>NZ_JARVHF010000001.1:2802500-2817500 GCF_040459885.1 Bacillus cereus group sp. MG20
GGACGGAAAGACCCCGTGGAGCTTTACTGTAGCCTGATATTGAATTTTGGTACAGTTTGTACAGGATAGGCGGGAGCCATTGAAACCGGAGCGCTAGCTTCGGTGGAGGCGCTGGTGGGATACCGCCCTGACTGTATTGAAATTCTAACCTACGGGTCTTATCGACCCGGGAGACAGTGTCAGGTGGGCAGTTTGACTGGGGCGGTCGCCTCCTAAAGTGTAACGGAGGCGCCCAAAGGTTCCCTCAGAATGGTTGGAAATCATTCGTAGAGTGCAAAGGCATAAGGGAGCTTGACTGCGAGACCTACAAGTCGAGCAGGGACGAAAGTCGGGCTTAGTGATCCGGTGGTTCCGCATGGAAGGGCCATCGCTCAACGGATAAAAGCTACCCCGGGGATAACAGGCTTATCTCCCCCAAGAGTCCACATCGACGGGGAGGTTTGGCACCTCGATGTCGGCTCATCGCATCCTGGGGCTGTAGTCGGTCCCAAGGGTTGGGCTGTTCGCCCATTAAAGCGGTACGCGAGCTGGGTTCAGAACGTCGTGAGACAGTTCGGTCCCTATCCGTCGTGGGCGTAGGAAATTTGAGAGGAGCTGTCCTTAGTACGAGAGGACCGGGATGGACGCACCGCTGGTGTACCAGTTGTTCTGCCAAGGGCATAGCTGGGTAGCTATGTGCGGAAGGGATAAGTGCTGAAAGCATCTAAGCATGAAGCCCCCCTCAAGATGAGATTTCCCATAGCGTAAGCTAGTAAGATCCCTGAAAGATGATCAGGTTGATAGGTTCGAGGTGGAAGCATGGTGACATGTGGAGCTGACGAATACTAATAGATCGAGGACTTAACCATATAATATGTAGCAAATGTTATCTAGTTTTGAAGGAATATGCCTTCATAGTTTGGTGATGATGGCAGAGAGGTCACACCCGTTCCCATACCGAACACGGAAGTTAAGCTCTCTAGCGCCGATGGTAGTTGGGACCTTGTCCCTGTGAGAGTAGGACGTCGCCAAGCAACTAAAAACACAAGTCTTTTGACTTGTGTTTTTTTTATTTCCCATGAAATAGGTTAGGTTCTGTTAGTAAAAATGATGAAATATAGTAAGGGATTTTTTGAGCAGAAATATTAAGAAATTGATAAATAAATGGATAATCTTCAGAGCCATAGCTTCCAAGTAAGTCATACCACCAATCTGTTTCATACCTAGAAATCATGCTTAAATTATAGAGCAATAAATAATGAACGAGGAGTTCGGGTAATACTGGTTTAGGATTTCTAGGATCAGTTGTAAGTGGTAAATAATAAGTATTAGTAAGATATTCATAGTATAAAGGAGTACTGTACATAGGATTCCATGATTGAATTGGCGCCGTAAAAAGTAAATTCGATTCATTAGTTTTCTCAGGTACATGTTGCATTGATAAATGCTTACAAGATGTTTCAATGTAGCGAGAAAATCTCTCTTTAGTCATATGTAATCGATCTAGTAGGTTGACTGAAAAGGAGAGCTCATTTTTAATTGTTGAATCGATTTTATATAAAGTTGATCCTTTTTGACTATAGCGGAACAAATTTTGTAATTCTGGAATATTTCCCATTAGTTCTAACATGTTAAATTTTTCTGCTTCTAAGTGTTTCATGTGAAACAGTTGTTCTGCAACATGAGTAAACAATCCGTTTTTTTGTACCTTCACCTCATCTTCTAAAAATTGATACCCTTGTTTTTTTCGTTTGCGAGTTGTAACGCCATGAGCTAAAACAGTAGTGGATTCAGGATAGTTAGGATCAATGGTTAGTAGACATGCTTTAAAAAGTTGGCTAATTCCATAAAATAACAACATTGGTTGAATGGAAAATGGAGCTGTCTTATATAATTCATAATAATTTTTCCCGTGTTCTAAGTAATAAATAAAGGGATAACAATTTTCAAAACTTTTTTTTTCGGCATCCTGAATAGAGAATTTTTCATAACAACGGGCAAGATAACGTTGTACGTTTTGAGATGAAAAAAAGAAACTTAACTGCTGCCAAGTGCAAGATGTTTGATGCATATATTACGCTCCTTTTATTGTCTAAAAATTCTAACATATATATACGTCCTTGACAGTATTTTAACCAATTGATAAGCTACTAATAATAATTTCTGGTATCATAGGGGGAACAATTATGTGGGAATCTAAATTTGTTAAAGAAGGTTTGACTTTTGATGATGTATTACTTGTACCAGCTAGGTCAGATATATTACCAAGAGAAGTAAGTGTTAAAACAGTTTTATCTGAAAGCTTACAGCTAAACATCCCGTTAATTAGTGCAGGAATGGATACAGTAACAGAAGCTGACATGGCTATTGCAATGGCTCGCCAAGGTGGTTTAGGAATTATTCATAAGAATATGTCTATTGAGCAACAAGCAGAGCAAGTTGATAAAGTAAAGCGCTCTGAAAGCGGCGTTATTTCAGATCCTTTCTTCTTAACTCCAGAACATCAAGTATATGATGCAGAACATCTTATGGGAAAATATCGTATCTCAGGTGTACCGGTTGTAAATAATTTAGATGAGCGAAAATTAGTTGGTATTATTACAAACCGTGATATGCGCTTCATCCAAGACTACTCAATCAAAATTTCTGACGTAATGACAAAAGAACAATTAATTACAGCTCCAGTTGGTACTACACTGGAAGAAGCTGAAAAGATCCTACAAAAGTATAAAATTGAAAAACTCCCTCTTGTTGATAATAACGGTGTATTACAAGGGCTGATTACAATAAAAGATATTGAAAAAGTAATTGAATTCCCAAACTCTGCTAAAGATAAGCAAGGACGCTTATTAGTTGGAGCGGCAGTTGGTGTAACAGCTGATGCTATGCTTCGTATCGATGCATTAGTAAAAGCTAGTGTAGATGCAATTGTACTTGATACAGCTCATGGGCATTCTAAAGGCGTTATTGATAAGGTAAAAGAAGTTCGTGCTAAATATCCATCATTAAATATTATCGCTGGAAATGTTGCTACAGCTGAAGCAACGAAAGCATTAATTGAAGCTGGTGCAAACGTAGTTAAAGTTGGTATTGGACCAGGTTCTATTTGTACAACACGTGTTGTAGCTGGTGTTGGTGTACCACAATTAACAGCAGTTTATGATTGTGCAACCGAAGCTCGTAAACACGGTATTCCAGTTATTGCTGATGGCGGTGTTAAGTACTCTGGTGATATGGTTAAAGCTTTAGCAGCAGGAGCACATGTTGTTATGCTAGGTAGTATGTTTGCTGGTGTTGCCGAAAGTCCTGGAGAAACTGAAATTTACCAAGGTCGTCAATTTAAAGTGTATCGTGGTATGGGTTCTGTCGGTGCGATGGAAAAAGGAAGTAAAGATCGTTACTTCCAAGAAGGAAATAAAAAACTTGTCCCAGAAGGTATTGAAGGACGAGTACCATATAAAGGACCTTTAGCAGATACAGTTCACCAATTAGTTGGTGGCTTACGTGCAGGTATGGGATATTGCGGAGCACAGGATTTAGAATTCTTACGCGAAAATGCACAATTCATTCGTATGTCAGGTGCAGGCTTACGTGAAAGTCATCCTCATCACGTACAAATTACAAAAGAGGCTCCAAACTACTCATTATAATGTCTTATATACAAATAGACAGAGATTTGATATCTCTGTCTATTTTTTTTTGATTATGTTAGAATAACGGTTATGTGAGTACATAGATATTGGGGGTAGCAAAAGTGAAAGGTATGTTTTGCAAAAGATTCATTGCTTTGGTAACAGTGCTTACACTAGCTTGTAGCATTTTTATGCCATATAGCAATGCATCAGCTGAAACAGGAGCCGCTTTAAACATTGAAGCAGGCGCGGCAATTTTAGTAGAAGCGAATTCTGGGAAAATTTTATATCAAAAGAATGCAGATGAATTATTATCCATTGCTAGTATGACAAAGATGATGAGTGAATATTTAGTTCACGAAGCAGTGGATAAAGGAAAACTTAAGTGGGACCAGAAAATTAAGGTTTCTGAATATGCATATAAGGTTTCACAAGATGCTTCATTATCAAATGTTGCATTAGAAAATGGTGGCTCTTATACAGTAAAAGAGTTATATGAGGCAATGGCAATCTTTTCTGCAAATGGTGCAACAATTGCATTAGCAGAAGCAATTGCAGGTAAAGAAGTAGATTTCGTAAAAATGATGAATGATAAATCGAAAGAACTAGGGTTGAAAAATTATAAATTTGTCAATTCTACAGGTTTAACGAATAAAGATTTAAAGGGAATGCATCCTGAAGGAACAACAGCAGATGAAGAAAATAAAATGTCTGCAAAGGATGTTGCAACTTTAGCACAACATTTAATTAAAGATTATCCAAAAGTGTTAGATACAGCAAAAATTCCTAAAAAAGAATTCCGTCCAGAAAAAGAGAAGTTTGCAATGTCAAACTGGAACTGGATGTTAAAGGGCTTAGTTAAAGAATATGATGGCGTAGATGGTCTGAAAACAGGCTCAACTCCAGAAGCAGGAGATTGCTTCACTGGTACGGTTGAAAGAAACGGTATGCGTTTTATTTCTGTAGTTATTAAAACAAGTTCTCATACAGCACGTTTTGATGAAACAAAGAAGCTATATGATTATGGATTTGCTAACTTTGAAGTGAAACAAATGTATAAAAAAGGTTCTTCAGTAAAAGGACAAGAAACAGTAAGAGTAGAAAATGCGAAAGATAAAGATGTAGCAGTTCAAACGAAACAAGCTATTTCACTTCCAGTGCCAAAAGGAAGTAAAGATGTTTATAAAACAGAATTAAAAGAATCAAGTAAGGGACAAGAAGCACCTATTAAAAAGGGAGCTGCGCTTGGTCAAATGGTAATTACGCCAAAAGATACAAACGACCCTGGATTTTTAACTGGTAAGTCGTTGCAAGTGGATCTTGTAACAACATCTGAAGTAGAAGAAGCAAACTGGTTTACTCGTGCTATGCGCGGAATTGGTTCATTCTTTAGTGGTATGTGGAATAGCGCTGTTGATACAGTAAAAGGTTGGTTTTAGAAGCTCCTCATGGTAGGGGCTTTTTTTTTATTCCTATTTTTCATACCGACTTTATGAAAAAGTAGTAGACAAGCATCTGATAGTTAGTGGTAGAATGTAAGAGTATTCTTAATTTTCGCCTTTAACGGGGGAAAGCAATTCACCTAGGGGGGTTTTTGTACATGACAAATGTAACAGGGACAGAGCGTGTAAAACGTGGAATGGCAGAAATGCAAAAAGGCGGCGTTATTATGGACGTAATTAACGCTGAACAAGCAAAAATTGCAGAAGAGGCAGGCGCAGTTGCCGTTATGGCATTAGAGCGTGTACCAGCAGACATTCGTGCAGCAGGTGGCGTTTCTCGTATGGCAGACCCAACAATCGTTGAAGAAGTTATGGGTGCAGTGTCAATTCCGGTTATGGCAAAATGCCGTATCGGTCACCTTGTAGAAGCACGTGTATTAGAATCATTAGGGGTAGACTATATCGATGAGAGTGAAGTATTAACTCCTGCTGATGAAGTATACCATTTAAATAAACGTGATTACACAGTTCCATTTGTATGTGGTTGCCGTGATATCGGAGAAGCTGCACGTCGTATTGCAGAAGGTGCATCTATGCTTCGTACAAAAGGTGAACCAGGAACAGGAAACATTGTAGAGGCAGTGCGTCATATGCGCCAAGTCAATGCAGAAATCCGTCAAGTTGCGAGTCTACGTGAAGATGAGTTAATGACATATGCAAAAAATACTGGTGCTCCTTACGAAGTATTACTTGAAATTAAACGTCTTGGTCGCTTACCAGTTGTAAACTTTGCGGCAGGTGGTATAGCAACGCCAGCAGATGCTGCATTAATGATGCAACTTGGTGCTGATGGGGTATTTGTTGGATCTGGTATCTTCAAATCAGAAAACCCAGAGAGATTTGCACGTGCAATTGTTGAAGCAACGACTCATTATGAAGATTACGAACTAATTGCAAGTCTTTCTAAAGGATTAGGTAATGCAATGAAGGGTATCGAAATTTCAACGTTATTACCAGAACAACGCATGCAAGAGCGTGGATGGTAATTAAAGGAGAACTTTAAAATGGTGAAAATCGGGGTACTAGGTCTTCAAGGTGCAGTTCGTGAACATGTAAAATCAGTTGAAGCAAGTGGTGCAGAAGCTGTTGTTGTAAAGCGTATAGAGCAACTTGAAGAGATTGATGGTCTTATTTTACCAGGCGGTGAAAGTACAACAATGCGCCGTCTTATTGATAAGTATGCTTTCATGGAACCACTTCGCACATTTGCAAAGTCTGGTAAACCAATGTTTGGTACGTGTGCAGGGATGATTCTTCTTGCGAAAACACTTATTGGCTATGAAGAAGCACATATTGGTGCTATGGATATTACAGTTGAGCGCAATGCGTTCGGACGCCAAAAGGATAGTTTTGAAGCTGCGCTTTCAATTGAAGGCGTGGGTGAAGACTTCGTTGGTGTATTTATCCGTGCGCCGTATGTTGTAGAAGTAGCTGATAATGTTGAAGTGCTTTCTAAGCATGGTGACCGAATGGTAGCGGTAAGACAAGATCAGTTTTTAGCTGCTTCATTCCATCCGGAATTAACAGATGATCATCGTGTAACAGCATACTTTGTTGAAATGGTAAAAGAAGCGAAAATGAAAAAAGTTGTATAAGTAACTTGCAACTTGTATAAGATTATAGTAAATTGATGGTAACAATTTTATAAAATAAGCGTGTTGATAGGAAATAGTAACAAATGTTGTTTCTTATAGAGAGTCGATGGTTGGTGGAAATCGATAGAAACAGTTTGTGAATCCATCCTGGAATGGAATGTGGAACATCTTTTGGATTAGTAAGCATTCCCGGTGAAGAGCCGTTATTTCTACTTGAGAGGAAAGCGGTAATGCTTTCAACTAGGGTGGCAACGCGGGTTAACTCCCGTCCCTTTATATAGGGACGGGAGTTTTTTGTGTTTTATAAAATAAAAGGAGGAGTATATAATGCTTGATATTAAATTTTTACGTACAAACTTTGAAGAAGTAAAAGCGAAATTACAGCATAGAGGTGAAGATTTAACTGATTTCGGACGTTTTGAAGAACTTGATACGAGAAGAAGAGAACTACTTGTTCAGACAGAAGAATTAAAAAGTAAACGTAATGAAGTGTCTCAACAAATCTCTGTATTAAAGCGCGAAAAGAAAGATGCAGAAGCTCTAATTTTAGAAATGCGTGAGGTTGGAGAAAAAGTAAAGGATTTTGATAACGAACTTCGCACAGTTGAAGAAGACTTAGAAAGATTAATGTTATCTATTCCAAATATCCCTCATGAGTCTGCTCCAGTCGGTGAAACAGAGGATGATAATGTAGTAGCGCGTACTTGGGGAGAAGTAAAAGAATTTACTTTTGAACCAAAACCACATTGGGATCTTGCTACTGATTTAGGAATTTTAGATTTTGAACGCGCTGGGAAAGTAACAGGAAGCCGCTTCGTATTTTACAAAGGTGCTGGTGCAAGATTAGAGCGTGCTTTAATTAGCTTTATGCTTGATCTTCATACTGATGAGCATGGATATGAAGAAGTATTACCTCCATATATGGTAAACCGTGCAAGTATGACAGGAACAGGACAACTTCCAAAGTTTGAAGAAGATGCATTCCGTATTGAAAGTGAAGATTATTTCTTAATTCCAACAGCTGAAGTACCTGTAACGAATATGCATCGTGATGAGATTTTAAATAAAGAGCAATTGCCTATAAGATATGCTGCATTTAGCTCTTGCTTCCGCTCTGAAGCAGGTTCAGCTGGTCGCGATACACGCGGTTTAATTCGCCAGCATCAGTTCAATAAAGTAGAGCTTGTGAAGTTCGTAAAACCAGAAGATTCTTATGAAGAGTTAGAAAAATTAACAAATGATGCAGAACGCGTGTTACAATTATTAGAGTTGCCATATCGCGTTATGAGCATGTGCACAGGCGATTTAGGATTTACAGCAGCGAAGAAATACGATATTGAAGTATGGATTCCAAGCTATGGCACATATCGTGAAATTTCTTCTTGTAGTAATTTTGAAGCTTTCCAAGCGAGACGTGCAAATATCCGTTTCCGCCGTGAGCCAAATGGAAAACCAGAACATGTCCATACATTAAATGGATCTGGTCTTGCAATTGGACGTACGGTTGCAGCTATTTTAGAGAACTACCAACAAGAAGATGGTACAATTATAATTCCAGAAGTTCTTCGCCCTTATATGGGAGGAAAAACAGTTATTAAGTAAATTTAAACATTCATCGGTATGAGTGATTGGTAATTATGAGCGTTGTCAGTACTGTAATGTAGGAAGGGGAAAGTAAAATTTTCCTTTCCTCATAATTTATTTTAGTAGGGTTGACTAACTGTTTTTCTTTTGATATTATATTTGATGTCAATATGGAGGTATACCCAAGTCTGGCTGAAGGGATCGGTCTTGAAAACCGACAGGCGGCGAGAGTCGCGCGGGGGTTCGAATCCCTCTACCTCCTCCAGATATAATTGACAACAGCGCATATAAGTGGAGATTGGAGAACTCGTTACCAACACGTAACGAGTTTTTATTTTAAAACCAATCATAAAGTATGGTGTAAGGTAATTTTGTCCTTATTACACACTCATATTCCGATGATTATCTTCATAGATATGAAAGGAGTCAACATGGATCTTATTATACAAACGTTTCCTTTAGATGGAAAAACTTTATATTATGTACAATGTCCTGTCTGTAAGAACAATAGAATTTTAAACAGTGGTGCAAACGTATCACGCATTATTAGTGATGATACATTCCGTAAACTTTGTGGTTGTACTTGTGATGTAAAACCAGCTACGAATAAAGTAGAGGTGCCAAAACAAGTTAAAAAAGCAGCTGTAAAGAAAGAAGCGGCTCCAAAACGTACAGGTAAAGTATTAACGGCAGTAATTAATGGGAAAGAACTGACTGTTAAAGAGATTGCTGAAGCATACGATATTAGTACAAGTACTGTTCGTCAGCGTATTAACGCAGGAAAACCTGAGAGTGAAATTATTGCTCCAACAAAGAAGAAGTAATTTAATAGGAAAACCCGTGCATATGCACGGGTTTTTTATTTTACAAGTTTACGTGTTTGTTTTAAAAAATGGCCAATTTTTTTAATGATTGGTTCGATTGAATCCCCATCTTTTAAAATATCGTACTCATTAATATTTAAGCGTAATACAGGGCATGAATTAAAGTTGTTAATCCAGTTTTCATAACGTCCATGCATTTCTTTCCAGTACTCAATTGGCGTTTGCTGTTCCATTGGGCGTCCGCGTTCTTGAATACGATCGACAATATCATCGAAAGAACCTTCTAAGTAAATTAATAAGTCTGGATGAGGGAAGTAAGGAGTCATGACCATAGCGTCAAATAACCCTTTGTATGTTTCATAATCAGTTTCCGTCATCGTACCTTTTTCATGATGCATCTTTGCGAAAATTCCAGTGTCTTCGTAAATAGAACGATCTTGAACAAAACCGCCACCGTATTCAAAAATTCTTTTTTGTTCCTTAAATCGTTCTGCTAAAAAGTACACTTGTAGGTGGAAGCTCCAGCGAGTGAAGTCCGCATAGAACTTGTCCAAGTATGGATTGGAATCTACTTTTTCAAATGATGTGCGATAACCTAAAGCATTAGCTAATGCAGTTGTCATAGTTGATTTACCCACACCTACCGTTCCGGCGATAGTGATTACTGCGTCATTGGGTATATCATATTTTTGCCTTAAATTCATTATTATTTCGACTCCTTTAAGAGAGTATTTTGAAGGGCAGATAGGATGACGTTTAAATCATCAGGATTTTTTACAAAATCCATATCGTCTCCATTAAATTTCAATACTGGTATTTCCGGATGATCTTTTTTAAAAGCATCCATTGCTGTTTCATAATCTTTTGTGAGCTGTAGTAAGTAATTTGGATCCATGTTTTTTTCAAATTCTCTTCCGCGCATGGCGATTCGTTTTTGCAATGTTTCTAGGCTAGCTGTTAAATAAACAATGACGTTTGGCACAGGCATATCTTGTGTAAGGATACGATAAATTTGCATGTACTTGTCATATTGAGAGTCTTTTAATGTGCGGGATGCAAAAATTAAATTTTTAAAGATATGGTAATCCGCTACTACTGGTTTCCTTTGATTCAAATACTTTATGTTAATATCTTCTAATTGTTTGTATCTATTACAAAGAAAGAACATCTCTGTTTGAAAACTCCATTCGTCGATGTCTTCATAGAACTTTCCTAAAAAGGGATTTTCATCAACAATCTCTTTTAGTAAGTGGAGTTGCATGTGAGTTGAAATTTCCTTCGCAAGTGAAGTTTTTCCAACACCAATTGGTCCTTCAACCGTGATAAATGGTACTCCGGTCACGCTGTTTCCTCCTTTCAATCAGTGATTTACCGTGACTACTAAAAACACAAAACAGAATTATTGTAGCACAAGAGGGAAGCGAGCGGGTTAATTTGATATAAAAAGTTAGAAAATAGATATATGTATTAATTAAATTTTATTTTGGATGACGATGTTATATTTGCTTTCAATGTAGTTTCCATTATTTTTAAAGCATGTATATTATCTTGGTCGCTGTTAGAGGCGATACAATCCTGTGGTACATACAATGTATAATTTCTCATATGGGCATCATTAGCTGTAAATAGGATACATATATTTCCGGCAACTCCTGTTAATATTAGATTTTCTATTTTTAAATAACCTAGTAATGAATTTAAAGGTGTTTCATAAAAAGCGGAATAATGTGGTTTAATAAAAATGTAATCATCAGAATTTGGAGCAATCTTATGGATTATATTTTCGCTATATTTATTTGTGCAATGAGTAATAAGTTGGTCGATATCAGATCTCCAAAGTTGATAATGGTCATTAACGTAAATTATAGGATAGCCGAAGGATTTCATTTTTTTCTTTAATTGTAAAATAGGGTTTGTGATAGTCTCACATTTTTGAGCTAGAATGGGTCCGTGGGAAAATTGAAAGTCATTAATCATATCGATAATGAGCAAGGCGGTATTTTTCATATGTAATCCCCTCTCTTTTTTCTTTTAGGGTGGATTGAATATATAAAAGTTATCCCCTGTGTAGTAAATGGAAATAAGTGTACTTTATTTGTAATGAAAGGACTATGTTATGGAACAAGATCAAGATATTTATTTTATGCAATTAGCGATAGAAGAAGCCAAAAAGGCAGAGGAAATACAGGAAGTGCCAATTGGAGCAGTTATAGTGTTAGATGGTGAGGTAATTAGTGTTGCCCATAATTTAAGGGAAACTGAGCAAAGATCAATAGCTCATGCTGAGTTGCTAGCGATAGATGAGGCGTGTAAAAAATTAGGGACATGGCGTTTAGAAGATGCAACATTGTATGTAACATTAGAACCTTGTCCAATGTGTGCGGGTGGAATTGTTTTATCACGAGTGAAGCGAGTTGTATATGGTGCAAGTGATCCGAAGGGCGGGTGTGCAGGGACATTAATGAATCTTTTAACAGATGAACGCTTCAATCATCAATGTGAAGTAGTATCTGGTGTGTTAGAGGAAGAATGCGGTACGTTGTTAACAAACTTTTTTAGAGAGCTTCGTAAAAAAAGAAAAGCGATAAAAAAATTAGAGAAAAATACTGGGAACTAACGTATTTGCATTTTATAAAGAAACAAGTTATACTGATAATGCCTTTAATGAAGGCAACCGAATATTGGTTTTAACTTTGCCGTGCTAAGCGGGGAGGTAGCGGTGCCCTATACTCGCAATCCGCTCTAGCGAGGCCGAATCCCCTCTCGAGGTTATGTTGCTGTAAGGTCTGCCTTAAGTAAGTGGTGTTGACGTTTGGGTCCTGCGCAACGGGACCCCGTGAACCTTGTCAGGTCCGGAAGGAAGCAGCAATAAGCGGGTCTTCTCGTGTGCCGCAGGAGTGCCTGAACCGAGCTAACTGCTTGAGTAACGCTTATGGTACGTAATCGACGGAGGGTGCACGGCAGTTATATATGTATACAAAACTCACCTTAATACAAAGGTGAGTTTTTTGTATAGAAAATAACTTTTGGAATCTATAAACAGAATGGGTTATAATAAATGAGATAATAACCTTTGAGGGAGGCCGTATTTTCGTGTCATACCAAGCGTTATACCGAACATGGAGACCGCAAAAGTTCGAAGATGTAGTCGGTCAAAAGCACGTGACAAAAACGTTGCAAAATGCCCTTCTTCAAGAGAAAGTTTCACATGCTTATTTATTTTCTGGTCCTAGGGGAACAGGAAAAACGACAATTGCAAAAGTATTTGCAAAAGCAATTAACTGTGAACATGCTCCGGTAGCTGAACCTTGTAATGAATGTCCTTCTTGTTTAGGAATTACACAAGGATCCATTTCAGATGTATTAGAAATTGATGCGGCTTCAAATAACGGTGTAGATGAAATTCGAGATATTAGAGATAAAGTAAAATATGCTCCAAGTGCTGTAGAATATAAAGTATACATTATTGATGAAGTTCACATGCTTTCTATGGGTGCATTCAATGCGCTTTTAAAAACCTTAGAAGAGCCGCCAGGACATGTTATCTTTATTTTGGCGACAACAGAACCTCATAAGATCCCGCCTACAATTATTTCGCGTTGTCAGCGTTTTGAATTCCGAAAAATATCAGTGAATGATATTGTTGAGAGATTATCAACGGTTGTGACAAACGAAGGTACGCAAGTGGAAGATGAAGCATTACAAATTGTTGCCCGTGCTGCTGAAGGTGGTATGCGTGACGCGCTTAGTCTTATTGATCAGGCTATATCTTATAGTGATGAGATTGTTACGACAGAAGATGTATTGGCCGTAACAGGATCTGTTTCTCAGCAATACTTAGGCAATTTAGTAGAATGCATACGTGAAAATGATGTATCAAGAGCATTACAGATCATAGATGAAATGATGAGTAAAGGGAAGGATCCAGTTCGTTTTATGGAGGATTTCATTTACTATTATCGTGATATGCTTTTATATCAAACTTCACCGCAACTAGAACATATGTTGGAACGAGTAATTGTAGATGATCAATTCCGTAAGTTGAGTGAAGAAATGCAACCGGAAGTGATCTATGAGATTATTCATACCCTTAGTAAGGGACAACAGGAAATGAAGTGGACAAATCATCCGCGTATTTTCTTAGAAGTTGTTATGGTGCAATTGTGTCAACAGTTTATGATGCAAGCAAACGGTACTGATCGTTTGCAAGCAATTATGAACAGGATGCAGCAATTGGAGAAAGAGTTAGAGCAAGTCAAAAAGAACGGTGTGCCAGCTGGTGTACAACAGGAAGTAAGAGAGACACGTGCAACACCAAAACCCGTACGAACAGGAAGTATGAAGATTCCTGTCGGGCGTGTAAATGAAGTATTAAAACAAGCGAAGCGTCAAGATTTAGAACAATTAAAAGCTGTATGGGGTGAGTTGTTAGGAAGACTCAAATCATATAACAAAGTAGCGTTTGCTGTTCTATTAGAAAATAGCGAACCAGTGGCAGCTTCAGATGACACTTACGTTTTAGCATTTCAATATGAGATTCACTGTAAGATGGCGAGCGAAAATCGAGAAGCTATGGATACAGTAGAACAAGCTTTATTTGAATTGCTAAGTAAAAGGTTAAATATGATTGCCATTCCAAAAAGTGAATGGGGTAAAATCCGTGAAGACTTTTTACAACGTGAAGGTGGAGAGTCTGAAGAAAGCCCGGAGAAAAAGGAAGACCCTCTTATAGAAGAGGCAGTGAAATTAGTAGGACAAGAACTCATTGAAATAAAAGAGTAATAATAATTAGGAGGAATTAATTATGATGCGTGGCGGAATGGGAAATATGAATAACATGATGAAACAAATGCAAAAGATGCAAAAAGACATGGCGAAAGCACAAGAAGAGCTTGGTGAAAAAACAGTTGAAGGTACAGCTGGCGGCGGAATGATTACAGTTATTGCAAATGGTCACAAGCAAATTCTTGAAGTGAAGATTAAAGAAGAGGTTGTAGATCCAGAGGATATCGAAATGTTACAAGACTTAGTGTTAGCTGCAACAAATGATGCACTTAAAAAGGCTGATGAGCTATCAAACTCTACGATGGGTAAATTTACAAAAGGCTTAAACTTACCAGGTGGAATGTTCTAGGAGGATATTGATACATGCATTATCCAGAACCAATATCAAAACTAATCGATAGTTTTATGAAGTTGCCAGGTATCGGACCGAAAACAGCGGTTCGATTGGCATTTTTCGTATTAGATATGAAAGAAGATGATGTGTTAGGTTTTGCGAAAGCACTTGTAAATGCGAAGCGAGATTTAGCGTATTGTTCTGTATGTGGACATATTACTGATCGTGATCCTTGTTATATTTGTAATGATTCGCATCGAGATCAATCAGTTGTTTGTGTCGTGCAAGAACCGAAAGATGTAATCGCGATGGAAAAAATGAAAGAGTATCAAGGTGTATATCATGTGTTACGTGGTGCGATTTCTCCTATGGAGGGAATTGGACCGGAAGACATTAATATCCCGCAACTCTTAAAGCGACTACATGATGAAACGGTACAAGAAGTAATATTAGCAACAAACCCTAATATTGAAGGGGAAGCTACAGCGATGTATATCTCCCGCCTCTTAAAACCTACAGGCATTAAAGTAACTCGTATTGCACATGGTCTGCCAGTTGGTGGAGATTTAGAATATGCAGATGAAGTGACACTATCGAAAGCATTAGAAGGTCGCAGAGAAGTATAAGAGGAGAAACAAAAATGTTCTTTCAAAAAAAGGGTAAATTGCGTAAAGAGTATGATGATAAGTTAATTGTACTTTTGGAAAAAGTGAAGAATGAGTGGTTACGTCAGAAGAGAATGGTCGAACAAAGTGTAGAACCATC
>NZ_JARVHF010000001.1:2820000-2940000 GCF_040459885.1 Bacillus cereus group sp. MG20
CCACCATACATTTTGGGGCCTTAGCTCAGCTGGGAGAGCGCCTGCCTTGCACGCAGGAGGTCAGCGGTTCGATCCCGCTAGGCTCCACCAAAAAGCTATTTTAAATAGCAAATGGTATGTTCTTTGAAAACTAGATAACAGTGTAGCTCATATTTTTTAATTTTAGTTTGGTTAAGTTAGAAAGGGCGCACGGTGGATGCCTTGACACTAGGAGTCGATGAAGGACGGGACTAACGCCGATATGCTTCGGGGAGCTGTAAGTAAGCTTTGATCCGAAGATTTCCGAATGGGGAAACCCACTATACGTAATGGTATGGTATCCTTACCTGAATACATAGGGTATGGAAGACAGACCCAGGGAACTGAAACATCTAAGTACCTGGAGGAAGAGAAAGCAAATGCGATTTCCTGAGTAGCGGCGAGCGAAACGGAACATAGCCCAAACCAAGAGGCTTGCCTCTTGGGGTTGTAGGACATTCTATACGGAGTTACAAAGGAACGAGGTAGACGAAGCGACCTGGAAAGGTCCGTCGTAGAGGGTAACAACCCCGTAGTCGAAACTTCGTTCTCTCTTGAATGTATCCTGAGTACGGCGGAACACGTGAAATTCCGTCGGAATCTGGGAGGACCATCTCCCAAGGCTAAATACTCCCTAGTGATCGATAGTGAACCAGTACCGTGAGGGAAAGGTGAAAAGCACCCCGGAAGGGGAGTGAAAGAGATCCTGAAACCGTGTGCCTACAAATAGTCAGAGCCCGTTAATGGGTGATGGCGTGCCTTTTGTAGAATGAACCGGCGAGTTACGATCCCGTGCAAGGTTAAGCTGAAGAGGCGGAGCCGCAGCGAAAGCGAGTCTGAATAGGGCGTTTAGTACGTGGTCGTAGACCCGAAACCAGGTGATCTACCCATGTCCAGGGTGAAGTTCAGGTAACACTGAATGGAGGCCCGAACCCACGCACGTTGAAAAGTGCGGGGATGAGGTGTGGGTAGCGGAGAAATTCCAATCGAACCTGGAGATAGCTGGTTCTCCCCGAAATAGCTTTAGGGCTAGCCTTAAGTGTAAGAGTCTTGGAGGTAGAGCACTGATTGAACTAGGGGTCCTCATCGGATTACCGAATTCAGTCAAACTCCGAATGCCAATGACTTATCCTTAGGAGTCAGACTGCGAGTGATAAGATCCGTAGTCAAGAGGGAAACAGCCCAGATCGCCAGCTAAGGTCCCAAAGTGTGTATTAAGTGGAAAAGGATGTGGAGTTGCTTAGACAACTAGGATGTTGGCTTAGAAGCAGCCACCATTTAAAGAGTGCGTAATAGCTCACTAGTCGAGTGACTCTGCGCCGAAAATGTACCGGGGCTAAATACACCACCGAAGCTGCGAATTGATACCAATGGTATCAGTGGTAGGGGAGCGTTCTAAGTGCAGTGAAGTCAGACCGGAAGGACTGGTGGAGCGCTTAGAAGTGAGAATGCCGGTATGAGTAGCGAAAGACGGGTGAGAATCCCGTCCACCGAATGCCTAAGGTTTCCTGAGGAAGGCTCGTCCGCTCAGGGTTAGTCAGGACCTAAGCCGAGGCCGACAGGCGTAGGCGATGGACAACAGGTTGATATTCCTGTACCACCTCTTTATCGTTTGAGCAATGGAGGGACGCAGAAGGATAGAAGAAGCGTGCGATTGGTTGTGCACGTCCAAGCAGTTAGGCTGATAAGTAGGCAAATCCGCTTATCGTGAAGGCTGAGCTGTGATGGGGAAGCTCCTTATGGAGCGAAGTCTTTGATTCCCCGCTGCCAAGAAAAGCTTCTAGCGAGATAAAAGGTGCCTGTACCGCAAACCGACACAGGTAGGCGAGGAGAGAATCCTAAGGTGTGCGAGAGAACTCTGGTTAAGGAACTCGGCAAAATGACCCCGTAACTTCGGGAGAAGGGGTGCTTTCTTAACGGAAAGCCGCAGTGAATAGGCCCAAGCGACTGTTTAGCAAAAACACAGCTCTCTGCGAAGCCGTAAGGCGAAGTATAGGGGGTGACACCTGCCCGGTGCTGGAAGGTTAAGGAGAGGGGTTAGCGTAAGCGAAGCTCTGAACTGAAGCCCCAGTAAACGGCGGCCGTAACTATAACGGTCCTAAGGTAGCGAAATTCCTTGTCGGGTAAGTTCCGACCCGCACGAAAGGTGTAACGATTTGGGCACTGTCTCAACCAGAGACTCGGTGAAATTATAGTACCTGTGAAGATGCAGGTTACCCGCGACAGGACGGAAAGACCCCGTGGAGCTTTACTGTAGCCTGATATTGAATTTTGGTACAGTTTGTACAGGATAGGCGGGAGCCATTGAAACCGGAGCGCTAGCTTCGGTGGAGGCGCTGGTGGGATACCGCCCTGACTGTATTGAAATTCTAACCTACGGGTCTTATCGACCCGGGAGACAGTGTCAGGTGGGCAGTTTGACTGGGGCGGTCGCCTCCTAAAGTGTAACGGAGGCGCCCAAAGGTTCCCTCAGAATGGTTGGAAATCATTCGTAGAGTGCAAAGGCATAAGGGAGCTTGACTGCGAGACCTACAAGTCGAGCAGGGACGAAAGTCGGGCTTAGTGATCCGGTGGTTCCGCATGGAAGGGCCATCGCTCAACGGATAAAAGCTACCCCGGGGATAACAGGCTTATCTCCCCCAAGAGTCCACATCGACGGGGAGGTTTGGCACCTCGATGTCGGCTCATCGCATCCTGGGGCTGTAGTCGGTCCCAAGGGTTGGGCTGTTCGCCCATTAAAGCGGTACGCGAGCTGGGTTCAGAACGTCGTGAGACAGTTCGGTCCCTATCCGTCGTGGGCGTAGGAAATTTGAGAGGAGCTGTCCTTAGTACGAGAGGACCGGGATGGACGCACCGCTGGTGTACCAGTTGTTCTGCCAAGGGCATAGCTGGGTAGCTATGTGCGGAAGGGATAAGTGCTGAAAGCATCTAAGCATGAAGCCCCCCTCAAGATGAGATTTCCCATAGCGTAAGCTAGTAAGATCCCTGAAAGATGATCAGGTTGATAGGTTCGAGGTGGAAGCATGGTGACATGTGGAGCTGACGAATACTAATAGATCGAGGACTTAACCATATAATATGTAGCAAATGTTATCTAGTTTTGAAGGAATATGCCTTCATAGTTTGGTGATGATGGCAGAGAGGTCACACCCGTTCCCATACCGAACACGGAAGTTAAGCTCTCTAGCGCCGATGGTAGTTGGGACCTTGTCCCTGTGAGAGTAGGACGTCGCCAAGCAACTAAAAACACAAGTCTTTTGACTTGTGTTTTTTTGTATTGTTAAAAAGAATGGGAAAGAAGTAATGGTAATACAAACACGTTGCCCAAGAGTTAATCATATTATATAAGAGATGGGTGTATATTTTTCTGGAAATTGTTAAGGATTAGAAGTATAAAATAGGTTCACTTAAATAGGGAGGGAAGGTTATGAAATTACAAAGTGAAGTTTGTATTGTTTGTGAGACAAAAAGAAAAGAAGGTATATATGTTTATAATAATTTAATATGTTATGAATGTGAAAAGGATATGGTGAATACAGAGACAGATGATCCGAAATATATACATTATTTAAAGCAACTTCGAAAATTAGAAGTATCATATTTTTAAATAGGCATATGCCTATTATTTTTTTTGTTCTGTATAATAGATGGAGAATGAATAATAAGGAAGAGATGTAGATGAATCAAAATCATATGCCTTTATATGAGGCGTTAATCGAGTTTAAAGAAAGAGGGCCGTTATCCTTTCATGTCCCAGGTCATAAGAATGGTTTAAACTTCCCTCAGAAGGCAATAAGAGAGTTTAAAGATATTCTATCTATTGATGTAACTGAGTTAGCAGGACTAGATGATTTGCATAGTCCGTTTGAATGTATAGATGAGGCACAACAATTATTGGCTGAAGTGTATGATACAAAGAAAAGTTATTTTTTAATTAATGGTTCAACAGTCGGGAACTTAGCGATGATTTTGTCTTGTTGTGGGGAACATGATATTGTTCTTGTACAAAGAAATTGTCATAAATCAATTATTAATGGTTTAAAACTAGCGGGAGCAAATCCCATTTTTTTAGATCCATGGATTGATGAAACTTATAATGTACCAGTGGGAGTTCGTAATGAAATTATTAAGAAAGCAATTGGAAAATATCCAAATGCGAAAGCACTCATTCTAACGCATCCTAATTATTATGGTATGGGGATGGATTTAGAGGCAAGCATCGCTTTTGCACATGCACATGAAATCCCTGTTTTGATAGATGAGGCACATGGGGCACATCTTTGTTTAGGAGAACCATTCCCGAAATCAGCGTTAACATATGGTGCAGATATTGTAGTGCATTCTGCACATAAGACATTACCCGCAATGACAATGGGTTCCTATTTACATATAAATAGTCACTTAGTAGACGAAGAGAAGGTTACTACTTATTTAAGTATGCTACAATCTAGTAGTCCATCGTATCCAATTATGGCTTCCTTGGATATAGCACGCTTTACAATGGCGCGTATAAAAGAAGAAGGTCATGGTGAAATTGTTGAGTTTTTACGGAGATTTAAGGAACGGTTACGTTCTATTCCCCAAATCGCCATTTTAGAATATCCGTTGCAAGACGAGTTAAAGGTTACCGTACAAACTCGTTGTCAGTTATCAGGGTACGAATTACAGTCCGTATTTGAAAAGGTCGGTATATATACAGAGATGGCTGATCCGTACAATGTCCTATTTATTTTACCCCTGCAAGCAAATGAGGGGTATATGAAGGCTATAGAGATGATCCGAGTAGCATTGCAACATTATGACGTGAAAGACAAGAGGGAATCTATTCGTTATACTTATAAAGGTGAATTCTCTCCTTTGCCGTATACGTATAAACAACTAGAAAGATATGGAACAAAGATAGTATCTATAGAAGAGGCTGTTGGAATGATAGCGGCGGAAATGGTGATTCCGTATCCACCTGGGATTCCATTGGTTATGTATGGAGAGAGAATTACTTCAGAGCATAAAGAGCAAATTATGTATTTAGAGAGAGCAGGAGCTCGTTTTCAAGGTAATACGAAATATATGAAAGTGTATGATATAGAAAGTAGGTTTTAGGATGAAGGGATTATTTGTAACAATTGAAGGCCCAGAAGGTTCAGGTAAAACAACGTTAATTAAAAGCTTATTGCCATATTTTGAACAAAAAGCACAAAAGGTAATGGCGACAAGGGAACCAGGTGGTATTGCAATTTCTGAGGACATTAGGACGATTTTACATAAACAAGAATATACGATGATGGAAGCACGTACAGAAGCGCTTCTTTATGCTGCTGCGCGCAGACAACACTTAGTAGAAAAAGTTATGCCAGCACTTAATGAGAACTATCTCGTGTTATGTGATCGTTTTATAGATAGCTCTTTAGCATATCAAGGCTATGCAAGAGGATTGGGTATGGATAAGGTATTTGAAATAAATCGTTTCGCAACAGAGGACTGTATGCCTAGTTTAACAATTTATCTAGACATTGAGCCTGAGGTTGGCTTGGCTCGGATTGAAAAAGATGCAGGACGTGAAGTAAATCGACTAGATATGGAAGATATCTCTTTCCATAAACGTGTGCGCGAAGGGTATTTACAAGTTGTAGAACGTTTCTCGGAGCGTATTGTATTGGTAAATGCTGATCAGCCGATGGAAAAACTTATAGAAGAAGTTGTTCAGATTATAGAAGATAAATTGTTATAATAGAAGGAAAGAATGAAATAAGTGAGGTATGCATTATGATGAAGACGTGGGAGCAGCTTTCTGCTATACAACCCATCGGTGTAAAAATGTTGATGAATAGCATTGCAAAAGAGCGTATATCCCACGCTTACTTGTTAGAGGGAGGGAAAGGTACGGGAAAGTTTGCGACAGCAATTCAAATGGCAAAGAGTTTCCTCTGTTCTCAGCGGAATGGAGTAGAGCCCTGTCATGTATGCACAAATTGTAAGCGAATTGATTCAGGTAACCACCCTAACTTACATATTGTAAAACCAGACGGATTATCTATTAAGAAGCAGCAAATTCATGATTTACAAGAAGAGTTTTCAAAAACAGGATTAGAGGCAAATAAAAAATTATATATTATTGAGCACGCAGATCGTATGACAGCAAATGCGGCAAATACACTTTTGAAATTTTTAGAAGAACCAAGTAGTGATACAACCGCTATTTTACTTACTGAACAAAGTCATCAAATTTTAAATACGATTTTATCTCGTTGCCAAGTTGTTACGTTTAGACCGTTACCTACAGAATCTTTAATTAGAAGATTACAGGAAGAAGGTATTACAGCATCTTTATCGACACTTGCTGCTCAACTCACAAATAGTTTTGATGAAGCTTTAGCTTTATGTAGTGATGAATGGTTTGCACAAGCACGAGCTTTAGTGATAAAATTATGTGAAGCGCTCGAAAAAGATAAAACCTCTATTTTTTTTGTACAAGAAAAATGGGGAAAACACTTTGGAGAGAAAGAACAATTACAGCAAGGTTTAGATATGTTACTCCTTATTTATAAGGATTTACTATATGTTCAACTTGGAGAAGAAGATCGTCTTGTTTTTCATGAGCAGAAAGAGATGTTTGAATCGTTTTCCTATGCTCAGAAGCGCATTGTATCAGCTCTCTTTAATATATTAGAGGCAAAAAATAGAATCAACGCTAATGTAAATGCGCAGCTTGTGTTCGAACAGTTAGTGTTGCGGTTGCAGGAGGGATGACCGTTTTGTATGATGTAGTAGGTGTTCGCTTTAAGAAGGCCGGAAAGGTATATTACTTTGATCCAAATCAGTTCGATATCTCTGAAAATGAGTTTGTTATTGTAGAAACGGTAAGAGGTATTGAATACGGAAAAGTAGTTATTACCAAAAAGCAAGTTGATGAAAACGACGTTGTATTACCGCTAAAAAAGGTTATTCGTATTGCAAATGAAAATGATCGTACCATTGTTGAAGAGAACAAACATGCTGCAAAAGAAGCATATCAAGTCTGTCAGCAAAAGGTAGTAGAGCATAATCTTGATATGAAACTTGTAGATGTAGAGTATACATTCGATCGTAATAAGATTATTTTCTATTTTACTGCGGATGGTCGGATTGATTTCCGCGAACTAGTGAAGGACTTAGCGGCAATTTTTAGAACAAGAATTGAACTAAGACAAATTGGTGTTCGTGATGAAGCGAAGATGCTAGGTGGTATTGGTCCATGTGGTCGTATGCTTTGTTGTTCTACTTTTTTAGGAGATTTTGAACCTGTATCCATTAAAATGGCAAAGGATCAAAATTTATCATTAAATCCTGCAAAAATCTCTGGTTTATGTGGTCGCTTAATGTGTTGCTTAAAATATGAGAATGATGAATATGAGGCAGCAAAGGAACAACTTCCTGATTTAGATCAACGTATACAAACCCCGCATGGTACTGGCCGTGTGATCGGATTAAATATTTTAGAAAGATTAATTCAAGTGGAACTAGTAGACAAGGAACGGATAGTAGAATATACGTTAGATGAGTTAGTGAATAAAGGGGTCGTTTCGAGTCAAACCACAGATTAATGAGGTGGGTGCTTGTGGAGAAAAAAGATATTTTTGAATCGGTTTCTAGTATGGAAGAGCAAATTGGACATTTATATAAACAGTTGGGAGAGTTAAAACAGCATCTTGCAGAGTTGTTGGAAGAAAACCAGCATATAAAAATGGAAAATAACAATTTGCGACACCGTTTTGAAGAAGTGCAGAATAAAGAAAAACAAAAAACTCAAAAGCGTAAAGAAGTGAAGCCGAAAACAGATATTGGTGAAGGCTATGACAATTTAGCGAGACTGTATCAAGAAGGTTTTCATATTTGCAATCTACATTATGGAAGTGTACGTAAAGAGGGAGATTGTTTGTTCTGTCTGTCATTCTTAAATAAAAAGTGAAATTACCTTTCCAATTATAATTGGAAAGGTAATTTTTTATACATGAAATAGGGTAGGTTAAGGGTAAGAAAAGGAGCAGTATATGAATTTATATGAAGATGAACGTTTAGATTACTTATTAGCGCAAGACATGAAGATTATACAAAGCCCATCAGTATTTAATTTTTCTTTAGATGCTGTTTTACTGGCAGATTTTGCATGGGTACCAATTCAAAAGGGGAATTTACTTGATTTGTGTACAGGTAACGCAGTTGTCCCCCTTCTATTAAGTACAAGAACAAAAGGAAAGATTACTGGTGTGGAAATTCAAGAACGCTTATATGATATGGGAGTAAGAAGTGTTCAATATAATGGGCTGGAAGAAAGAATTCACCTCATACATGGAGATTTGAAAGATATGCCAGAGAAACTCGGACGTCATCAATATGATGTTGTTACATGTAATCCACCATATTTTCAAACACCTCAAACTTCAGAGAAAAATATGAATGAACATTTAGCGATAGCTCGTCATGAAATTATGTGTACATTAGAAGATGTTGTATCTGCAAGTAGTCAGTTAGTAAAACAAGGTGGGAAAGTGGCGTTTGTACATCGTCCAGGGCGATTACTCGACATTGTCACATTAATGCGTAAATATAAAATTGAACCAAAGCGTGTGCGATTTGTTTATCCTAAGGTTGGAAAAGAAGCAAATACATTGTTAATTGAAGGAATTAAGGATGGAAATGCAGATTTAAAAATTTTACCACCTCTCGTTGTATATGAGAACAATAACGAATATACAAAGGAGATACGTTCAATTTTATATGGAGAAGAATAAGCATTTTTTTTATGTGGTAGAGTGCTCTGATGGAAGTTATTATGCTGGATATACAAACCATATAGAAAAACGAATACAGACTCATAATAGCGGCAAAGGAGCTAAGTATACACGCGTCAGGCTTCCTGTCGTTTTAAAATATGTAGAGACCCATGATGATAAGCGTACAGCTATGCAAGCGGAGTATTACTTTAAGCAATTAACGAGAAAACAAAAAGAGGCATATATGCAAAAAGGAGAACGCTATGTGGCAACAAAAAAGCTTTCAACAAAATGAAAAGGGAGTTTTATATTTAGTACCAACTCCTATTGGAAATTTAGAAGATATGACATTTCGTGCAATCCGAATTTTAAAAGAAGTTGATTTAATTGCTGCTGAAGATACGAGACAAACGAAAAAACTTTGTAATTATTTTGAAATTGAAACACCTGTCACGAGTTATCATGAGCATAATAAAGAAGTAAGTGGAAAGAGAATATTAGAGAAGTTAGAGGATGGAAAGAATGTAGCACTTGTTAGTGACGCTGGTATGCCGTGTATTTCTGATCCGGGTTACGATATTGTTGTTGAGGCGGTAGCTGAGCAATATCATGTAATTCCGCTTCCTGGAGCAAATGCAGCCCTTACAGCATTAATTGCATCCGGTCTTGAAACAAAGCAGTTTTATTTCTATGGTTTCTTGCAGAGAAACAAAAAGGAACGGAAGATGGAGTTAGAAAAGCTTCGTTATGTACAAACTACAATGATGTTTTATGAAGCGCCTCATCGTTTAGATGATACTTTAATTTCGATGCAGGAAGTGTTGGGAAATAGAGAGATTGTATTGTGTCGAGAGTTAACGAAAAAATTTGAGGAATTTATTCGAGGGACAATTCAAGAAGCAATTGAGTGGACGAAGCAAAATGAAGTACGTGGTGAGTTTTGTATTTTAGTAGCTGGTTCAACAGAAGAACCTGCTCCAGAAGAACAATGGTGGGAATCTCTTTCAGTATATGATCATATTGAACACTATATAAATGAAAAAGGTATGAATTCAAAAGAAGCGATTAAAACAGTCGCTAAAGATCGAGATTTGTCGAAAAGAGATGTATATCAAATCTATCATGTCGATAAAAAATAAGCTTCTCATAATTGAGAAGCTTATTTTGCTGTTTCGATATAATCTTGAAGTTCGTTTAAGATTTGCTCAGCGCCTTCTTTGCTTAAGATGATTTTACCTTCAGCTAAAGAAAGGTTACCGTCAGATACTTCACCAGTTACTTGGCAAGTCATGTTTGGTTTATATTTCTTTAAGATGATTTTTTCGTCATCAACATAGATTTCAAGAGCGTCCTTTTCTGCAATACCTAAAGTACGGCGTAATTCGATTGGAATTACTACACGACCTAATTCATCAACTTTACGAACAATACCAGTAGATTTCATAATTTTTTTCCTCCTAAATAAATAGTTTATAAGTTTCGAGTCTATTTTTAGATTCGTCATTTTTCGACAAAATACCCTATGGACATATGATACCAATCATTTACATTTCCGTCAATTCTTAAATTCTATATTTTTTAAAAAGATTTATAGATTTCTTATTTCTTATATATAATAGATTGAGAGGAAATTCCACAATTATTTACAATATTTTCAGAAAAAAATAACAAATTTCAAGTGGAGATTGTATATTTTTTTGAAATATGAGCAATAGATGATAAAGATATCGAGCATTAAGACCCAGAATTCAAAATTAGGTTGGCTTAAAGAAGATAAGTGAGATTCGGGCTGCTCGTAAAAGCCCGATTGATGTGGGCTAATAATCAGTGGGGATGAAGAAAAACCCCACTGATTAAAGTTTCACTTTATATATGAGTTTTTGATATACTGTTTATAAATACATATGAGGTTATTCGGGAGGTCCAAAACAATGACAGAGGAAAATAAGTCCTTTTATATTACTACCCCAATTTATTATCCAAGTGGAAAATTACACATTGGACATGCTTATACGACAGTAGCAGGAGATGCGATGGCACGATATAAGCGTATGCAAGGATATAATGTGCATTATTTAACAGGAACTGATGAGCATGGACAGAAGATCCAAAAGAAAGCAGAAGAGTTAAATATTACGCCACAGGCATATGTTGATAATATTGTTGCAGGAATTAAAGAGCTTTGGGAGAAAATGGATATTTCTTATGATGATTTTATTCGTACAACTGAAGATCGTCATAAAGATGTTGTCGAAAAAATCTTTAAGCAATTAGTAGATCAAGGTGACATTTATCTTGATGAATATGAAGGTTGGTATTCTGTACAAGATGAGACGTTCTATACAGAGCACCAATTAGTAGATCCAATTATGGAAGGTGACAAAGTAGTTGGAGGAAAAAGCCCAGATAGTGGTCATGATGTAGAACTTGTTCGTGAAGAATCTTATTTCTTTAGAATGGGTAAATATGTCGACAGACTATTAAAGTTCTATGAAGATAATCCACATTTCATTCAGCCGGAGTCTCGTAAAAATGAAATGATTAATAATTTTATTAAACCAGGATTAGAAGATTTAGCAGTTTCTCGTACTTCATTTGACTGGGGAGTTCGTGTTCCTGGTAACCCAAAACACGTTATTTACGTATGGGTTGACGCATTATCTAACTATATTACGGCGTTAGGTTATGGAACAGCAAATGAAGAGAAATATAAAAAATTCTGGCCTGCAGATGTGCATTTAGTCGGGAAAGAAATCGTTCGTTTCCATACAATTTATTGGCCGATAATTTTAATGGCATTAGATTTACCTCTTCCAAAGAAAGTCTTTGCTCATGGCTGGATTTTAATGAAGGATGGAAAGATGAGTAAGTCAAAAGGAAACGTAGTAGATCCAGTTACATTAATCGATCGTTATGGACTGGATGCATTACGTTATTACTTACTTCGTGAAGTTCCATTTGGATCTGATGGCGTATTTACACCAGAAGGATTTGTGGAGCGTATTAATTTCGACTTAGCAAATGACTTAGGTAATTTATTAAATCGTACAGTAGCTATGATTGATAAGTACTTTAACGGAGAAATCCCTGCATTTAAAGCAAATGTAACAGAATTTGATGAAACGTTAGTAGCGTTTGCACAAGATACTTTGAAAAAAGTAGAAGAAGCAATGGAGAATATGGAGTTCTCTGTAGCGTTAGGATCTATTTGGCAATTGGTTAGTCGTACGAATAAATATATTGATGAAACACAACCATGGGTATTAGCAAAAGATGAGAATGATCGTGAAAA
Source organism: Bacillus cereus group sp. MG20 (assembly GCF_040459885.1). Taxonomy (NCBI): domain Bacteria; kingdom Bacillati; phylum Bacillota; class Bacilli; order Caryophanales; family Bacillaceae; genus Bacillus; species Bacillus cereus group sp. MG20. The sequence goes on from NZ_JARVHF010000001.1 coordinate 2,832,061, forward strand.
GTTAGCTTCCGTAATGGCTCATTTAGCAGAAGTACTTCGTCAAACAGGTATTATGCTTATGCCATTCTTAACAGTAGCACCAAGCAAGATGTTTGCTCAGCTTGGCCTTACTGATGAGGCTCATAAATCTTGGGAAAGTCTATCTACAATTGGCTGTATTCCAGCTGGAACAAAAGTAGAAAAAGGAAACCCAATTTTCCCTCGTTTAGAAATAGAAGTGGAAGTAGAGTACATTAAAGAACAAATGAAAAGCTCTGCCCCTAAAGTAGAAGAGAAAAAAGAAGAAGAGCCGAAGGCAGAAGAAATTACAATTGATGATTTCTTTAAAGTAGAATTACGCGTAGCTGAAGTACTATCTGCTGAACCTGTGAAAAAAGCAGACAAGTTGTTAAAAATTCAACTAGACTTAGGCACAGAAAAGCGTCAAGTTGTTTCTGGAATTGCAAAATTCTATTCGCCAGAAGACCTAAAAGGTAAAAAGGTTATTTGTGTAACAAACTTAAAACCTGTAAAATTACGCGGTGAATTATCGCAAGGTATGATTTTAGCGGGTGAAGAGAATGGCGTATTGTCATTAGCATCAATTGACCAAAATCTACCAAATGGTACAAAAATCAAGTAATTAAGACAAGAAAAGAGATGTTTCACGTGTAACATGTGTGAAGCGTCTTTTTTCTTTTTACATTCTCTATTTTTGCATTAAGATTGTAGTATTGTTATCGTTAAGTTATTAAAGAACTTATTTTTGTAGAATAAACTTGATTTCAATATAAAAGGAGTTATGTATTATGTTGTTTGATACACATTCGCATTTGAATGCAGAGCAATTTGAAGAAGATTTGCAAGAAGTTATTGCCCGAATGAAAGAAGCGGGAGTTACTTATACAGTTGTTGTTGGTTTTGATGAAGTAACGATAAAAAAGGCGATGGAATTAGCTGAAGCTTATGATTTTATTTACGCTGCGGTTGGATGGCATCCAGTTGATGCAATTGACATGACAGAAGAACATTTAGCTTGGTTAGAAGAACTTGCTTCTCATCCTAAAGTCGTTGCACTTGGAGAAATGGGTTTAGATTATCATTGGGATAAGTCTCCAAAAGAAATACAGAAAGAAGTATTTCGTAAACAAATTGCATTAGCGAAAAAAGTGAAATTGCCGATTATTATACATAATCGCGATGCAACTCAAGATATTGTTGATATTCTAGAAGAAGAGAATGCGGCTGAAGTAGGAGGCATTATGCATTGTTTTAGCGGTAGCGTAGAAGTAGCAGAGCGATGTGTTGATATGAACTTTCTAATTTCGTTAGGCGGACCAGTTACATTTAAAAACGCTAAAAAGCCGAAAGAGGTTGCTACGGAGATTCCATTAGAGAAATTGTTAATAGAGACGGATTGTCCATATCTAACGCCGCATCCATTTCGAGGGAAACGAAATGAACCGAGTTATGTAAAACTCGTAGCAGAAGAAATTGCGAATTTAAAAGGTGTTTCTTATGAGGAAGTTGCAGAAATGACAACCAAAAATGCAAAAGTTTTATTTGGTGTTGAATAAAAAAAGAATGGGGAAACCTGTTCTTTTTTATTTTGAAAAAACACTAGTAGAAGTGATGAAGAAAATAAATGTGAATGATGAAGTGTTAAAATAAGGACAGAGAACAAAGATTTTTCTATTCTGTTTTTTAAAATATAAGAATGAGGAAAATAATAATGGAAAAGTCGTCATTTTTTTGTTTTACTAAGTAGAGACGAAACGAGTGTGGAGGCAAGCATGAAAATAAAAGAGATTATCGTTGTAGAAGGTAAAGATGATACAGTTGCGATTAAGCGTGCTGTTGATGCGGATACAATTGAAACGAACGGTTCAGCAATCGGTGATCATGTTATTGAGCAAGTTAAATTAGCGCAGCAAAAAAGGGGCGTTATTATTTTCACAGATCCAGATTATCCTGGAGAGCGTATTCGAAAAATTATTTCTGACAAGGTTCCCGGCTGTAAGCATGCCTTTTTACCGAAGGAAGAAGCGCTTGCTAAAAGGAAAAAGGGAGTTGGGATCGAACATGCTTCTAATGAGTCGATTCGCCGTGCTCTAGAGAATATACATGAAGAAATGGAAGCTTATACAAGTGAAATTAGTTGGAGTGATTTAGTCGATGCAGGCTTAGTGGGCGGAGAAATGGCAAAGAGCCGCAGAGAAAGAATGGGTAAGCTATTAAAGATTGGTTATACAAATGCAAAACAGTTACATAAACGATTACAGATGTTTCAAGTTTCAAAGGAATCATTTGGAGAAGCTTATAAGCAAGTAATACAGGAGGAAAAAAAATGAAGGATATCGCAACGCCAAATCGTACAAAAGACATTGTTGAAAAGTATGGATTTTCATTCAAAAAAAGTTTAGGACAAAACTTTTTAATTGATACAAATGTATTAAATCGTATTGTCGATCATGCAGAAATTGGTTCAGAAAGTGGTGCAATTGAAATTGGACCAGGTATCGGTGCATTAACAGAGCAATTAGCGAAGCGTGCTAAAAAAGTAGTGGCTTTTGAAATTGATCAAAGACTATTACCAATTTTAGATGAGACGTTAGCACCATATGGTAACGTTACAGTTATTAATAAAGACGTACTAAAAGCGGATGTACATGAAGTATTTAATGAGCAATTTGAAGAAGGGCAAGATGTAATGGTAGTAGCTAACTTGCCATACTATATTACAACGCCAATTTTATTTAAATTGCTTGAAGAAAAGTTACCAGTTCGTGGATTTGTTGTTATGATGCAAAAAGAAGTTGGAGATCGTTTAGCTGCTAAACCTGGAACGAAAGAGTATGGTTCTTTATCGATTGCTATTCAGTATTATACAGAAGTTGAAACAGTTATGACTGTACCGCGTACAGTGTTTGTACCACAGCCAAATGTTGATTCTGCAATTATTCGCCTTCTAAAGCGTCCGAAACCGGTTGTAGAGGTGACAGATGAAACATTCTTCTTTGAAGTAGTACGAGCAAGTTTCGCACAGCGCCGTAAAACTTTGATGAATAATTTATCAAATAATTTAAATGGTTTCCCGAAAGATAAGGAATTATTGGATCGAATTTTAACAGAAGTAGGAATTGATCCAAAGCGAAGAGGCGAAACGCTATCTATTGAAGAGTTTGCAACATTAAGTAATGCATTGGTTCTTCATAAATTATCATAAGAATATGAAAGGGACAGTTCAACTTGAACTGTCCCTTTTGTCACCTTTCTCCCTCTAAATTCATATTTTAAAAACAGGTAAGATGGCCTAATGAGTTTGGAGGTAGGAGAATGGCTTTACATGTTGGAGAATTAGTGGAACGATATTCTCATAAGAGGGATATTCTTTTTCGTATTATAGAAATAAAAGGCGAGATAGCTATATTGTTTGGAGAGGAAATTAGACTGGTGGCGGATGCGCCACTTGAAGATTTAATTAGTATAGATCAACGAGAACATAAAAAAAGGGTGAAGCGTGAGAAAGAAACAATGGAGCGCACGTATCGTTTGTTTCAACAAGATTATGTGTTAATGAAACAAAGGCATGAACATACTTCAACTGGTGGATACACAAGTGAGGTGAATTATTTTCAAATGCCGGGACGTGTATTGCATATAGATGGAGACCCTTTATATTTGCGCAAGTGCTTAGACTTATATAACAAAATTGGCGTTCCTGTACAAGGTATTCATTGTAAAGAAACGGAGATGCATGAAAAAGTAGTAGACTTAATAGATCACTTTCGCCCAGACATTCTCGTTATTACGGGGCATGATGCATATACAAAATCGAAAGGAGTGAAGGGAGATTTAGCGGCATATAGGCATTCAAGGCATTTTGTACAGGCTGTTCGAGAAGTGCGAAAAAAATATCCATCATTGGATCAACTTGTTATTTTTGCTGGGGCATGTCAATCGCACTTTGAGGCACTAATTCGTGCAGGGGCCAATTTCGCTAGTTCACCATCTAGAATTAATATTCATGCACTAGATCCTGTATATGTAGTTGGTAAAATTAGTTTTACTTCATTTATGGAGAGAGTCAATGTATGGGATGTCGTACGTAATACAATTACTGGTGAAAAGGGACTAGGTGGAATTGAAACGAGAGGGATTTTACGAACGGGATTACCTTTTCAACATTACGAAGAGTAAGCAGGGTACATATGTATCTTGCTTTTTTGTATGGAAGGATTTAAATGAATTTGGATAAAAAGAGACAAGAACGTACAGACTACGTAATGATACTTTTACAATATAGTATTTCTTCTATCTATTCAAACGCAAGATGATATTAGCTGTGAATCGAGGTTAATAATTAGGATAGATATATCGTGTTTTAAGTGTTCAATCTAAATTACAGCGAGGTGTAGCGAAGTATATGTCAAAACGTTTAGATGAAATTAAAAGCGAATTAGATCACCATCTTGGACAGCGACTTATGTTAAAAGCAAATAGTGGAAGAAGAAAAACTGTGGAGCAATCAGGTGTACTAGCAGAAACATACCGTTCTGTTTTTGTTGTACAATTGGATCAACAAGAAGATGCGTTGCAACGTGTATCTTATAGTTATGCAGATGTTTTAACAGAGACAGTAGAGTTAACATTTTATGGAGACCCTCATGATGAGGTCATTTTATAATCCATATATCATTACATATATTTCCATAAATGAAAAGCTATATTATTTTGCATACTAACTATACCGTAGCAAAATAAGGAGGGACTCTGCATTGAGTAGACGAAGAGGTGTCATGTCAAACCAATTTAAAGAAGAGCTAGCAAAAGAGCTTGGCTTTTATGATGTTGTTCAGAAAGAAGGATGGGGCGGAATTCGTGCGAAAGATGCTGGTAACATGGTGAAACGTGCTATAGAAATTGCAGAACAGCAATTAATGAAACGAAACCAGTAGTTGTAAGATACTTTCTATGCTACGGTAGCCGAGGAGACATTCCTCGGCTTTTTGTACTCTAAAAGGTGCCATCATTTTACATAAGTAGTTTCATTCTGAATGCTTTTCGTTATAATTAGGGAAGTGTCATCGTCTTACTATAAATTTATGGTAAAATAAACGATAAAAGATTGAGTACATAGAGTGGGTGAATAGATTGAAGCTACTAGTGAAAGCACCAGCAAAGATTAATCTGTCGTTAGATGTACTGGGAAAAAGACAAGACGGATATCATGAAGTGAAAATGATTATGACAACCATTGATTTAGCAGATCGTCTAGAACTAACGGAATTAGCAGAAGACCGTATTGAAATTTTATCCCATAATCGGTATGTCCCAGACGACCAACGAAATTTAGCTTATCAGGCAGCGAAATTATTAAAAGAGAAGTTTAATGTAAAAAAAGGTGTATCTATTACTATTGAAAAAACGATTCCAGTAGCAGCTGGATTAGCAGGTGGAAGTAGTGATGCAGCAGCGACATTACGTGGTCTTAATAAATTATGGAATTTAGGGCTTACAATTGATGAGTTAGCAGAGCTTGGCGCAGAAATTGGATCAGATGTATCTTTCTGTGTATACGGCGGCACAGCAATTGCCACTGGAAGAGGAGAGAAAATTGAGCATATAAAGACTCCGCCTTCTTGTTGGGTTATTTTAGCGAAACCACATATAGGTGTATCTACTGCTGATGTGTATGGAAATTTAAAGTTAAATCGAGTTACACATCCAAATGTAGATAAAATGGTTGATGTCATAAATTCTGGAGATTATAAAGGGATTTGTGATACTGTTGGTAACGTTTTAGAAGATGTAACATTTGGAATGCATCCTGAAGTTGCACGTATTAAATCACAGATGAAGCGATTCGGAGCGGATGCTGTATTGATGAGTGGAAGTGGTCCAACTGTATTTGGACTTGTACACCATGATTCTCGAATGCATCGCATTTATAACGGATTAAAAGGATTTTGTGAACAGGTCTATGCGGTACGTTTATTAGGAGAGCGAGAAACGCTTGAATAAAGACGTATAATACGTTATGATTTGTTTAGAATATTCGTGATTTGAGGTGAGAGTATGAAAATTAGAAGAAGTACAAGATTAGTCGATATGACTTATTACTTGCTACAAAACCCTCGTCAGCTAGTATCTCTCACTTTTTTTGCTGAAAGGTATCAATCGGCTAAGTCTTCCATTAGTGAGGATTTAGTTATTATTAAGCAAACGTTTGAACAACAAGGGGTCGGCACATTGCAAACGATACCAGGAGCAGCAGGAGGAGTGAAATATATACCGTATATAAGTGAAGAAGAGGCAGATCTAATTATTGATGAGCTTTGTGGCTTATTTGAAAATCCAGATCGTATTTTGCCTGGCGGTTACTTATACATGACAGATTTATTAAGTAATCCTCGCCATATTAATGGCGCAGGTCGTTTGTTTGCTTCTGTTTTTGCTAGGCAATCAATTGATGCGGTTATGACAGTGGCAACGAAAGGGATTCCACTTGCTTATGCAGTGGCAAATTACTTAGATGTACCAGTTGTAATTGCAAGGAAAGATAATAAGGTAACAGAAGGTCCGACTGTTAGTATCAACTATGTGTCGGGTTCTTCTAAACGAATTCAAACAATGACGTTAGCAAAACGCAGCCTTCCAGAAGGATCGAATGTTTTAATTATTGATGACTTCATGAAAGCTGGTGGAACGATTCAAGGTATGATGAGTATGTTAGAAGAGTTCAAGGCTAATGTTGTTGGTATTGGTGTATTAGTAGAATCCACAGATATTGAAGAACGACTAATTAATAATTTTGTATCATTAATTCGTCTATCGGAAGTTGATGTGAAAGAAAAAACGATTCAAGTGGAAAAAGGGAATTATTCTCTTGCACCATTTGATGAAGGGCTTGTAGAGGCTGAATAAAAGGTAGAGCAGATAGCTCTATCTTTTTTTATTTTATTTATAGATTATAAAATAGATGGACAAACTGCCTTTCGTACACTATTTTTAAAGAGTAAAATAAATAATAAAAGGGTGAAAAGTATGAAAGTTGTTCAAACAAGCAAGGCACCACAAGCGATTGGACCTTACTCACAAGGGATTATTGTAAATAATATGTTTTATAGCTCAGGACAAATTCCATTAACGGAAAATGGGGAGCTTGTAACAGGAGATGTAACAGTACAAACAGAACAAGTATTTCAAAATTTACAAGCGGTATTAGAGGAAGCGGGTGCTTCATTTGATACAGTCGTAAAAACAACAGTATTTTTAAAGGACATGGATGATTTTAATGCTGTGAATGAAGTATATAGCTCTTATTTCTCTACTCATAAACCAGCTCGATCTTGTGTGCAAGTAGCAAAATTACCGAAAGATGTTTCCGTTGAAATTGAAGTAATCGCCCTAGTTAAGTAACCTTTTGTAAGCGATAACCTCCACTAATCTCTATATTCAACTACATTAAAAATTTTTATCTTAAAAATTTTTAAAAAATTAAAGGGAAAATAGAAAATTTGTGGAATTTATACAAATATATCGCTTATTTAGAAAAGGGTGGTGAACACAAGATGGAAGTGACTGACGTAAGATTACGCCGCGTAAACACAGAAGGCCGCATGAGAGCAATTGCCTCTATTACTTTGGACCATGAATTTGTTGTTCATGATATTCGTGTAATTGATGGTAATAATGGATTATTTGTAGCAATGCCAAGTAAACGTACTCCAGATGGAGAGTTCCGTGACATTGCACATCCGATTAATTCTGGTACACGCTCTAAAATTCAAGATGCGGTTTTAACAGAGTATCATCGTTTAGGCGAGTTAGAAGAGGTTGAGTTTGAAGAAGCAGGTGCTTCGTAAAATTCGAATGAAAAGGGCTTTGACGAAAAGCCTTATAATTTTGTAGCAAACTCCTGTAAGCATTTACAGGAGTTTGTTTTTTTTTTTTGCTTTATATTTGAAAATTTCATAATTCATTAACATAAAAAGAAGAAACTACTAATTTTTTCAAAATCATTTTAAATAGTATAGCTTATTTCTTAAAAAAGATACTAAAGAGTAAAACATCTTATAAGAATTATGGTAAAATTTAATAGTTAAAATGTGTTTCTTGAAATATATGATGATTTAGGATAATATCTTTAATGGATAAATAGGTTGCGATGGAGGGTCTATATGTCAAACAGATTTGCAGTGATTCTAGCTGCAGGTAAAGGCACACGTATGAAGTCTAAGCTATACAAAGTGCTGCATCCTGTATGTGGAAAACCTATGGTACAACACGTAGTCGATCAAGTATCTCAATTAGGATTGCAGAAACTTGTAACGGTTGTTGGGCATGGTGCTGAAATGGTACAAGAACAGCTAGGAAACGTAAGTGAGTTTGCATTACAAGCAGAACAACTGGGTACAGCACATGCTGTAGATCAAGCTGCAAGTGTACTTGCAAATGAAGAAGGAACAACTTTAGTTATTTGTGGGGATACGCCGCTAATAACTGCTGAAACGATGGAAGCATTACTTCAGCAACATAAAGAAGCAGGAGCAATGGCGACGGTGCTAACAGCGTACATAGAAGAACCTGCTGGATATGGCCGTATTGTTCGTAATGAGAATGGTCATGTTGAAAAGATTGTTGAGCATAAAGATGCAAATGAGAAAGAATTAGCTATTAAAGAAATCAATACAGGTACGTATTGTTTTGATAATAAGGCTTTATTTGCTTCACTTTCTAAAGTTTCAAATGATAACGTACAAGGTGAATATTACCTTCCAGATGTTATTGAGATTTTAAAAAATGAAGGTCATATCGTATCAGCTTATCAAACAGAGCAGTTCGATGAAACGTTAGGTGTTAACGACAGAGTCGCTCTATCGCAAGCGGAAATTATTATGAAAAACCGTATCAACCGAAAGAACATGGTAAATGGTGTTACAATTATTGATCCAAGTAACACTTATATTTCTGCTGATGCAATTATCGGTAGTGATACAGTTCTTCATCCAGGAACAATTATTGAGGGGAACACTGTAATTGGTTCTGATTGTGAAATTGGACCGCATACAGTAATTCGTGATAGTGAAATTGGAGATCGTACGACAATTCGTCAATCTACTGTACATGATAGTAAACTTGGTACAGAAGTATCGGTTGGTCCATTTGCACACATTCGCCCAGATTCAGTTATTGGAGACGAAGTACGCGTTGGAAACTTCGTGGAAATCAAAAAAACTGTCTTTGGTAATAGAAGTAAAGCTTCACACTTGAGTTATATCGGGGATGCACAAGTTGGAGAAGACGTGAATCTTGGTTGTGGTTCAATTACGGTGAACTATGACGGTAAGAATAAATTCAAAACTGTGATTGGTAATGGGGTATTTATTGGATGTAATTCAAACCTTGTTGCTCCAGTAACAGTTGAAGATGGTGCTTATGTGGCAGCAGGCTCTACAATTACAGAGAATGTTCCATCAAAAGCATTATCGGTAGCACGTGCACGTCAAGTTAACAAAGAAGACTATGTTGATCAATTGCTGAATAAGAAAAAATCATAATGTGGAGGGTTAATCTAGATGTCGACTCAATATCTAAATTCTAATTTGAAAGTATTCTCTTTAAACTCTAATAAGGAACTTGCTGAGCAGATTGCAAAGCATATTGGAGTAGGACTAGGAAAATGTTCTGTTGATCGTTTTAGTGATGGAGAAGTTCAAATTAACATTGAAGAAAGTATCCGTGGTTGCGATGTATTCATTATTCAATCTACAAGCTTCCCAGTAAACGAACATATCATGGAATTACTTATTATGATCGATGCATTAAAACGTGCATCTGCGAAAACAATTAATATTGTTATTCCTTATTATGGTTATGCGCGTCAAGACCGTAAAGCGCGTTCTCGTGAACCAATTACATCGAAACTTGTAGCAAACTTGCTTGAAACAGCAGGTGCAACTCGTGTAATCACTCTAGATTTACATGCTCCACAAATTCAAGGGTTCTTTGATATCCCAATCGACCACTTAATGGGTGTACCGATTCTTTCTGATTACTTTGAAACAAAAGGTCTTAAAGATATCGTAATCGTGTCTCCTGATCATGGTGGTGTAACTCGTGCAAGAAAAATGGCAGATCGTCTAAAAGCGCCAATCGCTATTATTGATAAGCGTCGTCCTCGCCCGAACGTATCAGAGGTAATGAACATTATCGGTAATATTGAAGGCAAAACAGCGATTTTAATTGATGACATCATTGATACAGCTGGTACAATTACATTAGCAGCAAACGCTCTTGTTGAGAACGGTGCTTCTGAAGTATATGCTTGCTGTACACACCCAGTATTATCTGGCCCAGCAATTGAGCGTATTCAAAATTCAAATATTAAAGAGTTAGTTGTAACGAACTCTATCGTATTACCAGAAGAGAAGAAAATCGACAAAGTACATGAACTTTCAGTTGCTCCATTAATTGGAGAAGCAATCATTCGTGTATACGAAGAAGAATCTGTGAGTGTATTATTCAATTAATTGGATAGAATGAGACGTAACCAATTTTGGTTACGTCTTTTCGTATCGAAAAAAGAAAGTAGTGGTACAAGAATGAAATTGATAGTAGGACTTGGGAACCCAGGTAGAGAATATGAATTAACAAGGCATAATATTGGATTTATGGCCATTGATGAACTCGCGAAGCGTTGGAACATTTCTTTGAATGAACAAAAATTTAAAGGTGTATTTGGTGCAGGGTTTGTTAATGGAGAAAAGGTAATCTTATTAAAGCCGTTAACATATATGAATTTATCTGGGGAAAGTATTCGTCCACTCATGGATTATTATAAAATTGATGTTGAGGACTTCGTTGTTATGTACGACGATTTAGACATTCCTGTAGGTAAATTGCGTCTTCGCATGAAAGGTAGTGCTGGTGGACATAATGGTGTAAAGTCAACGATTTCACACCTAGGAACACAAGAATTTCAACGTATCCGTATGGGAATCGATCGCCCGAAAAATGGAATGAAGGTAGTCGATTATGTATTAGGACGCTTTACATCTGAAGAGATTCCGGATGTTAACCATTCTATTGAAAAAGCAGCGGATGCATGTGAAGAGTGGCTAAATAAGCCTTTTCTCCAAATCATGAATACTTTCAATAGTTAAAAATGAGATTGGGAATATTTCTCTTTTGTTTTACCCATACTAGTAGTAATTGAATTTTTAGGAGGCTAGTATGGAAGGGTATTATTATTGCAGACACTGCGGAGGTAATGTAGGCTCCATTAACGCAGAAAAAGTATATAGCGACGTTTTATTTCAACTAACAGAGCAAGAAGTAGTAGAGATGATTCATTTTCATGAGAATGGAAATATATATATAAAAACAATTTGTGAATCGTGTCAAGAAACGCTCGCATCTTATCCTGAGTATTATGAGTATGAAAAATTTCTGCAATAAAATGTTGTCGCTTTGGCATGTCCAAAGCATTTTTCTGTTTTCCTTTTCCAAAATATTTGCATAAAATAGAATGACTTGCTCTTTATGTTGAGAGGAGTTTTAAAAATGATAGGTTTATTAGAGCAATTTTATAAAAATGAAGAGATACAATCGGTTATTAATGGATTAGAAGATGGGTTAAAAGAACAACTTATATCAGGGATGGCAACGTCTTCTCGTTCATTATTAATGGCGGCTTTATATAAAAAAACAAAAAAATCACAATTAATCGTTACACATAACTTATACCAAGCACAAAAAGTACATGAAGATTTAGTGGCGTTACTTGGTGAAAAAGATGTGTGGCTATATCCAGTGAATGAACTGATAGCATCGGAAATTGGGGTTGCAAGTCCAGAATTGAAGGCGCAACGTATAGAAGTGTTAAATCGCTTGGCTGCGGGAGAGAATGGAATCATTGTAGCGCCAGTGGCAGGATTGCGTAGATTTTTACCAATAAAAGAATTGTGGAAGCAAAAGCAAGTTGAAATCAATCTAGGGCAAGAGATTGATTTAGATGCGCTCTTGCATACTTTACATCATATTGGCTATGAACGTAAGTCGATGGTAGAAGCTCCAGGGGAGTTCAGTTTACGCGGGGGAATATTAGATATTTATCCTTTAACTGAAGAACTACCATTTCGTATTGAATTTTTTGATACAGAAGTCGATTCTATTCGATTATTTGATGTGGATGAACAGCGTTCTCAAGGTAAAAAAGAAAGCGTTAGGTTTGGTCCGGCAACAGAATTTTTATTTTCACAGGAAGAATTAAAATCAGGAATTCAGCATCTTGAAGAAGGTTTGACTAAGACGATGCAAAAACTTTCTGATGATAAACTAAAGACTACAGTGCTTGAGACGGTAAGTCATGAAATTGAGATGTTGAAAAACGGGCAAAGTATAGAACAGATGTTTAAATACTTATCTATTTTCTATAAAGAACCTGCTAGTCTGATAGATTATTTACCAGAAGATGGTGTTGTAATTTTAGATGAGATTTCCCGTATTCAAGAAACAGCATCACATCTTGAAACAGAAGAGGCGGAATGGTATATATCACTTCTTGGTGAAGGAACAATTATTCAAGATTTATCTTTCTCTCACGCATTTGAGGGGTTTCTTCATCATAAAAAAAGAAGTTTTGTATATTTAACGTTATTCTTGCGTCATATCGCACACACACATCCGCAAAATATTGTAAATGTAACATGTAAAACAATGCAAGATTTCCATGGACAGATGAATTTGTTAAAAACAGAAATTGATAGATGGAATGAAGGGCATTTTACGACTGTTGTACTTGGAACAGATGATGAACGTGTGAAGAAATTACAACATATTTTAAGTGATTATGATATTGAGGCAGATATTGTAGAAGGCACAGATATCTTATTGCCTGGAAGGCTACAAATTGCTGTAGGTGATTTACATGCAGGGTTTGAAATGCCGATGCAAAAGCTTGTTGTCATTACTGAAAAGGAGCTTTTTCATAAGAAAGTTAAAAAATCACAACGTAAACAAAAGTTATCGAATGCTGAACGTATTAAAAGTTATTCGGAATTAAAAGTTGGAGATTATGTAGTTCACGTAAATCATGGTATAGGTAAATTTTTAGGTATTGAGACATTAGAGATTAATGGTGTTCATAAAGATTATTTAAATATTAAATATCAAGGTAATGATAAGTTATACGTTCCAATTGAACAAATTGATCAAGTCCAAAAATATGTAGGGTCTGAAGGTAAGGATCCGAAAGTTTACAAATTAGGTGGAAATGATTGGAAAAAGGTTAAAACGAAAGTTGAAAAATCTGTACAAGACATTGCGGATGACCTAATTAAACTATATGCTGAGCGCGAAGCTTCAAAAGGCTATGCATATACGCCAGATACGGCAGAACAACAAGAGTTCGAATCATCTTTCCCATATCAAGAGACAGAGGATCAGTTACGTTCTATTGACGAGATTAAAAAAGATATGGAACGCGGACGCCCGATGGATAGGCTCCTTTGTGGTGATGTAGGGTATGGAAAGACGGAAGTGGCTATTCGTGCGGCATTTAAAGCAATTATGGATGAAAAACAAGTTGCAATTTTAGTACCGACAACGATTCTTGCGCAGCAACACTATGAAACAATTCGAGAGCGTTTTCAAGATTATCCAATCAATATAGGATTATTAAGTAGATTCCGTACGAGAAAACAACAAAATGAAACGATTAAGGGCTTAAAGGATGGCACAATAGATATTGTAATCGGAACACATCGTATTTTATCTAAAGATGTCACTTATAAAGATTTAGGGCTGCTTATTATTGATGAAGAACAAAGATTTGGTGTGACGCATAAAGAAAAAATTAAACAATTGAAGGCGAATGTTGACGTATTAACATTAACGGCCACTCCGATTCCGCGGACGCTTCATATGTCTATGCTTGGTGTGCGCGACTTATCTGTTATTGAGACACCGCCAGAAAATCGTTTCCCAGTCCAAACGTATGTAGTAGAGTATAATCCAGCATTAATGCGAGAGGCGATAGAGCGAGAGCTTGCAAGAGGCGGTCAAATTTACTTCCTATATAACCGTGTAGAGGATATTGAAAGAAAAGCAGATGAAATTTCGATGTTAGTTCCAGATGCTCGCGTAACGTACGCACATGGGAAAATGAACGAAAGTGAATTAGAGTCTGTTATGCTATCATTTTTAGAAGGACAGCATGATGTTCTTGTAAGTACAACAATTATTGAGACGGGTGTAGATATTCCGAACGTAAATACGTTAATTGTATTTGATGCAGATCGTATGGGGTTATCACAGTTGTACCAGCTTCGTGGGCGTGTTGGACGTTCTAATCGTGTTGCATATGCATACTTTGCCTATAAACGTGACAAAGTGCTGTCAGAAGTTGCAGAGAAGCGTCTGCAAGCAATTAAAGAGTTCACAGAACTTGGATCTGGTTTCAAAATTGCGATGAGAGATTTATCTATTCGTGGAGCAGGTAATTTGTTAGGAGCAGAACAGCATGGGTTTATTGATTCTGTCGGATTTGATCTATATTCTCAAATGTTAAAAGATGCAATTGAACAGCGAAGAGGAACAGATGGGGCTGAAAATACAGTTAATGTTGAAATTGACTTAGAGGTAGATGCATACTTACCAGATGCTTATATTTCAGATAGTAAGCAAAAAATTATGATGTATAAACAATTTAGAGGTGTTTCTGCAATTGAGGATATTGAAGAATTGCAGGAAGAAATGATCGATAGATTCGGTGATTACCCACAAGAAGTTGGTTATTTATTACAAATTGCAAATATTAAAGTGTTGGCAATGAAAGAACAAATTGAGTTAATTAAGCAGAATAAATTTGAAGTAACATTCCTGTTTTCTGAACAAGCAAGTCAAAATATTGATGGTGGAAAATTATTCATGCTCGGAAATAGTTTTGGGCGTATGATCGGTCTAGGAATGGAAGGATCACAATTGAAAATTGTTATGAAAACAAATGGCTTAGAGACATCGAAGTGGTTAACAATTGCTGAAAATTTATTAAAAGGCTTACCAGATGTGAAAAAAGAAGTAATAAATGCCTAAAATAAGATAAAAAAATACAATTCGACGTGCATAGAAGAACTAATGTGTAAAATACTATGTCTAACAGTTGGTGATTTTTACATGAACAGGTAAATTCACCACTTTGATCATCAGTAGAAAGTGAGGCAGCATTAGAATGAAAGCAACTGGAATCGTACGTCGAATTGATGATTTAGGCAGGGTAGTAATCCCAAAGGAAATTCGTAGAACTTTACGTATTCGAGAAGGAGACCCACTAGAAATATTTGTTGATCGCGATGGAGAAGTAATTTTAAAGAAGTATTCTCCAATTAGTGAACTAGGTGATTTTGCAAAGGAATATGCTGAGGCTTTATATGACAGCTTAGGACATAATGTGCTTGTCTGTGACCGAGATTCTATCATCGCAGTATCAGGCGTATCGAAAAAAGAATACTTAAATAAAAGTGTTGGCGATCTAATCGAAAAAACGATGGAAGAAAGAAAGTCTGTTATTATGACGGACGAAAGTGATATTTCCATTATCGATGGTGTAACAGAAAAGGTTCATTCTTATACAGTTGGACCGATTGTTGCAAACGGAGACCCAATTGGAGCCGTCATTATTTTTTCAAAAGAAGCTATTATAAGCGAAATCGAGCATAAAGCGGTTAATACTGCTGCCAGTTTCTTAGCGAAACAAATGGAACAGTAAGGGTATATTGATTTTAGAAGTAGCAATCTTTCCTAATTATGATCTTTCTTTTTGAGAAATCAATTATTTGGAGATATATGTATATTGAATGAAGGTAGCGCTTTGCTACCTTTTTTCGTTGAATATTTTTAACGTGTAGGGACCTAGTATTACCCGTGGTGGTAAGGGAGTTTGTACTTTTCTTTATGATATAATACGAGAGGTGAGAATAGAAAAAGGAGTTTTCTTGTATGGAAGCGAAGAAGTATCAAGTCTTTTGGCGTGGGGCTATTATATTAACGATTGCAAGTTTTGTTACAAAAGTATTAAGCGCTTTTTACCGTATTCCATATCAAAATATAGCAGGGGATATTGGTTTTTATATTTACCAACAAATTTACCCGTTTTATGGATTTTGTTTAATTTTAGCTACTTATGGATTTCCTGTTATCATTTCAAAAATGGTTGCAGAACGACTAGAGTGGGGAAAACAGAGAGAAGCAGAAGAAATTATTTGTGTATCTTTTTGGTTTTTATTAGGAATTGGTTTTATAGGTTTCTTTACATTGTTTTTTGGGGCCGAAACAATCGCGATAGCTATGGGCGATATGCACTTAGATAAGTTGCTACGTGTTATTTCATTTTCGTTCTTATTGATGCCGTTTTTGTCTGTTGCAAGAGGGTATTTTCAAGGGTTCAATAATATGATGCCAACGGCTGTTTCGCAAGTAATAGAACAAACAATTCGAGTTTCTATTATTGTATTTTTATCGCTATTCCTAATTGCTCACGGATTTGATTTATATACAGTTGGTGCAGGGGCTATGTTAGGCTCAATTGCGGGTGGACTTATTGGGATTATTGTACTTATGTTGTATATGCGTCGAGATTTTCGTTCCATATTTTTTAAACGTGTAGCGAGAATTAAGGGTAAAAGGAAGATAATTAAAATCCTTTTTTGGCAGGGGTTAGCGATTTGTGTTAGTAATTTAGTGCTTATTTTTATACAGATGGCTGATTCAATGTCCTTGTACACTTTACTTATTGGTGCGGGAGAACAGGCTGAAAGTGCAAAAGTATTAAAGGGTGTTTATGATAGAAGTATTCCGCTAATGCAATTAGGTACTGTTGTGACGACTTCTTTCTCGTTATCACTTATTCCAATTATTACAGCGGCGAAGGAAAGAGGAGATCTTTCCTTTATTCAAGAAAAGGTAAAGTTAGCAATGAAAATAACATTTGTTATTGGATTTGCAGCAGCTATTGGACTAACTTGTATTATTCAACCTACGAATATTATGTTGTTTGAAAATAGTGATGGATCAGATGTTTTATCTATTTTATCTTTATCTATTTTATTTAGTTCATTGTCAATTACGACGGCTTCTATTTTACAAGGGTTGGGACAAACATTTAAGCCAGCATTATTTGTTGTATTTGGAGGTTGCTTAAAGTTAGCGTTAAATTATATATTCATGCCTTATTTTGGTGTGAAAGGGGCAGCCTTAGCGACTTTATGTGCGTTAATCATAATTTCTGGACTAAATAGTTTGTTGCTTATGAGAGCTGTATCAGGGTCACTTATCAATAAGCGAAATATGTTAGGTGTAGTAATTAGTGGTATCTGTATGGGATTTGTATTAATGATGTTCACGCGTGTGTTGCAGATGTCTGGATTAGTAATTGATACGGAACATAGAGCGAGCGCGACGCTTGAAGCGTTGTTAGGTGTAGCCATCGGCGGATTGACATATATGTTTTTTATTTTAAAATTACGTGTATTTACAAAAAAAGAATTAGGAACTGTTATGAAACAAGAGAAAAAAGAAGGTTCATTGAAGAAGAGTGGATAGAGGTGACAGGTTGTGAGTGGAATCATTACTGTTTTAGGTTTAGGTGCTGGTGAATTAGATCAGCTAACGATGGGTGTATATCGAAAAATAAAAGAAGCAGACCATCTGTTTGTTAGAACGAAGGAACATCCAGTTATAGAAGAATTGGAGAAAGAAGGCATACAATATACGGCTTTTGATGCTGTATATGAAGCACATGATACGTTTGAAATTGTATATGAAACAATTGCGAATAAATTGCTAGAACAAGCTGAAGGTACAGAAATTATCTATGCGGTTCCGGGGCATCCACTTGTAGCAGAAAGAACAGTTCAGCTATTGTTGGAAAAAGGAGACGTTTCAAATGTTGAAGTGCGAATTGAGGGTGGACAAAGTTTCCTTGATCCTATGTTTGCAAGCCTAAAAATTGATCCGATTGAAGGATTTCAATTACTTGATGCTACATCATTTGAAAGAGGGCAATTAGAATTACGTCAACATTTAATCTTTTGCCAAGTATATGATGCATTCGTTGCATCTGATGTGAAATTAACATTAATGGAGATGTTGCCAGATGATTATGAAGTGTATATCGTAACAGCTGCAGGAACTTCATTTGAACAAGTAAAGAAGGTACCGTTGTACATGTTAGATCATGAAACGGAATTGAATAATCTAACAAGTGTGTACGTGCCACCTGTTCAGGAGCGTGCGTCCTTGTATCAACAGTTTGATGTTCTTAGAGAAATTATTGCAGACCTGCGTGGTCCAAATGGTTGTCCGTGGGATAAAAAGCAAACGCATCAATCATTAAAGAAATATTTAATTGAGGAAGCTTATGAGGTGTTGGAAGCAATTGATGAAGAGGATGATGATCACTTAGTAGAAGAATTAGGTGATATATTATTACAAGTTATGCTTCATGCTCAAATCGGAGAAGATGAAGGTTGGTTCTCTATAGATGATATCATTCGAACTCTATCTGAAAAAATGGTTCGTCGCCATCCACATGTATTTGGAAATACGGATGTAAACAATGCTGATGAAGTGATTGCCAATTGGGAAGAAATTAAAAAACAAGAAAAAGGATTCGTGAAAGAATCTGTTTTAAATGGCGTTCCTAAAAGTTTGCCGCAGTTACTACGCGCCTTTGAAATTCAGAAGAAAGCTGGTAAGGTTGGATTTGATTGGGTTGATGTGCAGCCGATGATAGAGAAAGCTTTGGAAGAATGGCAAGAGTTCCAACAAGAAGTTACAAACATGGATGAGGAAAAGATGCTAGGTGAGTTTGGTGATTTACTATTTGCATTTGTTAATATAGCCCGTCATTACAAAATAGATCCAGAAGAGGCGTTACGTTCAACTAATGAGAAATTTACTGGTCGTTTTTTATACATGGAGGCAAAAGTAGCTGAAATGAATAAAGAGATGGAAGATTTATCATTAGAACAGTTAGATGTTTTATGGGAAGAAGCGAAACAAACAGAGCGTTAATAGGGGGATTTGATATGCGTCTAGATAAGTTTTTAAAAGTGTCACGTTTAATTAAAAGAAGAACATTAGCGAAAGAAGTAGCTGATCAAGGAAGAATATCTATTAATGGTCAAGTGGCAAAAGCGAGTTCTGATGTGAAAGTAGCTGATGAATTAACAATTCGTTTTGGTCAAAAAATAGTGACTGTAAAAATAAATGAATTGAAAGAAACAACTAAAAAAGAAGATGCAGCAAATATGTATAGCTTAGTTCGTGAAGAAAAAGTAAAAGCGGAAGAAGGCTTGTTCTAAAATCATGTATCCCCTCATACATTACTATTAGCTAGTAAAAACCTATGGGGGGATTTACGTGAATAATGGTTACTCACCTACGTCTTCTAATCAACAAAATGTTTCTGTAGAACATGACATTATTATGCGTGGCAGGCGTATAATTGATATTACCGGTGTGAAGCAGGTAGAGAGTTTTGATAGCGAAGAGTTTTTGCTAGAGACCGTAATGGGTTTTTTAACGATTCGTGGTCAAAATTTACAAATGAAAAATTTAGATGTAGAAAAAGGTATTGTGTCGATTAAAGGGAAAGTTAATGAGATGCTGTATATTGATGAAAATCAAGGGGAAAAAACTAAAGGTTTCTTTAGTAAGTTGTTTAAATGAGTCTAACAATTCAGTTGTATACAATGCTTTCAATGATTGGAATGGGTGCTTGGATTGGAGCGTCTTTAGATACATATCAACGTTTTTTAAAGCGCCAAGAACGTAAACGTTGGCTTGTATTTATACAAGATATATTATTTTGGATTGTCCAAGCATTATTCGTCTTTTATGTATTGCTTCTCGTAAATGAAGCTGAACTACGTATATATGTGTTTTTGGCATTGTTATGTGGTTTTGCGGCATATCAAAGCTTACTGAAAGCACTATACATGAAGCTGTTAAATTTTCTCATCTATATTTTTATGCAAACAACATATTTTTTTGTTCGAATTATACAGCTACTCATGATAAAACCTGTTATTATTATAGCGCAGCTATTTATTGCATTTATATTATTCTTATTTCGTATACTGCTTTCAATTGGACATGTGTTATGGAAAATTGTGATTTGGATATTACTTTTCATATGGAAAGTTTTTTTCTGGCCTGTTCGATTTATTGCTTCGCTCATATGGAAACTTCTCCCTAATCGTGTTAAACTTTTTATAGTGAAACATATAGGGTTCCTGCAATATATAGCAAAATTGAAGGGACATATCTTCCAAATATGGGAGCGTATAAAAAAGAAGTTAGGGGGACCTCGGAAATGAGGGAACTGAGACAAAGAACAATCGAAAAACAGAGTCCAAATCCTGTTAAAGAGCATATAATACAAACGGATGAGAACAGGAAGCGACTTTATCGCCGTTTAGCGGTTTTTCTTGTCTTTACTTTTACAATTATTGCGAGTATTAGTGTAACGTTTTATCAACAAAACAGTTCCATTAAAGCAAAAGAAGCAAAAGTTAAGGACATGAAAAAAGAACTGGATTCATTAACGAATAAAGAAAAAAGTCTAAAAGACGAAGTTCAAAAGTTAAATGATGAAGAGTACGTATTAAAGATTGCTAGAAGGGATTATTTCTTCTCTGGTAAAGGGGAGATAATTTTTCCTGTTTCGAAGTAGAGTATGTCTTATTGACACTATATTTTAGGATTATATATAATAAAGTAAAATTTGACTTTTTAACCACTAAGGAGGAGCATTTTTTTTATGTCAATCGAGGTAGGCAGCAAGTTACAGGGTAAAGTAACAGGTATTACAAATTTTGGGGCTTTTGTGGAGCTGCCAGAAGGCTTAACTGGTCTTGTTCATATTAGTGAAGTTGCTGATAACTATGTAAAAGATATTAACGATCACTTAAAAGTGGGCGACCAAGTAGAAGTAAAAGTTATTAATGTTGAAAAAGATGGAAAGATTGGTTTATCTATCAAAAAAGCGAAAGAACGTGAAAAAACAGAAGGAGATCGTCCACGCGGTGAATACCAACGCGGTGGTGATCAACAACGTTCTGGACGTCCACAACGTAATAATCGCTCTTTCAACAGAGATAATCGTGGTGGCGGTAACGACCGAGCTCCAAAAGAAACATTTGAGCAAAAGATGGCACGCTTCTTAAAGGATAGCGAAGATCGTTTAACTTCTTTAAAGCGTAACACAGAGTCTAAACGTGGTGGCCGTGGCGCACGTCGCGGATAATAAGGCTGTTTAGTTTTTAACATATAGAGAGGTACCCAGAGTGATGGCTCAGGGTGCTTTTTTATATGTGAAAATATATTTTAAAAAAGTTTTCAAGATGTGTTGACTTTAAATAATATCTGATGTAAGATACTAATTGTCCGTTAAATAAGACGACATGGCGGTGTAGCTCAGCTGGCTAGAGCGTACGGTTCATACCCGTGAGGTCGGGGGTTCGATCCCCTCCGCCGCTATATTTATTTTAACGGCCCGTTGGTCAAGTGGTTAAGACACCGCCCTTTCACGGCGGTAACACGGGTTCGAATCCCGTACGGGTCATCTAAAAAGATCATGCAAATTTGCATGATCTTTTTTGTTAAATGGATTAAGACATACAACACTTCTACAAAATCACCCTATATTTTCTGAATATTTAATTAAAAAATCAAAGATAACTTACATACCGTGTATATCTGTAGAGTTATTTCGAATAAAAAGTCGAACGATTATAAAAGTGAAAACTGTTGTTTTGACAAAAATCCCAACAATCATCTTTTATAATGACAGTAATTAAACTATGCAGGTGGTGTTAAAAATATGCCTAAAGCAGGAAGGAATACTATGAATACAAGTGCATTGGCAATGAATGAGAGTCAGCTTGGAGGAATAAAGTGGACGAGTAAGTTGCGAATGAAATTCGAACAAGTTTTCTTTAGATGGGGATTTATTATTGTTGTTATTGGTTTTCTTTTGGGAAGAGCATATATATTAACAAATATTTTACCGTTTGCACTACCGTTTTTTGCTGCTGTTTATGTTATGAAGCGGGATAAGATGCCGCTAGCATTTTTAGCTCTAATGGGAGGAGCTCTTTCAGTCTCGATAGATAATTTGTTTTTTACTTTTGCATCTATCTTTACTTTCTTCATTTATAATATCTTCTTTAGTAGATTTACACGTAAAACCGTTGGACTTGTTCCATTTCAAGTATTTATCTCCGCATTAACCGCACACTTAGTTGTTGTATATTTTGCGCAACAAACTGTCACCATGTACGATTTACTCGTTAGTACCATTGAGGCTGGGCTTAGTTTCGTATTAACTATGATATTTTTACAAAGTGTCCCGCTTTTAGTGGAAAGGAAAGGAAAACAACAGGCTTTAGAGACAGAAGAAATTGTTTGTTTGATTATATTACTAGCATCTGTTTTAACGGGTACAACAGATTGGTTTGTATATGATGCTTCTATTCAACATATTTTTACAAGGTATTTAGTACTAGTATTTGCATTTATTGCGGGTGCTGCTACAGGATCTACAGTGGGGGTCGTAACAGGATTGATATTAAGTTTAGCAAATGTGTCTAGTTTGTCTCAGCTTAGCCTTCTCGCTTTTTCTGGATTACTTGGTGGGTTGTTAAAAGAAGGGAAGCGTTTAGGTGTTAGTTTAGGTTTATTAATAGGGACAAGCTTAATTACATTATATGTAGACAAGCAGACAAATATTGTAACAACTTTAATTGAGTCAGGTGTAGCGATTGCTATCTTCTTATTAACGCCAAAGCTTGTTTTGGATCGTATTGCTAAATTTATGCCAGGTACACAAGAGCATTCGCAAGATCAACAACAATATTTAAGAAGGATGCGTGATGTTACAGCGAACAAAATCAACCAATTCGCAAATGTATTTGCTGCTTTATCTAATAGTTTTTCTGTATATGGGTATGTAGAGGAAGAAGATAAAGAGACAGAAGCAGATTTGTTTTTGAGTACAATTACTGCGAAAACATGTCAAACGTGCTTTAAAAAGGATCAATGCTGGGTAGTGAATTTCGATAAAACGTACGATTATATGAAACAAATAATGAATGAAACGGAAGAAGGAACCCTGCAACATAATCGTAAATTAGTTCGTGAGTGGGACAAGCATTGTGTGAGAGGGAAAAAAGTGACGGATTTAGTAGCGGGTGAATTAGATCACTTCTATGAGGGACAAAAATTGCGAAAACAAATGAAGGAAAATCGTAGAATAGTAGCGGAGCAACTATTAGGTGTATCAAAGGTTATGGAAGATTTTGCTAAGGAGATACAACGAGAGCGTGAAAATCATCAAGTGCAGGAAGAGCAGATTATGCAAGCGTTCCGTGATTTTGGTGTCGAAGTAGAGCATGTTGATATTTATTGTTTAGATAGAGGAAGTATTGATATTGAAATGTTGATTCCAGTTGCATCTAATGAACATGGTGAATGTGAAAAGTTAGTTGCACCGATGCTTTCGGATATCCTTAAAGAAAATATTGTCGTTAAACATGAAGAAAAGTCTTCTTATCCGAATGGTCACAGTTTAATATCATTTGGTTCGGCGAAGACGTATTCTCTTGATACAGGATTGGCTACAGCCGCAAAAGGCGGTGGGTTTGTTTCGGGTGACTCTTATGCGATGATGGATTTAAGTGTTGGTAAATACGCACTTGCGATTAGTGATGGTATGGGTAATGGGCAAAGAGCTCATATGGAAAGTAAGGAAACGGTGAAATTATTACAAAAAATACTCCAATCGGGTATTGATGAAGAAATAGCTATTAAGTCTATCAATTCAATCCTTTCTTTGAGAACGACAGAAGAGATGTTTACAACATTAGATTTAGCTATGGTAGATTTGCGGGATGCGAGTGCTAGGTTTTTAAAGATTGGATCAACGCCGAGTTTTGTTAAACGCGCGAATAATATTTTGAAAATTGAAGCAAGTAATTTGCCGATGGGAATCATCGAAGATGTTGAAGTTGATGTGGTGGGTGAACAATTAAAAACGGGCGATATCCTTATTATGATGAGCGATGGTATTTTTGAGGGCGCGCAGCATGTAGAGAATCATGAATTATGGATGAAGCGGAAAATTAAAGAATTGCAAACCGAAGACCCGCAAGAAATTGCTGATATCATTATGGAAGAAGTGATTCGCTCTTGTGATGGTTATATAAATGATGATATGACTATTGTGGTGGCAAAAGTGAAGAAAAATATGCCGAAGTGGGCTACGATTCCGATTGTAGGAATGCAGGCGCAGTAAAATATAAGTGGAATGTTTATCTATAATTTGACTTTAAAAACCTAGGTGAATACCTAGGTTTTTTTGTGGGAAAAGGTAATGTTATTGATTTTATGAATATACACGGAGGATGTAAGATAAAAATGTAATTTTTGTATATCTTTTTTTTGCACAATGTTTGTAAAAGTTGTACCATTATAGACAAGGTAACTAACGTTGCTGTTCTTGTTTAATGAAAGGTGATTGCGAAGTTGAAAGATACATTTGTTGAAAAAGTAGATGACTTTGTAAAGCAGCATGATGTATTAAAGAATGATTCAACAATTGTTGTGGGAGTTTCTGGTGGTCCTGACTCGTTAGCCCTTTTATATTATTTATTAGAAAAAAGAGCGGAAAAACAGTTGGAAATTGTAGTAGCTCATGTGGATCATATGTTTAGAGGTGATGAATCTCATGAGGATTTACAGTTTGTGCAGGACCTTTGTGAAGAACTGGGAATTATTTGTGAAACGATAAGGATTAATGTATCACAATATCAACAGCAATACGGAATGAATGCACAGGTTGCTGCTAGAGAATGCAGATATGCATTTTTGGAAAGAATAATGAAGAAATATGATGCAAGATATGTTGCTCTTGGACATCATGGAGATGATCAAGTCGAGACAATTTTAATGCGTCTTGTAAGAGGGAGTACTCCGAAAGGATATGCAGGAATTGCAGTGAAGCGTCCTTTTCATAATGGATATTTAATTAGGCCGTTACTTGGGGTAACGAAGGAAGAAATTGTTGATTACTGTAATAAGCTAAATTTAATTCCACGTATAGATCCAAGTAATAAAAAGGAAGTATATACAAGGAATCGATTACGTAAATATGTCCTTCCTCACTTAAAAGAAGAAAATCCACAAATGCATGAGAAATTCCAAAAATTTAGCGTGCAGATGCAAGAGGATGAGGCTTATTTGCAGGAATTAGCTTTTGAGAAAATGAATAAAGTAATTACAAAAAAAAGTGATAAACAAATTAGCTTATCAATTCCTGCCTTTGAATCCATGTCTATGCCTTTACAAAGAAGAGGGATTCAACTAATATTAAACTATCTTTATGAATATAAGATTCCATCTTCTCTTTCTTCTATACATATTGACAAGGTGATTGAGTTTTTTAAGCGGACACAACCTTCAGGTTCACTTGATTTTCCAGGTGATTTGAAAATTGTTCGCACATACGAGGAGTGTAGCTTTAGATTTAAACAAGAAATTGTCTCTCCTTTTTTGCAAGATTTATCAGTACCCGGGACCATTACACTATTGAACGGGGATGAATTTGTAACAGAGGTGAGCGAAGATATACCAAGTAACATGAATGAAACAGTATTTGTTGCTAAGTATAATGATATATCATATCCACTTCGTATTCGTTCTAGGGAAAATGGAGATCGCATGTCAATACAAGGTATGGATGGCACGAAAAAGATAAAAGCTATTTTTATCGAAGCGAAAGTACCAAAAGAAAAAAGAGAAGAATGGCCGGTCGTTTGTGATGCAAGTGGGAACATTATTTGGGTACCCTTGTTGAAGCGATCTGCATTTGCAATTTCGAAAGAGATGGCAAAGAAGGGTAAATATATGATTATTCACTACAAAAGCAAGGAGTCTTCCGGGAGGATAATGAAATGATGAATCAAGATATCGAAAAAGTATTAATTTCTGAAGAACAAATACAAGAAAAGGTGCGCGAACTAGGTGCAGTTATTGCAGAGGATTATAAAAACACAGTACCTCTTGCAATTGGTGTATTAAAAGGCGCAATGCCATTTATGGCAGATTTATTAAAGAGAACAGATACATATCTTGAAATGGATTTTATGGCTGTATCTAGTTATGGTCACTCTACAGTTTCAACAGGCGAAGTGAAAATTTTAAAAGATCTTGATACTTCTGTAGAAGGTCGCGATATTTTAATCGTCGAAGATATTATTGATAGTGGTCTTACACTAAGCTACTTAGTAGACTTATTCAAATATCGTAAAGCGAAGTCTGTAAAAATTGTTACATTATTAGATAAGCCAACAGGCCGTAAGGTTGATCTGAAAGCGGATTATGTTGGATTTACTGTTCCACATGAATTTGTAGTAGGATATGGATTAGATTATAAAGAGCAGTACCGTAATCTTCCTTATGTAGGCGTATTAAAACCAAGCGTTTACTCAAATTAATTAAATACAGGCTTTACAATTGTATAGGAAAGTTTTTCTATGTTACGATTTACTATAGTGTTTATGCCGTGAGAGGAGGTTAGGAATGAATCGTATCTTCCGTAATACCATCTTTTATTTACTGATATTCTTAGTAGTAATTGGAATCGTGAGCTATTTTAATGGTTCGACACAAAAAACGACATCAGTTAGCTACGACAAATTCATTACTAAACTAGAAAGCGGTGAAGTGCGTAATGTGCAACTTCAACCGAAAAATGGTGTATTTGAGGTAAAAGGACAATTCAATAACTCTAGCCAAGGAGAACAATTTGTTACTTATGCACCAAATACTGAGGAATTACAAAAGAAAATCAATGATAAAGCGAAAGGTGCCGAAGTTAAGTATCAACCAGCAGAAGAAACAAGTGCTTGGGTAACATTCTTTACTTCAATCATTCCGTTTGTCATCATCTTCATTTTATTCTTCTTCTTATTAAACCAGGCTCAAGGCGGCGGTAGCCGTGTTATGAACTTCGGGAAAAGTAAGGCGAAGTTATATAATGATGAAAAGAAAAAAGTTCGTTTCAGAGATGTTGCTGGGGCGGATGAAGAGAAACAAGAACTTGTCGAGGTAGTTGAATTCTTAAAAGACCCTCGTAAGTTTTCTGAAGTTGGTGCCCGTATTCCGAAGGGTGTCCTATTAGTTGGACCTCCAGGTACAGGTAAAACTTTATTAGCACGTGCTGTTGCAGGTGAGGCTGGCGTTCCATTCTTCTCTATCAGTGGTTCTGACTTTGTAGAGATGTTTGTCGGTGTCGGTGCATCACGTGTACGTGATTTATTTGAAAATGCAAAGAAAAATGCTCCTTGTATCATTTTCATTGATGAAATTGATGCAGTAGGTCGTCAACGTGGCGCAGGTCTTGGTGGTGGTCATGATGAGCGTGAGCAAACATTGAACCAGTTACTTGTTGAAATGGATGGATTCGGTGCAAACGAAGGTATTATTATCATTGCTGCGACAAACCGTCCAGACATTCTTGACCCAGCGTTATTACGTCCAGGTCGTTTTGACCGTCAAATTACAGTAGATCGTCCAGATGTAAATGGCCGTGAAGCTGTACTGAAAGTACATGCGCGTAATAAACCGCTTGATGAGCATATTAATTTAAGAGCAATTGCGACTCGTACACCAGGATTCTCTGGTGCGGATCTTGAAAACTTATTAAACGAAGCTGCTTTAGTAGCTGCACGTCGAGATAAGAAGAAGATTGATATGAGTGATATCGATGAAGCAACGGATCGTGTTATTGCAGGTCCAGCTAAGAAAAGTCGTGTTATCTCTGAAAAAGAACGTAATATCGTTGCTTTCCATGAAGCAGGCCATACTGTAATTGGTGTTGTTCTTGATGAAGCTGATGTCGTTCATAAAGTAACAATTGTCCCTCGCGGTCAAGCTGGTGGATATGCGGTAATGCTTCCGAAGGAAGATCGTTACTTCATGACAAAGCCAGAGTTACTTGATAAAATCACTGGTTTACTTGGTGGTCGAGTAGCTGAGGAGATTGTATTTGGTGAAGCAAGTACAGGTGCTCACAACGATTTCCAACGTGCAACTGGTATTGCAAGACGTATGGTTACGGAATTCGGTATGAGTGATAAGCTTGGACCGATGCAATTTGGTAGCTCACAAGGTGGTCAGGTATTCTTAGGAAGAGACTTCCATTCAGAACAAAACTACAGTGATGCAATCGCACATGAAATTGATGTGGAAATGCAAACAATTATTAAAGAATGTTATGCTCGTGCGAAACATATTCTTACTGAAAAACGAGATAAGCTTGATATTATCGCTAAAACGTTACTTGAAGTAGAAACATTAGACGCAGAGCAAATTAATCATTTATATGATTATGGCAGATTACCTGAGCGTCCAACATCTTCAGATGATGTGAAAGTAAACATCAATATGAAGAAAGACGATGAAGATAAAGAAGATAAGTAAGAAATGAAGGAGTGACTATCGTCACTCCTTTTTTGTTTGTTAAGATTTTTGTTAATTACTATTAAGGGCTTAGTGGATAAAGTAATTTAAGTAAAACTAGTATTAAAAATTGAAATAGAGAGCAATCTTTTTGTAAAATGATGAGGATAGGAAAGCTGATTATATAAGTATGTGTGATATGATGTTTTTATAAGTTTTATACATACTACACAAATATAGATTAAATAAGATAAGTGGTGAGAATATGATTTTTGTATTGGATGTAGGGAACACAAATGCTGTACTAGGCGTGTTTGAAGAGGGGGAACTTCGTCAGCATTGGCGCATGGAAACAGATCGTCATAAGACAGAAGATGAATATGGAATGCTTGTAAAACAGTTACTTGATCATGAGGGTCTTTCGTTTGAAGATGTGAAAGGTATTATTGTGTCTTCAGTCGTACCACCAATTATGTTCGCTTTAGAACGTATGTGTGAAAAATATTTTAAAATTAAACCGCTTGTAGTAGGGCCTGGAATAAAAACGGGGCTAAATATTAAATATGAAAATCCACGTGAAGTAGGCGCAGATCGAATTGTAAATGCAGTAGCGGGAATCCAATTGTATGGAAGTCCACTTATTATTGTTGATTTTGGTACGGCTACTACATATTGTTATATTAATGAAGAAAAGCATTATATGGGTGGAGTTATTACGCCAGGAATTATGATTTCAGCAGAGGCTTTATATAGTAGGGCAGCAAAACTTCCTCGTATTGAAATTACAAAACCGAGCAGTGTTGTTGGGAAGAATACAGTAAGTGCGATGCAATCAGGTATTCTTTATGGTTATGTAGGACAAGTGGAAGGTATTGTTAAGCGTATGAAAGAAGAAGCTAAACAAGAACCGAAAGTTATTGCAACAGGTGGATTGGCGAAATTAATTTCAGAAGAATCGAATGTAATTGATATTGTAGATCCATTTTTAACGTTAAAAGGCTTGTATATGTTATATGAGCGTAATGCAAATTTACAGCATGAGAAAGGTGAATAAATAAGTATGAAAGATTATTTAGTAAAAGCGTTAGCGTTTGATGGAGAAGTACGTGCGTATAGTGTACGTACAACGAATACAGTAAGTGAGGCGCAAAGACGTCATGATACATGGAGGACAGCTTCGGCGGCACTTGGTCGTTCTTTAACTGCAGGCACAATGATGGGTGCGATGTTAAAAGGTGATCAAAAGTTAACGATTAAGGTAGAAGGTAATGGTCCGATTGGCCCTATCTTAGTAGATGCTCATGCAAATGGGGATGTACGTGGCTACGTAACGAATCCACATGTTGATTTTGAAGGAACGGAACAAGGGAAATTACGTGTATATCAAGCGGTAGGTACAGAAGGGTTTGTAACAGTAATTAAAGATATTGGTATGCGTGAGCCGTTTATCGGTCAATCCCCAATCGTTTCGGGAGAACTAGGGGAAGATTTCACGTATTATTTCGCAGTTTCTGAGCAGACGCCTTCTTCTGTTGGTGTGGGTGTACTTGTAAATGGAGATGACAGCGTATTAGCGGCGGGTGGATTTATCCTTCAAATTATGCCGGGCGCACAGGAAGAAACAATTTCATTCATTGAAGATCGTTTGCAAAAAATCCCGCCTGTATCAACATTGATCGAACAAGGTCTTTCTCCAGAAGAGCTACTATATGCAGTCCTTGGAGAAGATAAAGTGAAAGTATTAGAAACAATGGATGTTCAATTTAATTGTACGTGCTCACGTGAACGTATTGAGAGTGTGTTAATTAGTTTAGGTAAAACAGAGTTAGAGCAAATTCGTGAAGAAGAAGAAGAAACAGAAGTTCATTGTCATTTCTGTAATGAACGATACAAGTTCTCTAAAGAAGATATTACAAATTTAATTGAGAATTTGTAATAAGGGGATTAACCCTCCGAATAGATTGACAAACAGGGAATTTTCTGACAAAATCTAAATATAGATAAAACCAATAAAAATACTCGGTGTTAGGAGTGACAGGAATGCGAGTGGCACAATCAGTTTCAGAATTAATCGGGAAAACGCCGATCGTTAAGTTGAACCGCATCGTAGAATCAGACAGCGCAGATATATACTTAAAACTAGAATTTATGAATCCAGGGAGTAGCGTTAAAGATCGTATTGCACTAGCTATGATTGAAGATGCTGAAAAAAAGGGATTGTTAAAAGAGGGCGATACAATCATTGAGCCAACAAGTGGTAACACAGGGATTGGTTTAGCGATGGTAGCGGCTGCTAAAGGATATAATGCAATTTTAGTAATGCCAGAAACAATGAGTATTGAGCGTCGTAATTTATTACGTGCTTACGGTGCTGAATTAGTATTGACTCCAGGTCCTGAAGGGATGGGTGGAGCAATTCGTAAAGCGACTGAATTAGCGAAAGAGCATGGCTACTTTATACCACAACAGTTCAAAAACCAATCGAATCCAGAAATTCACCGTTTAACAACAGGTCCAGAAATTATTGAACAAATGGGCGACCAATTAGATGCGTTTATTGCAGGTATTGGTACAGGTGGAACGATTACTGGTGCTGGTGAAGTGCTGAAGGAAGCGTATAAAGATATTAAAATTTATGCAGTAGAACCTGCAGATTCACCAGTATTATCTGGTGGGAAACCAGGTCCACATAAAATCCAAGGAATTGGGGCGGGATTTGTTCCGGAGACGTTGGATGTAGAAGTATATGATGAAATTATTCAAGTGAAAACAGAGCAAGCATTTGAATATGCGAGAAGAGTGGCTAAAGAGGAAGGTATTTTAGTTGGTATCTCTTCAGGCGCAGTTATTTATGCAGCAACAGAAGTTGCGAAAAAGTTAGGTAAAGGGAAAAAGGTACTTGTTATTATCCCGAGTAACGGTGAACGTTATTTAAGTACACCACTTTATCAATTTGAATCATAATTAAATGCGATTGAAAAAGCATCCTTGAAAAAGGATGCTTTTTCTTTTTGGATTGGAAATAGGAAAAGAGTGAATGACTAGAAAACTTCATGTAAAATAAGAGGTAGTATAATTAAATTATTTTCACTAGCCTTCGAGTATAATCAATCTCTATATAAATAACTTATGTAGTTGGAGCTGGTTCATCTAAGAGGGTGGGATAAAAGAAGACGGGGTGTTGATATGCAACGAAGAAAATCTTTAGCGCTTTCTATTCCATATCAGTTAGATTTCTTTAAGCAATATAAATTTCTTTCTCAGGATAAGCCGCAACATATTTTGCTGGAAAGTGGACGTGGCGGTCGTTATAACATAGTGGGTTTAAACCCGGTAGCGGTAATCCAAGGGAAGGGTGAAAAGTTACATATAAGTGAAAGCGGTAAGGAAACAATAAAAAGAGGGAATCCATTAGATTTAATGCAAGAATATATGGAGAAATGGAAAACAGACTACAATCCAGAGTACCCGCCTTTTCAAGGTGGTGCAATTGGCTACTTTAGTTATGATTGTATCCGTTATATCGAAAAACTCCCTTCTCTTGCAGAGGATGATCTGAATATACCCGATATATACTTTTTATTATTTGACGATGTGTTTGTCTATGATCAAAAAGAAAAGCTATTGTGGATTATTACACATTATGTAGATAAGCATGCAGAAGCAGAAGAACGTTTAAATGAATGGAAGGATCTTTGGGTGGCAGAAGTGCCTGAAGTGACTATGCCGTTTGAACGTCCTAAAAAGAAAAATGAAGCGGTTGCCTTTACAGAAACAGGCTTTATGAAGGCAGTTGAATGTATTCAAGAATATATTGGGGCGGGTGATGTGTTCCAAGTAAACTTGTCGACGAGACAAGAAAGAACTTTACAAACGCATCCACTAGAAATTTATACAAGTCTTCGTGAAATTAATCCATCTCCATATATGGGTTACCTGGAGCTTGGAGATTTTCAAATTGTTAGTGGATCGCCAGAGTTGTTAATTAAGAAACAAGGAACTGAAGTAAGTACAAGACCAATTGCTGGAACGAGATCTAGAGGCGCGGATGAGCAAGAGGATGAAGAATTAGCAAGAGAATTAATTGAGAACGAAAAAGAAAGAGCAGAGCATGTAATGCTTGTGGATTTAGAAAGAAATGATTTAGGGCGTGTTTGTAAATATGGCACTGTAGAAGTAGATGAATTTATGGTAATTGAGAAATACTCACATGTTATGCATATTGTTTCTAATGTGCGTGGTGAGGTGGAAGAAGATAAAGATGCTTTTGATTTAGTGAAGGCTGTATTCCCTGGTGGAACAATTACTGGTGCCCCGAAAATACGTACAATGGAAATTATTGAGGAATTAGAACCTGTTCGCCGAGGGATTTATACAGGTTCAATCGGTTGGATTGGTTATTCTGGAGATACAGAATTGAATATTGTAATTAGAACACTTCTTGCTAAAGATGGAAAAGCTCATGTACAAGCGGGGGCGGGAATTGTAATTGATTCAAATCCAGAAAATGAATATAAAGAGTCGTTAAAAAAGGCGATTGCTTTATGGCGTGCAAAAGAACGTAGCGAAGAAACGGTTAGGTGAGAGAAATGATATTAATGATTGATAATTATGATTCTTTTACATTTAATTTAGTGCAGTTTCTTGGAGAACTTGGACAAGAGCTCGTTGTTAAACGTAACGATGAAGTGACGATTTCAGATATCGAGAATATGAAACCAGATTTTCTAATGATTTCTCCAGGTCCATGTAGTCCTAATGAAGCGGGGATTAGTATGGAAGTTATTAAATACTTCGCGGGGAAGATTCCGATTTTTGGAGTTTGTTTAGGGCATCAATCTATTGCACAAGTGTTTGGTGGAGAGGTTGTTCGTGCAGAGCGATTAATGCATGGGAAAACTTCGCTTATGCATCATGATGGAAAGACGATTTTTTCGGATATTCCTAATCCGTTTACTGCGACGCGCTATCATTCCCTTATTGTTAAGAAAGAGACGTTACCAGATTGCTTAGAGGTAACATCTTGGACGGAGGAAGGGGAAATTATGGCACTTCGTCATAAGACATTGCCGATAGAGGGTGTGCAATTCCATCCGGAATCTATTATGACTTCTCATGGGAAAGAGTTATTGCAGAATTTCATTCGTAAATACAGTCCAAGTGCGACATTATGTTAATTTACGTAAATGGTCAGTATGTAGAAGCAAGTGAAGCGAGAATTTCTCCTTATGATCATGGTTATTTATATGGTCTTGGAGTTTTTGAAACGTTTCGTATTTATAATGGTCATCCTTTCTTATTGGATGATCATTATGACCGTTTAATAGAGGCGCTGGATACATTGCAAATTAAATGGACAATGACAAAAAATGATGTGATGCTTATTTTGAAAGATTTACTCGCTAAGAATGAATTGAAGCATGCATATGTACGTTTTAATGTATCGGCGGGTATAGAAGAAATAGGATTACAAACGGAAATATACGAAGAGCCTTCGGTTATTGTTTTTATAAAACCTTTAACAGCTCCAGGAGATGTAGTAGAAAAAGAAGGTGTTATTTTAAAACAAGTGCGAAATACACCGGAAGGGACATTTCGCCTGAAGTCTCATCACTATTTAAATAATATTTTAGGTAAGCGTGAAATTGGAAATGTTGTGAGCAAGGAAGGTATTTTCCTTACTGAAGCAGGTTATGTTGCAGAGGGTATTGTTTCGAATCTATTTTTTGTGAAAGGTGATGTTTTATATACACCTTCGTTAGAGACAGGTATTTTAAATGGTATCACTCGTGCGTTTATTATAAAGAGTGCTGAAGAATTAAATATAGAAGTAAAGGAAGGTTTCTTTACAAAAGATGAGCTACTTTCAGCGGATGAAGTCTTCGTAACAAACTCCATTCAAGAAATTGTTCCGCTTTATCGTATAGAAGCGCAGGATTTCCCGGGTAAAGTAGGAGTGGTTACAAAAAGTTTAATGTACCTTTATGGAATGCAAAGAGAGAAATTATGGAGCAGAAATGAATTACGAAGAGGAGATGTGTAGTTTGAAGTGGGATTATGATTTAAGCTGCGGCGAATATACATTGAATTTAAATGAAAAGACATTAATTATGGGGATTTTAAATGTAACACCAGATTCGTTTTCTGATGGTGGGAGTTACAACGAGGTAGATGCTGCGGTACGTCACGCAAAAGAAATGCAAGGTGAAGGTGCTCATATTATTGATATTGGTGGCGAATCTACTCGCCCAGGTTTTGCTAAAGTATCAGTAGAAGAAGAAATAAAGCGAGTCGTCCCGATGATTCAAGCAGTTTCAAAAGAAGTAAAATTACCTATATCTATCGATACATATAAAGCTGAAGTTGCAAAGCAAGCAATTGAGGCTGGTGCTCATATTATTAATGATATTTGGGGGGCGAAGGCGGAGCCAAAAATTGCTGAAGTCGCAGCCCATTATGATGTACCCATCATTTTAATGCATAACCGTGATAATATGAATTATCGTAATTTAATGGCGGATATGATTGCTGATTTGTATGACAGTATTAAAATTGCTAAAAATGCTGGTGTGCGAGATGAGAATATTATTTTAGATCCAGGTATCGGTTTTGCTAAAACACCGGAGCAGAACTTAGAGGCGATGCGTAATTTAGAACAGTTAAATGTGCTAGGTTATCCGGTTCTCTTAGGTACTTCGAGAAAGTCCTTTATTGGGCACGTATTAGATTTGCCAGTAGAGGAACGCCTTGAGGGAACGGGAGCTACTGTTTGTCTTGGTATTGAAAAGGGCTGTGAGTTTGTTCGTGTCCATGATGTGAAAGAAATGGCGCGTATGGCTAAAATGATGGATGCGATGATTGGTAAGGGGGTAAGGTAATTGGATAAAATTTATATCCATGATATGGAATTTTATGGTTATCATGGTGTGTTTCCAGAGGAGAATAGATTAGGTCAGAGATTTAAAGTTGACTTAACGGTGGAGTTGGATTTAAAGCGTGCAGGGGAAAGTGATGACTTAGAGCATTCGGTCAATTATGGAGAGCTTTTCGAATTATGTAGAAAGGTTGTTGAGGATAGAAAGTATAAGCTTGTGGAGAGTATCGCTGAAAATATTGCTGCAGATATATTAAAGCAATATAAAAGTATTTCACGGTGTACAATTAAGGTGATTAAACCAGATCCGCCGATACCGGGCCATTATCGCGCTGTAGCAGTAGAAATTACGAGAGAACGTCCATGAATAATATAGCGTACATTGCATTAGGGTCAAATATTGGAGAGCGTTATACGTATTTAACTGAAGCCATTCGGTTTTTAAATAAAAGTCCGTATATTCAAGTTGATGATGTTTCGTCAGTGTATGAAACTGATCCAGTTGGCTATACTGACCAAAGTTGTTTTTTAAATTTAGTTATAAAAATTTCTACCAATTTATCACCGCAAGAATTATTGAAAGTAACACAAAAAGTAGAAAATGACCTAGGAAGAAAAAGGGAAATTAGGTGGGGGCCGAGGACTATCGACCTTGACATTTTACTTTATAATCAAGAGAATATTGAAGCAGAGAATCTTATTGTTCCGCATCCGCGGATGTTCGAAAGAGCTTTTGTTATCGTTCCGTTGTTAGAGATTAATCAAGATATAAAACAAAACATTTCACGTTCACAAGTAGAAGAAATGAAAAGGCGAGAGGGAGTAACGGTATGGAAGCAGAAAAATGGGGAAGACGCATTCGTGCTTTTCGAAAGCTAAAAGGCTACACGCAAGAAGGTTTTGCTAAAGAATTAGGGGTATCAGTATCTGTTTTAGGTGAAGTTGAGAGAGGGAATCGATCGCCTTCTCAAGATTTTGTAGTAGAAGTTGCTAAGGCGTTAAATGTTTCGATAGATGAATTAATGCCAAAGTGACTGTGCAGGAAGGAGTAGGTTGATTGTTAAAGATTGCAAATATTGAGATGAAAAATCCGGTTGTATTAGCACCGATGGCGGGAGTGTGTAACTCTGCATTCCGTTTAACAGTTAAAGAATTTGGTGCAGGTTTAGTTTGTGCTGAAATGGTAAGTGATAAGGCAATATTACTGAATAACAAAAGAACATTAGATATGTTATATATTGATGAGAGAGAAAAACCATTAAGTTTACAAATTTTCGGTGGAGAGAAAGAAACGCTTGTAGATGCTGCGAAATACGTAGATAAATATACGACAGCAGACATTATTGATATTAATATGGGTTGCCCAGTACCGAAAATCGTTAAATGTGATGCGGGGGCAAGGTGGCTTCTAGATCCAAATAAAATATACGAAATGGTAGCAGCGGTTGTAGATGCTGTTGAAAAGCCGGTTACGGTTAAAATGCGTATCGGTTGGGATGAAGAACATATTTTCGCAATAGAAAATGCTAGAGCTGTTGAGCGTGCTGGCGGACAAGCTGTGGCGGTTCACGGACGTACGCGAGTGCAAATGTATGAAGGGAAAGCAGATTGGGATATCATTAAACAAGTAAAGCAAGCTGTGAATATCCCGGTTATCGGAAATGGTGATGTCGAAACACCGCAAGATGCGAAGCGTATGCTTGATGAGATTGGTGTAGATGGTGTTATGATTGGTCGTGCAGCTCTTGGGGATCCATGGATGATTTATCGTACGGTAAAGTATTTAGAGACAGGTGAATTAATGCCGGAACCAACAGTCCGTGAGAAAATTGATGTATGTATGTTGCATCTAGATCGTCTTATCGATTTAAAGAACGAAAATGTTGCTGTAAGAGAGATGAGAAAGCATGCGGCTTGGTATTTAAAAGGTGTTCGTGGTAATGCGAGTGTGCGTAATGGTATCAATACTTGCAACACGCGTGAAGACCTTGCGAATGTATTAGGTGCATTTGTAGAAGAAGTAGAGGCGAAACAACAAACAATTTACGTTGGTTAATAAGGAGGACGGAGAAGATTGACATTCTTCTACACACTTCCTATAATTACGTGAAAGAAAGAAGAACTGCCAGTTAGTTGCTGGCAGTTTTTCTAGTTGAGTAGAAAATGCTATACTGTATATATTGTAAAAATTAATAGAGCTGGAGTGATATCAATATCATGGATAACATGAACCACGAAGAATTAAACGACCAATTGCTTGTTCGTCGTGAAAAGCTACATAATTTACGTGAGCAAGGAATCGATCCGTTCGGTAAACGATTTGAACGCACAAATTCAACAACCGACTTAGTAAGTCTATATGGAGAATTCTCTAAAGAAGAATTAGAAGAGAAGGAAATCACGGTTTCTATCGCTGGTCGTATTATGACAAAACGCGGTAAAGGAAAAGCTGGATTCGCACACATTCAAGATTTACACGGACAAGTTCAAATTTACGTTCGTAAAGATACTGTTGGAGATGAAGAGTACGAGTTATTTACGACAGCAGATTTAGGTGACTTAGTAGGTATTGAAGGTAAAGTGTTCAAAACAAACGTTGGAGAACTTTCAGTAAAAGCAACAGGATTTACGCTTTTAACGAAATCTCTTCGTCCATTACCGGATAAATACCATGGATTAAAAGATGTTGAACAACGATACCGTCAACGTTACTTAGACTTAATTACAAGTATGGAAAGTCGTGAAACATTTGTTACTCGTAGTAAAATCATTCGTGAAATGAGAAGATATTTAGATGACAACGGTTATCTTGAAGTAGAAACGCCTATGATGCACGCGATTGCGGGTGGAGCATCTGCTCGTCCTTTCACTACGCATCATAATGCGTTAGATATGGAATTATATATGCGTATCGCAATTGAACTTCATTTAAAACGTCTTATTGTGGGCGGATTAGAAAAAGTTTATGAGATCGGCCGTGTATTCCGTAATGAGGGTGTATCAACTCGTCATAATCCTGAGTTTACGATGATTGAATTATATGAAGCGTACGCTGATTATAATGATATTATGAAACTAACAGAAAATATGGTTGCTCATATTGCGAAAAAAGTATTGGGTACAACAACGATCCAATATGGTGATTATGAAATTAATCTAGAACCAGAATGGACACGTCTTCATATGGTAGATGCAATTAAGCAACACTCTGGAGCGGATTTCTGGACTCCGATGAGTGTAGAAGAAGCGCGTGAGCTTGCAAAAGAACATAATGTAGAAATTAAGGATACAATGGAAGTTGGTCATATCATTAATGAGTTCTTCGAGCAAAAAGTAGAAGATAAATTAATTCAACCAACATTTATTTACGGTCATCCGGTAGAAATTTCGCCACTTGCGAAAAAGAATGACGAAGATCCACGATTCACAGATCGTTTCGAGTTATTTATCGTTGCACGTGAACATGCAAATGCATTCACTGAGTTAAACGATCCAATTGATCAAAAAGAACGTTTTGAAGCTCAATTAAAAGAGCGTGAGCAAGGTAATGACGAAGCTCACATGATGGATGATGATTATATCGAAGCTCTTGAGTACGGTATGCCTCCTACGGGTGGATTAGGAATCGGTATTGATCGTCTAGTTATGTTATTAACAAATGCACCATCTATTCGTGATGTATTATTATTCCCTGCTATGCGTCATAAACAAGACTAAGCTTTGGAGATTTCTCCAAAGCTTTTTTTATTTGAGTATGAGTTGCGTGGGTATAATAGATCTTGATGGTGCGAGAAATTATATTTATATAGAAGAAATGTGCTGTTTTTATACTTTTTTACTAAGTTAAAAATTTTATTAGAAAAACTATTGCATTTTAATAATTAAACTGGTATATTTATATCCGTTGCCACGAAAGGTAACAAGCAAAACAAACGAAAAACAACTTATTGAAAAAAGTTGTTGACGAAAATATAACAAAATGTTATATTGATAAAGTCGCTTGCGAGCGACAACGTAGTTCTTTGAAAACTGAACGAAACAAACAACGTGAAACGTCAATTTTTATTTTTAGATGCTAGACAAACTAACTTTATTGGAGAGTTTGATCCTGGCTCAGGATGAACGCTGGCGGCGTGCCTAATACATGCAAGTCGAGCGAATGGATTGAGAGCTTGCTCTCAAGAAGTTAGCGGCGGACGGGTGAGTAACACGTGGGTAACCTGCCCATAAGACTGGGATAACTCCGGGAAACCGGGGCTAATACCGGATAACATTTTGAACTGCATGGTTCGAAATTGAAAGGCGGCTTCGGCTGTCACTTATGGATGGACCCGCGTCGCATTAGCTAGTTGGTGAGGTAACGGCTCACCAAGGCAACGATGCGTAGCCGACCTGAGAGGGTGATCGGCCACACTGGGACTGAGACACGGCCCAGACTCCTACGGGAGGCAGCAGTAGGGAATCTTCCGCAATGGACGAAAGTCTGACGGAGCAACGCCGCGTGAGTGATGAAGGCTTTCGGGTCGTAAAACTCTGTTGTTAGGGAAGAACAAGTGCTAGTTGAATAAGCTGGCACCTTGACGGTACCTAACCAGAAAGCCACGGCTAACTACGTGCCAGC
This sequence comes from Bacillus cereus group sp. MG20, assembly GCF_040459885.1. NCBI lineage: Bacteria > Bacillati > Bacillota > Bacilli > Caryophanales > Bacillaceae > Bacillus > Bacillus cereus group sp. MG20. The sequence continues at coordinate 2,872,062 of NZ_JARVHF010000001.1, forward strand.
AGCCGCGGTAATACGTAGGTGGCAAGCGTTATCCGGAATTATTGGGCGTAAAGCGCGCGCAGGTGGTTTCTTAAGTCTGATGTGAAAGCCCACGGCTCAACCGTGGAGGGTCATTGGAAACTGGGAGACTTGAGTGCAGAAGAGGAAAGTGGAATTCCATGTGTAGCGGTGAAATGCGTAGAGATATGGAGGAACACCAGTGGCGAAGGCGACTTTCTGGTCTGTAACTGACACTGAGGCGCGAAAGCGTGGGGAGCAAACAGGATTAGATACCCTGGTAGTCCACGCCGTAAACGATGAGTGCTAAGTGTTAGAGGGTTTCCGCCCTTTAGTGCTGAAGTTAACGCATTAAGCACTCCGCCTGGGGAGTACGGCCGCAAGGCTGAAACTCAAAGGAATTGACGGGGGCCCGCACAAGCGGTGGAGCATGTGGTTTAATTCGAAGCAACGCGAAGAACCTTACCAGGTCTTGACATCCTCTGAAAACCCTAGAGATAGGGCTTCTCCTTCGGGAGCAGAGTGACAGGTGGTGCATGGTTGTCGTCAGCTCGTGTCGTGAGATGTTGGGTTAAGTCCCGCAACGAGCGCAACCCTTGATCTTAGTTGCCATCATTAAGTTGGGCACTCTAAGGTGACTGCCGGTGACAAACCGGAGGAAGGTGGGGATGACGTCAAATCATCATGCCCCTTATGACCTGGGCTACACACGTGCTACAATGGACGGTACAAAGAGCTGCAAGACCGCGAGGTGGAGCTAATCTCATAAAACCGTTCTCAGTTCGGATTGTAGGCTGCAACTCGCCTACATGAAGCTGGAATCGCTAGTAATCGCGGATCAGCATGCCGCGGTGAATACGTTCCCGGGCCTTGTACACACCGCCCGTCACACCACGAGAGTTTGTAACACCCGAAGTCGGTGGGGTAACCTTTTTGGAGCCAGCCGCCTAAGGTGGGACAGATGATTGGGGTGAAGTCGTAACAAGGTAGCCGTATCGGAAGGTGCGGCTGGATCACCTCCTTTCTATGGAGAATTGATGAACGCTGTTCATCAATATAAGTTTCCGTGTTTCGTTTTGTTCAGTTTTGAGAGAACTATCTCTCATATATAAATGTATGTTCTTTGAAAACTAGATAACAGTGTAGCTCATATTTTTTAATTTTTAGTTTGGTTAAGTTAGAAAGGGCGCACGGTGGATGCCTTGACACTAGGAGTCGATGAAGGACGGGACTAACGCCGATATGCTTCGGGGAGCTGTAAGTAAGCTTTGATCCGAAGATTTCCGAATGGGGAAACCCACTATACGTAATGGTATGGTATCCTTACCTGAATACATAGGGTATGGAAGACAGACCCAGGGAACTGAAACATCTAAGTACCTGGAGGAAGAGAAAGCAAATGCGATTTCCTGAGTAGCGGCGAGCGAAACGGAACATAGCCCAAACCAAGAGGCTTGCCTCTTGGGGTTGTAGGACATTCTATACGGAGTTACAAAGGAACGAGGTAGACGAAGCGACCTGGAAAGGTCCGTCGTAGAGGGTAACAACCCCGTAGTCGAAACTTCGTTCTCTCTTGAATGTATCCTGAGTACGGCGGAACACGTGAAATTCCGTCGGAATCTGGGAGGACCATCTCCCAAGGCTAAATACTCCCTAGTGATCGATAGTGAACCAGTACCGTGAGGGAAAGGTGAAAAGCACCCCGGAAGGGGAGTGAAAGAGATCCTGAAACCGTGTGCCTACAAATAGTCAGAGCCCGTTAATGGGTGATGGCGTGCCTTTTGTAGAATGAACCGGCGAGTTACGATCCCGTGCAAGGTTAAGCTGAAGAGGCGGAGCCGCAGCGAAAGCGAGTCTGAATAGGGCGTTTAGTACGTGGTCGTAGACCCGAAACCAGGTGATCTACCCATGTCCAGGGTGAAGTTCAGGTAACACTGAATGGAGGCCCGAACCCACGCACGTTGAAAAGTGCGGGGATGAGGTGTGGGTAGCGGAGAAATTCCAATCGAACCTGGAGATAGCTGGTTCTCCCCGAAATAGCTTTAGGGCTAGCCTTAAGTGTAAGAGTCTTGGAGGTAGAGCACTGATTGAACTAGGGGTCCTCATCGGATTACCGAATTCAGTCAAACTCCGAATGCCAATGACTTATCCTTAGGAGTCAGACTGCGAGTGATAAGATCCGTAGTCAAGAGGGAAACAGCCCAGATCGCCAGCTAAGGTCCCAAAGTGTGTATTAAGTGGAAAAGGATGTGGAGTTGCTTAGACAACTAGGATGTTGGCTTAGAAGCAGCCACCATTTAAAGAGTGCGTAATAGCTCACTAGTCGAGTGACTCTGCGCCGAAAATGTACCGGGGCTAAATACACCACCGAAGCTGCGAATTGATACCAATGGTATCAGTGGTAGGGGAGCGTTCTAAGTGCAGTGAAGTCAGACCGGAAGGACTGGTGGAGCGCTTAGAAGTGAGAATGCCGGTATGAGTAGCGAAAGACGGGTGAGAATCCCGTCCACCGAATGCCTAAGGTTTCCTGAGGAAGGCTCGTCCGCTCAGGGTTAGTCAGGACCTAAGCCGAGGCCGACAGGCGTAGGCGATGGACAACAGGTTGATATTCCTGTACCACCTCTTTATCGTTTGAGCAATGGAGGGACGCAGAAGGATAGAAGAAGCGTGCGATTGGTTGTGCACGTCCAAGCAGTTAGGCTGATAAGTAGGCAAATCCGCTTATCGTGAAGGCTGAGCTGTGATGGGGAAGCTCCTTATGGAGCGAAGTCTTTGATTCCCCGCTGCCAAGAAAAGCTTCTAGCGAGATAAAAGGTGCCTGTACCGCAAACCGACACAGGTAGGCGAGGAGAGAATCCTAAGGTGTGCGAGAGAACTCTGGTTAAGGAACTCGGCAAAATGACCCCGTAACTTCGGGAGAAGGGGTGCTTTCTTAACGGAAAGCCGCAGTGAATAGGCCCAAGCGACTGTTTAGCAAAAACACAGCTCTCTGCGAAGCCGTAAGGCGAAGTATAGGGGGTGACACCTGCCCGGTGCTGGAAGGTTAAGGAGAGGGGTTAGCGTAAGCGAAGCTCTGAACTGAAGCCCCAGTAAACGGCGGCCGTAACTATAACGGTCCTAAGGTAGCGAAATTCCTTGTCGGGTAAGTTCCGACCCGCACGAAAGGTGTAACGATTTGGGCACTGTCTCAACCAGAGACTCGGTGAAATTATAGTACCTGTGAAGATGCAGGTTACCCGCGACAGGACGGAAAGACCCCGTGGAGCTTTACTGTAGCCTGATATTGAATTTTGGTACAGTTTGTACAGGATAGGCGGGAGCCATTGAAACCGGAGCGCTAGCTTCGGTGGAGGCGCTGGTGGGATACCGCCCTGACTGTATTGAAATTCTAACCTACGGGTCTTATCGACCCGGGAGACAGTGTCAGGTGGGCAGTTTGACTGGGGCGGTCGCCTCCTAAAGTGTAACGGAGGCGCCCAAAGGTTCCCTCAGAATGGTTGGAAATCATTCGTAGAGTGCAAAGGCATAAGGGAGCTTGACTGCGAGACCTACAAGTCGAGCAGGGACGAAAGTCGGGCTTAGTGATCCGGTGGTTCCGCATGGAAGGGCCATCGCTCAACGGATAAAAGCTACCCCGGGGATAACAGGCTTATCTCCCCCAAGAGTCCACATCGACGGGGAGGTTTGGCACCTCGATGTCGGCTCATCGCATCCTGGGGCTGTAGTCGGTCCCAAGGGTTGGGCTGTTCGCCCATTAAAGCGGTACGCGAGCTGGGTTCAGAACGTCGTGAGACAGTTCGGTCCCTATCCGTCGTGGGCGTAGGAAATTTGAGAGGAGCTGTCCTTAGTACGAGAGGACCGGGATGGACGCACCGCTGGTGTACCAGTTGTTCTGCCAAGGGCATAGCTGGGTAGCTATGTGCGGAAGGGATAAGTGCTGAAAGCATCTAAGCATGAAGCCCCCCTCAAGATGAGATTTCCCATAGCGTAAGCTAGTAAGATCCCTGAAAGATGATCAGGTTGATAGGTTCGAGGTGGAAGCATGGTGACATGTGGAGCTGACGAATACTAATAGATCGAGGACTTAACCATATAATATGAAGCAATGTTATCTAGTTTTGAAAGAATATAAAAAACTTGTTGACTTTAGAAGTTAAATGAGTTACAATAATTCTTGTCTTAAATGAATACAGTCTGGTAATGATGGCAGAGAGGTCACACCCGTTCCCATACCGAACACGGAAGTTAAGCTCTCTAGCGCCGATGGTAGTTGGGACCTTGTCCCTGTGAGAGTAGGACGTTGCCAGGCAAACGGAGGATTAGCTCAGCTGGGAGAGCACCTGCCTTACAAGCAGGGGGTCGGCGGTTCGATCCCGTCATCCTCCACCATTTAGCCGACTTAGCTCAATTGGTAGAGCAACTGACTTGTAATCAGTAGGTTGGGGGTTCAAGTCCTCTAGTCGGCACCAGTTTTAATTTTGAGAGCCATTAGCTCAGTTGGTAGAGCATCTGACTTTTAATCAGAGGGTCGAAGGTTCGAATCCTTCATGGCTCACCATTTTAATGAAATATGCGGGTGTGGCGGAATTGGCAGACGCACTAGACTTAGGATCTAGCGCCTTTGGCGTGGGGGTTCGACTCCCTTCACCCGCACTTTTAATAAAATATCTCAAACATGTCTTGCGGAAGTAGTTCAGTGGTAGAATACAACCTTGCCAAGGTTGGGGTCGCGGGTTCGAATCCCGTCTTCCGCTCCAATTTTCAATATGACATGCCGGGGTGGCGGAACAGGCAGACGCACAGGACTTAAAATCCTGCGGTGGGTGACCACCGTGCGGGTTCGACCCCCGCCCTCGGCACCATATGCGCCCGTAGCTCAATTGGATAGAGCGTTTGACTACGGATCAAGAGGTTAGGGGTTCGACTCCTCTCGGGCGCGTTTTCTTTCGGGAAGTGGCTCAGCTTGGTAGAGCACCTGGTTTGGGACCAGGGGGTCGCAGGTTCAAATCCTGTCTTCCCGATACTTGTTTGGGGCCTTAGCTCAGCTGGGAGAGCGCCTGCCTTGCACGCAGGAGGTCAGCGGTTCGATCCCGCTAGGCTCCACCATTAGTTCTTTGAAAACTGAACGAAACAAACAACGTGAAACGTCAATTTTTATTTTTAGATGCTAGACAAACTAACTTTATTGGAGAGTTTGATCCTGGCTCAGGATGAACGCTGGCGGCGTGCCTAATACATGCAAGTCGAGCGAATGGATTGAGAGCTTGCTCTCAAGAAGTTAGCGGCGGACGGGTGAGTAACACGTGGGTAACCTGCCCATAAGACTGGGATAACTCCGGGAAACCGGGGCTAATACCGGATAACATTTTGAACTGCATGGTTCGAAATTGAAAGGCGGCTTCGGCTGTCACTTATGGATGGACCCGCGTCGCATTAGCTAGTTGGTGAGGTAACGGCTCACCAAGGCAACGATGCGTAGCCGACCTGAGAGGGTGATCGGCCACACTGGGACTGAGACACGGCCCAGACTCCTACGGGAGGCAGCAGTAGGGAATCTTCCGCAATGGACGAAAGTCTGACGGAGCAACGCCGCGTGAGTGATGAAGGCTTTCGGGTCGTAAAACTCTGTTGTTAGGGAAGAACAAGTGCTAGTTGAATAAGCTGGCACCTTGACGGTACCTAACCAGAAAGCCACGGCTAACTACGTGCCAGCAGCCGCGGTAATACGTAGGTGGCAAGCGTTATCCGGAATTATTGGGCGTAAAGCGCGCGCAGGTGGTTTCTTAAGTCTGATGTGAAAGCCCACGGCTCAACCGTGGAGGGTCATTGGAAACTGGGAGACTTGAGTGCAGAAGAGGAAAGTGGAATTCCATGTGTAGCGGTGAAATGCGTAGAGATATGGAGGAACACCAGTGGCGAAGGCGACTTTCTGGTCTGTAACTGACACTGAGGCGCGAAAGCGTGGGGAGCAAACAGGATTAGATACCCTGGTAGTCCACGCCGTAAACGATGAGTGCTAAGTGTTAGAGGGTTTCCGCCCTTTAGTGCTGAAGTTAACGCATTAAGCACTCCGCCTGGGGAGTACGGCCGCAAGGCTGAAACTCAAAGGAATTGACGGGGGCCCGCACAAGCGGTGGAGCATGTGGTTTAATTCGAAGCAACGCGAAGAACCTTACCAGGTCTTGACATCCTCTGAAAACCCTAGAGATAGGGCTTCTCCTTCGGGAGCAGAGTGACAGGTGGTGCATGGTTGTCGTCAGCTCGTGTCGTGAGATGTTGGGTTAAGTCCCGCAACGAGCGCAACCCTTGATCTTAGTTGCCATCATTAAGTTGGGCACTCTAAGGTGACTGCCGGTGACAAACCGGAGGAAGGTGGGGATGACGTCAAATCATCATGCCCCTTATGACCTGGGCTACACACGTGCTACAATGGACGGTACAAAGAGCTGCAAGACCGCGAGGTGGAGCTAATCTCATAAAACCGTTCTCAGTTCGGATTGTAGGCTGCAACTCGCCTACATGAAGCTGGAATCGCTAGTAATCGCGGATCAGCATGCCGCGGTGAATACGTTCCCGGGCCTTGTACACACCGCCCGTCACACCACGAGAGTTTGTAACACCCGAAGTCGGTGGGGTAACCTTTTTGGAGCCAGCCGCCTAAGGTGGGACAGATGATTGGGGTGAAGTCGTAACAAGGTAGCCGTATCGGAAGGTGCGGCTGGATCACCTCCTTTCTATGGAGAATTGATGAACGCTGTTCATCAATATAAGTTTCCGTGTTTCGTTTTGTTCAGTTTTGAGAGAACTATCTCTCATATATAAATGTATGTTCTTTGAAAACTAGATAACAGTGTAGCTCATATTTTTTAATTTTTAGTTTGGTTAAGTTAGAAAGGGCGCACGGTGGATGCCTTGACACTAGGAGTCGATGAAGGACGGGACTAACGCCGATATGCTTCGGGGAGCTGTAAGTAAGCTTTGATCCGAAGATTTCCGAATGGGGAAACCCACTATACGTAATGGTATGGTATCCTTACCTGAATACATAGGGTATGGAAGACAGACCCAGGGAACTGAAACATCTAAGTACCTGGAGGAAGAGAAAGCAAATGCGATTTCCTGAGTAGCGGCGAGCGAAACGGAACATAGCCCAAACCAAGAGGCTTGCCTCTTGGGGTTGTAGGACATTCTATACGGAGTTACAAAGGAACGAGGTAGACGAAGCGACCTGGAAAGGTCCGTCGTAGAGGGTAACAACCCCGTAGTCGAAACTTCGTTCTCTCTTGAATGTATCCTGAGTACGGCGGAACACGTGAAATTCCGTCGGAATCTGGGAGGACCATCTCCCAAGGCTAAATACTCCCTAGTGATCGATAGTGAACCAGTACCGTGAGGGAAAGGTGAAAAGCACCCCGGAAGGGGAGTGAAAGAGATCCTGAAACCGTGTGCCTACAAATAGTCAGAGCCCGTTAATGGGTGATGGCGTGCCTTTTGTAGAATGAACCGGCGAGTTACGATCCCGTGCAAGGTTAAGCTGAAGAGGCGGAGCCGCAGCGAAAGCGAGTCTGAATAGGGCGTTTAGTACGTGGTCGTAGACCCGAAACCAGGTGATCTACCCATGTCCAGGGTGAAGTTCAGGTAACACTGAATGGAGGCCCGAACCCACGCACGTTGAAAAGTGCGGGGATGAGGTGTGGGTAGCGGAGAAATTCCAATCGAACCTGGAGATAGCTGGTTCTCCCCGAAATAGCTTTAGGGCTAGCCTTAAGTGTAAGAGTCTTGGAGGTAGAGCACTGATTGAACTAGGGGTCCTCATCGGATTACCGAATTCAGTCAAACTCCGAATGCCAATGACTTATCCTTAGGAGTCAGACTGCGAGTGATAAGATCCGTAGTCAAGAGGGAAACAGCCCAGATCGCCAGCTAAGGTCCCAAAGTGTGTATTAAGTGGAAAAGGATGTGGAGTTGCTTAGACAACTAGGATGTTGGCTTAGAAGCAGCCACCATTTAAAGAGTGCGTAATAGCTCACTAGTCGAGTGACTCTGCGCCGAAAATGTACCGGGGCTAAATACACCACCGAAGCTGCGAATTGATACCAATGGTATCAGTGGTAGGGGAGCGTTCTAAGTGCAGTGAAGTCAGACCGGAAGGACTGGTGGAGCGCTTAGAAGTGAGAATGCCGGTATGAGTAGCGAAAGACGGGTGAGAATCCCGTCCACCGAATGCCTAAGGTTTCCTGAGGAAGGCTCGTCCGCTCAGGGTTAGTCAGGACCTAAGCCGAGGCCGACAGGCGTAGGCGATGGACAACAGGTTGATATTCCTGTACCACCTCTTTATCGTTTGAGCAATGGAGGGACGCAGAAGGATAGAAGAAGCGTGCGATTGGTTGTGCACGTCCAAGCAGTTAGGCTGATAAGTAGGCAAATCCGCTTATCGTGAAGGCTGAGCTGTGATGGGGAAGCTCCTTATGGAGCGAAGTCTTTGATTCCCCGCTGCCAAGAAAAGCTTCTAGCGAGATAAAAGGTGCCTGTACCGCAAACCGACACAGGTAGGCGAGGAGAGAATCCTAAGGTGTGCGAGAGAACTCTGGTTAAGGAACTCGGCAAAATGACCCCGTAACTTCGGGAGAAGGGGTGCTTTCTTAACGGAAAGCCGCAGTGAATAGGCCCAAGCGACTGTTTAGCAAAAACACAGCTCTCTGCGAAGCCGTAAGGCGAAGTATAGGGGGTGACACCTGCCCGGTGCTGGAAGGTTAAGGAGAGGGGTTAGCGTAAGCGAAGCTCTGAACTGAAGCCCCAGTAAACGGCGGCCGTAACTATAACGGTCCTAAGGTAGCGAAATTCCTTGTCGGGTAAGTTCCGACCCGCACGAAAGGTGTAACGATTTGGGCACTGTCTCAACCAGAGACTCGGTGAAATTATAGTACCTGTGAAGATGCAGGTTACCCGCGACAGGACGGAAAGACCCCGTGGAGCTTTACTGTAGCCTGATATTGAATTTTGGTACAGTTTGTACAGGATAGGCGGGAGCCATTGAAACCGGAGCGCTAGCTTCGGTGGAGGCGCTGGTGGGATACCGCCCTGACTGTATTGAAATTCTAACCTACGGGTCTTATCGACCCGGGAGACAGTGTCAGGTGGGCAGTTTGACTGGGGCGGTCGCCTCCTAAAGTGTAACGGAGGCGCCCAAAGGTTCCCTCAGAATGGTTGGAAATCATTCGTAGAGTGCAAAGGCATAAGGGAGCTTGACTGCGAGACCTACAAGTCGAGCAGGGACGAAAGTCGGGCTTAGTGATCCGGTGGTTCCGCATGGAAGGGCCATCGCTCAACGGATAAAAGCTACCCCGGGGATAACAGGCTTATCTCCCCCAAGAGTCCACATCGACGGGGAGGTTTGGCACCTCGATGTCGGCTCATCGCATCCTGGGGCTGTAGTCGGTCCCAAGGGTTGGGCTGTTCGCCCATTAAAGCGGTACGCGAGCTGGGTTCAGAACGTCGTGAGACAGTTCGGTCCCTATCCGTCGTGGGCGTAGGAAATTTGAGAGGAGCTGTCCTTAGTACGAGAGGACCGGGATGGACGCACCGCTGGTGTACCAGTTGTTCTGCCAAGGGCATAGCTGGGTAGCTATGTGCGGAAGGGATAAGTGCTGAAAGCATCTAAGCATGAAGCCCCCCTCAAGATGAGATTTCCCATAGCGTAAGCTAGTAAGATCCCTGAAAGATGATCAGGTTGATAGGTTCGAGGTGGAAGCATGGTGACATGTGGAGCTGACGAATACTAATAGATCGAGGACTTAACCATATAATATGAAGCAATGTTATCTAGTTTTGAAGGAATATGCCTTCATAGTTTGGTGATGATGGCAGAGAGGTCACACCCGTTCCCATACCGAACACGGAAGTTAAGCTCTCTAGCGCCGATGGTAGTTGGGACCTTGTCCCTGTGAGAGTAGGACGTCGCCAAGCAACTAAAACACGAGTCAAATGACTCGTGTTTTTTCGTGTTTTATTTTATAATCCATAGTAATAAAAAATGTGTTTAAAGTATTCATATTTTGTTTAAATACAGGGGAATGTGGCTAGGATAGTGAATAAGCAAAAGAGTTGCAAATTTTATTAATACGTATATAATTAAAGTCAAAGATAGTCAAAGTCAATAAAGGTGGCGGATAAATGAGAAATATATCTGATATCATTGAGCAATATCTAAAGCAAGTTATTGACTTAAGTAATAATAATGTGATTGAAATCAAGAGAAATGAGATTGCGGATCGATTCGAGTGCGTACCATCTCAAATCAATTATGTAATCAATACCCGTTTTACGTTAGAAAGAGGATTTGTAGTAGAAAGTAAACGTGGTGGAGGAGGTTACATTCGCATTATAAAAGTCAAACTGCATGATGATATAGACATTATTGATCAAATGCTTCATATGATTGATCATAGCGTTGCGCAAGGGAATGCAGAAAGTATGATTATACGTTTAATAGAAGAGGGAATCATAACAAATCGTGAAGCGAAACTGATGTTAAGTGTAATAGACCGTTCTGTATTATCAATGGATGTTCCTTCTCGAGATGAACTTAGGGCTCGAATATTATGCGCAATGTTAAGAACACTGAAATATAAATAAATATAACTTTTGTAAAAGATTGATAACTAAGATAAAGCAGTTAAATATTGTAGAAGTTTTGAAAAAGAACATGCACTTTTATTTAAATGGATTCAGGAAAGCGAACAATCTAGTAATGTATGAAAAGTACCATGAGATAGAGCGTTCCTGTTGTAAAGGTGGGGATAGTGATGACTTGTCAAAACTGTAACATAAGACCAGCAACTTTACATTATACAAAAGTAATTAACGAGAAGAAGGCGGAAGTTCATCTTTGTGAGCAATGTGCAGAGCAAAGTGGCTATACGTCTTTCTTTCAATCATCGCAGTCTAACTTTTCATTTCATGATTTATTTGCTGGTTTATTACACGGTGAATCAACAATGTTTGAAGAAGGAAAAAATGGATTTTCAAATGCAGATATAGTAAGGTGTCCAGATTGTAAGATGACATATGAACAATTTACAAAAGTCGGACGTTTTGGCTGTTCTTCTTGTTACGATACATTTAAGGAGCATTTAAAGCCATTATTAAAACGCCTTCACGGTGGGCATACAGAACATTGTGGAAAAATTCCGGAACGTATAGAAGGAAATATCCACTTAAAGAAAGAATTAGATGAACTAAAACTTATTCTGAAACAATACGTACAGAAAGAGGAATTTGAGAAAGCTGCAGAGGTAAGGGATAAAATCCGAGGTCTTGAAATACAGCTTAGTGAGCATAGGGAGGGGGAATAATTCTATGTCACTGGACAAAATTATGAACGAAGCAATTAGTCCATGGATGAAGGGGGATGGCCCTGATTCTGATATTGTTTTAAGTAGTCGAATTCGTTTGGCTCGTAATTTTAAACAATATCAATTTTCCACTATGCAAAACGAAGAAGAAACTAAACAGATTCATGAATTATTCAAAAAGAAATTTATAAATAAAGCAGTAGGGTCCTTTGGGGAGTTTGGACTATTAAAGATGAATGAATTAACCCCTCTTCAAAGGAGAGTTTTAGTCGAAAAGCATTTAATTAGTCCAAATCTTGCAGGGACAGAATATGGAGCATGTCTACTATCAGAAAGTGAACATATTAGTGTTATGCTTAATGAAGAAGACCATATTCGGATTCAGTGCCTATTTTCAGGATTACAGTTATCAGAGGCGCTTCAAAGCGCCAATCAAATAGATAATTGGATTGAGAAAGAAGTTGAATACGCTTTTGATGAATCACTTGGATATATTACAAGTTGTCCTACTAATGTTGGCACAGGGTTAAGAGCTTCTGTGATGATTCATTTACCGGGACTGGTTTTAACAAAAAGAATTAGCCGTATTATACAAGTAATTCAAAAATTAGGGTTAGTAGTAAGAGGAATATACGGTGAAGGTAGCGAAGCGTTAGGTAATATATTTCAAGTTTCAAATCAAATGACGCTAGGAAAGTCTGAAGAAGATATTATTGCAGATTTAAAGAGTGTCATTCAACAAATTATACAGCAAGAAAAAATAGCTAGAGAATTAATTGTACAAAATTCAAGTATTGAACTTGAAGATAAGGTTTATCGTTCTTACGGCATACTAGCAAACAGTCGTTTAATTCAATCTGCAGAAGCAGCCAATTGCTTATCGGATGTACGACTTGGTATTGATCTAGGATATATAAAAGGTATATCGAGAAATATTTTGACTGAGCTAATGGTTCTTACGCAACCAGGTATTTTACAACAATACGCAGGTGGACCTTTAGGGCCAGAAGAAAGAGATTATCGAAGAGCAACCTTAATCCGTGAGCGATTACGTATTGAAAAAAACTAAGCGCAAGTAGGAGGCGATTTCTATGATGTTTGGAAGATTTACAGAAAGAGCACAGAAAGTATTAGCTTTATCTCAAGAGGAAGCAATTCGTATTGGGCATAATAATATTGGAACAGAACATATTTTACTTGGGCTTGTACGCGAAGGTGAAGGAATTGCAGCAAAAGCATTAATTGCTCTTGGATTAAGTCCAGAGAAAGTTCAAAAAGAAGTAGAAGCGTTAATTGGGCGTGGAACAGAAGCTTCTCAAACTGTACATTATACACCTCGTGCTAAAAAGGTTATTGAATTATCTATGGATGAAGCGCGTAAGCTAGGCCATTCTTACGTTGGAACAGAACACATTTTACTCGGTTTAATCCGCGAAGGTGAAGGTGTAGCCGCACGTGTTTTAAATAATTTAGGTGTAAGTCTAAATAAAGCAAGACAACAAGTCTTACAACTTCTTGGAAGTAATGAAGCTAGTTCAGGTCATCAAGGTGGTTCAGCATCAAATGCAAATACACCGACACTTGACAGTTTAGCAAGGGACTTAACAGTTGTTGCGCGTGAAAATCGCTTAGACCCTGTTATTGGACGTGGTAAAGAAATTCAACGTGTAATTGAGGTATTAAGCCGTAGAACGAAAAACAACCCAGTATTAATTGGTGAGCCTGGTGTAGGTAAAACGGCAATTGCAGAAGGATTAGCACAGCAAATTGTAAATAATGAAGTTCCTGAAACTTTAAGAGATAAGCGTGTTATGACACTAGATATGGGTACAGTGGTAGCTGGAACGAAATATCGCGGTGAATTTGAAGATCGTTTAAAGAAAGTGATGGATGAAATTCGCCAAGCAGGCAATATTATTCTATTTATTGATGAGCTTCATACATTAATTGGTGCAGGTGGAGCAGAAGGTGCAATCGATGCATCGAATATTTTAAAACCATCTTTAGCACGAGGAGAGTTACAATGTATTGGGGCAACAACTTTAGATGAGTATCGTAAATATATTGAAAAAGACGCGGCTTTAGAAAGACGTTTTCAACCAATTCATGTTGATGAGCCAAGTTTAGAAGAATCGATTCAAATCTTGAAAGGTTTACGTGATCGTTATGAGGCGCATCACCGTGTATCTATTACAGATGACGCTATTGATGCAGCTGTAAAACTTTCAGATCGTTATATTACAGATCGCTTTTTACCAGATAAAGCAATTGATTTAATTGATGAAGCTGCTTCAAAAGTTCGCTTACGTTCTTATACAACACCACCAAACTTAAAAGAGCTTGAAGTGAAGCTTGAGGAGATTCGAAAAGAAAAAGATGCAGCTGTACAAAGTCAAGAATTTGAAAAGGCTGCATCCTTACGTGATATGGAGCAACGCTTACGTGAGAAGTTAGAAGATACAAAACGTCAATGGAAAGAGCAACAAGGAAAAGAAAATTCAGAGGTTACGGTAGAAGATATTGCAAATGTCGTTTCTACATGGACGCGTATCCCAGTTTCTAAACTTGCACAAACAGAGACTGATAAATTATTAAATTTAGAATCCATTCTCCATGATCGTTTGATTGGTCAAGATGAAGCAGTAGTAGCTGTAGCAAAAGCTGTTCGTCGTGCAAGAGCAGGATTAAAAGATCCGAAGCGCCCAATTGGTTCATTTATTTTCTTAGGGCCAACAGGTGTAGGTAAAACAGAACTTGCAAGAGCACTAGCAGAATCTATGTTCGGTGATGAAGATGCAATGATTCGCATCGATATGTCAGAATACATGGAGAAGCATTCTACTTCCCGTTTAGTTGGTTCTCCTCCAGGATATGTTGGATATGAAGAAGGTGGACAATTAACAGAGAAAGTTCGTCGCAAGCCATATTCAGTTGTCTTATTAGATGAGGTAGAGAAAGCTCATCCGGATGTGTTTAATATTTTACTACAAGTATTAGAAGATGGTCGTTTAACAGATTCTAAAGGACGTACAGTTGATTTCCGTAATACGATTGTTATTATGACGTCTAACGTTGGTGCCGAGGCGTTAAAACGTAACAAACATCTTGGATTTAATGTACAAGATGAAAGCCGTGATTATTCGGATATGAAAGGTAAAGTAATGGATGAGCTGAAAAAGGCATTTCGTCCAGAATTCTTAAACCGTATTGATGAAATTATCGTATTCCATATGCTTGAGAAAAAACATATTCAAGAGATTGTAACTCTTATGGTAAATCAGTTAGTTAATCGCTTAAAAGAACAAGAAATCGAATTGCACTTAACGGAAGGGGCAATTTCAGCTATTGCAGATAAAGGATTTGATCGTGAGTATGGCGCTCGTCCACTTCGCAGAGCAATTCAGAAACATGTAGAAGATAGACTATCAGAAGAACTTTTAAAAGGTGCTATTGAGAAAGGACAAAAAGTTATCTTTGATGTAGAAGGAGAATCATTTGTCATTCATAGTGCGGAAAAGGTAAAATAAGTATAGACAAACAAAGAGGGCTACGCGATAGCCCTCTTTCTTGTACGAGAAGGATAAACGTTTATAGACGAAAGTGAAGTGAACTATAAAAAGGTATGGCTAAAAAGAAAACGAAATTTATATGTCAAGAATGTGGTTATCAGTCACCAAAATATATGGGTAAATGTCCTGGATGTGGTCAATGGAATACACTTGTTGAAGAAATGGAGCCAGTTGTATCATCTAGGCGCCTTAATTACGCGAATGCAATTCAAACGGAAGTAACAAAACCAAGACGTCTTACCGAAGTAGAAACAAAGTCTGAGGCACGTATTGAAACGGAATTTCAAGAGTTTAATCGTGTGCTTGGTGGTGGAATTGTAGATGGGTCCTTAGTGCTTATTGGTGGAGACCCTGGGATTGGAAAATCAACATTACTATTACAGATTTCATCACAATTAGCAGATTCTTCATATGATGTATTATACATATCGGGTGAGGAGTCGGCAAAGCAGATTAAACTTCGTGCAGATCGTTTGCATGTAAAGGGTAGCAATCTATTTGTTGTAGCAGAGACAGACCTGCAGCGTATTGCAGCACATATTGAAGAGATGAATCCAGCTTTTGTTGTTATTGATTCTATTCAAACGATACATTTACCTGAAGTGACGTCAGCACCAGGAAGTGTGGCACAAGTACGTGAATGTACAGCGGAATTAATGAAACTTGCAAAAACAAAAGGAATCCCTATTTTCATTGTCGGGCATGTGACAAAAGAAGGAGCAATTGCAGGACCTCGTATGTTAGAACATATGGTCGATGCAGTTCTTTACTTTGAAGGAGATCGACACCATACGTATCGTATTTTACGGGCTGTGAAGAACCGTTTTGGTTCCACGAATGAAATGGGTATCTTTGAAATGAAAGAGCTTGGTCTTGCGGAAGTTTTAAATCCTTCTGAAATCTTCCTTGAGGAAAGGCCGGTTGGTGTTGCAGGATCAACAGTAGTTGCTTCAATGGAAGGAACAAGACCGGTTTTAGTAGAAATACAAGCATTAATCTCCCCTACTAGTTTTGGAAATCCTCGAAGAATGGCGACGGGAATTGATCATAACCGTGTTTCGCTTATTATGGCAGTATTAGAAAAAAGAACAGGTTTACTATTGCAAAATCAAGATGCATATTTAAAAGTAGCTGGTGGTTTGAAATTAGACGAACCGGCAATTGATTTAGCAGTGGCTTTAAGTATAGCCTCAAGTTTTAGGGATAAATCTACGGCACCAACTGATGCAGTAATAGGAGAAGTAGGATTAACTGGAGAAATAAGAAGAGTATCAAGAATCGAACAACGTGTACAAGAAGCAGCTAAATTAGGATTTCAACGTGTTATTATTCCTAGAAAAAACTTAGGAGGATGGACAATTCCGGATGGGATTGAGGTTGTAGGTGTTTCTAATTTAGGAGAAGCGCTTCGTTTGACATTAGGAGGCTAGGCTATGGAAGAAAATAAGCAACGTGTCAAAAGTATGATTAATATTTTACAGCTCGTGGCCCCAGGAACACCACTGCGTGAAGGGATAGATAATGTACTTCGCGCACAAACAGGGGGGCTAATTGTTCTTGGATATAATGAGCAGATTAAAAGTATTGTGGATGGTGGTTTTCACATTAATTGTGCATTCTCTCCTGCTAGTTTATATGAATTAGCAAAAATGGACGGGGCACTTATTTTAAATGAAACGGGAAGTAAAATTTTAATAGCGAATGCACAGTTAGTTCCAGAGGCATCTATTGATTCTATTGAAACCGGTATGCGTCACCGAACAGCAGAACGTGTAGCGAAGCAGACGGGCAGCCTTGTTGTGGCCATTTCACAAAGACGTAACGTAATTACGCTATATCAAGGGAACTTACGTTATACACTAAAAGATATAGGGGTTATTTTAACAAAGGCAAACCAAGCTATTCAAACGTTAGAAAAATATAAGGCTGTATGGAATGATGGTATTACGAATTTGGGCATTCTAGAATTTGAAGAGGTCGTTACAATGTCTGAGGTAGTTCACGTTTTACATAGTGTTGAAATGGTACTGCGTATTAAAAATGAAATATTGAGCTATATTCATGAGCTAGGAACAGAAGGTAGGTTAATTCGTTTACAGCTTACAGAATTACTAGCTGATTTAGAAGCAGAGGCAGCATTGTTAATTAAAGATTACCATCAGGAGAAAACACAAGACCATCATCAAATTTTGAAAAAGTTACAGGACCTTGCAAATACACAACTTTTAGAGGATAGTGATTTAGTTAAATTACTTGGTTACCCAGGGCAAACCAGTTTAGAAGAAAGTGTGACGCCAAGGGGATATCGAATTACAAGCAAAATATCTCGTGTTCCGCCACTTATCATTGAAAATTTAATTAATCGATTCAAAACGTTGCAAGGAGTTTGTCGCGCGACTATTCATGAATTGGATGATGTGGAAGGAATTGGGGAAGTAAGGGCGAAGAAAATACGAGAAGGCCTAAAAAGAATTCAAGAGCATCTATATATGAGTAGACACAATTAAGAATATTACATTGATTCCATAATATAACGACACTAGAACATTTTTGGTATATGATATGATATATTGGTAAATAAAACTATTTATAAAAAAACACGTCCGCTTTTGCATTCGGCGTTTTGATTAGCGAAACAATGGTTAATAATGAGTAGGAGGTGGTTGGATGTTAAAACGGATCGTACAGCTCTTCTTTCTAGTGATCGGGGGAGCGTTAGGGATTTACTTAATCCCAAAAGTTATTAATGTATTAGACATCGGTGCTGTTCCTTTATTGGAAGGATCGTATGTTCGTGCGATTATTGGTGCAATTATTTTATTTTTAACAACATTTTGGCTTGTAGATTATATTGTTCAACTTATTAAGCATATTGAAGAGGCTCTTGTAAAGGCGCCTGTAGCAGATGTTTTATTTGGTACATTAGGATTGATCTCTGGTCTTATTGTTGCATATTTAATTTTAATACCGATTCGTGAATTTACAATTCCGGTTATTAGTACGGTATTGCAAGTGTTCTTCACTCTTTTACTTGGATATTTAGGATTCCAAGTAGGATTTAAAAAGAGGAATGAATTGCTAGGATTATTTACATTACCCCAACGCGGAGGTAAGAAGAAAAATAATAGCGAGAACGAAGAGGCAGAAGCAGAAAAATCTACGACTCATTGGAAAATTCTCGATACGAGTGTAATTATCGATGGACGTATTGCTGATATTTGCCAAACGAAGTTTTTGGAAGGAACAATTGTGATTCCACAATTCGTATTAGAAGAGCTTCAGCATATTGCCGATTCTTCCGATGCTTTAAAGCGTAATCGTGGTCGCAGAGGACTAGACATTTTAAATCGTATTCAAAAAGAGATGCCGATTCCGGTAGAAATTTATGAAGGCGATTTCGAGGATATCCAAGAGGTGGATAGCAAACTTGTAAAGTTAGCAAAAATCACCGGTGGAACTGTAGTAACGAATGATTTTAACTTAAATAAAGTTTCTGAATTACAAGGAGTAACAGTGTTAAACATTAATGATTTAGCTAATGCAATTAAACCAGTTGTACTCCCTGGCGAAGAATTAAATGTTTATGTTGTGAAAGATGGTAAAGAGCAAAACCAAGGTGTTGCGTACTTAGATGATGGTACGATGATTGTAGTAGAAGATGGTAGAGAGTATGTAGGTTCGCAACTTAATGTACTGGTTACTAGCGTATTACAAACATCAGCTGGTCGTATGATTTTCGCAAAACGTAAATTATTAGAAAAAGCATTATAGGTAGAGGATTATTAATATGTATACATTAATTATTCCGGCAGCCGGCCAAGGAAAGCGGATGGGTGCTGGCAAAAATAAGTTGTTCTTACTTATAAATGAAGTACCGATTATCGTTCATACATTACGTGCTTTTGAAAGAGATAAAGCGTGCAAAAGTATTGTTATGGCAATTAACGAAGAGGAACGCCCGTATTTTGAAGAGTTAATGCAGAAGTATCCGATTGAAAAACAGGTACAATTTATTCAGGGTGGAGCCGAAAGACAAGATAGTGTATATAACGCGATTCAGCATGCGAGTGATGTTGAATACGTTCTTGTACATGACGGAGCGCGCCCATTCGTAACGAATAAAGTGATTCAAGATGTATTAACAGCAGCAGAAAAATATGGAGCTTCCATTTGTGCAGTGCCAGTAAAGGATACAGTTAAGAAGGTAGAGCAAGGTGTTGTTGTCGAAACGGTAGAACGATCTCAGCTTAAGGCTGTCCAAACACCGCAAGGGTTCTCTGTTTCTCTTTTGCTAGAAGCTCATAGAAGTGCAAAACAGAGCTGTTTTCTTGGTACAGATGATGCAAGTCTCGTGGAACGTATTGGAAAGCAAGTAGGTGTAGTAGAAGGGAGTTACTATAATATTAAAGTGACGACTCCAGAGGATTTACTAATTGCTGAAAGTTTCCTTCATGTTCTGAAAAAATAGCCGTGATGGTGTATAACAAAGGAAAGCCCGGCAATGGCCGGGCTTTTCTTTGTAAGGATATCGATATAATATAGAGTCATAAAGCTCAGTGGTTTAGCTCAAGGAGGATGTAAAGAATGTTTCGAATTGGACAAGGTTTTGACGTGCATGAATTTGCAGAAGGTAGACCGTTAATTATTGGCGGAATTACAATTCCACACGAGAAAGGATTAATCGGCCATTCAGATGCAGATGTATTGTTACATACGATTGCTGATGCATGTTTAGGTGCCATTGCAGCAGGAGATATCGGAAAGCATTTTCCTGATACAGACCCAGCTTTTAAAGATGCAGATTCAGCTGTATTGTTGCAAAAAGTTTGGGAATTTGTGCGTGAACAAGGTTACGAGTTAGGGAATTTAGATTGTACAATTATTGCTCAAAAGCCAAAAATGGCACCGCATATTGAAAGTATGCGTAAACGTATTAGTGAACTGTTAGAAACGTCTATAGATAACATTAATGTAAAGGCAACTACAACAGAAAAATTAGGATTTACAGGTAGGGAAGAAGGAATTGCTTCTCAAGCAGTGGTATTATTACAGAAAAAATAATGGTTTTTAATTCGTAAGATGGATAATCACATTTTTTTGTTGTACAATTATAGAATGTGTAGACATTAAGAATGGAAGGTGTACCAATTATGGAAAAGCAAGTGAGAGTGCGCTATGCGCCAAGTCCAACAGGACACTTACATATCGGAAATGCGCGTACGGCATTATTTAATTATTTATTTGCTCGTCATTTAGATGGCAAGTTTATTATTCGTATTGAAGATACTGATGTAAAACGTAACGTGGCTGGTGGAGAAGAAAGCCAATTAAAATACTTAAAATGGCTCGGTATGGACTGGGATGAAGGTGTTGATGTTGGCGGTGAATTTGGACCATATCGTCAAACAGAGCGTTTAGATATTTATAAAAAATTATATCTAGATTTATTAGAGCGTGGTTTAGCTTACAAATGTTATATGACAGAAGAAGAGCTAGAAGCAGAGCGTGAAGGACAAATTTCTCGTGGTGAAACACCTCGTTATGCAGGTAACCACCGTGATTTAACTGAAGAACAAATGAAAGAATTTGAAGCTGAGGGACGTATTCCGAGTATTCGTTTCCGTGTACCAGCTAATCGTGATTACACATTCAAAGACATCGTAAAAGACGAAGTTGCATTCCATTCAAATGATTTTGGTGATTTTGTTATCGTGAAAAAAGATGGAATCCCAACTTATAACTTTGCGGTAGCAGTAGATGATCACTTAATGGAGATTACACATGTACTTCGTGGTGATGATCATATTTCAAACACGCCAAAACAAATGATGATTTATGAAGCTTTCGGTTGGGATATCCCACAATTCGGTCATATGACTTTAATTGTAAATGAAAGTCGTAAAAAATTAAGCAAGCGTGATGAATCTATTATTCAATTTATTGAGCAATATAAAGAGCTTGGATATCTTCCAGAAGCAATCTTTAACTTTATTGCGCTATTAGGTTGGTCACCAGTAGGTGAAGAAGAAATCTTCTCTAAAGATGAGTTTATCAAAATGTTTGATGCAGCTCGTTTATCAAAATCACCTGCATTATTTGATTCTCAAAAACTAAAATGGATGAACAACCAGTATATGAAAAAGCAAGATTTAGATACGGTTGTAGAGTTAAGTTTACCGCATTTAGTGAAAGCTGGACGTGTGGGAGAAACTTTAAGTGAACAAGATCAAGATTGGATTCGTGGTGTAATTGCTTTATACCATGAACAAATGAGTTTTGGAGCTGAAATTGTAGAGCTTTCTGAAATGTTCTTCAAAGATCATGTTGATTATGAAGAAGAAGGACAAGAAGTATTAAAAGGTGAACAAGTACCAGAAGTACTTCGTGCATTTGCTGGTCAAGTAGAAGCACTAGAAGCGATGGAACCAGCAGCAATTAAGGCGGCTATTAAAGCAGTTCAAAAGGAAACAGGTCATAAAGGTAAAAACTTATTTATGCCAATCCGTGTTGCAACTACTGGTCAAACACATGGTCCAGAGCTTCCGAATGCTATTGCACTTCTTGGAAAAGAAAAAGTTTTAAATCGTCTTCAAAAAGTAATTGGTTAACATTTTCTAGGTTTAGAAATATAATAAGTATACTTAAAACCTAATAAGGAAAAGCGACGAGAAGGAGAAGTAGAAAATCAGGCTTTTTACAGAGAGAACCACCTTTAGGCTGGAAGTGGTTTATAAGCGGATTTTTGAAATGCCCCTTCGAGTCTTCTGCTGAACAGTAAATTGTTTTGCGAAACGTCTTAGGGCGTAAAGTAAGCAGAAGCGGTGTACACCGTTATCAGAGATGAGTTTGAGGCTTTTTTAGCCTAAACAGAGTGGAACCGCGCTTATAAGGCGTCTCTGTCAATATGACAGAGGCGTCTTTTTTTATACCGTAAAACTGGGTGTAAGTATAAATTTTATCTACGTGTATAAAGATTTAGGGAGATAAGTAGGGAGTTAGTTCACTCGAAAAAGCAGCCCATAAAGGGGAGGGAACGTCGATGTTTAAGAGGCTTCGGGAAGATATTGAAGTCGTTTTTGAACAGGATCCAGCGGCAAGAAGTTATTTCGAAGTCATTTTGACTTACTCTGGATTACATGCAGTTTGGGCCCATCGAATTGCACACGCTTTTTATAAAAAAAATTTCTTCTTTATTGCACGTTGGATCTCACAAGTTAGTCGTTTCTTTACTGGCATTGAGATTCATCCAGGAGCAACAATTGGTCGTCGTTTTTTCATAGACCATGGAATGGGGGTTGTAATTGGAGAAACGTGCGAAATTGGTGATAATGTAACGATCTATCAAGGGGTTACATTAGGTGGTACGGGTAAAGAAAAAGGAAAGAGGCATCCTACAATTCAGGATAATGTATTAATTGCAACAGGTGCTAAAGTACTAGGTTCTATTATAGTTGGAGAGAATTCTAAAATTGGAGCAGGTTCTGTCGTATTAAAAGAAGTCCCTGCACATTCTACAGTTGTAGGTATACCTGGCCGAGTCGTTATTCAAAATGGAGTAAAAATCGGTCAAGAATTAAATCATTCTGACCTTCCAGACCCAATTTTTGATAAGTTAAAGGTCATGGAAGTAGAACTTGATAAATTGAAAAAACAACTTGAAGTAAAGGTAGAAAGGAAGGATAAAAATGACTATTCACATTTATAATACGTTAACACGTCAAAAGGAAGAGTTTACTCCATTAGAAGAAAATAAGGTAAAGATGTATGTGTGTGGACCTACAGTTTATAACTATATTCACATTGGGAATGCAAGACCACCTATGGTATTTGATACGGTACGCCGTTATTTAGAATATAAAGGATATGATGTGCAGTATGTATCCAACTTTACTGACGTAGATGATAAATTAATTAAAGCAGCAAATGAATTAGGTGAAGATGTGCCGACAATTGCTGACCGTTTCGTTGAAGCGTACTTTGAGGATGTAACGGCACTAGGTTGCAAACACGCAACAGTTCATCCGCGTGTAACGGAAAATATGGATATCATTATTGAATTTATTCAAGAACTTGTGAATAAAGGATATGCATATGAATCAGAAGGTGATGTGTACTTTAGAACGAAGGAATTCGAAGGATATGGTAAATTATCGCATCAACCAATCGCAGACTTACGTCACGGTGCGCGTATTGAAGTAGGAGAAAAGAAACAAGATCCTCTTGATTTTGCTTTATGGAAAGATGCTAAAGAAGGAGAAATCTTCTGGGAAAGCCCTTGGGGGAAAGGTCGTCCAGGCTGGCATATTGAATGCTCGGCAATGGCACGTAAATACTTAGGAGATACAATCGATATTCATGCTGGTGGTCAAGACTTAGCATTTCCTCATCATGAGAATGAAATTGCGCAGTCTGAGGCATTAACTGGAAAAACATTTGCACGTTACTGGATGCACAATGGATATATTAATATTAATAATGAGAAGATGTCTAAGTCATTGGGGAACTTTATTTTAGTTCACGATATCATTAAGCAATATAATCCCCAGTTAATTAGATTCTTTATGCTATCGGTACATTACCGTCATCCAATTAATTTCAGTGAAGAGTTATTACAAAGCACAAATAACGGACTGGAAAGAATTAAGACGGCTTACGGTAACTTAAAACACCGTATGGAAAGTAGTACTGATTTAACAGACCATAATGAGAAATGGCTAGTGGAACTGGAAAAATTCCAGACTGCATTTGAAGAAGCGATGAATGATGACTTCAACACTGCTAATGCAATCACTGAGTTATATAATGTGGCGAATCATGCGAATCAATATTTACTGGAAGAACATACGTCTACAGTGGTAATTGAAGCATACGTAAAACAACTTGAAACATTATTTGATATTTTAGGGTTAGAATTAGCGCAAGAAGAGTTGCTTGATGAAGAAATTGAGGCACTTATTCAAAAACGCATTGAAGCTCGTAAAAATCGTGATTTTGCATTATCAGATCAAATTCGCGATGACTTAAAAGACCGTAATATTATTTTAGAAGATACCGCTCAAGGTACAAGATGGAAAAGAGGATAAGAATGATTGATGCAAAGCAATTAAACAGCTTAGCGTTAGCATACATGGGTGATGCGGTATATGAACAATATATCCGCTATCACCTACTTCAAAAAGGGAAAGTTCGCCCTAATCAATTACATCGATTAGGGACGAGCTTTGTTTCAGCAAAAGCACAGGCGAAAGTTGTTTATCATTTATTAGAGACGACGTTTTTGACAGAGGAAGAAGAGGCGGTATTAAGAAGAGGACGTAATGCAAATTCAGGTACAGTTCCAAAAAATACGGATGTACAAACATATCGCCATAGTACAGCCTTTGAAGCGCTAATTGGTTATCATCATTTATTAAATAACCGTGAAAGATTAGACGAAATTGTATATAAGGCAATTGCAGTTTTAGAAGAAAAGGAAGGGGGCACATCATCATGAGTAGTGAATATATTATCGGACGTAACCCTGTAATTGAGGCGTTACGATCAGGGAGAGATATAAATAAAATTTGGATCGCAGAAGGTGCTGCCAAAGGACAAGTACAGATTGTACTAGCGTTAGCGAAAGAAAATAAGGTTATTTTACAACATGCACCAAAGAAAAAGTTAGATCAATTAGTTGAGGGTAATCATCAAGGTGTAATTGCTCAAGTAGCTGCATATCAGTATGCGGAGTTAGAAGAGTTATTCAAAGTGGCAGAAAAACGTAATGAAGATCCATTCTTCTTAATTTTAGATGAGATTGAAGATCCGCATAACCTAGGTTCTATTATGCGTACTGCTGATGCGACAGGAGCTCATGGAATTATTATTCCAAAGAGAAGGGCTGTGGGGCTTACAGCGTCAGTTGCGAAAGCATCAACAGGAGCGATTGAATACATTCCTGTTGCGCGCGTAACGAACTTATCCCGTACAATTGATGAATTAAAAGAACGTGGACTTTGGATTGCTGGTACAGATGCCAAAGGGAAAACGGATTACCGTAATTTAGATGGTAAAATGCCAATTGGGTTAGTAATTGGTAGTGAAGGAAAAGGTATGAGTCGTATTATTGGTGAAAAGTGTGATTTCCTAATCACTCTACCGATGGTTGGTAAAGTTACATCCTTAAATGCTTCCGTAGCCGCAAGTTTGTTAATGTATGAGGTATATCGTAAACGTCACGAAATTGGTAAATAAAAGATGAACGATATTTTAATCGTTGACGGTTACAACATTATCGGAGCTTGGGGAGATTTGAAGAAACTGCGGGATGTAGATTTACAATCATCAAGAGATGCACTTATTGATAAGATGGCGGATTATCAAGGTTATACAGGTACAAAAGTGATGATAGTCTTTGATGCCTATACAGTACATGGTATTGAAAAAAAGATGAAACAATCTCGTGTGGAAGTAATATTCACACGAAAGAATCAAACTGCAGACGAAAAGATAGAGCAACTTGCGATAGAGCTTAGAAATATAAATACACGAATATATGTTGCGACTTCTGATTACACGGAACAATGGGTTATATTTGCGCAAGGTGCCCTTCGGAAATCTGCGCGTGAATTAGAGTTGGAAGTACAGGCAATGGAGCAACAAGTAAGAAGGCGTACAAAAGACACGAAAGAACAGCAACCCGCCATGCGAAAGATATTTAGTAAAGATATTACAGAAAAATTAGAAAAATTAAGAAGAGGAGAGCGTTGAAGCATTGACGCTCTTTGTCTTTTTACTGTATAATATTGCTAAATAAATAGCGGTCGGAGGGATCAAGGTGGAAGCAGGCTTCGTAAGTGTAGGCGACGTTACATTTCGTGATTTAGAGGATGAGGCAATCGTTGAGTTAGTTCGAAAAGGTAATACTGACGCTCTAGAATATTTAATTCACAAATATAAGAACTTTGTTCGCGCGAAATCAAGATCTTACTTTTTAGTGGGTGCCGATCGAGAAGATATTGTTCAAGAAGGTATGATAGGATTGTTTAAAGCAATTCGTGATTATAAAGAGGACAAGCTGTCTTCATTCAAAGCATTTGCTGAACTGTGTATCACTCGACAAATTATTACCGCTATTAAAACGGCAACAAGGCAAAAACATATTCCCTTAAATTCGTATGTGTCTTTAGATAAGCCGATTTACGATGAGGAATCTGATCGAACATTATTGGATGTTATTTCTGAAGCGAAGGTAACTGATCCTGAAGAGATGATTATTAGCCAAGAAGAATATACAGACATAGAATCAAAAATATCAGAATTATTAAGCGATTTAGAAAGAAAAGTGCTTTCTTTATATCTAGATGGGCGTTCTTATCAAGAGATTTCAGAACAGTTAAACAGACATGTGAAATCTATTGATAACGCTTTACAGCGGGTGAAGAGGAAATTGGAACGATATATGGAAATGCGAGAAAGTACAACTTTAAATTCATAACAAATAACAAGTGCAACAGGTGTAAAATAAATCACCTGTTTTCTTTTGTAGACAGTACAAAATGCATGTCATTGACATTGTCTTTTATTGTATGATACATTTTTAGGGACATAATGTTACAAGGTTGGTGTAACTAATGAGGAAAAAAGTTGTACTCTCATGTGAAGAGTGTAAAAATCGAAACTACTCTACTATGAAAGATACGAGCTCAATAGAGCGACTTGAAATAAAAAAGTTTTGTAAAACATGCAATCAGCATACAGTTCACAAGGAAACAAAATAAATAATTGAAATAATACACTGGAGGTCCCGCAGATGCGTTTAACGAACTTTTTCGGCGATGTAGGTCGCGAAATGAAAAAAGTAAGTTGGCCTAAAAAAGATGAATTACTCCGCTCAACAGCGACTGTTGTTGCTACAGTTGTGTTCTTTGCGATTTTCTTCGCAGTAGTTGATATGGGCATTTCTTCTTTAATTCGGTTAATTCTTGGTTAATTCTTGAATAAGAAGCACTTATCCATGATATAATGTTATTTATAAGAACTGTGTAAAAGCCCGGTGAACGGGTTTTTTCATTTGCGCAAAAAAATGTACGTCAGGGAGGGAAGGACGCTCGTCCTAAATGAATGGAAAAAAGTTGGTATGTTGTCCATACTTATTCTGGATATGAAAATAAAGTAAAAGCAAACCTAGAGAAGCGTGTAGAATCAATGGGTATGCAAGATAAAATTTTCCGTGTTGTTGTCCCGGAAGAAGTAGAAGTAGAAATGAAAAACGGAAAAGAAAAATTAATGAAAAGAAAAGTGTTCCCAGGTTATGTATTAGTAGAATTAATCATGACTGATGATTCTTGGTATGTTGTACGTAACACGCCGGGTGTAACTGGGTTCGTTGGTTCTTCTGGTTCTGGATCTAAACCATCACCTCTATTAGAAGAGGAAGTTGTTACCATTATGAAACATATGGGAATGGACAACGAAGTGGTTGATTTCGACTTTGAACTTCATGAGACAGTACGTGTAAATGAGGGGCCATTCGCAGATTATACAGGTGCTATTGAAGAAATTGATGTGGAGAAGAAAAAGGTTAGCGTACTTGTGGACATGTTTGGTCGCGAGACTCCAGTTGAACTTGACTTCCATCAAATTGAAAAATTATAAAATGAAACTTGAAATGAATTGTAAAAAGTGATAATATCTTTTAAGTCAGTACGTCTTCGTTATCGGAGACGTTTTTTGAAAGATTTTATCCTTACAGATAAAATATGACGTGGGAGGGCAAATCACTGTCCAATTGACCACATCACGGACTTAAGGAGGTGTGTCTCGTGGCTAAAAAGGTAATTAAAATGGTAAAGCTTCAAATTCCTGCAGGTAAAGCTAACCCAGCTCCACCAGTTGGTCCAGCATTAGGACAAGCAGGTGTTAACATCATGGGCTTCTGTAAAGAGTTTAACGCTCGTACAGCAGATCAAGCTGGTCTTATCATCCCTGTTGAAATTACGGTATTTGAGGACCGTTCATTCACTTTCATTACTAAAACTCCTCCTGCTGCTGTTCTTCTTAAGAAAGTAGCTGGTATTGAGTCTGGTTCTGGTGAACCAAACCGTAATAAAGTGGCAACTGTTAAGCGTGATAAAGTACGCGAAATCGCTGAAACTAAAATGCCTGACCTAAACGCTGCTAGCGTAGAAGCTGCAATGCGTATGGTTGAAGGTACTGCACGCAGTATGGGCATCGTTATCGAAGACTAATTCGATTTGTTTTTAAAAAAGGTTGCGGGTCTGGAATTCCAATTCGCAACCTTTATTATCGTAAATGATTATTGTTTTTAAATAAATGGATGGCGCTCATCCTCAGGTTATACCTGAAAACAGGCGTAAACGTGGGAGGTTATTCCGCTAAAACCACATTCGAGGAGGAAATAAAAATGGCTAAAAGAGGTAAAAAGTACGTAGAAGCTGCAAAGCTTGTTGATCGTGCATCTGCTTACTCTGCAACAGAAGCAGTAGAATTAGTAAAGAAAACAAACACAGCTAAATTTGATGCAACTGTAGAAGCTGCATTCCGTTTAGGTGTTGACCCTAAGAAAGCTGACCAACAAATCCGTGGTGCAGTTGTTCTTCCACACGGTACTGGTAAAGTACAACGTGTATTAGTGTTCGCTAAAGGTGAAAAAGCTAAAGAAGCTGAAGCTGCTGGCGCTGACTTCGTAGGCGATACTGATTACATCGGTAAAATCCAACAAGGTTGGTTCGATTTCGATGTAGTAGTAGCAACTCCTGACATGATGGGTGAAGTTGGTAAACTTGGTCGCGTATTAGGACCTAAAGGTTTAATGCCAAACCCTAAAACTGGAACAGTTACTTTCGATGTAACTAAAGCTGTTAACGAAATCAAAGCTGGTAAAGTTGAATACCGCGTTGATAAAGCTGGTAACATCCACGTTCCAATCGGCAAAGTATCTTTCGAAGATGCTAAATTAGTAGAAAACTTCAAAACAATCGCTGACACTTTATTAAAAGTTAAGCCATCTGCTGCAAAAGGTACTTACATGAAGAACGTAACAGTTGCTTCTACAATGGGACCTGGCGTACGCGTAGACGTTTCTACATTAGCGTAAAAATTGGAAGTTGACTTCATAAAGAAGATTTAATATAATCATTTATGTTGTGAATTTAAATAGTGTACCGTAGACAGTAGGTGTCAATAGACTTAATTTCCTACCTAGGTGTTAATATACGAAACGGAATTTTTTTCTGTGACTATATGCCTCCATGTCTACAAGTTGGGCATGGAGGTTTTTAGTGCACTTTCGGTACATCTTCTATATAATCTACAGGAGGTGTAATAACATGAGCAAAGTAATCGAAACTAAACAACAAGTTGTAACTGAAATCGCGGACAAACTTCGTGCTAGTAAATCTACAATTGTTGTTGACTACCGTGGTTTAACAGTTTCTGAAGCAACAGAATTACGTAAGCAATTACGTGAAGCTGGCGTTGAGTTCAAAGTTTACAAAAACTCTCTAACTCGTCGTGCTGCAGAATCTGCTGAAATGGCTGAGTTAAACGAATTCTTAACAGGACCAAACGCAATCGCGTTCAGTAACGAGGATGTAGTTGCTCCTGCGAAAGTATTAAACGACTTCGCTACAAAACATGAAGCTTTAGAAATTAAAGCGGGCGTAATCGAAGGTAAACTTGTAACACTTGATGAGGTTAAAGCAATCGCTACTCTTCCATCACGTGAAGGCTTACTTTCTATGCTTCTTAGCGTTCTTCAAGCTCCAATCCGTAACCTTGCACTTGCTACTAAAGCAGTTGCAGAACAAAAGGAAGAGCAAGGCGCTTAATTTTTTAAAAGATAATTACTTGTTATCTATAAAACAATACAAACCTATTTAAGGGAGGATATTTACAATGACTAAAGAACAAATCATTGAAGCAGTTAAATCTATGACTGTATTAGAACTTAACGACTTAGTAAAAGCTATCGAGGAAGAATTCGGCGTAACTGCTGCTGCTCCTGTAGCTGTAGCTGGTGGCGCTGGTGAAGCTGCTGCTGAAAAAACTGAGTTTGACGTAGTACTTGCAAGTGCTGGCGCTCAAAAAATCAAAGTTATCAAAGCTGTACGTGAAATCACTGGTCTTGGCTTAAAAGAAGCTAAAGAATTAGTTGACAACACTCCAAAAGCAATCAAAGAAGGCGTTTCTAAAGAGGAAGCTGAAGAAATGAAAGCTAAACTTGAAGAAGTTGGCGCTGCTGTAGAAGTTAAGTAATTAACTTTTGATGCTTTAAAAAAAGCTCGCTCTCATGCGAGCTTTTTTTTTAACTGTAAAGAAAAGAGGTGGCCATATGGCAGACCATTATTTTTCTAACGACCCTTCTAGTAAAAGTGATCGTAAACGATGGGAATTTCCACTTCGTGGATCTCAATTTACTTTTTTATCTGACCATGGGGTGTTTTCGAAAAACGAGGTGGACTTTGGTTCTCGTCTTTTAATTGAAGCGTTTCAAATGCCGGATATTAAAGGTGATATATTAGACGTAGGTTGTGGATACGGTCCTATTGGTTTGTCGTTAGCGAAAGAGTTTCAAGGTTGTGAAGTTCACATGGTGGATGTGAATGAAAGGGCGCTTGGGCTTGCGAAAGAAAATGCCGCTAATAACAGAATCGAGAATATACGTATTTTTCAAAGTAGCGTCTATGAAAATGTAGATGGCGAGTATGCTGCTATTCTATCTAACCCTCCGATTCGTGCGGGTAAAGATATCGTACATGAGATTTTAGAAAAAGCTGTGGAGTATTTAGTTCCAGGTGGAGAACTTTGGATTGTTATTCAAAAGAAGCAAGGTGCACCATCTGCGCTGAAAAAACTAGAAGAAGTATTTTCTGAAGTTGAGATTGTAGAAAAGAAAAAAGGATATTATATCATAAAATCAAAAAAACGTTGACGGTTATTTTTGGCTATGTTAACATTATACAATGCCAATATATGATTTTCTGCGTTGAGAAAGATGTATATTTTTGTTTCTCTTGGAAAAGATAGTAAAATCAGCAGATTATGAAACAGAATGATGGTTTTCTTATAGAAGCCATTTTTCTTTTTTGAGCAGGTAGAAAGACTCAACGTATTTATCTTTAAGAGAAAAAGACTACGCTAATAGCAGTAGTTGTATTTATTTGTGATTTTGCACAAATTTTTTTGTGCATTTATAATACTCATGATTTGAGGGGTGAAGCAGTTGACAGGTCAACTAGTTCAATACGGACGCCACCGCCAACGAAGAAGTTATGCCCGTATTAGTGAAGTATTAGAGTTACCAAATCTTATCGAAATTCAAACCTCTTCTTATCAGTGGTTTCTTGATGAGGGTTTGCGAGAAATGTTCCAAGACATTTCTCCGATTGAAGACTTTACGGGAAATCTATCGCTTGAATTTATCGACTACAGCTTAGGTGAACCTAAATACTCTGTAGACGAATGCAAAGAGCGTGATGTGACGTATGCAGCACCACTTCGTGTAAAAGTGCGTCTAATCAACAAGGAAACTGGTGAAGTAAAAGAACAAGATGTGTTCATGGGAGATTTCCCACTCATGACAGAGACTGGAACATTCGTAATTAACGGTGCAGAACGTGTTATCGTTTCCCAGTTAGTTCGCTCTCCAAGCGTATACTATAGTGGCAAAGTGGATAAAAACGGAAAACGTGGTTTTACTGCTACTGTAATTCCAAACCGCGGAGCTTGGTTAGAGTATGAGACAGATGCTAAGGATGTTGTATATGTGCGTATTGACCGTACGCGTAAACTTCCTGTAACTGTTTTGTTACGCGCATTAGGGTTTGGCTCTGATCAAGAAATCACCGAGCTTTTAGGTGATAACGAATACTTAAGCAACACATTAGAAAAAGACAACACAGATAGTACAGAAAAAGCATTGCTTGAAATTTATGAGCGTCTACGTCCTGGTGAACCACCAACAGTAGAAAATGCTAAGAGCTTACTTGTGTCTCGTTTCTTCGATCCAAAGCGCTACGATTTAGCAAATGTAGGTCGCTATAAGATCAACAAGAAGTTACACATTAAAAACAGATTGTTTAATCAACGTTTAGCTGAAACATTAGTGGATCCAGAAACTGGTGAAATTTTAGCGGCAGAAGGAACAATCTTAGATCGTCGTACACTTGATCGCATTTTACCTTACTTAGAGAAAAACATTGGATTCAAAACAGCGAAACCAATGGGTGGAGTGGTAGAAGGCGATGTTGAGCTGCAATCTATTAAGATTTATGCTCCTGAGTCGGAAGGCGAACGTGTAATTAATGTAATTGGTAATGCAAATATTACTCGTGATGTGAAACACATCACACCAGGTGATATCCTTGCTTCTATCAGTTACTTCTTCAACCTACTATACAAAGTAGGGGATACAGATGATATTGACCATTTAGGAAACCGTCGTCTGCGTTCTGTTGGAGAACTATTACAAAATCAATTCCGTATCGGTCTTTCTCGTATGGAACGTGTTGTTCGTGAGAGAATGTCGATCCAAGATACAAATGCAATTACACCACAGGCGCTAATTAATATTCGTCCTGTTATTGCATCTATTAAAGAGTTCTTCGGAAGTTCTCAGTTATCTCAGTTCATGGACCAAACAAATCCATTAGCAGAGTTAACTCACAAACGAAGACTATCTGCATTAGGACCTGGTGGTTTAACGCGTGAGCGCGCAGGCTTTGAAGTACGTGACGTTCATTACTCCCACTACGGTCGTATGTGTCCGATTGAAACACCAGAGGGACCAAACATCGGTTTGATTAACTCATTATCTTCGTTCGCGAAAGTAAATGAGTTTGGTTTCATTGAAACACCATATCGTCGTGTTGACCCAGAAACTGGTCTTGTAACAGGGCATGTTGATTATTTAACAGCAGATGAAGAAGATAACTATGTTGTAGCCCAAGCGAATATGAAATTATCTGATGAAGGTGAATTCCTAAGTGAAGATATCGTAGCTCGTTTCCGTGGTGAAAACATTGTCACAAATAGAGAACGCATCGACTACATGGATGTATCTCCAAAACAAGTAGTGTCGGCAGCGACAGCTTGTATTCCGTTCTTAGAAAACGATGACTCTAACCGCGCACTTATGGGAGCGAACATGCAACGTCAGGCGGTTCCGTTAATGAATCCGGAATCTCCGATTGTAGGTACAGGTATGGAGTACGTATCAGCAAAAGACTCAGGTGCTGCAGTAATCTGTAAACATCCTGGTGTTGTTGAGCGCGTAGAAGCACGTGAAGTTTGGGTACGTCGCTATGTAGAAGTTGACGGTCAAACAGTAAAAGGCGACTTAGATCGCTACAAAATGCAAAAATTCATTCGTTCTAACCAAGGAACTTGTTACAACCAACGTCCAATCGTAAGTGTTGGAAATGAAGTTGTAAAAGGTGAAATCCTTGCGGATGGTCCTTCTATGGAATTAGGTGAACTAGCACTTGGACGTAACGTGCTTGTTGGCTTCATGACTTGGGACGGTTATAACTACGAGGATGCGATCATCATGAGTGAGCGCCTTGTAAAAGATGATGTGTACACTTCTATTCATATTGAAGAATATGAATCAGAAGCTCGTGATACGAAGCTTGGACCAGAAGAAATTACACGTGACATTCCAAACGTTGGGGAAGACGCATTACGTAACCTTGACGAGCGCGGTATCATTCGCGTTGGTGCTGAAGTAAAAGATGGAGATTTACTTGTTGGTAAAGTAACACCTAAAGGTGTAACAGAATTAACAGCTGAAGAACGTCTATTACATGCTATCTTTGGAGAAAAAGCGCGTGAAGTACGTGATACATCACTACGTGTACCACACGGTGGTGGCGGTATTATCTTAGACGTAAAAGTATTCAACCGTGAAGATGGCGATGAATTGCCACCAGGCGTGAATCAACTTGTACGTGCATATATCGTTCAAAAACGTAAAATTTCTGAAGGTGACAAGATGGCCGGACGTCACGGTAACAAAGGTGTTATTTCTCGTATTTTACCAGAAGAAGATATGCCTTACTTACCAGACGGTACGCCAATCGATATCATGTTAAACCCATTAGGGGTACCATCTCGTATGAATATCGGTCAGGTATTAGAGCTTCATCTTGGTATGGCAGCAAGATACCTGGGCATTCACATTGCAACACCAGTATTCGATGGTGCTCGTGAGGAAGATGTTTGGGGCACAATTGAAGAAGCTGGTATGGCAAATGACGCGAAAACAATCCTGTATGACGGACGTACTGGTGAACCATTCGATAACCGCGTATCTGTTGGTGTCATGTATATGATCAAACTTGCGCACATGGTTGACGATAAACTTCATGCTCGTTCTACTGGACCATACTCACTTGTAACGCAGCAACCTCTTGGAGGTAAAGCTCAGTTCGGTGGACAGCGTTTCGGTGAGATGGAGGTTTGGGCACTTGAAGCTTACGGTGCTGCTTATACTCTTCAAGAAATCTTAACAGTGAAGTCTGATGATGTTGTTGGACGTGTTAAGACTTATGAAGCAATTGTTAAAGGCGAAAATGTTCCAGAACCAGGCGTTCCTGAATCATTCAAAGTATTGATTAAAGAGCTGCAAAGTTTAGGTATGGACGTTAAAATGATGTCTAGCGACGATACAGAAATTGAAATGCGTGATACAGAAGATGACGATGATCATCAATCAGCAGATAAATTGAATGTCGAAGTTGAGACAACTAAGGAATAATTGGGATAACCTGTAGACTAAAAGGGAGGTAGGCCCCTTGATAGATGTAAATAACTTTGAATATATGAAGATTGGACTTGCTTCACCTGACAAGATTCGTTCTTGGTCATACGGTGAAGTTAAGAAACCAGAAACTATTAACTATCGTACGTTAAAGCCTGAAAAAGATGGCTTGTTCTGTGAGCGTATTTTCGGACCACAAAAGGACTGGGAATGTCATTGCGGAAAATACAAACGTGTACGTTATAAAGGTGTAGTTTGTGATCGATGTGGCGTTGAAGTAACGCGTGCAAAAGTACGTCGTGAACGTATGGGTCATATTGAATTAGCTGCTCCTGTATCTCATATTTGGTATTTCAAAGGTATCCCGAGCCGCATGGGACTTGTCTTAGACATGTCCCCTCGCGCGCTTGAAGAAGTAATTTATTTCGCTTCTTATGTTGTAACAGAAAGTGGAGATACACCACTTGATAAGAAGCAATTACTTTCTGAAAAAGAATACCGTGCATATCGTGATCGATATGGTAGCACATTCCAAGCTGCTATGGGTGCAGAAGCGATTAAAAAACTACTACAAGACATTGATTTAGATAAAGAAGTAGACTTCTTAAAAGAAGAATTAAAAACAGCACAAGGACAACGCCGTACTCGTGCTATTAAACGTCTAGAAGTATTAGAAGCATTCCGTAACTCTGGAAATGAACCATCTTGGATGATCTTAGATGTTCTACCAGTTATCCCACCAGAACTACGCCCAATGGTACAGTTAGATGGTGGACGTTTTGCTACTTCTGACTTAAACGACTTATATCGTCGTGTAATTAACCGTAACAACCGTTTAAAACGTCTATTGGACCTAGGTGCTCCAAGCATCATCGTTCAAAACGAAAAACGTATGTTACAAGAAGCTGTAGATGCATTAATTGATAATGGTCGTCGTGGCCGTCCAGTAACTGGACCAGGTAACCGTCCATTAAAATCACTATCTCACATGCTTAAAGGTAAACAAGGACGTTTCCGTCAAAACTTATTAGGTAAACGTGTTGACTACTCTGGCCGTTCTGTAATCGTTGTAGGACCGAACTTAAAGATGTACCAATGTGGATTACCGAAAGAAATGGCGCTTGAACTGTTCAAACCTTTTGTTATGAAAGAGTTAGTTGGAAAAGGGTTAGCACACAACATTAAGAGTGCGAAACGTAAAATTGAGCGTGTACACCCTGAAGTTTGGGACGTTTTAGAATCTGTGATTAAAGAACATCCAGTACTTCTAAACCGCGCACCAACACTTCACCGTCTTGGTATCCAGGCGTTTGAACCTACATTAGTAGAAGGTCGCGCAATTCGTCTTCACCCACTTGTATGTACTGCATACAACGCGGACTTTGACGGTGACCAAATGGCGGTTCACGTTCCGTTATCATCAGAGGCACAAGCAGAAGCTCGTATTCTTATGTTAGCGGCACAAAACATCTTGAATCCAAAAGACGGAAAACCAGTTGTTACTCCATCTCAGGATATGGTATTAGGTAACTACTACTTAACACTTGAGCGTGAAGGCGCAATCGGTGAAGGTATGGTCTTCAAAGATGCAAACGAAGCAATACTTGCATATCAAAATGGATATGTACATCTGCACACACGTGTTGCAGTTGCTGCAAGTTCAGTAAATAACGTAACGTTTACTGAAGAGCAAAAAGGTAAGCTTCTATTAACAACAGTTGGTAAATTAATATTTAACGAAATCTTACCAGAGTCGTTCCCTTATATTAATGAACCGACAAACTCAAACCTTGAAAAAGAAACACCAGCGGAATATTTCGTTGAAAAAGGTGCGAACATTAAAGAAATTATTGCTAGTCGCGAAGAAGTGGCGCCATTTAGCAAGAAGATCCTTGGTAACATCATTGCGGAAGTGTTCAAACGTTTCCAAATTACAGAAACGTCTCGCATGCTTGACCGTATGAAAAACTTAGGGTTCAAGTACTCTACAAAAGCTGGTATTACAGTTGGGGTATCTGACATTCTTGTATTAGGCGAAAAAGATGAAATTCTCCACGAAGCACAAGCAAAAGTAGATAATGTAATTAAACAATTCCGTCGCGGTTTAATCACGGAAGAAGAACGTTACGATCGCGTTATCTCTATTTGGAGTAATGCAAAAGATGTTATCCAAGGAAAACTGATGAAATCCTTGAATAAACGCAATCCAATCTTCATGATGAGTGACTCAGGTGCCCGTGGTAACGCATCTAACTTTACTCAGCTTGCTGGTATGCGTGGTCTGATGGCCAATCCATCTGGTCGTATCATCGAACTTCCAATCAAATCGAGTTTCCGTGAAGGTTTAACAGTACTTGAGTACTTCATCTCTACGCATGGTGCGCGTAAAGGTCTTGCCGATACAGCACTTAAAACTGCCGATTCTGGTTACTTAACACGTCGTCTTGTAGACGTTGCACAAGATGTAATTGTCCGTGAAGATGATTGTGGAACAGATCGTGGTCTATTAATTGGTGCGATTAAAGAGGGTAATGAAGTAATTGAGTCATTATATGATCGTCTTGTTGGACGTTTTGCAAGAAAAACTGTAAAACATCCTGAAACAGGTGAAGTATTAGTTAGTGAAAACCAATTAATTACTGAAGATATCGCTCATATCGTTGAAAATTCGGGTGTTGAAACTGTAAATATTCGTTCAGCGTTTACGTGTAACACTCGCCATGGTGTATGTAAGAAGTGTTACGGTCGTAACTTAGCAACTGGTACAGACGTAGAAGTAGGAGAAGCGGTAGGTATTATCGCAGCTCAATCTATCGGTGAGCCAGGTACACAGTTAACGATGCGTACATTCCATACAGGTGGGGTTGCCGGAGATGATATCACTCAAGGTTTACCTCGTATCCAAGAGATCTTCGAAGCTCGTAATCCGAAAGGTCAGGCAGTTATCAGTGAAATCGACGGTGTTATCGCAGCGATCAACGATGTTAAAGATCGCCAAGAAGTAGTTGTACAGGGTGAAGTTGAAGCTCGTACGTATGCTATTCCTTATGGTGCTCGTCTGAAAGTAACTCCAGGACAGCCAATTAGCCACGGTAAAGAGTTAACAGAAGGTTCTATTGATCCGAAAGAATTACTAAAAGTAACGGACATTACAGCAGTTCAAGAATACTTATTACGTGAAGTTCAAAAAGTATACCGTATGCAAGGGGTAGAAATTGGTGACAAACACGTAGAGGTAATGGTACGTCAAATGCTACGTAAAGTTCGTGTAAGTGATGCAGGTGAAACAGACGTATTACCAGGAACATTACTAGATATCCATCAGTTTACTGATGCGAATGCGAAGGTGTTACTGAAAGGTAAACAACCAGCGACAGCTAGACCTGTTCTACTTGGTATTACAAAAGCTTCACTTGAAACTGATTCATTCTTATCTGCAGCATCATTCCAAGAAACAACTCGTGTCTTAACTGATGCAGCAATTAAAGGTAAACGTGATGAGCTTCTAGGATTGAAAGAGAACGTTATTATCGGTAAACTTGTTCCTGCTGGAACAGGTATGAATCGTTATCGCAAAGTGGATCTTGTAAAAACAACACAAGATAACATGAATGTAGAAAACGATGAGATTTATGTGGAACAGTAAAATTTTCCGTCGTAAATTTTGTATAAAAACATCTAATCCTAGTTGACATTGTATGAGTCAAAATGTTACTATAATCAAGGTTGCTCCTGAACGATGCTTTGGAGGATATTTATATGTCTTATCAAAAAGTGTCAAATGCTGAAAATGTAGTCGTTGGTCATAAACGCGCATTGGAAGCAATCAAAAATGGTATAGTTAAAGAAGTTGTTATTGCAGAAGATGCTGATGTGCGGTTAACCCATGTTATCATTCGCACTGCTTTGCAACATAACATACCCATAACAAAAGTTGAATCAGTTCGTAAACTTGGAAAAGTTTCGGGGATTCAAGTGGGAGCTTCAGCAATAGGAATAATAAGTTAAAACTGTTTTTGTGAGGAGAGAGCATTTGCTCTTCCTTGCAAAAACTTTGTTTTCAACTAATAATGAACCACCTGGATATGTGGTCATACAAACATGCGAAGGGAGGATAATCAAATGCCTACTATTAACCAATTAGTGAGAAATGGTCGTACTGATAAAGTATGGAAATCTAAATCACCTGCGTTAAACAAAGGTTTTAACTCTTTAAAGAAAAAATCAACTGATATCTCTGCACCTCAAAAACGTGGTGTATGTACTCGTGTTGGTACAATGACTCCAAAGAAACCTAACTCAGCGTTACGTAAATACGCTCGTGTACGTTTAACAAACGGTATTGAAGTTACAGCTTACATCCCAGGTATCGGTCATAATTTACAAGAGCATAGCGTAGTATTAATTCGCGGTGGTCGAGTAAAGGATTTACCAGGGGTACGTTACCACATCGTTCGTGGAGCGCTTGATACAGCTGGTGTTGACAAACGTATGCAAGGACGTTCTAAATATGGTACTAAGCGACCAAAACCTGCTAAAAAATAATAAACTTATAATGAAAGGAGGAACTCAATATGCCTCGTAAAGGACCTGTTGCGAAACGTGACGTGTTACCAGATCCAATGTACAATTCTAAGCTAGTAACACGCCTTATCAACAAAATGATGGTTGACGGTAAAAAAGGTAAATCTCAAACAATTCTTTATAACGCTTTCGATATCGTTCGTGAACGTTCAGATAAAGAACCAATGGAAGTATTCGAGCAAGCTCTTAAGAACATCATGCCTGTTCTTGAAGTACGCGCTCGTCGTGTTGGTGGTGCTAACTACCAAGTTCCAGTTGAGGTTCGTCCAGAACGTCGTACAACTTTAGGTCTTCGCTGGTTAGTAAACTATGCTCGTCTTCGTGGTGAAAAAACTATGGAAGAGCGTCTAGCTTACGAAATCTTAGATGCAGCTAACAACGCTGGTGCATCTGTTAAGAAACGTGAAGACACTCATAAAATGGCAGAAGCTAACAAAGCATTTGCTCATTACCGTTGGTAGGATTCAACGTAAAATAAATGTAAGCATAAACCGCTTTATTTGTCGCTTATGGAAGTGTGGAGAGGGAGAATGCCTCTCCCTTTCGTTGGGCGCTCGTTTTACATAATGAGGGTACTGGACACTGGCATATGTAACAATATAAAGTGGCTTTTTTGCTACTTAAAATAAAAAATCCAATCCATATATGGAAGGAGCAAGACACCAAATGACAAGAGAGTTCTCTTTAGAAAACACTCGTAATATTGGTATCATGGCTCACATCGATGCTGGTAAAACAACAGCAACTGAGCGTATTCTGTATTACACAGGACGTATTCATAAAATCGGTGAAACTCATGAAGGTGCATCTCAGATGGACTGGATGGAGCAAGAGCAAGAGCGTGGTATCACAATTACTTCTGCTGCAACTACAGCTCAATGGAAAGGTCACCGTGTAAACATCATTGACACTCCAGGACACGTAGACTTCACAGTAGAAGTAGAACGTTCTTTACGCGTACTTGATGGTGCGGTAGCAGTACTTGATGCACAATCTGGTGTAGAACCACAAACAGAAACTGTTTGGCGTCAGGCTACTACTTACGGTGTACCACGTATCGTATTCGTTAACAAAATGGATAAGATCGGTGCAGATTTCTTATACTCTGTAGGAACAATCCACGATCGTTTACAAGCAAACGCACATCCAATTCAGTTACCAATCGGTGCTGAAGATGAGTTCAATGGTATCATTGACCTTGTTGAAGAGTGTGCTTACATGTACGGTAACGATTTAGGAACAGACATCGAGCGTGTCGAAATTCCTGAAGAGCACAAAGAACTAGCTGAAGAATACCGCGGAAAGCTTATTGAAGCGGTAGCTGAGCTTGATGAAGAAATGATGATGAAGTACCTAGAAGGTGAAGAAATCACTGTAGAAGAGCTTAAAGCTGGTATCCGTAAGGCTACAACTTCTGTAGAATTCTTCCCAGTAATCTGTGGTTCTGCATTCAAAAACAAAGGTGTTCAAATTCTGTTAGACGCAGTTATCGACTACCTACCATCTCCATTAGATGTACCTGCTATTAAAGGTACTCTTCCGGATACAGATGAAGAAATCGAACGTAAGTCTAGCGATGAAGAACCATTCGCAGCTTTAGCATTCAAAATCATGACTGACCCTTATGTTGGTAAGTTAACGTTCTTCCGTGTGTACTCTGGTGTGTTAAACTCTGGATCATACGTGAAAAACTCAACTAAAGGTAAGCGTGAGCGTGTAGGACGTATCCTACAAATGCACGCTAACAGCCGTGAAGAGATTTCAACAGTTTACGCTGGTGATATCGCTGCTGCTGTAGGTTTAAAAGATACTACTACTGGTGATACTCTTTGTGACGAGAAGAGCCTTGTTATCCTTGAGTCTATGGAATTCCCAGAGCCAGTTATCTCTGTAGCTATCGAACCAAAATCTAAAGCTGACCAAGATAAAATGGGTACAGCATTATCTAAGCTTTCTGAAGAAGATCCAACATTCCGTGCTCACACTGACCAAGAAACTGGCCAAACTATCATCGCTGGTATGGGTGAACTTCACCTTGATATCATCGTTGACCGTATGCGCCGTGAATTCAAAGTCGAAGCAAACGTTGGTGCTCCTCAGGTAGCATACCGTGAAACTTTCCGCGCTGCTGCGAAAGTTGAAGGTAAGTTTGCTCGTCAATCTGGTGGACGTGGACAATTCGGTCACGTTTGGATTGAGTTTGCACCTAACGAAGAAGGTAAAGGATTTGAATTCGAAAACAAAATCGTCGGCGGTGTAGTTCCACGTGAATACATCCCAGCTGTTGGAGCGGGTCTTGAAGACTCACTTAAAAATGGTGTACTAGCTGGTTATCCACTAGTTGACATTAAAGCAGCATTAGTTGACGGTTCTTACCATGATGTCGATTCATCTGAGATGGCGTTCAAAATCGCTGCATCAATGGCACTTAAAGCTGCGGTTTCTAAATGTAACCCAGTAATTCTTGAGCCAATGATGAAAGTTGAAGTTGTAATTCCTGAAGAGTACATGGGAGACATCATGGGTGACGTAACATCTCGTCGTGGACGTGTAGAAGGTATGGAAGCTCGCGGTAACGCACAAGTTGTTCGCGCTATGGTTCCACTTTCTGAAATGTTCGGTTATGCGACAGCATTACGTTCTAACACTCAAGGACGCGGAACATTCTCAATGACATTTGATCATTATGAAGAAGTACCGAAGTCTGTTTCAGAAGAAATTATTAAAAAAAATAAAGGCGAATAATTGATTTTTATCAATTGTTCGAGTATAACTACTTATGTAAGCTTAGAAAGTGGGACGTAAGTTTCGCTTTCTAGTCTAAATATAAAATAACCTATATAAACTAAGGAGGAATTTAGAATGGCTAAAGCTAAATTCGAACGTTCTAAACCCCATGTTAACATCGGTACAATCGGCCACGTTGACCATGGTAAAACTACATTAACTGCTGCGATCACTACAGTTCTTGCAAAAGCTGGTGGTGCTGAAGCACGCGGATACGATCAAATCGACGCTGCTCCAGAAGAAAGAGAGCGCGGAATCACAATCTCAACTGCACACGTTGAGTACGAAACTGAAACTCGTCACTATGCACACGTTGACTGCCCAGGTCACGCTGACTATGTTAAAAACATGATCACTGGTGCTGCTCAAATGGACGGCGGTATCTTAGTAGTATCTGCTGCTGATGGCCCAATGCCTCAAACACGTGAGCACATCCTTCTTTCTCGTCAAGTAGGTGTTCCTTACATCGTTGTATTCTTAAACAAATGCGACATGGTAGACGACGAAGAATTATTAGAATTAGTAGAAATGGAAGTTCGTGACCTATTATCTGAATACGGATTCCCAGGCGACGACATTCCTGTAATCAAAGGTTCTGCTCTTAAAGCTCTTCAAGGAGAAGCTGATTGGGAAGCAAAAATCATTGAATTAATGACTGAAGTTGATGCTTACATCCCAACTCCAGAACGTGAAACTGACAAACCATTCTTAATGCCTATCGAGGATGTATTCTCTATCACAGGTCGTGGTACAGTTGCAACTGGTCGTGTAGAGCGCGGAATCGTTAAAGTTGGTGACGTAGTAGAAATCATCGGTCTTGCTGAAGAGAATGCTTCTACAACTGTAACTGGTGTAGAAATGTTCCGTAAACTTCTTGACCAAGCTCAAGCTGGAGACAACATCGGTGCTCTTCTTCGTGGGGTTGCTCGTGAAGACATCCAACGTGGACAAGTTCTTGCTAAAACTGGCTCTGTAAAAGCACACGCTAAATTCAAAGCTGAAGTTTTCGTATTATCTAAAGAAGAAGGTGGACGTCACACTCCATTCTTCGCTAACTACCGTCCTCAGTTCTACTTCCGTACAACTGACGTAACTGGTATCATCCAATTACCAGAAGGTACTGAAATGGTAATGCCTGGTGACAACATCGAAATGACTATCGAACTTATCGCTCCAATCGCTATCGAAGAGGGAACTAAATTCTCTATTCGTGAAGGTGGACGTACAGTAGGTTACGGTGTAGTTGCTACTATCGTTGAGTAATCTTAGCTGATATAAAAAAACCTAAGGGATTTTCCCTTAGGTTTTTTGTTTGCGTTTATATAAAGAAGAAGAGTGTGTTTTTTTGTTTTGACGAGTTTCTTCTATAGTAATATAAAAACAACAAAAGATAATCCAGAAACTGTAAAACGAATTCTGTTAGATGAAAACTTGAAATTCTTTAAAGTGCCATGTATAATAGCAAAAGTAGAGAAAAGCAGATGCAAACAAAAAGATGCTTGCATCTAGACGAATAACATTGTATAATAGACAATGTTGGTCTTTGACTGCGATGAAGTGGAAGGTTGCTGACACACCCGGCCGCTTTGCCATGGCATGGTGTGGGGAAATTTCCATGGAGAAGGTCTATTTTAGAAATAGGCGAACGAAGGAGGGAAAATAATGGCAAAAGAAAAAATTCGTATCCGTTTAAAAGCTTATGATCACCGTATTCTTGATCAATCAGCTG
Organism: Bacillus cereus group sp. MG20; assembly: GCF_040459885.1. Lineage (NCBI taxonomy): Bacteria > Bacillati > Bacillota > Bacilli > Caryophanales > Bacillaceae > Bacillus > Bacillus cereus group sp. MG20. The sequence continues at coordinate 2,915,844 of NZ_JARVHF010000001.1, forward strand.
AGAAAATTGTAGAAACAGCTAAGCGTTCTGGGGCAACAGTTTCTGGTCCGATCCCATTACCAACTGAGAAGACTATTTACACAATTCTTCGTGCTGTTCATAAGTACAAAGATTCTCGTGAGCAATTCGAAATGCGCACACACAAACGTTTAATCGATATCGTGAGTCCTACTCCACAAACAGTAGATTCATTAATGCGTTTAGACTTACCGTCTGGTGTAGATATCGAAATCAAACTATAAATTATATAACTTAAAAATGTAGGAGGTGTAACTCATGACCAAAGGAATCTTAGGAAGAAAGATCGGTATGACTCAAGTATTTGCTGAGAACGGTGAGTTAATCCCAGTAACAGTTATCGCTGCTAATCCAAACGTTGTTCTTCAAAAGAAAACAACTGAAACTGATGGCTACAATGCAATCCAGTTAGGATTTGAAGATAAACGTGAAAAGTTAACTAACAAACCTGAACAAGGCCACACTGCTAAAGCATCTACAACTCCTAAGCGCTTCATTCGCGAAATCCGCGATGCAGACGTGGACGGATTAGAGGTTGGTCAAGAGGTAAAAGTTGAAGTTTTCGCTGCAGGTGAAATCGTTGACGTAACAGGAATTTCTAAAGGTAAAGGTTTCCAAGGTGTTATCAAACGCCACGGACAATCTCGCGGACCTATGTCTCATGGTTCTCGCTATCACCGTCGTCCAGGTTCAATGGGCCCAGTTGCTCCGAACCGTGTATTCAAAGGCAAAAAACTTGCTGGACGTATGGGTGGAGACCAAGTTACTATCCAAAACTTAGAAATCGTTCAAGTTGACACTGAGCGCAACTTATTACTAGTAAAAGGTAACGTTCCAGGTGCTAAGAAATCTCTTGTAGTTGTTCAAGGCGCTGTGAAGGTTAGCAAATAATTCACAATAGGAAGGAGGAATTCCAATGCCAAAAGTTACTGTATATAACCAAACTGGTTCACAGGTTGGTGAAATCGAATTAGCTGAAGCTATTTTCGGTATCGAACCAAATGAAGCTGTACTTTTCGAAGCTGTAATGATGCAACGTGCATCTTTACGTCAAGGTACACACAAAGTAAAAACTCGTTCTGAAGTTCGCGGTGGTGGTCGTAAACCATGGCGTCAAAAAGGAACTGGACGTGCTCGTCAAGGGTCTATCCGCTCTCCTCAATGGCGTGGTGGTGGTACGGTATTCGGACCTACACCAAGAAGCTATGCGTACAAACTTCCTAAGAAGGTTCGTCGTTTAGCAATCAAATCTGCATTAGCTACTAAAGTAGTTGAGAACAACATTGTAGTTCTTGAAGACCTAGTGTTAAATGCACCAAAAACAAAAGACATGCTAGCAGTACTTAAAGGATTAACTGTTGAGAAGAAAGCTCTTATCGTAACTGCTGATGCAAACGAATCTGTAGAGTTATCTGCTCGCAATATCCCTGGAGTAACAGTAATCACTGCTGATGGCGTAAACGTTTTAGACGTGCTTCATCATGATAAGCTAATCATGACAAAAGCGGCAGTGGAAAAAGTAGAGGAGGTGCTTGCATAATGAGAGATCCTCGTGATATCATTAAGCGCCCAGTTATCACTGAACGTTCTATGGAAATGATGGCTGAAAAAAAATACACGTTCGATGTGGACGTTAAATCTAATAAAACAGAAGTTAAAGATGCTCTTGAAGCGATCTTTGGTGTTAAAGTAGAAAAAGTGAACATCATGAACTACAAGCCGAAAGCAAAACGCGTTGGTCGTCACGCTGGTTTTACTAGCCGTCGTCGTAAAGCAATCGTTAAGCTAACTGCTGACAGCAAAGAAATCGAAATCTTCCAAGGCGTTTAATTCTTACTAAAGAAGGAGGGAAATTGAGATGGGAATTAAAAAGTATAATCCAACTACTAACGGTCGTCGTAATATGACTACGAATGATTTCGCTGAAATCACGACTGATAGACCCGAAAAGTCATTACTTGCTCCTTTAAGCAAGAAGGCTGGTCGTAATAACCAAGGTAAAATCACTGTACGTCATCAAGGTGGCGGACATAAGCGTCAATACCGTATCATCGACTTTAAGCGTAACAAAGATGGAATTCCAGGACGCGTTGCTACGATCGAATACGATCCAAACCGCTCTGCGAATATCGCATTAATTAACTACGTTGACGGTGAAAAACGTTACATTCTTGCTCCTAAATCTTTAGAAGTAGGTATGGAAGTTATGTCTGGCCCAGAAGCTGACATCAAAATCGGTAACGCATTACCATTAATCAACATTCCAGTAGGTACTGTTGTTCATAACATCGAGCTTAAGCCTGGTCGTGGCGGACAATTAGTTCGTTCTGCTGGTACATCTGCTCAAGTACTTGGTAAAGAAGGTAAATACGTACTTGTACGTTTAACTTCTGGTGAAGTACGTCTTGTATTATCTGCTTGTCGCGCTTCAATCGGTCAAGTAGGTAACGAACAACACGAACTTATCAAAATCGGTAAAGCAGGTCGCTCTCGCTGGTTAGGTAAACGCCCAACAGTTCGTGGTTCTGTAATGAACCCGGTTGATCACCCACACGGTGGTGGTGAAGGACGTTCTCCAATCGGACGTAAGTCTCCAATGTCTCCATGGGGTAAACCAACTCTTGGATTCAAGACTCGTAAGAAAAACAAAGCGTCTGACAAATTCATCGTTCGTCGTCGTAAAAAATAATGGGATTGTAGTACGGTTCATTTCTAGAACCGTACGCCAATCACGAAGGGAGGCACCAAAATGGCTCGTAGCTTAAAAAAAGGACCATTTGTCGATGATCACTTAATGAGCAAAATGGAAAAATTAGTTGCATCTGAGCAAAAACAAGTTGTTAAAACTTGGTCTCGCCGTTCAACAATCTTCCCTCAGTTCATCGGACACACAATCGCTGTATATGATGGTCGTAAACACGTACCTGTGTACATCACTGAGGATATGGTTGGCCATAAGTTAGGTGAATTCGCACCAACTCGTACGTATAAAGGTCACCTTGCTGACGATAAGAAAACTAGAAGATAATGAGAGGAGGCACTTCAATGCAAGCTAAAGCAGTAGCGAGAACAGTTCGTATTGCTCCTCGTAAAGTTCGTTTAGTAGTAGACTTAATCCGAGGTAAGCAAGTGGGTGAAGCGATTGCTATCCTTAACCACACACCAAAAACTGCTTCTCCAGTTGTAGAAAAAGTTTTAAAATCTGCAATCGCAAATGCAGAGCACAATTATGAGATGGACATTAACAACCTAGTTGTTGAAAAAGTCTTCGTTGACGAAGGTCCAACGTTGAAACGTTTCCGTCCACGTGCAATGGGTCGTGCAAGCCAAATTAACAAACGCACAAGCCACATTACAGTTGTGGTATCAGAAAAGAAGGAGGGATAATCGATGGGTCAAAAGGTTAATCCAATTGGTCTTCGTGTCGGTGTTATCCGTGACTGGGAATCTCGTTGGTTCGCTGAGAAAGATTACGCTACATTATTACATGAAGACATCAAAATCCGTGAGTACATTAATGTACGCTTAAAAGATTCTGCTGTTGCTAAAGTAGAAATCGAACGTGCAGCAAATCGTGTAAATGTTACAATTCACACTGCAAAACCTGGTATGGTAATTGGTAAAGGTGGTACTGAAGTTGAAGCACTTCGTAAAGCTCTTAACCAATTAACAGGCAAGCGTGTACACATCAACATTTTAGAAGTTAAGAGAGCTGATCTTAACGCTAAATTAGTAGGCGAAAACATCGCTCGTCAATTAGAAAACCGTGTATCATTCCGTCGTGCACAAAAGCAAGTTATTCAACGTGCTATGCGTGCAGGTGCTAAAGGTATTAAAACACAGGTTTCTGGTCGTCTTGGCGGAGCTGATATCGCTCGTGCAGAATCTTACAGTGAAGGAACTGTTCCACTTCATACACTTCGCGCTGATATTGACTATGCAGCAGTTGAAGCTGATACAACATACGGTAAATTAGGCGTAAAAGTATGGATCTACCGTGGAGAAGTCCTTCCTACAAAAAAGAAAGCTTCTGAGGAAGGAGGAAAATAATATGTTAATGCCAAAACGCGTAAAATATCGTAGAGAGCATCGTGGTAAAATGCGTGGTCGTGCTAAAGGTGGAACTGAAGTTGCTTTCGGTGAATTCGGTTTACAAGCACAAGCTGCTTCATGGATTACAAACCGTCAAATCGAAGCTGCTCGTCGTGCAATGACTCGTTACATGAAACGTGGCGGTAAAGTATGGATTAAAATTTTCCCTTCTAAACCTTACACTGCAAAACCTCTAGAAGTACGTATGGGTTCCGGTAAAGGGGCACCAGAAGGCTGGGTAGCAGTAGTAAAACCTGGGAAAATTATGTTCGAAATCGCGGGTGTATCTGAAGAGGTAGCACGCGAAGCATTACGTCTTGCAGCTCACAAGTTACCTGTGAAATGTAAATTCGTAAAACGTGAAGAAAATGGTGGTGAATCTAATGAAAACTAATGATATTCGTGAATTAACCACTGCCGAAATCGAAACAAAAGTTAAAGCTTTAAAGGAAGAGTTGTTTAATCTTCGCTTCCAACTTGCTACAGGACAATTAGAGAATCCAACTCGCATTCGTGAAGTGCGTAAAGCAATTGCTCGTATGAAAACTGTAGTTCGTGAAAGAGAGATCGGAATTAATCGATAAATTGAGGGGAGGTTTGCATAGTGAGCGAACGTAACCAACGCAAAGTTTATACTGGTCGTGTAGTGTCTGACAAAATGGACAAAACGATTACAGTTTTAGTTGAAACTTACAAAACTCATTCCTTGTACGGAAAACGTGTTAAGTATTCTAAGAAGTACAAAGCCCATGATGAGCAAAACCAAGCGAAACTTGGCGATATCGTTAAAATCATGGAAACTCGCCCGCTTTCTGCTACTAAGCGTTTCCGTTTAGTTGAAATCGTTGAAGAAGCGGTTATTATCTAAATAGACGAATCGGAATTTTTAGTCCGAAGGGAGGTTTCATAACATGATCCAACAAGAATCTCGTTTGAAAGTTGCTGACAACTCTGGTGCACGTGAACTTTTAACAATTAAAGTATTAGGCGGCTCTGGTCGTAAATATGCTAACATTGGTGACATTATCGTTGCTACGGTAAAACAAGCAACACCAGGTGGCGTTGTTAAAAAAGGTGACGTTGTTAAAGCAGTAGTAGTACGTACGAAGAGCGGAGCTCGTCGTCCGGACGGTTCTTACATCAAATTTGATGAAAACGCAGCGGTTATCATTAAAGACGATAAGAGCCCACGTGGTACTCGTATCTTCGGACCAGTAGCTCGTGAATTACGTGATAGCAACTTCATGAAGATCGTTTCTTTAGCTCCAGAAGTTCTATAATTTAAGGTATTGCCTTGCTAAGGAGGTGCAGAATTAAGATGCATGTAAAAAAAGGTGATAAAGTACAGGTAATCACTGGTAAAGACAAAGGAAAACAAGGCGTTATCCTTGTGGCTTTCCCAAAGCAAAACCGTGTTATCGTTGAGGGTGTTAACATCGTTAAAAAACACTCTAAGCCATCTCAATTAAATCCACAAGGTGGAATTATTACTAAAGAAGCACCTATTCACGTTTCTAACGTTATGATTTTAGATCCGAAAACAGGTGAACCTACTCGCGTAGGCTTCAAAGTAGAAGATGGTAAAAAAGTTCGTATTGCAAAAAAATCTGGTGAATTATTAGATAAATAATTTTCTTAAGAAAGGAGGTCACTTCATTGAATCGCCTTAAAGAGAAGTTCCAAAAGGAAATTACTCCTGCTCTAGTGAGCAAGTTTAACTATAAATCTGTGATGGAAGTACCGAAAATCGAAAAGATCGTAATCAACACTGGTGTTGGTGACGCGGTATCTAACTCAAAAGCTTTAGACAATGCAGTAGAAGAATTAACACAAATCGCAGGTCAAAAACCTGTTGTAACTCGTGCTAAAAAATCAATCGCTGGTTTCCGTCTTCGTGAAGGTATGCCAATCGGTGCGAAAGTAACTTTACGCGGCGAGCAAATGTATGAGTTCTTCGACAAATTAGTATCGGTTTCTTTACCACGTGTACGTGATTTCCGTGGTGTTTCTAAGAAATCATTCGATGGTCGTGGGAACTACACATTAGGTGTTAAAGAGCAACTTATCTTCCCTGAGATTGATTATGATAAAGTAAGCAAAGTACGCGGTATGGACATCGTAATCGTTACTACAGCGAAAACTGATGAAGAAGCTCGTGAACTTTTAACACAATTCGGTATGCCATTCCAAAAATAATGGAAGCCAACGCTAAGTAGAGGAGGCGAAAACGTGGCTAAAAAATCTATGATAGCGAAACAAAAGCGTACTCCTAAGTTTAAAGTACAAGAGTATACACGTTGCGAACGCTGCGGTCGTCCGCATTCTGTATACCGCAAATTTAAACTTTGCCGTATTTGTTTCCGTGAACTTGCATATAAAGGTCAAATTCCTGGTGTTAAAAAAGCTAGTTGGTAAAACCCACAAATGGGAAGGAGGTAAAACACATGGTGATGACAGATCCAATTGCAGACATGCTTACTCGCATCCGTAATGCGAACATGGTACGTCATGAGAAATTAGAGGTTCCTGCTTCTAAAATCAAAAAAGAGATCGCTGAACTTTTAAAACGTGAAGGTTTCATTCGTGATGTAGAATACATCGAGGATAACAAACAAGGTATCCTTCGTATTTTCCTGAAATATGGTGCAAACAATGAACGTGTAATCACTGGATTAAAACGTATCAGTAAACCTGGCTTACGCGTTTACGCTAAAGCTGACGAAGTACCACGTGTACTTAACGGATTAGGTATCGCTCTTGTTTCTACATCTAAGGGAGTAATGACAGACAAAGACGCTCGTCAATTACAAACTGGTGGAGAAGTAGTAGCATACGTTTGGTAATATATATTTAAAACGAACGGAGGTGTGACCACATGTCTCGTATTGGTAAAAAGATTCTTGAAATCCCTGCAGGTGTTACTATTACAATTGCAGAAGACAATACTGTAACAGTAAAAGGCCCTAAAGGTGAATTAACTCGTAAATTCAATGCTGATATGTCTATCAAAATTGAAGAAAATACACTAACAGTTGAGCGTCCATCTGAACAGAAGGAACACCGTGCATTACACGGTACAACTCGTGCTTTAATCGGAAACATGGTTGAAGGTGTAACTGCAGGTTTCGCACGCGGACTTGAATTAGTCGGTGTTGGTTACCGTGCTCAAAAACAAGGAGATAAACTTGTTTTAAGCGTAGGTTATTCTCATCCAGTAGAAATGACTCCGGAAGCAGGTCTTGAAGTTGAAGTACCTGCACCAACTAAAATCGTAATTAAAGGTATCGACAAGCAACGTGTTGGCGAATTTGCTGCTAACATCCGTGCTGTACGTGCTCCTGAGCCTTACAAAGGTAAAGGTATTCGTTACGAAGGCGAAGTTGTTCGTCGTAAAGAAGGTAAAACTGCTAAGTAAACCCGTTAGGTGAGAGAAAGGAGTGACAAGAAAATGATCACTAAAGCTGATAAAAATGCGACTCGTAAGAAAAGACATGCACGTGTACGTGCTAAACTTACTGGTACTGCAGAGCGTCCACGTTTAAACGTGTTCCGTTCTAACCAACATATTTACGCTCAAGTTATTGATGATGTGAATGGTGTAACGTTAGTAAGTGCATCTACTCTTGATAAAGACCTTGCTCTTAACGGTACTAGCAATACTGAAGCTGCTACGAAAGTTGGAGAATCAGTTGCTAAGCGTGCTGTAGAGAAAGGCGTTAAAGAAGTAGTATTTGATCGCGGTGGTTACTTATACCATGGCCGTGTTAAAGCTCTAGCTGAAGCTGCTCGTGAGGCTGGATTACAATTTTAATGGTCAAAGGAGGGAAAATTGATGCATCGCATTGACCCAAGTAAATTAGAACTTGAAGAACGTGTAGTTACGATAAATCGTGTCGCGAAAGTTGTTAAGGGTGGTCGTCGTTTCCGCTTTGCTGCACTAGTTGTAGTTGGCGATAAAAACGGTCATGTTGGATTCGGTACTGGTAAAGCACAAGAGGTACCAGACGCAATCCGCAAAGCTATCGAAGACGCTAAGAAAAACTTAATCGCTGTACCATTAGTTGGTACAACAATTCCACACACAATCAACGGTCACTTTGGAGCTGGTGAAGTATTCTTAAAACCTGCTGCTGAAGGTACTGGTGTTATTGCTGGTGGACCTGTTCGTGCGGTACTTGAATTAGCTGGTGTACAAGATATTCTTTCGAAATCTCTTGGTTCTAACACACCAATCAACATGATTCGCGCTACTGTGAACGGATTAAGCGAACTTAAGCGCGCTGAAGATGTTGCAAAATTACGCGGTAAATCTGTAGAAGAGCTACTAGGTTAAGGAGGGAAAACAAATGGCGAAAAAGTTAGAAATTACCCTCACTCGTAGTGTAATTGGTCGTCCACAAGATCAACGTGCGACGGTAGAAGCTTTAGGTCTTAAAAAGTTGAATTCAACTGTAGTTAAGGAAGAAACTCCTGCTATTCTTGGTATGATCAACAAAGTTTCTCACCTTTTAACTGTAAAAGAAGCTTAAGGATAACTCATTAATATAAGGAGGTGCCTGGGAATGAAACTTCATGAATTAAAACCTGCAGAAGGTTCTCGTAAAGTACGTAACCGTGTCGGTCGTGGTATCGGTTCTGGTAACGGTAAAACTGCTGGTAAAGGTCATAAAGGACAAAACGCACGTTCTGGTGGCGGTGTTCGTCTTGGCTTCGAAGGTGGTCAAACTCCATTATTCCGTCGTTTACCAAAACGCGGCTTCACAAACATTAACCGTAAAGAGTTTACTATTGTAAACTTATCAACGTTAAATCGTTTTGAAGATGGTACAGAAGTAACACCTGAATTATTGCTGGAAACTGGCGTTATCAGCAAGTTAAACGACGGTGTTAAAATTCTTGCAAGCGGAGCAGTAGAGAAAAAACTAACTGTTAAAGCGCACAAGTTCTCTTCAAGTGCTAAAGAAGCAATTGAAGCAGCTGGCGGATCAGTTGAGGTGATCTAATGTTTCGTACAATCTCCAACTTTATGCGCGTTGCTGAGATAAGACGTAAAATATTATTCACTTTAGCGATGTTAATCGTATTCAGGATTGGCACGTTTATCCCAGTGCCATTTACAAATGGAGACGTACTGAAAGCACAAGACCAATTAAATGCTTTAGGTATTCTAAATACATTTGGCGGTGGCGCCTTGAAAAACTTCTCCATCTTTGCGATGGGAATCATGCCGTATATTACAGCATCCATCATCGTGCAATTATTGCAGATGGATGTTGTTCCTAAATTTTCGGAATGGTCGAAGCAAGGTGAAATGGGCCGTCGTAAACTAACGCAATTCACGCGTTACTTTACAATTGTTCTTGCGTTTATTCAGGGGTTTGGTATGTCAATCGGTTTTAACGGTATGGTAGGTGGGCAATTAATTTTGAATCCTGGTTGGAGCACTTATTTATACATTGCTACGGTACTGACTGCTGGTACTGCATTTTTAATGTGGTTAGGCGAACAGATTACAGCTAAAGGTGTGGGCAATGGTATTTCCATCCTTATCTTTGGCGGTATTGCTGCAGCGATCCCAAGTGTTATATCTCAAGTGTATCAACAACAGTTTCAAAATATCGGAGATCAATTGTTCATGAGTATCGTTAAAGTTGCATTGATTTTACTAGCTGTGCTAGCAGTTATTGTTGGTGTTATTTTCATTCAACAAGCTGTTAGAAAGATCCCAATTCAATACGCGAAGCGTGTAACAGGAGGGAATGGGAATCATGCTGGAGCACAAAACACACATTTACCGCTTAAGGTAAATAGTGCGGGTGTTATTCCAGTCATTTTTGCTGTTTCATTCTTAATTACGCCTCCAACTATTGCACAGTTCTTCCCGAAACATGATGTATCGCAGTGGATTATTGCAAACTTTAACTATTCTCACCCAGTGGGAATGATCATATATGTTGCGCTCATTGTAGCCTTCACATATTTCTATGCGTTTGTTCAGGTTAATCCAGAGCAAATGTCAGAGAATCTAAACAAGCAAGGTGGATATGTTCCAGGTATTCGTCCGGGTAAGAATACAGAACAATATCTAACAAAAATCTTGTATCGTTTGACCTTTGTAGGATCAATTTTCCTAGCAGCGATTGCAATCTTACCAGTTATCTTTACGAAATTGGGAAATCTTCCTCCATCTGCACAGATTGGTGGAACGAGTATGTTAATCGTTGTCGGCGTTGCTTTAGAAACAATGAAGCAGCTAGAAAGCCAACTGGTAAAACGCCATTACAAAGGGTTTATCAAGCAGTGAGTAAGTGGGAAGAACCATCTTCCCTACATGCTCATGTACTGAGGGGGAACAAGGATGAACTTAATTTTAATGGGGCTTCCTGGTGCTGGTAAAGGTACACAAGCCGAACAGATTGTAGCCAAGTATAACATCCCTCACATTTCAACAGGAGATATGTTCCGTGCAGCTATGAAGGCTGAAACTGAAATGGGTCTACAAGCAAAATCTTTTATTGATAAAGGTGCACTTGTTCCAGATGAAGTTACAATCGGAATTGTTCGTGAACGTTTAAGTCAAGAAGACTGCATAAGAGGTTTCTTACTAGACGGTTTCCCACGAACTGTTGCACAAGCATCAGCTCTTGAAGAGATTATGAAAGATCTTGGCAAAAAAATCGACTATGTTTTAAACATTAATGTGGATTCAGGGTTGTTATTAAAACGCCTTACAGGCCGTCGCATTTGTAAAGAGTGCGGTGCGACTTACCACTTAGAATTCAATCCACCAGCAACAGCTGATGTGTGCGATAAATGTGGTGGCGAATTATACCAACGCTCTGATGACAATGAAGAAACTGTAGCAAATCGTTTAGATGTGAATATTAAGCAAACAAAACCTTTGCTTGATTTCTACGACGAGCTTGGTTACTTAAAAAGCATTAATGGTGAGCAAGATATCAATAAAGTATTTGCTGATATCGATGTTCTCATCGGAGGCTTAGCGTAATGATCATCTGCAAAACTCCTCGCGAGATAGAAATCATGCGAGAAGCTGGCAGAATCGTTGCTTTAACTCATCAAGAGTTGAAACAGCACATTACTCCAGGAATTACAACGAAAGAGCTCGATCAAATAGCGGAAAAGACGATTCAAAAATATGGTGCTACGCCATCTTTTAAAGGATACAACGGATTTCCGGGGAGCATATGTGCTTCTGTAAATGAAGAGCTTGTACACGGAATTCCAGGAAAGCGCAAGCTCAAAGAGGGCGATATCATCAGTATCGATATTGGTGCGAAATACAATGGGTACCATGGAGATTCTGCATGGACGTATCCAGTTGGAAACATTTCTGAATCTGTTCAAAAGCTACTTGATGTCACAGAAAAATCGTTGTATCTTGGTCTAGAACAAGTAAAACCAGGCGAGAGATTATCAAATATCTCACATGCGGTTCAAACCCATGCTGAAGAGAATGGATTCTCGATCGTTAGGGAGTATGTTGGTCACGGAATCGGGCAAGACTTACATGAGGACCCTCAAATCCCGCACTATGGTCCACCAAATAGAGGCCCTAGATTAAAGCCGGGAATGGTCATCTGTGTTGAGCCGATGGTGAATCAAGGAAGACGATATGTAAAAACACTATCTGATGACTGGACAGTGGTAACGGTAGATGGTAAATGGTGTGCCCATTTTGAGCACACGATTGCTCTTACAGAAGCAGGATACGAAATCCTTACCACTTTATAAGTAGCTGGCTCTCCGGGATTTCAGAGCAGTGTAAAATGTTACTGATTTGAAGAAGGGAGAACTATTGAATGGCTAAAGATGATGTAATTGAAGTCGAAGGTACCGTTCTTGAAACGTTGCCAAATGCTATGTTCAAAGTAGAATTAGAGAATGGGCATGTCGTATTGGCTCACGTTTCTGGTAAAATCCGTATGAACTTCATTCGTATTTTACCAGGAGACAAAGTTACGGTAGAATTATCTCCGTACGATTTAAATCGTGGTCGTATTACGTACCGTTTTAAATAATATAGCACTCCGTAATCTTTAAGGAGGTTCGAGACATGAAAGTAAGACCGTCAGTTAAACCAATCTGCGAAAAATGTAAAGTTATTCGTAGACGTGGAAAAGTAATGGTTATTTGTGAAAACCCTAAACATAAACAAAAACAAGGTTAATCAGAAGGAGGTGCATTCAGAATGGCACGTATCGCAGGTGTAGATATTCCTCGAGACAAACGCGTTGTTATTTCTTTAACTTACGTATTCGGCATTGGTCGCACAACTGCTGAAAAAATTCTTACTGAAGCTGGTATTTCTTCAGAAACACGAGTTCGTGATTTAACGGAAGACGAATTAGGACGTATCCGTGATGTTATCGATCGTATTAAAGTTGAGGGAGACCTTCGTCGTGAAGTATCTCTTAACATTAAACGTCTAATGGAGATCGGTTCTTACCGTGGTCTTCGTCACCGTCGTGGTTTACCAGTTCGTGGTCAAAATTCTAAAAACAATGCTCGTACACGTAAAGGTCCACGTCGTACAGTAGCAAATAAAAAGAAATAATAAGTAAAGGAGGTTGAACTAACAATGGCACGTAAAACAAACACTCGTAAAAAACGTGTGAAAAAGAATATCGAAGCTGGTATAGCTCATATTCGTTCTACTTTCAACAACACAATCGTAACACTTACAGATACTCACGGTAACGCGCTTTCTTGGTCTAGTGCTGGTGCACTTGGTTTCCGTGGATCTCGTAAATCTACTCCATTCGCTGCGCAAATGGCTGCTGAAGCTGCTGCTAAAGTTGCAATGGAGCACGGTTTAAAAACTTTAGAGGTTACTGTTAAAGGTCCTGGTGCTGGTCGTGAAGCTGCAATTCGTGCTCTTCAAGCTGCAGGTCTAGAAGTAACAGCAATTAGAGATGTTACTCCAGTTCCTCATAATGGATGTCGTCCGCCAAAACGTCGTCGTGTGTAATTTTTCTGTATAGAATTTTCCCTTTTGTCTATAATGGATATGATGCATTATCGAGAAATTTCGTACAGAAACATCGCTTGTTGTGCACAATCGGGAACTGCCTAAGGGGGACTTTCGGTTAGACAGGGGTTATACCTTTGTTTAACCGGGGTTTCGACGTTTTGAAGGAGGGTTTAGTTAATGATTGAAATCGAAAAGCCGAAAATCGAAACGGTTGAACTTAACGAAGATGCTAAATATGGTAAATTCGTAATTGAACCGCTTGAGCGTGGATATGGTACTACTTTGGGTAACTCCTTACGTCGTATTCTTTTATCCTCACTCCCTGGTGCCGCTGTTACTGCTATCCAAATCGATGGCGTATTACATGAATTTTCAACAGTTGAGGGCGTAGTAGAAGACGTTACGACGATCATCTTAAACTTGAAAAAGTTAGCTCTTAAAATCTACTCTGAAGAAGAGAAGACGTTGGAAATTGATGTGCAGGGCGAAGGTATTGTCACAGCTGCTGATATTACTCACGATAGTGATGTAGAAATCTTAAATCCAGATTTACACATTGCAACGTTAGCAAAAGATGCGCATTTCCGCGTGCGTTTAACTGCAAAGCGTGGCCGTGGGTATACGCCAGCTGATGCAAATAAAAGCGAAGATCAACCAATAGGAGTAATTCCTATTGATTCTATTTATACTCCAGTATCACGTGTGACTTACCAAGTGGAAAAGACACGTGTCGGACAAGTGGCTAATTATGATAAGCTTACGCTTGATGTATGGACGGATGGAAGCATCGGGCCAAAAGAAGCTATCTCTTTAGGTGCCAAAATCTTAACTGAGCATTTAAATATCTTTGTTGGTTTAACTGATGAAGCACAAAATGCTGAGATTATGGTCGAGAAGGAAGAAGATCAAAAAGAGAAAGTTCTTGAGATGACTATCGAAGAACTAGACCTTTCTGTTCGTTCTTATAATTGCCTAAAACGTGCAGGAATTAATACTGTACAAGAGCTTGCGAACAAAACAGAAGAAGATATGATGAAAGTTCGTAACTTAGGACGTAAATCCTTAGAAGAAGTTAAACATAAACTTGAGGAATTAGGTTTAGGTTTACGTAAAGACGACTGAGGATTTAAACCCATGAACAAAGGAGGGAACTACGAATGGCATACAGAAAATTAGGCCGTACAAGTGCGCAACGTAAAGCTATGTTACGTGACTTAGCTACTGATTTAATTATCAACGAGCGCATCCAAACGACAGAAACTCGTGCAAAAGAACTTCGTTCTGTAGTGGAAAAAATGATCACTTTAGGTAAACGCGGAGATCTTCATGCTCGTCGTCAAGCAGCAGCTTTCATTCGCAATGAAGTAGCTAACGCTGAGACTGGTCAAGATGCACTTCAAAAATTATTCGCTGATGTAGCTCCACGCTATGCTGAGCGCCAAGGCGGATACACTCGTATTGCAAAAATTGGTCCACGTCGCGGAGACGCAGCACCAATGGTAATTATCGAGTTAGTATAATGATAATTAAAAGGGCAGGACAGTTCTTTTCAAGAAACTGGTCATGGCCCTTTTTTTTAAATATAAAAATAGGCGAGCTTGGCGAAGGAAAGGGTGCCTTCTATTGAAAAAAGAGAAACTTCGGATAGGAAATATATCATTTCAATATCCTGGGGCAGCCACGTATGCATTAAAAGATGTTTCATTTTCCTTATATGAGGGAGAATGGGTATCTATTATTGGACAAAACGGTTCAGGAAAGTCTACACTTGCAAAATTATTGAATGGTTTGTTTTTGCCGGAAGCAGGGACTATTACAGTAAATGATTCAATGGTTTTATCAGAGGAAACGGTATGGGATGTTCGAAAACAAATTGGAATGGTATTTCAAAATCCAGATAATCAATTTGTTGGAACAACAGTGCAAGATGATGTTGTATTTGGCTTAGAGAATATCGGAATGCCCAGAGAACAAATGATTGAAAGATTAGAACAGGCCTTACGACTTGTTCGTATGGAAGATTTTCTTAATGATGAGCCTCATTCCTTATCTGGTGGGCAAAAGCAGCGAGTGGCAATAGCGGGCGTTTTAGCACTTCAGCCATCTATTTTAATATTAGATGAAGCAACGTCAATGTTAGATCCTCAAGGAAGACGTGAAGTAGTAGAAACGGTTAGACAACTTGTTAATCAAAAAGGTATTACTGTGCTATCAATTACGCACGATTTAGAAGAAGCGGCACAGTCAGATCGTGTCATTATTTTAAATAAGGGAGAAATATTAGAGGAAGGGACTCCAGAGAAAATTTTCAAGTCCTCTCATATGCTCCAAGAAATTGGCTTAGATGTACCGTTTTCGGTGAAAATAGCAGAATTATTAAAAAGAAATGAAATTATTTTGCAAAATACGCATCTTACAATGGAAAGCTTGGTGAACGAACTTTGGAGATTACATTCCAAAAAGTAGAACATCGTTATCAATATAAAACTCCATTTGAAAGACGCGCACTTTATGATGTAGACGTGTCGTTTCCAAGTGGGGGCTATTATGCCATTATCGGTCATACTGGTTCAGGTAAGTCGACGATGATTCAACATTTAAATGGTTTATTGCAGCCGACAAATGGTACAGTTCAAATTGGTGAACATTTGATTTCGGCAGGAAAGAAAGAAAAAAAGCTAAAGCCACTACGTAAAAAAGTAGGGGTTGTCTTTCAATTCCCAGAACATCAGTTGTTTGAAGAGACTGTGGAGAAAGATATTTGTTTCGGCCCTACTAATTTTGGGGTATCTGTAGAAGAAGCGAAGCAAAAGGCAAGAGAGGCAATTGAACTTGTAGGGTTAGAGCCAGAACTGTTAACACGTTCACCGTTTGAGTTAAGTGGCGGGCAAATGAGGCGTGTTGCGATAGCGGGTGTATTGGCGATGGAACCTGAAGTGCTTGTATTAGATGAACCTACAGCAGGTCTAGATCCAAAAGGGCAGAACGAACTTATGCAGATGTTTTATAAGTTGCATAAGGAGAAGGGGCTTACAGTTATCCTTGTAACGCATAATATGGAGGATGCCGCTCAGTATGCGGAGCAGATTGTAGTTATGCATAAAGGAACGGTCTTTTTGCAAGGAAGTGCAGAGGAAGTATTTTCACATGCTGATGAACTAGAGAAAATTGGTGTGGATCTTCCTATGTCATTAAAGTATAAACGTGCAATTGAAGAGAAGTTTGGTATTTCAATTCCAAAGGCTACCTTATCTTTAGAGGATCTTACTCATGAAGTTGTGCAGGTGTTACGAAAAGGTGGTCATGAATCATGCAGCAGTTGATTATTGGGAGATATATCCCGGGGAATTCACTTATTCATCAACTTGATCCACGTACGAAGCTGCTGATTGTCTTTTTATATGTATTTGTTGTTTTCTTAGCAAATAATGCGATTTCATATGGATTTTTATTTTTATATGCACTCATTGCTTTATTTTTTGCAAAAGTGCCGATTCGTTATGTACTTTCGGGCTTAAAACCAATTTTATGGATTTTTCTTTTTACATTTTTCCTGCATATTTTTACAAATAAAGAGGGGGATGTACTACTCCAGCTTGGTTGGTTTTCGATACATGAAAAAGGATTAGAGCAAGGGATATACATTTCTGTACGATTCTTCGTTATTATTTTAATGACGACATTATTAACGTTAACGACGACACCTATTGAAATTACAGATGGTTTGGAGACGTTATTAAAGCCGTTGAAGCGTATAAAGGTTCCTGTTCATGAAATCGCATTAATGATGTCAATTTCTCTTCGTTTTATTCCGACATTAATGGATGAAACGAGTAAAATAATGAAAGCACAAGCATCACGTGGTATTGATTTCGCTGGGGGACCGATAAAAGATAGAATGAAAGCTATTATCTCACTGCTTGTTCCTCTGTTTATCAGTGCTTTTAAGCGTGCAGAGGACTTAGCTATTGCGATGGAAGCTCGTGGATATCAAAGTGGTGAAGGACGTACTAAATTTAGGCAACTACGCTGGAAAACAAGCGATACAGTAACGATTGTAAGCTTATTTTGTTTAGCTTGTATTTTGGCATGGGTGCGATCGTAATGGAGAATAGAGAAATGGATAGAATAAAATGTACGGTTGCATATGATGGCATGCATTTTTGTGGTTATCAAATTCAGCCGAAGCATCGTACTGTTCAACAGGAGATAGAAAAAGCATTACAGAAATTGCATAAGGGAGAACTTGTTCGTGTTCAGGCATCTGGTAGAACAGATTCTACGGTTCATGCAAAAGGACAAGTCATACACTTTGATACTCCTTTGTCTCTTGAAGAGTGGCAATGGAGTAACGCTTTAAATACAATGTTGCCAGATGATATTGTTATTAGGCAAGTAGAGAAAAAAACAGAAGAATTTCATGCACGTTACGGTGTTGAGAAAAAAGAATATCGTTATCGTGTATTCTTATCGAAGACTGCGGATGTATTCCGTAGAAATTACGTATATCAATATCCATATCCGCTCGAAATCAAAAAAATAAGAAAAGCAATTCCGTATTTTATTGGAACGCATGATTTCACTTCTTTTTGTTCAGCAAAAACTGACAAAAAAGATAAAGTGCGAACAATTTATGAAATCGAGTTAATTGAGCAAGACGATGAATTAATTTTTCGTTTTGTAGGTAATGGATTTTTATATAATATGGTCAGAATTATTGTTGGTACGTTACTTAACGTAGGGCAAGGAAAGCTTGATCCTGATAGCATTCCAGAGATTTTAGCGAAACAAAATCGTCAGTTTGCTGGAAAGATGGCTCCAGGTCATGGGCTTTACCTATGGGAGGTAAACTATAACAACTAATCCTGGTGTAACATTTGCTTGACATTAGAAACTCAAAAGTATATCATAACATATGGTATTGTTTCTAAAACCACGATTAGCCCCGGAAGGAAATCGTGTTTAAGATAAACAATAGATTTTTTCTATGGAAAAGATAACGAGGAGGGAAACACATGCGTACGACTTTTATGGCAAAAGCTAACGAAGTTGAGCGTAAATGGTATGTGGTTGATGCTGAAGGTCAAACTTTAGGTCGCCTATCTACTGAAGTAGCATCCATTTTACGTGGTAAAAACAAACCTACATTTACACCACACGTTGACACGGGTGATCATGTAATTATTATTAACGCTGAGAAAATTCATTTAACAGGTAATAAATTAAACGATAAAATTTACTACCGTCACACTAACCACCCAGGTGGACTTAAGCAAAGAACAGCTCTTGAAATGCGTACAAACTACCCTGTACAAATGTTAGAGCTTGCAATTAAAGGCATGCTTCCAAAAGGACGCTTAGGCCGTCAAGTTTCTAAGAAACTTAACGTGTATGCTGGAGCAGAGCATCCACACCAAGCACAAAAACCAGAAGTTTACGAACTTCGCGGATAATTAATTAAAGGAGGGCTTACTTTGGCACAGGTTCAATACTATGGCACTGGACGTCGTAAGAGTTCAGTAGCGCGCGTACGCCTAGTTCCAGGCGAAGGACGCGTTATCATTAACGGTCGTGATTTTGAAAACTATATCCCATTTGCTGCATTACGTGAAGTAGTGAAACAACCTCTAGTTGCAACAGAAACTTTAGGTAACTACGATGTACTTGTAAACGTAAATGGTGGTGGATACACTGGTCAAGCTGGTGCTATTCGTCACGGTATTTCTCGCGCTTTATTAAAAGCTGATCCAGAATACCGTCTAACACTAAAACGTGCAGGTCTATTAACTCGTGACGCACGTATGAAAGAGCGTAAAAAATACGGTCTTAAAGGCGCACGTCGTGCACCTCAGTTCTCAAAACGTTAATTTTTGCGAACTAAAAACCCCAACCATTTTGGTTGGGGTTTTTTTATGTTTCATTCCTCTTTTGTAATTTTTATAGCTTGGAATATTTTAGTGCTACCGCCGCGCGTATGCTTCTTCTTTAGAAGTTTAGACTAATACGTATTAGGGAGGTTTATAAGTACTATGAATGTCATTGTCAGCTTACAAGAAAAACAAAAAGAAAAGCAGTTAAAATACGAGCGGAAGATGTTGCGGGAATTATCATTAAAAACATTACGTTCAAATATTCGTGATGCCTTTCAAATGCAAGAGCTTCATCGTCAGTATGAAGATTACTGTATTGAATTAGGGATAGAATCTTATTTATTAGGAGCGAGATATAGTAAATTTGGTTATTATGGTGAATCGTTTTTTGATGTGAAATATAGAGCTTTAGAAGAAGAACAACAATTAACTGAAACGCTATTTCAATTTTTAACGAGTATGACTATGCGAGAAATAAAGTTGAAAGATGAGGAATTACTTTTTGAATCTTGTCAGCAGTTTATAGGATTGTGGTGGCAAGAAGGGTATGAAAAAGGTGAAAGAAGATATCGATTAAAGCTTCATTAAGACAAGCATAAACTTTCCTCTTGTCCCATATAAGTAATTAGAGGGACTAGCTGGAGGAGGAAAGGTATGAAGAGAATTCGAATTATCTCTTTTGCACTCGCTGCGGTTGTATTGTTTTTTTTAGTCAAACAAGAATTTCAAATTACAAAATCGTGGCGAGCTTGGAATTTACCCTTATCAGGGAAAGTAATTGTATTAGATGCTGGGCATGGTGGACCAGATGGAGGGGCTGTTGGAGGAAAGGATATTATAGAAAAGGATATTACGCTTGAAATTACAAAAAAGGTACAAGACTATTTACAAGAACAAGGTGCACTAGTTATTTTAACGCGTGAGGGAGATTATGATTTAGCTAACAAAGATACAAAGTCATATAGTAGACGTAAAGCAGAGGATTTAAAAAAACGTGTAGAAATCATCAATAAACCTGATGTAGACTTTTTTGCAAGTATTCATTTAAATGCTTTAACTAGTAGTGGATCGAAGGGCGCACAAACGTTCTATTACCGCTCTTCAATTGAAAATGAACGTGCTGCAAAATTTATACAGGCTGAATTGAGAACAAGTTTAGAGAACACGAATCGTTCTGCTAAGACAATTTCGCATGTGTATTTATTAAAGTATTCTAAAACACCAGGTGCTTTAATTGAAGCCGGCTTTTTATCGAATGTGAACGAAAGGTATATGTTAAATTCGGAGAAATACCAGCAAAAGGTAGCAGCTGCAATATACCGAGGTATATTACGCTATTTCACGGAAAAAGGAAATCCTCCAGAATAAGGAGGATTTTTTTGAGTTTCTCTCGTTAACGAAGTTTTCGGAAAATATGTTATACTGGAAATGTAAACGCATTTATTTCAAGGATAAGCAGAGATAAATTCAATTAACATTACGTTATTTTTCATACAGGGGGCTGGGCTAATTATGGTAACGAAAGAACAAGTGGTTGAAGCGTTAGAAGGGATTGTAGATCCGTTTTTACATAAAACATTAAAAGAAACAAGTGCAATTAAAGAGGTAACAGTCAAGCCTGAGAAGGAACATGTGAGTGTCAAAATTGCAATCGTAAAAACTAGTACAGCGGAACAAATGCAGTTGCAGTCTGGAATTGTAAAGTTATTAAAAGAGCTTGGAGCAGCAACAGTTGGACTTCGTTTTGCAGAATTTACAGAAGAGGAATTAGCTCAGTTTGCACCAGAACAAGAAGCAGAGCAAAGTGAATCTTTATTGTCACCAAATTCAAAAACGACATTCTTAGCAGTAGCGAGTGGAAAAGGTGGCGTGGGAAAATCAACCGTTTCCGTTAACCTTGCAGTTGCTTTAGCTCGTTTAGGAAAAAAAGTTGGTATTATTGATGCGGACATTTACGGTTTTAGTGTGCCAGACATGATGGGGATAGAAAAACGTCCCATCGTAAGAGGTGACAAGATAATTCCGGTGGAACGTTTAGGTGTAAAGGTAATCTCAATGGGCTTCTTTGTAGAGGATAATGCACCAGTTATTTGGAGAGGACCTATGCTTGGGAAAATGTTAAACCATTTCTTCACAGAAGTAGAATGGGGCGATTTAGATTATTTAGTATTAGATTTGCCACCAGGCACAGGTGATATTGCGTTAGATGTGCACTCAATGTTGCCATCTTGCAAAGAGATTATTGTAACGACGCCGCATCCAACAGCTGCGTTTGTAGCAGCGCGTGCTGGAGCGATGGCATTACGCACTGAACATAGTATTCTCGGTGTTGTTGAGAACATGGCATATTTTGAAAGTAAGGTAACTGGTGAGAAAGAATATGTATTTGGAAGAGGCGGGGGAGATAAGTTAGCTACCGAACTACAAACGAATGTTCTTGGGCGTATTCCGCTGCAACAACCCGATTGGAATAAAGAAGACTTTGCTCCTTCGGTATATGAAGATACACATACAACCGGCATTATTTATAGTAAAATAGCTGAAACAGTAATTGATAAAACAGCTGTTACACCAAAATAAAGCGAAACTTTAATCAGTGGGGCTCATCTGTTACTGGCAACAACTAGTAAACCTTTCGCTTAACTAGAGGGCCATTTTGTCTGTTAATAGCAAGATAAAGTAATAACGAGTGGACAATTTATACATTGTCCACTCGTTATTATAGTTATTATTTTTACTGTTCTTCCTTCTTCTCGCCTTGAGAACCGCCGTCACCGCCTGCTTCTTTCTTATCAGATCCACCTTTTTCAGCCTTTTGTACACCTTTACTAATGATATCAATCATCTTGGCTTGGAAGAGTGGACTTTCAGTAGTTTCTATTAGTACTTGTTGTAGATATTGACGGTATTCTTTACTCTTCATTGTTTGTAACATCATTTTTTCTACTTCGGGATTTTTCATAATTTCTATAACGCCTGCTTGGTATTCAGGGTCTTTTAATAAGGTTTTCATTAATTGGGTTTGTTCTTTCCCCATACTTTTAGCAAACTTTGATGAGAACTCAGGATCTTTAAAGAGCTTTTCCCAGAATTGTTGCCCTTTATCGGATACCATGGCATCTTCAATCGTTTTCTTTACTACTGTTTCATCTAGTATGAGTGCTTGTTTCATTTTTTCATCAGTTAATACATCTTGAATAGCTTTCTTACCTTGATCTGTTTTTAAAATATCAACAATCATTTTCTTTGTTTGATCGTAATCTAGTTCGGATTTCGTTTCTTTTCCTTGTGCGCATGCTACAAGTGCGATAAGTAGAAAAGAAGAAACGAAAATGAATAGTATCCGTTTCATAAGTTGGAACTCCTTTCAGCACAGTTCTCTCTTTTTAATATAAATATCTTTAAGGAATTTATACATGAACATGGCTAGCTTTTTGAAATTGTCATTGATACAATTTAATTAGAAATATAAGGATAATGGGGGATGTGTTGTGAATAGCCGCAAGTGGGTACGACTATTTTTAACGACGTTGTTTCTTGGTGGGATTAGCACAGTTATTATTGGTTTTGTTTTGGAGTGGGACAGGTATGATGAATTTTTTCAAAATTTCGACGTTAAGGAGATTTTAGCGGTATCTTTCTGGTTGATGGGTGTAGGATTTATTTTTAGCGTTATAAGTCAAATGGGATTCTTTGCATATTTAACAATCCATCGTTTTGGACTAGGGATGTTTCGCTCATCGTCTTTATGGAATGCAGTCCAGCTCTTCTTTATTACATTCGTATTATTTGATTTTGTGTATTTAAGATCTGTACTTATTGCAAATGGGGAAATCTCATTGGGGAATAACATACTTGTTGCTGGAATTTTATTTGTGTTTGGAGCAATTGTTGCTTATGTAAAAAGTAAAGAAACAAATAAAAAAGCATTTGTGCCAGCTCTGTTCTTTATGGTTGTTGTAACGATTCTTGAATGGGTACCGGCGCTTCGGATTAATGATACAGATTGGTTATATTTAATGGTTATACCGCTATTGTTATGTAATGCATATCAATTACTTGTATTACATCGTTTAATCGGAAAAACGAGTAAATCTGCTTAATAGAGAGAGGTTTTATATATCAGCAGTTATATTATTGGAAATGGTGTGATTAAAAAAGCTCTACCACCTTTTTGAAAGGTAGTAGAGCTTTTTATACGTGAAGAGTAGTAGGGACGAAGCTATTTCACATCTTCACTTTTCGTACTTGTGTTGGAAATAAGTTGTGATACGGATATTTGCTCATATCCATCACTTTTTAATTTTTGCAGAAGCAGCGGTAAAGCTCTATTTGTTTGAAGGGCAGAATCGGATGCGTGTAATAAGACAATATCTCCACCTTTCAAATTATTAGAGACGGTGGAAACGATGTGATTTACACCTGGGTTTTTCCAATCGTTGGAATTATTACTCCAATGCACGACGGTGTATCCAAGTGATTCTGCAATTTTAAGGGTTGCCTTGTTAAATTCGCCACTAGGTGGACGTAACAGCTTGACTTGTTTTACCCCAAGTTTTGTAAAAACATCTTGTGCTCGTAAAAGGTCTCGTCTTATTTCATTCGTCTCTAGAGAAGTATAGGATGTGTAATTGTAACCCATACTACCGATTTCGTGTCCATCTTTCATGATGCGCTCTACAATATCGGGGTGTCTTTCGGCCCATGCAGCAGAAAGGAAGAAGGTTGCATTCTTAATTTGTCTTTCTTTAAGAGTATCAAGGATTGGAATTGCTTTTTTGTCTCCCCAACTAATATCAAACGTAAATGCAACTTGCTTTTTAGCGGTATCTCCTTTGTAAATTACTTTAGGACCTGTAGCAGTTGAAAAAGCAGATTCATGTGAATATGTTTTTAAAAAGAGTAGCCATGCTGTAAATAAGGAAAGTATCACTATTAAGCTAATGTGTTTAAAAGTTCTCTTACTCGTAATAAAAAAGAAAAACATAATATTACGCCCCTTTGTCCAATCCTTTTCAGTTACATATATGCTGTAAATATAAAAAAGAGAACAAAGGATTAATATCGTAAGTAGTGGATATAATGAATGATAGGATTGTAATAAGTGAAAATGAGCGAAACGTTTATTGTTACGTAAGGAATTATTGAGGTGATCATTTGCTTGGGCTGATGTTGACAAAAG
>NZ_JARVHF010000001.1:2942500-3035000 GCF_040459885.1 Bacillus cereus group sp. MG20
AGTCGAAACTTCGTTCTCTCTTGAATGTATCCTGAGTACGGCGGAACACGTGAAATTCCGTCGGAATCTGGGAGGACCATCTCCCAAGGCTAAATACTCCCTAGTGATCGATAGTGAACCAGTACCGTGAGGGAAAGGTGAAAAGCACCCCGGAAGGGGAGTGAAAGAGATCCTGAAACCGTGTGCCTACAAATAGTCAGAGCCCGTTAATGGGTGATGGCGTGCCTTTTGTAGAATGAACCGGCGAGTTACGATCCCGTGCAAGGTTAAGCTGAAGAGGCGGAGCCGCAGCGAAAGCGAGTCTGAATAGGGCGTTTAGTACGTGGTCGTAGACCCGAAACCAGGTGATCTACCCATGTCCAGGGTGAAGTTCAGGTAACACTGAATGGAGGCCCGAACCCACGCACGTTGAAAAGTGCGGGGATGAGGTGTGGGTAGCGGAGAAATTCCAATCGAACCTGGAGATAGCTGGTTCTCCCCGAAATAGCTTTAGGGCTAGCCTTAAGTGTAAGAGTCTTGGAGGTAGAGCACTGATTGAACTAGGGGTCCTCATCGGATTACCGAATTCAGTCAAACTCCGAATGCCAATGACTTATCCTTAGGAGTCAGACTGCGAGTGATAAGATCCGTAGTCAAGAGGGAAACAGCCCAGATCGCCAGCTAAGGTCCCAAAGTGTGTATTAAGTGGAAAAGGATGTGGAGTTGCTTAGACAACTAGGATGTTGGCTTAGAAGCAGCCACCATTTAAAGAGTGCGTAATAGCTCACTAGTCGAGTGACTCTGCGCCGAAAATGTACCGGGGCTAAATACACCACCGAAGCTGCGAATTGATACCAATGGTATCAGTGGTAGGGGAGCGTTCTAAGTGCAGTGAAGTCAGACCGGAAGGACTGGTGGAGCGCTTAGAAGTGAGAATGCCGGTATGAGTAGCGAAAGACGGGTGAGAATCCCGTCCACCGAATGCCTAAGGTTTCCTGAGGAAGGCTCGTCCGCTCAGGGTTAGTCAGGACCTAAGCCGAGGCCGACAGGCGTAGGCGATGGACAACAGGTTGATATTCCTGTACCACCTCTTTATCGTTTGAGCAATGGAGGGACGCAGAAGGATAGAAGAAGCGTGCGATTGGTTGTGCACGTCCAAGCAGTTAGGCTGATAAGTAGGCAAATCCGCTTATCGTGAAGGCTGAGCTGTGATGGGGAAGCTCCTTATGGAGCGAAGTCTTTGATTCCCCGCTGCCAAGAAAAGCTTCTAGCGAGATAAAAGGTGCCTGTACCGCAAACCGACACAGGTAGGCGAGGAGAGAATCCTAAGGTGTGCGAGAGAACTCTGGTTAAGGAACTCGGCAAAATGACCCCGTAACTTCGGGAGAAGGGGTGCTTTCTTAACGGAAAGCCGCAGTGAATAGGCCCAAGCGACTGTTTAGCAAAAACACAGCTCTCTGCGAAGCCGTAAGGCGAAGTATAGGGGGTGACACCTGCCCGGTGCTGGAAGGTTAAGGAGAGGGGTTAGCGTAAGCGAAGCTCTGAACTGAAGCCCCAGTAAACGGCGGCCGTAACTATAACGGTCCTAAGGTAGCGAAATTCCTTGTCGGGTAAGTTCCGACCCGCACGAAAGGTGTAACGATTTGGGCACTGTCTCAACCAGAGACTCGGTGAAATTATAGTACCTGTGAAGATGCAGGTTACCCGCGACAGGACGGAAAGACCCCGTGGAGCTTTACTGTAGCCTGATATTGAATTTTGGTACAGTTTGTACAGGATAGGCGGGAGCCATTGAAACCGGAGCGCTAGCTTCGGTGGAGGCGCTGGTGGGATACCGCCCTGACTGTATTGAAATTCTAACCTACGGGTCTTATCGACCCGGGAGACAGTGTCAGGTGGGCAGTTTGACTGGGGCGGTCGCCTCCTAAAGTGTAACGGAGGCGCCCAAAGGTTCCCTCAGAATGGTTGGAAATCATTCGTAGAGTGCAAAGGCATAAGGGAGCTTGACTGCGAGACCTACAAGTCGAGCAGGGACGAAAGTCGGGCTTAGTGATCCGGTGGTTCCGCATGGAAGGGCCATCGCTCAACGGATAAAAGCTACCCCGGGGATAACAGGCTTATCTCCCCCAAGAGTCCACATCGACGGGGAGGTTTGGCACCTCGATGTCGGCTCATCGCATCCTGGGGCTGTAGTCGGTCCCAAGGGTTGGGCTGTTCGCCCATTAAAGCGGTACGCGAGCTGGGTTCAGAACGTCGTGAGACAGTTCGGTCCCTATCCGTCGTGGGCGTAGGAAATTTGAGAGGAGCTGTCCTTAGTACGAGAGGACCGGGATGGACGCACCGCTGGTGTACCAGTTGTTCTGCCAAGGGCATAGCTGGGTAGCTATGTGCGGAAGGGATAAGTGCTGAAAGCATCTAAGCATGAAGCCCCCCTCAAGATGAGATTTCCCATAGCGTAAGCTAGTAAGATCCCTGAAAGATGATCAGGTTGATAGGTTCGAGGTGGAAGCATGGTGACATGTGGAGCTGACGAATACTAATAGATCGAGGACTTAACCATATAATATGTAGCAATGTTATCTAGTTTTGAAGGAATATATATTTAAAATTCCTTTTGACATTCTGAAAAGAATGTGTATAATGATAAAAGTCTGGTAATGATGGCAGAGAGGTCACACCCGTTCCCATACCGAACACGGAAGTTAAGCTCTCTAGCGCCGATGGTAGTTGGGACCTTGTCCCTGTGAGAGTAGGACGTTGCCAGGCTTGTATTATTCCGCAGTAGCTCAGCGGTAGAGCTATCGGCTGTTAACCGATCGGTCGTAGGTTCGATTCCTACCTGCGGAGCCATTATGCTTCCATAGCTCAGCTGGTAGAGTACTTCCATGGTAAGGAAGAGGTCACCGGTTCAAGCCCGGTTGGAAGCTTGGAAAAGTTTTTAAATTTTTGGCCCGTTGGTCAAGTGGTTAAGACACCGCCCTTTCACGGCGGTAACACGGGTTCGAATCCCGTACGGGTCACCACTTTTGGAGGATTAGCTCAGCTGGGAGAGCACCTGCCTTACAAGCAGGGGGTCGGCGGTTCGATCCCGTCATCCTCCACCATATATGTTTAAATGTCGGAGGGGTAGCGAAGTGGCTAAACGCGGCGGACTGTAAATCCGCTCCTTCGGGTTCGGCAGTTCGAATCTGCCCCCCTCCACCATTTTCTTAAAAATAACCTGAAAGGGTTTATTTTTTTGAGAAGATAACCATACTAGTAAATATTAATGGGCTATAGCCAAGCGGTAAGGCAACGGACTTTGACTCCGTCATGCGCTGGTTCGAATCCAGCTAGCCCAGCCATTTACGAGCCATTAGCTCAGTTGGTAGAGCATCTGACTTTTAATCAGAGGGTCGAAGGTTCGAATCCTTCATGGCTCACCATTTTCGCGGAAGTAGTTCAGTGGTAGAATACAACCTTGCCAAGGTTGGGGTCGCGGGTTCGAATCCCGTCTTCCGCTTTATTACTAAGGGGCCTTAGCTCAGCTGGGAGAGCGCCTGCCTTGCACGCAGGAGGTCAGCGGTTCGATCCCGCTAGGCTCCATCTAAATAGAAAAAGCTTACATCATATGATGTAAGCTTTTTTGTGTTTAAAAAGACAACTTTTATATTTATCGTTTAAAATGAAGAAAACGTAAAAATAAGGGA
This sequence comes from Bacillus cereus group sp. MG20, assembly GCF_040459885.1. NCBI lineage: Bacteria > Bacillati > Bacillota > Bacilli > Caryophanales > Bacillaceae > Bacillus > Bacillus cereus group sp. MG20. Next base: position 2,946,169 of record NZ_JARVHF010000001.1, read on the forward strand.
TGGGGGATAATTGTGAAAGTTGTTATTGCATCTGATTCATATAAAGAAAGCCTAAAAGCTATAGAAGTATGTGAAGCTATTGAAAGAGGTTTTAGAGCAATTTTTCCTAATGCAAAGTATGTGAAAATACCAATTGGAGATGGAGGAGAAGGGACGGTTGAATCGCTTGTTGATGCTACAGGGGGGAGAATTATATCAATTAGTGTGACAGGACCGCTTAGAGAAAGTGTACAAGCTTTTTATGGCGTGTCTAAAGATAAAAAGACAGCGTTTATTGAAATGGCAGCAGCATCAGGATTACAGCACGTTCCAGTTGAAAAGCGAAACCCACTTATTGCAACGACAAAAGGAACAGGAGAACTTATATTACATGCGCTAAATCAAGGGGCGGAGTACATAATTTTAGGACTTGGAGGAAGTGCTACAAATGATGGTGGGGCAGGCATGTTAGCAGCTTTAGGAGTAAGATTTATAAATGACAAGGGTGAAGTAATAGATCCATCTGGAGGTACGTTACATTCGATTGTTGCTATTGATTTTTCACAAATGGACCCACGCTTAAAGGGGGTAAAGATAGAAGCGGCATGTGATGTGGATAATCCATTAGTCGGAATGCAGGGAGCATCTTTCGTATTTGGGAGACAAAAGGGTGCGAATGTAGAGATGATGAAAGAGCTAGATGAGAATTTAAAACATTATGCGAATATCCTTAAAAGATATGTATCTTCTGATGTATCTGAAATACCTGGTGCAGGGGCAGCAGGAGGAATGGGAGCGGCTGTTATTTCAGTGCTAAAGGGAGACTTGCGAAAGGGCATTGAAATTGTATTGGATTATACAAATTTCGATAAACATATAGAAGATGCAGATCTCATTATAACTGGTGAAGGTAGAATAGATGAACAAACTGCATATGGGAAGGCTCCTGTTGGTGTTGCGGGGCGTGCGAAACGTTTCTCTGTGCCTGTAATTGCTATTGGAGGGTCTGTATCATCTGATTATTCAGCCGTGTACGAGAAAGGAATAGATGCGGTATTTAGTATTACAACGAGACCGATGACACTAGAAGAAGCATATAGAGTAGCAGAAGAAAATATCGAAATGACAACGAAGAATATTGCAACAGTATGGAAAATAGCGTCACAAAAACACTTCTAAATGTAGGGGTGTTTTTTTATTATTATTTAATAATAGTGATTGTGATTGTTTCATTAAGTTAACTTTATACATAGAATAGTCTTGAAATTTGATTTTCAACGTGAATATAAGTGAATAATTTGTATATCCATACAGAAAAATGTCGAGTTGAGTCAGACTATATAAAAGATTTAAAATATTTAGTGAAGGCACAGAAGGGGGATACTATCTATGAAAAAAGAAATCTCAGTTATTGGAGTTCCAATGGATTTAGGGCAGATGCGTCGTGGCGTTGATATGGGACCGAGCGCAATCCGTTATGCAGGGGTAATTGAAAGAATTGAAGAAATTGGATATGACGTTAAAGATATGGGAGATATATGTATAGAGAGAGAAAAAGAGATAGATGAAAATACAAAATTAAGAAACCTTACACAAGTTGCAACTGTATGTAATGAATTAGCAAGTAAGGTGGATCATATTATAGAAGAAGGTCGTTTTCCACTTGTATTAGGTGGTGACCATAGTATTGCTATCGGTACATTAGCTGGTGTAGCAAAACATTATAAAAACTTAGGTGTTATTTGGTATGATGCACACGGTGATTTAAATACAGAGGAAACTTCACCATCTGGAAATATTCACGGTATGTCACTTGCAGCAAGTTTAGGTTATGGACATTCTTCACTTGTAGATTTATATGGAGCATATCCAAAGGTGAAAAAAGAGAATGTCGTAATTATCGGTGCGCGTGCATTGGATGAAGGAGAAAAAGATTTCATTCGCAATGAAGGTATTAAAGTGTTCTCAATGCATGAAATTGATCGTATGGGGATGACGGCTGTTATGGAAGAAACAATCGCATATTTATCTCATACTGATGGTGTACACTTATCATTAGATTTAGATGGTCTTGATCCTCATGATGCACCAGGTGTTGGGACGCCTGTAATTGGTGGTCTATCTTATCGTGAAAGCCACTTGGCGATGGAAATGTTAGCAGAAGCGGATATTATCACATCTGCTGAATTTGTTGAGGTAAATACGATTTTAGATGAGAGAAATAGAACGGCAACAACAGCAGTTGCTTTAATGGGTTCTTTATTCGGTGAAAAACTAAAATAAATGTAAGAAAAGCAACTGAGAAGTTGCTTTTTTTATTTGAAAATAGGCGTATAATAATGATTTATATTATACTGTAAGATAAAAATGTTTGACATCTTACCAATTTGAGCTAAAGGGGTTGTTTGTAATTGTCGTTTGTTTCATGTATGGTATAATTAACTAGTTGTTGGAAATACATACAGATAGAGCATAAAACAATATTTCAATATATGGATAGAATTGCTCGTAAGTAGGAGGAAGGGATAGCATGCCTTTTGAAGATACGACCATTTTGAAATATCTTAGTACGGCATTAGATATTGCCATTGTATGGTTTATTATATATAAGCTGATTCTCATAATCCGAGGGACGAAAGCTGTTCAACTTTTAAAAGGGATTACAGTTATCATTGTCGTTAAGATGATTAGTATTTTCCTTGAATTGCATACGTTATCTTGGCTAACTGAACAAGTATTAACATGGGGATTTTTAGCCGTTATTATTATCTTTCAGCCAGAATTGCGAAGAGCACTTGAGCAGCTAGGGCGCGGGAGTTTATTTTCGCGTGTTGGACCGCATGAGGATGATGAACCTGAAATGGTTGCAACAGCGATAGCAAAAGCAACCGAATATATGGGGAAACGTAGAATAGGTGCATTAATTACTTTGTCAAAAGAGACCGGTATGGGTGATTATGTGGAAACGGGTATTCCGCTGAATGCAAACGTATCATCGGAATTACTTATTAATATTTTTATTCCAAATACACCTCTTCATGACGGAGCGGTAATTATGCAAGGAACTACAATTAAAGCAGCAGCATGCTATCTTCCATTATCAGAAAGTCCGTTTATTTCTAAAGAATTAGGAACTAGACATCGTGCTGCAATGGGAGTTAGTGAAGTTACTGATAGTATTACAGTAGTTGTGTCTGAAGAAACTGGTCAAATTTCTTTAACGAAAAATGGTAAGTTGCATCGTGATTTGAAGACAGAACAGCTGAAGGATATGTTATTAGCTGAATTTAGTGGGAACGAAAAAACGACTTCTTCGTCTTTATGGAATTGGAGGAGAAAGCGTCATGGATAAGTTAATGGAGAATCATTGGTTTTTAAAAGGGATCTCATTACTATTGGCGTGTATGCTTTTTATGTCAGCGACGTTAACTGAGAAAAATACGACATCAGGTATATTACCTTTTGCAAATGATACGAAAGAAACATTAACTAATTATGAGATTAATCTTAAGTATGATGAGGAGAAATATATTGTAAGTGGTATTCCAGCAGAGGGCGTTAAGGTGAAGTTAGAAGGCCCAAAAGCATCAGTTGCTACAGCAAAAGCAAAAAAACAATTTGACATACCAATTGATTTGCGAGATAGTCCAAAAGGAACTTATGAGATTTCTTTAAAAACGAACGGGCTTCCAGACGATGTGAAAGGAACAGTTCAGCCATCAACAATTAAAGTTACTCTTCATGAAAAGGCGAGAAAATATGTTCATGTAGATTTGAAATTATCAAATGAGGATCAAATGCCAGCGGGGGCTACTCTCGAAAAATCAAGCATTAAACCGGATACTGTTGAGGTAGTTGGGACGAAAGAAGAAATTGAAAGCATTTCATCTGCCAAAGCGTATGTTGATTTAAAAGGTGTTAATAAAACTGTTACAAAAACGCCCGAAGTTACATTATACAATAAAGAAGGAAAACGTTTAAATGTAAGAACAAGTCCATCTAAAATTAGTGTAACATTGAATGTGGCAACGCAAACTACAGCCAATAATACTGAAAAAACTGTTCCTGTAACGTATACGAAGAAGGGGAGTTTAGCAGAAGGATTGGCAGTTACAAATATCAGTGTCGAGCCGAGAGAAGTAACGATAGCTGGTCCAAAAGATATTTTGGATAATATACAATCGCTAGAGGGGGTCGAAGTAGATCTTAGTCAATTGACAGAGTCTACAACATTCGATGCCTCTGTTTTATTACCCAAGGGTGTAACCAGTGCAAAACCGAATCAAGTGAAGGTTTCGGTGGGAGTGCAAAAAACAAAACAAACGAAAACAAAAACGATTGATGGCATCCCAATCCAAAAAAATGGACTTTCTAAAGATGTTACGGCTCAGCTAATTTCGCCGCAAGATGGAAAGATAAGTGTTGATATTTCAGGAGAAGCAAGTATAGTAGATAAAATAACAGCTGCCCAAATAACAGCGGTAATTAATTTGCAAAATGTATCTTCAGGGACGAAAGATATTTCTATTCAAGTGAGTGGACCTGGTAATATTTCAATAGAGCCAAAACAAAAAAGTGCTAAAGTTACTATTGTAAAGAAAGAAAAACCAGATAAAGAAGTACAGGGTAACGGTCAACAACCGGATTCAAACACCAATCAAGAAAATCAAAATGAGAAGCCAAAAAATCCTGAATCCAATCAAGAAAAAGAAACGGAACAGGAAAATAATCAAAATCAAAATCAAAATCAAGATAAAGATAAAGAAACTAGTCAAGAACCAACGGTAGATAACCATAATCAAAAAGAGCAAGAAAAAGGAGCGAATCATAATGGGTAAATATTTTGGTACAGATGGAGTACGTGGAGTTGCAAATAAGGAGTTAACACCTGAATTAGCTTTCAAAATTGGGCGTTTTGGTGGTTATGTATTAACAAAAGATACAGATCGTCCAAAAGTAATTATCGGTCGTGATACACGTGTATCTGGCCATATGTTAGAAGGAGCTTTAGTAGCAGGTCTATTATCAACTGGAGCAGAAGTAATGCGCCTTGGCGTTATTTCTACACCAGGTGTTGCTTATTTAACAAAAGCACTAGATGCACAAGCAGGCGTTATGATTTCTGCATCTCATAATCCAGTACAAGATAACGGTATTAAATTCTTTGGTTCAGACGGCTTTAAATTAACAGATGAGCAAGAAGCTGAGATTGAAGCTTTATTAGACAAAGAAGTTGATGAACTACCACGTCCGACAGGTACTAATCTTGGACAAGTGAGTGATTACTTTGAAGGTGGACAAAAATATTTACAGTACATTAAACAAACTGTTGAAGAAGATTTCTCTGGCCTACATATCGCTTTAGATTGTGCACATGGTGCAACTTCTTCTCTAGCTCCATACTTATTTGCAGACCTAGAAGCTGATATTTCAACAATGGGAACTTCTCCAAACGGTATGAATATTAACGAGGGTGTAGGATCTACACATCCAGAAGGCTTAGCTGAATTGGTAAAAGAAAAAGGTGCGGATATCGGACTTGCTTTTGATGGCGATGGCGACCGTTTAATTGCTGTAGACGAAAAAGGAAACATCGTTGACGGTGATCAAATTATGTTTATTTGTGCGAAGTACATGAAAGAAACTGGTCAATTAAAACATAATACAGTTGTTTCAACTGTTATGAGTAACTTAGGTTTCTACAAAGCACTTGAAGCAAACAATATTACAAGTGATAAAACAGCAGTTGGTGACCGCTATGTAATGGAAGAGATGAAACGCGGTGGTTACAACTTAGGTGGAGAACAATCAGGCCATATTATCTTACTTGATTACATTACAACTGGTGACGGAATGTTAAGTGCACTTCAACTTGTAAACATCATGAAAATGACGAAAAAACCATTATCTGAGCTTGCAGGAGAAATGACGAAATTCCCACAATTGCTAGTAAACGTTCGTGTAACAGATAAAAAATTAGCATTAGAAAATGAAAAAATTAAAGAAATTATTCGTGTTGTAGAGGAAGAAATGAACGGTGATGGCCGTATTCTTGTTCGTCCATCTGGAACAGAGCCACTTATTCGTGTAATGGCAGAAGCACCAACACAAGAAGTTTGTGATGCATATGTACATCGCATTGTAGAAGTTGTGAAAGCCGAAGTTGGCGCTGAGTAATTAGCTGAATTTATATGAAAAAGGAGCACAAAAAGTGCTCCTTTTTCATATGTTTTATAGACGATGAAAAAAAATTCATTGACGGTTTATCCATGTTTGTTATAAGATGGTCTTGTTCTTTTTCTCAAAGGAAATATTGTAAATTATAAAAGCGCCAGAACTACAAATAGTGTAGTTGACGAGGTGGGGTTTATCGAGATTTCGGCGGATGACTCCCGGTTGTTCATCACAACCGCAAACTTTTACTTAAATCATTAAGGTGACTTAGTGGACAAAGGTGAAAGTGTGATGAGAGAAGAGGAACGGATGAAAACTAGCTGTATAAGTATATACGGACTTAAACCCAATCGAGAGGAAGGTGAAAGCCGTTACAAGCTTACAGGGCTAGCAATATGTAATCCGTTTTTTTAGTATAAATAAAAATGGTATCGGACTATGTCGTTACATGTTCGCAGAGCAGTGTAAGCATTTGTAACGGCGACTAAACATGTGTGGAATCGTAGGATTTATTGGAGAGCAAGATGCAAAGGAAATTTTATTAAAAGGTTTAGAAAAGCTAGAATATCGTGGATATGATTCAGCAGGTATTGCAGTACAAGCAGAGAACGGTGTTGTTGTATACAAAGAAAAAGGCCGTATCGCAAAACTTCGTGAAATCGTAGATGAGAACGTAGCAGCAAGCGTAGGTATCGGACACACACGCTGGGCTACACACGGTGTTCCAAGTAAAGTAAACGCGCATCCGCATCAAAGTACATCAAAACGCTTTACACTAGTTCATAACGGTGTAATTGAAAACTATGAATTAGTGAAAAAGGAATATTTACAAGATGTAACGTTCGTAAGTGAAACAGATACAGAGATTATCGTACAGCTTATGGAACAACAAGTGAGCACAGGATTAAGTGTAGAAGAAGCGTTCCGTAATACGCTATCTCTTTTACATGGCTCTTATGCAATCGGATTACTTGATGCTGAAAATCCAAACATGATTTATGTTGCTAAAAACAAAAGCCCGCTATTAGTAGGTGTTGGTGACAACTTTAATGTTGTGGCGAGCGACGCTATGGCGATGTTACAAGTTACAGATCAATTTATTGAGTTAATGGATAAAGAAATCGTAATCGTAACGAAAGAAAGTATTACAATTAAAAATTTACAAGGTGAAACGATTGAACGTGCACCGTTTACAGCGGAATTAGATGCAAGTGATATTGAAAAAGGAACATACCCTCATTTCATGCTTAAAGAAATCGATGAGCAACCACTTGTAATCCGTAATATAATTCAAAAGTATCAAGATGAAAATGGCGAGATTGAATTAAATCAAGACATTCGCAATGCGATTTTAGATAGCGATCGTATTTACATCATTGCATGTGGAACGAGCTATCATGCAGGTCTTGTTGGAAAACAATTTATCGAGAAGTTTGCAAAAATGCCAGTTGAAGTGCATGTAGCAAGTGAATTCTCTTATAACATGCCATTATTAACAGAAAGACCATTCTTCATTTACATTTCACAAAGTGGTGAAACAGCTGATAGCCGTGCAGTACTTGTACAAACGAATGAAATGGGTCATAAAGCATTAACGATTACAAACGTACCTGGTTCTACGCTTTCTCGTGAAGCTGATTATACACTTCCGTTATACGCTGGACCAGAAATTGCAGTTGCATCAACGAAAGCTTACACAGCACAGCTTGCAGTACTTTCAATTTTAGCTGCGGACATTGCTAAAGCAAAAGGTGAAGTTCTTGATTTCGATTTAACACACGAATTAGGGCTTGTAGCAAATGCAATGATAGAACTTTGTGATCAAAAAGAAGAAATGGATGCATTAGCAAAACAATTTTTAGCAACAACTCGTAACTGTTTCTTCATCGGACGTAGCGTAGACTTCTACGTAGGATTAGAAGGTGCGTTAAAGCTAAAAGAAATTTCTTACATCCAAGCAGAAGGATTTGCTGGAGGAGAATTAAAACACGGTACAATCGCCTTAATCGAAAACGGTACACCAGTTATCGCACTTGCTACACAAGAGCACGTAAACCTTGGAATTCGCGGCAACGTGAAAGAGGTAGTAGCACGCGGAGCTAACCCATGTATCATCTCAATGAAAGGCTTAGAAATGGAAGGAGACAGCTTCGTATTACCAGCTGTACACGAAGCACTAGCACCGCTAGTAGCAGTTATTCCATTACAACTTATCTCATACTACGCAGCACTTCACCGCGAGTGTGACGTTGATAAGCCACGTAACTTAGCTAAGTCTGTTACTGTTGAGTAGGAGATTGGTAGGTTAATAAATATAGTTGTAGCTTTAAAATAAATTTACAAATTTGTACCCCTTTAGATATTTTATCTAAAGGGGTGTTTTTGTGTCGAAAAATAACATCTAGACTTGGTAAGTGGATAGAAGCCTATAGATTAAAGTTTTACTTTATCGAATTCACTTTTATTTATCTGAATCTTCCGTTATTATTTTAGGTATTCATGAACAATTTCTTTTATTACGACAAAAAGAGACGAGAGATTTATGGACATTTCAGGGGGGATATTGATGAAAACGATTAAAAAAACATATCTAAGTATAGAAGAGATTATTTCATTACCAACCTTATCAAGTACAAACATAAGTGATGATGGTAAAAACGTAGCATTTGTAAAGAAGACGGCTGATTGGAAAGACAATACATATAGGAATCATGTATGGATATATGAAAAAGATAAGAAGCAGAGTTACCCATTATCAAATGGGGATATAGATAGTACACACCCATTATGGTCTCCAGATGCTAAGTGTATCGCATATCTTAGTCCAGTTGGTGATGGGAAAAATCAGATATTTGTTAAGTCGCTAGATGGTTATAGCGAGGTTCAAATTACTGATGAGAAGGAAGGAATTAGTACATTCAAATGGGATCCTGCTGGTAAAGGTTTTTATTATGTTGCACAGTCAAAAGAATGTGAGGAAATAAAGAAACGTAAGGAATTATATGGAGATTTCCATCATGTAAGTAAGGAACACCAGAATAATTGTTTATATTACATTGAAATAGAAAAGGTGATACAAAGTGATACAGATGAACACGAGAACAGAGTTGTTTATCGATTAACTGATGGTAAGGATTTTCATATCCATGAATTTGATATTTCAAATGATGGTAAAAAGGTTGTATTTATGGCGACACCAAGCTCAAATATGGCAGATTATATAAATGGAGATCTATACATACTCCATATTAAAGCTGGAGAGCTACAAAAGCTGAATGTGGATAAATTGTTGGGAGGGAGTGTTTGCTTTTCTCCAGAGGGCAGCAAAATTTGTTACTCAGCAAGCATAAGAGAGAGGGATTACTATAGAAACTATATACAAGATAGTACGTTAGGGATATATGATATTCATAATGGAGAGGTAATTCAACCTTTAACAGATTTTGATAGTACGGTTATGCCATTACAGTGGACAGCTAAAGGGATTTTAATTAGATGGCAGAATAAAACAAATTATCTTATTGGGTTGCTGCTAGCTGAAGATGGAACTGTGGAAATATTAAGCGAAAAAGTAGATGGCTTTATAATGGATGCTTCTATAACAAAGGATGGAAAACATATATCCTATAATAAGGCTAGAACAAATGAAACCTTTGAAATCTATTTAGACGATAAAAAAATAACGGATGAAAATAGCTTTTTCAAAGGGAAACTTAAAAGTAACAGAGAAATCATCTCATGGAAAAGTAGCGATGGTCTTGAAATAGAAGGTGTTTTATCAACGCCAGTAGAGTTTGATACTAATAAAAAATATCCTTTATTAGTAGTAATTCACGGCGGTCCGGCTTGGGCGTCTTTTCCGATATTTTCAGACTGCTTCAATGAGAAATATCCGATTGAACAGTTTATTGAAAAAGGCTTTATCGTTTTAGAACCAAATTACAGAGGAAGTTCAGGTTATGGTAATGAATTTTTAAAAGCTAACTATAGAAAACAGGGGATTGCTGACTACGATGATGTTATATCTGGAGTGGATGAACTAGTAGAAAAAGGGATGGTAGACAAGGATAGAGTAGGAGTTATGGGATGGAGCAACGGTGGATATGTATCAGCTTTCTGTTCTACATTTAGTAGTCGATTTAAAGCTATTTCAGTTGGCGGTGGAATCACTAACTGGAGTACCCATTATGTAAATACAGATATACCTTACTTTATTAGAATGTATTTAGGAAATACTCCATGGAATGATCCAGAGATATATACGAAGACATCACCTATGACGTATATTGAATCAGCTTGTACGCCTACCTTAATTCAGCATGGAGAAAAGGATGCAAGAATTCCAATTACAAATGCATATGATCTATATCAAGGATTAATGGATATGGAAGTGGATACAGAATTAATTATATTTAAAGGAATGGCATATAGTCCTAATCAGCCGGGAATGAATGTAGCTATTATGAAGCAGAATTTGATGTGGTTTTCACACTATATTCTTGGAGAAAGTATGGAGGGTTTTAGAACTTTATAATGGATGTTTGTACAAGACATAAGGCTGAAACGGTCTTCATCTTGAGATGATTTATTATAAAATATATACTTAAACTAATATCTGTACACACATCAGGGAGGACTAATATGACAGGAAATAAAAATGACTTACAAGTAGAAAAACGTCAAGAGTTATTGAAAGTATTGCAAGCTCGTTTTGAGAAAAATATGAACCGCCATGAAGGTCTTGAATGGGCTAAGGTTGAAGCTAAGATAGAAGCTAATGCTGAAAAATTATGGTCACTTAACGAAATGGAAGTAACTGGCGGTGAGCCGGATGTTGTCGGTTATGATGAAGAAAAGGACGAATATACTTTCTACGATTGTTCAAAGGAGAGTCCTAAAGGCCGCAGAAGTCTTTGTTATGATCTTGAAGCGTTAGAATCAAGAAAAAAACATAAACCAGAAAATAATGTTATTGATGTTGCAAATGCTATGGGCATTGAACTATTAACGGAAGAACAATATCGGGAATTGCAACAACTTGGGGATTTTGACATGAAATCATCAAGTTGGGTACAAACACCTTCAGATATTCGAGAACTCGGTGGTGCTCTATTTTGCGATTATCGCTTCGGACATGTTTTCGTGTACCACAATGGAGCAGATTCCTATTACGCTGCCAGAGGTTTTCGTGGCTCGTTAAAAGTTTAAATTAGGATAAATAAGAAAAAGAGCCTATACTCAGGCTCTTTTTCTTATTTATATTTTAAAAGTAAACTGTTACTACGCAGTTTTACTTAATTTATATGTTCCGTGGTTATTTTTACGGAAAAGTTTAGGGAAAACATAGCCATCTAATCCAATACGTCCAGCGTTTTGCCCTGCAACTAAAATGAACATAGTTAAAATAAGCAGATTTGGGTTTACACTAACAGTTCCGCTTAATAAAAATGAAAGATTCATTATGATTCCGAAAAATGCAGCTGTTTTTGTTAATCCGCCTAAAATTAAACCTAGACCTACTAAAATTTCTCCCCATTGAACTAAAAAGCTAAATAGGTCTGCGTTTGGAAGAACAAAATGTTGAAGAAAATCTGCCCACCAACTTTGTACTGCAGGGTGGTCACCTGATGCTTGAGCAATAGCGCCCTTTAGAAAACCACTTGCGTCAAAAGATTGTCCGAAGACTTTGCCTATCCCAGCAGCGAGCCATGCATATCCTATGTAAAATCGTAAAAATAATAATATGAAAGCAGCACGTTTATCAGTTCTTAAAAAATTGATAATCATTGAAATCCCTCCAATATTGTATTTACAAGTTTATTATATATCCATTGTGAAAAGATTCACAATGGATATAATGTGAACAAATTTATGATTTTTTATTTGTAAAATTGTACATAAAGCATTTTGAAGTTTATTTTTGGAAGGTGAAGAATAAATGTGGTATGGGAGCTATCTATTTTAGTAGAAAGCTCCCAGAGTAAACAGATTCATGTAGTTTTTTTAGCGTATCTGGGCATTACGTATTATTTCTCTGGCTTTATATAAGGAACAATTTGCGCAGTCACCCCTACAGAAGCACCGCGAATAAAGTTTTGGTTTTCTAATGCCTTAAAGTTTTCGGTTTTTCCTGTTAGCATAACACCTAAAATTTTCACTTGATCGAATGGTTTGTTTTTGTTTGCTTTTAAAAATTTCTGGATATCTTCGTCATGTCCACCGTCATCGTATTGGTTGAGTGAATCAACGAACTCTTTGTACGCTTCTTTAGGGGACTTGTCTGGATTGAATCCGTAAACTGGCATACCGGCAGGTCCTTTACTTTCATCTCCAATGGGTAAGGTCATATATAGCCATACGATATTTAAGTTATCTGGTATTTTTGTTTGAACTTCTTTTAATGTATAGGGTTGATTGAAAGAGATGGCAACTTCGGCAACATAGTTGTTCATTTGTGAAACTTCACCTAATTCATTTTGGACACCATCATGATAATCTTTAATATTCGGGTTATAAAATGTCGCAAATTTATTCTTTGTTTGTTTATCGTACTCATAAAATTCTGCATTGGACCTGGACCAATAAAAACCAGGCGTTAACTCATTGAAGTCAATATGAGTCAGGAACCAACCATAAGAGCTTGTTAATGTGTTCCATGGGACTACATAACCGTTAACATTTTTGGAACGGTTTGATATAATATTGCCGCCAAACATAGATGAATTACTCGTTACTTGAGAATCAATTTGCACATTCGGTTCTGCAATTGCGTTATGTAAAAAGAGATTTTCGTGAAGCTTCGTAGAGCTTTTAGCTGCGAAATAATTACCAATCTTATAAAGTATAGGGATAAGCACGATTACAACGATTATAGAGGTAATGATGATTTTAAGTAACTGTTTCCTTTTAGCTTTTTTTAATGCATCTTTTAAAGAAGTATCCATTAAGGTTTTCCTCCTATTCTTGAGTGAATTGCTTTACGTGCACGATGTAATTTTTGTATGACGCTGTTAACTTGAATATCTAGTATTAGGGCGATTTCTTCATATGAAAAATCATAATAATATTTTAAAAAGAAGGCTTCTTTATATTCCAGTTTTATATCTTTTAATAAATAGAAAATCTCATCTTTATTTAAAACAGCATCCAATTCTCGATCTGTATATTGTAGTTTTGAATAAATTTCTTCAGTTAAATAGATGTTTTGCTGCTCTTTTTTTCTCCTCAAGTCAATGTATTCATTTAATGCGACCCTAAAAAACCATGGCCGTATGTTACTCTCGGTTAGGTCATCTAGCAACGTATATACTTTATAAAAAGTATTTTGGATGATGTCTTCTGCATCTTCTTTTATAGCCCCTTTCGCTAATAATAGTTTGAACACTTCCTCTCCTAAATTGATAAGATAGGAGGTCAATATATTTTCTTTTCCCATCATTTTTCCTCCCTACACTTATACAACGGATAGGTAATGATAAATGTATAAACTTAAATTAAAGTTTTGTTCTTTATACAAATAGAAAAGGCATATAACAATCATATGTTATATGCCTTTTCTAATATATACTTAGTAACTTATTTAGGTAATGTAAATTTAGCTTTTTTACCTTGTGAAATATCTTTAGCTTCTTTATTTCTCATAGGTCCTAACTCAATCTCAAAGCTTTTGTCTTTCCAAATCTTTTCATACTGCTCTTGATCTAAAATATATACTTGTAGTAACTCTCCAGATGTTCCAGTTTTAACTGCAGCATTATAGTCATAATTTAATAGCATACCTTCATTAATCGTATATTGTGTACCATCATTCACTCTTAATGTAGAGCTTATAGGAGATAGTGAAACGTCTTGAACATCTTTGTTATCAAGCTTGAATTTTACTGTTAACAGAACAAGACCGTTTTTAAAATTTGCAAAGCGTGGAGCTTCGACGGAATTTGGTGTGAATTGAGTGAATTGGTATCCGTCTAATGTAACATTAACAGCGCCTAATTCTTGGTTGTTATTAATACTTGATTTCTCTTTTAACATTTTTTTATCGCCCATGTTATTAGCTGTAGCTTTATCTTGGTAGAAAGTATTATCTGTTGCAACTTTTTCAGCACCCTGTTTGTTTAAACTTAATGAAAAGCTTCCAGGATTTCCGATTGGAGCATCAAATTTTCCTTTATTAGCTTGTGCAGTTGGGACTGTGACTGAGACTGTTGAGAGACTTGAAATTTTCGCTAGATCATCTTTTCCGAATGGATAAGCGATATAACCAGAAATAGTTTCTCCTGCTTTTACTAAGTAATCATTCGTTGGAGCAAGTTTAGTTGGGAGCTGATCTTCTTTTGGAATTAAATCTTTATAGTTACTATATGCTTTCTGCGCGCCAGTAAATGACATGTCCAATGCTGGCATATAATAAATATCTTTAGCTGAACTATTTTTTACGCTGTAGTTCACAAGAATAACTCCGCCTTCTGTTTGACGATTAAACGGAATATCGAAGTTTGTATGGAATCCATTTAATTCAACTAATGTGTAACTATTCATTGATACTGAAACATCTTCAGCTTTATAGACTTGTGGTTCTTTATTTTCAAAAAGAACTTTTGTTTTACCACCTGTTTCTTTTTCCATATAGGAAATCAGCTTAGAGTAGTCGCTTGATCCAGTAGCTGTATTTTCAGGCTTTTTATCTTCAGTTTTTTTATCTTCGGATTTTTTTTCAGTAGGTTTACTTTCTTTCGTTGTATCTGTTTTTTCCGTTTTGCTTTCTTTTGTTGCATTCTCTTTTTGTTCTTTATTTGTCGTATCGCTTTGACCACAGCCGGTTATTACAAAAGCTGCTACGATTACTGCAGAAAATAAAGAAAGTAATTTTTTTGACATATTTCTTCCCCCTATTTGTTTAAAACTAAATTCTCACATTAGCCCCACGTTTTATTATAAGAAGGTTAGTCAATATTTACCAGTATTTTTCTGATTATTTCCATTATTTATTATATTATAATATAATAAATTCGATAGAAGTTTGGAATGGAATATTGGTTTTTATTTTTTTATCATTTGAAATAGTACATCATATTGGTATGATAGAAACAGAGATATATGGAAAGGAGACAAGGACTCGATATGTGGATGAACTTGTAATGATTAGAAATTGGATAGATGAATTTTTCTCTCATAAGTGAGGGTTTATTTAGCTATTTGTAAATCATGCAAGGACTGCATAGTTGGCTTGTACATTCCTTTTGTAAGGACAGAGGTCTAGGTGGGGAAATTTATATCTCTTATATAAAATATGCGTCCTTTAAACTTGGAGGAGTATATGATGAACCAATTAAAAAATAAAGTAGCAGTTGTTACAGGCGTAAGTCGTCTAGACGGTATAGGAGCAGCGATTTGTAAAGAATTAGCTGGAGCAGGATACGATATATTTTTTACGTATTGGACAGAGTATGATAAAGGGATGCCTTGGGGCGTTGAGAAAAATGAACAAATACAATTAGAAGAAGAGCTATTACAAAACGGTGTTAGAGTATCGAGCATGGAGTTAGATTTAACTTGGAATGATGCACCGAAAGAGCTTATAAATAAAGTTACTGAACAATTAGGGTACCCTCATATATTAATTAATAATGCAGCATATTCTACGAATAATGATTTCTCTATGTTGACTGCTGAAGAATTAGATAAGCATTATATGGTGAATATTCGTGCGACTACATTGCTCAGTAGTCAATTTGCCCGAGGATTTGATAAGAAATATGGTGGTAGAATTGTGAATATGACTTCGGGGCAATTTCAAGGTCCTATGGCAGGAGAACTAGCTTATGCGACAACGAAGGGAGCTATTGATGCTCTTACTAGTACGTTGTCAGCAGAGGTAGCTCATTTAGGAATAACAGTGAATGCAATTAATCCAGGACCAACTGATACAGGATGGATGACTGAAGAGATAAAACAAGGGTTAAAGCCGATGTTTCCTTTTGGCAGAATTGGTGAGCCAAAGGATGCAGCTAGACTCATTAAATTTTTAGTAAGTGAAGAAGCTGAGTGGATTACTGGGCAAGTTATTCATTCAGAAGGTGGGTTTAAAAGATAAAAAAGAAGGTATCTCACCTTAGTGAGATACCTTCTTTTTTAATCTTTCTTCAGTCTTCGTGCAACACCATTTCCTAAAGACTGTAATCCTTGAACGAGGATAATTAAAATAAAGACAGTTGCATACATTACTTCAGGCTCGTAGCGTAAATGTCCGAAGCGGTATGCTAAATCCCCTAGCCCGCCGGCACCCACAAGGCCAGCCATTGCTGTTGCGCCAATTAAGCCAATTGTTGCGATTGTTAATCCAAGTACAAGGGAGGGACGAGCTTCTTTAACCATGACGTGCCAAATGATTTTTATAGTAGAGACTCCCATCGCTTGGTAGGCTTCAATGACACCGCGATCGACTTCTAGTAAAGCTGTCTCCATTAAACGTGCGATATAAGGGGCTGTGAAGACGACAAGCGGTACAATAACACCTTGTACGCCAATGGATGTTCCCATTAGAAACTTTGTAAAAGGTAAGATGAAGAATAATAGAATGATAAATGGAAGAGAGCGAATGATATTAATAATTGTATTAAGAATAGGATAGATGATTTTATTTTCACGCTGCCCACCAGGTCTCGTTAAAACAAGTGTGACGCCAAGTGGCAGTGCAATAAGGATTGAGATGAGTAATGAAATAGATGTCATTTGAAAGGTTTGAATTGTGGCTTCCCATATGACTTTACCCCATTCATCCAAAAAGGACTTGTTTCCCATAATCTGTTCTACCTCCTTCTACAATGATTCCTTGCTCTTGTAAAAATGATAAAGCACGGTGGATTTCATTTTGTTCTCCTTGCATATGAACGACTAGTTTCCCATATGCTTCATGTTTTAACTGCGTAATATTACCGGATAAAATATTCGGATACACTTGGAAACGTTTTGTGGCAACAGCTAAGGCAGGTTCACCTGAAGTAGTGCCAATAAATGAAAGTGTTACAATTTCTCCAGTATTCTGTAGTTCTTTCTGTACCTCTTCTGGAATTTTAGCTGCAAAGGCGCTATTTACAAATTTCTTCGTTGTTACATGTTGTGGGTTTGTGAAAATATCTTTCACAGTCCCGCTTTCGACTACAGATCCATGTTCCATAACGGCAACGCGGTCGCATATACGTTGGATAACGTTCATTTCGTGTGTAATGAGTAAAATCGTAATTCCAATTTCTTCGTTAATCTTTAATAACAAATCAAGAATAGAATCAGTTGTTTCTGGATCTAAAGCGCTCGTTGCTTCGTCACTTAATAACACTTCAGGCTCATGTGATAGTGCACGTGCAATTGCAACGCGCTGTTTTTGACCGCCAGAAAGTTCACTTGGATAAGCATCTTTTCGATTGAAAAGATCGACAATGCGTAAATATTTTTCTACCCTTTTTTTAATTTCCACTTTTGGAATACCAGCAAGGCGTAAAGGTAATGCAATGTTTTCATAGATGCTAACAGTTTTAAGTAAATTGAATCCTTGAAAGATCATTCCGATTTTTTGTCTCGCTTTTGCTAGTTCTTTTGTTGATAACGTTGTTAAGTCTTGTTCGTTTACAATGATATTTCCTGTCGTTGGTTTTTCTAATAAATTTACACATCGAATCAATGTGCTTTTACCAGCGCCACTATACCCAATGATTCCAAATACCTCGCCTTTTTCTACTTTAAGGGAAGTAGACTTAAGAGCCTCAACATTCCCTTTTTTTGTTGTAAATACTTTTGATATGTTTTTTAATTCAATCATTATCGTCAGCTCCTACCAAGATGGTAAAACTGAACCATCAAATTTTTTCTCGATAAACTCTTTTACTTCTTTAGATTGATAAGCTTTCTTTAATTTATTTACAACGGCATCATCTTTATTTTCAGTACGAACAACGACCCAGTTCACATATGGTGAATCTTTTCCTTCGCGGAAAATAGAATCTTTCGCTGGACTTAATTTTGCACCTAATGCAAAGTTTGTGTTAATTGCAGCTGCTTTCACTTCACTTAGTTGCGTTGGTAATTGAGATGCCTCTAATTCGACAATCTTTAATTTTTTTGGATTTTCAATTACATCTTTTGCAGTCGCTTTTTCTGTAGCCTTTGGATCAACTTTTAAAACCCCTGCTTTTTCAAATAATTTTAAAGCTCGAAGTTCATTCGTTGGGTCATTTGGTACAGCAATTGCATCGCCGTCTTTTAAGTCTTTTACATCTTTTATATCTTTAGAATATACGCCCATAGGGAATGTTACTGTTGAAAATACTTCAGCTAATTTCATATTGCGTTCAGCTTTAAATACATCTAAATACGATTTCGTTTGGTAGCTATTTACATCAAGGCTTTTTTCATCTAAAGATACGTTTGGCGCTACATAATCATTAAATACTTTTATGTCAATTTCCAGACCATCTTTTGCTGCAACTTCTTTTACCTTTTCAAAAATTTGTTCATGTGGTCCACCTGTTACACCGACAGTAATCTTTTTCTCGTCTAATGCTTTTACCTCTTTATCTGAACTCACGCTACATGCGCCTAATAATAATACTGCTCCGCTTACAATGCTTAATAATACCTTTTTCATCTATAAATCCCCCTTCATATACGTTCCAAAATAAAAAGCACCTCCCAAAAATAAGAGAGGTGCCGAATAGACGAAATAGATTCCTCTCTTATCTTCCAAAACGAAAACTCGTTTTGCAGGAATTAGCACCTTAGCTTATACGTCATAAGCTCGGTTGCCGGGCATCATCGGGCCAGTCCCTCCGCCACTCTTGATAAGAGTATGTGTATGTAGTTTTGAATATGGTACTAATAGTAAATCTTACAAAAAGAATTGTCAATAATATTTTCAGAATATATTTTATTTTAAGGTAATCGAAACATTTCCTTTCTTATGGCCCATTTCTACATACGTATGGGCTTCTACAACTTCTTCTAATCGGTAAGTTCTATCAATAACAGGTTTTAGCTTTTCTGTTTCAGCTAGTTGTTTTAGTAGGTTCATATCTTCTTTACTGACTTTTGCCATCATTCCGTTCACAGATACATATTTTCCATTAGGCATTAATGCATCTGTACAAAGAGACTTTTTATATTTTCCAACTGCGTCAAATATAATATCGTAGTGATCGCCCCGCTTAGTAAAATCTTCTTTCATATAATCAATTACGTTGTCTGCCCCTAAAGCTGTTACTAAATCGAAATTCGAACTACTACAAATGGCTGTGACAGTCGCCCCGAAGTATTTAGCAAGCTGTACGGCAGCTGTCCCTACTGACCCAGAGGCGCCGTATATAAGTACTCGTTGCCCTTTTTTTATCTGTCCTTTTCTAAGGAAGTGCAATGCTGAAGTTCCGCCAAAAGGAATAACGGCAGCTTCTTCATATGTCACATTGGTAGGTTTTAATGCTATTAATCCACTTTCATGCACGCATGTGTATTCCGCATAACCACCAAGGTTTAGTTCTGTTAATGCAAAAACTGGATCTCCTTTTTTAAATTGTGTTACATCTGATCCAATGTCTTCGATTTCACCGGATAACTCTACGCCAAGTATAGGTTTTCTCGGTTTTCTGAAACCTAATATGATCCGCATAGGAATCCAAAATAAGAGGGGGCTATTAAAGCTACGTATTCTACAATCTCCAGTCGATACACTTGTTGCGTGAATTTTAACTAATACTTCATTTTTCTTAGGTGTAGGTTTTTCTATATTTTGAAGCTGGAGAACATTAGGTGGTCCATACTTTGTGCAAATAATAGCTTTCATAATGACCTCCTGAAATGAGTTGTTATTATTTACATCATATTTAAACTTTTTCTCAAACATGTTGCTATATAGGAAATAAATTTAAAGAAGAATATTACGAATTATATAGATTTCATAGGAAAAGAGATGATATTATTTTTGGGAAGGAGGGGACGTTATGAAAAAATTTATTTTAATTTCAAGTTTAGTACTTGCAGTCGGTCTAGGAGTAGGGTGTAGTAATGAGAAAACAAAAAAGACTGATGAGCCGAAAAAAGAAGCTGTGCAGAAAGAAAAGGAATTAACAGCGAAGGATGTTTTCAATAAAGCGAATGAAGCTTTTAAAAACGAAGAAAATGTAACGATGACATATGATGTGGGAATAAAGGCTGAAGGAACAGAGATGAATGTAATAAAGGCCAAAATGCAATTAGAGCCGAAGCAAAAAAATTCTCGTTCTGAAATGAATGTTTCTGGTACAGAGGTTGTTGTTTATGATGTGGGTGGCAAAATTGCTGGTCAGTTGAAAAATCCTAATACGGGTGAAGTGATGTCTGTACCAGAGGAACAATTAAATGCTAACGGAATGAATGCAACTCAAGGAATGGTAGATAATTTAGAGATTCCATCGGAAATTTTAAATAAAGTGAAGATGGAGAAAAGTGGAGATAATTATAAGCTGAAGTTTGCATTAAAAGGGCAAGAGACAGAGAGTATGTTAGCTAGTATAGATGAAAAGCAGAAACAAATGCTACAAGGCCAAAATGCAAAGATAGAAGAAATAGATGGAGAATATATTATTACAAAAGATTTTAAATATGAATCAGCAAAGATAGATATGGTTATGAGTAGCAATGGTGAGGATAAAGCGCACATTATTACGGATGCGAAGTTTACATCGTATGATAAATTTGATCCAATACAATTGCCAGCAGCAAAGTAATCACTGTCAAGAGAGGTACCTGAAAGAACGGGTATCTCTTTTTGTTGCTAATAAGGAGAGTGTCCTTTGAAAAAAAGAAAGATAGTAGTGGTCATTGTCGCATATACGGTTTTGCTTGCAATGTCTGTACATACGTATAAAAAACAAATTGATCATCCTATTATGAGTGATGTAGGTAAATTGCTTCCGACAAAAATAAAACGTGTTGAAAGTGCTACGGAAGAGCACTCGTTAATAAAATTAGTGCGAGATGCAAAAGTTTCAGGAGAGAAAATTTCCATTGCAGGCATGCAACATAGCCAAGGAGGACAGACATATTATCCGAATGGCACGATGCTCGATATGAAAGGATATAATAAAATATTAGAATTCGATCCAGAGAAGAAGCGTATTACAGTTCAAAGTGGTGTCACGTGGAATGATATTCAGAAGAAAATAAATCCATATGGCCTTGCGGTACAGGTCATGCAGTCTCAAAATATTTTTACTGTTGGTGGTTCATTAAGTGTAAATGTACATGGGCGTGATATTCGTCATGAGGCACTAATTGATACAGTAGATTCATTTAGATTGTTAATGGCAGATGGCACGATACGTAATGTAAGTAGAGAAGAAAATGCAGAGTTATTTCCATATGTCATTGGGGGTTACGGTTTATTTGGAGTTATTTTAGATGTGACGCTGAAGTTAACAGATGATGAATTATATGAAATGCACACGAGAATGATAGATTATAAAGAATACGCATCTTATTTCAAAGAGAAAGTGAAAAGAGATGAGAATGTTCGTATGCACTTAGCGCGTATTTCTGTTGCTCCAAATTCATTTTTAAAAGAGATGTATGTGACGGATTATACTTTGGCACAAAATCAAAATATGAGAGAAGAGTACAGTGAATTAAAGGAAGAAAATATTATAGCTGCACCTAAATTTTTACTTGGGTTATCACGTTATAGTGATTGGGGAAAGAATACATTTTGGGATATACAAAGAGGTTATTTTGAACGTACAGATGGAAAGTATGAGACGCGTAATAATGTTATGAGATCAGATAGTGCTTTTATGGAATATGAAAATCCAAATAGGACCGAAGTGTTACAAGAATACTTTGTGCCTATAGATGCTTTCACGGAGTATATAGATGATTTACGTAACGCATTAAATGAAGAAGAGTTTAATTTACTCAACATTACGATTCGTTACGTGGAAAAGAATGAAAATGCAGTTTTGTCCTATGCGAAAGATGATATGTTTGCGCTGGTTCTTTTGATTAACCAGGGACGCTCAGAGAGTGAGATAAAGAAAACAGAGGATGTCATTCGGAAGATGATTGATGTTACTTTAAAGCATAACGGTAGTTACTATTTGCCGTACTATTCTTATCCAACGAAAGAGCAGTTAAAAAGGGCATATCCTCGTATTGAAGAATTTCTCAAGAAAAAGAAGGAAGTAGATTCAGAAGAGAGATTTGTTAATTTATTTTATAGGGAGTATACGAAATGACATATAGAAGATTTGTGGCTTCGCAAAGTATTATCATGATGGCAGGAAGTATGGTATTTCCTTTTTATATATTATTACTTCGAAACGTTGGAAATAGCTTCTCGCAATTTGGCTGGGCGTATGGCTTATTTGCTTTAACATCAGCACTTGTATATCCACTAGTGGGAAAGGTATCTGATCAAGTAGGTGATAAAAAATTATTAATCATATACGCTTGGTCCATGGCAATCTTAATGCTTTGCTTTCCGATTGCCACGGAAGTATGGCATGTGTATATTCTTCAAATTGTAATGGGAGTTTTAGGTGCTGTGCAGCGTAATACTGAGAAGACTTCATTAGCACGAAAGGTTGCGCAGGAAAAGGCTGGTTATGAGATTGGAAAATACCATGTGTGGACATCCATTGGCGGAGCAGTAGCGGTTATTGCCACGGGATATTTAGTAGATTTCTTTACGATCGGTACAATTTTTTATATTGCATCTATTCTATATGTAGTGAGCGGGATTGTATTAAGTAGTAAAAAAATATAACTATTCCTATTTTCACCTTAATACCCTTTATTTGTTATACTAAAAGGGAATACAAAAGAAAAGGGGACAGTGCCTTTGATGAAATTTGTAGTTTTAGCTATTCTTACTTTGTTTTTGATTCCATGGACAAGAAGTAGTAGTAAGCTTCGAGCAGTGGATAAGAAGGGAGATAAGAAGGTTGTAAAGGGTAAGAAATCATCTATTTTAGTTATTCCGGTTTTATTTTGGATAGGTATTGCAATCTATGAATACTTTTGGCTAATTGATGATCGAGTAGACTCGATTCTTACTCATTATTCTGTTGCAGTAGCAATTTTAATTGGGCTTGTTTTATTTTCACAAGATCAAATAGGGAAATTAGAAGGTACATTAAAAGGACTTCTAATGTTTATTTTACTCGCAAGTTACGGCTACTTTGGTTATTTGCACGATATAGTAATCTCGCAAAAGAAATATGATTCTGTTGTTAAGATAGAGAAAGATATTTCAGAGCCATTTACTGAAAATGATCAGCCGTTTACAGTGCCGCCAAAGACAGCGGAGAATAAGATGAAAAAAGTATTTGGTGATATTCCGAAAGTAGCTTATTTTGAGCTAGGAGAATTAACGCCACAAATGGTAAACGGCGAAGCTTTATATGTAGCGCCGATTGAAGTTTCAGGATTTTTTAAAGCGCGTAAAGCTGAGACAATTCCAGGGTATGTAACGATGTCAGGTACGAATCCTGATGCGGAAGCGAAACTGCACCTCGGTTATAAAATGAAATATGTGCCAAGCATGTTTTTTGGTAATAATTTAGAGCGTGTGGTAAGGCAAGCAGAACCAAATTTAATCTTTAAAGGAAAACCTAAATTTGAGGTTGATGATAAAGGAAAACCATATTATACAATGACGTATGGTGAATTTATTTCAGGAAGATCTGGATTTGAGGTAGAAGGTGTTGTCGTAGTAGATGCACAAACAGGTGAAGTGAAAAGATATGATAAAGGAAAGGCACCTAAATTTGTTGATGGTGTATTAAATCATGAGACTGCATCTACGTTAAATACGTACTTTGGTAAATATATTCACGGATTTTGGAATACGAAATTCTCACAAACAGATATGAAAATTCCGACTGAGTGGGGAACGAAAGAAGGCGTGACCCCAATCTTTGGTAAAGATGGAACACTGTATTATTTTACAGACTTTACTTCTCCAAAAGAAGGAGTAGATTCAGCCCTAGGCTATTCATTAGTAGATGCACGCACAGGCAAGCTATATTACTATAATGGAAAAGAAGTGAAGGGGATTATGGATGGTTCAGCAGCTACAGAAGTAGTGGATAATTCCTTTAAGAGAGAGAAATGGCATGGGACAATGCCTGTCATTTATAACGTATACGGAAAACCAGCTTGGATTATTCCGGTTGTTGATGACGGAGGCCTAGTACGTGCACATACAGTTGTATATGCTGCTAATGCAAAAATATTTGCGACAGGTTCGACGCAGAAAGAAGCGCTTGAGAATTATAAAAACGTAATGAGCGGTAATGGTGATACCTTTAGACCAACCTCAACAGGAAAAGAAGCGCAAAAAGAAGGTATTGTACAACGTGTATATAAAGAGAAATCAGGTGAAAATACAATCGTGTACGTACTTTTAGAGAATGAACAAAAGGTATTTATGATACCAGTGAAGAAATTCCCGTATGCTATGTTTACAGAAGTAGGAGACCCAATTCAAATTACATATTTAGATACAGGAGAGACGATGGCCTCGGTATCTAAATTTGCGAATAGCAATGTGAAAAAGTAAAGCGATAGAATTTCTATCGCTTTTTTTACATTATGAAAGAGGAAAATGCGCTGTACTTGACGTATGTTTATGATGTAACTATAATTGTTACGATTCAGTGTGTATAGGAAAGGGTGAATTGAAAAAGTGAATGAAGTTAATCACGAAATATATAAACCTGTAAAGGCAAACAGGTTATGGATGATTCTTGTATTAGGAACACTTACGGCGATTGGGCCATTATCTATTGATATGTATTTGCCTTCATTACCGAAGTTAACGGATGATTTGCAAACAGGTGCATCCCTAGCGCAGCTTACATTAACAGCTTGTTTGCTTGGGCTGTCAGTAGGACAATTATTTGTTGGCTCAATTAGCGATATTTACGGAAGACGCAAACCACTTATTATTGCTCTTATTATTTATGTTGCTTCTTCTTTACTTTGTGCTGTTGCGCCATCTATTTGGACATTAGTATTATTGCGCTTCCTACAAGGAGCTTCAGGATCAGCCGGGATTGTTATATCACGTGCAATGGTACGTGATATGTACTCAGGTTCTGAAATGACGAAGTTTTTCTCACTGCTTATGTTAGTAAACGGAGCAGCACCTATTTTGGCACCGATTATTGGGGGGCAATTATTACAGTTTACAACGTGGCGCGGTGTTTTCATCGTTCTTGGAGCAATTAGCGTATTCATGTTAATCTCAGCTACTTTTGTATTGCGTGAAACATTACCTCCTGAAGAAAGAGAAAAGGGTGGTTTGTCAGGGACTTTGGCGACGTACGGAAAATTGTTAAAGGACCGTCTGTTTATGGGATATGCATTGTCACAAGGATTAGTAACAGCGGCAATGTTTGCATACATTTCGGGCTCACCATTTGTGTTGCAGAACATATACGGAGCATCACCACAGCAATTTAGTTTATTCTTTGCGATTAACGGCATCGGTATTATTATTGCTAGTCAGGTAACGGGTCGTTTAGCGGGGAAAGTGAATGAGAAGACATTATTTGTTGCTGGTATTATTATCGCAGCTGTTGGTGGCCTATCTTTACTACTGACAATCGTACTAGGAATAGGTTTAATCGGTGTTTTATGTTCGTTATTCCTTGTTGTATCAAGTGTCGGGGTTGTATCAACAACTGGGTTCTCATTAGCGATGAGAAATCAGAAGCAAGCTGCAGGAACAGCGTCAGCTTTATTAGGCTTATTACAGTTCATTTCAGGAGCGCTTGTCGCTCCGCTAGTAGGTATTGGTGGGAGTAATACAGCGTTACCGATGGGTGTTGTTATTGCGCTTTGTGAAGTAGGAGCAGTATTATGTTATCTATTTATGGCCAGAAGAAGTGAGAAGCAGTTTGAACTGCAACAAAGACAAAATTTAGAGGCTTAAAAAAAAAGAACTGATTCAAAGGGAATGTTTGAATCAGTTCTTTTTTTCATTTCTTTGAAATACCTCATACATATTATTCATAATCGTATCATATAAAACAGCAAGTTTATCCCACACCCAGCGATTACTATCGACTTCTTTTTCCCCACAGTCGATAATATCGGTATGGTCAGTAATTTTATACGCTTTTTTAACGATAATAGGAGCAATCTTCGGTATACGTGGGATTTCCTTTAAGGTATCTGCAAAGTTTCCAATGTAGACATGACCGATGATTTCGATTGTTAATGATTTATCCGATATATTTAGCACGGTATGAAATTGATTTGTATGTTGTTGTTTTAAATATTGAGCTAACTTAAATGGAGCATGCTTCTTCTTTAATACGCGGCGAAGGCTCTCTGTATTTTCGATATGAAGTGATTTTTCGCGAATAAGGACACGAATATCTTCTCCCATAAAAGGCATTGTGTTGTACATAGATGATTCTCCTTAAAACCTTACATATGTTTGCGTTATGCATATGTAAGTCTAGCATGGTTTGTTCTTTATGTGTGCTTACAGTTTTGTAAGGTGATGTAGTAAAGCATTGCAAAAGTTATTTGTATAAAGTGACGATACTGTGACAAACATGTTGGTATATATATTACGATGTCGTCTTAAGTGTAAAAAGTAGGGCGTTCTCGGTATAATAACAAGTGGAGATAAAAGAAACTATAATGAGTAATAGCTGTAGATAAAAGGAGAAGAAGAGATGAAGAAGGTTTTGGGTATTGCTGTAATGGGAAGTATGATCCTTCTAGCAGGATGTAATGGAAATAAAGATACGAAAGAACCGAAAGAACCGAAAGAAAAGGTAGAGCAATCTACTGAACAAACAGAAGAGATGAAAGAATACCTTGCAGTACATGAAAAATACGATATAAAAATGAATAAAGAAATTAATAAAGCACTGCAGTTATTTGAAGTGGCAAAAGAAAAGGGCGGTAAGGAAATAACGAATGCTACATATAAAGAAGACGTGCAAAAGGTAACAACGAGCATGTTAGAAGATATTGATCATATACGTAAAGAAATTCGTGTTCCGAAGTCGAAAGAGCAAGAACATGAGGTATATGTTGGTTTCTTGAATGAATCAGAACAAGCGATGAAAAAATTACAGAAGTTAGCTAAAGAAGAAGATTCATCGTTGATTCGGGATATAGAAATTAACTTTGCAACAGCATCGACATACTATAAACGTTTTCAAGCAGAAACGAAAAAATAACCTTGCCTGTGCAAGGTTATTTTTTCTTCTTGCCATCTCCGTCTTCATCCTCAGATGCTAATATTTTCTGTTCTTCGTGAAATTCGGAAATAGTTTGCCCGGTAATATTATCGAAAGGAGTATAAAAAGAAGTAATACGTTTCTTTTTAATAAAGAGTTTATAGGAGCCGATCATGACAAGTATAACGATTGTTAAGGGTAATCCTATAGTAGCAAGAAGTAAGGGGTCCATCTTATAACTCCTTTAACATCATTTCTTTTTATTATAAGCCGAAAACTGTAATTTCGATAAATGAATTAAAAACTGATTTTTCTAAATTTATCCAATTTGATTGACTTTTCGATTTTTCAGAATTATAATTCGAAATATACAATTTGAACCAAATAATAATATAGCAATTTACTTATCCAGAGAGGTAGAGGGACTGGCCCTATGACACCTCAGCAGCGGGTTCTGTAATAGGAACACCGTGCTAATTCCAGCAAGCAAGTCTTGAAAGATAAGTGATGGGCCTTTGTTTGTTAAGCCTTGATCTTATTTTTTAAGATCAAGGCTTTTTGTATTCTAAAAAGAGAAAAGGGAGTAATGGAAAAAGTACATTCATAAAACAAAGTAAATTCATGTGTTTAGGGGGTTATTGAAGTGTATGTAATTAAAAAATTATCGGTTATGGTGTTCACACTATGGGTTATTACGACAGTGACATTTCTAATTATGCATATTATTCCGGGAGATCCATTTTCATCAGATGCAAAAATCTTTCCTGAAGAAGTGATCCAAAACATGAGAGCGAAGTATCACCTTGATGAACCGTTATGGAATCAATATGTTGCTTATTTAGACGGTGTAGTTCATTTTGATTTTGGTGAATCTGTTCAATCAACCGGGCAAGGTGTATCAGAAATTATAACAACTGGCTTTGGTCCATCGGCAATTATTGGTCTACAAGCACTTGTTATTTCATTGTTAGTAGGAATTGCGGCAGGGACATTTGCTGCTCTATATCATGGGAGAGTAATTGACTATAGTGTGAGTTTGCTCGCAATTTTAGGTATTTCTATTCCAAGTTTTATTTTAGCACCACTATTTATACAAGTATTCGCTATCCAATTTGAGTTTTTACCAGTAGCCTCTTGGGGAACATTCGAACATACGGTATTGCCATCCTTTGCATTAGCGTTAGGGCCAATCGCAGTTATTACAAGGTTTGTTCGTTCTAATATGATCGAAGTACTGCAGAGTGATTATATTAAGCTAGCAAGAGCAAAAGGTATACCAATTAAGAAGATTATTATAAGACACGCTCTTCGAAATGCGATTGTTCCAGTACTTACATTTGTTGGACCGTTAATGGCTGGACTCTTAACAGGGACTTTCGTTATTGAAAAAATCTTTTCAATTCCTGGCCTAGGAAAATATTTTGTAGATAGTATTTTTAACCGAGACTATCCGGTGATTATGGGAACAACGATTTTCTATAGTGCATTATTAATTGCTTGTATTTTCATTACAGATATTATTCATCGCATTGTTGATCCGCGTATTCGTTCTATTACATAAGGAGGGGGGATATTTAAATGGGGGCTTATGAGATTAATGAACAGTTATTAACGAAAGAAGAGAAAAAAGAATTAACGATAAATAAAGATCAGCAAAAGATTAGCAGAAAGAAAGAAGTGTTTCGTAAGTTTATATCGAATCCAATCGCAGTTTTAGGAACAGTGACGTTATTGCTAATTATTGTTTTCTCGCTTATTGGCGAAAGTTTAACTTCATTTACTGCGAGTGAACAAGTAAAAGAGGCAACAAATTTACCGCCGAGTAGTGAACATTGGTTTGGAACAGATGATCTAGGGAGAGATATTTGGGCACGTACTTGGGCTGGTGGGAAGATTTCACTAACAGTTGGATTAGTAGCAGCTGCCCTCGATATAGGTCTTGGTGTACTGATTGGTGGATTTAGTGGATATGTGAGAGGGCGTAATCGCCTTGGAACGTTAATTGATGAGTGGATTATAAGAGGAATCGAAGTGTTATACGGTATCCCATATTTATTAATTGTTATTTTACTATTAATTGTTATGAAACCAGGTCTTTTTACCATTATCATCGCCCTTGCATTAACAGGATGGATTGGTATGGCACGTCTCGTTAGGGCGCAAGTTTTATCTTTAAAACAACGAGAGTTTGTTATTGCAGCAGAGCGATTAGGTACATCACATATGAAAATTATATATGGGCATTTAATTCCGAATTTAACAGGGATTATTATCGTGAATTTATCATTTACAATTCCAGCAGCTATTTTTTCAGAATCATTTTTAAGCTTTATAGGACTTGGAGTACAATCACCAGCGGCAAGTTGGGGGACGATGACGAATGATGCACTCGGGACATTATTGAGCGGAGAATGGTGGCAGCTATTTTTCCCGGCAATCATGATTGCACTCATTATGTTCGCATTTAATGCAATTGGTGATGGTTTGCAAGATGCGATTGATCCAAAAATCGTCAAACGGAATCGAAAGGAGAAAAAACATGGCACAAATCTTATCTTTAGAAAACGTAACGTTAGCCGTTGAAAAAGAGAATAGTAAGCAAGCGATTGTGAAACATGTTTCCTTTTCTATTAACGAAGGTGAAATAGTTGCACTTGTAGGAGAAAGTGGCTCAGGGAAAAGTGTTACAGCACAATCTATTATCGGCTTAAATCAAGAATCAATTCATATTGATGATGGAAATATATCTTTTGAATCAGAGGAATTAACGAATCTACAAGAATCAGAATGGAATCAAATTCGTGGGAAAGATATTGCTTTTATCTTTCAAGATCCACTTTCATCTTTAAATCCGACGATGAAGGTTGGAAGGCAAATTACAGAGGTGATTTTGCAACACGAAAAGAAATCGAAAAAAGAAGCAAAAGAAATTGCGATTAACTTATTAAATGATTTAGGGATACATGAAGCAGAGAAACGCTTTGAACAGTACCCACATCAATTAAGCGGAGGCATGAGGCAACGTATTTGTTTAGCAATCGCATTTGCCTGCCACCCAAAACTCGTTATTGCGGATGAACCTACGACAGCATTAGATGTAACGATTCAGAAACAAATTATGGGGCTATTAAAAGAAAGAAAAGAAAAACAAAATACGAGTATTTTATTAATTACACATGATTTGGCACTTGTACGTGAAGTAGCTGATCGAGTAGTTGTTATGTATGGGGGACGTGTCGTTGAAAAAGGAACGATACGGGAGGTAATAGGTTCTCCTAAACATCCATATACGAAAAGTTTATTACAAGCAATTCCGAATATGGATGATTCCGAAAAGGTATTACGTGCTATAGAAGGAACGACACCTTCCATTGAAATATTAAATAGCTTTGGTTGTCCTTTTGTAAATCGTTGTCCAGTAGCGATAAAAGAATGTATTCATCGTTTTCCAGAGAGAACCACATATTCTAAGGAGCATAGTTCACATTGTTGGCAACATGTTCTAGAGCATAATAAAGCGAAATCAAAAGAGAAGGTGAATGCCTCATGAAGACAGATTTAATTACTATAAAGCAAGTAACGAAAACGTATGGAAGTAAAAGTAAAGAAATCACAGCGTTAAAAGACATATCACTTTCTATTCCGAAAGGAACAACACTTGGCATTATTGGTGAAAGTGGTTCAGGAAAAACAACACTTGGAAAGCTCATAGCAGGGATTGAGAGTCCAACGTCTGGTGAAATTGATTATAACGGTCAAGTCGTTCACAAGCTGAAATCAGCTCATAGGCGAGATTTTTTACAGAAAGTACAGTTCATTTTTCAAGATTCCACAGCAGCATTAAATCCGCGCTGGAAAGTACGCGATAGCGTAACGGAAGGTTATATTTCATTCGGTTTAGGTGATAAAGGATTAAAGGATAAAGTAGCAGGTGATGCGCTAGAACGTGTGGGATTAGATAGACGATATATCGATCGCTATCCACACGAATTTAGCGGAGGACAACGTCAACGAATTGCTATTGCAAGAGCGTTATTGTGTGAGCCAGAAGTATTAATTCTTGATGAACCAATTTCAGCATTAGATGTTTCATTGCAAATTCAAATTGTACATCTGCTGCAAAAAATCCAAAAAGAACAAGGTTATACATATTTATTCATCGCGCACGATTTACCGATGGTTCACTATTTATGTGAAAAAGTAGCTGTCTTATACAAAGGAGAACTTGTTGAATTTGGAAATACGGACGAAGTCTTCCGTAATCCACAACATTCTTATACAAAAACATTATTAGCATCAACACCAAAAATTTCGGGTTAAAGGAGAATGTAGGATGAAGAAGTTTTTACTGTTTGTTATTATGACTGTTTTAGCAATTACTTCTGTCGCTTGCGGTAAGAAAGAGACGCAAAAGGCGAGTGCTGGTAAGGGAGAAGGAGATCGATTAGTAACGAATATTGGTAGCGATCCATATACACTTGATTCCGCTATTGCGACAGATAGTACTTCAGGTTATGTAATTGGACATTTATTCTCAAGCTTATATACGCAAGATAGTGATGGGAAATATCAAAATGAATTAGCAGAGAAAGAAGAAGTAAATGCTGATGGAACTGAGTATACAATTCATTTAAAGAAAGATATTAAATGGTCAGATGGTTCTGCTATTACAGCAAATGATTTTGAATTTGCATGGAAGCGATTATTAAATCCGAAAACGGGTTCTATGAATGCAACAGAAATGTATTTTATTAAAGGGGCAGAGGCATACAATACTGGAAAAGGTGAAGAAGGACAAGTTGGCATTCAAGTCATTGATCCTCAAACATTAAAGGTAACACTTGAGCACCCAGTGTCTTCTATTAAACAAAAATTGGCAAGTTCATTATTCATTCCATTATCTAAAAAATCAATTGATGATAATAATAAATTAAAAACAGATCCAAAAGAGTTAATTACGAACGGACCATTCACATTAAAAGAATGGAAGCATAATCAGGCTATTACAGTACAAAAAAATAAAGAATACTATGATAAAAAGGTAACATTAAAAGAAATTGAGTTTCGTATTATTCCAGATTCTAAAACAGCGTATCAATTATTTAAATCAAAAGAATTAGATTTACTAAGTGGTTTACCACAAGAGATGATTGAAAAAGAAAAAGGAAATAAAGAATATAAGCGTGTTGCAGGATTCTCATCTTATATTTATTCGTTTAACGTAGAAAAAGAGCCGTTTACAAATGCGAAAGTACGTAAAGCATTTTCATTAGCGGTTGATCGTAAATTTATTGTTGAAAAACTGTATAAAAACAATGCACAAGAAGCAAATGCATTCGTTCCAGAAGGAGCAAAAACACAAAGTGGGCGTGATTTCCGTAAAGAAAAAGGTGGTTACGTTAAATTTGATCCAGCAGAAGCGAAAAAATTATTAGAAGAAGGCATGAAAGAACAAGGCTGGTCTACATTACCTGAAGTAACATTAAAATTCACTACAGATACACAACATAAAAAAGTAGCAGAAGCAATGCAAGAAATGTTTAAGAAAAATCTTGGCGTAGATATTAAATTAGAAAATAAAGAGTGGAAGAGTTACATCGACACATATAAGCAAAGTGATTTCCAATTAGCTTATATGGGATGGGGCGGTTCTTTATTAGACCCAATTACTAAATTAGATTTATATGCAGGTGATGGTCCAAACAATTATGCAAAATGGCATAATAAAGAATTTGATGCTTTAGTGAAGGAAGCAGAAGTTGAACAAAATGAAGATAAGCGTTTTGACTTATTGCATAAAGCGGAAGATATTATGTTTACAGATTCACCATTAATTCCAATTATATTCCCGTCGGATTCCTATTTACAAAAACAAACGGTATCTGGACTTCAATATTATGTTGGATCTAAACCAGATTTAAGATATGCAAAAATAAAGAAGTAGGCAACCGCCTACTTCTTTATTTTATTTCTCTTTTATATTCTTTTTTCGTTCCATCAGAGAAGACAACTTCTAAATCAAATTTTTGATAGTCTTTATCAAGTTTGAACACGTTCACTACTTGATCGATTACTTCTTGGTCAGCAGTATCTTTATCAAATTTTAATTCTTGTAGAAGTGGGCTTAATTTTGTAATAGCCTCGTCACCAGTAAACTTTGCATTTGTTTTATGGTCTTCAAGCTTTGCTTCCATTTTCTTATCAGCGGCTACATTCTTATAATCAGCTTCGTAGTCTTTCTTCGTATCTTGATAGTCTGCATCTAAACTAAATTCATTAAAGTTTAGTTTTAAATCTGCAGGAGCCTCATTTTTTGCTTCTTCAGTCGTCTTTTTATTAGAAGTTGTGTCTTCTTTTGCAGGGGCTTTACATCCTGTTAATGCAGGTACTAGCATAAGAGCTAATAAAACTGATAGTAGAGTTCTCATTATAAATTCCTCCTTATGTAAATTCGTTCTATACAAGTTTTTCCCAAAAACATGTAATTATGTATGTGTTGAAAATAAATTATTATCCTGCAGTCACAAGGACTAATCCGCAATTTAAATCAAAAAAGATTTGTATGTATATGGTAAATTGAAGTTGTGAGGAGGTACTGAAATGCTTTCTAAAACGTACCAAACGATTGGTGAATTATTTCAAGCAACATATGCAGCAAATGGCTATTATACAATAATATTCGGAGGAGTTAGTTTAGAGAGAAATATTATTTCATTATTAGTTATTGTATTGGTTAAACAATTAGTAGCAGTGAAGACTTTAGCTATAAAAGGAATGGTAAAGGGAAGAAGCTCTGTAGTTAAAGTTGTATAAAAGTAAAAAGGTATCCTTCGTAGGATACCTTTTTACTTTTGTTATTTTGCAACTTCTGTCCACTTGTAGTTAAATTCACCGCCGAAGTCAGTCGTTACAAGTCCTTTAATGAAAGAGCGTTGTAAGTAAGAACGACCTTGTTGGTATAAAGGAGCGACAGCGCCGTCTTGTAATAGAATTTTTTCAGCTTGCTTCATTGCTTCAAAGCGTGCTTTTTCATCGCCAGCTAAATCTGTTTTCACTTTATGAATTAGCTCATCGTATTCTTTGTTAGAGTATTTATCGAAGTTATAAGCACTATCTGTTGTAAATAAATCTAAGAATGTAATTGGATCAGCGAAGTCAGGGCCCCAGCCGTCAATACCAATTTCATAGTCACCACTTAATAGTAGTTTCAACTGTTGTTTACGTGGTTGTGGTTTTAAATTCACTGTTAATCCATCTAGGTTTTTTTCTAATTCACCTTTTAAATATTCACCAGTCTTTTTAGCTAAAGCATTGTCACTTGTTAATAGTTCGATTGTTACTTTGTCAGTACCAAGTTCTTGTTTTGCTTTTTTCCAGTTTTCTTTCGCTGTTTTCACATCATCCCTGACTAGATTTCCATTTTCTTTACGGAAGTCATTGCCTTCTGGACTCTTTGCAAATTTCGCAGGAACCATTCCTTCAGCTGGAATAGCACCGTTATTTAAAATTGTTTCTACGTAAGCCTTTTTATTCATTGCGCCGTTAATAGCAAGGCGTGCATGTTGATTTTTTAATGTTTCATTTTTCTGATTTAGTCGTAAGAATTGAATGCCGACTTCAGCGCGTTCCTTGAAGTTTGGATCGCTCTTATATTTATCAACAAACTCTGCAGTTAAAGCAACGCGATCAATTTGTCCTGAATCATATAAGTTCACTTCTGTAGACTTATCTTTAACGACATTGAAGTTGATTTCTTCTAATTTTACCGTTTTAGCATCCCAATAGTTAGGGTTTTTCTTCAATTGGAAACTTTGTTCGTGTTTCCAGTTATCTAATGTGAAAGCACCGTTGTAAATTAAATGATTTGTTTCTAAACCGTATTTATCGCCTTGAGATTTTAAGTACTCCTCATTAATTGGTAAGAATGTTGAGAATGTCGTTAAGCTTAAGAAGTAGGGAACAGGACGGTCTAGTTGTACTTCTAACGTTTTGTCATCAACAGCTTTGACCCCTAGTTGATCAATTGGTAATTGTTTTTGGTTTATTTGTTTCGCATTCTGTACATCGAAGAATAAGAATGCGTATTCAGCTGCTGTATCAGGATTTACGGCACGCTGCCAAGCAAAGACGAAGTCCTTTGCTGTAACAGGAGTACCGTTTGACCATTTTGAATCACGCAGATGAAATGTATATTTTGTTTTATCGGGACTAATGTCAACCGACTCAGCAACACCAGGAATTGGTTTATTATCTTCTCCCATTGCATATAAACCTTCAAATACATTGCGCATTACATTCATGGATTCCCCATCCGTTGCTTTTGCAACATCCATTGTTGGAATTTCTGAAGCGAATGATAAGTTAATTGCTTGTTTATCAGGTACTTTATCGTTTGCTTTCGCTCCGCCTGCATTATCTTTATTTCCCCCGCAAGCAGTTAGTAATAGACTTGCCCCTAAAACAGATGCAACAACAGGTACAACTTTTTTCTTCATTGTTCGTTCCTCCCTAAATGTGTTGTTCGTAACGTCATAATGTCCATGTCTTGAAGTAGCTATAGAAGGAGATAGAACCTATTATAAATATTTGTTTATAGGTAATCAGGTGTTCTATATGTATATACATGTTGAGCTATAATCTATCGTTATATGTTTCAACTTAGTAGACATTATATTTTGACGGTGAAATATTTTGTTTATTTGATTATTTAGAATATTAACACTGGAAAGAACTATATGTCAATAATAAAAATAGAATGTTAATTTCTTGGAATAATATATTAAAAAAGTAGATTCTCTTGTGTGAGAGAACCTACTTTTAATATATTTTGCTAAAAAAACAATTGGTGTGGGCTAATAATAAGTGGGGATGAAGAACCCCCACTTATTACGGTTTTACTTTATTTTTCAATTTTTGCCCATTTGAAGTTTAATTGACCCGCAAAGTCTACTTGCACAATTCCTTTCACATAAGAACGTTCTAAATAAGATTCGCCTTTTTGGTAAAGAGGAGCGATAACAGAGTCTTTAAATAATATTTTCTCGGATTCTAGTAATGCTTCCCAGCGAGCTTTTTCATCACCAGCTAAAGTTGTTTTCACTTTTGCTATTGCTTCATCGAATTCCTTATTAGAGTAATGATCTAAGTTATAAGGGTTATTCGTTGTAAATAGCTCAAGGAATGTAATTGGATCCGCAAAGTCAGGGCTCCAGCCGTCAATTCCGATTTCGTAGTCACCTTTTAATAAAAGCGAAACTTGTTGCTTACGTGGTTGCGGTTTTATATTTACTGTTAATCCATCTAGATTCTTTTCTAGTTGCCCTTTTAAGAATTCACCAGTTTTCTTATCAAGGTCAGCATCACTCGTTAATAATTCTAATGTTATCTTTTCAGAACCAAGCTCTTGTTTAGCTTTTTTCCATAATTCTTGTGCAGATTTTGTATCAACTTTTGTTAAATCGCCGTTTGCAGTACGGAAGTCTTTTCCTTCAGGTCCTTTTGCAAAGTTTTTTGGAACGAGACCAAATGTTGGTGTAGAGCCATCATTTAATAACGTATTTACAAAGGATTTTCTATCAATTGTTTGATCGATTGCTTGGCGTGCAGAAACGTTTTGAAGTACTTTGTTTTGTTGATTCATGCGTAAAAATTGTACGCCTACATTTGGACGTTCTTTAAAGTTAGCATCTTTTTTATATTTATCAACGAAGTCAGATGTTAGTTTTATACGATCTAATTGTTTTGACTCGAATAAATTTACTTCTGTTGATTTTTCTTTTACGACGTTAAAATTGATTTCTTCTAGTTTGACAGTATCTTTATCCCAATAGGTAGGGTTCTTCTTAAATTTAAAGCTTTGTTCGTGCTTCCAATCGCTTAGTGTAAAAGCTCCATTGTACAAGATTGTATTATCTTCTAAAGCGTACTTATCACCTTGTGCTTTAAAGAATTCCTCGTTAATTGGTAGAAATGTTGGGAACGCTGTTAAGCTAATAAAATACGGAACAGGACGCTCCAATTCTACCTCAAACGTATGGTCATCAACTGCTTTTACACCAAGTTGGTCGGTTGGAAGTTCTTTGTTGTTAATTTTTGTTGCATTTTTAATATCAAAGAATAGAAATGCATATTCAGAGGCTGTTGCTGGATCTACGGCTCTCTGCCAAGCGAACACAAAATCTTTCGCTGTAACAGGAGTGCCGTTTGACCATTTTGAATC
Organism: Bacillus cereus group sp. MG20; assembly: GCF_040459885.1. Taxonomy (NCBI): domain Bacteria; kingdom Bacillati; phylum Bacillota; class Bacilli; order Caryophanales; family Bacillaceae; genus Bacillus; species Bacillus cereus group sp. MG20. The sequence continues at coordinate 2,983,765 of NZ_JARVHF010000001.1, forward strand.
TCGCAAATGGAATGTGTATTTTGTTTTATCGCCACTTACTTCATGAGATTTTGCAACGCCAGGGAAAGGTTTGTTACCTTCACCAAGATTATACAAACCTTCAAATACGTTTCTCATTACTTGACCAGAATCAGTATCTGTAGCACGGGCCGTATCCATTGTTCGTATTTCAGTAGGTGAAGATAAATTTAAAACCTGTTTGCTAGGTGCCTCGTCTTTTGCATTTGCTCCGCTTGCTTCGTTTTTATAACTACCGCAACCAGTTAATAAAATACTTACTCCTACAACTGATGCAATACCGGGTACAAACTTCTTTTTCATTTGATTTTCCTCCTAAATAATTAAGTTTGGATGATGATGAGGGAAATAAAAAATAAAAAATCCCTCTTTTCATATTGAGAAAGAGGGATTTTTACGTACAAGTTATGCACCCGTATATAAACGAAGTCCCTCATTCTATCTTTCAAGCATAAAGCTTGCAGGAAGTGGCACAGTATTCAAAATGAACCTGCTGCCGAGGTTTCAAAGGGCCAGTCCCTCCACCTCTCTTGATACAATGAGTAAACGAATAAATTTTATTAATTTTTGTGTTTCTTTGATAATTCAAAATCTTACACCTTGAATAATGAAGTGTCAACCAAATAAAATATAGTTTAAATTTTCAGTTTCCTTAAACAAAAAAACCACTGCATATGGCAGTGGTTTTTCTACTAGAAGTTAAAGTTATCTGGATCTGGACCAACGCGACGATCTTCATTTAAAGCTTGAATTGCTTTCATATCATCAGCACTTAATTCAAAGTCGAAGATGTTTGCATTTTCAATAATGCGATGTTCTTTAATTGATTTAGGGATTGTTACAACTTCGTTTTGTAAATCCCAGCGTAAAATAATTTGCGCAGTTGATTTATTATATTTTGTCGCAATTTCTTGTAACGTTGGATTATCTAGTAGTTGTCCTTGCATTAATGGTGACCAAGCTTCAAGCTGGATATTATGTTCTTTACAGAATGCATGTAGCTCTTCTTGTGCTAAACGTGGGTGATATTCCACTTGGTTGACCATTGGCTTAATTTCAGCAATTTCAAATACGTCTTGTAAGTGGTGAATGTGGAAATTACTCACACCGATAGCGCGAACACGGCCATCTTTATAAAGTTTTTCTAATGCTTTCCATGATTCAGTATATTTCCCTTTTACAGGCCAATGTACTAAATATAAATCTAAATATTCTAGACCTAATTTCTCTAATGTAGTTTCAAATGCTTGAAGTGTTGTTTCATATCCTTGATCGCTATTCCATACTTTTGAGGTAATAAATAATTCTTCACGTGAAACACCGGATTCACGAATCGCTTGTCCAACGCCTTCTTCATTTTGATAGATTGCTGCAGTATCGATGCTGCGGTAGCCATTTTTAATTGCTGCTTTTACAGAATCAATTACTTCTGAACCATCTTCTACTTTAAAAACACCTAAACCAAACCAAGGCATTTTTACACCGTTATGTAATGTTGTATAATCTTTTAAACTTGTTAAAATCATATTATTTCCCCCTAGCTTTTTTGTTTGTTGCTTCTACTGCTTTTTGAATTGCCTCTGAAAAATTATATTCATATAAAGTTTTGAGACCCTCAGCTGTGGAACCACCTGGCGTTGTTACTTGTTCGCGGAGGTTAGCTGGATTTTGCGTTTGCTCGAGCATAGAAGCAGAGCCAGAAATCATTTGAATGACAAGATGTTTTGCGGTTTCTTCATCGACTCCATAACTTTTTGTTGCTTCAATTAAGCTTTCAGCAAAGTAATAAAGGAAGGCTGGTGCACTTCCAGTAACTGCAGTAAGCTGATGAACTTCTTCCTCAGTACAAAGTTGCGAAGTACCAATACCTCTTAAAAGCAGTTGCAGGGTTTCTTGATGCATCTCGGTTACTGATTGTCCTATTGTATATAAGGAGATAGACTTTCCAATTTCAGCAGCTGTATTAGGCATAATCCAAGCAACAGGTGTGCCTTTTGGGAGTCTGGCTTCTAAATAAGATGGTCCAATGCCAGCTGCTACTGTTACGACAAGTTGATTTGATATTAACGGAGATAGCTCAGCTAATAATTCTTCATGAGCAGAAGGTGGCATTGCTAAAACAACCGTATCGACAGATGTAATATGCTGCTTCCAATCCGTTGTAATAGACACATTATATCGCCTTTGTAATTGTTCTAACTTTTCTACGTTGCTTCGGTTAGAGATGATAATTTCTTCGATATATTCTTTGCTTGTTTTAAGTAATCCGGAAAATATAGCTTCTGCCATACGACCAGCACCAATAAATAAAATTCGATGTTTGTTAGGCATATCCTTTATTCCTTTCTAGTAGAGATATGTTATAAAAACGATATCATCTTTAAGAGAATTTTGTAAAAAGAAAAGACTTACCGTAGATGGAATGGATAATGAGAAGGCGGAAATTCATGGTAAAGGAAAGGGCTATTCCTTATACTGGTAATAGGGAATTTATTACACATCTAGGGAGAGATAAATATGGTTAGAAGTCCACTTTTTTTACTTGTTTCTAGTATTATTTGTGTATTAGTTGGATTGTATATTCAATCGAGTTATATTGAAATTTTCGTATCAATTATGGGGATCATTAATGTTTGGTTATTAGCGAGAGAAAAAGTATCCAACTTTTTATTTGGCATGATTACTGTTGCGGTATTTCTATACATTTTTATTACACAAGGTTTATATGCAATGGCAGTATTAGCCGCTTTTCAATTTATATTTAATGTATATGGTTGGTATTATTGGATTGCACGAAGTGGGGAGGGAGAGGTAAAAGCAACAGTTCGTTTAGATTTGAAAGGGTGGACTTTTTATATAAGTTTTATTTTAGTTGCTTGGATTGGTTGGGGTTATTATCAAGTCCGTTATTTAGAGTCAACAAGTCCATATTTAGACGCTTTAAATGCCGTATTGGGACTAGTGGCTCAATTTATGTTAAGTCGAAAAATATTAGAAAACTGGCATTTATGGATTTTATATAACGTAGTTAGCATTGTAATTTATATTTCTACTGGTTTATACGTCATGCTAATATTAGCTATTATTAATCTCTTTATATGTGTAGCTGGTTTGCTAGAGTGGAAGGGCAATTATAAGGGGCAAGAACATACAAATAATTATATCTAGAAAATAATTAGAATTAAAAACCCCTGAAGTACATATGCTTCAGGGGTTTACTAATAGAATATAAGATTATGCTTTTGTCATACCAAGTAATACAGCGCCGCCGATAATTAAAACACTACCTAGTGCAATAAAGATCAATTGACGTTTTGTTTTCTTTTCACCTAAGAATACAATCGCACCGAATGTTGAGATAACGATTCCAGTTTGAGATAATGGGAAGCTTGTTGCTACTCCAACACGTGGTAATGAAAGAAGTAAGAATAAGTTTCCAGTTCCCCATAGTAAACCAGATAAAGCATTACGGATTGCATATTTGTTAAATGGTTTATGTTTAGATGTCAGTACAACCGCACCAACAAACATACCAACTGCTTGTGGTAAAATAGCAGACCAACCATCGATATTATACCAACGAATAATAATTACATATACAAGATAGCCGAAAGTAGAAACAATTAAAGTAAGAAGTCCTTTTTTCAATTGTCCTGGTGGCTGAGCATTTTCTTTATCATCTAGTGATGTGAATACAACACCAACTACGATTAATAGGATTGCAATCGTTCCCAGAATAATCGTTGTAGTAGTAGTCCACTCACGGAAAGCGATAACCCCAAAGATAGAAGTTGCAACAAGTTGCATACCAGTAGAAATTGTTACGGTAGTTGAAACACCTAGTTTTTCAACTGTTTTTAATTGGTTTACTTGTCCTAAAGCCCAGAATAAACCTGAAATAAACCCAACAATTAAGATTGTCATTGTTAAAGCTGGTTGAGTAAATACATACATAATTGTTGCGAAGAATAGAGCACCGATTGTCATACCTACCGTTTGGCTATATGCACCACCGCCCATTTTTACGCTTACTAATAAGATGTTTCCCCATGCAATTGCAGGAAGAAGCGCTAATAAAATGTCCATTACAAGACTCCCTTCGGTTTGCTATACCAATATAGTTACATATCGTTCTAACGATCGGTAATGCCCCACTAATAGAGTAGAAGATTACCGATCGCTAAAACAGGATGAAGAATTCACGATATAAATGCGTTTTCATTTCTTCATTTTTTGAAACACCTCCATATAATAACAGGAAATTGCCTATTTTAGAAAGTGAATTCAAATAAAATGTATATTTAAATAAGAGGTAAAATTCAGTTATTTACCGGTGGTATATTTTATTTCCTAAGAAATAAAGAAGCAGCTTCCAAAAAAGCTGCTTTAAGGGTTAGTAATTCTTTTGTTAATAAGCTGAATACATAGCAGAAATAGGAGTGACATACTAATAGTGATAACCACAAGTGTCCAGGCGAGTTGCATATTACTTGCGTCAATGGCCATGTAAATTGCAGTCGGGATTGTCTGTGTTTTACCAGGGATATTCCCGGCAAACATGAGTGTAGCACCAAACTCACCGAGCGCGCGGACAAAGCTCAAAATCATCCCGCTTAGTAATGCAGGAAATGCGAGCGGAAGTGTAACGTGCAGAAAAACTTGATATTCACTTGCGCCAAGGTCACGAGCACTTTCTTCAATTTGTACATTTGCGATAGAAAATCCCGTTTTCGCTGATTGGTACATAAGCGGAAATGCAACAACTGTAGAAGCGATGATCGCAGCGGTAGATGTGAACATAATAGACTGCTGAAATAATGATTCAACCCACCTTCCGATCGGGCTGTTGTTTCCAAAGATGATAATGAGAAAGAAGCCGATAACAGTTGGTGGAAGTACCATTGGTAATAAAAATATGGTTTCTAATAGTACTTTATATCGCCATGAGGAGCGAGCTAGTGCTCGCCCGACAATCGTCCCTAAAATTGTAACGAGAATAGTGGCACACGCAGCTACTCTTAAAGATAGAAAGACAGGCGATATAATAGCATCAATGCTCATAGTAATTACGACAGGACTGTAAATCCATATTTCTTAAAGATAGATTGTGCATCTTTTGACTGCAAATACTCATAAAATGAAGTCGCCTCTTTCTTATGTTTAGATTCCTTTATAACACCTAAAGGATAGTGGATTGGCTCATGAGAAGTAGCTGCTGCTGTTTCACCAATTTTTACTTTATCTGAAATGAGAGCATCTGTTTTGTATACGATACCAGCATTGACATTTCCTGTTTCTACATATGTTAACACTTGGCGAACATCTTTTGTAAATACGACTTTATTTTGAACATCATTCCAAAGGTTTTCGTGTGTTAGAGAGGCCTTTGCATATTTGCCAGCAGGTACAGATTCAGGTGTACCAAGTGCGATTTTTTTGATTTTCTCATCTTTTAAATCTTGAAATTTTGTAAGAGAACTATCTTTAGGGATGACTAGAACTAGTTCATTTCCAAGAAGATTTTTCCCTTCTTTTTCATTAATGAATCCTTTTTTTACAAGGATTTGGAATTTATCTTCTGCAGCAGAGAAGAATAAATCAGCAGGTGCACCTTGTTCAATTTGTTGTTGAAGTGCTCCAGAAGCACCGAAGTTAAAAGAAAGTTTAATATTTGGCTCTTTTTCTTTATATTGTTTTTCGATTTCTTTTAATGCATCTTGTAAGCTGGCAGCAGCTGAGATAGTCAGTTCAACTGTTTTATCCTCTTTAGCAGCTGACTTTGTATGCTTTTCTCCACTTGTACAAGCAGCGCTAAATATAAGAAGGAAAGAAAGTATAAGTGCCCCAATCGAACGTAATGTAAATTTATTCATAAAAAAATCCCCTTTCGTTTTGACACATCTAATTATAACTAAATATAACTAAATATAACTAGTTATAATTTGAACATATATCTATTTTTAAAAAATAGGAGAAATATTCTTTTCTTTGTTACAATGAAAGAAGAAAGTGAGGAATCGTCTATGGATCATCATTCCTACACAACGGAAGAAGTAGCAAAGCGATTAAAAGTATCAAAATTAACTGTATACGACTTAATTAAAAAAGGAGAACTTCCTTCTTATAGAGTTGGTAGACAGATGCGCATTGATGCAGCAGATTTAGATCAATATATAAAGCAAATGAAAACAGGAAAAGTACAAGTTAATCCTGTAAAAAACGATGGTAGTAGTATCTTGAACACGTGTATTATTAGTGGTCAAGAACTAACGTTAGATATGTTAGCTAAACGTATAGAAAATCGTTTGCCAAGTTCTAATGTTTTAAGAGCGTATCAAGGTAGCTTAACAAGTTTAGTGAAAATGTATCAAGGAGAAGGAAGTATCGTTAGTTTGCATTTGTTTGATGGTGAAACGGGTACATATAATATTCCTTACGTAAAACGTATTTTAGTAGGACAGCCATGTATTATGATTAATTTATTGTCCAGAAATGTAGGGTTTTATGTTCAAAAAGGAAATCCGAAGAAAATAAAGACATGGGCTGACATATCCGGGTCCACTATAAAGTTTGTGAATCGAGAAAAGGGTTCTGGTATTAGAGTGTTAGTGGATGAACAATTACGAATCCAAAAATTAAATAAAGCTGATATTAGTGGATATGAATGGGAAGAATCGAATCATCTTGGTGTTGCCACGCGAGTTGCAAATGGAAAAGCTGATGTAGGAGTAGGTTCAGAAAAGTTTTCGCAAATTGTAAATGTGGACTTTATTCCAATCATGAAAGAACAGTATGATTTAGTAATTTTGAAGAATAAAGAAAATGAAGAGTTGATTGAAGTTGTGAAAGACATTTTGCAATCGGAAGAATTTCATAATGAATTAAATGCGATTGGCGGATATGATATTACGAAAACGGGTCAAATTATATATGAAACAAACTAAAAAGCTGCTTGTCTATAAGACGAGCAGCTTTTTCTATATATAAAGGGGTTTGGTGAAACAAAGTGTTAAACAAGACCTTGAGCAAGTGTATAAATGAAAGCCGTAAGAAGAGTAGCTCCACTTGCAAGTCCGATAAAGTCTGATTTGTTGAAAGTAATGTTGTTCATTATAATCTCTCCTTATTTGTTTAATGTAGTTGCAACAGCTTTTGCATCGACAAGTGCGGATAGCACCATGCCCATTGTATTTAAAAATTTATTTGATTTCATATTGTTCATCATGCGTATCCGCTCCTTTTCGAATTGTTGTTGCCCTGCTTATGTCTTAATTATAGGAAATATGTCCACTTGCAACTATCGAATTAGCTTACGAAAGACTTACACTTTTGTAAGAAAAAAAGACATTCATGTAAGAATGTCTTTCACAGCATATTGATATGATGATGTTCTTCAATTGTTTTTAAAAAACTACGCATTGAATTCGTCATATAGCTATCTTTACGGCGTATGAAAACCGTTGAAATACTGCCGTATTTTTGAGGGATTGCATGACAATGTACCTTACCTGCTTTAGAAAGATGATGGACAGCAGACTGTGGTACGAGTGTAATTCCGAGGCCGAGTGCAACGCTGTTTAATATTGTCTCTAATATATTGAATTCCATAATTCTTTTTGGTAGCAAACCTTCGTCTTTCAGCCATCGTTCTAGTTTGGAACGGTATCCGCATCCTTGGTTAAAAACGAGTAGAGGCGTTGTTGTAAATTCTTCTATATGAAAAGCTTTATTTTGTGTTACAAGCATTAATTTTTCTGTACTAACATCGTATTGTTCGATTAGTGGATGTTTAATAGGACCTGATATAAAGGCACCATCTAATTGATGATCAAGTACTTCTCTAATTAATTCTTCTGTTAGACCCGCTTGTAATGATAAATCGACATTCGGATAGCTTTTATAGTAAGAAGATAAAATGGTAGGCAGTGTACTTACTGTTTCGACTGTACCGATTTTTAATATACCGGAGGGTGTTTCACTATCTAAAAATACTTGTTTTAGTTCGTCGACATCTTGCAAAATTTTACTAACATAAACGAGCATTTTTCTTCCTTCAGCTGTTAAAGTCATTCCTCGTTTATGGCGGTAAAAGAGTGGGGTTTTTAATTCGTTTTCTAGTTGTTTAATACGTGCAGTTACATTTGATTGTACATAATTTAATTCCTTTGCTGCGCTACTTACACTACCCTGGTCGGCAACGCTTTTAAAGATTTGTAAGTCTCTTAATTCCATTTTGTAATCCCCCTTGATGTTAACTATCATTATAAATGATAGTTAACATCATTTTGAATCATTTTACGTGATATATTTTTTCTTTTACAATTCTCTTTGTGCAAATAGAAAGAAACGGGGGATTGCGGTGAGAAGAGGTCAAATGATAATAGGGGCTTTAGCGTGTTTAATTGCGAGTATGTCATGGGGAGCGATGTTTCCAGTTGCTGATCATGCGCTAGAATACATAGATCCATTTTATTTTTCGCTTATTCGTTATGGAGCAGTGGCGATAATGCTGATTGTATTGTTGTTAATGAAAGAAGGAAAACAGGCATTTCGTTTAGAGGGAAGAGGAAAGTTACTCGTCTTTTTTGGAACGATGGCATTTACAGTATATAATGTCCTCATATTTTTAGGGCAAATGTTAATGGGTAAGTCGGGTGTAATGGTAGCTTCCATTATGGAATCACTTATGCCGATGATTTCTATTTGTATTTTATGGGGATATAAGCATATAAAACCGAAGAAGTATATGATAACGAGTATGGTTATTGCTTTTGTAGGAGCTGTGTTTGTTATTACAAAAGGTGACATGAGTTTCTTTGTAACATTGAAAGATAATATGTTCTCATTAGCATTTATATTTATTGGTGTTGTAGGCTGGGTTATTTATACGATGGGTGGTCAAACGTGTAGTGATTGGTCAACATTACGTTATTCTACGTTGACGTGTGTATTCGGTACGACTGTTACAGGAATTATAACGGTAATTATTACGTCGCTTGGATATGTTTCAGTTCCTAGTATGGGAACGATTTCTATTGTGAAGTATGATTTGTTATTTATGATGACATTGCCAGGTATTGTAGCGCTACTTGCTTGGAACTATGGTGTGAAAATTTTATCATCCATTAATGGGATTTTATTTATTAATTTTGTACCAATTACGACTTTAGTTATTATGATGATGCAAGGGTATCAGATCACAATGTTTGATATTATAGGGACTGTACTTGTTATTGCAGCGCTTATTCGCAATAACGTTTGCCAGAGAAAAGAAGAAAATATAAATAAGAGAGTTTTACAAGAAGAACAATTACGTCAAGCTGTTTAATAGGCAAATGGAGGATTTCACATGTTAGAAAGTTTATTGTTTTTCTTCGCCGTCGGAGTTGCCTGTGAGCTTGCAGCAATTAATCGAAATGGTCGTAAAAAGATAAAACAACAAGCTGAGCTGATACAGCTTTTAAAAGAATTGAAAGAAAGAAAAAATTAAAAAGACGACCGGGCATAGACGGTCGTCTTTTTCTATATAAAGGGGAAAGGGGACACAAAGTTATACAAGCGTAGCAGCGTAAATGAAAGCAGTAAGAAGAAGAGAGCCGCTAGCTAATCCTAAAAAATCTAATTTGTTAAAAGTAATGTTATTCATAATACATTCTCCTTACTTGTTTAATGCAGAAGCAACAGCTTTTGCATCGAAAAGAGCCGATAATACCATGCCCATTGTATTTAAGAAATTGTTCGTTTTCATTTTGTTCATCATATTGATCCACTCCTTTTCGAATAATTGTTGCCCTGTTTCTGACTTAATTGTATGAAATATAGTAAGAAGTAACTATCGAATTAGCTTACAAGAAAATTACACTTTTGTAAGAATTGAAATTTAACAATTCATCCTTAATTTTATTACCAACTCCTAAAACTTAGTGTTATAATTATTGTAAGAATATGATTATACTTCGGATGTTTAGAAAGGAACGAAATAAATGTACAAACCAATTACATTTTTGTTGAAATATATATTTAAAACAGCTGGGAAAGTAGAAGTACAAGGAAGAGAAAAGCTACCAGAAGGTGGACCGTATGTTGTTGCATGTACACATACAAGTTTTATGGATGTATTAATGTTAGCTACAGGAATGTATCCAACTCAAATTCATTACATGGCCAAAAAAGAATTATTTGAAGGGAAATTCAAAAATTGGTTCTTTAAAAATGTAAATGCATTCCCTGTAGATCGTGCGAATCCAGGACCAAGTACACTTAAAATTCCATCACGTTTATTAAAAGAAGGAAAGGTAGTAGGGATTTTTCCGAGTGGAACAAGATCAGCGGAAGATGTTTCATTAAAAGCGGGTGCTGTGACAATTGCGATGCGTTCTAATGTTCCGTTAGTACCAGCAGCTTATGTTGGTCCATCAAGTGTAAAAGAATTAATAAAGGGGAAAAAGGCACAATTGATTTTTGGAGATCCAATTCAAATTGAGGCTGGAGAACAAATAGATCGAAAAACCGCTATGAAAATGATGACAGATCAATTAAATGAGAAGTTTGAGGAGTTAAAAGAAGCTTTGCAATCAAATCAAAAATAAGAAAAGACGACCGGGCATAGACGGTCGTCTTTTCTATTACTATTTATAATAAAGGGGAAAGGGGACACAAAGTTATACAAGCGTAGCGGCGTAAATAAAAGCAGTAAGAAGAAGCGAGCCACTAGCTAGTCCTAAAAAATCTAATTTGTTAAAAGTGATGTTATTCATAATATATTCTCCTTACTTGTTTAATGTAGAAGCAACAGCTTTTGCGTCGATAAGAGCGGAAAATACCATGCCCATTGTATTTAAGAAATTGTTCGTTTTCATTTTGTTCATCATATTAATCCGCTCCTTTTCGAATAGTTGTTACCCTGTTTCTGACTCAATTGTATGAAATGTTGCGGAAAGTAACTATCGAATTAGCTTACAGAAAAATTACACTTTTGTAAGAGAAACGAATGAAGGTGTAATGATAAGAAGATTTGACATATGTTCATGAGATTCATTAAGTTAAAGGTAGAGGTGAGTGTATGGCTAATATTAAAGATATTGCAAAGATGGCGGGAGTTTCAGTTACGACTGTTTCGAGAGTGTTGAATGATCACCCATATGTAAGTGAAGAAAAAAGGAAAGCGGTTATAGAGATAGTTGAGAAATTGAATTACTCGCAAAACGCAAATGCTGTTCATTTATCAAAAGGAAAAACGAATATTGTTGGTGTGATTTTACCGTATATTAATCATCCGTGTTTTGATGCGATGGTGAGCGGAATGATGGAGACTGCGTTAGCGCATAATTACAGGGTGCTACTTTGCCAAACGAATTATAATAAAAAAGAAGAAATGAAAAGTTTACATATGTTAAAAACAAAACAATTGGATGGTCTTATTATTTGTTCACGTGCAAATGATTGGGAAACGATAGAACCATATGCTTCTTACGGCGCAATAATTGCTTGTGAAGACAATGATATTTCAAACATCTCAAGTGTATATACGAATCATTCAGCGGCCTTTCAATTAGGAATGGATTATTTGATTGAGAAAGGTTATAAAAAAATTGGTTATTGCACGGGAAGGAAATTAGGGCCAAGTAGCCAAAAACGTTTTGATGTTTATAAACAGCAATTGCAATCTATAGACGAAGAGGTTAATGAAGAATGGATTTTTACAGAATGTTTTACACTAGAAGATGGTGTAAAAGTGGCTCATAAGTTAAAAGAGATGCAGGATCTTCCTGAAGCATTAATAGTAGCAGGTGATGAAGTTGCGATTGGGGTTATGACAGAAGTTGAAAAATTAGGGATTCAAGTTCCTGAGGATTTAGCGATTATTGGCTTTGATAATCAACCTATCTCGCAAGTGTTACAATTGACAACTATTGATCAAAATTTAAAGGAGATAGGGAAAACTGCTTTTGAAATGTTGCATAGAAAAGTGAATGACGAGAGTTCTGAACAAGAAAAGCTGGAAATTCCATACGAACTTGTGGAACGCTCTACAGTTTAATCGTAATCCGTTATGTGTATAATCGCATAACGGATTATTTTTTTGAAATATCTTTGACAGGAAACGCGTTTCATACTTTATAAAGGAGTTAAACCGGTTTGTAACAATCCATGGATTCTTTTCAAGAATAGTATTTGGAGGGATATGCATGAATGAACTTTTATTAAGTGTGAACAAGTATATAGAGGATGACGAAAAAATGTTAGCCTTTGTAGTAGGGATCTTTGAGAAGGATAATTTCATGTTATGTTATCAACATGGAATTTTTGTTGCCACTACTAGACGTCTCCTTTTTTACGGGAAATTTCCGTACTATTCTTCAACATTTAAAGAGTATTCATATTTGCATATAGATAGCATAGATTTTCATCCGTATTTTGAATTTACTTGTAGTCATGAAACCATTCGCGCTAAGTATATTCAGAAAGGGAATGTGGGGCGATTTGTCCGTGCAGTTAGAGCAAATATGAATAATTAATCAACCCTCTGTTTAAACATAATATTTCAATTTTTAAGAGGGAAAAAGCGGAATAAAAACCACTTCTAAACCTCTAGGAGATAGTGATACAATGTCAAATGGGGGGAGGGTATGAACTATGGTTAATCAACGTATAAAGGAAATAACACTAATTACAATTGGTTCATTATTATTCGCAATTGGTATTAATTACTTTGCAATTCCAAACCGTTTATCGGAAGGTGGAATTATTGGTTTAACGGTTGTTACGTACTACTTATTTGATTGGTCACCAGGAATTGTGAACTTTGCTATAAATGCAATTTTACTAGCTATTGGTTATAAATTTTTTGATAAGAAAACAATGATTTATACAATTTTAGGGATTGTAGAAACATCTTTGTTTTTATACGTTACAGAACATATTGAGTATCATGTAAATAGTGATACATTATTAGCAGCTTTATTTGCTGGTTTATTTGTGGGTATTGGATTAGGCTGTATGTTCAAAGCTGGAGGTACATCGGGAGGATCAGCAATCTTAGCTCAGTTAGCAAATCAATATTTAGGTTGGAGTGTAGGTAAAGGTGTACTAATTATTGATATTGTTGTAATTGCTGGTTCTGTATTTATAATAGGGCAAGAAAAGGCAATGTATACACTTGTAGCTGTGTTCATTGGAGCGAAGGTGATTGATTTCATTGTAGAAGGAATGGACACAAAAACGGCTGTTACGATTATTTCGAATCAACCAGATTTAATTCGTGAAGCTATTACGAAAAATATGACACGCGGTGTTACTGTATTAGAAGGGCGCGGCGGATATACTGGTAAAAATAAAGAAGTTTTATATGTTGTTATTAATAAACAAGAGCTTGTTAAGTTAAAACAAGTTATTAGCCGGGTAGATGAAGATGCTTTCGTTGTTATACATGATGTACGTGATGTACTTGGCGGTGGCTTTAAAGCAAGCTAAAAGGTGAACGAGCAAATTCGTTCACCTTTTTTAATTCTTACAAAAATGTAAGTGTAATGTAATGAGATTCAATAGTAGATTTTATTCCCCCTTTTTAAAATGGATGTATATATATCCTGCAGAGGAGGAATGTTTATTATGAAGAAAAAAATGATCACTACCATAATAGCGATGATAGTGATAGTAGTAATGTTACTGCCTACGAAACTTGGACCAGTTATCGATAAATATAATCCACTGTATAAGACGAAAGAATACTATACGGTTGTGAATACAATTGGTCAGCATATTGGTGATGAGTGGTATGAATATGAATTTATTGCATTCGATGAACGTGGTAGAGAGCAGAAAATAAAGAAAACGGTTAAGCATATGTTAAAGAGAGATGAAGCATTAAAGGTTTTTGCAAAAGGACGTTACGGTGAATCGATTGAAGAGATTGAGGTTGCAAATATTCCTATAAATGCGAAGAGCAAACTTTTAACGATGAGATAGTGAAATATACCCCCAGCTATTTTTTGTCGAAAATAAAAATACTGGGTAAGGGTATTTTTGAGATTAATAAAAAAGCCTTAGTCCATATAGACTAAGGCTTTTTTATTATATAAAGGGGAAGGGGGTACATTGTAGTAGCATGGGTGAAAGGCATAAGAAGAGTAGCTACTAGCAATGTAATTTGGTTATGTGAGTGTTCTTCTTATTTGGCTTACTTCCTAACTTTATTGTACGAAATATAAGTAAGGAGAACTATCGAATTACATTACACATAACTTACAAACATGTAAGCCTTCTGTAATGTAATTCGATAGTTAAAAGATAGTAATTTTCATATAGTGTAACTAGAAAGTCTCAATGTATTACTTTCTGTTTGTAATGAAGAATGAAAAACCAACTAATTTTTAATAATCCTCATCTGAATAAAGATGGGGATCTTTTTTAAACCTTACAACATTGTAAGGTTTACGTAAGTTAATTCGATAGTAAATTTGTCATATTTTTTGCATAATAGATACAGATAGAAAAATAATTAGGGATCTAGTAAGAAGGGAGAAAAATGGGATGCGTAAAGAAGAAGTAGTGAAGTTACCAATTAAAGATTTCTGTAGCTACTTTACTGTTGCCGTAGTGTGTATTGGATTATTTGATATCATAACAAACTTAATTGTTAAATAATATAGATGCTAAAACAAGAAAGGAAGTCCTTTCTTGTTTTTTTTATGGGGGCATAAAGATGAAATGGATTGATAGTCATATACATGTTAATCAATATAAGGATGAAGAGAAGAGCAGATTACTAAAAGAGGTGGAAAATAGTAAGGAAATAAAGGGGCTTATTGCGGTATCTATAAATTATCAATCTTGTAAGGAAACGTTATCTTTAGCGAAGAAGTATCCCTTTATATATCCAGCGATAGGGTTTCATCCAGAGCAACAGATTCATAAAGAAGAGTGTGAACAGATTTATCAACTTATTGAACAGAACGCAGAGGAAATTGTTGCGATTGGTGAAGTAGGTTTGCCCTATTATTTGAGAAAAGAAGATGAAAGAATTGCTGCAGATCCATACATAGCTGTATTGAAAAAATTTATAGAACTAGCTAGTAAGTATAATTTGCCGATTGTATTACACGCAGTTTATGAAGATGCTGACATTGTATGTGATTTGCTAGAGAAATATAAAGTTTCACGTGCACACTTCCATTGGTTTAAAGGAAGCGATGAAACAATGAAACGGATGATGAGAAATGGTTATTATATTTCGATTACACCGGATGTTTTACATAAGGAGAAGATTAGAAAAATCGTTTCGTATTATCCGCTTGAATATATGATGGTAGAAACAGATGGACCGTGGGAATTTCAAGAGGGTGTTATAACGCATCCAAGAATGATTCGAGAGGTATTAAAGGAAATTAGTTCTATAAAAAACATATCCATTGATAAGGTCGCAGAAACAATATATGAAAATACAAGTCGATTTTATTTGAAAGGATAGGAGAATTATAGTTTTAATCATGTAACGGAAAAAGTAAAAGTTGAATTTATTTAGTAAAATGCCACGGTTTGATATAGGACAAAAAACCACCAAGCGTTCCGCTCGGTGGTTTTGTATTAGGATTCTAATTTTTTCGCACGTTTTAATAATAAAAGAAAGACAATGATAACGAACCCTAGTATAAGGAAGAAGCCATATTGCTTTATATAATCAATTATGTCATTCGCACTGGTTGGTTTTTCAACGTGAATGCCGTCTTTATTCGTCGTAATATGAATATCTTTCATTTTTACTTCATTCTTTTCCTTTTGTAAATCAATCCATTCTATATTTGGAATACTTTCTAGATCCTTTAATACTTCTTTTAATGGTTTCACACCTAAGTAAGGATGATAGAATGCTCCAATAATCCCATCGGATAATTTAGAAACAGATAGAGCACGTTCTTTCATTTTAGCAATAGTTTGTGGCTTATCTTCTTCAATAAATCCGACTGTTTCAGGCGATAGTTTCATTCCATGTAAAAATGACGGAGTACTTGTATAATATGGTGAGTGCATGGATTTCCAAGTTGTATCATTTAACTGTAGTTGTCCTACATAAGTTGAAAAGTATCTTGATAATATTTCATATCCTTTTTGAGACATCGTGTAATGAGGTGCTTCAAAGGCAACAGGATATAGTTTAGCAGCTACAAGTTCTTGAATTCCTTTTTCGATATGATCTTTCGTATATTTTTCCTCAAACTCTTCCCCTTTTTTTACATATTGGTTATATGCCTCTATATTTGGAAAGTCATCTTTTGTCTTCGGTTTTTCATGCTTCGGTTGGCGAATTGGTTGATCTGTTTTTACATCCCAAAATTCAAAGCCCTCACCTGTTTCGCTGTCATAAAATTGGTGAGTATAACCATGCATAATAATTGCTGCACCATCATCTTGCATAGATCGTAAAAGATCGACTAGTTCGGGTTTATCTTTTAGATGTAGTGTTTTACCTGTATCTGGATCTGCATATACAGGAATAACAGTGATCATGTAAGGAATCTTCTTCTCTTTTAGTAATTCAGCAATTTCTTTCAATTGATTTATATCTGCTGCTGGGTGAACATCCTCAAGACGTAAATAAGCTTCAACTTTATTCGTCGTTGGTTTTTGGCCGAAATAAGAAAATAACATTTCACCGACGTAATGAGACATCCAGTCAAAGAGATTAGGTGTTGCAACATAATAAGATGTTTCATGCTGAACGATTAGTGGATTAGTGTTATTTGAGCTTAAAGCGTTAGCAATCACAGTTCCATTCGTATCAAATGATTGAATTAATCGTTCCTCTTCTAAGGTATTTTTTAGCTTCTTGTCTGGATATTCAATTTTGTTAACTCGTATATCGTCACTCTTCAATGTAATGAAAGAAAAACGGTTAGATAATTGTTCAACATTTTGTCCTAATACTAATACAGGGCCGGAGAAGTTTTCTAGAAATTGTTTCGTTTCATTAGAAAACGCTTCTTTTGTTTCACCGATATAAACAATATGTGTATAGGAGGATACGTTATTAATTGAAGTTGCTTCTTTTAAGTTTTTTACGGTTATATCATTTGTAAAATGTCCTAATTGAGTATTAAGGATTTGGACATTATTTGAAACTTTATCGTCTTGTGTACTATACAAAACAAGTACTTTTGGTTTTGATGATGTTTGTGCAGAGGTGTAGGTAGGGATGAGTAGTAAAATGCTGAACAAGAGTGTTAGGCATTTTTTCATTTTGTATGCTCCTATTCTATATATAGAGTTCAGTTTACAATTATATACAATAAATACGTTATAGTCTATGAAAGTTACATTTTTGCACGCATTTACCAGCTGTTTTTTCACAAAATCGGTCTAAAGCATGATGATAATATGTATAGTTATTTGCTATGATAAAAGAGTAATAGAATGTAGGTAATTGTAAAGGGAAGGCTGAAAGGGGACAAATTTCAGCGGAGAAAGAGGTAGAGGTAGTGAAGAAATTCTTTGTAGGATTTTTAGTTGTTCTTGGGGTATATTTATATTTCCAAGGAAAGTCTGAAGGAATGGATAAGCTAGTGAATGGAACAAGCTATGTTGATTCAGAAGAAGCAAAACAGATGAAACAAATTATTATAGAGGAAGCGAAGAAAGTAAATCTTCCAGAATGGATACCTCTTGCAATTGCCGAGCACGAAAGTCGATTAAATCCAAGAAGTGTTGGGGATAATGGAACTTCATTCGGATTGTTTCAACTACACCGCGGTGGCGGGCTTGCACCAGAACATTTAACTGATGATGAGCTAAAAGATCCACGTACAAATGCACAAATTGCAATGCCGCATTTGATGAAAGGATATAAGCGCGGGGTGCAAAAAGGTTTGACTGATTTTGCATTACTGAAATATATAGCGAATACATCTGGATGGCCAGGGAATTTAGGGCCAGAGTGGACGGATAATAACATGAAGTATAACATCGGATTAGAAGATGTGTACTATCGAAATAAAGGTGTAATAAAAGAGTAGGTTTTCTATACCTACTCTGTTTTTTTATGAATAATTTCATCCTTTTCTTTCGTGAAATACTGCGTGAGTTGTATTTTCACCTCTTCTAGTTTTGTAGAAACTTGCGGTATTTTATATCCTACATACAATGGTGAAACGACAAATCTAGGTACAACTTTACAAATGATTTTTCCATTTAAGTAATAGAAGAATAAGTTATAACTACTGCATCCTTTATGGAAATCTGTCAGTATGTAACGTACAGTTTGCTGAATGTAATTTGCCATTTCAGCTATATATGAAATATTATCAATGATTATATTGAATTCAGTGAAGCCAATAATGGGACGCTCTGAAATATTAAGCTCAATGCATTCATTTTTTTGAACAATTAACCCTTGGAAATTTTCTTCTTCAATATTTTCAAGATAATCTACATATTTCATTCCGATAATTTGCATGTGTGCATGATGCAAACTTCCACCTGAAAATGGACCGTGATTTTTATATAAAATCACAGATGCGAACTCTTCGTTCTTCTGTAAGTGTAACCAATGTTGAATAGAAAATTGCATTAATTTTCTCATATGTTCTTCTGTATATGTTGCGATATGATCTTCGCAATTATCGGTTTCGATTAACACTGTTTGAAATGTATCTTGTAATGTAGGAAATTTATTTTTTAACCAAATAATAGAACCATCAGTTGCTAAAATATCCGTTAATTGTTCTTTATCGCAAAATGGACATGCAGCGCTTCTATTCCGAATACTTTCTGGTTTTTGTTTACCAATATCGTTTAAAAAATATAGTTGTTGTGTATCCATTTGTATATATGCCCCTTTAAAATATGTGTAAAAATCCCGCTTAATACATTCGGGAAAAGGAGAAGGAAATCCTCTAAAGGAATAGGGGAAAAATAAAAGACAAGATATCCTCAGTACGATAGGGTACCTTGTCTTTTATTTTTTCTCTAATAGCGTGTATGGATAATATAGAACATTTTCATTATTTTTCTTTTTTCTATTTTTTATTGTGTATAAAGTAATTGCTGTGCTTGCAATGATAATAATGGCTTTCTTCATATTCATATACCCCTTTTTATTGTTGGTTTAATTCTTGGCTAACTGCTTTTGCATCGACTAAAGCGTGTAAAATCATTTTCACCATGTTCATCATATTTCTTCACCCCTTTTTATAGTTCATTTAGTTCTTTTACAACTGCTTGTCCGTTCACTAATACCTCAAAGATTGCTTTTACGATTTCTTTCATCATGTTTGTTTCCTCCTTTTGTTTGTCTCTCTTGTTTACATCTTTATTGTATAGGGAGGCATCTTTTCGTACTATCGTTTTCCATTACGTGAACATAACAGTTTTGTAAGATTTGATGTCACTTATTGAAATGTTTAGTCTATCTTCATTATTTTCAGAAAAATGACTATTCAAACATGAAATTGGAAAGTATAATAAAGAAGTAAGTATTAAATTCCGTACGAAAGGGGTGAATGAGATGAAACGTTCTTTAGCTGCACGTGCCAAATTTTTAGATTTTATCTATTTTTGTCGTGCGATTTTTCATGATGTAGTTGTTAACGGGATACGTATGCCCTTTTTTAACAATTGCATAGTGACTATTGAACGATAGAAATCTCTTCACCCATTTTTAATAAACGTGTGAAAAGGGAGCTATTTGGCTTCCTTTTTCTATGCCGAAAACCATGGGGAATGTTTCTTTCTCATGGTTTTTTATATTGAAAGGAGTACGGAAAATGACTATTTGTAGTGTAAATAATGTAACGAAATCTTTTGGTGGAAACACTATATTTGAAAATATATCGCTTGAAATAAAGAATGGTGAACGTGTTGGATTAGTTGGTCGTAACGGTAGTGGGAAGACAACAATCTTTGGGCTTCTAACGGGAATGGAGAGTTTGGATGCAGGAGCCATTCATATGAAGAAAGGTACACGTATTGGTCATGTCGCACAAATTCCGAAGTTTGATGAGGCTATGACTGTATATGATGTATTGAGTTCTGCTTTTAAAGTAGAAAAGGAATTAGAAAAAGAAATGCATGCTTTAGAAAAAAATATGGCGGTGGAACAGGAACAATCTGCTTTGGAAAAGCTAATGGAGAGGTACGGAGTCATTCAAGAAAAATTTGCGTTTCTTGGTGGTTATGAAATAGAAGCAAATATAATGAAGGTAGCAAATGGCTTACAAGTGACAGACTTATTTTCAAGAGTATTTACAGAATTAAGTGGAGGAGAACAGACGAAAGTAAGCCTTGCATATATGCTATTGCAGAAACCAGATTTACTTCTATTAGATGAACCAACAAATCATTTAGATTTATTTGCAGTTGAATGGTTAGAGCAATTTTTAAAAGAATACACTGGAACAGTTATGGTTATTTCACATGATCGCTATTTCCTTGATGAAGTTGTAACGAAAATTTTTGATTTGGAAGATGGAGAGATTCACGTGTACCATACGAATTATTCTCAGTTCGTTGAGGAGAAGGAAGAAAGATTACTTCAAGAGTTTCAAGCTTATCAGGAGCAACAAAAGAAAATAAAGAAAATGAAAGAAGCAATTAAGCGTCTACGTGAATGGGCAAATCAAGCGAACCCTCCGAATGAAGGATTGCATAAAAGAGCGAGAAATATGGAACGTGCGTTAGAACGTATAGAGAAATTAAAGAGGCCAATTTTAGAACGAAAACAGATGGGTCTTCAGTTTGAAGGGCAAGAGAGAAGCGGGAAAGATGTTGTTGTAATGAAAGAAGTGAGTAAAGGTTTTGCTGGCCGACCTTTATTTGAACAAGCGAATTTACATGTTCGTTTTCAAGAGCGTGCGGCTATCGTTGGTCGTAATGGTACAGGAAAGACTACATTATTAAAACTACTATTAAAAGAAATAAATCCAGACGTTGGTGAAATTCGAATTGGTAGTAGTGTCAAGATTGGTTATTTATCACAGCATACGTATGGAAATGTGAAGAGTAATGTATTGGAAGCGTTTAGAGAGTATGTAGCTGTAACAGAAGGAGAAGCAAGACATATATTGGCTAAGTTTTTATTTTATGGTCCAGCAGTATTTAAGAAAGTAACGCAACTGAGCGGTGGAGAAAAAATGAGGTTAAGACTTGCGCAACTTATGTATCAAGACATCAATTTTCTAATTCTAGATGAGCCGACAAACCATCTTGATATTGAATCAAGGGAAGTTTTAGAGGAAGCCCTTGAGCAATATAATGGAACAATCCTAGCTGTTTCACATGATCGTTATTTTTTAAATAAGTTATTTGAAAAGACGTACTGGATTGATGAATGTAAATTATTTGAGTTTGCAGGAAACTATGCATGGGCTCGTCAAAAATGGGAAGAAAAGCTTGAGAAGCAAGTAATAAAGCAGAAACGCCAAGGGAGAAAGAGTGTTGAAATGGTTCCAGTAAAAGAGAAAAAAGCTAGGAATCTTGAAGAGATTGAAAATGAGTTAATGCATGTAGAAGAAGATATATATGCAATAGAATGTGAAATGGAACATGTAGCTGATGTTGAAAGACTTGAAAAATTATATGAGGAAAAAACGATGAAAGAGTTGTTACGAGCGAAGTTATATAGTGAGTTAGAGAATATTGTGGAGTAAAGAGTAGAAAGCCACTTCCTTTCAGTTTTGTTGGAGGAAGTGGCTTTTTCATAATGATATTTTGCTTTAAAGATTAAATGAAGCGATGTGTTTCACGTGAAACAGTAACTTAGATAAATCCGTGTTCCTCAATTTGCATAGCTTGAGAAGCGTATGAAATGATAAGGTGAAAAATAAATGTCATTAGTGGCTTTTCAATAGGAGTAATCACAAAAACAAAGGCTAATTATTTCCCGAGAGATAAAGTGAAACTTTAATCAGTGGGGGGGTTACTGCCCGGCAAATAGCGGGATAAATATGTGTAACAGAGACTAGTGATTGAAAACGAAAAGAGAGCAAAGTTACAGCTTTACGCGCTGAACTCTGCTCTCTTTTTGCGTGGCATCTTCTCTTGTTGAAATTATAATAGCGATCCCGAGCATGATAAAAAAAGCTAAAAAGAGGACGAACTTTGGGAAGAACGGGAATAGTAATAGCGCCCCGACTATCATAATTGTTAATAATACGTAGTGCAGGACGTATTGGAATAGGTTGTCCATATTTTCGCCCCCTTTTTGGTAATTGGTTATTAGTATTCTATGTTTCATGCTGAAGAAATAGAAGTAGATTTTTAAGTTTTTAATACGAATTATAGCTGAGTTTTCTTAAAGTATAAGGATAGAGTGATAATTTTGGAAAAATTCTAAAAATATTTATTTAGAAAGAATTGACAAAATATACTGAACGATATAAGCTAATAACCATAAAGTCTACCGGAAAGGTCGGGATAAGATTGTTACCCCTCAAAAACATCTGTTTTTTTCTGATTAAAACCGACTTTTCCGATTGGCTATAAATGTGCTGTGGGAGGCATACATAAGCTAATAAGTTCAAAGGGTATAACTATTAAACAGTTAGGGTGGGGACAATGAAGAAAAAGACAAAAAAATGGGCTGGTGTATTTTCAGTATTACTTAGTAGTTCGCTTGTGTTATCTGCTTGTGGGGGACAGGAGGATACGGCTTCTACAGAACCAGTAAAAAAGCAGGATTTAAAAGATTCTAAGATTGAATCAATTCCAGCTACAGATAAAAAGAAAAGTCCAGAGAAAGCAAATCAACGAAAAGATACTTTCATTACAGCCATTTCTAAGCCAGGGGGAGTTTTCCTTCCGTATTTCCAAGATAATGGTTGGGATGGAAATGTAACGTCGGTTATTTTTGCTTCATTAGTAACAACAGACAAACAAAGTAAACCTGTTCCGGATCTTGCAGAAAAATGGGATATTTCTGCTGACCAGTTAACATATACATTCCATTTACGTAAAAATTTAAAATTTAGTGATGGGTCGCCTCTAACAGCGGATGATGTAGCATTTACATTAACACTACTTCATGATAAAGCGTATGAAGGTGGATTGGATATTGCTCAGTATGCTGTTAAAGGTGGGAAAGAATATAAAGAAGGAAAAGCAACTTCTATTGAAGGAATCCAAGTTGTTGATCCACAGACAATTAAAATTACAACTGAAAAAGTTAATTCACAGGCGCTAACGAATTTAGGTGGCCCAGTGCTATCAAAAGCTTATTATGGAAAAGATTATAAACAAAATACAAGTTTAGACTATTTAAAAGCATTATATGGGCAACCAATTGCAGCGGGTCCATATAAATTTGAAAAATATGTTCCAGGTCAAGAAGTCCGCTTTGTTGCTAACGAAAATTATTATGCAGGTAAACCAAAAATTAAAAACTTTATTTACAAAATCACATCAGGTGATACTGGATTCCAATTATTCCAAACAGGTGAACTGGACTATAGTGGATTTAGAGCGAACCCTGAAAATATAGACCAATTAAAAGGATTGGAGTTTGCAAATATTAATCTTGAATCATCAAGTGATATTGCTTATATCTATGTAAATAATAAGAAGTCGTATTTGAAAGATAAAAAGGTACGCCAAGCACTTACTTATGGATTAGACCGTAAGAAGTATGTGGATACAGCTTTACAAGGCTATGGCTCTGTCGCTAACGTACCAATTGCTCCAGTTTCATGGGCATATACAGAAGAAGGTATTAATAAATATCCGCACGACGTAGAAAAGGCTAAAAAATTATTGGATGAGGCTGGTTGGAAAGTAGGTCCTGACGGGGTTCGTGAAAAAGATGGTCAAAAATTAAAATTAACATACTACGCATCAAATACAGGTAAAACAAATGATATCTTTATTCCAATTGCAAAAGAAAGTTACAAAGAAATTGGTGTTGAATTAAATCCAGAGTTGATGGACTTTAATACGATGCTTTCAAAAGTAGGAAAAGGTGACTACGATTTAGCGGCAGTTTCAACACCAGGAATTAGTGATCCAAGTGAAGTTGTAAGTGAGTACTTATCAACTAATCCAAAAAGTGATACGGGTTATAATAATCCGAAAGTAGATGATTTGATTGTAAAAGGTATAGGAACGACAGATATTGAAAAACGTAAAGCGATTTATAAAGAGCTGTATAAAGAGTTAAGTGATGATCCACCAGTTATTTTATTAAACTATCGTAAACTACTGTATGCTCATAATGCACGTATAAAAGGAATTGATCCAGAAAAGTACGATAGCATCAGTTCCAACTTACCAGTGTTATCTATTGAACAATAAGGGTTGACCTAAATAATAGAAGACGTTTTTTCACACAGCAATGAAAT
Organism: Bacillus cereus group sp. MG20; assembly: GCF_040459885.1. Classification (NCBI taxonomy): domain Bacteria; kingdom Bacillati; phylum Bacillota; class Bacilli; order Caryophanales; family Bacillaceae; genus Bacillus; species Bacillus cereus group sp. MG20. The sequence continues at coordinate 3,008,103 of NZ_JARVHF010000001.1, forward strand.
GGTAGCTGTTTTGAAAAAATGTTCTTCTATTTTTAAGTAAATAGGATTGGGGAGACAAAAGGTGAAAACATATATCATTCGTAGGTTTCTACAAATGATTCCTACATTGTTTGGTACGTCTATTATTATCTTTTTCTTATTTGCACTCTTACCGGGTGATTATATCGATTCAAATCCAAAATTAACACCAGAGAGAGCTCAAGAATTAAGAGAGTTGTACGGTTTAAATAAACCGATTATTGAAAGGTATTTTCATTGGCTAGTGAATGCTTTGCATGGTGATTTTGGATTTTCTTTACAGTACCAAGAACCGGTAACTTCATTACTTAATAAATTCATTTGGAATACATTTATTGTTGCTGCTGCAGCTTTATTTTTCACTTGGATTATTGCTCTTATTATTGGGGTTATTTCTGCAACAAAGCAGCATTCTTGGTTTGATAGATTGGTAACAATCGGTGTCTTTGCAGCAATGTCATTTCCATCATTCTTTATCGGACTATTTTTAATTAAATTATTAGCAGTTGATTTAAAGTTATTACCTATTGGTGGCATGATTGATATTGGGAGTAACTCAACAGGGATAGCATACATATTAGAAGTATTACGTCATATGATTCTACCTGTATTTATTTTAACGCTTCTTGGTGTAGGATCGTTAACACGCTATTTTAGAACGGGCATGTTGGATGTTATTAGGCAAGATTATATTCGTACTGCTCGTGCAAAAGGTTTAAAAGAAAGAACCGTTATTTATAAACATGCATTGAAAAATGCAATTTTGCCAGCAATTACATTACTCGCTTTTGAATTACCGGGTTTATTTTCAGGAGCCATTATTATTGAACAGATTTTTAATTGGCCAGGGATTGGGAGTATTCAATTAGAAGCATTAAACTTTCGTGATTATACAGTATTAATGGCCTTTACAATGTTTCTTTCTTGTTTAACAATTATGGCTAATTTCTTAGCTGATATTGTCTATGCGTTTGTTGATCCAAGAATTCGATTGAAGTAAGGGGGGAAAGATATGGAGACTATTACACCTATAATAGAGAAAAAGAAAGAACGGAAAAAGAGAAATGAATCATCACCATGGCGCCAAGCGTATAAAAAAATCAAGAAAAATAAGATGGCACTGTGTGGCTTATACGTTTTAATATTTATGTTTTTATTTAGTTTTATTGGTCCAATCTTTTCACCGTATGCTGATGGGAAAGTACAAGTAACACAAATTAATAGACCACCCAGCCTGTCACATTGGCTTGGGACAGACCAGTTGGGACGGGATATTTTAACTAGACTTATGCAAGCAGGGCGTATTTCATTAACAATCGGTTTAGCGTCGATGCTACTATCCGTTATACTAGGAGCTCTATTAGGAGCAATTGCTGGTTTTTATCGAGGAGTTGTAGATCATTTAATTATGCGTGTTGCAGATGTGTTAATGTCCATTCCAGGATTACCACTACTTATTATAATGGGAGCAATTTTATCAGAATGGAAATTACCATCGGAGTACCGTTTATATGTTGTAATGATTATTTTAAGTTTAGTAGGATGGCCAGGACTTGCCCGTCTTGTGAGGGGACAAATTTTAACATTGCGGGAGCAAGCCTTTATGCAAGCGGCAGATGTATTAGGATTAAAAGATTCTCGGAAAATCATTCATCATCTAATTCCTAACGTCTTTCCGTTACTTATTGTTGTAGCAACTCTAGGTGTGGCTGGATCTATTTTAAGTGAGTCCGCACTAAGTTACTTAGGTCTCGGCGTCGTCCCACCTACGCCATCATGGGGGAACATGATTAGCGCAGCTAACTCATTAATTGATTTCCAAAAGCGTCCGTGGTTATGGATTCCGCCTGGTTTTGCAATCTTTATAACAGTTGTATCAATTAATTTACTTGGTGATGCACTTCGTGATGCGTTAGATCCAAAGATGAGACGGTAGGTGAGAAGGTATGAGTAGAGCGGTAGTAGAGCTAAAAGACTTACAAACACACTTTCAAACGGAGGAAGGGACAGTGAAGGCTGTAAACCATGTTAGCTTTGCTGTTCGGGAAGGTGAAACGGTTTGTGTAGTAGGAGAATCAGGTTGCGGGAAGAGTGTAACGGCCTTATCTATTATGGGGCTTATTGCTGAATCTGGCAGTGTAGTAGGTGGAGACATTTTATATGAAGGAAAAAGTCTTTTAGGAATGAAAGAGAAAGAACTTCGTAGTTTACGAGGCAATGATATTGCGATGATTTTCCAAGAACCGATGACATCGCTAAATCCGGTCTTCACTGTAGGTGAGCAAATTGTAGAAACGCTAAGGGAGCATGAATTACTTAGTAAAAATGAAGCGTATAAGAAAGCAATTGAGTTAATTCGTAAAGTTGGCATAGCCCGTGCTAATGAAATTGTTCATTCTTATCCGCATGAATTGAGCGGCGGGATGTTACAACGTATTATGATTGCTGTTGCGCTTAGTTGTAATCCTAAGTTATTAATTGCAGATGAACCAACAACAGCTCTTGATGTTACGATTCAAGCTCAAATATTGGATTTACTAAGACAAGTGAAAGAAGAATTTAAAACGTCGATCTTATTAATTACACATGATTTAGGTGTCGTAGCAGAAATGGCTGATTACGTTGTCGTTATGTATGGCGGGAAAGTTATTGAAGAAGCTCCAGTACTAGAGATATTCCAAAATCCAAAACACCCTTATACGAAAGGATTGTTGAAATCAAAACCAGTAATGGGAAAACGAATAGATAAACTATATTCTATTCCAGGGCAAGTTCCGAATTTAGTTGGTTTAGGTGAGTTTTGCTACTTTAGTGGGCGTTGTGAGCATTGTATGGAAATATGTGAAAAAGAAGCCCCAAATCTAAATGTAAATGATGAAAATCATAAAGTAGCTTGCTGGTTATATGAGGAGCGTGCGGAACGATGAGTGAACCATTATTAGAGGTGAAAAACCTAAAGACATATTTTCCAATTAAAGGTGGCATATTTAGTAGAACGATTGGGCATGTAAAAGCAGTTGATGGAGTAAGTTTTACTATTAATAAAGGTGAAGTGTTTGGTCTCGTTGGCGAATCAGGGAGCGGAAAAACAACGATAGGAAAAACAATTTTACGTCTCGTTCAAAAAACGGAGGGGGAAGTGAAGTTTAAAGGGAAAGATGTTCATTCTTTATCCAAGGATGAATTGAGAAAACATCGCCCTAATATGCAGCTCGTTTTCCAAGATCCATTTAGCTCATTAAATCCGAGAATGAGAATTGGTGAAGCGCTTGGAGAGCCGATGTTGGCCCACGGATTAGCGACGAAAGAAAATGTTCGTGAAAAGGTAATTGAAGTATTGGAGTTATGTGGCTTAGCTCCTTATCATATTGACCGGTATCCCCATGAGTTTTCTGGTGGACAACGTCAGCGTATCGTAATCGCAAGGGCTATGGTATTAAATCCAGAATTCATTGTAGCTGATGAACCTGTGGCGGCACTAGATGTATCTATCCAAGCACAAATTATTAATTTATTTAGTGAGTTACAGGAGAAAAAGGGATTATCTTATTTATTCATTTCACATGATTTGAGTGTAGTAGAACATTTATGTACGAAAATCGGAATTATGTATTTAGGTACAATTGTGGAGACGGCGCCGCGTGATGAGTTATTTACCAATCCGCTACATCCGTATACAAAAGCATTGTTATCAGCTGTTCCAATACCAGATCCAACAGTGAAGCGAGAGCGAATTATACTAGAAGGGGATATTCCAAGTCCAGCAAATCCACCTTCGGGTTGTCGTTTTCATACACGTTGCCCGTTTGCAACAGATGTTTGTAAAAAAACAATACCAGAATTTCGTAATGTTGGTGATGATCATTTTGTTTCTTGTCATCATGTATAAAAAAAGGACTCTTTCAAATGGAAAGAGTCCTTTTTTTATTTACTAGATGAAGTTTGTTTCAATACAAATTGCTCGATTGCGTGAGAAACACCATGTTCATTGTTTGTTAATGTTATAACATCACATAGTTTTTTTACATCTTCTTCAGCGTTGCCCATTGCAACAGATAAGCCTGCTACTTCTAACATTGGTACATCATTAAAATTATCACCAATAGCAACTGTATCTTCAATAGGGATATTAAAATGAGCTGCCATCTGCTGTAGCCCGTTTCCTTTATGTCCATTCTTATCCATAATTTCTAAGTTAGTAGGAGCTGATGCTGTAACCATAATATCAGCGTCTTCTTGTAACACGCTTAATAGCTGTGCGCGATGCGCTGCATTAAATGTTGAAATGAAGAATTTAGATATTTCTAGTTCTTGGTTATTTACAACATCTTCTATTTTTTTGAAATCGGTAATTAGGTTCGATTTCTTTTGCTTTTCTGTAATTCGTTCAAGCTCCTCTAATGTAACATCGAGCGCATGCTTATTTTCTTCGAACGCTTGCATCACTTGATCTTGCCATGTATATGGAGAATAAACTCCTTTATTCGTATATAGCTTATATGGGAAACCTTCAGATTCTAGTAATTTTGCAAGTTTGTACACTTTGTCGTTTTGTATACAACGAGAGTTAATTACTTTTCCATCCACATAAACAATAGCCCCATTGCTTGCTCCGACTGGAAGAGATAATTTATATTCTTCCAATAGCTTTAAAGCATCCTCTTTCGCACGACCAGAACAAATCATTACAATATGACCAGCTTCTTGTGCAGTTTGGATTGCTTGTAGGTTTTCTTTGGAGATTTCAAGATTAGATGATAGTAGTGTACCATCCATATCTAATGCGATTAATTTCAAAATGACCACCTCTTTGTTTTTATTATACATAGTTATATAGAGGAAACATATAAACTTATCTTGGAAAGACGGTATTTTATCTCATATTAAAAGTAAGTAAAGATTAGATAAGTTTAGTGTCACTAAATAAACTGTTTGTAACAAAAATAGAGAGGAGGATGACTATATTTCACTTTATGACTGTAATATTACACGAATGTTACAAACGTGAGTTTAGTGAAAAGCGCATTAAATAAAGGTTTTCAGGGATTATTATAAAAAAACGTAAAAAAAGTGTAATAAATTTCACGTTATTATATTGCAACGTAACAATAGTTATGTTACATTAATGTTACAAACGTTACGTTATCAAATTTAATGTAACGTTAACATAAAAACTATGAAATAAACATTTCTTAGAAATTACATATAGATAACTTATGAAAAGGGAGGATAAATGATATGAAAGAGCAAGTATTACAAGTAACAAAAGGTGACTTCGTAGGATCAGCAAGTGGAGCGGTAGTATTAACAGCATTAATCGTATTTCTATCAAGCGTATTAGTATAATAGAAACTTTGTAACAAAAGAAAAAGAAGGGAGAATGAAAGATATGAAAGAGCAAGTATTACAAGTAACAAAAGGTGACTTCGTAGGATCAGCAAGTGGAGCGGTAGTATTAACAGCATTAATCGTATTTCTATCAAGCGTATTAGTATAATAGAAACTTTGTAACAAAAGAAAAAGAAGGGAGAATGAAAGATATGAAAGAGCAAGTATTACAAGTAACAAAAGGTGACTTCGTAGGATCAGCAAGTGGAGCAGTAGTATTAACAGCATTAATCGTATTTCTATCAAGTGTATTAGTATAATAGAAGTTTTGTAACAAAAGAAAAAGAAGGGAGAATGAAAGATATGAAAGAGCAAGTATTACAAGTAACAAAAGGTGACTTCGTAGGATCAGCAAGTGGAGCAGTAGTATTAACAGCATTAATCGTATTTCTATCAAGTGTATTAGTATAATAGAAGTTTTAAATCAAACAAAAATGGAAGGAGAATGAGGGATATGAACAGTGAACAAGTGTTTCAAGTAACAAAAACGGATTTATTAGGATCCTTAGGTGGAGCGGTAATATTAACATCATTTATTCTATTCCTTGCAAGTGTATTAGTATGATATATGTAAATACAACCATTCAAAAAAAATAAAGACTCTAACGTATTAGTAAGTAGTTAATATGTTGGAGTCTTTTTTATTTTCTTCTTATATACCTTCAAGTATTAAAGTTACCTCATTATTTAGCATCCATGGCTAATTAGACGCTGCGGTTGCAACTTGATTCAACGAATAATCAAAAATCAACTGAGTAAAAGCCTGATTGGTGAGGGCTGATTAAAGTTTCACTTTATTTCAAAGAGAAAAAAGTCGAATTTTATATGTAAGAAAAAAAGAGGAATTTGACAGAAAAGATAGAAAATTTTAAAGGTCAGAATTTGTTAGCTTGCTAACTAATTTCTATTAATTAATGTTGGAAGCGTTTTCGGTTGGTTTTAAGTATGGACCATTTAATCTATTTACAGGGGGATGAAGATATTATGAAACAAAAATCTATGGATACGCTAGCTGCACAAATGGAGGACTTTTTTCCAGTACGTGATGTAGATCATTTGGAATTTTACGTAGGGAATGCAAAGCAATCGAGTTATTATCTTGCGAGAGCATTCGGATTCAAAATTGTGGCTTACTCTGGATTAGAAACTGGAAACCGTGAAAAGGTATCTTATGTTCTTGTGCAAAAAAATATGCGTTTTGTTGTGTCTGGAGCTTTAAGTAGTGAAAATCGTATTGCAGAGTTTGTAAAGACTCATGGTGATGGCGTCAAGGATGTGGCACTACTTGTTGATGATGTTGATAAAGCATACTCAGAAGCAGTGAAACGTGGTGCCGTCGCAATTGCTCCACCAGAGGAATTAACAGATGAGGACGGTACATTGAAAAAAGCAGTTATTGGTACGTATGGTGATACAATTCATACGCTTGTAGAGCGTAAAAATTATAAAGGGGCATTTATGCCAGGATTCGAAAAGGTAGAGTTTAATATTCCATTTGAAGAGTCTGGCTTAATTGCTGTCGATCATGTAGTTGGTAATGTTGAAAAAATGGAAGAGTGGGTTAGTTATTACGAGAATGTCATGGGCTTTAAACAAATGATTCATTTTGATGATGATGATATTAGTACAGAGTATTCGGCTTTAATGTCGAAAGTTATGACAAATGGAAGCCGTATTAAGTTTCCTATTAACGAACCAGCAGACGGAAAGAGAAAGTCACAAATTCAAGAGTATCTAGAATTCTATAATGGAGCTGGTGTACAGCATCTTGCTTTATTAACAAGTGATATTGTTAAAACGGTTGAAGCGCTTCGTGCAAATGGGGTGGAGTTTTTAGATACACCTGATACTTATTATGATGAGTTAACTGCACGAGTTGGAAAAATTGATGAAGAAATTGATAAATTAAAAGAATTAAAGATCTTAGTAGATCGTGATGATGAAGGTTACTTACTACAAATCTTTACGAAACCAATTGTAGATCGCCCGACTTTATTTATTGAAATCATTCAACGTAAAGGTTCTCGTGGATTTGGTGAAGGAAACTTTAAAGCGTTATTCGAATCAATTGAAAGAGAACAAGAGCGTCGCGGAAACTTATAAGATTCATATCCACCAGCAAAAGTCCCTTTGCTGGTGGAAATTTCATTTTTATAAGGAGGAATCAGGATGAAATTTGTTACATTTCGTCTTCCTTCAAAAGAAATACGGGCTGGATGGCTTGAAGGTGACAAAGTAATAGATATGAATCTTGTTAGTGAAGGGAAAATCCCTTCTTCTATGATGGCTTTTTTAGAGAAAGCTGATGAGTATGTAGAAGTAGTGCAGAATATTAAGAATCCAAATAAGGGTATACATGCTTTAGAAGAAGTACAATTGACAGCTGCTCTGCCTAATCCGAGTAGTATTCGAGATTTTTACGCATTTGAACAACATGTAAAAACAGCTCGTGGACGAAGAGGACTAGATGTTGTGCCTGAATGGTATGATATTCCGGTTTTTTATTTTACTAATCATCGTGCTGTAATTGGTTCCGGTGATTTTGTAATTGGTCCGAAAAAGTCTAAAAAGCTTGATTATGAGCTGGAGATTGCTTGCGTAATAGGAAAAGAAGGGCGAAATATTTCTCGTGAGCAAGCAGAGGAATATATTTTTGGTTATTGTATTATGAACGACTGGAGTGCGAGAGACTTACAAGCAACAGAAATGAAAGTAGGTCTCGGTCCTGCGAAAGGAAAGGACTTTGCAACTTCGTTAGGAACACATCTTGTTACGAAAGAGGAATTAGATGTTTATCGTAATGGTGATCGATATGATTTAGAAATGACTGCTCATGTAAATGGAAAACTATTATCAAAGGGAAACTTCCAAGATATTTACTATACATTTGCTGAAATGATTGAACGTGCTTCAGAGGACGTGACGTTATATCCAGGAGATGTGATTGGTTCTGGGACAGTAGGAACAGGCTGTATTTTAGAACTTGGTACAGAAGAGTGGCTACAAGATGGAGATGTTGTAGAGCTGTCGATTACTGGTTTAGGTACACTACGTAATACGATCAAAAAAGAAAAGGAAGCGGGTGATGGGCATGTTTTATCGTCACATGGGAGAACTACCTCATAAACGACATGTACAATTTCGTAAAAAAGATGGATCGCTTTATCGTGAACAGGTAATGGGAACGAAAGGATTTTCTGGTACGCAGTCTATTTTGTATCATCACTATATGCCAACAGAAGTAGGTCATTCTGCATTATCGCATTCTTGTCAGTTGCAGTATGAAGAGGATGTTGCCCTTTCTCATCGCCACTTCCGAACGAAAGAAAATAAAAAAAGTGGTGATGCAATAAGTGGACGAAATTTCATACTTGGAAATGAAGATTTGTTAATTGGAGTAGTGAGCCCAACAGAAAAAATGGATTATTTCTATCGTAATGGTGATGGCGACGAAATGTTATTTGTTCATTATGGAACAGGGAAAATTGAAACAATGTTTGGAACGATTCACTATAGAAAAGGCGACTATGTAACGATCCCAATTGGAACGATTTATCGTGTTATTCCAGATGAAGGAGAGACTAAGTTTCTTGTTGTAGAGGCGAATAGCCAAATTACAACGCCGCGTCGTTATCGAAATGAATACGGACAATTGTTAGAGCATAGTCCGTTTTGTGAAAGAGATCTTCGTGGTCCAGAAAAATTAGAGACATATGATGAAAAAGGCGAGTTTGTCGTAATGACAAAATCAAGAGGCTATATGCATAAACATGTTTTAGGACACCACCCGTTAGATGTTGTTGGATGGGATGGCTATTTATATCCGTGGGTATTTAATGTAGAGGATTTTGAACCAATTACAGGGCGCATTCATCAGCCACCGCCAGTACATCAAACATTTGAAGGGCATAATTTTGTTATTTGCTCTTTCGTACCACGTTTATACGATTATCATCCAGAGTCAATTCCGGCACCATATTATCATAGTAATGTTAATAGTGATGAAGTTCTTTACTATGTAGAAGGAAACTTTATGAGTCGCAAAGGTGTGGAAGAAGGTTCTATTACACTTCATCCGAGCGGGATTCCCCATGGGCCGCATCCGGGGAAAACAGAGGCAAGTATCGGGAAGAAAGAGACACTTGAATTAGCTGTTATGATAGACACATTCCGTCCGCTTCGTATTGTAAAACAAGCACATGAAACAGAAGATGAAAAGTATATGTATAGTTGGATTGAACAAGGTTCATATACTGTGAAATAAGTAAAAAAAGGCATGCTCTCAATAAGGGAGCATGCCTTTTTTGTGGAATCGACATGTATAATAATACCAAAAAGAGTTGTCGAAAGATATATAGAAAGAATGATAAGGATAGTGCATATTCAGAAGAATTTCTACTTGTTTCGACAAAAGTATTGACTAGGAAAAGCGTAATGAGTAAAATAAAAAAGCGAATTAAAAATTTTCAGAAAATTTAAAACTTGGAGGAGTGAAAGATGAAGCAAATTTTTCAAAAGAAGCCAATTGCAAAGTTAATGCAAGAAAGTAAGCAAAAAACGTTAGCAAGAACATTGGGCGCGCTAGATTTAACTATGCTTGGAATCGGAGCAATTGTTGGAACTGGTATTTTTGTTCTAACGGGTGTTGTGGCAGCGAAACATTCTGGGCCAGCTATTATATTATCATTTGCGATTGCCGCGCTAGCTTGTGCCTTTGCTGCATTTTGTTATGCTGAATTTGCTTCTTCAGTTCCTGTCTCGGGCAGTGTGTATACGTATACATACGCGACGATGGGGGAAGTATTCGCATTTTTAATTGGCTGGGACTTAATGCTTGAATATTTACTTGCTACATCTGCTGTAGCAAACGGTTGGTCTGCATATTTTCAATCTTTATTAAAGGGGTTTGGAATCCACATTCCGACTATTCTCTCCTCGGCTCCTGGTACAGGAAAGGGTGGAATAATTGATCTACCTGCAGTTCTAATTATTTTAGTGATGACAGTTCTTTTATCTAGAGGTGTTCGTGAAAGTGCACGAGTAAATAACATTATGGTATTTATTAAAATAGCAGTTGTTCTTATTTTTATTTTTGCTGGTTTTAATTATGTGAAACCTGAAAACTGGACGCCTTTTATGCCATTTGGTTTAGATGGTGTAATGGCTGGAGCGGCCACAGTATTCTTCGCATTTATAGGATTTGATGCAGTTTCAACAGCGGCAGAAGAAGTGAAACGTCCGCAACGTGATTTACCAATTGGTATTATTGCATCGTTATTAATTTGTACAGTTCTTTATATCGTTGTTTCGCTTATTTTGACAGGAATTGTTCCATACGGCCAGCTAAATATATCAGATCCAGTTGCTTTTGCACTGCAATTTATTGGACAAGATGGCTTAGCGGGGGTAATTTCAGTAGGAGCAATTACAGGGATTACAACAGTAATGCTAGTTATGATGTATGGGCAAGTTCGTGTTTCTTATGCGATGAGCCGAGATGGTTTATTACCGAAGCGTCTTGCTAAAGTTCATCCGAAATTTAAAACGCCATTTTTAAATACATGGACAACGGGAATTATTGCGGCACTGATTTCAGGATTAATAGATTTAAATGTTTTAGCACATCTTGTAAACATGGGGACATTGTCAGCATTTGCACTCGTAGCTGTTGCGGTAATTGTAATGAGAAGAACCCATCCAGACTTACCAAGGGCATTTAAGGCTCCGCTTGTACCATTTTTACCAGCGTTAACAGTGATTTTCTGTTTATACTTAATGCTTCAATTATCGGGGACAGCATGGATTAGTTTTGGGATATGGATGGTTATTGGTATAGCGGTTTACTTCTTATATAGCCGAAAACATAGTGCTTTAAATAATAGTAAAAAAGAAGAAGATGTTGCGAATTTATAAGCGAAAAAAATCCATTCTAATTCTGTTAGAATGGATTTTTTTATTTGAAAATTTACATTTTTTCTGAATTTATTATAAGATAATTGTTGGCTAACTAAAGGAGTGAAATGATGAAAAATACGTGGCGTGAGTTAAGGGAGATGGACCGTAACGTATGGATTCGATTTATTGGAGAGACGTTAAATGGAATTGCAATGATGATGTTAATGCCTTTTTTTGCATTATATTTAAAAGATAAGGTAGATTCGTTGTTGGAAGTTGGGGTTATTATGGCGCTTTCTCCAATTGCTGCAAGCTTTGGTTCACTTATAGGAGGGAGAATTGCTGACATATATGGAAGAAAGCCGATTATGATATTTTCTATGGCAAGTAATGCATTATTAATGCTCGGTTTTCTATTTATAGAAGGATTTATTCCATATGCAATTTTATCTATTTTTTTAGGATTGAGTAATTCTTTATTTCATCCAGCTGCATCAGCTATGGTCGCAGATGTAACGGCACCAGAAAAAAGAACAGAGGCATATGGTTTATTACGAATGGGACACAATATAGGTGCTGCGATTGGTCCGATAATGGGAGCATCAGTAGTTGTGTTGTCAAAGAATCTTGTGTTTATTATTGCCTCTTCTACAATGCTATTTTATGCGTTACTTGTATTACTTCTTATTCAAGAGACGATGCCAAAGAGGACAGATAAGGAAGAACATAAAGAAAAGGAATCTGGGGCAGTTTGGAAAATTGTCATGCGAGATAAGGCATTAATGATTTACTTATTAGCAGGTATTATCATTTCGATGGGGTTTTCTCAAACAGAAGGCATGTTGCCACTACATTTTGATAACGAAATGAAGCGTATTTTTGGAGCGAATAATCCATATCCATATTTAATGGCGTTAAACGGACTATTAGTTGTTTTATTCCAATTTCAAATTTCAAAATGGGCTACGGATAAACCAGTCGGGAAGACGATGTTATATGGTGCATGTTTGTTCGGGATTGGATTGTTTTTTATAGGGTGGTTACCCAAGTGGTTTGGAGAGTTTAATACAAATGCTACAGTTATTTTAATAACACTACTGTTCGTTTATGCTATATATACGTTAGGTGAGATGATTATGTCGCCTGTACAGATGACATTTGTAGCAAACTTGGCCCCTGAGCATTTGAGAGGGACTTATATGGGCGCTGCAAGTTTGCAGTGGATTACAGGAAGCGCATTTGGTCCACTTTTGGGAGGCTTTTTATTAGATCGATTACTTGGCCACTTGCTATTTACAATTTTAGCTGTAGGATGTGTAGTTGCAGGTATTGTATATATTTCTTTAGATCGCCTTGTTGAGCAAAGGCAAAAAGATACACTAACCAAACAATCTTCTTAGTAAATAGGTGACATACACAAAAAAGGGGATTTCTACATATTTTAGGTACATAACTAGATAGGATTACCATTTCATTTTAAAATTCACCTTTGTATAGTAGTGGAATAGAAAAAGTGTAGAAAACCAATAAGTGGTGTCATTTAATTATTTGTGGAAGTTACATTTTATTTCAAATAGGAACTACCTATTTTTATAAAAAGTGCTAAAATAGAAAAATGAAAACAATTGGTTAGGGTGATTTCAGTGACAAAAATTAAATTAGGTTTATTATATGGTGGAAAATCAGCTGAGCATCAAGTTTCGTTACAGACGGCTCTTGCTGCTATTAAAGCGTTAAATCAAGATAAATTCGAGATTCATCCAATTTATATTACAGAACAAGGTCAATGGGTACGTGGTGAGCGTATTGAAGGTGAAGTAACAGATGTTGAAGCTTTAAAAATGAGTGGTGCAGAAAATGCGATTTCTCCGTTATCATTAAGTACAGAGATTATTCCATCTGCAGCTTCTGAGGAAAACGCTATTGATGTTATTTTCCCATTACTACATGGACCAAACGGTGAAGATGGAACGGTTCAAGGATTATTAGAATTGATGAATATTCCGTATGTAGGAAATGGTGTTCTAGCATCATCTGCTGGTATGGATAAAGTTGTTATGAAAAACATCTTTGCAGAGGCTGGTTTAAAACAAGCAAAATATGCGTCTTTCATTCGCAGTGCATGGGAAAAAGATCGTCAGGAAGCTTATTCTAAAGTAGAAGATAAGTTAGGATATCCTTGTTTCGTAAAACCAGCAAACCTTGGTTCAAGTGTTGGTATTAATAAGTGTAAAAATCGTGAAGAACTTGAGAATGCATTTGTAGAGGCATTCCAATTTGATCGCAAAATTATTGTAGAAGAAAATATTGTAGGTCGTGAAGTAGAAGTTGGGGTACTAGGTAATGATGAGCCGAAATGTTCAGTTGTAGGTGAAATCGTTCCGAAAAAGGACTTCTATGATTATAAGTCGAAATATATCGATGGTGATACGGCATTAATTATTCCAGCTGAAATGACAGAAGAAGAATCTGATGTGATTAAGCGTGATGCAATTATTGCGTTCCAATCATTAGATGGTGCAGGCTTAACGCGAGCTGATTTCTTCTTAACGAAAGACGGAGAAGTGTATATTAACGAAGTAAACACTATGCCAGGATTTACACCGTTTAGTATGTTCCCTCTATTATGGCAACATACTGGGTTACCGTATCCAGAGTTAATCGAAGAGTTAATTCGTTTAGCGATTGAACGTCACGAAGAAAAACAAAAAATTAAATATACAATCTAACAAAAAAAGGAGGAAGCACTATTCGTAGGAATAGTGCTTCCTCTATGTAAGGAGCGTTTCTATATGATAAAGCGAATGTTAAAGCAAGTAGAACAGATGGTAAATGGTACTGGATTAGCAGAGCAATATGAGGGAACTATTATTCAAGGCGTGTCTATTGATACGAGAAAAATTGAAAAAGGAAACTTATATGTTCCGATTCAAGGGGAGCGTTTCGATGGACATGCTTTTGTAGATAAAGCAGTTGAAAATGGAGCTGTAGCTACATTGTGGATGAAAGATGTAGCAAATCCACCCGAGAATCTTCCGGTTATTTTTGTAGAAGATACGCTATCTGCACTGCAAATGTTAGCGAAAAACTATCGCGATCAATTGGATGTTAAAGTTGTTGGTGTGACAGGTAGTAACGGTAAAACATCCACGAAAGATATTGTGACAAGTATTCTCGCGACTAAGTTCAAAGTTCAAAAAACAGAAGGAAATTTCAATAACCATATTGGGTTACCTCTCACTATTTTAAACTTAGAAGAAAATACAGAAGTAGCTGTATTAGAAATGGGTATGTCAAGCCGAGGAGAGATTGAATTTTTATCTAAGTTAGCTCGTCCTAATGCAGCTATCATTACGAATATTGGTGAAGCACATTTAATGGATTTAGGATCTCGTGAGGCCATTGCTGAAGCGAAATTAGAAATTGTTACAGGGTTACAAGAAGGTGGCGTGTTCGTATATAATGGAGATGAGCCGTTATTAACGAATCGTGTTCCTGAAATGAATTTAGCAGTGGAAACAGTTACGTTTGGTGATGCAAGAGCCAACGATTACTATCCAACAACTGTAACATTACAGGCAACTGGGACACATTTTAAAATGAATAGAGATGAAAATATTTCATTCTACCTACCGGTGTTAGGAAAACATAATGTGTACAATACACTTGCTTCAATGGCAATTGCGACACATTTTGGTGTGACGTGGGAAGAAATGAAACAAGGTTTAGTAACACTTCAAATGACGGGCATGCGTATGGAGATTGTAAAAACGGATAGTGGATTAACAATTATCAACGATGCTTATAATGCAAGTCCGACGGCTATGGAGGCAGCATTCCATTTAATGAATGGTTTAGATGGATTTACTAAAAAAATCGTTGTGCTTGGTGATATGTTAGAACTTGGAAATCAAGAAGTGCAGTTCCATTATGAGGTAGGTAAATTAATCGATCCAGCAAAAATCTCACATGTATTCACATACGGTAGATTAGGAGCTCAAATTGCTGAAGGAGCGAAAATTAATTTCCCTAATGAACGTGTAAAGGCGTATGATAATAAAGAAGAGTTAGTAAGAGATTTACAAGCAGTAGTCGATGCGAAAGATGTTGTATTAATAAAAGCATCTCGCGGTATGAAATTAGAAGAAGTAATTACGATGTTGAAATAATTGGTGTATATAAATAGGGATGATAGTCACGAAAATAGAAGAAACTTATAATAAGCGCTTACAGTAAATGATAAAAAAATAAAAGTAAAGAAAAAGGCCCTGAATATAAAATAAGGTAACAGTTGGGTTTGCTTTTTACACATACAAAACTTATAATTGATAAAGTGTAATAACGTTTAGAAGTATTTTCGTGAAGAATATACGCCCGGTTATATACGTGAGCATTCAGGAAAAGGGCTTTTCCGCAAATTCGGAAAACGCCTTTTTTTAAATGATAAGTATAGGATAGAAAAGGAGAAGTAACATTGACAACATTTCGAGAATTAGGATTAAGTGAGTCTTTACTGCAATCGGTTGAAAGTATGGGCTTTGAAGAGGCTACGCCGATTCAAGCTGAAACAATTCCACATGCATTGCAAGGTAAGGATATTATTGGGCAAGCGCAAACAGGTACAGGGAAAACAGCAGCATTCGGATTACCACTATTAGATAAAGTGGATACAAATAAAGAAGCAGTTCAAGGTATTGTTATCGCGCCAACGCGTGAATTAGCAATTCAAGTTGGAGAAGAGCTATACAAAATTGGTAAACATAAACGTGTTCGTATTCTACCAATTTATGGTGGTCAAGATATTAACCGCCAAATTCGTGCTCTAAAAAAACACCCACACATTATTGTTGGTACGCCGGGTCGTATTTTAGATCATATTAACCGTAAAACACTTCGCTTACAAAACGTAGAGACTGTTGTTCTTGATGAAGCGGATGAAATGTTAAACATGGGCTTCATTGAAGATATTGAAGCGATTTTAACAGATGTGCCAGAAACACATCAAACATTATTATTCTCAGCGACAATGCCAGATCCAATCCGTCGTATTGCTGAGCGTTTCATGACTGAGCCTCAACACATTAAAGTAAAAGCAAAAGAAGTAACAATGCCAAACATTCAGCAGTTCTATTTAGAAGTGCAAGAAAAGAAAAAGTTTGACGTGTTAACACGCTTACTAGATATTCAATCTCCAGAGCTTGCGATCGTATTCGGTCGTACAAAGCGTCGTGTTGATGAATTATCAGAAGCATTAAACTTACGTGGTTATGCAGCAGAAGGTATTCATGGTGACTTAACACAGGCGAAACGTATGTCTGTATTACGTAAATTTAAAGAAGGTGCTATTGAAGTTCTTGTTGCAACAGACGTTGCTGCACGTGGTCTTGATATTTCAGGCGTAACACACGTATACAACTTCGATATCCCACAAGATCCAGAATCATACGTTCACCGTATCGGTCGTACTGGCCGTGCAGGTAAAAAAGGTATTGCAATGTTATTTGTAACACCACGTGAATCAGGACAATTAAAAAATATCGAGCGTACAACAAAGCGTAAAGTTGATCGTATGGAAGCACCGACACTTGATGAGGCATTAGAAGGTCAACAACGTTTAATCGCTGAAAAACTTCAAAGCACAATCCAAAATGAGAACTTATCATACTACAAGCGTATTGCAGAAGAAATGTTAGAAGAGAATGACTCTGTAACAGTAGTAGCTGCTGCTTTAAAAATGATGACTAAAGAGCCGGATACAACTCCGATTGCTTTAACATCAGAACCACCAGTTGTTTCAAGAGGTGGCGGTTCTAAAAAACGTGGCGGTAACGGAGGCGGATACCGTGATGGTAACCGTAATCGTAGTCGTGACGGACGTGGCGGTGGCGATGGTCGTAACCGTGATGGACGTAATCGTGACGGAAACCGTGATCGCAATCGTGATGGAAACCGTGATCGTAATCGTGATGGTGGTAGTCGTGGTCGTAGAGGTGAAGGTCAAGGTCGTCCAGGATCTTCAAATGGACGCGGCGAAAGAAAACATCATAGCCGTCCACAAGCTTAATAAAAAAGAGAATGCCCTTTGTTGGCATTCTCTTTTTTTTATTTCTGTAATTGTGCATACTACATAGTAGTTATGATAGAAAAGGGGCTGTTATATGCTTGTAAGGCTTGGTTACGTTGCGATGAGTGTGCATTTGAAGAATGCATCCCCATCTCAAACGATGACGTACGCACAGTTTCAGAAAATAGATGATCGTGATGCTGCAATTCGTAAACTTGAAAGAATTGCTAATTCCAATTTGGAAAATTGTTTACGTTTATTAAAGCATAATAAGGGACATGACATATCTTTCTTTCGGCTTAGTTCTAAGCTCATTCCTTTAGCGAATCATGAGGAATTGCTAGAGTGGAACTATATTCGTCCTTTAAAAGAAAAATTGAAAGAATTAGGTGAATATGCAATTCATATGAATATGCGAATTGATTTCCATCCAGATCATTTTGTTGTACTAAATTCACCTGAGGAGAGTGTTTTTAAACAATCTGTAAAGACATTGCAGATGCACAAAAAATTATTAAAAGGCATGGGGATTGAACATAAGCAACGATGTGTACTACATGTTGGAGGAGGGTATAAAGATAAAGAACTTGCATTAGAGCGTTTTATAGAGAATTGGTCTAATGTCCCAAGGGGTATTCAAGAAATGATTATATTAGAAAATGATGATACAACTTTTACGTTAGAGGAAACATTATATTTAGGAGAAAAATTAGATATTCCCGTCGTGTTTGATTTGCATCACCATATGATGAATAATGAGCAAGAAGATTGGTATGAAGATTGGGCACGTGTTGTTCATACGTGGGAAACATCTTTGTTACCGGTTAAAATGCATATCTCTAGCCCTAGAGAGGGAAAAGATCCAAGAGCTCATGCAGATTATATTAATGTAGACGCATTTTTATCTTTTTTAAGAAGGATAAAGGGAAGTGTGCCGCAAATTGATTGTATGATTGAGGCGAAGATGAAGGATGAGTCTTTATTTCAATTAATGAGGGATTTAAACGAACAGGTAGATGTAGAAATTATCGATGGTGCAAGCTTTTATATTAAATAAGCTTTGCACCATCGTTTTTTTTTGTTAAAAAAGGAGTTAAAATGCCGCCGGTTATTAAACCTGTTAAATGACTGATCGGATTGGCGGAAGGATTAAAGAAAGTAAATAGCAGTAATAGAAGTATCATAATTGAGAAAATGGCAATTTCTTTTGGTTTTGAAGAGCGGTATCGATTGTACAATAAAAATAATTGTGCGCCTAATAGTCCGAAAATACCACCTGATGCACCTGCGTGAATATATTCAGGAGGCATAATAATATAAGAAGAAATATTTCCGGAAATTCCAGAAAGAAAAAATAGAATAAAAAAAGAAAAGTGTCCGAGTTGCTTTTCGATAGAAGAACCAAGTGCAAACAAAAAAATACTATTAGAAAGAAAATGTTGTAAGTCTACATGTACCAGAAGGGAAGTTATGACACGCCACCATTCTCCTTTAGCGATATATTCATTAGAGGCTGCCAGTGGGAAGAGGAAAAAGTCGCCTAATATCATCATGACTAAGTGAATAAAAAGTAAGGTGAGAATAGTCGGTTGTAAAGAAATCTGAGTAGATCTTATTAGCATACGGTTACTATCACCCCTTTTGCATCAGAAAGATTCTCTGTTATTCTTATCAATATGAAAGAAGAAAGTTAAATAGAAGAAGGGGATTTTGAAATGATTATAGGGATTGGAATCGATATTATTGAATTAAATCGTATTGAAAAAATGCTAGATGGAAAGCTTAAATTTATGGAACGTATTTTAACAGAAAATGAACGTAATGTTGCTATGGAGCTGAAAGGAAGTCGTCTTACAGAGTTTGTAGCTGGAAGGTTTGCAGCGAAAGAGGCGTATTCAAAAGCTGTAGGTACTGGTATCGGGAAAGAAGTGAGCTTTTTAGATATTGAAGTGAAAAATGATGAAAGAGGTAAGCCGATGCTGATTACAAGTACAGAGTATGTTGTTCATTTATCAATTAGTCATAGTAAGGAATTTGCTGTTGCTCAAGTTGTTTTAGAAAGCTCGTCACGCTAGTCTGCATATTTTATATCTTTGTCTCATATATTTGAGGTAGCGATAAGGAAGGTACATCTTCCATTCATTTATAGGGGCAAAGGGGCTGAAGTGATGAAAAGGCGTCTGTTTTTAGTTCTTGTCGGTTTGTTGACCGTTTTTGTGTTGGCGGGTTGTGTGGAAAAGAAACAAGATGATGTCGTGAGAGATTTAGAGGCGAAAGTAAAAGGGATGAAAAGTTATCAAGCTGAAGCGAAATTATCTATTAAAACAGGAAATGAGCCTCAGGAGTATAATGTAGAGATTTGGCATAAGGAACCGTCTTTTTATCGTGTGAATTTAAAGAATGCAAAAAAAGATCAGAGCCAAATCATTTTAAGAAATGAAGAAGGTGTATTTGTATTAACGCCAGCACTTAATAAGAGCTTCCGTTTTCAAAGTGATTGGCCGCAAAATAGCAGCCAGGCTTATTTATATGAATCACTTGTAAGAGATATTTTGCAGGATAAGAAAAACCTTACTTTCGAGAAAACAGATAAGTATTATATTTTTAAAACAAAAACAAACTATCAACATCAAAATATGTTGCCGAAACAAGAGATTACGCTGAAGAAGAGCGATTTGACTCCAGTTTCAGTGAAGTTAATGGATAATGATCAAAATGTTCTTGTAAAAGTAGATTTCTCGAAGGTGAAATTCGATGCGAAATTTGATAAAGGTGCATTTGATACGAAACAAAATATGTCTAGAGCGCAGGTAGATGTTCAAACAACAGCGAAAGAAGACAAACCGTTTGCTATTTTGTATCCACTTGATACACCGCAAGGTATGAATCTGCAAGATGAAAAAGAGTTGAAGACAGACAGTGGCAAGCGTGCGATACTCACATACACTGGAAATAAGAAATCCTTTACTTTAATACAAGAAAAGGCAAAAGTTGCAGAGGCTTCATCAGCGGTAAGTGTAAGTGGAGAACCAGTTGATCTTGGGTTTACGATTGGTGCATTGACGAAAGACTCTGTAACGTGGTCGCATAACGGAGTAGAATATATGCTCGTGTCTAAAGGTTTAGAGCCGAAGGAGCTACTAATGGTTGCTCGTTCAGTTACAGCGAAGCAGGTGAAGTAAACTTCTTAGACGTGGTGATATATGTGCACCACGTCTTTTCTTAGTTTGAAGGTGGATTTCATAAAAGAAGCATATAAAAGAATAAGCTTCGCATATCGTGTATAAGGAAGTGTATTTATGGAAGAAGCACCATTTTACCGTGACACTTGGGTGGAAGTGGATTTAGATGCCATTTATAACAACGTTACGCATATTAAAGAGTTCATCCCGAGTGATGTAGAGATTTTTGCTGTAGTTAAAGCAAATGCATATGGGCACGATTATGTACCGGTGGCTAAAACGGCATTAGAAGCGGGTGCAACAAGGTTAGCAGTTGCTTTTTTAGATGAAGCTTTAGTGCTTCGGAGGGCTGGTATTACTGTGCCGATTTTAGTGTTAGGTCCCTCGCCGCCGCGTGATGTAAATGTAGCTGCTGAAAATGATGTAGCGCTAACTGTTTTTCAAAAAGAATGGGTGGACGAAGCAATTAAACTTTGGGATGGTTCATCTGTAATGAAATTCCATATTAACTTTGATAGTGGTATGGGGAGAATTGGAATACGTGAAAGAAAAGAACTGAAAGCATTTTTAAAGAGTTTAGAAGGTGCACCGTTTTTAGAGTTAGAAGGAGTATACACGCATTTTGCAACGGCAGATGAGGTTGAGACTTCGTATTTTGATAAGCAATATAACACGTTCTTAGAGCAGTTAAGTTGGTTGAAAGAATTCGGAGTGGATCCTAAGTTTGTCCATACAGCTAATAGTGCTGCCACGTTACGTTTTCAAGGGATTACATTTAATGCAGTGCGAATTGGGATTGCAATGTATGGATTATCTCCTTCTGTAGAAATACGTCCTTTTTTACCATTTGAATTAGAACCGGCGCTATCACTGCATACGAAAGTAGCTCATATTAAACAGGTGATTAAAGGTGATGGAATTAGTTATAACGTCACTTATCGAACGAAAACTGAAGAATGGATCGCGACTGTAGCGATTGGTTATGCAGATGGATGGCTTAGAAGATTACAAGGATTTGAAGTGCTTATAAATGGTAAAAGGGTACCGATTGTAGGGCGAGTAACAATGGATCAGTTCATGATTCATCTTCCTTGTGAAGTGCCGCTTGGTACGAAAGTTACGCTTATTGGAAGGCAGGGAGATGAGTATATTAGCGCTACAGAGGTTGCGGAATATTCAGGGACTATTAATTATGAAATTATTGCAACGATCAGTTTCCGTGTGCCAAGAATATTTATACGGAATGGTAAGGTTGTAGAGATAATTAATTACTTGAACAATATATAGAAGGTAGTATGATTGCTTCTTGTCATTGGAGTGACTGTTCATTGCTGGATAATAAGCTCTTTTTGATGAGAAGCTTTTTACTTATAATCATTTTTTATATAAGTTACACGTAAGTTTTGAAGAGGAGTTCTATTGTTTTTAGTTAGTTATGAGATAAAAAATTTAAGAAGATGAATGTTTTGTTTATGAATTGGAAAACATAAGCAAGGAATAAGGAAGTCTTTGCAACAGGCTCCATACAATGGTATTATTACAATAGGTGTCATATATATATTTGGGTGTGTAGTTGACGGTGGAGGTGTATTTTTGTGTCCGAATCAAGTGTAACTACTGAAATCGTGGTTCGGTTGCCAAAGCAAATGGTAACGGAATTGGACGGAATTGGAAAACAAGAGAATAAGAATCGCCATGAACTAATTTGCCAGGCAACACAATTGTTATTGCGTCAACATAAGACGAAGAAACGCTACCAACATGAATCAATGCGACGTGGGTATATTGAAATGGGAAAAATTAATCTTGGTATTGCATCTGAAGCTTTCTTAGCGGAGTATGAAGCAGCTCATACAGTAGAACGCTTAGTTAGCGGGGGGTAATATTTTGATTGTAAAACGCGGCGACGTGTATTTTGCAGACCTTTCCCCAGTTGTTGGTTCTGAGCAAGGAGGCGTTCGTCCGGTTCTTGTCATTCAAAATGACATCGGAAATCGTTTTAGTCCAACGGTGATTGTAGCGGCTATTACTGCACAGATTCAAAAAGCGAAATTACCCACTCATGTGGAAATTGATGCGAAAAAGTATGGTTTTGAGAGAGATTCTGTTATTTTACTTGAGCAGATTCGAACAATCGATAAGCAACGCTTAACGGACAAAATCACTCATTTAGATGAAGTGATGATGAGTCGTGTAGATGAAGCGTTACAAATTAGTTTAGGACTAATAGATTTTTAAATCGGCAGTTTAAGTTGCTCTCTTTAAAGGGCAACTTTTTTTTATTATAGAGGAGGTTACGGTTGTATATGGAAATGGTAGATAATCGACAAGCGTTAATGAAAATGTTAGTGAAAGAATTAGGCTTTAGCGAAAAGCAAGTTCGTCATGTTATTCAATTAACAGAAGAAGGTAATACAGTTCCATTTATTGCTCGTTACCGAAAAGAATGGACAGGCTCTTTAGATGAGGTGCAAATTCGTGCGATTTTAGAGAGATGGCAATATATGATGCAACTTGAAGATAGGAAGGAAGAAGTTATTCGTCTTATTGATGAGAAGGGAAAACTGACAGGAGAGCTAAGGCAGCAAATTGTTAAAGCTACAAAGTTGCAGGAAGTAGAAGATTTGTATCGTCCATATAAAGAGAAAAGAAGAACGAAAGCGACGATTGCAAAAGAAAAAGGGTTAGAACCGTTAGCTGAATGGTTGTTGTTATATAAGAAAGAAGATCCGGCTAAAAAGGCAGTGGAATTTATTAATGCAGAGAAAGAAGTGCAATCTGCAGAAGAAGCTTTACAAGGTGCACAAGACATTATCGCAGAAATGATTTCAGATGAAGCTACGTATCGTAGTTGGATTCGAAATATTACTTTTAGAAAAGGTATTATGTCTTCGTCTGTAAAAGGTGAAGAAAAAGATGAAAAGAATATATATGAAATGTATTACAGTTATGAAGAACCATTGCAAAAAGTAGTACCACATCGTGTATTAGCAATGAATCGCGGTGAGAAAGAAGATATATTGAGAGTTTCTGTTGTCCCACCAGTAGATGAGATATTAAATTTCTTATATAAGAAAGTAATTCGTGATAACGATTCTAAAAGTGCGCAGTATGTACAATTAGCGATTGAAGATGGTTATAAACGATTAATTCAATCTTCAATCGAAAGAGAAATTCGTAAAGAATTAACAGAAACAGCTGAAGAACAAGCGATACATATTTTCTCTGAGAACTTACGTAACTTATTATTACAACCTCCGATGAAAGGGAAAGTCGTGCTAGCGGTAGACCCGGCATATAGAACTGGTTGTAAATTATCTGTAGTAGATGATACGGGGAAAGTACTACATATTGATGTTATTTATCCGCATCCGCCTGTTCGTAAATATGATGACGCAAAAACGAAAGTTCTTTCTATTATAGATAAATATCAAGTTGAAATGATTGCAATTGGTAATGGGACAGCATCTAGAGAAACAGAGGAATTTATAGTAGATGTATTACAAAGTGTGAAACAGGAAGTCTTTTATATTATTGTAAATGAAGCGGGTGCTAGTGTATATTCAGCTTCTGATTTAGCTCGTGAAGAATTCCCGAATTTACAAGTTGAAGAGAGAAGTGCCGTTTCTATTGGAAGACGTCTGCAAGATCCACTGGCTGAACTTGTGAAAATTGATCCTAAATCAGTTGGGGTTGGACAATACCAACATGATGTATCTCAAAAGAGATTGAATGAGTCATTAACATTTGTAGTAGAGACAGCTGTTAACCAAGTTGGGGTTAATGTAAATACGGCTTCGGTTGCATTGTTACAATATGTTTCAGGTTTATCGAAAACTGTTGCGAAAAATATTGTGGCAAAGAGAGAAGAGGGTGGGAAATTCACAAAGCGCACGGAATTAAAGAAAATCCCACGTTTAGGTGCAAAGACGTACGAACAATGTATAGGTTTCTTGCGTATATTAGAAGGAGCGAATCCATTAGATCGAACAGGTATTCATCCCGAACAATATAAAAATGTTGAATTGTTATTGAAGAGTTTAGGGTTATCGATAGATGACGTAGGACAACCGCAATTACAAAAGAGATTGGAAGAAGTAGAGATTTCTAAGTTGTCTCAAGAAACGGGGGTTGGGGAGCCGACGTTAGTTGATATTATAGATGCGCTCATTAGCCCAGAACGAGATATGAGGGATGAGTTGCCTAAACCACTTCTGAAAAAAGGGATTTTGAAATTAGAAGATTTAAAACGTGGTATGGAACTAGAAGGAACAGTGCGTAATGTTGTTGATTTTGGTGCTTTTGTTGATGTAGGCGTAAAGCAAGATGGTTTAGTGCATATTTCTAAGCTTAGTAAACAGTTTGTAAAGCATCCGTTAGATGTTGTATCAGTAGGACAAATTGTAAAAGTATGGGTAGATGATATTGATACAAAAAAAGGACGCGTTGCACTATCTATGTTGCCGATTGAATAGTAAGAGAAGAGAGCAGATGAAACTGCTCTTTTTTTATAGAATAAAAAGTGTAATGGATTATGAGTTTTGATGTATTTTGCTATAATAAAACCAGCATTCATTTAGCAATTTAATTTGATACCGGTTTTTTTCGAAATATGCACGTTGCATCTGTTTTTTTAGCCACGTAGGCATAGGAATCCCTCCTTGTTTAATCCTACTCTCAAAAATCTAAAGTGCTATTGATGAGAGGTTGGTGAGTGGATTTCTATTCATGTTGTGTTTTTAGAAACCACGCGTCTTGAATGAGGATGGGTATATGTACTATTTAATATATGTATAAGAAGCGTGAAAAGTGTAAAAATATTTTTTTGTTTAGGAGGAATGAGAATGGACGAGGAAGAAATTCAACGGCTAGTGGAAGAAGTATCGCTACAATACTTCGGAATGCCATTTTTACATAAAGCAACGTTCAATAGTAGGCTGCGTACAACTGGTGGGCGTTATCTGTTGAAGAGTCACAATGTTGAACTGAATTATCGATATTACGAAATGTATGGTAAGGAGGAGTTAATCGGAATCATCAAACATGAACTGTGTCATTATCACTTGCATATTACAGGAAGAGGGTATAAGCACAGGGACAGAGATTTTCGTGAGTTGTTAAAGAAAGTTGATGCACCTCGTTTTTGTAAACGAATGATTAATGAAGAGAAGGAAAAAAAGATTTATAAGTATGAATGTATGGAGTGTTTACTTCAATATGTAAGAAGGCGTCAAATAAATACAAAAAGATATGTCTGCGGAAAGTGTAAAGGGAAACTCAAACCGATATCGAAAACATCTTGACAGTAAAAACGCAATCCAGTATATTATAAACATGTCACGTTTGAACAAGATGTTGTTAAAAACTTCTTGACTTACAGAAAGAATTTTTATAAGATACAAATTGTCTTCATTATTCCGCAGTAGCTCAGTGGTAGAGCTATCGGCTGTTAACCGATCGGTCGTAGGTTCGAGTCCTACCTGCGGAGCCATACAGAGAAGTACCCAAGTGGCTCAAGGGGCTCCCCTGCTAAGGGAGTAGATCGCTAACGCGGTGCGAGGGTTCGAATCCCTTCTTCTCTGCCATACATATTGGCCCGTTGGTCAAGTGGTTAAGACACCGCCCTTTCACGGCGGTAACACGGGTTCGAATCCCGTACGGGTCACCACTTCGGAGGATTAGCTCAGCTGGGAGAGCACCTGCCTTACAAGCAGGGGGTCGGCGGTTCGATCCCGTCATCCTCCACCATATGAATTTTATATGAATAGTATTATCGCGGGGTGGAGCAGTACGGTAGCTCGTCGGGCTCATAACCCGAAGGTCGCAGGTTCAAATCCTGTCCCCGCAACCAAATGGTCCCGTGGTGTAGTGGTTAACATGCCTGCCTGTCACGCAGGAGATCGCCGGTTCGACCCCGGTCGGGACCGCCATTTTAACTTCTGCTAATTGGCAGTTGTTTTTTATTGGACATTATGGTACAATAACATTTGTCTTTGAAAATAAGATATTTTTTCGATGGGCTATAGCCAAGCGGTAAGGCAACGGACTTTGACTCCGTCATGCGCTGGTTCGAATCCAGCTAGCCCAGCCATTTACGAGCCATTAGCTCAGTTGGTAGAGCATCTGACTTTTAATCAGAGGGTCGAAGGTTCGAATCCTTCATGGCTCACTTTTGTTTTTTCCGCGCGGTCGTGGCGGAACGGCAGACGCGCTAGGTTGAGGGCCTAGTGGGGGAAACCCCGTGGAGGTTCAAGTCCTCTCGGCCGCATCAAAAAAATCTTTAAAAAAGTACTTGCATTTGAAAATGTAGTATGATAAGATAATTGAGTCGCCAAAATACAACGACGAAAA
>NZ_JARVHF010000001.1:3037500-3055000 GCF_040459885.1 Bacillus cereus group sp. MG20
CCCTAGTGATCGATAGTGAACCAGTACCGTGAGGGAAAGGTGAAAAGCACCCCGGAAGGGGAGTGAAAGAGATCCTGAAACCGTGTGCCTACAAATAGTCAGAGCCCGTTAATGGGTGATGGCGTGCCTTTTGTAGAATGAACCGGCGAGTTACGATCCCGTGCAAGGTTAAGCTGAAGAGGCGGAGCCGCAGCGAAAGCGAGTCTGAATAGGGCGTTTAGTACGTGGTCGTAGACCCGAAACCAGGTGATCTACCCATGTCCAGGGTGAAGTTCAGGTAACACTGAATGGAGGCCCGAACCCACGCACGTTGAAAAGTGCGGGGATGAGGTGTGGGTAGCGGAGAAATTCCAATCGAACCTGGAGATAGCTGGTTCTCCCCGAAATAGCTTTAGGGCTAGCCTTAAGTGTAAGAGTCTTGGAGGTAGAGCACTGATTGAACTAGGGGTCCTCATCGGATTACCGAATTCAGTCAAACTCCGAATGCCAATGACTTATCCTTAGGAGTCAGACTGCGAGTGATAAGATCCGTAGTCAAGAGGGAAACAGCCCAGATCGCCAGCTAAGGTCCCAAAGTGTGTATTAAGTGGAAAAGGATGTGGAGTTGCTTAGACAACTAGGATGTTGGCTTAGAAGCAGCCACCATTTAAAGAGTGCGTAATAGCTCACTAGTCGAGTGACTCTGCGCCGAAAATGTACCGGGGCTAAATACACCACCGAAGCTGCGAATTGATACCAATGGTATCAGTGGTAGGGGAGCGTTCTAAGTGCAGTGAAGTCAGACCGGAAGGACTGGTGGAGCGCTTAGAAGTGAGAATGCCGGTATGAGTAGCGAAAGACGGGTGAGAATCCCGTCCACCGAATGCCTAAGGTTTCCTGAGGAAGGCTCGTCCGCTCAGGGTTAGTCAGGACCTAAGCCGAGGCCGACAGGCGTAGGCGATGGACAACAGGTTGATATTCCTGTACCACCTCTTTATCGTTTGAGCAATGGAGGGACGCAGAAGGATAGAAGAAGCGTGCGATTGGTTGTGCACGTCCAAGCAGTTAGGCTGATAAGTAGGCAAATCCGCTTATCGTGAAGGCTGAGCTGTGATGGGGAAGCTCCTTATGGAGCGAAGTCTTTGATTCCCCGCTGCCAAGAAAAGCTTCTAGCGAGATAAAAGGTGCCTGTACCGCAAACCGACACAGGTAGGCGAGGAGAGAATCCTAAGGTGTGCGAGAGAACTCTGGTTAAGGAACTCGGCAAAATGACCCCGTAACTTCGGGAGAAGGGGTGCTTTCTTAACGGAAAGCCGCAGTGAATAGGCCCAAGCGACTGTTTAGCAAAAACACAGCTCTCTGCGAAGCCGTAAGGCGAAGTATAGGGGGTGACACCTGCCCGGTGCTGGAAGGTTAAGGAGAGGGGTTAGCGTAAGCGAAGCTCTGAACTGAAGCCCCAGTAAACGGCGGCCGTAACTATAACGGTCCTAAGGTAGCGAAATTCCTTGTCGGGTAAGTTCCGACCCGCACGAAAGGTGTAACGATTTGGGCACTGTCTCAACCAGAGACTCGGTGAAATTATAGTACCTGTGAAGATGCAGGTTACCCGCGACAGGACGGAAAGACCCCGTGGAGCTTTACTGTAGCCTGATATTGAATTTTGGTACAGTTTGTACAGGATAGGCGGGAGCCATTGAAACCGGAGCGCTAGCTTCGGTGGAGGCGCTGGTGGGATACCGCCCTGACTGTATTGAAATTCTAACCTACGGGTCTTATCGACCCGGGAGACAGTGTCAGGTGGGCAGTTTGACTGGGGCGGTCGCCTCCTAAAGTGTAACGGAGGCGCCCAAAGGTTCCCTCAGAATGGTTGGAAATCATTCGTAGAGTGCAAAGGCATAAGGGAGCTTGACTGCGAGACCTACAAGTCGAGCAGGGACGAAAGTCGGGCTTAGTGATCCGGTGGTTCCGCATGGAAGGGCCATCGCTCAACGGATAAAAGCTACCCCGGGGATAACAGGCTTATCTCCCCCAAGAGTCCACATCGACGGGGAGGTTTGGCACCTCGATGTCGGCTCATCGCATCCTGGGGCTGTAGTCGGTCCCAAGGGTTGGGCTGTTCGCCCATTAAAGCGGTACGCGAGCTGGGTTCAGAACGTCGTGAGACAGTTCGGTCCCTATCCGTCGTGGGCGTAGGAAATTTGAGAGGAGCTGTCCTTAGTACGAGAGGACCGGGATGGACGCACCGCTGGTGTACCAGTTGTTCTGCCAAGGGCATAGCTGGGTAGCTATGTGCGGAAGGGATAAGTGCTGAAAGCATCTAAGCATGAAGCCCCCCTCAAGATGAGATTTCCCATAGCGTAAGCTAGTAAGATCCCTGAAAGATGATCAGGTTGATAGGTTCGAGGTGGAAGCATGGTGACATGTGGAGCTGACGAATACTAATAGATCGAGGACTTAACCATATAATATGTAGCAATGTTATCTAGTTTTGAAGGAATATGCCTTCATAGTTTGGTGATGATGGCAGAGAGGTCACACCCGTTCCCATACCGAACACGGAAGTTAAGCTCTCTAGCGCCGATGGTAGTTGGGACCTTGTCCCTGTGAGAGTAGGACGTCGCCAAGCTATTTATATCATCGCGGGGTGGAGCAGTACGGTAGCTCGTCGGGCTCATAACCCGAAGGTCGCAGGTTCAAATCCTGTCCCCGCAACCAAATGGTCCCGTGGTGTAGTGGTTAACATGCCTGCCTGTCACGCAGGAGATCGCCGGTTCGACCCCGGTCGGGACCGCCATTTTATATAAAGAAAAGAACGAAACAAGTTGTTTCGTATTTTTTTATTTGTTTTAACAAAAAACTAATAAAGACAGTCAAACTATCCTTAGGACAACTCCTAAGGACTTTTTTATATATTCAAAACCTGTATAATAAAGAGCAGAGAACATTGTGAGTAAAGTAGGTGAAGTCTGTGAGAAAATATGAAGTAACAACAAAATCTTCTGCGGAAACACAAAGATTATCAGAAAAACTAGGTGAACTCGTAGAAGCACAAGATGTAATTATTTTAGAAGGAGATCTTGGAGCTGGTAAGACGACTTTTACAAAGGGACTAGCAAAAGGTCTTGGAGTGAAAAGAGTTGTAAATAGTCCTACCTTTAATATTATTAAAGAATATAAAGGAAGATTACCGCTATATCATATGGACGTGTATCGCTTAGCAGAAAGCGAAGAGGACTTAGGCTTTGATGAGTATTTCTACGGTGAAGGAATTACGGTAGTGGAATGGGCTCATTTAATAGAAGCATATTTACCGAATGAAAAGTTACAAATTAGTTTATTCCATGCGGGAGATGACACAAGAAAAATTATACTCGAGCCAATTGGAGATCGCTATATTAGATTATGTGAGGAGCTATTACAAGATGAAAGTACTAGCAATTGATACTTCAAATTACGTAATGGGTGTATCCCTTATTGAGGAAGGAAACGTGATTGGGGAAATCATTACAAATTTGACGAAAAACCATTCTGTACGTCTTATGCCAGCTGTAGAGCAACTGTTAAAAGAATGTGGTGTAAAACCGAAGGAATTAACTAAAATCGTAGTAGCTGCTGGACCTGGATCATATACAGGTGTTCGCATAGGCGTGACAGCGGCAAAAACATTAGCTTGGTCACTTCAAATACCAATTGTAGGTGTATCAAGTTTAGAGGTAGTAGCTGCAAACGGTGCTAACTTTAATGGGTTAATTTGTCCTTTATTTGATGGAAGACGTGGGCAAATTTATACTGGATTATATACATATGAAGGAGAGCAGTTAACTTCAATAGAAGAAGACCGAATTATTCTTATTGTGGACTGGTTGCAAATGTTAAAAGATAAAGGACAGCCTGTTTTATTTATCGGTAATGATGTTAAATTGCATAAAGAAACAATTATAGAACATTTAGGTGATCAAGCTGTATTCGCTCCTTTTACTAAAAATAATCCAAGACCAAGTGAGCTAGCATTCTTAGGATTACAACAAGAAGAACAAGATGTGCATACGTTTGTTCCAAGCTATCTTCGTTTAGCTGAAGCTGAAACAAAGTGGTTAGAAAGTCAAAACAAGTAGGGGCCTTGCAGAAGATGGATATGATATTTAGAAAGATGGAACTTGATGATATTGCTCAAATTGTAGCTATTGAAGAAGTATCTTTTTCAACTCCTTGGACTGCAGATGCCTTTCACCGTGAATTAACGATGAATGAACATGCACATTATATTGTGTTAGAAAAAGATGGTCGTGTAATCGGATATTGTGGATTGTGGATAATTATTGATGAATCACATATAACAAATATAGCTATTTTGCCAGAATACCGAGGTCAAAAATTGGGAGATGCCTTATTGAAAGCAGTTATTTCAGAAGCGAAAGAACTAGGAGTAAAAACAATGACGCTTGAAGTACGTGTATCAAATGAAGTAGCAAAGCAGTTGTACAAAAAATACGGATTTCAAAATGGTGGAATTCGTAAACGATACTATGCAGACAATCAGGAAGATGGTCTTGTAATGTGGGTGAATATATAATGGAAAAAAATACGATTATACTTGGGATTGAAACAAGCTGTGATGAAACAGCGGTAGCGGTTGTTAAAAATGGAACGGAAATTATTGCGAATGTCGTTGCATCACAAATCGAAAGTCATAAACGTTTTGGCGGGGTTGTACCAGAGATTGCATCCCGTCATCATGTAGAAGAAATTACAGTTGTGTTAGAAGAAGCTTTAAAAGAAGCAAATATCACATTTGATGATATTGATGCAATTGCTGTAACAGAAGGGCCTGGTTTAGTAGGAGCACTTCTAATTGGGGTAAATGCAGCGAAGGCAGTAGCTTTTGCACATGATATTCCGCTAGTCGGTGTTCATCATATTGCAGGTCATATTTATGCGAACCGTTTAGTAAAAGAAGTTCAATTCCCGCTATTATCACTTGTTGTATCTGGTGGGCATACAGAACTTGTTTATATGAAAGAACATGGTTCATTTGAAGTAATTGGTGAAACGCGAGATGATGCAGCTGGAGAAGCATATGATAAAGTAGCTCGTACGTTATCTATGCCATATCCAGGTGGTCCGCATATTGATCGTCTTGCACATGAAGGAGAACCAACAATTGATTTGCCTCGTGCATGGCTAGAACCGAATTCATATGATTTTAGCTTTAGTGGATTGAAATCAGCAGTTATCAACACTGTGCATAACGCGAAACAACGTGGTATAGAAATTAAACCAGAAGATTTAGCGGCAAGTTTCCAAGAAAGTGTAATAGATGTACTTGTAACGAAAGCAGCTCGTGCAGCAGAAGCTTATAATGTAAAGCAATTACTTCTTGCTGGTGGAGTAGCTGCTAATAAAGGACTTCGTGCGCGATTAGAAGAGGAATTTGCACAAAAAGAAAACATTGAACTAATTATTCCACCGCTATCTTTATGCACAGATAATGCAGCAATGATTGCAGCGGCAGGGACAATTGCGTATGAACAAGGCAAGCGTGCAACATTAGCCTTAAATGCGAATCCAGGATTAGATATTGAAGCATAGTTATGCACATAATTAACCACAGCTTGTGGATAAAACCCATATTATCTGTTGATAATGTGGGTTTTGTTGTGTATATAAAGTGTTGATATCTTTTTTGTTAGTTGTGGATAATGTGGAAAAGTTGTTTTGTTAGCTATTTTATAAAGGTGGATATGTGTATAAGTTTGTGGATAAACTAGATGAAGTCTGACCTTTGAATATATTGTTTTTCGGGAAATAAAAAGTAAGAAGATATCCCTGAAAAACATTTTGAAATATCCTTCTATTATAGAGGGTGCTGATATTGTCAATCCTTGTCGGTAAATCGATATTTCGTGTCGAATCGTTTATATATATAGGGTGACGATAGATGTATTTGAAAATTGGTTGATATATTCCGAGTTACCATTGATATATTCAAAAAATTATTTATGTACTTAAAGAAAAAAGATGTCACATAGTCAAAAATCATGACTGATGAGACATCTTCCTTATTTAAATACTCTTATACATGCAGCTCTTCCCACTCTGCCATACAAGTTTCAAGTTGTTCTTGTAGCGTTTGTTTTTTAGTTGTAATTTCACTCGCTTTTTCATAATCTGCATATATTTCTGGTAAGCAAAGTTGATCTTCTAACGTAGCAATTTCTTCTTCTAAGTTTACGATGTTTTGTTCTAGTTCTTCAATTTTTCGAGTGCGTTGACGTTCTAATTGTTTACGCTCTTTTTCTTCGAGATAATTTAATTTTTCTTGAGCTACAGTTTTTTGAACAGGTGCCTGATTTTCTTGCTGTTCAAGTTGTTCAAATGCTGCGCGTTCAATCATTTCATTTTTTTTCTCCACATAGTAATCGTAATCCCCTAAATATTCCTGTGCACCTTCTGTTGATAACTCAACCACAGTCGTTGTTACACGGTTAATGAAGTAGCGATCATGTGAGACAAATAGAAGAGTCCCTGGATAATCAATTAAAGCATTCTCTAAAATCTCTTTACTATTTAAATCAAGGTGGTTCGTAGGCTCATCCAGAATTAATAAATTTGACTTTTGCATCATAAGTTTCGCAAGAGCTAATCGAGCTTTTTGTCCACCACTAAGGGAAGATACTGGTTTCAGTACATCATCTCCTGTAAATAAAAAGTTCCCGAGTATAGTACGGATTTCTTTTTCAGGTTGCAGTGGATATTCATCCCATAGTTCATTTAAAACCCGTTTAGAAGATGTTAAGTTTGCTTGTTCTTGATCATAATAACCAACAGATACATTTGATCCGAAAGAAACATCGCCATTTAATAGTGGTAACTTATTCACAATAGATTTTAATAAGGTGGATTTCCCAATTCCGTTTGGACCAACTAAAGCAACACTATCTCCGCGAGTTAAGCGCATAGTTACGTTTTCAATTATAGGGTCCTCATCATAGCCAATGGTTGCATCCTTTACTTGTAAAACATCATTTCCACTTTGCTTTTCAATATCGAAGTGGAATGATGCTGACTTAGAATCCCCTAATGGTCTCGTTAATAATTCCATTCTGTCTAGTTGTTTACGGCGACTTTGAGCACGTTTCGTTGTAGAGGCGCGAGCTATATTCTTTTGAACGAAGTCCTCAAGTTTTGCGATTTCATCTTGTTGTTTTTCGTAACGTTTCATTTCTTGCTCATATAATGCTGATTTTAAGTCTAAATATTTACTGTAGTTACCAACAAATCGTCTGCTTTCTTTATTCGAGATTTCATATACTTGTGTAACAAGTTTGTCTAAGAAATAACGGTCATGTGAAACGATTAATATTGCGCCAGGATAACCTTGTAAATATTGCTCAAGCCATGTTAATGTTTCGATGTCTAAATGGTTTGTAGGCTCGTCCAAAATAAGTAAGTCTGGTTTTGTTAATAATAATTTTCCGAGAGCTAATCTTGTTTTTTGCCCACCGCTTAAAGTAGAAATCGTCGTCTGGTGCGTTTCAACTGGGAAGCCAAGGCCGCTTAAAATGGAGCGAATATCCGCTTCATATTGATATCCACCTTGATCTTTATAATTGAGTTGCAATTGGTCATAATCAGCTAACAATCTTTCATATATAGCTTCGTTTGAAAAGTTTTCTTCTTTTCCCATTTCTTGCTCAAGCCTTCGAAGTTTTGTCTCCATTTGCTGTAAGTGGGTAAAGACGGTTAGCATTTCATCCCAAATTGTTAAAGACGTTTCTAGGCCGGTATTTTGAGCTAAATACCCGATTGAGACATCTTTCGGTTTTATAATTTCGCCACCATCATGTGATAATTCACCAGCGATAATTTTTAATAATGTAGATTTTCCAGCTCCATTCCTTCCAACTAATGCGATACGATCTTTTGTTTGTACTTCTAATTTTATGTTTGCAAGAATTGTTTCTGCACCGTATAATTTCGAAAGTCCATTTACTTGTAATAAAATCAATGTTTTCACCTCAAATAATTTCTTAACTTTGCCATGTTTATATTTCTCAATCATACTAAAAATAGTGTATAGTTTAAAATAAGAGAGAATACTTCTTCTCTTTATTATACAAGGAATTTAATGAGTGCTAAACTTCTGTATTTGATTAAAGTATATGAATAAAGATAGGAAGAGAGGAGAGGTCATATGGATCAGCAAAAGATTCCACAAGCCACTGCTAAAAGATTGCCTCTATACTATCGATTTATCCAAAACTTATCTCTTTCTGGTAAGCAGCGTGTTTCATCGGCCGAATTGAGTGAAGCGGTAAAAGTAGATTCCGCAACAATACGAAGAGATTTTTCGTATTTTGGAGCGTTAGGGAAAAAGGGATATGGATATAACGTAAATTATTTATTATCATTTTTCCGCGAAACACTTGATCAAGATGATATAACGCGTGTAGCACTTATTGGAGTAGGTAATTTAGGGACCGCTTTCTTACATTATAATTTCACGAAAAACAATAATACAAAAATTGAAATGGCATTTGATGTTAGTGAAGAGAAAGTTGGAACAGAAATCGGGGGCATTCCTGTATACCATTTAGATGAATTAGAAGAGAGATTATCAAATGATATACAAGTGGCAATATTAACAGTACCGGCTACAGTAGCACAAGCTGTAGCAGATAGATTAGCTGAAACGAGCGTGCATGGTATTTTGAATTTCACACCAGCGCGATTAAACGTATCAGAGAATATTAGAATTCATCATATTGATTTAGCTGTAGAGTTACAAACATTAGTTTACTTTTTGAAAAACTATCCACAATAAAACGCAGAGGAAGCGACCTCTGCGTTTTATTATTGTTTCTTCTTTGTGAATTTAACTAATATAAGGCGAAGTGCCAAATTAAAATCAATTGTTGCCATAACTGCAAATAGTATTGTCCACACATTCCAGATTGTATCTGTTACGTTCGTAATGGCGAAGCGTGTAAAGATACATCCAAGAAGGAAGTATAGTGCAGCCATGAACAATGGTGAGTTTCTCATACAAAAAATCCTCCGATAAAGCCTTGCATTTTTTCAGCTTCTTTAATCATTTCTTGAATTCGCTCATTGCTCATAAAAATTTGCCCAATAGCGACTAATGTATTCATCGCAACATGAGCTGCAATCGGAACGATAATACGCTTCGTCTTCACATATAAGAAGGCGAATACGAGCCCCATAGCAGTGTATACCAATAAGTGAGTAAAATCAAAATGAATTGCTGCGAATACAAGCGAACTAATGATAGCTGCGATAAAGAAGTTAAACTTCTTATAAAGTGTACCAAATAAAATTTTTCTAAATACGATTTCTTCTAAGATAGGTCCAATTATAGATACAACAATAAGGAACCAAGGTATCGTTCTTGCGATGTCCATCAGTCTGTCTGTATTCTCAGATCCACGTGGAACCCCAAATACATACATTTCAATCATACCTGCAATGGATTGTGAGATGATTGCTAAGAAGAACCCGATGAAAATCCATCCAATAGTAGCTGGAACAGAAGAGCGCATTGGATCTAAATGCCTGTCACGAATGTCTGTTCTAAGTAACCAAAGCACGATACATAATGCAATAAAGAAGCTAATGATTGCCCAGTGTCCCGTTATAATTTGTCCTTTTTCTTCAATGGTAAATCCTCTATTATCATAGAGTCCTGTTTTTAGGAGAAGTGGTAATCCAACAACGCCAGATAACTGCATTAAAATGTATGTAACGATAATCCACCAGTATTGTTTCTTCAAATGGTTTAACCATCCTTTCTAACTCTAGTGTATGAGATGAGGTAGGATAACATGTAAATATGTTATCTACGATATAAACTTTCATCCGAATTATGATTTTTTTGTAAATACATATTTGAAATTGAAGTAAGAGACAGGAAAAAGTTGTGCGTTTAGCGAAAACAACTTAGGGTGTCTTTCATATTGTAACATACGAGTTGGGGAAACAACGATTCATATAGTAAAGGCAGTATTCTATATAGAAAGTTTATATAGTAATTTGCGAAAAAATTATGATTTTTTTACTTGCAAAAGAAATTGAGATTATTTATTATTATAAGTGTGTTAGCACTCGGATGACTTGAGTGCTAATAAATAAAATTTACATAACAAAATGAGGAGGTTATTGTTCATGCTAAAGCCATTAGGTGATCGCGTTGTAATTGAGCTTGTTCAAGCAGAAGAAAAAACAGCAAGTGGTATCGTATTACCAGATACCGCAAAAGAAAAACCACAAGAGGGTAAAGTTGTTGCAGTAGGTACTGGTCGAGTGCTTGAAAATGGTGAGCGTGTTGCTTTAGAGGTAGCAGCAGGTGATCTTATCATCTTCTCAAAATATGCAGGTACTGAAGTGAAATATGAAGGTACAGACTACTTGATTTTACGTGAAAGTGACATTTTAGCAGTTATCGGTTAATTATATAAATCTTAAAAAATCCAAGGGGGTCAATTATTATGGCAAAAGATATTAAATTTAGTGAAGAAGCACGTCGTTCGATGCTTCGCGGTGTCGACACTCTTGCAAACGCAGTAAAAGTAACACTTGGACCAAAAGGTCGTAACGTTGTACTTGAGAAAAAATTCGGTTCACCACTTATTACAAATGATGGTGTAACAATCGCAAAAGAAATCGAATTAGAAGATGCATTCGAAAACATGGGTGCAAAATTAGTAGCAGAAGTTGCTAGCAAAACAAATGATGTAGCTGGTGACGGAACAACAACTGCAACTGTATTAGCGCAAGCTATGATTCGTGAAGGTCTTAAAAACGTAACAGCTGGTGCTAACCCAATGGGTCTTCGTAAAGGTATCGAAAAAGCTGTTACTGCTGCAATTGAAGAATTAAAAACGATTTCTAAACCAATCGAAGGCAAATCTTCTATCGCACAAGTAGCTGCTATTTCTGCAGCTGACGAAGAAGTAGGTCAATTAATCGCTGAAGCAATGGAGCGCGTTGGTAACGACGGCGTTATTACTTTAGAAGAGTCTAAAGGATTCACAACAGAATTAGACGTAGTAGAAGGTATGCAATTTGATCGTGGATATGCATCTCCTTACATGATTACTGATTCTGACAAAATGGAAGCAGTTCTTGATAACCCATATATCTTAATTACTGACAAAAAGATTTCTAACATTCAAGAAATCTTACCAGTATTAGAGCAAGTGGTACAACAAGGTAAACCACTTCTTATCATTGCTGAAGATGTAGAAGGCGAAGCTTTAGCTACATTAGTAGTGAACAAACTTCGTGGTACATTCAATGTAGTAGCTGTTAAAGCTCCTGGATTTGGTGACCGTCGTAAAGCAATGCTAGAAGATATCGCAATCTTAACTGGTGGCGAAGTAATCACTGAAGAATTAGGTCGTGACTTAAAATCTGCTACAGTTGAATCTTTAGGACGCGCTGGTAAAGTTGTTGTTACAAAAGAAAACACAACTGTAGTTGAAGGTATTGGAAATACAGAGCAAATCGCAGCTCGCATCGGTCAAATTCGTGCGCAATTAGAAGAAACAACTTCTGAATTCGATCGTGAAAAATTACAAGAGCGTCTTGCTAAACTAGCAGGTGGCGTAGCGGTAATTAAAGTAGGTGCAGCAACTGAAACTGAGTTGAAAGAGCGCAAACTTCGCATTGAAGATGCACTTAACTCAACTCGTGCAGCAGTAGAAGAAGGTATCGTTGCAGGTGGTGGTACTTCACTTATGAACGTATACACGAAAGTAGCTTCTATCGTAGCTGAAGGCGACGAAGCAACAGGTATCAACATCGTACTTCGCGCACTAGAAGAGCCAGTTCGTCAAATCGCAATCAACGCTGGTCTAGAAGGATCTGTAGTTGTAGAGCGTCTAAAAGGCGAAAAAGTAGGCGTTGGTTTCAACGCAGCTACTGGCGAATGGGTTAACATGCTTGAGTCTGGTATCGTAGATCCAGCTAAAGTAACTCGTTCTGCACTTCAAAACGCAGCATCTGTTGCAGCTATGTTCTTAACAACTGAAGCTGTAGTAGCTGACAAGCCAGAGCCAAATGCACCAGCAATGCCTGACATGGGCGGCATGGGCATGGGCGGTATGGGCGGAATGATGTAATTCCGTTTGCCCTAAAAAACATCCATTTCTATGTAGAAATGGATGTTTTTTTATGTTTTTTAGAAAAGGAAATGAATTTCTGTAGAATTTTGTCGCTTTCTCTCTTGACCATATTGATACTTCATTGTTAGAATCTAGGAAGATAATATAAAACGATCCTTCATATATCCTCAATGATATGGTTTGAGAGTCTCTACCGGGTTACCGTAAACAACCTGACTATGAAGGCAGTGTGTCTTATATTTATAAAGAGCGGAGACTATCTTTCTTTATAAAGCCAGACCCCTGCCTTTTCTTTGTTATGAGACTAGAGGCGGAGGACTGGCTTTTTTTATTATATTGGTAATGCTTTTCGCCAAATTGGTGAAAATATTTATATACGAGAACTAACGTTGGGGTGATTATTTTGAAGAAACAACACGATACAATTATCGTTTTAGATTTTGGAAGTCAATACAATCAGTTAATAGCACGTCGAATTCGTGAGTTCGGTGTATACAGTGAACTTCATCCACATACAATTACTGCAGAAGAAATTAAAGCAATGAATCCAAAAGGGATTATTTTCTCTGGTGGACCAAATAGCGTATACGGTGAAGGTGCATTACATTGTGATGAAAAAATCTTCGAACTAGATTTACCGATCTTCGGTATCTGTTACGGTATGCAGCTTATGACACAACACTTCGGTGGTAAAGTAGAGCGTGCCAACCACCGTGAGTACGGAAAAGCTGTTCTTAAAGTAGAGAACGAATCAAAATTATATGCGAACCTTCCAGAAGAGCAAGTTGTATGGATGAGCCATGGCGACTTAGTAACTGGTTTACCTGAAGGATTCGTAGTAGACGCAACAAGTGAGTCTTGCCCAATTGCTGGTATGAGCAATGAAGCGAAAAACTTATACGGTGTACAATTCCACCCAGAAGTACGTCACTCTGAGCACGGTAACGATTTAATTAAAAACTTCGTATTCGGCGTATGTGGTTGTTCTGAAGGATGGAACATGGAGAACTTTATCGAAGTAGAATTAGAAAAGATTCGTGAAACTGTTGGAGACAAAAAAGTACTATGTGCACTTAGTGGCGGCGTAGACTCTTCTGTTGTAGCAGTATTAATTCATAAAGCAATCGGCGATCAGTTAACATGTATTTTCGTTGACCACGGTTTACTTCGTAAAGGTGAAGCAGAAGGCGTTATGAAAACATTTAGCGAAGGCTTCCATATGAACGTTATTAAAGTGGATGCACAAGAACGCTTCATGAACAAGTTAAAAGGTGTAGAAGATCCAGAACAAAAACGTAAAATCATCGGTAACGAATTCATTTACGTATTTGATGATGAAGCGTCAAAATTACAAGGTATGGACTTCTTAGCACAAGGTACACTTTACACAGATATCGTTGAAAGTGGTACAGCAACTGCACAAACAATTAAATCTCACCATAACGTTGGTGGACTTCCAGAAGACATGCAGTTCAAATTAATTGAGCCTTTAAACACGTTATTTAAAGATGAAGTACGTGTATTAGGATCTGAACTAGGAATTCCTGATGAAATCGTATGGCGTCAACCATTCCCAGGACCGGGTCTTGGTATTCGTGTATTAGGTGAAATCACAGAAGAGAAATTAGAAATCGTTCGTGAATCTGATGCGATTTTACGTGAAGAAATTATTAAAGCGGGCTTAGACCGTGAAATCTGGCAATACTTCACTGCGCTTCCTGGTATGCGTAGCGTAGGTGTTATGGGTGACGAGCGTACTTACGATTACACAGTAGGTATCCGTGCAGTAACATCTATTGACGGTATGACAGCTGACTGGGCACGTATCCCTTGGGACGTACTAGAGAAAATCTCTGTTCGTATCGTAAACGAAGTAAAACACGTTAACCGTATCGTGTATGATGTAACGAGTAAGCCACCAGCAACTATTGAGTGGGAATAGTATTGTAATAAAAAAGATCCATCTATCATTCATGAATAGATGGATCTTTTTGTTTTCGTTGTTAATACGAACGAAAATATAAAAATTTATAAAAACGTTCGCTTTTAAATTGACAAAAATACATTCAAGAGTTAATATGAGTATGTAATTCAAACGAAAAGTGAATATTATGCCGTCGTATAATATCGGGGATATGGCCCGAAAGTTTCTACCTAGCTACCGTAAATGGCTTGACTACGAGGCGTTTAGATAAAGATGAGGGGAAACTTGTCTTTATTCATAGAACGCTTCCATGTATATGCAATGGAAGCCTTTTTTATTTTTAATAGATAAAAGAGGGCTAGGGAGATTACGGCGAGTAATCATATAACGGGGGAAACGTAGGATGAAACGCTATTTTCAATTTGATGAGCTCGGTACGAATTATAAGACTGAGTTCATAGCGGGGTTAACAACATTTCTATCTATGGCTTACGTACTGTTTGTCAATCCTGCTACGCTGTCGCTTGGAAATGTTAAAGGGTTACCAGCAGGTACAGGGATGGATCCAGGTGCAGTATTCGTTGCTACGGCATTAGCGGCAGCAATCGGTTCGTTAATTATGGGTATTTTCGCGAAGTATCCAATTGCTTTAGCGCCAGGTATGGGAATTAACGCGTTCTTTGCTTATACAGCAGTGTTAACGATGGG
Organism: Bacillus cereus group sp. MG20; assembly: GCF_040459885.1. Taxonomy (NCBI): domain Bacteria; kingdom Bacillati; phylum Bacillota; class Bacilli; order Caryophanales; family Bacillaceae; genus Bacillus; species Bacillus cereus group sp. MG20. The sequence goes on from NZ_JARVHF010000001.1 coordinate 3,052,255, forward strand.
TATTCCGTGGCAAACGGCCATTGCCGGAACATTAATGTCAGGTATTATCTTTATTATTCTTACTGCTTCAGGTATTCGTGAAAAAATCATTAATGCAATTCCATCGGAGTTAAAGTTTGCAGTAGCAGCAGGTATCGGATTGTTCATTGCATTCCTTGGATTCCAAAATGCTGGAATTATCGTGAAAAATGATGCTGTTCTTGTTGGGTTGGGGGACTTAACAAAGGGCACAACGTTACTAGCAATCTTCGGGGTTGTTACGACAATCATCTTTATGATTAAGAAAGTTAATGGTGCAGTATTTTACGGTATGATTCTTACAGCGATCTTAGGAGTGGCAACAGGATTAATTGATACTCCGAAAGCTGTAGTGGGAGCAATACCGAGTCTAGAACCAACGTTCGGCGTGGCGTTAACGCACTTCGGAGATATTTTTACAGTTCAAATGGGGATTGTTATTATAACGTTCTTCTTTATCGATTTCTTTGATACAGCAGGTACGCTTGTAGCGGTTGCGAATCAAGCTGGATTAATGAAGAACAATAAATTACCACGTGCAGGAAAAGCATTATTTGCAGATGCGATTGCAACTGTAATTGGTGCAATCTTGGGTACATCAACAACAACGTCTTACATTGAGTCTTCTGCAGGGGTAGCAGCAGGAGGACGTTCTGGATTTACAGCAGTTGTAACAGCAGGATTCTTCTTACTGGCACTATTCTTCTCGCCATTACTAAGTGTTGTAACGCCAGCTGTAACGGCACCAGCTTTAATTATTGTAGGAATCTTGATGGTTTCTTCTTTAGGGGAAATTGATTGGAAGAAATTCGAGATTGCAGTGCCAGCATTCTTTACAATTATCTCTATGCCACTTACGTATAGTATCGCAACTGGGATTGCGATTGGATTTATCTTCTATCCAATTACAATGGTTGTGAGTGGTCGTCGTAAAGAGGTTCATCCGATTATGTATGTTATGGGAGTTTTATTCGTACTATATTTCATCTACGTTCGTAAATAAAAGGGGTTTTTTCAAAGGTCTAGACTTAAGGGGAGTCTAGACCTTTTTTGCGTCTTCAGAAAAACTTAAGGATTTCCGAGCGTTTTTCTTCAGAAGTTTTTCTATAATAGAAGTTAGGGATTAAAAAAGTGATGGGGGAGATATTGTGGCACACGAAACAATACTTGTCGTAGATGATGAAAAAGAAATTCGGAATTTAATTACAATCTATTTAAAGAATGAAGGATATAAAGTATTGCAAGCAGGGGACGGAGAAGAAGGGCTACGTTTACTGGAAGAAAATGAAGTGCATCTAGTCGTATTAGATATTATGATGCCGAAAGTAGATGGTATTCATATGTGTATGAAAGTAAGAGAATCGAAAGAGATGCCTATTATTATGCTTTCTGCGAAAACGCAAGATATGGATAAGATTTTAGGATTAACAACAGGAGCAGATGATTACGTAACGAAGCCCTTTAATCCATTAGAGTTAATTGCACGAATTAAATCTCAGTTACGCCGTTATATGAAAATGAATGGTTTTGCTATTCAAAATGAGGACGAGCTAGAAATTGGAGAGATGAAAATAAATATCTCGACCCATAAAGTTATTGTAGAGGGAGAAGAAGTGAAACTAACCCCGAGGGAATTTTCAATTTTAGAATTGCTAGCTAGAAATCCAGGTATGGTGTTTAGTGCGGAGCAAATTTATGAAAAGGTGTGGAACGAACGATCTTTCCAGTCTGATAATACTGTAATGGTGCATATTCGAAAAGTACGTGAAAAGATTGAGGAGAATCCAAGGAAGCCTAGATATATAAAAACAGTATGGGGAGTGGGGTATAAGATTGAAAAAGATATTTAATCCGTTTACTTATGTTAGGAAAATTCGAGAATTAATTGGAAAGATAATAAAGAGCGTGAAACGGAGTATAAGGATTCAACTTATTACGGCGTTTACTGCTTGTGCGTTATTAGGTCTCTTTGTATCAACGAAGATAGTAGCACCTATTTTTGAAGATGCTAGCCAGCATGCTGAGATTAATTACAGAGATGGTATGGAGCAAATTAATCGTAAAGCTCAAAGTACAGCGGAAATGATGGTTGCTGAAAATAAATTAGATGCTGTACAAAATATGATAGAACTAGAAAATGAGAATTTAGAGCAAGGGCATGATGCCTTTAAAATATTAGTTACTGACGAAAATGGTAAAGTTTTGTATAAAACGAAGCAAGCGCAAGAAGAACAAATTAATTTGCATAATACAATTCGTAATGCGACTTCATTTGCTATCAATTATTCAAATAATAATGATATTGAAAGATCAAGAAAAGAGTTTATTACATTCTCGCCTATTACAATTGAAGGTAAGAACTTATATATGTTTGTAAGCGGGATTCCTCAAGGGGAGGTAGTGTATTATAAAGTAGAAGGACCATTCCCATTTTTAATTGGTGTCCTTGTATTCATCTTCTCTTTCTTCTATATAACAAAGAGAAAGATGAAGCAGATTGAAGCAATGGCAGAAGGTGTAAAGGAAATAGAAAAAGGAAACTTAGCGTACCGCATTGAGAAGAAAGGTGAAGATGAGATTGCGTCTTTAACTGAGAATATTAATAATATGGCGGAAGAGCTTATGAATAATATAGAAAAAGAGCGTAAATTAGAAAAGCAGAAAAATGAGCTTATTACGAATGTATCTCATGATTTACGTACACCGCTGACTTCTATTATGGGTTACT
>NZ_JARVHF010000001.1:3060000-3062500 GCF_040459885.1 Bacillus cereus group sp. MG20
CGAAAGTCGGGCTTAGTGATCCGGTGGTTCCGCATGGAAGGGCCATCGCTCAACGGATAAAAGCTACCCCGGGGATAACAGGCTTATCTCCCCCAAGAGTCCACATCGACGGGGAGGTTTGGCACCTCGATGTCGGCTCATCGCATCCTGGGGCTGTAGTCGGTCCCAAGGGTTGGGCTGTTCGCCCATTAAAGCGGTACGCGAGCTGGGTTCAGAACGTCGTGAGACAGTTCGGTCCCTATCCGTCGTGGGCGTAGGAAATTTGAGAGGAGCTGTCCTTAGTACGAGAGGACCGGGATGGACGCACCGCTGGTGTACCAGTTGTTCTGCCAAGGGCATAGCTGGGTAGCTATGTGCGGAAGGGATAAGTGCTGAAAGCATCTAAGCATGAAGCCCCCCTCAAGATGAGATTTCCCATAGCGTAAGCTAGTAAGATCCCTGAAAGATGATCAGGTTGATAGGTTCGAGGTGGAAGCATGGTGACATGTGGAGCTGACGAATACTAATAGATCGAGGACTTAACCATATAATATGTAGCAATGTTATCTAGTTTTGAAGGAATATGCCTTCATAGTTTGGTGATGATGGCAGAGAGGTCACACCCGTTCCCATACCGAACACGGAAGTTAAGCTCTCTAGCGCCGATGGTAGTTGGGACCTTGTCCCTGTGAGAGTAGGACGTCGCCAAGCAACTTTAAGACGAGTCAGAATGACTCGTCTTTTTTGTGTTTTGTAACTTCTTTTCAAAGCTAATTACATATTTATATAAGTTTCATTAGATTTCTTTCGTGATTTTTGATATGTAATTTAAGATTTTCTATTTTATTTCTTAAAGATAAGATTCACTGGTGTGTTAAAATAGTACAGTTGTTTTTTTGATGTACTTTAATATAAGAAGATTTAAGTTAGAAAAGGAGATAATATGAAAAGGATAGGTATAATTACTATAGTAGTCTTAGTCCTTCTATTAATCGTGTATATGTTAGTTGGGAATTATTTTTATAACTACGCATTGAATGCGAAACAAGAAAAAGAATTTTTGCAAGATAATCCTCATTTAGTAGAAACGGTAAATGCATCGGGAGATGTATTGGCTACAAATGAAGAAAAGAATGCGAACTTCGTATCGAAGTATAAACCTAACACATTAACTATACGTTCTTTCGATAAATTGAATTTAAAAGGCTATGAATATATGAATGAATCATCTAGTCATAAATGGGCAATTGTGGTTCATGGATACAATGGTAGAGCATCAGAAATGACGAAATATATTCGTAACTTTTATGAACAAGGCTATAATGTCATAGCATCAGACCTTCGTGGGCACGGAAATAGTGAAGGGGATTATGTTGGTATGGGCTGGCATGATCGTAAAGATGTTTTGATTTGGATTCAACAAATCTTAAAGAAAGATCCTAATGCTGAAATAGCTCTATTTGGTGTTTCAATGGGCGGGGCAACTGTAATGATGACTTCAGGAGAAGATTTACCTTCTAATGTTAAAGTTATTATTGAAGATTGTGGATACTCAACCGTTATTGATGAATTTACCTATCAGCTAAAAGATTTATTCCACTTGCCGAAGTTTCCTGTTATGAATGCGGCAAATACAGTTACAAAATTAAGAGCTGGATATGATTTAGAAGAAGCTTCAGCTGTAAAACAAGTGGCGAAAAGTAAAACACCTATACTATTCATTCATGGGGATGCTGATACATTCGTTCCTTTTGAAATGTTAGATGAAGTATATAATGCTGCAAAAGTAGAAAAAGAGAAATTAATTGTTCCAGGTGCTGGGCATGGAGAAGCGGAGAAAGTAGATTCGAATAAATATTGGAATACCGTATGGAAGTTCGTAGGGAAGTATATTCCGGTATAATTAAAGTTGTTGCATTTATATAGACGATAATCGGAGGGATAATAGTTAATCCTTTTGATTATCGTTGTTTTTGTTAATTAGGTAGTCTGCTATAAGTGTATTTTTGTATGTACTATATGAAGGAGATAGAGCAAAAACTTTTGAATTCCTTAATCTCAGTGCTACAATGATTGAAAACTAAATGTTAATGAGGTGTTTATATGAAAATTGAGGTTTGGTCGGATTTTGTATGCCCATTTTGCTATATTGGGAAACGTAGATTAGAGATGGCTTTAGAGCAATTTCCACATAAGAAGGATGTTGAAGTTGAGTTTAAAAGTTTTGAGTTGGATCCGAATACTCCGGTTTACTCTGGAACAAGTATTAATGAAGTGCTTGCATCAAAGTATGGAATTAGTATTGAAGAAGCTAAGCGTAATAACGTACAGCTAGGAAATCATGCAGCTAGTATGGGTTTAAGTTTTAATTTTGATGAGATGAAGCCGACGAATACGTTTGATGCGCATCGTCTTGCGAAGTTTGCAAAGAATCATGGAAAAGAAAAGGAGATTACGGAGAATCTACTTTTTGCATATTTCACTGAATCGAAAAATTTAAGTGATGTGGATACACTTGCTA
>NZ_JARVHF010000001.1:3067500-3085000 GCF_040459885.1 Bacillus cereus group sp. MG20
TCGTGGGCGTAGGAAATTTGAGAGGAGCTGTCCTTAGTACGAGAGGACCGGGATGGACGCACCGCTGGTGTACCAGTTGTTCTGCCAAGGGCATAGCTGGGTAGCTATGTGCGGAAGGGATAAGTGCTGAAAGCATCTAAGCATGAAGCCCCCCTCAAGATGAGATTTCCCATAGCGTAAGCTAGTAAGATCCCTGAAAGATGATCAGGTTGATAGGTTCGAGGTGGAAGCATGGTGACATGTGGAGCTGACGAATACTAATAGATCGAGGACTTAACCATATAATATGTAGCAATGTTATCTAGTTTTGAAGGAATATGCCTTCATAGTTTGGTGATGATGGCAGAGAGGTCACACCCGTTCCCATACCGAACACGGAAGTTAAGCTCTCTAGCGCCGATGGTAGTTGGGACCTTGTCCCTGTGAGAGTAGGACGTCGCCAAGCAACTTTAAGACGAGTCAGAATGACTCGTCTTTTTTGTGTTTTATAAAAATAAGAATGGCTGGTAAATTTCACTTTATTGTTCACATCAACAAGTTCAAAACGCTCACAGACGAGTAACATATCTTCAGAGAAATTAAGGCCAAGCTCATTTAGTTCCTTTGTAAAAAAAAAACATGGGTGTCTCTCCAGTAATTATAAGTACGATCTCCTTCGCCTTCAGCGATAGCGAATTCTTCGCTTACTTCATTCATTGGTGTTACAGTTACTTCTATTGTCTTAATAATAGCTACAGGTTCATCATTACTATTGAGTATAATACTATAATCATTAGCAGTCGGTAGCGGTTCATTTTCTAATTCATAAAAAATGTGACCGGAGCATGTAGCGGTTTTAATACCGTCAATTACTAGCTGTGCAAGATAATTAGGGGAATCCCCAAATTGCCAAGCTGTAACAGATTCTGGTTTTTTGTTATTTCCCCAATAAGTATCCCAATATGTCTGTGCTAATTGATTCATTTTTATCGTCACCTCACTTTAATTAATATGTAGTCTCTTTATAATTCCTAGGAAATTTACTTATTTGTTATGCCTTTGTACTCATTTTTAATTTGTATTAGTATGTTGCAAATTAAAAAGATACTATGTGGAGTGAATATGGTTCGTAAATATGTTCTGTACATATATGGGATCTTTAATTTTTCAATTGTATTTTATGATAAAGGATATAGTTACTTAAAGAACGTTCAGATTATGAATGGTAGTTTATTATCACTATGCCATATTGAAGTAAGTAATACTAGAGTTGAAATAGATAAAAAAACCGATATTCTAAATTGAATATCAGTTTAATAATATGTGACTTATATGAATCTATAGCAATACGAAAAGCGTAAATAAGATAGCCAACAAAATACGATAGTATGCAAAAGGTTTTAAACCTATTTTCTCTAAAAGCTTTAGAAAAGTTACTACCGCTAGCATCGCTACTATAAAAGAGGTAATGAATCCTACCGCAAACATAGGGATGTCATCGACACTTAAATACTTCCAGCTTTTTAGTAAGTCTAAGCCTGTAGCCCCAATCATTACAGGAAGAGCTATTAGAAAAGAGAATTCAGATGCAGTCTTATAATTTACTTTTGCTAATAGACCTCCAGAGATAGTAGAGCCAGCTCTAGAGAAGCCAGGGTATACTGCTAAGCATTGAAATAATCCGATTGTTAAAGCTTGGCGGTATGTTAAATCGTCCAGTGAATAGGCTGCTGCCTCTTTCTTTTTTTCTTCTGCAAAGATCATAAGAATTGCCCCTGCTACAAGTCCAATCACAACAGTGTATGGCTGGAATAAGTATGTTTTAATAATATCATGTAGTAGCAAACCAGCAACCACTGCCGGAAATACGCCAAGAAATACATGGAATGCGTTGAATTTTTTTTCTTTCTGTAGAATAGGCTTAATATTACATAAAGAAACGAGACGTTTATGATATAAAATTGCAATAGCTAAAATTGCGCCTAGCTGAATAACAATTTCAAACGTTTTTGCTCTTTCTCCTTCAAAGCCTAATAAATGCCCGACTAATATAAGATGGCCAGTAGAGGATATAGGTAAAAATTCAGCTAATCCTTCTACAATACCGAGTATGAAGGCAATAATGATATCGCTCATAGTTTCACTCCTATAAATTAATGAATGTCTACTTTTTTAAAATAGAATAGTGTTGCAATAAACCCGGAAATTGTCGTTACTGCGATGATGATATAAGAATACTCTGGTGGATATGTCGATTGTAATTCGTTATTTGCGATATCTAGAGTAGCGGTCCACGGAAATAAATCTTTATGCTTGGAGTTTACGAGCATAAGATTAGTCATTGTAATAAGGACTGTTAATATTATGGGTGGTACATAGCTCTTCATTACAAGAGTTAGTAGCATAATAGGTGAAGACAATAGAAAGAGAAGTCCACCACATATTAAAAATTCTAGGAAAGAACCTAAAAGTAAAGCAATGTTAAAACCAGGGAATTTCCCCAATAGCCCTAATATTAAAGTAAGTGCCCAAGCGACTAAAGTTAGCATCATAATCCAAAGAAAGAGAATGATGAATTTACTTATAATAAAGCTAATGCGCGACACGGGGATAGTTAGTAAATTTTTCAGTGTATCTTCTGCATATTCGCGGGTAAGCAAATAAGCAACCACTACTCCATATAAGGGGAATCCTATAACTAAAGTAGTATATAAGTTAACGTCAGTGAATAATTGATGGAACCAAATAGTTGGAGTTGGCTGTTTTGTTTTTATATGTATATAAGAGGCTACTACAACTAAGAAAGGTGCGACACCAGCACCAATAATGCTAATTAAAAACATATTAGAGCGTTTTAGTTTTAAGAGTTCTGTATAGAGTAGATTAACCAATTGTTCCACCTCCAACTAGTTTGGTGAAATAATCTTCTAGTCTATCTTCGCTTATCATCATTTTTAATACTTCAATATCGTTAAGAACAAACGTTCTGTTTATATATCCTTGTTGTCCAAAATGAGAGTAAATACGAATATTTCCTTCATCATGTACTTCATAATCAAAAATTTGAAGATGATTTTCTAATAACATCACAGCTTTATCGTCATTATTCACTTGAAACTCTATGTACTTACGGTTTGCTTTGCGCAGCGTATCAAGAGAAACTTCTTCTAGTAACTTTCCTTCATGAATAATTCCGATACGATCGACTAACTGTTCTATCTCGGCTAATATGTGACTAGAAATGAGTATTGTTATATTTCTTTCTTGAGCTAAAGAATGAATAAGTTTTCGCATTTCTTTAATACCAATAGGGTCTAGTCCGTTAGTTGGTTCATCTAATATGAGTAGCTCAGGATAATGGAGAAGAGCACGTGCAATTCCTAAGCGTTGCTTCATTCCTAAAGAATACTTTCCTACTAACTTTTTTGTCTCATGCTGCAAGCCTACTATTTCTAATGCTTCTTCGATAGCATTCTTTTTGTGAACCCCAATTATCTTTGCATTAATTAATAGGTTTTCTTTTGCAGTTAAGTTTTCATAAAATCCTGGAACTTCAACTATAGAACCAATTCTGCTTAAAATATCCTTTTGATTTTGGAATAAGTTCTCTCCGAATATTTCAATCGTTCCACTTGTAGGCTTTATAAGACTAAGCAGCATGCGAATGGTTGTTGTTTTACCAGCACCGTTGCGGCCTATGAAGCCATAAATCTCCCCTTGTTGAACATTAATATTTAAATTATCTACTGATTTTTGATTGCCATATACTTTAGTAAGGTTAGTCGTTTTTATAATTGTATTTATAGGAGACACCTGCTTTCTATAAGTTCGTACTTACATCATAAAAAGGAAGGCTTAACTGCATATTAATCATTTCTTAACTATTTCTTAAAAGTATTGTGTTTTGGAATAGAAAAGCTAAAATTAGTTCGTTTCCATGGAGTACTTTCAACCCATATATGCCCACCATTTTTTTCAACGAGTGCTTTAGAAATAGAAAGTCCGAGACCGCTACCACCAAATGAAGAGTTTCTTGATTGTTCGCTTCGGTACATTCGCTCAAATATGTTTTGTAAATCATGTTTTGGAATACCAGGGCCTTGATCCCAAATATGAAGTTCGTATTCTGCATCAGCTTCTAGCAGTTCGACTCCTATTGTTTTCCCATCCTTTCCGTAATAAATTGCATTTTTCATTAAATTACCGATAATCCGCATAATGCTTAGATGATCTGCGATGATAGGACAAGTAGACTCTGGTATAAGAATTTGCAGTTCGATGTTATGTTTTGAGAGCTCAGGTAAAAATTCAATCAAAACTTCTCTAGTAACTTCAGAAAAGTCGAGTTCTTCTTCTTTTAGTGGAAATTCATTAGCGTCTAGCTTCGCCATATTGAATATTTCATCAACTAGGTGCTTTAAGTTATTTGATTTTATATAGAGTATTTTAAGATATTCTTGTTTTTCTATTTCAGAAGCAGCAACTCCGTCTTTCAAAGCATCTATATATCCGATAATGGAGGTGAGTGGTGTTCGTATATCGTGGGAGATACTAGACAAAAGTTGTTTTCTGGATTCCTCGGATCTTTTGGCTTCAATCTGAACTTGCTCTAATTTAGCTATTAGCTCGTTTATTGAAAAAACGATATTATGTAATGAATGGTCATTGCTTGTGAATAATCTCGCTTGTAAGTTTCCTTTTAGTACACGACTTAATTTAGTATCCATTGCTTTGCGATGTTGAATGAATTGTATTCTTGAAAAGAAGAGATAAATTGTAATTAAGATAAGGATAATAAATAAAGACATTTTTACTCTTGGGTTCATTTGTATGTTTAAAATCCCACAAATGATAAGTTGTAATGAAATAAGGAAGAGGGTTTTATCAGTCTTCAAGCTTTTCACCTACAAACTTATAACCAATTCCCCATATAGTCTGAATGAATTTTGGATTGGAAGGGTCAATTTCTATTTTCTTTCTAAGTTTTCGAATATGTACCATAACGGTATTGTCATCTTCAATATAATTATCGTCCCACACATTTCGGAAGAGCTGTGTTTTTGTAAATACTTGCCCTGGGTTTGAAGTAAAGAATTTTAACAGTTCCAGTTCTTTTCCGGTTAAGCTAATTTCTTCTTTGTTTGTATGAACTGTGTATGTATTTAAATTGATAGTTAGTCCTTTAAAAGATAAAGTTGTTTTTTCTTGAGCAGTATTGTTACTTCCGAGAACTAAAAAACGTCGCATAAGAGCTTTTACTCGTGCAATTACTTCGTGAATGCTGAAAGGTTTCGTAATATAATCATCAGCACCAATGCTTAAACCTAAAATTTTATCAACTTCGTGATCTTTAGCGGTGAGCATTAATATAGGTATGTTAGTTTTATCTCTAAGTTTTTTACATACCTCGATTCCATCTATTTTGGGCATCATAAGATCTAATATAACGAGGTTATAGTTATTTTGATTAAATAAATGTAAGGCTTCTTCGCCGTTGATTGCAGTGTCTACCATGTATAATTCTCGTTCTAAATATATTTTTAATAAATTTCGGATTTCTTTATCGTCGTCTGCTATAAGGATACGTATATCTTTCATATCTTCACCTGCTTCTAATAGAGTTTTATTGATAGTACAACAACTCTCTAATTATATACTAGTATTTGTTAAAATAAGGTTGCTAGTTTTGTTGGAGGAAAACGTCCACACAAGTTAAGTCTAGAGTTCAAATTAACTCGAATATATTTGGAAAAACAAATTAAAGAGAAGCAGAAGGTGTGCTCCGATAATGAAATTCTATAGAGACGTATCTAGCTAAAAAAGCATAAAAATATTAAATTGAATTTCTTTATAAAAAGGTGTTGACGATTATACTTTAGAGGTGTAATATAGAACAAGTCGCCGATGACATTAACGTCGCAAGCGACAAATGAAATGAAAAACTTAGTTGACATTAACTAACGAAGATGTTAACATAAGGAAGTCGCAAATGAGCGACCAAGTAGTTCTTTGAAAACTGAACGAAACAAACAACGTGAAACGTCAATTTTTATTTTTAGATGCTAGACAAACTAACTTTATTGGAGAGTTTGATCCTGGCTCAGGATGAACGCTGGCGGCGTGCCTAATACATGCAAGTCGAGCGAATGGATTGAGAGCTTGCTCTCAAGAAGTTAGCGGCGGACGGGTGAGTAACACGTGGGTAACCTGCCCATAAGACTGGGATAACTCCGGGAAACCGGGGCTAATACCGGATAACATTTTGAACCGCATGGTTCGAAATTGAAAGGCGGCTTCGGCTGTCACTTATGGATGGACCCGCGTCGCATTAGCTAGTTGGTGAGGTAACGGCTCACCAAGGCAACGATGCGTAGCCGACCTGAGAGGGTGATCGGCCACACTGGGACTGAGACACGGCCCAGACTCCTACGGGAGGCAGCAGTAGGGAATCTTCCGCAATGGACGAAAGTCTGACGGAGCAACGCCGCGTGAGTGATGAAGGCTTTCGGGTCGTAAAACTCTGTTGTTAGGGAAGAACAAGTGCTAGTTGAATAAGCTGGCACCTTGACGGTACCTAACCAGAAAGCCACGGCTAACTACGTGCCAGCAGCCGCGGTAATACGTAGGTGGCAAGCGTTATCCGGAATTATTGGGCGTAAAGCGCGCGCAGGTGGTTTCTTAAGTCTGATGTGAAAGCCCACGGCTCAACCGTGGAGGGTCATTGGAAACTGGGAGACTTGAGTGCAGAAGAGGAAAGTGGAATTCCATGTGTAGCGGTGAAATGCGTAGAGATATGGAGGAACACCAGTGGCGAAGGCGACTTTCTGGTCTGTAACTGACACTGAGGCGCGAAAGCGTGGGGAGCAAACAGGATTAGATACCCTGGTAGTCCACGCCGTAAACGATGAGTGCTAAGTGTTAGAGGGTTTCCGCCCTTTAGTGCTGAAGTTAACGCATTAAGCACTCCGCCTGGGGAGTACGGCCGCAAGGCTGAAACTCAAAGGAATTGACGGGGGCCCGCACAAGCGGTGGAGCATGTGGTTTAATTCGAAGCAACGCGAAGAACCTTACCAGGTCTTGACATCCTCTGAAAACCCTAGAGATAGGGCTTCTCCTTCGGGAGCAGAGTGACAGGTGGTGCATGGTTGTCGTCAGCTCGTGTCGTGAGATGTTGGGTTAAGTCCCGCAACGAGCGCAACCCTTGATCTTAGTTGCCATCATTAAGTTGGGCACTCTAAGGTGACTGCCGGTGACAAACCGGAGGAAGGTGGGGATGACGTCAAATCATCATGCCCCTTATGACCTGGGCTACACACGTGCTACAATGGACGGTACAAAGAGCTGCAAGACCGCGAGGTGGAGCTAATCTCATAAAACCGTTCTCAGTTCGGATTGTAGGCTGCAACTCGCCTACATGAAGCTGGAATCGCTAGTAATCGCGGATCAGCATGCCGCGGTGAATACGTTCCCGGGCCTTGTACACACCGCCCGTCACACCACGAGAGTTTGTAACACCCGAAGTCGGTGGGGTAACCTTTTTGGAGCCAGCCGCCTAAGGTGGGACAGATGATTGGGGTGAAGTCGTAACAAGGTAGCCGTATCGGAAGGTGCGGCTGGATCACCTCCTTTCTATGGAGAATTGATGAACGCTGTTCATCAATATAAGTTTCCGTGTTTCGTTTTGTTCAGTTTTGAGAGAACTATCTCTCATATATAAATGTATGTTCTTTGAAAACTAGATAACAGTGTAGCTCATATTTTTTAATTTTAGTTTGGTTAAGTTAGAAAGGGCGCACGGTGGATGCCTTGACACTAGGAGTCGATGAAGGACGGGACTAACGCCGATATGCTTCGGGGAGCTGTAAGTAAGCTTTGATCCGAAGATTTCCGAATGGGGAAACCCACTATACGTAATGGTATGGTATCCTTACCTGAATACATAGGGTATGGAAGACAGACCCAGGGAACTGAAACATCTAAGTACCTGGAGGAAGAGAAAGCAAATGCGATTTCCTGAGTAGCGGCGAGCGAAACGGAACATAGCCCAAACCAAGAGGCTTGCCTCTTGGGGTTGTAGGACATTCTATACGGAGTTACAAAGGAACGAGGTAGACGAAGCGACCTGGAAAGGTCCGTCGTAGAGGGTAACAACCCCGTAGTCGAAACTTCGTTCTCTCTTGAATGTATCCTGAGTACGGCGGAACACGTGAAATTCCGTCGGAATCTGGGAGGACCATCTCCCAAGGCTAAATACTCCCTAGTGATCGATAGTGAACCAGTACCGTGAGGGAAAGGTGAAAAGCACCCCGGAAGGGGAGTGAAAGAGATCCTGAAACCGTGTGCCTACAAATAGTCAGAGCCCGTTAATGGGTGATGGCGTGCCTTTTGTAGAATGAACCGGCGAGTTACGATCCCGTGCAAGGTTAAGCTGAAGAGGCGGAGCCGCAGCGAAAGCGAGTCTGAATAGGGCGTTTAGTACGTGGTCGTAGACCCGAAACCAGGTGATCTACCCATGTCCAGGGTGAAGTTCAGGTAACACTGAATGGAGGCCCGAACCCACGCACGTTGAAAAGTGCGGGGATGAGGTGTGGGTAGCGGAGAAATTCCAATCGAACCTGGAGATAGCTGGTTCTCCCCGAAATAGCTTTAGGGCTAGCCTTAAGTGTAAGAGTCTTGGAGGTAGAGCACTGATTGAACTAGGGGTCCTCATCGGATTACCGAATTCAGTCAAACTCCGAATGCCAATGACTTATCCTTAGGAGTCAGACTGCGAGTGATAAGATCCGTAGTCAAGAGGGAAACAGCCCAGATCGCCAGCTAAGGTCCCAAAGTGTGTATTAAGTGGAAAAGGATGTGGAGTTGCTTAGACAACTAGGATGTTGGCTTAGAAGCAGCCACCATTTAAAGAGTGCGTAATAGCTCACTAGTCGAGTGACTCTGCGCCGAAAATGTACCGGGGCTAAATACACCACCGAAGCTGCGAATTGATACCAATGGTATCAGTGGTAGGGGAGCGTTCTAAGTGCAGTGAAGTCAGACCGGAAGGACTGGTGGAGCGCTTAGAAGTGAGAATGCCGGTATGAGTAGCGAAAGACGGGTGAGAATCCCGTCCACCGAATGCCTAAGGTTTCCTGAGGAAGGCTCGTCCGCTCAGGGTTAGTCAGGACCTAAGCCGAGGCCGACAGGCGTAGGCGATGGACAACAGGTTGATATTCCTGTACCACCTCTTTATCGTTTGAGCAATGGAGGGACGCAGAAGGATAGAAGAAGCGTGCGATTGGTTGTGCACGTCCAAGCAGTTAGGCTGATAAGTAGGCAAATCCGCTTATCGTGAAGGCTGAGCTGTGATGGGGAAGCTCCTTATGGAGCGAAGTCTTTGATTCCCCGCTGCCAAGAAAAGCTTCTAGCGAGATAAAAGGTGCCTGTACCGCAAACCGACACAGGTAGGCGAGGAGAGAATCCTAAGGTGTGCGAGAGAACTCTGGTTAAGGAACTCGGCAAAATGACCCCGTAACTTCGGGAGAAGGGGTGCTTTCTTAACGGAAAGCCGCAGTGAATAGGCCCAAGCGACTGTTTAGCAAAAACACAGCTCTCTGCGAAGCCGTAAGGCGAAGTATAGGGGGTGACACCTGCCCGGTGCTGGAAGGTTAAGGAGAGGGGTTAGCGTAAGCGAAGCTCTGAACTGAAGCCCCAGTAAACGGCGGCCGTAACTATAACGGTCCTAAGGTAGCGAAATTCCTTGTCGGGTAAGTTCCGACCCGCACGAAAGGTGTAACGATTTGGGCACTGTCTCAACCAGAGACTCGGTGAAATTATAGTACCTGTGAAGATGCAGGTTACCCGCGACAGGACGGAAAGACCCCGTGGAGCTTTACTGTAGCCTGATATTGAATTTTGGTACAGTTTGTACAGGATAGGCGGGAGCCATTGAAACCGGAGCGCTAGCTTCGGTGGAGGCGCTGGTGGGATACCGCCCTGACTGTATTGAAATTCTAACCTACGGGTCTTATCGACCCGGGAGACAGTGTCAGGTGGGCAGTTTGACTGGGGCGGTCGCCTCCTAAAGTGTAACGGAGGCGCCCAAAGGTTCCCTCAGAATGGTTGGAAATCATTCGTAGAGTGCAAAGGCATAAGGGAGCTTGACTGCGAGACCTACAAGTCGAGCAGGGACGAAAGTCGGGCTTAGTGATCCGGTGGTTCCGCATGGAAGGGCCATCGCTCAACGGATAAAAGCTACCCCGGGGATAACAGGCTTATCTCCCCCAAGAGTCCACATCGACGGGGAGGTTTGGCACCTCGATGTCGGCTCATCGCATCCTGGGGCTGTAGTCGGTCCCAAGGGTTGGGCTGTTCGCCCATTAAAGCGGTACGCGAGCTGGGTTCAGAACGTCGTGAGACAGTTCGGTCCCTATCCGTCGTGGGCGTAGGAAATTTGAGAGGAGCTGTCCTTAGTACGAGAGGACCGGGATGGACGCACCGCTGGTGTACCAGTTGTTCTGCCAAGGGCATAGCTGGGTAGCTATGTGCGGAAGGGATAAGTGCTGAAAGCATCTAAGCATGAAGCCCCCCTCAAGATGAGATTTCCCATAGCGTAAGCTAGTAAGATCCCTGAAAGATGATCAGGTTGATAGGTTCGAGGTGGAAGCATGGTGACATGTGGAGCTGACGAATACTAATAGATCGAGGACTTAACCATATAATATGTAGCAAATGTTATCTAGTTTTGAAGGAATATGCCTTCAATAGTTTGGTGATGATGGCAGAGAGGTCACACCCGTTCCCATACCGAACACGGAAGTTAAGCTCTCTAGCGCCGATGGTAGTTGGGACCTTGTCCCTGTGAGAGTAGGACGTCGCCAAGCAACTTTAAGACGAGTCAGAATGACTCGTCTTTTTTGTATGCTTTCATACCTCTATCAATTGCATTTTTAACTCCTTCTAAATAAGAAAATCCATATTTTTTATCTGGCTCTAAGTAAGTTCCTTCCGCCCACTCATTCCATGCGTTAATAAATAAAAACTCGCTGTTATAAAAAGAGTAAGTACGATGAATTTGCTTGCTTAAATATATGGTGAACTTTTCAGGGGTAGAACCTACAAAGATGCTGCTATTTGCGTTTTTACGTCGTGCAGTATTATCCCAATCAACAAAAGCCCCAGGAAATGTTTTTTTCTTTGGGAGCGATCGTTGTAATATATACATCCATACTTTATCGTAGTCCCAAACATTCAATTGCATATCAGAATCATATATGACCTTATTTATGTCTGAAGAGCTATCATGGGCAATTGTATAGAAAGGTTCAAACTGAATGCTAGCATCGAATCCATTTATATTAGGTAGTGGAAAACTGTTTAATGTTTCAGCAAAGTATATGCCTTTTAAACCATTTTCTCGCGCTAATGCATTCCAGTAATTAAGCATTTTTTCACAATCAGGAATATGTCCTGGACGATAAATAATGAATAGAGGTTTATCATCTATATAAATATATCTCTCATCTTGGAAAGCCTGTAATAAATAATCAAAGTGTTCCTTCCAATCAGATATATCTCCGTAATCTTGAGGCATTAATATATGTTTATCGAGACCATCCCAAGATTTTGTCCATGGTTCATTTGCCCAAGAAAGACAAAAAGGGAAGTCAGGTTCCTTCAGCTTTAGTACGTCATTAAAGGGTGTTTCTAATAGTCTTTTTCCCTTAAACCAATAATGATAATAACAAAAACCATATATACCGTATGCTTTAGCGATTTCTGCTTGCCACTTTCTTACGGAGGGGCTAGTTAAGTCATAATAAAAATCTTGATAAGGTTCCCTCGGTTGATAATGTCCTGAAAATAAAGGGCGTGCACTTTTAGTATTTGTCCATTCAGTAAATCCTTTCCCCCACCATCGATCATTTTCTTTAATTTGATGGAATTGTGGTAAGTAAAAAGCGATTATTTTCAAAGTATATCCCCCTCATGTTTTTCGTAGTTCAATTGTTGGGAAGGTATTCTTGATTTGGTGGAGCAATTTTAAAACAAGAGATATGTTAGCTGTTTACTGCTTTTTTATGGTATGTATTGAATTTGTTTTTACAGCTTACTTAATAAGAGAGTATTAGGTAATTTGATATATAGCTGAAATAGAAAGTGCTTTTCGTCATGAAATTAAGTGTATTACGTTGAATAAAAGGAATTAAATTTTTTGAAGGACAAAGAGGGCTTGTGGTAATCGATTTACATCATCAAAAAAGTCTTGTAGCTTTAAATATTTCTCATAATGATTTTCAATATAAGTCCTAGGTATAACGGTTTCTCCGTAAAAACTACTATTTCTAACATCCCCTGCACCAGTAGCGCTGTGGACAAATTTTCCGTTTTCATAATCCGAGATAGCGCGATGTATATCTGGAAAAGCTTGAGATAAAGTTTTATGCCATCCTGTTTGAATTAATTCAGGATGTTCGTGGAATTGTTGACAAAAATCAAGAAAATAGCGCGCTTGTGTTGTTGCGATGAAAATTCCACCAGGGCGAAGAACTCTTGAAAATTCTTTTATCCAATTTTCAGCAGTTTCTTCGGATAAATGTGAGAATACAGAATAAGCGAATATGATATCTAATGAATTGTCACTAATAAATTCTACAGGGGGATGTGGACTTGCTGTTTTATATATCCCTCTTCCTAGTGTTTCATTACAAAGTGTGATCATCGCAGGATCCACATCAATGCCAAGTAAATTTTGATCAGAGGCATCTTTAAATAAGAAGCGTATAATTCTTCCCCATCCGCAGCCGAAGTCTAAAACTTTACTTTCTTTATTCACGGGAACACCTAAATTCTGGGCGTATTGTTTTATATAGCTATAAAACAAATATGCTTCATAAAGAGCATGTTCATAGGAAGCACCTACAAATTGTTTTTGAATTTCTTCAGGAGGAAACCTAGGTATGGGAACCCCATTTATCGTTGTTTGGGAACAACTTTGTATAAATAAATTTAGAAGTTCAACATCAGATAGTGAATTAACAAGATTATCAAAATCACTTCCTAACTTAAAGTTATGCATTTGTCAAACCTCCAAATTATATAGTGATTAAACCTTATTTTCTTGCTTTTTACTAATAAAAACATGTAAAAATTCAGCATCTAACCCGAGTGATCTATCCTTTTGTAAATAAACAATGGTATACATATTTGTGTGTGTATAAATATATTCAATCATATCCTGCCCCCAATCGAACGTTACTAAAGACCCATTCTCATCAATAGGGTTTCCGTGATAAATGGGCTCTTCAATATATTCAATCACCTCTTTATTCAATCTTGCTCTTTGCACAGTTTTTGTGAGTGTATGATACCAAGGGACAGTAAATACATGAGCGCCGCCAGGTTTTAATACTCGTTCTATTTCTTTAAAGGCTTTGTTTGGCGTCATTACATGCTCAAAAACGTCTTGAGTAATGAATAAATCAAAAGATTCATTTTCAAAAGTCATGTCTTCTAAGTTCTCACATCTAATTCCTTGAAAGTATTGGCCAAGAGGATAGTTTTTAAAGTATTGAGAATATGTATAGTTTTTACAGTTTTTTAATAGTAGCTGAGTTGTAATTCCTCCAGGAGAGGATTCGTGGATACTATAGGAATCCCATTTTGGAAAAAATGTGTGTAAAGTATGGATTAAAGCTCGCTGCCTTGGGATAGAGTTACATGTAGAACATAAATAATGATCTCTAAGCCAATCATTATGCTCTATAAATGTAGCTTTCTTTTCGCAAATAACGCAGTACCCATTATTGTGTTTCAAATTGATTTCCACACGACATCACTCCTATGTTACATGCAATCTATTTATGGAAAGTATGATACACGTCAACAATCGGCGAAATCAAAGGGAATAGGTGAAAGTTAGGTATCTCTTAAAATAGCGATTAGGAAAAGGGAATAATCAGTTGAAGAGAACCCGACTCGAATTAAAGTTTCACTTTATGCTATGCGATGCATTAGCTTTTATTCATAGAAAAATGTATAGACTTAAAGTATCCCTCTCGTGTACGGGTACATTTCAAAGTCCTGTGCATATATTTCTGTAACTAAATCCATAGTTTCTTTATCATAAAAGCTTTCGTATGTTGGAAATCGTGGGAAGGCTTCATCTGTAATGCTAAGTTCTGCATAGCTCCCTGCATAAATCATCTTGTGGGCGCGATGATGATCTGAATTTGTAAGAAGTGCTAAATTGGATTTTATCAAATCGTACGTGTGTTCTAGTTTGGTGATTTGTGCATTAAAATCTTCTAAAGGAATATAACATTGGATGAAGTTTTCTTCACCAGGGACGTATTGTTGGCTAAAATGTATATCTATTGCTAGGGAATTGGAACCAAATGCCTGAACGTAATATAAAAATTGTTTAAATGATATTCCTTGATTACTATATTTATCATTATAAAAATAATGACGGATACTTTCCCATTGGGGGCTAGCGTATGGATTGTCAGCAAGTAATAGAAATGAGCTGACAGCCCTTGTATAGGGATTTCGCACAAGTTTACAAACATCCTTTTTACCTTCTAGAAGACCATTCTGTAACTCTGGTATGTAATTTATATTGTTCTTATACACCCAGAACTCATAGTAATGAATAAAGTCATTGTATTTCTTTGCTTCAGTAAATAATCCAATTTGAAAAAAGAACCAATTAGCTAATGCGGTGCATCCGCTTCTGTGACTCCAAAATAGTATAAGGGGAAAGTCTTTATGGTAATGCGGAATTCGGTCTTTATGTAGAATTACATGATTTAAAAGCTCTTGATTTATATTTTTCATGAGTTTCGCACTCCTTTTTTTGAGAACCTTGTGTATGTAGAAGTTTTTTTATGGGTTAAACAAGTGAGGATTGTTTATTAAATATATTCATGGGGATGAGTAAATATTATGAGTGTTTTTGCAGTCAATCTGAATAAGGAAGTTATTTCAAAATGAAAATAGAAAATAAAGATAATGAAAATTTATAACAAACATACAATGATAAGAAGATGAATAATCGAAATGATCCAGTTTATTTGTGTATGTTTTTAGGTTTGACGATGGGAAAAATTTATTACTAGAGAGATGATATTATGAGGAAGAATAATTATTTAATAGTAGGTGGAAATAGTTTCATTGGTATCAACCTTGCATTGGGTTTATTGAAACAGGGGCAAAATGTAAAAGTATTTTCCAGGCATATAAATAATTTTCCTCAAAATATTATAAGTGAAGTTGAATTTATTAAAGGTGATTTAGAAAATGTTGAGGATATATATAAGGCTTTAGTGAATATAGATATTATTATTTATTTAGCTGCGACGTCTAACGTAGCAACTTCAATTGAAGATGTTTTCGGCGATATTAATAGCAGTTTATTTTTTCTTAATTTCATGGAAAGTGTTAAAGATTTTCGTATTAAAAAAATTATATTAGCTTCTTCAGGAGGCACAGTTTATGGTGAACCTGAATATTTGCCTATTGATGAGAAACATCCATTAAGACCACTTTCCCCGTATGGAATAACAAAAGTTTCGCTCGAGAATTATTTGTATTTTTATAAGAGAAAATATGGAATAGATTATGTTGTATGTAGATATTCTAATCCGTATGGAAAATACCAAAACCCCTTAAAAAAAGTTGGGGCGATAAATTGTTTTTTGTATCAGCATCTCAGTAATGAAAGGATTAATATATATGGGAATCCAGAGGAGATTATTAGAGATTATATTTATATCGATGATTTAGTTGAAATTACTATACAACTAGCACAATTAAATCAATTGAAATCTTGCGTATATAACATAGGGAGTGGCAAAGGTCTTTCTTTAAAACGAATTATTGTGGAACTAGAGAAAATAACAGAAAGAAAAGTGGATTTTATCTGTTATAAACAAAAACAAGAGAACGTCCAAAGAATCATTTTAAATATTGATAAGATAAAACAAGAATTGAATTGGGAACCTAAAATAGATTTTAAAAATGGGATTAGATTAAATAAGCTATGGATTGAAGAGTTCTTATATAGTAAAAAATAATAAACCACACTCTACTTGTATATAAGCAGAGCGTGGTTTATTATTTTACTTCTTTTTCTATTACCCAAAGGTCTTGATGTTCCCACCAAAATCCTTCAGTATACTTTTTGATGATTGGGTTATAGGGCAATAATTTAATTTTGTCACACACGTAAGAGGGACTAACTATCGTTTGTCCGTACTGATTAACATCTAAATCGAATTGTTCACTAGAAGAGAGAAACCAATAGCCCTGTTCGTTTAAATTTGGAAACCCGAAATATTTTTTACTTTGATAGCCATGGGTTGTGAAAATGAATAAACCACCAGGTGAAACAGCGTTATACAATGTTTGAAGCCAACGAAACCAAGTTGTATCAGGCATATGAGAAAAAAAGGATAGACAAAAAACAATATCGTACGTAGAGGAGTCTAATTTTAAATGTTCGGGCTCAGGGTGAGATAATATAGAAGGATTATTTAATTTGTTTTCAATAAAGGAAATGGCCTCTTCGTGTATATCACAAGCGGTTATACTCAAATTCGCTTGTAGATTTAATAAATGACGTGTTACGCAGCCGTATCCAGATGCAAACTCTAACAATTTGATTGGATTGCCTGTAGGAGGATAAAGGGAAGTGATTAAGTCTAAGAGTATTTGTGCTGAGTTTTGCCCGTCTTTAAAATAGTAATCTATCGCTTCTTTTTTTGATGGGAAAACGGGATTAGTGACAATGAACTGAAAGATATGATCCTCAGGATGGATACTTGCATTTACATTGTAGCTGTGTGCGATTTGAGAAATTAAATCTTTATGTTCCTCTATAAAGTCTTTCAAAGAGTATTCCCCCTTAAATAATAGTATCGCCTTACAAGAGATATTGATGGCAGAGAAAGCATACGTTTAAATTTTTAAGTATGCTTTAAGATACTTTCTATATGTATACATTTTCATTTTAGAAATGTCGTCGATAGTAAAGCTTTCTTTAATGAAATTTTGCATTTGCACAACTTCATTGTAATGGGAATATGAATCTTCTGTTCTTGTTACGCTATTTAAATGTCGTCTATGATAGTTTAGGGGGGCTGGATTGAAGTAAATATCTCCCTCTGTAAGAAGAGAAACATAGAAGAACCAGTCACCAGCTATTTTGAACTTTTCTAACTGTTTTTCTGTTTTCTTCATATCTATATTTTTAAAAACTACACTCGAGACATTAGGTATAGTGTTTTTGATAAGTAACGTATCTTGTATTTCGTCGACGCCTTTTCGAAAATAGGGGGCTTTCCATTTCTCTTCATCGATATCATTTGTGTAATTTAAATAATGATTAGCCAATACATTTCCTTGTTCGTCTATTTGTTTTGATTGTGTGTAGCTTAAGGCAATATTGTTATTTATATAAAACCCCTGCATCACCTCTTGTAAAAATGTCTTATCGCATAAGTCATCGGCCTCTGCAATCCAAATATAATCACCAGTTGCT
>NZ_JARVHF010000001.1:3090000-3092500 GCF_040459885.1 Bacillus cereus group sp. MG20
ACAACAGGTTGATATTCCTGTACCACCTCTTTATCGTTTGAGCAATGGAGGGACGCAGAAGGATAGAAGAAGCGTGCGATTGGTTGTGCACGTCCAAGCAGTTAGGCTGATAAGTAGGCAAATCCGCTTATCGTGAAGGCTGAGCTGTGATGGGGAAGCTCCTTATGGAGCGAAGTCTTTGATTCCCCGCTGCCAAGAAAAGCTTCTAGCGAGATAAAAGGTGCCTGTACCGCAAACCGACACAGGTAGGCGAGGAGAGAATCCTAAGGTGTGCGAGAGAACTCTGGTTAAGGAACTCGGCAAAATGACCCCGTAACTTCGGGAGAAGGGGTGCTTTCTTAACGGAAAGCCGCAGTGAATAGGCCCAAGCGACTGTTTAGCAAAAACACAGCTCTCTGCGAAGCCGTAAGGCGAAGTATAGGGGGTGACACCTGCCCGGTGCTGGAAGGTTAAGGAGAGGGGTTAGCGTAAGCGAAGCTCTGAACTGAAGCCCCAGTAAACGGCGGCCGTAACTATAACGGTCCTAAGGTAGCGAAATTCCTTGTCGGGTAAGTTCCGACCCGCACGAAAGGTGTAACGATTTGGGCACTGTCTCAACCAGAGACTCGGTGAAATTATAGTACCTGTGAAGATGCAGGTTACCCGCGACAGGACGGAAAGACCCCGTGGAGCTTTACTGTAGCCTGATATTGAATTTTGGTACAGTTTGTACAGGATAGGCGGGAGCCATTGAAACCGGAGCGCTAGCTTCGGTGGAGGCGCTGGTGGGATACCGCCCTGACTGTATTGAAATTCTAACCTACGGGTCTTATCGACCCGGGAGACAGTGTCAGGTGGGCAGTTTGACTGGGGCGGTCGCCTCCTAAAGTGTAACGGAGGCGCCCAAAGGTTCCCTCAGAATGGTTGGAAATCATTCGTAGAGTGCAAAGGCATAAGGGAGCTTGACTGCGAGACCTACAAGTCGAGCAGGGACGAAAGTCGGGCTTAGTGATCCGGTGGTTCCGCATGGAAGGGCCATCGCTCAACGGATAAAAGCTACCCCGGGGATAACAGGCTTATCTCCCCCAAGAGTCCACATCGACGGGGAGGTTTGGCACCTCGATGTCGGCTCATCGCATCCTGGGGCTGTAGTCGGTCCCAAGGGTTGGGCTGTTCGCCCATTAAAGCGGTACGCGAGCTGGGTTCAGAACGTCGTGAGACAGTTCGGTCCCTATCCGTCGTGGGCGTAGGAAATTTGAGAGGAGCTGTCCTTAGTACGAGAGGACCGGGATGGACGCACCGCTGGTGTACCAGTTGTTCTGCCAAGGGCATAGCTGGGTAGCTATGTGCGGAAGGGATAAGTGCTGAAAGCATCTAAGCATGAAGCCCCCCTCAAGATGAGATTTCCCATAGCGTAAGCTAGTAAGATCCCTGAAAGATGATCAGGTTGATAGGTTCGAGGTGGAAGCATGGTGACATGTGGAGCTGACGAATACTAATAGATCGAGGACTTAACCATATAATATGTAGCAAATGTTATCTAGTTTTGAAGGAATATGCCTTCATAGTTTGGTGATGATGGCAGAGAGGTCACACCCGTTCCCATACCGAACACGGAAGTTAAGCTCTCTAGCGCCGATGGTAGTTGGGACCTTGTCCCTGTGAGAGTAGGACGTCGCCAAGCAAAAACCTAAGTCGTTTCGACTTAGGTTTTTTTGTGTTTATTTTTATTATTTAAAATAAAGAGGTAAGAATTACCTTTTTTAAGAATGTAGTCGAGATGTAAAAAGAATGTTTGTGATTTTATATAAAAAGGTTATGTAAAAAGTAGCACTCTAGCTCTTTTTACATAACCTTTTGTGTTTTTAAAGGATTTTACATAAGAAAAAATCTATAATTAAGGTAGTTAACATATATTTTTGATGGGTGTGGGGGATTATGAAAGAAATATGCATGTTATTAGTGGCTGTTATATTATGGGGGACAGCTATTGCGCCAACAAAATGGGCTTTAGAATCTATCCAGCCGTTTACTTTGTTGTTTATTCGTCTTTTCTTTGCAGGTGGAATTTGTATGCTATTTTCATTTAAGCAACTACAAAAATCAGTTGTACATAAAAAAGTTCCATGGAAAAGAATGAGTTTGTTAGCTTTTACCGGTGTAGCTGGGTATTTTATGTTCACATCGTACGGTATTTCTTTAACAAGTGGATTACATGTTAGTATCATAGATGCTGCATTACCATTAGTTACAATTCTTTTTTCAGCAATCTTCTTGAAAGAGAAAATTCGATTGAATTATTGGATAGGAATTATATTGGGTGCTATAGGAGTACTCTTTATTACGATTCCATCTAAAAGTGCTGATCAAGAAGTGTCTTTAATAGGAGATATACTGATATTATTAAGTACTTTTCTATTTGCTTTCTACACGGTTTTGCTAAAACGACCAAAACAAGAACAGTATTTATCAAACGAGGTTTTTACAACATTAACTTTAATTATTGGAGCTGTTATTCTAT
>NZ_JARVHF010000001.1:3097500-3315000 GCF_040459885.1 Bacillus cereus group sp. MG20
AGCCGCAGTGAATAGGCCCAAGCGACTGTTTAGCAAAAACACAGCTCTCTGCGAAGCCGTAAGGCGAAGTATAGGGGGTGACACCTGCCCGGTGCTGGAAGGTTAAGGAGAGGGGTTAGCGTAAGCGAAGCTCTGAACTGAAGCCCCAGTAAACGGCGGCCGTAACTATAACGGTCCTAAGGTAGCGAAATTCCTTGTCGGGTAAGTTCCGACCCGCACGAAAGGTGTAACGATTTGGGCACTGTCTCAACCAGAGACTCGGTGAAATTATAGTACCTGTGAAGATGCAGGTTACCCGCGACAGGACGGAAAGACCCCGTGGAGCTTTACTGTAGCCTGATATTGAATTTTGGTACAGTTTGTACAGGATAGGCGGGAGCCATTGAAACCGGAGCGCTAGCTTCGGTGGAGGCGCTGGTGGGATACCGCCCTGACTGTATTGAAATTCTAACCTACGGGTCTTATCGACCCGGGAGACAGTGTCAGGTGGGCAGTTTGACTGGGGCGGTCGCCTCCTAAAGTGTAACGGAGGCGCCCAAAGGTTCCCTCAGAATGGTTGGAAATCATTCGTAGAGTGCAAAGGCATAAGGGAGCTTGACTGCGAGACCTACAAGTCGAGCAGGGACGAAAGTCGGGCTTAGTGATCCGGTGGTTCCGCATGGAAGGGCCATCGCTCAACGGATAAAAGCTACCCCGGGGATAACAGGCTTATCTCCCCCAAGAGTCCACATCGACGGGGAGGTTTGGCACCTCGATGTCGGCTCATCGCATCCTGGGGCTGTAGTCGGTCCCAAGGGTTGGGCTGTTCGCCCATTAAAGCGGTACGCGAGCTGGGTTCAGAACGTCGTGAGACAGTTCGGTCCCTATCCGTCGTGGGCGTAGGAAATTTGAGAGGAGCTGTCCTTAGTACGAGAGGACCGGGATGGACGCACCGCTGGTGTACCAGTTGTTCTGCCAAGGGCATAGCTGGGTAGCTATGTGCGGAAGGGATAAGTGCTGAAAGCATCTAAGCATGAAGCCCCCCTCAAGATGAGATTTCCCATAGCGTAAGCTAGTAAGATCCCTGAAAGATGATCAGGTTGATAGGTTCGAGGTGGAAGCATGGTGACATGTGGAGCTGACGAATACTAATAGATCGAGGACTTAACCATATAATATGTAGCAAATGTTATCTAGTTTTGAAGGAATATGCCTTCATAGTTTGGTGATGATGGCAGAGAGGTCACACCCGTTCCCATACCGAACACGGAAGTTAAGCTCTCTAGCGCCGATGGTAGTTGGGACCTTGTCCCTGTGAGAGTAGGACGTCGCCAAGCAAAAACCTAAGTCGTTTCGACTTAGGTTTTTTTGTGTTTATTTTTATTTATCGAATGTTATAATCCATAAATTTAATAACGCTAAAGACGAAAAAAGAATGAAATAGAGACTGTTTAAAATAATAGCAATGATTTTTTGTGTTCCGGATTTTCCTAATACCGCTAAAGCAATACTTAAAATAGGAAACATTATTTCTATCATAAGTATATATTTTAAATAATGAGATGCTATAAATAAGTATTCAATAATTACAACAATTACTGCGATAGAAAAAATGAATAGGATAATAGCGTAGTTCTTTATTTCACGTTTATCCTCCTTAGAAATTAAATCGTTATAATAAAAGTTCTATTGATGTGTAGAATACAAGATTGTACATATTGTGATTTAAAACATACTGAAGTACTATATAAACGATTATAAGTAAATAGATCTCTAGAAATATATATTCTAATTCCCTTTTCTTCTTGCATATAGTTGCAATTCTTCTTTTGAATATAACTAAAACACGAACGTTATTGACTACTAATAAAAAAACATTCGATTATTTATTGACATCGTTTATGAAATATTGTTAATATAGCCATAGAAACAATAATATAAGACCTCATATAATCGCGGGGATATGGCCTGCAAGTCTCTACCTAACGACCGTTATTCGTTAGACTATGAGGGAAAGTCACTCGGTATTTTTCTATTCACAAGGGATACGTATGCCTGAGTAGAGCGCTTTCTCTCATAGTAAAAGAGAAACTGTTCTATTTCAGGCTTTTTTTATTTGAATCGGGGGGATTCTAATATGAAATCACTAGTTGGAGTCATAATGGGAAGTACATCAGACTGGGAAACAATGAAATATGCTTGTGACATTTTAGATGAATTAAATATACCGTATGAGAAAAAAGTTGTATCCGCTCATCGGACTCCGGATTATATGTTTGAATATGCAGAGACGGCTCGTGAACGTGGATTGAAAGTTATTATTGCTGGAGCTGGTGGAGCAGCACATTTACCAGGAATGGTTGCAGCGAAGACAAATCTTCCTGTAATTGGAGTTCCAGTTCAATCAAAAGCATTAAACGGCTTAGATTCATTATTATCCATCGTCCAAATGCCAGGAGGTGTTCCAGTTGCAACTGTTGCAATTGGTAAAGCCGGTTCAACGAATGCTGGATTACTTGCTGCACAAATACTTGGATCATTCCATGATGATATACATGATGCATTAGAATTGAGACGAGAAGCGATTGAAAAAGATGTGCGTGAAGGTAGTGAGCTAGTATGACGAGAATCATTTTACCTGGAAAAAAAATCGGCATTATTGGAGGCGGCCAGCTAGGAAGAATGATGGCATTGGCAGCCAAGGAGATGGGATATAAAATTGCTGTTTTAGATCCTACAAAGCATTCACCATGTGCACAAGTTGCTGATATTGAAATTGTTGCACCGTATGACGATTTAAAGGCAATTCAGCATTTAGCAGAGATAAGTGATGTTGTCACATATGAATTTGAGAATATTGATTATAGATGTTTACAATGGCTTGAAAAACATGCTTACTTGCCACAAGGTAGTCAGTTGTTAAATAAAACGCAAAATCGTTTTACAGAAAAGAATGCAATTGAGAAGGCTGGGTTACCGGTAGCAACGTATAGATTAGTTCAAAATCAAGATCAGCTTACAGAAGCAATTGCTGAGTTATCATTCCCTTCCGTCTTAAAAACGACGACAGGTGGATATGATGGGAAAGGGCAAGTTGTTTTAAGAAGTGAGGCTGATGTTGAGACAGCAAGAGATCTTGTGGATAAAGCAGAGTGTATTTTAGAGAAATGGGTGCCTTTTGAAAAAGAAGTATCCGTTATTGTGATTCGTAGTGTAAGTGGTGAAACGAAAGTATTTCCGGTAGCGGAAAATATTCATGTAAATAACATTTTGCATGAATCTATCGTTCCAGCTCGTATTACAGAAGAGCTTTCTCAAAAAGCAATTGCTTATGCAAAGGTACTTGCGGATGAATTAAAACTTGTGGGAACACTAGCTGTAGAGATGTTTGCTACAGCTAATGGTGAGATTTACATTAATGAATTAGCACCAAGACCTCACAATTCAGGACACTATACACAGGATGCATGTGAAACGAGCCAATTTGGTCAACATATTCGAGCAATCTGTAATTTACCTCTAGGAGAAACAAATTTGTTAAAACCAGTTGTCATGGTAAACATTTTAGGCGAACATATAGAAGGGGTCCTAAGACAAGTGAATAGATTAACCGGGTGCTATTTACACTTGTATGGAAAAGAAGAAGCAAAAGCACAGCGAAAAATGGGGCATGTTAATATTTTAAATGATAATATTGAAGTCGCTCTAGAAAAAGCAAAGAGTTTGCATATTTGGGACCATCAAGAACAACTGTTGGAGGGAAAAAGATGATTAGTCGTTATACACGCCCTGAAATGGGTGCGATTTGGACGGAAGAGAACAAATTTAAAGCGTGGTTAGAAGTTGAGATTTTAGCTTGTGAAGCATGGGCTGAGCTTGGCGATATTCCAAAAGAAGATGTTAAAAAAATTCGTGAACATGCATCATTTGATATTGATCGTATTTATGAAATTGAAAAAGAAACACGTCATGACGTAGTTGCATTCACTCGTGCTGTATCAGAAACGCCAGCACTAGGCGAAGAACGTAAATGGGTTCATTACGGTTTAACATCTACAGATGTAGTAGATACAGCATTATCTTACATCTTAAAACAAGCGAATGAAATTATATTAAAAGACTTAGAGAACTTTGTAAGCATTTTAGCTAACAAAGCGAAAGAGCATAAATACACAATCATGATGGGAAGAACACACGGTGTTCATGCAGAACCAACAACATTCGGTTTAAAACTTGGTCTTTGGTATGAAGAGATGAAACGTAACGTAGAACGTTTCAAACAAGCTGCTGATACAGTTCGTGTTGGTAAACTATCTGGTGCGGTTGGTACATATGCAAATATCGATCCATTCGTAGAAAAATATGTTTGTGAAAATCTAGGATTAGAAGCAGCACCAATTTCAACACAAACATTGCAACGTGATCGTCACGCACACTACATGTCAACACTTGCATTAATCGCAACATCTATCGAAAAGATGGCAGTTGAGATTCGTGGCTTACAAAAGAGTGAAACACGTGAAGTTGAAGAAGCTTTCGCAAAAGGCCAAAAAGGTTCTTCTGCAATGCCACATAAGCGTAATCCAATTGGATCTGAAAATATGACTGGTTTAGCTCGTGTTATCCGCGGTTATATGATGACAGCTTATGAGAATGTTCCATTGTGGCATGAGCGTGACATTTCTCACTCTTCAGCAGAACGCGTAATTTTACCAGATGCTACAATCGCATTAAATTACATGTTAAATCGCTTTGGTAATATCGTTAAAAACTTAACTGTATACCCAGAGAATATGAAACGCAATATGACAAGAACATACGGCTTAATTTATTCTCAGCGCGTAATGCTTACACTAATCGACAAAGGTATGGTACGTGAAGAAGCTTATGATATCGTACAGCCTAAAGCGATGGAAGCTTGGGAAACACAAGTACAATTTAAAGAGCTTGTAGAAGCTGATGAGCGCATTACAAGCAAGTTAACACAAGAAGAAATTAATGAATGCTTCAACTATGAGCATCATATGCAACACGTTGATACAATCTTTGAACGACTTGGATTAAACGAAGCGTAAAATTTCATATGGCACAGAATAGAGTCATTCTGTGCCATTCTTTATAAAAATATTATTCACATTTTTCAAACTACAGGGGGCTTGCGAAATGCAAAAGCTAGAATTGCTGTATGAAGGTAAGGCAAAAAGAATTTATCGTACAGAATCAGCAGATATGGTTTGGGTAGAGTACAAAGATAGTGCGACTGCTTTCAATGGGGAGAAAAAAGAGACGATTACAGGAAAAGGTCGTTTGAACAATGAGATTACAACTTTATTGTTCAGAAAGTTACAAGAAGTAGGAATTAAAACACATTTTGTTGAGAAGTTATCTGAAACAGAACAACTTGTTAAAAAAGTGAGTATTATTCCTTTAGAAGTTGTCACAAGAAATGTAATTGCAGGAAGTCTTTCAAAACGATTAGGAATGGAAGAGGGAACTGTACTTGCAGAACCAATCGTAGAATTTTACTTCAAAGATGATAATTTAGGAGATCCGCTTGTAACGGAAGATCATATTCGTGTATTAAACGTTGCATCGCCAGAGCAAGTAAGCGTATTACGAGATATGGCTCTACAAATCAATCAAGTGTTGATTGATCATTTCGCAAGCTGTCGTGTAAGATTAGTAGATTTCAAATTAGAGTTTGGTGTAACGGAAGAGGGAGAAATCATATTAGCGGATGAAATTTCACCAGATACTTGCCGTTTATGGGATGAAACGAGCAATGAGAAGTTTGATAAAGACGTATTCCGTCGCGATCTTGGAAATTTAACAGATGCTTATGAAGAGATTTTAAAACGTTTAGGGGGAATTTCACATGTATAAAGTTAAGGTATATGTAACATTAAGAGAAAGCGTATTAGATCCACAAGGAACAGCGGTAAAAGGAGCTCTTCATAGTCTTTCATTCACAGAAGTACAAGACGTTCGAATCGGAAAGTACATGGAACTAACAATTGATAAATCTGTATCTGACTTAGATAGCAAGGTAAAAGAAATGTGTGAAAAACTATTAGCGAACGTTGTAATGGAAGACTTCCGTTATGAAGTTGAGGAGGTTGTCGCACAGTGAAATTTGCCGTAATAGTATTTCCAGGTTCGAACTGTGATGTCGATATGTTCCATGCAATTAAAGATGAGCTTGGCGAAGAAGTAGATTACGTTTGGCACGATACAGAGAATTTAGATGAATATGATGCAATTTTACTACCAGGTGGATTCTCTTACGGTGACTACTTACGCTGCGGTGCTATTTCTCGCTTTGCTAATGCAATGAAAGCAGTACAAAAAGCTGCTGAGCAAGGAAAGCCGATTTTAGGTGTATGTAATGGATTCCAGATTCTTGTTGAATCAGGATTACTACCAGGAGCATTAATGAGAAACGAAAACTTAAAATTTATGTGTCGTACTGTTCAGTTGCGTGTTGAAAATAATGAAACAATGTTTACATTACAATATGAAAAAAATGAAGTAATCAATATTCCAATCGCTCATGGTGAGGGGAATTACTATTGTGACGAAGAGACTCTTAAAAGATTAGAAGAGAATAATCAAATCGCATTCCGTTACGTAGAAAATCCTAACGGTAGCGTTTCAGATATTGCTGGTATTGTAAACGAAAAAGGAAATGTACTTGGTATGATGCCACATCCAGAGCGTGCTGTAGATGAATTACTTGGCGGTGCTGAAGGGTTAAAAGTCTTTCAATCTATCTTAAAACAGTGGAGGGAAACATATGTCGTTAATGCTTGAACCAAATCCAACACAAATTAAAGAAGAGCGTATATATGCGGAAATGGGGCTAACAGACGAAGAGTTTGCCATGGTTGAAAAGATTTTAGGTCGTCTGCCAAATTATACAGAAACAGGATTGTTCTCTGTAATGTGGTCTGAACATTGTAGTTATAAAAATTCAAAACCAGTTCTTCGTAAGTTTCCAACGACAGGTGAGCGCGTTCTGCAAGGACCTGGAGAAGGCGCTGGAATTGTAGATATCGGTGATAATCAAGCAGTTGTATTTAAAATGGAAAGTCATAACCATCCTTCAGCTATTGAACCAT
The DNA here is from genome assembly GCF_040459885.1 of Bacillus cereus group sp. MG20. Classification (NCBI taxonomy): domain Bacteria; kingdom Bacillati; phylum Bacillota; class Bacilli; order Caryophanales; family Bacillaceae; genus Bacillus; species Bacillus cereus group sp. MG20. Next base: position 3,104,598 of record NZ_JARVHF010000001.1, read on the forward strand.
ATCAAGGAGCAGCAACAGGTGTTGGTGGTATTATTCGTGATGTATTCTCTATGGGAGCACGTCCGGTAGCTCTATTAAACTCACTTCGTTTCGGTGAATTACAGTCACCACGTGTGAAATATTTATTCGAAGAAGTAGTAGCAGGAATTGCAGGATACGGTAACTGCATCGGTATTCCGACTGTTGGCGGCGAAGTACAATTTGATCCATGTTATGAAGGAAATCCACTTGTAAATGCAATGTGCGTAGGTTTGATTAACCACGAAGACATTAAAAAAGGGCAAGCGCACGGTGCTGGTAACACAGTAATGTACGTAGGAGCATCAACTGGTCGTGACGGTATTCACGGTGCAACATTCGCGTCGGAAGAACTATCTGAAAGCTCAGAAGCGAAACGTCCAGCGGTTCAAGTAGGGGATCCATTTATGGAAAAACTTCTTATTGAAGCGTGTTTAGAATTAATTCAATCTGATGCACTTGTTGGAATTCAAGATATGGGTGCGGCTGGTTTAACATCATCATCTGCAGAAATGGCAAGTAAAGCAGGAATGGGTATTGAAATGTACTTAGATGATGTACCACAGCGTGAAACAGGAATGACACCATATGAAATGATGCTATCTGAATCACAAGAGCGTATGTTAATTGTTGTGAAAAAAGGTAGAGAACAAGAAATAGTAGATTTATTTGAGAAGTATGGTCTTGCAGCGGTTACGATGGGGAAAGTAACGGAAGATAAAATGCTTCGTTTATTCCATAAAGGTGAAAAGGTAGCTGAAGTTCCAGCAGATGCTTTAGCAGAAGAAGCACCAATTTATCATAAACCATCAAAAGAAGCAGCATACTTTGCTGAATTCCAAGCAATGAAAATGGAAACGCCAAAAGTAGAAAATTATAAAGAAGCGTTATTCGCTCTATTACAGCAACCAACAATTGCAAGTAAAGAGTGGGTATACGATCAATACGATTACCAAGTTCGTACAAGCACAGTTGTTACACCAGGTTCAGATGCAGCAGTTGTACGTGTACGCGGTACAGAAAAAGGATTAGCAATGACGACAGATTGTAATTCTCGCTACATTTATCTAGATCCAGAAATGGGCGGTAAAATTGCAGTAGCAGAGGCAGCGCGTAATATCGTATGCTCTGGCGGTGAGCCACTTGCAATTACAGATTGCTTAAACTTCGGTAACCCAGAAAAACCAGAAATCTTCTGGCAAATTGAGAAATCAGTAGACGGTATGAGTGAAGCTTGTCGCACATTACAAACACCAGTTATCGGCGGAAATGTATCGATGTATAACGAACGTAGTGGCGAAGCTGTATATCCAACACCAACTGTTGGGATGGTCGGACTTGTACATGACTTAAAACATGTAACAACACAAGAGTTTAAGCAAGCTGGTGATTTAGTTTATATAATCGGTGAGACGAAAGCTGAGTTTGGCGGAAGTGAATTACAGAAAATGATTCACGGAAAAATTTTCGGTCAATCACCAAGTATCGATCTAGATGTAGAATTAAAACGCCAAAAACAAGTATTAGAAGCAATTCAAGCTGGTCTTGTTCAATCTGCACATGATGTTGCTGAGGGTGGTTTAGCAGTTGCAATTTCAGAAAGTGCAATTGGTGCTAACGGCTTAGGTGCTACTGTGAAATTAGATGGAGAAGCAACAGCAGCATTATTCGCTGAATCACAGTCTCGCTTCGTGATAACTGTAAAACGTGAAAATAAAGAGGCGTTTGAGAAAACGGTAGAAGCAATCCAAGTTGGAGAAGTAACAAGTACAAATGAAGTAACAATTCATAATGAAGAAAATGAAGTATTACTTACAGCAAATGTAGATGAAATGAGAAAGGCTTGGAAAGGGGCAATCCCATGCTTGCTGAAATAAAGGGGTTAAACGAAGAATGTGGCGTTTTCGGAATTTGGGGGCATGAAAATGCAGCACAAGTTTCATACTACGGATTGCACAGTTTACAGCACCGTGGGCAAGAAGGCGCAGGCATTGTCGTAAATAATGGAGAAAAAATCGTCGGTCACAAGGGGTTAGGTTTAATATCAGAAGTGTTTTCAAGAGGTGAGTTAGAAGGATTAAATGGAAAATCAGCAATCGGGCATGTACGATATGCAACAGCTGGTGGAAGTGAAGTTGCTAACGTTCAACCATTGTTGTTCCGTTTTTCCGATCATAGTATGGCGTTAGCTCATAACGGAAATTTAATTAACGCAAAAATGCTTCGTCGTGAATTAGAAGCAGAGGGAAGTATTTTTCAAACTAGTTCAGATACAGAAGTACTTTTACATCTTATTAAACGTAGTACGAAAGACTCTTTAATTGAAAGTGTAAAAGAGGCTCTGAATAAAGTGAAAGGTGCGTTTGCGTATCTTTTACTAACTGGAAATGAAATGATCGTTGCGTTAGATCCAAATGGATTCCGTCCGCTTTCAATTGGAAAGATGGGGGATGCTTACGTTGTAGCATCTGAAACATGTGCTTTTGATGTAGTAGGTGCTACATACATTCGCGATGTAGAACCTGGTGAATTACTTATCATTAATGATGAAGGAATTCACGTAGATCGTTTCACAAACGATGTAGAACATGCGATTTGTAGTATGGAATATATTTACTTTGCACGACCAGATTCTAATATTGCTGGTGTTAACGTTCATGCAGCGCGTAAAAATATGGGAAAACGTTTAGCAGCGGAAGCTCCTATTGAAGCGGATGTTGTTACTGGTGTACCAGACTCTAGTATTTCAGCTGCGATTGGCTATGCGGAGGCAACAGGCATTCCGTATGAATTAGGATTAATTAAAAATCGTTACGTTGGACGTACTTTTATCCAGCCTTCTCAAGAACTGCGTGAGCAAGGGGTTAAGATGAAGCTTTCCGCAGTAAGAGGTGTGGTTGAGGGGAAACGAGTTGTTATGATTGATGATTCTATCGTAAGAGGAACGACAAGTAAACGAATTGTTCGTATGCTTCGTGAGGCTGGAGCGACAGAAGTTCATGTAAGAATTGCTTCACCACCTCTGAAATATCCATGTTTCTATGGTATTGATATTCAAACGAGAAAAGAATTAATTGCAGCAAATAATACAGTAGAAGAAATCCGCGAAATGATCGGAGCAGATTCTTTAACATTTTTAAGCGAAGATGGATTAGTAGATGCAATTGGACGTCCATATGAAGGGAAATATGGCGGCCTATGCATGGCTTACTTTAATGGGGACTATCCAACAGCTCTTTATGATTATGAGCAAGAGCTTTTAGAAAGTATGAAATAAGAAAAGTGAAAAAAGCTTCTACTTCTTTTGCTGTAGAAGCTAGCTTTTTTCTTAAAACGGCCCGCCCTGGATGGGGAGAAATTAAAAGACGAGGTGTAAATAACGATGGCGAATGCATATAAGCAAGCAGGAGTAGATATTGAAGCTGGATATGAAGCGGTATCTCGCATGAAAAAACACGTACAAACAACTATGAGAAAAGAAGTACTAGGCGGTTTAGGCGGTTTTGGAGGTATGTTTGATCTATCAAAATTTGCATTAGAAGAACCTGTATTAGTATCTGGAACAGATGGCGTGGGAACAAAATTGATGCTCGCTTTTATGGCAGATAAACATGACACAATTGGTATTGATGCAGTAGCAATGTGTGTAAATGATATTGTTGTCCAAGGAGCAGAGCCGCTTTTCTTCCTTGATTATATTGCTTGTGGTAAAGCTGAACCTAGTAAAATTGAAAACATCGTCAAAGGTATATCAGAGGGCTGTCGCCAAGCTGGTTGTGCATTAATCGGTGGAGAAACAGCTGAAATGCCAGGAATGTATTCTACGGAAGAATATGATTTAGCTGGTTTTACAGTTGGGATTGTTGATAAAAAGAAAATTGTAACAGGTGAAAAGATTGAAGCTGGTCACGTGCTAATTGGCTTAGCATCTAGCGGTATTCATAGCAATGGTTACTCTTTAGTACGAAAAGTGTTACTAGAAGATGGAGAACTATCTTTAGAGCGTATTTATGGACGGTTAGAACTACCTCTTGGTGAAGAATTATTAAAACCAACGAAAATTTATGTCAAACCTATTTTAGAACTATTGAAGAAGCATGAAGTATACGGTATGGCGCATATTACAGGGGGCGGATTTATTGAAAATATCCCACGTATGTTGCCAGAAGGAATTGGTGCTGAGATTGAACTAGGATCTTGGAAAATTCAGCCGATCTTCCATTTGCTTCAAGAAGTTGGGAAACTGGAAGAGAAAGAAATGTTCAATATTTTTAACATGGGTATTGGTATGGTAGTAGCAGTGAAGGAAGAAGATGCAAAAGATGTTGTTCGTCTTCTTGAAGAGCAAGGAGAAACGGCTCGTATTATTGGACGTACTATACAAGGAGCTGGCGTTACTTTTAATGGGGGCACAGCACTATGAGTAGATTAGCAGTTTTTGCTTCTGGAAGCGGATCTAACTTTCAATCTCTCGTTAATGCGGTAGAAGAAAAAAGATTGGATGCAGAAATTAGTTTATTAGTATGTGATAAACCAGAAGCACGCGCTGTTGGACGGGCAAATTATCATCATATTCCGTGTTTCGCTTTTTCAGCGAAAGCATATGAGTCCAAAGAAGCGTTTGAAAAAGAGATATTAAAGAAGCTAGAAGAATATGAAGTTGATTATATTATTTTAGCTGGATATATGCGTTTAATCGGGCCGACGTTACTAGAAGCATACGGCGGAAAGATTATTAATATTCATCCATCATTACTACCGAGCTTTCCGGGTAAAGATGCTGTCGGTCAAGCGTTAGAAGCAGGTGTGAAAGTAACTGGAGTAACAATTCATTATGTAGATGCAGGTATGGATACAGGACCAATTATTGCGCAAGAAGCAGTGGTTGTTTCTGAAGGGGATACGAGAGAAAGCTTACAAAAGAAAATTCAGCAAGTTGAACATAAATTATACGTAAATACAGTGAATCAAATTGTTCAGTCTGTGAAAGAAACAACTGTTAACTAACATACAACCAGGGGTGAAGGATAAATGAAAAAGCGTGCATTAGTAAGTGTTTCAGATAAAACAGGAGTAGTAGAATTTGTTAAAGGGTTACTAGAGCAAGGGATTGAAGTTATTTCAACAGGTGGTACGAAAAAGTTACTAGAAGAAAACGGCTTACAAGTAATTGGTATTTCTGAAGTAACTGGTTTCCCTGAAATTATGGATGGTCGTGTGAAAACTTTACATCCAAATATTCATGGTGGTCTATTAGCAGTTCGTGATAATGAAACACATGTAGCGCAAATGAATGAATTAGGTATTCAAGCAATTGATTTTGTTGTTGTTAACTTATACCCATTTAAAGAAACAATCGCTAAGCCTGATGTAACATTTGCTGATGCAATTGAAAATATTGATATCGGTGGCCCGACAATGATTCGCTCTGCTGCGAAAAATCATAAATTCGTATCTGTAATTGTAGATCCGGTAGATTATGATATTGTGTTAGCAGAACTGAAAGAGAACGGTGAAGTAGCAGAGGAAACGAAACGTAAACTAGCAGCGAAAGTATTCCGTCATACAGCAGCGTATGATGCGTTAATTTCTAACTACTTAACAGAGCAAATGGGTGAAGAAAGTCCAGAAACATTAACTGTGACATTTGAGAAAAAGCAAGACTTACGTTATGGCGAGAACCCACATCAAAAAGCAACTTTCTATAAAGCGCCATTCGCAGCAACTTCTTCTGTTGCATACGCAGAACAATTACACGGTAAAGAATTATCGTATAACAATATTAATGATGCAGACGCAGCGCTTAGCATCGTAAAAGAATTTACAGAACCAGCAGTAGTAGCAGTAAAACATATGAATCCATGTGGTGTTGGAGTAGGAACTAATATTCACGAAGCATATACTCGTGCTTATGAAGCAGATCCAGTATCAATCTTCGGCGGTATTATTGCAGCAAATCGTGAAATTGATAAAGCTACAGCAGAAAAGTTACATGAAATTTTCTTAGAAATTGTTATCGCACCTTCGTTCTCGCAAGAAGCTTTAGAAGTGTTGCAAAGTAAGAAGAACTTACGTTTATTAACTATAAATATTGAAAAAGCGACAAGTGCAAGCAAAAAACTAACTTCTGTACAAGGCGGACTTCTCGTTCAAGAGGAAGATACGTTATCATTAGATGAAAGTACAATTTCAATTCCAACGAAACGTGAACCTTCAGAGCAAGAATGGAAAGATTTAAAACTAGCTTGGAAAGTTGTAAAACATGTGAAATCAAATGCAATTGTTTTAGCGAAAGATGACATGACAATTGGTGTCGGTGCGGGACAGATGAACCGTGTAGGCTCTGCAAAAATCGCGATTACACAAGCTGGTGAAAAAGCACAAGGTAGCGCACTTGCATCTGATGCTTTCTTCCCAATGCCAGATACATTAGAAGAAGCAGCAAAAGCGGGAATTACAGCAATCATTCAACCAGGCGGATCGATCCGTGATGAAGATTCTATTAAAGTGGCAGATACGTATGGGATTGCTATGGTGTTCACTGGCGTACGTCATTTCAAACACTAATAGAGGATGTTTAAAAAGTCCGGTCAAGATAACCTTCGCATGTCGTCGTTGCATCGCCAGTGCGGTACTCATGTAGGAAAGCTACACTCCGTGTCCTCCTGGCAAATGCGCCTAGACCTGCTCGGTGCTCTTGATCCTCCTTTTTAAACCTTTATTGAGATGGATGTTTAAAAAGTCCGGTCAAGATAACCTTTTATTGATATGAAAAAGCAAACTAGGAGCATAGCTTCTAGTTTGTACTTATTTAATTATTGGGGGATGAAATATGAATGTTTTAGTAATTGGCCGCGGTGGGCGTGAGCATGCTTTAGCTTGGAAGTTTGCACAATCTGCAAAAGTGAAAAAGGTATATGTAGCACCAGGTAATGAAGGTATGCGAGATGTTGCAATACCAGTTGATATTGATGAAAATGATTTTGATGCATTAGTTTTATTTGCCAAAGAGAATAATATTGAGTTAACTTTCGTTGGACCAGAAATTCCACTTATGAATGGAATTGTTGATCGTTTTAAAGAAGAGGGACTTCGCGTATTTGGTCCGAATAAAGCGGCTGCTGTTATTGAAGGTAGTAAAGCTTTTACAAAAGAGCTTATGAAAAAGTATGATATTCCAACTGCGGCGTACGAAACTTTTACCGATTATGAAGAAGCAGTACAGTATATTCAAAAAGTTGGTGCACCAATCGTTATTAAAGCTGACGGATTAGCTGCTGGTAAAGGGGTAACGGTAGCAATGACGCTTGAAGAGGCATTACAGGCTGTGAAAGAAATGCTACAAGATGTGAAGTTCGGCGCGGCAAGTAAGAAGGTTGTTATTGAAGAGTTTTTAGATGGACAAGAATTTTCATTAATGGCATTTGTAAATGGAACAACTGTACATCCGATGGTAATCGCTCAGGACCATAAACGAGCTTTTGATGCTGATAAAGGCCCAAATACAGGCGGAATGGGTGCATATTCTCCAGTACCACAAATTCCAGAATCAGCAGTCCAAGAAGCGATTCAAACCGTATTACATCCAACTGCTCAAGCAATGATCCAAGAAAATCGATCGTTTACAGGGATTTTATATGCAGGGCTTATTTTAACAAATGATGGTCCAAAGGTAATTGAATTTAATGCACGCTTTGGTGATCCTGAAACAGAAGTTGTATTACCTCGCTTAGAAAATGATTTAGTTGATGTATGTAACGCTGTATTAGATGAAAGTGAGTTAGTGTTAGAGTGGTCAGAGGAAGCATTAATTGGTGTTGTACTTGCTTCAAAAGGATATCCAGAAGCGTATAAAAAAGGTGAAATTATTACAGGATTAGATCGTTTAGAAGATGCTATTGTCTTTCATTCAGGTACAGCGATGAAGCATGGGGATTTTGTAACGAATGGTGGCCGTGTACTATTTATTGCTTATAAAGCGAAAGACTTACAAGAAGCGAAAGATAGAGTGTATAAAGAAATCGCAAAGATTGAGAGCGATGGCTTATTTTATCGTAGTGATATAGGATATCGTGCGATTGGGTATGAGATTACGCGAAGCTAACATATGTTAGCTTCTTTTTTTATAGGAAATAGAGTATAGTACGTTGAATCTTTTCAAGAGATTATAAACTATTTGTATCTATATACACTTTTTCTCTACCTGCTTACATCTTATTTCTCCAATTAATAATAGTAGTATTGAGATGATTAACGTAAGAGCAGCGACAAGGAGTGGGAGGGAAAAACTTTGCATTTGCTCCGCAATAATACCTGTAAAGATTGGACCGATAATTTGGCCAATCCCATAAACACCTGTCGTATAACCAATGATTTTATTACTTTCATTCGGTCTTATTCGTTTTGCTTCTGTAGTTGTTAAAATTGTAATTCCGACGAATGTAGCACCTAGAAGGAATGCACTTAGAAATGCCCCAAAAAGGTTTGGAATAAGGAGTGGAGAAAGTACACTTATAATTTGTAACATATAGGCGGATGTAAGAGCTCGTGTTGGTCCGTACTTCCGAGCAACAGTGGACCAAAGGTAACTAGATGGGATGACAGCAATACCGACAATAATCCAGCTACAAGATGCATAGAAGGGTGATAGTGTAATTCTTTCTACAATGGTGACAAGGAAGGTCCCTGTAATGATATAGCCAAATCCTTCGAATCCGTAAGCTAAAATAAGCCAAAATAAATCGTTTTTTCTATAAGATGTAGCTTGTATAGTACTTTTTGGTTGCTGTATAGTATGTCTACTGTCCTCTCTTAACCATTTCCATACAAGGATAGCTAAACTAAAACTAATAAGTCCTAACCCAATCCATGCACCTTGCCAATTCCAAATTGAGTTGAATAAAGGTGCGAAACTTCCAGAGAAAATAATGCCAATTCCAACACCGCTATAAATCATGCCACCTAGCATGACTTTATTACTTTGAAATAAATAATCTAAAACAATACTAGAGGCAAGAACAAATACAATTGCACTTGTGAAACCACCGATAAAGCGAAGGGGAAACCATAAAAAGATATAAGAGGTTAAGCCCATACAAAGAGTTGAAAGAACATTGAAGAATAAACAGTGGTGTAATATTTTTTCACGATTTTTTATCGTCATGAATCCAATAAAGAATGCCCCAAGTAAATAACCAAGATAATTACTGGACGCTAAATATCCAGCGAGGTCATCTTCTATATGGGCTTGCTTTTCCATAAAAGAAATAATCGGTGTGTAGGCGAACCGACTAATACCCATGACAGCTATTAAAGAACATATCCCAGCTATAATCATTTTCCATGTTTTTGTTTCTTTCATATAATCTCCCTTCTTGAAATATCTTCTAATATATATGATAGAGGAATATATATGGGGCGTAAAATACTGATTTTTTATATGTAATATCAAAATTAATGATATGAACGAAGGGATATGAACGAATGAACTTACAAGATTTTGTAGCTTTTTATATGGTCGCGCAGGAGAAAAGTATTTCAAGAGCAGCTATTCGGTTGAATTTTGTTCAATCAAACATAACAGCAAAAATAAAACGGCTAGAAGCTGAATATGAAACACAATTATTTTATAGGCATCGAGATGGAGTTACATTAACACCAGCCGGAGAAAAGTTGTTAACATACGCTGAAAAAATGATTCAATTATTAAATGAATCAAAAAGGCAAGTGAAACATACAGCGGAGCCTGGAGGAGTATTGAAAATTGGAGCGATGGAAACAGCAGCAGCTGTTAGATTGCCCACGATTTTAGCTAATTATCATATGCGCTATCCAGAAGTGGAAATTATGTTGCAAACGCACAATACGGAAGAATTAACGAAGAAGGTACTCTTATATGAAATAGAGGGGGCATTTGTAGCTGATTGTATAGCTGATCCAGCTTTAGAAAAGATAGAAGTATTCCAAGAGGAAATGATGTTACTTTCAAAGCGGAATGTTTTGTGGGATAACGGATATTCGGAATCGCAGTCTTTTATCGTTTTTCAATCAGGTTGTTTTTATAGAAAAGTTTTAGAAGAATGGTTACTATCTGAAGGGATTGTTCCAAAAAAAATAATGGAATTAAATTCTTTAGACGGTATTATTGGATGCGTAAAAGCTGGACTTGGGGTGTCTATGTTACCACGTGAAGTAGCAGAGCAATTTGATAGCCATAAAGAACTTATTCATACACCGTTAGTACATGAAAACAGGTTTATTCCGACTTATTTTATTTATCGGAAAGATAGTGTGAGAACAGCAGCGTTAAGCAAGTTTATTGATAACTTGCTTTGTATAAAAACAGCCCGCTGAAAATTCAGTGGGCTGTTTGTTCATGCATCTTTATCTTTCTTCAATTTTCCTTTTTGCTTTGCCATTTCTCGAAGTAAATACTCGATGTGTGCATTGACGCTACGAAACTCATCATTTGCCCATTTTTCGATGACTGCGTGTAATTCAGGATCAATACGTAATGGAAAGCTTTTCTTTTTAGCCATAATTACTTATAGCCCTTAGTATAGGCTTCCTGTATTAATAACTGGTTGCGCACCTTTATCTGAAACGATGGCAACTAATAGGTTGTTTACCATATTCGCTTTACGCTCGTCATCTAATTCAAGTACGCCTTCCTCATCTAACATATGGATTGAATCCTTCGCCATCTTCACAGCACCTTCAACAATCTCTTTTCTAGCAGCTAATACCGCTTTTGCTTGTTGACGTTGTAGCATCGCATGGGCAATTTCTGTTGCATAAGCTAAATGTGTTAAACGAGTTTCTAATACTTCTACGCCTGCGATTTCAAGGCGCGCTTCTAACTCACGCTTTAATTCTTCAGAGATTTCTTCAGTATTCCCGCGTAACGTAATGCAAGTTTCATCTTGGAAATTGTCATAAGGATATTTTGTTGCGACGTGGCGGATTGCTGTTTCACTTTGAATTTCTACAAATCGATCGTAATGTTCAACACCGAACATTGCTTTTGCAGAATCAACTACTTTATATACAATAACAGCTGCAATTTCAATCGGATTTCCCTCAACATCGTTTACTTTTAATTTCTTACTATTAAAGTTTTCAACACGTAACGAGACAGTTTGACGGAATGCGAATGGAATTGTTAAAAATAAACCATTTTGACGAATTGTTCCTAAATAATTACCAAAGAACGTAATAACTTTCGCTTGATTCGGTTGAACAATACCGATACCTGTAGCGAGAATTGCCGCTAATATAATAGTTAGTGCTGCTCCTACGAAAATTTCTTGCGCAAGGAAAAATACACCGATAGCAGCTAAAATCAAAATTCCAATAATACCGAGAAAACCATTTACATAAAATACTTGTTTTTCTTTCATATGATCGCCTCCTGATATAAAAATGATATCACTTTTATATCATTTTAAGCAAGGGGTATGCACCTAATTTTCTGAAATTTATTGATTGATATCTTTTATGTACATTTTAAAGTTAGAAATAAGAATATACGTTCTGTTTTATGGTAAAATAAAGAAGACTTAACCGCCCACTGCAGCAGCTAAGTCCCTTTGAGAGCATCTTGCATCGTGACAAATGATTCAAAGCGGTTTTGCCAGGATTATTTCTTCAATCGCTGACTCAATCTCTTTGTCAGAAGCGTCATAACTTCCCTTTGACTTTGGCTTGTCATGAGCGGAAGTTTGATTCACTTCTTCTTTAGCATGTCCTTTTTCAGCAAAATTCATGCCAGGCATTTTAAATGCGCCCATATTCATGTATTTTCCAAATTTCCACGCTTCAACAATAGGGCAGAAGCGAACAATTCCCTCTGCAACTTTCATTGCACCAATCCATAGAAAAATGTTAGACCAAGTGCACCACGGCTTGCGTACAAGTTTAGTTGCACTACATCCGAAGAGGACAAGCCCAAGTGTAATTCGAATTAGAGCGTTTATTGTCCCGATGTTTTGCTTCATTAGAAAAACACTCCTTTTTATGAAAATTGAAATAGTAAATACTACTTCTCTTATTAGTATCCCGTGTGATTTTTGGGATATGTAATCCAACATTTGACGTTGAAAAAGATGTTGGAATCGGCGTGTGTGTCAGTAGCTTTTTTTGTTATAATGAAAGAATGCATAAAAAGAAGGTGAAATTAAATCCTTTTTTTTGAAAAATATTTAATAGCTATTTTAAAAAATCAAGATAAAAACTAACTGTTATTTTAAACAGAACTATAGATATAACTAGAGAAAAGGAAGGGTGTTTTCATGTACGATATTTCCGGATGGAAACATGTATTTAAGCTTGATCCAAATAAGGAGTTAAGCGATGAATATTTAGAAATGATTTGTGAGTCTGGAACGGATGCTGTTATTGTAGGCGGAAGTGATGGAGTTACAATTGATAACGTATTACACATGCTAGTTAGCATTCGTAGATATGCAGTTCCTTGTGTATTAGAGGTTTCTGATGTAGAAGCAATTACACCAGGATTTGATTTTTATTACATCCCAAGTGTTTTAAATAGCCGAAAAGTAGAATGGGTAACAGGTGTTCATCATGAGGCATTGAAAGAATTTGGGGATATTATGGACTGGGACGAAATTTTTATGGAAGGGTATTGTGTTTTAAATCCCGAAGCGAAAGTAGCCCAGCTTACAGATGCGAAATGTGATTTAACAGAAGATGACGTTATTGCATATGCGCGTTTAGCAGACAAGTTATTACATTTACCGATATTTTATTTAGAATATAGCGGTACGTATGGAGATGTTGAACTTGTTAAAAATGTAAAAGCAGAATTGAAACAAGCCAAGTTATATTATGGCGGTGGTATTTCTAATGCAGAACAGGCGAAAGAAATGGCGCAATATGCTGATACAGTAGTTGTTGGAAATATCATTTATGATGATATAAAATCGGCGTTAAAAACAGTTAAAGCAGTAAAAGGAGAGTAGGTGCAGGCGTATATGAGTATGACAGATAAGTTATTAAACGGTTTAAATCCACAGCAACAAAAAGCAGTACAAACAACGAATGGACCACTGCTACTAATGGCAGGTGCAGGTAGTGGTAAGACACGCGTGTTAACACACCGTATTGCGTATTTGCTTGGTGAAAAAGGTGTAGCACCATGGAATGTACTAGCTATTACCTTCACAAATAAAGCAGCTCGTGAAATGCGCGAGCGTATTGATAAACTTGTGGGACCAGAAGCAGAAGATATTTGGATTTCGACGTTCCACTCTATGTGTGTACGTATTTTACGACGCGATATCGATCGTATTGGTATTAATCGTAACTTTACAATCTTAGATTCAGGTGATCAGCTAACTGTAGTCAAAAAAATTATGAAAGAGCGCAATATTGATCCGAAGAAATTTGAGCCGCGCTCTATTTTAGCGGGTATTAGTAATGCAAAAAATGAATTGTTATCTGCGGATAAATATGCAAAAAAAATTACAATGGCTGATCCATATGAAAAATTAACGAGCGATGTATACACAGAGTATCAAAAACGTCTTTTGAAAAATAATTCATTAGACTTTGATGATTTAATTATGACGACGATTCAGCTATTTGAACGTGTTCCAGAAGTATTAGAGTTTTATCAGCGTAAGTTCCAATATATTCATGTTGATGAGTATCAAGATACGAACAAAGCGCAATATCTTCTTGTTAAACATTTGGCAGCACGTTTTAAAAATCTTTGCGTTGTAGGTGACTCTGACCAGTCTATTTATCGCTGGCGTGGTGCAGATATTTCTAACATTTTGTCATTTGAAAAAGACTATGAGAATGCACAGGTAATTTTGTTAGAACAAAACTATCGTTCGTCACAAAATATTTTAAATGCAGCGAATGCTGTTATTGAAAAAAATACGAATCGTAAACCGAAGAAATTATGGACAGACAATCAAGTTGGAAGTAAAATCTCGTATTATCGTGCCGCAACTGAAAAGGACGAAGCATATTTTGTTGCGAAAAAAATTCGTGACGATCTTCAAATGGGGAAACGAAAATACACTGATTTTGCAGTGCTATATCGTACGAATGCTCAGTCTCGTATGGTCGAGGAGATTTTCCTTAAATCTAACATTCCTTACAAAATTGTCGGGGGAACTAAGTTCTACGACCGTAAAGAGATTAAAGATATTTTGGCGTACTTACGTTTAATCGGTAATCCAGATGATGAAATTAGTTTTGCACGTATTATTAACATGCCAAAGCGTGGTATTGGTGCGACTTCTATCGATAAAATTATTAATTATGGTGTGCAAAACGGAATTTCATTAACTGCTGTATTTGATGAGATTGAGCATGTTGGAGTAAGTGCAAAAATTACAAAGGCAGTAAAAGAATTCGCAAGTTTATTACACAACTGGGTAAATATGCAAGAGTATTTATCTGTTACAGAATTAGTAGAAGAAGTTATTGAAAAAACAGGCTATCGCGATATGTTGAAAAATGAGCGTTCTTTAGAAGCGGAAGGTCGTTTAGAAAACTTAGACGAATTCTTATCTGTTACGCAAACATTTGAATCTCAAAGTGAAGATAAGAGCCTTGTTGCATTCTTAACAGATTTAGCACTTGTTGCTGATATTGATCGTGTAGATGAAGACCCAACTGCTGGTGAAGAAGTTATTTTAATGACGATGCACTCAGCAAAAGGATTAGAGTTCCCGGTTGTCTTTATTGTTGGTTTAGAGGAAGGGATATTCCCTCATACTCGTTCTCTTATGGAAGAGGATGAAATGCAAGAAGAACGTCGTCTTGCTTATGTAGGTATTACTCGTGCAGAAGAAGAGTTATATTTATCTAATGCGCAAATGCGTACTTTATTTGGTAGAACAAGTATGAATGCTGCGTCTCGCTTCATTACAGAAATCCCGGCAGAACTAGTGGAATCATTAAATGAAACAGCGCCGAAGCGTGAAAATTCGTTTGGTGCAAAAGGCAGAACAGCAAGTAGCAGTAAAATGACAACGACAACCACAACACGCTCTCGTTCAGCTTTCGCGCGTCCAGCAGCTAAGACGACAGGCGGTGAGCAAATTGGCTGGGCAGTAGGCGATAAAGCTTCTCACCAAAAATGGGGAATCGGTACAGTTGTAAGTGTAAAAGGTGAAGGTGATGCAAAAGAATTAGATATTGCGTTCCCAAGCCCGATTGGTGTTAAACGTTTGTTAGCAAAATTTGCACCTGTGACGAAACAATAGAAAGGAATGAGGATATGTCAAAAGAGATAGCAAAAAAACGTATAGAAGAACTGCGTGATTTGTTAAATACATTTAATTATCAATATCACGTATTAGACAATCCTTCTGTTTCTGATGCGGAATATGACCGTGATATGCAGGAGCTTATAAAATTAGAAGCAGAGAACCCAGAGTTTATGAGTGAAGATTCTCCCTCCGTTCGCGTTGGGGGAACTATTCTTGATATATTTGAAAAAGTAACACATAAGTCACCAATGTTAAGTTTAGGGAATGCATTTAACGAAGGGGATTTGCGTGATTTCGACAGAAGAGTATGTCAAGGAATTGATGGTGCGAATGTAAGATATATATGTGAATTAAAAATTGACGGGCTTGCCGTTTCGCTTCATTATGAAAAAGGACGCTTCATTCAAGGGGCGACACGTGGTGATGGTGTAACGGGTGAAGATATTACTCAAAATTTAAAAACGATTAAAGCTATCCCACTTCGTTTAAATGAAGAAGTAACGTTAGAAGCACGAGGCGAAGCTTATATGCCGAAGCGTTCATTCGTTAAACTAAATGAAGAAAAAGAGCAAAATGGAGAAGATGTATTTGCGAATCCGCGTAATGCAGCAGCAGGTTCAATACGTCAACTTGATCCGAAAATTGCAGCGAAGCGTAACTTATCTATGTTTGTGTACGGTCTTGCGAATGTAGAAGAAAAAACAATTCCATCGCACAGTGAATCGCTTGATTTCTTAGGTGAACTCGGATTTAAGACAAATCCAAATCGCCGTACATGTGAAACAATCGAAGAGGTTATAGCTTATGTAGAAGAATGGCAAGAAAAACGTCCGCATCTTGATTATGAGATTGATGGAATCGTTATAAAAGTAGATGATGTTGCTCTTCAAGAAAGTCTAGGAACTACAGCGAAGAGTCCACGATGGGCGATTGCTTATAAATTCCCAGCTGAAGAAGTTGTAACGAGACTAACAGGCATTGAATTAAGTGTTGGCCGAACAGGAGTTGTAACGCCGACTGCAGAGCTAGAGCCAGTGAGAGTTGCTGGTACGATTGTTCGCCGTGCTTCTTTACATAACGAAGATTTGATTCGTGAAAAAGACATTCGAATTGGTGACTACGTTGTTGTGAAGAAGGCTGGAGATATTATTCCTGAAGTTGTGAACGTTATTTTTGATAAGCGTACTGGTGAAGAAGAAGAATACCGTATGCCAACGCATTGTCCAGCATGTGAGAGTGAACTTGTTCGTTTAGAAGAAGAAGTAGCACTTCGATGTATAAATCCGACTTGTCCGGCTCAAATTCGAGAGGGATTAATCCATTTCGTTTCAAGAAATGCGATGAATATTGATGGACTTGGAGAACGTGTCATTACACAACTCTTTGATGCAGATTATATTCGTACATTTGCTGATTTATATGCATTGACGAAAGAGCAATTATTACAGTTAGAACGTTTTGGTGAAAAATCAGCAACAAACTTAATACAAGCAATTGAAAATTCTAAAGAAAACTCGTTAGAGCGATTATTATTTGGTCTTGGAATTCGCCACGTTGGAGCGAAAGCAGCACGTACATTTGCAGAGCACTTTGAAACGATGGATGAGCTTGTAAAAGCAACAGAAGAAGAACTAAAAGCAATTAATGAAATTGGCGAAAAAATGGCTCAATCTGTTGTGACATATTTTGATAATGAAGATGTATTAGAATTATTACAGCAGTTTAAAGAGTATGGCGTGAATATGACATACAAAGGTATAAAAATTGCAGATTTACAAAATGTTGAATCTTACTTCGCAGGAAAAACGGTTGTTTTAACAGGTAAGCTAGAAGTTATGGGACGAAGTGAAGCGAAGAAGAAGATTGAGGCATTAGGTGGAAAAGTAACAGGAAGTGTTAGTAAGAGTACGGATTTGGTTGTTGCAGGTGAAGCAGCTGGTTCGAAATTAGCACAAGCGGAGAAACATAATGTTGAGGTTTGGAATGAAGAGAGGTTCTTACAAGAGCTAAATAAGTAAGAGGTGCAAACTTACCATGAAAAAAATAGCATTAGCGATATTAAGCCTGGGCCTACTTGTAAGTGGGTGTAGTGCAGGTGCCGACAAAGATGAAAAAGTGGCTGAGAAATCGGGGAAAGCAAAAGAACAATCAGTTGTTCCAAAATACGCTATTTCGGATGAATATTATAAGACGACTATTCCATTTGATGGTGGAAATGCACGTGGTTTAGTGGTGCAAGGGCTAAATAGTCGTCTTGATATAGATGAATTTGAAACAGGATTAATGCGAATTGCAAAAGAATCATTTAATACGAAAGATAATTTTTTAAAAGGCGGAAGTGCTCTAGATACTCAAGTGATACAGATGCTTGTTAAAAGAAAACGTACAGATGCTGAACAAAAGGAACTAGAGGACAAATTAAAAAAAGATGCAGTTAAATTTCCTAATATAGGATTAAACCCTGCATTAGGAACGGGATCCGAATCACTAGAAGTGAAAAATAAAAAAAATCCAATATATATTTCAAATATTTTAGAGCATGATTATTATGTGAAAAAAGGCGATAACAGCGAGGAACGTGTTGGTATGGTAGTTGGATTAGCAATGAATTCTGTTCAATATTTTAACGAAGAGCATGGTTATCCACGTGAAGCTGCCATCCCGGATGAAAAGATGTTAGCTGAAGGGAAAAAAATGGCGCAAGAAATTTTGAAAGTCATACATCAAAAACAACCTGATACAAAAAATATTCCGATAACATTTGCGATTTATCGCCAAGCTCCAAAGTCTTCGCTCGTACCAGGTAACTTTGTTTCTTATGCAAATGTAGAAAAAGGTAGTGAAACGGTTGAAGATTGGAAACAAATTAATGAGAAATACTATTTGTTCCCATCAGAGCAAGCGAAAACAGATAATAAACGTGAAGATCTTGCAAGAGTATCCAACTTTAAGGCAAAACTAAGCGATTATTTCCAAGGCGACTATACAGCTGTTATTGGTACTGGTATGTATAGAGATGATGAATTAAGAGAAATGAAGCTTGATATTCCTGTCCAGTTTAATGGAAAAGCTGAAATAATTGGTTTTACACAATATGTGGCAGGGCTTGTTATGGAATACTTCCCGAATTATATGAAAGTACAAGTAACGATTAAATCTGTAGAACGCCCAGAAGCTATTATTATACGTGAAGCAAAACAAGATGAACCACTTGTGAAAATTTTAGATTAAATATGAAGGCTGTTCCTCTATGGAACAGCTTTTTTTCTTATGTAATTTTGTTATAATTTAAAATGTTGTAAATAATAGGGGTAAGGGGTAAAGTTCATGGAAGAATTAAGTTTTCAAGTCATTATTTTATTAATTGCATTCGGTTTTTTAGCAGCTTTCATTGATTCCGTTGTTGGAGGAGGAGGGTTAATTTCGCTTCCTGCGCTTATGTTTGTTGGCTTATCGCCGGCTTCAGCAATTGCAACGAATAAATTAGCGGCAACAATGGGGACGTTTACGAGTGCGATGTATTTCATTCGATCAGGAAAAGTTGATTTTAAAATTGTAGGAAAGTTAATCCCGTTAACTATTGTTGGAGCTGTTGCAGGTGCTTTAGTAGTAAAATTTATTCCATCGGATATTTTACGCCCATTAGTACTTGTAATGTTGGTATTTATTGCTATTTATATTATTGCAAAAAAGAATTGGGGAAGTGTGTCTACCTATAAGAAGATGACGCAAAGAAAAACATTAATATTTTTCTTTGTTATTTTAATGATAGGATTTTATGATGGATTTTTTGGACCAGGGACAGGGTCATTTTTAATTTTTGCATTTTTATTAATTGGTTTGGATTTTATTCAAGCGGCAGCATCTGGAAAACTTTTGAACTTTGTTAGTAATATTGTATCTTTAATTACTTTTTTATTTTTAGACATAATTCATTTTGAATACGGTATTATCATGGGATTATCAATGATCTTAGGTGCTTATTTGGGATCGAAGTTTGCGGTTCAAAAAGGCGTTGGATATGTAAGGACTTTATTTTTATTGGTTACTATATTATTGATCGGGAAAAATGTTTTGGAATATACTCATATTTTGTAGATTCATACGCATGTATGAATCTCTTTTTTTTATTATATTTTAAAAATTTATTAATTTTTAAAATATAAGTCTAGGAATATTTGAATAAATCTAAATTATCGTGTAGAATAATGTTGTAAAATGTAAACGTTTTTCTAAGGGGAGGCTAAAAAAAATGGTAGTAGCATACAAACATGAGCCATTTACAGATTTTTCAGTGGAGGCTAACAAATTAGCGTTTGAAGAAGGTTTAAAGAAAGTAGAATCTTATCTTGGACAAGACTATCCATTAATTATTGGGGGAGAAAAAATCACTACAGAAGACAAAATTGTTTCTGTAAACCCTGCAAATAAAGAGGAACTTGTTGGTCGTGTTTCAAAAGCAAGCCGTGAGTTAGCTGAAAAAGCAATGCAAGTAGCGGATGAAACATTCCAAACTTGGAGAAAATCAAAGCCAGAAATGCGTGCAGACATTTTATTCCGTGCTGCAGCAATCGTTCGTCGCAGAAAACATGAATTCTCTGCTATTCTTGTAAAAGAAGCAGGTAAGCCATGGAATGAGGCAGATGCTGATACAGCAGAAGCAATCGACTTTATGGAATATTATGGTCGTCAAATGTTAAAATTAAAAGACGGTATTCCAGTAGAAAGCCGTCCAATTGAATATAATCGTTTCTCTTACATTCCATTAGGAGTAGGTGTTATCATTTCTCCTTGGAACTTCCCATTCGCAATTATGGCAGGTATGACAACAGCTGCTTTAGTTTCTGGTAACACAGTATTACTAAAACCAGCTAGTACAACTCCTGTAGTAGCAGCGAAATTTATGGAAGTATTAGAAGAAGCTGGCTTACCAGCTGGCGTAGTAAACTTCGTTCCAGGTAATGGTTCTGAAGTTGGTGACTACTTAGTAGATCATCCTCGTACACGTTTCGTAAGCTTCACGGGATCTCGTGATGTAGGTATCCGTATCTATGAGCGTGCAGCGAAAGTAAACCCAGGCCAAATTTGGTTAAAACGCGTTATCGCTGAAATGGGCGGTAAAGATACAATCGTTGTTGATAAAGAAGCAGATCTTGAATTAGCAGCTAAGTCTATCGTTGCATCAGCATTCGGATTCTCAGGACAAAAATGTTCTGCATGTTCTCGTGCAGTAATCCACGAAGATGTATACGATCACGTATTAAATCGTGCTGTTGAATTAACAAAAGAATTAACAGTTGCTAACCCAGCAGTATTAGGTACAAACATGGGTCCTGTTAATGACCAAGCTGCATTCGATAAAGTAATGAGCTATGTTGCAATTGGTAAAGAAGAAGGTAGAATCTTAGCAGGTGGTGAAGGAGACGATTCTAAAGGCTGGTTCATCCAACCAACAATCGTTGCTGATGTTGCAGAAGATGCTCGCTTAATGAAAGAAGAAATCTTCGGACCAGTAGTAGCATTCTGTAAAGCAAAAGACTTCGATCATGCACTTGCAATTGCAAACAATACGGAATACGGTTTAACAGGTGCTGTTATTACTAACAACCGTGACCATATTGAAAAAGCACGTGAAGACTTCCACGTTGGTAACTTATACTTCAACCGTGGATGTACTGGTGCAATCGTAGGTTACCAACCATTCGGTGGCTTTAACATGTCTGGTACAGACTCTAAAGCTGGTGGACCTGATTACTTAGCACTTCACATGCAAGCAAAAACTACTTCTGAAACTTTATAAGAAATAGTAGAGGAGCTCTTCACAAAATGTGAAGAGCTCCTTTTAAAATTGAAACCCCATATATTACCGTCGTTCGAAGAGAATGAGCTAAAACCTATTAATAGCGGGATAAACATGTAAACAGAAATAAAATAATGAGAAAAGTTGACGTATTAGTCATATTTTTTAGTATTCATTTTGAGAATTTCCTGTATAATACAATTTGAAAGAAAATCTATGGTTCGACAAGGAACACTCCTTTCGGTTTTGCTCACTGAAAGGAGTGTTTTTTTATGTAGCTAAAAATTCTTTCGTGCTTATTACATTTGCATATACGCCATTTAAACTAGCTAAAATTGTATTGTGAATATAAACAGCTGGTATAGTAGCGTTCTTAAAAGAAAGGTCTTTTGTAGCACAAGCATCGTGTATAACGGTACATTGAAAACCAAAATCAAATGCAGCCCTTACTGTAGCATCAATACACATATGAGTCATCATCCCGCATACGACGACATGTTCAATGTCTAAACGCTGTAATTGCTCTAGAAGATTAGTTTCTCGGAAGCTATTTGGATAATGTTTGACTATAACTGTTTCTTCTCTAAGTGGACGTACGCTTTCGTGAATATGTACACCTTCTGTATTAGGTAGGAAAAAAGTAGCGTTATCTTTTATAGCTACGTGTTGGATATGAAAAATAGATTCGCTGTTTGTTCTAAAGTGTTGTAATAACTGATTAGCATATTCGCTTGCTTCTACTGGATTACGCAATTCCATCTTTCCATTTGGAAAATAATCGTTTTGAATATCGACGAGTAAAAGAGCTGTTTTCATATATTTATCTGCCTCCGAGTTTCATATTCAAATAAATTTATTCAATTCGTAGAGAGGATTCTCCTGTTTAAAAATATGAGGAAGAAGAATTTTAAATAACCTTGAAAGTTACTATTTTCTCATGAATTTTCATCTGAAAATTTTAATAAAGGAATAATTAATATTTTTCTAAAAAATGTATTGACTCTTATTATTCTGAGTTCTATAATGAGAATTAATTAAATGACAATTAAATCGATACATTCTTATCCAGAGAGGTGGAGGGACTGGCCCTACGATACCTCAGCAACGGGTTTTTTAATACCGTGCTAACTCCAGCAAGCCATATAAAGGCTTGGAAGATGAGAAGTTGTGAACGAGTACATATAAGTGCTCTCCTTCTTATCTTTATGGTTGATAAGAAGGAGAGCACTTTTTATTTTACCTCGAAAGCTCTACTTCAAGTTTTTACAGCATATAGGAGGGGAAAAAATGATTTCTTTTAACAATGTAAGTAAAGTGTATGAATCAGCTGGGCAATCTGTTCATGCGGTGGAGGATGTAACATTATCAGTTGAGAAAGGCGAAATTTTTGGCATTATCGGTTTTAGTGGCGCTGGAAAGAGTACATTATTACGCTTAGTAAATATGTTAGAGAGACCAACGTCAGGAACGATTGCAATAGATGATAAAGATATTACATCATTATCGACGAAAGAATTACGCAAACTAAGACAAAGAATCGGAATGATTTTTCAAAGCTTTAATTTATTTAATTCAAGAACAGTATTTGGGAATATTGCTTATCCATTAAAGTTAGCGAAATTGCCAAAGAACGAGATAAAGGAACGAGTGAATGAACTGCTGAAGTTTGTAGGGTTAGAAGATAAAGCAAACTATTATCCAGAACAGCTATCAGGGGGACAAAAGCAACGTGTTGGTATTGCTAGAGCACTTGCGACATCGCCAGATATTCTTATATGTGATGAGGCAACATCAGCCTTAGATCCAGAAACGACGACAGAAATTCTAAACTTATTAAAGAAAGTAAATCGAGAATACAATTTAACAATCCTTCTTATTACACATGAAATGCATGTTGTGAAAGAAATTTGTCACCGTGTAGCTGTAATGGAGAAGGGAAAAGTTATTGAAGAAGGAAAACTGTTCGATGTTTTCACGCAATCCAAAACAAAGACGACTCAAAACTTTGTACGTTCTGTTATTAATGATCATTTACCAGAAAGTGTTCTAGCGAAAATTCAAAATGGTGGTCAAATTTATCGTCTAACATTTACTGGTGAGGAGACAGGACAGCCGGTACTATCATATATCGCAAAAAACTATAACGTCGATGTAAATGTACTGTACGGAAATATTATTGAACTTCAAAATGTGCTATTTGGAAATCTGCTTGTAGAATTGCAAGGTGAGCAGAGGGAAATTCAAAAAGCATTACAACATCTAAGACTGCAAGTGCAGCTGAAGGAGGTAGAAGCTCATGCGAGTTGATTGGAGTATATTTTGGCCGCGCATACTAGATGCGACGGGGGATACCCTCTTAATGGTAATTGTAACCCTTATATTCGCTACAATTCTGGGTATACCTCTAGGTTTACTTTTATATGTAACGAGAAAAGGAAACTTTTTAGAAAATAAATGGGTCTTTTCTATTCTTAACATCATAATTAATACAATTCGTCCGGTACCATTCATTATCTTTTTAGTAGCTTTAAGTCCACTAACGAGAAGCGTTATTGGAACGACGATTGGAACAGCAGCAGCAATTTTCCCGATGACGTTAGTCGCATCAATTGGTATTGCTAGAATGGTTGAAACAAATCTTGTTTCCGTTCCGAAAGGAGTAATTGAGGCAGCACAAGCAATGGGCGCCTCGCCAATTAGAATCGTTTTTGAAATCCTTGTACCAGAAGCGTTAGCACCATTAATCTTAGGTGTCACATTTATGACAGTTGGTTTAATTGAATTTTCTGCAGTTGCTGGGCTTGTCGGTGGTGGCGGTCTTGGTGACTTGGCAATGACATATGGTTATCAACGTTTTGATACATCAGTTATGTTTGTAACGGTTGTTTTACTTATTATTCTCGTACAGATAGCTCAAAATTTAGGAAACTACTTTGCGAAAGTCTTGTTACGTAGATCATAAAAAGGAAGAGAGGAAAAGAAAATGAAGAAAATTTTAGCATTTGCATTATCAGCGATTGTAGGAGTCTCAGCATTAAGTGGCTGCTCAAGTGGAGACACGGGTGCAGGAGCGAAAGAAAAAGTAGTTCGCGTCGGTGTAACTGGAACGGATGGAGACGCTTGGGAAATTTTGAAGAAAAAAGCTGAAAAAGAAGGGATTAAGATTAAACTGGTGGAGTTCTCTGATTATACAACTCCAAATAAAGCTTTAGCTGATGGAGATATTGAATTAAACTCATTTCAGCATATTGCTTTCTTAGAGCAATTTAAAAAAGAGCATAAGTTAGATATTACAGCTGTTGGTACAACACAAATTGCGCCAATGGGTTTATACTCTGAAAAATATAAGAAGGCAAATGAAATTCCAGATGGTTCAGAAATTGCAATTCCAAACGATCCAACGAACCAAGCACGTGCATTAAAACTTCTTGATGCAGCTGGATTATTAAAGCTGAAAAAGGATTTTGGTCTATTTGGAGATCCAAGCGGCATTGCTGAAAATCCGAAGAAGTTAAAAATCACGCCGGTTATCGCACAGCAAACACCTCGTGTGTTAAAAGATGTAGCGGCATCAGTTATTAATAACGGTGTTGCTGGTCAAGCTGGATTAGATCCAGCGAAGGATCCTATTTTCTTAGAAGATCCAAAGAATGAAAATGCGAAGCCTTATATTAATATTTTCGCAGCTCGTACGAAAGATAAAGATGATCCAACACTGAAAAAAGTAATTGAATTATACCATTCAAAAGAAGTAACAGATGCAATTAAGAAAGAAACAAATGATGGTTCAATTTCAGTAGATCTTTCACTTGAGGAGCTTGAAAAAATCGTGAAATAATCATTGGGTTTAATGGACTAACAGAAGGAACCCCTCCGCTGTTAGTTCGTTCAACATATAATCTACTTAACAAACAAACCCTAATTCTGTACCTTCCAATTTTGTATAACATAGAATCCCATGTTTGTTAAGTAGAGTAATGGACCAGGAGTTTTCCTGGTCTTTTTTTACCCCGTAAAACCCCTACTGATTAAAGTTTTACTTTATGAATGAAAGCAACTAGCAAATAGTAAGGTAATCCAAATTATAATGGGGTAAGAAAATAAGCTGAACATGAGTATAATTACGAATTGCTTTTTATGAATTAAGTGTTTTTGGGATGAAAAAAAGAAAATAGAAAAGATAACAATGAAAACTGCGGATATTACGCCGGGGTTATAGGAGCGATAAATGAAAAACAAAACAATATGTTGAACAGAGTTGAAGAAGATAGCCCCTTGTATAAAAATAATCCAGTATATAGAAGACAAGAAGTTCAGTTGATATAGAAAGATGATAAGTAATACAAAGATTGTTAATACGGAAATGGCAATGAAAAATTGTTGGCTAGTTATAAGGCAGATTGAAAATTGATTAGCAAGATATTGTGGCATTTGGAAAGCTTCTTCAAGGTTATGAATGAAAAATAATAAGGGAATGATCCAGAGTATAGTAGTGGAATGCTTTTTCATCAACTTACATCACTCCAATAAAGTATAGAAAGCCTAAAAAAGGCCCTCTATACAGATAGTTATTCAATTATGATATTTTTTAAATTATTTTCATGATGCTCTCGTTCTTTCGGATAAGCAGCTAGCTCCTCTTGCAAAATATTTAATATTTGCTTAGCTGATTGCTGGATTGGATTAGGTAGCTCTTCTAATATATGCATCCCGACTTTTACTTTTGTACGAATTACCCTTCGTAGTAGTTCCTCATGCATGCACTACACCTCCAAACCGAATGTTTAGTATATCTTCTTCAAATTTTGCTCCTTGAATAGAAAGGTGTGTTAACGTTTTTGGCAATGTAATATTTCGTTTCACAGAGCCAGCTCGAATAATTAGCTCATCACCTTTTTGATTTAATGAAAGTTCACTTTTGTTTGAGAAGGGAATAGAAAGAATGAAAATATACTCATCGCCATCTTTTCTTACATATTGTGTGCGGCCGTTAAATTTAACTTCAGTAGGACAATGATCAGTTTTAAATAAAGCATCTCCTACACGCTCTAACATAGGTAAACCAACAACTTCTTGTTCAAACATTGGAGCTTCGTAAATAGGAAGTGGATCAAAACTATTTTGAATTAATGTTTTATATTTCTTTTGCGTATCTTTCCATGCTTGAAAATAAGGATCGGTGACGGTGTTAGGGATGACGCGATTAATCATAATGGCATCTACGTTATAATCGTATAAATTTAAATAAGTAAAGCTACGCTGAGCTTCTTTAATGACCATTTTTTCAGGATTTACAACGATGCGGATACTTGTTACTTCTCGATTTGATAAAATATCTCTCATTTCTCCGAGCTGTTCAAGTGTATTTGTTAATTCGTCCATAATATCGTCGGTTGGAAGAGGGACACCAAGGAGTGGTTGAGCTACAGGACGAACGACTTTTAAAACTTTTCTTTTAATAGGAAACAATTTTTCCATCCACCAGCCGAGCATGTCTGGAAAGCTTAGCATTGCTAATGTTTCTCCTGTTGGAGCACAATCAATAATGATAACATCATATGTGTTTTGTTTATAATAATCGAGTACGCGAAGTAAGCTAATTAAATCTTCCATACCAGGAAACATCGTTAATTCTTCTGTTGTAATATCATCGGCTGCTTTGGAAGTGAAGAGTAGTGTAATATATTTCTGTAATTTTCCCCATCCTTTTTCCATCTCATAAATCGTATTAATTTCTTGTGCCCACAAATTTTCACGAATTTCTAATGGCTCAGAAGATAGCTTTATACCAAATGAATCTCCTAAACTATGAGCAGGATCTGTACTCATGACTAAAGTTTTTAATCCTTGTTTTGCGCTTTGAATTGCTGTTGCTGCTGAAATGCTAGTTTTTCCTACGCCGCCTTTACCTGTATACAAGATAATTCTCATCATTCATATCCCCTTTGTTTCGAATGTCGAATATTACGAGTGTCGAAGTAAATGGTTGAATAAAAACCCAGATAGGGTTTTATTCAATCGGAATGTTTTTCATTTTAGGTGTAGAAACCTTTTCTTCTGTTTTTTGCTGTGAGGTAGCAATGTGATTCATAATCTTTTGGAAGATTTGTAGTAAGAATGCTTTTTCTTCTTCTGACAATGCTTCTGTCACTAAGCTAAAGTAATGGGCTGCATTTTGTTTTACTTCTTGAACGAGCATTACGCCGGTTTCTGTTAACCGAATTAATACAATACGTCGGTCGTTTTCATCACGGTAGCGTTCAATATATCCCTTTTTTACAAGGCGATTTACAACGCCCGTCGTTGTACTCATCGGTATATCAAGAAGGTCAGCAATTTTCGTCATTGTAATATCTGTATTTCGTTCCATCCAAAGTAAACAAAATACTTCTGTTTTAGAAAGTGTTAAATCTAGGCTTACCCATTCTTCAGGATAGAAAAGTTTCTTGGCGTTATCTAGCAGTAAGTCTAAAAAATGTTCATATTGCAACAATTAATTCCACTCCCGTATATTTCGAGGTTCGTAATATTTATTTTTATTTTATGTAGAATAGAAATAATTGTCAATGATTTTAATTATTTTTTCAGATTAGGCAGAAAACTTTCTTTGAAATAGTATTCTTTTATGATAGATTTATAAATATAAAACTAGAATTTACATAAAAATCCATCATGGTAAATATACTTATCTATAATGGGTATACAGCTAACGAGGGGGAGAACGATGAGAAGACGTAATACGCAAGCGTTCACGTTTTTAGCATGGACTTCATTTGTTTGTGCGCTTTCAGGTATGCTAATTGGGATTTATACGTTAGATGAAACGCTTAGTGTAAAAGGATACTATTTAATTGGAACATTATTTTTAACGATGTCTTGTTTTGTATTACAAAAAACAATTCGTGATAATGAAGAAGATAACGAGAGATTTCCGAAAAATAAACCGTTAGATAAAGAGTAAATTGTAAAGAAAGGCATTTGCCTTTCTTTTTTTATGTAAAAATGGCGTAAGTACTGTGTGTTGACTTGCTTGAAGTACTGAAAATTTGGTATCATCAATAGTATTGTAGATTGAACGATATATTATGGAGGTGGCCTAGCCGTGTCAAGAATTTCCGTTGAGAATGTAAAGCACGTAGCACATTTAGCACGTCTTGCAATTACTGATCAAGAAGCAGAAAAATTTCAAAAACAACTAGATGCAATTGTTACATTTGCAGAACAGTTAAATGAATTAGATACAACAGATGTAAAACCAACAACTCATGTATTAACGATGAAAAATGTTATGCGTGAAGATGTACCAGAAAAAGGTTTACCAGTCGAAGAAGTATTAAAAAATGCACCGGATCACAAAGATAATCAAATCCGTGTTCCAGCAGTATTAGAATAGAGGAGGGGAATTTCGATGTCATTATTTGATCATTCAGTATCAGAGTTACATAAGAAGTTAAACAGCAAAGAAATTTCCGTTACGGATTTAGTAGAAGAATCTTACAAACGTATTGCGGATGTTGAAGATAACGTAAAAGCTTTTCTTACATTAGATGAAGAAAATGCACGCGCAAAAGCGAAAGAATTAGATGCAAAAATCGGCGCTGAAGATAATGGTTTATTATTCGGTATGCCAATTGGTGTAAAAGATAACATTGTAACTAACGGCCTTCGTACAACTTGTGCGAGCAAAATGCTAGCAAACTTCGATCCAATTTATGATGCGACAGTTGTGCAAAAGCTAAAAGCTGCTGACACGATTACAATCGGTAAATTAAACATGGACGAGTTTGCAATGGGTTCTTCAAATGAAAACTCAGGATTCTACGCTACGAAAAACCCATGGAACTTAGATTACGTTCCGGGCGGATCTAGTGGTGGTTCTGCAGCAGCTGTAGCAGCAGGAGAAGTACTATTCTCTCTAGGTTCTGATACGGGTGGTTCTATCCGTCAGCCAGCTGCATATTGCGGTGTTGTAGGTTTAAAACCAACTTACGGACGCGTATCTCGTTACGGATTAGTAGCATTCGCATCTTCACTTGACCAAATCGGACCGATTACACGTACAGTAGAAGACAATGCATACTTATTACAAGCTATTTCAGGTATTGACCGCATGGATGCAACTTCTGCAAACGTTGAAGTTGGAAACTATTTAGCTGGTTTAACAGGCGATGTTAAAGGTTTACGCATTGCTGTACCGAAAGAATACTTAGGCGAAGGTGTTGGCGAAGAAGCTCGTGAGTCAGTACTAGCTGCTTTAAAAGTATTAGAAGGTATGGGCGCAACTTGGGAGGAAGTATCTCTTCCACACTCTAAATACGCTCTAGCAACGTATTACTTACTATCTTCTTCTGAAGCATCTGCTAACCTTTCACGCTTTGATGGCGTGCGTTACGGTGTTCGTTCTGATAATGTAAATAACTTATTAGATCTTTACAAAAACACACGTAGTGAAGGTTTCGGTGATGAAGTTAAACGTCGTATTATGCTTGGTACATTTGCTCTTAGCTCTGGTTACTATGATGCATATTACAAAAAAGCACAACAAGTACGTACATTAATTAAGAACGATTTTGAAAATGTATTTGCTAACTATGATGTTATTATTGGACCAACAACACCAACTCCGGCATTTAAAGTGGGAGAAAAAGTTGACGATCCAATGACGATGTATGCAAATGACATTTTAACAATCCCAGTAAACTTAGCGGGTGTTCCAGCGATTTCAGTTCCATGTGGATTTGGTGCTAACAACATGCCACTTGGTCTACAAATCATTGGTAAACACTTCGATGAAGCGACAATTTACCGCGTTGCACATGCGTTTGAGCAAGCAACAGACTATCATACAAAAAAAGCAAGTCTGTAAGGAGGCGAGCATAGATGAATTTAGAAACAATTATTGGTTTAGAGGTTCACGTTGAGTTAAAAACAAATTCGAAAATTTTCTCTGCGAGTCCAACAGAATTCGGAGCGGAGCCAAATACACAAACAAGTGTAATTGACTTAGGATACCCAGGGGTACTTCCTACTTTAAATAAAGAAGCAGTTAACTTTGCAATGAAAGCTGCAATGGCATTAAACTGTGAAATCGCAACGGAAACGAAGTTTGACCGTAAAAACTATTTCTATCCAGATAACCCGAAAGCTTACCAAATCTCTCAATTTGATAAGCCAATTGGTGAAAATGGTTGGATTGAAATCGAAGTAGACGGTAAAAAGAAACGTATCGGTATTACACGTCTTCATTTAGAAGAAGATGCTGGTAAATCAACGCATACAGCTGATGGTTCATTAGTAGACTACAACCGTCAAGGTATGCCTTTAATCGAGATCGTATCTGAGCCAGATATGCGTACGCCAGAAGAAGCATATGCATACTTAGAGAAGTTAAAATCAATCATTCAATACACCGGTGTATCTGATTGTAAGATGGAAGAAGGTTCTCTGCGTTGTGATGCGAACATTTCTCTTCGTCCAGTTGGACAAGAAAAGTTCGGTACAAAAGCGGAACTGAAAAACTTAAACTCATTCACTTACGTACAAAAAGGTCTTGAGCATGAGCAAGTGCGCCAAGAAAAAGAATTGTTATCTGGTGGTATCATCCAACAAGAAACACGTCGTTATGATGAAGCAACGAAGAAAACAATCTTAATGCGTGTGAAAGAAGGATCTGACGATTACCGTTACTTCCCAGAGCCAGACTTAGTTGAACTTTACATCGATGATGAGTGGAAAGAAGCAGTTCGAGCTTCTATTCCAGAACTTCCAGATGCACGTAAAGCTCGCTACGTTGCAGAACTAGGCTTACCAGCTTATGATGCACACGTGTTAACATTAACGAAAGAGATGTCTGATTTCTTTGAAGCAACTGTTGCAGACGGTGCTGATGCGAAATTAACATCGAACTGGTTAATGGGTGAAGTACTTGCATACTTAAACAAACAACAAAAAGAATTAAAAGACGTTGCATTAACGCCTGCTGGTTTATCTAAAATGGTTCAATTAATTGAAAAAGGTACAATTTCTTCTAAAATCGCGAAGAAAGTATTTAATGAATTAATTGAAAAAGGTGGAGACCCAGAAGAAATCGTAAAAGCGAAAGGTCTTGTTCAAATTTCTGACGAGGGTACACTTCGTAAAGTTGTAACAGAAATTCTTGATAATAATGAGCAATCTATCGAAGACTTTAAAAACGGTAAAGACCGTGCAATTGGCTTCTTAGTTGGTCAAATTATGAAAGCTACAAAAGGACAAGCAAATCCACCGCTTGTTAACAAAATCTTACTTGAAGAGATTAATAAGCGATAATAGTAGTGACTTTTAAAGATTAAGCAGAAAAACACCCGTACATGGGTGTTTTTCTAGGTTAATCAAACGTTTGTTTAAATGAGACAAAATCGTTTAAACAAACGTTTGATTAACTGTCAAAAGTGGAAAAATGTTTGTATAGCAACTATGGTATGATAGTTGCAAAAAGGTGGGAATAATGATAAATCTAAACATAGAGGTTTTTTTCATCTCATGAAATAATAGATAGTTATTATTCGTTATATGTAAATTTTTATGGAAGAATGGATAGAAATAAAGTGAAACTTTAATCAGTAGGAGGTTCATCCAACACTGATTATTAGCCCTCACCAATCGGGCATTTACTGCCTGCAAATAGCGGGATAAATTTTTGGGTCAAATAAAAAAACCATTGAAATGAATATTTACTTTTGATGGACTACACGAATCGGGTTCTTACTGCCTGTTTGAGCGGGATAAAAGAAGGATAGCAAGATGAGAGGAGGTAGGCATGGGAATACTGAATAGAAGTTCAGTATGTTCTTTTTCGATACATAAAGAAATTTCCTGTGCTAATAAATGATGAAGCGAGCAAGAATTATTTATAATCCTACTTCTGGGCGTGAGCTATTTAAGAAGAGCTTACCAGAAGTATTACAAAAATTAGAACAAGCTGGCTATGAGACATCTTGTCATGCGACAACGGGTCCTGGAGACGCTACTGTGGCGGCGAGGCAAGCTGCGGATCGTAAGTTTGATGTTGTTATTGCGGCTGGTGGCGACGGTACGTTAAATGAAGTAGTAAACGGTTTAGTTGGGCATGAATTCCGTCCGAAATTTGGAATTATTCCAGTTGGAACGACAAATGACTTTGCACGTGCGATTGGTGTACCTCGTTCTATTGAAGAGGCAGCAGATATTATTTGCGAAGGAAAAACAGTGCCATTAGACCTTGGTAGAGCGAACGATACATATTTTATTAACATCGCTGGTGGCGGTCGTATTACAGAATTAACATACGAGGTACCGAGTAAGTTAAAGACAGTATTAGGACAACTTGCTTATTACCTAAAAGGTATCGAGATGTTACCATCATTACATCCAACATATGTTGAAATTGAGTATGATGGAAAATTACTACAAGAAGAAATTACAATGTTTTTAATTACGAATACTCGTTCAGTAGGTGGATTTGAAAAGGTAGCACCGTATGCATCTATTAACGATGGGTTATTTGATCTATTAGTACTGAAAAAAGGTTCTATCGCTGATTTGATTAAAGCAGCAACACAAGCACAACGTGGTGAACATATTAACAATCCAAAAGTGTTATATACACAAGCGAACCGAATTAAAGTACATTCACCAGATAAACTAATGATTAATTTAGATGGTGAGTATGGTGGAGATGCACCGATGGAATTCGAAAATATATATCATTGTTTAGAACTATTTGTTCCTGAACATCAAGAGGATGCCCTGTAAAGGCATCCTTTTTTACTTTGTTAAAATGAATTGTAAATTGGGAGTTAGTTTGATTTTTATGGTATTTTTACAATTCTTTTATTTTACATCCATATTTTATTGATACACTGGAGGAGATAAGAAACGAGAGGTAGGATGCTATGGAGAAGGTAAAAGCAATACTATTTGATAAAGATGGGACATTAATGGATTTTCATTCAATATGGATAAAAGTAGCTGAAGAACTTGTAGCTGAATGTATAAGTTTATATCATTTACCAAGTACAATAGGGCAGACCTTATTAGAAGAGATTGGTGTAGAGGGAGCATTTGTTAATCCGAGGAGTGCAATAGCTGCTGGAACAAGCCTTGATGTAGCGAAGGGGCTTTGTAATTATATTGAGTCTGCTAGAGAAGAAGAGATGCATCATTGGGTAAGTGAGAAGTTATTTTCCCTTATGTATGAGTATCGTTCGCATATGAAAATGACAGCGGATTTACCGAAAGTGTTACAGGCATTAAAAGATAAAGGATTTATATTAGGGGTTGTCACGGCGGATGATTTTGCACCAACAGAATTATTTTTAAAACAATATAAGTTGGAGAACTTTTTTGATTATATTATAGCCTCGGATACATTCCCTGCGCAAAAACCAGATAAAAAGATTATAGAAGTGTTTTGTGAGAAATTTAATTTAGAATCATGTGAGGTTGCGGTTGTTGGAGATACGCCAACGGATTTACATTTAGCTAAAAATGGCGGTGATTGCTATGCAATTGGAGTCCTTTCTGGTACGGGGGATCGTCCAACATTAGAACCACTTGCTGATTTAGTGTTAGATTCTGTTGGGGAGTTTATTTCTCAATCGGGTAAGTTTTTCTGGGAGAAAGAAAAGTCTAATGTGTAAGGAAAATAAGTCTATAAAGACTCTTAATGAGTCTTTATAGACTTATTTTTTATGCCTGGATACAAAGAATATAGGATAAATGCTAGAAAAGAAAGTTGGCATATATTTTGCAATAAGAAGAGAAAACAATGTAAAGAAAAGGATGGGGTACGCAATGAATACAAAAAAATTTGCTAAAGTAAATGAACAAATTCCAGGACCGAAAGCGGCATCTTTATTGGAACGCCGTCAAAATATAGTACCAAAAGGAGTAAGTAACGGCATCCCAACGTTTGTACAATCTGCAAATGGTGCTCTTGTAACAGATGTTGATGGCAATCAGTACATTGATTTTGCAGGAGCAATCGGGACAATTAACGTAGGACATTGTCATCCAACGGTTAAAGAGGCGCTCCATAAACAAGTCGATCAATACATTCATACTGGATTTAATGTCATGATGTATGAGCCATATATTGAATTAGCGGAAAAGCTTGCGGCATTGGCACCAGGAAGTTTCGATAAGCAAGTCCTATTTTTAAATAGTGGTGCAGAAGCAGTTGAGAACGCGGTGAAAATCGCTCGTAAATATACGAAGAGACCTGGTATTATCGCATTTTCTAAAGGTTTCCACGGGCGTACATTAATGACAATGACGATGACAAGTAAAGTGAAGCCATATAAATTTGGGTTTGGTCCCTTTGCTCCAGAAGTATATAAAGCGCCATTTCCATACGAATACCGTCGCCCAGAGGGATTAACGGAAGAGCAGTATGATGATTTTATTATTGAAGAGTTTAAGAACTTCTTCATATCGGAAGTAGCACCAGAAACAATTGCAGCTGTTGTAATGGAACCTGTTCAAGGGGAAGGTGGATTTATCGTCCCAAGTAAGAAATTTGTTCAAGAAGTACGTCGCATTTGTTCAGAGAACGGCATCTTATTTGTAGCGGATGAAATACAAACAGGCTTTAGTCGTACAGGAAAATATTTTGCAATTGATCATTATGATGTCGTTCCAGATTTAATTACAGTGTCTAAATCATTAGGGGCTGGTGTACCGATAAGTGGTGTCATTGGACGTAAAGAAATTATGAATGAATCTGCACCAGGTGAACTCGGTGGAACGTATGCAGGAAGTCCATTAGGATGTGCGGCTGCCTTAGCTGTTCTCGATGTAATAGAAAATGAGAAATTAAATGATAGAGCGATAGAATTAGGAAAAGTCGTAATGAACCGATTCGAAGAGATGAAAAATAAATATCATTGCATTGGTGATGTGCGTGGGTTAGGAGCAATGTGTGCATTTGAGGTCGTTCAAGATCGTAAGACGAAAGCACCTGACAAAACGTTAACGGCTAATCTATGTGCAGAAGCAAATAAGCGCGGGTTACTGTTATTATCAGCAGGAACATATGGAAATGTTATCCGTGTGTTAATGCCTTTAGTTATTACAGATGATCAACTTGAAGAAGGTTTAACAATAATTGAAGAATCATTGCAAGCTTGTTATGAGCAAACGAACATCGCTCGCGTTTAAAAACGGAAGTATAAATAGCAAACATTCTAGCTGACTCTATATTAAATGCAGAAAATTCACTTTATAATAAAGGTAGTGAAGTGGATCGATGTATTTGAAGTTAGGGGTGGCTAGGATGGTTGCAGAAAAGGAACGAGTGTTAATGGATTTAAAAGATGTATTTGAATATGCGTTTGACGAAATTTTTGTTACAGATGAGCAAGGGATCGTTGTGCGTGTAAATAGTACATGTGAAAGGCACTACCAACTAGCTGCAGAAGAGTTAGTTGGTAAGCATGTAAAAGAACTACAAAAGGATGGAATCTTTTATCCATCAGCGACATTAGAAGTGATTGAAAAAAAGAGGCCAATTGAACTCGTTCAAACTACAAAATCAGGAGAGTATTTACACGTTCGTACAAGGCCTGTTTTTGATGATGAGGGAAATTTAAGAAGAGTGATTAGTTATTCTCGCGACCTTACTGAACTCTATCAATTACGTCAAAAGGTAGAGGAAATGGATAATCAGCTAAAAACATATAAAAAAGAATTAAGAGAAACATATGAGCATGAAGGACTTATTTTTAAAAGTCTAGCTATGCAAAAAATAGTCGATACAATCAAAAAAGTATCTGTAGTGGATAGTACTGTTCTCGTTTTAGGCGAGACTGGAGTAGGAAAAAGCCGATTAGTACGCCATTTACATGAAGTGAGTCACCGTAAGAATGAAAGTTTCTATGAAATTAATTGTGCGGCATTGCCAACTAATTTAATTGAATCGGAGCTCTTTGGATATTCAGGTGGATCTTTTACAGGTGCGAATCGTGAAGGGAAAAAGGGACTATTAGAATCCGCGCATAAAGGAACTCTTTTTTTAGATGAAATCGGTGAAATGCCGATTGAAATTCAAGCGAAGCTTTTGCAAGTATTGCAAGAAAAAACATTTCGTCCTATAGGCGGAAGAGAATTAAAAAAAGTAGATGTTCGAATTGTGGCGGCAACAAATAGAGATTTAAGCGAGATGGTGAAACAAGGAACATTTCGGAAAGATTTATACTATCGTTTGAATGTTATTCCAATTGCAATTCCCCCGCTTAGGGAGAGAACAGAAGATATTTTGCCGCTTATTTATTATTACTTGCAGCACTTTAATAAAAAGTACGGACGTGATGTGAAACTAGCGCCGAGTACGTTACAAATGTTTGTCGGATATCCGTGGGAAGGAAACAATAGAGAAATAGAGAATGTAATTGAGAGAATTGTTATTACTGTCGATGATGTTGTAACGGTAGAGGATTTGCCACTCTCTATGCAAGAGGCTGCAGTTGAACAATCAGGGCAAAGTCTTTATAAAATGCTGGAAGAGGTAGAGAGAAATATTATTCTTAAAGCGTATAAAACGTATGGATCAAGTTATAAAGTGGCTGAGTTTTTGCAAATTAGTCAATCTGCTGCTACTAGGAAAATTAAGAAGTTCATAGAGGAGGAAGAAAACATTGGATAAAAAGGCGACTTTCGTGAGTATAGATAAAAAGGCGATGTATATAAATGGTGAGTGGATTACACTACAAGAACAAATTGAAGTAAATAATCCTGCGACGAAGGAAATATTTGCAACTGTACCAAAAGGCGGAGTAACAGAGGCAAAGCAAGCTGTTGATGCTGCGCATGAAGCTTTTAAAACGTGGTCTAAGTTAACGGCAGCAGATCGTGCCACGAAGTTAAAAAAGTGGTTTACGCTTATTGATGAAAATAAAGAAGAGATCGCAGCGATTATGACGAAGGAACAAGGAAAGCCGTTTGCAGAAGCGCTTGGTGAAGTAAATTATGCAAACAGTTTTGTTGAATGGTATGCAGAAGAGGGGAAACGCGTATACGGTGAAATGATTCCTGCTTCTCATCCGAATAAGCGCATTTTAGTTATGAAGCAACCAGTTGGCGTTATGGCAGCTATTACACCTTGGAACTTCCCAGCTGCTATGATTACGAGAAAGGTAGCCCCAGCGCTTGCAGCAGGCTGTACAGCCGTTGTGAAACCGGCAAGTCAAACGCCATTAACTGCATTGAAATTAGCTGAATTAGCCCATGAAGCAGATATTCCAAAGGGCGTAATCAATATCGTAACAGGTAGTGCAAAAGCAATTGCTGATACATGGATGGAAGATGGTCGCGTTCGAAAAGTGTCCTTTACAGGGTCAACGGAAATCGGGAAAGAGTTAATGGCTAGTGCGGCGCAAACGATGAAAAAAGTTTCGCTTGAGTTAGGGGGACACGCTCCGTTTATCGTAATGAATGATGCAGATTTAGATAAAGCAGTAGAAGCGGTGATTGGTTCGAAATTCCGTAATGCAGGACAAACGTGTATATGTACAAACCGAGTATTCGTTCAAGAAGAAGTATACGAAGTATTTGTAGAGAAGTTCCAAAAGGCAGTAGGGCACTTGAAAGTAGGAGACGGTTTCGGTGACGGAACGACTGTCGGGCCACTTATTGATGAGAATGCAGTTTCAAAAGTACAAGAACATATTGAAGATGCTATTCAAAAAGGTGGAACAGTTTTATATGGTGGTCAAAAGGTCGCAGAGTTAGAGGGACATTTCATTCAACCGACTGTAATTGGGTTGGCAAATGATACGATGCTTTGTATGAATGAAGAAACATTTGGGCCAGTGGCACCAGTTGCGAAATTTAAAACAGTTGATGAAGTAATCGAACGTGCAAATAATACACCATACGGTTTAGCTGCGTATATTTTCACGAAAGACATTAGCCAAGCATTCCAAATTAGTGAAGCGTTAGAGTACGGTATTATCGGTCTAAACGATGGTCTTCCATCAGTTGCACAAGCACCATTCGGTGGATTTAAAGAAAGTGGTATCGGCCGTGAAGGAGGCCATTTCGGCATCGAGGAATATTTAGAAATTAAATATATTTCATTAGGACTATAAGTAGTATACTAGAATCTCTATAAGGTAACAGAGAAGGAGATTCTAGTATGGTATATTGGCTATTATTACTTGTTACAATTATTTTTGAAGTAGCTGGAACAATCGCAATGAAACTATCAAATGGTTTAACAAAGCTCGTTCCAAGTGTACTTATTTTCGTATTTTATGGAATTTGTTTCAGCGTATTTGCTATCGTCGTTAAAAAGATTCATTTAAGTATTGCTTATGCCATTTGGTCTGGCGTTGGAACGTTACTTATTACAATCATTAGTGTGTACTTTTTTAAAGAGCATATTAGCTTATTCCAAGCATTTTGTATTCTCTTTATTGTTTTGGGTGTCATTGGTCTTAAGGTTTCATCGGCATCATAAAAGGCTATCTTCCTGTGTGGGAGATAGCCTTTACTTTTATCCCGCTATTTTCCGGGCAGTAAGACCTCTACCTCAAAATTCAGCGAAAGCAAAGAAGTTAGGTGGGGGATCGGGCTGCCCGTAAAAGCCCAATTGGTGAGGGCTGATTAAAGTTTCACTTTATTAAAATGCCCAGTTACCTTTACGGAAGATAGGCTCATGTCTGCCATCAGCTGTAATACCATCGATATCAAGCTCAGCGGATCCAATCATGAAGTCGTTGTGTGTAATACTAGCGTTTGCGCCGTTTTCAGCAAGTTCTTCTTTAGACATTGTTTTTCCGCCAACTAAGTTAAATGCATAAGCATTTCCGATTGCAAGGTGGCAAGATGCATTTTCGTCAAATAGTGTATTGTAGAATAAAACATTTGTGTTTGAAATTGGTGAGTCATGAGGTACTAAAGCTACTTCTCCTAAGAAGTGAGAACCTTCATCTGTTTCTACTAAATGTTTTAAAGCTTCTTCACCAGCTTCAGCTTTATAGTCTACGATACGTCCGTTTTCAAATGTTAACGTGAAATTATCGATAATATTACCTGCAAATACTAACGGTTTTGTACTAGAAACTTGGCCGTTTACACCTGTTTTAAGTGGCATTGTAAATACTTCTTCAGTTGGAATATTAGCCATAAATGGTACGTTCTTTTCATTTAAGCTACCAGCACCAGCCCATACATGTTTTTCTGGAAGTTCGATTGTTAAATCTGTTCCAGGACCTGTATAGTGAAGAGCTTTATAATGCTTTTCGTTTAAGTAATCCACTTTTGTATGTAATGTTTCATCATGTTCTTTCCATGCTTCTACAGGATTTTCTAAATCAGCACGAGTAGCTTTGAAAATAGCATCCCATAACTTTGCTTCTTGTTCTTCTGGCGCTACGTCAGGGAATACTTTCGCAGCCCATTCTTTCGTAGGAACAGAAATTACACACCAGCTTACTTTATCGGCTTGTACGTAATCACGGTATACTTTCATCGCTTCTCCAGCTACTTTATGAGCTGTTGCGATACGTGTTGCTTCTACACCTTTTAATAAATCAGGGTTTTCTGCATAGATAGACATAAATGCAGCGCCTTCTTTTGCTAATTCTTCACGAGCATGTGCTTTCCAAGAAGGGAATTCAGAGAAAGCTTCTTCAGGAGCTAGATCGAACTTTAAGCGTGTTAACGTCTCATCATTCCAATCCACATATACGTGTTTTGCACCAGATTTATATGCTTTCTCTGTAACGAGGCGTACAAATTGTACAGCTTCAAGAGGTGCACTAATTGATAAAGTTTGTCCAGGTTGAATATTAACACCAACATTAACTGCAAGAGCAGCATATTTCTCTAACGTTTGTTCAAATGACATATGTATAATCTCCTTTAATTTGAAAGATTTCTTACTATATATAATACAAGAAAATTCTAAAAATATATATAAATATAAAGTAAAAAGAGAGCTCAAAATGTATTGAGCTCTTACATTTACTTAATTGAAGAAGCAAACTGCTCTACAGTCGTTGTATGGTGTATACGAACGCGCTTCATCTTTAACAATTCATCAGGTTCACCCTTCGTAATGAATTGCCCAGGCTTTGTCGTCGTCGCAAATTGATAATACTTCTTCGTTTCTGCAACAACCTTATCATCTACATGACCGAATGGATAAGCAATCGCGATAACAGGCTTACCTGTTATTTTTTCTAGCTTTTCTTTTGAACCTTTTAACTCTTCCTCATAGTTTGTAATTTTCGGCAAGTCTGCATGTGTTGCAGTATGAGATTGCACCGAGAAAATGCCGGAATCAACCATTTCTT
Source organism: Bacillus cereus group sp. MG20 (assembly GCF_040459885.1). Classification (NCBI taxonomy): domain Bacteria; kingdom Bacillati; phylum Bacillota; class Bacilli; order Caryophanales; family Bacillaceae; genus Bacillus; species Bacillus cereus group sp. MG20. The sequence continues at coordinate 3,144,980 of NZ_JARVHF010000001.1, forward strand.
TTATTTCAGAAGTAGACAATGCTCCTTCTACATCAACGTTATCAACAATCATATATTCTGTTGCTGCCGGTTTAAAAGTATCATCTTTTAGCTTTTGTAAAACGCGAAATGCATTCATATTATTTTTCATACCGTCATCAAATGTAACGAAAATCGGCTTATTTACTTTATTTATATCGCCCCAGCGTTCAAACGTTAACAGCGTATAACCATTGTCCTTTAAATGTTTCATTTGTGCTTCAAAGTTAGCTGGTGATACGAATAAGTCTTTAATACCTTGACCATGATAATCATCAATTGCGTGATACATAAGAACAGGAACCTTTTGTTCGAAAGTAATAGTAGATTTCGTAAGCGGGATTGTTTTCCCATCTTCTTTCATTCCTATTGCTTCAATTTGGAACTCACCGCGTTTTCCTCCAAATTCCTTTATATCAAAAGGAAGTGTGAATTGTTTCTCTTTTTCTTTAGAAGAAAAAAATTTAGCACTTTCCTTGCCATCAGCTGTGCGCCAAATTTTATATTGTACTTCATTTAAAGAATCTTTTATGTCTGTAATATGAATACTTGTGTTTGTAGATTCGTGTGTAACTGCATTATATGAGATTTTACCTTGTTCTTGCACAGTCTCTTCTTGTTTCTTAATCCCTTGAGCCGTTTTCTCTTTTTTAGGTTCTGGACTTACATTGTTAGTATTACAGCCTGCTAGAATGGCAGACGTACATAAAGCAATTGCTGCGTATTTTCTCATGAAAATCACCTTCTATTGTGTAGTATGTTGCATATTGACATTAAAATCCCCACCGCTATAAGAGTGGTGGGGATATACCCTTGTTCATCATATCATTTGAAGAAAATGAGGGGAATATGATTTTTAGGAGGCTATTAAGGTAATAGATTAGTGACTTTGAATAGATGTATTTTTTTGTTTCTTATTAGAATTAATAATAATATAACCGACTACAAAGATAAGAGGAATAACGAAGACATAGATAGGCATTCCCCATACATAATAGCTTTTCAGCGTTAAGACTAGTAAATGTAAGAAATCGAAAATTGCGTGGGCTTTCATAATATCCTCCAATGGTTTTTTGAAAATTATAACATTTTAAACTTGTTATTTGTATAATTTGGAAAGTGATTTAAGCTAATTTTAAAGTAAGAAGAAGACTTATTAATATGCAATTTCGCATACAGATATGGATTTTATTAAAATATAAAGATTTTATACTATAATAAAAACCGCTATAAAACTAAGTAAGAATAATGTATGGAGTGGAGAATAGAAATGAAATATAAAAAAATAATATATATCTTTTTCATTTCACTATTTATAGTTGGTTGCCAAAGTGAAGTGAGTAAAGCGAATAGTGTGGAAGAGTATATTCCATCGCATCTTATGAATGCGGAAGTGACGGCGGATATCATGACACTAGAGATGGATCGTGATACACGTAAAAAAGTAGAGGTTATTACTAAAAAGATGAGTGATCATGTGAAGAATGATAAAGAGTGGTACGTAAACTACATATCAGGGCATATAGATAAACAGGTGAAGCCGTATCATCCTAACTTTGGTATTACAGAAGAAGAATATAACTTTTTTAGAAACGCCGTTGAGAATAGTAGTTTATCTAATACAAGTGATGGAAAAATTCAATTTAAGCAAAAAAGTAACCATGAAATTGAAATTGTTTCAAGTAGAAACCTAGAACTATTCCAGCATCTAGTAATTGATACAGAGAAGAATATAATAAAAACTTCTTTTGGAGAATGTCAGTATGTTGGAGAAATAAAGCCATCTTCAGAAAAAAGAATATTAGGTCGAGTAAATGGAAAACAATGGATGTTACAAAAAGAAAATTTAATCTATTTATTCTCTTTAGGAAAGCTTGAAGGAGAAGATAAATCTGTTATGGTTATTTCAGTAAAAGGCATACACGAAGGAAAACTTATTAGTAACGAGGAAGTAGTCGAATTCCGTTCGATTTCATAAAGAATCAAAAAAATCACCTTACTCGTTAAAGTAAGGTGATTTTTTATTAAATAAACAATCCAGCGATTGTCGCAGATAAAATAGAAGCAAGTGTTGATGCAAATAGCATTTTCCAACCAAATTTAGAAACAACGCTTCCTTGTTTTTCAGAAAGGGCACGGATTGTACCAACGATTGCACCAATTTGGCTAATACTTGCGAAGCTAATTAAGAATACTGTAACGATTCCAACTGTACGTGGAGCTAATGTTGTAGCTGTGTCTTTTAAATCAAGGATTGCTACAAACTCATTTAAAACAATCTTCGTACCCATAATACCACCAGCTGGGATAATATCTTGAGTTGGAATACCCATTAAGAATGCGAATGGAGAAAGTACGTAACCGAAGATTTGTTGTAAAGTAACAGCATGTCCCATTGCGCCTGAAGCTGCACTAATTACGTAGTTTACAACTTCCATCACACCGATAAAGGCGATCATTAATGCGGCAACGATACCAGCGACTTTTAAACCATCAAGCGCACCGTTAATCATTGCGCCGATAAAGCTGTCTCCGAATAGAGTTCTATCAAATTTCTGAATCACTTCATCTTCTTTTTTCGTATCAACTGGTGTTAATAACGAACAAACGATTAAGCTTGAGAATAAATTTAGCGGAAGAGCTGCTAGCACGTATTTTGCATCTAACATCATTACGTATGATGCTGTAACAGAAGCAGAAACGGAGCTCATCGCAGAACAACAAATGATAAACATACGGTTTTTATTGAAATGCTGTAAATCGTTTTTAATAACGATTAACGCTTCACTTGAACCGAAGAATACAGAGTTTACTGCGTGGAATGACTCAACGCGTGGCAAACCAGTAATTTTTGAAATTGCACCGCCGACAACACGAACGATGAATGGTAAAACACCTAAATAACTAAAGATTGAAAGTAGTGCTGAGAAAAATACGATAATTAATAATACGTTTAAGAAAAAGACAAAATCTCTGTGAATTCCATTAAAGAGAAAATCGACACCTGTCGTACCAAGTTTAATTAGTTTGTTGAAAACTTTACTAATGAAAATAATGATTTGTTGACCAACCTTTGTAGCAAACATAAACCAACCGATTAAAATTTGGAAACCAATCATAATTGCAATTGCACGGAAGTTGATTTTACTTTTGTTGTTTGACAAAGCAAAACATAAACCTAACACGGCAAGAATACCGATAATGCTCATTACATATTGCATGTAGTTGCCCCTTTCAGAAGTTCGTATAAAGTTTGTACATAAAACGCTCGTTATATTACTAAAAATAAAAGAACGAGGTTTTATGTCATACGTAAGATGTCTGACCTTTTAGAAAAATAAAAAAAGACCCATATGGATTCACTTTCATCTATGAGAGAAAGCTAATCAATATGAGTCCTTTTTTGCGCATAGGCTAATATTCATTAGTTTTCCCCATAGTCCAGCAATTTAAGGTTGCCGGGTAGAAACTCTCGATCCATATTATCAAGTATATATGAGGTAACATCGTCCGTATTAAATTAGTAGTAGCGTAACATTAACAGAGAAGTATCGTCAATAGCTTTTTTTCTTCCAATAGAAAAAGACCATATAAGTATGATAAAATGTAACGCAGTGTTATGAAAAAGAGAGGTCGGAAAATGAGTACTAAAATGACGCCACCAGTTGAGAAAAACGAGTTTATAGATGTAGTATTTGAAGATTTAACACATGATGGTGCCGGTGTTGCGAAAGTAAAAGGCTATCCTATTTTCGTTAAAAACGGATTACCAGGTGAAGAAGCGCAAATTAAAATTATTAAAGTGAAGAAAAACTTCGCATTTGGTCGTTTAATGAAGCTTCATACAGAAAGTCCATATCGTAAAGATGCTGAATGCCCAGTATATAATCAGTGCGGCGGTTGTCAGCTTCAGCACTTAACTTATGAAGGACAATTACAAGCGAAAGAAAAACAAGTACGTGACGTTATGCAGCGTATCGGAGGACTAGCTGATGTTCCTGTTCATCCTGTACTTGGCATGAAGAATCCGTGGGTATACCGTAATAAAGCACAAGTACCAATCGGAGAACGTGAAGGCGGACTTGTAGCTGGTTTCTATCGCCAAGGAACGCATGACATCATTAATATGGAATCATGCTTAATTCAGGCAGAAGAAAACGATACATTAATTCAAGAAGTAAAACGTATTTGTGAAAAGCACGGTATCACTGCGTACAACGAAGAGCGTAACAAAGGAACACTTCGTCACGTAATGGCTCGTTACGGGCAAGTAACAGGGGAAATTATGCTTGTCTTCATTACGCGTACAGCAGAATTGCCGAACAAAAAAGCAATCATTGAAGAAATTGCAGCGAAATTCCCAGAAGTAAAATCGATTGTTCAAAACGTAAATACGAAGCGTACGAATGTAATTTTCGGAGACAAAACGACAGTACTGTACGGATCAGAATATATTTATGACTTTATCGGTGACATTAAATTTGCGATTTCAGCACGTTCATTCTATCAAGTAAACCCAGAACAAACGAAAGTGCTATACGATAAAACGTTAGAATACGCAAAATTAAATGGTAACGAAACAGTAATCGATGCCTATTGCGGAATCGGATCAATCTCGTTATTCCTAGCGCAAAAAGCGAAAAAAGTGTACGGCGTTGAAATCGTCCCAGAAGCAATTGAAGACGCAAACCGAAACGCAGCACTAAACAACATGACAAACGCTGAATTTGGCGTAGGAGAAGCAGAAGTAGTTATTCCAAAATGGTACAAAGAAGGCGTAATCGCCGACACAATGGTCGTAGACCCACCGCGTAAAGGCTGTGATGAAGCATTACTAAACACAATCATCGACATGAAGCCAAACCGCGTCGTATACGTATCGTGTAACCCAGCAACATTAGCACGTGATTTAAAAGTACTAGAAGAAGGCGGATATAAAACACAGGAAGTACAACCTGTTGATATGTTCCCGCATACGACGCATGTGGAGTGTGTGGCTTGGCTTAAGTTAGTATAATAGGAAAGCAGTTGATATAGAAAAAATCTATACCACCTGCTTTTTGGTTTACAAAAATACCATTCATAAGCGATTTTAGTTAAAATAAATATTGCTGATTTTCACAAATTATAAATTTAGATTTTGAAATTGTATTCATAGTGAGAGGATTTGAATTTGAAATGATAGATAATTTTTGGCGTGAATTACCACGACCATTTTTCGTACTTGCACCAATGGAAGATGTGACAGACGTTGTTTTCCGTCACGTAGTAAGTGAAGCTGGTCGTCCGGACGTATTCTTCACAGAGTTTACAAACTCGGATAGCTATTGCCATCCAGAAGGTATGAAAAGTGTACGTGGCCGTTTAATTTTTACAGAAGATGAACAACCGATGGTAGCACATATTTGGGGAGACAATCCCGAATACTTCCGTCAAATGAGTATCGGTATGGCAGAACTAGGATTTAAAGGCATCGATATTAATATGGGTTGCCCAGTACCGAATGTAGCATCAAGAGGGAAAGGTAGTGGCCTTATTCTACGTCCAGACGTTGCAGCAGAACTTATTCAAGCAGCAAAAGCGGGCGGACTACCTGTCAGCGTAAAAACAAGACTTGGCTTTAAAGAGTTAAGCGAGTGGGAAGATTGGTTAACGCACATCTTCAAACAAGATATTGCGAACCTTTCTATTCATTTACGCACAAGAGAAGAAATGAGCCAAGTAGATGCGCACTGGGAACTAATTCCGGAAATAAAAAAATTACGTGACCGTATTGCGCCAAATACGTTAATAACAATCAATGGAGACATCCTTGATCGTAAAATGGGGCTGGAACTTGCTGAAAAATACGGCATTGATGGCGTAATGATCGGAAGAGGCATCTTCAAAAATCCATTTGCGTTTGAAAAAGAGCCAAGAGAGCATAGCAGTAAAGAACATCTAGATCTTTTAAGACTACAACTTGATCTTCAAGATCAATATGCAGAAGTACTGCCACGCTCAATCACAGGGCTTCACCGCTTCTTCAAAATTTATGTAAAAGGCTTCCCTGGAGCTGCTGAATTGAGAAATCAATTGATGAGTACGAAATCGACTGATGAGGTGCGTGCTTTGTTGGATAAGTTTGAGGATAGTGTTGGTGTGGCTCAGGATAGTGAGACGGTGTAATACTTTGAAGATAGAGGGAAATGGATTGTATTAATTTGTGGGTAGTTATTTTATTTAGTTTTGAGTTTTTTTGTGAATGTAACTTTTTTTGTTGATACAGTCTGCTTGCTGAAAAAAGAAGTCTTTGAGAATATAATGAACTAACGAATACTCGTAAGGAGAAAAATGACAAGAGCTGGAGTAGAGTACATTAGGCTCTATCGAGGTATGAAATGTAATCTGAATAATAGACAGAAATAAAAAATCTCTTTATTTGAGCATGGCCATCAAGTTAAGAAAATGTATGATTTTTATCTAAATAGGACCTCCTTACATGCAGAGTGCATGTAAGGAGGTCCTATTTTATGTTCAAATTAATTAATGTAACAGCGGAAAAATTAAATCTAAATTTCCGATTATAAAAATATTGTTTTTCGACTTCTTTCGACATAATTTATAAAGTTAATTATTTAGTATTGGTATGAAGATCTTTTGAATAATAGTTATTTTTAAATATTCGATAATAATTTTAGAGTACTGTGGAATTTTCTTCTGATTTGAAGATTTTTTCTTATAGGAGCTACCAGAATTTTTTTATTTTAATTGGAGGGAAATTATGAAGAAAGTATTAATAGCTTTACTTACAGCAGGATTAATTACATCGGGTTGTCAAAAATCAACAGAATCAGTACCAACAAAAGAAGTAAGCCAAAATGTTAAGCAAGATGAGAAGAAAATTATGACGAATGAGAGCAATGATATTTCGACTTCAAATTTAAGTGGAATAGCAATGTACCTAAAAAAAACTTATCGACTTGAAGATTTAGAGAGAACGCTTTCATCCCCAAGAACAAAAGAGGAAACTAGATGGTTATATGTAGATAATTATGCTAAATATACATTTGAAAGTGATGGGAAAATTATTAATCATATTAAGATTGAATTATTAGAGCCAAAAGATTTGAAGTATAAGGATGCCTTCAAATTATTAGGTCTTGATATTATGTTAGGTACTAAAATTGAATCAGAAGGCACTGAGGCGGAAGGGTATGCAAAATATGATGTTCGAGGAAATGATGCGGAAAGTGTGCAGATTGAGAAGTTTTCAGGAACTGGGGGCGGTAGCATATCTGTAAGTGTGGATGGGGCTTTCAAAAATAAAGAAGGTACTGTTTGGTTGGATTGTGACCGGGATGGTAATGTGAAATTTATTGAAATGAATTATAAGGGTAAGGCGGTAGGAAATGAAACAAGTGTTGCTAACGAGAAATTAGAACCCTTTGATGCAGAGGCAGGATCGGAAGTAGGAAAGAATATTGCAAATATAAAAGTTTATGATACGAAGGATTTACTTATTGAACAAACCGGATTAGCCCCATTTTTATTTCAAGCAACGCTGTATGATAATCCAAATATGTATTATACAGCTGATTTTCCGATAAAAGTTCGAGTTGATAATAAGTCTACGGTAGAAGAAGCTGTGAAAATCGGAAATGAAATTAACAATTTAGTGGTAAGTGTTGTAAATAAAAAGTTTCCACATAAAAATTTTAGAGTCAAAACGTACATTTATCATACAGAATTGGATTCATCAGGTAATTTTAATGCTACTACATCAAAAAAATTGAAAATAATAGAAAATTAATATGTGAAACTTTGGGGATTTGATTTTAATAATAGGGCAGGGAGAAATAAAATAATGAATTGTACAGCATGTAATAAGAAATTATTGAAAACAAATAAGTACTGTACTAGTTGTGGTACAGAGAGAATAAATTTGGATGAATCAGAAGAACTATTTGATAATGGAGAATTCCATAACGATATTACGCCCCAAAATAGAAATGATAAAAACATAAAATTAATAAGAATTGCAAAAAAATCTCCTTGGTACGTGTGGATAATTGGGATTGTGTTTATAGTTATATTAGTTAACGTTCTAATTCAAAATAATAGTCCACAAGAAAAAGTAAAAGGCTTTTTTAAAGCTCTTGAATCAAGAGATTTAAACAAAGCAGGTGAGTATATACATCCGAGTCTCCCTTGGGATGTAGAAGCTGGAAAACGTATTGGAATTCCAAAAAATGCGTCAATAGATATATTGAATATAGAAGAAAGAAAAGTTGGAGATAGAGCAAAATTAAAAGTTACGATAGATATCTCTCCAAAACCTTTATACGGCCCTAATCCTGACAATATTACTATTGATTTGAAGAAAGTTGACGGAAAGTGGCTAATTTATGATATGCAATAGTCTCCTATATGGATAAAATTCACCGAAACCCATAAACTCTAGTTTGTATAGAAGAAATATAACAATGTAAGAGACGAGCAGTGTATTTGAGGAATCAATGCACTGCTTTTATAGTTAACAAATATAAAATAGAATGTAGATCTAATGAACTAAGAAAAAATGAACCGAAAAGTTACTGTAACCCTTCTATAGAATCAAATTATTGCTTGGATTGTAGTATAGCCTCTATAATCATAAATTTGGTTAAGACTACAAAACCTCCCCCTAAAATGTTAAAGTAGTAACTTAACGACATTAATTTACACATGCTAAAAGCATTACTATAATCAATATTTCAGGAGGCAAAACAATGGCAATGAGCAACAACGATATATTAAAAAGAGTAAGATACGCTTTAGATATAAAAGATATAGATATGGTAGAAATCTTTAAACTTGGCGGGATGGAAGTAACGAAAGAAGACGTAGTTGATATGCTTACAAAAATAAAGAGAGCTCCTCAGCATGAAGCTGAAAATGATGAGGTAGTTGAAGATGAGTACGTATTAACATGCGATATGATGATGTTAGAGGCATTTTTAAATGGATTTATTACTTTAAAAAGAGGAAAGCAAGATCCGAAACCAGGGCAGCCTGCACCTGTACAGAGCAAGGAGAGTGCCAATAACCTTCTTCTAAAGAAAATGAAAATCGCACTATCTTTAACGAGTGAGGATGTACTTGATATATTAGATAGCGTAGGCGTTACGGTAACAAAAGGAGAGTTAGGCGCTCTATTAAGAAAGAAAGGCCATAAAAATTACAAAGAGTGCGGCGATAGATACGCAAGGAATTTCATTAAGGGATTAGGTGTAAAGTATAGAGGGTAATAAGCTTGCTAAAGCATTAAATGATATAATAGATAGAGTAGGACGTTCGTATCCTACTCTTTTTTATTTGTAAAAATACTATGCTAGGTGATGAAATGGTACATACATATTTAGGTGAGACAATTAATTTTCATATAACTTATAAGAAAAAAAAGTCCGTGCGTCTTTTTGTGGATTCGTATGGAAATGTGGAAGTGCAGGCTCCGAAAGGGACACCTGTTGAATACTTAGTCCAGTTGCTAGAGGAAAAGTGGGATTGGATTCAGACAACACGTAAGGAAATGGCGGAGCGAGCGCGTGGACCACAGGAAAAGGATTACGATCAAGGAGAAGGCTTTTTGTATTTAGGGAATACGTATCCGATACAGATTTCCCAAGATGTAAGCATTGAGCAAGACAATGCGATTTTTGAAGGGGATAAGTTACATATTTATGTAAAAGAGCTAAAGGATGAGAAAATACAGCAAGCTTTAAAACGATTTTATTATAAGCAGTGTAAAACTTTAGTAGAGAAGAGCATTAAAGTGCATCAAAGTAACTTTAAGACAAAGCCACGTTCTATTCGTATTACAGATAGTAGTCGTACTTGGGGTACTTGCGATTCGAATTTACAACTAACATTCAATTGGAAGCTAGCAATGGCACCACAGCGAGTAATTGACTATGTAGTCGTTCATGAAATGTGTCATATGGTTCATTTAAATCATGATCGCTCTTTTTGGCGTCTTGTCGGGAAGATAATGCCTGATTATAAAGAAATGGAGAATTGGTTAGCCTTATCTAGTTGGAAGATGACGGTTTAGGAAGGGATATCGATTTTTGTCTGTAAATCGATATTTCTTGTCGAATCGTTGATATATTGTGAGTTTTGATAGATATATTTTAAAAATCGTTGATATATTGTAAGTTATGATAGATATATTCGAAAAATCGTTGATATAATTTCATTTACTACAGGATTGTTCAACAAATTGAAAAGAGGAGATGTCACAGCAGACATCTCCTTTTTTCGAGTATATAGATTATCGTCCAAACTTCACAACAAAATCTCCATCCACTTTCTCCATCTCATACCCACGATACCCCTCCGAAAGCAAAGCCTGCTGTCCACTAGCATCACTCATTAGAATACTTTGAACATCCGTCCAATCGCTTTCTTTATCTCCGCGCAATTTCTTCACAAAAACATATCGCAGACTACCACCATACTTCTCCTTCAGCGCAGCAATCTCCATCCCTTGCGCAAATTTATCCTTCAAACTCGGGATGTTAAAAGGAGCAACGGTACAGCATACATAATCATATTTGCTATCTTCTTTTTGTAATTCGTCCATGATGACGTTTGCTAATGTTTTTTGCATCCCATTTCCTCTGCATCCCGGATGAACGTTTGAGATTTCTTGATAGATGACGCGGTGCAGTTCACTTTCTGATAGACCAATATCAAGCCCTAAATGTTCATCGTCGATAGGAGGGACGAGTAGAGCGCGAAATGCGATGAGTTCGTTTTCGATAAAAGCACCGATCATCATGCCGTTTCCTTCTAGAATGTATTGAAATTCTGCTTGTGAGAGTGGTTGTAAACGACTTTTATCTTCTAGTGCTTCAACTACAATGTTTTGTAGTGATAAAATTTGTTCGATGTGCTCTAGTGATAGTAATGTAACGTGAAATGATTCGTTATTTTGTTTTAATGTTCCTTCGTATAGAGCCGTCATATGATAGTCCTCCTTTAGCGTACAACGTCTTGAAAGACGGTTAGTTCTTGTAGTGTATCTTCGTTTATTTCAATGCCGAGTCCTGGCTTTTCGTTTAAGCGAATGAATGGTACATCGTAATGTAAGTTTCCAATGTCTTTCGTGAATTTTAATGGTCCTGTTAGCTCTACGCTCGTAATGATTTTTTTTGAGAAAGCGACATGGAATCCTGCTGAAGAGGCAACAGATGATTCGACCATTGATCCCACTTGGCATTCAATGCCTGCCATTTCTGCTTGATGAGCGAGCTTTACAGCTGGATATATGCCGCCGCATTTCATTAGTTTTATATTCACTTTATCAGCAGCTTCTAATTTAATAATTTGGCGCATTTCACGAGAGCTTTTTAATCCTTCATCAATCATAAGCGGGAGGTCTGTTTTAGAACGAATATGAGCCATGGCATCAATATCGTCCGCGATAACAGGTTGTTCAATCCAGTCAATGTTTAAATGTCCTAATGAACGCAGTGCTGTTAATGTGTTTGCGCTATTTTTCCAGCCTTGGTTTACATCAACGCGAATAGCGATGTCATTTCCTACACGTTCACGTACAGCTTCAATACGTTTCACATCTTCTTTTACATTTGTACCAACTTTCATTTTGAAAGATCGGTAACCTTTTTGAATCATAGAAGCAGCTTCTCCAGCCATATCTTTAGGATCGGTAATACTTAAAACGTGAGTGACAGGGAATTCTTCATGGTAGCGCCCGCCAATTAATTGATATACAGGTTGATTTAGTTTTTTGCCCATTATATCAAAACAAGCAATATCAATTGCGGCTTTCGCTGTTGGAACACCGTAAATTGTATTGTCCATCATGTCGTGTATTTTTTCGATATTCATTGGATTTTCCCCAATTAGAGCAGGGGCTAGCGTATGTTTTAAAGTATGGAAAGTACTTTCCCACGATTCACCTGTGACGTGATCATCAGCAACGCCTTCACCGTAACCGATAATACCTTCATCTGTTTCCATTTTGACGATAATAGAGGGCATATCAGAATAAGAGCCATAACTAATAACAAACGGATTGCGAAGCGGTAAACGAATTGCGTAAAGATGAATAGCTGTAATTTTCATTGAATAGAAACCCCTTCCTGTTTACAATAGTTTTATACATTTGATATAGTTGACGTTAAATAGTCGTTAATTAATGATAAGGAGTTAGAGAAAATGATGATAAAAATTGCAGTTGTCGGTTCAAAGGAGTTTATGGAGAACCTTTTTCCTATTGCTCAAAAATTAGAAGGAATAGAAATTGATCCATATATTTACCTTCATCCGGCGGAATCTTCTGAACTATTAAAGTGTTTAAAGCCTTGTGATGTCATCTTTTTCTCAGGTGCTTTACCTTATTATATGGCAAAAGAAATAAGAGAACAATTACGAATTCCAAGTACATACTTACAGCAAGACGAGACAACTGTCGCATCTTCAATTCTTTCTATCATGTATCATCAAAGTATTCAACCACATAACATTTCCATCGATTTAGTAGACCGCTCGTTTATTACAAATGTGTTCCATGATATCGGTATAAAAGAAAGCCCGCAAGTGTTGGATTATGAAAATATGCTGTGGAGTAAAGATGAAATAAATAGAGTTATCGATTTTCATGTAGCTAAATATCAATCTGGAGAGGCTCATTTAGCTTTAACTAGTATTCACGCTGTTTACGACGAGCTTCAAAAAATAGGTATTCCTTCAGAGCGTATGATTGATCCAACACAGTCCATTATACATGGGCTAAAAGATGCAAAAATAAAAGCTGAGTTAGCAAAAAGCTATTCAGCTACTGTTGGTGCTTGTATAATTTCTTCCTTAGAATTACGAGCGAGTTTGCTTGAAAAACTAGATGTCATTTCAAAAGAACTACGTGGTTCATTTAAACAAGTGGATGAAATGACATGCATTTTGTATACAACTCGTGGTGATATCGAATCAATTATTAAAACAAATGCGATAGATAACTTGTTTGCGAGCTTAGAAGGAACGATAGCTATTGGATTTGGTTATGGGAAAACCGTGAAAGAAGCGGAGCAAAATGCAAAAATTGCTCAAAGTTTTGCAAAGAACAATCCAATAGATCGTTGTTTTTATATACTAACAAGTGATAAAGATTTGTTTGGTCCGTTCCCGAAAGAACAGAGAGTACAAAGTTTGAAAAATGATAATCCGGAACTAATGAAAATAGCGAAGGAAACAAAGCTTAGTCCGGCCAACTTGTCAAAAATCATTCAATTTAGTCAATCGCACCCGTCATTGAAGTTTACAGCAGCTGACCTTTCTGAGTACTTACAAGTAACTCGAAGATCGACAGAAAGGTTGTTAAAGAAATTAGTTGATTACGGGTATGCTCATATTTGCGGCGAGGAAATGCCCTATCAACAAGGGCGACCTCGTGCACTATATGAACTGAATTTACCGCTATTTTTAAGCTTCTAGTTGAGCTTTTTGTTTCTTTAGTAGTTCTGCTTTTTCAATGTCTGATAGTTTTACAATTGTGAAGCCTGTTATACCATAAATGATTGAGATAATAGGTACGATGAAATTCAAAATAGCATAAGGAGCATATTCAAATGCACCTACGCCAAGTGTTGCGAGAATAAATACACCGCACGTATTCCAAGGAACGAAGACAGAAGTTAATGTTCCACCATCTTCTAATGCTCTGGATAAGTTTTTTGAATGTAGTCCTTTTTCCGTGTATGCATTTGCGTACATTCTTGAAGGGACAACAATTGAAATATATTGTTCAGAGCAAGTAAGGTTTGTTGCAAAACAAGATGCGATAGTAGAAGCGATAAGCCCTTTTGCTGATTTCGCTAACTTTAAAATTTGATTTACAATTGAGCGAAGAATACCTGTATGTTCTAATACTCCTCCGAAAGTCATAGCGACAATTGTCATAGAGACTGTATTCATCATCGAATCTAAGCCACCGCGGTTAAATAGTTCGTCTACTAGCTTGTTTCCAGTGTCTATAACAAATCCAGCTTGGAGTGCACCGACAGATGCTGAGACAGAACCACCTTGAATAAAGACTTGTGATAAGAATCCTAAAATAATACCGACGAGAATCGCTGGTATAGCAGGGACTTTTTTAGCGACCAATACCATAACGACTACGGGTATAATGAGTAGGAAAGGCGAGATAACAAAATTTTGTTGCAATACTTGTAACGTTTGATCGATGCTCTTCGCATCAATATTGTTAGCGCCGAAGCTTCTTCCTAAGACTGCGTAGACGATAAGAGTAATAATTAAACCTGGAACTGTAGTAAATAACATATGACGAATGTGTGCGAATAAATCTGTATTTGTTAATCCTGCGGCTAAGTTAGTTGTATCTGAAAGCGGTGACATTTTATCGCCAAAATAAGAGCCTGAAATAATGGCACCAGCAACCATTGGAGCTGGGATTCCCATACTTAGGCCAATTCCCATTCCAGCAACACCAATTGTTCCCATTGTAGACCAAGAGCTACCAATTGCTAATGCAACGATAGAACAAATGACGGTAATGGAAACTAAAAATAGTGATGGAGTTAAAAGTTTTAAACCGTAATAAATCATCGTTGCGACGATTCCACCGCCAATCCAAGCACCAATTGTTAAACCGACAAGAATAATAATGACGATAGCGGGTAATGCAAGACGAATCCCTTTATACATTGCTTCTTCAAGATCATTCCATTTGTAACCGTAACGCCAAGCGACAATAGAGGCAACGGTTGTACCGATAATAAGTGGAACGTGAGGGGTTTGTTTTAATACAACAATTGTAACCATCATAACTGCAACGGTAATGATAATAGGGATAATCGCTATTCCAAAAGGTATTTCTTTTTTCATAAAGTTCCTCCTTGTTACGTATGTTTGTTTGTATTTTTAGAATTGTCGTAAAATAGACGTTTATTAGGTTATGATAACTAAAAGTTTATGTAAGCGTCAACATAAAAAACAGAAAATAAGGAATGTTCTAGTTGTTTGTTTAGTTTGTAATATAGGTGAGTAGTAAGCTTTTTAAGTATTTAAAAATAAACAATTGACTTTTTTCTTAAAATTCAATATGTTCATAAAAACATCTGTTTTTCATAAATATAATTAACCCGAATCGTTTGTAATGTGGGAAGGAGACTGGAACGTTGAAAACATTAGAACTACAAGAGCGCTTAACGGAGATTTTTCAGCATTTACACGAAAACCCTGAAGTAAGTTGGAAAGAATATGAAACGACAGCGTATATTACTGACTTTTTAAAAGAAGAAGGAATTTCATATAGAACATTTGATGATTGTCCAGGTGTAATTGCTGAGATTGGAGGCGGGAATCCAGTTATTGCGATTCGTGCTGATATGGATGCACTTTGGCAAGAAGTAAATGGAGAATTTAAAGCGAACCATTCATGTGGCCATGATGCTCATATGACCATTGTAATGGGACTTATTTTACAATTGAAAAATATGAGATGGAAAAGTGGTACGGTTAGATTTATTTTTCAGCCGGCAGAAGAGAAGGGTAATGGTGCTTTGAAGATGGTGGAGAAAGGTGCTGTAGATGATGCTGATTTCTTATTTGGCGTTCATCTAAGACCGATTGAAGAACTATCTTTGAAACAAGCAGCCCCATCTATTCGTCATGGAGCAGCAGGATTTTTAGAGGGTATGATTCATGGGGAGGATGCACATGGGGCAAGACCACACCAAGGTGTGAATGCAATTGATGTCATTTCCATGATTAATATCGGTTTGAAAAATATTTGGCTGCCACCGCAAAGTTCTTATTCAGTAAAAATGACGAGATGCCAAGCTGGTGGTGATAATTTAAATATTATTCCGGGAAATGGTCATTTCAGTTTAGATGTAAGAGCAGAGAGTAATATACTATTAGAAGAATTAAAGAAAAAGATTGAGCATGTAATAGAATCAGCTGCATCGATGGGGTCGAAAACTTCATACGAATGGATGGATCTTGCACCAGGAGCAGAGGTTTCCGAAGAAGCAGAGCGCTTTATGCGTAAAGGTATTCTCGAAGTGTATGGGGAAGAGAGATGCACAGGGCCTCTCTATACGACAGGAAGCGATGATTTCCATTACTATACAGTGAAAAGACCACATTTAAAAGCTGTCATGCTTGGACTAGGAGCAGACCTACAACCTGGATTACACCATCCGTATATGAGGTTTGATCATAGTTGTATTATGGATGGGGTAGAAATATTGAAACAAACTGTATTGAAAGTGTTAGAAGACAGGGGCTAGAGAGCTCCTGTTTTTTTGTCGTGAATTGTCGGCAAATCGATATATTTGAAAAACCGTTGATATATTTTGAGTTATGATAGATATATTGAGAAAATCGTTGATATATTTGAAGTTACGATAGATATATTAAGAAAATCGTTAATATAATTTCACGTACCTATTAATTTGATAAAAAATGAGCCTCCAGTACATGGTGTATAATAATAAGTACCATTTTTTAATAGGAGAAAACGAATGAACGAACAATATTACGATGCAGTTTTACATATAAAAACAGTCGGTGAGCAAAAAGGGTTTAACAAGTCTATGCATTATCATCGCTATGAACCGACACCGTATAGCGGGTTAGATGAGTTATTGAATCAATATGAAATACGAAGTAGCGACCGAATTGTAGACTTTGGGTGCGGAAAAGGGCGATTAAACTTTTATATGCATCATAAATGTGGTGCTTCAGCAGTTGGAATTGAAATGAATGAAGAGTTTTATAAAGAAGCGATGGATAATCGAGATCGTTATGCACGAAAGGCACGAAATAGTAAGGGGAAAATTCAATTCCAATGTTGTTTAGCGCAGGAATATGAGATTGATCCACATGATAATAGATTTTATTTCTTTAATCCGTTTTCTGTACAAGTGTTTATGAATGTAGTAAATAACATTTTACTTTCGGTAGAAGAAACGGGGAGAGAAGTGGATATTATTTTATATTATCCTTCTGAGGACTATATTTTTTTCTTAGAAAATCAGACTGCGTTTGAGCTGAAGAAAGAAGTTAGATTGTCAGGTGCTTATGAGAAGAATGGGAATGAGAGGTTTTTAGTTTATACATTAGGGTAATAAAAAAACAGGTGCCAAGGCACCTGTTTTTTTTATTAGTTACGGATTAAGTAATCAAATGCACCTAAAGCTGCGTTTGCACCTGAACCCATAGAGATGATGATTTGTTTGTACGGATTATTTGTACAGTCACCTGCAGCAAACACTCCTGGTACGTTTGTAGCGCCGTGCTTGTCTGTTACGATTTCACCGCGAGCGCGTTCAACTGTTTCGCCTAACCAGTCTGTGTTTGGCACAAGACCGATTTGTACGAATACACCTTGTAATTCAACGTGATGAACTTCTTCAGTTTCACGATCGATGTAAGAAATACCGTTTACTTTATCAGTACCAGTGATTTCTTTCGTTTGAACGTTTTTCAGAACAGTTACGTTTGGTAAGCTGTTAAGACGCTCTTGTAATACAGCATCAGCTTTTAATTCTGGCATGAATTCAAGAACAGTTACGTGCTTAACGATACCCGCTAAGTCGATAGCTGCTTCAATACCAGAGTTACCTCCGCCGATAACTGCTACGTCTTTTCCAGTGAATAATGGACCGTCACAGTGTGGGCAGTATGCTACACCTTTATTTTTGAACTCAGCTTCACCTGGTACGCCAACATTACGCCAGCGAGCACCTGTAGAAACGATTACGCTCTTACTTTTCAGAATAGCGCCGTTTTCAAGTTCCACTTCAATAAGTTCTTTTTTCTCTAAACGTTTCGCACGTTGTAGATTCATTACATCGATGTCGTATTCTTTTACGTGCTCTTCAAGGCTTGCTACTAGCTTAGGACCTTCAGTCTTTTTCACGCTGATGAAGTTCTCAATGCCCATAGTATCCATTACTTGACCACCGAAGCGCTCAGCAACGATACCAGTGCGGATGCCTTTACGTGCTGCGTAAATTGCTGCACTTGCACCAGCAGGGCCGCCACCAACAACAAGAACATCGTATGGATCTTTATCAGAAAGCTCTGATGCATCTGGACCGTTACCCATTTTAGCTAAAATTTCTTCAAGTGTCATACGACCGCTTCCGAAAGATTCGCCGTTTAGGTAAACAGTTGGTACTGCCATAATGTCTTTGCTTTCTACTTCCTCTTTGAATGCAGCGCCATCAATCATAGTATGTGTAATACCAGGGTTAAGAACGCTCATTACGTTAAGAGCTTGTACAACATCAGGACAGTTATGACAACTTAGGCTGATATAAGATTCAAAATGATATTCGCCTTGAATGTTTTTAATTTGATCGATTAATTTTTGTTCAATTTTTGGAGCGCGTCCACTTACTTGTAGTAAAGCTAGCACTAATGATGTAAATTCGTGTCCTAATGGAATACCAGCGAATACGACACCAGTGTCTTCACCAGGGCGGTTTACGCTAAAGCTTGGTGTTCTCTCTAATTCAACTTTTTCTACTGTAATCTTAGATGACATAGTAGCTAATTCGTCTACTAGAGCTAACATATCTTTAGATACGTTATCGTCTCCTGCGCTTACTTTAAGTAAAATATCGTTCTCCATTAACTGAAGGTATTGGGATAGTTGTGTTTTTATATCTGCATCTAGTATCATTTTGATCGAACTCCTTAGATTTTGCCTACAAGGTCAAGGCTTGGTTTAAGTGTTGCAGAACCCTCTTGCCATTTAGCTGGGCAAACTTCACCTGGGTTGTTACGTACGTATTGAGCAGCTTTAATTTTGTTAACAAGAATGCTTGCGTCACGGCCGATACCGTCAGCATTGATTTCCATAGATTGGATAACGCCGTCTGGATCGATGATGAATGTACCACGAGCAGCAAGACCTTCTTCTTCCATTAAAACGTTGAAGTTTGTAGTGATTGTGCGAGTTGGGTCACCAATCATGATGTACTCGATTTTGCCGATAGTTTCTGAGCTATCATGCCATGCTTTGTGAGTGAAGTGAGT
Organism: Bacillus cereus group sp. MG20; assembly: GCF_040459885.1. Taxonomy (NCBI): domain Bacteria; kingdom Bacillati; phylum Bacillota; class Bacilli; order Caryophanales; family Bacillaceae; genus Bacillus; species Bacillus cereus group sp. MG20. Next base: position 3,164,051 of record NZ_JARVHF010000001.1, read on the forward strand.
GTCTGTAGATACAGAGTATACTTCAACGCCTAAGTCTTTTAGAGTTGCATATTGGTTTTGTAAGTCTTCAAGTTCAGTTGGGCAAACGAATGTGAAGTCAGCTGGGTAGAAACAAACTACACTCCATTTTCCTTTTAAACTTTCGTCAGTAACTTGGATAAATTCTCCATTATGGTAAGCATTAGCTTTAAACGGTTTTACTTCTGTGCCGATTAATAACATGTTAAAATTCCTCCTAAATGTTGGTTTTGAGCATCAAAAAATAGTGTGCTCATAAAATATATTTTTTAATTAACTATAATAATTCTAATTCGATATTAATTATCATATAGAAGTGGTTATTTTGTCAAGAGAATAAACCAACTTTATACCAATTTAATTAATATTTATTCTCAATTAAGACTAACAGGGAATGGAAAGGTAATTTTAAGTCTATAAATTTTAGATGAGTAGTTGAAAGTTTAGTGTGTATGTTAGAGATAGTGTGTAAGTTTAATTTCTTGGGAAGGAAATATTTCTTAGAAGTTGTAGTTTTGAAAAGGAACTGCTTACTTCTATTTTACAAAGAATTTTGTGATAAATAAAATAAAATGAATCGGAAAATTTTTGAACAATTTTTGTCATCCCAAATATATAATTAGGAAGTATATTACGATGATAGTTAGAAACATTGACTCAAAGTGCTAACAAGATATAATAAAACCTAGATATACCTTTCAAAAAGAAGAATACATATTTATAGGATGAAAAAATTCAACCTATTATTTTTTATAGCTTTTAGAAAACGCTTACAATTAGTATGGAGGGGAAACCATGTCTAAGTTCACGAAGTATTTTTTAATGGAAGCTAAAGATGTGATTGCATATGTGAAAGAGAAATTATCTAAGTTTGAAAATGCAAAGGGGTTACAGTGTAAAGAAATAGGTGATGGCAATTTAAATTATGTGTTCCGCGTTTGGGATGAAAAAGAGAACATGTCTGTCATCGTAAAGCAAGCTGGGGATACAGCTCGCATTTCAGATGAGTTTAAGTTGTCGACGAATCGTATTCGTATAGAATCAGATCTTTTGCAGTTAGAGGATGAGTTAGCACCTGGACTTGTTCCTAAGGTGTATTTATTTGATAGTGTGATGAATTGTTGCGTAATGGAAGATTTATCGAATCACACAATATTACGTACAGCACTTATAAATCATCAAATATTTCCGAGGCTTGCGGATGATTTAACTACTTTTATGGTAAATACACTTTTGTTAACATCGGATGTTGTAATGAATCATAAAGAGAAGAAGGAATTTGTGAAGAATTATATAAATCCTGAATTATGTGAGATTACAGAGGACCTCGTATATTCAGAACCATTTACCAATCATAATAAGCGTAATGAGTTATTTCCGTTAAATGAGGGATGGATTAGGGAACATATTTATAGTGATAAAGAGCTTCGTATGGAAGTAGCGAAACGTAAATTTTCTTTTATGACGAATGCACAGGCATTACTTCATGGTGATTTACATACTGGTTCTGTTTTTGTAAGAGATGATTCTACAAAGGTTATTGATCCTGAGTTTGCTTTTTATGGACCTATGGGATATGACGTTGGGAATGTAATGGCGAATTTAATGTTTGCTTGGGTGAATGCAGATGCAACGATGTCACCTGGAGCTGAGAAAGATACGTATATGGATTGGTTACAAACTACGATGGTAGAGGTAATTGATTTATTTAAGCAGAAGTTTTTAGGTGCTTGGGATATTCATGTGACCGAGATTATGGCGAAGGAAGAAGGCTTTAGCGAAGTCTATTTGCAATCTGTATTAGAGGATACAGCTGCAGTGACAGGTCTGGAATTAATTCGCCGTATTGTTGGATTAGCGAAAGTAAAAGATATTACTTGTATTGGGAATGAGGAAGCACGTGCTAGAGCGGAGCGAATTTGTCTTCAAGTAGCGAAGAGTTTTATTTTACGAGCGAATCAATATAGAACGGGCACAAGTTTTGTAGAAACGTTAAAAGAACAGTCAATGCACTACGCGAAGTAAGGGGAGAATATGATGGAAGAGCAATTAATACCAATTCAGTGGAAAGATGATGCCTTAGTTTTGTTAGATCAAACGTTATTACCAAATGAAATTGTCTATGAATCTTTTAAAACAGCTGAAAGTGTGTGGGATGCAATACAAGTAATGAAAGTGCGAGGTGCACCCGCGATTGGTGTTTCAGCTGCTTATGGAGTGTATTTAGGGATAAAGGAATTTGCTGAAAGTACGGAAGAAGGATTTATGGATGAAGTAAGAAAGGTATGTACATACTTGGCGACATCAAGACCGACTGCAGTAAATTTATTTTGGGCGCTTGAAAGAATGGAAAGTGTAGCGACAGATAATGCTCACTTATCAATCTCACAGCTGAAAAATAGATTACTAGAAGAGGCAAAAGAAATTCATAGAGAAGATGAAGAAATTAACCGTCAAATTGGAGAGCATGCATTAACATTATTCCATGATGAAATGGGAGTATTAACGCATTGTAATGCAGGTGCTTTAGCGACGACTAAGTATGGTACTGCGACGGCTCCAATGTATTTAGCGAAAGAAAAAGGATGGAATTTAAAAATTTATTCGGATGAAACGCGTCCTAGATTACAAGGTTCAACGTTAACAGCATTAGAACTGCAGCGAGCGGGTATTGACGTTACTGTTATTACGGATAATATGGCAGCTATGGTCATGTCACAAGGGAAGATTGATGCAGTAATCGTTGGATGCGACCGTGTGGCAGCAAATGGTGATGTAGCAAATAAAATTGGCACATTAGGCGTATCTATTTTAGCTAAGTACTACAACATTCCGTTTTATGTAGCAGCGCCAACACCGACAATTGATTTAAAGACATCGACAGGAAAAGAAATTCCGATTGAAGAAAGAGATGCTTCTGAAGTGATTAATCGTTTTGGACAATATTCAGCTCCGAAAGAAAGTAAAGTATATAATCCAGCATTTGATGTTACTCCACATGAAAATGTAACAGCGATTATTACAGAAAAAGGGATTGTAAAGGCACCGTTTACGGAGAATTTAAAAAAGCTATTTCAATAAGTAGATAAATATAAAAGTCAGTCATCATAAGCTTCATACTTAGGGGGATGTATATGTTATTACAAAAAGAAAGAGAAGAAATTGTAGCGTATGGAAAGAAAATGATTTCTAGTGGTTTAACAAAGGGGACGGGCGGTAATATTAGTATCTTTAATCGTGAACAAGGTCTTGTTGCGATTAGTCCAAGTGGTTTAGATTATTATGAAACAAAGCCTGAAGATGTAGTTATATTAAACTTAGATGGTGAAGTAGTAGAAGGAGAAAGAAAGCCATCAAGTGAACTAGATATGCACCTTATTTATTATAGAAAGCGTGAAGATATAAATGCACTTGTACACACACATTCTCCTTATGCAAAGACGATTGCATCATTAGGATGGGAACTTCCTGCAGTATCGTATTTAATTGCTTTTGCAGGCCCGAATGTACGCTGTGCGCCGTATGAGACATTTGGTACGAAGCAATTAGCAGATGCTGCTTTTGAAGGCATGATTGATCGCCGTGCAGTGTTACTTGCGAATCACGGTTTAATTGCTGGGGCAAATAATATAAAAATGGCGTTTACTATTGCAGAAGAGATTGAGTTTTGTGCTCAAATTTATTATCAAACAAAAAGCGTCGGAGAACCGAAGTTACTGCCAGAAGACGAGATGGAGAATTTGGCGAAGAAGTTTGAAGGGTATGGGCAACAGTAGAAATCTAACGGAAATGTTATTCAATGTGTATTAAAATGGCCGTGAAAGAATATATATTCTTCCATGGCCATTTTAGGATTTTAATTATTTAGATATATTTTTGAGTTGCGAATCTAATTTCCAAAAACCGATTCCTGAGAATAGTGCTGCTAATGAACCAATAATTGCAGCAATACCGATATCTCCGAACATCATTCCGCCCATTAAGATACCAAAAATTCCAATTAAGATAAGAATAATAGAAATAGCTTTCATTATACGATACTCCTTAAAACGTAAAAGTTATATGTGATAATATAACATTAATAGAGTTTATAATCAAAAATATTTTGTTCAGGAATTGTATTGAGGTAGGAAATATGAATGGTGAATAAAGGGTTAGGAGAAGGAAACGAAAGGAAAAAACATCCTCAAAATTGAGGATGTTTTTACGCTTTCTTAAGCAACAAATACATAAAGTAAGGAGCCCCAATTAAAGCAACGACAATACCTGCTGGAATGCCATTAGGATCAACGATATTTCGCCCGATTGTGTCTGCTAGTAGTAATAACCATCCGCCGATTAAAAGGGCGATAGGCATGAAGATTTGATGTCTTGGACCTACTAAAGATTTCGCGATATGAGGAGCCATTAATCCGATAAAGCTAATTCCTCCTGTTACGGAAACAGCTGCAGCTGCAAGTGCAACGGCTGCGATTAATAAGTATCTTCGTTCTTTTTCAATTTCAATTCCAACACCGATTGCGACCGGTTCGTTTAATGCTAGAATGTTTAATCGATTTGCTTTATAGAAGACAAATGGGATTAATACAATTAGCCATGGAAGCATTGCTAAAACAAATGTCCAATCATCTCCCCAAATGTTTCCGGCAATCCATTTTGAGATAAAGTCCACTTTCATACGATCAGCGGATGAAATAAGGACAATCATCGTTCCAGATAGTGCAAATGCAAAACCGATACCAGTTAATGTTAATCGCACCGGCTGAAGTCCAGTTGATTTACTATATGAAAATACGTAAATTAGAACAGCTGTCAGAAATGCCCCAATAAATCCAACGACAGGTAGTAAGTAAAGAAATGAACCTACGTCTATTGGAAAGTATAAAAAGAAAATAGCAACAGCAACACCAGCCCCAGAGTTAATACCAAGAATACCAGGTTCAGCTAAATCATTTCGGGTAATTCCTTGCAGAATAGCCCCTGATAAAGCGAGAGCCATACCAGCTAATAATGTAATGACAATTCTAGGTAGTCTTAAAGAGTATAAAACGAACTCCTCTTTAAAAGCCCCTTGCCCCATTAATGTTGGGAGTAGTCGATCATAAGATAAAGATGCTGAACCAAGTCCCATTCCAATTACAATGGTTGTGATGATTACTATAAGTAAAGCGAGTATAATGAGACGTTGTTTTCTTAAAATAGATTGCATCATGAGAATGTTTTTCCTCCTTTACGTACAATGAATAGGAAGAATGGTAATCCTACAATCGCGACAATTGCCGCAACTGGTGTTTCGTACGGAGCGTTAATAGTACGTCCGATTGTATCTGCAAGTAGCATAAAGGAAGCTCCAGCAATGGCTGACATCGGTATAACAAATCGGTAATCTGGACCGACAATTGGGCGTACCATGTGAGGTACCATTAAACCGATAAATGCCATATTTCCAACAAGCGCTACAGATGCACCTGCAAGTAAGATAATAATGATAAATAAAATAGTTTTAATAACAATAATTTTTTGACCTAGTCCAATAGCCACTTCCTCACTGAAACTAAGAACTGTCAATTTTTTTGCTAGTAAGATAGCGATAAAGATACTAATTGAAATGACTGGAATAATAATTTTTAATTGGCTCCAAGTTGTTCCAATTACGCCCCCAGCAGTCCAAAGTGATACATCTTGTGAAATTTTAAAGTAAATGCCAATTCCTTCTGAAATTGCGAGTAGAAATGCTGAAACTGCAGCGCCCGCTAATACAATTCGAAGAGGAGAAAGGCCGCCTTTTTTCACCATACCAATTCCAAATACCATAATTGCGCCAATTGCAGCACCGATAAAGCAAGCTAACGTTAAGTAAAGATAGCTGATGGAAGGATTGAAAGCAAGTGTTAGTGCAAGCGCAGCATTTGCTCCACCAGATAGCCCTAATAATCCAGGGTCCGCAAGTGGATTTCTTGTTAATCCTTGCATAATTGCTCCAGAAACGGCTAATCCAGCTCCTACAAAAATAGCAGCAACTTCACGTGGTAAACGTATTTCTCGAATAATAGATATTTTGTCTCCTTTAGCGGAGGAAGTGAGTGCTAACCATACATCTTTTATCGAAGTATCTGCAGCACCTAATACCATTGCAACCATAAAAATAAGAAAGAATGCAATTAAGCTTAAAATTAGTTTGTATGTAAAAGCTATAGAACGTGGATTATCATGATCTTTTGTCATTCGTTTCACATCTTTTCTGTTCATAGAATAAAGGAAGAGGAATTCTTAAATTAAGAATTCCTCATGTTTGTATTATTTACCAAGAAAGCTCTTCTTGAAGAAGTCTAGTTGGAAATCTAATGTAAGTGGATCATTGAAATAGAATTCCATCATGTTTGCTTCATATACACGATTATTTTTTACTGCTGGGATGTTTTTATATGATTCTGTCTCTTGGAATGAGTTATCAGTATCTTTGTTTTTACTTACGATTAAGTAATCACCAGCAAATTCAGGTAATACCTCAGTAGATAATGCGTAGTAACCTTCTTTTAATGCTTTTTCTTTTACTTTTTCAGGCATTTTTAATTTCATTTCTTGGTACAGAATTTCTGTTCCGCGGCCCCAGTTTTCGCCGTATACATAAAGCTGTTTGTTGAAGTTTTCTACAACAGAAACTGTTGCATCTTCACCGATTTTTGCTTTAATTTCTTTACCAGCTTCTTGTGCACGTTTCTTGAAGTCATCAACCCAAGTTTTTGCTTCTTTTTCTTTGTTTAATAACTTACCAATTTCTAAATGCTGTGTTAAGTAATCAACTTTTCCGTAAGTGTATGTTACAGTAGGAGCAATTTTCTTTAACTTATCGACATTTTTAACATTTGATAAACCAATGATTAAATCTGGATTTAGTTCAGCGATTTTTTCAACATTTTCATCTGATACTTCAGCAACATCTTTAAGTTTGCTATCAAAACGTGGGTTTTGTTTAGACCATGAATCTACCCCAACAAGATTTACACCTAATGACATTACGTTACCAGCGAATGATGATAGTACAACAACGCGTTTTGGATTTGCAGGAACTTCTACTTTACCATTTTCAGATTGGTATGTAATTGTTTCTGATTTACTACCTTTTGCATCGTTCTTTTTGTCTGTAGAGCCATTGCTACAAGCACTCATAACAAGAACGAAAAGAACTGTTAGTGAAATAAATAACTTTTTCATCGTCTTTCTCCTTTAACATAGATGATATGTGTATACAATAATTTGTTTAACTGTAATCTTTTTGAAAGAGTAGTGGTAAAGCAAAATGATTTATTAAAAATCTTGAATATGAGATTTTATAATATAGTATTAACCATATTAATGAAAGAAGATGTAATCTCAAATTTGCTAATTATTAACAAAATGATAATGATTATCACTATTGATTCTTTAAATAATATAATTTTATATAGGTGTATTGTCAATAGTAATTTTGATTGTAAATTTTGCGGAAACAGGTTATATTTTATTGAGAATGATAATCAATGATTAATAGCTGAGGAGTGAGCACGAATGAATCGAGAAGAATTGTTTGATGTAACCGTGATAGGCGGAGGACCTGCAGGGCTTTATTCAGCTTTTTATAGTGGACTCAGAGAAATGAAAACAAAAATAATAGAATTTCAACCACATTTAGGTGGAAAAATACATGTGTATCCGGAAAAAATGATTTGGGATGTAGGAGGACTATTGCCAGTTACAGGTGATAAGTTAATTGAACAACTTGTACAGCAAGGGTTAACATTTAAGCCGGAAGTTGTATTAGATACAAAAGTAGAATCGATTATTCGTAATCAAGATGGTACTTTTACATTAAAAACAAGTACTGGCGAAGACCACTTTTCAAAAACAGTTATCGTCGCAACAGGAAGTGGTATATTGAAACCGCAAAAGTTATCTATTGAAGGTGCTGAGCGATTTGAAGTATCGAATTTAAATTATACAGTTAAATCTTTAAAGCGTTTCAAAGGTAAAACAGTTATTATTTCCGGTGGAGGCAATTCTGCTGTTGATTGGGCAAATGAATTGGAACCAATTGCGAAAAAAGTGTATGTAGCCTATAGAAAAGAAGAATTATCTGGTCATGAAGCACAAGTAAAACAACTTATGAACAGCTCAGCGGAGTGTTTCTTTAATACATCGATTACAAAATTAATTGCTGGTGATAATCATGAAGCGATCGAATATGTAGAATTAACAAATCATGAAACAGGTGAGGTTTCTCACTTACCTATTGATGAAGTTATTATTAATCATGGATATGAACGCGACATTACATTATTAGAAAATAGTGAGTTAGACGTTGCAATTATAGATAATTATTATATTGCAGGTAATGCAAATAGTGAGTCTTCAGTAGATGGATTATATGCTGCTGGAGATATTTTAAAGCACGAAGGGAAACTACACTTAATTGCAGGTGCATTCCAAGATGCTGGAAATGCTGTGAATAAAGCAAAGCAATTTATCCAACCAGATGCAAGTGAGTACGGAATGGTTTCTTCTCATAATGAAGTATTTAAGAAGAGAAATCGCGAACTGATTAAGCAGATGATAAAATAATAAGGAACAAGTATACCCCCACATACTTCTCTATTCAAATGGATGAGAGATGTACGTGGGGGTTTTCCTGTTTACTATATTTTCAATCATTATAATGACACCGGTTTCATCAGTTCATATGATATGAACATTTTTATTGGTAAAGCATCTTAGAAAACAATTTAGCTATGTTTTGCTTACGCAGAACATGGATAAATTAAGCTGTCCCTTTAGCGCGTTCATTAGGAAATGGCATATTTAGTATAGAAGCAATATATTGTTTTCCATGTTTTCGAGCCAATGATTCTAATATTTGACGGACGCGTTTTGTAAGATGGCCTTGTTTTTTGATGGCTTCACAATATGCGTCATAGAAAGCATATTTAGCCCAAAGGAAATCATCTTGTTGGAATAAGAAATGATTTTTGTACCATTCACCAATTGTATGATAACAATTGTTTTCATGTATTGCTGTGCTTTGAGAAAGAAAACGATCAGATAAAGATACATTCAAATGAGAAATTGTGTTTTCTGTTTCAACTTGTAGTGTTTTTTCTAACATTGTAATGATGTGACGAGTAGCCATATGTTAACTCTCCTTTGTGTAAATGGGTAATACCATTCTATATTTAAAAAATTCTTACTATATAATACTATACAATATATGGAATGCATCTACCTGCTTTTTGAACTGCATTTACAAAATCTTTTTTATTTGTTTACAAAAATAAAGTAAAGTAAGATACAGTATAGATGAAAAAATAATAAAGGAATGAACGCATTGTATATAACAGTAGAAGAGACTGCGGAGTATTTGAATTTACCAAAATCGTATATTGAAGAGTTAATTCAGCAAAAGAAAATTCGTGCGCTATTCGATGGAGAGCAATATTTAGTAAATAAAGAACAATTCAATACGCATTTAGAACAAATGGAGAAATATAAGCAGTTAGTGGAAGAAATATTAAACGAACCAATTCCAGAAGATATGGATGTTAAAGACGAAGACTAAACTTTGGGAAATCCCGTATGAAGATATGCAGAAATGTATCTTCATACGGGATTTTTTGTCTAAAGGTATCGAAAGCCTAATGGGCATGCAGAATTCCTTATGTTTTTGATAGGTAGTAGTCTACCATGTTAAAAGCATATTTTTTTCTAGCTAGGACAAACATAGAGAACGTAACCTGTACAGATACATATACTATCAGTGCAAAAGCTTATAAATTAATGGAAGGGGTTTTCTCGTGAGTTTATTTCATTGTGATTTTTTGAAAGACTTAATTGGATCTTTTGTGAGAGTAAACAGGGGTGGTCCAGAATCTCAAAAAGGAACAATAATATCAGTATGTCAGGACTACTTCGTATTGAAGAATGAAAAAGGTGAGCTTTATTACTATCAACTTAAACATCTAAAAAGTATTACAAAAAATGCGAAAGAATGTGGATCAAGTGATTGTGAGTGGGAAGATTGCGCCTGTGCAGAAGATTTTGAAGCACTACTTGAAAGTTTCAAATATTGCTGGGTGAAAATTAATCGCGGCGGTCCAGAGAAAGTGGAAGGCATTTTGCAAGATGTTTCTTGTGACTTCGTAACATTAATCGTAAAAGAAGAAATTATATTAATTGCAATAAAGCATATTAAAAGTGTTAACTATAATGCTTTAGCATGCGGAGAGAGTGATGAGAGCGACGATAGTAAGGAAAGTAGCGATAATTCAGGTCGTGCTCGTGCACAAAGACAATCAAGTAGAGGAAGATAATAAGAAAGGGGGATACGAAATTGGAGAATGTATTATGCTGTGAACAAATTAAAGGCTTAGTCGGTGAGACTGTAAAAGTAAATCTTCGTGGACCAGAGAGTCGAGTGGGGGTACTTGTATCGTTAGGAAGAGATTACCTTACATTACAACTTCTTCTTGGTGAATTAGTATATTACCAATTGAAACATGTGAAGAGTCTAGTTAAGAAAGTGAAAGAAAGTAAATGTGGCGATGGCTATGTTTCATGTTTCTGCTCTGATGATGATACTTTCGTCGATGTATTACGTGACTTGAAGTATAAGTGGGTAAAGATTAACCGTGGCGGCCCAGAGTGTGTAGAAGGCCTATTAAGTGAAGTGCATGAAGAATGTATTACGCTAGTAAACGGTGATGAAGTTATTTATATCATTAATTATCATATTAAGAGTGTGAGTCAAGTAGTGAAATGTAAAAAGAATGAAGATGAATAATGTTTAATAAATAAGAGGGGCATTATGAGGGAAAGAGAAGAACAATTTCTTATTTCGATAGTATGAAAAGGAATTACTTACTATTAAGACAGAACATTGCCCTGATTATTTTTTTGAAACGGAAGATAGGAAAGCTAAAATTCATAGGAAGGAGGATATAGATGAATGAGTTAAACAAAAGTATTGGGGAAAATATATATGTTAAATTAATCGGTGAAAAAAGGTTTAAAGGTATATTAATAGACGTAGGAAATGACATTATTGTTCTTTACAATGGACAAGACTATGTATATATATCTTTATATCATGTACAATACTATAAATTTTTAAGACCACATGACGAAGACATACTAAAACCAGATGTTGATTCTGTAATTAAGAGGGAATCCCCTTCAATTTCTTTGAGAAAAGTATTAAGTACTTCTAAAGGGATTTTTACAGAAGTTTATGTAGCAGGAAATGCTCCAATACATGGTTATGTTACAAGTGTGATGAACGACTATATTGTTTTTTATAGTCCGGTTTATAAAACGGTATATATATCTTTAAAGCATTTAAAATGGTTAATTCCGTATAAAGAAAACCAAGTACCGTATGCCCTCAATAAAAATGAACTCCCCGTAAATCCGTTAAATATTACATTAGCTAGAACATTTGAAGAACAGCTTATTAAAATGACTGGGAAAATTATGGTGTTTGATTTAGGTGAGGAGTCCAATAAAATTGGAAAAATGGCGAAAATTGATGAAGGTCATATTGAAATATCAAAAGCACGTGATGCAAAAATGTATGTGAATATTCAACATGTAAAATCCGTCCATTGTCCGTAGATTAGTTGGAAGGGCTGACTTTTTCTTTTATATGCAGAAGAAAAGGTCGAGCCTATTTGTTTTAGTTTAATTTGAAGATGAGGGGAAAAATGAATTGAATATAAACATAGTATAGTGTGATTTTTTAAAAGGTAACTTTACACTAACTTATAAAAATTGTGTACGAGCTATCTTTTTATGTATTCAATTTATTTTTTGAGGAGGAGCTGCTCAACTAATTTATTAAAGGGGTTTTGTTTGTGGAGCAGTTTCCGAATTCGTTATCAATTACATTGCTTGGTAGTGCTGGTGGAGCAGCAAAAGCAGTTTTAGCAATTTTAAATCAAGCGATAGCAAATGAAAAAGATCCAATTTATGAAGTATTAAAGAATGCCAAATTTCATTTGGTGGATATAAAACAAAAAGATAGGACTTATTATGATGATTTGTTTTCGAATTTGAAAAGTCAATTATATTTATATGAAATAAACCTTCAAAATGTAGTGGAATTTAAACAACATTTAAAAGAAAAAAGAACGAGTGTTGTGATTGATGTTTCAGGGGCAGATACAATTAGAGTATTAAGCTGCTGTAATGAACTAGGAATTTGTTATATTAACTCAGCCTTGGAAAATGAGGCAGTAGATCAGGACGATAGCTTAATCGGCTTTCAGCTTACGGAAAGATATACAAGGTTTGAGAAGGAGAAAGAGAAATTTACAAATACAAAAGCGATTATAGGTGCAGGTATGAATCCAGGTGTTGTTCAATGGATGGTTGTTGAGCTTATGAAGGAACGACCAAATGAAAGGCCAAGAGCATGTTATATTGTAGAACATGACACATCGTTTTTGAATGATACAGCACTTATAAAGCCACATACACTTTATGCTTCATGGGCAGTAGAGCGATTTTTAGATGAAGCAATCTGGAGTTATCCGATGTATATGAGTCATCATCGTCCTCTTTACTTTTATGAAGATGTATATGCTTCAGAGTATAAAGTGAAGTTAGGAGAAAAAGAATTCTATGGTTGTTTAATGCCACATGAGGAAGTATTAATTTTAGGGAAAAACTTTAATATGGAAGTTGGTTTTCTTTACCGAATTAATGAGTATACAACAAATATAATTAGACAGAACTTAGATCAAGTAGAAGATTTATGGAACTGGAATCGTAAAGTGTTTAATCCAGCGGAAGAAGAGGTTGCTGGAGAGGACTTGGTCGGTGTGTTACTCGTTTATGAAAATAGTGAGACATATATGTATAATGTGATGAATAGTAGCCAAGTTTTTCGTAAATATAAAACGAATGCAACGTATTTTCAAGTAGGGTGCGGGATTTATGCGGGCTTGTCCAGTTTACTTTTAGATCAATTTGAACAAGGTGCTTATTACGTTGAGGAGTTGTTATTAAATACAGAAAGTAAGTACGGTGAGTATTTAAATTTATATATGAAGGATTTTGTAATAGGGCATAATAATTTTACGGATGGATTGTTACATGACAGGGTAAGATGGATGTAAGTTGTTACCAAAAGGAAGGGGAGATCTCCTTCCTTTCATTATTATAAGGTTAAATATTGCCCTGAAAGCAATTTCATACTTATACTTTAAGGAGATAACAATGAAAGTTTTTTGTATCGATCAAGGGGAGTTTTTATATGAATAAATACAAGAGCTTGATTTATGAAGAAAGAAGAGCCTTAAAGGTATTTATATTATTATTTTATATTATATTCTTTTTATATGACGCTATATATTATTTTGTATATCCTGCTATGAATATTAGTGGAACAGCGGTAGGTTGGCCAGAAGGTAGTCTTGGGATAGGTGTGCCTATATTTGTAATAGCATTATTTCCTATTTCTATATATCTTCAAAAAAGAGGGTATGTATATTCTGTAAAATATTTATTTTTATTTGGGTACATGTTTATCAATCTTGTGAATAATTTAATGATTTATTTGCGAACGGATAGACCTTTTGAACATGGTAGTATGGTAGAAATGTTATTAATTTTATTTGCCCCAGTTTTCGTGAATAGAAAATACTTTTATTTAGTGTCCTTTAGTGTAATTGGAAAGTACGTATTTTTCACATTGCTATTACAAGATTTAAAAGTGGTAATTCCACTTGTTTTATGTATATTCTATTTCATTATTTCACATTCTTTATTAAAACGATTTCAATCTTATGTAAGAACAGTGGTTGAAATGATGAACAATATGAAAGAGACGGAAAATTTAGCTGTGATTGGGACTATGTCTACAACAATTGCCCATGAAATTCGAAATCCGCTAACAGCGTTAAAAGGGTTTACGCAAATGCAAAAAGAAAGAAATCCAACTGATACGATGAGCTACGACATTATGCTACAAGAAATTGAAAGGGTTAATGGATTTGTTAGTGAATTGATGTTGTTAGGAAAACCAAAGCCAACAAATTATGAAAGGTGTAATATACGAGATATCCTTCTATATGTTGTGCATCTAATGGAAAGTTATGCAACGCAATATAGAGTTAAATGTCATATACAAGTAGATGGGAATTTACCGGCTATAAACGGTGATGATAAGCAATTAAAACAAGTGTTATTAAATATCATTAAAAATGGAATAGAATCAATGCCAGAGGGCGGAGAAATTCATATCCGTGCATATCAAAAAACGCAAGGACATTTGTGTATTTCTGTTGAAGACCAAGGATTTGGTATAGAGAATGATAAATTAGAAAAAATCGGCAAGGCGTTTTACACAACAAAGGAGACTGGTACAGGACTTGGGTTAATGATTACATATAAAATTATTAAGGAACATCAAGGGAGTATCACGATCCAAAGTAGTCTAGGAGTAGGAACGAAAGTAGAAATTTTTCTGCCGACCGTTTAATGTATTGGGAGAAAAGATTTTTCAGAAAAGTGTTCTTGTTGTGTAAATATAAACATTTTATAAAATGTTTCAAGAAGGGTTTTTTTTATAAAATACTTCGTTTATAATGGAGGAAAATATCGACATGAGATTGATTGCTCATGTAGCGGTTCAGTGGTGTTATGAAAAGATAAGAAGGGGTGCACACGCATCCTTTTTTCTATGCAGATATTATGAAAGAGGTGGTATGATGGAATTAACATTAAATTCGACTGTATGTTTACACACGATTCAATTTCGAAAAGAGCAAAAGAATTATATTGTAAAAGATACAATTACAGGAGAAAAATATGAAATGCCGCCACTTTGGATTGATGCATTGGCAATGATGCGTGACGGTTTTTTATTGGGGGAAATTGAGGAGAAATTAAAAGAAGAGTATCCATCCGAAGAAGTGAATATGTTAGCATTCACGAGGCAACTGTTAGAACTAGAACTTGTTGAAATGGTAGATGGAGAAGAGATAGCTTGCACAAAGAAGAAAGAGATAGATTGTTTAGCTTGGGTGCGTCCCCGTGTGGAACAATTCTTTCTTAATTTAAATAGAAAATATAGAAGCAAAGACCAATAGTGGCCTTTGCTTTTTTTAATTCCGCTATTTGCCGGGCAGTAAGACCCCCACTTCAAAATTCAGCGGAAGCAAAGAAGTTAGGTATGGGATGAACAAAACCTCCAATGATCAAAGGTTCACTTTATAGGTTGTGTTTAAAATATAACAGCAAATGCTCTTGCGAAAGCACCGTCACTATTTTTAATTTTTAAAGGTGCTGCTGAGAAAAAGAAACGTTTTGCTTCGATAGCATCTAGATTTGTTAAGTTTTCAATTAAGTAAATATTATTCCCTAGTAATATGTGATGAATCGGTGATGTTTCTGTTGTGACTTCATCAGGAGAAATGAAATCTAAACCGATAGATTTTACTTTTAATCGCACTAGTTCTTTAGCTAATTCTTCAGAAAGATAAAATGCTTCCTTCTCATAAGCCTCTGTATTCCATTTGGTGGATAGATTAGAATGAAAAATAACAATATCACCTTCTTTTATGTCAGTATTATGCAATACTGCCTTAGGTAATTTTCGCTCTTGAATATGTGTTACATCTATAAGAACAGCTTCACCTACAAATTGATCCAGCGGTAATTGATCGATGGTCGTTGCGCCTGAAATAAAATGCGCAGGAGCATCACAATGCGTGCCAACATGAACGACAGAATGAAAATCTGTAACTTGATAGCCTGATTCTTCAACACTTGTAACAGCTTCTAGTTGTATTTTAGGTGTTCCAGGAAATTGAGACATATTATTTTCAAATGTTTGCGATAGATCAATTACTTTCATTTTACATACCTCCAATATATGTTTTTCAAATAATAAAAAGCTCATCCTTCAGTATCAAGAAAGATGAGCTTTACATGCTAGTTGAGTTTTATCTTCCAAAATGCAATGCATTTTGCAGGAATTAGCACCTATTCAGTTTGTATAAACTGAGGTTGCTGGGCTTCAAAGGGCCGGTCCCTCTGCCTCTCTTGATAAAGAAGTATTCAGTTTTTAAAATCGGAATTTTCCGATAGTTAAATTGTAATTCATTTCCTTTTTTCGTGCAATACAAAATAGGTATTCACCCAAATAAAGCTGCTCGCATATTGTAGCTTATGTAAATAGAATGCTGCGAAGGAGTGAGTGCAGTGACAGGAAATGTATTAAATTATTATGCTGGTGGTAATACAGCTAGGGGATTTCACAATTTATACGAAGAGAATTTAAAAGGATTAGACAGATTATTTATCTTAAAGGGTGGCCCAGGAACGGGAAAATCTTCTTTAATAAAGGCAATAGGTCGTGAATGGATTGAAAAAGGATATGATATTGAATTTTTACATTGTTCTTCTGATAATAAATCGGTTGATGGTGTAATTATCCCAAAATTAAAAGTAGGAATTGTTGATGGGACATCGCCGCATGTTATTGAGCCAAAAATGCCAGGAGTTGTTGAAGAGTATATAAATTTAGGAATTGCTTGGGACTCAGATAAACTAAGAAAGCAGAAGTTAGAAATTGAAAGATTTGTTTCAGAAGCAAGCAAAGCTTTTCAGTCTGCTTACGCACGTTTTAAAGAGGCATTGGTTATACATGATGAGTGGGAGAAGATATATATTGATAATATAGATTTTAATAAAGCAAATGAACTAACCAATCAGCTAATCCAGAAATTATTTGCAGATAAAAGCGGGAGACAATCGCTTGTAAAACATCGTTTTTTAGGAGCTGCTACACCGAAAGGAGCAGTTGATTTTGTTCCTAATTTAACAGAAGGGTTACCACATCGTTATTTTATAAAAGGGCGCCCAGGCTCTGGAAAATCAACGATGCTCAAAAAGTTAGCTAAGGCAGCTGAAGAAAAAGGATTTGAAGTTGAAGTATATCATTGCGGATTTGACCCGCATAGTCTTGATATGGTTATCGTAAGAGAATTAGGCTTTGCAATTTTTGATAGCACCGCACCACATGAATATTTTCCAAGTCGCGAGGGTGATGAAATTATTGATATGTATGCCCTTATTGTTACGCCAGGGACGGATGAGAAATATGCGAAGGAAATTCGTGATGTTTCCATTCAATATAAAGCAAAAATGAATGAGGCGATGTCTTTCTTAGCGAAAGCAAAATCGGTTCGTGATAAATTAGAACGAATTTATATTGCTGCTATGGACTTTTCAATAGTAGATGCATATAAAGAGGAGATTCAAAAAGAGTTTGAACGAATTGCTACTACTGTAATCGAAAAGCAACAATAGACGTTTCATTAGGCTGTCAGTAATTTCTGACAGTTTTTTTGGTATGTAGTAAAATTAGTATTGTATTTGTCGAATTTCCAAGGAAATAATCAAAAAATGGAGGTGTTATGCAATGAGAGAGAAAATCGAGTTGGAGTTAGAAAGAATTGAAAAAGAGAATGATGTGAAAATTTTATTTGCGGTAGAATCAGGGAGTCGTGCTTGGGGTTTTCCATCGAAAGATAGCGATTATGATGTTAGGTTTGTTTATATACATCCGGTAGAATGGTATTTATCAATTCATGACAAACGAGATGTAATTGAATATCCAATTAGTGATGATTTAGATATAAGTGGTTGGGATATTAAAAAGGCGTTGCAACTATTCGCGAAGTCGAATCCTGCTTTACTTGAGTGGATTCGATCACCAATTTTTTATTCGAAAAACTCTAATTTTCCAGAACTACTTCAACAGATGAGTGAGAAGAATTTTGATCCAAAAGCAACGATATATCATTATTTACATATGGCGTCGAAAAATTATCGTGAATTTTTGCAAGGTGAGAATGTAAAGCTGAAAAAGTACTTTTATGTATTACGTCCCATTTTAGCTTGTAAGTGGCTAGAAGAGAAAACGACCTTACCTCCTGTAGAATTTGACCGATTGATTAAAGAATTATCATTAGAACGTAGCGTATTAGATGAAATTGAAAAGTTGTTAATAAAGAAAAAAGCAGGTACTGAATTAGATGTTGGATTGAAAATTAAGGTGCTAAATCAATTTTTAGAAGAACAAATTCATTACTATCAGCAATATGTAAAAGGAATTGAAAAGGGATCAGGAATCGATATTGAGAGTTTAAATACATTGTTTCGAGATATGTTGTTTGAAGCATATGAAAAAGAGCACAAGTAAGTTTGTGCCCTTTTTATTTTGTAGGAATGAAGAAAACAGATATAGCTGCGATAAGACCTGCAAAGGAGAATAAGTAAAAATTCCATGCTAAGTCATATTGCATTGTCATAATAATACCGACGAGAATTGGGCCAGCAATTGCACCAACTCGGCCAAGCCCCAGTCCCCAGCCTAAGGAGGTAGCTCGGATATGTGATGGGAAGTATTGTGTTACATATGCATTTAATATTTGAGTAATACCGACTGATCCAATACCAGCAAGGCCAATTAAAAGATAAATGATTGTAACAGATGGTTTGATTGTTAATAGTCCGATACATATGGCTGCCATAAGATAAGAGATGCTAATAACAATTTTTGCTCCTATACGATCAGCAATTGCTCCAGCGAATAATGCGCCGATAGCTGCGGTAATATTTAGCATAAGTAGAAATGACAGACTAGACCCAAGAGGATATCCTGCCTGGCGCATCATCTGTGGTAACCAAGTGTTTAAACCATATATTAAAAACATTCCCATTATATAAGTGATCCAAAAAAGTAGCGTTGCTTTTATGTATTCTTTTGAGAATAAAGTAAAAAATCCATTTTTCTTTCGTATAGTAGATGGGTCTTGATGAGTTTTATCTTTTACATGAAATTCAATTTGAAAACGATTAAGAATTTGGTTCACTTCTTCTTGGCGATTACGTGATAATAAAAATTGAATGGACTCGGGTAAATAGCGAATAATGAAAGGAATGAGGAGTAGTGGAATCATTCCGATACCAAACATAATTCTCCATCCGAAATCTTCTAACATAAGCATGGACAAAATAGCACCTAACACGATACCTAAAGGATAGCCAGTAAACATAAGAGCATAAATAAAAGATTGCCTTTTTTTTGGTGAATATTCAACAGTAAGTGCTGAAGCTGTTGGGATAACACCGCCTAATCCGATTCCTCCTATAAATCGAGATAATCCAAATAACTCAGGAGAAGGAGCGATAGCCGCTAAACCCATTGTGATAGAAAAAAGTGCTAAACAGCATATAAGCGTCCATTTACGCCCAATTAGATCTGTAATCGTTCCAACTAGAATAGCCCCAATAAACATCCCAAATAAAGCATAGCTTGCAATTGTACCAGCATGCGCTGGTGATAGCGCCCAGCTTTTGTCTTCTAGGAGCTTTGGTAGAACGGCACCGTAAATACCTAAATCATATCCATCAGCTAAAATGGCTAGCCAACAAATAAAAACAACAAGTTTTGTAATAGAGCTTGGAAAGATAGTTTCTGTAGATTCTAGATGAGGTGGAGCTGAAGGTTGCATAATATTCACCCCTTTTAATTTGTAGATGAATATATTATTTTATTTAATGTTAATATTTTCCTCCTTGTGTCGAATTTTATCTGAAAAGGGTTTATAACAAATAAAGAAGTTCAACAGTAATTTTGTTGAACTTCTTTATTTGTTTACTCATTATCAACTCGTTTTAACGGTTGATCTGCTGGGCCTTCAAGAACGTCTCCCTCAATTGAAAAACGAGAACCATGGCAAGGGCAATCCCAAGTACAATCACCATTATTCCATTCAACTTCACAGCCGAGATGTGTACAAGTTGTATCGACGATATGTAATTTTCCTTCTTTGTCCTTATAAGCACCTGCTCGTTTACCGTTAACATGTACGACAGATCCTTCACCAACTTCGAGATCTTCTGGCTTACGTAATGCGGTTTCAATCTTTCCTGCAATTAAATGTTTCGCAACATCAATGTTTTGGGAGAGGAACGTTTTTATATCTGGATTTGCATGGAAGCGTGATGGTGCATACAGTTCTTTATAGGGACTGTGAACTTTTAGGATGGAGTCCTTCAGTAGGTGAGCGGCAGCAGTTCCAGTTGTCATTCCCCATTTGCGATATCCAGTTGCAACAAATATATTTGGATTTCTTTCGTTAATATGTCCGATATAAGGAAGCTTATCTAGAGTAATTAAATCTTGTGCTGACCATCTATAAGGAACTTCATCTATTCCAAAAGTGGCTTCAGCAAAAGAATAGAGTGCTTCATAATGAAGCATCGTATTTATTCCCTGACCTGTTTTATGACTCTCTCCGCCAATCAAAATTAATTTTTCTCCATTGTTTGTTATATAGCGTAAGGAGCGCTTTGGATCATCAATACTTAAATACATGCCACCTGGATACTCCGTTTTTGCTTTTATTGCAAGAGCGTAGGAGCGTTCTGCGTACATTCGCGTAAAGAAAAAGCTATTCGCATCATAAAAAGGAAAATGTGAACAAGAGACGACATATTCACAAGTGATATGATGGCCCTCTTTTGTAATTATTTGTGGATAATCGCCCTTTTCCACATCCATAGCTGTTGTTTGTTCGTAGACCTTTCCGCCCATCTCCACAAACTTTTCTAAAAGTGTTTTTAAATAAAGAAGGGGATGGAATTGTGCTTGATTTTTCATTATAAGCGCAGATTGTACTGGAATAGGAATCGATAGAGATTGAACATAGTCACAAGGTATATTTAATTTTTGATAAGCTTCATATTCTTTCGATAAATTTCTTAATCCGTTATCAGTAGTTGTATATAAATATGAATCTTCATTTGAGAAATTACAGTCGATTTTATATGTTTGAACAGTTTTATTTATGAATTGTAGAGCCTTATTATTTGATTCATAGTAAAGCCGGGCCTTTTCTACACCGAAATGATTTATTAATTCATCATAAATAAGATCATGTTGTGCTGTTACTTTCGCTGTTGTATGCCCAGTCGTTCCGTTTAAAATACGGCCGGAATCAATTAAAACAACATCGACGCCTTCTTTTGCAAGTAAATAGGCAGTAGTAATACCTGTAATACCAGCACCGATAATAGCAACTTTCGTCTTTATATTTTCGGATAAACGAGGGAAAGTAGGAAACTGAGTAGATTCAATCCAATAAGATAGCGGCAGTTGTGGAAATGTATCACTTGTCATTGCGGAAACCTCCTGATTTTAGAACAATTTTCCTTTTAATATTTCCATATTATATGAAATTCATGTGTGTTGTTTTAGAAGTAGTCTATTTTTATTAAAAGAGGTTATAAATTATTTTAATATAATTAATTAGGTGGGGCATTATGAAGTAGTAGGATTTATATAAAACTAAATTCAAGTGATTCAGTTTTGTTGATTACATAGGGAGTTATTGAATGAGATAGAGTCTATGGCGTTTAAGAAAATGTCTATATATATTGGGTAAATCCTTATGGAATCTATACATTTTCTTTAGTGAAATAAAGTATGATTATAAAAATATAACCACCTTTTATTACTAGGTCATAAAAGGTGTTGACAATATAGAAATTCTATTGTTATGATTCATCATGTGGAAAGGTTGATAGAGAGTAAAAAGAGAAATGTTTTTCATTGATAATAAAAGCGAAAAATAAGTGACGATAGAGTGAGTATATTTTCCTTATAATAGATGCTTTTTGGATCACCTAGTAAAATCAATCTGGAAGCAAGAATTAATATATGTAAGTTGCGCAAGGCGCGGCATAAGAAAGGAGCAAAAGGATGAAGGAGCTTCATACGTTTGGGTGGTATGCAGCACGTGTATCACCACATTTGCCGAAAAAAGCATTTAAACCAGTGCCTACTCGTTTATTTGGTGGACTGGCTTATTTGCTTGTGGCATTGGCGGGGTTAATAGCGATTGGTGTATTTGAATTGAATGTGTGGGCGAATCTAGGAATTGCAATTGTTCTTGGATTATGTTTTGCTTCACTTGGATTTTTAGGGCATGAAATTTTACATGGAACTGTTGTAAGAAAGGCATGGCTTCGTGACTTCTTAGGCGCGATTGCATTTATGCCATTATCAACAGGGCCAAAGCTTTGGAGAAAGTGGCATAATGCAACGCATCATGTTCATACACAGCATGAAGAGAATGATCCAGATGCATGGCCGACACTTGAGAAACTTAAGAAGAGTAAGTTTTTGAGTTGGGTATATCGTATGCCCCTTCATGTACGTTCATTCTTTAGTTTTCTGTCACTAACAATTCAATTTACATTGCATTCGACTCGAATGTTCTTTCATTTTATAAAAGAATTTAAGTCATCCAATCAAAAATCTGTATGGCTTCAACTTCTTTTACCTTGGACAGTTTGGATTAGTTTATTGTTTATTATGGGACCAGGAAAATGGTTATTTGCATATGTCATTCCGTTGTTAATTGCTAACTTTATTGTAATGGCATATATCGCAACAAATCACCGCTTAAATCCAATTGTTCCAGTAAATGATCCATTAGCAAACTGTTTATCAGTAACAGTGCCGCGCTGGGTAGACGTTTTACATTTCAACTTCTCATATCATACAGAACATCATCTGTTTCCTGCTATGAGTTCAAAATACTATCCGTTAGTAAAAGAGAAGATTAAAGAAATGTGGCCGGAACGCTATCACGAAATGCCGATGACAAAAGCATTGGCAGCACTTTGGAATACACCACGTGTGTATTATCACGGAAGTGAATTAGTTGATCCGCATAGAGAGCATTTCTATGGTTCTTTAGGAAATGGACTAGATCCTCATAATATTTCATATCGTGAGGAACATATAGAAGAAAAAGAGAGTATTAAAAAAGTAAATCAGTAAAAATAGATGTATTTTATAGCAAAAAAGCAAGCTCTTAGTGAGCTTGCTTTTTTGCTATAAAGAAACTTCTTTCTTGTTTTTTCTGCTCACTTGGACGGAGTTAGTTTCTTTTCGTTGTAATCGTTTTTCTAAAAGATTAACAAAATAAGTAAATAGAAGAACAAGTACGAGATAGTATGCACCAACGATTATGTAAGTATCTAATTGTTGGAAGTTACCTGCTGCAATTGATAAACCTGATCCCCATAATTCGGACATTCCTACATAAGCAACAAGTGAAGAATCTTTTAATCCGATAATAAATTGGTTTCCTAGAGGAGGAAGAGACAGACGAAATGCTTGTGGTAATATAATTCGTCGCATAGCTAAAGGATAAGGCATGCCTAAAGAGCGAGCTGCTTCTAATTGTCCCCGGTCAACGGATTGAATAGATCCACGGAAAATTTCGGTAATATATGCACCGTTATGAATTGCTAAAGCGATTGCTCCTGCCCAAAAAGGGGTGAAAACAACAACGGATGTAATTCCAAAATAGAGAATGGCAATTTGAACAATTAAAGGTGTACCACGAATAATAGCAATGTAGACATGAGCGATACTATTTAAAACTTTATTGTTAGAGATTCGAAAGAAAGCGAATAATAATCCAATTAATGAACCGAGTACTAGGGAAGTTAATGTTAATTGTAATGTGACAATAGTAGCTTTTAAGAGTGTGGGATAGGAAGAAATAAAAATTTCAAACATGCGTTTCACCTCATATTGTATAGATTTTAGTAGAGAATGAAATGCCCCACATAAAATGAACACTTAATCAGTGGGGCACTGTTTATGAATCTTTTGAATGGCTAACTTACTTACTTCGTTTTTTCCTCTTCACCAAGAATATTACGCCCGAACCATTTTTTACTGATCTTTTCATACGTACCATCTTTAATGATTTCATCTAACGCTTTATTTACTTGCTCAACCATTTCTTTATCATCTTTGCGGATAGCAATTCCCATTTCATCAAGATTTAATGGTTTTCCGGCTTCTTTTATATTCGATTTTCCTTCTTTTATCATACGTAGACCAACCATTTGATCCGTAATTACTGCATCAACACGCCCAGGCTCTAAGTCCATAAGAGCAGTAATATCACTGTCATATTCTGTGATTTGATCTGTATATTTTGCAACAAGATTTTTAAAGGTACTAGCTTTTACAACACCAATTTTCTTACCTTTTAAATCTTCTGGAGAAGAGATAGCGGTATTCTTTTTAGCCACAAAAATTTGGGCGCCAGAGCGATAGTACGGATTTGAGAAACTAACAGCTTTTAAGCGCTCCTCTGTAATTGCCATACTACCCAGTATTACATCATATTTCTTCGCTTGAAGACCTTGAATTAGCGTTTCCCATGGGTTTGTAACTGGCGTAGCCTTCATGTTCATCTTTTTAGCAAGAGCTTCACCGATTTCTACATCAAAGCCGACAAGTTTGCCGTCATTTTCTTTATAGTTAAAAGGTTTGTATAATCCACTCATCGCATAGCGAAATTCTTTTTCACCATTTGATGAAGTAGTAGAGCTTTCTTTGCTACAAGCTCCTAGTATGAAGGATGTACATAGTGTAATGCTCGCAACAATGGTTAATAGTTTTCTTTTCATAAAACCCCTCCTATATATTGATCATACGAATGGTTTTTTAGTATGTTATTGAAATATTTTATTTGGATGATTAGTTGTGCACCGTATGAATATATTCCTTTTCGTTTGAAACAGAAGTTACATTATAAAACGTTGCGTAAAAATTGTTTTGCTCGTTCATGTGATGGAGCTGAAAAGAATTGTGCTGGCGGAGCATCTTCTACAATCTTTCCATCGTCCATAAAGATGACGCGATCAGCTACATCTTTTGCGAAATTCATTTCATGAGTAACAATAACCATTGTCATCCCTTCTTCAGCAAGTTCTTTCATAACTTGCAATACTTCTCCAACAAGTTCAGGGTCTAAAGCTGAGGTAGGCTCATCAAATAGCATAATCTTAGGGCTCATTGCAAGAGCTCGTGCAATGGCAATGCGCTGTTTTTGACCACCTGAAAGAAGATGAGGAGTTACATCCGCTTTATCTTGAAGGCCGACTTTTTGGAGAAGTTGATTTCCAATATCCTTTGCATTTGCTTTCTCTAATTTTTTTACGTGAATAGGTGCTTCTATGATGTTTTCTAGTGAGGTCATATGAGGAAAGAGGTTAAAGTGCTGAAAAACCATACCGACATTTTCACGGACTTTATTTAAATTTGAATGCTTTGGATCAATTCGCTCACCTTGTAAGTGAATTTCGCCTTCATCGTACATTTCTAAAAAGTTAAGACAGCGAAGTAATGTACTTTTACCAGAACCACTGGCACCAATTAAAACAACAACTTCTTTTTCTTTTACTTCTAAATCAATTCCTTTTAACACATCAAGTGAACCGAATGATTTTACTAGATTTCGAACTTGAATCATACAAAACCCCCAGTTAAAAATATATTTTACAAATGTTGCCCCTTATTTCTGTTATTAGTCATAAATTGTCAGAATCCTTTATTTTTTTCGTGCAATTTGATATTCAAAGAAATAATAATTTTTAAAATCCCTATATCCTTCTATAATGAAAATATGGATAATAATATATAGGTAGTATTTATATTGCTTATAAAAAGGGGGAAAGGGAAGATGGAAAAAGAAAGGAAAACATTTTCTTTTGGATTACGTACACAACTTATGCTATTCACTACAGTTTTAGCTCTCATTACATATTCAACAAGTATATTTTTTATTTACGTGATATACGATTATTTTCAAAGTTATGTAAGTCAAACAGTATATAATATTATCGTTATGTTATTAGGGGTAGTATGGTCTGGAATTTTAGCATATGGAGCAGCCGTATTTTTAATTAAACCGCTTCGCAAGTTAGAGGAAGCGGCAAGAAAAGCAGCTGAGGGTGATATTCGTGAAGATGTTCCATTACCGAAGACAGATGATGAAATTAAATCTTTAAGTGTTGCATTTAATATGATGTTAGGAAACTTAAGGGGCATGGTAAAAAATATTGATACAACATTTTCTTATACAAACAATCAAGTACAGCAGATTAGAAAACAAACAGGCGAAGCAACGAGACAAGCGCAAGGTGTATCTGAGACTCTTGCAGAGATTTCTTCAGGCGCTGAGCAATCAGCAGCATCAATTCAAGCAATTGTTTCTGCTGTTGATACAACGACGTCTATTGCAAGTGAAGTAGAAGAAAAAGCGAAGCAGTCTGATACGTTGTCTTCAGAAATGGTTCAAGCTTTAGGGCATAGTACTCGTGTCTTTACGTCTTTAATTCAAGGTATTCAAACATTGGCAAAAGAAAATGAAGATTCCATGCAAAATGTACAGAAGTTAGAAGAACGAATGAAACAAGTAGAACATATTGTGTCTGTTGTGAGTGCGATTGCTAGCCAAACGAATTTATTAGCACTAAATGCTTCTATTGAGGCAGCTCGCGCAGGAGAGCATGGAAGAGGTTTTGCGGTTGTTGCGGAAGAAGTACGTAAACTTGCTGATGAAAGTGATCATTCTGCAAGAAACATATCTCAGTTATTACGGAATATGCAAGATGAAGTACAACAAGTTGCAATGAAAATGACAGAACAAGTGAAAATAGCTAAAGAAGAGGCGAAACGTGGGGAAGCTACGGAATTAATTTTAAAAGAAATGTCATCAAGTGTTATGGAAGTAGCCGATGCAACTCAGCAAATTAGTAGTTATATGAATGAACAAGTGAGCCACATTCATCAAACAGGAGCACAAACAAAAGCTGTAGCAGCAATTGCTGAAGAAACGTCAGCTGGTTCGCAAGAAGTGGCGCGTGTAACGCTACAACAGTCTAGAAATATGATAGTAATCGATCAATTATTAAAGGATTTAGAGAAGCAAGCAACTGATTTGAAACAAACAATTGAACGATTTTCAATGTAAAAGGAAGAACAGAATGCTGTTCTTCTCTTTTTTATTTAGTTTGATTTAATATTTACAGTTAAACTATGAACGTTTCCGCAACATTCTTTTCTCTCCCTTTCGGATGAAAATTATAGCGAGCTATAATATTAAAAGGGGTGTCTTTTATGAAAAAAGAAAAAAGACAACGGTTAATTAAACAATTTGTAAAGGAGTATGAAATAGATAAGCAAGAAAGATTAGTAGAATTGTTAGCAAAAAAAGATGTATTAGTAACACAAGCTACGGTTTCTCGGGATATTCGTGAGTTAAACTTAACGAAGGTACCTTCTCAAGAAGGATTAATGATATATAAAGTTTTCTCAGAAGAGCATTTACAAACTGATATAAAGTTAAAGAAAAAATTACGAGAAGTTGTTGTGAAAATTGATTGTGTAGATCAATTAATGGTTATTAAAACATTACCTGGTAATGCACATGTTATTGGTGTTTTATTTGATGAGTTAGATTGGAAAGAAAAAATAGGATGTATATGTGGAAATGATACATGCCTTATAATTTCACAGTCGAAATCAGATAGGGAGATTATAGAAGAAAGATTAAATTTAATTATTTAGATGCAAAAATCCTGTTTTTAATAAAATTAAAAACAGGATTTTTGTTTAAATACGGAAGTTAAATATTCAACATATATGCGTAATATATGTGTTTTTTATTGAAAAAGCGAGAGAGTTTGTTATAAAAATACAAATTCGTATGATTTTAAAAAAATAACTTGTTTAATATTTCACAATGATAATGTGGATGCTTTCACAAAGATAAAAGTGCAGAGCATTTATTATGTACTTGTAAGACATCAAACATATTTAAAAGGAGGTACAACAAATGAAACATCCGATACATGTTACTTCAGAAATTGGGGAATTACAAACGGTTTTATTAAAACGACCGGGTAAAGAAGTGGAAAACTTGACGCCAGATTATTTGCAGCAATTATTATTTGACGATATTCCATACTTACCAATTATTCAAAAAGAGCATGATTATTTTGCACAAACGTTACGCAATCGGGGTGTTGAAGTTCTTTATTTAGAAAAACTAGCTGCTGAGGCGTTAGTAGATAAAAAACTTCGAGAAGAATTTGTTGATCGTATTTTAAAAGAAGGACAGGCTGACGTAAATGTTGCACATCAAACTTTAAAAGAATATTTACTTTCCTTTTCAAATGAAGAATTAATTCAAAAAATTATGGGCGGTGTACGGAAAAACGAAATTGAAACAAGTAAGAAGACACATTTATATGAATTAATGGAAGATCATTATCCGTTTTACTTAGATCCAATGCCTAATTTATATTTTACTCGTGATCCAGCAGCTAGCGTGGGCGATGGCCTAACGATAAATAAGATGAGAGAACCAGCGCGTAGACGTGAATCATTATTCATGGAGTACATCATTAAATATCACCCAAGATTTGCAAAACATAATGTACCAATCTGGTTAGATCGTGATTATAAATTTCCAATTGAAGGTGGCGACGAGCTAATTTTAAATGAAGAAACAATTGCGATTGGAGTGTCTGCTCGTACTTCAGCTAAAGCAATTGAACGTTTAGCTAAAAATCTCTTTAGCCGACAAAATAAAATTAAGAAAGTGTTAGCAATAGAAATTCCAAAATGCCGAGCATTTATGCATTTAGATACAGTATTTACAATGGTTGATTATGACAAGTTTACAATTCATCCAGCCATTCAAGGGCCAAAAGGGAATATGAATATTTATATTTTAGAAAAAGGATCAGATGAGGAAACTCTTAAAATTACACATCGTACTTCTTTAATGGAAGCATTAAAAGAGGTATTAGGCTTAAGTGAATTAGTTCTTATTCCATGTGGAGGAGGAGATGTAATTGCTTCTGCTCGTGAACAATGGAATGATGGCTCGAACACATTAGCAATCGCACCAGGTGTAGTTGTTACATATGATCGCAACTATGTATCCAATACGTTATTACGGGAGCACGGTATAGAAGTAATTGAAGTGCTAAGTTCGGAATTATCTCGTGGTCGTGGGGGTCCACGTTGCATGAGTATGCCAATTGTTCGTAAAGATATTTAGTATAAATAACGGAGAAAGTAGGGATGAAGTATGTTAATGACTAGACCAAATTTAAAAGGAAGAAGCTTTCTAGCAGAAAAAGATTTTACACAAGAAGAATTGTTATATTTTCTAGATTTGGCAGCAGAATTAAAAGAGAAAAAGAAAAATGGTATCCCGCATCATTATTTAGAAGATAAGAATGTAGCGCTCTTATTTGAAAAAACCTCCACTCGTACGCGCTGTGCATTTACAGTAGCATGTACAGATTTAGGGGCGAATCCTGAATATTTAGGGAAAGGTGATATTCAGCTTGGGAAAAAAGAATCCGTAGAGGATACAGCAAAAGTGTTAGGGCGTATGTTTGACGGAATTGAGTTTCGTGGATTTAATCATGAGACTGTAGAATCTTTAGCACAAAATTCTGGTGTGCCAGTTTGGAATGGATTAACAGACATGTGGCATCCAACACAAACACTAGCAGATTTATTAACAATTAGAGAACATGTAGGGAAGTTGAAAAATGTGAAGCTCGTTTACGTTGGAGATGGACGAAATAATGTTGCTAATAGCTTACTAGTTGGTGGAGCAATCGTTGGAATGGATGTACGTATTTGCACACCAGAATCTTTATGGCCTGCACAAGAAGTAATTGATTTAGCAAAAAAATATAATGAACAGGTAATGATAACAAGTAATGTGGAAGAAGCTGTTGCGAATGCAGATGTAATTTATACAGATGTATGGGTGTCTATGGGGGAAGAAGAAAAATTTGCTGAACGTGTCGAGTTATTGAGACCTTATCAAGTAAATATGAAAATGATTAAAGAAACAGGGAATGAAAACGTGATTTTCTTACATTGTTTACCTGCATTTCATGATGTTGAAACGATGTATGGCGAAGAAGTTTACGAGAAATATGGGTTGAAAGAAATGGAGGTAACTGACGAAGTATTCCGCAGTAAACATTCAAAAGTATTTGATCAAGCTGAAAATAGAATGCATACAATTAAAGCGGTTATGGCAGCTACTTTAGGAAACATGGAGTAAAGAAGAAAGGGAGTCTTCCTTTCTTCTTTCTCCTCCTTTAGACACTATCATTCACTATTGCTTTTGTATTGTTATTGCAATTAAAGAGAGGTGAGTGGAATGGGTGAAGATAAGAAATTAGGGTTGTTTACACTAACGGCTCTTGTAGTTGGGTCTATGATTGGCGGTGGAGCCTTTAATTTAGCGAGTGATATGGCAAAAGGTGCTGGTGCTGGAGCCATTATTATTGGCTGGGTTATAACAGGAATTGGGATGATTGCACTTGGATTATCTTTTCAAAATCTAACTGTAAAACGGCCAGATTTAGATGGTGGTATTTTTAGCTATGCAAAAGCAGGATTTGGTAATTTTATGGGATTTAATAGTGCGTGGGGATACTGGCTATCTGCTTGGCTTGGGAATGTAGCTTACGGTACATTATTATTTTCTTCATTAGGATATTTCTTCCCGATCTTTGAAGGCGGTCAAAATGTAGAATCCATTATTGGTGCAAGCGTATTATTGTGGTGTGTTCACATGTTAATTTTACGTGGAGTTCAATCAGCAGCACTTGTGAATTTAGTAACTACAATCGCAAAATTAGTACCTGTATTTGTATTTATTGTCATAGGAATCTTCGCGTTTCATATTGATACATTCTTAGATGGATTTTGGGGGCAAACTGGTTCTTTTTCATGGGGAGCAGTTGGCAGCCAAGTTAAAAGTACAATGCTTGTAACTCTATGGGTATTTATTGGGGTAGAAGGGGCTGTTGTTTTATCCAGTCGAGCAAAAAATAGAAGTGATGTAGGGAAAGCAACGGTTATTGGCTTAATTGGTACACTCATCATTTACATTTTAATCACATTATTGTCTCTTGGACTTATGCAGCAAGCAGATATTGCTGGTTTGAAAAATCCAGCTATGGCTTATTTATTTGAAAGTGTTGTTGGAAAATGGGGTGCTATCTTTATAAATTTAGGTTTGGTCATCTCTGTATTAGGTGCTTGGTTAGGTTGGACTTTGCTCGCTTCTGAAATTCCATATTTAGCCGCTAAAGATGGAGTATTTCCAAAATGGTTCGCAAAAGAAAATAAAAATAAGGCTCCAGTAAATTCATTATGGATAACAAATGGTTTAATTCAAATATTCTTGTTAACATTCGTCGTTTCTGATCAGGCGTATAACTTTGCATTCTCTTTAGCATCTTCAGCCATTTTAATTCCATATGCTTTTTCAGCATTTTATCAACTGAAGCATAGCTTAAAATCTGAAGAAGTAGATCGAAATAAAAATATAATAATTGGTTTGATAGCAAGTATTTATGGTGTGTGGTTAGTTTATGCAGCTGGTTTAGAGTATTTATTATTAACAATGACTTTATATGCGCCAGGTATTTTTATTTTTTACAATGTTCAAAAGCAAAAGAGTTCGAAGCAAATATTTACTCGAGTGGAATTAGCATCATCCGTAGCAATTGGTGCTTTAGCATTCTTTGCGATTTATGGATTAATTACAGGCAGTATTACTTTATAAAGCGCTGTGAAAGCGAAATGAACTGGAGGGCTGAAATATGGTACGAAGAAAAATTGTAGTTGCACTAGGGGGAAATGCGATACAGTCTGGAGAAGCTACTGCGGGAGCGCAGCAAGAAGCGTTGGAAAAAACAGCGGAACAACTTGTGAAAATAATGGAAAATGATGTGGATATAGTAATTGCGCATGGAAATGGCCCACAAGTGGGGAATATTTTATTACAGCAAAAAGCTGCAGAAACGGAAAAGACACCTGCAATGCCATTAGATACTTGTGGGGCAATGAGCCAAGGGATGATTGGATATTGGATGGAAAATGCGATTGAAAAGGCATTAAAAAAACGGAATATACAAAAAGATGTAGCAACGGTTATAACGCGCGTTGTTGTGGATAAAAAAGATGAGGCATTTAAAAATCCAACTAAACCAATTGGTCCTTTTTATACAGAAGAAGAGGCCAGAAGATTAATGGATGAAACAAAAGCAGTGTTTAAAGAAGATGCTGGTAGAGGATGGAGACGTGTTGTTCCATCACCGAAGCCTGTAAGTATTCATGAACATAAAGTGATTAATTCTTTGGTGGAAGATGGAAACATAGTGATAGCTGTTGGCGGGGGTGGAATTCCAGTAATTGATTCCGAAGAAGGGTTAAAAGGAACTGAAGCGGTTATCGATAAAGATTTCGCTGCGCAGAAATTAGCAGAATTAGTAGATGCCGATACGCTCGTTATTTTAACTGCAGTTGATCATGTGTATGTAAATTATAATCAACCGAATCAAAAAAAATTAGAGCATGTCACAGTGAATCAATTAGAAGAATATATTGAAGAACAACAATTTGCTGCGGGAAGCATGCTTCCAAAAATTGAAGCTGCTATTAATTTTGTTAATACAAATCCAAAAAGAAAAACAATTATTACGTCTTTAGAAAAAGTATATGAAGCACTAGAAGAAAAAGCTGGTACTATTATTTCAAAACAGAATGTATGCATGTATGTTTAAATTATTATGTACGCTACTTAATAGTAAAAAAAAGAATGAGGTTAATAACTTCATTCTTTTTATTTATTAATATTTTTTGTACTCATTGTTCATAAAGTTTTCATGATGAAATCTGAATATATAAGTTAATTATGATAAAATTCAAATTGAATACGCTTTCTTGATTTTTCGCTCCAACATACAGCAAGAGAGAGGGAATTTTATGAATAGACGGAACGTAGTGAAAGACTTAAAGCAGTTCGAATTATTTGCTCATTTAACAGAAAAAAAATTGAAAGGCTTAACAGAGTTTGTTTATTGGCGAACTTATAAAAAAGGTCAATTTTTATTTTTAGAAGGGGATTCAAGGGAAAGAATTTACTTCATGTTAGATGGTTTTGTAAAGTTAGAGCGGGTTAATCAAAATGGGAACTTATTATACGATGACTATGTAAAGCGGTATTCTATTTTTCCTTATGGTGGTATGTTTACAGACAGAGGATATAACTATACAGCAGAAGCAATGACGGATGTGGAGGTATATTATATTCCAACGGTAATCTTTGAAGATATGGTAAAATCGAGCAGAACGCAATTGATGTACGTTGTTCAGCAATTATCATTTATATTAAAATTGAATGAAAATCGAGTGCAAAATATTACAATTCCTAATGCACAAGATCGTGTTATCCAAACGTTAAATTATTTAATGCAGGATTTAGGAGAACAGAGTGGGGAAAAGATTGTAATTTCATGTCCACTTACAACAATTGAAATATCCAAAATATCTGGAACATCTCGAGAGACAGTTAGCAGCGTATTAAAACAATTAAAAAATGATAGCATTGTTACAATTTTAGATAAAAAAATTACAATACACAATCCAACATATTTTGAAGAAATCTCTATGTGAAAATTGTATATTGATTTTTTAATTCATAATGTATATTAATAAGGTTCTTTATATATTTATAAGGAACTTTTTTACGTTATCCTCTATAAAAAGATTGTATAGTATGGTAATAATAGCTAAAATCGATAATAAAAAACAAAGTGAAGGGGAGAAAGAATGATTCGTATTGAGTATGATCGATTAGTAGCTATTTGTTACAGTATAGGGGTTTTGTTATTATTAAAAATTCCAAATGATAATGAATTAATTGGGGAAAAACTATTCAATGTCTATAAGGTTCCGATACATACGTATGTTTATATGGATTATAAAGTCTCAAATATATTGATTGTTTCTTTCATACTACATGTACTTGCATTTATATTATTTTTAAAATGGCTAGGAAAAAAGGAGTCTAGTGCATTTAGAAAAATAAATAAGATAAAAGTAGTAGGCATTAGTATTTTGATTGTAATGATGCCGTTTATTTTAAATACAATCCTCCAGACATTGAATAAAACATGGTATTACGCAGGAAAAACAGGGGTAGAAGCAATAGAATATAAAAAAGAAGATAGCCAGTGTAGAATGGAGAAAAATGGAGAGAATATCCAACCGAAGTGCATTGTTACTTTAAAAAATTATCGTAATCATTCACAAGCATTAAAAGTTGTTTTATATGATAATGCAAACGAGAATTCAAAAAGCTATCCAGTACCGAAACCAGTCTATTTACAAAAACATGAGACAAAGCAATTTGAATTTCAAGTTCCTGTTTCTTATAATAGAGGTATTGAACAAGATAAAGTACCAAATATTAAATTACATTCATTGCATGAAAATAATACGAAATACAATTAATCTGTAAGTAAAAGTTTATGAGTAGGAGCAAGAATTTGAAACGATATAGAAAATCAACTTGAATCATCCAACATACTGCGAGGTAACGGTATATTGGATGATTTTTTTATGTTATCCCCTTTTTTCACGTATGAAAAGGAGGAATACTTTGTTGGAAATGAAAAACATCACAAGGATCATACATGGTTTTTACTTTACGTAATCTGTGAAAGTTAGAGCCATAATAACTAGTTTGCCAATTTTTAATGTCGATATCGGGCCAGTTCACATAGTCACCTAGTGTATAAGGATCTAAGCTTTCTCGTAAACCTTTAACCCAGCGTATATTTCGATTTTCTTCATCATCGCATTTCCAAGAGGTAATGTATTCTTGAGCAATAATTGCTTTACGATGAAAATAAGCCGTTTCATTCGGCGAAATATTTTCAACAGCACCTATGAGCGATTGATGCCAAATACTAGCATCTTTATTTGGTGCATGAGAAAGAAAGGATTGCATGATTTGAATGCCTTTAAGGGAAATAGGTTTATAGACATAGGAACCAGAGCGCTTGAAATTTTCAGGGATGTTACCGCCATTAAAAAATTCAACAGCCTTTATATAAGGAACTTCTTCTATAAAGAGAGAGGGGCTACCAGTTTCAAGAAGAGGGGATAATAGGGAATGGAGTTCAGAGGGAGAACCGACAAACTCGCCTTGTGCTTCGATTTTATTTCGTTGCTTGGCGAATAATTCGATCGATGAAGTGAGACGTTCATCTATATAAGGTGCCCAGTTTTGCCACGCTTGAAATGCAGCAATAAAGTCTTCCCATTCCCATGTAATTGAGAAAATTGATACATTTTTTACGGGGTGGACTCGAAAAGTTAAGGAAGTGATAATTCCGAAGTTTCCACCACCGCCACCACGGCATGCCCAAAAAAGGTTAGAGTTTTCTTGTTCATTTGCACGAATGAGTTTTGCACCAAATTTTCCACACGCTTGTACCATTTCCACTTCCATTAATTGATCACATGTTAATCCAAATAAGCGTGAAAGCATACCAATACCACCGCCAAGTGCTAATCCAACAATTCCAACGCTTGCACTTGTACCAGCAGGAATTGTAACACCGTAATTCCAAAGTTCTTTATAAACAGTGCCAAGATTTGCACCAGCCTCAATTGTTGCTGTTAATTTCTCTGTATTAACAGTAATGCGATGCATTTCACTCACATCAATAATAAGTCCTCTATTTAAAAGAGAGAAATTTTCATAGCTATGACGTCCACTTCTTAACCGAAATGGTATATGACGTTCACGTGCCCATTTTAAGGCGTTACATACATCCTTGTTATTTTGACAAAAAACAATAATACAAGGGAGTTTTGGAATACTTAAATTTAAATTCATTCGGGCTACGTCGTAGTCAGGATCTGTGGGAACAACGATACGACCTGTTAATTTTGTTTGCTTCAATTTCTTACTCCTTTCCAAAATAATCAGAGCTTTTTATTAATATATGAAAAATGTCTGTAATACGCGTGGACAAGGAGAGGTGGAGAATGAGATTTACCTTTGTGAGAAATAAATAAAGCATAAGAATAAAGAATCTACATAGAGTTCAATGAAAACAGTTGCAAACTGTTCATATTTTGTTATGATAGTGTTACGAAAACGTTTGCATAAAATTCTGATGGGATGCAAAAGGAGAGAAGGACTATGAATAAGACATGGTGGAAAGAAGCAGTTGCTTATCAAATTTATCCACGAAGCTTTATGGATTCAAATGGTGATGGTATTGGAGATTTACAAGGTATTATTGCAAAACTGGATTATTTAAAAGACTTAGGTATAGATGTAATTTGGATTTGTCCAATGTATAAGTCGCCTAATGATGATAATGGTTATGATATTAGTGATTATCAAGATATTATGGATGAGTTTGGTACAATGGCAGACTTTGATGCTTTACTAGATGAAGTTCATAAGCGTGATATGAAGCTTATTATTGATTTAGTTATTAATCATACGAGTGATGAACATCCATGGTTTATTGAATCACGTTCATCTAAAGATAATCCGAAGCGTGATTGGTATATTTGGCATGATGGTAAAGATGGTGCGGAGCCAAACAACTGGGAAAGTATTTTTAATGGTTCGGCATGGGAATATGATGAAGAAACAGAACAATATTATTTACATCTATTCTCACGTAAACAACCAGATTTGAACTGGGAGAATAAAGAAGTTCGCGAAGTACTATATGATACGGTTAATTGGTGGCTTGATAAAGGTATTGATGGTTTCCGCGTTGATGCGATCAGTCATATAAAAAAAGAAGAAGGCCTTAAGGATATGCCAAATCCAAAAGAGTTAAAATATGTGCCATCTTTTGATAAACATATGAATGTGAAAGGTATTCAACCTTTATTAGAAGAGCTAAAAGAAAATACATTCTCTAAGTACGATATTATGACTGTTGGTGAAGCAAATGGCGTTAAGATTGAAGATGCTGAGCTTTGGGTTGGAGAAGAGCAAGGTAAGTTCAATATGGTATTCCAGTTTGAACATTTAAGTTTATGGGATGCAGAGAAGAAGAAAGACCTTGATGTTGTAGGATTGAAAAAAGTATTAACGAAATGGCAAAAAGGATTAGAAAATAAAGGATGGAACGCTTTATATATTGAGAATCACGATAAACCACGTATCGTTTCAACATGGGGAGATGACAAACAATATTGGCGTGAAAGTGCAACAGCTCTAGGAGCGATGTATTTCTTTATGCACGGTACACCGTTTATTTATCAAGGACAAGAAATTGGTATGACAAATGTTCAGTTACCAAATATTGAAGATTACGATGATGTAGCAATTAAAAATTTATATCGCGAGAAAATTGCAGAGGGCGTACCACATCAAGATATGATGGAGATTGTATGGGCTTCTTGCCGCGATAATTCACGTACACCTATGCAGTGGAATGATGAGATGAATGCTGGTTTCACAACAAGTACACCTTGGTTTAGCATGAATCCAAATTACAAAGAAATTAATGTTGAGAAGCAAAAAAATGAAGAAAAGTCTATTTTCAATTTCTATAAGAAAATGATTGCCCTGAAAAAAGAGCACGATGTACTGAACTATGGTACGTACGATTTACTTTTAGAAGACGATCCACAAATTTATGCATATACACGTACGTTACAGGATGAAAAAGTCATTGTAATTAGTAATATCTCAAAAGAGGAAGCTGTGTATAATGAGGGTTCATTTGCACTAGAACGCAAACGTTTGCTTTTAAATAACTATGAAGTTGCAGAACATGAAGAAGTAACAACAATTGCTTTAAAACCTTATGAAACAAGGGTTTATCGCATTTCATAATAAAAAAGGATGCTCTTTGAGCATCTTTTTTTATGAAAAAAAATAAATTTCTATTGCAAAGTGAAAACGCTTTTATTAAAATAGATTTATGAAAACGGTTGCGTAAAGATAAAAATAAAGTAACATAAGGAATCGTTTTCATAAAGGGAACAGAAATTATAATTTAAATCATTATGTTGTTATAAATAAAGGGGAGGAAGAACAGATGAAAATTACTTCTTTTGATTTTTGGCAAAAGTTCGGGAAAGCGTTATTAGTTGTTGTAGCCGTAATGCCAGCAGCTGGTTTAATGATTTCCATCGGTAAGTTAATTGGTATGTCTGCTGGGGATGTTAACGCAGTTCATACAATCGCTCGCGTAATGGAAGACATCGGTTGGGCAATCATTACAAATCTACACATCTTATTCGCAGTAGCAATTGGGGGATCTTGGGCGAAGGATCGTGCAGGTGGTGCATTTGCAGCGCTATTAGCATTCGTCTTAACAAACCGAATTACAGGAGCTATATTTGGCGTAAACGCTCAAATGTTAGCGGATTCAAAAGCGACAGTTTCTTCAGTAATAGCAGGAGATTTACTTGTAAAAGATTACTTTACTTCTGTACTTGGTGCACCAGCATTAAACATGGGAGTTTTCGTGGGGATTATCACAGGTTTCTTAGGAGCTAATCTATATAACAAATATTATAACTATAATAAATTGCCACAGGCATTAGCATTCTTTAATGGAAAACGATTTGTACCATTCGTTGTAATTCTTTGGTCTACAGTTACTGCGATTGTATTATCATTTCTATGGCCATTCATCCAAAGTGGGTTAAATGAATTTGGTCGCTGGATTGCAGCTTCAAAAGATAGTGCACCAGTTGTTGCACCGTTTGTATATGGAACGTTAGAGCGTTTATTATTACCATTTGGTTTACACCATATGTTAACGATTCCGATGAACTATACAGAGCTAGGCGGAACATATACGATGCTAACTGGTTCAAAAGTTGGACAAGTTGTAGCAGGACAAGATCCATTATGGCTTGCATGGATTACAGATTTAAATAATTTATTAGCAAATGGAGATACGAAGGCATATAACGATTTATTAAATAACGTTGTACCAGCTCGTTTCAAAGCTGGACAAGTTATCGGCTCAACAGCAGCGTTAATGGGGATTGCATTTGCGATGTTCCGTAACGTTGATAAAGAAAAGCGTGCAAAATATAAACCAATGTTTTTATCAGCAGCATTAGCAGTATTCTTAACAGGTGTAACAGAACCAATTGAATTCATGTTCATGTTTATTGCTCCAGTATTATATGTTGTATATGCTATTACAACAGGACTTGCATTCGCACTAGCTGATTTAATTAACTTACGTGTTCATGCATTCGGATTTATTGAGTTAATTACTCGTACACCAATGATGGTTAACGCAGGTTTAACAAGAGACTTAATCAACTTTGTTATTGTTTCATTAGTGTTCTTCGGTCTTAACTTTACACTATTTAATTTCTTAATTAAAAAATTCAACTTACCAACACCAGGGCGTGCAGGTAACTATATTGATAATGAAGATGAGGCATCAGAAGGAACAGGAAATGTACAAGATGGTTCATTAGCAACAAAAGTTATCGATTTATTAGGTGGAAAAGAAAATATTGCTGACGTAGATGCTTGTATGACACGCTTACGTGTAACAGTAAAAGACTTAGATGTTGTTGCACCAGAAGCACAGTGGAAACAAAATGGTGCTTTAGGGCTTATTGTAAAAGATAAAGGTGTACAAGCAGTATATGGTCCGAAAGCTGACGTATTAAAGTCAGACATTCAAGATATGTTAGGTGCGTAATAATATGAAATTGCTAACTTTAAACTGTCATTCTTGGCAAGAAGAGAATCAAATAGAAAAGATAAAATACCTTGCTAAAGTAATTCAAGAAGAAGAGTACGATGTCATCGCATTGCAAGAAGTAAGTCAGTCCATACAAGCTGAAAATGTATGCGGTAACAAGAAAGAAGATAATTTTGGACTTTTACTATTAGAAGAGTTAAAAGCACTACATGTAAAAGATTACAATATTACTTGGGATTTCTCTCATATTGGTTATGACGTGTATGAAGAAGGATTAGCGATTATAACGAAGCATAATATTATAAAAGAAGATACGTTCTTCATTTCAGAAAACGAGGATACAACGTATTGGAAAACACGTAAAATTGTAAGTACAACAATTGCTTATAATGGTAAAGATATAACGTTTTACTCTTGCCATCTCGGTTGGTGGAATGATGAAGAAGAGTCATTCAAAGGTCAAATCAATCGTTTGATGGGGC
This sequence comes from Bacillus cereus group sp. MG20, assembly GCF_040459885.1. Classification (NCBI taxonomy): domain Bacteria; kingdom Bacillati; phylum Bacillota; class Bacilli; order Caryophanales; family Bacillaceae; genus Bacillus; species Bacillus cereus group sp. MG20. The sequence continues at coordinate 3,204,028 of NZ_JARVHF010000001.1, forward strand.
GTGTAGATAGCAATAAGCTCGCCTTCTTAATGGGGGATTTTAATAACAATGCTCGCTTGGAAGGCGAAGGTTATGAGTATATGATGCAAAAAGGGTTGTATGACACATATGAATTAGCAATAGAGAAGGATGAAGGAACGACTGTCCAAGGCGAGATTGCTGGTTGGGATGAAAATAAACATAATTTGCGAATCGATCTAATATTGTGTAACCAAAGTAAAAAAGTTCATTCTTCAAAAGTTATTTTTAATGGTACAAACAGAAATGTAATTTCAGATCATTTCGGTGTAGAGGTTCAATTGGATATATAATAGAAGAAATCCTCACAGAGAATAAAAGCTGTGAGGATTTTTTTTAGGAATACAAGTATTTCCAAGAGAAAATACTTGTATTTTTTATGACATTTCATATATATTTGTTATTATTGAATGTAAAACCGATTTGGTCATTTTGTATTCATACTTTGACTCACTTCGTTATATAATAAAGTAAGTGAAAGTTAATGGGAAAAAATAGTACGTTTTTGGTTAATACACGATGTAGAAAGTGATATAATTGCAAAATGCATGTATCATTTTCTAAAGAAGGAAAAATATATAATTAGGTGATAACTTCTATGAAACAGATTTGGCGTATTTATAAGACAGATTTACGGAATGTAGCCAAACATTGGGCTGCAATTGTTATTGTTTTAGGATTAATGATTTTACCATCGTTATATGCATGGTTTAACATTAAAGCTTCTTGGGATCCGTATGGAAATACAAAAGAGGTTCCCATTGCAGTTTCTAACCAAGATGCAGGTTCTAATTTAAGAGGGAAAGATATTAATATCGGGAAAGAGATTGTAGACTCCCTTAAGAAAAACAAAAATCTTGGCTGGAAATTTGTAGATGAGAAACAAGCAATTTACGGAGTTGAGCGTGGGGATTATTATGCAAGTATTACGATTCCAAAAGACTTCTCTGAAAAAATTGCAACTGTTCTGGATGAAAATCCTAAAAAACCAGAACTGGATTACTATGTGAATGAAAAAGTAAACGCGATTGCACCGAAGATTACAGCAAAAGGTGCATCAGGTATTACAGAAGAAATTAGTAAAAACTTTGTTAAAACAGCAAACGGTGAGATTTTTAAAATTTTCAATGATCTTGGAATCGATTTAGAAACAAATTTACCAAGTATCGAAAAAGTAAAAGATCTTGTATTTAAGTTAGAAGCGCAGTTCCCAGAAATGAATACACTCATGGATAAGGCATTAGATGATGCAACTCGAGCAGAAGATGTTGTAAAAGTAGCGCAGAAAGATTTACCTGTTGTAGAGAGTGTAATAAATGATGGGCAGGAAGCGTTGGCGAATTTAGATAAGTTCTTTGCAAGACAAGATCAAACATTAAAAAACGCTCCAGGAACGATAAGAAATGATTTAGTAGCAGCAAAAGGCGTTATGGATAGTGCAGCTGCATTTACTGACTTTTTAATGAATCCAGGTGTAGAACTAAATATTCCTGACTTGTCTGGAATGAATGGATTACCTGAATTCCCAGCGAGACCGGATCTTTCTAAGTTGAATAGTGATGGGTATAAAGGGATAGCACAAAATATTAATCAAACAGTAAATAATGTTCTAAGCTCATCACGTGCAGGAACAGCTTATGCACAAAGTGTTATGGATGGATTGCAAAATGGAAGCGTTGATCCAGAGATAGCTAAGAAAAATATTTCGACTATATCTAATAATCTTCAAACGCATATTGACAATCTTTCTTATGTAATTGATGTTATGGCTCGTTTAGAGCAAGGGGCTCAAACTGAGTTTGGACAAAATTTCTTTAAAACAAGAAAAGAGCATTTAACGGATATTAAGAATGGACAACAAGATTTAAATAATCGTTTTAAACGTTTAAACGATTTAATTAGCACAGGTCAGGAAGTTAAACAAGATGTGCGTGATGGAATTAATCAGAAATTAAATGAAACAAATGCTTTAATCGATCGAGCTGAAAAAGATTACAATGAAACGTTTGTAGCTGATTATAAAAAGGCAGTTAGCGCGGTAGATCAAGCTAAAGCTGATGCGAATCAAATATATGATAATGCAAAAGCAGATTATGATAAAGCAAAAAATAGCCTTGAAGGTGCAAAAGCAGATTTACAGAAAGCAAAAGAAGATGTACAAAATAGAGGTATTAACGGTTTAGATTCAACGAAAGTAGCTTTAAATAGCTTAAATGGTCAATTCCAATCTGGAATCGGTTTAATTGATGATATGATTCCAGTTCTAGAAAGTACAAATAAGGTTTTAGCGGATGTAAATAGTGATAAAAACCTTAATAATGGAATCGCAAAATTAAACAAAGCGAAAAGCAGCTTACAAAAAGGTGTAGATGCAACGAATAAGGGGATTACACTTCTTAACAATGGCCAGAAACCTACAAAAGATGTAATTGAAAGTATTAACAACGCTGCGAAGGGCGGATCAGCTCAATTAACAGATGTATTATCGACGTATGATTCAGAAATTGTACCTAATTTCAATACAGCAATTGCTCGTACAAAAGAGATGTCGAAAAATACAACTCAAATTTTAAATGATGCAGACAAAAAGCTTCCAGATGTTAAAAAATTACTAGAAGATTCATCAAAAGGTTTAGTAGATGGTAAAAAGAAATTAGCAGACATTAAAGCTGAAATGCCAGCTACTGAGAAAAAGATTAAAGAATTAGCAGATAAAATTCGTGATTTTGAATCTGAAGAAGATATAAAAGACATCATACGCTTATTGAAAAACGATGTTGAAAAGCAAAGTGATTACTTTGCGAATCCAGTCAATTTAAAAGAGAATAAATTATTTGCGATGCCGAACTACGGTTCAGCGATGTCACCATTCTATACAGTGCTTGCATTATGGGTAGGCGCATTATTAATGGTTTCATTATTAACGGTAGAAGTACACGAAGAGGGCGCAAATTATAAGAGCCATGAAATTTACTTCGGACGTTTATTAACATTCTTAACGATAGGTCTTTCACAAGCGTTTATCGTATCGATGGGAGATATATTCTTACTCGGTACGTACGTAGTCGATAAGTTCTGGTTTGTGTTATTTAGTTTATTTATTGGTGGAGTCTTCGTTTGTATCGTATACTCACTCGTTTCTATTTTCGGAAACGTTGGGAAATCGATGGCGATCATTTTACTTGTACTACAAGTAGCAGGATCGGGCGGAACATTCCCAATCCAAATGACACCAGCGTTCTTCCAAGCGATTTATCCGTTCTTACCGTTCACATATGCAATTAGTGCAATTCGTGAAACAGTAGGCGGAATGCTTTGGGATATCGTAACGCGAGATTTACTTGTGTTAAGTGCTTTCGTAGTAGTTATGATTGTTGCTGCGTTATTACTGAAAACACCAATTAACAAATCAAGTGAAAAATTTGTTGAGAATGCAAAAGGAAGTAAAATCATTCATTAAGAAAAGGTTCCTACCGAAAGCGGTAGGAACCTTTTTGTTTAATCGAACTTTAATTTTTTTAATGCGTCTGCGAACGGGTTGTTTAATGGTTCTTCTTCTTTTTTCTGTTGTTTCATATATTTTTGAACGTCACGTTTATCAGCTTTGTTTCCAGATTCTTTTTTACGTCGCTCTTGGAATGTTGATAATTTCTCGCGATAGCCACATTTACATGCAAAGATTTGACCTGCACCTTCACCACGTAATTCTAGTTTCTTCTTACATTGCGGACAGCGAGCGTTTGTTGTACGAGATACATTTTTACGATGACCACATTCACGATCTTGGCATACGAGCATTTTTCCCTTTTTGCCGTTTACTTCTAGCATTGGTTTACCGCAGTCTGGACAAGACTTCGTTGAAATGTTGTCATGTTTATATTTTTTATCACTCGATTTAATTTCAGAAACAATTTCTTTCGTATAGTTCTTCATTTCAGAAATGAATACTTCTTTTTTCAGCTTACCTTTTGCGATAGCCTCAAGTTTTTGTTCCCATTCACCAGTTAGTGTAGGGGATTTTAACTCTTCTGGTACTAAATCAAGTAACTGACGGCCTTTTGAAGTAATATGAATATCTTTGCCACGTTTTTCAATTAAGAACGAATTGAATAGCTTGTCGATAATATCAGCACGCGTTGCTACAGTACCTAATCCACCAGTCGATTTTAATGTATCAGCGAGTTGTTTATTTTGCGTATCCATATATTTTGTAGGATTCTCCATTGCTGAAAGTAAAGTTGCTTCATTAAAGCGTGCAGGTGCTTTCGTTTGACCTGATGTTTGCATAATTAACTTTACAGTTAATGTATCGCCCTTTTCGATGTGGGGTAGAAGCTGCTCTTTTACGTCATCAGTTACATCATCGTCTTCAAATCGATTTTCGTATACTTCCTTCCAACCAGCATGTAAAATCGTTTTTCCGCGTGCAATGAACGTTTCACTACCAACTTTAGTACGTAATGTTAGTTGCTCGTATTCGAATGCTGGGAATAAAACAGCTAAGAAACGTTTTACAACTAAATCATAAATTTTGCGTTCTTTATCTGTGAATGCTGAGAAGTTAACGTATCCTTCTGTTGGAATAATCGCATGATGATCGCTTACTTTACTATCATCAACAAATGATTTGTTAGGTTTGATAGGCTTTTGTAATACTTTATGTGCGAAGGGACGGTATTCTCCAACACCACATGCTTTTAGACGTTCTGGAAGTGTTCCAACGATATCAGATGAAATGTAGCGTGAATCTGTACGAGGGTACGTTAGCACTTTATGCTGTTCATACAATTTCTGCATAATATTTAATGTTTCTTTAGCAGAGTAACCGAACTTTTTATTTGCATCACGTTGCAATTCAGTTAAATCATAAAGACCAGGAGAGAATGACTTCTTCTGTTTCTTATCAATTTCCACAACGGTAGCATTTTGTTTATCTAAACTGTTTACAATACCATCAATTTTTTCTTTATTAAAACTACGGCTATTGCCATTTGTATCTTGCCAAGTAAGTTTGAGTTTCTCCATTGTTTGAGCTTCGATGCCGTAGTAAGTTTGTGCTTTGAAGTTCTTTATTTCATCCTCACGACTAGCGATCATAGCAACAGTAGGAGTTTGCACACGGCCGCAATTTAACTGGGCATTAAAGCGAGTTGTTAAAGCGCGAGTTGCATTAAGACCGATATACCAGTCAGCTTCTGAACGTGCAACTGCTGAAGCGTATAAATTGTCATAGGCTTTACCTGGTTTTAAATTTGCAAAACCATCTTTAATTGCTTTATCGGTTACAGAAGAAATCCATAAACGTTTGATTGGTTTATTTAGCTTAACTTTATCGATAATCCAGCGTGCGACTAATTCCCCTTCACGTCCAGCATCTGTTGCTACAATAATTTCATTTACATCTTTTCTAAGTAGCTGACTTTTTACAGCATTAAATTGTTTACCAGTTTGTTTAATAACCGTTAATTTCAAACGCTCAGGTAGCATCGGTAAATCTTCTAAATTCCACTTTTTATATTTCACATCATAACTTTCTGGATCTGCTAATGTAACGAGATGACCTAAAGCCCAAGTTACAATATATTTATTACCCTCAAGATAGCCGTTTCCTTTTTTATCACACTTCAGTACACGAGCAATATCTCGTGCAACGGAAGGTTTTTCAGCGATTACAACGCTTTTTGACATATTAAAAACATCCTTTCAAATTTCCATAAGTTAAATATAGCATACATCTTCTTGAGATTCAGTTTCGCTCCATATTTGAGCTGTTTTTAATAGAGGGAACAAAATCCCAACTAATTAAAGTTTCACTTTATCAGTTGCTTCTATATTAAATAGAAAAAGTAAAGAACTTGTTATTTTACTAGAATAAGAGTAGACTTTGAAGTAGATGAATAAGAAACACATGGGAGTTTGTGGATACAAACTGAGAGTATGGCTACTAGTCCGTCATTGACCATTTGAACCTGTTGGATAATGCCAGCGTAGGGAGAGTGTAAAAGCACATATTCAGGCACTTTGCGTACGCGCAAAGTGTCTTTTTGTGTATCTCCCATCATTATAGTTAGGAGATGAAAAGGATGAATATGAAAGAAATTAGTAAAGTAGTGGATTTGGTGAGAGAATCTAATCCGCTCGTTCATAATATTACAAATGTTGTTGTAACAAATTTTACTGCTAACGGTTTGTTGGCACTTGGGGCATCGCCTGTAATGGCGTATGCAAAAGAAGAAGTAGCAGAAATGGCTAGCATTGCTGGAGCGTTAGTATTAAATATGGGAACACTTCGTCCTGAGGAAGTAGAAGCGATGTTACTTGCTGGTAAATCAGCAAATGTGAACAATGTGCCAGTACTATTTGATCCAGTTGGTGCAGGAGCAACTTCGTATCGAACAGAAGTTGCGAGACATATTCCAGCCGAAATAGATTTAGCAATTATCCGCGGCAATGCGGCTGAAATAGCAAATGTTATTAATGAGAAATGGGAAATTAAAGGGGTAGACGCTGGTACTGGAAATGGCAATGTTGTAAGTATTGCAAGGCAGGCAGCAGACGAATTAAATACAGTTGCGGTTATTACTGGAAAAGAAGATGTTGTTACAGATGGAGAGAGAACTATTGTTATTCGAAACGGTCACCCTATTTTAACGAAAGTTACGGGAACAGGTTGTTTACTAACGTCTGTAATAGGAGCATTTGTAGCAGTGGAAAAAGATTATGTAAAAGCAGCAGTAGCAGCATTAACGTTTTATGGTGTAGCTTCGGAACTGGCAGCTGCTAAGACCGTGGAAAAGGGACCTGGTAGTTTCCAAATTGAATTTTTAAATCAGTTAGCGAATACTACTGCTGGTGATATTGAGAAGTATGGAAAGATTGAGGAGTTAGAGTAAGGGGGGATGAAACACATGATGCGCATTGAAACAAAGAAGATGTCTAAGTTATTACAAGTGTATTTTATTATGGGAAGTAATAACTGCACGAGGGATCCTTTAGCTGTATTGAAAGAAGCGTTAGATGGTGGAGTGACACTTTTTCAATTTCGCGAGAAGGGGGAAGGTTCTTTAATCGGAGAGGATAGAGTGCGTTTTGCAAAAGTATTGCAGACGCTTTGTAAGGAATATAGTGTTCCTTTCATTGTAAATGATGATGTAGAATTAGCCATTGAATTAGATGCAGATGGTGTTCATGTAGGACAAGATGATGAAGGAATTACATCTGTTCGTGAAAAAATGGGAGATAAAATTATGGGGGTATCTGCTCATACAATTGAAGAAGCACGCTTTGCAATCGAAAACGGAGCAGATTATTTAGGCGTTGGACCTATTTTCCCAACGAGTACGAAAAAAGATACGAAAGCGGTTCAAGGAACGAAAGGATTAGCTTATTTTAGAGAACAAGGAATTACAGTGCCAATCGTTGGTATTGGTGGGATTACAATTGAAAATACAGCGGCAGTTATAGAAGCGGGTGCGGATGGTATTTCAGTTGTTTCAGCAATTAGTTTAGCTGAATCTGCATATGAAAGTACGAGAAAATTAGCTGAAGAAGTAAAGAGAAGTTTGTAGAAAAGGACATGTAGTATTTTAAGTGCTACATCGAGAAGTAGACTGCCCAAAAAATTTAAACAAACGTTTGATTAAAAAAGCACAAACCTTTTTAAATAAAGGTTTGTGCTTTTTCTTTAAAACATAATTGAAATTAAGAGCATTCCAATTCCGATAGAAGTAAATGTTGCAATTAAGCCTGGAATCATAAAGCTATGATTTAATACGTATTTACCAATACCTGTTGTACCGGTACGGTCAAAGTTAATGGCAGCAACGATTGTTCCATAGTTCGGAATGAAGAAATATCCATTTACTGCAGGGAACATCGCAATCAGTAGCGCTGGTGGAATACCAAGGGATAGTCCAAGTGGCATTAAGGCACGTACTGTTGCTGCTTGGCTGTACAGTAAAATAGATAGAATGAATAGTGCGATGGCAAATAGCCAAGGCGCACTTGTTACTAAATGCTGAATAGATCCTTGAATCATATTTAAGTTTCCATTAAAGAAAGTATCTCCCATCCAAGCGATACCGAAAATTGCAACAACTGCTGTTGCTCCTGCTTTAAAGACGTTACCAGACACAATGCTTTCTACATTTGGTTTACAGAAAATAATAATAAGAGCCGCGATAGTTAACATGACCATCTCAATTGTGTTCGGCATGGAAAGGCGAGCTAACTTCCCATCAACTATCCATCCTGGACGAAGTGCTTCAAATGAACCAAGAAGTACAACAAGGAAGGTTCCTACAAGGAAAAGGATAACTGATAATTTTGCGCCCTTTACACCTACAAATTCTTTTTTCTCTTCAAGCTTAGGAATCATTCCTTCTGTTAATCGTTTTAAGTATTCAGGGTCCTCACTTAATTCTTTTCCCATCTTACTAGCAACGAATGCTGCTAACATACAAGCAATGAAAGTGGAGGGAATACTCACTTTTAAAATATCTAATAAAGTGATTTTATAGTCAGCTAACATTGCTAAAAGAGCAACTGTGGCAGCTGAAATTGGACTAGCTGTAATTGCTTGCTGAGAAGCGATTACGGCAATCGACATTGGGCGTTCCGGTCTAATCCCTGATTCACGAGAGACTTCTGCAATAACAGGAAGTACAGAATAGGCAACGTGACCAGTACCTGCACATAGTGTGAATAAATAAGTAACAATTGGAGCAAAAAAAGTAATACGCTTTGGATTTTTTCGCAATGCTTTTTCAGCTAGATGAACAAGATAGTCCATTCCTCCAGCAGCTTGCAAAGCACCAGCGGCTGTAATTACTGCCAAAATCATAAGCATTACATCGATAGGAGGCGCGGTTGGTTGTAAGTGGAAGACAAAAACGAGTATTGCCATACCAACTCCACCCATTACTCCTAAACCAACTCCGCCTAGGCGTGCACCAATAAAAATACAGAGTAACAAGGTAAGAAATTGTAGCCAAAACATGATAAACTACCTCCGAAATTCATTAGTTAAGATATATTCGAATAGTTTAATTTGAATGAAAATTAAATAAATACCCGAAGAAATCCTTGTTGTTTATACATTTTTTATTATATAACACAAAAAAAGTAACATTCACGTACTTTTTGAAATTATTTTGAAAAAGCAATGCATTAAAAATTTGTATTTATATCTCTAAATAAGTAGACATTTTGATTTATATGTTGTAATCTTTGAAAGAGAATAAATTAATTCTCATAGAACTCCCATATCGTTCAACTCGTTCAGCGAGAAAGGCAAACTGATGGAAACATGAGGACGCAAAACTACAGGAGCTAAGGTCGAAAGGCTACGCTAGCCAGTTACCGGACGGATAGGGTTGGTCTTGGCCAATGCTTTTACATTGGCTTTTTTTTATTCTCGAACATATTGAGAAACATTTTCAAACAAAATATTCATATATTTTGTTTTTTTGTTTATGTTAATTAAGGAAGGTGGATATTAATGAAAAAATATTGGCATAAGTTATCGTTCCTTCAAAAGAACGTCTTATTAACCGTATTAGTTATTTTGACACTTGTTGGAAGTATGGGTGCACTAAGTTTCAACATGTTTCAAAATAGTATGATGTCTTTATTTGAAAGGCAGTCTATTGAAACAGGAGAAATAGTATTGAAAAAATTGGATGTAGAATTAGTTAGAGACATGGCGAAAGATCCTACAGCCGAAAAAGTGAAAAAAGAAAAGTTAACAGAGAAATTAGATGAAGTGTCAAAAGAATTGAAAAGTGTTGGACAAACGTATGTTACAGGAGCAAAGCCGAATGAAAAGCGAGAATTACAACTTGTTGGTTTGACTACAGAGTTAACAAAAGCGTTCCCTATAAAGCCGGGAGATTATTATGAACAACCCGCTCATTGGATGAAGGCATACGATAAAGTCATTGATACGAAAAAGGCCCAAATGACAGAAGTATATGAAGATGAAATAGGTTCGTGGGTGACAATATTAGAACCAATTACAGATGGAGAAAATAATATTGTTGCAATTATTGCGGCTGACTTAGATGCTTCCATTGTTCCTATTACAAAAGAGAAGTTTATGATACAGGGCTTACTCTTTATCATTATTTCATTAGCAATTGCGACTATTACTCAATTCTTTATCGTGCGTCACTCGTTAGCTCCATTAAAAGATTTACGAGAAGGGTTACGTAAAATTGGTGAAGGTGACTTAAGTATTAAATTAAAAGAAAGACCAGATGATATTGGAATTATTAATGTTTATTTCAATAACACGATTAAAAAGTTTAAAGGGATTATAGATAAAGTAAGGCAAACTGCTGAGCAAGTTTCTTCTTCTTCACAAGAATTGTCGGCGAGTACAGAGGAAAACAGCATGGCAGTTCAAGAGATTGCAAGTTCTATTGAAGGTTTAAGAGTAGGGGCACAGTCTCAAAAAACTTCAGTACAACAATGTTTAGAGATTGTACATGGAATGGAAGATAAGGTAGAAGAGATAACTGGGGCTGCGAAACAAGTTGCGGTTGCTTCTGAAGGTATGGAGCAACATTCAATTGAAGGTAATGAAGTGATTGGACAAATTATTAATCAAATGAGTTTAATTCAAAATGCAGTACAAGATTTATCTTCCATCATTTATTCGTTAGAAACAAGGTCAAAAGAAATTAGTGATATCGTAACTGTAATTACAGGTATTTCAAATCAAACAAATTTATTAGCTTTAAATGCTTCTATTGAGGCTTCACGTGCTGGAGCAGCGGGGAGAGGGTTTGCAGTTGTTGCTGATGAAGTACGAAAATTAGCAGAACAAACGGAAGCGTCTGCTAAAGATATAGCGAAATTAATTGGTGAAACACAAGCTGAGACAGAAGATGCTGTAGTTTCAATGCAAAAAGGTTCAAAAGAAGTAGAAACTGGAATTTCACTTGTTCAAAGTAGTGGGAATTTCTTTGAAAAAATCTCCAAATCAGCGCAATCTGTTACAGATCAAGTAAAAGCTGTTTCGGGTAATTCGAGTGACATTTTACAAAATAGCCAGAATATCGTTCAAGTCGTAAATGAATTATCACATATTGCAAACACTTATGCCAACAGCAGTAGTAATGTTGAAGAAAGCATGAAAGAGCAAGAAATATCAGTACAAGATATTGCAGAATTAGCGACTTCTTTAAGTTGGCTTTCTCAGGAATTACAAGAGCTTATTGGTGAGTTTAAAAGCGAATAAGGAGAAAGTTCAATTCTAATCAAAGGGGATATCTCCGCTACTGATTATGAATTGAACGAATCTGCCCGTTAATAAGGGATGAAAAAGGTGTGAATTTTCACACCTTTATTATATTTAAGAGAGGAATTTACATAAATATGAAATTAGCAATTTCTTATAATGAGATGGTAAAAGAATTTTTAGGGAAAGTAGAAGGAAGTATTAAAATACCTAAAGATGTGCAAGGAACGGAACTTAGGATAAAAAGGAAAACTGAACTATTTCCAAATTTGACTCACATTGTAGATTTAATAGGAGCGACTGCAACGTGGTTATATCATATTTCTAAAGAAAAACATATTGTCGTGCTTTATCATGTAAGAGGAAGTTTATTTCCGATTACTATTGAAGTTTCTAATTTTCTCTCCTATGAAAGTTTGAATTTACAGATTGAAGAGCAACTGGAACAAATTAAAGAAATGAATGAGGAAGAAATAGAAGAGTTTCAAAACGGTAATACATTATATGAAATGTCACCTATTATTATTGGTGAAACATATTATGAGCTACAAGACACGAATACATTACAATTTGTATTTAGTAAAAATATGCAAAGTGTAGAAATAATATTTAATAGTGTTAATTGGAAGGAAACAACGATTACTCGTTATGCACAACAAATACAAGGTGTTTTAATTTGTACATCACAAAATAAGAATAATTATATAAAGAATTTTAATATTATTACAGAGGCCGAGATGGCACTTTATAGTCAAGTGAATGATACGACAGCAGTATATCCTGAGAAAAGTATCGTCGATATGTTCTATAATACTGTTACTCAATTTCCAAATCGTATAGCTTTATCTTCAAGGGAAGGTACTTTAACTTATGAGGAGCTAAATAAAAAAAGTAATCAAATAGCTCATATGTTAATTAAAAATGGCGTCCAATTAGGAGACTATGTTGGAATATTTATGAAACGTAGCATAGACACAGTAGTAAGTATGGTAGCTATATTAAAAGCTGGTGCAGCGTATGTTCCGATTGATCCAGATTATCCGGAAAGTAGAATACAGTACATTATTCAAGATAGCCAAGCGAAAGTTATATTGATGAAAGAGACGCCTATAACATGTGATGGGGTTCAAACAGTTTCAATGTATGATAGTGAAACTTGTGAAGATATAGATGTAAAGTTGTCTATTCATTGTGATGATGTAGCTTATATGATTTATACATCTGGTTCAACAGGGAATCCAAAGGGAACGATGTTAGCACATAGAGGCGTTGTTAATCTGTACACTTGGATGCAAAAGCAATATGAATTGACAGAAGAGGATGTATTTGCCCAATTTCCTTCTTTTAGTTTCGATGCTTCTGTATGGGAGTCATTTGCTTCTTTATTCTGCGGAGGAAACTTGTATGTATTATTAGAGGAAGAGCGATTGTCTGTAGAAGCATTTGCAAATGCAATCTATAAAGTGAAAGCAACTTCGATCTTGGCATTAGCAACAATTTTTGTTCGACAAGTAGCAACTTATTTAGCAGAAGAAGATATATATAAGCTAGCTTCCCTAAAAAGAATTGCGATTGGCGGTGAAATGTTGCCTGTAGAGGTTATTAAATTGTGGAGAGAAAGAATAGGTACAAATGTTGAAATTCATAATGTATACGGACCGACAGAATGTACTGTAGTGACGACAACCTATAAAATACCTAGTCAGTTAAATGAGGATGTTGCGAGTATTCCCATTGGTAAACCATGTGCTAATTATCAAGTTATGATTTTGGATGAGAATATGAATCTTTGTCCAATTGGTGTACCTGGTGAATTATATATAGATTCAGTAGGATTAGCAAAAGGGTATTTTAATAAGCCTAATAAAACAATTGAAGCTTTTATTCAGAACCCTTTTAATCCTATAGTTAATATATATAAAACAGGTGATATTGTTAAGTTGTTAGAGGATGGAAATATAGAATTTTTACATCGGAAAGATGATCAAGTAAAGATTAGAGGACATCGTATTGAACTAGGAGAAATCCAAAGTAAAATTTCTCAAAATCATAATATAAAAGAAAATGCTGTGTTTGCTAAGAAGAGTAAGGAAGGTAGCCAATATTTAATCGCGTTCTATACAACTTTAAATAAAAAAGAAATACCAGAATTAGTTTATCAGTTACAAGAGCAATTACCAGATTATATGGTGCCATCTAAACTAATTTATATTAATGAATTACCACTTACACCTAATAAAAAGATTGATGTTAAGAAGTTAGCTCAGTTAGAAGAAAAGTATGAACCGGTTCGTCTACAAGAATATGTTGCACCTTCTAATAAAGCAGAGAAACAAATAGCGCGCGCTTGGGCGGAAGTATTAGGAATTTCAAAAGTTGGAGTGCATGATGATTTCTTTACAATTGGTGGACATTCATTAAAAGTATTACGAGTCTTAACGTTGTTAAAAGAAGATTTTTCACATTTAACAATTCAAGATTTCTTTAAAGAAAGAACGATATATGGATTAGCTCGAATTGAGCGAGAAGTAAAAGTAGAGAAAGAAGAAGTATTTCGTGAATATAAAGTGATTCACGAACCAGATACTATTACGTATGCAAACGTTTTGGAAGAAACCCAGATTTTAAATGTCTTTTTAACAGGAGCTACTGGTTATTTAGGATCACACATATTATATGAATTGTTGAGAGATACATCTGCTACTATTTATTGTTTAGTAAGACCAACCAAAGATGTGCAACAAAGAATTATAGATACATTAACAGGCTACTTTAGTGATATATGTGAAGAATGGTTACAGCGTATACAGGCCGTAGCTGGTGATCTGGGGGAAGAGTATCTTGGGATGAGCGAAGAAGAATTTATGTTCATCAGTTCTAAGATGGATACGATAATTCATTGCGGTGCAGATGTAAGACATTTTGGAGATGTAAAACAATTTGAAAATATAAATGTCCAAGGAACTAGCCGTATGCTAGCATTAGCGGAGAAAGGTGCTACATTCCAATTTATTTCTACAATTGGTATCCCGTTAGAATTAGCGGTAGATCAATGGGATACATACATGAAAACTGGTGATTTTAATTACAGTGTAGACTTAGAGAATGTATATTCAAATAGTAAACTACAAGCGGAAAACATTGTTCGTGAAGCAATGAAAAATGGTTTGCGCGGAAATATTTATCGTGCAGGTAATTTAGCATGTCATTCAGAAACAGGTTCGTTCCAACAAAATATTGAAGGAAACGCATTTTATCGTCTTATTAAAACAATGCTATTAATTGGGAAAGCACCAAATGTGAAGTGGAAAGTTGATTTCACACCAATTGATTTTGCTAGTAAATCAATTGTATCGTATTTAAAAGATTCGCAAATTGTAGGAGAGACGTTACATATTTGTCATCCACATCAAATTGAGTTTGAACAATTTATACAGTTAATTGGAGAGTGTGGATACAATCTTAAAATGGTTCCACTTTCAGAATATGTAAATACCGGACTTGAATTAGCGAAGGAAAATGAAGTAATAGCAGAGTTAATTGCTTCTCAAGTTGCAGGAGATGGAGCGCAGCAATCTGAAATTGTAATGGGTACGCGTAGAACGAATGAATGGATTAAGAAAAAAGAATTGATAGTACCAGCAATCAATAAAGAATTTATACAGCAGTTATTAGCTCATGGTGAAAAAGTTGGATATTTTCCAAAAATAATGAAATGATTATGCATGCTTTTGTTTGTTCAATAAAATAAATCATGCTACAATGAAAACGAATTAAGGACCGGGGAGCCAATTGGCTGAGAGGATGTAAGTAAACATCGACCCTCAACCTGATCTGGATAATGCCAGCGTAGGGAGTTACTTAAAGTGATGTAGCATATGTTATTCTATAATAACTTGCATACAAGGCTTTCCTACGCAGTAGGAAAGCCTTTTCTTATTTTTGAAATTTAATTTTATAAGGGGGATTTTATTATGTCACAACAAGTTACAATGTCATTTTCAGTAGTACCACAAGCGAAAACGAAAGATGTATATTCTGTTGTCGATAAAGCAATTGAAGTTGTGCAACAATCGGGAGTTCGTTATGAAGTAGGGGCAATGGAAACAACTTTGGAAGGAGAATTAGATGTACTTCTTGATGTCGTTAAACGTGCGCAACAAGCTTGCGTCGATGCTGGAGCAGAAGAAGTGATTACTTCTATTAAAATCCATTATCGTCCAAGCACTGGTGTAACGATAGATGAAAAGGTTTGGAAGTACCGTGATGAATATGCAAAACCAGAAGCAATCTAAACTTATTACAACTATTTGGCTTATCCTTCTCATTGCGATATGGGAAGGATCTGTTTCATTATTTAAAATCGAACCGTGGATTTTACCAAAGCCTTCTGCCATTGTTCAAGAATTAATTGGGATGAAAGATTTACTATTACCAAATACGATGCAAACACTGCAGGAAGTTATAATTGGACTATTCTTTGCAATTTTATTGGGGACGAGCATCGCAATTATTATGGACGTTATACCTTTATTTCGTATTTTAATAAATCCATTGCTCGTTATTTCGCAAACAATTCCAATTGTTGTACTTGCACCGCTATTTATTATTTGGTTTGGATATGGGATGTTGCCGAAAGTAATGGTCGTAATACTCGTTTGTTTCTTCCCAATTGCGCTTAGTATTTTAGAAGGTTTTCAAACAGTAGATAAAAACATGTTGAAGCTGTTACAAACAATGAAGGCGACAAAATGGCAAGTTTACCAGAAAGTAAAATTTCCAGCAGTGCTTCCATACTTTTTCTCCGGTTTAAAAATTGCAGTTACATATAGCGTAATGGGGGCAATTATCGGAGAATGGCTCGGTGCAAGTGAAGGATTAGGCGTTATGCTTACGAGGGCTACAAAATCCTTTTTGACTGCCCGAGTATTTGGTGTTGCAGCAATCATCGTTATAGTGACATTATGCCTGTATTTTATCGTAGAGTTTATGGCAAGAATAACAGCACCATGGATATATAGAAAGGACGGCAGAAAATGAAAAAAGGTTTGAAAGTTATGTTAGCTGCCTTAGTAGCGGTAGGTGTGGCTGGATGTAATCCGGCGAAGAAAGAAGAAAGTGCAAGTAAAGATCAAAAAGTAAAAGTAGTATTAGATTGGTTTCCAAATACGAATCATACTGGCTTGTATGTAGCGCAAACGAAAGATTATTACAAAAAGCAAGGATTAGATGTAGAAATTATTCAACCAGGTGACAATGTAACAGCAGAGCAAATGATAGCATCAGGAAAAGCAGACTTCGCAATAAGCGCACAAGAAAATGTAACATTAGCTCGTGTGGAAGGAATTCCTGTTGTATCTGTAGGAGCGATTATTCAGCACAACACTTCAGCGTTTGCATCGCTTAAGAAAGATAATATGACGTCACCGAAAGATTTTGAAGGTAAACGTTATGGTGGCTGGGGAGGACCAGCGGAAGAAGCGACATTAAAGACGATTATGGATAAGCATCAAGCTGATTTTAATAAAGTTGAAAAAATCATCTTAGGACAAACAGATTTCTTTAAATCAATCGGCCGTGATGCAGATTTCGAATGGATTTATTACGGTTGGGATGGTATTGAAGCGAAGCGCCAAGGAAAAGAGTTAAATACGATTATGGTGAAGGACTTAGATCCAGCGCTTGATTTCTATAGTCCTGTTATTATTACGAGTGAAAAACATACGAAGCAAGATAAAGACTTTGTGAAAAAGTTTATGAGTGCAACAACAGAAGGTTATAAATTTGCAATTAAGGAACCGAAAGAAGCTGCTGATATTCTAATTAAAGCTGTTCCAGATGTAAATAAAGATTTAGTTCAAGAAAGCCAGAAATGGTTAAGTACGAAGTATCAAGATGATGCGAAAGCATGGGGAGTACAGAAGGAAGAAATTTGGACGAATTACATGAATTTCTTATATGACAACAAAGTTATTAAAAAGAAAATCGATGTAAAAGATGCTTTTACAAATGAATTCCTTCCAAGTGAAAAATGAGCGGATTACAAATAAAAAATATAGTGAAATCTTTCGACGGAAAGAATGTATTAGAGAATATTAGTGCCTCTATACAAGAGGGAGAGTTTGTTTCCTTTGTAGGACCGAGTGGTTGCGGGAAAAGCACATTATTAAACATGATTGCAAATGTTGAAAAACCAACAAGCGGGAACGTAATGTATAAAGATAAGCAAGTACAAGTGCAAGATGTTGTTAGTTATATGCCACAACAAGATTTATTACTACCGTGGCGATCAGCTTTGCAAAATATCGTTCTTCCGTTAGAAATTGAAGGAAAGCCGAAAAAACAAAGGCTGACAGAAGGAATGGAAGCATTAAAGCAGTTCGAACTAGATGAATATGCAGACCATTATCCAGATGAATTGTCTGGTGGTATGCGTCAAAGAATTAGTTTTCTGCGCACATATTTATGTGAAAAGCCAATTATGCTGCTTGATGAGCCTTTTGGAAAGTTAGATGCATTTACAAAAATGGAAGTACATAGCTGGCTTTTAAACTCTTGGCATCAAGAGAAGCAAACAATCGTTATGGTTACACATGACTTAGATGAGGCAATCTTGCTTTCAGATCGCGTATTTATTTTATCTCAAAGACCAGCGTCAATAGTTGGCGAGGTACAAGTGAAATTACCTAGACCGAGAACGATGGATATGTTAACATCACTCGAATTAAAAAAGGATAAAGAAGAGATTTTAAGTGTGTTAGCTCCTTATATGAAAAAATAGAAAAAGCCTTTTAACAGTTTTTAGTATAATTACTGTTAAGAGGCTTTTTTTAGAATATGAAAAGATGGAGAAGGAACAAAAGGGAAAATAGAGAATAGAATATAACAGAGTAGTTTATACTCTTAATATAACAAATGTTAAAGGAGTGAAAGGATAAAATGACTTTATCAACTGTTCTTCAAATGGTTTTAGCTTGATATGGGAGAAGTCTGCCCATTTTTTAAGATTAAGCTAAATTGAAGACAGCAGGTAAAGAACCTTAATCCTTTTTTACGATAATATGTAATGGGTAAGGTGTATTCACCTTACCCATTTTTATATGCATAATTAAATAAGGCTTCATACTGTTGGTCTCTCTATTTAGCTTATGGACGATAAGTAAAGGAGAGAAAAAAATGAGTATATTAACAGTAGAAAATTTAAGTCATTCGTATGGTGAGAAAACCATCTTATATAATGCATGCTTTCGATTATTAAAGGGGGAGCATGTTGGGTTAGTAGGAAAAAATGGGATTGGAAAATCAACACTGCTAAGAATTTTAACAGGAGAACTTATACATGATGATGGGAACATTGAATGGTTTCCACATGTGAAGGTTGGATTTTTGCAGCAGCATATAGATTTACAAGAAGGGATAACAATTGAAGGATACTTGCAAAGTGCATTTTCTAACTTGTATGCAATTGAATACGAAATGTTAAAAATTGCAAAAGAGATGACTGAGGCAGTAGAAGTAGAAAAATTGTTAGTAAGGTATGGAGAGTTACAAACTATATTGGAAAACTCTAATTTCTATCAAATTCATACAGAAATTGAAGAAGTAGCAATTGGTTTAGGGCTGTTTGAAATAGGATTGGAAAAGGATGTTTCAAAGTTAAGTGGAGGACAGCGGACAAAGTTATTACTAGGAAAGCTTCTTCTAGAAAAAGCTGATGTTTTATTGCTAGATGAACCAACGAACTATTTAGATACAGCACATATAGAATGGTTGCAATCGTACTTGAAGTTGTATGAAAAAGCTTATATTATCATTTCGCATGACGAAGTGTTTTTGAACAATATTACGAATGTCATTTACCATCTAGAAGAACGAAAAGTTAAGCGATATGTAGGGGATTATGAAAAGTTTTTACAAAGTTATCAAGTGCAAAGGAAACAATTACAATCGGCGTATGTGAAACAACAAAAAGAAATTGCTCAGTTAGAAACATTTATTCAAAAAAATAAAATTCGAAAAGCAAAACAGGCAAAAAGTCGAGAGAAAGTATTGGAGAAAATGCGAAGGATTGAAAAGGTAAATAATGTACCTCAGTCCTGTTTTGCTTTTACTGTTTATAATGAACCAGTAAGTCGTATATTACAGGCTGAGAAACTAAGAGTGGGTTATAGTGAGCCGTTATTTCCAGACTTGAATTTACAAGTGAAAAAAGGAGAAAAGATAGCTGTTGTTGGTCATAACGGTATTGGAAAAACGACAATGTTAAAGACGTTATTAGGTCAAATAAAGCCGCTAAGCGGTTCAATTTTTGTTGGGGAACGAGTAAATCCTGCTTATTTTGCACAGGAAGAGTTTGCTTCAGAAATAACACCGTTAGAGAAAGTTTGGGCAGAACGACCAGATATGACAAAGAAAGAAGTGCGCCAAGCATTAGCGAAGTGTGGATTGAAAGAAGAACACGTATTAAAACCTATTCGTTTATTAAGCGGTGGAGAGCAAACGAAAGTGCGTTTATGTGAACTTATCGTAACGAAAAGCAATGTTTTAATTTTAGACGAACCGACTAATCATTTGGATGTAGAAACTAAGATGGCTTTACAGGAAGCGTTACAACAATACAAAGGAACAGTTTTAATTGTCTCCCATGAACCTTCTTTCTATGAATCGTGGATAACAAAAGTATGGAATATAGAAGATTGGAATGCTGAACAATATGAATAAAGAAAAGGCATTAGCTTTTATGAGCTAATGCCTTTTCTTTGTGATTAACATGATTTTCGAGAACTCTTACATGAGAATTGTATGAAGAAGCACTCTTATGGTGCGCTTATAAGCGTGCTTTTTCTTTTGTTATATTTATAATAATACGAAAGCCTTTCCCTAACAGGTGACTATCTTTCTTTATATATATAGATAGTTCAAAATGGAATGAAAATAATTCCTATATGTAAAGGATAATGTGGATATTATAGGAAGACAATAGAAATTAAAGGAAATTCATGTAAAATTCAAATGAACTTCATATAAACTTCATATTAGAAACCAAATATAATTATAATAGGTTATTATGATATTTTTGATTTTTCATAAAATTAAAAGTTTGAATTTAGGAAGTCTTGCTCGAACCTAAATTCAAACTTTAGTGAAATAATTAATGGATATTACGTCTAGTTTTCGCTAATGACGGCATTTAAAAGTTCGGCAGGATTACCTGTTCCTGCACCACCGATTGTAATAGATCCACCAGGAGGAATTTCGCCATTCCATCCTGCGTTTGTAATTACATAATGATTATTTGTTTTACTACTAATTTTAGAATCCCAAACTTGTGTTAAATTGCCGCTATAATCAAACTCTAATTTCCAATTTTTAATAGGAGTCGTTCCATTATTTTTGATTATAATCGAGAAGTTATAACCGCTGCCCCAATTCGAAGTGACTGAAAATGTAGCAGTGCCATTTCCATCAGGAGGTGTCGTATTAGCTTCATCCGTTTTGACAGTAAGAGCGGTAGGTTGTGATTTATTTCCAGCAGCATCTTTGGCAATTACTGAAAATGTGTATTCCGTATTAGGTTTTAAGTTTTTAATTGTAATGCTATTTGTTGTTGTACTCCATTTCTCTTCTCCAGCAGTAATTTCATATTCCGTAACTCCTACGTTATCAGTAGATGCAGTCCAGTTTAATTGAACTGAGTTTGAATTTTTATTCGTAACTACAATATTTTTAACGTTCGTTGGTGGCTCAGTATCTTTTTGACTAATAGGTCCACCAAGTAATTCTTTTACTAGCGTATCAAGTAATTTTGGACCACTACAACTATATTTTGGACTTGTACGGCAATCCCCGCTTAGTTCCCAAAACATTGCTCCACTTAAACCCTTCGTCTTTATATAGTCTGTTTTATATTTCATAGATTCATTGTCATCGTAGCTAATAAATGTGCCTGTAGTCGCATTATATAAGTAAGGTACTTTAGCTGTGTCATTCCAGTAGCGTACAAAACCATTCTTATTAACGTAATTGGTTGCTAAATCACCGTAATCATAGACACCTGTGTCACCGGTAGAATAATCATCCCAAGTACCTTTAGAAGCAAGTTTCCCATCGCTACCTGGTTTGCAAGGTTGATATTGTCCGTTATTTTCTTTTCCACAACTTTTCCATCCACGTCCGTAAAAAGGTACGCCTAATACTAGTTTATCGACTGGAACACCTTCATTTGTATAAACATTTATAGCACCATCTACGTAAAAATTCGTATTTGCTGCTGGGTCATTTGGATCCTTGTATAGAGCTGCATTATGATTAGAAGTAGCTTCCCATCCACCGTGGAAATCATATGTCATAATATTAATCCAATCGAGTATTTGAGAAATTTTCTTTAGCTCTGTATGATCAGCGTAGCGTTGGCTTGCACCTGACGCGATTGTTAGTAAATATTGTTTGCCATCTTCAGCACCTGCTTTATTCAAAGCATTTCGGACGTCTTGAAGAAGGAGAGTGAAATTTTGTTTATCTTCAGGACGATAACTACCACCAGGAATCGTTTCAACGCCCGGATATTCCCAGTCTAAATCTACGCCATCAAACCCATATGCGCGAAGAAAAGCTACTGTAGATTCAGCAAATACTTTTCTTGTTTTTTCATCAGCGGCCATATCAGAAAAGCGGTTAGACCAAGTCCAGCCACCAACGGAAATAATTGTTTTTAAGTGAGGATATTTAGCTTTTAATCGTTTTAGTTCTCCGAAATTTCCGCAACGGGCATATTTATCGCAATCTTCCCAAGTTGTACCTGAGCCAGGATACGATTTGGTAACATCAGCCCATGGTTCACCGAGTACGAGAGTACCATTAGGAACCTCTTTATTTTGCAATGGTACACCAGATTCTTTACAGTTCCACGTTTGTTTATTTGGATTATCAGGATGGGTAGAAGGATTTCCATGTTTTCCATTCCAACAAATATCCGCGAAAGCATAGTTAAGGTGAGTAAGTTTTGATGCATCAATGTCAGCAACTTGATAATTACGTCCGTAAACGCCCCACGAAGGAAAGTACCCAACAATTTTTTGACTTTGCTTTGGTGAATCTGCTAATGCGAGATTTGGAGTAATAAAATTTGTGAGAAAAAGAGGTAAGAAAAGTAGTAGAGATAGTAATAGCAGTGTGAATTTTTGAGACCTCATAGCCATTTCTCCTTTCAAAATAAAAGATATATTTAAAGGCATACGCCAATAAATCAAAATGAATCTAGACGTATGAAACGTCTAGATAAAATGATCAGACATCACGAAGTCTATACAAGGGAGCTGGGGGTGATTAAATCGTAACAAATGTAAGATTTAGTGTAAACGCTTTATTCAGTTGTAAAAGACTTTCTCAATACAAAAAGGCTTGAATACAAACTATATATGAAAACGAAAGATTGGTATGGGAGGAAATAGCTCATTATAAATAAATTTGAGAAAAAATTGTATGGAGCCAATTATTAAAGACGTAGAAAGATAAGGAAATATCATGTAAAATAATAGTAAAAATATGTAAAGGAGGGGACAGTGTGGATGTGTTTTTGAACATTGCTGAAGAAAAAATTCGACAAGCGATACGGAATGGTGATCTTGATTATCTTCCGGGAAAAGGAAAACCACTACAATTAGAAGATCTTTCAATGGTACCTCCAGAACTTAGAATGAGTTATAAAATTTTAAAAAATGCGGGAATGATTCCACCAGAGATGGAACTACAAAAAGATATATTAAAAATAGAGGATCTAATTGCTTGCTGTTATGATGAAGAAGAGAGAAAGAAATTACGAGAAGAGTTAACAATAAAAACGTTACGTTTTCAGCAGGTAATGGAAAAGAGAAAGATTAAAGATAGTTCAGCTTTTCGTATGTATCAAGACAAAGTATTTCGTAAACTACGCTAAGAGGGATAAGATGACTACATTTAAAACGATAGAAGAATTAGCGACCTATATCGAAGAACAACAATTGGTACTTCTTTTTATTAAAACGAAAAATTGTGGTGTTTGTGATGTTATGCTAAGAAAAGTAAATTGCTTATTAGAGAATTATGATTACGTAGAGAAAATAGAGATATTACTACAAGACATGCAAGAGATTGCGGGGCGATATGGAGTATTTACAGGGCCAACAATTTTATTATTTCATAATGGAAAAGAAATTCTTCGTGAATCACGCTTCATTTCACTTGAAAATTTAGAGAGAACCATTCAATTATTCGAGGAATAAGGGAGGCTTTTATATGGAATTTATTATTGTCATACTATTATTTGTTGTAGTTGGAATAATCGTAACAGCAGTTCGATCGAACAAAAAGAAGGTAAATCTTACAAAACAAAATAACATTCATAATTCATCTAACAGCTCATCACCATTATTTTTCTTTGCTGGATCTGATAATGATAGCTCGCATGATGGTGGCTCACATGATTGTGGAGGGTCTTTTGGGGGAGATAGCGGAGGAAGCTGCGGTGGCGGTGGTGATTGATGAAAATGCGCCTTATATAGGCGTATTTCTTTTTAAACAAACGTTTGATTAGTCGGCTTACATATGCATAAACACAGTTAAACAAACGTTTGATTAATATTTTTAACATATTAAGGGGAATGGAAATGAAAAGGGAACCGAAAGTGAAAAATAAGGGGAAAGTAGTGTTATTTTTATTAGCTGCGGGAGGTGTAATTCTTGTTAAATTAGCATTTAAATTTGGAACAATACATATGATTCGAACTTGGTTTGAAAGTACGTTTTCTTAAATAAGGAATATAGCCTCTTGCGATAGAGGTTTTTGATTTGTTATTATTAGACTGAACGGTCGGTTTAAAGAGGTGTGAATATGAGAAGAAGCGCAGAAGAGATAAAGAAAGAAATTGCATATAAAGCAGAAAGTCTATTTTCACAGAAGGGCTACGCAGCTACATCTATGGAAGAGATTTGTGAAATTACAGAGCGAAGTAAAGGAAGTATTTATTATCACTTTAAAAGTAAAGAAGATTTATTTTTATTTGTAGTGAAACAGCATACGTATGATTGGCTTGAAAAATGGAATGAAAAAGAGAAGTTGTATAGCACTAGTACTGAAAAACTATATGGTCTCGCGGAATATCATGTAGAGGACATACAGCAACCAATTTCAAATGCAATAGAGGAATTCTCTATGAGCCAAGTTGTAAGTAAAGAGATTCTGGATGAACTGTTAGCTTTAACTAGAGAATCATATGTTATGTTTGAGAAATTAATTGAAGCAGGTATACAGTCTGGAGAGTTCCGTGAAGATAATACTCGTGATCTTATGTATATTGTGAACGGATTATTATCAGGGCTTGGAGTACTTTACTACGAGTTAGATTATAAAGAGTTGAAACGTATTTATAAAAAGGCAATAGATGTATTGTTAAAAGGAATGGCAGCTGAATAATAAGTCAGTTGCTTTTCTTACAAAAAAAATAGACCGAACGGTCGGTTTATGGAAGGGGAATGAAAGTGAAAGCTTTATTTAAAAACCGAGCATTTATGCTCGTTATGGCATCTGATATTTTACAACAATTTGCAATTTGGATCAGAAATATGGCTCTTTTATATTTCATAATGGAGCGAACGAATAATGATCCAGTTTCAGTGTCTCTATTATCTGTCATGGAGTATGCACCTATCTTTATTTTCTCGTTCATTGGTGGTGCATTAGCAGATCGCTGGAATCCGAAAAGAACAATGGTCGCTGGAGATGTGTTGAGTGTACTGTCTATTATAGGAATTGTCCTGTTGTTAAAGCTGGATTATTGGCAGGCTATATTTTTTGCAACACTCATTTCCGCGATTGTAGGTCAGTTTTCTCAGCCCTCATCTTCGCGTATATTTAAGCGCTATGTAAAAGAAGAACAGGTAGCAAATGCGATTGCATTTAACCAAACATTACAGTCATTATTTCTAATTTTTGGGCCAGTGGTAGGATCGCTTGTGTATACACAACTTGGTTTATTTACGTCACTATATAGCTTAATCATTTTATTTTGGTTATCTGCTATCGCCCTTTCATTTTTACCAAAATGGGTTGAAAAAGAGCAAGTGGCAAGAGATTCATTAAAAAATGATATAAAAGAAGGGTGGAAATACGTTCTTCACACGAAAAATTTACGTATGATTACGATCACTTTTACAATTATGGGTTTAGCTGTTGGATTAACGAATCCATTAGAAGTATTCCTTGTAATTGAACGTTTAGGCATGGAAAAAGAAGCTGTTCAATATTTAGCAGCAGCTGATGGAATAGGTATGTTAATCGGTGGTATTGTTGCTGCAATTTTCGCTTCAAAAGTGAATCCGAAAAAGATGTTTGTATTCGGTATGGGCATATTAGCGATATCATTTTTAGTAGAAGGGCTATCTACATCATTTTGGATTACTAGTTTCATGAGATTTGGAACAGGTATTTGTTTAGCTTGTGTTAATATTGTTGTCGGTACGCTTATGATTCAACTTGTACCAGAAAATATGGTTGGAAGAGTAAATGGGACGATTTTACCACTGTTTATGGGGGCAATGCTAATTGGAACTTCACTAGCTGGAGGATTAAAGGAACTAACTTCACTAGTTACTGTATTTTGTATAGCGATGGCACTTATTTTATTAGCGATAGGGCCAGTTCTACGTATGCAAATAAAAAAAGAAGATGTTGCTAATAAAGAGGCACTAACAAATTCGTTAGCTTCGAAATAACTATTGTAAGGGAGCAAAATTGCTCCCTTTTTCTTTGAGGAACTTTTGACAACTATATGAGCCAATTATATACTGATGTTGTAAAAACAATTTTACAGGTTAGGAGCAATGGTGTGAAAAATCAAATCTATGAATTACGCACTGAAAATAATATTTCACAAGGCGCATTAGCTGATAAATGCAAGGTTTCTAGACAAACGATAAATGCAATTGAGAATAATAAATATGATCCAAGCTTAGCGTTAGCATTCCGTTTAGCTGAAGTATTAGGAACAACTGTTGATAAATTATTTTTGTACAAGCAGTAGAGTCGTTCATTATAAGGCGCACCGTTAAAAATAAAAAAGATCCTCTTCTTATGAGAAGAGGATCTTTTCTTATAGCGTTTTAGTCTTTGGACTAGGTGGTGTAACGGATGTATTATTTTCTGGAACTCTAGTGAGTAAGAATCCACCGATAATAAACAATACAATAATACTAAGAACACCAGCGTTTGTTTTTCCTGTTAATTGCGTTGTAACACCGACTAATACCGGGCCCATAATTGCGGCAAACTTCCCAAATATATTATAAAATCCGAAGAATTCATTAGCAGATTCTTTTGGTACTAGTTTTGCAAAGTATGAACGACTTAGTGCTTGAATACCACCTTGAGATGTAGCAACTAACATTGCTAAAATCCAAAAATCAAGTGTCGTTTTTAAGAAATAAGCATATGTGCAAATAATGATATAAATAATGATACCGACATATAACATTTTTTTACCAGTAAATGTTTCAGATAGTTTTCCGTATAGTAACGCAAATGGACAAGCGACAATTTGTGTTACAAATAATATGATTAATAGATTCGTTGCACTGATACCGAGGTCGGTCCCGTAAGCTGTAGACATAGTAATAATTGTATCGACTCCGTCAATATAGAAAAAGTAAGCAATTAGAAACATAAATACAGTTTTATATTCTTTAATATTTTTAAAAGTATCAGTAAGACGTTTGAAGCTCATTTTAATAGGTCTTGGATGACGCTCAATATAGTGTGTTTGCTCTACGTTTTTAAGCATTGGAATTGTAAATAACCCCCACCAAAGAGCAGTTATCGCGAATGAAATTTGACTAGCAATGCCAACTGATAAAGGGATAGTTCCTTTTTGAGCAAGAATAATAAGAGCGATACAACCGATAAAAGGAATAGTACTCCCAATATAGCCTAAAGCGAAACCTCTTGTAGAAATTCGATCCATTCTATCTTCAGAAGTGACATCTACTAAAAATGCATCATAGAAAATGTTGGCTCCAGCAAAACCAACTAAGGCGAGCATATAGCATCCTAATAATAAGTACCACTGAGATGTTGGAACGACTGCTAACATACTTGTAAATACGATACCAAGTCCAAAGAAGAATGTGAAAAATCGTTTTTTAAATCCTTTATAATCAGCAACTGTGCCGAGAATAGGAGCAAGTATAGAAATTAAAAATGTAGCGAACGAGTTTGCATATCCCCAATATGCTGTTGAAGTTGCACCAGATAGCCCGGCTTCTTTTGCAGCTGCTTTAAAGTAAATTGGAAATAATGCAGTTGTAATGACGAGCGAATATACCGAGTTCGCCCAATCGTATAATATCCAGCTTTTTTCTTGTCTGGACATTTTTTTCATATAGTGTTCCCCCTTAAATTTGTTCTACTAACAGTGTACAAAAATAAAAATTATAAAAAGAGAAACAGTGATGATTTTTACAGAACTTTTACATATATACACAGTTCTTTACAATTGGAGTAAATCCTCTACAATTGATCCGTCTGTTTCGCCTAAGTGTAAACCGAGTAGTCTAGCGATAGTTGGACCTTCATCAATAAGTCTCATATACGGGACGGTAACGCCGGTTTTTATTCCTTTTCCAGCAGCGATAAAAATTGTTTCATAGTTAGGTTTTGTTGGAGAGTATCCATGCGTACCAAATGTATATTTTTTACTAGGCGTAACATCTTTTTCAGTAATTTCTTTTATAAAATCTCCTGTATAATTTTCAGTGAAATAATACCCCTCTTGCGCTTCTAACATAAATAAACAATTACCATCTGCACCGCAGTCTTTCGCAGCTTCATCATGAAGTATAAATTCAATTCCATTCTGTTTATTTTGCAGCAGTTCTTCAAGGAGTAGTTGTACTTCTCGAATTGTATCCGTATCATTTTTGTCTTTCACATATACATAGGCAGACCCGTCGCAACTTTGACAATAGGCCTTCCAATCTATTAATAGCCCTTTTTTATTTATAGATACGAGGCCTTTTTGTTGGAATAGCACATTTAATTGAATTGCTTTGTTTTCACTTAAAGCGCTATGGTCACCAAGAGCGATAATTGTACTCTCTTCGTATAGGTCACTGTCTTTTAAAGTTTGAATAATTTTCCCGAGCCGCTCATCATGTCTATGAATTGCAGCTATTGTTTCGTTAGATTCAAAGCCATGATAATGTCTTTGCGTGTCTAAATCAGTGAAATGTACGAACATAACATTAGGCTTTTTCGTCTGAATGGTGTGTACAGCAGAGGCGAGGACGAAATCATCCAGCTCTGGTTGTGATAAACCATTTCTTATATGGCCGAAACGACGATTTAAATCTAATTGGTATAGTGGGCTACCGCTAAATAAGGAAACTAATACTTGATTTTGCCACGGTCTATTGGGGAAAATTTCTGGTAAATTGTAATCAATGTTTGCTCTCCCAGTAACAGGCCATAGAAGGGCAGCTGTCGTTAAATTTGCTTTACGCGCTTCATCATACAATGTTGTTCCTTTTATCGATTTTCGGTACCAATGCCAATCAGGTGATTCACGTCCTGGTTGAAGTAACGTATTACTAACAACACCATGCTTGGTAGGGTAATTACCGGTTACGATTGTTGAGTGGCTTGGATATGTTACAGAAGGATAAATTGGTTCTACTTTTTCGACAACCGTGCCCTTTTTTATTAGAGATTGGAAATGAGGTAGTTTTTGTAGTATAGGAAAATCTAAAGCTGATAAACAGTCGAATGATAAAATAATGACACGATTCGTTAATGCTTTATCCATAAAGTAATCCTCCTAATTATATAAAACCTATTCTTATATATTACTATTAATACCTAGTAATAAAAATATGTTTCTGAATAAAATTTATTGTTTATTTTCAGAAAAATTAAACATATAATAAGTATAAGGGAATCTATGGACGGAGGGAATAGTATGGACTGGTTAGATGGATTCGGTATATTTTACATCATTGGTGGCATCACAATTCTCCTTGTATTTGCTATTTCATATTTACTAAAGAAACGTTTTCCAGACAAACAGTTTGATATTATATTTGCACTGATTGTAATACTTCTTTGCTTAGCATCATTTCCTGTTACCATGATGGTTATTGGTGGGTGGGAAGGAATGGGATATGGATTTATTGGTTTCTTCGTTCTACTAGGTACACTTATTGGTATGATTGCACATCAACTTGTAAAAATCTCTCGAAAAAGCTACGTATAAAACTGTAAAAAATGAAAAGAATATATAATAATAAGAAAATTAGCTATTGTTTTAAAAAAGAATTTGTATTATGATAATCAACAAATTTATTTCGTTATAACGATGAAAAAGGACTAGTACATATTCAACCTTTTTAGCAGAGAGAGAATCCGCCAGGCTGAAAGATTCTTAAAAAGGCAATATGGAACCTGCCTTTGAGTTCTGCATATGCAGCGGGAATTTCCCGTTATCAAAAAGAGAGCATGCGCAATTTTTGTGCATGAATCAGGGTGGTAACGCCGGCAAAGCTCGGTCCCTATTTAGGGACGCGGGCTTTTTTGTATTTTCTAGAAGGAGGAAGACTGACTATGGCAAAAGAACAAGTGCAAGCCATTACGAAGATGGAAGAGGACTTTGCGCAGTGGTATACCGATATTGTAAAAAAAGCCGAACTTGTTGATTATTCAAGTGTAAAAGGGTGCATGATTTTACGTCCGTATGGTTATGCCTTATGGGAGAATATGCAGAAGGTGATGGATGAGAAGTTAAAAGAAACTGGCCATGAAAATGTATATATGCCAATGTTTATCCCAGAGAGTTTATTGCAAAAAGAGAAGGATCATGTTGAAGGATTTGCTCCTGAAGTAGCATGGGTTACACATGGCGGGGATGAAAAGTTAGCGGAAAGACTTTGTGTACGTCCTACATCTGAAACTTTATTCTGTGAGCACTTTTCAAAAATTGTGCAATCCTATAATGATTTGCCAAAGTTATATAATCAGTGGTGTTCAGTAGTTCGTTGGGAGAAGACAACTAGACCATTCCTTCGTACGACTGAATTTTTATGGCAAGAGGGTCATACAATCCATGAAACGGCAGAAGAATCGCAGGCTGAAACATTAAATATTTTAAACTTATATGCTTCTTTCTGTGAGGATTATTTAGCGATACCGGTTATTAAAGGACAAAAAACAGAAAAAGAGAAGTTTGCTGGAGCAAAGGCAACTTATACAATTGAAAGTTTAATGCATGATGGAAAAGCGCTTCAAACAGGAACCTCTCATAACTTTGGGACGAATTTCTCAGAAGCATTTGATATTAAGTTTTTAGATCGTAACGGTAAATGGCAATATGTGCACCAAACATCTTGGGGTGTATCAACAAGAATGATAGGCGGGCTAATAATGGTTCATAGCGATAATAATGGACTTGTAATGCCACCAAAAGTCGCTCCAGTGCAAGTTGTTATTGTACCAATTGCTCAGCATAAAGAAGGAGTTTTAGCAAAAGCAACAGAGTTACAAGGACATATTCAAAAGGTTGCACGAGTAAAAATAGATGCTAGTAATAAAACGCCTGGTTGGAAATTTAATGAGTATGAAATGAAGGGTATTCCAATTCGATTAGAAGTTGGTCCTAAAGATATTGAAAAGAACCAAGTTGTACTTGTAAGAAGAGATACGAAGGAAAAAGAATTTGTACCAATGGATCAATTAGAAGAACGTATTCCAGCATTACTTGAAGAAATTCATAGTTCTTTATTTAATAAAGCAAAAGCATTTCGCGATGAGAATACGTATGCTGTGACAAATTTCGAAGAGATGAAAAAAGTAGCTGACGAAAAGCAAGGCTTTATTAAAGCAATGTGGTGCGGGGAAGTGGCTTGTGAAGAGAAACTAAAAGAAGAAGTGGGAGTATCTTCACGTTGTATGCCTTTTGAGCAAGAGCATTTAGCTGAAGAATGTATTTGTTGTGGTAAAGAAGCTAAACAAATGGTGTATTGGGGAAAAGCGTATTAATACTCTTTTGATAGGTGATAAAAAGGACTTTGGGCTGCATAATAAAATGCAATCCAAAGCCCTTTTTGGTTTTATACAGTATTTCATGTACTTTTTAGATGGAAGGATGTTGTTCTTATTTTACGTTTTTACGACGAATAAACAGTAACATACCAATTAGGAATGTTGAAAGACCCATTAAAATAGATATAGGGTA
The DNA here is from genome assembly GCF_040459885.1 of Bacillus cereus group sp. MG20. Classification (NCBI taxonomy): domain Bacteria; kingdom Bacillati; phylum Bacillota; class Bacilli; order Caryophanales; family Bacillaceae; genus Bacillus; species Bacillus cereus group sp. MG20. The sequence continues at coordinate 3,235,540 of NZ_JARVHF010000001.1, forward strand.
ATGCGTTGCAGTATTAGGTAATTTATCACCTTGTTTTTTTGTATTATCTTTTACATTACCACCTTGAGAACCGTTGCCCTTCTGAGAACTGCTATCACCTTTAACACGATTGCCACCTTGAGAGCCACTGCCACCAGAACCGTTACCGCCAGAACCATTGTCACCAGAGCCATTGCCACCAGAGCCATTGCCACCAGAACCGTTACCACTGGAACCATTGCCACCAGAGCCATTGCCACCAGAGCCATTGCCACCAGAACCGTTACCACCGGAACCATTGCCACCAGAACCGTTACCGCCGGAACCATTACCACCGGAACCATTGCCGCCAGAGCCGCTACCACCAGAACCATTACCGCCGGAACCGTTGTCACCAGAGCCACTGCCGCCAGAACCATTGTCACCAGAGCCATTGTCACCAGAGCCATTGCCACCAGAACCATTGCCGCCAGAGCCACTGCCACCAGAACCGTTACCACCGGAACCATTGCCGCCAGAGCCACTGCCACCAGAACCGTTACCGCCGGAACCGTTGTCACCAGAGCCACTGCCACCAGAACCGTTACCGCCGGAACCATTGCCACCAGAGCCACTGCCACCAGAACCGTTACCGCCGGAACCATTACCGCCGGAACCATTGCCGCCAGAACCACTATCGTCCTGAGAACCGTTATTTCCTGGAGGTTTATTATTATCCTTTAAATTTCCTTCGGCAAAATGATCGCTATTTTGTACAATAGCGTTTGTTAATGGTTGGAAGTTCTCAGTTGCAGCATTACCGATATTTAAACCGCTAAAAAAAGATAAAGAGAGTGTTGATGCTAAAATGAAGATTTTCGTCATGGTTTTCCTCCTAAGAAATTAATATTCCATCTAAAATACATCCCTTTGTAATATTTCTTAGGAAAAAGAGTTTTATGCAAAAAAAACTATATATAGAAAAAGGTGGTGTATTTGTCAAAGCAGAAAAGAGTTAATGTAGATTTCCTACAAATAGTAGAGGCGGGGAATTTACATTCATAACGGTAGAGGAAGTGGCAGTAGATGAAAGAGTACATAGCGTTTGATATTGGCGGTACGCAAATTAAGTATGGCATTGTTTCAGAAATAGGGAGAGTATTAAAGCGTAAAACAGTTGCAACAGAAATTCATTTAGGCGGAGAACAAATTATTCAAAAACTTATATATGTATCCAAAAAAATAATGAATGAACATACTATTGCAGGAATTGGTATTAGCACTACGGGAATTGTTGATATTAATAAAGGAATTATGACGGGAGGTGCGGATCATATTCCGGGATATAGTACTATTCCTATTATTGATAGATTGCAAGAGATATTAAAAGTTCCAGTATCGATTGACAATGATGTGAATTGTGCAGCGTTTGGAGAAAAGTGGAATGGTAGTGGAAGAGAGAAAGAGAACTTTATTATGCTCACCCTTGGAACAGGAATTGGGGGAGCAATTTTTATAGATGGAGAATTGTACCGAGGACATTCATTTAGTGCTGGTGAATGGGGGAATATGTTAATAGAAGGAAAAACGTTTGAAGAGGTTGCTTCGATTTCAGGATTAATTCGGCTTGTAAGAAAATATAAAGGCAAAGGCGAGTGGAATGGGAAAAGAATTTTCGAGTTGTATGATAAAGGAGATCGGGAAGTTGCTCAAGCAGTTGGGATCTTCTTTAAACATTTGGCGATTGGAATTAGTAATCTTGCTTATATTTTTAATCCAGAAACGATTATTATTGGTGGAGGAATTACCGATAGAGGAAATGAGTTTTTAAAAGAAGTAAAAGAGGAGGTCAGTAAATACTTAAATCAAGAGATTTATAATAATTGTGAGATTGAACTTGCACAAAACGGTAATTGTGCAGGAATGATTGGTGCTATTTACCACTTCTTACATCATCATAAGTAAATTATATGAATGTTTTCATATAACTGAGAATTTATCCTTTTTATCGCTAGGTAAATAATGCTACAATATAAGAGAAGAATACAATATTTTCCGATTTGGAAAATGCTTTGTAGAAAGGGAGAAACTTCATGCCTATTATTTTAGAAAAAGGTCAAAAGATCGATTTAACGAAAGGACAACCAAAAGTAGCAAAACTACAGGTTGGCTTAGGCTGGGATCCAATTGGGCAATCAGGTGGATTTCTGTCTTCATTATTTGGAAGTAAACCAAATGTAGATTGTGATGCATCTGTTGTTATGTTAGAAGGAGATCGTTTTTTAAACAAAAATGATTTAGTTTACTTCGGAAATAAACTTTCTACTTGTGGTAGTATTATTCATTCAGGAGATAATTTAACAGGCGAAGGCGCTGGTGATGACGAAACAATTTTCGTAGAATTACATAAAGTTCCGAGCCGTATTAATCGTTTAGTATTCGTTGTAAATATTTATGACTGTGTAAATCGTCGTCAAGATTTCGGGATGATTCGTAATGCATATATTCGTATTCAAAACCCGCAAACTGGTGAAGAATTAGCACGCTATAATTTATCGGATAATTATGCTGGCAAAACGACTCTAATTGCAGGTGAAATGTATCGTCACGGAAGTGAATGGAAGTTTTCAGCAGTTGGAGAAGGAACACAAGATAAAAACTTAAGTGAGATTGTATCACGTTATCAATAAAATAACCGAGGAGGAATTGTATATGGCATCAATTTCATTGAAAAAAGGACAAAAGGTAGACTTAACAAAAACGAATCCAGGTCTTTCAAAAGTTCTTGTAGGACTTGGTTGGGATACGAATCGTTATGATGGACAAAACGATTTCGATTTAGATGTTAGTATTTTCTTAGTAGGTGCTAACGGTAAAGTTTCAGGTGCAGAGGATTTCGTCTTCTATAATAACCCAAAAGGTGCGAATGGTGCTGTAGAGCATTTAGGAGATAACCGAACTGGCGAAGGTGAAGGCGATGACGAATCGATTAAAGTAGATTTGAAAAATGTACCTGCACATATCGAACGTATTTGCTTCACAATCACGATTTACGATGGAGAAGGACGCAGCCAAAACTTTGGACAAGTTTCTAACTCTTTCGTACGTATTTTAGATGAAGAAAAGAATGCAGAATTAATTCGTTACGATTTAGGAGAAGATTTCTCTATTGAAACAGCCGTAGTAGTAGGTGAATTATATCGTCATGCAGGTGACTGGAAATTCAATGCAATCGGAAGTGGATTCCAAGGTGGATTAGCGTCTCTATGTAATAATTTTGGTTTAGATGTAGAGTAATAGATTTGATTTATATATCCATCGGTGAAATGCGTGTATACCGATGGATATATTTTTAAAGATAAAAATATAGAGGTGAATATAGATGGTTATTCAATTACAAAAAGGACAGAAAATCGATTTAGGTAAGACAAGCCCTGGTTTAACAAAAGCAGTAATTGGTCTTGGATGGGATATTAAATCTTATGACGGTGGATCAGATTTCGATTTAGATGCATCTGCCTTTTTATTAGATGCAAACGGAAAATGTACGAAGGAAACTGATTTTATTTTCTATAATAATTTACAGTCTCCTTGTGGATCTGTTTTACATACAGGAGATAACCGTACAGGCGAAGGCGAAGGCGACGATGAGCAACTTGTTGTAGATTTGAAGAAGGTTCCAGCAGATGTTCATAAAATTGCTATTACAGTTACGATTTATGATGCAGAAGGCCGTAGTCAAAACTTTGGGCAAGTTGGAAATGCGTTTGTTCGTTTAGCGAATGAAGAGACGAATGAAGAAGTTCTTCGTTTTGATTTAGGGGAAGATTTCTCCATCGAAACAGCAGTTGTCTTTTGTGAATTATACCGTCATAATGGACAGTGGAAGTTTAATGCAGTAGGAAGTGGATTCCAAGGTGGTTTAGGTGCGCTTGTAAGAGCGTATGGCTTGGATGCATAGAAAGGAAACGATATTCGTTTCCTTTTTTTGACCTTTCTATAAATCTAGCAAAGAATAGGGGATAAAGGTAAGATGAGTATTTTGCAAGGAATCCTTGATACGTATGCTCAGTTTTTCGACTTGGACATGTGGATTAAAGTGTTGCAAGATCCAGTATCTTGGGGATTAATAGGTACACTTGTTGTACTTGAAGGGTTGTTATCTGCTGATAACGCACTTGTGTTAGCGGTAATGGTAAAACACCTTCCGGAAGAAAAACGTAAAAAAGCATTATTCTATGGACTTATTGGAGCTTATGTGTTCCGCTTTATTGCGATTGGAATCGGGATGTTCTTAATTAAATTATGGTGGGTAAAACTTCTTGGTGCACTTTACCTTGCTTGGTTATCAGTAAAATACTTTATTGATAAGCGTAAAGGTGCAAGTGAAGAAGACGAAGCTCACGGTATGAATCAAAATAGTATTCTCTTTAGAATGTTTGGTGTCTTCTGGGGAACAGTTGCGATGGTTGAATTAATGGATATCGCATTCTCTGTAGATAGCGTACTTGCTGCATTTGGTGTATCTAATGAAGTTTGGATTTTACTATTAGGCGGAATGCTAGGTATTTTAATGATGCGTGGTATTGCTGGTGTATTCTTAAAATTGTTAGAGCGTATTCCAGAGCTTGAAACGACAGCATACATTTTAATCTTAATTATTGCAGCAAAAATGTTACTGTCTTTAATCGAGATTGAGATTAGTCATACACTATTCTTTATTATTTTAGTTGTAGCATTTGGAGCAACATTTATACTTCACTACATGAAGAATTCTGGACAAGCTAGAGAAGAAGTTGCAGCTACTAAAGAAGACAATAAATAATTGAAATGGGTTTGCTCGTTTTGCGAGCGCCCATTTTTTATAACCAAAAATAGTTTATAATAGAAGAAGGACTTAGAAAAAACGTAAATGTTTTTGGAGGTGAACTGTTGTGTTTTCACGTTTTACACTTCAACCATATGCATTAAAAGATGAATCAGATTTAAAGCAATTTGAAACGCTTTTAGAAAAACGCCCACAATATGAGCTGACAGAGAATGAGATGAAATTTAGTTATATAGCATGTCGAATCCTTGGTGTTCCTAATGATGTAGATGAATATTTTAATGAACTGTTTGATTATAGTGAAGCGAAAGGAATCGAAGTTTTACACGAACAAAATTTAAACAAAGTGATTGATTCGGAAAAGCTTCGTCATATTCAAGAAGTGTTCGGATTACATCAAGAAGCACCAAATGGTCTGACAGTAAATAGGCTAGTTGCACACTTATCTGGGAAACAACTTTTACCGAAAGTAGACAATCCTGATTTACAGCATTACATACATACGACGTTTATTGCAGTATTGAAATTATATGAGAAACAACATAATCAGTCGTTAAAGACAGAAGGCTTCCGTCGTTTCTTAATCGACATAATTAAACTAAGCGAAAATTACGTAGCGAAGTGGTTCTCTACGATTAATTATAAGAAACAGATGCCACGTATCGTTTGGTATGGTGATGCACAGGAAAGCCGTATATATTTCTTATATTTTCTTATTATGCTCGGTTGTGATGTGCTTTATTATCACCCCGAAGGAAAAGATGGATTTGAAAATATTGATGAAGAGGGAAGAACTTTTATTGTGTCCCATCCGGGTCGCATTTCTCTTGAACCATTCCCTGATCGCCGCCGCGAGCGTGTTGCAACAGTAGCGTATCAAGCTTCGAAAGAAATTGAACAAGTACTTCACCACGATAATTCACTATTATATAAACCGTGGCAATTCCGTTCGTATACACCTGTAGCACGTACGTTAAAAACGACATATGATGAACTCTTTTTAATTACGAAAGAAAAGGCATTTGTACGTCCAACATTCTTTGTTGAAAATAAACATATTTATATTCCTTCTTTATTTGCGAAAATATCAGGCGTTTCAAAGAATGATAAAGAATATTTTCAACGATTAAAGGCTGTTACATCATTTGATAACAGTTTATTAATTAATACATTCCCGTTTACGAAAGAGCAAAAAGCAAACTTCCAATATCATTATCGAGATGCATTGGACCGAGCTGGAAAATTACATCCTGATCTAATTATGAATAGCCATTGGTGGCCGCATAAGCGTTTACCGGAAGGTTTACAACATGGGATTGCAGAGGCGATTATCCATACGTGCGAAAGTGAAATGTGCAAACCAATTGCGAAAGAGACGAAACAAGATGTAGCGCTATATGTTTTCGCACAACTTTCTCAAATACCACCCAATATTTTAGAACAGCTTGAGAAATTTGATTATTCACAAGATGTACCGAAAATTGTTATATTTAATAATGAGAAGAGCGGAGAATTAACTCGTTCTGACGCTGTTTTATTACTATTTTTAAATCAAATTGGAGTAGATGTATTCCATTTCAATCCCACGGGCAGAAACGATATTGAACCATATGTTGAAGCGGGAGCATTTGATTCCCATTGGCTTGAAGAAGTTAATTTCGATCTTGAGTTTCATGGTTCATCAGCCTATAAAAATTTATCACAAACAATAAAAGGACTATTTCGTCCATTTTTATAAGGAAAGGGAGAATACCATATGAATAACCCAGTCGTACTAGATTCGAAAACTGAATTGAATGAGCAAACCGCACAAGATGTTCGCTTGCAACTTAGACAAGATGCAGATGTGCAACGTATTTATAACGCAGTAGATATTAAAGATCAATTGGAATTAATTGAACTTGGAAAAGAACCTTCTATGGAAATTTCACGTTTTGCTGATCAAATTTTACATACAATGTCATTATCAAAGATAGAAGATTCTGGTGAATTGTTAAAGCAACTTGGTAAAATTATGGACAGATTTGATAGTAAAGACTTTGCAGAAGAAAAAAGTGGTTTCTTCTCGCGCATGTTCAAAAAAGCGGATAAAATGATAGAACAAATCTTTAGTAAATATCAAACGATGGGCCGCGAAATTGATAAGGTTTATGTGGAAATTACGAAGTACCAAGATGAGATGAAAAAATCAATTGGAACGTTAGATGGCTTGTATGAGCAAAACTTAAAATATTATTTAGACTTAGAGAAGTACGTAGTAGCAGGAGAAATGTTATTAGAGCGTTTAAATACAGAATTAGTTCCGATGTATGAAGAGCGCGTGCGTAATAATGATCAATTAGCAGGTATTGAATTAGAGTCGCTTAAAAACTCGGTTGAAATTTTAGAGCAACGTATTGATGATTTAGAAAAAGCGCGTATGGTTGCGCTACTTACAGCGCCGCAAATTCGCATGATTCAACGTGGTAATAATAAATTAATTGGTAAAATCAATACAGCATTTATTACAACGATTCCTATCTTTAAAAATGGTATCATTCAAGCAGTAAATGCGAAACGTCAAAAGCTTGTTGCAGATTCTATGGCTGAACTTGATCGCCGTACAAATGAATTACTTAAGAAAAATGCACAAAATATCGCAACGCAAAGTGTAGAAGTAGCGAGATTATCAGGTTCTTCTAGTATTAAGATGGAAACGCTTGAGGAAACTTGGAACATTATTTCAAGAGGTATGCAAGAAACACAACAAATTGAAGAACAAAATAAACGTGAGCGTGAAGAAAGCCGCAAGCGTATGGCTACATTAACGGAGAATATCAAAAAAGAATTACAAGGATAAATGAAAAGGCAATGAGGAATATTCCTCATTGCCTTTTAGTTTCTCTTCACTAATTTAATAATCTCATTCACAATAAGTGGAATGATACTCAATAAGAGAACAAATCCCCAATCTCGCATCGTTAATGCATGTACACCGAATATATTTGCAAGGGGCGGGATGGAGATGATACAAACTTGCATAAGAACACCGATAAGAAGGGAGAAAACTAAATATTTATTTGTAAAGATCCCAATTGAAAAAATTGATTTCGTTCTTGAACGCAAGTTAAATGAATGAACGAGCTGAGAAAAACTAAGAACGACAAATGCCATCGTTTGAGCGTGTAATAGAGCATCGTCATCAATTCGCTCTGGGAAAAGAGGGAATAAATTTGTATCTCCAGTATAGAATTTTGCTCCGGCGATAAAAGCTATTAGCGTTAAAAGTCCAATGATAACTCCATTGAAAATTAGGAAAGGAACGCTGCCACTAAATAAGCTTTCTTTTGCATGTCGTGGTTTTTCCTTCATCACATCTGGATCTTCAGGATCAACCCCAAGTGATAATGCAGGCAGTGTATCTGTAATTAAATTCACCCATAAAATATGAATAGGTCGTAGTGGTGTTGCCCAGCCGAGTAAAATTGCTAAAAATAAAGCGATAATTTCTCCGAAGTTACAAGAGAGTAGGAAGAGAATTGATTTTTTTATGTTGCGATAAATATTTCTACCTTCTTCAACAGCTTTCACGATAGATGAAAAATTATCATCTGTTAACACAACATCCGCTGCCCCTTTTGCAACGTCTGTTCCTGTAATGCCCATCGCTACGCCGACATCGGCTTGCTTTAAAGATGGTGCATCATTGACGCCATCACCAGTCATAGAAACGATATTTCCTTTCGCGCGTAATGCCTTTACAATTTTCACTTTATGCTCTGGAGAGACTCTAGCGAATACATTTAAATGATTAATTTTGCTAGCTAGTTCTGTATCAGAAATGTTATCTAATTCAGTTCCAATCATAATTTCCGATATTTCTTCAGCAATGCCAAGTTCTTTGGCAATTGCAAAGGCGGTATCTTTATGGTCACCAGTAATCATAACTGTGCGAATACCGGCTTTTTTACATTCTGTAATTGAATCTTTCACTTCAGTTCGTGGTGGATCAATCATACCGACAAGACCAATAAAGATAAGATTTTCTTCAAGATGGTTTATATCCACATTGTTTGAATTGTATTGTTTAAATGCGAATGAAAGTACTCTTAAAGCTTCTTGAGACATTGCTCCGGCAGCTTCTAATATTTGATTTTTATCAGAATCAGTTAAAATCTCGATTTTGCCGTTTTTAAAAATATGGGTACATCGAGGTAAGAGCTTATCAATAGCGCCTTTCGTCATGCTATAGTAGCCTTCATCGTATGTATGTACGGTTGACATCATTTTACGATCTGAATCGAAAGGTACTTCGTTAACACGTTCATGTATTTTTTCTAAATGATCTTTTTGCATGTTAAAAGTGGTTCCAGCAACGAGAAGTGCAATTTCAGTCGGGTCTCCCGTTTGTGATTCGTTAGTGTAAGAAGCATCATTACATAGCACCATATTTTCTAACAATAGACGTTGCGCATCATTATTTACATTTAAACTTTCTAAGCGATCGTATGTGTTATCACTATAAAAGTGAGTAACGGTCATTTTATTTTGCGTTAACGTACCTGTTTTATCTGAACAAATAATTGTGACAGAACCGAGGGCTTCAACAGCTGGTAGTTTCCGAATGATAACGTTTTGTTTAATCATACGTTGCACACCAATTGCAAGAACGATGGAAACGATAGCTGGCAAGCCTTCTGGAATAGCTGCAACGGCTAAACTAATAGCAGTCATAAACATTTCTAACGTATCCCGGCCTTGTAAAAAACCGATGAGGAACATAACTATACAAATAGCTACAGCGACAAAGCCTAAATATTTTCCGACTTGTGCTAAGCTTTTTTGAAGTGGTGTCATATCATCGTCTGCTTCATGTAAAAGGGTAGCAATCTTACCAATTTGTGAGTTCATTCCAGTTTCAACAGCAACACCGACGCCTCTTCCGTATGTTACAAGAGTGGACATAAATGCCATGTTTTTTTGATCGCCGAGTGGTACTTGCTCATCACTTTGCATGGAAGGGTGGTAGATTGCATCTTTATCAACAGGGACAGATTCGCCAGTTAGAGCAGATTCTTCAACTTTTAAATTTGCGGTTTCAATAAGGCGTAAATCGCATGGGATATATCGTCCGGCGTCGAGCATAACAATATCCCCTGGAACGACGTGCTCAGATGGAATTTCTTTTAGTTCACCATTTCTCTTGACGATAGCTTTAGGTGTTGCCATCTTTTTCAATGCCTCTAAAGCTTGTTCTGCTTTCGATTCTTGGACAACACCGATAACAGCATTTAAAACTACAACAAGCGCGATAATACTGGCATCCGCCCATTCACCTACAAAGGCAGAAATAAGGGCAGCAATAATAAGGACATATACGAGGACGTCATTAATTTGGGCGAAAATACGCTGCCATAAAGTGCGTTTTTGTTTTGTAGCTAATTCATTAGAACCGTATTGCTTTAAACGTTCACTTACAATCTCATCTGTTAAACCGTTTTGTTCGTTTGTTTCTAGGTCAATCAATGTTTGATCTTTCGTCTTACTGTACCAATTGCTCATAAGTAAGCACCTCCAGTAAAAACAGTTAGCAATGGTAGTGTTGCTATTATTTGTGAGTAGTATGTATGGAGAAAAAATCTAAGGTGAGGTTCTACTTCTATTGTACAATATTTTACAGTTGGTTGAGGGAAAGAGAAGAGTTGTCATGAATTTGTTGGAAATAAAAAAGAGCCTCATATAAGAGAGGCTTTTTTACTTTTTAATTAATGTACCTAATTCTTCTGTAATAGCTTGCATTTCACTAATGCTGAATGTTTCACGTTTCATAACATGATCATAAATGTCACGTAAATCTTCGTACATTTCTTCGTTAAAACTAGCAGCTCTCATCGCTCCAGCATTAACCATACGTAATTTTTCTTTAATAGCTTCGACCATGTATTCAACGTTTTCTTCTGACTTTACGGATAAATCCACCGAAGTGTCCCCCTTTAAAATAACATAAGGCTATCTTAACATTTTTTATCATTTTCGTTAATGGATCTTTTCAATCCTATTAAATTAGTAGGGATTTCCTTTATATTTCATAATTGGTTGTTTATACTATAAGTATATATGAAGAAATGCACCAAGAAGGGAAGAAACAAAAACATGGTTCAAGTATTGTTTGTTTGTCTTGGGAACATTTGCCGTTCTCCGATGGCAGAAGCGATTTTTCGAAATCTTGTCGTAAAAGAGGGACTTGAAGAGAAAATTGTCATTGATTCTGCAGGAACTGGAGATTGGCATGTTGGCCATCCGCCACATAAAGGAACACAAAAAATTTTAAAAGAAAATGCAGTCACTTTTGAAGGAATTAAAGCAAGGCAAGTAGAAAAAGAAGACTTAACAAAGTTTGATTATATTATTGCCATGGACAACAAGAATATAGCAGATTTAAAAAGTTTAGGTAAAACTGGAGGCTATATTGGTAGGCTGTCCGACTTTGTTCCAGACGGTGGCTGGACAGACGTTCCTGACCCTTACTATACAGGGAATTTCCAAGAAGTATATGACCTTGTAACAGAAGGGTGTGCAAAGCTATTAGCTTTCATTCGAAATGAACAAGGAATATGAGGAAGCTTAGAAAGAAATACTTTCTAACATAAGAAATGAAAGGGTGAAGGAATATGGCAAAGAAAAATAATATTGCTCGAAACATTGCGATTGGTGTAGCGGCAGGTGTAGCTGTATCCATGTTAAAGAAAGAAAACCGTGAAAAAGTAAAAAATACAGCAGAAAAAGCAAAAACAAAGATGATTGAAATTGGTGAAAATGCAAAGATCAAAGAAAAAGTGCAAACTGTTACAGATAAAGGACGCGAACTTGCTGATTTCAATGTGGTAAAAGCGAAAGTAGCAGAAATTAAAAAATTAACGCCATCTGTTGTAGAGACGTTAAAAGAAACGAAAGAAATTTTTAGTAAGAAAAAAGTTGAGCCAGAAGAAAAGCCAGAAACGATTGAAATTCAAGCTGTATCTCCAAAGGTAGATGAGCTGAAAGCAGAAGAAGAGCCAGTAGTTGCTGAAGATGGTGGTATGAAAGAAGCGCGTGAATTATTTATAAAAGACTCAAATGCAGTGGAAAAAAAAACTGAAGCGTACATTGAGTTAAAGCAAGATAAAGAAGAGAAGAAAAGCGTTTAAACATATATGAGAAAAATTTTAGAAAAGGTGAGAAGAAATCGTACTTATTCGTTTGGTAAAGATTTATATGACCGGACGATGCGCGATGATGTAGCGGGCTTGGCAGCACAGCTCGCTTATTTCTTCTTGCTTGCAATTTTTCCTGGGCTCGTTTTCTTAATTACGCTTCTTGGATTTATTCCCATTCAAACAGAGGATGTGCTTAGTTTATTAGAGGTTTATGTACCAGATGATGCAATGAACTTAATTGAGGTAAATGTAGATAAAGTTGTAAACCAGCAAAATGGTGGTTTATTATCATTTGGTTTATTATCCATGTTATGGTTTGCCTCAAATGGTGTTAATGCGGTTATGAATGCTTTTAACCGCGCTTATGACGTAAAGGAAACACGTTCTTTTATTACAACAAGAGCGTTATCAATTGTGTTTACATTAGCTATTATTTTTATGATTGTCTTTGCGTTAATTGTTCCGGTATTCGGACAAGTTATTGGAGCAGCAGTGTTTAAAGCACTCGGTTTATCAGATAGTTTTTCTTTCGTATGGAGCATTACACGATTAGTAGCGAGTTTCTTCGTACTATTTGCTTTGTTTAGTTTCTTATATACATTTGCACCAGATCGAAAGTTAAAAAGAAGAGAAGTTATTTCAGGGGCGTTATTTGCTACTGTAGGATGGATTGTGGTGTCTTACTCATTTGCTTATTATGTAGATAAGTTTGCGAATTACGCCAATACATATGGTGGTCTCGGTGGTATCATTATTTTAATGTTATGGTTTTATTTAACTGGATGGGTAATTTTACTTGGCGGTGAAATTAATGGTTTACTCCACCATTATAGAACCGGTGACAATAATTCCCGTAATGAATAATGAGTTCTTGTTCCATAATAAAAAGGAACAGGGGGGATATTTCATGAGTAATAATAAAAAGAACCATAATAATAAAAGTAATAATAAACAAAAGAGCAGTTCGCATCCAAAGCATAAAACGAGTAGCAGTGCGAACGGTCATAATAGCTATCACTAAAAAAAACGGGTCCTCTATGAGGGACCCGTTTTATTTGCTTCCTTTTAGTAATCGTAAGCCATTCAAAATGACAAGAATCGTACTTCCTTCATGGCCAATAACACCGAATGGAAGAGCTAAAAATTGCAAGAAGTTTGAACAAATTAGCATGGCAATAACGGCTAGCGAAAAGATTACGTTTTGCTTCACAATACGGTTCATTCGTTTTGATAAACGAATTGCTTGGGAAAGGTGAGATAGTTCGTTCTTCATCAGTACAACATCTGCAGTTTCTAAAGCTACATCTGTTCCTTCTCCCATTGCGACACCAATGCTAGCAGTAGCTAGGGCAGGTGCATCATTTATACCGTCTCCAACCATTGCTACTGTACCGTATTTTTCTTTTAACTTTTTAATCGTTTCAACTTTTGTTTCTGGTAAGCATGATGCGTAATATTCCTTTATATTACTTTCAGAGGCAATTGCTTTTGCCGTTTCTTCATTATCTCCAGTAATCATAATTGCTTCGACACCAATGCTTTGTAAATCACGAATAGCAGCTATTGTTTCTTGGCGAAGCGTATCTTTTAAAGCGATAAGTCCAAGAATGCCTTCCTCATCACTAATATAAACGACAGTTTTACCTTCTTTTTCAAGTGAGGCAGAAATACCATTATGAAATGTCTTTGTTTCTTCACCGATAAAATCAGCTTTACCTATTTTATAAGCGTTGTTTTCCAATATTCCTTTTAGACCAAAACCAGTTACATCTTCAACCTTTTCTGGTTTTTTTAAAGTAATGTCGTACGCATGTTGTGCATATTTAACAATGGATTCAGCTAAAGGATGTGTAGAGTGACTTTCAATTGATGCTGTAATATAAAGCACTTCTTTTTCTGTTATATTTTCTCGAACATATACATCTGTTACGGTAGGTTTACCTTCTGTTAATGTTCCTGTTTTATCAAACGCGATTGCTTTCACAGAAGCAAGGCGTTCTAAATGTATACCGCCTTTAAAGAGAATACCGTTTCTCGCTCCGTTAGAAATGGCTGATAACGTAGCTGGTGTAATGGCAGCTACGAGCGCACAAGGAGATGCGACTACAAGTAAGATCATAGCGCGATAAAACGTTTCATTCCAGCTCCAGTCAAGTAAGAAATGAGGAACGAACATCATAAGCGCAACAACGAGTAGTACACCTTTTACGTATGTTCCTTCAAACTTTTCAATGAATAGTTGTGATGGTGATTTTTCACTTTGTGCACTTTGGACGAGACGGATAATCTTTTGGAATAATGTTTGATCGCTCGGCTTCGTAATTTTAACTTCGATAGCACCACGTAAATTTACAGTACCGGCAAATACTTCATCGCCATGTCTTTTCTCATTTGGAATAGGTTCTCCTGTGATTGCTGCCTCATCGATATTTGTTTCACCGTTATGAATCGTACCGTCAGCAGGAACACGTTCACCGGGTTTAATTAAAATAATGTCGTTAATTTGTAACTCTCCAACAGGAACACGTTCCTCAGTTCCGGTGGAAATACGTAATGCTTCTTCAGGCTGTAAGTCAAGAAGAGCGGAAATTTCTTTTTGGCTCTTACTTAACGTATAAGATTCCATAGCACCGCTGAGTGCAAAGATGAAGATTAAAATAGCCCCTTCTGCCCAGTAGCCAATAATTGCAGCACCAATAGCTGCAAAAAGCATTAGCATTTCAACATTTAGCTCTTTTTCTTCAATCGTATCTTCAATTCCTTCTTTTGCTTTTGCATATCCACCAACTATATAAGCAAGGATATAGCAAGTAATACCTACATTCATTGCATCGTTCTTTGTAAATAACCAACCAACTAAAATAAAAATACCAGATGCTACTGCAAATACAAGTTCATAATGTTTTTTTAATGTGTCCCATAAAGAGGGATGAGAAATTGTTTCTTTTGCGTGTAACGTTTTTACTTCTGAGTTCATTACTACTCGCTCCTTCCGAATTCTTATTGAGAAAAATAATCAAAATCGAAACCCCTATAAAACGACGAAAGCTGCCATCCATAATGGATAGCAGCATTTCTGTTGAATCTGTTTTTAATCGTTCTTATGTTGTAATTATTCTATAGTATATCATATGTTTTTATGAGATGGTACGGTTTTGTTTCAAGTATAAACGGAAAACTTGTGTTTTCGCAATTCCTTTGGTATATATGAATATTGTTCATAAAAAGGTCGGAAAGGAAGACAACAAGTGAAGACAGAGAAATTTTTTACCCATCCGATTGGCGTATTTATTGCTGCAATAGTAGCAACTTTTTTATGGGGAAGCGCATTTCCTTTTATTAAATTAAGTTATGTTGAACTTGGAATTCAACCACAAGAAGTTGGAGAGCAAATATTATTTGCCGGTTATCGTTTCTTTTTATCTGGATTCATGCTCTTATTATTCTTTAAAGTGTTAGGAAAAGATATGAGCTTCAAAAAAGGAACGGGGAAACAGTTAATACAAATTGGTTTATTCCAAACGTTTCTTCAATATATCTGTTTTTATATTGGAATGAGTTATAGTTCGGGAATTGAAGGAGCTATCATTTCAGGGACATCATCATTCTTTCAAATTTTACTCGCCCATTTTTTATATAAAGATGATGCCCTCAATATGAGAAAAATAATTGGCGTATCGATTGGCTTTTGTGGCGTCGTTTTAGTAAATGTGCCGAGTGATGGTAGCTTATCATTTCATTTTGGAATCGGAAGCTTATTACTTCTTAGTGCAGCAATGCTGTATTCATATGGAAACATATTAGCGAAAGAAGGTAGTAAAACGTTAGATGTTGGCTATATGACAGCATACCAAATGATGTTTGGTTCTATAGGATTATTATGTATAGGGGCTTTACAAGTTGGAGTAATGCCATTTACATTTAGTCTACATGCACTACTTATGCTGATTTATTTATCTTTCTTATCTGCAGCTGGTTTTTGCATTTGGAATACAATTATGAAGTACAATAAGGTTGGAAAAGTATCTATGTATATGTTCTTTATACCCGTATTTGGTGTGTTATTATCGAGCATGATTTTAGGTGAAGCAATTCATTCATTTGTGTTACTCGGTTTAGCATGTGTAGCCGCGGGAATTATTGTGGTAAATCGGACGCCAGCTAAGCAAAAAATAGAGAAAGAAAAACAAGTAGCATAGAAAGCAGAAAAGCGATTACAATGGAAGAACAGTACTGTTCTTCTTTTTTTATAGAAAAAGGATAATAGACTAAGTGTAACGAAAAAAGATACAAAAAGCATTTATTGAGGAGAACATATTATGAATCTACTTTACGTGGTGTTAATTGGGCAAATACTTCTTTTTTTAATTGGTGCAATTTATGCAATGCGGCAGACAAAAAGAACGAAAGATAATATGCCGTTACCTTTAGCAATCCGTCTTATTCTTAGTTTTTCTTTAACAGGTAGTGCAATTTGGATATGGTTACAAGATCCATCTGTAGAGTATAGTACGTGGGTTGCACTTGGTATGACTTTATCGACTGTGGGAGATTTGTTTATGGCTGGGCTGATTCCAATTGGTCACAGGTTAATTGGTGGGATGGTTACTTTCGCTCTTGCTCATTGTTTTTATGTAAAAGCATTTTTGCAAACAGGAATTTCGTGGAATGGTTTTTGGATTGGCTTACTCGTATATGGGCTCTTTCTAATTGTAGGATGGTTCTTCTTTATCCGAAATGATAAACAGGATAAATTGTTTACGATAGGAGCTCTAATTTACGGATTGTGGGTTGGAGGAATGGCTTGCTTTGCATTCGCCTTATATTATGAAAATACAGGAATATGGTGGATACCAGCGTTTGGTGGTTTACTGTTTGTGATTTCTGATTTTATTATTGGCGTGACAGATATCGGAGGGCGTAAATTGAAGTATGAGCCACTTTGGATTTGGTTTACATATGTAGCTGCTCAAATGTGTATTGTATATGTGGGATTATAAAAAGATACTCTCAAAATAGTGAATAGACTATTTTGAGAGTATCTTTTTTGCTTGTTTAATTTGATCAGTATTACCATTTTGAAATTTCTAATATTATAATTTTATAATTCAGAATTTTGTAGAAAAATATCGGTTGTATTATTTATAATAAAAGTAAAAAGATGATGAGATGGTGAAATGATGCAAAAGAAAAAACGTTGGCGTGAATTCTTTGGAACTATTGCAATTGCGTGTTTATTGGTGTTTTTGGCGAAAATTTTTGTGTTTTTTCCGACGACTGTAAAAGGAGCATCCATGAGGCCGACGTTGCAAGATGGAGATAAGGTAATTGTTAATAAGTTAGCAAAACAATTTGAAAGCTATGGGAGAGAAGACATTATTGTTGTGAAAACAGATAATTTTTATGTCAAAAGAGTGATTGGATTATCTGGAGATATAATTGAGATGAGAAATGATCAATTATATGTGAATTCTGAAGTGATAGATGAAGAGTATTTGGATAGTAATAAAAAACAAGCAGAAAAAAAACTTATGAATTTAACAGAGGACTTTGGACCGATTACAGTTCCTAAAAATAAGATTTTTGTTATGGGAGATAATCGCTTAATAAGTAAAGATAGTAGAAATGGTTTAGGTTTTATTGATAGAGAAGATGTGTTAGGAAAGTTAGCAGGCATTTATTATCCGTTTGAACATATGAAAATAATAAAGTAAAAAACCAAGCAAATTTTAGTTTGCTTGGTTTTTTTGTTAAACAGTAGGAGATTCGTTAGATACAAACATATCTTCATGTTTCTTTGTAGTACTTAAAACGAATTTATGTTGTAGCAATTGTAGTTTAAATAACGCCAAAGGATCATGATATGTTTCTGGATTGCTTCTTAGCGTTGCTAATGTTTGCTCGTCTTCCTTTATCTCAAGTTGAGCTGCATCCACATTTTGTTTCAATATGCTAAGTGGATCTTTAAAGAACATCATGATATCACGTTCTAATGCACCTTCAAATACTTCAAATTGTAGGAAGAATTGTTTTGAAATTGTGTGAGCAATTTCTGTATAGTCTTCTGTTTCAATATATTGTTTATATTTGTTGGCGAGCATAGATTGGTTTTTTTGCATATTACCAAATAATTTTCCGGCACTTTTTAAGAAAAACTGTGTTGGTGTAAAGCGTAATAAAATATTGATGTTCGTTACTGTAATTCGATTTGTCATTCGTACAACATCTCGATTCCAATCATCTAATAATTTGAAATCGCAAGGAAGTTTCATACGTTCTTCTTTATATAATTTATTAAACGTTTCACTCATTTCATCTAAATAAGCTTGAGCTTGAATAAATTCATTATGTGCTGTTTCAATCCATTCTTGAATAGATCCAGTAAATTTAGGAAGAAGTACCTGTTGTACATGCTTTTGAACTCGTTCATTCATTGCAGCATTTAATTCTTCATGAACTAGTTTGAAATCACTATCTTCTTGAACAAGATCAGAGCAGCTCTGTAATAATTCAGGAATTTGAGAATGTATATCTCGTGTAATTTCTTCTTTCGTTAAAAGATAGGATTCGGTAATAGAGCGAATTTTATCTTTTTCAAGAGCAGTAAGGTTATTAATAAATCCAGTAAGTTTCACTGAGATGTGTTTATTCCAGCGTACGGATTTTACTAATGTATTTTCTAATTCCACACGTTCATTTATGAGATAAGCAATTGTCTTTTGCGTAAACCATATTAGCTTTTCTATACGTTCTTTTTCTATATCGCGTTTTGCAAGATTAGAGAGAATAGATTCTGTTACATCTCCAAGTTGCTGACTACTCTCTTGCGAAGGAGAGTATGGGAAGAATTGTGCATCTGGAAAATGTACTTTAAGTTTACTAATTAGTTTTTCATTAGTAGTCGTATTATTTGTGTGTAATACGAAGTGAATTTGTAAGTTTGGTACTTGTTCACGTAAATAAATTAACGTATCAATTTCTTCACTATGCAATGGTGAAGAAGAATTTAATACGTAAACAAGGCTATCTGCTGCTTGTAAGTATTCAAAGTATGCATTGTTTTTATCCAATTGTCCTTGAATGGATGGTGTAATAAGAAATGTAAACTTATTTTTTCTTAAAAATCTACTTGGTAGCTTAATTTCTATACATTTTTTCTCAAGTTCTGACTGAGCAGATGTAGCCGTTATTTGATGGAATTCATCAAGGTTAGAGATATTTCTGATATCTAACTCGGTAAATTCTGTTATTTCAGTTTGACTAGCGTCTTTAAATAGAATAGGAGTTGTTAAAGTTTCAGTTAAGATGTTCTCTCCTAATATTGAATTAACAAATGATGTTTTATCATGGTCACTAGTTCCAGCTATTAGTAGTGGTGTGACATTTAAATCACATAGTTCATGGACGAGTAGCGTAAATTGATGACTTAAATCTACATCATTTTTCTCAGCCCATACAGCGATTGTTTCGAATAAATGAGAAACTGTTTCCATATTTACATCTGCTTCAGCTGATGTATTAGAAAGTAAGGATCCAGCACTTTTTACGAGTAATGATTCTAAAGTTGTAGGTGAGACTTCATTCCATGCTAATACTGCTGCAGAGACAACTAGAGAATCTTTTGCTTTCGTTAAACTGAACCAATTCGTTAATAGATTTGGTACAAGTCCGTTTAATTCATGCATAAAATGATTTCCGGTAATTAATGCAAAGTATGTTTCTTGATAGCGAGTAGAAATTTCATTCCAATCGTCATTATTGTCTGTTTCAATATGCAAGAATAAATGATTAATACTTTGAATCCAAGGAAGGTATAAGGATTCATGTTGGTAGCTATTCCAAAGAGCAATAACAAGTTCTTTAAATTGAGCTTGATCAACAGCATATAGAGCTTTTAAAGACTCATAGAAATATTCAGGCTTAATATTTTTAGTAAATCCTTTGTTTATGTAATTTATTAATGTATCAAACCAGTGTAAAGATTGTGTTCGAATACCTTCTTGAACAGCTAGTTCGATAGCGTTGTTCCAATCTTCTTGTTTTTCATAGAAAGAACGTGCAATTGCAGTAATATTTGGGTAATCCGGTTGGAATGCAACAGCTTCACTAATCGTCTTAAAAGCAAGTCCTAAACGATCTTGTTCGATATAAAGAGAAAGAAGTTGTAATGAAACTTCCATCGTAAGAGTTGTATCTTCTGTTTGAATAGATTGATAAATTTCTTCTGCCTTTGGTAGGAATCCTAGTTCAAAATAAGCATCTGCAATATTTTTTGTTGCCCAAAGTGCAAGAGTATTATTAACTTTTTCCCATTTAAATATAGCTGCTTCAAAATCTTTATTTTGATAATAAAATTCACCTTGAGCAAATCGAATATTAGAAATGTTGGAGAATTCATTTTTAGATTCATTTATATATGCTTCACCGAGTACTTCCGATGCAGGAGTAGAAGTTTCTTCTGTTAAAAATGTTTTATAGTAAACTTTTTGAATAAATTGATTTTCAATGGTCATGTTCGTTCCCCCCTGTATAATTTAGAAAAATGATGTTGTATGTAAAAGGGTTCATGTTCTTTTAATAGGTAGAAGTTGTATTATATAGACCAAACTATGTTTTTGCTAGATATATCATTTTTCTTGAGAGTTAAACCGTTGCGAAAAGTAACTTTCCTTTATTGTAACAAAAAAACACGCATATGAATTTTTATTTTTTATCAGGACATTTGCAGGCAGTAAGAATCTAATCTCAAAATTAGTGAATGTAAGTGAATTATGTCGGAGGCGAGATACCTGTAGAAGCCTGATGGATGTAGGCTAATAATCAGTAGAGGATGAAGAAAACCCACGCGGATTGAAGTTTAATTTTATCTCTGTTAAAGGAAAGAATAGAAGTAGAGTTCATTATAAAAACAATGTATAGTGAATATGTATACCATGTTTGCCTTAAAGATAGAAAGGGTACAATGTGGAATAACGATCGTGCATAGGATGTGTCTTCCGAATGGAACAACATATTGGCGAGTTAATCGCGCATTATGGCTATTTTGGAATTGTTATAGCTTTGGCTGGTGGGATTGTCGGATTACCGATACCAGACGAGTTTTTATTGACCTTTGTTGGTTATAATGTTTCAAAAGGAGTTATGTCAGGAACTGCTGCTTTTTTAAGTGGGATGGCTGGTGCGATGTTAGGGATCACGTTAAGCTACATATTAGGTTTAAAACTTGGGCTCCCTGTTTTAAAGAAATATGGACCGAAAATTAGAATTAAAGAACATCACATTGAAAAAACACATATTTTATTTGAAAAATATGGGCCATTTCTTTTAATGATTGGTTATTTTATACCGGGAGTACGTCATTTAACAGCATATTTTGCTGGGGTATCAAATTTGACACTTTGGCGTTTTTGTTTGTACGCTTACGGTGGTGCGCTCATTTGGATAAGTGTTTTTATTGGGCTTGGCTGGAAGTTAGGCGAGAAGTGGCGCTTCGTTGAGTATAGTTTACATCATTATGGAATATGGATTTTATTAATTTCAGCAGTTGTT
Organism: Bacillus cereus group sp. MG20; assembly: GCF_040459885.1. NCBI lineage: Bacteria > Bacillati > Bacillota > Bacilli > Caryophanales > Bacillaceae > Bacillus > Bacillus cereus group sp. MG20. Next base: position 3,257,050 of record NZ_JARVHF010000001.1, read on the forward strand.
ACATGTGTTGTATGGTTGTACATAAAGAAAAAGAAAAACCGCTAATAGCGGTTTTTTTAGCTGAAAGCAATAAATAATACACCAGCTGTAATAAAGACTACACCAACACCGGTCATAAAGTTTAACTTTTCACCGAGGATAATCATAGCGAGAATGATAGAAAATACGACGCTTAATTTATCGACAGGAGCTACTTGTGAAACCTTTCCTGTTTTGAGGGCAAGAAAATAAAATAGCCATGACGAAGCACCTGCAATCCCACTTAATGTGATAAATAGCAGTGCTTTTTTATTTAGCAGTACGTCGCCGATATTTTGAAATTTACCTTGTATGATAATAACGCCTATCATAAATAATGCCATAATAATAGATCGAATTGTTGTTGCAACGTTTGCATCGATGCCGTCTAAACCAAACTTTCCAAAAATCGATACAAGGGCAGCAGCAATTGCTGATAATAGTGCAAATAAGAGCCACGAACTCATAGTAAAATCCCTCCAATCTTACAGTATTATACATGAAAATGATTCTCATGTATAAAGTTGAAGCAATTGAGGTTTATAGGAAGCACGACTTCAACTTAACTTCTTGCTCCACCTGAATTTTAAGGTGGGAGTTTTACTGCCTGTAAATAGTGGGCTAAATAACGAAATAATCCCCACCTTATATTTTTAATAAGGTGGGGATTATTATACTACTCTGCAATTTCCTCATATAAAAAGTACGTTACATTATAAATATGTTCTACTTCATCGTCTGTCATAAACAGTAATTCGTCACGCTCAATCCCTTTTTTCTTTTCAATAAACTCAATCATGTTTTTGCGTTCTTCTCTCTTCATCAATTTTATTTCTCCTCTCAATCTGTTTTAATACAGTTTATTTAAGTTACTGCTATTATATAACAGAATCTTTAGAAAGTTCCACCTATTTTATTGTTTTTTTCAAAAGAACTTTTCGACAAAACAAGCCCACCTAAGGGGGGCTTGTTTTATTTTATAGTCGTAAAAACTCAGGCTCCGTCGTACCGGCACCATCGATGTAATAAATTGTGTCGGGATTGATTTTTATCAATACGTAATTAGGGTCTTCAGGACCGAGTAACCAACGTTTTAAGCTATTATTCCAAAACTTGTTTTTTAATGTCGAGTCTTCCTCAATTGAAGCTAATCCTTCAACTTCAATATAATCTTCATCTAACTTTTTCCCTTCTCGTCCGAGTAATACATGGACATTAGGATTGTTTTCAATATCTGTTATCTTTTTTGATTGTCGATCTGTTGCAACGTACAGTACAAAATCTTCATGGAAAAACATCATAAAGGCGCTATGAGGTTTCTCATTTCGTACTGTAGATAATACACCGGTACGTTGACCTTGAATAATAGTTGCGATTTTTTCTTTTAAGTGCATAATTTTAACCCCTTTTCACAATTTATAATTCTGTCTGTTTAAACAAGATAATTTAAATATCTTTCATACTGTTTTCTTCAATCCGATTTTTTAAACGTAATTGTGATGAAATCGGACAAGTTAGGAGAAGAATAATAATAATATTGTGGAGAAATACATACGATGGAAGGGTGAAAAGCATGTTTAATAAAATATTTCTTATAGTAGCACTTATAGGTGTACCACTATCTGTACTTGGAAAAACACTTCATTGGCCAGAAACAATTATGTTCGCTGTGTATTGTATTACGATTATCGCGTTAGCTGGTTTTATGGGGAGAGCAACAGAGAGTTTAGCAATTGTATCTGGTCCTAGAATAGGCGGATTATTAAATGCTACTTTCGGTAATGCTGTTGAACTTATCATTTCAATTTTTGCACTTCAAGCAGGGTTAATTGAAGTGGTGTTAGCTTCTTTAACGGGTTCTGTACTTGGAAATTTATTATTAGTAGGAGGACTATCCTTCTTTGTAGGTGGACTTAAATATAAAAGGCAAAGCTTTAACGTTTACGATGCAAGGCATAATTCAGCTTTATTAATATTTGCTGTTGTCGTGGCCTTTGTTATTCCAGAGATCTTTTCAATGAAGATGGACGTTGGCAAGACGTATCAATTAAGTATAGGTGTTTCTATTATTATGATTATCATGTACATTGCTGCATTACTATTTAAGTTAGTTACGCACCGTGGTGTATATCAACATAAAAGTGACGAAGTAGCGCATGAAGAAGAGCCAGAGTGGTCGAAAGGGAAGGCACTCCTTATTTTAGCGATAGCAACACTGGCGGTAGCTTATGTATCAGAGGCGCTCGTGCATACTTTTGAAACTGTTGCAAAATCATTTGGTTGGTCAGAATTATTTATAGGGGTTATTATCGTTGCAATTGTTGGAAATGCAGCGGAACATGCATCTGCAATTATTATGGCTTATAAAAATAAAGTAAATATTGCAGTCGAAATTGCAATAGGTTCTACATTACAAATCGCCATGTTTGTTGCTCCTGTACTAGTATTGCTATCTATGTTCTTCGCGCAGAGGATGCCTTTAGTATTTACCATACCAGAACTTGTATCTATGATTACAGCCGTTTTCTTAACGATTGCGATTTCAAATGATGGAGATACAAACTGGTTTGAAGGCGGCACTTTACTAGCGGCGTATGTCATTATGGGAATTGGTTTTTATTTATTATGAAAAATAGGCATAACAATTGTGCTCAGAGAAAACAATAAACAAAGTAGTATATATACCTTTACATAGGAAGGAGCCAGACAGGTGAAACGAGTATACAGCATATGTCTTTCAACTATGGTCTCGTTTATTTTATTATTTCCTAACATGAGTTTTGCAAAGACAACAGTAGGAACAAAAATGCCTTCATCTGTTTTAAATATTTCAAAAGACAATACATTTCCAAATGATGCGCAAGATTTGCCACGTTTACAGCCAAGTAAGTTTGCTCAAGAACTATTGAAAACAGCTAATATTAAAATTGAAAATCCAGACTTAATTCGGATGTTTAATGAAACGACAATTTCAAATGCGCCGCTTGCAGTAGGGTACCGGGCAAAAATTTATTTAGGTCAATGGGCTTTACATTATGAATCAGTAGACACATCGATTAATTGGGAATATAAACAAGTGAATCGAAATGTGTATGATAATCGCGGAGGAGACCGTTTATATCCACTTCGCTATAAGCAAGAAACACAAAAGACGGTTGAAGGCGATTTAACAGCAGATATGAAAGATGCTGCAGATGTGAAAAAAATGATGCTTCTCAAAGCGCTTGAAAAAGTACAATTGCCCCTTTCGTTTAAAACAACTATTGGTTATGGTACTGGACATGAGCGTGTGTATAATATTAGTCCGAGTCAACTCGGATATTTATACGCTTATACACCAGCGGTAAATGAAAAGGGAAAAGTAACATTTGGAGAAGTGTATCTTGTATTAAAGGGAAATCAAAAAAGACTTGTTGTGAAAAATATTACTTCTCAGGGAATTGGAGCGGCGATTCCAATTCATGATTATTTATTTTTTAAATTCATTTCTTCTTCCCACTCGCAATAACATAAAAAAACGTCAGCTTATAAGCTGACGTTTTTTTATAATGTAATGTTTGCTGTTTTTGATAAGAAATCTTCTGTCGGATAGTAGCTGTTTTTTACAAGAACATTTGGTCCAAGACATTTTACTGCAGGACAGTGACAGCTTAATGATTTTGCTGTTTTTGAAGCACTCCATTTGTCATATGCTTCTTGTAATGTGTTTGTTTGTATGTTTCCTAGAAGTGGAACATCACCAAAGTCCGTCACAATAATATTTCCATCGAAAATATTTACATTTAAACGAGAACGGCCATCTGGATCATTACGAACAGTGACATTTTTGCTCTCTTGTAATTTTTTAAATGTGGCAATGTCTCGCTCGTCATCGCTACAAGCATAGAAAGGTAACGTTCCAAATAACATCCATACATTTTCATCGCGAATTTCTAGTAAATGCTCAATTGCATTACGAATTTCAGATTTTGTTAAAATCTCTAGATTACTCGCGAAGTCACTTGGATACATTGGGTGAACTTCATGACGTTTACAGCCCATCTCTTCGACGATTTGACGGTGAATATGTTCAATATGTGGTAGAGTTCTTTTGTTTAACATTGTTTCGGCAGATACAAGTACACCTGCATCTGATAGAGCCTTACTATTTGTAATCATTCTTTCGAATAATTTTGCACGTTGTTCGTAAGTAGGTTTACGCTCCATCATTGCAAATCCGCCTTCAACGAAGTCATCAATTGTTCCCCAGTTATGAGAGATATGCAACACGTCTAAATAAGGAATAATTTGTTCGTAACGTGCTAAATCTATAGTTAAGTTAGAGTTGATTTGAGTGCGAACGCCTCGTTCATGGGCGTATTTTAAGAGTGGTGTTACATAGTTGTCGACGGATTTTTTTGAAAGCATAGGTTCTCCGCCAGTAATACTTAAAGAACGTAAATGAGGAATCTCATCTAATCGTTTTAATAAAAGATCCATCGGAAGCGGATTTGGGTCTTTCGGCTGTAACGTGTAACCAACAGCGCAATGCTCACAGCGCATATTGCATAACGTCGTCGTTGTAAATTCAACATTTGTTAATAGTAGTTTGCCGTACTCTTCAAGGTCCATATACGCTTCCCATGGATCGTAAGAAGGAGTAATCGGCTTCATTTTTTGTGATATCGTCATATGAAATACTCCTTTGACTATTGAAATAACAATTTGTCCATTCTCTATAATAGAAGAATATGTGCTTTTTATAAAGCGAAACTTTTTAGCGTGAAAAGAGAGAGGGCTTACATTATAGTGGATGACTGTGACAAAATTGATGAAATTTCATGCCCATAGCAATCATTTTTGCGGTATAATAAAAGCAACTCGAATTAAAAGGAGAGTGCCTTCATGGGAAAAGCAATTCAAGATAAAGATACACAATTAGTATATTTAAAAGAGCGTTTAAATATGTTCATTGAAGTAATTGATACAATTGAACCTGAAGAAGTAGAATTAGAAGATGTAGATCGTCTTCTTGCAATGTTAGATGAATTAGAATTAAAATGTGAGCAATTTAAAAAAGACGAATAATATATTAAAAAGGCTGCCAATTCCAATTTGGTAGCCTTTTTCTGTGCGGATAATAGAAGGACGATAGAAAAAGAGGTATAATCAAGTTGTGAAAAATTTCATTTATGCTTTAATAGCGTGAAACAAATAAAAAGCTAAAGAGCATAACAATGGAATTTTCAGCTCATAACGTTTTGGTAGCGTTCACAATTGAGGGGGAAGTAACAATGGAAAAGCTTCAAGAAAGCATGTATCAACTAATTGTTGAAACGTCAACGAACTTACCGAAAGATGTTCGTCGTGCGATTCAACAAGCGAAAGAGCGAGAAAATGCAGGGACTCGTTCTGCGATGGCACTTGGCACAATTACAAATAATATTAAAATGGCTGATGATAACATCTCACCGATTTGCCAAGATACAGGGATGCCAACGTTTAAAATTTATACACCAGTTGGTGTGAATCAATTAAAGTTGAAGGAAGCTATCTATAATGCGCTTGAGCGGGCGACAAAAGATGGTAAACTTCGTCCAAATTCTGTTGACTCTCTTTTTGGAGACAATAGTGGAAATAATTTAGGACCAGGTACACCGGTTATTAAGTTTGAACAATGGGAAAAAGATTATATTGATGCACGTTTAATCCTAAAAGGTGGTGGCTGTGAGAATAAAAATATTCAATATAGCTTACCGTGTGAACTAGAAGGACTTGGACGAGCTGGCCGTGATTTAGAAGGAATTCGTAAATGCCTTCTTCATGCAGTATACCAAGCACAAGGTCAAGGATGTAGTGCTGGTGTAATTGGTGTTGGTATCGGGGGAGACCGCACATCAGGTTATGAATTAGCAAAAAATCAATTATTCCGTACATTAGATGATGTCAATCCAGTACCAGAGTTACAACAACTTGAAGAGTACATATTAGAAAATGCGAATAAGCTTGGCATTGGTACAATGGGATTTGGTGGAGAAACAACTTTACTGGGCTGTAAAATTGGCGTGTATAACCGCCTGCCGGCTAGCTTCTACGTATCTGTGGCGTATAATTGCTGGGCATATCGCCGCCTAGGTGTAACAATCCATCCTGAAACAGGTGAAATTATGGATTGGTTATATCAAGAAGGTGAAGATACACTTCAGCATGAAGCACAAGAAAAAACAGAGCAACGTGAGATTGTATTACAAGCACCAATTACAGAAGAGCAAATTCGTGGACTTCGCGTTGGTGATGTTGTAACAATTAATGGCATGATGTATACAGGTCGTGACGCAATCCATAAGCATTTAATGGATAATGATTGTCCAGTAGATTTAAATGGACAAATTATTTACCACTGTGGTCCAGTTGTTGTGAAAGATGACAATGACAATTGGCAAATTAAAGCGGCAGGTCCAACGACAAGTATTCGTGAAGAACCGTACCAAGGCGATATTATGAAGAAATTTGGTATTCGCGCTGTTATTGGAAAAGGCGGTATGGGTGCGAAAACATTAGCGGCTTTAGAAGAACACGGCGGCGTGTACTTAAACGCAATTGGCGGTGCGGCGCAATATTATGCTGAATGTATTAAAGAAGTGAAAGATGTTGATTTCTTACAATTTGGTATTCCAGAAGCAATGTGGCATTTACGCATTGAAGGTTTTAAAGCAGTTGTAACGATGGACTCTCATGGTAATAGTTTACATGCAGATGTTGATAAAACATCACTTGAAAAATTAGCGAGCTTTAAAGAGCCGGTATTTAAATAAACAAAAATGCATCTCGAATCTTTCGAGATGCATTTTTTGGTATATATAGAAAAACATGCACAGCATGAAAGTAAGTAAGTAAACAGAAACTACAGGTACGATTATATATGGAAAGGAGACTATTTATGAAATATAAATGGTTATATATCGGTCTCATTTTTTCAATTATGATGGCACTTGTTCCAGTTTCGGCATTGGCTTATACAAATACTCCACATAACTGGGGAATCCCGCGTCCTAAAAATGAAACAGTACCAGATGCAGGAAAGTTATATACGGATTTACTGCAAAAAAATGGCGGGTTTTATTTAGGAGATACGAAGAAAAAAGATATTTATTTAACATTTGATAATGGATATGAGAATGGATACACAGGGAAAATCTTAGATGTATTAAAAGAGAAAAAAGTACCAGCAACTTTCTTTGTAACGGGGCATTACATTAAAACACAAAAAGATTTATTGTTAAGAATGAAGGATGAAGGACACATTATTGGAAATCATTCTTGGAGTCATCCTGATTTTACAGCGGTAAATGATGAGAAGCTTCGTGAAGAATTAACGAGTGTAACGGAAGAAATTAAAAAAGTAACTGGGCAAAAAGAAGTGAAATATGTACGTCCTCCGCGCGGCGTATTTAGTGAAAGAACGTTAGCTCTTACGAAAGAAATGGGCTACTATAATGTATTTTGGTCACTTGCATTTTTGGATTGGAAAGTGGATCAGCAAAGAGGATGGCAATATGCGCATAATAATGTTATGACGATGATTCACCCAGGATCTATTTTATTACTTCATGCAATATCAAAAGATAATGCAGAAGCACTTGCAAAAATCATTGATGATTTGCGCGAGAAAGGGTATCATTTTAAAAGTCTAGATGACTTAGTAAAAAGCAATCAACCGTAAGCATGTATGCTTACGGTTTTCTCATGCTATAATGATGTGTAAAAAGGATGGGGAAACGTATGTGGAGCGAACATGTTACGTTAGAGTATCCGTATCATTTTGAAGAAGTATTAAAACGTTTATCTTTTGATCCTCTTAACGTCATTCAATTAGATGAGAAAGTCATTTATATCCCGCTTTGTATAGACGAGGAACAGGTTATTGTTCGCTTACAAGGGATTGGTACTGTTCAAAATCCACAGTTTTGGATTTCTAGTCAGACAGGAAATCCGGAGAAAGTCATGAAACGAATGAGGGCCATTTTTCATTGGAATGAACCGTTTCAAGATATACAAAATCATTTTTTAAACACATCATTACGTCCACTATTTGAAACATATGCTTATACTCCAATTATTTTAGAATTTGATTATTTTGCTTGTCTTCTTCGCTGTATCATTCACCAACAAATAAATTTGAAATTTGCTACTGTGTTAACAGAACAATTTGTGAAACGGTATGGAACAGAGAAGAACGGTGTATTCTTTTTCCCCACTCCGGAAATAGTAGCAAATATTTCAATAGAAGAATTGAGAGAGCAGAAGTTTAGTCAGCGAAAGGCTGAATATATAGTAGGATTAGGTCGAAGTATTGTCAGTGGTACATTAAATTTAGCGAGTATAGAAAATGGGACGGAAGAAGAAGTTTCAGCACAATTGTTGCCAATTAGGGGAATTGGTGCATGGACAGTGCAAAACTTTTTAATGTTTGGGCTTGGACGGAAAAATATGTTCCCGAAAGCGGACATTGGGATTCAGCGTGCAGTGCAAGGTATATTTCAATTAGATGATAAACCTGATGATGCATTTTTAGAAAAAGTGAAACAAGAGTGTGAACCATACTGCAGTTATGCAGCGTTATATTTATGGAAAAGTATAGAGTAGAGGTGTAATAATGATACAAAAGCAACATGAGAGTAAGTTGGAAGTTGGTCAAACGTTTCCTGTGACAATTAAACGTCTTGGGATTAACGGAGAAGGCGTTGGTTATTTTAAGAGACAAGTTGTTTTCATTCCAGGGGCATTACCAGGGGAAGAAGTTGTTGCAGAAACAACGAAAATTCAGCGTGGCTTCGCTGAAGCGAAAGTGAAAAAAGTTCGTAAAGCTTCACCGCATCGTGTGAAAGCACCGTGTCCAGTATATGAGGAGTGTGGCGGTTGTCAGCTGCAACATTTAGATTATAAAGAACAATTGAATCAAAAGCGTGATATCGTTGTACAAGCATTTGAGAAGTACATGAAAAACAGTATGGAAGAGAAAATTCGTCCAACGCTTGGCATGGAAAATCCATGGCATTACCGTAATAAGAGTCAATTACAAGTGGGGCGTAAAGACGAAAAGGTTATTACAGGGCTATATAAACAAAACTCACATCAGTTAATTGATATTGCTCACTGTATGATTCAACATAAAGCAACGAATGAAGCGACAAAAGTTGTAAGACGTATTTTAGAAAAATTAAATGTTTCTATTTACAACGAGAAAAAACAAAAAGGTTTAGTACGCACAATTGTAACACGTACTGCAGTTCAAACAGGGGAAGTACAAGTTACACTTATTACAACAAAAGAAGAATTACCAAATAAAGAACAATTTGTTGCAGAAGTACAAAAACAGATGCCAGCGGTTAAATCAATTATGCAAAATGTAAACTGGCGTAAAACATCTGTTATTTTTGGAGACAAAACATTTAAATTAGCTGGAAAAGAAGTAATTCAAGAAACACTTGGTGATTTATCATTTGAATTATCAGCACGTGCATTCTTCCAGTTGAATCCAGAACAAACAGTTGTTTTATATAATGAGGCGAAAAAAGCAGCTGCGTTAACAGGAAACGAGAAGATTGTGGATGCTTACTGTGGTGTTGGTACAATCGGTCTTTGGCTTGCAAATGATGCAGCGGAAGTACGTGGTATGGATGTAATTCCAGAAGCGATTGCAGATGCAAGAAAAAATGCGAAGCGCCACGGATTTACAAATACGAAATATGAAGCAGGTAAAGCTGAACAATGGTTACCGAAATGGGTAAAAGAAGGATGGCGTCCAGATGTAATTGTTGTCGATCCACCACGTACAGGTTGCGATGATAAATTACTGGAAACAATTTTAAAAGTGAAGCCGAAACAAGTTGTGTACGTGTCTTGTAATCCTTCATCATTAGCACGTGATGTACAAGCATTAATGAAGAGCTATGAAGTGGAGTATGTGCAACCAGTTGATATGTTCCCGCATACAGCTCACGTAGAAAATGTAGTGAAGCTTGTTAGAAAGTAAAGTTTATTAATATTCCCTCATGGTATGAGGGAATATTTTCTATGAAGGAGAATATTATGCATAATTATAAATTAACGATTCAGTATGATGGTGCACGTTTTAAAGGATGGCAACGTCTCGGTAATAACGATAATACGATTCAAGGAAAAATCGAAAGTGTCATATCTGAAATGATCGGAAAAGAAATTGAAATTATCGGTTGTAGTAGAACAGACGCTGGTGTACATGCTTTGAATCAAGTTGCTAACTTTCAAAGTGATGAGAAGTTAGTGGAACATAAAGTGAAAAAATATTTAAATCAATATTTACCTAATGATATTAGCATTACGAATGTGGAAGAAGTATATGATCGTTTCCATGCTCGTTACAATTCTAAAGCAAAAACATATCTGTATAAAATTTGGAATGAAGAGCATACAAATCCATTTATGCGTAAATACAGCATGCATGTGAATAAAAAATTAAATGTGGAAAGCATGAAAGCAGCTGCGAAACATTTAGTTGGTTCACATGATTTTACTGCTTTTTCAAATGCGAAATCAAAGAAAAAATCTATGGTTCGAGAAGTATATACACTTGATGTGATGGAAGAGGCAGGGTTTGTACAAATTAGAGTAAGTGGTAACGGCTTCCTTCATAACATGGTAAGAAAAATTGTTGGAGCATTAATTGAAGTTGGATTAGGACAATTAGATGCTGAAGCAATTCCACAAATTCTAGAGGCGAAACAACGTAATCAAATTAATTGTCTTGCTGAGGCGAGTGGTTTGTATTTGGAGAATGTTGAGTTTTAATGGCAAATAAAAAAATCGGGCTAAGTAGCTCGATTTTTTTAGTATTACGAAGATTTCTCTTTTTTTATACGTATCTTCAAATTCCAAAAAGCAGCAAGCATAATAGCTGCAAAGGAGCCGCTAATTGTTCCAAATAGTTTTGCATAAGGAGAGCTGCTTACATCGGCATTAATGAATAACATCATACAGAGCATGGCAGGGAAAAAGTATAAGTATTGTAATAACTTTAATTTTTTATCATTACTCATATATATAGCCCCTTTCTAGCATGTTATATGTTTATTATAACATATTTTACCAAGTTGTTTTTACACTTGGAGACATGTTCATTTCATATGTGTAAATGCAGTTTTTTAATTCGATATTGTAAGTTTTGCCTACTTAATCCTAAAAATTTTGCAGCTTGTGAGATGTTGCCATGATTCTCTTTAAGAATTTGGTTAATGTAGTTCTTTTCCATTTTTTCTATTGTGTGTTTTAAAGTTTTTGGTGCATCAGTATTGTGATTAGTTAGTGCATGTTGCATATTGAATTCTGTTTTTATTCGTTCACGGAAGCGAGTAGGCATATGAAACGCTGTAATGATGGTTTCATCTTCTATTAAGTTCATGGAACCTTCAATTATATGTTCCAACTCCCGTACGTTCCCAGGCCAATCGTATGCATAGAAAAATTCTCTTACATTTACATCTACATCGGTTACGTTTAGCCCGAATTGAGTATTATATTTTTCAATAAAGTGCTGAACAAGAGCTAGAATATCTTCTTTTCTTTCACGTAAAGGCGGAAGACATAAAGTTACGACGCTTAATCGGTAATATAAGTCTTCTCTTAATCGATTATGTGCGATGGCTTCGAAAGGATCTTCATTGATAGTTGCTATAATACGAACATCAATTTCTTTTTCGTGTGTGCCTCCGATTCTTCGTATTGTTTTTTCTTGTATAGCTCGTAGTAACTTCGCTTGAAGTGCTGGACTTAATGAGTTGATTTCATCTAATAACAAAGTTCCTCCGTTCGCTTCTTCAAATAAACCAGCTTTATCGATAGCTCCTGTAAATGCACCTCGGTTTGTACCGAATAATAAGCTTTCCATGAGTGTATCAGGTATAGCGGCACAGTTCTGTGAAATAAAGGGTTTTGTTGAACGCTGACTTTCATTATGGATGCTTTGTGCAAATAGTTCTTTCCCAGTGCCTGTTTCTCCTACTAGAAGTATGGAGGAAGATGTACGAATTACTCTTTTTCCTTCAGTAATGATTGATTGAATGGCTTCAGAATCACCAATTATGTGATCAAAGGTAAATTTAGTACTTTGTTTTCGAGAAGGGCCCATTCTTATTGTTTGCTTTAAGTTACTAATTTCTTTTGATATTTCAATAGCGCCTTTAATTTTTCCATTTTCTATTATAGGGAAAGTATCGTTAATCGTTGTAATTTCTTGTCCTTTATTGTTAAAATACGTTTGTTTTATATTTTTGTTTGTTTTTCCTAATTTTAATGCCTCTATAAGAGTACTATTTTTATTTTCTTCAAATGCAAATATTTCTAAAGGACTTTTATATAATACATCTGAGCGTTCCATTGATTCAATTTCCATCATTTTGCGGTTATAGATAATCGTTTTACTTTCCTCATTAATAATATGAATCCCGATATCGAGTTCATTGAGTAAAGTTTCATATAGCATGTTCATTTCAATGATCTGTTTAAAATTAATGTCTTCTGTACGCATAGATTATCTTCTCCTCATTTCACCCTATGAAGACTGACTTTTTATAATTTTATTAAAATTCTTATAAAACCGCAAAATTTTTTTGCTATTTTCCTTTTAAAACTTTTCAAATGATAGAAAAATTTTGCGGTTGTGCACGCTTTTTTGTGTAAAACTCTCATTTAATATATGAATTAGAGACTTGGTACGCATTTTGCATAAATAATATTTGAAATCTCTAGAGGGGAGAATATGAATTTTTACAGGATATACAACGTTTCGGTGTCAATTAATAAGAGGGAGGGATTTATAAAGTGAAGACAGTTATAGAAGGTGTGTATAGTCCTTGTTATGGAAAAGTAGAGAAGTTATTTGTTACGGAAAGTTCTTACGTATACGAGTGGGAGAAATTAGCGTTAATTGAAACGATAGATAAACAGAAAGTAGAAATTAAGATAGGAATCAGTGGTTATATTGAATCATTAGAAGTAGTAGAAGGACAAGCTATTGCTGATCAAAAGTTATTAATAACAGTAAGGGATGACCTTTTAGTAACAGGCAGTGATTAATGTAAGTGATGTGTATTTTTGCTCTTTTAAATCATTATTTTTACGGTGAAGAATTTTAAAAACGCTTACATTAAATGGATTGGCAAAGTGAAAAGGGGGGATTTATATGATGGATCAAAACCAAGGATTAAAAAGAGAATTGAAAAGCAGGCACATATTTATGATTGCACTCGGTGGAGTTATTGGTACAGGACTTTTTTTAGGATCAGGTTATACGATTCATGAAGCTGGACCTGGAGGAGCAATTGTAGCGTATCTTGTCGGTGGATTTGTAATGTATTTAACGATGCTCTGTCTTGGAGAGTTAGCGGTTGCGATGCCTGACGCAGGGTCTTATCAAACGTATGCGACAAAGCATATTTCTCCTGCAGCAGGTTATGTAGTCGGATGGATGTCGTGGTTAAACTGGTCTGCTACGATAGGTATTGAATTAATTGCAGTTAGTATTTTGATGAAACGTTGGTTTCCTGATGTACCGTCATGGATTTGGTGTGTAGTGTTCGCGGTACTGCTCTTTGCTATTAATGCGTTATCTTCAAGAAGTTTTGCGGAAGTGGAATTTTGGTTTGCAAGTATTAAAGTAATTACAATTATTGCATTTATTATTTTGGGCGGGGCAGCAATGTTTGGGTTTCTAGATATGAAAGGGAATGAACCAGCGCCAATGTTCTCTAGCTTTACTGATTATGGTGGATTGTTTCCAAATGGATTATCAGCCATTTTAATTACAATGATTGCAGTTAATTTTTCTTTCCAAGGAACAGAATTAGTTGGTATTGCAGCAGGTGAGAGTGAAAATCCAGAGAAAACGATCCCGAAGGCAATTAACAATACAGTTTGGCGTATACTTGTTTTCTTTGTACTATCTATTTTTATTCTTGCTGGACTATTCCCTTGGCAGCAAGCAGGAGTAATAGAAAGTCCATTCGTAGTTGTATTTGATAAAATTGGTATTCCTTATGCAGCAGATATTATAAATTTCGTTATTATTACAGCAGTACTATCCGTTGCGAATTCAGGATTATATGCAACTTCGCGTATGTTATGGTCTATGTCTAATCAAGGAATGATTAGTCCGATTTTTGGAAAGTTATCTAAAAACGGTGTTCCTATTTATGCATTAATTGTAAGCACAATTGTAGGGTGTCTCTCACTACTATCAGGTATTTATGCGGAAGATACAGTTTATTTATGGCTGCTTTCTATCGCTGGATTCGGAGCGATACTAGTTTGGGCATCTATTGCTTTATCAAATTTATTAGCTAGAAGGTCATACATGAAGCGGGGCGGGGATGTTAAGGACTTGAAATTTAAAACACCATTGTATCCATTTGTACCACTTCTTGCGTTAGTATTAAATTTAACAGTAATCGTTGGCATGGCCTTTATTCCAGAACAAAGAATGGCATTGTATTGTGGTATCCCATTTATGATTGTTTGTTTACTGTTTTATCGTGCTACAAGAAATAAGGGAAGTAATGTAGAGCATATTGAAAAGACAAATACAACGGAAGTAGAGAGTTTATAATAGTGATTAATTAGGAGACTGTAAAATTGTAAACAGTCTCTTTTTTTGTGAAAATAAAGCTGGAAACATACTATGTATGCAAAGGGGAATTAGCGATGAATCCAGAAGTTTCGCAGTTGTTAAAACAAATAGATTCAAGGAAAGAGGAATTGTTAGAACTTACAAAAACATTAATTCGTTTTGAAACACCAGCACCGCCAGCGAGAAATACAAATGAAGCACAAGAATTTGTTGCAGAGTTTTTAAGAAAACGAAATTTTAGTATTGATAAATGGGATGTATATCCGAATGATCCGAATGTTGTTGGGGTAAAAAAAGGGATAAAAAGTGACTCATATAAAAGTCTTATTATTAATGGACATATGGATGTAGCCGAAGTGTCAGCAGATGAGGCATGGGAAACAAATCCATTTGATCCATTTATAAAAGATGGCTGGTTAGTTGGACGTGGCGCAGCAGATATGAAAGGTGGGCTGGCTGGAGCGCTATTTGCCATTCAACTTTTACAAGAAGCTGGTATTGAATTACCTGGAGATTTAACTTTTCAATCGGTAATTGGAGAAGAAGTTGGAGAAGCAGGTACACTTCAATGCTGCAAAAGGGGTTACGATGCTGATTTTGCAGTAGTAGTGGATACGAGCGATTTACATATGCAAGGACAAGGTGGTGTCATTACTGGATGGATTACAGTGAAAAGTCCACAAACGTTTCATGATGCAACGCGCAGACAAATGATCCATGCTGGAGGACGTTTATTTGGAGCGAGTGCGATTGAAAAAATGATGAAAATTGTACAAAGCTTACAAGAATTAGAGCGCCACTGGGCAGTTATGAAAACATATGAAGGCTATCCATCTGGAACAACAACAATTAATCCAGCTGTTATTGAGGGAGGAAGGCATGCGGCGTTTATTGCGGATGAGTGCCGATTGTGGATAACAGTGCACTTCTATCCGAATGAAAAACATGAACAAATAATAAACGAAATTGAAGAGTATATTGGAAAGGTGGCAGCTGCCGATCCATGGTTAAGTGAAAATCCGCCACAATTTAAGTGGGGCGGAGAATCAATGATTGTAGATCGTGGTGAAATTTTCCCTTCATTAGAAGTAGATAGTGAACATAAAGCTGTAAAAAAACTTAGCTCAGTACACGAGTCTATTCTATCAAAAAATGCAATTTTAGATATGTCTGCAACGGTAACTGATGGCGGTTGGTTTAGTGAGTTTCACATTCCAGCGATTATATATGGACCAGGTACATTAGAAGAAGCACATTCTGTAAATGAGAAAGTTGAAATTGAACAGTTAATTGAATTTACAAAAGTGATAACAACATTTATATATGAATGGTGCCACACGAAAAAATAGATTTGTATAGTAAAATCGTACGAGTATGTATACTTGTACGATTTTTTAGTGAACTATTTCAGAGTTGAATATAAACAACTGAAATAGTTCTTTATTTTGCTATGTCTTTCGTTTCATTTCAAGTAATTTCTCTTTTACTAATTCAACGGCAATCGCATCATCTAAATAGCCAATTGGAAAGAGATAGTCGGGAATAATATCTGTCGATAAAATGAAATAAAGTAATGCGCTCCCAAGAACTGCACGTTCTTCTTTTGAAATGGTTTCATTGCAAAATTGTTGATACATATCTGTTAATTGTTCAATAAAAGGACCAGCACTATCAATTTGCTCTAATTTGCTTGCGAAACTGTCACGAATACGATTTTCGCCTTCTGTTGTCTGGGCATAGCGTTCGTAATTTTCGAGTTCTTGTTTTACGCGAGTTGTAGTGTAATCGAAATCGAATAAGTTAGAGGATTGTAAAGTTTGCTGAATGGTATCAAGAGATGTGTACATATCCGTTTTTTCTTTATTTATGTGAGGAGAATCAGGGTACATTTCATCAAATAACAATTGGGGTGGAACTTGAAGACATTCTGCAAATTTTTGTAGATGTTTTTGTTTTGGCGGTTGTTTGCCATTAATAATTCTTGAGACTGTTGCAGGATCAATATTTGTAAGTATTCCTAGTTGGCGCATAGATAGGGCGCGTTCTTTTAAAAGTTTTTTTATTAATTTACCAAGCCGATCATTCGGGTTTTCATTAGCCATAGTGTAGGCACTCCTTTTTTAGTGTTGAAAAAATGTTGAGCATTTATTACAAGTATATGAAACAGACAGGCACAGTTGCTCAACATTTTCATAATATGCATTGAAAAGTGAGAAAAAGGGGTGACTATTTATGAGTACGGCAGGCTTATTTTCAATTTTTTTAATCGGGATCGCTTCTAATTTAGATAATGCAGGTGTTGGAATTGCGTATGGCATTCGTAAAATTCGTATTTCGTGGTTTAACAATTTTATCATCGCATTCTTCGGGTTTTTATTTACTTTACTAGCTGGATTTTTTGGGAACTGGATTGCGTTATTTATTTCAGAGTTTACAGCAAACTTGATTGGAGCAATCGTTTTAGGGATAATCGGGGTGTTTATTTTATGCCAGCCTTTCTTGAGTCAAAAAAATATAGCAGGTTCTAAAGATGATAATGTACTTATGGGAATTTTACGTGATCCAGAAAAAGCAGATTTTGATGGATCTAAAACAATTAGTTTTTCTGAAGCACTTGTTTTAGGGGTTGCATTGTCTATTAATAATATCGCAGGTGGGTTCGATGCTGGAGTAACAAATTTAAACCTTTGGCTTACAGCGACTATTTCTGGGGTGTTTAGTTTTATTTGCATAAGTGGTTTTGTATATGTAGGGAAACGATATTTAGCAGCATACTTAGGGAAATGGGCGACGGTTATTGCAGGAGTGTTATTAATACTTATTGGGATTGATCAGTTGTTGTGAAAATAGAAAAGCAATGTTCGAGCATTTCCTCGGAAATACTTGAATAAATTGCATATATCGACATCGGATATTTACTTCTTAATAAATAAAAAGCACCTACATACTACATAGGTGCTTTTTAGCGTATGTCTTCAATTAATTGCTCTGATTCTTCATGCATACTGTATTCACTTAACACTTGGATGCAAAGCCATTTTAATTCCTCGATAGTATGCTCAAGTTCTTCAGGAAGCACATGATGAATGTCTTCAAGTCCCATCCCGAAATGAATAAGTTCAAGTACTTGATCATCGATGTTCCGATCCATTAATAATTCAAGTACTTCTAAATTGAATATGTATCGGTGAGCTTCGTCGAGTGAAACAACTTTTAACTTCAAGCTTTCTACAATACTCAATATAAAAAGAAGGATTGTTTTTTCAAGAACAGGTTGTTTTCCCATTTGAAATATTAGTTTCATCTTTCACACCTCCACATATAGCGCTAGGTTGTACTATATTATTCAGGAGGGGGGAACAAATATGCATGATATAGAGAAACTTTCAGCACTGTTTTTGTAAGAGGATTGATAACTGACAAAAGTGAGGTTTTGGTGAAATAAAAAATCCTGCTAGTATAGCAGGATAACTCGCGATTAAAAAATACTCCAGCCTTCTTGAGCAGAAAGAAGTTCAAGAATTTTAAAACCAGCAATACTATTTCCGTTTGCATCTAAAGCTGGTCCGAAAATGCCGATTCCCATATCGCCTTTTACGCAGCCGAAAATACCACCCGCTACACCACTTTTTGCAGGGATACCAACGCGTATTGCAAATTCACCAGATTCGTTATACATACCACATGTGACCATAAATGTTTTGCAAATTTTTGTAATATGTTTAGGGATGATTTGTTTCTTTTTATATGGATCATATCCATCCATTGCAAAAATTAAGCCGATACGTGCTAAATCGATGCAGTTTACTTCAACTGCGCATTGACGAGTATATAAATCCATAAGTTCTTCAATATCACAATCGATAATACCGTTTTGTTTCATATAATAGCAAAGCGAACGATTTAGATAAGCTGTCTCTAATTCTGAATCGGCAACTTTAGAGGAATAATTAATAGTAGGGTTATCTGTTATTTCACGTACAAAATGAAGAATACGTTCCATTTTTTCCTCGTTATCTTTTCCTGCTAACATGCTTGTAATAGCTAATGCTCCTGCATTTATCATTGGATTAAGGGGTTTGGATGGACTTGTCGTTTCTAACTTAATAATAGAATTAAATGGGTCACCCGTTGGTTCCATTCCAACTTTAGAAAATACATATTCTTCACCACGGTCTAAAAGGGCAAGGGCAAGTGTAATTACTTTGGAAATACTTTGAAGAGTAAATAGTGTTTGTGAGTTGCCTGCATGGATATATTCTGTTTCTTTATGGAAAATGGCAATCCCTAAATCGTCTGGATTTGCATTTCCTAGTTCGGGGATATAAGTAGCAAGTTTTCCTTTTTTCGTATATGGTTTTACTTGTTCTAACAACTGTTGTAAGTTGTTTGTTTCAATGCACTGCATAGTACCAACGCTCCTATTTCGAATTAACTAAGTTTACTTTTCCCGATATGCTCGGAAATAAATAATAACATGAAAAAGTGGAATGATAAAACGAAAGTTATATGTTCTATAGTAGGTCGTTCTTTCAAGTCCTTTGTATTAAAAAAGGAGAATTCCCCTTTTATATAACAGTTTGGAAATAGGAGATTTATCCATAAAAAATTCGAAAATAAAAACTACACATCTATACAACTATATGTTATTATGGTTATGTAAATAGAAAGCGTTTTCTAAGGCGTACTTATAATGATAACGATTTCATAAATTTGATAGGGGGAATTAAAATGTTGCAGTTTTTACAACGTATTGGTAAAGCGTTAATGCTTCCAATCGCCGTACTACCAGCAGCAGGATTATTGCTTCGTTTAGGGCAACCAGATGTATTTGATATTCCTGTTATGGCACAGGCCGGTGCAGCAGTTTTTGATAATTTAGCACTCATTTTTGCAATTGGTATTGCAATCGGTCTTTCAGTTGATGGTAGTGGTGCAGCAGGTCTTGCAGGTGCAATTGGTTATCTAGTTATGAAAAACAGTATTGATGCACTTAGTAAGGGGTATTCTACTGTAGAATTACAAGATAAATTAGGCAAAGTCCAAGATTTAATAGGTAATAGCGCTAATGTTGATCCATCTAAGCTTGCAGATACAATGACACAAGTATCTAAGGCAGCCGAATTATCGACTAAAGTGGATATGAAAGTTTTAGGTGGTATTATTGTTGGTGTTATAGCGGGACTTCTTTATAATAAATTCCATAAGATTAAACTTCCAGAATGGTTAGGGTTCTTTGCTGGAAAACGTTTCGTCCCAATTGTTACATCGGTTGTGATGTTAATATTAGGAATTCTATTCGCACAAATTTGGCCAGCAATTCAAAATGCTATCGATGCATTAGCTCATGGAATTGTTAATTTAGGGGCAGTTGGTTCAGGGCTATTTGGTTTATTAAACCGTCTATTAATTCCAATCGGTTTACATCATGTAATGAACACATATTTCTGGTTCGTACTTGGTGACTTTACAAATGCAGCAGGTAATGTTGTAAATGGTGATATTGCTCGCTTCCTTGCCGGAGATAAAACAGCGGGTATGTTTATGACTGGTTTCTTCCCAGTTATGATGTTCGGTTTACCAGCAGCATGTTTCGCAATGATTGCGGCTGCTAAACCAGAAAAACGTAAAATGGTTACAGGTATGTTAGGTGGTCTAGCATTAACTTCATTCTTAACTGGTATTACAGAACCAATTGAATTCTCATTCATGTTCTTATCACCAGTATTATATGGTATTCATGCTGTATTAACAGGTCTTTCTTTATTCATTACAACAACTCTTGGTATTCACGATGGTTTCACATTTAGTGCCGGTGCAATCGATTATTTCTTAAACTTCGGTATTGCAACAAAACCATTATTACTAGCGGGAGTCGGCTTAATTTACGCAGTAATTTATTTCGTTGTATTCTACTTCTTAATTAAGAAGTTCGACCTAAAAACTCCTGGTCGTGAAGACGAAGAGGAAGTAGCTGAAGGTGAAGAAGCTCCAGTTGCAGGTTCAATTGGTGAAACTTACGTAGCAGCTTTAGGCGGAAAAGAAAACTTAACAGTTATTGATAACTGTGCAACACGTCTACGCTTACAAGTAAAAGATGCTGGTCAAGTAAATGAAGCAGCATTAAAACGTGCTGGTGCAAAAGGTGTTATGAAATTAAGTAATACAAGTGTACAAGTTATCGTAGGTACAAATGTTGAATCTGTTGCCGATGATATGAAAAAACACGTATAAATAATGAGATAAGAGGATGTCTAAAAAGATTGATAACATCAATTTTTTACAGGATATCCTCTTTTTTTGTTAACAATTTAACGGGAATCTTACTTTTGTAAATTTTCTTTTTCTTTTTTGTACATATGGGTTGGTAATATGTGTAGTGCGTGATAAAGTAGGGATGATATAGAATGGATTATCCATAATCTACTAAAATAAATCTTTAGTAGAGGAATTAAATTATTGGTGAGTAAGGGGAAAAAAGCAATTATGGATCAGGAAAAAAATAATGCGAATGGGAAAGCAAATCGGCCGATTGTATACATAAAAAGGACAATCATTCTCGTCTTACTATTATCACTTGTATATTTCATGTATACAAAAATTGTTGCGCATAATAAGAAAGAAGAAACTTTAAAAGCGGCAGCAGAAATGAAGAAACAAGAAGAGCTAAAAAAGAAAGAAGAAAAAAAGAAACAAGACGTACAGAAGCAAAAACAAAAAGAGCAGGAAGAACAAGTGAAGCAAGCGCAAGCTGCGGAACAGCCTGCTGAAGGACCACCTCAAGAAATTAATGAAAACGCTCAATTGGACCAGTATTTACAAAACGCAGGATTTAGCGGGACAGCTGTTATTGTGAAGAACGGAAAAGTTCTTCTGAATAAAGGGTACGGTATGGCAAATAAAGAGCAGCAAGTACCGAATAATTCAGAGACGACTTTTTATATTGGCTCTATTTCAAAGGCGTTTGTAGCAACTGCTATTATGCAATTGAAAGATCAAAATAAATTACAAGTAGAAGATACTGTTGCGAAGTATATTCCAGATTTTCCACAAGGTAATAGTATTCAGCTAAAACATCTATTAACACATACATCAGGGATTCCCGAATATGAGCAAGGAAAAGAAGATATTTCTCATGAAGAACTGATAAAGCGAATAGGAAATCAAAAGCGTATTAGTGGTCCAGGAGAGAAGTGGAAGTATTCCGATTCGAACTACTCTATACTTGCATACATTGCCGAGAAGGTAAGTGGACAGTCGCTTGAAGAATATATTAAACAACATATTTTTGCTACTGCCGGTATGAAACATTCTGGTTTTGGCACAGCGTTAGAACAAACAAGATTCCCATCAACGGGTTATAAAATAGTAAATAATAATATGACAACACCTAATATTCCGAGCATGTCACAACTATATGGTTGTGGTGATATATATACGAGTGCACATGATTTATATTTATTTAACGAAGCGTTATACTCTGGAAAGTTAATTTCAAAAGCGAGTTACGATCAAATGTTTACAGCCGTGAAAAAAGATTACGGATTTGGCTGGTACGTAGACCCAGGAAGCTATTCGAATCACGGTGTAATGCCAGGTTGGAATTGTTTAAATGGATTTAGTAAAAACGGTAGTGTGTATGTTGTTTTATTATCTAACATTCAAAACAACATTAAATCATTTGGTAAAGTGAATAATGACATTTATACGATGTTGCGAAATATTGAAGTGTAAGAAACTATCCTTTTGGATAGTTTTTTTTTTGCCCTGAAACAAATATTTCTTTTAGAAAATGTATGCCTTACCTATCACAAAAATATCTATTTTGTATACATTAAGATGTATGGATGTAAAATTTTATAATCTAAAAATAATAGGAGGAGAAGTGTATGTGTCTGTTCAGAAAATATTGGCATAAATTATCAAGATTGTTTAATAGACAATTAAGCTATTTTTTAGATGATAAATTATTGCCTGCTGTGGAACGACTTTTATTTTCGCAAAACTTTGCAAGGTTTATTCAAAGAAACTCTAAGCAAGCTACGGAAGAATTTATAAAATCAAGCCAATTTCAATCTATTATTTGTAACATTTTAAAAGAATGCAATACATCACCTTTTAAAGAAATTGCAAAGCAGTATTTAGGTAAAAACGTTGAAATTACGGTGACAGTTGGACAATTAACAGGTGTGATTGTAGCAGTTGGTGATGATTTCTTAACATTGCAAGAAGGTATAGGAACTGAAGTTTTATTACCATTTACAAGTATTATATCAATAAAAGAAGCGTAAGAAAGGAGACTTATATATGTTATTTACTGATGAATTGCGTAACCATGTTGGTGAGTTAGTGCAAGTTGTTACAGCTGTAGAAATTGTTGCAGGCATTCTGTTATCTGTGACGGATGGGGCAGTAAGTGTTCGTACTTCTCCTTCTTATGGACCACCGGAAGATGTAATCGTGCGTACTCCTATTATTGCTTATGTTCGCTTGGAAGGGTAAGTGTGATACAAGTATGAGAGTATCAGTTGTTATTCCAGCGCACAATGAAGCGAGTACTTTATCACAAGTTTTAGTAGAAGTGGAGAAGTTCAAGCCTTACGAAATTATTGTAGTAGATAATGGCTCGACAGATCGAACGAAAGACATAGCGTTACAACATCATTGTCACGTGATTTATTATAAACATTCTCTTGGCAATGATGTTGGACGGGCTATTGGGGCTAGAGAAGCAAAAGGTGAAATTGTTTTGTTTTTAGATGGTGATATTGTTATTGATAGTAAAGAGTTACAACGTTTCGTGAAAGGAATTCGACAAGGGCATCAAATTGTTGTGAATAATTTAACATGGTCGGTTTATTTAAAGATGAGACCACATTATACGACAGTTGGAAAGTTCATGTTGAATCGCTATTTGAATAAAAAAGAGCTTGTTGTTGGATCTTTAATCGCAATTCCACATGCGATGAGCAGGGAAGTTATCGAGAAACTTGGGTGGTGGAATTTAGCAGATCCAGCACTATTTCAAGCGATAGCGATGTCTAGAGGAGTAGATATTGTTGATACGGCTTCGGTCGATGTAATTCACACAAATAAGGTTCGTCCTGTGCATACAGGAACATCACCTGGTTCTCCTTATCCGAAAGCGACTAGCCGTATTATGGGTGATCATTTACGTGCTTTGCAATATGTAATCGAAACATATGGTAAACGCGGCGGTTTTTCGGAGGGAAACAGGGATAGGGAGTTTATAGGGAACTATAAACCAGTTGTATTAGAGAAGGAAAAAGCGAAATATAGTGCGATTATACCAGTGTCAGAAGAAAAAATGACGATAAGATCTGTTATACAAGAAGTGAAAAAAGCAGGGGTAGATGAAATTATTGTTGTCGCGAATGGAGCAGATTTTGAGACTGTTAAACAGGCAAAGTTAGAGAATGTTATCGTTATTGAATTCGAGGAAGCACTCGGACATAATGTAGCTCGAGCAATAGGAGCTATGCATGCCACAGCCGATATTTGTTTATTCGTTGATGGTGATTTTGTTATTCCAGCAAAAAAACTCACTCCATTTTTGCAAGCTGTTGAAGATGGAAGTGACGTGGTTTTAAATGATTTACAATGCTTATTAGATATGTTTCATCCTGCAGATCCAATTAGTATGGGGAAATATTTTATGAATTTAGTAGCGAAAAGACCGGATTTATGGAATAACTCATTAACGGCAGTACCACATGCTATGCATAAAAGGGTAATAGAGAAAATAGGATATGACTCGCTTGTTATTCCGCCATTAGCTCAAATGAAAGCTATTTTGGAGGTTTTTTCTATTACAGCAGTAGAATTTGTAGATGTTATAAAAACCAATCGGGTACGCCCGGAGCAACATGGATTTGTAAATGGGCGTATTCCGGCATTTGACCGTATTTTCGGTGATCAACTTGAGGCGATTGCTTATCTATTGCAATATACAGACGAACGTGGGAGTTTTACAGATGGAGATCGCGATAGAGACACTATTCAACAATTGAGAAAGGAAGAAAAGAATACAGATGAATGCTAGTAGTAAAGTAGCTATTATTGGATTAGGGTATGTTGGTCTTCCTTTAGCAGTCCATTTTGCAGAAAGAGGACATACCGTACTTGGATTAGATAAAGATACTAGAAAAATAGAATCGATTATAAAAGGAGAAAGTTATATTCCAGATGTTTCTTCTAAAGTGTTGCAAAGTTTATTGACTAAAAATAAATTAATAGTAAATACACCAGATAAAGGTATTACTGATTTCCAAAGTAGTGATTATGTTATTGTTACTGTTCCAACTCCAATTAATGAACGAAGAGAACCAGATTTAAGTGCCCTCATTTCAGCTTCGCATTATATACAACAAAATCTCCAAAAAGGACAAACCTTCATTTTTGAAAGTTCCACATATCCAGGCACACTTGAGGAAGTTATTATTCCTATTATTTCTCAAGCTGGCCAAAAGGTAGGAGAAGATTTCTATATCGGATATTCCCCTGAGAGAATTGATCCAGCAAATAGTCAATATTCAGTTCAATCTATTCCAAAAGTTATTAGTGGACAAACAGAAAAGTGTAAACAAAAAGTACAGGATTTATATAGTACCATTTTTGACGTAGTTGTACCTGTTAGTTCGCCGAAAGTAGCAGAGATGTGTAAGTTATTTGAAAATATTCAGCGCTTAGTTAACATCTCTTTAGTAAATGAGTTAAACACATTATGTGAAAGTTTAGGGATTGATTTTTATGAGGCCATTGAAGCGGCATCTACAAAACCTTTTGGATTTACTCCGTATTGGCCAGGACCAGGGATAGGGGGGCACTGTATTCCCGTAGACCCCTTATATTTTCAATGGAGAATAAAAAAGAATGGGGCAATTAGTCAATTAATTGAGGCGGCACATGTAATTAATGAAGAAATGCCAGAGAAAATAGTCCGGAAAGTAAAGGGCATGGTGCAATCACCCGGACTAGTTTTAATTGTAGGAATCGCATATAAGAAAGATGTAAATGATTTGAGAGAATCACCGGCTTTGCCAATTATTCAATTACTAATAAAAGAAGGATACGAGATAAAATACCATGATTCATATATTTCTTCCGCGGAAATTGGAGATAAGGTGTATCAATCTGTTGCTTTGGATGAACAAACAGTTAAAGAGGCAGGTTGTATTTTAATTTTAACTGACCACTCTAATATCGATTGGAAGCTTTTTAAAGGAATGAACCGAGTAATAGATACACGGGGAATCGTAAAGAAGGTGAGTGTATGAGTAAGAAATGTTTAATTACAGGTGGGGCCGGATTTATTGGATCTCATTTAGCTGAAGAGTTGGTGAGAAGGGGTTATGAAGTCACGATTGTGGATAACTTCTATAAAGGGAAAAATAAGTATCATAATGAGCTAATGAGAGAGATTCGGGTTATTCCAATAAGTGTTTTAGATAAAAACTCTATTTATGAATTAGTAAATCAACATGATGTAGTGTTTCATTTAGCAGCAATTTTAGGTGTTAAAACGACAATGGAAAAAAGTATAGAGCTCATTGAAACGAATTTTGACGGAACGAGAAACATTTTACAAGCAGCATTAAAAGGAAAGAAGAAAGTAGTTTTTGCATCTACTTCAGAAGTATATGGTAAAGGCAAACCGCCTTTCTCTGAAGAAGGAGATCGATTGTACGGGGCAACTTCTAAAATTCGTTGGAGTTATGCAGTTTGTAAAACGTTAGAAGAAACATTATGTTTAGGATACGCATTAGAAGGCTTACCTGTAACGATTGTTCGTTATTTTAATATTTATGGTCCAAGAGCGAAAGATGGTCCATATGCAGGAGTAATCCCGCGATTTATCCGTGCAGCTTTGCAAGGAGAAGACATTCTCGTATATGGAGATGGAAAGCAGACACGTTGCTTTACGTATGTGAGTGATGCGGTAGAAGCAACAATTCGGGCAATGGATGAGAAGGTAAATGGTGAGATTATTAATATAGGTTCTGAGAACGAACAGAGTATAAAAGAAGTAGCAGAAACAATAAAAAAACTAACGAAATCTTCTTCGAAAATTGTACAAGTTCCTTTTGAGGAAGTATATCCACATGGCTTTGAAGAAATTCCGAATAGAAGGCCGAACGTAACAAAGTTAAGAGAACTTGTTCAATTTCAAGCGACAGTAACGTGGGAACAAGGATTGAAAGAAACTATTAAATGGTTTCGTGAAGAAAACAATGGCTAAGTCGCTATCAGTTATTATTCCTGCAAGTAATGAAGTAGATACGATTTCAGGAGTTATTCAATCGGTAAAACCGTTAAATCCAGTAGAGATTATTGTCATAGCAAATGGTTGTAATGATGGTACAGAAGAGGTTGCTGATCAGCTAGGTTGTAAAGTAATCAGGTATACAGAACTATTAGGAAACGATGTTGGGCGTGCAGTTGGCGCAAAACATGCGATAGGTGATGTATTACTATTTATAGATGGGGACTTTGCTATTCCAACTTCCAAATTACAATTGTTTCTTAATCCAATTTTACATGATCAGACTGACATCGTTTTAAATAATTTGGACGCATTGTTTTTAAAGAAACAAAAACCCCATTCCGTTACAGTGTGGCGTCAAATATTAAATGCAATGTTAGAGCGTGAAGAATTAAAGATAGATTCTTTATTATCTGTACCTCATGCGTTGACGAAAGAAGTCGTCCAAAGTATTGGATATGAATGTTTAGTTAATCCTATTGTAGCTCATTTACGTATAGCACAAAGTAAATGGAGAATTAACCGTCATTGTGCTATTGATGTTATTACGCCGAATAAATTTCGACCGATTGAACATGCTGCATATGGCACGAACCTTTCTCAATCTGAAAGACGAATGATAGGTGATCATATAGAAGCAGTTGCAGAACGAATAGTAAGCAGTGATATACGCGGGGGATATTATGATGGAAAGAGGAAAAGGGATAGCGTCTATCATACTTTAAATTTCGAAGATTTTTATCAAGGATGGGGCGTTACATCCAATTTGTATAGAGAAAAGCAACTATCGGTTGTTATTCCTGTACAAAATGAAGAGAAAACAATTGGAAAGGTTATAGAAGAGCTTCGTAAAATTGAACCTTTTGAAATCATCGTTGTCGTAAATGGTTCGTCAGATAAAACAGCAACGATTGCAAAAGACAAAGGCGCAACAACCATTGTATATAAAGAAGCCCTTGGAAACGATGTAGGGCGTTCACTTGGAACTTATTTTGCAAAAGGAGAAATTGTGTTATTTATAGATGGTGATTTTGTTATTCCAGCTAGTGAACTATATCCTTTTGCAAAAGCTATTGCAGATGGAAAGGACGTCGCATTAAATGATTTAAATCATTATTTAGATTTAAGAGTACCACTTCATCTTGTAACTGCATTTAAGTATGCACTAAATTTAGCTTGTGATAGAAAGGATTTAGGGGTAGGCTCACTTATTGCGGTACCTAATGCATTTAGCCACAAGTGTTTGAAAGCAATTGGATATAAATCTTTATTGTCACCTTGTGTAGCACAGGTGAAGGCTCTTCTTTCTGGATTTGAAATTGCATGTGTATGTCGTGTTGAGGTTGATAAGATGAACCGTATTCGTCCCAGTGAACATTTTGCAAAAATAGGTCATCCTCCAGCTGTACTTCGAATTATAGGTGATCATATAGAAGGACTAGAGCAAATAATTGCATCAACAGACAATCGTGGCGGATTCTATGATGGCAATAGAAAAAGAGATGTTTTATAGAAGTAACAAAAAAAGTGTACAACATGTGTACACTTTTTTGTTCTGTTATAAAAACTATAACAGATTAGGAGATAAGAGTATTACAGCTCTACAATGGGTATTGTTCTTATATTACAAAATAGGACTCGTATATAAGGATACCAAAAAAATACAATTAAGGAAAGGGTTAATTTTAAAGACTTTTAAATGAAGTTAACACTATATATATAGTAGTTTGCTCAACATTTCACAAACATGTCACAACTATTTCGTTCACTTTCGTAAAAAAGTAGTATTCTAAGTGTGTAAGCTGTTATATAAAAAATCTTAGTCCTGTACTAATCAAAAATGGAGGAGATTAGGATGACTCAAGTATTAGAAAATGTTAAAAACGCATGGGAAAACTTTAAAGGTGAAAAATGGAAAGCAGAGATTGATGTTCGCGATTTCATTTTAAATAATGTAAACGTTTTCGAAGGAGACGAATCTTTCTTAGCAGAAGCAACTGAAGCAACGAAACAACTTTGGGATCAAGTAATGGATTTAACAACAAAAGAACGTGAAAACGGTGGCGTTCTTGATATGGATACAAAAATTGTTTCTTCTATTACATCACATGACCCAGGATACTTAAATAAAGATATTGAAAAAGTAGTCGGTTTCCAAACTGATAAACCATTTAAACGTTCTTTACAACCATATGGTGGTATTCGTATGGCAGAACAAGCTTGTGAATCTTATGGATACGAAATGGACAAAGAACTTAGTCGTATTTTTAGAGATTGGAGAAAGACTCATAACCAAGGTGTATTTGATGCTTATACACCAGAAATGAGAAATGCACGTAAATCAGGTGTTATTACTGGTCTTCCAGATGCATACGGTCGTGGACGCATTATCGGTGACTATCGACGCGTAGCATTATATGGTATTGATCATTTAATTGAAGCGAAAAAAGCTGATTTGAATTTAACTGGTGGTGTAATGAGCGAAGATACAATGCGTTTACGCGAAGAGTTATCTGAGCAAATGCGTGCACTTCAAGAACTAAAACAAATGGCTGCTTCTCATGGTTTCGATATTTCTAAACCAGCAACAAATGCACAAGAAGCATTCCAGTGGTTATACTTCGCATATCTTGCAGCGATTAAAGAGCAAAACGGAGCTGCAATGAGTCTTGGACGTACTTCTACATTCTTAGATATTTACATTGAAAGAGATTTAGCAAATGGTACTTTAACAGAAGAAGAAGTACAAGAAATTGTAGATCACTTCATTATGAAATTACGTCTTGTGAAATTCGCAAGAACACCTGATTATAATGAATTATTCTCTGGTGACCCAACTTGGGTAACTGAATCTATCGGTGGTATGGCATTAGATGGTCGTCCATTAGTAACAAAGAACTCATTCCGTTTCTTGCATACATTAGATAATTTAGGACCAGCTCCAGAACCGAATTTAACAGTTCTTTGGTCTAAACAATTACCAGAGAACTTTAAAAACTACTGTGCGAAAATGTCCATCAAAACATCAGCAATTCAATATGAAAATGATGACATTATGCGTGCTGATTACGGCGATGATTACGGAATTGCTTGTTGTGTATCTGCAATGAGAATCGGTAAGCAAATGCAGTTCTTCGGAGCTCGTGCAAACTTAGCGAAAGCATTATTATATGCGATTAACGGTGGTAAAGATGAAAAATCAAAAGCACAAGTTGGTCCTGAGTACGCACCAATTACTTCTGAAGTACTAAATTACGAAGAAGTTATGCATAAGTTTGATATGACAATGGAATGGTTAGCGGGTCTATATTTAAACACATTAAATGTTATCCATTACATGCATGATAAATATAGCTATGAACGTATTGAAATGGCACTTCATGATACAAATGTTCTTCGTACAATGGCAACAGGTATCGCGGGTCTATCTGTAGTAGCAGACTCATTAAGTGCAATTAAATACGCACAAGTAAAACCAATCCGTGATGAAAATGGTATTGCAGTTGACTTCGAGATTGAAGGAGACTTCCCAAAATACGGTAACAATGATGATCGTGTAGATGAGATCGCTGTAAATCTCGTGAAAACATTTATGAATAAACTGCGTAAACATAAAACATATCGTAATTCCGTTCATACAATGTCAATTTTAACTATTACATCTAACGTTGTATACGGTAAGAAAACTGGTAACACTCCAGATGGACGCCGTACTGGAGAACCATTTGCACCAGGTGCAAATCCAATGCATGGACGTGATACAAAAGGTGCATTAGCTTCATTATTATCTGTAGCTAAATTACCATATGAAGATGCACAAGATGGTATTTCTAATACATTCTCTATTATTCCAAAAGCACTTGGTAAAGAAGATGATGTACAAGTACGTAACTTAGTATCTATGCTTGATGGCTATGCAGTAAAAGAAGGCCATCACTTAAATATTAACGTATTTAATCGTGAAACATTAATGGATGCAATGGAACATCCTGAGAAATATCCACAATTAACAATTCGCGTATCTGGTTACGCTGTAAACTTTATTAAATTAACTCGTGAACAACAAATTGATGTAATTAACCGTACAATGCATGAAAGCATGTAAATGAAAAAAGTGTCCCTTCGCTTTTAATACATAGCGAAGGGAGGCTGTTTCAATAAAGGAGGAAGTAACATGGTAAAAGGAAGAATACATTCTGTAGAGTCTTGTGGTACTGTTGATGGCCCAGGGATTCGTTATGTCATATTTACACAAGGGTGTTTATTACGTTGTCAATATTGTCATAATGCTGATACGTGGGAAATCGGTAAAGGTAAAGAAATAACAGTTGAAGAAGTGATGCAGGATGTGACATGTTACCTTCCATTTATTGAAGCCTCCGGAGGCGGTATAACAGTTAGCGGTGGAGAGCCATTATTACAGCTAGACTT
This sequence comes from Bacillus cereus group sp. MG20, assembly GCF_040459885.1. Classification (NCBI taxonomy): domain Bacteria; kingdom Bacillati; phylum Bacillota; class Bacilli; order Caryophanales; family Bacillaceae; genus Bacillus; species Bacillus cereus group sp. MG20. The sequence continues at coordinate 3,288,423 of NZ_JARVHF010000001.1, forward strand.
TTTAATTGAGTTGTTTAAAAAGTGTAAAGAGGCTGGTATCCATACAACAATCGACTCTTCTGGTGGGTGTTATTCTGAGGAACCAGAATTCCAAAATAAGCTAGATATTTTAATGGATTATACAGATTTAGTTTTATTGGATTTGAAACATATCGATTCCAAAAAGCATCGTAAATTAACAGGGAAACCAAATGAACATATTTTACAATTTGCTCGTTATTTATCGGATAAGAATAAATCGATTTGGGTACGACACGTATTAGTTCCTGGTGTTACGGATAATGAAGAGGATCTACAAAAACTATCTAGCTTTATTCAAAGTCTGTCTAATGTTCAAAAAGTTGAAGTGTTACCATATCATAAGCTTGGTGTATATAAATGGGAGGCGCTTGGACACAAGTACCCACTCGCAAATGTAGAACCACCTACTGAGAAAAATGTAGAACATGCTAAACATATTTTACAAGCGGTCTAATCCAAATATTGGATTAGGCTTTTTGCTTTCTTTACAATAAAATCTAGAGTATATATTGATAAAAGAGTATACTGAAAGTAGAATATCCATAATTTTGTACGGATTAAGTGGATAAATTTACATAATTGTAAAGGGAAATCAAAATAGTAAAAAGAATTAAGAAGTAAAAGAGTGAGTATCATGGAATAGAGAAGATTTGTAAGTTATTGCGAAAGCTCTTATAGGAAAGTATAATGTAAAGATATGAGCACAGATAGGATTAAGGGGTCAATCTTATATGCTTTGCATATCCACGACAGGTACATAGCTGAAAAGGGAATTATTAGAATCTGTTTATGTAATTTTTAAGGAAAATGTTTTTCCTATTGTCGTATATGCAATATGGAGAAACAAAAAGCTAGGAGTGGATTTGTTTGATAAAAAACCCCAAGGTTTTAATATTAACTGCACATTACGGTAATGGTCATGTGCAAGTAGCAAAAACATTAGAACAAACATTTCGCCAAAAAGGAATTGAAGATGTTATTGTATGCGACTTGTTTGGAGAATCACATCCATTTATAACTGACATTACAAAATATCTATATTTAAAAAGTTATACAATAGGAAAAGAATTATATCGTTTGTTTTATTACGGGGTAGAAAAAATTTATGATAAGAAAATAGCATCTTGGTATGCGAACTTTGGAAGAAAACGTTTGAAAACACTGTTACAGGTGGAGAAACCAGATATTGTAATTAATACATTTCCAATTATTGCTGTACCAGAATTGAAAAAACAAACGGGGATTTCAATTCCTGTCTATAACGTATTAACGGATTTTTGCGTGCACAAAATATGGATTCATCGAGAAGTAGATCGTTATTTTGTTGCAACGGATTACGTGAAAGAATTGATGGTTGATATCGGTGTACCTGCGGAACAAATTGTTGAAACAGGAATTCCAATTCGGAGTAGTTTTGAGTTAAAGGTAAATTCAGACATCATATATAATAAATATCAGTTATGTAAGAATAAAAAGATTTTACTAATTGTAGCAGGTGCTCATGGGGTATTAGGAAATGTAAAAGAACTATGCCAATCATTTATGTCAGTGCCTAATTTACAAGTAGTTGTCGTTTGTGGAAAAAATGAAGCTTTAAAACATGATTTATTAAGTTTACAGAAGCAAAATTCCGATGCATTAAAAGTGTTTGGGTATGTTGAAAATATTGATGAATTATTCCGAGTTACTTCTTGTATGATTACGAAGCCAGGCGGAATAACATTAAGTGAAGCAGCAGCGTTGCAAGTACCTGTCATTTTATATAAGCCTGTTCCAGGACAAGAAAATGAAAATGCGATGTACTTTGAAAAAAAAGGAGCAGCAGTTGTCATTCGCGATGATAGTGAGGTTTTCGCAAAAACAGAGGCATTATTACAAGATGATGTGAAGCTTCTTCAAATGAAAGAAGCAATGAAAAGCATCTATCTTCCAGAGCCAGCTGGTCATATTGTAGATGCAATTTTGGCAGAAAATCATGCAGAACCGCGTCATATACCTATTAAATCACCTGCTCTTGCACAATCTTTTACTTAATATGAAACCCTCTTTGTATATGTAAAGAGGGTTCTTTATTATTTTCAAAGAAAATTTAGCCAGTTATCCACAAAATAATTGCGCTTTCATTAAACAGTAAAGTCGGAATATTAACAACTATATCCACATTGTCCACAATTTTTAGAAAAATATCCACAATTAAAACAGCTGATATATGCTTTAATATAGAAAAATATTAAGTGTTTTTGAAAATTACTAACAATTGCATCAGTTTTGTGGATAAAGTTGTCCACAGCAAAAAGGCCCCTTATGCATAAGCATAAGGGGCCTTTTTGCTTACTTCTATCAGTCGAGAAAATTATGTAATGAAAATGAATAATTAGGGGGGAAACTTCTAATTATTCATTTTCACTTTAAATGCTTTTCGAGCGATATCCTGCTGCACGATCTGCTTTTTGAAATTCGCGTTGATAGAGAACTTCTTGTGTACTAGATAATGTGTTTTTTGCTTTATCACGTTTCTTTTTATCCATTACAAATCACCTCGTGTCTTAAAGTTACTATTTATCGTTTCCAAAGACATGAGGGGATATACGCATATGGGAAATGTTAATGATTGATTATCATTTCAGAAAATTTAGATTATGCTTCTTTTAATTGATGAGCATCTTGGAAGGTTGTATCTCGCATTGTAGCAAGTGTGTATTGATCTTTTGGAATTTCATATAAGTTATATACTTCTTCGTTTGCGTTAATTTCATCATATACGGCTTTTCTTGTTTCGTTTGCTAGATTCACATATTGCAGTTTTTCTGCAGCTTTAATAGAACGAATATTTATTTTACGAATACGCATGAAAATTGTTTCAATATCTAATTCGTAGAAAAGTTCACTAAAAAATGAATCTTTTGCCAATTTATTATAGCCTTTTCCATGGTATGGTTTGCCAAGCCATGTCCCGAGAAATCCAGCTTTTTCTTGCACATCAAATAAAGTAATTGTTCCGATAGGGTTACCCCATTCATCTAAAATTGTGCGTGAAATTAATTCACCACGCTCTTCAGCTTCAATCGTTTGTTTCGTTAAGAATAAATATTCTTCATAAGAATAAGCCTTTTGACGCACAAAAGGGAAGACAGCTGGATCCACCATTAACTCGTATAGAACGTGGCTGTCGTGTAAGTCGCGTTTTTTCAACATACTAACTCCTCCTCACACGAGGGTAGCATGACGAAAAAACACCCCACCCTCGAAATTTTTATATCAATCTTTAAAAAATTTCGGGGTGGGAATCGAACCCACTAGAACCAGTTTCTAACGCTGGTGGCGCACCATTTGCCTTCCCCATTCATCAATTTGAAAATGATAATCACGACACAAATTGATTATGGTTTCATTCAGTTTATAATCGTATAATACTTTATCTAGTCAAAAAAATAAACTAGTTTTTTTTATTTTTTTTGTAAATTATTTTTCCATCAATCATAGTTAGTACAGGCTTGGCTAAATAATGGAAAGGATGATGAGTCCATAACACGAGATCGGCGTCTTTTCCAACCTCGATGCTTCCAATTCTATCCTCTAAACGCAAATTTCGCGCTGGGAATATGGTGATTCCTTCTAGTGCTGTTTTCTCGTCTAATCCTTCTCTTACTGCGACAGCGGCACAAATATTTAAATATTGAATGGGTGTATAAGGATGATCGGTTGTTATAGAAACTTCCACACCATTTTTGGATAATATATGGTAAGTATCCCATGTCTTGTTTTTTAGTTCGATTTTAGAACGGCGTGTCAGAGTGGGACCAACTGAAACCTTCAAATTGTGTTTCGAAAGCTCTTCAACAAGAAAGTGTCCTTCTGTACAATGTTCAATACGTAGATCGAGGTTGAATTCCGTTGCAAAGCGTAGCGCAGAACTAATATCATCTGCTCTGTGAGCGTGGATACGTACGGGTATTTCACGACGTAATGCTTTTAAAATAGGAAGCATTCGAAAATCAGCTTCGTGTCCGTAGTGTTGTGCTTCATAGAATGATTCCCGAAGTAACCCCATAATCCCCATACGTGTTATGGATTCTTTTGTTCCATTACTATGGACTTTTTTAGGGTTTTCTCCAAAGGCAATCTTTAAACCAGCAGGTTCTTGAATAATCATATGATCAATACAAGTTCCAGCTGTTTTTATTACACAAGTAGTACCCCCGATAATATTTTGACTGCCAGGCATAACGTGAACGGTTGTAATTCCATTTTGTACAGCGTCTTGAAAGGCGATATCGAGAGGATGGATTCCATCTAAAGAACGAATATGTGGTGTTGAAACTTCAGATGTTTCATTGGCATCATTTCCAGCCCAACCAGTACCTTCATCATAGAGACCAAGGTGAGTATGGACATCAATAAAGCCAGGTAAGAGATGGAGTGCTCGTGCATCTATAACGGTCATATCTTGAGTAGGTTGAATAAAAGGTTTGACCTCGGTAATTCGCTCTCCTGTAACGAGTACATCGCCTTGAAACTTTGGAGATGTAATAGGGTATACAATGGCTTGTTTGAGCAATATTTTCATAGGTACCTCATTTCTGTTACTTTATAATGCTAATGGAAGTTGAGGGAAAGTAACTGAAAGGTTATTTGTATGGTAATGCTTCGGATCCTAGAAAATGAAAGTTTTAAAAGGGCCCATGTAAAATTGTGTTTTAGAAGTACTACATTGTATGCGAAAGTATATTTTGTAATGCATGGTCTATTGCCGGAAATGTGTATTGATATCCATGTTTAATTGCTTTACTAGGTAATACATGTTGCCCTTCTAGTACAAGTATGCTCATCTCACCTAATAAGGCGTGAAGCATAAATGAAGGGACAGGCAGCCAATGTGGTTTTCTCGTTGCAGCAGCGATGGTCTTTCCAAATTCCTTCATTCTTATAGGTGTTGGTGCTGTCATATTAAGAGGACCATCAATTTCTTTTTTGTGCATGATGAAATCCATCATACGAACGACATCGTCTATATGAATCCATGATAACCATTGTTTCCCAGAACCAATGGTGCCGCCGATATAGAATTGATAGGGAAGTAACATTTTTGGCAAGGCTCCGCCATCTGCACCTAATACAACGCCAAATCTTGTGTAAATTGTTCTTATTCCGAGAGAACATGCTTTAGCTGCTTCTTGTTCCCATAAAAATACTGTTTCTGCTAAAAAGTCATTTCCGGGAGTTTCTTGTTGCTCAGTAAAAGACTCTACTTCAGATGTTCCGTAGTATCCAATAGCACTTGCATTAATAAATGTATGTGGTTTTTTATGGAGTGCCTGCAATTGTTTAATGAGTCCTTTTGTTGTTTGAATTCTACTGTTTAAAATGGCTTTCTTTTGTTTCTTTGTCCATCTACTATTAATAGACTCTCCGGCTAGATTAATAACTACATCAATAGAAGAGAGGGGGAAGGTTTGTAAATCTGGTGTCCATTGAACATACTGAAGGTTAGGGTCGGAAGTTTCAGTAGTTTTTTTTCGTGTGAGGATGTAAACAGTATATCCTTTTTGAACAAAAAAAGTAGAAAGATATTTACCGATAAAGCCTGTACCACCAGAAATTGCGATTTTCACAAGTATTTCCTCCTCATTATATATATTCTTGAAAAGAAAAAATGTTCCTCGACTATGTTAAAATAATAGAGAGGTGAGAGTATGGCTGTCATTACAAAAATAGAAGTACAAAAACGATCGAAAGAACGATTTAATATTTATATTGATAAAGGCCAAGGTGAAGAGTACGGGTTTAGTGTGGATCAAGTAATCTTAATGAAACATGGATTACAAAAAGGCTTAGAAATTGATGAAATAGAGTTAGGAAATATTTTGTACAATGAAGAGGTACAAAAAGCATATTTACAAGCAATCTCCTATTTATCCTATCAAATGAGAACAAAACAAGAAATAGAAGATTTTTTACGAAAAAAAGAAGTGGGACAAGCCATCATCTCTGAAGTCGTTTCGAAATTATTACATGACCGATATATTAATGATAAAGAGTACGCTGTTTTATATACGCGAACGCAAAGTAATGTGAATCGAAAAGGTCCAACTGTTATTAAAAGAGAGTTGTTAAATAAAGGTGTTCAAGATTTACTTATTATGCACAGTTTACAAGAATATCCGAAGGAAAAGCAAATTGAGAATGCCTTGTTTCTCATAGAAAAGAAGAAAAAATCTTATCAAAAGCATTCTTTTTTACAAATGAAGCTAAAGTTAGATGAGATGCTTGTTCGAAAAGGATATTCTAGAGAAGTAATTCAAATTTGTTTGGAAGAATTGAAAGACGAAAGAGATGACGAAAAGCAACAAGAAGCGTTACACTATCATGGGAATAAATATTATGAGAAATATAAGAAGCATGATGGATGGACATTTGAAAACAAGATGAAACAAGCGTTATATAGAAAAGGATTCTCTATTGATGAAATTGAGATATTTTTGCAAATGAAACGCGAAGAGGAATGAGGAGAATAAGATGAATATGCCAAAACGCTACAGTGAAATGACACCGCATGAGCTAAGGGAAGAAATTGGCGCTTTGAAGGAGCAAGCAGTAAAAGCTGAGCAGCTTGGGATTGTCAATGAATTTGATGTATTAATGAGAAAAATGGCAATGGCTCGTGCTTATATGACGGATATAAACAAGTTCCGTATTGGTGAAATATATGAATTAGTAGAAGAACCTGGTGTATTATTTAAAATTACGTATTTCAATGGGGTATTTGCTTGGGGATATAAGCAAAATGATAATGAAGAGATTGGCATACCAATTTCCTTATTGCAAGAAAAATAAAAACCAGAGAGCACATATCTCTCTGGTTTTCATCTTTGGTAGGCGTTAAAGGAGATAGGAGATTCTAAAATTGGCGTTTTTTACATTCATTTGCCAATATAATGAGAGACTGGGTTTGTTGCGTCTGTCCGTTAACTTGCGCTTTCGCATGTTTTGGACGAGTCCACGTATGGTTAAATAATTCAGAACGACTATCTAAGCGATCACGGTAGCTCATCTTTATCACCTCGTGTAGGAAGTTAATTTAATTTGTACTACTCTTCCTGCTGATTTGCAGCACGCATACGTTCTTGTGGGTGCGTGTTAATTGTGCCGTTAGGTCGCTTCGAAGCGAAGCGTGATTTCGCTTTCGGCTGACCGTCGATTTTGCTGTTGTTTTTTGACTCAGACCAAAATTCGGCTTGTTTACCCATTGCGAACGCCCTCCTCCTCATCAGTTGATACCTCTTTAAGAAGTATCACTTATAGAATGTGCAAAACAGAAGAAACTATCCTTTAGAAATGAAGGGATAAATAGGTAAAAGGAGATTAGAACATGAATGATATTTATGAAGCATTAACGAAAGAATTATTAGACAAGAATGACAAGCTTTCTTACGGACAAGCTCGTGCATGGGTTGAATTACTTTGGGAAGATTTTCAAACAACTTATGCAAAATCAGGGCGTTATCAAGGTGAGGAAATGACTGAGCAAGTGGTACGATCATGGATTAATAATCATGGTGTACGCCTTCATGAAATGCGTACAAACAATCCGAAGTATAGTCATTTAATTAATCAAGAAGATCATTTGAAACATTAAAAAAAGCGACTTGAGTCGCTTTTTTTAATGTGGAAGTAATTCCAGTTTTTTTCGAAGTTTTTCTTCACTAAAAATCCATCCTGTATAGGAACTAATAATATTTAAATTATGGTCGAGCTGAACAATCGCGACAAATGGATAATAATCTTTACTTCGATACCGTAAATCAATGAATCGTACTTCGTAATAATGATCATGATCAAAAATATCCCAGCGATATACAGGAGAGAAAGATAGGAAGGCCGAGATGTTTTCATCTTGTTTAGCTGCTCGCATAATATCATTGTCTGGGAACGGTACCCGATCGAACTTGTCATATATCATGATGTTACCACGGTGCCATCTCGCAACGTAGTAATAATCAGCTGTAACGACTGCTAAATGATAATGATAAAATCGGTAAGAAGGAGAAATGATAATCTTTTCGACATTTTTGAAACGTTTGTGTACAACGCTTCTTATATTTCTGTGCATCATAATTCGTCCGATATAGTAAACAATCATTAATATATATGCTGCTAAGGCAGTGTATCCTTTATGAGAACCGACGAGCATGCAAGCAATTGCAAGTATATGGATAAAGAAAATTACGGTATCGAATGTATTAATCACGCCGAGTGCGACCCATTTTTTTGTGAAAGGCCGTAATGCTTGTGTACCATAGGCGTTGAAAATATCTACAAAGACGTGAAGGAAGACTGCAATAAATGACCAAAGTAGTAGATGAAGATATGGAGCGTCTGAAAAGAAGGCGAAAGAGATGCCACTTATAAGGAATGACCAAAGAATTACCGCGGGAATGGAATGAGTAACTCCGCGATGATTTCTTATATATTTAGCGTTATTACGCAATTTTAAAACTGTGTCAATGTCAGGAATGTTGGAACCAGCAATTGTAGCAAGCATAACAGCTTGTGGGCCAATATCACTTTGTGCTATGGCTGGATCTAATGTTGCTAAGCTACCTAAAGTGATACCCATAACAAGGTGAGTGGCTGTGTCCATAGAAATCCACCTCCGTTTTTTATTAATGTAACTCTTTTTATTCGATACCTCAAGTCCTTTGCCTTCAATTTCCTATGTCATCTTACTTAAATTTTTTCCTAAAATCTTTATAATAGTACTTATATGCAAAAAAATGAGGGGGATCAAGTTTGACACTTGAAATACTAAAAAATTTTAATATAGAGCAGTTTCAAAATGATTTAATTGGTTGGTTTGAAGAAGAACAGCGCGACTTACCATGGAGAAAAAATAAAGATCCATACCGCGTTTGGGTTTCGGAAATTATGTTACAGCAAACAAGAGTAGAAGCTGTAAAACCATATTACGCAAATTTTATGGGGAAGTTTCCTACACTTGAAGCGTTAGCGAACGCAGATGATGAAGAAGTATTAAAAGCATGGGAAGGTTTAGGATATTATTCTAGAGCACGTAATTTACATGCGGCAGTAAAAGAGGTAAAAGAAGTATACGGCGGGGTTGTACCGAGTGATGTAAAGAAAATTGAAAAGTTAAAAGGTGTCGGACCATATACAAAAGGCGCTATTTTAAGTATCGCATATGGTATACCAGAGCCGGCAGTTGATGGAAATGTTATGCGTGTATTATCTCGCATTTTATCAGTATGGGATGATATTGCAAAACCAAAGACTCGAAAAGTTTTTGAAGGGATTGTGCGTGAAATTATTTCGAAAGAAAATCCATCTTATTTTAATCAAGGTTTGATGGAGTTAGGTGCATTGATTTGCATTCCCAAAAATCCATCTTGCTTACTTTGTCCTGTACGTGAGCATTGCAGAGGATATGCTGAAGGTGTTCAAAAAGAACTACCAGTAAAAAGTAAAGCGAAAGCTCCTACAATGGTACCGCTTGTTGCAGGAGTACTTCAAACTGAAGATGGTCGTTACGTTATTAATAAACGTCCAAGTAGCGGATTATTAGCTAATATGTGGGAGTTTCCGAATATTGAACTTGGCGAAGGGATTCGAAGTCAGAAAGAACAGCTTATAGATTATATGAAAGAAAAGTTTGAGCTTTCGATTTCTATTGATGAGTACGCAATGAATGTACAACATACATTTACTCATCGTACTTGGGATATATTTGTATTTTACGGAAAAGTAACCGGTGATATTGTTGAAACAGATACATTGAAACTTGTATCGAAAGAAGCATTTGAGCAGTTACCTTTCTCTAAATCGCATCGTACGATTTATGAGAGTTGTGTTGAGAAAATTACAATGCAATAAACAAAAAAGTGTTCCCTAAATTGGGAACACTTTTTTAATCGTAAGAAATTTTTGTCCCATGAGTCCAACTGGCATCACCTTCTTGTAAGCCGCCCCTTGATTCGATCTCTATTACAATTTCTTTATAAATACTTTGCCCTTCCGCATTTAAATAGGGCAAAATCTGTTGTAATGAATGATGAAAATAAGCTAATTCATCTTCTTTCCATTCGTTTTTTGAAAGCGTCGTTAGTTCAGTCATATCGCGTCCTATATACATATTTCCACCTCCATTTTCTATAGTTTGAATGAGTAACAAGAGATATATGCGGAATTTTTTTAAAAGAAAATTACGGATAGCTTCTAGTTGAATTGGTTACATTATTGATTGTGGAGGTGAGAAAGATGAGTAAAAAACAACAAGGTTATAACAAGGCAACTTCTGGTGCTAGCATTCAAAGTACAAATGCTAGTTATGGTACAGAGTTTGCAACTGAAACAAATGTACAAGCAGTAAAACAAGCAAACGCACAATCAGAAGCAAAGAAAGCACAAGCTTCTGGTGCACAAAGTGCAAACGCTAGTTATGGTACAGAATTTGCAACTGAAACAGACGTGCATGCTGTGAAAAAACAAAATGCTAAGTCAGCTGCAAAACAATCACAATCTTCTAGTTCAAACGAGTAATGAAAGAAAAACACTTCTCCAATTCGAGAGAAGTGTTTTCTTTGTGTGCGGGTCATTGTAATGAAAAGAAAGTGAACGACATAACTTCTAATAAGTCAACAAATGTTGTCAAAGGAGAAGGAAGTTAAAGATTAGAAATATGTAATTAGGAATAATAACTGATGAAGAAATTCAAAAGGGGGTAAGTAATGAACGATTTTGATAAGTTGGTGGGAGAACAATTGGAAACGATGGATGAGCTGTTAAAATTGCAATCACACTTAGAGAAGTATCAACAAATTGAAATGAATGAAAAAGATACGTGCGATAAAAAAGAACTGCATTTTATCCGTCAGGAAATATATAGAACAGAAGTAGCGTTGAAGATGTTACATGAGAAATTTGAAGAACAAACGAATAGTGTAATCCAATCTTTTACAACTGAAAAAATGATTTCAAATTTAGGATAAGATATATTATTGCCTTCAGGTGAAAAGTCCTTCAAATAGAGAGGGGCTTTTTCTATTACATGTCCTCGTTTATAAATAATACAGTACAATCCTTGTTTTCTGAGAAGATTGGGTATTATTGTATTCAACGATAAACCTCCTGCATATTCAGTGTGGAAAATAGAGTCTTATCCCTTTAGTTTTAAAATTTTGACAAAAAAGTTATAATAGAAGAAAAGTGAATGCCGTTCAAAGGGCATTTGCAGTTGAAAGAAGGGAGCATATATGGGATTTCCCAAAGAAGGAGAAAAAGTACAAATACATAGTTATAAACATAATGGCTCCATTCATAGAATGTGGGAAGAAACAACAATTTTAAAAGGGACACAGAGTCTTGTGATCGGAGCGAATGATCGTACAGTAGTTACAGAATCGGATGGCCGAACATGGATTACGCGTGAACCAGCAATTTGTTATTTTCATGCCAACTATTGGTTTAATGTGATTGGGATGCTTAGGGAAGAGGGCGTATATTATTATTGTAATTTAAGCTCCCCTTTTGCGTATGATTCTGAAGCATTAAAGTATATTGATTATGATTTAGATATTAAAGTGTATCCAGATATGACATATACGCTTCTAGATGAAGATGAGTATGAAAAACATAGTCAAATTATGCAGTATCCACCTGTTATCGATACAATTTTAAAACGAAATGTAGCACATTTAACACAGTGGATTCATCAAAGAAAAGGTCCGTTCGCACCAGACTTCGTAGATATGTGGTATGAACGATATTTAATGTACAGAAATTAAAACAAACCTGCAGGGGGCTTCCCGGCAGGTTTGTCCTATTAGAGGGGGGATTATGTGCAGGGCATAAAAAGATATTTACAATTTGTTAAACCATATCGATGGCTTATCGCTATTACAATTATTATTGGACTAGTTAAGTTTGGTATCCCACTTATTATGCCGTGGTTATTAAAGTATATTATCGATGATGTAATTCAAGGCGGAGGTTCACTTCAAGATAAAACATCTCAATTAATAACAGCGATTGGAATTGCTTTTTTTATTTTTGCGGTATTAAGACCACCGATTGAATATTATCGTCAATATTTCGCGCAGCGTATCGCAAATACAATACTGTATGATTTGCGGAAGTATATTTTTGGTCACTTACAAAAATTAAGTTTACGTTATTACTCCAATACAAAAACAGGAGAGATTATTTCGCGTGTCATCCATGATGTAGAACAAACGAAGGATTTTGTAATTACTGGTTTGATGAACGTCTGGTTAGATACTGCAACAATTGCTATTGCCATCATTGTTATGTTTTCTATGAATATAAAATTAACATTTGTTGCATTATTGATTTTACCTATTTATGTAATTGCAGTGAAATATTTTTTCGGACGTCTTCGGAAATTGACGAAAGAGCGTTCACAAGCGTTAGCGACGATGCAAGGGTATTTGCATGAACGTATTCAAGGAATGCAAGTGACACGTAGCTTTGCGTTAGAAGAGTATGAGGGGAAGCAGTTTGAAAAAAGAAATAATGAGTTTTTAACGAAAGCATTAACCCATACAAGTTGGACGGCGAGAACATTCTCGGCAGTAAATACGTTAACAGATTTAGGTCCATTACTTGTGATTGGTTTTGCAGCATATGAAGTAATTCAAGGGCAGTTAACGCTAGGGACGATGGTAGCTTTTGTTGGATATATGGATAGTTTATATAGTCCGCTTCGCCGCCTTGTTAATTCATCTACAACATTAACACAATCTTTTGCATCGATGGACCGTGTGTTTGAACTGTTAGATGAAAAATACGATATTGTTAATGTGCCAAATGCGGTACAAACGAAAAAATTAAATGGAGAAATTGTATTTGATAATGTTTCTTTTCGTTATAATGCAGATGAAAAAGAGATATTACACAACTTGTCATTAACTATGCAGCCTGGAGAGAAAGTAGCGCTTGTAGGAGCGAGTGGGGGAGGAAAGTCATCTCTTGCTAGTTTGATCCCGCGTTTCTATGATGTTTCTGAGGGAGCGGTTTATGTAGATGGGATAGATGTAAGAAAGTATAATATGAGAAATTTACGTAGTAATATTGGAATTGTACTGCAAGATAATTTATTGTTTAGCGATACAATTGGAGCAAATATATTATATGGAAATCCGAAAGCTACAGAGCAAGAAGTGATTGCAGCTGCCAAAGCTGCGCAAATTCATGATTTTATTATAGACTTACCAGAGGGTTATAATACTGTCGTTGGAGAACGTGGTGTAAAGCTATCGGGCGGGCAAAGACAACGTGTGGCAATTGCACGAGTGTTTCTAAAGAATCCGTCGGTACTTATATTGGATGAAGCAACTTCGGCATTGGATTTAGAAAATGAAAGGTATATTCAAGAGGCGCTTCAGACGTTAGCTGCTGACAGGACGACGATTATAATCGCACATCGATTAGCGACGATTACGCATGTTGATACGATTATTTACATTGAAGAAGGTGAGATTAAAGAGACTGGTTCTCATGAAGAGTTAATGCGAAAAAGAGGATTTTATTACAATTTATATCAACTTCAACATATAACAGAAACAGCTCCTTTAGCATAAAAGGAGCTGTTTTTTTATTCGTCTTCTTTTTTATCATCGATTTGGAGTTCTTTTTCTGGTTTATGGTATGTGTAGAAGCTATCTACAAGTAAATCTAAATGCTCTACTTCTTCACTATAGTTAATAATGGAAGAAATAAGAGGGAAGAGATGTAGCCATGTTTTATATGCTTCTTCATCGTCCTTATTTTGATATTCCATAAAGATATCAATTAATTCTTGTTTACCCGTTTCAACTTCATCAAGCATTTCAACTGATTGTTGTTTTTTTGCTTTACCAATAAATTTTAATAAAACTTGTTCATGATAATGCGTTAATGAGTCAAGTTCGTTTTGGATAGATTCCTGAAACTCTTCTGGCATGTAACGCAGTTCGTTTTCAGTACGGTGTAATGATTTTAACGTACTTAAAGCACGGCTTGTTGTCGCTAACATTTGTCTGAATAAAACGAGCTTACGAATTTTTGCGAACTTTACTTTTTTCGTGTAGCTTCTTTCTTCTTTATACAGCAAATAGTAATGGTTTAATTTGATCATTTTTTCTTTCATACGATCAATATCAGTTTTTAGCGTTGTAAAATCAGAAGCTTGCCTGCTATTCATTCGAATCCATTTTACAATTTCTTCAGTATTATCAACGATACGATGATAAAGTTTTGTTTCATATTTCGGCGGCATAAATACTAAATTTACAAGTGAAGCCGCAATAATACCAATCATAATCGTCGCAAAGCGAAGTAAGGCAAAACTAAAGAAATCTTCGCCTTGATACTCCATAATGGCGATAACTGTTACTAAAGCAATTGATATTGTGTTTTCTAATCGTAATTGCAGTGTAAGAGCAATTACTAATATACATGTTAATCCAATAATAAAAGGATTATGTCCAAAAGCAGTAGCAAATGCGATAGCAAATATCGCACCGATTACATTTGCTTGAATTTGTTCAAGTGCGGTTAAATAAGAACGGTATACAGACGGTTGAACAGCAAAGATAGCTGAAATTCCCGCAAATACCGGACTCGGTAATTGAAGTAAAATACAAGCAAATAAAGCTAACGTGATGGCAATACCCGTTTTTAAAATGCGAGCACCAAGTTTCATACCCTTAATAAGATCCTTTCTCTTGTCATAATGAATGTACAACATGATACTATACATTCATTACAATATGTTAGCAAGTGATATTTTAGTGACGTTAAAAGAAATTAGTATTCATTTTATCGCGTTAATTGTGAACAGTAAGATTCCCGCCTCTAAATTCAGTAGCTGGATGCCGGTAAACGCTCAATTGCTGTAGGCTAATTAAAGTTTCACTTTATAATTTTTCCTAATTTCTTTTAAACATCAGTTTTTAGTAAAAAGACCTGCTGAATTTCAGCAGGTCTCAAATTGTTACTATAGATTACTATGAGAAGTGTACTTCGTCAATTTTTTCTTAATAATGAAAATTACTCATGTTACTCTGTTGAGATAGATGGATCTGCCTGTTCTTTTTTCGGGATAATCTCAAAAAACTGGTTCTGTATATCATCTAATAATGGTGTTAACAAAGCAACTTCCTCATATTGCTCGTGCTCGTTTAGTACACGAATATAGTCTAGCAATAATTCAGTTACATCTTTCAAACCATTTTTACTAATTGGTTGTAATGTAACATTTGCGCCTTTTGCGATTCTTCTTTTTAAGGCTTGTTCTGTTAAGCCTAAGTTTGAATCGCGACGCAAATAAACAACACCGCCAGTCATGCCAGCGCAAATCCATGGACCAGGGTCACCTAAAACAAGCGCTCGCCCATTTGTCATATATTCAAAAGCAAAACCTTTAATATTGGAGTATGCACCTATATTTCCTTGCTCTTTTTCACGGAGTGGTTTTGTTATTCTACCTCCAATTATCATGTCTGCCCCAGAAAGGCGAATGCCAGCGCGAGCATCAGCGTTCCCTTGTACGTATAGTGCCCCTTTTTGTGCGCCATATCCAAATCCTTTTCCGACAGAACCGTTATAATATACTCCGTCTTTTCCTTTTGATTTCGTTATATAAATCCCACCACCAAAGGAAGTTTTACCAATGCCATCTTGTGCGCCGCCATTTACGTGTATAAATAAATTTTCACTATTGTAAGCACCTAACCCATTTCCGGGAATAGAACCATTCGTATACTTTAATGTAAGTGGTTCAAGTTGAGTAGCTTCATATAGTTTACTGCGAACGCGATAACATGATTCTAGACCACCCATAACGCGTTGCTCTACACCAACGCCTACTAATTCTTTTGAGTCAGCGGAATGAACGGTTTTAAATTGTTTTTCCGGCACGTCTTCTGTTGTTGTAACAGATGGATGTTCTAGTATTTGTAGTAAATTACATAAGTTTAATAAATTTTTGCCTCGAACTTGCTCTAATAAATCAGAACGCCCAACAATTGCTTGTAAATTTGTATATCCAAGCTGTCCTGTTAATCGTTGTAGTTCTACACCGAAAGAGGTGAATAAATTTAACAGGCCGGCAACTGCGCTTTCTAATTCGCGCGGAACGAAGCGGCGTAATCCGTGTTCTTTTGCTTGTGCTTCAGACTCGATTTGTGTCGCAATTCCAACATGGCAAGTATCTAGATGGCACCCACGGCAAGTAGTACAGCCGATTGCAATCATTGATAGTGTGCCAAATCCAATACGGTTTGCTCCGAGGAGCATGATTTTCAAGGCATCATTTACACTTCGAATACCACCATCTGCCCAAATCTCTACTTTATGTCTCATACTTGCTTCTAATAAAGCGTTGTGAGCGGCTTTAACACCAATTTCTACAGGGAGACCTACATGCTGCAATGCGTGAATACGTGCAGCACCTGTTCCGCCATCGAATCCGCTAATGTTAATAAAATCAGCACCAGCTTTGGCTATACCGACAGCAATTGTTCCGATATTAGGAACGACAGGGACTTTCACGGCTACTTTGGCAAGTTGATTAGCTGTTTTAATTTCTGTAATCATTTGAGCTAAATCTTCAATTGAATAAATATCATGGTTATTAGAAGGTGAAATTAAATCTGAGCCGATTGTCGCATTACGTGCTTCAGCTATTTTGGCTGTCACTTTTGAACCAGGTAAATGTCCACCTTCCCCAGGCTTTGCGCCTTGACCGATCTTGATTTCAATTAAGTTTGATGAGTTTAGTAGTTCGGCATTTACTCCAAATCGTCCAGATGCCACTTGTTGTCCACGTGTATGTGGGTATTTCCCAATCATATCTTTAATTTCGCCGCCTTCACCGTTCAAGCTAATCATATTTAGCTGATCGGCCGCTTCTGCATATGCGCGAAAGGCGATTTCGTTTTGAGAACCAAATGACATAGAACTAATAATAAATGGTAAATTATGATTTTGAATGCCGATAGATACTTCTTCAGTTGGAACGACATGTTTTGTTTGTTTCGTTTGAACAAGGTGTCTGATTGCGATTGGATTATTCTCTTCTAGTTCACTTAACTTGTCACGGTAATCATCATAAGAATTTCCTTTTGCAACATCGCCAATTGCTTTCCAAATTCGCGGGAATATATGAAATGATTTTCGCATTCTAATTTTAGGATTGTTATAATCCTCTGCTCGTATTTTTGCATCTTCAGTAAGTGATTCAAGTGAAAAAGCTAAATCATTTGAACCGAAGAAATTTGTAATTTGTAATATATTTGCAATTTCCTCATGTAACCCAATAGATGAATAGAGACGTCCGTAACCACGTAACTCATGAATTCCAATTGTTGAAATGACTTTTTCTAGTCCTTTATTAAGTGCATTATACAGATTCGTAATTGGTATTTTTGTTCCATCATTTACAGTCGCGAATAATAAATATGGATTAATACTATCTGCTCCTAATCCATATAGCGTTACAATGTCATGTAAGGAGCGAAGGGCACCAGAACGTATAACGAGAGAACAATTGCGGCGTAATTTATTTTCACTTAATGCTTGATGTACTTTAGCGGTAACTAAATGTGGATCAATCCACAAGCGTTCATTTAGATGAGCTTTTGCGTCATCTAATACTAGTAGAGAAGCACCATTGTTAACAGCAGCTATCGCTTCAGAACTAATGCGGCTTAATGCACATTGCAGGGTTTCTGACGAGCTGAATGTAGCAGAGATTGTGGCGATAGAGTTATGAGTCATAAATAGCTCTATGAGTTGTTCATACGTAATTGTGTGTAATTCCTCTGCAATAGGTTGTGCCACGCTGCCTTCTAAAATAATTGGTGAAAGCATTTCAACTACAAATGGCCGTTTTGCGCCGCTTAATAAACTTGGACGCTCTCCAAGTACAGTACGTGTAGAGAAGTGTTCAATTTCACGGTCACGGTCAATTGCAGGGTTTGTAACAACAGCTACACTTTCTTTAATAAAGTCAGCGATATTTCGTCTATCAGTATCGAGTGCGGCAAGTGGTGAGTCATGCCCAAGTGAGCGTATTGGCTCAACGCCTTTTGTTGCCATCTGTTCAAGGAGCTGAATATGTTCTCGGTCCCATCCGAAAGCGACGTATTGTTTCGTTTCAACTTGAACAGAATCACATAGCCCTTGGATTTTTTTCGTTTCAGGGATAGATAAATTTAAATGGTAATTGGTAGTATCAATTCGCTTTTTAAAACGGTTATATACTTGGATTTGATATTTGTCATATTCATAAAGAACAAGTTCATCTTGTTCATTCCATTTTAATCCAACCTTTTCTCCAGGGGCGAGTGGTTTTGGTTCTGCTACATATTTAGTTGGTGATACAACTCCAGGTTCAGAAGAGAAAATATAAGAGCTCTCTGTCTCTACTTTCCATACTGGGCGTAATCCAAGGGAATCAACACTGAAAACAGCTTCATCTTTAAAACGGGAAATGATGCCAGCTGGTCCTTGTGCAAAATGTCCCCATGCTTCACGTATATACGTATATAAATCTTGTAAAGGTGTTTCATAAAGTTTAATTTCATTAATAATTGGAGGGAACAATATTTCCATTGCTTCAAATAAACTGTAGTCGTATTGAACAAGTAGAGTTTCTAAGGTGCGGTTTAAATCTTGAGAGTCACTGCCTCCAGCAGTAAGTGGTACATCAATCATTTCAGCTTGATCGCGTAATTTTGCGATTGTGTTAATTTCACCATTATGTCCGAGAATGCTAAATGGTTGTACACGAAAAAAATTAGATAATGTATTAGTAGAGTAGCGGTTATGTCCTAATGTCATAGTTGAAGCGATAAGTGAATGTTGTAAATCATTATAGTAGGCAACAAGTGTATCGCCAGCACCTAGAACTTTATATACAACATGATCACGACTTAATGAAGCAACATGAATTGCTTCGTTTTCCTCTATTTTTATTGTGACAGAAAATAATGTTTGCTCAATATTTGTAATTTCGTTTTCTGCGATAAGGGCAACTTGCCAAAATAAAGGTTCTTCTTGTTTACCAAGTGGACCGAGTGCATCGGAGTTTGTTACATCATCACTTTCGAAAATGATTGTAAATTTTTTGTTGTTTAATTGCGTACGAATATAATCTTTTAAGATAGTAATGTTTTCTTTTTTATTTAGAAAAAAATGTCCAACGATAAAGTGGGGATGATCCACAATCGTTGGATTATATCCGCTACTTTTTAGTTTTTCATTCCAAAGCGCTTTTGGTACATCAATGTGAATGCCGATGCCATCGCCCTCACCATTAATGAAACCAGCTCTATGATTCATTTTGACGAGTGATTGAATACAAAGGTCAATGTTTTCTTTTGTAGCAATTTTTCGTTTCTCCATAACGGAAACGATTCCACACGCATCGTGTTCTGCATTTCTATAATCTCGAAATAAAGACGGTGTCCATGTATTTTTTGTATTGAGCATCCGTCAATCCCCCCTCTTGTAAAAGTTAGAATAATCTTACTATTTAAGGTGCAAATCACCTTGTACACAGAGATAGTAATGCTGTAAAAGAATATAAAACAGATAATTATGAATAATTATACTATTAATACGGGATTTATGAAATAGAAAAAAGGAAAAAAGAAAGGTGAGCTTTCTTTTTTCCTTTTAATGACGGGATTATTTATTGTCTGCTAGGGCAGCAAATGCTCTGCCGACAGCTTCGATTGTATATTCAATATCTTCTTTTGTATGTTCTGTCGTTAAGAACCATGCCTCGTATTTAGAAGGTGCTAAGTTAACTCCTTCTTGAAGCATAAGCTTGAAGAATTTACCGAACATTTCACCGTCTGTATCTTGTGCGGCATCGTAATCTTCAATTGTATTTGTTGTGAAGTATACAGTTAAAGCTCCTTTTAGACGGTTTAATGTAATGTCGATATTATGTTTCGTTGCTTGCTCTAAAATTCCTTTTTCAAGCATTGCACCAAGTTCATCTAATTTCTCATAAAGTCCTTCTTGTTGAAGCACTTCTAGACAAGCGATACCTGATGCCATAGAAGCAGGGTTTCCTGCCATTGTACCAGCTTGGTATGCAGGTCCAAGCGGAGCAACTTGTTCCATAATTTCTTTCTTACCACCGTAAGCACCGATCGGTAAACCGCCGCCAATAACTTTACCAAGCGCTGTTAAGTCAGGTGTCACACCAAGTAAGTCTTGAGCACCACCGTACATAAAGCGGAAAGCAGTAATAACTTCATCGTAAATTACTAGTGCGCCAGCTTCGTGAACAAGTTCATTCACTTTTTCAAGGAATCCTGGTTTAGGCTCTACAATACCGAAGTTTCCAACAATCGGTTCTACAAGGATAGCTGCTACTTCATGACCCCATTTATCTAACGCCTCTTTTAAAGTTTCTACATTATTAAATGGAACGGTAATAACTTCTTGTGCGATACTTTGTGGTACGCCAGCTGAGTCAGGAGTTCCTAAAGTAGAAGGACCAGATCCAGCTGCCACAAGTACTAAATCAGAATGGCCGTGGTAACAACCAGCAAATTTCATGATTTTTGTGCGACCTGTATAAGCACGAGCAACACGAATCGTTGTCATCACTGCTTCTGTACCAGAGTTTACAAAACGGACTTTATCTAATGCAGGCATTGCTTCTTTTAACATTTTTGCGAATTTTACCTCTAGCGCTGTTGGTGTTCCGTAAAGTACCCCATTTTCAGCAGCTGTTGTAATTGCTTTTGTTATATGCGGATGAGCATGTCCGGTAATAATAGGACCGTATGCTGCTAAATAATCGATATATTTATTTCCGTCTACATCCCAGAAATAAGCGCCTTTCCCGCGTTCCATAGCAACAGGAGCGCCGCCGCCAACTGCTTTAAAAGAACGAGAAGGACTGTTAACACCGCCAACGATATGCTCTAAAGCTTCTTTATGTAATTCTTCTGACTTTGTGAATTTCACTACAATTCATCTCCTTACAAAAATCTATGTATTATTCTAACATGTTTTTCGAAAAGACGTATTGTTTGTGATAGCGAAGGCAGTTGGGTAAACTATTCGTTGTGACATTTAGGAGGGGGGTCCGATTATGAAATCGGTAATTGAGGTACAAGGGTTACGTAAAGAGTTTACAGCCTATTCAAGTCGTCCGGGCTTAAAGGGTGCATTTCGCGATTTATTAAATCGTAATTATAAAATAGTACCAGCAGTAAATGATGTATCTTTTACTGTAAAGCAAGGTGAAATGGTTGGTTATATCGGTGAGAACGGTGCTGGTAAATCAACAACAATTAAAATGCTTACGGGGATTTTGACTCCGACATCAGGGCAAATCACAGTAAATGGAATGAATCCACATAAACAAAGAGAAGAATTTGTAAGAACAATTGGTGTTGTCTTTGGACAGCGCTCGCAACTTTGGTGGGATATTGCAGTCCAAGAATCGTTTCGTTTATTAAAGAAAGTGTATGGTGTATCAGACGCTCAGTATAAGGAGCATATGGAGCACGTAATTGAAACGTTAGATATAGGGCCTTTATTAGATAAACCAGTTCGAAAATTATCTCTCGGTCAAAGAATGCGTTGTGAATTAGCAGCAGCCTTAATTCATAATCCACCGTTATTATTTTTAGATGAGCCAACAATTGGGTTAGATGTACTTGTGAAATTGAAAATACGTGAATTTTTAAAAGAAATGAATGAACGTTATAAAACAACAATTTTATTAACTACTCATGATATTACGGATATTGAAGCTTTATGTGAGCGTGTTATCATGCTGGATGAAGGAAATATTATGTATGACGGTTCTTTAAATAATCTTCGTACGCAGTGGGGAGCAGAGAAGGAAATACACTTTCAGTTTGTTGCACCAGTTTCCTATCAAGCTTTATCAATGGTTATGCCAGATAATCATGTCGTTTGGTCGAAAGCAAAAGAGGAAAATGCATGGGTTGCAAAAATTCCGAATGAAGAAGTTATTATTTCAATGCTGATTTCTAAAGTAGTACAAGCCTTTCAAATTAAAGATTTAAAAATTAACGAAGTGTCTACAGAGGAAATTATTCGTAACATTTATGAAGAAGGTATTACGCATGGGTAAGTATATTGAAATGATTCGAATTCGCTTTTTAATGATGCTTGCGTATCGTACAAATTACTATAGTGGGATTTTAATTTATACGATTAATATCGGTGCTTACTATTTTTTATGGCAAGCAATTTATAGCGGAAAAGAGAATATTGAAAGTTTATCTATTTCGCAAATGACCACGTATATCGCAATCGCGTGGATGGCACGTGCCTTCTATTTTAATAATATAGATAGGGAAATTGCGATGGAGATTCAAGAAGGACGTGTGGCTGTAGAATTAATTCGTCCGTATAACTATTTGGGAATGAAAGTTATGCAAGGTCTTGGCGAGGGGATATTCCGTTTTGCCTTCTTTTCCATTCCAGGCATGGTTATCGTTACGTTATTATTTTCGTTGCAAATTACAACGAATTTTCAAACTTGGTTATATTTCTTCTTATCCTTAATATTTAGTTTTATTATTAATACACAAATTAATTTAATGACGGGAATGCTTACGTTTTTCCTATTTAATAATAGTGGGATTATGTATGCAAAACGCGTTGTTATTGATTTATTTTCAGGTCTATTATTACCAATTAGTTTTTATCCGTTATGGGCCCAAAAAGCAATGATGTTTTTACCGTTTCAGGCTATTAGTTATATTCCAAGTATGATTTTTTCTGAAGGTATACAGGGGAGTAAGTTGTATGAGGCTTTAGTATTTCAAGTGATTTGGGCGATTGTACTTATTATTCCAATTGTACTCATGTGGAGAACGGCGAGAAAACGTCTAATTGTACAAGGGGGATGATGAGATGCTATATATAAACTTATTTTTACAATATGCAAGTCAATATATAAAAACGAAATTGGAGTATCGAGGCGATTTTATCGTTGGTTTACTTTCTGATTTATCGCTTCAAGCAGTTAATTTAATATTTATTCTCGTTGTATTTGGGCATACACAAGCATTGAAGGGATGGAGTCGAGAAGAGGTAATCTTTATTTATGGTTTCTTTTTAGTACCATTTGCCATCTTTTCAGCTTTCTTTAATATATGGGATTTTAATGATCGATACATTATTAAAGGGGAGATGGATCGTGTATTAACGCGACCGATCCATAGCCTATTTCAAATTATATTAGAAAGAATGGAACTTGAATCTTTAATTGGAGCCATTACAGGGATTGTTGTAATGGGATATGCAGCTGTGGAGTTACAATTATCTTTTTACTGGTATGATTTCTTCTTATTTATATTGATGGTAGGAGGAGGAGCACTTGTATATGGAGGGATATTTGTTACGCTTGCGAGCCTTGGTTTTTGGTCGGATGCGAAAAGTTCAATTATGCCCCTTATGTATAACATAGGTAATTACGGGCGCTATCCTGTTAATATTTATAATCGTGTAATTCGTTTCATTTTAACGTTTGTTTTACCGTTCGCGTTTGTTGGAGTATATCCAGCAGCGTACTTTTTAAGAAAAACAGAATGGAATAGTTATGCATTCGCGACGCCACTTGTTGGTGTTATCTGTTTTACAATTGCAATCAACCTCTGGAACCAAGGAGTAAAAAGATACCGTGGCGCGGGTAATTAATTATAGAAGCTTGTTCGTTTCTAAGGGATAAATCAGTCCTCCACCTCATACATATAAAATGAGGTGGAGGACATGTTATGGGGATTTATTCTATTAATTGCAGCAATCGCTATTTTGAAAAGTGTCCAATTATTATGGAGTTCCTATTCAGATTCAACGCGTTTTTTTTCGCTGTATAATTTGGCCACATTATTTTTGATCTATACAACAGTACTGATCGCGTTTGGATTAAGTTACGTTGTATTAGAGGAAATGGGTTTCGCAGTTTTGAAAGAGGACGGAGAAAGTTTGAACGCTCATTCTTTTCAACTCGTTGAAGTTTGTTTATATTTTAGCGCAGTTACTTTATTGTCTGTTGGATATGGTGACATATCTCCGATTGGAATTGGGCGATGGATTGCAATTGCAGAAGCGCTAATTGGATATACACTCCCTTTTGCTTTTGTGATGAGGTCTGTAATAGACAATGAAAAATAAGGAAGCATTTGTTATAGTAAAGGAAAAGAGTAGGAGTGATAACAATGATTACAGTAGGAGAAATGGCACCAGAATTCACATTAGAGGGAAGTAACGGAGAAGAAGTTAGCCTAGCTGATTTCCGCGGTAAAAATGTAGTTCTCTATTTTTACCCGAAAGATATGACGCCAGGATGTACAACTGAAGCATGTGATTTTCGTGATGCGTATGGAGTATTTCAAGAGAAGGATACGGTTATTCTTGGAGTAAGTCCTGATTCAGCGAATAGACATTTGAAATTCATTGAGAAACATGAATTGCCATTTACCCTTTTAGTAGATGAAGATCATAAAGTAGCAGAGTTATACGATGTTTGGAAGTTAAAAAAGAACTTTGGGAAAGAGTATATGGGAATCGAGCGTTCTACATTCCTTATTAATAAAGACGGTGAACTTGTAAAAGAGTGGCGTAAAGTGAAAGTGAAAGGACATATTGAGGATGTTCTTTCTTATATAAAATAAATCTACGTTGGAGATAAAATATGCAGAAACAAGGCAAGTGTCTATACATATTTTACTGCCTTACATAAAGTGGAAGTGTAGGGCATACCTCCTCAGATGATAGTATTCCAAGTGCGATTATGTCGCACTTTTTTCTATTTAATATATGAAGAAAAAGGGAAAGATACATAAAAACAAGTCCTGAATATAAAAATAAACCACATACTTATAGTAGAAATATTGACGATTTATAAGAAAAGGAGTACACTCTTTATAAGAATTATAAAATAATAATCCGTATAGAATCGGGGTGCATGACGGTGGTCAAAGAAGAATTAAAAGAAGCGCTAGAAATGCTGAAAAATACGGGTGTACGCATTACTCCACAGCGTCATGCTATTTTAGAGTACCTTGTGGAATCAATGACGCACCCAACAGCGGATGATATTTATAAAGCATTAGAAGGTAAGTTTCCAAATATGAGTGTTGCAACTGTCTATAATAACTTACGTGTGTTTAAAGAGGTTGGACTTGTAAAGGAATTAACTTATGGAGACGCTTCAAGTAGATTTGATTATGTTACAAGTCAACATTATCATGTAATTTGCGAAAAATGTGGTAAGATTGTTGATTTTCCTTATGGAGGCTTGGAAAAGCTGGAAGAGGAAGCTGCGAAAACGACAGGCTTCGTTATCAATAGTCATCGCTTAGAAATTTATGGCGTTTGTCCAGAGTGTCATAAGGCGTAATATATAATAAAGAAAGAGGCTGACGGCTATACGTCAGCCTCTTTCTTTATTATATAAGGATTAGCGTGAGGTTAATCAGGATTTACAGTGCTAAGTTAGTAAGAAGGGATAGATAAAAGTTTGTCGAATTTACTTTGTATTGGTGGAAATGAATTCTTGGAGGGGACATTTTGAAGAAATATGAGATTAAAAGTGACATTCCAACATTGGAAGAATATAAATATTTATGTGATTCTGTGGGATGGACTAATTATATGAACTTTGAGGTGGCGGAAATATCACTTCAAAATTCGATTTACTGTATAACAGTCAAGGATAATAATCAAATCATCGGCATGGGGAGAATTGTTGGGGATGGGGCTATCTATTTCTATATTCAAGATATAGTGGTTCATCCAGAGTATCAAAAGAATGGTATTGGAAAGAAAATAATGAATACTTTAGTAGAATACTTAAATCAGAATGCTCCAGATAAAGCATTCATTGGTTTGTTTGCGTCGCAAGGTAAAACGTCATTCTACGAAAAATATGATTTTAAAGATTATTCGCCTAACATGACAGGGATGTTTACTGTTATTTCGAAAAAATAGGTGTAATAAATTTAATAAAACAATTAAAAAGTTGATTTCTTAATAAATCAACTTTTTAATGAGTTGAAACGTTTGTAGTGTTGCAAACTCGTATTTCCCTTGATACTTATGATTTATAACTCTTCTTATTATACTTTTCATCAAATTCTTTTCCTTCTAGATCTCGATCTAGTGTTAAAGGTTGATTGCAGTGCATACATGCATCGACACGGCCGAGCATTTTTGTTGGCTTATCACAGCTTGGACAAATAATTTGGATAGTCTTAGTAGATAACATACCAATCCAAAAGTAAACGACAGTGCTAGCGATAACAGCTAAAAAGCCAACCATCATAAACGTTGTCATAACAATAATGTTTTCGCGGAAAAAGACACCTAAGTATGCAATGAAGAGGCCGATAAATACTAAACTTAATGCAAAGGTCCGGATTTTATTGATTTTGTTTGAATACTTAATGCTCATTCTCACCACACTCCTATAATAATAATATAACATAAAATTTAGAATTTTCACTCTCGTGTAAATTGATAAAGGGATAAG
>NZ_JARVHF010000001.1:3317500-5246198 GCF_040459885.1 Bacillus cereus group sp. MG20
TACTCCCTAGTGATCGATAGTGAACCAGTACCGTGAGGGAAAGGTGAAAAGCACCCCGGAAGGGGAGTGAAAGAGATCCTGAAACCGTGTGCCTACAAATAGTCAGAGCCCGTTAATGGGTGATGGCGTGCCTTTTGTAGAATGAACCGGCGAGTTACGATCCCGTGCAAGGTTAAGCTGAAGAGGCGGAGCCGCAGCGAAAGCGAGTCTGAATAGGGCGTTTAGTACGTGGTCGTAGACCCGAAACCAGGTGATCTACCCATGTCCAGGGTGAAGTTCAGGTAACACTGAATGGAGGCCCGAACCCACGCACGTTGAAAAGTGCGGGGATGAGGTGTGGGTAGCGGAGAAATTCCAATCGAACCTGGAGATAGCTGGTTCTCCCCGAAATAGCTTTAGGGCTAGCCTTAAGTGTAAGAGTCTTGGAGGTAGAGCACTGATTGAACTAGGGGTCCTCATCGGATTACCGAATTCAGTCAAACTCCGAATGCCAATGACTTATCCTTAGGAGTCAGACTGCGAGTGATAAGATCCGTAGTCAAGAGGGAAACAGCCCAGATCGCCAGCTAAGGTCCCAAAGTGTGTATTAAGTGGAAAAGGATGTGGAGTTGCTTAGACAACTAGGATGTTGGCTTAGAAGCAGCCACCATTTAAAGAGTGCGTAATAGCTCACTAGTCGAGTGACTCTGCGCCGAAAATGTACCGGGGCTAAATACACCACCGAAGCTGCGAATTGATACCAATGGTATCAGTGGTAGGGGAGCGTTCTAAGTGCAGTGAAGTCAGACCGGAAGGACTGGTGGAGCGCTTAGAAGTGAGAATGCCGGTATGAGTAGCGAAAGACGGGTGAGAATCCCGTCCACCGAATGCCTAAGGTTTCCTGAGGAAGGCTCGTCCGCTCAGGGTTAGTCAGGACCTAAGCCGAGGCCGACAGGCGTAGGCGATGGACAACAGGTTGATATTCCTGTACCACCTCTTTATCGTTTGAGCAATGGAGGGACGCAGAAGGATAGAAGAAGCGTGCGATTGGTTGTGCACGTCCAAGCAGTTAGGCTGATAAGTAGGCAAATCCGCTTATCGTGAAGGCTGAGCTGTGATGGGGAAGCTCCTTATGGAGCGAAGTCTTTGATTCCCCGCTGCCAAGAAAAGCTTCTAGCGAGATAAAAGGTGCCTGTACCGCAAACCGACACAGGTAGGCGAGGAGAGAATCCTAAGGTGTGCGAGAGAACTCTGGTTAAGGAACTCGGCAAAATGACCCCGTAACTTCGGGAGAAGGGGTGCTTTCTTAACGGAAAGCCGCAGTGAATAGGCCCAAGCGACTGTTTAGCAAAAACACAGCTCTCTGCGAAGCCGTAAGGCGAAGTATAGGGGGTGACACCTGCCCGGTGCTGGAAGGTTAAGGAGAGGGGTTAGCGTAAGCGAAGCTCTGAACTGAAGCCCCAGTAAACGGCGGCCGTAACTATAACGGTCCTAAGGTAGCGAAATTCCTTGTCGGGTAAGTTCCGACCCGCACGAAAGGTGTAACGATTTGGGCACTGTCTCAACCAGAGACTCGGTGAAATTATAGTACCTGTGAAGATGCAGGTTACCCGCGACAGGACGGAAAGACCCCGTGGAGCTTTACTGTAGCCTGATATTGAATTTTGGTACAGTTTGTACAGGATAGGCGGGAGCCATTGAAACCGGAGCGCTAGCTTCGGTGGAGGCGCTGGTGGGATACCGCCCTGACTGTATTGAAATTCTAACCTACGGGTCTTATCGACCCGGGAGACAGTGTCAGGTGGGCAGTTTGACTGGGGCGGTCGCCTCCTAAAGTGTAACGGAGGCGCCCAAAGGTTCCCTCAGAATGGTTGGAAATCATTCGTAGAGTGCAAAGGCATAAGGGAGCTTGACTGCGAGACCTACAAGTCGAGCAGGGACGAAAGTCGGGCTTAGTGATCCGGTGGTTCCGCATGGAAGGGCCATCGCTCAACGGATAAAAGCTACCCCGGGGATAACAGGCTTATCTCCCCCAAGAGTCCACATCGACGGGGAGGTTTGGCACCTCGATGTCGGCTCATCGCATCCTGGGGCTGTAGTCGGTCCCAAGGGTTGGGCTGTTCGCCCATTAAAGCGGTACGCGAGCTGGGTTCAGAACGTCGTGAGACAGTTCGGTCCCTATCCGTCGTGGGCGTAGGAAATTTGAGAGGAGCTGTCCTTAGTACGAGAGGACCGGGATGGACGCACCGCTGGTGTACCAGTTGTTCTGCCAAGGGCATAGCTGGGTAGCTATGTGCGGAAGGGATAAGTGCTGAAAGCATCTAAGCATGAAGCCCCCCTCAAGATGAGATTTCCCATAGCGTAAGCTAGTAAGATCCCTGAAAGATGATCAGGTTGATAGGTTCGAGGTGGAAGCATGGTGACATGTGGAGCTGACGAATACTAATAGATCGAGGACTTAACCATATAATATGTAGCAAATGTTATCTAGTTTTGAGAGAATATAAAAAACTTGTTGACTTTTAAAGTAAATAAGTTATAATAATGATTGTCTCAAAAGAATAATGTCTGGTAATGATGGCAGAGAGGTCACACCCGTTCCCATACCGAACACGGAAGTTAAGCTCTCTAGCGCCGATGGTAGTTGGGACCTTGTCCCTGTGAGAGTAGGACGTTGCCAGGCAATATTATTCCGCAGTAGCTCAGCGGTAGAGCTATCGGCTGTTAACCGATCGGTCGTAGGTTCGATTCCTACCTGCGGAGCCATTGGAGAGCTGTCCGAGTTGGCCGAAGGAGCACGATTGGAAATCGTGTATACGTCACAAGCGTATCAAGGGTTCGAATCCCTTGCTCTCCGCCATAGGATTTATAATATTTGGCCCGTTGGTCAAGTGGTTAAGACACCGCCCTTTCACGGCGGTAACACGGGTTCGAATCCCGTACGGGTCACCACTTTGGAGGATTAGCTCAGCTGGGAGAGCACCTGCCTTACAAGCAGGGGGTCGGCGGTTCGATCCCGTCATCCTCCACCATATAAATTTTATATGAATAGTATTATCGCGGGGTGGAGCAGCACGGTAGCTCGTCGGGCTCATAACCCGAAGGTCGCAGGTTCAAATCCTGTCCCCGCAACCAAATGGTCCCGTGGTGTAGTGGTTAACATGCCTGCCTGTCACGCAGGAGATCGCCGGTTCGACCCCGGTCGGGACCGCCATTTTAATAAGGCTCGGTAGCTCAGTCGGTAGAGCAGAGGACTGAAAATCCTCGTGTCGGCGGTTCGATTCCGTCCCGAGCCACCATTTATTTCAATAAAATATGCCGGCTTAGCTCAATTGGTAGAGCAACTGACTTGTAATCAGTAGGTTGGGGGTTCAAGTCCTCTAGCCGGCACCATGTAAGTTTCGGAGGGGTAGCGAAGTGGCTAAACGCGGCGGACTGTAAATCCGCTCCTTCGGGTTCGGCAGTTCGAATCTGCCCCCCTCCACCATTTACATAGGGGCATAGTTTAAAGGTAGAACTGAGGTCTCCAAAACCTCCAGTGTGGGTTCGATTCCTACTGCCCCTGCCAAATATATTTACACAACATGGCGGTTGTGGCGAAGTGGTTAACGCACCGGATTGTGGCTCCGGCATTCGTGGGTTCGATTCCCATCAGTCGCCCCATTTTTATTTTAAAAATTACAAATAATTTAATTGATACTTACATATAATTAAGTAAGAATTCGATGGGCTATAGCCAAGCGGTAAGGCAACGGACTTTGACTCCGTCATGCGCTGGTTCGAATCCAGCTAGCCCAGCCATTTTTGCGGAAGTAGTTCAGTGGTAGAATACAACCTTGCCAAGGTTGGGGTCGCGGGTTCGAATCCCGTCTTCCGCTCCAATAAAATTTAATATGGCGGCATAGCCAAGTGGTAAGGCAGAGGTCTGCAAAACCTTTATCACCGGTTCAAATCCGGTTGCCGCCTTTTCTTTTGTGCCGATGTGGCGGAATTGGCAGACGCGCACGACTCAAAATCGTGTTCCTTCGGGAGTGTCGGTTCGACCCCGACCATCGGTATCATGAACGTCGTAAAAAAACTCTATACAATTAGTATAGAGTTTTTTTGTTTTCTTTTCATTACATGACAAAATAAGCACAAAAAGTGTACGGTGAGTAAACTGCGAAACATTAAAAGGATAAAAACAAACATTCAATTTTATCCTTTTAATTGCGGTATTTAGAGAGAATTTCTCCACCCGGTGACATGAAGTTAAATCCGACACCACCAGTAGATATTAGTACATTATCAACGGTTAAGTTTGTAATTTCTAAAAACTTCTTTTTAAACTCTTCTCTGTTGTACTTATACATTGTTGAGTGGCACGCCCACATTTGCGTTGAAGTACTTAACCAGTCCCCTAATTCCTTCAATTCAGGAAACGCCTCAAATTGGATTGGTTCATCTAATTTCATGAATCTTACTTGATAGATAGTTGGGTTTAACTTTTCTCCTATTCCTTTAAAAGCATGTGATTTTTTTCATTTGAATGTGTCATAATTCTCCCTTCATCTTTTCTTTAAATTTTTTCCTATTTTTATTATACAACAGTAGAAAGTAGTTATAGGGATATTATGGAAATTAGTATCAGCAATATAAAAAGACTCTAATAGAAATCTTAAAGTCTTTTTTGTTAAATTATATTATGTGATGCTAAAATTCGTAATAAACTTAGGAATTCATGTATAATATAACTTGTCGAAAGAACAAAATGATAGTGATTTATATTATGTCTGTAATATGAATCAAAAATGAACTTTTTATATTTCTTTTAAAAATGTGTTGAACACACATTATATTTCATATTAATATTTTTATGTAGATTTAAAACGAGAAAGAGAGTGGAAAGTATGGGCCGTAAATGGAACAATATTAAAGACAAAAAAGCATCAAAAGATGCAAATACAAGCCGTATATACGCGAAATTTGGACGTGAAATTTATGTGGCGGCAAAACAAGGCGAGCCAGATCCAGAATCAAACCAAGCGCTTAGAGTCGTATTAGAACGTGCGAAAACATACAATGTACCAAGAACAATTATTGATCGTGCAGTTGAAAAAGCAAAAGGCGGTTCAGAGGAAAATTATGACGAGCTTCGTTATGAAGGATTTGGACCAAATGGAGCTATGGTTATTGTAGATACACTTACAAATAACGTAAACCGTACTGCAGCAGATGTACGAGCTGCATTTAGCAAAAACAGTGGTAACATGGGTGTAAACGGTTCTGTAGCTTACATGTTTGATGCGACAGCTGTTATCGGCCTTGAAGGTAAAACATCAGATGAAGTTCTTGAAATTTTAATGGAAGCAGATGTAGATGCACGTGACATTCTAGAAGAAGAAGATGCTGTTATCGTGTATGCTGAACCAGATCAATTCCATTCAGTACAATCTGCACTTAAAGGTGCTGGTGTTGAAGAATTTACAGTTGCAGAATTAACAATGCTTGCACAAAGTGATGTTACACTTCCTGAAGATGCTCAAGTACAATTTGAAAAAATGGTTGATGCATTAGAAGATTTAGAAGATGTACAACAAGTTTACCACAACGTAGACTTAGGAGAGTAGTACCATGAAAGCCCCTGTTCGTTTAACGAATAGGGGCTTTTTTTTTTATGAAGTTAATTAAGGTGATGAATTATTAAAGGTATTTTGGTGTAGATAGGGAATATGCTTGTAGGGATATATGAAATAACCATTATTTCTAGGAGGCTTAGTATGGAACATAAGACACCAAAGCATATAGTTGCCGTAGCAGGTTATTTAACAAATGAGAAAAATGAAGTGTTATTAACAAAGGTACACTGGCGAGCTGATACGTGGGAAATGCCAGGAGGACAGGTAGAAGAAGGAGAAGCACTCGATCAAGCTGTCTGTAGGGAAATAAAAGAGGAAACAGGGTAAACGGTGAAGCCTATCGGAATTACCGGGGTTTATTATAATGCCTCTATGCACATTCTAGCTGTTGTTTTTAAAGTAGCATATGTGAGTGGCGAAATAAAAATTCAACCTGAAGAAATACAAGAGGCTAAATTTGTTGATTTAAATGAAGAGAACATAGATGAGTATATAACTCGTCCTCATATGAAATCCAGAACGCTTGATGCAATGAGAGTAACACATTGTATTCCATATGAAACGTGGGAAGTACAGCCATATAATTTAATAGGAAGATTGTAAAGAAAAGAGTAGCTGATTTGAGATACATTCAAATCACTACTCTTTTTTGTATACTGTTTAAGAAAAAGGTCAAAATAATAATAGTGTTAGTATTGATTTGTAGAACGTTTGTTCTGTATAATGTATATGTTATATACATTAAGATTACTAGATAGTCAAAAGTATATATATTTGTAGATGATATAATTAAAGTGTAAAGTGAAAATATAATAGCCTTAAGGCTTACTCTGTTATTGGTTATTCGTGATTGAATATAATCTATATTCAATATTTCAGATGAATAGTAGATAAAAAAGGTCTGTGATACAATACTTTTTTACCCCGCTATTTGCCGGGAACGTGATTGGTGAGGGCTGATTAAAGTTTCACTTTATACCTTACAATGATGTAAGGTACGTGTAAGAGAAATCGATGGGATATTTTTTTACAACAATGTATTCTTAAAGTAAGAATTATATGCTGTGTGGAAAAGAGGTGTTCAAGATGAAAGAACGAGTATTATCTAGGGTGAACTATCATCAAAAAGTTGCATTAAATCCAATGACTAAACTTTTTTATAAAGCCATTATATTATTATTATTGTTAAGTTGTACGTTATTATTCATTGGAAATGTAATGATTGAGAAAAGTGATATTAGTAAATTACATGTACCGGCTAAGTTAGAGGTGCCAGAATCATTAACACATGCATTTATTGCGACAGAAGATAAAAGATTTTATCATCATAACGGTTTAGATTATATAGCAATTATTAGGGCCTCTGTTGAGAATATAAAGGCTGGTGGTGTCGTGCAAGGAGGAAGCACGATTACACAGCAGCTATCTAAAAATGCTTTTTTAACTAATGAGCGTACATTTTCTCGTAAGTGGAAAGAGATTTTTTATACGAAAAAAATTGAACGCACATTTACGAAGGATGAAATTTTAAAATTATATGTAAGTAACATTTATTATGGTGAAGGAGCATGGGGAATTGAAAAAGCAGCAAACCTTTACTTCGGTAAAAAGGTGAACGAATTAACGTTGGCTGAAAGTGCAATGATGGCTGCTGTAGTAAAAGCACCTGCTTATTACTCACCTGCCCAAAATTATGATAAAGCAGTAGAGAGACGAAATGTCGTTTTGAGACTAATGGAGAAAGAAGGCTATATAAGCCATGATGAGTATGTTCAAGCAGTTAGTGAGAAATTGGTAATTCGTCATGATATAAAAATAGAGCAGTCGATGTTAAATAGCGCGCGTAAAAAAGCAGTAAGTTAAGAGAAGTTCCTACAGAGGAGCTTCTTTTTTTGAATAAATTGTGACAAATTGTGACACAATATCGTCACAATTATTGTGTTTTTGTAATTTATGTGAGCGTGTTCATTGCGTGACGTATATAAGTGTTGATATTATGTGTATTGTGTACAATGCTGTATACAGAATATGAATTTAAAGAGGAATGTATATGAAATCAAATAAACTCATGGCTCTTGGTATAGTTTTTTCTATCGCAGTATTGATTGTAATTGGAACAATTGCGTATAGCATCATAAATGACAAAAAAGATAAAGGGAATGAGATGTTTGCTTATTCCACGCAACAATCTTTAGGGAAAGATGATGCTCCAGTTAAGGTAGTTGAATTTGGAGACTTCAAATGTCCTGCTTGTCGTACTTGGGATGTAACAGTATTACCTCGATTAAAAGAAGAGTATATTGATAAAGGCAAAGTGCAGTTATATTTTATTAACTTCCCATTTATCGGAAAAGACTCGGATTTAGGTGCAGCAGCTGGTGAAGCAATTTATAAACAAGATAAAGATTCATTCTGGATTTTCTATGATGAGATTTATCAAAATCAAAAGAAAGATACGGAAGAATGGATTACAGAAGATTTGCTTCTTAGCATTGTGAAAGAGAAACTTCCAAAAGTTGATGTAGAGCAATTTAAGAAAGATTTACACAGTAAAGAAATTACAGAAAAAGTACGTAAAGATTCAGATCGTGCTCAAAAATTAAAAGTTCAAGGTGCTCCTTCAGTATATGTAAACGGAAATCTTGCAAACCCTGATTTCGATAGTATGAAGAAGGCCATTGATAAAGAATTGAAAAAGTGATGAGGTCTCTCATCACTTTTTCGACTTTTTTCGATAAAATTCTTGCCTCTATTTTTTTAACATGCTATACTACTTTACATAAGTTATTCTAATATCTTATATGTAATTCATATTTGCGGGTGTAGTTTAGTGGTAAAACAAGAGCCTTCCAAGCTCTGGTCGAGAGTTCGATTCTCTTCACCCGCTCCAAATTTTATTAAATGTTTTTCTATAAATTGTGATCAACGCAGTGTTTCGTTTCCGAGATAAACGAGGCATTGCGTTTTTTAATGTTTGAAAAATATAATTACATGCGAAAATAGAAGTAAATAATAGTATTCCAAAAGTGAATTACTAACCAATAAAGTCGTTACATAAGGGATGATGGATTCATCTGAGGAGGCGATTAAGAGTGGATTTTGAACAATTAAAGCAAGATGTAATTGCGTATAGTAAAACAATTGGCATAGATAAAATAGGCTTTGCGAGTGCTTCTCCTTTTGAGGAATTAAAGCAGCGCTTAATCCAGCAACAACAATTAAATTATCAATCTGGATTTGAAGAGCCTGATATAGAGAAGAGAACGAATCCGCAACTTTTATTACCGGGTGCTAAATCAATTATTGCGATTGCTTTAGCATATCCTTCAAAATTAAAAAATGCACCATTAAGTAAGCGTGGAGAACGCCGTGGAATTTTTTGCCGTGCTTCTTGGGGACAAGATTATCATCTTGTTTTACGAGATCGTTTGCAAAAATTAGAAGCATATTTAATTGAAAAACTTCCAGATATAGAAGTGAAGTCCATGGTTGATACAGGTGAATTAAGTGATCGAGCTGTATCAGAGCGTGCAGGCATTGGCTGGAGTGGGAAAAACTGTGCTATTATTACACCTGAATTCGGTTCGTACGTATACTTAGGGGAAATGATTACAAATGTTCCATTCCCGCCAGATAAGCCGATAGAAGATCAATGCGGGGGCTGTACGAAATGTATCGATATTTGTCCTACAGGTGCTTTAATACAGGGGGGACAGTTAGATTCGAAGAAGTGTATTGCGTTTTTAACACAGACGAAAGGATTCCTACCTGAAGAATATCGCGATAAAATAGGAAATCGTATATATGGATGTGATACGTGTCAGACTGTTTGCCCGAAAAACAAAGGAATGGATTTTCATAATCATCCTGAGATGGAGCCGGATCCTGAGCTAGTTAAACCATTATTAACGCCACTTTTAACAATTAGTAATCGTGATTTTAAAGAGAAATATGGGATTATGTCAGGGTCATGGAGAGGGAAAAAGCCACTGCAAAGAAATGCGATTTTAGCATTAGCACATTTTAAAGAAGCATCGGCAATTCCTGATTTAATTGGTGTTATGAAAGATGACCCAAGACCGGTATTGCGCGGAACGGCAGCATGGGCACTTGGGAAAATTGGGGGAGATGGAGTAGGCGAAGCGATTGAGAAAGCGATGGAACGTGAGAAAGATGAAGAAGTACTTCATGAAATGAATCGCGGGCTTGAATTGTTAGCACAGAAAAAAGAGTAGATAATATTTCCCTTTTTCATATTGTAATATGGGAGGGAAACGAAATGGCTGTAAAAATGAATATTGAAAAGCAAGTACAACAGTTTTTAGCATATATCACAGAGAAACGAACAGACGTGGATGGTATTGCTGAGGATTTACTACAAATGGCACAGAGAAAGAAACAATTGTTTCAAAGGCGTAGTGCACATATAGTGAAAGCAACTGCGGATGTTTCTTTCATTAGACAATTAAATAGTAATGACCATCAAGAAATTGATTATCAAATACATTTTAAATATTTAATTAAGCATAAAGAATTATTTTATATTGAAGAGGAACAATTAAAACGAAGAGTTTGTTTAAATAATAGTCGGATTATAGGCGATTATGATATGGAAGTGTCAGAAGAAATTAGAATGGGTGAGACATTAGAAAGGGAAATTACGAAAGAGAAGTACGGTTCTTATCAGTATAATCGTTTAGAGGCAGTGAAATATGCAGAGCGTTGGTGGGATGACCGAAATCCTATGTATCGTAATTTCCCTGATAATTGTACGAATTTCATTTCTCAATGTCTTCATACTGGAGAAGTACCTATGAACGGATATCCTAATATTCGTAAAGGATGGTGGCAAAGGGAGAATCAGTGGAGTTGGAGCTGGGCTGTTGCACATTCTTTTTATTGGTATTTGTCAGGTGCTACAACAGGACTTCGAGCAGAGGCGGTAGAGAGGCCAGAAGAACTTATTCTTGGAGATGTAATTGCTTATGATTTCGAGGATGACGGAAGATGGAATCATACGACGATTGTAGTAGCAAAAGATGCAGATGGTATGCCGCTTGTAAATGCACATTCAGCGAATAGCCGTCGACGTTATTGGAACTATGAAGACTCTAGTAAATATACACCACAAATGAAATATAAATTCTTTCATATTATTAATGGGTAGAGATTTTTCGCTCAAGTGGTATAATACGTAGTAGACAAAAAACAGAGGTGAATATCGCGTGGGAGTACATGTTGTTTTATATCAGCCAGAAATTCCAGCAAATACAGGAAATATTGCTCGTACTTGTGCAGCAACTGGAACAGAATTACATTTGATTAGACCGCTTGGATTTTCAACGGATGATAAAATGTTAAAGCGTGCCGGATTAGATTATTGGCAGCACGTGAAAATTACGTATTATGATTCAATTGAAGAATTTTATGAAAAAAATAAAGATGGTGAATTCTTCTATTTAACGAAGTATGGCGAGAAAGCTCATACAGCGTTTGACTATAGCAAGCGCGAGAAGGATTACTATTTTGTATTTGGAAGAGAAACAAACGGCTTACCAGCTAATGTAATCGAAGAAAACTTTGATCATTGTTTACGTATTCCAATGACAGATAAAGTACGTTCATTAAATTTATCTAATACAGCAGCAATTTTAATTTATGAAGCATTCCGTCAACAAAATTACCCTGGATTAGATTTAGAAATCGTTTATTAAAAGTCGCCATATGGCGACTTTTTTTTATAAAATAAAAATAATATGTGATCATACGTTTAAAAGAGAGGACATAATCATATAGAATGGGATATATGATTAAAAATAGATAAGACGGGTTGAGATAAATATGAAGGAAGAATATAGTAATCAAAATACCTTTTTAAGTATGATAGATATGGATTTAATTAGACAAGGGTTATTACATGCTATTCAAGATTTAGTATTTATATTGAAAGTTATTGATGATGAAACGTTTAAATATATGTATGTGAATAAAATAGGAATGGATTATGCTAGGTTAAGCAAAGAGTGCTATGGAAAAACTTTTGCAGAAGTATTACCAAAAGATATAGCGGGGATATTGCAAAGGCAATATGAAAAAGTAGTGAGAGAAGCGAAAGCACACACTTTTTGTGATGTAGTCAAATTACCAAAAGGTGAGATACATTATGAATCTTCACTTAATCCTGTCTGCGATGAAGAAGGAATATGTCAATTTGTTATTTGTATTACAAGAGATATTACAGCTCAAATTGAGGAGAAGACAGAGATAGAGGAAAAACAAATGTTATTTAAGTCGTTACTGGAATATAATAATGACTCAATTATATCTATAGATTCTATAGGGAGAGTTACATATGCAAACCCGGCAACGTATGAAATATTTGGATACCGGTATGAGGAATTAAATAATAAATTTATTTTTGAATTCATTAATAAAGAATATGAAAAAGATTTTCAAATTATATTTAAGGGATCGATGCAAGGAAAAGCAAAACAAATTGTTTCAAAGAAATATATTCATAAAGAAGGGTACGAGCTATATATTTCTTTGAGAACTATCCCGATTATTGTGAACGGTGAAATTGTTGGAGTTTATATTGTTACGAGAGATGTTACAAGGCAAGTATTAAACGAAATGCGAACAGAATATTTAGCTTACTATGACCAGTTAACGGGATTAATGAATAGAATTTCATGTGCAAATAAGTTAAATACTTTTTTAAATGAGAGTATAAATTTTGCGCTTGTATTTATAGATTTAGATGAGTTTCATCGTATTAATGATACATTTGGTCATAAAGAGGGAGATAAAGTATTACAAAAAGTTACAGAATGTTTAAGCAATCTAAAAATAGAAGGTATGCACTTATTTAGAGAACACGATGATCAATTTGTTATGTTGATAGAAAATATAACGAAAGAATGTGTAGAGGAAGTTGCAAAAAGCATACTGAAAAATATTAGTGAATATTTTGTAATCGAAGAAGAAGATGTATATTTAAGTGCGTCAATTGGAATTGTAATGGCTCCAGCAGATGGAGAAGATGAAAAAATACTATTTCAGAGGGTCGATGCTGCTTTAGAAAAAGCAAAAGAAAAAGGAAAAGGACATTATCATTTTTATTGTAGTGGATTAGACTGTGAGCGTGAACAAAGGTTTATAATAGAAAACCAGTTACATCGTGCTATAGAAAAAAACGAGTTTTTCTTATATTATCAGCCACAAATTAATATTGAAACGAAAAAAATAGCTAGTATGGAAGCTTTAATAAGGTGGGAGAATAAGGAATTAGGATTTGTTTCTCCAAACCAATTTATTCCGTTGGCAGAAAGAACAGGATTTATTATTAAGCTCGATGAATGGGTAGTAAATCAAGTGTGTCAGCAACTGCGCGAATGGTTAAATAAAGGATATGAAGTGGTCCCAATTGCAGTTAATATTTCAGCTAGACACTTTCGCTCTATTACATTAATAGAGATGATTACACGGGCTTTAAATAAGTACAATGTACCAGCTCATTTATTAGCGATAGAGGTTACAGAAGGAGCTCTTATACATAAAGATATATCGAAGAGAGTGTTACTACAATTAAAAGAACAAAATTTAAAGATTCATTTAGATGATTTTGGAACAGGCTATTCATCTTTAAGTTACTTAAAAACATATCCAATTGATACTTTAAAAATTGATCGTTCTTTTATGGAAGGTATACATATAGATGAACGTGATACGAATATTACAGCTGCAATTATTCATTTAGCTCATACTTTAGAATTGAATGTAATTGCAGAGGGAGTAGAAAAAAAGGAGCAAATACAGTTTTTGAAAGAAAAGAATGTGAAGCTTGTACAAGGTTATTATTATAGCCGACCACTATCCAAATATGATATGGAAAATATGTATTATAAATAATGCATAAAAAAATGCATAAAAAAATGATGTGCTAAAAGCACATCATTTTTTATGTGTACCTGGTTTGTCATTGTAACCGGATGTAAAAATAGCTGTAAGAAATGTGAGTGATACACCTAAAATTAATAATAATTTCATACTAATATCCTCCTTACTTTTTTCGGTTCACGAGTTTTATTTATTACCCAAAATGTATGTAAGGTTCTTAGAAGAAAAGAATTTATTTATAATGAATAGCAGTGTAAAAACGTTAATACCTATATTATACAGAATTTTCTTTGAATTTTGGAGAGAATTTTAGCGTGCTATTATATATTTCGTTTTGATTTAAAGAATGTTTAAGGACATCCTAGCATACCTTTTATAATAATCCGATTGAACAAGGAGATGGGGGAGGAGCTATAATGGATATTCTAAAAAAGATTGAACAGCATCGAGCAGCAGAAGAACGTTTACAATGGGAAGGTACGTTTGCGGAGTATTTGGAGCTTGTGAAAGAAAGACCATGGGTGGCTCAAACAGCACACTCTCGCATTTACAATATGATAAAAGATGCCGGAATTGAAGAAGTTGATGGTAGAAGAAAGTATAACTTCTTTAGTAATCAGCTCTTTGGATTAGAGGATGCTCTAGAACGTCTTGTAGAGGAATATTTTCATCCATCTGCAAAACGATTAGATGTTAGAAAAAGAATTTTATTATTAATGGGTCCTGTTAGTGGAGGGAAATCAACGTTAGTTACGATGTTGAAACGAGGATTAGAAACATATTCAAGAACAGATCGCGGAGCAATTTTTGCAATTAAAGGATGCCCAATGCATGAGGATCCACTGCATTTAATTCCACATCATTTACGAGATGATTTCTTTGATGAGTATGGAGTTAGAATTGAAGGGAATTTATCACCACTAAATGTCATGCGTTTAGAGCAAGAATACGGATCAAGAATTGAGGATGTAGTTGTAGAGCGTATTTTCTTCTCTGAAGATCGCCGTACAGGGATTGGTACATTTAGCCCGTCTGATCCAAAATCACAGGATATTGCAGATTTAACAGGTAGTCTGGACTTTTCTACGATTGCAGAATATGGTTCAGAATCAGATCCGCGTGCGTATCGATTTGATGGAGAATTAAATAAGGCAAACCGAGGAATGATGGAGTTCCAAGAGATGTTAAAATGCGATGAGAAGTTTTTATGGCACTTATTATCGCTTACGCAAGAAGGGAATTTCAAAGCGGGAAGATTTGCGCTTATTTCAGCAGATGAATTAATTGTAGCGCATACGAATGAAACAGAGTATCGCTCATTTATAGCAAATAAGAAAAATGAAGCATTACACTCAAGAATTATTGTAATGCCAGTTCCTTATAATTTACGAGTAAGTGAAGAAGAACATATTTATGAAAAAATGATTCGTGAAAGTGATGTGTCGAATGTTCACATTGCACCACATACACTTCGCGTTGCAGCAATGTTCACTATTTTAACTCGTTTAAAAGATCCGAAGCGTCCGGATATTGATTTAATTAAAAAGATGCGTTTGTATGATGGAGAAACGGTAGAAGGTTATAATGCGATTGATGTAGAAGAATTACAACGCGAATATCAAGATGAAGGTATGAAGGGTATTGATCCTCGTTATGTCATTAACCGAATTTCGTCTACAATCATTCGAAAAGAGGTACCATCTATTAACGCGTTAGATGTACTTAGATCTTTAAAAGATGGGCTGGATCAGCATCCATCGATTAGTAATGAAGACCGTGAACGTTATATGAATTTCATCTCATTAGCGAGAAAAGAATACGATGAAATCGCGAAGAAAGAAGTACAAAAAGCGTTTGTTTATTCATATGAAGAATCAGCTAAGACGCTTATGGATAATTACTTAGATAACGTCGAGGCGTACTGCAATAAATCGAAATTACGTGATCCGTTAACAGGGGAAGAAATGAGTCCAGATGAAAAACTAATGCGCTCAATTGAAGAGCAAATTGGAATTTCAGAAAATGCTAAGAAAGCATTCCGTGAAGAGATTTTAATTCGCATTTCTGCTTATGCCCGTAAAGGAAAACGCTTTGATTATAATTCACATGAACGTCTTCGTGAAGCGATTCAGAAAAAACTATTTGCTGATTTAAAAGATATAGTGAAAATTACAACATCAACGAAAACACCGGACGAAAATCAGCTTAAGAAAATCAATGATGTTGTTGCGCGTTTAATTGATGAGCATGGCTATAATTCTTCTTCAGCAAATGAATTACTACGCTATGTAGGTAGCTTGTTAAACCGATAGTTTGATAACAAAACGCTGTCTCTTGTATTTTGCGGGACAGCGTTTTATTATCCGTTCATATGTGTGTAAAGTGTCATACCTTGTCCAAATGTAATAAATTAAGATGCAATTTGATGAATTTATTGTCAATTATTTTTACAATATGCATATGATAGAGTAACCAACCATTCATACGAAAAAAGCCAACACAATACAATATGTTGCAAAGTAAAAATGTGTGCAACAATGCATTGTGTTTCTTTCTTATCAGTGGCTGAATATTTCTTTCTATTATGTGAGTGGCAAAATTTTGTTTAGGATGCTCGGGGTATTGTATGAAAAACGTTATAAATGTTTATGGGATGATTTTCTATGGGCAGTTACCTTTCAAATATTCTAGCTTGCACATTACAGAACAAAATTTGTAGCTTGCTGTTCATACAGGAAGACAATTACAGTAAGGAGGGAAAGGAATGGGCGAAGAAAATCAACCAAATTATACGATTTCACAGGAAAACTGGTCCCTCCATCGCAAAGGATATGACGACCAACAGCGCCATCAAGAAAAAGTACAAGAGGCAATTAAGAATAATTTACCCGATCTTGTAACAGAAGAAAGTATAGTTATGTCTAATGGCAAGGATGTTGTAAAAATACCAATTCGTTCTCTAGATGAATATAAGATTAGATACAATTATGATAAAAATAAACATGTAGGGCAAGGAAACGGTGACAGCAAAGTTGGTGATGTCGTTGCGAGAGATGGATCAGGTGGTCAAAAACAAAAAGGGCCAGGAAAAGGGCAAGGAGCAGGAGATGCAGCTGGGGAAGATTACTATGAAGCTGAAGTCTCTATTTTAGAATTAGAGCAAGCGTTTTTCAGAGAGTTAGAGCTGCCTAATTTAAAGAGAAAAGAAATAGATGAAAACCGGATTGAACATGTTGAATTTAATGACATTAGAAAAACAGGGTTATGG
Organism: Bacillus cereus group sp. MG20; assembly: GCF_040459885.1. Lineage (NCBI taxonomy): Bacteria > Bacillati > Bacillota > Bacilli > Caryophanales > Bacillaceae > Bacillus > Bacillus cereus group sp. MG20. The sequence goes on from NZ_JARVHF010000001.1 coordinate 3,334,265, forward strand.
GGAAATATCGATAAGAAACGAACAATGATATCCGCATATAAACGAAATGCGATGCGTGGTAAAGCATCTTTCCATCCAATTCATCAAGAAGATTTAAAGTTCCGTACTTGGAATGAAGTATTAAAGCCAGATTCAAAGGCTGTTGTCTTAGCGATGATGGATACGAGTGGATCGATGGGAATGTGGGAGAAGTATATGGCACGTAGCTTCTTTTTCTGGATGACAAGATTTTTACGCACAAAGTATGAAACAGTTGATATTGAATTTATTGCTCATCATACAGAAGCGAAAGTCGTTACAGAAGAAGAATTCTTTTCAAAAGGAGAAAGTGGTGGAACAATCTGCTCCTCCGTATACAAAAAAGCACTCGAGCTAATCGATAATAAATATTCACCAGACCGCTATAATATTTATCCATTCCATTTTTCAGATGGTGATAATTTAACATCAGATAATGCTAGATGTGTAAAGCTTGTGGAAGAATTAATGAAGAAATGTAATATGTTTGGATATGGGGAAGTGAACCAGTATAATCGCCACAGTACACTCATGTCAGCCTATAAAAATATTAAAGATGAAAACTTTAGATACTATATTTTAAAGCAAAAAGCAGACGTATTTCATGCGATGAAAAGCTTTTTTAGAGAAGAATCAGGTGAGAAAATGGCATAACCTCTTTCAAAGAGGTTCTTTTTTTGTAAACTTTTTATTTTTTTAGTTGATAATGATAATGAAAATCATTATCATTTATTCGAGAAATGATTACATTTCGAATTATATATTTCAGAGGAGATGTAAAGTTGAAACAAAATAAAAGAAAACGTATAAATGCAATGATTATAGTGGCGACGTTATCACTTCCGTTTGCTGTTTATTCAACACCTGCTTTAGCGGCAGTAGCAATTGAGACGAATAAAACGGGACAAGGTTTAGAAGATGGTACATATGACGCTGTTATTAAAGCGTATAAAGATAAAACCAATGAAGAGTCTATGGCAGCTGTTTATATAAAGGATCCGAAATTAACAATTGAGAATGGAAAGAAAATTGTAACAGCAACATTAAGTGATAGTGATTTCTTTCAATACTTGAAAACAGAGGATATTCATACTCCAGGTGTGTTTCATGATGTGAAAGTAATATCAGAAGATAAAAAGAAAAATGGAACGAAAGTGATTCAGTTTGAAGTAGGGGAATTAGGAAAAAGGTATAATATGCGAATGCATATTTATATTCCAACAATGGCCTATGATAATAAGTACCAAGTACAGTTTGAAGTAAATACATTGAATTTAGAGAACAATGTTCCAGAAAAACAAAAGGAAAATAAAGAGGAGCAACAAGATGAAAACGGAAATGTAATATTAGATAAGCAATTACAAAAATATATTAATAAATATAACTTAAATAGAGATAATGTAGATGCGCCAATCACAAAGAAAGATTTATTACAAATTAAAACATTATCCATTTATTCAGGCAAAGGAATAACTGAAATAACTGGTTTAGAGTATATGACAAACTTAGAGAAGTTGACGTTACGAGAGTCTAATGTAAAAGACATATCAGCCATCTCGAAATTGAGAGGTTTGAAGTACGTTGATTTAACGTCTAATTCAATTGAAAGTATTCACCCAATTGAGCAGTTAGAGAATATTAATATGCTTTTTTTAAGAGATAATAAAATTTCTGATCTTACACCATTAAGTAAAATGAAAAAAATTAAAACATTAGATTTAATCGGTAATAACATTAAAGATATCCAGCCATTATTTACATTATCAACTATGAAACAATTATACTTAGCAAATAATCAAATCAGTGATCTTACGGGAATTGATCGATTAAATAATGTGGAACTATTATGGATAGGGAACAATAAAATTAATAATGTTGAATCTATTAGTAAAATGAGTAATCTTATTGAACTAGAAATTTCTGATAGTGAAATAAAAGATATATCATCACTATCTCAATTAGGAAATTTACAAGTGCTGAATTTAGAAGAGAATTATATCTCTGATATATCGCCGTTGAGCACTTTAACAAATTTACATGAGATAAATCTTGGAGCAAATGAAATTTTTGACGTAAGGCCTGTTGAGGAATTAGGTAAGCGAATTTCAATTGGCATTCAAAGACAAAAAATCTTTTTAAATGAAGCAAGTGTAGATGAAGAAATAAAAATCCCAGTATACAACCTTAAAGGAGAGCCACTTCAAAATATTAATCTACAAAGTGAGGGGGCTACTCTGAATAACGGATTTATAAAATGGAATAGTCCTGGAGAAAAAATATATGAATTTAAACTAGATACTAATTCTACTGAAAGTAAAATAAGATTTAATGGCACGGTTATACAGAATATAGTTGAAAAACAAAAAGAAAGTCAAAATGTAATTCTCGATAAAACTTTACAACAACATATTAATAAAGAGAATTTAGGTAGAGAGAATGTAAACGCTCCTATCACAAAAGAAGATTTATTGCAGATTAAAAAATTAGAGATACTTAAAGAAAAAGGAAATGAGATAAAAGATATAACAGGTTTAGAATACATGACGAACTTAGAAAAACTCACTTTAGAAGGAGTAGGCCTGAAAAATATTGAGTTTATCTCAAACTTGAAACAATTGAATAATGTGAATGTATCTCATAATCAAATTGAAGATATAACACCACTATCTTCATTGGAAAATTTACAGTGGTTAAATCTTGCGGACAATCATATTAAAGATGTAACGGTTATTGGTTCCATGCTAAACTTATTTAGCTTAAATTTAGCTGGAAATGAGATTCGTGATGTAAGGCCGTTAATACAATTAGGTCAGTGGTTTACAATTGACGTGGGAAGACAAAATATCATTTTAAATGATGCAAAAATAAACGAAGAAATTCAAGTTCCTGTATATGATTTAGAAGGAGAAAGTATTGAAAATATTCAATTGGCAAGTGAGGGAGGGACGTTTAATAACGGAGTAATAAAATGGAGTACCCTAGGTGAAAAGGTGTATCAATTTGATTTAGATTCTGATGAAATTAGTATAAGATTTAACGGAACAGTTATACAGAATATAGTGGGAAAAGAAGATGAGCAAGAGCCAACAAAAGAAGTTGAAGAGGTAAAAGAAGAAGTAAAAGAACCAACGAAAGAAGTTGAAGAAACAAAAGAAGAAGTAAAAGGACCAACGAAAGAAGTTGAAGAAACAAAAGAAGAAGTAAAAGAACCAACGAAAGAAGTTGAAGAAGCAAAAGAAGAAGTAAAAGAGCCGACAAAAGAAATTGAAGAAGCGAAAGAAGAAATAAAAGAGCCAATAAAAGAGGTTGAAGAAGCAAAAGAAGAAGTAAAAGAATCAACGAAAGAAATTGAAGAAGCGAAAGAAGAAATAAAAGAGCCAATAAAAGAGGTTGAAGAAGCAAAAGAAGAAGTAAAAGAACCAACGAAAGAAATTGAAGAAGCGAAAGAAGAAATAAAAGAGCCAATAAAAGAGGTTGAAGAAGCAAAAGAAGAAGTAAAAGAACCAACGAAAGAAATTGAAGAAGCGAAAGAAGAAGTAAAAGAGCCAACGAAAGAAGTTGAAGAGGTAAAAGAATCAGCGACAGGATTGGATCAAGAGCCAAAAGAGAATAATCAAGTTGTTGAAAACGAGGGAAGAAAAGCAAACACCTTAAATAAACAACATGCTAATAAGCCAGAGGAAGGTAAGAAATCTTTACCATCAACAGGCGGTGAAGCTAGCACATTGACTTTACTTTCTGGAATAACATTTGTTCTTTCCGCACTAAGTATGTTCGTATTTAGAAAGAGATTATTTAAGAAATAAATAACGTTTAATTTTATTATTATATATAATTAATCTTTTGTTTTTTGAGAAGACATTATCATGGTAGTTTCATTAGAAACATGCATATGATGATGTCTTTTTGTATGAGAAATAGAGTGAAAAACCCATTCGTATGAAAATAATATTTCATATGAATGGGTTTTATTAATTTACTTTTTTCCTCAGTCATCACGGATTCAGAAGTAATTTGAGGTGCCAATTGTTACATAACTTTTTTTATTTTTTGAGATACTTCTTTCGTTTGCGAATTAACATCTTCTTTTCGCAGCTCTTTAAAGAGCGAAGTAACCATAAGAACGACTACGATAGAAAATGGTAGTGCTGCGATTATAGCTGCAATTTGTAGTGCATTTAATCCTCCAGCTTGTAATAAAAGAGCTGCAATGATCGCGATTGTTAATCCCCATATAAGTTTTAAACTATTTTTCGGTGATAAGCTTCCGTTACTCGTTTGCATGGAAACAACAAATGTTGCTGAATCAGCAGAAGTAACGAAAAATGTGGCTACTAAAATTAACCCGATAATCGTTAAAAATGTAGAGAATGGTAGATGTGAAATAACAGCAAATAATCCAATCTCTGTACCATTTTTTGCAATTTCATCAGCTATTCCAAGCGATTGGAACATTTCCATATGAATTGCGGTACCACCAAATACTGCAAACCAAAATGTACAGATAAGAGTTGGGACTAATACAACTCCAAAAATAAATTCTTTTATTGTACGCCCTTTAGAAATACGTGCGATAAATGTGCCGACGAATGGAGACCAAGAAATCCACCATCCCCAATAGAAAATAGTCCAGTTTTCAATCCAAGAAGAAGATTTTTCATTAAATGCTCCTAAATTTAATCCCATACTAGGCAAAGCTCCAATATAAGAACCGAGCGTAGATGTGAAATATTTCATAATAAATACGGTTGGCCCTAAAAGTAAGAAAGAGATGAGTAAAATACCTGCAAGAGAGAAATTCAAGTTACTCAAATATTTAATCCCACGATCTAAGCCAGTTTGTGCACTTGTTAAATATAAAACAGCGAAGATAGCTATAAGTACGAGCTGGGTAAGTAAAGTGTTATGAATGGAAGGGAATAAATAGCTTAATCCTCCAGCAATTTGTTGAGCACCAATCCCAACAGATGGTACAATGCCAAACACTGTGGCTAAAACAGCTAAAATATCAACTGTTTTTCCGATACGAGAATTTTTCGATCGATTAAATAATGGAGTAACTGTAGCCCCGATAGTGCTACCTTTTTGTTTGCGGAATGTGAAATATGCAATTGTTAAAGCGACCATTGCGTATAGTGACCACGGAAAGAGTCCCCAGTGGAAAAATGAATATTGCATAGCGAGTTTGGCGCTTTCTTCTGTACCTGCTTTTCCTGTTAATGGATCTGTAAAATGTGAAATCGGTTCAGCGATTCCATAAAAGAGGAGTCCAATTCCCATTCCTGCCCCAAACAACATGGATAGCCAAGATGGATAATTATATTTTGGCTTTTCTCCATCTTTACCAAGACGAATAGAACCGTACTTAGAAAATGCTAAATAAGCAGCCAAAATAATCATTGTAGTCATAAGTAGAGAGTAAAACCACCCAAATTTATTGAGGATAAATGAGTTTAAAGAAGATGTAACACTTTGTAAATCGTAGCCTTGTATCCAACTTGCTGGGGTAATTCCCCATATAATGAATAATGTTGTTAGCAAGAAGGAGATATAAAATACACTGTTTTCTTTTTTTATCATAGAATCCCACCCTTATTTAATAAAGTTAACAATTATAATAATCATAACAATTAAGTTTTTAATTGTCAAAAAATTCCCTTTATGTAACATGAAAGGATGTAATTTGTTTTAGGGAGGTAAAGAGAAATGCGTTCACGATATGTACAAATTATAGGAAGAAATAATATGAAATATTGCATTTTATATTGTTACATCCAGATTTTATGTTAAATTCTTGAATGGAATATTAAAATAGGGGGCAAGGATATGAACAAGAAATCAAAGATCAATAAAGTGATGCTTAGCATTAGTACAATGGCTTTATCGTTAGGGGCACTTCAAACTCATGCAGCAGCGGAAGAAAAAGTACCGTATAACGTGTTGAAAACGAAACCGGTTGGAATTGAAAAGTCGGTAGATGAAGTTGGACATATTTCAAAAGTTGATGAAACTTTATCATTTCAAGAACGTTTAAAAGTAGGAGATTTTTCACAGCGACCAGCATCTATTACGAAGAAAACTGCAGTAAAGCAAGTTAAAGAAAGCTATTCAATGGCTGATTTAAACAAAATGAATGATCAAGAATTAGTTGAAACGTTAGGCAGTATTAAGTGGCACCAAATTACAGACTTATTCCAGTTTAATGAAGATGCAAAGGCTTTTTATAAAGATAAAGGAAAAATGCAAGTCATTATAGATGAATTAGCTCATAGAGGTAGTACATTTACGAAAGATGATTCAAAAGGAATTCAAACGTTTACTGAAGTGTTGCGTTCAGCTTTTTATCTTGCATTTTATAATAGTGAATTAAGCGACTTAAATGAAAGAAGCTTCCAGGATAAATGTTTACCTGCTTTAAAAGCAATCGCAAAAAATCCAAACTTTAAGCTTGGTACAGTTGAACAAGATACAGTCGTATCTGCATACGGTAAATTAATTAGTAATGCTTCAAGCGATGTTGAAACGGTTCAATACGCATCGAATATTTTAAAGCAATACAATGATAATTATACTACTTATGTAAATGATCGAATGAAGGGACAAGCAATATACGATATTATGCAAGGTATTGACTATGATATACAGTCGTACTTAACTGAGGCTCGTAAAGAAGCGAATGAAACGATGTGGTATGGAAAAGTAGATGGGTTTATTAATGAAATAAATCGTATTGCTCTTCTAAATGAAGTAACGCCAGAAAATAAATGGCTCGTTAATAATGGCATTTATTTTGCTAGCCGTTTAGGGAAGTTTCATATCAATCCAAATAAAGGATTAGAGGTTGTTACACAAGCGATGCATATGTACCCGCGCTTAAGTGAACCGTATTTTGTTGCGGTAGAACAAATTACAACAAATTATAATGGTAAAGATTATAGCGGGAATACAGTAGATTTAGAGAAAATACGTAAAGAAGGAAAAGAGCAATACTTACCAAAAACGTATACATTCGACGATGGATCAATTGTGTTCAAAACAGGAGATAAAGTATCAGAAGAAAAAATTAAGAGACTATATTGGGCTGCGAAGGAAGTAAAGGCACAGTATCACCGTGTAATTGGAAATGACAAAGCGTTAGAGCCAGGAAATGCGGATGATGTATTAACGATCGTAATTTATAATAGTCCAGATGAATATCAGTTAAATAGACAATTGTATGGATATGAAACAAACAACGGTGGAATTTATATTGAAGAGACAGGTACATTCTTTACATATGAGCGTACACCAGAGCAAAGTATTTATAGTTTAGAAGAGTTATTCCGTCATGAATTTACTCATTACCTGCAAGGTAGATATGAAGTACCAGGTCTATTTGGAAGAGGAGATATGTATCAAAATGAAAGGTTAACTTGGTTCCAAGAAGGAAATGCAGAGTTTTTCGCAGGATCTACTCGTACGAATAACGTTGTACCAAGAAAGAGTATAATTAGCGGATTATCATCTGATCCTGCAAGCCGTTATACAGCAGAGCGTACACTATTTGCTAAATACGGTTCTTGGGATTTCTATAATTACTCGTTCGCATTGCAGTCTTACTTATATACGCATCAGTTTGAAACATTTGATAAAATTCAAGATTTGATTCGTGCGAATGACGTGAAAAATTATGATGCATATCGTGAAAATCTAAGTAAAGATCCTAAGTTAAATAAAGAGTATCAAGAGTATATGCAGCAGTTAATTGATAATCAAGATACATACACTGTACCAGAAGTAGCTGATGATTATTTAGCTGAACATGAAACGAAGTCATTAGCAGCGGTGAAGAAAGAAATTAGTGATACGTTGCCTATGAAAGATACAAAAATGACAAAACATAATTCTCAATTCTTTAATACATTTACATTAGAAGGTACGTATACAGGTAGTGTCACAAAAGGTGAATCAGAAGATTGGAAAGAAATGAGTAAAAGAGTAAATGAATCTTTAGAACAATTGGCGCAAAAAGAATGGAGTGGCTACAAAACTGTTACAGCATACTTCGTCAATTATCGTGTGAATAGCTCAAATGAATTTGAATATGATGTAGTCTTCCATGGAATCGCAAAAGATGATGGAGAAAATAAAGCTCCAACGGTTAATATAAATGGCCCTTATAGTGGTCTTGTAAAAGAGGGAATTCAATTTAAAAGTGATGGCTCAAACGATGAAGATGGAAAAATTGCTTCTTATTTATGGGAATTTGGAGATGGAAGCACAAGTGCAGAAGTGAATCCAGTACATGTATATGAAAGAGAAGGTTCTTATAAAGTATCGTTAAGAGTAAAAGATGATAAGGGAAAAGAGAGCAGAAGCGAAACAACTGTTACGATTAAAGATGGAAGTTTAACAGAATCAGAACCAAATAATCGTCCAGAGGAAGCAAATCGTATCGGGCTAAATAGTACTATAAAAGGTAGTCTTATTGGCGGGGACCACACTGATGTTTATACATTTAATGTAGCATCAGCGAAAGATATCGACATTTCTGTTTTAAATGAGTATGGAATTGGGATGACATGGGTACTTCACCATGAATCAGATATGCAAAATTATGCGGCTTACGGTCAAGCTAATGGGAATCATATAGAAGCAAAATTTAATGCAAAACCAGGTAAGTATTACTTGTATGTATATAAATATGATAATGGCGATGGAACATACGAATTGTCAGTAAAATAAGTGCTTTTCCAATGTATGTTTAACTTTACTTTTTGTGGAAAATAGTATATTATATAGATATATAATATATCGGTTATTTTCTAGGAGGAGCCTGTCACAATAGGTTTCTCCTGTTCTTTTTTAGAGGCCTGTCTTACAGGCTTTTATTTAAAAGGTAAATGACTGAAAATTAAGAACAATAATCTTTGAAAGAGGTGGGGCATACACATAACAAAAAAGGGGATTGTTTAAGAGAGGGGGATAAGAAATGGCTTTGTTTGGTTATCCACTTGAAACAATTTATTTATACGGATTTATTATTGCTACTATACTCACTGTTATTTATATCTTTTTTGGAGATATATTTGAATCGATATTTAGTTTTGGGGGCGGATCTGTATCCGTTGTTACTTTATTACTTAGTTTTTTCGCCATGTTATGTGGGCTTAGTTATATAGGAGAGTACTTATTCTCCTTTAATAGTATTACTATTTTCGGGGCTGCATTTGCTATATCTTTTATCGGTGTTTTCATCATGAAAATACTAATTTTAAAACCGATTGCAGAAGCAGAACAAAATACGATGCAACGTATGGATGAATTTATCGGTTGCAAAGGAGAAGTCATTACGACAATTCCTACAGAAGGATTTGGTGAAGTATTAATTTCATCCCAATTTGGAAGTAATGCAATCCCAGCTAAAACTGTTGGAAAAAAAGATATTTCGCAAGGAACAGAGGTTATTATCGAGGGAGTCCAAGATGGTGTTTTACTTGTACAAAACATCGCTTATTCTTTAAAGAAACCAAAATTATAAGGGGGAATTTACATGACGATTCCATTAATTATCGGTGGAGTTTTACTCGCAATTTTAATTCTACTCATTTTAGTATTTATTACGAAGTATCGTACGGTTGGTCCGGATGAAGCGTTAATTGTTACAGGGAACTGGCTTGGTGGAGGAAAGAATGTAGTTACCACTGATGATGGAAAGAAGATTAAGATTATTCGTGGGGGCGGTACTTTCGTAGTTCCAATTATGCAGAGAGCAGAGCCTTTAAGCTTATTAAACTATAAATTAGAAGTTGGTACACGTGATACGTATACGAAACAAGGTGTACCGATCACAGTAAACGGTGTTTCTATTATTAAAGTGGGATCAACAATTGAAGAAGTTTCCACAGCAGCTGAACAATATTTAGGAAAAGAAACAGAAGAGTTAAAAATAGAAGCAAAAGAAGTTTTAGAAGGGCATCTCCGTGCTATCTTATCTTCTATGACAGTAGAAGATGCGTATAGTAATAGAGAGCAATTTGCTCAAAAGGTACATGAAGTAGCTTCTACAGATTTAAAGAAGATGGGACTTCGCATTGTTTCTTTCACAATTAAAGAAATAATGGATAAAAACGGATACTTAGATGCGCTTGGTCAGCCCCAAATTGCGACAGTTAAGCGTGATGCAACAATTGCGAATGCAGAGCGTGAAAAAGAAGCACGTATTGAAAAAGCCCGTGCTGAAAAAGAGGCAAAAGAAGCAGAATATCAACGTGATGCACAAATCGCTGAAGCTGAAAAACATAAAGAATTAAAAGTACAGTCTTATAAGAGAGAACAAGAACAAGCGCGTGCAGATGCGGATCTTTCTTACGAATTACAACAAGCGAAAGCACAACAAGGTGTTACAGAAGAGCAAATGCGCGTTAAAATCATTGAGCGTGAAAAGCAAATTGAGTTAGAAGAAAAAGAAATTGCGCGTCGTGAAAAGCAATATGATGCAGAAGTTAAGAAAAAAGCCGATGCAGATCGCTATGCTGTTGAGCAATCAGCGGAAGCAGAAAAAGTAAAACAAATTAAAAAAGCCGATGCGGATCAATATAAGATTGAAGCAGAAGCGAGAGCACGTGCAGAAGAAGTACGTGTAGAAGGTTTAGCGAAGGCGGAAATTGAAAAAGCACAAGGTCAAGCGAAAGCGGAAGTACAAAAAGCGCAAGGAACAGCAGAGGCAGATGTTATTAGATTAAAAGGTTTAGCAGAAGCAGAAGCGAAACAAAAAATCGCAGAAGCATTTGAATTATATGGTCAAGCGGCAATTATGGATATGGTTCTTAAAATGCTTCCAAGTTATGCGAAGGAACTTGCAAGTCCGCTTAGTAATATTGATAAAATCACAGTTGTCGATACAGGCGGCGGTGGTAAAAATAGCGGGGCCGGAAAAGTTGCGGGTTATGCGACTGATTTAATGGCAACGATGCAAGAAACGTTAAAAGCTTCTTCTGGCATTGACTTAAAAGAGCTATTAGAAGGATTTGCAGGAAAAGGAGCGGTACAACAATTATCAAGCGATAAACCTGTTGTATCTGTAGTAGAAGATGAGAAAAAAGAAGTAGATAAAGAATAGTAAGGTGGAAAGAACCTCTAGTAAGTGAAATACTAGAGGTTCTCCTATGAATTATAATATTGCGAATAATATACATTTTTATACATTGTTTTAATTATTTAATTTATATAGAATGAAAAAGATATGTATCAATTCTTTAGATGTATAAAAAGATAGAGAGTCTCATTGATACATTTAAATCGTATTATTTTTATAGAAAGATTAAATGTTAATTAATTACATTTAAAACGGTATGGAGGGGTAGAAGTATGTTTCAAGGGAAATTAAGGAGTAGTAGTTTAAAAACAAAGTTACTTGTATCATTTATTATTATTTTAATTCTTCCAAGTATTGTAATTGGTTGGACGTCTTATCAACAGGCGAAGACGAATTTTAATGAAACAATTTTAAACTCGGCGAAAGATAATATAAAAATTTTGGATAATGTAATTAATAAGGAATTGGATAGTAAAAAAATAGATGCAACTTATTTTACGAAATTATTTACACAATCAAGTTACCAAGCAGATCAAATTCAAAACATACAAAATAAACTAGAAGAATACAATAAACTGCATCCAGAAATGGAAGCAATCTATACAGGATCTAGTAATGGACAGTTCATTCAATCACCAGCTATTCAGATGCCAGATGGATATAATCCTACAGAAAGAGATTGGTATAAAGAGGCAGTGAAGAAAAGCGGAGAAGTAATTGTAACTGCTCCATATAAGTCAAAAACGACAGGAAATATTGTTATTACACTAGCAAAACAAAACGAGGATAAAAGTGGAGTTCTTGGGATTGACTTAATCATTAATGATATTGTTACTACTTCTAAGATGGTTAATATCGGTAAGGAAGGATATGTAGCGATATTTGATCAAGATAAAAATGTAGTAGCGCACCCGAAAATGAAGCCAGGAGAGAAATTAGAAGAGAAACTTAGTAAAGAATTGTATAAACAGGAAGCTGGGGATTTTCATTATTCATTAGATGGTGAAGATCGCAATATCACTTTTAAAACGAATAAGAAAACTGGATGGAAAATAGCAGGAATTATGCCTTCCAAAGAAATTATCGAAGCGGCTGAACCTATTTTCTATAAAACAATAACCGTTCTTGGAATTTCACTAATAATCGGTGGGATTGTAATTTACTTCATAATTGCGTCTATTATTAAACCGTTAAAACAACTTGTCATATCATCGAAGAAGATTAGTGAAGGTGATTTAACAGAATCAATTACAGTTCATTCTAAAGATGAAATTGGACAGCTAGGAGAAAGTTTTAACGAGATGGCTGCATCGTTACAAAGTGTCATTTCCAATATAAACACTTCAGCAAGTCATGTAGCGGCATCTTCAGAAGAATTAACAGCTAGTATGAAGCAGACAAGCGAAGCAACGGAGCAAATTACACAGGCTATAGAGCAAGTATCAAGTGGTGCAGAAATACAAACGAAAGAAGTTGAAGAAGGAGCAACATTGTTAGAAGAAGTTACAGAAGGAATTCAGCGTGTTGCAGATAGTTCTTCATTAGTATCTACAGCCTCTATGTATACGAAGAAAAAAGCTGAAAATGGTGGGAAGTTAGTTGAACAAACTGTGAATCAAATGCAATTAATTCATGAGTCTGTTTCACAGTCAGACAAAATCATTGGTTTGTTAGACGATAAGTCGAAACAAATTGGAGCAATCCTTGAAGTAATTCAACATATTGCAGAACAGACAAATTTATTAGCGTTAAATGCGGCAATTGAGGCTGCGAGAGCTGGAGAGCAAGGTAGAGGATTTGCAATTGTAGCAGATGAAGTGCGAAAGCTAGCAGAACAATCAGGACAGTCTTCTACGGAAATTGGGAACCTAGTGAAAGAGATTCAATTTGATATAAAAGAAACAGTAAGCTCTATGAATCAAGTTGGAGCAGAAGTACAATCTGGACTTGTAGTTGCAAATGAAACGAAGCAAAGCTTTGTCGAAATATTGAAGTCTACAAATGATACAGTTGTACAAATTGATAGCATGGTAGATGTAGCAAAACAAATGACGGTAGATGCAAAACAAGTAAGTGCATCTATTAATGAAATTGCAGCTACGATTGAAGAAAATGCCGTAAGTGTTCAAAATATTGCTGGTTCCTCTGAGGAACAATTAGCTTCAGTAGATGAAATAAATGCAGCAGCAGTCCATTTATCACAAATGGCAGAAGAATTACAAGAGATGATTGGTAAGTTTAAAATATAATAATAAACTGTTAAGAAACGAAGTAGTACTTATGCTTCGTTTCTTTTTTTATGAAGATAAAAAAGAAAGAAATATATAGTAACCGTGTTATGATAATAAAAAACTGTATTTTCTTTAAATTCTATCTTTAATCATGTTAGGGGAATGGTTTTGAAATTTAAAAAATTAAAACTCCAACCGAGAATTACATTAACTATTAGTACACTTATTTTAGTTGTACTTATGCTAACGAGTTATTTATTTTATTACATATTATCTGAAACGGTAGAAGAGCAAATTGGTAAACGGGCTTTGCATGTTGCGAAAACAGTTGCCGCGATACCAGAAATTCAGGAAGCTTTTCAAAAAGAAAATCCAGCTTCTATTATTCAGCCAATCGCAGAAAAAATTCGAATTGATACAGAGGCTGACTTTATTGTAGTTGGAAACAAAGAGGGGATTCGTTATGCACATCCTGAGCGAGATAAAATAGGAGAAAAAATGGTTGGCGGAGATAATAAAGGCGTTTTATTAGAAGGGAAATCTTATGTTTCTAAAGCTAATGGATCATTAGGCCCTTCGTTGCGTGGGAAAGTCCCAGTCCGTAACCAGGAAAATGAAATTATTGGTGTGGTGTCTGTTGGGTTTTCAATGGCTGATATTCATGGAGCGGTAGAAGTGTATGGAAAGCGTGTATTTTGGATTACAATAATAGGTCTTTTAATTGGGATAATCGGCTCTATATATTTAGCGGCAAGTATAAAAAGAATGATGTTCGGGATGGAACCAGAAGAAATTTCATCTTTATATGAAGAGCATAGTACAGTGATTCAATCTGTACGTGAAGGGATTATTGTAATCGATAAAAATGGCATGATTAGTTTAGTCAATCAAGCAGCTTATGATATTCTTTCGCTAGATAAGCAACAAAATATTATTGGGGAATTTATTTTAAATGTAATTCCTAATTCAACGATACTAGATGTACTTCAAACTGGTGAAGAACAGTTTGATCGTCAATTAAATATAAAAGGACAGGCTGTTATTGCGAACCGTCTACCTATTAAAGTAAAGAATAAAGTAACTGGCGTTGTATCGAGCTTACGTTTGAAATCTGAAATGGATCAGTTAACAGCAGAATTATCTCAGACGAAGCAATATACAGAGGCATTACGAGCGCAAACGCACGAATATAACAATTTATTGTATACGCTTTCAGGTCTTATCCAATTAGAATCATACGAAGATGCTTTAGAGCTTATTCATAAGGAAACAGCGGTATATCAAGATTTTGTTCAATTTATTATGAAGCGGATTCAAAATCCATGGCTAGGTGGAATTTTAATTGGATTTTATAATAGAGCACGAGAGTTGAAGATTGATTTTATGCTAGATAGAGAAAGTGGTTTAGACAAATTAAGTCCACATATTGAGAGTAATTATGTCGTTTCTATTTTAGGGAATTTAATTACGAATGCATTTGAAGCAATTGAAAAAAATGAAGAGAATGATAAGAAAGTAAGGATGTTTGTAACTGATATTGGAGAAGAAATATTAATTGAAGTGGAAGATTCAGGGCAAGGGATTCATGATGAAATAATTACTAGCATATTCTATAAAGGCTTTTCGACGAAAGAAGGAGGAGAGCGAGGGTATGGATTAGCAAAAGTGAAAGAGTTAGTAGAAGATTTAAATGGAAGTATTGCAATCGAAAAAGGGGATTTAGGTGGTGCGTTATTTATTATTGCACTACCGAAAGAGAGAGGCGAATAGTAATGGGTGAGGAGATTGAAGTATTAATTGTAGAAGATGATATTCGGATTGCAGACATTCATCGTCGTTTTACTGAAAAAATTGAGGGATTTAAAGTAATTGGAACGGCAACGACTGGAGAACAAGCGAAAGAATGGCTAGAGCTTGTGAAGCCACAGCTTGTTTTATTAGATGTGTACTTACCTGATATGCAAGGAACGGAACTTGTCACATATATTAGGCATCATTTGCACGATACAGATATTATTATGATTACAGCGGCATCGGAAACAGAAGTAGTAAGGCACGCGCTGCGAGGTGGAGTAACAGATTATATCGTAAAGCCACTAATGTTTGACCGATTTAAAGCAAGTCTGGAAGGCTATCAAAAAAAGATTATACAGTTAAAGAAAAACAATCAATTATCTACGGAGCAAATTGAATATTTATGGTCTCAAAGAGGCGTGAAGGGAGATCAAATAGAATATGCCCCGAAAGGGATAGATCCTTATACTTTAGCGAAAGTAAAAAAGCATATGTTAACAGTTAATGAAGAAGGGATTACAGCAGAAATGTTAAGCTCAATGATTGGAGTAAGCCGATCAACGGCAAGGCGCTATTTAGAGTATTTGATATCTAGGAAGAAAGTCCACGCAGAGCTAATATATGGAAGTGTTGGGAGACCGGAGAGACGTTATTTTCTTGTTTCTTCATAATAAAAACAGTAGAGGATTTTATTTCTTCTACTGTTTTTTTGCATCTTATATTGGAATAATCCCAATCACAATTCCGGTAATTAACATAACCATTGTCGTTCCAACGGCCCACAATAAAGTGAAGCGTTGATGTTCACCGAAATCAACTTTGGCCATTCCGACCAATAAATAAGTGGAAGCGACAAGAGGACTTAATAAGTGAACGGGTTGCCCAAGTAAGGAAGCACGTCCCATTTCAGCTGCACTAATTCCGTAAGTAGCAGCAGCTTTCGTCAAAATAGGTAATACCCCGAAGTAAAATGCATCATTAGACATGAAAAATGTGAATGGCATACTGAGAAGTGCTGTAATAATTGGTAGTTGTGGTCCAAGTGCATCTGGTATAAGAGTTACTACACTGTTAGCCATTGCATCTACCATTTTTGTTCCAGATAAAATACCAGTGAAAATACCGGCAGCAAATACGAGAGAAACAACTGCTAATACATTCCCTGCATGAGAAGCAATACGTTCTTTCTGTTGCTCTAAGTTTGGATAGTTAATCATAACAGCGATAGCAAAAGCGACTGTAAATAAAACAGGTAACGGCATAACTTCTAGTATGAGACAGACAAGTAATGTGGCGGTTAATAAAAAGTTAATCCATAGAAGTTTAGGACGTTTATGCACTGCTGCTTCGACAGTTGCAGCTTGCTCATCCATTGTTTGCATTTGTTTTAAATACTGTACATCCATAATTCCTAAACGTTTTCTTTCTTTTTTTCCAAGATAGTAGGCAACGAAAACAACCCAAATTGCACCAGCAATCATTCCTGGAATAAGAGGTGTAAATAATTCGGAAGCCTCAAGTCCAAGTGCGCTCATAACACGAGCTGTGGGTCCACCCCAAGGTGTAAGATTTGTTACCCCTGCCCCTAACATAACAACTCCAGCTAATATGAGGGGGTTCATTCCAAGGCGCTTATATAGCGGATACATTGCGGAAACTGTAATCATGTATGTTGTTGTACCATCACCATCTAGAGAAACGATAATAGTCAATATAGCCGTTCCGACAACGATTTTTAAAGGATCTCCTTTTACAAATTTTAAAATCTTACTAATGACAGGATCGAATAAACCGCTATCAATCATAATCCCAAAATATAAAATAGCGAACATAAGCATAATACCAGTAGGTGCTAATTTTTGAATCCCCTCTAACATCATTGGCCCCATATTGGCATAGAATCCGCCAATTAATGCAAAAACACTCGGAATTAATATTAATGCTACTAGCGCTGACATACGTTTCGTCATAATTAAAAACATAAAGACAAATACCATCGCAAATCCAAGTAGTGCTAACATGTAATTTCCCCCTCAAAAGAATGATTGCGCTTTCAAAATAGAATAAAAATTCAGAAAAGGTTTTTTATTTATAATAAAAGCATCTATTCAAATGGTAAATAATTTGAAAAATAACATCATTAGAAGCATAATTTTTATTTTGTTCATTTTGTTCACGGTAGTTAATTTGAATTTTTAAAAAGTAAGCTGCTTCTCGTAAGAATGGTAGAATAAGATGAAAATAGTGAAGTGTGAAATAGGGAGTAGATGTTATATGAAAACGAGAATTGAAGAGATTTATAGCTCTTATGAAGGAAAAGTAGAGGAGATTTTTATTAATGAATCTTCTTACGTATATGAATGGGAAAAATTATTGATGATCCGAAAAAATGACGGTGAGCTTAAAAAAATTGCAGTCGGGATTAGTGGAAATATAAGATTGGTAAATGTAGAAGTTGGACAGGAAATTAGTGCGGATACATTATTAGTTAAATTAGAAGATGATTTGTTAATTACAGGTTGCGAGTGATGAGAGATGTGTAGAAATAACTACACATCTTTTTTTGTTTCCTATATTACAAAAAGCACATTGTTTTTTCACAAATCTCACACAACCTTTTGGTATTCTTTTCGTGGAGTATACGGTTTCTAGGGAGGAATATTGATGAAAGTAAAATATGTAGTACTTGCTATATGTTTATGTTTCGTATTTACGGTAGTCGGGTGTGGGAAAAAGGAAACAGCAGCTGTTGCCATTGATGAGAAACATGATAAATGTGATATTTGCCAAATTGGGGTAACAGATAATCAATTTGCAACAGAAATTATTTTAGAAAATGGAAAAGCGTTAAAGTTTGATGATATCGGTTGTATGTATAAATGGATGGAGATCAACTCAGATGAAAAGACGAAAGAGAAATTTGTCCGAGATTATGATTCGAAAGATTGGATTTCGTTAGAAGACGCTACTTACGTATATGATAAAACAATAACGACACCGATGGCTTATAATGTCATTTCATTTAAAAATAAAAAAGATGCAGAGAGCTTTGTATCTAACTATAAGGGGAAAGTTCTTTCGTATAAAGAGCTAGCAGAGCATAAATGGGAAATGAATAAAGAGATGATGGGGAAACCGAAAGCAGGAAATCATGGTGGACATCATTAATAGAAAAAGACAACTATGTAGTTGTCTTTTTCTATTATTACTCAGGTGCAAATATAGAAAAGGTGTAAAATTTTTAGCAGAACGGTTACAATGGAATATAGTAACCTAAAGCAATCATTTATGTACTTTTTAGAAATATATACAAATGCGGTAAAAACGTGCTAAACTAATTGCTTCATAATGTTAATGATGGGGCCATCAGGCGTATCATTTCAATAGGTTGAGAAACATAGTATAAGCTTAAGATAATCCGATTAAAGAAGGAATCTAAAGGGCTTATGGATAAATGTACTCAAGAAGAGTTATTGTATGTGATGGAGGAATGGTTAAGAAAACATTATCTTTCATAGGAGCTGTAGTTGTGAGAAAACAAAAAATTTTATTATGTATTTTATTAGGACTTTTAATGACGGTAGTGGCTTGCGATAAGCAAGAAGAACCAGAATCGAAACCGGTTCATGTGAAAAATGAAAAGAAAAAAGAGAAGCATAAAGAACAGGAAGAATCTAAAGAAGAGAAAAGTATAAATTTAATGGACAAACAGTTGTTACTTTCAGCTACTCTTGGAGACACAGAGACAGCTATGAAGTTGATTCAGGATGGAGCGAATATAAACGTAGAAGGTGACAACGGAGAAACGCCTGTCCTTGCAGCGACGTACCAAAATCATGTAGAGACAGTTAAAGCATTAATTGGTGCAGGTGCTAATATTGAAATTAAAGATGAGAAAAAAAGTAATCCACTTCTTTATGCAAGTAGAGAAGGATATACGGATATTGTAAAAGTATTAATTAATGCAGGAGTTAATACGAAAGAAACGACTAGGTCAGGTGGGACAGCACTTATTTCTGCATCTGAACGTGGCCATGTAGAGGTTGTTAAAGAATTATTAGAGCATACAGATATTGATGTGAATTATAAAAATGAACGTGGTGGAACAGCGCTATTAGAAGCAATTGTATTAGGAAATGGTAGTGAAAACCATAAGAAAGTAATTCAATTGCTTATTGATCACGGTGCAGATGTAAACATGGCTAACAAGGAACATCTGACGCCACTGCAATACGCTGAAAAAAGAGGTTTTAAAGATATTGTAAATATGTTGAGGTTAGCTGGAGCGAATGAAGTAGTACAGCCACAACAACCAGTAGAGTAAAAAACGAAAAATAATCCCATTTAGATAGACAGAATGAAGAAATCAGTTAGTATGATGGATTCAGTAATGTGTATTTAAATGGGATTTTTATTTTGAACATGAAAAATAGATTATGAATGGATGGTAAATGGAGTAAATAAGGAGGATAAAAATGAGGCTCTCAAAACTTGATTTAATAGTAATTCAGGCAGAGGTTTTATTTGTTCATAATCGAGTAGGAAAAATGAAATATGTAAATGAACAAGGAAATCCGAAAGCACCACGTTTTTTTCTTGGCAGAACTCGTGAAGGGAGTATAACGAGATATCATTGTAATGTGGATGATGAAACGGTAAGTAAGATTGAGAAGTTAATTCGAGAACCTTCAAAGCATATAGAGATAGCAAAGATTATTAATATATTAAATGAAGAAAGAACAGTGGAAAATATTTGGATGGGTCCTGCTTTCATGTTTCATAGTAATTTACATAAGCCGACTAGAACAATACAAATAACTGAGAAGAATAGAGAGCTTTTGCGAGAAAATTTTCCTAATCTAATAGAACAGATGGAATGGAGGAAACCTTATTTTGCAATTGTAAAAAATGAAAAGGTAGTTTCTGTTTGTTGCAGTGCCAGAAGTACGCCCGTAGCTGCTGAGGCAAGTGTGGAAACTTTAGCGGAATTTCAAGGGAATGGATATGGTACTGATGTTGTTACAGCCTGGGCCTTATCAATACAAGAGGAAAAGCGCATTCCACTTTATAGTACTGCTTGGGATAATTTTGCTTCGCAAGCAGTGGCAAGCAAACTAAAACTTATTAACTATGGAATGAATTTACATATTGATTGAATTTTAAGTATTGTTTCGTTCTATTTGTTTGTATTTAAATATATAGATTAATGCAAATGGTGATATGGTGAATATTAACATTCGGTTAACACCTAATTAACAATCTATCAAAACTGACTTAATAAATGCGTAATATAGTAAAGGTAACAAAATAACTAGGGTAGAGAACATTTGAGAACACCCACTTACATATAATGTGCCACTTTCTTAGGTGTGCTCTATTCCCTAGAGTTCAAATAAGGAGAAAGGCGTTCTATGTAAGTAGGTGTTTTTAGTTTGGATAAAAATAGAACAGTTAGGTGGAATAAATGTTTAAAGAACCTTATATTGCGATGATAAAGGATTGGAAAGGATACAAAGCATACAAAAAATTGCCGAAAACAGTTTTTCTTATGACTGGTTCAATGCTGGAATTACCAGAGCGTGTATATGAATTGCAGAAACATGGACATGATGTATTTCTTCATTGTGATTTTATACAAGGTTTAAATACGAATACAGAGGAAGCGCTTTTGTATATTCAAGATGTTATCGGGGCACAAGGTATTATTTCAACAAAGGGTTCGACAATTCGAAATGCTAATAAAATTGGATTGAAAACAATTCAACGTATTTTTATTGTAGATACTTTATCTCTTACTAAATCAATTGAAAATTGTAAAACGACTAGACCAAATGCAGTAGAGATTATGCCGGGGATTATGCCTTCTATAATTAAACAGCTAGTAGAGGAAATAGAGTTTCCTATTATTGCAGGCGGGTTGATTCAAACGCGAGAAGTTGCGGAAATTGCAATTCGTGCAGGAGCAAGTGCGATTTCAACAAGTCATTATGAAGTATGGATACATGAAGAAAAAAGGAGTGCAACTTTGTGATTGAATTGAAAAATGTTTCAAAGGTATATAAAAATGCAGAAGAGACAGCGGTTAAAGGCGTATCGGTTCATATTAAGAAGGGCAAATTTTTTGTTTTAGTTGGACCTTCGGGATGCGGGAAAAGCACATTATTACGAATGATCGCTGGCTTAGAAGAGATTTCTTCGGGAGATTTAATTATTAATGAACGTGTTGCAAATGATCTAGAGCCGAAAGACCGTAATCTATCAATGGTATTTCAAAATTATGCATTATATCCACACTTATCTGTAGAAGAAAATATTTTATTTGGACTTAAGGTAAGAAAAGTACAAAAAGAAGAGCGACAAAAGCGACTAATGGAAGCTATTGAAATGGTAGGACTGAAAGAGTATGTGAAAATGAAACCAGGTCAATTATCAGGCGGACAAAGACAGCGTGTTGCGCTTGCTAGGGCGATCGTGAGTCAAGCACCAATCTGTTTAATGGATGAACCACTTTCGAATTTAGATGCGAAATTACGTGCGCAAATGAGAATTGAAATTAGAGAAATTCAGCAGCGATTAGGAATTACGATGATTTACGTTACCCACGATCAAATAGAAGCGATGACTATGGGAGATCGTATCATGGTTTTAAATAAAGGAAGTATACAGCAAGTTGGAACACCACTTGACATATATAACGAACCAGCAAACGAATTTGTTGCAAGCTTTATAGGTTCTCCTTCTATGAATATAAATGATGGAGAAGTGGATAAAGAAAAAGGTGTATTACATATAGGGAAATTGCAAATTCCATTATCTATTGGACAGTTAAAGCAATTACCAGAAGGAATAATTCGTATAGGCATGCGTCCTGAGCATATTGCACTGTCTGAGGAAGGACAAGAAGTGACGCTGCAATCTGTAGAAGTATTAGGGAATGAATCTATATTAAACTTTGCGGTAAATGGAACAACTTGGAGTGCGAAAGTCATCGGACAGTTACTCTTGAACAAAGGTGACAAAGTAAAATTATTATTCTCACAAGAAAAGTTATGCTTCTTTAACGAAAACACGAATGAACGCTTAAAAGTGGTAGCTGAAGAAGAGTTGAAAGTGGTGGCGAAATAATGATCGAAGTAAGTAAGTTACCAGTTCAAACAAAGGTGTCAAAAAAGAAAAAAATATGGGGGAGAACGAAAGATTTAAGAATAGGATTATTGTTTTTGGCGCCATCTATTTTGCTATTTTCGATTTTTCTGTTCTATCCATTGTTTAGGACGATTTACTATAGTTTTTATTTAACCGATATACATGGAGAAGCTAATCTTTTCGTTGGCTTAGAAAATTATCAATATTTATTCTCTGATCCAGCCTTCTACAAAAGTATAAAATCAACTTTACTATTTGTTTTATATACAGTGCCTACAAGTATTATATTTGCTTTGTTTCTTGCATTGATTGCAAATGGAAAGGTAAGAGGTATTGGGTTATTCCGAGTTCTGTTTTCTTCGACGATGGGAATTTCAGTAGCTGCTAGTGCAGTGATTTGGCTATTTTTATTTCATCCAAGTGTAGGATTATTTAATAATATATTAGCCGCTATGAATCTTCCTGCAATCGCATGGTTAACGAGCCCGGACTGGGCACTATTCTCTGTATCAGTTACAACAGTTTGGGTGAATACAGGGTTTGCATTTTTAGTTATATTAGGTGGTTTACAAAATATCGATACGTCTTTATATGAGAGTGCATCTATAGATGGTGCTAGTTATTTATATAAGCTTCGCCGTGTTACATTACCGATGCTATCGCCAACTTTATTCTTTATTGTAACAGTAACGTTAATTAGTGCGTTCCAAAGCTTTGGACAAATTGATATTTTAACGCACGGTGGACCGAATGATGCAACGAATTTAATTGTGTACTCGATTTACAAAGAGGCGTTTGTGAATCATCAATTTGGAACAGCAAGTGCACAAGCGATGGTATTATTTGTTTTCATTTTCATTGCTACATTACTTCAATTTAAGTTTGCTGAGAGAAAGGTGCATTATAAATGATTGTTAAACAGTGGAAGCAAAATTTCCTATTATACATGCTGCTCATAATTAGTGCAGTAATGGTATTTTTTCCTGTACTGTATGCGTTTTTAATAAGCTTTATGACACCAGACGATATTCAAATGAGAAGGTTATTTCCAACTCAATTTACTTTTGATAATTTCATTAATATTTTTCAAAAAGTACCACTTTTTACATACTTATATAACAGTTTAATTGTATCGACAGTCGTTATGATTGGACAACTTATCGTATCAAGCTTAGCGGCGTATGCTTTTGTTTTTCTTCAATTTAAAGGGAGAAACTTAATTTTCTTCCTGTTTATTTCAACGATGCTTATTCCGTGGGAAGCAACGATGGTACCTAACTTTTTAACGATTCAAAACTTTGGCTGGATCAATAGTTTCGCTGGGATGACAGTGCCGTTTTTTGCAACAGCTTTCGGTATTTTCTTGTTACGTCAACATTTTATGACACTCCCGAATGAACTGAAAGAAGCTGCTTTTATTGAAGGGATTGGAAATATAAGATTTTTATTCAGCGTTGTAATACCGTATTGTAAAACGAGTTTTATTACGCTTGGAGTATATAGCTTTTTAACAACATGGAATATGTATTTATGGCCACTTTTAGTGACCACTGATGAAAAAGTAAGAACAGTGCAAATCGGTGTAAAGCAGCTTCAGTCTCAAGAAGTTGCAACTGATTGGGGAAGCGTAATGGCCGGTGTTACGGTTATCGTTATTCCAACATTGATTTTACTATTTTTAGGGCAAAAGCAATTACAACAAGGATTAACAAAAGGTGCAATTAAATAACTAAGAGAAGGTGAGATTTAAATGAGTCTAGTTAAAAAAGGTGCTGCTTTATTAATGGCAGCAACAATGGCATTATCTAGTGCCGCTTGTTCAAATAGTAAAACAGAGGGAAAACCTGAAGCACAGGCAAAAGTAGCACCAGTTGAAAAAAATGGTGATAAAACTGTAATTCGCTTCTGGCATGCGATGGGTGGAAAAACACAAGGAGTACTAGATGGTCTTGTTGCAGACTATAATAAGTCGCAAAATAAATACGAGATAAAGGCAGAGTTCCAAGGGACATATGAAGAGTCTTTAACGAAATTTAGAACGATGTCTGCAACGAAAGAAGCGCCAGCTCTTGTTCAATCGAGTGAAATTACAACGAAATATATGATTGATAGCAAAAAAATCACACCAATTGATAGCTGGATAAAAAAAGATAAGTACGATACGTCAAAATTAGAAAAAGCAATTACAAATTATTATTCAGTTGATGGAAAAATGTATTCTATGCCATTTAATTCATCTACACCAGTATTAATTTATAATAAAGCTGCTTTTGCAAAGGCGGGCTTAGATCCAGAGAAAGCTCCAAAAACATATGCGGAATTACAAGAAGCAGCGAAAAAGTTAACGATTAAAGAAGGCGGAAATGTAAAACAATATGGATTCTCCATGCTTAACTACGGTTGGTTCTTTGAAGAATTGTTAGCGACACAAGGTGCTTTATATGTAGATAACGAAAACGGTCGTAAGGATGCTGCAAAGAAGGCGGTATTTAACGGTAAAGAAGGACAGAAAGTATTTGGAATGTTAGATGATTTAAATAAAGCTGGCGCCCTTGGAAAGTATGGAGCAAGTTGGGATGATATTCGTGCTGCGTTCCAGTCTGGACAAGTTGCTATGTATTTAGATTCTTCAGCAGGTGTTCGTGATTTAATTGATGCATCTAAGTTTAATGTAGGTGTTTCATATATTCCATATCCAGAGGATTCGAAACAAAATGGTGTTGTTATTGGGGGAGCATCATTATGGATGACGAATATGGTTTCAGAAGAAACGCAACAAGGTGCTTGGGACTTTATGAAATATTTAACGAAGCCAGACGTACAAGCGAAATGGCATACTGCAACAGGTTATTTCTCAATTAATCCAGATGCATATAATGAGCCATTAGTAAAAGAGCAATATGAAAAATATCCGCAGTTGAAAGTAACAGTAGATCAACTGCAAGCGACAAAGCAATCTCCAGCAACACAAGGTGCTTTAATTAGTGTATTCCCAGAATCACGAGATGCAGTTGTAAAAGCATTAGAAGCGATGTATGACGGGAAGAATAGTAAAGAAGCGTTAGATGAAGCTGCCAAAGCAACAGATAGAGCAATTAGTATTTCAGCTCGTACGAGTCAAAAATAAGAGAAAGCCGTATCCTTAAAAGGGATACGGCTTTCTTTATAGGGAGATAAGGGATCAAAGAAATGATGAAGTCTTATCTCTTTTATATGAGTAAAGGGTCTAGAGTGAATGTTGTCCTTTTCATTATTTATTTAACTCCATTGCGACTTGTTTACCATTTACGAAAACCTCTACTACCGCTACTACAACTTCCATTACTTTTTTCATCTCTCATCTCTCCTTGTTTTTTGTTTCATTTCTTACTTTCAGTATAAGGAAATACAGTAATTACAACTATCGAATTGGATGACAAGAGACTTACATTGTTGTAAGGGTAATAGTTTAGTTTGTAATAAAGTGAAACTTTAATCAGTGGGGGTCTTACGGCCCGTTAATGCGTGATAAATATGATTCAAGGTTAAGATTCGGAATTTTCCGTTGTTTTGAACTATAATTAGAAAGAGGGGGGATAATATGAAAAGAATTCTTGTTATTAGTGATATTCATGGAGAGATAGAAAAGTTTGAACAGTTATTGGAAGAAGCTCAATATGATGCGAAACAGGATCAATTAATCTTACTGGGAGATTATGTAGATCGTGGTCCAAATGCGCGTGCTGTAATTGAAAAGGTAAGAGAATTGAAAGAAGAGGGAGCACTCATTTTAAAGGGAAATCATGAAGATATGATGATTAAGGCGTTAACGACAAATGAGGAACGTTCATGGAACCATTGGGTAAAAAGAAATGGTGGAGATAAGACATTATATAGCTATGGATTTGTAGAAGAAGATATTGTGGTTAATGAGAAAGACTTCCAAAAACCAATTTTACACTCTCGTGTATTAGAGGAACATATAAAGTTTATTCAAGAATTAGATCATTATATTGAAACAGAAGAGTATATATTTGTACATGCTGGGGTTGAACCGATGAAACGAGTTTCTGAATCTGAACCATATACGTTAATGTGGATCCGTAATGAATTTCATAATGGATATAGCGGTGAAAAGGTTGTTGTATTTGGGCATACGGAAACAAAAACGCTTCATGGTAGTGAGGAGTGCGGAGTGTATTTTGGTAGTAATCGTATTATTGGAATTGATGGCGGGGCTGTGTATGGCGGTCAGCTAAATTGTTTAGAGTTGCCGAGTAAAAAGGTATATGTAATAAAAAATTGAAAGAGATAAGAGGAATCTTATTTCTTTCAATTTTTTATTAAGCTAAATTTAAGACAAAGTTTTTATAATAAAACTTCAAAATTTTAGAAGGAAATAGTTAAAAATGAAATTACGTAATGCAACTACATTCTTTTGTTATGAAGAGAAGAAATGTAATAATAAATAGAATTGAACTATTTGATGGAAGGTGAGAGCATGCGTTTACTTGTAGTAGAAGATAATGCTTCGTTATTAGAGTCTATCGTACAAATTTTGCGTGATGAATTTGAAGTAGATACGGCAATAAATGGAGAAGATGGATTGTTTTTAGCTCTTCAAAATATATATGATGCAATTTTGCTGGATGTGATGATGCCAGGGATGGACGGATTTGAAGTGATTCAAAAAATACGTGATGAAAAGATTGAAACACCAGTCCTGTTTTTGACAGCGAGAGATTCTTTAGAAGATCGGGTGAAGGGATTGGACTTTGGTGGAGATGACTATATCGTTAAGCCATTTCAGGCCCCTGAATTAAAAGCGAGAATTCGCGCTTTACTACGCAGAAGTGGTAGTTTAACAACGCAGCAAACGATTCGTTATAGAGGGATTGAATTGTTCGGAAAAGATAAAGATGTTCAAGTAGATGGACAAGGTATTAAGCTGACATTGAAACAATATGAGCTACTAGAGTATCTCATTCAAAATAGCGGGAAGATTTTAATGCGTGAACAAATTTTTGATCGTGTTTGGGGATTTGATTCAGATACGACAGTAGCGATTGTAGAAGTGTATGTGCATCATTTACGTAAAAAATTAGAGCCATCCGGTTATCAGAAAGATATTCAAACCGTTCGAGGTATTGGATATATATTAAAAGAACAATGAAAAACGGAAGTATGTTTCAAAAAACACGCATTCGTTTGACTATAGTGAACTCATTAGTATTTATTCTATTAATAGGTATATTAGGTAGTATTATTTATTCATACACATATAAGCGTATTTATAATGAAGTGGATCAATCTATAAAAATGATAGCTCAGTATAGAGAAAAATTAGATGTTAAAATACCACCAAGAAAACGCATGGAGAATATCCAAATTGGAGATCCGCGAGTAACTAGAATAACTTGGAATGGAAAAATAGTGAAAATAGAGGGCGATAACCGTAAATTTCGTTCTATTTTTGAAGAGAATTTGGAAAAGTTTTCTCCAAAAAAATTAGAGGATTTACAAGATATTGAAGTACAAGGACGATATTTTAGAGCATTTTCGCTTCAAAAAGATGGAGAAATAGTTCAAATCGTGCGAGATATAACAGCGGAAGAAGGAATGTTAAATACTTTATTTTTAATTCTCGTTATAGGTTGTAGCATAGGAAGCCTCTGTGCGATAGGTATCGGCTTTTTCCTAGCTGGTAGAGCACTTGTACCTATTCAAAATTCATGGGAGAAACAGCAACAATTCGTTTCTGATGCATCACATGAACTAAGGACACCACTTGCAGTTATTCAATCAAAAACGGATGTTTTATTCCAGTCACCATCCGCTACTATAGAAGAAAAAGCGATGGATATTTCTACAATTTCAAAAGAATGTAGGCGGTTATCGAAACTTGTTAGTAATTTATTATTGCTAGCACGTTCTGATTCTAATCAAATTGAGATGGATAAGAAAACATTTGAACTTGATAAATTGTTAGAAGAAATAGTAGCTCCATATAAGGAGATTGCTTCTTATCAAGAAAAAGAAATGATGCTAAAAGTAGAACGTGGTGTATCTTTTATGGGGGATAGAGAGCGGATTCATCAAATGATGGTCATACTGTTAGATAATGCGATGAAGTATACAAACGAAGGTGGGCATATTCAAATCGATTGCACGCAAACGAGTAGTTCAATTCGTATACAGGTGAAAGATGACGGGATAGGAGTGAAAGAAGAGGATATTCCGAAATTATTTAATCGTTTTTATCAAGGGGATAAAGCAAGAAGTACGTCAGAAGGAGCTGGATTAGGTCTTTCAATCGCAAATTGGATTGTAGAAAAGCATTATGGAAAAATATCAGTAGAGAGCAAATGGGGAGATGGAACTTGCTTTGAAGTGATATTCCCTAAAAATCAAAGAATATAAGTAAGAAGACGATCTTGTTTTTACAAGGTCGTCTTTTTTTAAGATAAAGTTAAGAAACTATTTATATTATGTATGGCATAAAGAAAGTTCGTTACATGAAGAAGAGACTAGGTGTATGTGAGTGAGTTTTATCAATCATAATGTTATCTCAAGCAGCGATGAGATGTATGTATAGTATTAAAAAAACTAGGGGAATGATGGGAAAGAAAGTATAAGAGGGAGGAATTAATTTTGAAAAAGAAAATGATGACGGTATTCGCTATTGGAGTAATGAGTTTAATTATATTAGGGGGTGCCTCTCCTTCTGAAACATCAAAAGGAAAGACTGATTACACGCAGCGCAGTAAAGAACAATTGAACAATGGTAAGATACATGCAGTGCATACAGAAGAAAAAGCAGAGAAACTAGGTATTGAAACGGAAGGAAAAGAACAAATTACACTAGAAAAAGAAATTCATGAAACAGAAGTAGGAAGGGAAGCAGAGCAGTTAGGCATATCGATTGAAGGAAAAGATGTTGGGACGCTGTCAGAAGAAATCTATGAAACAAAAGTAAAGCAAGAAGCATTAAAGCTAGGTATATCTATAGAGAATACATCAATTGTAGATTTAATTACTCAAATTAATGCGATTAAAATTAAAGATGAAGCAGATAAATTAGGTATTTCGACAGATGGAAAAGAAATCGAAGACATCGCGGAAGAAATCTACGGAAAGAAAGTAAGAGAAGAAGCAGGAAAGTTAGACATTTCTCAAAAAGGAAAAGAAATTGAAGAGTTAGCACAAGAAGTGTACGAACAAAAAGTACAGGAAGAAGCAAAAAAATATCATATTGATTTGTATGGTAAAGATATATATCAAATATTAAGAGAAATTAATGAACAAATGGTGCTACAAATGGCAGATGAGCTTAATATGGATAAAATGAATATGAATATTCAAGAGTTAGCGGAAAAGATAAAAAAAGATCAGCCTGAAAAAGGAAAAGAACTAAATTTTGTACCGATGATACGAACGGATGCTGACGCATTTTATTCTTATTTAACGAATTAATAAGGGCGTGAAAGCGATAAGAAAATTGAAGTGGTATATATGTACAGCTTTACTAGGTACAGCAATATGGAGTGTATATACAAATGGAATTCCAAAGTATGTAGAGAAGTTAACATTCTCAAATATACAAAGAGGAAAAGAAACGGAGTTTAGTAATAACGATGAAAAAGTCATCTTATCAAATGTTCCATTAATTCAGCAGTTACCAGAATTGGATAGAGGCTGTGAAGTGACAAGCTTAGCGATGATGTTACAATACGCTGGTGTTTCAGTGGATAAGATGACATTAGCAAATGAAATAAAAAAAGTTGATTTTATAGACAATGGTGTGCGCGGGAATCCAAATGAAGGATTTGTAGGTAATATTTATACATTCTCTGAATCAGGATACGGTGTATATCATGGGCCACTTTTTCAGTTAGCGGAAAAATATTTACCTAATAAAGCTGTAGACTTAACAGGGAAGAATATAGAAGAAATTTATAAGAGTGTAAAAGCAGGGAAACCTGTAGTCATGATCACGAATGCAACATTTGCACCATTAGATGAAGATGAATTTACTACATGGGAAACAAATAGTGGAGATGTTTCTATTACGTATAATGAACATTGTGTTGTACTTATTGGGTATGATCAGGAATCTGTATATATTCGAGATCCACTTGAGGATAGCTTAGATGTAAAAGTACCGAGAGAAGCCTTTGAACAGGCATGGGTACAAATGGGAAGTCAGGCAATTAGTTATGTAAAGAGCGCTAAATAAATTAGGACGAAGATTTTTAGTAATATGACTATAAGGGGAAGGATAAAACATTTGAGGATTATAAGAAAAGTTTTATAGAGTAGAAGCTGTTAAGAAATAAGAGAACTTTAGCATATATAATGCTAAAGTTCTCTTATTTTTATGATTAAAATACGTATAAGGATTGAATATGCAAAAATGCATAATTGACGAAAAAATTACATGTTATCATTATATATTGTTTTATATATGTTAATTGTATAAAATGACACAAGTATCCACATTACATAAAGGAGGCTTATTATGCAAAAAATATTTAACTGGGTTAAATGTATGAGTATCAATAAAAAATTAATCATTTCATTTTTTATTATTTTAACTATACCAGGAATTATTATCGGTGGTGTTTCATATCAAACTGCCAAAACAAATTTTGAACATCAAATGACAGATAAAGCAAAGGAGAATATTTCAGTTTTAAATACTGTTATTTCTCAAAATATAGAAGAGAAATTTGTTGATGCGACGTACTTTGCAGACATCTTAACAGAGGATACATATCCAAACGGACAAGAAGAAATAGTAAGAACGAAGTTAGCACAATATATAAAGCTTCATCCAGAAGTAGAAGGTATTTATATTGGAACAGAGACGGGAAAGTTTATAAGAGAACCATTTATCCAAATGGCTGATGGGTATAATCCAACAGATAGATCTTGGTATAAAGAAGCACATGAAAATAAAGGGAAAGTAATTGTTACTGCACCATATCAATCAGCATCTACAAAAAATATGGTAGTGACAATTGCGAAAGAAGTAAAAGATGGTAAAGGTGTTATAGGAATTAATTTAAACTTAGATAACATCTTAAAAATTTCCAAAATGATTAACATTGGTGAAAAAGGTTATGCAGTTATTTTAGATCAAAATAAGCAAATTGTTAGTCATCCATCTAGAAAACCAGGTGCAAAAGTTACTGATCCTTGGATTAAACCAATTTATGAAGATAAACAAGGAAATGTGTCTTATACAGAACAAGATGATAAAAAGAATTTAATCTTTGCAACAAATGAGAAAACAGGCTGGAAAGTAGTTGGCGTTATGTTCGATGAAGAAATTACTCAAGCTGCCAGTCCAGTGTTTTATAAGACTTTGATTGTCATTGCTATCGCTATTGCATTTGGTAGTGTATTAATTTATTTCATTACAAAGTCTATTACAAGGCCATTACGAAAAATAGCTGAATCGGCATATAAAATTAGTAAGGGAGATTTAACAGAGAAAATTACAATCCATTCCAAGGATGACATAGGAAAATTAGGGAATTCATTTAATGAAATGTCTACGTCTTTACAAGATGTTATTACCCAAATAAGCTTTTCAGCAGAACATGTTGCAGCATCGGCAGAAGAGTTAACAGCGAGCGTACAGCAAGCAAATGATGCGACAGACCAAATTACAATTGCAATGGAACAAGTATCAGGTGGGGCCGAATCACAAAGTCAAGGTGTTGAAGAAGGTGCGGCTACATTGCAACAAGTAAATACAGCAATTCAAGATGTAACTGGAAGCGCAGAGTCAATTTCTATTTCCTCATTACATGCGCGAGAAAGAGCTGAAGAGGGAGAAGATTTAGTTGAACAAACCGCAAAACAAATGCAGTCTATTTCTAAATCAGTATCCGAGTCAGATGCTATTATTAAACTTCTTGATGAGAAATCAAAGCAGGTAGGGGCTATTTCTGAAGCAATTCAAAACATCGCTACTCAAACGAACTTATTAGCTTTGAATGCGGCTATTGAAGCAGCAAGAGCAGGTGAACAGGGACGAGGATTTGCTATTGTAGCAGATGAGGTTAGAAAATTAGCAGAGCAATCAGGAGAGTCATCTGGAGAGATTGCAAATTTAATCGCAGAAATTAAGGCGGATATTGAACATACTGTTAAGGCAATGGATAATGTGAATGGAGAAGTTCAACAAGGCCTTGATGTTGTAACAAAAACGAAAGTAAGTTTTACGGAAATTTTAAGTTCTACTACACATATTGTTTCTCAAGTTAATCAAATGGTAGAAACAACGAAGAGAATTGCTGGAGATGCAAATGAAGTGACAAATGCTATTGATGAAATTGCAGCTGCTGCAGAAGAAAATACAGCTAGTATGCAAAGTGTTGCAGCTTCAACAGAAGAACAGGTTAATTCCATGGAAGAAATTAGTTCAGCTTCGCAAAACTTAGCTGAGATGGCCGAAGAACTACAAGCGATGACTAGTAAATTTAAAGTATAATAATAGCAGATAAGTAAGGTGAAAATAATATCACCTTACTTATTTTTCTATTCAGCAATTAGGGGAGTCATTAACGGGATGAAAAAAAGAAAAAGACTATGGAATTTGTGGAAAACGATTACATTGTTAGTTTGTACAGTTGTAATTTTTTCTTTACTTGTGACAGATGTATTAATTAGTCATAATGTGGAACGGACGACGGAGGATAGCCAATCAGAGAAGGCAAAAACAATTGCACACATTGTGGCGAATGATTCGATTGTAATCGATGGTTTGGTTGGGAAAGCAGATACCTCTGCAATCCAAACGTATACAAATAGGATATTAAAAAACACAGGTGTTCAATTTATTGTAGTTATGGACATGGATGGAATAAGAAAATCTCATCCAGATCCTCAAAAAATAGGTCATCATTTTATTGGCGGGGATGAAGGGCCTGTATTGAAAGGAAAAGAACATGTATCGTTAGCAGAAGGAACTTTAGGTATTTCCATGCGAGTGTTTGTACCAATATTTTCTGAAACAGGTGAACAACTTGGAGCAGTGGCTGTTGGTATTTCAGCAGATAATGTAAAAGAGAGAGTTAAGGAAAGTAGACATATCATTTATATTGGTGTCGGAGTTGGTGTATTAGTCGGAATTATAGGAGCAATATTGCTAGCTAGACATATAAAGAAAAGTTTATTCGGTCTTGAGCCGCACAGGATAGCAAAAATTCTTGAAGAAAGAAATACGATGCTACAATCTGTAAAGGAAGGTATTATTGCTGTAGATAAAGAGGCTAGAGTAACGTTAATTAATAATGAAGCGAAACGTCTATTTAAAAAAAGCGGACTTGAAGAAGATTTTATCGGTAAAGATGTTGAGTTGTATATGCCAAATTCACGTATAAAAGAAGTATTGCAAACGGGAGAAGTACAATTAAACGAAGAACAAAATATTTACGGAATTACGATTGTGACGAATCGAGTTCCTTTATATGTAAAAGGAGAAATAGTTGGTGCAATTGCAACATTTCGTGATAAAACAGAGATTAGAAAACTAGCAGAGGAACTAACTGGTATTAGACTATATGCAGAAGCATTACGGGCACAATCTCATGAGTTTATGAATAAGATGCATGTCGTATTAGGGCTTACACATATGAAGCAGTATGAAGAATTACAGAAGTATATAAGCGGCATGGTATCAGAGCATCAATATGAAATTGGTGGAGTTATGAAAAGAATAAAAAGTCCAGTATTTGCTGGTTTTTTACTAGGTAAGCTCAGCTATGCTAGAGAGAAAAATATAAAATTAATTATAAGTGAAGATTCTTATATGCCGGAAATAGATGATGAAAGTATTACTCATGAACTTATTACGATTGTCGGAAATTTAATTGATAATGCATTAGAGGCAGTTACGAATTGTGAAAAGAAGCGAGTTGAAGTTAAGATACAACATGGGGATATACTAACTATTACAGTACAAGATACGGGAAAAGGTATACAAGAAAAAGAAATAGAGGAATTATTTACGAAAGGTTATTCCACAAAGGGAGATAACCGCGGTTATGGTTTGTATCTTGTAAAAGAAAGTATACAGCGAATAAATGGGGAAATTCATATGCATTCATTAGTAGGTAAGGGAACAACGATAACAATTGAAATACCTAAAGGTAGGGATGAGAGGCAAATATGATTAAAGTTTTAATTGTAGAAGATGACCCGATGGTAGCAATGCTAAATACGCATTATTTAGAGCAAGTAGGAGGATTTGAACTTGTTCAAGCAGTTAACTCAGTAAAGTCGGCGATCGAAATATTAGAGAAATCACGAGTAGATTTAGTATTACTTGATATTTTTATGCCTGAAGAGACTGGTTTTGAGCTTTTAATGTATATCCGGAACCAAGAAAAAGAAATTGATATTATAATGATTTCAGCTGTACATGATATGGGAAGTATTAAAAAAGCATTACAATATGGTGTAGTAGATTATTTAATTAAACCATTTACATTTGAACGATTTAAAGAGGCATTAACTATATATCGAGAAAAACTTACTTTCATGAAAGAACAACAAAAAATTAGTCAATCGGAATTAGATTCGTTAATTTTACAAAAAGAAAAAAGGGAGCCTACTGTCACGAAAGAGCTTCCGAAAGGGTTAACGAAGCAAACGTTGCAATTAATTTGGCAGAAGATCGAGTCGTTGAATGGAAGAGTGTTTACAACAGATGAAATGGCACAATTAGTTGGAATTTCAAGAGTTTCTATTCGAAAATATGTAATGTTTTTGACTGACATTGGAGTGTTAGAAAACGAAATGATGTACCAACATGTGGGCAGACCTGTAAGTAAATTAAGATGTGTTGATCAAAAGAAAATAGAGTTTTACGTATAAGCGACTTAATATGAGTCGCTTATACTTTTTTTAATTACAAAATCAATTACAAAACTTACAAAAACTATTTTTACTATTGAAAGCGTTTTAATATTGTTATTAAGAAAACGAGGGGGTGCCATATGGGAATTCAAAAGAATGTGGAAGCGGTATCATTTTCTGAAGGAAATGAAGTACAAAGAGAATCTTTCGCTTCTAAAATTATGAATGTAAAAATCGGTGTTATACCTTTACCGTTATATGTAGTATTGGCTGCTATTATTTATGGGGCATCTGTATATAATAAATTGCCAGCAGATATGATTGGTGGATTTGCAGTTATTATGATCATGGGGATTTTCTTAGGCGATATTGGGATGAGAATTCCAATTTTAAAAAATATCGGCGGTCCAGCAATACTTTCGTTATTTATTCCATCATTACTTGTATTTTTTAACTGGATGAATCCAGCTTCAATGGAAGCTGCGACTATGTTAATGAAAAAATCGAACTTTTTATATTTATATATTTCTTGTTTAGTAGTCGGAAGTATTTTAGGAATGAACCGTAAAGTGTTAGTACAAGGTTTCGTTCGCATGTTTATTCCTTTAGTAGTAGGGACGTTAGCTTCTGTAGCAGTAGGGTTATTGGTCGGTTCATTATTTGGATTTGAAATGAAGCACACATTCTTCTTTATCATCGTACCAATTGTGAGTGGTGGTATCGGGGAAGGGATTTTACCATTGTCGCTAGCTTATAGTGATATTTTAAATGAATCATCAGCGACGTTTGTATCACAGCTTATTCCAGCAGCTATTATTGGAAATATGTTCGCAATTGTAAGTGCAGGGTATATGAAGCGTTTAGGTGAGAAGAAACCGGAGCTTAGTGGTAACGGTGTATTAGTGAAAACAGACAATCAAGCAGAATTATTAAAAGAACAAAATACAGAGAAGCCAATTGACTTCTCATTAATGGGAGCAGGTTTATTAATTGCGTGTACGTTCTTCATCTTCGGAGGATTTGCTTCTAAGTTCATCGGTATTCCTGGGGCAATCATTATGATTTTCTCAGCAGCACTTGTGAAATACTTTAAATTAATGCCAGCAAAAATGGAGCAAGGAGCATTCCATTTATATAAATTTATTTCGAAGAATTTAACTTGGCCTTTAATGGTTGGATTAGGATTGCTATATATTCCGTTAAAAGACGTAGCAGCAGTTCTTTCAGTAGGATATGTTGTTGTGTGCGCATCGGTTGTTCTTACAATGGTAGCATCAGGTTTTCTTGTAGGGAAAGTGATGAAGATGTATCCAGTTGAATCGGCGATTGTAACTGGATGTCATAGCGGTTTAGGCGGAACTGGAGATGTTGCTATTTTATCGGCTTCAAATCGTATGGAATTAATGCCGTTCGCGCAAATTTCAACTCGTTTAGGCGGGGCGGCAATGGTTGTAACGGCGACAATATTATTAAAAATGTTTTCATGATCAAACAAGCTAGCTATATTCGTATAGCTAGCTTGTCAAATTAAGGGGAGATTATAAGTATGTTAGCAAATCAAATTAATGAAAGATCATTGTTATTGCATAAAGAATTAGTAGGGAAAATTGAAATTACAAGTAAAGTGGAGGTAAATTCAGCGGATGATTTAAGCCTGACGTATACACCAGGTGTAGCGGAGTCGTGTAAAGCAATTGCGGCAGATGAAGAAACGGTGTATGACTATACAGCACGTGGCAATATGGTGGCAGTTGTTTCAGATGGAACAGCGGTACTTGGTTTAGGAAACATTGGACCGAAAGCGGCTATGCCTGTTATGGAAGGAAAAAGTATTTTATTTAAGAAATTTGCGAATGTAGATGCTTTCCCATTATGTTTAGGCACAACGGATGTAGATGAAATCGTTACCCTTGTAAAAAATTTAGAGCCTACATTTGCAGGGATTAATTTAGAAGATATTGCAGCACCGCGTTGTTTTGAAATTGAAAAACGATTAAAAGAAGAAACGAATATTCCTGTATTCCATGATGATCAACATGGAACAGCTATTGTCGTTTTAGCAGCTGTTATTAATGCATTAAAAGTTGTTAGCAAACAAATGGATAATGTGAAAATCGTGATTAACGGTGCGGGTTCGGCAGGAATTGCAATTGGAAAATTATTATTAAAGGCTGGTGCAAAGCACATTACGTTAGTTAGCCTAGAAGGTATTGTTTGTGAAGGTGAAACATGGATGAACGAAGCACAAATTGAAGTTTCAAAAAAGACAAATCGTGAACATGTGCGTGGAACGTTAAAAGAAGCGATTCACCAAGCTGATATTTTTATTGGCGTATCTGCTCCTAACGTATTAACGAAAGAACTTGTACAGACGATGAATGAGAAAGCAATTGTGTTTGCAATGGCGAATCCAATTCCAGAAATCTTCCCTGAGGATGCATTAGAGGCTGGGGCAGCTGTAGTAGGAACTGGGCGCTCGGATTATGCGAATCAAGTAAATAATGTATTGGCGTTTCCCGGAATATTCCGCGGTGCGTTAGATGTGCGCGCAACTGATATTACAGAAGAGATGAAATTAGCGGCAGCATATGGGATCGCTAACATCATTACTGACGAAGAACGTAATGCGAATTATGTAATCCCGAATCCATTAGATAAAAGAGTTGTTCCAAGTGTTGCAGAAGCAGTAGCGAAAGCAGCTATTGATTCAGGCGTGGCGCAAATTACGAAAATACCAAGTTATTAATAGCGAAAAGCAGTGCCTAAAAGGCACTGCTTTTTTGAGATAAGAAATCAAAATAATGAAGAAGTGTAGAATTATTTATGTTTCTTCACTATTTATTTAATTCCATTGCAACTTGTTTACCATTCACTAAAACCTCAGTTACTGCTACGATTACTTCTATCATTTTTTTCATCTCTCATCTCTCCTCGTTTCATTTCTTACTTTAAGTATAAGAGAAGAGAGATAATTCAACTATCGAAGTACATGACATAGAAATTACATTATTGTAAGAAAGTGGTTTATTTTTGTCACTTTACTCGGCAGTGATTACAAACTGATCATAATATTTTTCATTCACATATATATTTAATAACCATAATCCAGATGAAGGTAGTGACATAGTGAGAGGGAGTTCGTTTGCAGTAGAATCGATTGTATTTGAAGTGGTCCAAGTTTGTTTGGAAGTTTCTTTTTGAAAGAGTACTGGTGTCGGAGTTACAGATCCTTGTTTTAGCGCAATAATAGACAATTTTCCAGTTGGTATTTCAGAATCTAGAAAGTACCACATTATTTCATTTTGTTCATTCGCGATAATAGGACTATCAGCCATTGCGATTTTTCCTTCGATGCCTTTTAAAGGTATTTTTCCGTCTATGAATGAGGGGGCTTCTTCCCAATTTACATCTTTTAAAACACTAAGATGAAAGAAGGAAGGTGCGTTCACTTGATTGGATGACGTTGCGACAGCTTCAGTTTTAGATGCTTTTGAATCAGGTTGTGCTGGTGTGCATCCAGTGATGAGGAAGGAGAGAAGTAGCATAGTTCCGATTTTTTTCATGGTGCCACACTCCTAGTTTTTATTGTTAGTGTAATTGTATTTGCTAGAAGGCGGGACAATTCCTTTAAAGTATAAAAAGAGGTCGTAAGTTTTGTACGACCTCTTTTGACATTTTTATCCCGTAAAAGCCCGATTGGTGTAGGTTAATAATTAGTGGGAGATAGTCCCCACTAATTAAAGTTTCATTTTATATTTGTTCCGTTGTATAGGTTGGTTCGGTTTCTTTTTGAGGCATCGTCAAAAAAATAACGGACAGAACGATACATACGCCGCCTAATAATTGATATGTTCCAAAAGATTCATTTAGCCAAGTGATTGAAACGATGGCAGCTACAAGGGGTTCAATGCTAGATAAAATGCTTGTTTCTGTTGCTGCTAAATATTTAAGACTACCGATATATAGAAGGAAAGAAAGGGTACCACTAATAATGATAAGAATAAGCATAGAAAAAGTTTTTAGTGTAAGGGTTTGTGAAAATTGATTCCACCCGAATGAACGATTATAAATAAGTAGTGCAATTCCTCCGATTAACATCCCCCAACCAATTACTACAGTTGTCCCGCATTCTTTAATGAGAGAAGCCGGATGAAGGGTATAAAATGCAAATCCGATTGCTGTTAATAGTCCAAAAATAATAGCTTTTTTGGATAAAACAATATTTTCAATTGAGCCATTTGTAATAATAAAGTATGTTCCTATTAGCGCGGCTATAATTGCGAATAGTTGCATGGAAGCAGGGAATTTTCTTTGTTCAAATGCAACATACATGGTAATAAGAACAGGGCCTAGAAATTGAAATAGCGTTGCTGTGACTGCATTACTAATATGAACCGTTTCGATAAAGGCGTATTGCGCACCGAGCATGCCGAGAATAGAAAAAATAATAAGTTGTATAGAATATCTAGGGTGTTTCCAAATTTGAAATATATTTTGTTTCTTTATAAGTAAGAAAGACAAAATAAATATTCCTGCAAGCAACAATCGAATTGTTAAAAAATCAATTGAGGATACATTAGTATGCTGAAATAGCCACTGAATCATTGGACCAGATAATCCCCATAATGTAGCCCCTGTAATAATCATAATAAGTCCGATACGTCTACCATTGTTCATTATCATGTTTCTCCTCTCCAGTATTTGATTTTTTATGTGTGACATGATAAAAGGAATTATATATAAAATCTGGTACTGTAAAAAGTATCAGATTTTAGTTTTATTAAGGGGTCAGATATTATGTTAGAATTAACGCCTAATTTAAATATGAATAGTAAAAAGGCATTATATGTGCAATTGTATGAGTATATAAAAAAAGAGATTAAAGATGGATCAATTGTCCCTTTTACGAAATTACCGGCTAAGCGAAAGTTAGCGATACATTTACAGGTAAGTAAAAATACAGTAGAGGCAGCGTACGAACAATTACTTGCAGAAGGTTATATTGAGTCGATATCGAGAAAAGG
The DNA here is from genome assembly GCF_040459885.1 of Bacillus cereus group sp. MG20. NCBI lineage: Bacteria > Bacillati > Bacillota > Bacilli > Caryophanales > Bacillaceae > Bacillus > Bacillus cereus group sp. MG20. Next base: position 3,374,404 of record NZ_JARVHF010000001.1, read on the forward strand.
TTATTTTGTATGCAAGATTGAGCAAATGGCTCATGTAGAGGATAGCGGAGAGAGAATAGAAGAAGTACCGTTTCAGGAGAAGAGTTATAAATTTGATTTTACACAAACAGGAATTGATACAAATGCTTTTCCATTCAATATGTATCGGAAAATTGTAAATGAAATATGGCAGCCGCATAATAACGAACTTCTCTTTCTAGGACACCCTCAAGGAGAAGCGAGCTTAAGAGAAGAGATTACGAATTATTTGTATGAATCTAGAGGTGTACGTTGTTCAGCTAGTCAAATTGTATTAGGAGCGGGAACACAAATATTAGTGAAACTATTGTTTCAATTGTTAAAGGGAAGCAATTATGCAGTTGAAAACCCAGGGTATCATAGAAAGATGGTTGTTTTTGAACAGGGAGAAGCAAGAGTCCAAATGTTATCTTTAGATAGAGATGGAATTTGTATTGCAGATTTAGAAAATAGCAATGCGAATGTTGTATTTGTTACACCTTCCCATCAGTTTCCATATGGAATGATTATGCCTATTACGAGAAGGATGCAGCTTTTACAATGGGCAAAGAAAGAAGAGAGCAGGTATATTATTGAAGATGATTACGATAGTGAATTTCGCTATTCTGGAAAGCCTATACCGGCGCTGCAAGGGTTAGATACAGAGGGGAAAGTTATTTATATGGGGACGCTATCTAAAGCATTATTGCCATCGCTACGGATGAGCTATATGGTGTTGCCGAAGAAATTAATTAAAAAGTATCAACAGCAATATTTATTTTATACACAAAGTGTTTCAAGAATGGACCAAGAAGTGATTAGAAGATTTTTAAATGAAGGCTATTGGGAAAAACATATTCATAAAATGCGTGTCGTCTACCGAAAGAAGAGAGATCGACTTGTTTTTGAAATAGAGAAATATTTCTCTAATCGTGTTGAAGTGATAGGAGAAGATTCGGGATTACACATTTTATTAAAAGTGCATAATAGAATGCGGGAAGAAGAATTAATTCAAGAAGCTGCGAAACATAGTATCAAAATATATCCTGTGTCTACGTACTATAAAGACGGTACGGCGCCTGAGAATGTAGTTTTACTTGGGTTTGCGATATTATCAGAGGAAGAAATTGCGAAAGCGATTCAATTATTACACACGGCATGGTTTACAAGAAAGTAAAAAACATCCTCCAAACATGAGGATGTTTTTTATTATTTATTTTCATCTAAGAATAAGACCATATGCTCTTCGTCCCAATATTGTCCGTTATATTTTAATGAACGTTCTTGTACACCGAATGTTTTAAAACCTAATGATTCATAAAGTTTTTTCGCTCCATCGTTGCCAACAACAACATCAAGCATAACTTGTTCTACTTCTAAAGATTTAGCAAGCTCAAGACATTCTTTAATAAGTGCTTTTCCTGCTCCAAGTCCGCGTGCTTTTGGAGATACATATACAGAACCGATTTTAGCTTTATGTTCTTGTTTTACATATGGTTTCGTTTCCAGTGTTGCAACCCCGATTAATTTTCCATCTTTAAATGCACCTAGCGTATAGTTTTCATCTTGTGCTAATTTTTGTGCTTTATATTCAATCGCACACTCTTTATTAATAATATCTTCATAAGAAGAGCTGAATGCTTCAGGGTTTTGCTTTAATCCTTCTACGCGAAGTTCTAAGTAAATTTCTGCTTCGTCTTTTGTTAATACATGGATATCCAATTATATCACCCTCCAAATCTTTGCAAATGTACCTTTATTTTATATTGAAATAAGAATAATTTCAAAAGCTTAGCTTATATGAGCTGTTTTTATGAACAAAATAACACCAGTAGTGTTTACTACTACTGGTGTTTTCACACGCATATTATTCAAAAGGTAGCTCGATTATAAAGTTTGTTCCCGCTCCTAATTGGCTTGTTACTAGAATAGAACCGTTATGCAATTCTACAATTTCCTTTGCAACAGCTAGCCCGATACCTTTTCCGCCTGTAGCTCGTGTTCTAGATTTATCGACACGATAAAAACGGTCAAATATATGCGGGATATCTTCTTCAGGAATACCTTCACCTTCATCTTGTACACTTATTGTAAAAGAATCTGTTTTTGTAAGTACACGTATCGTAATGGCTGTGTTTTCTGGCGAATGTTGATAAGCGTTGTGTAATAAATTTAACATAACTTGTTCCATACGTCTTTCGTCTATACAAACTTCTAAATCATCTTTGCAATATACATGAAGCTGCATTTGCTTATTTGTTAATGTTGTTTTTGTTTTTTCTACCATTCGTTCTAAAAATGGCTGAAGAAGCACTTTTTGTTTTTTTATAACAAATTGGTGTTGTTCTAATTGTACAAGCATAAATAAATCTTGGACGAGATCGGTTACACTATCCGTTTCATCCTCAATGATTTGTAAGTATTCTTCTCGCTCCTCTTTTGTTAAAGAGTCTCTCTTTGCTACCTTTGCATAACCTTTCATATAGGTCAATGGAGTTAATAGTTCATGAGCGACACTAGCGAGAAATTCATTGCGCTCTTTTTTCATATACGTAAGTTCACTCGATAAATCTTCAATTGTTTTTGCTAAACTACCGAGTTCATCATTTCGTTTAATACCTAATTGAATTGGCTTGTTTAATTTTGACATTTTTTCTGTCGCTCTTTTCATTTTTACAAGTGGTTCTGTAATAACGCGTGAAAAAACAAAGACAGAAATTGTTGTTAAAATAATTGTTAAAACGCTAATGATAAGAAATTGGTTCATGAGTTTAAGCAACATATTTTCTAGGAAAGATGTTTTTAATAACATATATAGCTTTCCTTGAAACTTTGTTGTGTTAAGTGGGCTTACTGTTGTGATGAACTTTGATTTTTTCCAGTTCCTTTCAACGACTAAGCCGCCGTCTGGGACAGTTTCTGTTTTACAAGTAAGTTGTTTTTGCATATCTTTTGTTACGGGTTCTGAGGTGGAAATAATTTTGCCGTTATGGTCAGTAATAATGATAGCTATATCGGAGTTAGAAATTGATTCCGATTCAACTAAGTGTGCAGCCTCATTCGTAATATCGAACTCAGGGTACACAGGACGTTTAGGATTTTTATTATGTTCAGCGTGTTTCATTTCTTTATAATATTCATCCCGTCTCTCGCGGCTTTTAATTTTTTTACTATAGCGATTACCTTTCTCTAAAAGAGCATCTGTTTCCTCTACAATACGCATTTTTGAAAGGCTTTTATAAAAAGATACGAAAGCAATTGTTTCAATACATAAAGCTAATATTAAAAAGTATGTCCCAATTTTAAGGGAAAGTTTACTCATTTTTTCACCATACCTTATTCATAATAAAGAGTCAGTGGTATACGATTTCCCACTGACCGAAGTAATTATTCACTTTTCCATTTATATCCGACTTTATAGACCGTTTCTAGGTAATCTTCAATCGGAAATCCTTTTTTGCGTAGTTTATCACGGATATTACGAATGTGTGAGTCAATTGTTCTATATTCGATATCTGTTTCATAGCCCCAAATTTTTTCGATTAAATCATCTCGGCTATAAGCACGGTTTGTATTTTGCAAAAATAGCCCGAGTAACGAAAATTCGATAGGAGTTAGCGAGATTTTTTCATCATAAACTGTGACAGTATGTTTCGTTTTATCCCACTCAATACCATTGAAACTAACAAAGCCATCTTTTTTTGTACGGCGTAATATAGCCTCGATTCGCGCGACTAATACATGCTCATCAAATGGTTTTGTAATATAATCATCTGCGCCCATCGTGAGGCCTTTCACCATATCGTAGTTTTGGTTGCGAGCTGTTAACATAATGATAGGAACGTTGGAAATTTGACGAATTTGATAGCAAGTATCCCATCCATCCATATTTGGCATCATAACATCTAATAAAATAATATCGAATTCTTTTTGTTCGATTAATTTTAGTGCTTCAAGGCCAGAGGTAGCTTTCATACAAAAATAGCCGCGAGGGCTTAAGAACAGATCTAATAATCGTAACATACGTTCTTCATCGTCTACTAATAAAATTTTTACCATAATCTTGTGCACCCCAAACTGTTCATTCTACTTGTATAGTTTACATGAAAATAATAAAAAACTCTTTTTATGTGATTGAATGGAGGGCTGATTTTTTCGCTCAGAGTAATTGACATAAAAAATGCACTAGTTTTGCACAACTATTTTTTATAATAGAAAACGTAGCGACACAAAATACCCTATGTTGCGACATAACGTCATGTCATTTTATTTATAAAATGACAATTCCATTCTATTGTGTATGTGAGATAGAGAGGGTTTTCGTATTCACCTCGCATCGGATAAGAAAAATTTCCTATCTCACACTTTTTTTAAAAGGAGATCATACACATGAATTCAAAAGAAGAAATTTCAAAAAAAGAAAAGCAAGATCGTAATACGGTTGTCATGTGCGTTGCCGTATCTATGGTTATTATTATAAGTTGCGTAAATAAAATTTTGGGGATTTTATAATATAAAAAAAGCTGATTGCTTCTTAAGAAGCAATCAGCTTTTTTCGTTGTTAGGGGGAAGGCGTGAAACAGCTCGCTAATGTGTTAACTCCCCTGACGTTAATCGTCCGTTAGGTCGAAACGTTAGAAACCCCCACTTCAAGCTTTGCTAAGTGGGGGAGTGTTCATATGATAAACCAAGGTAAAATTGCTAATCCAGAAGTTATAATTGCTGTAGTAAATATTAAAAGCATAGCTCGTTTGTTTTGTTTCATGTCACATTCTCCTCTACATATCAAGTACATGCGATTAACGTGGGATGTAGTTCCCCACTGAGTAAAGTTTCACTTTATATTTTTAGTATAATGAATGGAAAGGTTTGGTACGATCGATAAAGGTGACATGAAGATTACATTGTTGTAATGAAAAAAGCATCTTTCTTAATAAAAAGATGCTTTTGGAAAACTATATTGAAGTATTAATCATTTAAGAACAGAACCATATGTTCCTCGTCCCAATATTGACCGTTATGTTTTAATGAACGCTCTTGTACGCCGTAAGTTTGGAAACCTAATGATTCATATAATTTTTTGGCACCAGCGTTACCAACTACAACATCGAGCATAAGTTGTTCTACATGTAATTTATCGGCATTTTCAATAATTGCTTTAATAAGAGCTCGTCCTGCTCCAAGGCCACGCGCTTTTGGGGAAACGAAAACGGAACCGATTTTTGCTTTATGTTCTTGTTTAATAAAAGGCTTTGTTTCTAAAGTAGCAATGCCGATTAAATCATCATCTTTGAAGACCCCTAGAGTATACTTATCCGGATTGCTTAATCGTTTTGCCATAGCAGCTACAGGATCCTCATGTTTCAAAACATCTTCATAGGAAGAGCTAAAAGCTTCCGGGTTCTTCGTTAAACCTTCCATACAAACTTTTAAATATATTTCTGCGTCCTCTGTCGTTAATAAGCGAATTTCCATAGTTGTAACCTCCTTGGTCGATTGCAAATAAAATAAATCCATTACTTTTATAAGATTGTGTATGTGTTTTGTTAGCAGTCTCTTTTAATTTGTAAAAGAATGAAAAGATATATGCTACAATGTTTTGTTTTTTAATATGTAATGAAATTATATATTAACTTTATTAACTATTCAAGTCTTTAATATATTACATTTTCATAACTAAAATAACTCCTCGATTGAGGAGTTATTTTAGTTATTCGATTGATAACCATCAATTCGATGTGGATGTGTGTAAATATTGCAGGATTCATTTCTGATAAATCCTACGACTGTAATGCCTAAATCGTGAGCGAGTTGCAATGCTAGTTTTGTTGGGGCAGATTTAGATAGAACAATTTCACATCCGATTTTTGAAACTTTGAGTAAAATTTCGGATGAAATACGTCCGCTAAATGCGATAATTTTTCCTTTAACAGATATATCATTGCGTAAACAATGACCGTATATTTTGTCTAATGCATTATGTCTTCCGATATCCATTCTTGATAGAAGGATATTATTTCGATCACATAGCGCGGTATTGTGAACACCACCAGTTTGGCGAAAGGTAGTGGAAGATTGTTGTAAAGTATTCATTAAGTAAAAACATTCTTCAGGAGTAATTTTTACATGTATATCATGTAAGTCTTTTGCTTTTGCTGCGTCGTTTACGAAAATAAAACCTTGTCTACCTTTTCCGCAGCAAGAAGTGATGTATCGTTTATTATATAAAGTTTGATAGAGCGGATTCACTTTTGATGATTTTACATGGACAATTCCGTTATCTTTTTGAACCCATAGTTCTTCAACATCGTTATAGGAAGAAATAATCCCCTCAGAAATTAAAAAACCAATTACCATATCTTCAATATAATTTGGTGTGCATACGACTGTTACATATTCTTCACCATTCAATTTAATAGTAATAGGAGATTCTGTAACAATCTCGTCAAGTTGTTTTGAAAATGTACCAGATTGATAACGTACAATTGTATAAGTCTCTTGCGTAGGCCCCATATTTAATTCCCCTTTTATATGTATTTCTCTCCCACATTTATCATAAAACAATGGGAAAAATAAAAACACCTATTAACAAGAAGATCACAGATTATTTTGGTTATTATTGTATATGTACGATATAATAGAACTGTAGAATAGTGATATTTTCAAGCTTTCGTAGTTATACCTTATAACATCTAGAATCGACTTCATAAGAAAGTATTTGGGTAGAGCGTTTCAAAAATATGTACAGTAATGTGGTTTTGAAAACGGATTCATAATTGTGTTGTACAGTTGGTTGTAAGGAGAGGGGAAACTATGGCAGAACAGACAGTCCGTGTAACCGTCGATGGTAAAGAATTTTCTGCATCAGGTGAAAAGACGATACTACAATTATTTAACGAGAGTAATTTGGAACATCCTCAAATTTGTCATGTACCAGAAGTAGATCCAATTCAAACTTGTGATACGTGTATTGTAGAAGTAAATGGAAAATTATTGCGTGCTTGTTCAACGAAATTAGAGAACGGTATGCATATCGAAAGACAGTCCCAGCGTGCAAAAGAGGCACAGACTGAGGCAATGGATCGAATATTAGAGAATCATCTATTGTATTGTACCGTTTGTGATAACAATAATGGTAACTGTAAAGTCCACAATACAGTACATATGATGGGAATTGAGGAACAGAAATATCCGTATGAGCCGAAAGTAAGTGCGTGTGAAGTGGATATGTCACATCCATTTTATCGATATGATCCAAATCAATGTATTGCTTGTGGGCAGTGTGTAGAAGTATGTCAAAACTTACAAGTGAATGAAACTATATCGATTGATTGGAGCTTAGACCGTCCACGTGTTATATGGGACAATGGTGTAAGTATAAATGACTCATCTTGTGTAAGTTGTGGGCAATGTGTAACAGTATGTCCATGTAATGCGTTAATGGAAAAAACAATGCTGGGTGAAGCTGGATTCATGACTGGATTGAAACCAGATGTGTTAGATCCGATGATTGATTTTGTAAAGGATGTAGAGCCTGGATATAGTAGTATTTTAGCAGTTTCAGAAGTAGAGGCTGCGATGCGTAAGACGAAAGTGAATAAAACAAAAACAGTTTGTACATTTTGTGGTGTAGGTTGTTCATTTGAAGTATGGACGAAAGACCGCCACATTTTGAAAGTACAGCCTGTTTCAGATGCGCCGGTTAACGGTATTTCCACATGCGTAAAAGGAAAATTTGGATGGGATTTTGTAAACAGTGAAGATCGAATTACAAAGCCATTAATTCGCCAAGGAGATATGTTTGTTGAAGCTTCATGGGAAGAGGCTCTTGAAGTTGTTGCATCCAATATGCAGCATATTAAATCAGAATATGGCAGTGATGCATTTGGGTTTATTTCTTCTTCAAAAGTAACGAATGAAGAAAATTATCTTATGCAAAAATTAGCCCGTCAAATATATGGAACGAATAATGTAGACAACTGTTCCCGTTATTGTCAATCTCCAGCAACAGACGGTTTATTTAAAACTGTCGGTATGGGCGGGGACGCTGGAACAGTGAAAGATATTGCGGAAGCTGGCCTTGTCATTATCGTTGGAGCAAATCCAACAGAAGGACATCCTGTACTTGCAACGCGTGTAAAACGTGCTCATAAATTACATGACCAAAAATTAATTGTGGCGGACCTTCGTAAACATGAAATGGCAGAGCGTGCGGATTTATTCATTCATCCGCGCCAAGGAACTGATTACGTATGGCTCGCTGGTATTACGAAATATATTATTGATCAAGATTGGCACGATAAAAAGTTCATAGCTGAAAATGTAAAGAATTTTGATGAATATAGCAAAATGGTAGAAAAGTATACGCTTGATTATACAGAAGAAATTACGGGGATTTCGAAAGAAAATCTGAAAGAAATGGCTCGTATGGTATATGAAGCAGATGGTACTTGTGTACTTTGGGGAATGGGTGTAACTCAAAATACTGGAGGAAGTACAACTTCAGCAGCAATTTCAAATCTATTGCTTGTTACGGGTAATTATCGTCGTCCTGGTGCAGGAGCATATCCATTACGCGGACATAATAACGTACAAGGCGCTTGTGATATGGCAACATTACCAAACTGGCTTCCAGGTTACCAAGCAGTTTCAGATGATGCGCTCCGTGCGAAATTTGAAAAAGCATACGGTACTACAATTCCGAAAGCACCAGGCTTAAATAATATTGCAATGTTACTTGCGGCAGATGAAGGAAAACTGCGTGGTATGTATGTTATGGGTGAAGAAATGGCTTTAGTAGATTCGAATGCCAACCATGTACAACATATTTTAGCGAATTTAGATTTCCTTGTTGTTCAAGATATGTTCTTATCGAAAACAGCTCGTTTTGCTGATGTTATTTTACCGGCAGCACCAAGCTTAGAAAAAGAGGGAACATTTACGAATACAGAGCGCCGTATTCAAAGATTATATGAAGTATTGAAGCCGCTTGGTGATTCAAAGCCAGACTGGTGGATTTTACAAAAAGTAGCTCGTGCACTTGGCGGGGACTGGAATTATGAAAATCCAAGTGAAATCATGGATGAAATTGCATCGCTTGCACCTTTATATTCTCAGGCAACATACGATCGTTTAGAAGGATGGAATAGTTTATGTTGGGGTAGCCATGATGGCAGCGATACACCACTATTATATGTGGACGGATTTAACTTCCCAGATAAACTAGCTCGTCTATCATTAGATGAATGGGTACCACCAGTTGTAGCGCCAGATGAGTATGATTTACTTTTAAATAATGGTCGTATGTTAGAACATTTCCATGAAGGGAATATGACGAATAAATCGGCTGGTATTTTATCTAAAGTATCTGAAGTGTTCGTTGAAATCTCGCCTGAACTTGCCCTAGAGCGCAATGTGAAAGATGGTGGTCTTGTAGAATTAGCATCACCATTTGGGAAAATTAAAGTACAGGCACTTGTTACAGATCGTGTAACGGGGAAAGAGCTATATTTACCGATGCATGCAACGGTAAATGAAGAGGCAATCAATATTTTAACTGGAACGGCGACAGATCTTTATACGTGTACACCAGCGTACAAACAAACGATGGTAAAGATGCGTGTACTACGTGAAAAAGGGAATCGTCCGTTACCATCTTCAAACCCGAGAGATAAAAAGCGTAATCCGCAAAACGGTGTTGAAATCCAGCAAAAATGGCAAAGAAAACAATACGTATCACTTGTGGACTAGGGGGCGGAGAGAGTGGCGAAAGAAATTACTGTAATTAAAAAGAAAGTTGTAACAGAGGAAGAACAGAAACAGCAAGTAGCAGATGAACTTCTAAATGAGCTATCTAATAATCGTGAAGCAGTAGAAGAAACGATGCAGCTTTTAGCACAGTTGCAGAAGGCTGGTATATTAGATGCGGCAATTAGTTTACTTGCTGCGAAGGAAGATGTTTCAAAAATCGCTGTGGAGCAATTAAATCGTGAACCCGTTAAAAATGCGTTAAATAATATGATGGGGGCAGGAGAAGCGTTATCTTCAGTTGACCCAGAAATAACGAAGCAAATTACGTCAAGTTTAGTTACAGGATTGCAATTTGCAACAGATGAATTAAATAGTGGCAAAAAAACAAAAGTGATGGATTTCTTTAAAGTATTAAAAGATCCAGATATCAATAGAGCTATTACATTCGGTTTTAGCTTCTTGAAAGCATTTGGACAAGGGCTAGAGAAAAAATAGAATAAATGAAAAAGTGATGGGAAGTAGCCATCACTTTTTTCATTATATGTATAAGAGTGTTCATGTTAAGCGGAATATATTATTATTAAAAAGATGGATTAGAACTGGAAATATGGAATCCATCTCAAATACCGTTTTAGAATTTGGAGGAATATATGCAACACCGTAAAAAACTATCTATACCAGGAGTAATGAGACATTCCTTTCAAACAGTTAAATTTGCTTTTTGGAATGTATTAACTTTTCAACTTGCTTATAAATTATTAGCAGCGATTGTGTTTGTTCCGCTATTTGGAATTATTTTTAATAAGTTATTGTATTTTGGTGGTTATGCAAATGCGACAAATGATGAATTATTAGCGTTTTTAAAGACGCCTTATGGCATCTTAGCAATCGTAATTTTATCATTGTTAGCACTGTTTCTTATCTTTACGGAATTTGCGGTGCTTATTATTATTTCGTATTTCGCTCATAAAAGACAGAAGGTGAAATTACGTCCGATTTTATATAAAACGGTAACGTATTTACCTACTCTTTTCACATATTGCTTACCAGGATTTATTTTATATGCTGTCGTATTGTTGCCTCTTTTAAATATGGGATATGAAACGGCATTAATCCCGCAAATTCAAATTCCTAACTTTATTACAGGAGAACTGTTTAAGACAACGATGGGGCAAGTTGGTTATTACACGTTCTTTGCTGTAGTCGCGTATTTGAATCTTCGATGGATTTTCGTTCTACCTATTGTTGTTTTAGAGCAAAAATCATTTCGCGTGGCAGCACGTAAAAGTGCAAATTTAGTAAAGGAAAGCTTTTTTAAAGTACTACTCTTTTTAGTAGGATTTTTTATTTCAATTGGAATTGTATATGTCGTATTTTTGGGAATATATTTATTGTGCCTATGGGGTGTTTATGAATTTACAAACCCGAAAGGAACATTTGCATTATTAGCTGAATCAACGATTTCTGTATTTTTAACGAGCACATTGTATTTATTCAGCTTTATCGTGACGCCATTTTATATTATGGCGATTACGCGATTATACTTACAAAAGGTACCGGTTGAAGATGTTTTATTAGAAGAAGGATTAGATTATTCGAAAACGAAAGCAGATAAATGTTTCTTCCAAAAACATCGTTGGAAATTCATTGGCGTATACATTGTAGGGATTATTACTGCGGGAATGGTCGTTGCCTTCATTGTAACGTTTATTTCAAATTCGTATAAAGAACCGATTATTATGGCGCACCGCGGGTATATATCAAAAGGCGTAGAAAATACGAAAGAAGCTGTGCAAGGTGCTATTGATGCAAAAGCAGACTACGCTGAAATAGATGTATTACAAACGAAAGACGGTGAACTAGCGGTTATACATGATTTGAAGCTGAAACGTCTCGCAAATGCAAATGTGCATGTGTCAGATTTAACGATGGCTGAGTTAAGGCAGCTTACCCTTAGTCAAGATGGACTTTCAGGACAAATAAGTACACTGGATGAAATCATTAAGCTAGCAAATGGCAAAATCAAACTTAATATAGAAGTGAAGCTTCATGGGGGCGAAAAAGACTTTGTAAACAAAGTCTTAAAAACGATTAAAGATAATGAATTTGAGAAGCAATGTGTAATTCAAACGTTACACTATCCGCTTATTAAAGAGTTTAAGCGTGCAAATCCAGATATAAAAGTAGGGTATATATTGTATGCAAGTAGAGCTAACTTAAAGAATGTGAAGGCTGACTTTTACGTAGCAGAAGAATATATGTTAAATAAGAAATTAGTAAAAGAAGCAAGGAAGTTAAACAAACCAATTTACGTATGGACAGTAAATGATATGGAAAATTTAAAGGCATATTATAAGTTAAACGTAGATGGTATCATAACTGATTACCCTGAAGATGCACGTGAAACAATTAAGATGTTAAAAGAGCAAGAAGCGGAAGAAAGTGATCTGTTTGATAAAATTACTGAAACGACAGATGATTTGTTTTTAAAATTATTTATAAGTTACCCAGCTGCTAGCTAAATGCTAGCAGCTGTTTTTTTGTGAAAAGAATATATCTCTAAAGTATTAAGTAAAGTAATAACTGTATATGTATACGTTATCGCTTAGTTTTTTACATTGTTACATTATTGTCAAATAATAAATGATTACTGTTTATTTTGAAGAAGTATAATAAAAATTGAGTGAAAGATAATGGAATGTCACGAAACCCCTAATAGAATCAATGTTTTATATATTTACACTATTCTAAATATATAAACTTTAGAAAAATGATATGTTAGCGTTTTCATAACTTTTAAGTTATGCTAGAATAAGGACATAAGTTATTAATTATTACAAAAAGAAAAAAGAATCTCTTTTTTCTGTTAATTATAAGGGGGCATTTCATTATGCGTATTGGGGTACCAGCAGAAATTAAAAACAACGAAAACCGTGTGGCAATGACACCAGCAGGTGTTGTACATTTAATTCGTAACAATCACGAAGTATTCATTCAAAAGGGTGCAGGTTTAGGATCTGGTTTCACAGACGCTCAATATGTTGAAGCGGGAGCAAAAATTGTTGATACAGCTGAAGAAGCTTGGAACATGGAAATGGTTATGAAAGTTAAAGAACCAATTGAAAGCGAATACAAACACTTCAGTGAAGGCTTAATCTTATTCACATACTTACACTTAGCTCCAGAGCCAGAATTAACAAAAGCGTTAATTGAGAAGAAAGTTGTTGCGATTGCATATGAAACAGTACAATTAGAAAACCGTTCTCTACCATTACTTGCACCTATGAGTGAAGTAGCTGGTCGTATGGCTGCACAAATTGGTGCGCAATTCCTTGAGAAAAACAAAGGCGGTAAAGGTATCTTACTTGCAGGTGTTCCAGGAGTTAAACGTGGTAAAGTAACAATCATCGGTGGTGGACAAGCTGGTACAAATGCTGCTAAAATTGCAGTTGGACTAGGTGCGGATGTAACAATCATCGACTTAAGCGCAGAACGTCTTCGTCAATTAGATGACATTTTCGGAAACCAAGTAAAAACTTTAATGTCTAATCCTTACAATATTGCAGAAGCTGTAAAAGAGTCTGATCTTGTAATCGGTGCAGTATTAATCCCAGGTGCAAAAGCTCCAAAACTTGTAACAGAAGAAATGATTAAATCAATGGAACCAGGTTCTGTTGTTGTAGATATCGCGATTGACCAAGGTGGTATTTTCGAAACAACTGACCGTATTACAACTCATGATAACCCAACTTACGAAAAACACGGCGTTGTTCATTATGCAGTTGCAAACATGCCAGGTGCGGTTCCACGTACATCAACTCTTGCATTAACAAACGTAACAGTACCATATGCAGTACAAATTGCTAACAAAGGCTACAAAGAAGCTTGCCTAGGCAACTCTGCATTACTAAAAGGTATTAACACATTAGATGGCTATGTAACATTTGAAGCAGTTGCAGAAGCTCACGGTGTAGAGTACAAAGGTGCTAAAGAATTATTAGAAGCAGAAACAGTATCTTGCTAATAGAAGCATTATACAAAACAAAATCGAACAATATATAATACAACATGATAAGAGCTAAGAGATAATACCTCTTAGCTCTTCTTAGTAAAAGGGGGCATACATCGTGGCCAACCTATTTAAAAAGAAATCCGTTACGCAATTGTTAGGGGAAAGTAAAAGTAAAACTTTGACGAAAACGCTAGGGGCATTTGACCTAACAATGCTAGGGATTGGTGCGATAATTGGTACAGGAGTTCTAGTATTAACTGGATTAGTAGCAGCAAGAGATGCTGGTCCAGCAGTTATTTTTTCATTTATGATTGCAGCAATTGTTTGTGGATTTGCAGCATTATGTTATGCAGAAGTTGCATCTACACTTCCTGTTTCAGGTAGTGTGTACACATATTCGTATGCAACAATTGGTGAGTTTGTTGCTCATTTAATGGGATGGACATTACTATCCGTATATGTCGTAACGACTGCCGCAGTAGCTGGCGGATGGACTGGTTATTTCAATAATTTAGTGAGTGGACTGGGACTTGAAATTCCGAAAGCGTTGCTAACAATTCCAGCGCAAGGTGGTATGGTAAACTTACCAGCAGTTATCGTTACGTTAGTGATAACTTGGTTATTATCACGAGGTACGAAAGAAAGTAAGCGTGTGAATAACATAATGGTATTAATTAAAATTGGTATTGTTGTTTTATTCATTGCAGTTGGTGTATTCTACGTGAAACCAGAAAACTGGATACCATTTGCACCTTACGGTTTAAGTGGAGTGTTCGCAGGGGGAGCAGCAGTATTCTTTGCTTTCTTAGGATTTGATGCATTAGCAACTTCTGCTGAAGAAGTAAAAAATCCGCAACGTGATCTACCAATTGGTATTATTGCTTCGTTAGTTATTTGTACAATCATTTATGTTGTAGTTTGTCTCGTTATGACGGGTATGGTTTCTTATAAAGAGCTAGATGTACCGGAAGCGATGGCATATGTGTTAGAGGTTGTAGGACAAGATAAAGTGGCTGGTGTAATTGCTATTGGAGCTGTAATCGGTATTATGGCTGTAATTTTCGCTTACATTTATGCGACAACACGTGTATTCTTCGCAATGAGTCGTGACGGTTTATTACCAAAATCTTTTGCGAAAATTAACAAGAAGACTGAAGCGCCAACATTTTCAGTTTGGTTAACAGGAATTGGTAGTGCTTTAATTGCTGGATTTATCGATTTAAAAGAATTGTCGAATTTAGCGAATATTGGAGCGTTATTAACATTCGCCATGGTTGGTGTAACTGTTATCATTCTTCGTAAAACGCATCCGAAATTACAACGTGGATTTATGGTACCACTTGTACCGATCTTACCGATTATTTCAATTGCATGTTGTCTATTCTTAATGGTAAATTTACCGTTAACAACATGGATATACTTTGGTATTTGGTTAGCGATTGGAGTAGTTGTATACTTTGTTTATTCGAAAAAACATAGTCATTTAAAAGACGATGGAAGTTCGCAGGATAATTTAGAACAAGCTAATTAAAGGGATATAAACACAGTAAGCCTTGTGCGTCTAGGGAGCGCGCAAGGCTTTTTCTTTTTTTGAAATAAAGGGAACATATATTACTTTGTTGAATTTTTATGTCGGAATATGAAAAAAGGGTGTGAGAAAAATGGAAGAAATAAAAGTTGTTGTTGGAGCAGAGGATTATAATAATAACCCTGGTTGGTTACATACGAATGAAGAAGAATTAAATTTATTACGGAGAGAAACTTGGCTTGATAAGTTTCAATCTAATTCTTTATCAGTCATTTTGGCAGAGCATGTATGGGAGCATTTATCATATGAAGAAGGAATTGAAGCTGCAAAAATTTGTTATGAGTTTTTAATGGAGAATGGATATATTCGTTGTGCAGTACCAGATGCATTTTTTCCAGATGAAGAATATCAGCAAGGGGTACAAGTGGGGGGACCTGGTCCATTAGATCATCCTGCAGCAAGCCATAAAATTGTTCATAACTATAAAACAATCACGTCCATGTTTGAATCAGCAGGTTTTCAAGTGAGGCTCTTAGAATACTGTGATGAGAATGGTAAGTTTCACTATAATGATTGGAATGAGAAAGATGGATTTATTTATCGTTCGAAACGTTTTGACCATAGAAATCGGGATAATCAGTTAGGATTTGTTTCTTTAATTGTGGATGCGGTGAAAAATGAAAAGTAAGTAAAAAAGGGTGTGCGAATTGTACATCCTTTTTTGTATGAGAATATAGAGGATGCGGAAAATATGTATATGCCTTACTAAAATGTGAACGAAATGTTCATAAAAAAAATTCAGATTTCATTGACACATATGAGTAGGCGCTCATATAATAAGAGTATAAGATATATGAATGATTGTTCATATGTTCAATTAAAGAGGTGAGCTATAATGGCTGGAAATAAAGTAGAAACACCACAAGAGACATGTTCTCAAACGATAATTCATGAAGAAGTTGTTGAGCAAGTAAAACAAACAATTCCAACTGATGAAAGTTTAAGTAAAGTAGCAGAACTATTTAAAGTATTAGGTGACCGTACACGTACGAGAATATTACATGCGCTATTTGAAGCTGAAATGTGCGTTTGTGATTTAGCTTATTTATTAGGAATGACACAATCATCTATTTCGCATCAGCTTCGTGTGTTAAAGCAAGCGAAACTTGTGAAGAATCGTAAAGAAGGAAAGGTTGTTTATTATTCGTTAGCTGACCAGCACGTAATTCATATCTTCGAGCAAGCGTTTGAACACGTAAACGAAGAAGAATAAAAAGAACGCGAGGAGGGAGAACGATGGCTGAAGCGTTAGTGAAAAAGAAACTGATGTTAGAAGGTTTAGATTGTGCGAATTGTGCAATGAAAATTGAAAAAGGTGTTGGGAATATAGAAGGAGTAAATTCTTGCTCTGTAAACTTCGCAACAAAGACAATGATCTTAGAAACAGCACAAAATAAAGAAAACGAAGTTGTTACGGAAGCAAAACAACTCGTTACAAAATTAGAACCGCATATTAAAGTGCAAGAAGAACAAAAAAATAAAATTGCTAAAGAAGTATTTATATTAGAAGGTTTAGATTGCGCGAACTGTGCAATGAAAATTGAAAATAAAGTGAAGGAAATGCCAGCTGTCTCAGAAGCAACTGTTGATTTCGTATCGAAGAAACTACGAGTAGAAGTTGCGAATAAAAGAGAACTAGAAGCAACTGTAGCAAATATAACAAATGTCGTTCAAAAGTTAGAGCCAGATGTGAAAGTTGTTCGTGAAGAGAAGAACGGTCATGACCACGGACATAGTCACGATCATGGTGAAGCAAACGTGAAAAAGATGGTAGGGAGATTAGTGGTCGGCGGAATTTTGACAGCAATTGCTGCATTAGCGAGCTTACCACAAATGGTAACAATTCCGTTATTCGTCCTTGCTTATTTATTAATAGGTGGAGATATCGTTTGGAGAGCGGTAAGAAACATAACTCGCGGCCAAGTATTTGATGAAAACTTCTTAATGGCAATTGCAACTGTAGGAGCCTTTGCAATTCAGCAATATTCAGAAGCCGTAGCAGTAATGCTATTTTATCAAGTAGGAGAACTATTCCAAAGCATTGCGGTAAACCGCTCTCGAAAATCAATTACTTCATTAATGGATATTCGTCCTGATTATGCGAATGTAAAGGTTGGAAATGAAACGAAACAAGTATCACCGGAAGATGTACAAATCGGCGATTATATTATCGTAAAACCGGGTGAGAAAGTACCATTAGACGGAAAAGTAGTCGAGGGAACATCAATGATGGATACTTCAGCACTTACAGGTGAATCTGTACCGCGTGAAGTAGAAGTTGGTAATGACGTATTAAGTGGTTTTGTAAACCAAAATGGTGTATTAACAATTGAAGTTACAAAAGAATTTGGTGAATCTACTGTATCAAAAATTTTAGATTTAGTTCAAAATGCAAGTAGTAAAAAAGCACCGACAGAAAACTTTATTACGAAGTTTGCGCGTTACTACACTCCAGTTGTAGTTATTACAGCGGCGATCATGGCGTTTATTCCACCGCTTATTTTAGAAGGGGCTACATTCTCTGAGTGGATTTATAGAGCTTTAGTGTTCTTAGTAATCTCTTGTCCATGTGCGTTAGTTGTATCCATTCCTCTTGGATTCTTTGGAGGTATCGGTGGTGCATCTAAAAGTGGTGTGTTAGTAAAAGGTAGTAACTATTTAGAAGCTTTAAATGATGTAAAATATATTGTTTTTGACAAAACAGGAACATTAACAAAAGGTGTTTTCAAAGTTACAAAAATGGAACCGAGCGAAGGTACTACAAGCGAAGAGTTATTAGAGTATGCGGCATTTGCTGAAGTGTATTCTAACCATCCAATTGCCCAATCTATTCGAAAGGCATATGGAAAATCAATTGATGAAAAAATAATCGATGATTATAACGAAATTTCTGGTCACGGTACAGTCGTAAAAGTACAAGGAAAAGAAATTTTTGCAGGTAATGCAAAATTAATGAGAAAAGAAAATATTGAATTTAAACAACCAGAAACAGTAGGTACATTAGTTCACGTTGCTGTAGATGGAAAATATGCAGGTTATATTGTTATTTCTGATGAGGTGAAAGAGGATTCGAAACAAGCGATTCAAAAGTTAAAAGAACTAGGTATTAAAAAGACAGTAATGTTAACTGGTGATGCAAAAACAGTTGGTGAAGCTGTCGGTAAAGAATTAGGCTTAGATGAAGTTCATGCGGAATTACTACCGCAACAAAAAGTAGAAGAGATTGAAAAAATTGATGCAGCGAAGCATGGAAAAGAAAAAATTGCCTTCGTTGGTGACGGTATTAACGATACACCAGTATTAGCCCGTGCAGACGTTGGTATTGCGATGGGTGGTTTAGGATCAGATGCAGCAATTGAAGCGGCAGACATCGTTATTATGACTGATGAGCCTTCAAAAATTGCGACAGCTGTAAAAATTGCAAAACGCACAAGAAGTATAGTGTGGCAAAATATCATCTTTGCTTTAGGTGTAAAAGGGATCGTTCTATTACTTGGTGCCTTTGGTATTGCAACAATGTGGGAAGCTGTTTTCTCAGATGTTGGTGTGACACTACTTGCAGTGTTAAATGCAATGCGTGTATTACGAGTGAAAGATTTATAAAAAAGAGGACGCAACCTGCGTCCTCTTTTTTATTAGTGATTTTGTTGAAATTGATTCAATAAAATAATATCAAATATTATTTTACTTTTAAATAGCATAATATTAAAATTTGCAAATAAAAAACATTCGTCTTATTATTTTAATATATTTTTTACAAATATCCATATAGTATTGAAAAAAACAGAGAAGGAGAAACTTCTCTGTTTACTTTTGTATGTTTTTTTCAACTTGTTCTCGAACTGTTTGAATGTAATTCATTTTATGATCCCAACATTCTTGGCTTAAATCGACAGGATACTCTTCGGGATTTAAAGTTCGCATGTATTCTTCCCAAAATAGAGCGAGACTCTGTTCATTATATTGTTGAATATCTAATATACTTGGTAGTTCATATGTTCTTTCACCGTTAACGAAAATGTCTTTATGGAGTTCACGGGCTTCAAAGTTTGTTACGAATTTACTTATATATGTGTGAACTGGATGGAACATTTTTAAGCGCTCTTCTTTTTCAGGTTCTTCAGAATCTAACGCAATATAATCGCCTTCTGCATGATTGTTAACCCGATTGATAATACGATAAATTCGTTTCAGTCCTGGAGTGGTAATTTTTTCAGGATTAGATGAAATTTTAATCGTATCATTTAATTTTCCGTCAGTATCTTCAATCGCAACAAGTTTGTAAACAGCCCCTAATGCAGGTTGCTCAAAGGACGTAATTAATTTCGTCCCAACGCCCCATACGTCAATTTTTGCTCCTTGAGATTTAAGGTGCATAATTGTGTATTCATCTAAATCGCTAGAAGCGATAATTTTTGTATTTGTAAACCCTGATTCATCTAGTAGTTTTCGTGCCTTTTTC
Organism: Bacillus cereus group sp. MG20; assembly: GCF_040459885.1. Lineage (NCBI taxonomy): Bacteria > Bacillati > Bacillota > Bacilli > Caryophanales > Bacillaceae > Bacillus > Bacillus cereus group sp. MG20. The sequence continues at coordinate 3,394,213 of NZ_JARVHF010000001.1, forward strand.
GATAAATAAGCCATATCACCACTATCAAGACGTATACCATAGAAATCAATACGATCCCCAAATTCTTTTGCAATACGAATTGCATTTGGAACACCAGATTTCAATGTGTCATATGTATCAACGAGAAAGACGCACTTTTTATGAGTTTCAGCGTATTTCTTAAATGCGACGTATTCATCGCGATATGCTTGAACGAACGAGTGCGCATGTGTGCCAGCTACAGGGATCCCAAAGCGTTTCCCAGCACGAACATTGCTTGTAGAGGAGAAACCACCAATAAAGGCAGCACGCGTCCCCCAAAGGGCAGCGTCGAACTCGTGGGCACGTCTTGTGCCGAACTCTAAAAGCTCATCATTATTTGCAGCATGTTTCATACGAGCAGCTTTTGTTGCAATTAATGTTTGGTAATTCACAATATTTAAGAGAGCGGTTTCAATAATTTGTGCTTCACCGAGTGGTGCATCAACGCGTAATAAAGGCTCGTTATTAAATACAACTTCACCTTCTTGCATACTACGAATCGTCCCAGTGAATTTCATATTTTGTAAATAATGAAGGAATTCTTCTTCAAATTGTAATTCTGCTAAATAAGCGATATCGCTTTCAGTAAAGCTGAAATTTTCTATGTACTCTACAATTTTCTCAAGGCCAGCAAAAACAGCATAACCGTTCTCGAATGGAAGCTTTCGAAAGTATAAATCAAACACGGAACGGCGATTATGAATACCATCTTTCCAATATGTATAAGCCATGTTGATTTGATATAGGTCTGTATGTAAGGCATAACTATCGTCTTTATAATGAGTCATCGCGAGAACACCTCCATAATTTGGTTATAGTATACCAATTTTTCACCATTCGTAGCAAAGAAGAGATATTGAAGTGAAGTCAAGAGAGAAAAAAATGAAATTATGCATATTTTTTAGAAAATTTATATTTATCAATTTATATTTCTCCGAATTTTATGTATTATTAGAGTAATGGGGTAATGAGAATGGAGGAGGACAATGCAACAAACATTAGAAAAAATAGGCAAACAAGTCTTTTACAAACGGCTTCAGCAAAAAATGACACAAGAAGAATTATGTCAGGGCATTTGTTCTGTCTCATACTTAAGTAAGATTGAAAATGGAAAGATCGAAGCATCAGAAGAAATTCTACAATTGCTCTGCACAAGACTAGAAATTGCCGTGACGGATTTGAGAGATGTAGAAGAAGATGTGAAGGGGAAGCTAGATGAATGGTTAAATGCACTAGTTCATTTAGACAAGCAACAAGTAGAACGTATATATGAAGAGTTGCAAGGTGAAATGAAGCATGTGTTGGATTTTGAAATTATAAATTATTATAAACTGCTGTATACACGTTATTTAATTATGAAAAGGGATATTTCTGCACTCGAAGAAGAATTAGATAAGTTGAAGAAGGTATATAAAAAATATTCTCCATTTCAGAAGTTGTTATATATGTATAGTAGAGGATTATTGTGCTGTTTACAGTATAGATGGAAGGATGGGCTAGATTACTTATTAAAAACAGAAGTAATGGCCAAAGAACAAGGGTATCATGAAACAGGTTTGTATTATAATATAGCGCTTGCATATACTCATTTAGATATTCATCATCTTGCAATTCATTTTGTAAATATGGCATTAGAAGGATTTCGTAGTGAATATAAGTTTAGAAACATAATTAATTGCCAAATCCTTATTGCGGTAAGTTATACAGAAAAAGGTCAGTATGAAGAAGCTTTAAAAATGTATGAGAGTATATTGAGAGAGGCCACATCTTTTGCTGATAAGGATGTACTATTAGCTATTACTTTAAGTAATATGGGAAGTATCTATTATAAAAAAGGCAAATATCAGCAAGCGAAAAAATATTATTTAGATAGTCTACAACTTCAAAAACAAATAGATTTAAACTATTTAGATACAATATACGAAATGGCATTAGTATGCATTAAATTAGAAGAATTGGAAGAGGCAAGGACATTAATTGATAAGGGAATTGATGCAGCAAAACAGGAAGAGAGATTTAATGCAAAATTATATTTGCTTTTAATGCTTAGATATAAATATTTTGAAGAAGCAAAAGATTATAAAGCATTTTTGGAAAATGAGGCTATCCCGTTGTATAAATCTGCAGGAAATAAAATAGAATTAAAGAAAGTATACGTTGAACTAGCAGAACATTTTTCCAGTTTATCGAGATTTGAAGAAAGTAATCGATATTATAGGTTAGTTATTGATTTAATGAATGATAATAAGGAGGAATAAACATGAAAAAGATGGTATTTGGAGTATTGGCGTTTATATTGACTCTTACAGTTGCTGGAGGAATACATCAATATAGCAGTAAACCTGATATTGTTGGTCAACAAGCTAAAACTGTTGAACAAGTTAATTTATAATCTCCACCCTTTCCAATCGGAAAGGGTTTTTTCAATATTTGTTCCTCAAAATTCTACAAAACTTGAGAAAAAAATTATTTGAATTTTTAGTATATTAATAGTGGAAACATAATGCTAATATGAAACTACTCTTTTTCAAAAAAATTTTTATTAGGGGGAAGGTTCATGAAAAAGAAAAGTTTAGCGTTAGTGTTAGCGACAGGAATGGCAGTTACAACGTTTGGAGGGACAGGCTCTGCATTTGCGGATTCTAAAAATGTACTCTCTACGAAGAAGTACAATGAGACAGTACAGTCACCTGAGTTTATTTCTGGTGATCTAACTGGAGCGACTGGTAAGAAAGCAGAATCTGTTGTGTTTGATTACTTAAACGCAGCAAAAGGTGATTACAAGCTAGGGGAAAAGAGTGCGCAAGATTCTTTCAAAGTGAAACAAGTGAAGAAAGATGCTGTAACTGATTCAACAGTAGTACGTATGCAACAAGTTTACGAAGGAGTACCTGTATGGGGTTCTACTCAAGTAGCTCACGTAAGTAAAGACGGTTCTTTAAAAGTATTGTCTGGAACAGTTGCACCTGATTTAGACAAGAAGGAAAAGTTGAAAAATAAAAATAAGATTGAAGGCGCAAAAGCGATTGAAATCGCGCAGCAAGATTTAGGGGGAACACCGAAATATGAGGTAGAACCAAAAGCGGACTTATATGTATATCAAAATGGTGAAGAAACAACATATGCATACGTTGTAAATCTAAACTTCTTAGATCCAAGTCCAGGAAACTACTACTATTTCATTGAGGCAGACAGCGGTAAAGTATTAAATAAATATAATAAATTGGATCATGTAACAAATGAAGATAAATCACCAGTTAAGCAAGAGGCTCCTAAACAGGATGCGAAAGCAGTAGTAAAACCTGTAACAGGAACAAATAAAGTAGGAACTGGTAAAGGTGTATTAGGAGATACGAAATCACTCAATACAACATTATCGGGCTCATCTTACTACTTACAAGATAATACGCGCGGAGCAACGATTTTCACATATGATGCGAAAAATCGTACTACATTGCCAGGAACTTTATGGTTAGATGCAGATAATGTTTTCAATGCAGCGTATGATGCAGCGGCAGTAGATGCTCATTACTATGCAGGTAAAACATATGATTATTATAAAGCTACATTTAATAGAAACTCTATTAATGATGCAGGGGCACCGTTAAAATCAACAGTTCATTACGGAAGTAAGTATAATAATGCATTCTGGAACGGCTCACAAATGGTATACGGAGATGGAGATGGTGTAACATTCACTTCATTATCTGGTGGAATTGACGTAATTGGTCACGAATTAACGCATGCTGTTACGGAAAATAGCTCGGACTTAATTTATCAAAATGAATCAGGAGCGTTAAATGAAGCGATTTCTGATATCTTTGGTACTTTAGTAGAATTCTATGATAACCGTAACCCAGATTGGGAGATTGGTGAAGATATTTACACGCCTGGTAAAGCAGGAGATGCGCTTCGCTCTATGAGTGATCCAGCGAAATATGGTGACCCAGACCATTATTCTAAGCGTTACACTGGTACTAGTGATAACGGTGGGGTTCATACAAACAGTGGTATCATTAACAAACAAGCTTATTTATTAGCAAATGGTGGTACGCATTCGGGTGTAACTGTAACGGGCATTGGTAAAGATAAGTTAGGTGCAATTTATTACCGTGCAAATACACAATATTTCACGCAATCTACTACATTTAGCCAAGCTCGTGCTGGTGCAGTACAAGCTGCAGCGGATTTATATGGTGCTAGCTCTGCAGAAGTAAATGCAGTGAAGCAATCATTTAGTGCTGTTGGTGTAAATTAAGGATTTAAGGGACAGCTATTAATAAAATACTTCAAAAATAAAGAAGGAGCATAGGCTCCTTCTTTATTTTTTTCTCCATTTTTTCCACAAATAGAACAATCCAATGCAACCTGCGATTGTTACAATCCACTTCGCTTCATTTGTTCCGTTCATAACATGATATGCCGAATATACTTCAATCAATAATGCCGGTATTTTACCTATTGTACTGGCAATACTGAAGGAGAGTAATGACATTTTCCCTAGAGCTGCAAATAAAGTCACGATACTTGATGGGATGAAAGGTATCAATCGAAACGATAGAACGAGTAGAAAGGCCTCTCTACCTTGTACATAAAGAAGACGCTCTACCTTTGGGTACTTATTTACTTTATCGTGAGTGAACTTTTGAAGGCCCATGCGGTAAATATAAAACGAGATAATAGCCCCTAAGGCCTCACCTGCGATCGAAATGATTGTGCCATTTGTTACACCGAAGAGCTGTATATTAATGGCGGTTAAAAAAATACTAGGGATAAAACCTAAAAGACTAATGATGATGTTAATTAAGATACTAAGTGGAATTGCGATTGAATAGTATTCTGTTAAGAAATTTTGAATCGTTTCAGCCATTGTTTAAAATCCTTTATCTTTTTTTGCATTACACCATATTTCGTTTGTATAGGCAAGGGTAAATTTACATAATGTAGAAAAACGTTGATAAGAAGGGGTCTTTATACCTTATATAGGTATTGGGTATATAAAAACAGGGGTATTTTAAATTATTTTGAAAAACACTATAAAAACCTTTATATAAAAGAGTTCTATAGTTATATTATCAGTGTTTTCATCTGGGAAATAATCATAAAATATAGGGGGTATATATTATAAAAGTAGAAAAATAGAGGATTGATGAAATTGCGCGGGTAAATATGGAAAAATAGATGGAAAAAATGAAAACTGATAGATTTTTTCGTTGTGAAATTGACTTTTAGTGAAGTTGCGATAATAATCATGAAAGAGGTGATATGATGAAACGAATAAGTAGTCTTTTCTTGAGTGGTTTATTGGCACTAATGCTGATCTTAAGTGGATGTGCAGGAAAAGAACAAAAAACAGAGAAACAAACAGGGAATCAATCGACATCAGTAGAAAAAATTAGTGATAATATTTTAGATGAAATGGAAGGGCCACCTAAAAATGGTCATACGATTGAAAGACATGTAGGCAAATCAGAAGAAGATTTGAAGAATCGCTTGAAGACAGATAAAGTATCAGCAGCAAGTACATACTATGACAAGGAAACAGCAACGAAAGCTGTAAAAGATAGTTTGAAGCAGCATGATAAGGAAATTCAAGACTGGTTAAAAAATTCTAAAGAGGCTCGTCTCGTACTAAATACAACACATTCATTCCCGGTTGGAAAAACGGTAATAAAGAAAAATATGAGTGTAAAAGACAAGTTGGTAAAAACTGTTACTGTTTTAGCAAGAGATAAGTCAGGAGAATTAGGGTTTAAGATTATTACTTCTTATCCATCTGATAAATAAGAAGGGGGAGTACATTATGTATACGACGTTACAATACTTTCTTAAATCGTACTGTACGTTAAGTGTTCATGAGGATGAAATAGTAAGCGTGATGGAAGAGTTTATTGAACAAGAAGACGAAGAAATTGTTTTGAAATTACGTGATGAATTAATAAATATGAAGAAAAAGAACGCGTGGGAAGAGGCGTGTGTATTAGCTACGAAGCAAGGCAATCGTATGTGGTCTTTAGAAGAAACGAAAGACCATCTTGAAACTTTTTTACTATTACTGCAAAAGAAAAAGGCGTGATATAATCACGCCTTTTTCTTTATGCTATTCGGTGGATATTATCTATTCTTTTGGAGCGCTTTTATATACGCTTTTTGAAATTTGTCCATTTGATATTACTTCCCCGTTTTGTGTTACTTTTTTATACGTAACCGCTGTGATTTTATCACTAGTCCTACTAATTACTTGAGAAGAAACTTCAACATTTTTACCAGTATTTGTACCGAAAATGCGTGTAGTAATACTACCTCCATTTGAAAATGCTTGAATATAAATATGATTGCCCGTATTATTTTTAAATTTTAAATCTGGACCATAATCTGCTACTGCTGCATCTTGCCCAAGTGGTAAATAATTTACTGGCATAGAATGATTGCTTCGAGAAACAATGCCTAAATCTGCCCTTAAAGCTGCACTGTATAATGTACTACTGACTTGGCAAACTCCTCCGCCTGCACTTTGTATTACTTTACCTTGTGAATATACTGCTGCAGATTTATAACCATGTGCAGCATCAGTTACGCCAACGCGACCGTTAAAACTAAATGTTTCATCAGGTGCGACAATAACCCCACTTAAAGTATTAGCTGACTTATTTACGTTAAATGATTGATTTCCGTTACGGCCAGCCATTGGAGTAGAATATTCAGCAATGACTTCTTTAATACCCATTTTCTGTATGTCTTCTGTAGAACGTTCTGGTTTTATGAATGTAACTGGTAATGTAACATCTGATTTACCAGTAGTAATAGCTTCATTTGTTAAACCGCTTAGTTTCCCTTTATCAATTTTTTCTCCGTTTTGGCTTTGACTAACATTTACTGTTGAGCCTTCAATACTTAATTCTGCGTTAACAGGATTTTTTAATGTTTCATTATATTTATCTTTTATAAAGGTTTCATAAGCTGTTGCATTTAATTGTGGTGTTAATTTATAGTCACGTTTTAATTCACCGTTTTCAGCTTGCTTACGCATTTTGTAACGATTCATTACGTTTCCTTCTTGTTCTTTAAAGATTTTGTTAATAATATCTTTCTCTTTATAATTTATCCCTAAATCTTTCCATATGTAAGTTTGTTTATCGTTTTGGAATATGTAGGTAAGGGATTTTTGATCTAATTCAGCTACCTTTTGATTAATAATTGCTTGAATATCTTTCTTATTTTTTCCGTCGAGAGAAATACCTTCAAATGTAGTATTTGGTAATGCAGTAGTATCTAATTGATTATTTAATTTGGATACATATTGATATCCTCCAACACCGCCTACACAAAGTAATATGCCCCCAGCAATTGCAGAACCAATCAGTATTTTACTTAGCTTCATTTATTTCCCCCCAGAAATTTATGTATAAATATATGTATTACATTTTTTGTATAAAAATGATGAAAATAACATTATGTACGTACTAGTATACTATTATTTTCACTGTGTGTGTAATGTTTTCATAAAAAATGTTACATCGCTGTAATAATTGTCACTTCTTGTCACAATGTGTATGAAAAATATGTTGAAAAATATAATAAAAAGGCTGTCTAGAAAGATCTAGCAGCCTTTTTATTATAATTTTTTATGTTCATTTTTATTCGTAACACCGAGATGTTTTTGAAGGGTAGTTGAAATAGTGTCGACGCTTTTTTCATTTGGAACGTAATAATAAATACCACCTATATATTTATCTGTACCTTCTACTTGCATTTTTTCCATCTTTAAATTTGAATCCATTGAATTTTTTGTAATTGTCATCATATCATCAAACGTTAAATTGGTTTTTAAATCTTTATCGACAGCGTCTAGTAGGCCACCGATTTTATTAATGGAATTAAGAGATAGTGCCTTTTCAGCAATGGCCTCTAATACAAGCTGTTGTCGTTGGCCACGCATATAATCACTATCGATATGACGAGTTCTAGCTAGCGCCAATGCTTCTTCTCCATTTAAATGTTGACGTCCTTTTTTAAGATGAATTGCATCTGCTTCATCTTTACTATTTTGCTCTGTGAACTCAACTGGAACGTCTACAGTAATACCACCAAGAGAATCAACAATTTTAATAAAGGATTTAAAGTTGAATTTTACATAGTAATCAACTGGAACATCTAAAAAGTTCTCTACCGTATCAATTGTGCTGTCTACACCACCGAATACGTGCGCATGTGTAATTTTATCGTATTTATCACGTGATTTAATGTAGACGCGTGAGTCACGTGGAATGCTTACAAGTTTAACGGATTTATCGTTTTTATTAATTGTTGCAAGTAATAACGCATCTGTTCGAGTCGCTTTTCCATAACCTTTTTCCCTAATTTCACTTTCATCAACACCCATAATAAGTACGGAAATGTTGTCGGTCATAGGTTTAACAGCTTTTTCACGTTTGCTGGACTTATCTCCTCGACCTAGTTCAGCATAAGCATTATTTAAGACGGACTTTGCTTTACTGTATATATGGAAGGAGTAGCCTCCTGCTCCAAGTGCTACAATTAGTAATGGAATAAGAAGGAACCAAAGTAGGCGTTTTTTCTTTGAGCGTCCTTTTTTGGCTCGCGTATTGTTGTTCGTGTCGGATTTCATCATTTTTTCTCCTTTAAAACTATCAAAGTGTATACATTTAGAAGTGTATTCAAACACATAAAAAATATTTTACGCTAAATAAAAGCGATTGTACATGTATAAAAAATAGATGTCTTGATTATTTATAAGACACCTATTCGTTATTGTATACAAAAGATAGGGATAAGAAAATGATAAAATTTTACCTAATTACAACATAATGCTTACGATAATTGCAGATAAAATACTAACGAGAGTAGCTCCATATAGTAATTTAAGGCCAAACCTCGCAACAACGTTTCCTTGTTCCTCGTTTAGTCCTTTTACCGCACCTGAAATAATACCAATGGAAGAGAAATTGGCAAAAGACACAAGGAAAACAGAAATAATACCAACTGTACGGGGAGAAAGGCTATTAGAAATTTTACTGAGGTCCATCATTGCGACAAATTCATTCGTTACAAGCTTCGTTGCCATAATGCTGCCAGCTGCGACAATTTCAGAACTTGGTACACCGATAAGGAATGCGATAGGTGCAAATACATAGCCGATTAATTGTTGGAACGTAATACCGAATATAATGAGGAACAGGTCATTAATACAACTAATTAATGCGACGAATCCGATGAGCATAGCGCCGACAACAATGGCTACACGAAAACCATCAAGAATGTATTCTCCAAGCATTTCAAAAAAGCTCTGTTTTTCACCTTTGATTTCTAAAATATCTTCGTCATCTTTAACGTCGTAAGGGTTAATGATGAGTACGATAATAAAACCGCTAAATAAATTGAGAACGAGTGCAGTTACTACATATTTAGGTTCAATCATTGTCATATAGGCACCTACGATAGACATAGATACGGTTGACATAGCAGAGGCACAAAGTGTATAAAGACGGTGTTTTGGAATTTGAGCTAATTGCTTTTTCACTGTAATAAAAACTTCTGATTGGCCGACAATGGCAGAGGCGATAGCGTTGTAAGATTCTAATTTCCCAAGACCATTTATTTTACTAAGAAAGTACCCGATCCAATGAATAAAAAATGGTAGTATTTTGAAATGTTGTAATATGCCAATTAAAACAGAAATAAAGACGATTGGTAATAATACAGTAAGGAAAAATGGCATTTCACCTTTATTTGCAAGACCACCAAATACGAAATTTATTCCATCAGCAGCATACTCGAGTAGCTTGGTAAACAAACTGGAAATGATTCTAATTAGTATGAGGCCGACTTCTGTATTTAGTAGTAAATAGGTTAAAATTAACTGTATAATAAGCATGATAAAAATTGGTTTAAATTTAATATGCTTCTTATTATTGCTAGCAATATAAGCGAGCAAGAAAACAACAATTAGTCCGACGAAAAAAGTAATGAATTTCATGATAAGCCCCCTAAAAGAGATATTCTGCTATATATGTTTTTCATTTCAAGAGAGAATATGCATCTTTGGTAAAGAAAGGAATAGAGAGAGTATGAATATATGTAGAGTGCATCACGTTGCAATTATTTGTTCGAATTATGAGACGTCAAAGGATTTTTATACTAGAATATTAGGATTTAAAGAACTTAATGAAGTATATAGAAAGGAACGAGATTCTTATAAATTAGATTTATGTGTAGGAGAAGAGTATCAAATCGAATTATTTTCATTTCCAAATCCGCCTGAGCGCAAAAGTTTTCCAGAAGCAGCAGGTCTTAGACATTTAGCATTTGCTGTTACAAATATAGAAGAAGCTGTGAAGCATTTAAATCAATGTGGTGTTGAGACAGAATCGATCCGTATTGATGAAATAACGGAGAAGAAATTCGTCTTTTTCCAAGATCCCGATGGTTTACCTTTAGAATTGTATGAGGTTTGAAAATTGGTGGATTTTATATAGAGTTGCTTTCCAATAATTGAAGAAACTAAAGTGAAACTTCTTTTTAAAAGGAGGTGTAACTTTAGCTAAGAAAGCTAAAGGACATATGTGGATATTTTAAAATTATTGATGGTAGTCATTCTTATTGGGTTAACAGCATTTTTTGTGGCTGTTGAATTTGCAATTATTAAGGTACGTAGCAGTCGTATTGATCAACTCGTTAGCGAAAAAAGACGAGGTGCACTGGCAGCTAAAAAGGTAACGTCAAATTTAGATGAATATTTATCGGCCTGTCAGCTAGGTATTACAATTACTGCTTTAGGGCTCGGGTGGTTAGGGGAACCAACTATTAAACATTTACTCGAGCCGTTGTTTTTAAAATTACAATTCTCACCTGCAATTTCCAGTACAGTTTCATTTATTATTGCCTTTGCAGTAATTACATTTTTACATGTTGTCATTGGGGAACTTGCTCCAAAGACATTTGCTATACAAAAAGCAGAACAAGTTAGCTTATTGTTATCGAAACCACTTATTTATTTTTACCGAGTTATGTATCCGTTTATTTGGGCTTTGAATGGTTCAGCGAGGGTTGTAACTGGTTTATTCGGATTACATCCAGCTTCTGAACATGAAGTAGCTCATTCAGAAGAAGAATTAAGGTTAATCTTATCTGAGAGCTATGAGAGCGGAGAGATTAACCAAAGGGAATTTAAATATGTAAATAATATTTTTGAATTTGATAATAGAGTAGCAAAAGAAATTATGGTACCTCGTACGGAAGTTGTAGGCTTATATGAGGACGAACCATTTGAAACACATATTAAAGTAATCGCACAAGAAAAGTACACGAGATATCCTGTATTTGGTGAAGATAAAGATGAAATTATTGGGATGGTTAATGTAAAAGATTTATTTATTCGTTATATGGATGGGAATCGGGACGAGGAGTGCTCGATTATGCCATATACAAGGCCAGTTATTGAAGTGCTAGAAAATATTCCAATTCATGATTTACTATTACAAATGCAAATAAAACACATTCCATTAGCTGTATTGTATGATGAATATGGTGGTACAGCAGGGATTGTTACACTAGAAGATATTTTAGAAGAAATTGTTGGAGAAATTCGAGATGAATACGATGAAGATGAGAATCCACCTATAGAGCATGTAAGTGAAGGTTATAAAATCGTAGAGGGAAAAGTGCTTATTAGTGAAGTAAATGATTTGCTTGGCATACATTTAATTGCTGATGATGTAGATACAATTGGTGGCTGGATTATGGTACAAAAACAAATCGTTGCTGAAGGAGATGTTATTGAGAAACACGGTTTTTATTTTAAAGTCCTTGAAAAGGATATGCATCAAATTAAACGAGTGGAAATAAGGAAAGTAGAAGAATGATTTTCTATAAACTTTAATAAAAAGGATATACAGAAAAATAAATGTTTGCGCTTTCAAAAAAGGTGCTATATAGTGAAGGTGGATACTGAAAAATTCTTCTGAATGATACTCGTGTTTTTAGAGGGCGGATTTTTTGGATAAGGATTTAGAATGAAAAAGTATAGGTGATAAAAATGATAGCAACGAAGGATATACGTATAGAAAAAGATTTTTTAGGTGAAAAAGAAGTACCAAATGCAGCTTATTATGGTGTACAAACATTACGTGCCGTAGAAAACTTCCCAATTACAGGATATCGCATTCATCCATCACTCATTACAGCAATGGCAATTGTGAAAAAAGCGGCGGCACTTGCGAATATAGATACTGGTTACTTAGCTAAAGACATTGGACATGAAATTGCAGAAGCAGCGCAAGAAATTGTTGATGGAAAGTTTCATGATCAATTTATCGTGGATCCTATTCAAGGCGGAGCCGGAACTTCTATTAATATGAATACAAATGAAGTAATTGCGAATAGAGCGTTAGAACGTATGGGGTATGAAAAAGGGGTGTATGCGAAAATTAGCCCAAACACTCATGTGAACATGGCCCAATCAACGAACGATGCGTTTCCAACAGGGATTCATATTGCAACTCTTATGATGTTAGAAGAGCTTCTTATTACAATGGAAGCACTTCATTCTGCTTTTCGTAAAAAAGCAAAAGAGTTTGATCACGTTATTAAAATGGGACGCACACATTTACAAGATGCAGTTCCAATTCGCCTTGGACAAGAATTTGAAGCGTATAGCCGAGTGCTTGAGCGTGATATAAAAAGAATTAAACAGTCTCGTCAACATTTATATGAAGTGAATATGGGGGCGACAGCTGTTGGTACAGGATTAAATGCAAATCCTACGTATATTGAACAAGTGGTAAAACATTTAAGAACGTTTAGTGGATTCCCACTTGTTGGTGCAGAGCATTTAGTTGATGCAACGCAAAATACAGATGCATACACAGAAGTATCTGCAGCACTTAAAGTATGTATGATGAACATGTCTAAAATTGCAAACGATCTTCGTATTATGGCGTCTGGTCCACGTGTTGGGTTAGCTGAAATTCAATTGCCAGCACGTCAGCCGGGTTCATCGATTATGCCAGGTAAAGTAAATCCAGTTATGGCAGAAGTAATTAATCAAGTCGCATTCCAAGTAATCGGAAACGATCATACAATTTGCTTAGCATCAGAAGCAGGACAATTAGAGTTAAACGTAATGGAGCCTGTGCTTGTATTTAATTTAATTCAATCTATAAGTATTATGAATAATGGATTCCGTGTATTCCGTGAATATTGTATTGAAGGAATTACAGCAAATGAAGAATTGCTGAAGCAATATGTTGAGAAAAGTGTTGGAATTATTACAGCAGTTAATCCTCATATTGGTTATGAAGCAGCATCTCGTATTGCACGTGAAGCAATTGAAACAGGAAAATCTGTTAGGGAGTTATGTTTAGAACATGGTGTACTGACAGAAGAGGAATTGGATATTATTTTAGATCCATTCGAAATGACTCACCCTGAAATTGCTGGAGCTTCTTTATTAAAAAATAAAAAAATGTAATGTGAAAAACACCGATCCATTTGGATCGGTGTTTTATTTTTAAAAGATATTAAATACAGCGTTTAATTGAAGTAAGCTAATAACAGCTAAGAAGATTAAACTGTATTTCATTGCTGTTTTAAATAGAGCAGATTCTTTCCCAACTAGTCCAACTGCGGCACAAGCAACTGCTACAGATTGTGGTGAAACCATTTTTGCCATTGTACCACCTACTACGTTTAAGGCAACGAGTGTAGAAGGAACGATGTTTAACTGGTCTGCTGTTACTGCTTGAAGTGGTGCGAATAAAGAACCACTTGAAACTACTGAACCTGTAATGAATACGCCAATCCATCCTAAGATTGGAGAAAGAACTGGGAATACATTACCAGTAGAAGAGAATGCAAGTCCAAGTGTAGATGACATACCAGAGTAGTTCTCTACGTAAGCTAAAGCGATAACGCTACAAATTGTATATACTGGAGCTTTTAATTCTTTCATTGTTTCAATCATTAATTCTTTAACCATTTTACCTTTTACGCGGTAAACGATAAGTGAAACGATAATTGCTAGTACAATCGCAGTAGTTGTAGAAGAGAATACATCGAATTTGAAAACAGCTGCGAAAGGTGTATCAGCTTTTGTAATTGGTGTAGTTTTCATAACAGCATTATGAAGACCAGGGAACTGAATGTTAAATACTAAGTTTGCTAACGCACCATCTGGAGCAAATAAAGCTTTAATCGGTTTTAAGTTAAAGATTGTTACAAATGCAGTTAAGAATACGAATGGAGACCAAGCATATAAAATTTGATTGAATGTATGTGATACTTTAGTTTCTTGTTTTTCTTCTTTAGTAGAAGATTTTGGTTGCCAAACACGTAAGAATAATGCAAGAGCAATCATACTTACAACGGCTGCGAAAATGTTAGTAAGTTCTGCGCCTAAGAAGTAAGTTACAAGGAACTGAGTAATTGCGAAAGAAACACCACTTACAAGAATACCTTGCCAAGTTTCTTTAATACCTTTAATTCCATCGACCATTGAAACAAGTAAGAAAGGTAAGATGATACTAATGAAAGGTAAAATAAGAACAGTTTGACGACCGATAGTTAATGCGTCAAGTTCAGTTAATTGTGCTGGTACTGTAACTGGAATACCCATAGCACCCATAGCACCACCAGCGATATTAGCTACTAAACAAATACCTGCTGCTTTTAATGGGTTAAATCCCATACCTACAAGTAGTGCAGCTGTAATAGCAACTGGAACCCCTAAACCAGCTGCGCCTTCTAAGAAAGCACCGAAAGAATAAGCGATTAATAATACTTGTAAACGTTGATCATTTGTAATGCTTGAAATACTATCGCGAATAATATTGAATTGCTCTGTTTTAACAGTTAATTTGTAAAGGAAAATTGCAGCGATAACGATAGTACAAATTGGATAAAATCCAGATAAAACACCGAACCCGGCAGATGCTACAGCTACTGTTGCTGGCATTTTATAAACAAATATTGCAAGGATAATAGCGACAATCACACTATAAAGACCAGCCATGTAACTTTTCATTTTGAATCCCATTAAACAAATGATGAAACAAAAGATTGGAAGTGCTGCGATTAGTGCAGATAACCAAATATTGTTTAATGGGTCATAAATTTGTGTCCAAGTACTCATAATAATGACAACTCCTATCTATTATATGTGAAGAAATTCACATTATTTGTGAAACTATTCACAATCAACTTACATGCTTAGTATATTCTCCTTCAACACTATTGTCAACGTAAAAAAGTATAATTATTCCATAATAGTGTTAAAAGAAAAGCTTTGTTCATAAAGTAGACAAAAAACACACTCAAATGAATTTAAGTGTGCTGTATAAGTTATTTGCATATTATTTTGCTTATTCAGATGGCATGTTCCTTATAGGCGTATATTAGATGCCATCTTTTATATCGAGTATAAAGTTTGATATATGAACTGATCTGTCCTGTTTGATCTAGTGAGGGAGGAATGGTGAGTGGATTTAATAGGAAGTTTTGCACAACAGTCCAACCGCTTGCAATACGAATAAAAAATTAGAAACAAATTTTTAATACCACATCATCTCTTTTTACTGAAAATTCCTTTTAGCGTAACAAAGAGGTTAAGTATAGTTCAGCTACATTACGATAGGTTATCAATTATAGACGGTATTTTACAATACCGTTACTGTGCATTTCAATGAGGTGAAAATATAACAAAAAGCCTGATAAAACAACGTTTGCAAGCAAAGTATTCGTAGGCCATTATTTTGCTTTTTCGTTATATCATATAGTATAATATTCAAAATCAACAAGGATTTTTTCCTGAATTTTTGTTGATGAAAATGGAAAAATTTTTCGGCTTTATAGGTTGATAAAGTTATGTCGTAACAGGAAATATAAGAACAGATATATAAATAAATAAAAAGAACATAAAAACGCAAATAAAAACGAAAATGAGGGGAACTTTATGAGCCAAAATCAATTCGAATGTCGTATTTCAGAAGAAGATGTACAAATGTTAAGAGCGTTAGCTCACCCACTTCGTCTACGTCTAGTAATGGAACTTATGCAAAGAGGAACATGTAATGTAACACAACTACAGGAAGTATTAGAAATTCCGCAATCAACGGTTTCACAACATTTAACGAAGTTAAAGCAAAATAAAGTAGTGCGCTTTGAAAGACGAGGATTAGAAGTGTATTACCAAATCCATAATGATAAAGTAAGTGCGGTAGTAAAAACATTATTTTCTTAAAATTTGAATATTATGGAAAGAGACGTGTAGAATATACGTCTTTTTTTATTTGTCAGAAAGGTAGCGAGAGAGTAAATATTAGCATGTGAGGAAGAAATGACTATCAATCAACATGCTGCTTTACGGAATATATTCTAAAAGGAAAAGAAAAAATAGAAAGGAGTGTAGTAAGCAAAAGGAGGGATATTAGTATGGATGTGAAACGTGTGAAACAAATCTTATCTTCTTCAAGTAGAATTGACGTTACATATGAGGGCGTACCAGTATGGATTGAGAGCTGTGATGAGCAGAAGGGGAGTGCTCAAGTGTATGATGTATCTAATCCTGGTGAGAGCGTTCATGTGGACGTGACAGCTTTAGAGGAGAAATAATAAAAAAGACGCTTCTAATTTTAGAAGCGTCTTTTTTTGTATTATTCCATCATACTCGCAACTTTTTTAGAGAAGAGAAGGAGTACAAGTCCTAAGACGATAACGATAATACCAATACTTGCAAATACTTCAAGGTATCCTAATGATTGTGTAAAGGAAGCAAGTTTACCAGCTAACCAGTTAGCCATACCTGAACCAGCTAACCATACACCCATTAGTAATGATGCTAATTTAACAGGTGCAATTGCACTTACCATTGATAGACCGATTGGTGATAAGAATAGTTCTCCAATTGTATGGAACATATAAGTGATAACGATGAATAATAAGTTTGCTTTAACAGTTATATCAGCTTCACTACTTCCAGTTTTTAGAACCGCTAATGTTAAAACCAGGTAACCTATACCTAGTAAAATCATACCAAATGCCATTTTTGTTGGTATTTTTAAATCGCCACGCTTTGATTTAGAAAGTTTTAACCATAGCATAGATACGAATGGTGCAAGGAGTACGATGAACGCTGGATTAACGGATTGGAACCAAGATGTTGGAACTTCCCATCCAAAAATTGTACGATCAACAAATTTATCTGTATAAAGTGTTAAAGAACTACCAGCTTGTTCAAAGCCTGCCCAGAAGAATACTACGAAACAAGTTAAAATTACAATTGCCCAAGTGCGATTTTTTTCTTGTTTTGTTAAAGGTTTCTTTTCGATTGCAGGTTGATTTTTTGTTTTTTTACCAACAATTGTTGTTCCTGCTGTACCAAGGTAGCGAGGAGCTAATAAGTTGAAAACAATTTGTCCAATAATCATACCGATACAAGCTGCTAAGAATCCGTATTTATATCCCATAACCATAACGCCATCAACGCTTGTTTTAAAGAAATCTTCTGCTAAAAATCCACAAATAAGTGGAGCGAAGAAAGCACCTACGTTAATACCCATATAGAAGATAGTAAATGCACTGTCACGACGTGAATCATTTTCACCATACAATTCACCTAACAGTGTAGAAATATTTGGTTTGAAGAACCCATTACCAATAACTAATAGTATTAATCCTAGAAATAGTCCTGTTTTTGTATTCATTGAGAATAGTACAAAGTTGCCGATTGCCATAATAATTCCGCCGAGAGTAATGGCATGACGTCTTGTGATATAATGATCCGTTAGCCATCCGCCTATAATTGGCATGAAATATACTGCCGCTGTAAAAGTACCATATAATTGCACTGCGACTGCCTTATCAAATCCTAACCCACCACTAACAGCAGCAGTTGTTAAATAAAGAACTAAAAGGCCACGCATTCCATAATAACTAAATCTTTCCCACATTTCTGTTAAGAACAACAAATACAACCCTGGTGGATGTTTTTTTGGTGATTGTTGCTCTCCAGCTTTGTCTAATTTTAAAGCTGCATCCATTTTTGTTTCCCCCTAATCCTGTATAACGGATATTTATGTAATCATTTTAATTTACAAAATATTTAGAAGTCAATAGAATTATATGGAAATAGAAAGAAAATTTCTAAAAAAGTTCTATTTTTCTTCAACCGTTACTGTATTTTGCCCTGAAAACGAGATGATAAGCGTTTTCAAATGTAATAATTGAATTCTAAAAGAAAATAAAATAGTGATTAATCAGAAAATTTAGATTACAACATCTATTCTGATATAGAGAAAATATATTCTATTTACTTTTATAATATAACATATTGGGAATAAAAATACAAAATGAAATAATGTGACACTTCAGTGAAATGAAAAAACCAGCTCCATCAAAGAGAGAGCTGGTTAGAATAAAATTATTTAACAAAGCGTTTTTCGATATCATCTAATAGTAGGTTAGCAGCCATTACACCACCAGCTGTATTCCAAATAACGTCATCAACTTTGTATGCTTTACCATTTTTCACTGCATTTAAATTTTTAAATAGCGGATCATTGATATATTCTTTTTCTAATTCAGAGCCTTTTTTCTCATTTCCTTTATCGAATGTGAAGTAGAATAATACGTCGCCATCCATTGCAGAAATACGTTCTTTAGATACGTTACGCTCTGCAAAGTCGTCTTTATTTTGATCGCCAGGGCGTTTAAATCCAAGCTCTTTTAAAATAACACCAGAGAATGTGTCACCATGATAAATACGAACATCACCAGGCATGAAACGAACCATAGAGATTTCTTGATTTACTTTATCACCAAGTTTGCCTTTTAAATCTTTCATACGTGATTCGTAATCAGCTACAACTTTTTGACCTTCTTTTTCTTTATTTAATGCTTTTGCATAAAATTTGAAGTTATCTTTCCATTCACCACGTAATGTTTCAGAGAATACAGTAGGTGCAATTGCTTTTAGTTGTTCGTACACTTTTTCGTGGCGCATTTTGTTACCGATAATTAAGTCTGGTTTTAAAGAAGCAATTGTTTCAACGTTAACTTGTCCTTCATCACCAACAACTTTTACATCTTTCATTTTATCCTTAATATGTGGATACCATGGGTCACCAGTCCAAGACTTTACAGCACCAACTGGTTTCACACCTAATTCAAGTAAAGCTTCAGTTCCTTCATTTGTTAAGATAACTACACGTTTTGGATTAGCAGGAACTTCTGTTTTACCCATTGCATGTTCTACAGTAACCACTTCTTTTTTATTATCTTCTTTTGTAGATTCTTCTTTGTTATTTGATTTTCCACAAGCGCTTAAAAGCATTGAAAATGCTAGTAAAAATACAAATACTGTAAACGATTTCTTCCGCATGAAATTCATTATGTACCCCCTACATGTTGAGAATATTTTTCAATAGCAAGCATGATATTAAGCCTTTATCTTTTGATTGTCAATACATATGGTTGAAAATAATTCTCATTTCCGTTGACAATAAGAATTAAGTTGAAATACACTTACAACGTATCATTATACATTGAAGGGGAAACGCTGCATGTTATTAAAAACAAATCAAGCAAAATGGATTGGATTATTTGTTGGAATCATTGCAGTCGTTATTTGTATTTGGGGAAGTATTATTTTCGGATATACAAATACGAGCTGGAAATTAGCGCTAGATGCTTTTTTCCATTTTAATGGTTCTAATGAACATATTATTATTCAAAATGTGCGCCTTCCAAGGGCACTTATAGCAGCAAGTGTTGGTGCTAGTTTAGCCATCGCGGGTTGTCTTATGCAAACTTTAACTAAGAATCCACTTGCTTCTCCAGATTTTATTGGATTAAATTCAGGTGCTGCGTTCTTCATAGTTGTAGCAATTGTAATCTTTTCAGTAACATCATTATCAGCTTTCACATGGATTGCCTTTTTAGGAGCGGCGGTTGCCGCTGTACTTGTATTTGCTTCTAGTTCTTTAGGAAAAGAAGGGACTACTCCTCTGAAGTTAACGTTAGCAGGGGTCGCAATTAGTGCGTTATTTTCATCATTAACACAAGGATTACTTGTGTTAAATGAAAAAGCACTTGAAGAGGTATTATTTTGGCTTGCTGGATCTGTGCAAGGGAGAAAGTTAGAAATTTTACAATCTGTATTCCCATATTTATTAATAGGATGGATTGCATCTCTTATGATGGCAGGGAAAGTAAATACATTGATGATGGGAGAAGACGTCGCGAAAGGACTTGGACAACGAACAATTTTAATGAAATCATTCGTGTTACTTATTATTGTACTATTGTCTGGTGGTTCAGTTGCGGTTGCTGGTCCAATTGGATTTATTGGAATTATTACTCCGCATTTTGCTAGATTTCTTGTTGGAGTTGACCACAGATGGAGAGTGCCTTATAGCGGATTGTTAGGTGCAATACTACTAATATTGGCTGATATAGCAGCAAGATATGTCATTATGCCACAAGAAGTACCAGTAGGAGTTATGACAGCATTTATTGGAGCACCGTTCTTTATTTATATTGCACGTAAGAGAGGGCTTAGCAAATGAAGAAATATATTCCGTTTCGTATAGGAAAAGGCGAGCTCTCGTTTTTAATGTATAAACGAGCTTGTCTCGTCTTGTTAAGTTTACTAGTTGTTTTAATAGGATTATTCTTTGCGAGCGCAGGTATGGGAGACATGAAAATTGCTCCTTATGACGTATGGCAAGCAATTACCGGAAATGGCGATGCAATGTCAAATATGGTTGTAAATAAGTTTCGTATGCCGCGTATTTTAATTGCTATCCTCGTAGGAATTGCGCTTGCGGTAGCGGGCTGTATTTTACAAGGGCTCGTTCGAAATCCACTTGCTTCTCCTGATATCATCGGGATTACGGGCGGGGCAAGTGTCGCAGTTGTATTATTTTTAGCGCTATTTAGTGATAAAAATAATGCACTAACGGTAAGTATTCATTATATGCCGCTCGCAGCTTTTGCAGGAGCAACGATTGTAGCGGTTTTTGTATACTTATTTGCATGGCAAAATGATGGATTATCACCAATTAGTCTCGTTTTAATTGGTGTTGGATTTTGGGCATTAACGAAGGCGGCGACAACATTATTTATGTTGCTAGCACCAATTTATCAAGCGAGCCAAGCGAATGTATGGATTACGGGTACCGTTTACGGCTCTTCTTGGCAAAATGTTATGGTACTTGCGCCTTGGGTTCTCATTTTAACAGTAATATCATTTATCGCAGCTAGGCATTTAAATGCACAAGAGCTAGGGGATGATATAGCGGTAGGACTTGGGGTTCCTTTAACGAAGTCGCGTGTATTTATGTTATTACTTAGTACAGCTTTAATTGGTGGTGCGGTAGCTTTTGCCGGAGGGATTGGATTTGTCGGTTTAATGGCACCTCATATTTCACGAAGATTAGTTGGTTCTTTATACGGTGCATTACTCCCAGTTGCAGCTATTGTCGGTGCAATTCTAGTACTTGCTGCAGATTTAATAGGGCGTACAATTTTCACACCACTTGAAATTCCAGCAGGGGTATTTACATCAGCAATTGGTGCACCTTATTTCATTTATTTACTTTATAAAAGTCGGAATTCATAAAGGGAGATGAATATGCAAAAAGCATTGGAGACGAAACGCTTGACGTTGTCTTATGGTGAAACAATTATTATTGATGAGCTGAACTTAGAAATTCCAAAAGGAGAAATTACAATTTTTATCGGTTCTAACGGTTGCGGGAAATCAACTTTATTACGTTCACTAGCTAGATTATTAAAGCCAACAAATGGTGATATTTTGTTAGATAATCAAGCAATTCAAAGTATGCAAACGAAGCAAATTGCTCGTCAAATGGCGATTTTACCGCAAGGACCACAAGCACCAGAAGGACTTACAGTATTACAACTTGTAAAGCAAGGGCGCTATCCATATCAAACATGGCTGAAGCAATGGTCAGAAAAAGACGAGGAAATGGTACAGAAGGCACTTGCAGCAACAGGTATGACAGAATTTGCTGAGCGTGATGTGCATGCTCTTTCAGGTGGGCAGCGTCAACGTGCTTGGATCGCAATGACACTTGCACAAGATACAGATATCATTTTACTGGATGAGCCAACTACATACTTAGATATGACTCACCAAATTGAAGTGCTAGATTTATTATTCGAATTAAATGAAACAGAACAAAGAACAATTGTTATGGTATTACATGATCTGAATTTAGCATGCCGCTATGCAGATAACATTGTAGCAATTCAAGATAAACAAATATATGCACAAGGTAAACCTGAAGAAGTGGTAGATGAGAAACTAGTACGTGATGTATTCCGAATGGAGTGTCAAATTAGTACGGATCCGTTGTTTGGAACACCGCTTTGTATCCCGCACGGAAGAGGAAGACGTGTAGTTAAAGAAGTTGCTCAGGCAATGAGATAAAAAAACGATGAGTGATTCATCGTTTTTTTATTTGGTACAAGAAAATAAGAGGAAGAGAGGAATACGTAAGCGACGTTTATACTCTTCTTCATCTTGAAAATAGGTTGGATTTGGTGTAGCTTCTTTTAATGATGTAATGGTAAATCCGGCTTGCTGTAATAATGTGAAATACTCTTCCGTTGTACGATGATATTTAATAACTTCTTGGTCAATCCATGGTTCAACCCGTTTGCCTAGTTTAAAATAATCATCGACGAGCCAACTCGTTCTTTTACCACTTGTTTGTAAGCTTTCAAATGAAGAAGTAATAACGGGATGTTGAACGCTAAAGGTAAAGGTGCCATTTGTTTTTAAAGTTTGAAACACATTTTGAAAAATGATATCAAGATGTTCAATATAATGTAAGGCGAGTCTAGAGGTTACTAAATCAAAAGTGGAAGAGGGATAGGTATAATCTTTGAGGTTTAAAAAATGAACAGATCCATTTTTATTTTCTAGTTGTTTTTTAGCTTTTCCATACATAAGCTCGGAGCCTTCAATGCCGGTGTAAGAGTAGCATCCCTTTTCTAATAATTCCGCACCAAACTTAGCATCACCACAGCCTAAATCGAGAATTTGTTTTCCTTGCACATGACCAATGAGCTGAAAGAATACTGGTTTTTCAATGGATTCATTTGGGCTATTTTCTCGGTATCTTCGTTTCATATATTGTTCGAAAAATGCTGTGTTATTGTATACATCAGATTCTGTAAATGCCATGTTTGAAGCCTCCCTAAATATTTTTTTAATTCTATCAAATATGAAAAGTAAATGATAGATTTATTGTAATGAATCATATATAATCTAGAATTGTAAGCGGTTACTTTAAACTATTTTTCTATAATAAATTCTGAAAACGTGTTAAGCTAGTAGAGGGATTATTAGAACTATTAAGACAATAATCCGCTTACATGAACGATGGGAGGCTTCACAATGTCTAGTAAAACACTTGCGAAATTTTTAGAAGAAAATTTAGAGGATTTAAAATCAAAGGGGCTTTATAACGTAATTGATCCGCTTGAGAGTTCGAATGGACCAATCATTACAATTGGCGGAAAAGAATATATTAACTTATCTTCAAACAACTATCTTGGATTAGCAACAGATAGCCGTTTGCAAGAAGCAGCAATTGGTGCTATTCATAAGTACGGTGTTGGAGCAGGGGCTGTTCGTACAATTAACGGTACTTTAGATTTGCATATTAAGTTAGAAGAAACAATTGCAAAGTTTAAACATACAGAAGCAGCAATTGCTTATCAATCAGGATTTAACTGTAATATGGCAGCGATTTCAGCTGTTATGGATAAAAATGATGCGATTCTTTCAGACGAATTAAATCATGCATCTATTATTGACGGTAGTCGTCTATCAAAAGCAAAAATTATTGTTTATAAACATTCTGATATGGAAGATTTACGCCAAAAAGCAATCGCGGCGAAAGAATCAGGTCTTTACAATAAATTAATGGTAATTACAGACGGTGTTTTCTCAATGGATGGAGATGTTGCAAAACTACCAGAAATTGTTGAGATTGCAGAAGAGTTAGATTTAATGACATACGTAGATGATGCACACGGTTCAGGTGTACTTGGAAAAGGTGCAGGAACTGTAAAGCACTTCGGTCTTTCTGATAAAGTTGATTTCCAAATTGGTACATTATCAAAAGCAATTGGGGTAATTGGTGGATATGTAGCAGGGAAACAAAACTTAATTGACTGGTTAAAAGTTCGTTCACGTCCATTCTTATTCTCTACAGCATTAACACCAGCTGATGCGGCAGCTTGCATGAGATCAATTGAAATCTTAATGGAAAGCACAGAGTTACATGATCGTCTATGGGAAAACGGTCGTTATTTAAAACAAGGGTTAAAAGAACTTGGCTTTAACATTGGGGAAAGTGAAACGCCAATTACACCTTGTATTATTGGGGACGAAGTATTAACACAAGAATTTAGTAAACGTCTAAATGAAGAAGGCGTATACGCAAAATCTATCGTGTTCCCAACTGTAGCAAAAGGAACAGGGCGCGTTCGTAATATGCCTACAGCAGCTCATACGAAAGAAATGTTAGATGAAGCAATTCTTAAGTATGAAAAAGTAGGAAAAGAAATGGGCATCATTTAAGTAACGACATCTTTTGAATAGCTTGCAAATGAGGAGTGGGGAAAATGAAAAAAATTCTAGTAACCGGTTCTTTAGGGCAAATTGGTTCTGAACTAGTAATGAAACTTCGTGATGTATACGGCGCATCAAATGTTATTGCAACAGATATTCGTGAAACAGACAGTGAAGTAGTAACGTCTGGTCCATTTGAAACGTTAGATGTAACAGATGGACAAAAACTACATGATATCGCAAAGCGTAATGAAGTAGATACAATTATTCATTTAGCAGCTTTACTTTCAGCAACAGCAGAAAAAAATCCGTTATTTGCATGGAATTTAAATATGGGTGGACTTGTAAATGCTCTAGAAGCAGCTCGTGAATTAAACTGTAAGTTCTTCACGCCAAGTTCTATCGGTGCATTCGGTCCATCGACGCCAAAAGATAATACACCGCAAGATACAATTCAGCGTCCTACTACGATGTATGGGGTAAACAAAGTAGCAGGAGAATTACTATGTGATTATTATCATCAAAAATTTGGCGTAGATACGCGCGGTGTCCGTTTCCCAGGTTTAATTTCTTACGTAGCTCCTCCAGGAGGCGGAACAACTGATTATGCAGTTGAAATTTATTATGAGGCGATTAAAAAAGGTGTATACACCTCATACATTGCTGAAGGAACGTACATGGACATGATGTATATGCCTGATGCTTTACAAGCAATCATTTCATTAATGGAAGCTGATCCAAGTAAGCTAGTGCATAGAAATGCATTTAACATTACAGCAATGAGCTTCGAGCCAGAGCAAATTGCAGCGTCAATTCGTAAACACATTCCGACGTTTACAATGGATTATGCAGTAGATCCAGCTCGTCAAACAATCGCTGATAGCTGGCCAAACTCTATTGATGCAACAGCAGCAATGAAAGAGTGGGGCTTCAAAGCAGAATACGATTTAGATAAAATGACAACTGACATGCTGGCTAAGTTAAAAAAAAAGCTTGCAGCTGAGTTAGTGATGAATTAATAAGAAGGGTCGATTCTTAGGAATCGGCTCTTCATCATTTTTGGAGGGAGAGAAGCCTTATGCAGAGAGTTGATGTCGTATATGCACTAATACATGACGAAGAAACAGATAAAATATTAATGGTACATAATGTAGAACAAAACGTTTGGTCATTGCCAGGCGGGGCTGTGGAAAAAGGTGAAATATTAGAGGAAGCACTAATAAGGGAAGTGAAAGAAGAGACAGGTTTAACTGCTGCGTTAGGTGGACTTGTTGCGATCAATGAAAAATTCTTTGAAGAATCAGGGAATCATGCACTATTTTTTACATTCCGAGCGAATGTAGTAAAAGGTGAACTTATTGCGGAAGATGAAGGTGAAATTTCTGCAATAGAGTGGGTGGATCGAACAATTGCGAATGAGCGCTTCCCATACTATGACGGAGGATTTGAATCTTTGTTAGAAGTAGCCATTCCATACAAGTTTCAACCAGAAACAAAGTAATTGAACGAAAAAACAGGAGCCACAAGGCTCCTATTTTCTATTCAATCGTCTTCAGTAATAATTTTTTCAATAGTGGTTTAATCTTTAGACGTAAATCTTCAGCGTGATTTGCAACTAAGAAGTGATGGTTATAAATGTTTTTCATCAATTGATAAGTTGCTTCTTTCGCTTCGCCTTCTTCGATGAAGATACCGATTACTTCCATACCACTTTTACGCGCGAGTTTAACAGCTTCATGCGTATCTAAAATTCCGTCTTGTTGATAGTCTAGCGCAGAAGGCTCACCGTCTGTGAAGACTAGTAAGAATTTATGTTTCTCAGGTCTTTTGGCAAGCTTTTCAGAAACGATACGAATAATATATCCGTCGCGGTTATCTTCTTCTTCACGAAGTTGCATAATTTCTGGACCAACGTTTGGTAACGTTGAGTTTTTATAATTTACAACTTCATGGATAACGTTCGGCTTATCTTCAGGTTTAGCGCTAGAGGCATCTTCCCAAAATCCGCTAATAGCGTGCGGGATTTTTAAAGATTTTAAAGCTTCATGGAATAGTACAACACTCTTCTTCGTTTCTTCCATTTTGTTATACATAGAACCAGAACAGTCAACTAACAGTTGGAATGCAACATCGAGTTCTTGTGACTCTTGTCCTTTTTTATAAAACATCCGCGGTTGTTTTTCGGTATAAATACGAAGGAATTTCTTACGAAGTCTTCCGTAATATTTATCACTATTCGCATTCGTTTTATTTTCAATCGTTTTTTCGATAATTTTCTTTAATTCTTTTACATCTTTATTGACGACTGATTTGATAGCTTGGTAATCTTTTTTCTCATCAATATTTACTTTGCGAGCTTCTTTAAATGTATGAGAAGCACCTACATTATACTTCCCATATGCACCGTCGTGCTGGCTAGAAGCGTGTGAAGCCCTTGCTTCTTCTGTATCAGCGCCATCAAAGTTGGATTGTGTACTTTTTTGAGAAGTACCTTGTACAGAACCAAGTGCTTGGTCGCCATCTTCTGATTCACGAGCAGTATCGCCCATCATGTTTGTTTTTGTTCCGCTTTCTAATTCAAAGCGTAAAAAGTTCTCGTTTTCGTTATTTTTATTTTCACGATGCCATGTGGAGAAACTTTCATCCATTTTGTTTTTATTTTCATCGTCATCTATAAGCTGCGTATCATCATTTGCTAAATCTTCGACGCGACAGTTCTTTTCGTCTGCAAGAACAGATAAGTAAAGTGGGGCATGTCCGAAATAGTTGTTAAGCATATCACTTTCAAGAAGCGCCTCTAAGCGATAGCGAATTTTCTCAATGATATACATAATATCTTCTGTATTACGTGCTTGGAATGTTTCATGTAAAATCGCTTCAATTTGCTCAAAATATTCATTATTAAACATTTCATATTTATCGCTCGTTAATGAAAGATAGCATAGGCAAAATAGACGATCACCGTGATAATTACGAACGCGGTTTATTTCATTTTGAGAGCCGAAATAATTGCGGTACATTTCTTTTCGGCGTTTAAAAATATGTTTCGTGCCAGGACGTAAGTTCTTTACGATTTCCTCAACGCGTAAATCTTCTAATAGAACAAATAATTGTGTTAAAAACTTTTTTAGGGGCGATTCTTGCAATTCAATCGCATACGAACGAATTAAAGTCATGTCCGAGTAATGTTTATTACCAAGTGCTTTTAAGAACACTTCGCTTTTTAATCCGATTACTGTATCTTCTTCTTTTCGATCATCCCAAAAGTGACTAATGACAACTTTCTTTTCAATTTCGTCGTAGTATGCTTTATAGCCGTATTCAAGATAGGCATCGTCTTCTTTTAGAAGGGCATACATTAAGTTTTCCATTTGTAGAAACAGCGACGCATCAATTTTTTTGTCACTAAAAATTTGTCTCATAAATTATCCCTCAAAGAAATAACTTTCTGCTAATTCACGGACAGTCATTTGTTCTGTTTCATCATTAAGTTTTGCAATTATGCTTCGTTCAATAGCGCGCATAACAGGAATATATACACCTAAATCACATGCGTCGATAATACCACGAATACTTGCTGCTTCTTCACTTACACGTCCATCGCGAGCTAAAGGCATAAGGTCGCTTGCAAATGCAACAAACTTTTCAATTGTTGCAACATCATTTAATTTTGATTCTGCTAATAATAGTTCTTTTAATGTGTCACCTTGAATGTAAGGAACTTCAATAATAACGAAACGGTTTTTTAATGCTTCATTTAGTTCACTTGTTCCAACGTAACCTTCGTTAATCGCAGCAATTACACGGTATTCGTCATCACCGTATACAACCTCTTGTGTAAATGGGTTTGTGATCATTTTACGGTAATCTAATGCGCCGTGAAGTAGCGGTAAAGTTTCAGGTTTTGCCATATTGATTTCGTCAATATATAGGAAGTGACCGTTCTTCATTGCTTTCATAAGAGGACCGTTAACGAATGAAACTTCAGATGCACCATCTTTCGTTTGTAGTGTGTTGTATCCTAAAATACCTTCTACATCTAAGTCGACAGAGCAGTTAATGCTATGCATTGGTTTTTGGAATAAAGAAGAAAGAGTTTCCGCTAGTACTGTTTTACCACTACCAGTCGGTCCTTTTAATAGAATGTTCTTGCCAAGAAGAAGTGCTGTAATCGCATCTTCAATAATGCTATTATCAGACGCTTTATATATTTTCGTTCCGATTAAATGTGCATTTTCACCAGCTTCTTGTTTATTCTTTTCATGAATCGTAGAAAGCTGTTGTTTTAAATCAGAATGTATATGAAATTGTTCTAACATGTATTTCCCACCTAACATTATTTTCATAAAGTAATACATCTTATGATAACTTGTTTTAATATGGTATGCAAAGAAAAGGAAGGAGGATAAAGGGAAAAGAAAAAGCAATCAAGATGAAGTTGATTGCTTACAGTAAAGGAGAAATGAGCCTCATGAAAGACTCCAATATGCGTTTTTTTATACTTCTTTTTTGGAAAGAGTTCCATTTAATTTCAGTTGAATGTTTAAAGTCTTCTTCAAAATCACGTTTAATATCGTGAACTGTTTTTGATTCATAAAGTACGCTAATAATTTCGTAATTCAATTCAAAGCTACGTACATCCATGTTTGCTGTTCCAATAGTTGCAATTGTATCATCAACGAGTACAATTTTTGCATGCATAAAACCATCTTTATAACTGTAAATAGAAGCACCAGCTTTTAAAAGCGGAGTGAAATAGGATTGAGATGCTTGATCACTAATGATGCTATCACTTTTACCTGGATATAAAATCCGTACATCTATTCCGGCAATTGCACTTAAGCGTAATAATGTTAAAGTTTCTTGATCTGGAATAAAGTAGGGTGTAGCAATCCAAATGGATTTTTTTGCAGAGCCCATAACAGCTAATAATGTATTACGAATACTTTTATCATCGGAGCTTGGTCCGCTTGCTACGATTTGAACAGCACCTTCTGCATTTGAAATCTCTTTACCTGGGAAGTATTGTCTATTCATGAATTGATCCCAGGAATAAGTATTTAAACCACTAGAGGCATAGAGCCAGTCTTCTAGAAAGATTGCTTGTAATTTATATAATGCTTTTCCTTCTATTTTTAAATGACTATCACGCCAAACAGGAAATTTCTTTGAACGGCCAAGATATTCATCGCCGACATTGAGTCCTCCGGTAAAACCAATTTCTCCATCTACAATAACAATTTTTCGATGGTTACGATAATTGACAGTTTCAAGTAACCAAGCTGAAAAAATAGGGTCAAATTCTACAATTTCAATCCCAGCTTCTTTCATAGGTTGTAAAAATCGTCTTCTTAACGTATTACTTCCAAGGCCATCATAAAGGAAGCGTACAATAACACCATCTTTTGCTTTTTGTATTAAAGCATCTCGAACTTTTGTACCAATTTCATCAGATTTATAAATGTAGTATTGAATATGTATATGATGTTTTGCCTGCTCTATAGCTCGCAAAATTTCTGAAAATGTTTGATCTCCGTTTGTTAAAAGTTTTGTAGTTGTTTTATCTGCGGCAGGACCGCCCCCAAATTTTTGTATGACTTCTGTTAAATGTAAGGAACGTTCATTTAGTGGGACTGTGAGTAATAACTCTAGTCTTCTTCCTTCTAATATTTCACGGAATAATTTTCTTTGTTCTTCTGAACGATGGAGATGTTTTTTTCTTCTCCAGCGGCTGCGTCCGAAAATAGCGTATAAAAGCACACCTATAATAGGAAGAAGTGCTAATACTAAAAACCATGCTAATGTACTTTGTGGAGATCTATTTTCTATAAAAATAACGAATGAAATTCCTACGATTGTGATGGACCATAGAGCACCGACAAATGTATATAACGAGATATACGATGTATTTAATAGGAACAGAACGATAGATACAATTGTAAATATTAATAGTAATTGAACGATAGGCTTCTTCATTTCTATATAATTCCCCTAATCTTTTTTCAATATAGACTTCTTAAATAGAAGATGTAATATGACATCTTTATTATAAGGTGTTTTTCTTTTTTTACAAAATATAGACATTTCACCTATACTTTCCGCATTTGTCCTACATACAGTGTACTATCCCATTTTTTATCTCACTCTTAACGCATATGAAAATGAAAAAATCAAAAAGGAGCGGAGAAACATGAATTATATAGAAAATAATGGATTGTACTATCGGAATCATCATGGAGGACACAATCATAACGGCGGACATCATCACCATGGAGGACACAATCACTATGATCACCATCATCATCACGGAGGCGGCTGGGGCTGGGGTGGTGGTAGTTCATGGGGAGGCGGATTTTTCCCTGGAAGCTTTGCAGGAGGAGTGTTAGGCGGACTGACAGCGGGTGCATTAACAGGTGCAACAAGTGGAGGATATTATCCGGCTCCATATCCAGTAGCTTATCCATCACCATACCCTGTAACGTATCCAATGCCATACCCAGGTTATCAGCAAATACCATATTCGTATTAAACTAAAAAAGAGGCTATCCTCTTTTTTAGTTTAATACGGTATTTATTTATAAAATACTTCCAAAATTAAGGTGAAAATATGTTAATATTTTGTTATTGTAATTCAAAAACATATACATTGATGTAGAGTTTTATATTATTATTCGTGAATAGTTATGTAGTATGTTCTAATTTCTATTTCGTTATTAAAAACAAAGAGATCAGATGTGAGTGGTATTAGTTGGAAACAAGGCTTGCATAGAGCCACTTAAAGGGATTGCAGTATAATAAGGCGCGAAATAATTAGGGAGATGAGAAGCTACTAGTTATAATTGGAACGGTATAATATTGCTTTTTATTACAAATAATATTATGTTATTTTAATCGGTCTATTTAAAAAGATAATTTATGTAATGGGCTAGTATTAGAAAATGAAATGTCTCTATTTCTATGAAGAGAAACAGGTTGTGTTTTAGTCAGATAGAAGCAAGGAGAGATGCGCATGCTAGAACAGAGAGGTCATGCATTATATGACTCTTCATTGCGAGATTTAAAGTTAGCATTAGATGAGTCTTCAATTGTTGCAATTACAGATCGAAAAGGTCTTATTACATATGTAAATGATAAATTTTGTGAAATCTCTAAATACAAAAGAGAAGAATTAATTGGAAAAGATCACCGTATCTTAAATTCAGGTCATCATCCGAAAACCTTTTTTCAAAACTTATGGAAACGTATTTTGAATGGGAAAGTATGGACAGGTGAGATTCGGAATCGAGCGAAAGATGGTACATATTATTGGGTCAAAACAACAATTGTTCCATTTTTAAATGAAAAAGGAGAGCCATACCAGTTTATCGCAATCCGAAATGATATTAGTAGTAGAAAAGAAGCGGAACAGAGGTTGCGGCTAAGTGAAAGTCGTTATAGGGAACTTGCCTATCATGATGCTTTAACGAGTTTGCCGAACCGTTTGCAATTAATAACGACCGTTAATAAATTGATTGCAGATAAAAAAGAATTTGGTATGATTTACTTTGATTTGGACCGTTTTAAATTAGTAAATGATACGTTAGGTCATATGATAGGGGACTTACTTTTAAGCGAAGTCGCTTCAAGGTTGCATTATGTACTAGGAGAGAAAGATGTTCTGGCTAGGCTAGGTGGCGACGAATTTGTGCTGTTAACAAAAAATCATAGACAAGATGATATGAGTCAGTTAGCGACATCTGTGTTGTCATGTTTTCAGGCACCATTTATGCTGGAAGGCCATGAAGTATACATTTCAGCTAGTCTAGGACTTTGTTCTTATCCACAAGATGGAAAAGACGTGGAAACGTTATTGAAAAACTCCGACTTAGCTATGTATAGTGCAAAAGAACAGGGGAGAAATGCTGCATGTTTCTTTACAGATGAGCTACGCGCGAAAATAAATCGTAGAATGAAAGTTGAGTTTGCTTTGCAAAAGGCAATTCGTGATGAAGAGTTAGATGTAGCATTGCAGCCTATTATTGATTTGAAAACGAAGAGATATTCTGGTATAGAAGCTCTAGTACGTTGTATGACAGAAGACGGACCTATTTCACCAAGCGAATTTATCCCTGTTGCTGAAGAGTCTGGACTTATTATAAAGCTAGGAGACTGGGTATTAGAAAAGTCATGCCGATTGTTTAAAACATTGCCAAATTACCAAGAAGGACTAAAGTTATCTGTGAATTTATCTATACAACAATTAATGCAGAAACGTTTTATTTTGTCTGTACGTAGCATTTTAAAGAGGACTGGTTTTCCTCCGAACCGTTTAATATTGGAAATAACGGAAAGTATTGCAGTTCGCCATTTTGATTATATTATTGCTACATTACAAGAATTAAGAAATATGGGTGTTTTAATTGCTTTGGATGATTTCGGAACTGGCTATTCTTCCTTATATTATTTAAAACAACTACCACTGGATATTGTAAAAATTGATCGTAATTTTATTCGTGAATTTCATTATGATCACGCACAACCAGAACGAACGATTGTAAAATCCGTTATTGAAATTGCTCATAGTTTAAATTTAGCAGTAGTTGCTGAAGGGGTAGAAACAGTAGAGCAAGAGAGTTTGTTACAATCAATGAGCTGTGATTATGTACAGGGATTTTATTATGCGAAACCTTTATCTGTAGGAGAGCTAAAAGAAAAGTTAATTACAGATTTTTAATAAAAAAGAGAAGCCAGCAGCTTCTCTTTATTTAATCCGTTTTTTGTGAGTCTTTCATTAGTACAGGATAAAGAATAAGACCTAATACGAACAATCCAATTCCTAAGAAGAACGTTTTTAAGTCAGCAGTTCCTGTTTTGATAACCCAAATTGAGTATACAAATGCTAATGTAGTGATGATCCCGTCCTTTATTCGAGAACCAGGCATTATATCATACGTTTCTCCTGTAATAACCAGTTTGAATTGGTACAGAGTAGAAACAAGGTATGGAATTAAATAGGCTAATGTTGCTACGACGATAGCGAAACTATACGCTTCTGAAACAGTACCAGAAATCGTTGAAAATAAGAAGATTTGCGTCATTACATTTGTAATCAATAATGATTTTGAAGGACTACCTTTTTTATTTGTTTTCCCGAAAAACTTAGGGAAAAGTCCATTCTTTGCTGCCTGGTAAGGTACTTCTGAACTAACAACAATCCAGCCAACTGTAGATCCAAATAAAGATATAAGAGCGAGTAAAGCCATTATATATGCACCTTTATTTCCAATTGCTAAATTTAATGCGTCTACTAAAGGTTTTTGAGACTCTTTTAAAGCATCTTGCGGAAGAGCTCCCATTGTAAGTAAAGTAATTGACATGTAAATAAGAAGAGCGATAATTAATCCGAAAATCGTAGCTTTTTTTACATCGCGCTGTGATTTTGCACGATTAGAAAGCATAACTGCTGATTCAATACCGATAAATGCCCAGAGTGTTGCAATAGCAGCTGAATTGATTTGTCCACCTAATGAGATTGATTGTCCTGCTTCATTCATAAAGGTTTGACCGTCTCCGAAATTAGAGGCGTTGAAAATGAATAATGTAATTACAATAAACATTGTAAATCCGATAATTTTTGCAATGGTAGTAAGTAGATTCATGTTTCCAGCTCGATCAATATTTTGAGAAAGAATATATTGAATTCCCCAAAGCATAAGGCTACATACGAGGAAAGTTAATCCTTTTCCGAGTTCCAGTGAAAATCCATTTATTGAAAAAAGAATTTGCTTACTTTGTAAAACTGGAAAGAATGTTGATAAATATCCAGCAAAGGAAATAATAACAGATGCTGTTGCAGCCCAGTTAGCAGCCCAATATCCCCATGCCATGCTATATCCTGCAACTTTACCAGCTTTTTTTGAAGGAAACATAGCTTGAGCATAGCTTTGTGGTCCAGCTTTTAATTCTGGTTTCCGAATCGCTAAATTTCCAAATACAAGTGCAATCATAAATACGCCAAGTCCTGTAATACTCCATGCGAGTGTAGAACCCATCGGACCTGATACTTGTGCTAAATTTGCTGGAAGCATAAATACGCCACCGCCAACCATATTCCCGATAACAAATGCTGTTAAAACCCATAATCCCCATTTTTTCGTTTCCATTTTTGTTAACTCCTTTGTAGTAAGTTTTGCTTAAACATCATTTTTTACTAGCTTTTTGACAATAAAAAAAGAGCCATGTAGATAAAAAATACCTACATGGCTCTTTGCCTAACGTAGGTACAACGGGAATAACCCTTGTACCTACGCGTAATTTTTCCGCTAGGTTTCAAGGGTTACGTATGATGATGATGTTTTTGTGCAAATGTAACTACAGTTGTTGTATAAGTAAGCATAGTTCTTTGCTCCCTTTCTCCTCTGATTTTGAAGTTAGTATACTACATGTTTTTTTGAATGAAAAGAAAAATATAAAAATTTTTATAAAAATACGTTTTAAAGATTAAATATTTACCTATATTTTTCTTGTACTGGAAAATAAGTGAGAGATTGGCAGAAGAGTGAAGCATGTTATAATACATATAGAATTAGAAGGTGACAAGGGGCTATTGTAGATGATGAGTAAGTATGAACAAATTTATACAGAAATCAGTAAATCTATTGATAATAAACAATTAAAAGAGGGATGCAAAATCCCATCAGAAACAGAATTAATGAAGCAGTATGGGGCAAGCCGAGGAACGGTAAGAAAAGCGGTAGATTTACTGCAAGAGCGTGGATATGTGCAAAAAATTCATGGAAAAGGTGTTTTTGTTTTAAAGC
Organism: Bacillus cereus group sp. MG20; assembly: GCF_040459885.1. NCBI lineage: Bacteria > Bacillati > Bacillota > Bacilli > Caryophanales > Bacillaceae > Bacillus > Bacillus cereus group sp. MG20. Next base: position 3,429,655 of record NZ_JARVHF010000001.1, read on the forward strand.
GAAAGAATATTGAATTTAATTTTGGCGGTATTGTAAGTTTCCAAGAAGAAAATGAACGTTTAGGACGTCATTGTATTACAGAAGTTGTGGAAATGGGCAAAGAAAAAGCCACAAAAGAAATTGCGAAATTATTAAATGTAAAAGAAAAAACAGAGATTGACCATATTAAACGTGTACGAAATATTGATGGAGAAAAAGTAATTTTAGATATAAATCATTTTGTATCTGAGTTTATTCCAGGATTAACGAAAGAAATTGCAACAGCATCGATTTATAAATACATCGAGAAAGAGCTTGGGCTACACATTAGTTATTCGCAGAGGGTAATTGAAGTACAGCCATGTACAGAGGATGACAGAAAGTATTTAGATTTAAATGGAACAGACTATGTTGTCGTTGTGAAAAACTTTACACATTTGTATGATGGAAGTCAGTTTGAATATACAGAATCACGCCACCGTTTAGATATTTTTCACTTTTCGGATGTGGCACGCAGGAAGTAAAGAGGTGGAACAAAATATTGTTTCATCTCTTTTTTTTATAAAAAAAACACAAACTCGTATATACGAGTGTTGACTAACTTATATATACGAGTTAATATGTAATTGTAAACGGTATCAAATAAAGAAAAGAGGGACGGGAATATGGGGAAAGACTATCGTAAAACAGCAGAGGAAGTGTTGCAGTATATTGGTGGGAAAGACAATATTGAACAAGCTGCACATTGTGTGACGAGGCTCCGTATCGCTTTAAAAGATGAAAGTAAAATAGATAATGATAAATTACAGTCTGTTTCATTAGTGAAAGGAGCATTTCATAACGCTGGTATATTTCAAGTTGTAATTGGTCCAGGGGATGTAGATCGTGTTTACGCTGAATTGATAACGCTTGCAGGTATGAAAGAATCGACTGTAGCTGACGTAAAAGACTCTGGAAATCAGAAGTTAAATCCAGCTCAAAAGTTTGTGAAAATATTTTCGGATGTATTTATGCCGATATTACCAGCGATAGTAACAGCTGGTTTACTAATGGGTATTAACAATCTATTAGGGGCAAAGGACTTATTTTTTGATGGGAAAAATTTATTAGATGTTTATCCGAACTTAGGCGGGCTTTGGGATTTAATTAATATGATGGCCAATACAGCATTCGTATTCTTACCAGCACTTGTCGGGTGGTCAGCAACGAAGCGTTTTGGTGGTAGTCCAATACTAGGGATTGTTATGGGATTAATGCTTGTGCACCCGGCCTTATTAAACGCTTGGGACTATGGAAAAGCAGCGACTGGTTTAGAGGGTCAAAAGATTGAGTACTTCAATATTTTAGGACTGTTCCAAATTGAGAAGGTAGGATATCAAGGACAAATTTTACCTGTTTTAGTAGCAGCATTTGTATTAAGTAAAGTGGAAATTTTCTTAAAGAAACATGTACCAAATGCAATTCAATTATTAGTTGTACCAATTACAACAATCGTTGTGACAGGTGTGTTAGCATTAGGAATTATCGGTCCGGTTACACGTCATATTGGAGATTTATTAACAGTAGGATTAGTAGGTGTATATGAAACAGTACCAGTAGTTGGAGCAGTATTATTTGGAGCGTTATATGCACCGCTTGTAATTACAGGTATGCATCATATGTTTATTGCAATTGATTTACAATTGATTGCACAACATGGCGGTACATTTATTTGGCCGATGATCGCTCTTTCTAACATTGCGCAAGGTAGTGCGGCACTTGCGATGTTCTGGATTTCTAAAAATCAAAATGATAAAAGTATGGCATCAACATCAGCCATTTCAGCATACTTCGGTATTACAGAACCAGCGATGTTTGGTGTGAATTTACGAAATAAGTTCCCGTTCTATGCAGCGATTATAGGGTCTGCTGTGGCAGCGATATTCATTACATTAAATGGTGTATTAGCACCTGCTATCGGAATTGGCGGATTACCAGCATTTATTTCTATCATTCCGAAATCGATTCCAATGTTTATTGTCGGAATGATTATTGCAGTTGTAATCCCATTTACTTTAACATGGTTATTTGCAAAAAGAGTCAAACAGAAGTAGGAGGAAGTTAAACATGAAGGATTGGCATAAAAGTGTAGTCTATCAAATTTATCCGAAGAGCTTTAATAGTTATTACAATAGAGAAACCGGTGATATAAAAGGGGTTACAGAGAAACTAGATTATTTAAAAGAACTCGGAGTGGATTATATATGGTTAACACCGATATACCAATCACCACAAAATGATAATGGATATGATGTAAGTGATTACTACAGCATTGATCCATCTTACGGAACGATGGAAGAGTTTGAAGAACTTTTAGAGGAAGCGAAAGTACGTAACATTGAGATTATGCTTGATATTGTTGTAAATCATAGTTCGACTGAACATAAGTGGTTTAAAGAAGCGAAGGAAGATAAAAATAGTCCATATCGTAATTACTATATTTGGCGTGATGAAAAAAATAATTGGCAGTCTAAGTTTGGTGGATCTGCTTGGAAATATGATGAGAAGACGGAGCAATATTATTTACATTTATTTGATGAAACACAAGCTGATTTAAATTGGGAAAATGAAAAAATTCGTGAAGAAGTATATGATATGATGCGTTTTTGGCTGGATAAAGGAGTAACAGGATTCCGATTAGATGTCATTAACTTAATTTCAAAAGACCAATGCTTCTTAAACGATGAAGGTAGTACTGCGACAAGTGATGGACGCAAGTATTATACAGATGGTCCGCGTGTTCATGAATATTTACAAGAGATGAACCGAAATGTTTTTGAAGGAAAAGATGTAATTACAGTTGGAGAAATGTCATCTACGACAATTGATAATTGTATTAAATATTCTAATCCTGAGCGTAATGAATTAAGCATGACGTTTAGTTTCCATCATTTAAAAGTAGATTATCCGAATGGTGATAAGTGGACGAAAGCAGAGTTTGATTTTATTAAATTAAAAGAGATTATGTCTAACTGGCAAATTGAAATGCAAAAAGGCGGAGGATGGAATGCGTTATTTTGGTGTAATCATGACCAGCCTCGCATCGTGTCACGCTTTGGTGATGACGGGAAGTACCGAAACGAATCTGCAAAAATGTTAGCGACAGCCATGCACATGCTGCAAGGAACGCCTTACATTTATCAAGGGGAAGAAATCGGTATGACGAATCCTAAATTTGAGTCCATCGAGCAATATCGTGATGTGGAATCGTTAAATATATACGATATAAAGCTAAAAGAAGGGCTATCAAAAGAAGAGATTATAGGGATTTTAAAGCAAAAATCTCGTGACAACTCGCGCACTCCAATGCAGTGGAATGAAGAGATGAACAGTGGTTTTACAACAAGTACACCTTGGATTTCAGCGGCTGAAAACTTTAAAGAAATAAACGTAGAGAAGGCCTTAGAAGATAAAGAGTCCGTATTTTATCATTATAAAAAGTTAATAGAACTTAGAAAAACATATGATGTAATTACAGAAGGAGAATATGCTATTTTGGATAAAAATGATCCTAAAATTTGGGCATATACTCGTACTACAGGAAGTGAAGTACTACTTGCTATAAATAATTTCTACGGAGAAGAAATAACGTACTCTGTACCAGCGCAAGTTCAATTAGATGGAATGAAACAAGAAATACTACTGTCGAATTATAAAGATGCTAGCAAGAATATTACAAAACTTAGCTTAAGACCATATGAATCAATTGTGTATCGATATACGAAATAAAAAGGTTGTATGCCGCATGGGCATACAACCTTTTATTTTAGGACACCACTGTACAAAATGTTTACCTCTACCTCAGGTTTGAATTTTACTTTTGCATAATCTTTATTCCAATTTTTCTTCTTCCATAAGTCAGGGTGGTAGGCGATAAGGTGTCTGCCGATACCGAAAGCATCACAGTTTGCTTTTTGTAACTTTTTCGTTATCTTTTTAGCTTCTTTCGTAAGTTGTTTAGACAATTCTTTATTTAGTTTTTTTCTTTCATCCATTTTGTAAAGATTATCTCTCGGAGCTTCAAGCGCTATAACTTTTAGTTGGAGCTTAATGTGAGCATAAACATTTCCTTTTTTATCTGTTGTTATTTTTAAGTCGCGTTTTAACTTTCGATTGCTAATTTCCATTGTTAAATAATCAGATGTTTTCTCTGATTCATCGCTAGTAAGCTTTTGGGTTATACGGGCACTTGTTCCCATTTTTCCAGTTAATAATACGAATAAAACAGATTGTTTCAAAGGTAAATGCCCAGTTAATTTATCATTATTAAATAAAGCTAGACCGTTTGTAATCACTTCTTTTCCTTTTATTTTTATAGAAGGGAGGGTAAAGTCTTTACCGGGATCTAACATTTTTGTAGCAGCTGTCTCTAAAGTTTCTTTTGGAAATACACTCATATCTTCTAAGCTTTTCACTTTTTTCTTTAGAAAATCTCCAATTAGTAAATTTCCTACTTTCTTTTTTTCTAGTATCTCGGATGTTTCACCATCTACTGCAATAAGTTTTACTAAAGCAGTTGGGTTTGTTGGGTCCCGAAAGCTGACATCTAAATAAGGTAATATACCTTTTTTTAGAATTTTGGTTCCTAGTAATTGAACACCATATTTAAAATAACGAATATTCCCAGTCACATTTTTTTTTAGGGCATCGCTTGTATCCCTTATGTTATGCCCCGTTGCTGAATGTATTTCATTTTCGAATGAAGATTGCTCTCCGCTTGAACTTTTTACGAGCTCGATTGTTTGCTGGAGTTTATTCTCTTCCGTAATATCAGATCCAATACTATAAGCTAACCTTGCTTCCCTTAATGGTTCTTGATCCCAACAGCCAGAAAGGAGGGAACTAGCACATAATATAGAAAGTAATTTAACTTTTCTTGTGAACATACTGTTCTCCTTTCTTATTTCGTATCACAGAATAAAGTAGAAATAAAAGAGGGAGGACAACAATAAAAATATACGTGAACTTATCAGTGAAAGTTGAGATTACTTTTAATTCTTCAGGTGTATCTATAAATAAGGCTACACTAAAAGCAATAATACCAATGATTGGAACAGCTTTTTTATGATTAGCAAGATTGAATATATGTCCCACTCCGATTGAAGCAGCGCAATAATAACTAGCGATAGAAGCTGCAACTGTTATCATCCATATGGGAATGAATAGTAAATCCGTCCGGTCTATAATCCCAATATGTAAGGAACGTAATAAGTAAGCAACTGGTTCTGGAATAAGCTCAATTTGTTTTGGACTAAATACGATAAAGCAAATCCAAACAGTAAAAGTATAAAAAAGTGTTACAAATCCATTAGCGATAGAAATGGCCTTCAGTTTTGCGACAGAACTGCCATTTACTTTTGGAAAAGCGATAAGAATGATTTCAAAACCATACATGGCTGTAATTGTTTCCTTGGATGCTTGAATTATATTCCACCAGCCGGCTTCTGTAATTGGAAAAATATAAGAGAAATCAGCTCGGGAAAGCCCTAGGGCAATTAAAAGGGCCATTGGAATAATGAGGATAGAGGCCATGACATAAAATCGTACGATGACTTTAAATGTATTATAGGCTATATAGCAGCAAGCTATCGTAAATAGCATGAGAATGGCAGACCAAGGAGTAGCTTGTAATATCCATACTTTAATGACATTACAAGCATTCAACATAACTGTCATACCGATAAGCGTAAAATAAAAAACATAAGCAAAGCCTAATAGTTTTCCAAACTTATTACCAAATAGCATACAAACACTTTCATACATATCTGCATCAGGGAATCGTTTTAAGAAAAGCCACATTAGTAAAATAATAAGCTGAATCGCAAGCCCGGCGATGAGCGCGGAAATCCATCCACCACCTTTTGCTATTGGGTGAAGACGGTTAGGTAGAGAAAGGATACCAACTCCGATTTGGCATTGAATAACGAAAAAGGTAAATTGAACGAGCGAAATTTTACTTTGCGTGTTTGTCACCGTCCTCATCCTCTCTCGTTACATGTTGTCGTTGCATTTTTTTCGGTTTTGGATCATGTGGTCGTTCCCAAAACGACCAAATTGGAAGTCTTACAAAAGAATCTTTCATATCTTTTATCCGCATCGGGGCAACAGGAGAAAGATATGGCGTATGAAATGAATGTAATTGACATAAATGAACGAAAGTTATAATTAGACCGAATGATATTCCGACGTATCCGAATATAGCAGCAAGAATCATTAATGGAAAACGAAGAATTCGAACTGCTGAACTCATATCGTTTGATGGAACGAGAAAAGATGAGATGGCAGTTAAAGCTACAACAATGATCATCGTATAAGAAACAAGTCCAGCTTTTACAATTGCATCACCAATTACTAAACCACCTACAATACCGATTGTTTGTCCAACTCGGCTTGGCAAGCGAATACCAGCTTCCCGTAATAATTCAAAGATTAATTCCATTAAGAGAGCTTCAAAAATAGGAGGAAGTGGTACTTTCTCTAATGAAGCTTTAATTGTATACACAAGTTCAAGCGGCAATACATCAGGATGAAAGGCTACGGTTGCGATATATATAGCTGGTAAGAGAAAAGCAATTAAGAAACTCACTAAGCGAATCATTCGGACGAAAGATCCAACAATCCAGCGGTTATTATAATCATCTGGTGATTGATAGAAAGCGAATAACGTAACAGGAACGATAAGTGCTGTTGGATCTCCGTCAGATAAAATAGCAACTCGGCCTTCCATTAAATTAGCGACAGTTCTATCTGGTCGCTCTGTATTTAATTGTTGTGGAAATGGTGAGAAAGACGTATCCTCTATAAATTCTTGTATATATCCCGGAGACATAAGTGCATCTGTCTTAATCGTTTCTAACCTTCTTTTTACTTCTGTAACTAAATCGTCATTCGCTATGTTTTGCATATAAGCAATTGCCACTTTCGTATGCATTTCTTCACCAAGTGTGAAATATTTAACGACGATATTTGGACTTTTTATGAGCTTACGAATCGAAGCTAAATTAGTTGCTAGATCCTCTACAAAACCAGTATGTGGACCGCGCACAATCCCTTCATTATCAGGCTCTGCTATATCTCGCTTTAAAGATAAAGCTGTTTCGAAAATAAAAAAACTGTCGACGTGTTCATGAAAATATAATGATTTTCCTTGTAATAAAAGCTGCACACCGTAATTTAAATTTGTTTCTTTTTTCATATTTAATGTGGCAAAAGCTTTATCTAAAGCCAAATCCGACCGAGTTAATAAAGGCTCAAGAGCTAATTGGTGAATCAAATTTGGGTCTGCTAAAGATTCGATATATAAGATTGTTCCTTTTCCGTTTTGAAAAGGGACATCTAATTTTTTTATATCATCTGAGTGACATAGCTTATTTTCAATGTAATTAATATTTTCCGGAAGTGATGGAAACATATGCTTTTTGTTATTATCTTGTTGTGAGTGCTTCTGTTCGGTCATACTTTCCATCTCCTTTACATTGAAATTATTTCTGTTAATTTTTGTTTTTTGTGAGAAAATTATGCTTGGATTTTTTAGAAAAGTAGGGAAATGGAAAGAACGTATATATTTGCGATATTAATATATATCTTTTGTACTATAGGAGAGTAAATCTAGCGGGATGCATAATTACATCATTTGATGAATAGGAAATTTAAGAAAAGCGATTTATAATACTAGTATTGTGTCTTGCCTTTTTAGGTACAGTACACAGCCGGTGATTGGCTAGTGGATGTTCTTCCATTTTGCCAGTGCCGGTTTTTTATTGGATAATAGGGAAAATGAAGTTTTTATAAAGAAAGAAGGGGTTGTTTTGAAGGATGTAAATTCTATCTTTATGAGAGAAAAGATTGCTAGTTCTTATCTTTATTTTATTTCTTTTCTTGGTTTGGTTACTATAACTATATCTTTACTTGAAATTAAAATCCCTTCTCATTCAACAATACTAATAATGTTGTTACTATTTATGGGGATTGCAGAGTATTTTCCTGTAAGATTTTGGAGAGGAACTAGCTCGCTTACTTTTCCGATAATCTATGCTATGAGTTGGCAGTTTGGAATCCATATAACTATTACTGCTATTGTACTCGTAACGCTAATTATTCACCTGCATCGTCGTTCACCGATACAAAGAATGTTATTTAATAGTACTCAGCATGCACTTAGTTTGATTTTGGCCGAATGGTTTTCAAACAAATGTATGTCCTTATTACTTAATAAGATAGTTATGTCAGTTCTATATGAAAATTTAATATCTTTGTTATTATTTTGCGTGTTTTTTTGTTTTTTCAACAATCGTTTTTACGATTTGTTGATGATACTTCTTCCACAGCCATATTCAATATATCAGTGGTATAAAAAAACTGTAACGGTATTTCTTTGCGAAACTTTTGGTTTCTCTTATGCGGCCCTGATGCATGTATTAATTAGTATATATAGTGTGGAAATAAACGAGATTACAGTACTGTTTTTCTTTTTTCCACTTGTAGCAGCTTCAGTTATTAGTTCTTTTTCTGTACGGATAAGGATGGAGAAGGAACGATTATATGAGTTATTTCTTATTACGACCGAAATTAGTCGAGGATTAACTGGAGGAAATTTGAAACATATTAAACAAGCACTTAAAGGTTTTTTTGGCATACAAGCATATGTAATATGGACAAAAGATGATGGGAACTGGAGTATTCTATTAAAAGATGGGAAAGTGCGCTCTCATATTTCTGATGATTCAGAAATATTAAGGGCGTTTGAGAAACTTTCTAAAAATCTTGTATTTAATGATTGGAAAATTGGTACGGCTCCTGGAGATGAAATATTTGATAGTGTTATACGCTCACTTGTATATTTTCCTCTTATAGTAAATGATGAATTAGTCGGAATGTTTGTTGCAGGGAAAAGTAGAAATGCGGGTTTCTTTCCAGAAGATGTACAGTCGTTAGCTACATTTTCTAACCAATTAGCTAACGTTGTTAAAACAAGGATATTGATTTCTGAACAGAAAAAAAGAATGATTTTAGAAGAAAGAAATAGAATTGCCCGTGAAATTCACGATGGTATTGCGCAAACATTAGCGGGGGTAATATTCCAACTAGAATCCGCACGGAAAAAATACCATGATAAACCAAAAGATATGCAGCAAGTAGTTGAGAAAAGCATAAAAGATTTAAGAGGAAGTCTAGGAGAAGTTCGCTATTCTATTTATGCTTTAAAACCATATCCGACACAACAATTAGGCCTTAAGCAGGCAATAGCAAGTAAAATAAAATCTTTAAAACGAGAATATGAACTAGACATTACCTATCATGAAAGAGGTCATGCACGTGCGCTTAGTTTTTCAAAAGAAAGAGTTATATTTGATACATTACAAGAGAGTTTGCAAAACATTGTAAAACATGCACAAGCAAAAAAGGCTGATGTTTTACTCAGTTATCAAAGTGAACACGTTCTTTTAAGGGTTAAGGATAATGGAGTTGGATTTTCACTATTTGAGTCTATGGTTAAAACAAAGAATGAGCCACATTATGGTATATTACATATGAATGAACAAGCTGACCAATTAGGGGCTACTTTACAGATTGATAGTTCTATAGGAAAGGGGACAGAAATTACACTGTTAATTCCAGATTCACAAACAAGGGGTGCGTAAAATGATTAAAATATTAGTAGTAGATGATCATGCTTTTTTACGGGATGCAATTCGGAGCATACTAGAAGATGAATCTGATATGAAAGTGGTTGGAGAAGCTAGCTCTGGGGATGAAGTATTGGGAAAAGTAGAAGAATGCGGACCAGATTGTATTTTGATGGATATTAACCTGCCAGGGAAAAATGGGATTGAAGCTACAGAGTTAGTGAAAAAAATTTATCCGAGTTGCCGAGTACTTGTGTTTACAATGTATGAACATGATGAGTATTTAATGGATGCACTTCAGGCCGGTGCTGATGGTTATTTATTGAAGGATTCCTCATCAGAGCAGGTAGTAGCAGCAATTCGAATGTTATATCGAGGTGATTCAGTTATTCATCCGCGTATGACTAAAAAATTAATTACATATCATCAGCAAAAAATGAAAGTAGAATCAAATGAAAATGAACTGACGGAACGTGAAAAGGAAATTCTCTTTGAACTAGTAAAAGGACTTAGTAATAAAGAAATTGCTGAAGTTTTATATATTAGTGATAAAACAGTTAAAATACACATCAATAAAATTTTTAAAAAACTAAATGTGAAAAGTCGATCGCAAGCAGTGATTTATGCAGTTCGAAATCAATTGGTTCCGCTAGATTAAATAAGAAATCTATCAAAGAACTATCGTGTCGATTTATTCTGTATCACAAAGAATAAAGGACAAGATAGTTCTTTTGTACTATGTAGGCATAGAATCCTTAGAGAAAAGATACTCCTTTTGTTTAATTTTCAGAATAATCAAAATGTGAAATAATAAAAATAGAATTACATTTTAATATTGTTAATAATTCATTTTATGAAAATCTTTTGTTGGAAATAAATGATGGGGGGCTCTTATAAAAAGAGTAAAGTGAGTGGTTAGCTATATGAGGTATGGGGATGGTAGTGGCGTTGGAAATCTTTCATGATACAAAAGATTGAGATTGATAGAGTTTCCGATGCTACATGGGAATTTAAGAATCAATTTGTTTCAAAAAATAATATTAATAATGGGGAGATGCAATATGAAACGAGGGAAATTTGGAAAGGTTCTTATTGGAACGTTAACAGTTGGAATGTTATTGTCTCAAGGGATTCCATATAACGTATTAGCGGAAGAGGTAAATACATCTACTTTAACTGGAATTGATGATGCAGATGCTATCTTAAAAGGCCTTACAAAGGAACAACGTAATGCCTTAAAAACGTTAGATACAAAACCAGGTTTTGTTATTTCGCCAGGTATCAATACAGCAAGTCCTAATAATGTAAATGTGATTATAGAATTTAAGCAAGCGCCTAGCAAAATTGAGGTATTAAAACAAGCGGCTAAAGGGAAAAAGATAGCTCTTTCAAATGCGGAACAAAAGGTAGAGGCATCACATAAAGGGTTTAAAGCAGAGCTTGAACAGCTTCAAAAGAATAAAGAGAAAGGGACAAATGTAAAATCTGCAAAGATAACAAGAGAATATAAGAATGCTTTTAATGGTGTAGCGATTTCTTTACCAGCAAATATAATCGAAGACTTAGTTCGTACCGGTATCGTTAAGCGCGTATGGGAAGATCATGAGGTTAAAATTGATTTGCCGAAAGAAACAGCTAAGACTGCTGTTGAACCAAAAATGGCAGATAGTGTACCACAAATTGGTGTAGACAAGCTACATGATGAAAAAATAACAGGAAAAGGAATTAAGGTAGGTGTACTAGACACAGGTATTGATTACAACCACCCGGATTTGAAAGATGCATATAAAGGGTATCGTGCAAAACAAGGTGAAGATCCAACTAAAATAGATCCGAACTCAATAAAAGGATGGGACTTTGTTAATAATGATGCTGATCCAATGGAGACAACGTATAAGGATTGGCAAAATTCTGGAGGATATCCTGAGATTTATGAGGGAAGTGCATATTATACATCCCACGGTACGCATGTAGCTGGGACAATTGCTGCAGACAAACAGAATAGTGTGGATTATGCAGTGAAGGGCGTTGCTCCAGATGTAGACTTATATTCATATCGCGTATTAGGTCCATATGGAAGTGGACAAACAAGCGGTATTCTTGCTGCGATTGATAAAGCAGTGAAAGACGATATGGATGTTATCAATTTATCACTAGGAGCGTCTATTAATGATCCTTTATATCCTACTTCTGTTGCAGTGAACAATGCGATGTTAGCAGGTGTTGTTACAGTAGTAGCAGCTGGTAATAGTGGTCCGGAAGAAGGTACTATAGGATCACCTAGTGCAGCAGCACTTCCAATTACAGTTGGAGCCAGTGACGCTGCAGTGAATATTCCAACGTTTTCCGCCGATGCAGGTGATGTACATGTAGATAAGATGATGCTACTTGGAAAAAGCTTTACTGATAAGATTGAAGATTTGAAAGGACAATCCTTATCGGTTGTATATGCAGGGCTTGGGAAATCAGGTGATTTTACAGGGAAAGATGTAAAAGGGAAGTTAGCTCTTATCCAACGTGGTGAGATTACATTTGATGAAAAAATTAAAAATGCTAAGGAAGCAGGCGCAAAGGCGGTAATTGTATACAACAATGTAGATGGGGAAATTACAAGTTATCTTGGGGAAAGTACTTCATCTATTCCATCGTTCCGCTTAACAAAAGTAGATGGTGAGAAATTGCAAGCAAAAGCTGTACAAGGAGATGTGTCGTTAGCATTTGGAGAACTTAGTAATATAAAAACAGAGGGAGATCACTTGGCTGATTTCAGCTCCCGTGGTCCTGCAACTAAAACAGATGATATTAAGCCAGATATTGTAGCACCAGGTGTGTCTATTTTCTCAACTGTTCCTGAATATATTAATGATCCAAAAGATGGAGAAAATTATCCGGTAGCGTATGGACGTATGTCAGGTACATCTATGGCAACTCCTCATACTGCAGGGGTAGCGGCACTTATTTTACAAGAACATCCAAACTATAGTCCATTTGAAGTAAAAGAAGCACTTATGAATACCGCAGTTGACCTAAAAGAAGAGCGTTCTGTATTTGAGGTGGGCTCTGGACGAATTGATGCATATCGTGCAGTTCATGCAGATACATCTATCGAGGTTATCGATAAAACATCAAACGTTGTAGATGATGAAGAAGTAGAAATTGAAGAAAAAACAGGTTCTATTGCGTTTGGGTATAAAAATCAAATTGAAAATGGGCCTATTAAAGATAGTCGAAAAGTCTTAATTAAGAACAGCAGTAAAACTGATGGAAAAGAGTTTAAATTAGAAGTAGAGTTTTCATCTACAAGTGTAGGTGTGCGAGATGCAGCGAAGAATGGTGTGAAGCTAAATGTACCAGATTCTATTAAAGTAGCTCCTAGTACATCAGAGGAAATTAGCCCTGAAATTATCATTCCAGAAAACGCTGAATTTGGTAGATATGAGGGCTATATTCATATTTCAAATAAAAACAATGAAAAAGAAGTATATCAAGTACCATTTGCAGTTAAATTCACAGAAAAAGGGATTGCGTCTGTAGATTTACTGAGAGATGCAATGGCAACAGATGCATCTAAATTCCATCCGTTTATGGAGAGACCAAGTTCGCCTTTGACATTTAAACTAAATAGTCCTCTTGAAACTATTGATGCAGTTGTGAAGGACCGAAAGACAGGAAAGGCATTAGGAGTCGTTGGTACACTTAATGCAAGTAGTCTAACACCGAATATTGAATATATGATGTTTTCTGGTATGGGAGGGTATGTACTTCCATTCACAGGAGATCCAGCTCATCCAATTGGGGATAAACCTGTTATGTTGCCTGATGGAGATTACGAATTGAACTTCGTTGGATATGATAAAGAAGGAAAATCGTATACAAAAGGCGATAGCATTATCATTGATAATGTTATACCGGAAATGAAATTTAAGGATGTACAACCTGGTATACATGAAGTCAATGATTCTATGTTTAAAGAAGAAGACGGCCAACGTGCATTATGGGTGCATGGTAATATTTATGATTCTACAGTAGATGCATTGAAGGCAAAAGGCTTGCAGTATGATCAAAAAGCGAACCAAATTGTATATTATCAAAACTCAGCCTTTCCATCAGGTTGGCTGAATACAATTCAAGCAAATGGTGATTTTAAATTTGGAGTACTTCCAGAGGAAATAAACGAGCCGTTAAATTTAAAATTATTTGGATATGATCTTGCAACTGCAGGGAATATGGCAACTGGATATAAAGATTACGTCTTTGTAAAGGAAGGGACAGAATACGCTGTTCCAAGTTATGACAAAGATAAAATCAAATTAGGAGAGAAAATTACATTAACTTTGAATCTTAATAATGTAAAACAGCTTATGTCAGGTACATTTGAAATTCCTTATTACAAGCAGCTCTTTAAATTTACAGATGTGAAACCAAATCCAGCACTTACGGAATATGTAAAACAACATGGACTGAACCTTAAATTAGAAGATCCGAAGATAAGTGAAGAAGGAGCTTGGGAAAACAAGGTGAAAGTTGGGGCATCATTAGAAGGAAAAGAATTTAAAGGATTAGATGGAGATACACCATTTTTAGATGTTACATTCGAGATGACGAACGATGAATACTTTAATGATTTAACTGCATTTGGAGTAGAGAAGTTCTCTTATACAAAAGCTGTTGCATCAGAAGGCATTGAGATTCCTGCGTTTAAAGATAAATCTTTTGCTATTGTTTCGAAACATTCAACGATTACAGGGTATATTGGCCCGGAAGCTTTCTTGAATGAAGAGGGGTATTTAGGTAAGAAAGACTATACAAAACTAGGAGCAAAAGTGTACGCAGTTGGCAAGGATGGAAAGAAATATACAGGAACGATTGGTGATAACGGGCAATTTGAAATTCATAGTGTCCCAGTAAGCGATAAAGAATATGATATTTTCGTAGAAATGCCAGGTCATTTAAATAGTAAATTAACAACAAAAATAGGGAAGGTGCAAGACGGTGAATTAGTGGGACAAAACTTTAGAGTTGACATGGATGATAACCTTGCAGGTGATGTAAATGGAGATAAAATGGTAGACATTCAAGATGCTAGAATAGCAGCTTTATCGTATGGAAAAGGAAAAGTATCTGTAAAAGATGGAGATATAAATCAAGATGGTGTTGTAGATGAAACAGATATTCGTTTTATTGAGAAAAACTTCTTGAAAAAGAGTCCAGATGCTAAAGAAAATCAGAAACCGAAAGAAAATGTAGGTCCAGTGACATTAGATAAAATCTTACGCTCTATTGGCTTAGAACCAAAAAAATAAGTGGGCAAACTTCTAGAGTAAATAATGCAATCAGACAATGAATAGTAAATGAAATGAGATTGGCTAACAAATAACCGGTAATGATTTACGGTAACATTACCGGTTATTTTAAAAGTAATAGTCGTTTTGATATATGAAGTAACTAGTTTAAATTTGGTTCACTTTCGCTGTGGGACAAGGTAGTTGCTTAAATTATTTTGTGGGATGGAAATAAGGTTTGTAGTTTGAACTTTAAAAATAGGGGGACTTGTGAAATGAGTATTAAGAAAAAACTTGGTATGGGTGTTGTAACTGCAGCACTTGGCTTATCTTTAATTAGCGGGGGAACATATGCGTATTTTAGTGATAAGGAAGTGTCACAAAACACTTTTGCAGCGGGTACTTTAGATTTGAGTGTGAATCCTGAAGTTGTTATTAATGTCGATAATATTAAACCAGGTGATGAAATGGAGCGTGGTTTTCAATTAGTAAACAAAGGAACTTTAGCAATAGGAGATGTGAAACTCCTGACAGATTACAGTGTAATCGATGCTAAAGGAGATAATGGAAATGCTGATTTTGGTGATCATATCCGTGTTGATTTCTTGTGGAATTTGGATAAAAATGAGGTTCCAATTTGGTCTACTACATTATCTGAATTAAAGGTATCTACGCAAAATGGAAGTATTCCTGATCTTGTACAAAAAGGTGTTGTAGACCGAGAAGGAAATGGACTTGCTCCTGGTGATGATGATACTTTCTATGTAATGTTCACATTTGTAGATAATAATGCAGAGCAAAATGTATTTCAAGGAGATTCATTAAAATTAAATTGGACTTTCAATTCAATGCAGACAAAAGGTGAAGAGAAATAAAAATAAATGTTATATACGAGAATCAATTGATGAAGAATTGATAAATAAAACTTTTAATAATGTAAAGGTTGATTTAGTGAATCAACCTTTTTTGTTTTTAGATTATTCATAGCAGTACTTCTCACATTTGTGTCGAATTAAGAAGATATATAGGAGGGATACATATGGAAATAGCTGTAGAACGTGTTTTTACAAAAGAGATTTTAAAAACAGCAGCGAATTTGTTTCATGTAACAGTGGAAGAAAAGCCACTTGGAGATTTTGAGAATTATATTTTTAAGGCGAAGGGTGATAATGATGAAGATTACGTATTACGTTTAACACATTCTTCTCATCGCTCTAAACAAGAGGTAGAGGCTGAACTAGATTTTTTACGATATGTTGCGGAGAATGGGGCAAAGGTAGCAGGACCTCTTTATTCAACGTCTCAAAATCTTGTAGAAGAAATCGCAGCAGAGGATGGGACTTTCTTTTTCGCTTCCTTATTTACATATGCAAAAGGTGAGCAAGTAAAAGGAGAAGAATCGCCTTATTGGGGAAATGCTTATTTTGAAGCGTGGGGAAAAGCGATTGGACAACTGCATCGCCTTACAATGGATTATCCTAAAACAGACTACCGTGATACGTGGGAAGAAGACGAAAGTGGAATTGTTAATGAATTAGAAGATGAGAAAGTGAAAGAGGTTGCTGCTGTATTAATGGGGGAAATAAAGACTCTTCCAATTGGAAGAGAAACATTCGGCCTTATGCATGGCGATATTCATCCAGGTAATTTCCATTATGATGGGAAAGAGCTTACAATCTTTGATTTTGATGATGCGGCCTATAATTACTTCATTCATGATTTGGCAATGGTTCTTTATTACTCGGTCCTTTTTACACCGTGGACAGTGGAGGAGAAGACGACATTCGCTCGTAAACAGTTACAAGTGTTAAGAAAAGGATACGAATATGAGCACAGGCTGGCGGATAGTTGGTATGAATCGTTACCACTATTTTTACGCTTACGTGATATAGGTTTATATGGAACGCTTCAAAAGAAGTTTAAAGGGAAAGATATGCCTGATAATTTCTTGAAATTATCGGAAGAGCTATACGGAAGAATTATCAAAAAAGAAGCAATTGTGAATATATAATACATTTAGTTCAAAACAAAGTATATAAAACAAATATGTACTTTGTTTTTTTATACAAAAATATGTTTACTTTATTAAAATAATATTGTCCTAGATTCGGTATACACTTATAATTTTATATATATATTCTGAATATTCTTTATAAAAAAGAGGAGGGGGAATGTTGGAAGCTATCGTAAGTTGGATCAATAATATTGTTTGGAGTCCAGCACTTGTTTATTTATGTTTAGGAGCAGGTTTATATTTTTCCATTCGAACGAGGTTTTTACAAGTAAGGCATGTAGGAGAAATGGTGAAGCTTACATTTCAAGGAGAAAAATCGGATGCTGGTGTTTCTTCGTTCCAGGCGTTAGCACTTTCTTTATCAGGGCGCGTTGGAACAGGAAATATTGCGGGTGTTGCAACGGCTGTTGCATTTGGTGGTCCAGGAGCTGTCTTTTGGATGTGGGTGGTAGCTTTTCTAGGAGCAGGTTCTGCTTATGTAGAATCGACACTTGCACAAATATATAAGACGAAGCATCAAGGCCAATTCCGTGGTGGTCCAGCTTATTACATTGAAAAAGGGTTAGGGGTTAAATGGTATGCATTAGTATTCGTTGCAGCAACAATTCTTGCAACGGGGATGCTGTTACCGGGTGTTCAGGCAAATAGTATTGCTGTAAGTTTGGAAACAGCTTTCGGTATTAATACTTCTGTATCTGGAGCGGTATTAGTAGCGGCATTAGCGCTTATTATTTTTGGTGGAGTTAAGCGAATTGTTAACGTAGCGCAAGTTGTAGTGCCATTTATGGCGCTTGGTTATATTTTAGTAGCTTGCGTCATTGTTGCTATGAATATTGAAAAATTACCAGATGCTTTCATGTTAATTTTAAAAAGTGCATTTGCATTAGAAGCAGCTTTTGGTGGAATTATTGGTTTAGCAATCTCTTGGGGAGTAAAACGTGGTATTTATTCCAATGAAGCAGGGCAAGGAACTGGGGCCCATGCGGCGGCAGCTGCTGAAGTATCACATCCAGCTAAACAAGGGTTAGTACAAGCATTTTCCGTTTACATTGATACATTATTCGTCTGTTCAGCAACAGCATTTATGATGATTATTACAGGCATGTATAACGTATTTGATGCAAGCGGAAAAAACTTTATCGTCAATAAATTAAATGGTGCACAGCCGGGTCCTGGTTATACACAGGCAGCGGTAGAATCTGTTTTCCCTGGATTTGGAAATGGTTTCGTTGCAATCTCTTTACTATTCTTCGCGTTTACAACAATTATGGCGTATTACTACATTGCAGAAACGAATATTGCATACTTAAATCGTGATAAAGACCGTCCTTGGATGTCCATCGTACTAAAATTTGTATTCTTAGGAGTCGTATTCTATGGTTGTGTAAAAACAGCTGCAACAGCATGGGCTTTAGGTGACATTGGTGTAGGGATTATGGCATGGGTTAACATTATCGCGATTTTACTACTACAAAAACCAGCATTGATCGCATTAAAAGACTATGAAAAGCAGAAAAAAGAAGGTAAAGATCCAGTATTTGATCCGCAGGAATTAGGAATTAAAAATGCTGATTTCTGGGAGCATGAATACGGGAAAGATAAGAAAGAAGAAGTATCTTAACAGAATAGAAATGAAGAAGCAAAGGGGAAACTCTTTGCTTTTTTTTTATGGACAAATTGAAGCTAAAAGTTATTTTTGGGACTGTTTTTGAATATAAAAAGAATGTACATGCTTTGTTAGGGGAAGGGGTGAGTATGTTGATAGAGTTTCGTAACGTAAATAAATATTATGGCAACTTTCAAGTTTTGAAAAATATTAATGTGCAAGTGAAAAAAGGCGAAGTGGTAGTAGTAGTTGGTCCTTCAGGATCAGGAAAAAGCACGTTGCTTCGGTGTATAAATCAGCTAGAGACAATTACCGACGGAGAATTAATCGTACAAAATACGGAGGTACACAATGCAAAAACAGATATGAATGAATTACGCCGAAATATCGGGATGGTTTTTCAGCATTTTTATTTATACCCGCATAAAACGGTTCTTCAAAATATTACACTAGCACCTATTAAAGTAAATAAAGTTTCCAAAGAAGAAGCAGAAAAAACAGCAATGTTTTATTTAGAGAAAGTAGGAATCCCGGAGAAGGCTAATGTATATCCGCATCAACTATCCGGAGGACAACAGCAAAGGGTAGCAATTGCTAGAGGACTTGCGATGCAGCCGGAAATTATGCTATTCGATGAGCCTACGTCTGCTCTTGATCCAGAGATGATTGGAGAGGTACTTGATGTTATGAAAGCACTGGCTAAAGAAGGGATGACAATGGTCGTTGTCACGCATGAAATGGGATTTGCTAGAGAGGTAGCAGATAGGATCTTATTTATGGATGATGGCCAAATTATTGAAGATACAACACCGGCGAACTTTTTTGCAAACCCTGAACAAGAAAGAGCCCGTTTATTTTTAAGTCGGGTGCTAAATCATTAGAGGAGGAATTTCATGCTTAAAATGAAAAAGTTATTTACTTTAATCGTATTTTCATGTTTATTCGTGCTTGTTGTTGCTGGATGCGGAAGTAAGAAAGATGAGGCAAAGGAAACAAATACGAAGCAAGGCGGGGCTGTTGAGCAAATTAAGAAACGAGGGAAATTAGTAGTTGGGGTGAAGAATGATACGAATTTATTTGGATTAAAAAATCCTTCAACAGGGCAGGTAGAGGGTTTCGATGTTGATGTCGCGAAGGCACTGGCGAAAAAGATTCTTGGAGATGAAAAGAAGCTAGAGCTGAAAGAAGTAACGTCTAAAACACGTATTCCAATGCTGAAAAATGGTGATATTGATGCAATTATTGCAACAATGACAATTACGGAAGAACGCAAAAAAGAAGTGGATTTTTCAGATGTATATTTTAAAGCAGGGCAATCGTTACTTGTGAAAAAAGGAAGCAATATTAAGAGTATTGATGATATAAAACAAGGTGTGAAAGTATTAGCTGTAAAAGGCTCAACATCTACAAATAACATTCGTCAAAAGTCACCAGAAGCGACTGTATTAGAATTTGAAAATTACAGTGAGGCGTTTACGGCGTTAAAAGCAGGAAAAGGTGATGTTTTAACGACAGATAATGCAATTCTTTACGGCATGGCAAAACAAGATTCAAATTATGAAGTTGTAGGGAAAATTTTCACAGATGAACCGTACGGAATTGCAGTGCAAAAAGGTGCAGATGATTTAACGAAAGAGATTAATAGCTTGCTAAAAGATATGAAAGCGAATGGAGAATACGATAAATTGTATGAGAAATGGATTGGTCAAAAACAAGAAAAATAAAGTGACACTTAATTGGAATAAATAATAAGAGTGAGAGGATGAGGGATGCTCATCCTCTTCTTGTAAAGAAAGAGGGGAGAATATGTGCCTGATTTTTCTATACTAACGAATAACATTGATATGTATTTAGAAGGCTTTAAGTATACAGTTATGTCTAGTGTAATTGCATTAATAGGAAGCTTTATTTTAGGAGTAATTTTGGCGGTAATGCGTATTGCACCGATTCGTATTTTAAATTGGGTAGGATCAGCTTTTGTAGAGTTTGTAAGAAATATTCCACTCGTATTAATTGCATTTATATTTTATTTCGCTTTACCTGTAATAGGAATTACTTTAAATGGTTTTGTAGCAGGAACAGTTACGCTTACGGTATATACGGCAGCTTTTATTGCGGAAGTCATTCGCGCTGGTATTCTATCAGTCGCGAAAGGTCAGATGGAAGCAGCAAGGTCTTCAGGGTTAACGTATGTACAGGCGATGTATTATGTTGTCTTACCTCAAGCGATGAAAATCGTAATTCCTCCTCTAGGAAATCAATTTCTCAATTTAGTAAAAAACTCTTCCATACTCGGAATTATCGCTGGTACTGATTTAATGTATCAAGGAGATTTAATTTCAACGAAGACGTTTGTTACGTTTGATGTTTATATATTTGTCGGGATGTTTTATTTAATATTAACAATTCCGCTCAGTATGCTAGTGCGTTATTTAGAAAAACGCTTGGCAAAGGAGGCGGTGTAAATGGATTTTAAGGGAGCAATTACAGGGGATCATATTCTATTTTTATTAAAAGGATTACTTATAACGTTAGAGGTAGCGCTCGTAGCAATTGTACTTAGCTTTATTATCGGTAGTGTAATAGGAATATTGCGCTACACGAAAATACCTGTCGTCTCACAAATATTAGGAATTATCGTTGAAGTGATTCGAAACTTACCACTACTGTTAATTATATTTTTCACGTATTTTGCACTTCCAGAAGCAGGCTTGAAATTAGAAATTATAACAGCTACAATTGTTGCTTTAACAATATTTGAAGCTGCAATGATATCTGAAATTGTTCGAAGTGGTCTATTATCTATCGAAAAAGGGCAAATCGAAGCAGCGAGGTCTTCCGGATTAACGTATGTTCAAGCGCTGTGGCATATTATTTTGCCACAAGCATTAAGAAGAATGGTCCCGCCACTTGTCAGTCAGTTTATTTCATTGCTGAAAGATACAGCGCTAGCAGTCGTTATATCACTACCAGAGCTTATTCATAATGCTCAAATTATTAGCGGGCAAAATGTAAATTATATGATTCCGACGTTTATAGTAGTTGCTTGTATGTATTTTATCGTAAATTATAGTTTATCAATTTTATCGAGAAGGTTAGAACTTCGTTGACTCTTACAATATATGTAAGAGTTTTTTCCTTGTTTATCCTTATTTTCCTCTAAATAGAATCTAAATCTTGCAATAATTAGATTTTTTATATTATTTTATCAGAAAAGTTTTAATTTTATATAGAAAATGTAATCGCTTTCGTGTATATTTTTATTATCAGAAAATTTTAACAAGACATAGGGGTATGGTAGGGGGAGGATTTAGATGCAGCAACCAACGAATGAGAAATTACATCGTACGATGAAGAGTAGACATTTATTTATGATCGCACTAGGTGGTGTAATCGGAACTGGTTTTTTCTTAGGTTCAGGTTACACTATTAATCAGGCTGGACCAGGGGGAGCCATCCTTTCATATTTAGTAGGCGGATTTATTATGTATTTAACAATGCTTTGTCTTGGAGAGTTAACGGTAGCAATGCCGGTTTCGGGATCTTTCCAAAAGTATGCAACGAAGTTTATTGGACCAGGAACGGGCTTTATGATTGGCTGGTTATACTGGCTTGGCTGGGCAGTAACAGTAGGACTAGAATTAACGTCAATCGGTTTAATGATGAAAAGATGGTTTCCAAATGTTGATGTTTGGGTATGGTGCCTTGTATTCGGCGTTATTTTATATGCTTCAAACGCAATTTCGGCAAAAAGTTATGCCGAATTAGAATTTTGGTTTTCTAGTATTAAAGTAATTACAATCCTTGCATTTGTTGTTCTTGGTGGTAGTGCATTATTAGGATTTATATCGTATGACGGAAAAGAAGCAGCACCTCTTTTCTCTAACTTTGTAAGCGATGGTGGACTTTTCCCAAATGGACTAGCTGCCGTATTACTTACAATGATTACAGTTAACTTCTCGTTCCAAGGAACAGAGTTAATCGGAATTGCAGCGGGAGAAAGTGAAAATCCAGAAAAAACAATTCCACGTGCGATCCGTAATACAGTATGGCGTATTATGTTATTCTTCATTTTAACAATGACAATTTTAGTAGGATTAATTTCTTGGAAGGAAGCAGGCGTAATTGAAAGTCCATTCGTAGTTGTATTTGATAAAATCGGTATTCCATATGCAGCTGATATTATGAACTTCGTTATTATTACTGCGTTATTATCTGTAGCGAACTCTGGATTATATGCAGCGACACGTATATTATGGTCACTTGCAAATGAAGGAATGGCACCAACTTCTTTCAAGAAAGTAAATAAACGTGGTATTCCAATTACAGCGCTAGTCGTAACGATTGCGGTAGCTGGATTATCCCTATTCACAAGTTTCCTTGCAGAAGATACAGTATACATGTACTTATTATCGATAGCTGGTTTATCGGCTGTTTCAAGTTGGATCATTATTGCTCTATCGCAACTTCGCTTTAGAAGTCAGTATATAAAAGGCGGAGGAAAGTTAGAGGACTTAAAGTATAGAACACCACTATATCCGATTGTTCCAATTTTAGCTTTAATTACAAATAGCATCGTTGTTATTAGTTTAGCGTTTATTCCTGAACAAAGAATGGCGTTATACTGCGGTATTCCATTTATCATTTTCTGCTATATATATTATTATTATATGAGTAAGAAACAGCAGAAACCGATGAAAGTGGAGATGGACAAAACAAATGAAACTAACAATCAAACACGATGATATAAAGGCAGATTTATCGTACGCTCAATTAGCGATTGGAAAAGAAAACGGGTATTCACCGTTACAATTACTCGTTTCTTCTATCGCAGGATGTAGTGCAATTGTCTTTCGAACAATTTTAGAAAAGAAACGTATTACATACGATACGTTTACGATCGAAACTGAAATTGGTAGAAGTGAAGCTTTATCCAAACCAGTTGAAAGTGTTCATTTGCACTATAAAATTAAAGCGGAAAACATTACAGAAGAGCAGTTGGACAAAGCATTGCAGCTTGCAGTGAAAAATTGCACGATTGTTCAATCTGTAAAAGATAGTATAAAGGTTACGGAAACGATTGAATTGATAAAGTAAAACATAAAAACGTGAGAGCCGTATTCTCACGTTTTTATGTTTTTAGAAAGAGTGGAAAGTGTAGTGGACTGTTTAGGTTGTAAATTAGCAAACGAAGAGGAAAAAATATATAAAGTATATGAAGATGATTATGTAACTTGCTTTTTAGATCATGCGCCTTTCTACCCAAGACATACTTTAATTGTGCCAAAGCAGCATGTTGTAGAAGTAGACGAATTAGATGACGTTGTAGCAAGATCAATTATGGATGCTTCTAAGCTGATTGCAAAAGCGATTAAGGCATTATATAAACCAGATGGAATTACAGTTTGTCAAAATGGTGGAGTATTTAACGAGTTAACACATTACCATATGCATGTCGTACCAAGATATAAAGAGCGTTCGTTTGCTGAGTTTTATACGGTGCAACCGGAGGAAAAGAAGAATCATAACTTTGAAGAGACAAAGAATTTGTTAAAAGAAGCGATAGAGCAAATACTGCATATTGAAAAGGTGTAAAAGAATTTTTCTTAGAGATACAGTCAGGAAAATTCTAATATTAAAAAGCCCAATTTCTTAGTTACAATAGAGAAATTGGGCTTTTGCTTATTCTATTATTAAATTTTATCTATAAAAAGATTTTGTAGTGTCACAAAGTTACAGTGCTCATTCGTTATATAGAGTGAGAGGAGGAATTATATGAAAGTTACAAACAACGATTATGAAAAGATGGAAGAGCTATATGAGTTGTATGAACAAAAAATTTATTATGTAGCTTATTCTATTTTAAATAATATTCAACAGGCTGAAGATGCGGTTCAAGAGACGTTTATTACTCTTTATAAGAACTTGGAAAAGCTCCATAGCTTGGCTACTCAAGAGCTTAAACGCTATATTTTGAGGGTCGCGAAAAACAAGGCGATTGATAGTTACCGGAAAAATAAACGACATGAAACATTTTTAGAAGAATATGAAAGAGAATCAATAGAAGCAGTAGATGAAAATATTGAAGAGTGGGGAAAACGTAAAATGTCTGAGGTTCAAATTGATACATTGCTAAAAGAGTTAAATGAATCTAACAGACAGGTGTTTAAGTACAAAGTCTTCTATAACTTAACGTATCAAGAAATTTCAAGTGTAATGGGGATTACGGAGGCTAATGTCCGCAAGCAGTTTGAACGCGCTCGAAAACGAGTCCAAAATATGATAGGAGGTATACAACATGACGAATTCAAAGAACTCCAAAGAAATATATGAACTTGCTGAAAAAATTGCTTTAGATGATTTTGATAAATCCGAAGAACAACATGAATTTTCACATACATATACGCGCAAAAAGAAACTGTTTATGGAGGAAATGAAGCTGAAGGGCGAGCGACCACAGAAAAAGAGTAAAAGACATCGTATGTTAATCGCTGCTGCTTGCTTATTGATTGGTATGCCGACAACCGTTTTTGGTGCAGTGAAAGTCTATAATATGATTGTCCAAAAACAAAATTATGAAGTAAATGTGTCGGTAACAAATAAGGACACGAAAAAGGCTGATAAGTGGTATAAGCTGAAAATCGATAAATTACCAGAAAATATGGAAGCAATTGATGACAGTGCTATGAAATATTCATTTAAAGATAACTACGCACTAGGTGGATTTTCATTTGCTCTTTGGAGAGTAGGGGGGAATTCAGATTTTCCAACTCTGTACTCGAAAAGTTATGAAGAACAAGAGATAAATGGTAAGAAGGCAGTAATTGTCCATAGAGAAACTGGTAATAAAGATTTAATGTTTAATAGAGTGATTTTTCTCTATTTTAAGGAAGAGGGAATTATGTTACAAAGTTATATTGGAAACGATATAAACGAAGAACAAATGATAGATGTGTTAGGGAGCATTTCACTTGAGCCCACGTCAAAAGAAAAGTCATCACATATAAGTGATTATGATAAAAAGTATTTTAGCCAAGAAGGTAAAACAACTAAGGTGATTCCTTTGAAAAAAGATAGCAAACGACTATTTCATATAGGACAAAAGGTTCCAGTAACGATATCTATGGATCAGAGCCAAATTGAATATGTGATAGAAAAAGTTGAAGTTTTTGATTCGATCAAAGATTTTAAGCAAGAAAACTTTAATGAAATGGGATTAGGAAGACTAAGCGAGAATCAAGCTTTGGATCAAGGGGGACAATTGATACCATATAGACGGGATGAATATAAAGTTGGAAATGGTAAAGATTCAATTGATAAACTAGTAGAGTCAAAATTAATTCATCCTAAATTTGTCTACCTGACAACAACAGTGAAAAATATAGGTAAACAGGAGACAGAAGAAATTTATATGCATCCATCCATACAAGTGCTTAAAGGTAAAGGAAATGTATGGAATTATGCTGGGAAAGATGGAATTGCAGAAAGAAATATTATGACGGGTGAAGTGGATTATTTAGAACCTCACGGAGATGGAAAAAGCTTTTACAATATTGGCAGTATCACACCAGGACAAACTGTAAAGGTTAATCTAGGTTATTTTGTAGATGAGGATAAACTAGATTCAATCTTTTTGGATGCTTTCAATTACAGAGGGACTGGCGACACTGAAAATATGAATGCGAAACATCGTTGGTGGTTTGATATTCGTCAACAGTCAAAACAATAGGAACAAATACACAAAAAGCTGCTTATATTTAGCAGCTTTTTTCGTCTTCATACATACTTAAAATTTCTTTCGCACGTATACGTAAACCATCTATCAATTCTTTCGGTTCTAAAACTTTTGCATCTTTTCCAAGTCTATAAAATAAAGGAGTAATAAAGTTAATCTCACCTTTATCAATTGTTGAATGTATATATCCTGTCCCATCCGCGTTTACTATAACGAATTCCTCAAGATAAGGAACGCTTTTACATTGGCGTACGCCTTCTGTTGTCAGTAAAACATGTAACTGAGTAGGATTGTGTACTACGTTAGAGTTAGAGGCAAACCACTCTTCTAAATTCATGAATGTATCTGTATTTTCTTCCATCGATAATATTGAGAGAATACGATCAACGCGATACAGTAATACTTTTTTTCTACCGAAGTCATAGGACGGTAAGTACCATAACCCGTCGTGAGCATATACACCAATCGGATGAACATGTTTTGTTTTTATCCCTGATTTAGATTCGTATTGAAAGTGTAAATTTTTATTTTCAATAGCCGCTGTTAACACTTCGTTTAAAAGTGGGGTCTCAATTGTTCTCTTCGGATTCCAAAAGGCGATATAAGAACGTATTTTATCAACTTTCACTTTCGCCTCATGTTGTATAGAGCTATATAGTTTATGAGTGACAGAATTGATTTCTGTATTAAAAGGCAAGTCTCTGTAGTAGCTTAAAGATTGAAAGGCAAAAAAGATGGAGACTGCTTCTTCTTCCGTAAATAAGATAGGTGGAATGACCCTAGTTGTTAATACTTTATATCCTCCATTACGACCTTGTTCAGCATAAATGGGTAATCCCATATCACTTAAATCTAAAATGTATCTATGAACCGTACGAACGGAAATATTAAATTCATCAGCTATTTCTTGAGCTGTAAATGTTTTTTTCGCAGAAGCAAATATAAGAATATCTAATAAGCGTTTAGCTTTTGACAAATGTATCACCTTTTCTTTTTAACGTGACATAAATTGTCATGTTTTATTGTTAGTATATTGTTTACATCATATGTTATCAAGATGAGATACAAGGAGGAAAAGATATGTCACGTGAAATAGTTTTATTTATAGCGGCGAGTTTAGATGGATATATTGCGAAAGAAAATGATGATTTAGAGTGGTTAATGGAAACGGAAGGAGAGGGAGATAACGGTTATACAGAAATGTACGAAACAATTGATACAATAATTATGGGAAAGAAAACGTACGATTATGTAGTAGAGCATACGGAAACATTCCCGTACTTAGATAAAGCATGTTATGTTTTTTCTCGTTCAGAAAAAGGTTCAGACGGAAACGTGGAATTTGTAAATGAAGATGTAGTGGAGTTTACAAAAAGGTTAAAAGCACAAGAAGGGTCTAAAATATGGATGGTTGGTGGAGGAGAGCTACTGAGAGAATTCTTTAAAAATAATCTAATTGATGAATATATTGTTACGATTACACCGCATATATTAGGCTCAGGTGTCCCATTATTTAAAGAAAAGAATCCAGAAATTAATTTAACTTTAACGGATACGAAACGTTTTGGGCAATTTGTAAATTTATATTATAAAGTAAGATGATAAAGAAACACGACTACTAATGATAGTCGTGTTTCTTTATAGATGGTAATGAAATTATAAAGCAAGACCCGTGATTGACTTCACTCGTTACTGTAATATTCCCGCCGTGTAGCTCTACAATTTCCTTCACGATAGATAGTCCTAAACCAGTTCCACCTGTAGCTCGTGATCTAGCTTTATCAACACGATAAAAGCGGTCGAAAATGTGAGGGAGGTCTTCAGGAGGAATACCTTCGCCTTCATCTTCAATTGTAATGGAGATACGTTTATGTTCTTCTGTAATAGAAATGTTTATATGAGAATGTTCTTTTGAATGTCTATAAGCGTTATTTAAAATGTTTACTATAACTTGTTCAAATCGCTGTTCATCTAAGTTTACTAGCAATGTAGGAGAACAAGAGAAAGAAACTTTAATGTATCTTTCTTTATACATGGCGTTTACTTTTTCAGCTATGCGAGTAAGGAAGGTGTGTAAATGCACTTCCTTTACTTGAATAGAAAAGTTATGTTGTTCCATTTGTGCAAGTGAAAATAAATCTTGAACTAAGTTTGTAATGTAATCAGACTCATCTTTTATAATTGATAAATATCGCAAACGTTGTTCAGGAGAGGTGCTTTCTTTTAAAGCAATGTCAGCATAACCTCTTACGTATGTTAACGGTGTTCGTAATTCGTGAGCAACACTTGCTAGAAATTCACTTCGCTCTGTTTTCATATAATGTAAATCATTTGCGAGCGTTTGAATAGATGATGCTAGTTCGCCAATTTCATCATTTCGAGTAGTCGTTAACGAAACGGACAAATCGCCTTTACTCATTTTTTCAGTGGCATGTTTCATGTGTAACAATGGTTTTGTTAATAAACGTGATAATAGGAAAATTGTGATGACTGTGAGTAGAAACGTGATAGCACCAGCAATAATGAATTGTTTCGTTAATCCATTAACCAACTTTTCAATTGATTCTGTTCCAAGAAACATGTACACATAGCCTTTATGTTTTCCATCTACTACAATGGGGCTAACTGTACATATATAATTAGATGTTTTCCAATGATTCTCTATAATTGCTCCGTCATGATCTGTCCGTGTTTGCATCTTTTCAATATGCTTTTTTATAGTAGTATT
Source organism: Bacillus cereus group sp. MG20 (assembly GCF_040459885.1). NCBI lineage: Bacteria > Bacillati > Bacillota > Bacilli > Caryophanales > Bacillaceae > Bacillus > Bacillus cereus group sp. MG20. The sequence continues at coordinate 3,458,664 of NZ_JARVHF010000001.1, forward strand.
TATTTCATTGGATTTAGCTAGTACCTCCTTATTTGCATTTGTAATAACAACAGTAGTTTCGGCTTCGGATTCCATTAGTGCAACATGGGAGATTGTTTGCTTATCAAAATACTTTTCAAGGACATCTCTGTGACTATTTCCGCGCTTTAATAAAGCTGTCATTTCTTCATTTACTCTATTGTTGACAAGGCTATAATAAAGCGAGACAAATAGAACACTTTCGATTAAAAGTGTAACAATCAAAAAATAAAATCCGAGCTGAATAGAAATTCGCTTCATTGCTTTGCTCCTTAATCTAGAGTATCAACCCATCGATATCCGACTCCGTAAACAGTTTTTAAATGATGATCAATAGGGAAATGTGCTTTTCGCAATTTATCACGTAAATTGCGAATATGTGAATCGACTGTGCGATCTTCTGTATTTGTGTTTAACCCCCAAATTCGTTCGATGAGCTGATCACGGTTTAATACGTAGTTCACATGGCGTAAAAATAATCCGAGTAAAGAAAATTCAATTGGTGTGAGAAGGAGCTCTTCATTATGGACAGAAACGAAGTGTTTTGTTTCATCCCATACAATACCGTGATATTGGATTTGTTTATGTTCATTTGTACGTCTTAAAACGGCTTCAATTCTTGCGAAAAGTTCTTCTTCATGGAAAGGTTTCGTTACGTAATCATCGGCTCCGAGTTTTAATCCTTGAACGACATCTACTGTTTGATCACGAGCTGTAACCATAATGATAGGAATGTTACTAAAAGATCGGATTTTTTTGCACGTTTCCCATCCGTCCATCTTTGGCATCATAATATCGAGTAAAACAAATTTAAAGTTTTGATTTTCTATATGTAAAATAGCTTCTTCTCCTGAATTCGCACATACGCAGTTATATCCAATTGGAGTAAGATAAAGAGTTAATAATTCAAGCATTCTCGGTTCATCGTCTACGAGCAGTATATCAATCATAGAGAGCCCTCCATATTTATAATCGTTACTTAAAGTGTAATGCAAAATCATGAAGAAATGGTGCAGATTATGATGTGTCTGCATAATTTCTTCAGAATTGCTTGTTATTGTGGAGTTGAAATTACATTTTAGGTAATCATATTGGCTCAAAAATGATTAATACGGAGGCGGTATAGTGAAAAAAATGACCCGAATTTTTGGGATAACAATAATTACAGCAGTTGGTCTTGCTGCATGCGGACAAACGAATACAGACCATAAAAACCATGAATCTACAAAAGAGAAAAAAACAGAGCAAAAGGAAATGAAAATGAATCAGGAGGTAACGGCGCCAAAAGAAATGAACGAAGGGGCATCGAATGATTTATTAACGACAAGTTTAAAAAATGTGACGAGGTTAAATACAAATGATCCCCTGCAAATGGCAGTGTTAACTTCGCAAACGATATGGCCAGCAACCCATAAAGAGAACCAGCCAGGTGCTGTTATTTTAGTACCAGTGAGCGAGTGGCAATTAGGTATTGCGAGTGCAGACCTTATTCATCATCCGAATAACGGACCGATTTTATTTATAGAAAAAGAAAAAATACCAGAAATGACGTTAAAAGAAATAAAACGATTAAATCCAATCGGAACGAAAGATGGAACACAAATTATGGTGATGGGGGATGTAGGTACTAGCGCGCTTGAACAATTAAAAGGTTATAAAGTAAAACAAATAAAAGAAACGGACCCAGCTATATTTGCGAAAGATGTTGATAAGGAGTATGCGGATATAACAGGAAGCTACCCAAATAGTGTTATTATCGGTTCATCTGCAGAAGAAGGACGTTTATATACAACACCCGCTGTAAACTGGATTTCTCATATGCCGGAACCACTACTCTATACAGAAAAGAATAAAGTGCCAGAAACGACAATAGAGGCATTAAAAATGAGAAAAGATAAAGCTAATATATATATATTAGGGCCAGAAAAAATTGTTTCAAAAGAAGTAGAAAAGGAGTTAAGCAAATACGGGAAAGTAACGCGTATTAGTGGAGAGACTCCTACAGAAAACTCGATTGCGTTCGCTAAATTTAAAGATGAAAAAACAAAATTTGGCTGGGGATTCACAAAACCTGGTCACGGTTTATCATTTGTTTCAAGCAAAACACCAGATTTAGCAGTTGCTGGGGCACCTTTTTCACATATGGGTAAACACGCACCTGTTGTCTTGTTAGAAGAAGGGAAAGCTTCACAACCAGTGTATGACTTCCTTGCTACTATTCAGCCGAAGTTTAAAGATGATCCAACACTTGGACCATATAATCATGGCTTCTTATTAGGAAGTACGAGTGATATTTCATTTGAAACACAAGGAATACTAGATGAGAGGTTAGAAATTGTTCAGGAAAGTGGTCAAGGACACGGTGGACATTAATGAAATGAGAAAAGACGCTACTAAGGTAGCGTCTTTTTCTTTAGGAAACTTTTACATAGTAAAAAATCTTCTACTCGTTATATAATAGCTTTCGTACAGTCGGCTAGATTTTCTTATGGAGAAAATCAAATTATAAAGGAGTAGAGGAGTGGTATTTTGTTTCAAACGATAAAAAATGATTGGTTTTCTAATGTGAGAGGGGACGTGTTATCAGGAATTGTCGTTGCTTTAGCGTTAATCCCTGAAGCGATAGCTTTCTCTGTTATTGCAGGCGTGGATCCGACAGTTGGACTATATGCAGCCTTTTGTATTGCAGTTACCATTTCATTTGTTGGCGGAAGAACTGGGATGATTTCAGCTGCAACAGGTGCAATGGCATTATTAATGGTAACGCTCGTTAAAGATCATGGTTTGCAATATTTATTTGCTACAACAATATTAACAGGTATTGTCCAAATTATTTTTGGCGTGTTCAAACTGAGCTCATTTATGAAGTTTGTTCCGAAATCTGTTATGAGTGGTTTTTTAAATTCACTTGGAATTTTAGTTTTTACAGCGCAATTACCGCATTTTAAAAATGCAACTTGGCAAATGTATGCACTCGTTGTATTAGGACTTGCAATTATATATTTATTTCCACGTATTACAACGGTTGTACCTTCTACGCTTATTTCAATTATTATTGTGACGAGTATTGCACTTATGAGCGGATTACAGTTGAAAACAGTAGGGGATATGGGAAGCCTACCGAAAGAATTACCGTTCTTTAGTATTCCTGATGTGCCACTTACATTAGAAACATTAGGGATTATTTTACCTTATGCAGTTATGCTTGCAATTATTGGTTTACTAGAGTCTTTATTAACAGCTTCAGTTTTAGATGATATGACGCATACAGAAAGTAATAAGCATAAAGAGGCACGCGGACAAGGGATCGCAAACATCGTCGCTGGTTTCTTCGGAGGAATGGCAGGATGTGCAATGATCGGTCAATCTGTTATTAATATTAAATCAGGTGGACGAGGTCGCCTATCAACATTTGTAGCGGGCGGATTTTTAATCGTATTACTATTCGTTTTAGGAGATTATGTCGTTCATATTCCGATGGCAGCTTTAGTTGCGGTTATGATTATGGTTTCAATCGGAACGTTTGATTGGAACTCTGTAACAACGATTCATAAAGTACCAAAAGGAAACGCATTTGTTATGATCGTAACAGTTGTGATTGTCCTAATTACACATAACTTAGCAGTAGGTGTAATTATCGGAACAGTAATTAGTGCGGTGTTATTTGCATTCAATATGGCAAAGATTCACGTGAAACATTTATATATTGAAAATAAGAAAATATACGAAATTCACGGTCAACTTTTCTTTGCATCCACAGCCGATTTCATAAATAATTTTTCATTTAATGAAGATGTAAAAGAAATTGAAATGAATTTTACTCATGCGCACGTATGGGATGATTCAGCGGTGGCATCAATTGATAAAGTTATCATAAAGTATGAGCAAAGTGGTGTGAAAGTAAGTATAACAGGATTAAATGAACGTAGCTCAAAACTTGTTGCAAATTTAGCTACTTATAATAAAAGAATTGCTAGTTAAAAGCCTCCTTTTTAGGGGGCTTTATTATATAATACGAGTAGGATAACGAAAAGGGGATTCAGCATATGTACAAACAAATTATATTAGCATGTGACGGTTCTGAACATGCACTTCGAGCAGCGGAACATGCAACATATATTGCGAAATGTAGCGAAGAAACAAATGTTGAAGTTGTGTACGTAGTAGATAATAGAACGGCAAAATCAGATATTATACAAGGTCAAACAGATTTAGAAACAATATCGGCTAGTCGAAAAGATAAATTAAAAGAGATTGAAGTTTTATTAAAGAAAGAGAACATATCTTATACAATTACGATATTACATGGTGATCCTGGAGATACAATTGTTCAATATGTAAATACAGGAGATATAGATCTTGTTATAGCGGGAAGTAGAGGATTAAATACACTGCAAGAAATGGTACTTGGTAGTGTAAGTCATAAAATAGCAAAACGAGTGAAATGTCCGGTGATGATTATAAAATAAAATGTAACTAAAGACCTTAGTATAGCTGAGGTCTTTTTTATGTATAAATAACTCTCATTTGTGGAAATACTAGATATATAAGTTGAAAAGATGTTAACTTACAAATTTGTAAGTTAGTTGTTAGAGAAATCGATGTTATGAAATTTTTCCCATTGGTAAAATAAAAGTATCAAAGGGGAGATAGGGAGGATGGAAGCAATGAAATCATTTCAAAATTTGTCATATAGTCAAGGGGTAAGCTTAATTTGTTTAGGGGGATTTGCTGGATCTGTTACGTTAGCTGTTTTAATAAAGGTATTTCATCAAATCTTTTAATATTAGAGTAGGGAAGGAATTGGTTGTTATCATTAGTAGGAAAAGCAATGAAAATAAAAAATAGCTCTTAGCATGTATGTAAATGCTAAGAGCTATTTTTATGTTTATTTTTCTACTTCTGGCTTCTCACTTGTTACAGTAACGTCTTTCCAATGTGAAGTTATTTGATTCACTTCAGTGTTGACATCATAATTTTTTACGCGCTTATTAACACCTGTTAAATCAAATGTGTAATGAATTGGAATCATCGGTGCTTCGTCATGAATTAATTTTTGCCATTTATCGTATACTTCTTTACGATATTTTTCATCAGTAGCTTTTTCTGATAATCCTGCTTCTAATAACTTCGTATTTTCATCATTTACCCAGCGTTGATAGTTGAATCCGGCATTTTTGCCCCATAGGCCAGAAAGGTCAGGGTCAGAGCCAGTGTTCCAAGCACCGGCAAAAATATCAACCTTCGGATCATCTTTTTTAATCATATCACGCATAGCATTAAATTCGTGTAAGCGTCCATCAACAAGTTCTACTTTTAAGCCGATATCTTTCCAAGATTGAATGTAGAATTTAGCCAGCGGTTCACTTGTTTCACTACCACTACTAGTTAAGAAGTTAATCTTCAATTCATTACCTTTTGGATCTTCACGGAATCCATCACCATTTTTATCTTTATACCCAGCTTCATCTAATAGTTTTTTCGCTTTATTTACATCGAAATTATACGCACCAACATCATTATTATGGTACTTTGGCATAGATGGTGGAATTGGAGAGTTAGCTGGAACGCGAAGTCCGTGATATACTTTCTCTCCTAATTTTTCTCTATCAATTGCATGTGCCATCGCTTGACGTAAACGAACGTCTTTGAACTTATCGTTATCCATTACAGCTTCATTCTTTGCTTTGTCCATATGTCCGAACTTAAATCCGATATAAGTGTAAGCAAGGTCAGTTTTACCAATTAGTTGTGTGTTTTTTAATTTACTTACGTTCGGATATTGATCAGCAGTAATTGCTGCAATATCAATATCACCTTTTTTCAGAGATGCACTAACAATAGATGGATTTACAACTTTTAATGTTACATTTTTTAGCTTAGGTTTGCCGCCCCAGTAATCATCAAAACGCTCATACTCAACTGATTCACCAGGAACGATTTTCTTCACTTTAAATGGACCGAATCCAATTGGATTTTGACGGATTTTATCTGATTCAGCTAGTTTTTCAATTGGTACATCACCTAAATATTTTTTAGGTGTAGGATATGTCCAAATACCAGTTTTTAGTGAAGGGTTTACTTCTTTATAAGTAATGGAAATTGTTTTTGGATCGACTACTTTAATACCAGAAATTTTGTCAGCTTTTCCATTGTGATATTCTTCCATACCTTCAATCATTTGCATTTGTGTATCGTAACGGATACCTGTATATTTGCTATTACCGATTATTAAGTAAGAATATTCTAAATCCTCAGCTGTTACAGGATTACCATCGTGCCATTTTACATTATCTTTAATTTTAATTGTAATTGTTTTTTTATCTTCAGAAATTGTATAAGTTGCAGCACCGTCATTTGTAATTTCCCAGTTTTTATCTGTAGCTAATAATTGTTCATCAAAGAAATCCATAATCTCTGAATCTGGAGCAACTTCATACAATACCCTACTTAAAACACCAGCGAAAGGTGAATTTGAAACGAGTCCATAAGTTAATGATCCGTCTTTAATTTCTTTACCGTCATTTTTTACAGCAGCACTAAATTTATTTGTTTCTACTTTTTTTGTGTTTGCCTTTTTACTACCGCTATCAGCACCCCCACATGCAGATAGTAATAATGTTGAAGCAGCAAGTGTACTTAATACTTTGTACAGTTTTGGTTTGTTCATAACTTCTCCACCCCTTATCCTTTTCTTTGTCTCGCATCAGCCGCACGCTTTAACGCTTGACCAATAAAATTTATACACAGCATCAACACTAAAATCATGATTGATGCGGGTAACCAAATCCACCACTTTTCTTGTAATACATCTGGGTTAGTTGCGTAACTTACAAGTGTACCAAGACTTGGTGTGCTCTCTGGTAGACCGAAGCCTAAGTAAGTTAAACTAGATTCAATTCCGATGTTACCAGCAAGATTTAATGTGATATTTACGATAATAATAGAACTTAAATTAGGTAATATTTGCTGGAAGATTATTTTCCAATTTGGTGTTCCTAATGTTTTTGATGCAGATACGTAATCAAGTTCTTTCTCAGTCAATACTTTAGAGCGTATAAGCCTTGCTTTTCCGACCCATAAGAAAGCGGTCATTATGAGAATAAATGTCGTAATATTGAAAGTTGGAACGAGTGAGATAAACACGATAACAATCATTAAGAATGGTAAAATCATCATGAAGTCGATAAAACGCATAATGATGTTATCGACAACTCCGCCAAAATAGCCAGCAATTAGTCCCGTCGTAAGACCGATAAGGGTTGCTAAAAGAGTGATGGCTAAACCAACTGTAAAGGAGTTACGTGTACCAATAATTAATTGTCCGAAAATATCACGGCCTCCATAATCAGTTCCTAACCAATGTTCAGCAGAAGGAGGGTCATAAATAGCGAACAAATCGACTCGGACGATATCTTCTTGCTTCATAATAAATGAAGTTGCATAAACGGCTATTAATATTAAAGCTAAAAAGAATAGAGAAAACATTGCTAGTTTATCTTTACGAAATTCTCGCCACATAATGGAGAAACCAGAGGGGCTCTTTTCGTAATGAATGACTTCAGTTTGTTTTTCAGGATTTGCTAACATAACGTTTCTTCACCTCCATTAATCAATACGAATACGTGGATCAACGATGCTTAGAATAATATCGGAAAGAAGAGTCCCGAGTAGCGTTGCGAATCCAGTAAATAATACAAGAGCAGTTACGACACTGAAATCACGTTGAGTGATAGATTGGAAAAATAGTTGTCCAATTCCTGGATAGCCGAAAATATTTTCTAGAATAATAGAGCCTCCAACTAAACCTGTAATTTCATATCCTAAAAATGCTGCAATTGGTAAAAATGAATTTCTTAAAATATGTCTGGAATATACTTTAGATTCTGGTACACCTTTTGCTTTTACTGTGCGTACAAAATCTTTATGTTTCGTATCGATAATTTCACTTCGTAAATATTGTACAGTTCCTACAGTCCCAATTAATGCCCCAGATAAAGCTGGTAAAATCATATGATTGAATTTACTTAAATAGTAATCAAATGATCCTGTTGCAACTTGTGGATCAACGCTACCACTCGTAGGGAAAATTGGATATAAAAAGCCGAATAAGAATAACATTACTAACCCGAAAATAAATAGTGGTGTACCGAATCCTAAAAAGTTATAGAGCGTAATGAGTCGATCAGCCCACGTATCATTCCAACGTCCACTTATAACTCCAAGTGGAATAGCAATTAAGTAAGTAAGAATAAGAATAAGAAGAGCTAACAGTATGGTATTGCCAAGACGTTCCCCGATAATATCTGTTACTTTTATTTTATGTGCGTAAGAAATACCGAAATCCCCTTGTACAGCATTTGAAATCCACCTTACATATTGAGTGGGAATAGGATCGTTTAAACCTAGTTTTTCACGTTGTTCTTCGAGCACTTTTGGATCGGCTTTTGGGTTTGCTAGTTCAGCGCCACTTAATGCATCACCTGGCATTGCCTTAGCCAGTGTAAAGACGAGTACGCTTAATATGAATAATTGCGGTATCATAACTAAAACCCGGCGTAATATAAATTTCCACATGTTTTATCACTCCCTTAAGGTAATGCCACCCGGTGTGTTGGCGAGATTGGTTTTAAATCGTAAGCACGACCATTTTCATTGAAATAACTTTCGTATGATTTCTCATACTCAACGCTTACCTCACGACGCAATTTACGTTGTTGCTCGCGGTTTTCTGGACGAATATCAGGAATAGCTGATATTAGGCGCTTCGTATAGATGTGCTGTGGATTATTATAAATTTCAGCACTAGTTGCTTCTTCCACAATGCGTCCGCGATACATAACACCGATACGGTCACACATATGGCGAACTACACCTAAATCATGACTAATAAATAGGTATGTTAGTCCGAGTTCAGATTGTAAATCTTGCAAGAAGTTTAAAACTTGAGCTTGTACCGACACGTCAAGCGCGGATACAGGTTCATCTGCGATAATAAGCTTCGGTTTTAGTGTAAGTGCGCGTGCAATACCAATCCGCTGTCTTTGTCCACCGGAAAATTCATGTGGGTATTTATACATAGACTCAGGATTTAATCCAACTTTATCAAGATAATCTTGAACAGCTCTACGCTCTTCATCAGGTGAGAGTTTCTCAAAATTTCGAAGTGGTTCAGCGATAATATCCATAACACGTTTCTTCGGGTTTAAGGATGAATAAGGATCTTGAAAAATCATCTGAATATCTTTTCGTTGTTCTCTTAGTTCTGAGCGACTTAATTTTGTTAAATCTCTATTATTAAAATGAATGCTACCACCTGTCGCTTTTGTTAAGTGCATAATTGCTTTTCCAGTTGTTGATTTGCCGCTCCCAGATTCCCCAACGATTCCGTATGTTTCGCCAGGTTGTAGTTCGAAGCTTACGCCATCAACAGCACGAACGTAATCTAATGTACGGCCGAAAACACCACCTTTAATTGGAAAGTGTACTTTTAAATCTTCTACTTTAAGCAGTGCCATGAGTTACGTCATCTCCTTTCTTATGTTGGAAATTGAAATGTTTGTAGCAAGTGCAACGTACCCAATGGTCTTGTTTTACTTCATGTAAAACGGGATTTTCTTCATGTTGATCAGGTCTAATCCATGGAATCCGTGCTTGGAATCGACAACCTGTGCGAGGTAACTTAGCTAATGTCGGTACAACGCCTTGAATAACATGTAATTTTTCTTTTTCAGCAGATGCAGACGGGATTGAATTTAATAAGGAACGAGTATATGGATGAAGAGGGTTATTAAAAATCTCTTCGACTGTTCCTGTTTCTACAACTTGTCCTGCATACATAACGACGATACGATCAGCGGTTTCGGCCACGACGCTTAAATCGTGTGTAATTAAGATGATGCCCATTTTCGTTTGTTCTTGAATGGAACGTAATAAATCTAAAATTTGCGCTTGAATGGTTACGTCAAGTGCAGTTGTTGGCTCATCTGCAATAATGAGCCCTGGCTTACAAGCAATTGCAATTGCGATAACAATTCTTTGTCTCATTCCGCCAGATAATTCGTGTGGGTATTGTTTATATGTAAGTTCTGGTTTTGGAATACCAACTTGATGAAGTAGTTCTAAGGTGCGTTCTTTCTTTTCAACTTTTGAAAGGCTTGTATGGTAGTCTAAGTTTTCTTCGATTTGTTTTCCAACTGTCATAAGAGGATCGAGTGCTGTAAGAGGTTCTTGGAAAATCATTCCGATATTTGAACCGCGTACTTTATTTATTTCGGCGGTTGACATGCTTAGTAAGTCCTTATCTCTATAGTAAAGCTGCCCTTGTAATTTTGTATTTGCTTCATTATGCAGTCGCATAATGGAAAGGGCAAGTGCACTTTTTCCGCATCCTGACTCACCAACGATAGCAACAATTTCATTTTCATGCACAGTTAAGGATACATTATCAACTGCTGCATGATACTGATCTTGTATACGAAAGGAAGTTTGCAAGTTTTCAATACGAAGAAGTGGATTCTTCATGGCTATCCCTCCATCTTTTCTGAAAAGACTAAATATTTTGTATGTTGTTATTTTAATATAAATTGACAATGTTTGACAAGGATAAGTTGAAAAAATATTCAAAAATCTTTTTATATAAAAGTTGAATGCAGTTGTATTAGGTGTTGAAGTGTTTTGGAAGCGTTAACACGTATATAAGAGGGAAATAAATCTTTTGTAAGAAAAAAGATTTATATGTAGAAAAAAGAGAGGTATTCTGGAAAGAATGCTCTCTCTTTTTTTGATAAGTATAATATTTGTACTTAAGCTTGCTTTTGTTTTGTTGAACCTGTATTTAAAGTAAGGGCAAGGAAGAACATTGCAAGTATGCAAGATGCAAGTAATAAGATGAATCCGCCATCCCATCCGAATGCATCTACGATAAAGCCCATAGCGGCACTAGCGAAAGCAGCTCCGCCTAAGTAACCGAAGAATCCAGTTAAGCCTGCTGCAGTTCCAGCAGCTTTCTTTGGTGCTAAATCTAGAGCGTGTAGCCCAATTAGCATAACCGGTCCGTAAATTAAAAATCCAATTGCGACAAGTGCGATACTATCAACCATTGGATTACCAGGAGGGTTTAACCAGTAAACAAGAACTGCGATAAATACACCAACCATAAATAAAATACCAGCAGGTGCACGACGTCCTTTAAATAGTTTATCACTCATCCATCCGCAAAGAAGTGTACCTGGAATACCAGCCCATTCATATAGAGCGTAAGCAGTACGTGAGCTACTATGAGTAAAGCTTTTTTCTTCTACTAAATAAGTAGGAGCCCAGTCTACAACGCCGTAACGTACGAAATATACGAAAACGTTCGCAATAGCGATGTACCATAAAAACTTATTGTTTAGTACGTATTTAAATAAAATTTCTTTTGCCGAAAGTTCGCGTTCGCGATCTTTTATTTTCTCATCTGGTGGATATTCTCCAGTATGCTCTTCAATAGAAGGTAGTCCACAAGATTGAGGCGTATCTTTCATCGTAATTAATACATAAATACCAACTAAAATTGAAAGAATACCTGGGAAGTAAAAAATACTTTTCCAGTCATTTGCAAAGAAGTATAAGCCTAATGTTACAAGAGAAGGCATGAGCGCGCCGCCGACATTATGAGCGACGTTCCAAATAGACATTTTTGTACCACGTTCGCTAATAGAGAACCAGTGAACCATCGTACGACCACAAGGAGGCCATCCCATACCTTGTACCCATCCATTTAAAAACTGAAGTACAAACATAAGTATAATGCTCGTTGTAATGAAAGAAAATGAGCCGAAAATAATATTAATGATACCTGATAAAAATAGCCCAGCTGCTAAAAAGTAGCGAGGATTACAACGATCGGATACGATACCCATCAAGAATTTACTTAATCCGTAAGCGATAGATACTGCTGAAAGGATAACCCCAAGTTCCCCTTTACTAAAGCCTTGTTCGATTAAGTATGGCATTGCTAGTGAAAAGTTTTTTCGAACAAAGTAGTAACCTGCATAACCGATGAAGATACCTAAGAATACTTGTAAACGTAATTTACGGTATTCGCTATCAACGCGATCAGCTGGTAAGCGTTCCGCGTGGGGCGCAGGTTTAAATAATTGTGTGAAAAACATAAAATGAAAATCCTCCCCTAATTAATTCGAAGCGTTTTAAGACAGAGAATATAAAAAGGCCATGAAATATAAAAAAGTTTCCTTTTTTATGATTCATAGCCGTGTACTCCGTTTCTCCGTGACTGTCAATATTAACTTCGTCGAAAATTATACAACTTTGTGACAAAAATGTAAACGTTTTTATGAATAAAAGTATTGACGGATTTTGTTCGTGGGATTAATATTTAAATACGTTAAATATTTTATTGCTTAAATAAGAGGTGGATAACATGCCAAATGATATGACGCATATCGATAAAATTCAAGCTCTTGCCTTTTCGATTGGAAAGAAAATGCAGACGGAGTTATTAGAACAAATGCAAGCAACAGGACTTACACCACCGCAGTTTTATATTTTAAAGATTTTAGATCATTATGGGGCTTCAAGAGCGACAACATTAGCAAAAAAGATGTATGTGAAGCCTAGCGCGATTACAGTGATGATTGATCGTCTAATCGATCAAGAACTTGTAGAACGCTATCACGACAAAGATGACCGTCGTGTTGTCATCATCGAGTTAACGAAAAAGGGGAAAGCTAGAGTAGAAGAGGCAATGACAGCTCGCAACGAGCATATTGCAAAATACTTTTCACATTTAGAGTTGCAAGAAAGAGAAGATTTATTACGTCTCTTTGAGAAGTTAGAAACCATTATTTGCGGGACACAAGAGAAAAAAGAGAATAACTAAGAGGAATTGAGGAGATTACATGGAGCAACAAGAAAATCAAAATAGAAAGTTGTTGTTAATCGGTTTAGTAATCGCGATGCTATTTGCTGCATTAGATGGAACAATTGTTGGTACAGCAATGCCACGTATCGTCGGTGACCTAGGCGGATTAAGTTTAATGACATGGTTAACGACAGCTTATATGTTAACATCAACGACAGTTGTACCAATTGCAGGTAAATTAGCGGATTTACTTGGTCGTCGTAACGTATATATAACAGGGCTAGTTATTTTTATGATTGGTTCGGCGTTATGTGGTATGGCGAATGGTATGACAGAATTAATTATTTTCCGTGGTATTCAAGGTCTTGGTGGCGGTATTATGATGCCAATGGCTATGATTATTATTGGAGATATGTTCACGGGAAAAGAACGTGCGAAATGGCAAGGTATTTTTGGTGCGTTATACGGTCTTGCTTCTGTAATTGGACCGCAAGTTGGTGGTTGGATTGTAGATGCAGTGAACTGGAGATGGGTATTCTACATTAACTTACCGGTTGGTATTTTAGCAACAATCTTTATTGCAATGGGATTAAAATCACATAAACAAACAGGACCAATTAAAATTGATATCGCTGGAATCTTTACGATGATTCTAGGTGTTGTAAGTTTATTACTTGCGCTAACGTTTGGCGGAAAAGATTATGCATGGGATTCTTGGCAAATTATCGGTTTATTCGCACTAGCTGTAATTGGTATCGTTAGCTTTGTTATTGTTGAAACGAAAGCTGAAGAGCCGATTTTACCAATGCATTTCTTTAAAAATCGCACATTTACAATACTAAATGCGATTGGATTCTTTATGAGTATTGGAATGTTCGGCGCGATTATGTTCGTACCATTCTTCATGCAAGGTATTGTAGGAGTAAGTGCTGCTGAATCAGGAACAATTATGACTCCAATGATGATTACAATGATTGTAATGAGTATTATCGGTGGGCAACTTGTATTAAAAGTTGGTGTAAAACCACAAATTATCGCAGGTATGCTTATTATGGCCGGTGGTTTCTGGTTATTAACAACGATGGATATGCACACAACGAAGCTTACAGCTACTTCTTATATGATGGTTATCGGTTTAGGAATGGGTCTTGTAATGCCGACATTAACATTAGCGTTACAAGAAAGCTTCCCGAAAAAAGACCTTGGTGTCGTAACGTCATCAAGTCAGTTCTTCCGTCAAATTGGTGGAACATTTGGTATTACAATTTTAGGATCAATTATGAATAACACTTCAGGTACAACGTTAACAAATAAATTAGTACCTGTATTAGATACATTCCCGAAAGAAGCGGGACAAATGGTAACGAAATTTAAAGATATGATTCACACAGATCCACAAGGTTTATATTCGATGCTATTTAGCCCAGAGGCATTAAAACAAATGCCAGAAGCGTTTGCTAACAGCATTGTACCTATTTTGAAAAACTCTTTAGTAGACTCGCTTCATACTGTATTCTTAACAGGATTAGTATTTATCGTAGTAGGTGCCATCTTTACGATTTTCTTACAAAAAATTAAACTATCAGATCGTAAAAAAGATGCTGAAGAGCCTGCTGTAGAAGAAAAAGAAAAAACTGTATCATACTCGTAATGAAGAAGCATCGCCTTATGGCGGTGCTTTTTTGAGTATAACCTTAAAAGCTTTTTAGTGAGAAATGATTGACGTATTTTTAGAAATACGTTATATTATTTTCTGTAAACGGTTACATGAAATGAGGAGAAAAGAGAATGAGTACGATTAAAGACGTTGCGAAATTAGCGGGAGTATCTGTTGCGACCGTTTCCAGAGTTTTAAATAAAAATGGATATGTTCACGAAGATACATTAAAAAAGGTAGAGCGTGCAATTGAGATGTTAGATTATAAGCCTAGTACAGTAGCGCGTTCACTGTATAATAAAAAGTCTCGTTTAATTGGCTTAGTTGTTCCAAATATCGTGAATCCGTTCTTTCCAGAAGTTGCACGTGCCGTAGAAGATGTAGCACATAAACAAGGTTACACAGTTGTCCTTTGTAACTCTGATGAAAGTTTAGAAAAAGAGAAACAATACATTGATGTACTTAGACAAAATAATGTAGATGGATTTATTGTAGCAACAAATCCACAAAATAGTGTTAATTACATGAATTTATCTGTCCCGGTTGTTGCGATTGACCGTATATTTAATGAGCGTATTCCTACTGTATATGCAGATAACTATGCAGGAAGTCAGGCTGCGACAAAGTTGTTACTAGATAAAGGATGTAAACATATTGCACATATTCGCGGTCCACGTGATGTGAGTACTGCAAATGAACGTTTTGAAGGTTTTGTAGACGTTATTACGCAAAATAACCTTTCGTATATGATTGCGGAGAGTACGTTTGATCCAGCAAATAGTGAGCGTGTAGCGATGGAATTATTAGAAGAATACCCGCATATTGATGGTATTGTTGCTGGGAATGATTTAATTGCGATTGGTATTGTAAAGGCTGCACTTCAAAAGGGGATTGCCATTCCAGATGATTTACAAATTATCGGATTTGATGGAATTTCTTTAACAGAAATGATGTATCCATCTATTACAACAGTTGCACAACCGATATATGAAATGGGGAAAATTGCAACAGAGTTGTTGTTAGAGCAAATGGAAGGAAATACATTAGAAGAGAAACACTATCGTTTGCCGATTGAAATTATAGAACGAAATACAACGAAGTAAGGAGATGAAACAGATGCCAAATATTGCAGTAGTAGGAAGCATTTCAATGGACTTAGTGGCTGTTTCAAAAAAACGGCCGAAAGCAGGAGAAACAGTAATTGGTGAAGCGTTTCATACAATCCCAGGAGGGAAAGGGGCAAACCAAGCAGTTGCTGCAGCTAGGTTAGGAGCAAATGTAGCAATGGTTGGAGCGGTAGGAAATGATGATTATGGAACAGTAGTTAGAAAAAATTTAGAGAACGAACGCATTTTTATCGATTATGTGGTACCGGTTACAGATAGAACGACAGGAATTGCTCATATCGTTTTAGCAGAAGAAGATAACAGTATTGTTGTCGTACAAGGGGCAAATGCTCTTGTAAATAAGTCAGTTGTAGATCGCTCCAAAGACCTTCTTGTAAAAGCGGATATGGTTGTTCTTCAACTAGAAATTCCACTTGAAACAGTAAAATATGTATTGGCTATTTGTGAGGAACATAATATTCCTGTTATGTTGAATCCAGCGCCAGCACAAGTTTTATCAGAAGAAATTTTAGAAAAAGCAACTTATATTACGCCAAATGAACATGAGTGCCGCATTGTATTAGATGATTTTACATCACCAATTGAAGATTTATTGGCGAAGTATCCAAATAAATTATTGATGACAGAAGGTTCTAACGGTGTTCGTTTCCATAATGGCACGGAGATTGTACATGTTCCTAGCATTGCTGTTGATGTAGTGGATACAACTGGAGCTGGTGATACATTTAATGGTGCGTTAGCAGTTGCACTTTCTGAAGGAGAGACACTTCAAAAAGCAATTCGTTTCGCGAATATTGCCGGTGGTCTTTCTGTAACGAAACTTGGAGCACAGGGCGGTATGCCAACGAGAGATCGAGTACGTGAAGTGCAGGTGATTGTTGGATGAAAAAGCATGGTGTATTAAACAGTGAAATCGCGGCAGTCCTTGCTTCACTTGGGCATACAGATACGGTTGTAATTGCTGATTGCGGGTTACCGATTCCTGACGGGGTAAAACGAATTGATTTAGCTGTTGAGATTGGAAAACCGAGTTTTTTAGAGGTGTTACAAGTTGTAGCTGATGATATGGCAATCGAAAAAGTGACGTTAGCAGAAGAAGTCATTATAAATAATGCGGAAGTAAATAAAGAGATCGAGCAAAAATTAATAGAGCCAGCATTTGAGTATGTATCTCATGAACAATTTAAAGAGCATACAAAGAAAGCGAAGGCGATTATTCGTACAGGCGAGGCTACGCCTTATGCAAATGTAATTTTACATGCAGGCGTGATTTTTTAATAAAGGGAAGTGATGGGAATGCATATTGAAATGAAAAATATTTCAAAGGCGTTCAATGGCAATCCTGTTTTGAAGAATGCACAGTTTATGATTGAAACAGGAGAAGTCCATGCATTGATGGGGGAAAATGGAGCGGGTAAATCAACGCTCATGAAGATTTTAACAGGTGTATACAAAAAAGATGGTGGGACAATCACGATTGATGGGCAAGAGCGCACCTTTAAAAATGCGAAAGAAGCTGAAGAGTACGGCATCGCATTTATACATCAAGAACTAAACATATTGCCGAATTTAACAGTAGCTGAAAATATGTTTCTCGGTAAAGAGTTAATGTATGGGAAAACAGGTATTTTACGCACTCGACAAATGAACGCGATTGCGCAGCAGCAACTAGCAGAGCTAGGATTGCATGTAAGAGGTGCTATGTTAGCAGAGGAACTATCGGTTGGACAACAGCAAATTATCGAAATTGCGAAAGCGTTAATGACAAACGCGAGCGTTATTATTATGGATGAACCTACTGCGGCACTGACGGATCGTGAAATCGAAACGCTCTTTACAGTAATCAATAAGTTACGTAAAGAAGGTGTTTCATTCGTGTACATTTCGCATCGTATGGAAGAGATTTTCTCAATATGTGATGCCATTACGATTTTGCGTGATGGAGAATACGTCGGAAAGAGATTAATTCCAGAAACATCATTTGATGAAGTAGTGAGTATGATGGTGGGGCGCAGCATTGGTGAACGTTACCCAGAGCGAAATAGTCAAATTGGTGATGTCATTTTTGAAATGCGTAACGGAACGAAGAAAGGGAAATTTGAAAATGTTTCGTTTCAAGTGAGGAAAGGTGAAATCCTTGGTGTAGCTGGTTTGATGGGGGCTGGTCGCACTGATATTATGAAAGCGATATTTGGTTATGAACCTTTAGATTCTGGACAAATTTTTATAAATGGACAAGAAGTAAAGATTGATAGTCCGATAGATGCAATTAGACAAAGAATTGCTTTCATTACAGAAGATAGAAAGTCTGAAGGATTAGTGTTAGATTTTTCAATTCGAGAAAATTTAGCTTTACCGAATTTAGAAAGTCTTTCAAAGGGAAGTGTTCTAAGCAACGAGCTAGAACAGCAGTTTACAGAAGATATGATGAAGCTTCTTAATGTGAAAGCATCTAGCGGGGAGCAGGCAGTGAAATCTCTTTCTGGTGGAAATCAGCAAAAGATTGTAATCGCAAAATGGCTAGGCATTCATCCGCAATTACTCATTTTAGATGAGCCAACAAGAGGTGTAGATGTTGGAGCGAAAAAAGAAATTTACTCTATCATGAATAAGCTTACAGAGCAAGGCGATGCCGTTATTATGGTATCATCTGAGCTTCCGGAAGTTTTAGGGATGAGTGATCGAGTTCTTGTTATTCATGAAGGAAAAGTCGGCGGCATTTTAGGGAAAGATGAGGCATCACAAGAGTCTATTATGGCACTAGCTACAGGGGGAGAGTAAGGATGGCTAAGAAGGGGAATGTATTACAACAACTCGGTTCTTTAATCGGTTTAGTATTAATTATCGTCGTAATTACAGTTTTAAATCCAGCGTTCATTGAAATTCCAAATTTATTTAATATACTGCGTCAAGTATCGATTAATGCGCTTATTGCATTCGGAATGACCTTCGTAATTTTAACAGGGGGTATTGACTTATCGGTAGGTTCTATTTTAGCATTATCAAGTGCACTTGTTGCTGGAATGATGGCAAGTGGCATGGATCCGTTCCTTGCAATGGCAGTTGGACTATTAGCAGGTCTTGTAATGGGAATTGTAAACGGTATCATCATTGCGAAAGGAAAAGTAGCTCCATTTATTGCAACTTTAGCAACAATGACTATTTTTCGTGGGTTGACGCTTGTTTATATGGACGGACGTCCGATCACTGGTCTTGGTGATCATTTAATGTTCCAAATGTTTGGCCGCGGTTATTTTCTTGGTATTCCGGTACCAGCTGTTACAATGATGATCGCTTTCGCAGTACTGTACTTCATTTTGAAGAAAACGACATTTGGCCGTCGTACATTTGCAATTGGTGGAAATGAAGAAGCAGCAGCACTATCAGGTATTAATGTTACGAGAATTAAAGTAATGATTTACGGTCTTTCCGGAATTTTGGCAGCGCTTGCAGGTATTGTCTTAACATCACGACTAGATTCTGCACAGCCGACTGCAGGTACTTCTTACGAATTAGATGCAATTGCAGCAGTTGTATTAGGTGGAACAAGTCTTTCTGGGGGAAGAGGATGGATTGTTGGTACATTCATCGGTGTACTAATTATCGGTGTACTAAATAACGGTTTAAATTTATTAGGTGTATCTTCTTTCTTCCAACAAGTTGTAAAAGGACTTGTAATCTTACTAGCTGTATTAATTGATCGTCGAAAAGAAGCGTAATGGAGGGACAGTTCATGAAGAAATGGTTACTTATACTCGTTGCATGTATTATGGTCATTACTGCTGGTTGTTCAATGGAACCACCAGAATGGGCAAAGGATTCTAGCGATAAAGGTCGAAATAAAACTATTAAAGTTGGATTCTCTGTTTCAACTTTAAATAATCCCTTCTTTGTAACTTTGAAAAAGGGTGCAGAAAAGAAAGCGAAAGATAGCGGCATCGAATTGATTGCTGTTGATGCGCAAAATGATGCAGCGAAGCAAACGAACGATGTTGAAGATTTAATTCAAAAGGGTGTCGATGTAGTTGTTATTAATCCGACCGATTCAGATGCTGTTGCTTCAGCGGTAAGTGCGGCAAATGCAGCAAATGTTCCTGTTATTACAGTAGACCGCGTTGCGAATTCAGGTAAGGTTGTTTCTCACATTGCATCTAATAATATCGAAGGTGGTCAAATGGCTAGTGATTACATTCGTGAATTAGTTGGCGAAGGAGCAAACGTTGCTGAGTTAGAAGGAATCCCTGGATCGTCTGCTGCTCGTGAACGTGGGAAAGGATTCCATAACGTAGCTGATAAGTCTTTAAAAGTAGTTGCCAAACAAGCGGCTGATTTTGATAGAGCGAAAGGATTATCTGTTATGGAAAACATTTTGCAAGCAAATGGTGATATTAAAGCCGTGTTTGCGCATAACGACGAGATGGCATTAGGTGCACTTGAAGCATTGAAGTCTGCTGGAAAAACAGATGTAGTAGTTGTTGGATTTGATGCAACAGAAGATGCTGTGAAAGCGGTTAACGATGGGCGTATGGCTGCAACAGTCGCTCAAAAACCGGAATTAATCGGAGAGAAGGCGATGCAAACAGCAAAAGAGATAACACAAGGTAAAAAAGTGGACAAATCTATTCCGATTGAATTAGAGCTTATTAAGAAAAATAAATAAATATAAAATGAAAATTAGGAAGGAAGAATAACAAATGAAATTTTTTATTGATACAGCAAACATTAACGAAATTAAAGAGGCAAATGCATTAGGCGTAGTAGCTGGAGTAACGACAAACCCATCACTTGTAGCAAAAGAAGGCGTAGATTTCCATGAGCGTATTCGTGAAATTTGCAGCTTTATAGAAGGACCTGTAAGTGCAGAAGTAATTAGCTTAGAAGCTGATAAAATGATTGAAGAAGGAAAAGAATTAGCGAAGATTGCTCCAAACGTTGTTGTAAAAGTTCCAATGACAACAGAAGGTTTAAAAGCAGTAAAAGCATTCTCAGATTTAGGAATTCGTACAAACGTTACATTAGTATTCTCAGCAGTTCAAGCATTACTTGCAGCTCGCGCTGGTGCAACATATGTTTCACCATTCTTAGGTCGTTTAGATGATATCGGTCATAACGGTATGGATTTAATTCGTCAAATCGCAGAAATCTTTGCAATTCATGGCATCGAAACAGAAATTATTGCAGCATCTGTACGTCACAGCGTTCACGTAACTGATGCAGCATTAAACGGTGCACATATTGCAACAATCCCAGCAAACGTAATTGCTTCATTAGTGAAGCACCCATTAACAGATCAAGGAATTGAGAAATTCTTAGCTGATTGGGAAAAAACACAAGAGAAATAATAGAAAATCAAGAATCCTAGTTTAATTGACTAGGATTCTTTTTTATTTAAAAGAATTTTCATGCAATTTTGCATATTGTCTTTTAAATTTTTTATATAAGATATTTAATATATATCACATAACTCTTTATTTTTCATATTTCGATATAAAGTGAAACTTTAATCAGTGGGGGCTTTGTTCATCAGCACGCTGATTATTAGTTGAACCAAGGGATAAACAGATAGAGGGTCTGACCAGAAAACTGGAGGGCATGATTCTATAACAGAAAGTTTAATGTTTATAGAATTATGTCTTTTTATATAGGGAGGGTAGTAAACAGAGATTTCGACAAAAACGCACCGATTTATCTGAATTTTAAGTTTTATAAAAGGAGAGAAATGGAATGAGAAGAAAAGCCCCATTTAAAGTGTTGTCATCATTAGCAATTGCAGCAATTATCGGATGCACATCTGTAATGAGTGCGCCGTTAGCATATGCAGAAATGCCAGCAAAAGAGAAAGAGAATGTGTCTACAACGCCAATTGATTACAATTTAATTCAAGAAGATCGTTTAGCGGAAGCTTTGAAAGAAAGAGGAACAATTAATCCAGCATCTTCTAAAGAAGAGACGAAAAAGGCTGTCGAGCAATATATTGAAAAGAAACAAGGAGATCAGGCGAACAAAGAAATTCTTCCAGATGCTCACTCACAAGAAACGTCTGATTTCACAAAAAAAGTAAAAGAGAAAAAGATGGAAGAAAAGGAAAATGTAAAAAAGACTGAAAAAAATATTAATCTTGAGCAAAAGCCAGAACCAAATAAAAAGCAATTAAATGGGCAAGTTCCAACTTCAAAAGCAAAGCAAGCTCCATATAAAGGATCTGTTCGATCGGATAAAGTATTAGTGCTACTCGTTGAATTTAGTGATTATAAACATAATAATATTGATCAAACACCAGGTTATATGTATTCGAAAGACTTTAGTAGAGAACATTATCAAAAGATGTTGTTCGGTAAGGAGCCTTATACATTATTTGATGGTTCAAAAGTAAAAACGTTTAAACAATACTATGAAGAGCAGTCTGGTGGTAGTTATACGACAGACGGATATGTAACGGAGTGGCTAACAGTTCCAGGAAAAGCATCTGATTATGGAGCTGATGGTAGCAGTGGTCACGATAATAAAGGTCCGAAAGGTGCACGTGATTTAGTGAAAGAAGCTTTGCATGCAGCTGCTGAGAAAGGACTAGATTTATCTCAGTTTGATCAGTTTGATAGATATGATACAAACGGGGATGGGAATCAAAATGAACCTGACGGTGTAATTGATCATTTAATGGTAATCCATGCTGGTGTTGGTCAAGAAGCAGGTGGTGGTAAATTAGGTGATGATGCAATCTGGTCACATCGTTCAAAATTAGCAGTAGATCCAGTAGCGATTGAAGGTACAAAATCAAAAGTAGATTACTTTGGTGGAAAAGTAGCAGCACATGATTACACAATTGAACCAGAAGATGGAGCTGTAGGTGTGTTTGCGCATGAATTTGGACATGATCTTGGATTACCAGATGAATATGACACGAAATATACTGGAAATGGTTCACCTGTCGAAGCTTGGTCATTAATGAGTGGAGGTAGTTGGACAGGAAAAATCGCAGGAACGGAGCCGACAAGTTTTTCACCACAAAATAAAGACTTCTTACAAAAGAATATGGGTGGCAACTGGGCAAAAATATTAGAAGTAGATTACGATAAAATTAAGAGTGGTGTGGGAGTTCCTACCTATATTGATCAAAGTGTTACGAAATCAAATCGTCCAGGCGTTGTACGTGTTAACTTACCAGGTAAAAGTGTTGAAACGATTAAACCGGAGTTTGGAAAGCATGCATATTATAGTACAAGAGGCGATGATATGCATACAACGTTAGAGACACCATTCTTTGATTTAACAAAAGGAACAAATGCAAAATTCGATTATAAAGCAAATTATGAGTTAGAAGCAGAGTGCGATTTCGTCGAAGTACATGCAGTAACAGAAGATGGAACGAAAACATTAATTGATAGACTTGGAGAAAAAGTAGTCCAAGGAGATAAAGATACAACAGATGGGAAATGGATTGATAAATCATATGATTTAAGTCAATTTAAAGGCAAAAAAGTGAAACTACAATTAGACTATATTACAGATCCAGCTGTAACATATAAAGGTTTTGCGATGGACAATGTAAATGTAACTGTTGATGGACAAGTTGTATTTTCTGATGATGCAGAAGGACAGTCTAAAATGAATTTAAATGGTTTTGTTGTTTCTGATGGGACAGAGAAGAAAGCTCATTATTACTACTTAGAGTGGAGAAACTATGCGGGATCAGATAATGGTTTAAAAGCAGGAAAAGGTCCAGTGTATAATACAGGTCTTGTCGTTTGGTATGCAGATGATAGTTTCAAAGATAACTGGGTTGGGGTGCATCCAGGTGAAGGATTCCTTGGTGTTGTAGATTCTCATCCAGAAGCGCTAGTTGGTAATTTAAACGGAAAACCAGCATACGGTAATACGGGCATGCAAATTGCAGATGCTGCATTTTCATTTGATAAAACACCAGCATGGAGTGTAAATTCATTAACACGTGGTCAGTTTAACTATTCTGGATTACAAGGTGTTACAACTTTTGATGATTCAAAAGTATATAGTAACAAGCAAATTGCAGATGCAGGAAGAAAAGTTCCAAACCTTGGACTTAAATTCCAAGTTGTTGGACAGGCAGAAGATAAATCGGCAGGCGCTGTTTGGATTAAACGTTAATAACATAAAAGCACATTCTTCATATGAAGAGTGTGCTTTTTAATTTGTACAGTAAGTTATTATTTTAGTTTATGTAATACAAGTGTTTATTCATGTGTAGTGTATCAAATTATGTGAGGAAAGGAAATATTTCCGAGGAAATTGTCGAAGTATCGTCAGTATTTATAAACTTTCTGTTTAAAAGAAGAGATGTATTATTGCCTTTACGGCTCAATTTATTTACATTGTTATTTGGTTATACACAAAAGTAATATATTGGGCAAAAAGAGTTCTATTCGATAGGGCTCTTTTTATAGATAGAAAGGAGTAAGCGATAAATGAAAGAAGTAATTGGATGTCCACAGTGTGAAGGGGATATTACTGTACAGCATATTATTGATCTCCCGCATCCTTTTTCATTAAGGTGTCCACATTGTAAGGTGAAGTTGAAAGAAATAAGGGTAACGCCATGTTTAATATTAGCGATGATTTGTATAATTCCATTGTTTATTATTATTGGAGAGAGTATTAAGGAATTACTAGTAAAATATTTTTCTATTGTAGACAATGTACCAACTGTACTTATTTTCTTTTTATTTTGTTATCCATTGTATTATTTCTATGAAAAATATAATGCTATATTGTTTATTAAATATGGTTTGCTGAAAGTTAAAAGTTGAATTGAATAGGAGATTATCATTATGCTTTGGAAAATATATTTAGTTATTGTAGCAATGTTAGCTATTATTTCGTTAGTAAGGGGTATGTTTCAAACACCAATTCAAAAGTTTGACTTTGTAGTATCTATTATTACGTGGATAGGGCTCTTTGGTTTTGTATTTGATATACAAATATTAACCTCAATTGTTTGGAAATGTATCTTCTTGTTTAGCGTCATTTGGACTTTAACTGCAGTTTTTGTTTTTCGTTTATATGAAGAGCGAGATGAGCCATTACCTTTTATATTTAAATTAATTGGCATTATTCCAACGCTTCCATTATATTACGGATTATATCAATATGCATTTTAAAAAAGACAACGATGGATTATCCCATCATTGTCTTTTTTACTTTGCTTCTTACATAAATCATCCCAGCAAATGTTAATAAAAATGCTGTCCCGATAATGAAGCTGATGCTAGGTGATGCTCCGATTGCGCCGACTGTAAAGGAGCCAGCAACAACTCCTAATGAGAAGAAGGCATAAAATAATCCGAATGCCTTTCCGCGATTATCGTCTGTAGTATTTTCAACGAGTAAAGCGTTAATAGACGGAAAGAGGATTGCGAATCCAATTCCATAAATCATCATTACGATAAAGAGCATACCTTTTGTAGCAAATAATCCGAGTAAAGATAATGCGAATGCCATAACTGCAATTCCGATTAGCATTAGTTTCGAACGATTAAATCGATCGTAAATACGATTTGTTGGAAGCAAGAAGAAGAGGATAGCAGTAATACCGAATACACTTAACATCATGCCTGTTGTAGATGCTTTAAGCGCTAATGCCTCAACTTTTACTGGTAACATATAAGTGACAATCCCTTGTGAAAACATTAATGTGAAAGCACCAATATATGCTTGTAATAACGGTTCTGATTTTAAAAGTTCAACCATATCTTCTTTGTTCATCATTTGCGTTCTTGATGTATCTTTTCTTGATACGTTATTTGGTAAGAAGAATAGAGATACGATCGTACCAAGAGCCATTAAAATAGAAATAGTAATGAAGACCCACTCTACGCCAGCTGTTGCTTTCATAATACCGCTGAAAGCAGGTCCTACGATTGCGGCTGTTCCAACAGCAGCACCAGATAGAGCCATTGCTTTTCCTTGTCTTTTTGCATTTGTTTGTTTTGATAAAAATGTAAAGGCAGCAGGAATTAAAAAGCCATCACTAAATCCATGCATAAAGCGCACAACTAATAGTTGTTCACCACTTTGAACAACGGTGTATAACAAGACTATGAAACTCGTAATTCCCATGCTTATATAAAGGATTTTTTTTGCACCAAATTTATCGACAGCGGCTCCAGCAATAATATTACCGATCATATTAGCGAATGAGTACATACCGACAACTAGCCCGATAATAAGAGGAGTTCCTCCAAGGCTTTGAGCGAAAGTACTCATAATAGGTAATTGTGAAAATGTATCTAAAAATGCCACGATAACGATAAAGTAAATAAAATATTTCAAGCGATATTCACCTCTCCTATGCTATTATGGCACAATGCTAATTTCACCTGCAATGAAATTGAATTAACAGATGTGGAAAAAAGTACAAAGTGACAAAATATTGAACGTTATTTGTAAAAAATTAGTGGGAACGTGATTGTTTTTTTGAAATATATGGATAGAAGTATTATAATAGAATTGTAAACTTCACCAGGTTAAGTATATACATAGAGAGGGATGTATAAAATGAAAGCACTACTTTGGCATAATCAACGTGATGTACGAGTAGAAGAAGTACCAGAACCAACAGTAAAACCAGGAACAGTGAAAATCAAAGTTAAATGGTGTGGTATTTGTGGGACAGACTTGCATGAATATTTAGCAGGGCCTATTTTTATTCCAACAGAAGAACATCCATTAACACATGTGAAAGCACCTGTTATTTTAGGTCATGAGTTTAGTGGTGAGGTAATAGAGATTGGTGAAGGAGTTACATCTCATAAAGTGGGAGACCGCGTTGTTGTAGAGCCAATTTATTCTTGTGGTAAATGTGAAGCTTGTAAACATGGACATTACAATGTTTGTGAACAACTTGTTTTCCACGGTCTTGGCGGAGAAGGCGGCGGTTTCTCTGAATATACAGTAGTACCAGAAGATATGGTTCATCACATTCCAGATGAAATGACGTATGAACAAGGTGCGCTTGTAGAACCAGCAGCAGTAGCAGTTCATGCAGTACGTCAAAGTAAATTAAAAGAAGGGGAAGCTGTAGCGGTATTTGGTTGCGGTCCAATTGGACTTCTTGTTATCCAAGCAGCTAAAGCAGCAGGAGCAACTCCTGTTATTGCAGTTGAACTTTCTAAAGAACGTCAAGAGTTAGCGAAATTAGCAGGTGCGGATTATGTATTAAATCCAGCAACTCAAGATGTGTTAGCTGAAATTCGTAACTTAACAAATGGTTTAGGTGTAAATGTTAGCTTTGAAGTAACAGGTGTTGAAGTTGTACTACGCCAAGCGATTGAAAGTACAAGCTTCGAAGGACAAACTGTAATTGTTAGTGTATGGGAAAAAGACGCAACAATTACTCCAAATAACTTAGTATTAAAAGAAAAAGAAGTTATTGGTATTTTAGGATACCGTCACATCTTCCCAGCTGTTATTAAATTGATTAGCTCTGGTCAAATTCAAGCAGAGAAATTAATTACGAAAAAAATTACAGTGGATCAAGTTGTTGAAGAAGGATTTGGAGCACTTGTAAAAGATAAAACACAAGTGAAAATTCTTGTTTCACCTAAATAAGATAGAATCGAAAAGAGTAGCCCTTTTCTAGAAATAGAAGAGGGCTACTTTTTTTCTGTACAGAAAGGTGATAGACTTTCCTGTAACTAAAGGTATTTTGTTTGGAAGGGGAAGTCTAATGCTTTCATTTATGTTGACATTGAAACGGATGCTAAAAGCTTGTTTGCGAGCATGGAAAGATAAAGAATTTCAAGTGTTATTCGTATTAACAATTTTGACATTAATATCTGGTACAATCTTTTATAGTACAGTGGAGGGGTTACGTCCTCTGGATGCTTTATATTTTAGCGTTATGACGCTGACTACTGTCGGTGATGGACAATTTAGTCCCAAAACTGACTTCGGAAAGATATTTACGATATTATACATATTTATAGGGATCGGATTAGTGTTTGGATTTATACATAAGTTGGCAGTTAATGTACAATTGCCAAGTATATTATCGAATAGAAAAAAAGAGTAAAGCATGTGTATGCTTTACTCTTTTTTTACATTAGTTTAGACAAGCCTTAATAATAGTTTATTAAAATGAAAGTGTATTCATTCATTATATTCACTGTGTATAAAGTTATAATGATATGAACATTTGCATATTTTAATTTAGTGATAGAAATTTCGTGAAAGGTGGGATATTCTAGTCATAGGTTAACCGGACGACATCATAGGATCCTAACAAAATGTTTACAATAATTCAATTATAAAATGGAGGATTTTATATGAAAAAGAAAGTACTTGCTTTAGCGGCAGCTATTACATTAGTTGCTCCATTACAAAGTGTTGCATTTGCTCATGAAAATGATGGGGGACAGAGATTTGGAGTTATTCCGCGCTGGTCTGCTGAAGATAAACATAAAGAAGGCGTGAATTCTCATTTATGGATTGTAAACCGTGCAATTGATATTATGTCTCGTAATACAACACTTGTAAAACAAGATCGAGTTGCACTATTAAATGAATGGCGTACTGAGTTAGAGAACGGTATTTATGCTGCTGACTATGAAAATCCTTATTATGATAATAGCACATTTGCTTCACATTTCTATGACCCTGACAATGGGAAAACTTATATTCCGTATGCAAAGCAGGCAAAGGAAACTGGAGCTAAATATTTTAAATTAGCTGGTGAGTCTTACAAAAATAAAGATATGAAACAAGCATTCTTCTATTTAGGATTATCTCTTCATTATTTAGGGGATGTAAACCAACCGATGCATGCGGCAAACTTTACGAACCTTTCGTATCCACAAGGATTCCATTCTAAATATGAAAACTTTGTAGATACGATAAAAGATAATTATAAAGTAACGGATGGAAATGGGTATTGGAACTGGAAAGGTACGAATCCAGAAGATTGGATTCATGGAGCGGCAGTAGTTGCGAAACAAGATTACGCTGGCATTGTAAATGATAATACGAAAGATTGGTTCGTAAGAGCAGCTGTATCACAAGAATATGCAGATAAATGGCGCGCTGAAGTTACACCAATGACAGGTAAGCGTTTAATGGATGCACAACGTGTTACTGCTGGATACATTCAGCTTTGGTTTGATACGTACGGAAATCGTTAAGTATTTGAAAAAGGTCAAATCTCAGAATAGAGTATTTGGCCTTTTTATGACTATACAATACATGGAGGTATGAAACGTGAAAGGTAAATTGCTAAAAGGTGTACTTAGCTTAGGGGTTGGTTTAGGAGCTTTATATAGCGGAACTTCAGCTCAAGCAGAAGCATCTACAAATCAAAATGATACATTAAAAGTGATGACGCATAATGTATATATGCTATCAACAAACTTATATCCAAACTGGGGACAAACTGAGCGTGCTGATTTAATCGGGGCGGCAGATTATATAAAGAATCAAGATGTTGTTATATTAAATGAAGTGTTTGATAATAGTGCCTCAGATCGTTTATTAGGCAATTTGAAGAAAGAATATCCAAATCAAACAGCAGTATTAGGTCGTAGTAGTGGAAGCGAATGGGATAAAACGTTAGGGAACTATTCATCTTCAACTCCTGAAGATGGTGGCGTTGCGATTGTGAGCAAATGGCCAATCGCTGAAAAGATTCAATATGTATTTGCAAAAGGATGCGGGCCAGATAATTTATCGAATAAAGGATTTGTATACACGAAAATTAAGAAAAATGATCGTTTCGTTCACGTGATTGGGACGCATTTGCAGGCTGAAGATAGTATGTGCGGAAAAACTTCACCAGCATCTGTACGTACGAACCAATTAAAAGAAATTCAAGATTTTATTAAAAATAAAAATATACCAAATAATGAGTATGTGTTAATTGGTGGTGATATGAACGTAAATAAGATAAATGCAGAGAACAATAATGATTCAGAGTATGCATCTATGTTTAAAACATTGAACGCTTCTGTACCATCTTATACTGGACATACAGCGACTTGGGATGCAACGACAAACAGTATTGCAAAATATAATTTCCCTGATAGTCCTGCCGAATATTTAGATTATATTATTGCAAGCAAAGACCATGCGAACCCATCGTATATAGAGAATAAGGTGTTACAGCCGAAATCTCCACAATGGACTGTTACATCGTGGTTCCAAAAATATACGTATAATGATTACTCTGATCATTATCCAGTAGAGGCGACTATTTCTATGAAGTAGTTTCAAAAAGTTTCTTCGTAAAGAAGAAACTTTTTTTATTTGCAAACAGGAAAATCATACTTTCTTTCCAATATGTATAAGACATATTGAAAAGAGGAGAGAAAAATGTGGATCGAGGAATTTTTAAAGAAGTTCCATTACCGTGTGCATTTTTGGATGAAGTGGCTTTAGATAGAAATATTCAATCGATTATAGAGTTAAGTGGAAATAAGAAGATTCGTATAGCGAGTAAATCGTTACGTTCTGTTCCGATTATGCAAAAGATTTTAGCTGCAAATGATCGATTTCAAGGTATTATGTGCTTTTCACCTAGAGAGGTTTTATTTTTAATAGAACAAGGATTTAATGATTTATTGCTCGGATATCCTGCTTATGATGAAAGAGCTTTGTGTGAAATTAGTTTGCTAACAAAGAAAGGTTTCATTATAACTTGTATGGTGGATTGTGAAGAGCATATTGTGTATTTAGAAAAAATTACTGAGAAATCTAAAGGATGTTTTCGTGTTTGTTTGGATATTGATATGAGTAGTCGTTTCTTTCAATTTCATTTTGGTGTACAAAGATCCCCAGTAAAAAATGTGCAGGATGCGTTGAAAGTAGTAGAAAAGGTGAGAAGGTCATCATATTTAATGTTAGATGGTGTGATGGGTTATGAAGCTCAAATTGCTGGGGTGGGAGACCATATACCGAATCAATGGCTGAAAAGTAAAGTGATTTCGTATTTAAAGCAGAAATCAGTGCTAGAAGTGAAAGAAAGAAGAGAATATATTGTAAAAGCAATACAAAAACTTGGTATTGAGCTAAGGTTTGTAAATGGAGGCGGAACAGGAAGCATAAAAACAACTGAGAAAGATAATTCAGTTTCAGAGATTACAATAGGTTCTGCTTTTTATTCTCCGAAGCTGTTTGATTATTATAAAGAGGTGAAATTTCATCCAGCGGTCGGATTTGCCTTACCAGTTGTGCGTAAACCAGTCCCGTTTATTTACACTTGCCTAGGTGGTGGATATATTGCTTCAGGAGCAGTTGGAAAAGATAAAGAGCCTGAAGTTTGGAGACCGAAGGGTGCAAAACTATTAGCTTTAGAAGGTGCTGGCGAGGTACAAACGCCAATTTTTTATAACGGCGAGGAACGAGTGGATATAGGAGAGTCCATTTTGTTTCGTCATAGTAAGGCTGGTGAATTATGTGAGCGCTTTCCTTTTTTGTATCGTGTTAAAAAAGGAGAGATTGTTGGGGAGTATTCAACATATCGGGGGGATGGCCAATGCTTTCTATAAAGGGACAAAAGTGGAGGAATTGGACAGGGAATGTAGAAGGAACGCCGCATTATACGATGTATCCAGAAAGTATACAAGATGTAGTAGAAGTAGTGGGGCTTGCACGAAAAAAGGGGCGGAAAATTCGTGTTGTTGGTTCAGGACACTCGTTTACACCCCTTGCGCAAACCGAAGAAGTTTTAGTTTCTTTAGATGAATTGAAGGGCATTGTGAATATTGATGAAGAGAAGATGGTCGCTGAAGTGTGGGCAGGAACAAAGTTATATGATTTAGGGAAGTTACTTGAGGAAAAAGGTTATGCGCAAGAAAATTTAGGGGATATTGATTCACAATCTATTGCAGGAGCGATTAGTACGGGGACTCATGGAACGGGTATTACCTTTGGGAGTTTATCAACACAAGTTATAGAGATTACGGCCGTTTTATCTAATGGTGAGAGTATAGTTTGTTCGGAAGCTGAGAACGTAGAATATTGGAGAGCGTTTCAGTTGTCACTTGGAATGTTAGGTATCATTGTAAAGATAAAATTGAAGGTTATTCCAGCGTATTCACTCGTTTATGAAAGTGAAAAACAGTCATTATCTACTGTAATGAACAAACTAGAAGAGTATAAGAAGCATCGTCACTTTGAATTTTTCGTTTTTCCTTATTCTGATGAAGTACAAGTAAAACTTACGAACGAAACAACGAATCAAGGCAGTGATTTGAAATGGCATAAACTAAAGGTGGAGTTACTTGAAAATAGGATGTTCTCTTTACTATCTAAAGGGTGTAAATGGTTTCCTTCTATAAGTAAAGGAGTGAGTCGATTATCAGCTAAGGCTGTACCAAACACAAAAATAATTGGCCCGAGCTATGAAGTATTTGCTACATCACGTACGGTACCATTTTATGAAATGGAGTATAGCATTCCTTCAAAGTATATGAGGACTGTGGTAGAAGAAATCTCAAATATTATTGAAAAGAAAAAGTATAAGGTGCACTTCCCGATCGAATGCCGCTATGTGAAAGGTGATGATATATGGCTTAGTCCAGCCTATGGAAGAGATTCAGCGTATATCGCTGTTCATATGTATAAAGGTATGAAATATGCTGCTTACTTTGGCGAAGTGGAAAAAATTTTTCTGAAGTATGAAGGGCGTCCGCATTGGGGGAAAATGCATACATTATCGTATGAGCAATTACAAGATATATATCCAGAGTTTCATTCGTTTTTACAGGCGAGGAAGTCTCTAGATGAACTTGGAATGTTTTTTAATCCTTATGCAGAAAAGTTATTTATCCCGCTATTTGCCGGGGAGTAAGACCCCCACTGATTAAAGTTTCACATTATGTATATAAAAAAGCTGACAAATAATTATTTGTCAGCTTTTTTTAGTGTAATTGCATTTCTTGTATGACTAATATGTTCATAAAAAAGTAGTTTATCACGGCTAAATACATGCAGTAAAACATGAATAATAAATAGGCCGTTAATGATAAATAGGAATAACAATGTAACGAGTAATACTAAAGGCTCTGTATGATTTAACATAGAGCTACTAGAAAGAATGTAATTGATTCCGCCTAACGCAAAATAAAATATACCGTAGCGAATAAATAGTTCTTTTAATGTAATACGATCTGATTTTCCTTTCAGGTGAATGCGAAGCAATGCTTTCCCAATTGTTTTTCCATTCGTAAAGTATGGAATAATAATAAAGTAAATAAGGATTGAACACGTAATGAAAATGAGTTCATACATATTGGTGTAAGATTGCATATTAGAAACGAAGAAAGAATTTCCTTTGTTTTTAACGACAGGTACAACGATAGATAAGAAAATCCAATCAATTTGCATCGCGATAAGGCGACGAATGAATCCGACTGGTTTCGTTTCCAAATCAATATGACTATCTAACTCATTTGTCTTCGGAAGGAAGTACGTAAATATTGGTGCAATGATAAAACCAATTACGCCACCTAATGTATTTAAAAACAAATCATCGATATCAAATAATCGGTATGCACAATTGTATATACCGTATAATCCAGTCACTTGTGTTAGCTCGAAAAATAGTGAAAGGAAAAAGGAAATGCAAATTGTTTGTAAGAAACTACGTCGGAAATAATAACGTAAGTAAATACCGAATGGAACAGTTAATAGAACATTAAATGCAACTTGTAAAAACGCAGACTCTTTTAATAAGTAGAAATAAGTAGCTGGTTTCGTTAAAACTGCCGATGTATGACTACTAATCTCTTGTATGAAATAAAATGGTGAGAGTTGCATGTGTTGTGTATTAGCCGGTTGTAGGCTACAAGTATCAAACGTTTGTGGTAACGGCAAAATAACAAGAAAATAGGCATTTAATAAGTAAAGTAATAATGAGTATAAAATAAATGAGCGCCATTTATTTAAATAACCGTATTTTCGATAATTAAATATTAAAAAAGGGATTAAAAGAAACATTGCTAAAAAGGGAAATAAAATAAACGCTGTTTTCACTGGAAATAAATATGCAGTCAAAGTAAAACTCCTTTCAATAAAAATTCGTTTATCATTATAGCGCTAAAAATATTTAAATACAAAGTTAAAATCTTTCGAAATAGAAATAATTACTAATTTTATAGGAATTAAGTTATAATAAATTTAATATAAGGATATTATGATTATATAAGTTGAGAGAGGGTACAAGAGATGCGATATGAACTTTTTTCTGTAAGTGGGGATCATATTACGACTTTTGAAAGTGCATGGCGTTTTCAGGAGGGAGAACAGATTTTTGTTCATGATGATCAAACAAAAAGAAACTTTATTATTATTCGTCTGACGCATGATGTATTTCAACAAAATAAACATGTTATTCGTTTGTATTGTCAAGAGAAGAAAGTGTATGCATAAGAGAAGCCCTCTTACAGTATGAAAAGTAAGAGGGGCCTTATCTCGTTATTTGTGAACAGCCCGATTGATGAGAGCTGATTAAAGTTTCACTTTATCATTTTGCCCCTCGTAAGGAATAAAAAGAGAAGGGTTAATGTACATAGCTAGCATTTGATTTGGAAGAAAGGATATAGCCTTGTATTTTGCGCTTCAAAGTTACATTTCTTTCTCTTTGAGAAAGCCATGTATGGTAATCTTGTTGTGTTTTCCATAACATACGAATCATATATTCTGTCTTATCATTTGTACGATGAACATGTGAAAACTCTATGTTAATACAACCGTTCGTTCCGGGAGAAGGATAATATTGTTTAAGCCCATAAAGAAGCTCACATTCATATCCGTACTTAATATGAATGAGTTTAGTAACAATAAACATATAAACACCTCTTTTACGATAATAGTAGGAAAGATAGCTTTACTATAATAGTGAACTTAAAAAATATTATACTATTCAGAAAATTCAAAGTAAATGATAGATTTTCACTTAATAAAGGTATAAAAAAGCGAGTCATCTAGTGTAATAGAATGACTCGCTTTCAATTTGTAAGTTTCATTTTATAAGAAAATAAGAGTAAGTATACCTACGATAATACAATAGAAAGAGAAATATTTTAAATTTCCTTTTGCCATAATGTTCATAAACCATTTTAGTGAAATATACGTCATGATAAATGTTGCGATGAATGCAACAACATATGGCACGAATAATGTGTCTAGATTTGGATCATTTGCAATGTCAGTAATGCTTAACAATAAGCCACCTAAGCTAACAGGAATGTATAGTAAGAATGAAAAGCGAAGAGCTGTTTCTTGCTTCATACCAAGTAACATTGCTGCTACGATTGTGGCACCAGATCGGCTTATTCCGGGAATCAGTGCGCAAGCTTGTGCTAATCCGACGATGATTGCATCTTTCATAGAAAGGTCGCCATCATTTTTACGACCGCGTAAATTTCTAATAATCCAAAGGCCGACAGCAGTAATAAGAAGGGAAATCCCAACCATCTTCACACCTTTTAAGTACTGATCGATGTAATCTTTAAATAAAACACCAATAACACCTGCTGGAATGGTTGCAATAACAAGATAAATAATAAAGAAGAAATCTGATTTTGCGTCTTCTGCTCTTGTAAATATATAAGAGAGA
Organism: Bacillus cereus group sp. MG20; assembly: GCF_040459885.1. NCBI lineage: Bacteria > Bacillati > Bacillota > Bacilli > Caryophanales > Bacillaceae > Bacillus > Bacillus cereus group sp. MG20. The sequence goes on from NZ_JARVHF010000001.1 coordinate 3,493,913, forward strand.
CCATTCTTCGTTAGACGAATTAAATCATTTCTATAAATAAGTAATACAGCTAATAATGAAGCTGAATTAACAAGTAGTTCGAAGCTAAACCCTTCTATTTTTAGTCCTAGCAAATGTTGTGCTAAAACGAGATGACCACTTGAAGAAATCGGAATTGGTTCTGTTAGTCCTTGGAACAGACCGAGAATTAAATATTTTAAAACGTAGTAAAATTGTTCCATAATAACCTCCTTGTTTATTAGTTGAAAGAAACAACTTTTCCATTATAACAAAGATATGGATGAATATTGAAAAGAAATAAATATTCGAAATAAAATAAAAATCCCTCATAGCAGTATAAGGGATTTTTATTTTTAATTAAGAATTTACTGTTCCTTGAAGACTTTTAGACAATTGAACATCGACTTTTTCAGCATCATGAATATGATTCATAATAGTAGTATTTAATTTTTGGAACATTTGTTGTGTGTTAGCGAATTCTCGTAATATGTCATCATTACAAGATTTTTGGTTTTCAATAGCCTTAATAACATTTGTAGCACCATTTTGTAACGTTTGAATCATAACTAAAATATTTTCAATTCTAGCATTTGTATCGGCGCTCATTTCTACACCTTCATCGACTAAATGTAAATTATCTTTTGTGTTATCGTATGCTTTTTCAATTTCTTCTTGAATTTTTTTCGTTAAGTTGCCTATGTTTTTTGTACTTTCTGCTGTACTTTCTGCTAGTTTTCTTACTTCATTGGCAACGACAGCGAATCCTTTACCGTGTTCTCCAGCACGTGCGGCTTCAATACTCGCATTTAAAGCAAGTAAATTTGTTTGTGCTGCAATGTTTTGAATGACTTCTACAATTTGCTCGATTTCCTTTGAGCGTTCGCTTAGATGATTCATACTATTAGACGTGCGTTGGGATTGTTCACCTAATTTATTAATTACAATAAGTAAGCGGTGAACGGATTCTTTACCTTCATTAGAGCAGTCAATAATTTCTGCAATAGACTGAATTAAGCTTTGTTCCTTTTGTAACATTTCATTATTTAACTCATTGGAATGTGTCGTACGTGTTGAAACATTTTCGAAACATGAACTTAATTGTTGAACTAAATTTTGGAGTGTATTGTGTTGGTTATTTACAAGTTGGTGCTCTTGGACAACGCTTTGTACACGATCGTGGATAGTAGAAATAGTCTCTTGTTTTTCAATATCTTTTTGTTTTAATTCTGCTTCTAATTCTTGTATACGCTCTTCTAATTGAGCAATTGTATGTTGGAGTGATTTCTTTTGAGTAAACATGTATTTATTTCAACCGCCTTCGAAAGTTATATTTTCTCTATATTTGGATTTTAGCATCTTTTGTATTTTTTAAATATAGGAATTGTTAAATATTTAAGAATCTATTACATTTTATTCATAATTCTCTTTTTTTTGTCACGAAAAATAAACTGTATTTAATCGTTTTGTAAACAAACTGTAAAATAAATCATGTATAACTGTATAAGAAGGGAGTCGGATTATGAACTATTTTAAGCGAATCAGCTGTCTAGTATTAGCAGGAATTATCGGTCTTTCTAGTACAGTCGCTGTTAAAGCAGAGTCAAACGACGAGAAACTTAACAACATGCAACAGCAATTGCAACAAAACGATGCAGAAATGCAAAAGAAAGAGCAAGAGAAGCAAGCTGTTAGTAAAGAAATTAAAGGTATCGAAAACGAACTACATAATTTAAATAATACAATTGCAAAAAATAAAGAGGATCAAGCTGCTATTCAACGTAAAATTGATGAAACACATAAGCAGATTGAACAAAAAAAGGAAGAAATTATCGTTTTGGAGGATAAAGTCCTTGCTCGTAAAGATATTATGAGAAAACGTATGGTTTCTGTTCAAAACAGTTCAAATACAAGTTTAGTAGTAGAAGTTGTAGTAGAGTCAAAAAACTTTGCAGACTTCTTACAACGTATGAACGCAGTTTCTACTATTCTAGAAGCTGATAAAGAAATTTTACGTCTACAAGAACAAGATCTTCGTCAAATTGAAGAAGATAAGAAAACAATTGACGAAAAAGAAGCATCTTTAGTAGTAGACAAACAAAAATTAGCAAAATCGCAAGCTGAACTGCAAGATAACTTGAAAAAACGTCAAGATAACTTACAAACAGTTCAAGCTAAATATAATGAGGTTGCAAGTCAACTTAATTTAGCAGCAGAAGAAAAAGCTAAAATTGAATCAAATATGAAGACAGTACAAGAAACGATTGCTCGTGAGCAAGAAGCAGCAAGAATTGCGGCAGAAGAGCGTGCAAAAGCAGAAGCGGCTGCAAAAGCAGAGCAAGAAGCTTTAGCGAAAGCGCAAGCAGAAATTGCTGAAAAGCAAAAGCAAGAAAAAGCTAGTAAACCAGCTGAACCAGTTGCTAATAATAATTCGAAGGTAGAACCTGCAAAACCTGCACAACCTGAACCATCTTCTAAGCCAACTGCTGGTGGGAAAGAAATTTATGTAGAAGCTACAGCTTATACAGCTGATCCAGGGGAAAATGGTTATGCACCAGGTCAACAAGTATTTTCTGCATGGGGACCAGGTGGTAAAGGTTATAATCTAACTGCAAACCCAGGAATGAAATTAATTGCTGTAGATCCAAATGTTATTCCATTAGGTAAGACTGTAAATGTTGAAGGTTATGGAGTAGCAATTGCAGCCGATACTGGTGGGGCTATTAAAGGGCATAGAATTGATGTTTTAATGCCAGATAAAGGTTCATCAAGTAGCTGGGGCAGAAGAACAGTTAAAGTTACAATTTTAAACTAACAAGTAATCCAACTTTACAATACGTAGAGTTGGATTTTTTTATAATAATAATGTTAGGTTGAGTTTACATTTTGTTAAGGATAGCATACAATAACGGTGAGAGGTGGTAAATTTGACCATTTTAAACAGAGTAAAAGAATTAAGAGCTCGTTTTAACTTTACACAAAGCGTATTAGCAGAAAAGGTTGGAGTAACGAGACAAACAATTGCAGCAATTGAAAAAGGGGATTACGTTCCTTCATTGTTACTAGCATTGACGATTTGTGATGTATTCCAGTTAAAGATGGAAGACGTGTTTGTTTTAAATAAGGAGGGGGAAGAGGATGAATAGAATTGGTTTTTCTTATATTATAAATGTACTCTATACTGTACTAGCATGCTGGACATTTGTTGAATTTTATAGTGTTATTACAGAGTTAGCAGATATATTTAAAAACGAGAAATTCACGTTTGAAGTAGCGGTTAATGGAGTACCATTTATTTTATTATTTATTGGAGCTATTATAGTTACAATTTTTTATAGAATTCAAAAGAAAAAATATAAGAATTTATCTTTTTGGATGTATCCATTATTATTTCCACTAGAAGATGAACGTGAAAAAGCGATTACGGATAAAGCTTGTCGAACAACATTTGTATCGTTATGGTTTGTGTTACCTTGTGCAGTTGGATTTTTAACTTTTTCGCCTATTATTAATGAATATCTTCCTGGATACCCATTATATATTCTATTTTCTATTTTCTTTATTCAAATGACAGTATTTCACGTATCACTATACAGAAATAAATTAGCTTAAAAAGAAACCTTCTTGCACCGGCAAGAAGGTTTCTTTTTAAGCTAATACTTGTACATATAGCGATATTATTTTATCATTTTATATAGAGTAAGATTTTGTAAGGGAAAGGAATTGTATATGAATAAGCAAAGAATTTATAGTATAGTAGCAATCCTTCTATTTGTTGTAGGTGGCGTGTTAATTGGAAAGCCATTTTATGATGGATATCAGGCTGAAAAGAAACAGACTGAAAATGTGCAGGCTGTTCAAAAGATGGATTATGAAAAGCATGAGACGGAATTTGTAGATGCTTCCAAAATTAATCAACCAGACTTGGCGGAAGTAGCGAATGCATCATTAGATAAGAAACAAGTAATCGGTCGTATTTCGATTCCAAGTGTTTCAGTAGAACTGCCTGTTTTAAAAGCTTCTACTGAAAAAAACTTATTATCAGGTGCAGCGACAGTAAAAGAGAATCAAGTTATGGGAAAAGGGAATTACGCACTAGCAGGACATAACATGTCTAAAAAAGGTGTTTTATTTAGTGATATAGCTTCTTTGAAAAAAGGCGATAAAATTTATTTGTATGACAATGAAAATGAATATGAGTATGCGGTTACTGGTGTATCTGAAGTAACTCCTGATAAGTGGGAAGTTGTAGAGGATCATGGGAAAGATGAGATAACGCTTATTACATGTGTATCTGTAAAGGATAATTCTAAGCGTTATGTTGTTGCTGGTGATTTAGTAGGAACGAAGGCGAAGAAGTAAAAAAGAAGGTGAACTTTTTAAAGAGTTCACCTTCTTTTTTACTAATGTTGAGAAATAATAGATTATTTTGGTTGGTATTTAAGTATTCTTCTATTTATGTATAATAAAGTTAGAATTCTATATTTTGGGAGGAACAAGAGTGAGACAACAGGTGAAGAAACTTCTTTTAACAACGAGTATAGCGTTATTGGTAGCTCCAATTTCAGCTTATGCGCATCCAGGGCGTACAGATGCTAATGGCGGACATACGTGTCGTACAAATTGTGAGAAATGGGGATTACAGTACGGGGAATATCATTATCACAATAAACCAGCCTCTAGTAGTGGTGCAACGAGCCCAGCTCCTAGCCAGAATAATAATAGTGCTGTAGAAGCTGAGAGACAAGCAGAAGCACAGCGCAATACTGAGGCTGAAAAACAACGTGCTGCAGAAGCACAGCGTAAAGCTGAAGAAGAGAGACAGCGTGTAGCCGAGGAACAAAGAAAAGCTGAAGAGGCACGTAAGCAAGAGGAAGCGCAGCGCCAAGCTGATATGGAAAAAGGTCAACTTGAAGGTCAAAAGAATGGAGAAACTGATTTTAAAGCAGGAAAAAATGATGCAGAAGTGCATGTAGCTGGAAAATCTGATGCATATAAACAAGCGTTTAAAGCGACTTATGCAGCCGCATGGTCTTTAGAAGAGCAGAAGAAAACGCATTTTGAAAAAGGAAAAGAACAAGGTTTAGCACAAGAGACGATGGACGATAGTCAAGTTGCTCCAGAGTTTAAGGTAAACATTGCAGACGGATTCAAAGTAGGGAATAAAGAAAGAACAGAAAAAATTGAAAAAGAGCAAGCTGAGTTAGGGGAAAAGACAGGGAAAGAACTAGCTGAAAAGAATCCTGGAAATAGAGAGAAAGAAGTATACGTGAAGGCATATGAAACAGCGTATGAAAAAGGCTATAAGTCTACAAAAAAGGCAGTAGAAAAAGCTGGCTATAAGTATGCATTTGAAAACTATGATTTAAAAGTTCCTGCTAAGTATGAAAGAAATGAATTGTTAAAGAAATGGTTTACTGAAGGATTTAAATCGAATAAAAAAGCAGCGGAAATTCGAGAAGAAGGGTATAAAAAGGGAGACAGCTGGTTCTCATTCTTCTATAAGAGTTTCGTACCAAGTGAATATAAAGAACATAAAGAGCTGTACGAACAAGCAATCGAAAAAGGTAAAACAGCATAAAAAAAGATGAGGAGAAATTCCTCATCTTTTTTAATCCATCCATTTCACTAATTTCTTAGAAATTAATAATAAAACACAACCTAATACAATTGCCACAGCGCCAATAACTGTGAATACTTCAGCGTATCCAAGTGAAGTTGTGAAGCTTGCAAGTTGTCCGCCTAAAATGTTGGCGATACCTGAACTTGCTAGCCATACACCCATTAGTAAAGATGCTAATTTTACCGGAGCAAGCGCACTAACCATTGATAGTCCGACAGGTGATAAGAATAGCTCACCTAACGTATGGAAAAGATACGTAAAGACGATAAATAGTAAGTTTGCTTTTTCTGTAATGTTATGTTCATCACTACCTGTTTTTAATGTTGCGATAACGAGAATGATATAACCGATACCGAGCAAGATCATCCCAAGTCCCATTTTAGTTGGGATTTTTAAATCACCGCGCTTGCGAGTTGCAAGTTTTGCCCATAATGCAGAAATGACTGGAGCAAGCAAAATAATAAATAATGGATTGACCGATTGGAACCAAGATGTTGGAACTTCCCATCCGAACACAGAGCGGTCTACAAATTTGTTTGTATATAATGTTAATGAGCTACCAGCTTGTTCAAAGCCAGCCCAGAAGAAGACAACGAAGCATGTTAAAATGACGATAACTGCGGTACGTTGTTTTTCTTTTTTTGTTAATGGTGTATCTCCTACTGATGGTTGTCCAGCAGCTGTTTGTAAATCGCGAGTTGGTTTTTTACCGATATTACCAAGGAAGCGATTTGATAGTGTTGTAAATAAAATTTGTCCAATAATCATTCCGATTGAAGCGGCTAAGAAACCGTAACGGAATCCGTAATGTACAACGCCATCAACTGTTGTTTTGAATAAATTTTCTGATAAAAATCCGCAAACGAGTGGAGCTAAAAATGACCCGACGTTAATACCCATATAGAAAATGGTAAATGCACTATCACGTTTTGGATCGTTCTCTTCGTATAATTCTCCAACCAGTGTAGAGATGTTCGGTTTGAAGAATCCGTTACCGATAATAATAAGCGCTAATCCGAGGTATAGGCCTAATTGGTTTTGCAAGGCAAATAGTGTAAGGTTACCGATTGCCATTGTTATACCACCAATTGTGATCGCTTTTCGTCTACCTAGAAAACGATCTGTTAAGTATCCACCAATCATTGGTGTGAAATAACAGGCTCCAGTGTAAAATCCGTAAATAGAGAGTGCCCATGCGGGACTAAACCCAAGACCACCGCTTACTAAAGCTGTCGTTAAATATAATGTTAATAATCCTCGTAATCCATAGTAACTAAATCTTTCCCACATTTCTGTAAAGAAGAGTAAGTATAAACCTGGAGGATGTTTCTTTTTTCTTTGTTGTTCTCTTTCTAGTTGTATCGTTGATTCCATTTTATTTTCCTCCTGACACAAACAAAAACAAAGTTAATAATTTTGTACATTTAATATTTTACCTTATTAACTATTATAAGTCAATAAAGGTTGATTTTTCAGAAGAAATTGGAAAAGGGGGATAGCTATAGAAGGGGTGTTTCTTTTGTGATAGACTATGGACTATGTTTTCTTTGTAAGGAAGCAGGTTATTGTACTTTTTTTATATGTGGAATTGATTTCATAAGAGATAAAATTAAAGAAGGAGAAAGAAATGAAATTGTTACAGAAAAAAGAAATTTTACTTATTAGTCTTATGTTATTTTCGATGTTCTTTGGAGCAGGGAATCTTATATTCCCACCTTTTCTTGGATATGAAGCAGGAGAACATGTGTGGATTTCATTAGTAGGATTTATTATATCAGCAACAGGTCTTCCTATATTAGGTGTTATCTCTATTGCAAAAGCAGGAAGTTTTCAAACGTTAGCGGGTAGAGTTCATTCTTCATTTGCAATTATTTTTCCATGTATCGTGTATGTATTTATTGGACCTGGGCTTGGTATACCACGTGCGGGAAGTTTAGCCTTTGAAATGGGGCCAGGTCAGTTATTCCCTGAAGCAGGAAGCGGAGTATTATTGTTTTATACAGTTATTTTCTTTAGTATTGTTTATTGGTTAAGTTTATCACCATCTAAGTTAATGGGTTTGTTTGGGAAAGTTTTAACACCATTATTATTATGTATGATTGCCATTATTTTTATAAAAAGTATGTTTACATCAGTAGGTGGCGTGAAAGAGGCTGCGGGGAATTATGGACAAGCTCCTATGTTTCAAGGATTTTTAGATGGATATTTAACAATGGACGCGTTAGCTGCTTTAATTTTTGGAATTGTGATTGCAAATGCATTATGTGCAAAGGGTATTGAAGATGATAAAGGTTTAGCGAAATATATGAGTATTGCTGGAATTGGAGCAGGACTATTATTATCTATTATTTATGTCATCCTTGGATATGTGGGGGCAATTAGTGGCTCATTAGGAACATTTGATAACGGTGCGAAAGTGTTAGCACAAGTTATGATTACATTATTTGGACAGGGCGGAGTCGTTTTATTAGGTCTTATTTTTACTATCGCTTGTTTATGTGTTTCAATTGGACTTGTTACGTCTTGTAGTCAATTTTTTGCGAGTGCATTTCCGAAAGTATCTTATAAAGTGTGGGCATTTATAGTAAGCGTTGTTAGTATGATCTTAGCTAATTTAGGATTAACGCAAATTTTAAAAGTATCAGTACCAATTCTTGGATTTATTTATCCAATTGCATTAACGCTTATTATTCTAGGGTTATTCCATAAGTATATTGGGAAGTATGCATACGTATATGCAGTAACTGTTTGGTTTGTAGCAATATTTAGTGCAATTGATATTTTAAATAAAAATGTAATGATGAATCAGTGGACGTCAGTATTAAAATACATTCCATTTTATACAGAAGGTGTTGGGTGGATAGTTCCAGCTATTATAGGCGTGTGTGTTGGTGTCATCGTTAGCATTGTTCTAAATAAGAATAAATGAGTAAAAAGGTGTTTTCCTATTTTGGGAAGGCATCTTTCTTTTTTTGGAAAAAATACTATTGAAAATGAATAGACTAAGAGTATGATAAAGATAATTGGTAATATATAGGTTTAATGAGAGTTACGAATAAGGGGGTAGCGTATGAAGAAGGATTTGGATAAGAAAATAGAAGCACTCGAAACGGCAATTGAAACAATTCAAGAAGCACTTGCTGAATTAAAAGTGAAGCAAAGGGAAATAGAAGTAGAGAACGCTCAGCAACATGTTAGTAAGGAAAAGAAAGAATATATTGAAACGGTAATGGAGGAAAAGCCAAAAGAAGAAATAGTTACGATAAAAGAGCCTGTGCAAGAATATGAGGTAAAACAAGTAGATATATCTGCTTTTAAACCAGAGCCATTTAATATTATTAAGTTTTGTCAAACGTGGTTACCGCGTGTATTTGTCGGTATTATGTTGCTTGGAGTGATCTGGTTATTTAAAGCAGGGGTAGATGCTGGTTTATTAACACCAGCAATACGAATTGTGTTTGGTATCGCATTATCTATCGGTTTGTATTATATAGGAGATATTCAAATTAAAAGAGAGCGGCAGGCGTTAGGATTAGTATTGGTTGGAGGAAGTATTTCGGGGATTGTTTTAACGACGTTTGCGGCACATTATTTGTATGCATTTATTCCGGCAAGTATCGCGTTTCTCTTTAATATTGCATGGGTTATTTTAGGGATTTATTTAGCGAAAAGATATAACTCGGAATACCTTACTATCTTCGTAGCGGTAGGAGCGTTCTTCGTGCCATTCTTGTTAAATAGTACGACTCCTAATCCTTATATTTTCTTTGGATATGAGACAGTGTTAACACTTAGTTTATTATGGTATGGATTGAAAAATCGTTATAAATATTTATATATGATTTCTTACGCTGTTGCGGCCATTGTTCTTTTTGTCTTCTTTGCTGTTATGTCAATATTATTAGAGAACTTGCAAATACAGTTAACGATTGTATATGGTTTGATTCATTTACTATTATTTTGGCATATGTTTACGGAGAGAAGTTTTATACCAGAACCGCGTTTGGCGATATTTAGTGCGAATGCAGTGTTCTTTATACTAGCTATTTCAAAAATACCTGATTTTACAACATGGGGATTAATTATTAGTGCACTCGTGCATGCCGCTATGTTCGTATTTGAATATAGGAAAAATAGACATTCTACATTTACAAATCTCTTATTTGGTTTCGCAATGGGAGCATTTAGTTTAGCGATTTTATACGAGTATAGTTTAGTGAATGCAGCGATCGTACTATTGTTACAAGGTTTCCTCGGTATGGTTACTTCTATTAAAGGAAAACAACAGATAAAGTTGTATGTTAGTGCAACGATTTACGCAATTGGAATGATACAGACGATTTTTAGCCCGTTTGATCAATTTATTTCGGCAGGTTTTGTTGCTCATCTTATTTTAATAGGAACGTTCTATTATTGCATGAGACAGGCGAAAGAAGTGTTAGCGAGTTTTGGTAAGTATGTGTACTCTATAGCACTCTACTGGTTAATGGTCATTGTATTTATTACAATCACTAGAATTGGTGAAGTTCTTTCTACAGATGGAAGTATAATTAGCGTATCTGTATCGTTATTATGGATGATATATGCGTTATTTGCAGTTTGGTTTGGCCGTTATAGACAGATGAATGAAATATTATATGCTGGATTAATCGTATTAGTAGTAACGGTAGGGAAGTTATTCCTACTTGACTTACCAGAGGTTTCGATGATGATTAGGGCAGTGTTATTCCTAATCGTCGGTAGTATAGGTATCGTTATTTCAAGAATGTTTTTCTCGAAGGAAGAGAAGTGAAAAGAAGGCAATCCATGTATGGATTGCCTTTTTCATTATTTTTTATTAATCGTTACAGTTTCATTATATTTCGCTGTTGTATTTTGACGTAGACGAAGCGTTGCTTGTCCAGTTGTATTTGAATCAATCTGTACATTTACAACTTTCTCAGCAGAGCCTAAGCTGTTTGTTGTGAAAGAGAAGGCACTACTATATCCAAAAGCAGATGGCCAAGTGCCGTTTGTATTTTGAATTTTTGCTACTTGTGTTCCACCAGTAGTGAAAATACCTAAAGAATAGTTGTTATAAGTTGTATTAGGTAGTAAGTTGTTTACTTGAATCTTCATTTGGAAAATTTCATTGTTTGGTAGAATGCTAGGGTGTGTAACGACGTAGTCGCTTGTTGTTACCGCACCGTTATAACCGTATGAACCTGGTTTAAAAGTATTTGTATTAAACCATTGATAACCTGCATTTGGTGCACTCCAAGGTTCAGGTTGTGGTTCTGTTGATAAGCTTGGCTGTTCAAATGTTTGTAGAGCTGTAGGTGAATCAAGTTGTAAACCATTTACTTGATCTAAACTTGTAAATGTCTCTTTATTCGATAACCAATTTACGATGTTTTCTAATAAAATCGCATCGTTTTCTTCTTTATAACCATCGTAAGTTTTCTTTGTTTGGCCAGAATCTTCACGAACGTACTTTGGCGTAGCATCTTCAACAGGAGAAGAGTCACCAATAAAGGCAGCTTTTCCAAGTCCTACTTTTGCAATTGCAGCATATGGGCCTTCTGCAATACCACCGCCATTATAAACGCCACTATCAACAGCGTTATTCCATTTTGATGGATTTTCTGGAAGGTAAACAAGTCCTTTTGCTAGTTTTGGATTTGTAATTGCTAGAGTAGAACCAGCATGCATTGCTACAGAAGAAACACCTTTTGTAATTCCGAAAGATTGTTCAGGCGATACAATTGTTTTCGCTGAAACATCACCAAGTGCATTGTAGCGGAAGCGAATACCGAAGTTGTCAGATAGCCAATCAGAGCTTTCTACTCCTTGCATAGTTTGTGAATTTGCTTCTTCATTAGACATTCCTTTTGCTGGATTATCCCAAGCACCGCGTCTATATCCATTAAATACTTCAGAAGAGTCCCAGCGATTTTTATTACGATCCGCATTGTAATGATCGGCAATAAAGAAGATACTACCGCCATTTTTTACATATTGTAACATAGCGTCCTGCTCAGATTTTTTGTAAGGAATATTAGCTTCTGGAACGATAAATACATTGTAACCTTTTAAGTCTTCGTACGTAATAGGTGTTGATTTACGAAGTTCTTTTACGTGATAACCGTTTTTTGCAATGCCGTTTCCGAAGTCAGAAAAGCCGCCGTCAATAACCCAGTCAGCTGTCCCAGCAGTTTGACCGTGTGTATTATCGAATAATACTTTCTTCCCATTGTTTTGATTTACAACTTTTGCAGCAATTTCAGGAGCTGGGTCTACAGAGCTTTCGGCATAAGTAGACGGTATGAACGAGGTCCCTATACTTAGTGTAATTGCTGTTGCTAAAGAAAATGTAATCCATTTTTTATTCTTCATAGAAGAATCCCCCTAATAATAAATATATGTGCTTTAATAATGTAATTTATTTTTCTGTAAAAATAAAGACGGAAAACATAAAAAATATTAAAAGATTGTAAAAATACCGTGAATTTTGTTGAGAAATATTTATATAGATATAAAAACACCCCTTCCAAGTAATAAGGAAGGGGTGCTTTGCTTAACTAATTTTTGAGTTAGGTGTTTCATCAATCTTATGAAACCCTTTCATGTAATATACGATTGCTAAGCCGATAAGCCAAATTGGGCCGACAATCAATGCAATTCGTGTATCTTCTGAATACGCCATTATACCTAGTACTAATACAAGGAAAACGAGTGAGAAATATGAGCTTAATGGGTATAAAGGCATTTTATACGATAACTTTTGTTTATTTTGAGTAGGCAAGCTTTTACGGAATTTAATTTGAGCGACTAATATAATGCCCCAAGTCCAAATTGCGCCGAAAGTTGAAATGCTAGTAAGCCATGTAAATACCTTTGCAGGTACGAGATAGTTTAATATAACGCCAATGAGTAAAACGATAGCAGTTGCTACAATTCCTTGGCTTGGAATGCCATTTTTATTTAAACGACCAAATCTTTCAGGAGCTTTTTTCTGCTGAGCTAATGTAAATAGCATACGGCCTGTACTAAATAAACCGCCATTACAAGAAGAAAGAGCTGCTGTTAATACGACAAAATTAATAATACCTGCTGCTTTTGCGATACCAATTTGCTGGAATGTTAATACGAATGGGCTTCCTTTCTCACCAAGTTCGTTCCATGGATAAATTGCCATCATAACGAATAGAGCTCCTACGTAGAACAGTAATATTCTCCAAAACACGTTATCAATTGCTTTTGCGAGTGTTTTCTTCGGATTTTGAGCTTCACCAGCTGTAACACCGATTAATTCAACGCCTAAATAAGCGAATAGTACCATCTGCATGGAGAGTAGTAACCCAGAAAAACCATTTGGGAACCAGCCACCATGTGACCAAAGGTTTGAAATACCAGTAGCGATACCACCGTTTCCGAATCCGAATAAAATAATACCAGCTCCGACTACTATCATACAGATAATTGTGACAATTTTAATTAGAGCAAACCAAAACTCAAGTTCTCCAAATACTTTTACCGATAAGAAGTTAAAAGCGCTCATTAACAATAGAGCAAGTAACGCCCAAGTCCAGCGCGGGATATCTGGGAACCAGTACTGCATGTAAATGCCAGCTGCTGTAATTTCAGCCATACAAGTAACCACCCATAAGAACCAGTAATTCCAACCAGTAATATAACCAGCGAGTGGGCTGATATAATCATATGCATATTTACTAAAAGAACCGGCAACAGGTTGTTCAATTGCCATTTCCCCGAGAGCTCGCATAATGAAAAAAATAACGAGTCCGGCAATCATATAGCCTAGTAAAATAGAAGGACCGGCTAGTTTAATCGCGGAAGCGGATCCTAAAAATAGCCCAACGCCAATAGCTGAGCCCAGTGACATTAAAGTAATATGTCGTTCTTTTAAACCACGATTTAAAGTTCCAGATTTGTTTGTGTGCTGCATAAGAAGACTCCCCCTTGTAGAGTGAACGATATTTGAATGCGTTTACTAAATATTTAACTATTTCAAATTATAAAACATTTCTATCTGTTATGCTACAAAAATAATCATAATGAACTGTACTACATCTGTACTTGTCAGACTTAAACTTAAAATTCGAACTATTAGGGAATATATTGACTCTTCTTTTTATTGATTGTTAAGATTAAGTATTATATTTTCTCACATACTAGTAAGAAAAAGAATGTGTGATAATAATTCAGGTGTAGGAAGGGTACATAAGCATGTTTCAATTACAAAAATATAACACTTCTGTGAAGCAAGAGTTTTTAGCTGGCATCACAACTTTTTTTACATTTGCGTATATTCTTGTCATCAATCCAAAAATATTATCTGATGCAGGTGTACCATTTGACCAAGCGTTTACAGCAACAATTATTGCAACCGTTGTTGGAACAGTAGGTATGGCGATTTTCGCGAATTACCCGATTGTTATTGCTCCAGCTATGGGAATGAATGCATATTTTGCTTATTCTGTTGTACAGAAGGCAGAAGGGATTACATATGTAGTTGCCTTTTCAGCTGTATTTGTGACAGGGATTATTTTTCTTTTATTATCTTTTACTTCGTTTAGGCAAAAGTTAATTTTAGCAATTCCTGATAGTTTAAAGCATGCAATTGCAGGTGGAATTGGACTATTTATTGCTTTTATTGGATTGCGCCTTTCTGGAATTATCGTGGATCATCCATCTAATTTAGTTACGATTGGTGATTTTCATTCTTCAGCTGTTATTTTAACTTTAATTGGTTTAATATTAGCGGCGGTATTAATGACATTACGTGTGAGTGGTGCATTATTTATTAGTATGATTGTGACAGGAGTTATCGCCTTCTTTACAGGGCAATTGAAGTTTGCTGATAAAATTGTGGCGATGCCTCATTTGCCAGAGGGTATTATCGTTTCAAACCCAATCAATGCATTTTCAGATGTAATTGAATACGGATTATATGGTGTTGTATTTTCATTTTTACTTGTACTTTTATTCGATACAACAGGTGCATTACTTGGTTTAATTAAACAAGCAGGTTTAATTACAGACAATACAGAGAAGCGTTTTGGTAAAGCGTTTATTGCAGATGCAATTGGCGGGACTACAGGTTCTATCTTTGGAACAAGCCCAACAGCAGCGACGATTGAATCGTCAGCAGGTATTGCTGCAGGTGGTAAAACTGGATTAACAGGGATTGTAGTTGTTGGTCTAACAATTATAACGGCATTTTTTAGTCCTGTTATTGCTTCTTTATCAAGTGTAGCCGCTATTACAGCTCCTTCGTTAATTATAGTAGGTAGTTTAATGGCACAAAGCATTCGAGATATTAATTGGAATGAATTTGAAGATGCGTTACCAGCATTTTTAATTTTTATAGGTATTCCGTTAACATCTAGTATTGCAAATGGAATCGCAATTGGATTTTTAGTATATCCAGTCTTGAAAATTGTGAAGGGTAAAGGGATGGAAGTACATCCATTACTATACTTATTTGCATTCTTATTTGGATGTCATTTATTCTTATAATATAAATATAGGAGAGGGCCTTCTTATGGGAGGCTCCCTTTTTGTGTATAATAAAGTGAAACTATAGGCAGTAGGGGATATCCTCACTGTGTATTAGCCCGCACCAATTGGGATAAGGTGAAAACTTAATTGATTTCGTAAAATATAAATTACTTAATGGAATATATATGTTACAATAGAGGTAGAGGAGGAACATGAATGGCTGTAAGTAAAATAAAAGTCGCGCGTGTTCAGTTAGATTTAACACAGCAACAATTAGCAGAAAAAGTAGGCGTTACAAGGCAAACGATTAGTTTAATTGAGAAGGGGAAATACAATCCATCTTTAGATTTATGTTTAAAAATTTGTTATGCAGTAGATAAAACGTTGAATGATTTGTTTTGGGAGGAAAAGGAGTGGTAGGATGAAAATCGTGAAAGATGAACGTTTAATGATTGAAGGGTTAAAACATATTAGATTAGCTTTCATCTTACAAAATATCGTCATACTAGCTATCGTCTTTTACCGCTATGTCTTGCAAGGGGCAGGATATGAAAATGTTTCGGATTTATTAATGGTATTTATGGGCGGGATAATAATTATTAACTTTTTAAATCTGAAAAATTCAGTGGAAGTGTATGAGCATACGGGCGGAGTGTCGCGTCGTTATTTTATGAAGCTATTATTCATTCCGGTGGGTATTATTATTGGGATTTTAGCTATTTGTATCGTTGTAACACCAGATATTTCGATAAAGGAAATTAGTATGACAGGACTTATTATGTTTGCTTGTTTTTTAGTTCCAAGTTTGTTTATATACATATATATGAAAAAAATAAAAAGAGAAGATTGAAATATAAGAAAGGCTTTCCTATATTGAGGAAAGCCTTTCTTATATCTTTTTATACAAAACTTTATGAAGGCCAATTGGTTCAATTTCAAAAATTTCACCATGCTCCTGAAAGCCTAATCGCTTGTAATAGTCAGTTACAGTAATTCGGCCATTACACCATAGGATGTTTGCTTTTCGTTCTTTTAAAACTTGTTCTGCCTTATGAATTAAGGAGCTTCCAGCTCTTTTGTTCCGAAAGTTAGGTAATGTTGCCATTCCTCGTAGTCTATAATGGATACCATTTTGTAAATCAGGATATATTTCTTTTGAGAAGGAAGCGATGCTAATCAACTCAGCGTTTATAAAGGCGCCTAAGTGGAATGTGTCTTTTTCGTAGTCAGAAGAGTATTTACAGTCTGCTAGGGACTGATTTGGACGCAACACCGCTTGGCGTAATAAGTGTGTCTCGGATGCATCAATATATTGCACAGTAATCATGTTATCATCCTTTCTTATAAACCTTTTTCTATAAGTTGTATAAAGAAGTATGCAGGTGCAGCTAGAAGGCCGAGTATACTAGCGGTTCCGAGGAAGAGTGAAAGTAAAAGGCATGAGTATTTAACTCCAGTTGATTTTTTCCAACCATAGCTGCAAATTTCAATGCTAACACCGATGAGAATAATGGCGATGAGTACTTCCGCTAATAATAAGAGAGCTAAAGTTACAATAGACATAATGTAATCCATCCTCATAATATGTGATAGTAACATTTTACCATATGAAGTTAAAAAAATGCCCCTCAATTATGTGAGGGGCATTTTTTACTCTAATATGTTTTTTAGTGTATCGATATGTTCTTTTGAACCTGTTACAAGTAATGTGTCACCGTGTTGTAGTCTTGTATCACCATGTGGTATTAATGCTTTGTTACCGCGGTAGATTTGAATGACAAGTACATCACCTAAAAATGGGAGGCGGCGAAGCGCAACGCCGTTATATTTATTGCTGCGCAGTTCAACTTCGCGTACTGTTTCGTTTGCTGTTGTAATTAAGCGAACGAGACTAGGTTTATCAATAAGCGCACGTAATAAAATACGTGTAGAGTTAATTGTTGAGAATACAGCGATATGTTCTTGCGTTGCTTTTTCTTGTAGAAGTGGATCTTCTACACTTGCAATAACATGTTCAACACCTAGCTCTTTTGCATGTTCTGCCAATAATAAGTTTTGTTCATCATCACTGGTTGCAACAACGACGCGATCTGCATCAAATGCTGTTTGTTCAGTTAATGATGCGATTGTGATGTCATCTAATTTTACGATAGGGAAGTCATGCGATTTCGCTTCTTCATCATTTATTTTGTTTTGACGCATCATATATAGCGTTACGTCATAATCTTCTCGTTTTAAATCTAGTGATAACGGAAGGGTAATTCTGCTCGCGCCAATAATAGCTACTTTTGGTTTTGGTGTTTCTACTTTTGGGAACATTTTTTTAAACAATATAGGTGCAAAAATACAAGTAATAACTGCGCTTAAAATAAGAGAGGCAGATAAACTTGGACTGATAATCCCCAGTTTTTCACCAATTTGTGCAGCCGCAATAACTAAAGAAAGTGTCGATGTTAATAAAATTGCACTTCCAAGTACTATATTACGTGGATACCATTTTCGTAAGACGAGTGATGGTAAGAGTTTTGAAATAAAGAGTCCTACAATTAAGATTGGGATCATTAGCATGCTAGAAGGTTCTTTGAAAATAGACCATACCTCTAGATTTACACCAACCATTACGAAGAAAATAGGGATGAAGAAACCATAGCCGATGGAATCAAGTTTTTCAACCATATCTTCATTTGGTGATAATAACGATACAAGTACACCTGCTAAGAAGGCACCTAAAATATTTTCTGCTCCAACAGATTCCGATAACCCTACTAATATTAAAATGAGTGCAAAAACAGCTCGTGTATCAATTTGTACACTACCAGCTTTTAAACTATCTAAGTATGGAATGTTTTTAAAGCGTTTTGCAATAAAGTAAATGACAATACCAGCACCGAATAGAAGAAGTAGGAGCCACATACTTTGGCCGCTTTCGGAATTTAATCCGACGAAAACAGCGAGTAAAATCATTGTAACTAAGTCTGCAATAACAGCAACTAATAAAATGATTTGTCCGATTGCAGTTTTTCCTAGGTTGTTTTCTTTTAATGTTGGTACAACAACACCTAAAGAAATAGTTGAAATAATTAAAGTCATGAACATTGCATTATCTACAAATCCTAGCCATACGAATAGTAATGATAGGGCATAAGATAAGATGAAAATAAATAAGAAGATAATGCTTGCTACTTGAAATGTATTTGGCTCGTTTGTCGTATTTTTTTTCCCTTTTTGTTTAAAGATAGAAAAATCAATTTCTAAACCGCTTAAGAACATGAGGAAGATAAATCCTAATGTTGATAAAACTTGAAGCCATATATCTGGCTCAATAATATTAAACCCACTTTTACCTACAAAGATTCCTGCAATAATTTCTGCAACGACAACAGGAAGTGCTTTTAATTTAAAGCGTTGTAACAAAAGGGGAACGAAAAACGCGATTGCAACGACAACCATAAGTGATAGAACAGAAGTATGATGTTCCATTGCGTTCTCTCCCTTCAAATAAATATAGTACCTATTTAGCCATATAATAGGTAGAAAAGCAACGCATATGGATTCGATTTCATAAAGAAAGATTTTTCTTAACATTTGTCATAATAAGTATATTTTTCATGATTCTGTTGTTAATTCCGTAATGTGGATGTAATAGGGGAGGGGATAAAAAAAGACTGCTGAGGAATCTCAGCAGTCTTTTTCATGTACATTACATTGAGAAGAAGATCCATACAGTTAAACCAACTGTTGCAGTTGCAACGAAGAAACTGTATATCATTGTAAGAATTTGAACTCTTCCTTCTCCTTCTTTTAAATGCATGAACATAATTAATTGTAACAATGCTTGCGCAACAGCCATTATGATAATAGTTGTTAAGACTGTTGAAAGTGGCAATGTTGTGTAAAGTGCCACGTATAACGCTAGAAACGTTAATGCAAGCGATAAAATAAATCCGAAAACGTGTGACCAAGGGAATCCGCTATGCGCATGCCCGTTTGCTTGATTGTTGTTTTGAGCCATTTACGCCACCATCCCGTTCAAGTAAACTAGTGTGTAAATAAAGACCCAAACTAGATCAAGGAAATGCCAGTATAAGCTGATAATGAATACTTTACGAGCTGTAACTGGTGTTAAACCTCGTTTTAAAATTTGGATAATAACACAAGTTGCCCAAATGATACCGCCTGTTACGTGGGCTCCGTGCGTTCCAAGAAGAACGAAGAATGCAGATAGGAAAGCACTTGTTTGAATTGTTGCGCCTTCACCGATGTACATAATGAACTCTTCGATTTCAAAGAATAGGAAACCTGCACCTAAAAGTAATGTAAGGATGAACCATCCAAGCATTGCTTTTTGGTTGTGCTTACGCATTTCGTGAATTACGATACCACATGTGAAACTACTTGTTAAAAGTAGTAATGTTTGAA
Organism: Bacillus cereus group sp. MG20; assembly: GCF_040459885.1. Taxonomy (NCBI): domain Bacteria; kingdom Bacillati; phylum Bacillota; class Bacilli; order Caryophanales; family Bacillaceae; genus Bacillus; species Bacillus cereus group sp. MG20. The sequence continues at coordinate 3,513,456 of NZ_JARVHF010000001.1, forward strand.
TTAAAAGCGTTTTAAGTTCAAACAGTTGCGCTGGAGTTGGGCCATCTGCCGTACGACCAGCAAGGACTAGATAAGAGGCGAAAAGTGTTGCGAACAGCATAATTTCAGCCCCAAGAAAAATCCAGAATCCTAGGATATTCAATCTGCTTTGTTCGGATTGATATTCCAAAGGTAAGCTTTTATCTAAAGCCGCCATGTCATTTCACCTCTCATGCTATATGTTCTGTTTCTTTAATTTCATCAACACTTACGTAGTAGCCATCATCATAATCGAATGAACGATAGATTAAGCAAGCTAAAATACCAACGCCGCCGATTGCTGCAAGCCAGAACCAGCTAAATACTAATGCGAAACCTGCAAGACCGAAGAATAAAGACGCAATAATAGGCACACCAGAGTTACTTGGCATGTGAATTGGTTTGATATCTTCTGCTGCTGGTGTAACTGTTTCTCCGCGTTTTTTCATGTACCAGAAAGCATCAGCTTCTTTGATTTCAGGAAGTTTCGCGAAGTTGTAATGTTGTACAGGAGATTGAGTTGCCCATTCAAGTGTACGGCCATCCCATGGATCTCCAGTTGTGTCACGTTCACCGTGACGTGCACTCCAAATTACGTTGTAGCAAAGAAGTAGGAAGCCAATACCCATCATTACCGCACCAACAGATGCGATTTGGTTTAGCCATCCCCATCCAAGACTTTCAGAGTAAGTGTACATACGACGAGTCATACCGTCTAAACCTAAGAAGTACATTGGGAAGAAACAGATGTTGAATCCGCTCATAAAGATCCAGAATGTCCATTTACCTAGGCGTTCATTTAACATATGACCAGTCATTTTTGGATACCAGAATGTGAATCCAGCAAGCATAGCGAATACTGTACCTGCGATTAATACGTAGTGGAAGTGAGCGATTAGGAAGTAGCTGTTATGGTATTGATAATCAGCTGCTGCCATTCCAAGCATAACCCCTGTAACCCCACCGACTACGAAGTTTGGAATAAATGCCAATGACCAAAGCATTGGAACTGTAAAACGGATACGTCCTTTATACAGTGTAAACAACCAGTTAAAGATCTTAACCCCGGTTGGAATCGAAATCGCCATTGTCGAAATCGAGAAGAATGAGTTAACCGCTGGACCTGCACCCATCGTGAAGAAGTGGTGAAGCCATACGACGAAACTTAGTAAAGAAATTGCAACCATTGAGTATACCATCGCACTGTAACCGAATAGACGCTTACGTGAGAATGTACTAATGATTTCAGAGAAAATACCGAATGCCGGTAAAATAACGATATATACTTCAGGGTGACCCCATACCCAGAACAGGTTGGCCCATAACATCGGCATACCGCCGCTCGCCATCGTAAAGAAGTGAGCATCGAATAGACGGTCAAATGTCATTAATGCAAGAGCAACTGTTAATACTGGGAAAGCGAAAATAATGATAATTGTTGTAATTAAGATTGACCAAGTAAACATTGGCATTCTCATTAAAGTCATACCAGGTGTACGCATTTTTAAGATAGTAACAAGGAAGTTAATACCGGTCATTAGCGTACCGAGACCTGAAATCTGTAATGCAATTGCGTAGTAGTTATTTCCTACGCCTGAAGTAAACTCTGTACCTGCCATTGGGAAGTAAGAAGTCCACCCAGCGTCTGGAGAACCACCGATTACGAAAGCGATGTTGAATAACATTGCTCCGACAAAGAATAACCAGAAACTTAAAGCATTTAAGAACGGATATGCAACGTCACGAGCACCAATTTGTAATGGTACTACAAGGTTCATTAATCCCATAACGAATGGCATTGCCATGAAAAGAATCATTACTGTACCATGCGTTGTAAAGATTCCGTTATAGTGTTCAGCGTTTAAATAAGTTGTTTCTGGGAATGTTAACTGTGCACGGATCATTAAACCATCCATACCACCACGGAATAACATGATAACCGCAGAAATAATATACATGGCTCCGATTTTTTTATGGTCAACAGTTGTCAACCATTCGTCCCAAAGCCATTTCCATTTTTTATACTTTGTTAGTACGAAAATGATTGCTAATGTCACAAGAACGATAGAAGCGTCTGCACCGTAAATAATCGGGTCACCTGTGACAAAGAATTCATCAAGCTTCACTGTGTTCACTCCAATCTGTTGGAATAATAGCTATTATTTTTTGTTTTTGTAGTAGTTGTAATCACAATATTCAAGTGATTTTGGATCTACATAACTTAAGTGGTGACTAGAGAATGTCATACGACCAACTACACCAGGTTTAACAATTTCGTTGTACTTAGCTTCTGTTAGTTTAGGAGCAGTTTCTTGTACTTCTTTAACCCACTTGTCATATTTCTCTTTAGTTTTCGCTTCAACTTCGAACTCCATGTGTGTGAATCCTTCACCAGAGAAGTTCGCACTACGGCCTAGGTAAGAACCTGGCTTGTCAGCTTGTAAATAAAGATCCATAATCATGCCATCCATTGTGTACTTCATACCACCAAGTTCTGGTACCCAGAAAGCATTCATTGGGCCGACAGAAGTCAGTTTGAATTGAATTGGTACACCAGCTGGGATGTTTAAATAGTTAACGGTTTCAATTTTTTCCTCTGGGTAACTGAATAACCATTTCCAGTTTGCAGATGTAACATAAATTTCAACTGGTTTAATATGTTTGGACTCTTTCGGAACCTCTTCCGAAGCATAAGTTGCTTTTACTGTTGGAATCGATAATGCGATAACGATAATAACAGGAACAAGCGTCCAAATAATTTCTAGTAATGTGTTACCGTGTTGTTCAGGTGGCTCATAGTCCATATTCTCTGGTTTTTCACGATAACGAATCAAGATGACTGTAAACAGAATGAATACAATTGCGATAATTAATGACATAAGCAAGAATGACCAAACAATTAAATCATACTGTGCTTTTGCAACAGGTCCTTGCGGATTTAATACTGCGAGTTTTTTATCACAGCCACCGAGGAACAGAAGTAATGATAACGGAAGAAGCGAAGCCAACTTCCAAAACGCTTTCTTTAGTTGCACGATTGAAAATCTCCTTTCTCCTTGGATTGAAACTATGCCAATAAAACAATATAAACCTATTAATTTATAGAAGGCAATAGTTTTTGATATATTGTTAAAAAATAGACACAAATGCACACTTTTTAAGGTGAATATCATTTGTAACTTGATTACATTGTAAACTATTTTCCAGAGAAAAACGTGATTGTGAAAATTTTAAGATAAATAAAGTTATACCAGGATATCCAAGAAATAGAAAAAAGCTATCTTATCATAAGAAAGATAGCTGAATATTTCGTATATTTAGTTTATTTCTTGTGTGACAGTTCGTGGCTGTTCAAGTGTGACAACTTTTTTATATTTAACTTGGTATAAAATGTAACAAATAATCATAAATGGAATGCCACAATAAAGAGCAATTCTTTGATCTGGAATGAAAGCCAAACTAACAAATGTAATGAAATTAAGTGAGAACGCTACGATTGGAACTAGCGGATAGAGCGGTGTACGATATTTTAAATCATTTATGTCGCCACCATTTTTCACGAAATTTCTACGGAAGAAAAACTGTGAAGCGGCGATTGACATCCACACGACAACAGCAGCCATCGCTGCAATAGATGTTAAAACTAGAAAGACAGTATCTGCCGCAAATACACTTGTTAATAAGGAAAGGCTAGCGAAAATTAGGCTGAAAATTAATGCATTTAGCGGTACACCTTTTTTAGTTAATTTCGTAAATGCTGGACTTGCCATTCCTTGTTTTGCCATCGCCCACAGCATACGAGAATTTGCGTATAGACCAGAGTTAGCAACGGATAATACAGCTGTAATAATAACGAAGTTCATAATGTCTGCTGCATATGGGACACCGGCTACATCAAATACAAGTACAAAGGGACTTTCGACTAGATTAGCCTCTTGCCACGGGAGTAAACCTACAACAACTGATATCGCTAAGACGAAGAAGAAGAGAGTTCGCCAAATTGTATTTTTGATTGCTTTTGGAATTGTTTTTTCAGGATTTTCACTTTCTCCTGAAGCGATTCCAATTAATTCTGTTCCTTGGAAGGAGTAATTTACTGTAATCATCGTAAGAAGAACAGCTAATGCACCGTTTGGAAATAGCCCGCCATTTTCAGTGAAATTATGAAGCATCGGAGCTGGCTTTCCATTAAAGTCTAGTAGACCGAACATAACAGCGCCACCAAGTACGATGAAAATAACAATTGTTGCAACTTTCACACTTGCGAACCAAAACTCTGCTTCTGCATATGCTTTTGCTGATAAAGCGTTTACGAGAAATAGCGCTGCTGCAAATGTAACGCACCAAATCCATGAAGAAACGTCTGGAAACCAGCGTTTCATTAAAATACTTACAGTTGTTAACTCTACGCCAACTGTAACAGCCCAATTTAGCCAATACATCCAACCGACAACAAATCCAAAACCAGGTGAAATGAATTTGCTTGCATAGCTTTGGAATGAACCTGCTTCTGGCATAGCAACGGATAATTCACCAAGACATAACATCGTTAAATACATAACAAATCCACCGACTAAAAATGCAAGAATAGCACCACCAGGTCCGGCATTATGGACAATTTGACCAGATCCCATAAATAGCCCGGTTCCGATAACACCACCGAGTGCAATCATAAATAGGTGTCTACTTTTCATTGTTCGTTTTAAATCTGTTTGTTCAATTTGTTGATTCATATGCCCCTCACCCCGTATTTTCTTGAATGTGTGAACTTCGTTTTATTCTGAGTTTTTAATCATTAGTGGGGGATGCAACACACACTCGGTTTATTTACTATGAAATGAATGGAGTATGTAAAAAAACGAACTATGACTAAATACTCTAAGAATGTTTGTTAACATGGTGATATCTTCACCATGTTAACAATTTTGATTTTAGCAAAATATTCTGGAAATGTATATTTATTTTTCTTTTTATTAAAAATAATTAGAATTTTTACAATTAATTCTATGAACGATAATTCACATGATCTTTCTAGCAAACTAGTAAGAAGAAGGGTACAATGATAAGAGTTGTGTCTGTAAAATAATAATTAATGGAGTTTTGTTTATAATGAAAAAGTTAAAATATCTTTTTGTTTTTGGGATTATACTTGCTGCTGCATTTTTTATAGGAAAAGATAAAATTATGCAAAAGGCGCAAGTTCTACGCTTAGAGTTTCTATCTGAAATGAAAGAAGCAGCTATGATTGAGGATGTTCCGTTTATTAAACAATTACCAGAATTACCTCGAGGATGTGAAGTGACAAGTTTAGCTATGTTGTTGCAATATAAAGGTGTACAAGTAGATAAGATGCAACTTGCTAGCGAAATTCATCGCGTTCCATTTGAACAAAATGGCGTACGGGGAAATCCTTACGAAGGGTTTGTTGGAAATATTTATACAAAGGCAGAGCCTGGATATGGTGTATATAATCAACCGATTTTTAATTTGGCAGAAAAATATGTTCCTGAAAAAGTAATTAATTTAACAGGTAGAGACATGCAAGATATATATAAAGTAATTAGTTCTGGTTCTCCGGTATGGGTCATTATTAATACGACGTTTAAGCCGCTAGCTGAAAGTAGTTTTGAAACATGGAATACGAGTTCAGGTGAAGTGAAAATTACATATTATGAGCATAGTGCAGTAGTAATTGGATATGATCAAAACTTTGTATATGTAAATGATCCTCTTAAAAATAATCCGCGTTTGGCTGTTCCGCGAGCAGAATTTGAGAAAGCTTGGGAGCAAATGGGAAAACAAGCAATTACTATTTTATAATAATGAAAAAGTCATCTTTTGGGTGGCTTTTTCTTTTTGGATTATTATTGCTGAAAATTCAGAAGATTCTTTTAAAAGTTAACAATTCACGTTATAATAACATTTAACTTGGTGAAGAAGGAGTGAAGGGGTATGGATGTTGCAAAGGAATTTGTTTTGTCAAAAAATCAGTTAGTTGAGTGGAGAAGGCATTTTCATAAGTATCCAGAGTTATCTTTTCAAGAAGAAAAAACATCGCAGTTTGTGTTCGATATACTTCGGAAATTCCCATATTTAGAAGTGTCACGGCCGACTAAATATAGTGTGATGGCAAAGTTAGTAGGTAAACATCCGGGCAAAACAGTTGCGGTTCGAGCCGATATGGATGCTCTTCCTATTCATGAAGAAAATGAGTTTAATTTTATTTCTACATATAAAGGTGTAATGCATGCATGTGGTCATGATGGACATATAGCGATATTACTTGGGGTTGTACATAAGTTAGTAGAAGAAAGAGAGAAGATTAAAGGGGAGATTCGTTTTCTATTCCAACATGCTGAAGAAAATTTCCCTGGTGGTGCAGAGGAGATGGTTGCTGCAGGTGTAATGGAAGGTGTGGATTATATTATTGGTGCTCACCTTTGGGCGTCGTTAGAGGTTGGGAAAATAGGCGTTATTTATGGTCCTGCAATGGCTGCACCAGATGTTTTTAAAATTAAGATAGAGGGAAAAGGTGGACATGCTGGAATCCCTCATGAAACGGTGGATAGTATTGCGATCGGAACACAAGTCGTTTCGCAACTTCAGCAAATTGTATCTCGCCTCACGAATCCATTAGATTCTCTCGTAATATCTGTTACACAATTTCATGCGGGGACAACTCATAATGTAATACCAGAGCAAGCGGAGATTGAAGGGACAGTGAGAAGTTTAAGACATGAATTACGAGGTGAAACAGAGAAGAAGATTGAGCGGATTGTGAAGTATATTACGGAATCTTACGGAGCGAAATATACATTTTCATATGAATATGGATATCGACCAGTTGTAAATGACTACGAAGCTACAGATCTTATTGAACAAACGGCATTACAACTTTATGGAAGGGATAGAGTTGTTCGTTTACAGCCGACGATGGCTGGAGAAGATTTTTCAGCGTTTTTACAAAAGGCACCGGGGACATTCTTTTTTATCGGAGCGGGAAATAAAGAGAAAGGTATTATATATCCTCACCATCACCCTCGTTTTACGATTGACGAAGATGCATTACCGATTGGAGTGGAAGTCTTTGTATCAGCCATTATGAATTTTATAAGTAAAGGAGAATGAGATGAAGAAAATACACATCCTAGCGCTTATTCCAGTTCTTTGTTTAGTAGTTGGGCCAATATTTGCGAATTCGGTTACTCCTTACGTATTAGGGATGCCCTTTTTATTATTTTGGGTATTATTATCAGTGTTTATTACATCTCTTTGTATGGGGCTTGTGTACGTGTTTGATCCTGCTAATAAGGAGGATGTAAAATGACTGCATTACTTATTATTATTTTATTTTTGTTTCTCGCACTATTTTTAGGGATTCGGGCACAACATGGAAAAGATATGAATTTAGAGCAATGGTCAGTTGGAGGAAGAGGGTTTGGCACTATTTTTGTTTTTCTCCTTATGGCAGGTGAAATTTATACGACGTTTACATTTTTAGGAGGAAGCGGCTGGGCATATAGTAAAGGCGCACCTACCTTTTATATTTTAGGCTATGGCGCTTTAGCTTATCTTTTATCGTATTTTTTATTACCACCGATTTGGAAGTATGCAAAAGAGCATAACCTTGTTTCGCAGTCGGATTTTTTTGCGAAGAAATACAGAAGTAAGGCGCTTGGACTTATTGTTTCAATTGTTGGTGTTGTTTCCATCATCCCATATCTTGTTTTACAGTTAAAGGGACTGGGAATTATCGTTTCAGAAGCGTCTTACGGAAGGGTATCACCTGTTGTTGCGGTTTGGATTGGTGCCATTGTTATAACTATATATGTAATGGTTTCAGGTATACACGGTTCAGCTTGGACGGCTGCTTTGAAGGATATTATGATACTGTTTATCGTTATGTTTTTAGGTATATATTTACCGTATCATTATTATGGAGGATTTCAGCCGATGTTTGAAGCTGTAGAAGCAGCGAAACCAGGATTTTTATCTTTACCTGAAGAAGGAATGAGTATTTCTTGGTTTGTTTCTACTATTATATTAACGGCCCTCGGTTTCTATATGTGGCCTCATACATTTGCTTCTGCTTTTTCTGCAAAAAATGAAAAAGTATTTCGTAAAAATGCAGCAATTATGCCATTGTATTCTTTAGTGTTACTCTTCGTATTTTTCGCAGGGTTTGCTGCTATATTGCAAGTTCCTGGGTTAAAGGGAGCGGATGTAGATCTTTCGTTAGTCCGTCTTGCTTTACAAACTTTTGATCCTTGGTTTATTGGGATTATTGGTAGTGCGGGAGTATTAACGGCATTGGTTCCAGGCTCTATGCTTGTTATGGCGGCTTCTACACTGTTAGCAAAAAATATTTATCGAACGATTGTTCCATCTGCTTCAGATAGACAAGTTGCTAAGATGGCAAAATTATTTGTGCCTGTAGTAACGCTCGTGGCAGTTTTATTTACATTTAAAGGAGGGGAAACAATAGGAGCGCTTCTCTTAATGGGGTACAGTATCGTTACGCAACTTTTCCCTGCACTTGTATGTAGCTTGTTTCCACGCCAAATTGTTACGAAGCAAGGAGCGATTGCAGGAATGGGAGTTGGGCTGTTAGTGGTCGCATATATTACCTTATCTGGCTCAACTATAGCTACGATGTTTCCGAGTTTTCCGCAGTATATAAAAGATTTGAATGTGGGCATAGTCGCATTGTTAATTAATATGATTGTGATGTTTGTAGTTAGTGGATTTACAAAAGGTGTATTTATAAAGAAAAACACTACAATAGTAGAAAAGTAATTCGTTTATTGGAGCTATCTTTGCAAAGAGATAGCTCTTTTTTGTATATATTTTCTTCTATTAGCGGAATCTAACTAAAAACTTGTTGAAAAGGAAGTTAGGTGGGGAAATTGTTAGAGCTTGAAGGTAACTTATTTGAAGTTATGAAAGAAATTAGGGATGAGTTAGGTTCACCTAATGATTTAACAATTAGAGAAGTTGCTCTTGCTGGGAGTTTTACACGTTGTGCGGTTGTGTTTTTATGTGGATTGACAGATAAGGATAATGTTTATAAATATGTCATTCGCACACTGCAATACGAAGAAATTATAAATGAGGAAGCTGTTGTTCAAACGTTATTGGATCGTTTTATTTCTATCGCAGAAGTGGGTGTAAAGAAGAAGTTTCCAGATATTATGAATGCGATATTAGCGGGAGATACAGTTATATTAATTGATAATATTCAAACCGCTATCGTTATTAATAGTAGAGCTTGGGAGAAGAGAAGTTTAGAACCACCAGTGACAGAAGATTTAATACGCGGACCGAGAGTTGGATTAAATGAAGATATTAATGTGAATAAAATGTTAATCCGACGCGGTTTACGTGATCCAAAGTTGAGGCTCCAATCTTATATTATGGGGAAGCGATCGCAGAAAGAAGTAACCCTAGTATATATAGAGGATATTATTAATCCTCACATTGTAAAAGAGTTAGATCGCCGTCTTCAATCAATAGTGACAGATGTCGTTTTGGAAACAGGTACGATTGAACAATTAATTCAGGATAATAATTTATCCCCATTTCCACAATTTTTGAATACGGAGAGGCCTGATAATATTATAGCCTCATTAGCGAAAGGGAAGGCGGCCATTTTAGTAGATGGATCCCCGTTTGCTCTTATCGCGCCACTCGTATTTGTTGATATTTTTCAATCTGTAGAAGATCATTACGAGCGCTGGGTGATTGGAACGTTATTAAGATTTTTACGTATGGGTTCAGGTATAATTGCGGTTTTGTTACCAGCTATGTATGTAGCGCTTGTATCTTACCATCAAGGACTTATTCCTTCTAAACTGGCTTATTCAATTGCGGGTGCGAGGGAAGGTGTTCCGTTTCCAGCATATATTGAAACGTTAATGATGGCCTTGACTATGGAATTAATACGAGAAGCTGGAATCCGATTGCCGAAACCGATGGGACAAACGATAGGGATTGTAGGAGGTCTTGTAATTGGAGAAGCTGCGGTAAATGCAGGGATTGTAAATCCGTTTTTAGTTATTATTATTGCGGTTACTGCGATTGCTACGTTTTCGCTTCCTGTATATAGTATTACGATTACGTTCCGAATTTTACTTTTCGTCTTTGTATTAGCTGCAACGGCTTTTGGATTGTATGGGATCATTCTAGCTCTGATTGCACTTGCTATTCATATTACAAATTTAACAAGTGTTGGTATACCGTATACAACCCCAATTGCTCCTGCATTTTATAAAGATTGGAAAGAAGAATTTATTCGCATGCCAAAATCGATGTTGAAAGATAGACCAGAGTACTTACAAACAAAAGATTCTACAATACGTCCAAAGGAGCGAAAATAAGTGAAACCATTTGAGTATGGCGATGAAGAGATTGGATCTCGGGAAATTGGGTTTGCGGTATCATCGACCATTATTGGTATAGGGGCATTGTCTATGCCAAGAGATATCGCTAACCAAACTTTATTTTCGGACGGTTGGATTATCTTACTTTTGGGTGGATTGATTTGCGCAGTTTTAGGTTGGTTTGTGACGAGAGTAGCTATCTTATTTCCGAAACAAAATTTTGTTCAATATACGAGTGCGCATTTGACGAAGCCTGTTGCATACACAATTAGTAGTATTTTAGTATTAACGTTTGCTGCTTTGACAGCATATGAATCGCGAATGATTTCAGTTATTTCTCAAACGTATTTATTTAGTGATACACCGATACAACTACTGTCTTTCTTCTTCTTATTAGTTGTTATTTATGGAATAGCAGGATCACGAGCAGCCTTATTAAGGTTAAATGTTTTATTCTTACCTATTGTTTTAATTGCAATAGTACTTCTTTCTTTATTGAATATAAATTTAATGGAAATAAATAATTTACTACCAGCTTTTCAAACGAAAGTAAGTCAATATGCTGTTGGAGTTAAAAATTCTATTTTTACGTTTATTGGATTTGAAGTAGCTTTATTTTATGCGGTGTTGCTAAATGATAAGACAGCGAAAAAAGCGCCAATGGCAGTCGCGAAAGCGGTGATGGTAAACGTACTGTCATACATTTTAATTTATGTAACTTGTATTAGCGTTTTTACTTATATGACAACACGTGGATTGACATATCCAACAATTGAATTAGGGAAAGAAATTGAAATTGGGGGAGGATTTTTAGAAAGGTTTGATGCGATTTTTTTTACGACTTGGATTATTACAATTTATAACACTACAGCAATGTATTATGACGTCGCATCTTTATTGTTTTGTGCTATGTTTCCGAAAGTGAAGAAACATATTTTTATTTTCGTAAGTGCCCCTATTATTTTTATGGTGAATATGATACCTAGTAGTTTGAATACTTTATCAAGTTATGGGACTTATTTAGCTTGGATAGATATGGGGTTTGTTGTGTTAGCTCCTTTGCTCGTTTTAATTATATATAAAATAAAAAGAAGGAATGGTGGCAATGAAACACCTTCTTAAAATTATAATGGTTATGGCTTTAACTGGATTTATGAGTGGGTGTTCTGAGTTAGAAGAGATAGAAGAAAGAGGATTTGTAGTAGGAGCGGCTTACGATATCGTGAAGGAGAAGAAAGCGAATCCAATTATGAAAGGGACCTATCAGATGGTACTCCCTAGTAAATTGTCTCAACAGGGCGGACAAGGGGGTGGGGATAGCGAAAATTATATTAATGTTAGTGCAAAAGCAGATAGTGTATTTGAACAAATAAGAATAATCGCAAAAAAAATTAGTCGTACATTATTTTTCCCTCATATACAGGTGATTATTTTCTCTGAAGAATTACTTTCACATCCATACATTTTACAAAATACGTTAGATGTATATATTCGCGATCATGAGATGAGAAGAAATATTCGTTTGTTCGTTTCTAATAAAAATGCCGAAGCTATTTTAAAACAAAGTGCCAAGCCTGAAAATTTACCGGCGCAGTATATTGATATGTTAGCTGAACACCCTCCGAAAAATGCCCAAATGATTGAGGCTGCAAGAATTGGTGAGGTGCAGGAAAAGATGATCTCTAACCGAAGTTTTGTATTGCCTATTCTGGAACTAACAAAGCAAGGAGTACAAATGAACGGTGCAGCATTGTTTCGTGGAAAGGATAATAAGTGTGTAGGCAATTTGAGTGGGGAAGAAACATTAGGGATGAATTATATAATAGGTAAAAAAATTGGAGGTTTTTTTACCATCCGTAAAAAGAATCAACTTATTACATATGAAATTCATAAGTTACGTCGAAAAATTAAAGTATCCACAACGAATGCTACAAAACCGAAATTTAATATTTATTTATTTCTGGAAGGTACAATAGCTGAGTTGCACTTTAGTGATCATAAAAAGGTTTTGAATGAAAAGCGTTTAGAGAAGGATATATCGGAAGAAATGGAGGAGCGTATTCAAAAATCGATTAAGCTTGTTCAAAAAAAATATAAGGTAGATGTATTAGAGTTAGGGGAAGTGTATAAGAGACATAATTATAAAGAATGGACAAAAATAAGTAAGAATTGGGATCAAGGCGAAAATTACTTTAGTAATGCTGAAATTACTGTTCACGTTCATCCAACAATTGAACATTCAGGTTCAGCTTTACCGAAAAGAGTGAAATAAGGTGATGAAAGTTGTTTACTGGATTAGGAATTAGTTGCACGATATTAATGGCGGTGCTGCCGGGGGCTATTTATTTCATTCATAAAAAACTCACAACGTATGGAGCGCAGCCGTGGAATACTGATGTACAAAAAAAGAAACCTGAATGATTTTCAGGTTTCTTTCGGGCAAAGCATATGTGAAGGGGGATGCCTTCTATGTATGCTTTGTTTTATACAAGCCCTAACCAATGTACCAATTGTGTAGAGAGGAATGTAACAACAATGGCGATAACGGTAGGGATTGCAAACGATAAGAATGTCCATTTTGCACTTTTTGTTTCTTTGTATATGTTAACCAGTGTTGTTCCACACGGGAAATGAAGAAGTGAGAACAACATTGTGTTTAACGCTGTTAACCAAGTCCAACCATTTTCTAGGAATAGATTTTTAATTTGATTAAAATCATCTATTTCAGTTAAAGCCCCAGTTGATAAGTAAGACATTAATAAAATTGGGATTACAATTTCATTAGCGGGTAGTCCAAGAATGAATGCAGCTAGAATAAACCCGTCAAGTCCTAACATTTTAGCAAATGGATCTAGGAAATTTACAAAATACATAAGTAAGCTTGTGTCACCGATAAAAATATTAGCAAGTAACCAAGTTAATGCAGCTGCAGGGGCAGCAACAACTATAGCTCGTTTTAAAACGTAGATTGATTTATCGAGTGTTGCGCGAACAATTGTATTCCAAACTTTTGGCTTGCGGTACGGAGGTAACTCCAGTGTGTAGTGAGTTGGAACCCCTTTTAAGGCTGTTTTTGATAGTACCCAAGAAACAGTTAATGTCATAATAACACCAATTACAACCATTCCAACTACAACGCCAGCAGTAACCAATGTTTGCATACTGCCTGTATAACCAGCAGCCATAAATAGTGAAGCCATTAAAATTAACATAGGCCAGCGACCGTTACAAGGAACGAAGTTGTTCGTTAAAATTGCTAGCATACGTTCACGTGGTGATTCAATGATACGTGTTGACATAATGGCTGCTGCATTACAACCAAATCCCATTGCCATTGTTAAAGATTGTTTCCCGTGTGCGCCGGATCGTTTGAATAAGCGGTCCATATTAAACGCGACACGTGGTAAGTATCCGTAGTTTTCTAATAGCGCGAACATAGGGAAAAAGATTGCCATAGGTGGTAACATAACGCTAATAACAGCACCGATACCACGGAACAAACCAAGTATTAAAATGCCATGTAACCATTCAGGTGCATGCGCTGCTTGGAACCAAGATGTTAAATATCCTTCGGCCCATCCGAAGAATTCGGCAATCATATCAGATGGTACGTTAGCGCCTGCAATTGTAAGATAAAAAATAATAGATAAAATACCGAGCATAATTGGGAATCCCCAGATTGGAGATGTGAAAATTTTATCTAGTTTTTCGGAACGATATAATTTATCAGTATTTGTATATTGGACAGATTCTTTACATATGCTTGCAGATGTTCGGTAAATATCTCCGACTATATCATCTCGTATATCTTCTTTTGAAAGTGTTTGTGCATGTTGAATAATATAGTCTAATGGAAGAGCTTTACTGGCTGAGTGAGATTCCATTAATTACGACCTCCCTTACAAGTGGTTCATTATGGTGCTTTTGAAGTGTAGTTAAGAAATTTTTATCTCCATCTAATATACGTAACGCAATCCAACGTGCTGGATACGTATCACCGAACACTTTATAAATTTGTGGTTCTAATTCCTGAATCATATTTTCGATTTTTTCGCTGTAAGTAATTTTAATTGGTGTTGGAATTAGTTTTTTATTTGCTACTTTTGCAATAACATTTAGCAAATGACCAATACCTACTCGGTTACGTGCTGAAATTTTAACGACAGGTACACCAAGTGATTTTGCTAATTTCTTTTCATCGATAACAATCCCTTTTTTCTCGGCTTCATCAATTAAGTTAATGCAAATGACTACATTATTTGTCATCTCCATCACCTGGAGTGCTAAATTTAAATTTCTTTCCATAGCAGTTGCGTCTATGACAACTACAGTTACTTCTGGTTTTTCGAATATAATATAATCCCTCGCTACTTCTTCGTCTGCGGAATTTGAGTATAGTGAGTAAGTTCCAGGTAAATCTATTAATGTATAATTACTTCCGTTATGTTCATATTCTCCTTCAGCTTTTAAAACAGTTTTTCCCGTCCAGTTTCCAGTATGTTGTTTTAAACCTGTTAAAGTATTAAATAATGTACTTTTCCCGGTATTCGGGTTACCAGCTAAAGCAATACGATGTTTGCTCATCTGAAATCATCTCCTATTAATACCCCGAAAATAAGGGAGCTTTCTTCTTTGCGCAGTGCAATAGTTGTGTTGCTCACTTGATAAGCGACCGGATCTCCAAGTGGACTGCGTTGCAATACTTTAATCGTTGCCCCTGGGATAAATCCCAAATCTAATAAACGTCGTTTCATAGTTCCTTCTAATTGTATCTTCTCAATTTGTACAAACTCCCCTGTTTTAAACTCGGAAAGGGGTTTAGTATTAGCCGATACCATAAAAGTTACCTCTTCTCTATATTTTTAGTGTTAGTTTAAAAAGTTTCCTTAGGTAAACTTTTTGTTAGTAATATAGTAGACTACATTGGATGATGCTGTCAATTAGTACTTTAAAAATATTCATTTAATTTTAGAATTGTTCCAATTTATTTAGTTGTACTAAAAAATATTACTGAAATTCTTTTTAATGTGCATAAATTAGGCGTGAAAAAGTTACAAAATACAGCGGAATTGTAAATGTAACTTTAACTAAAAGGGAAAAAGAGAGAAAAACATTTACATTGAATTTACATTGTTAAGAATAAATTTACATTACAGCATAGTTAGTGTGGTTTTTGTTTGCTTCTTTAACTACAAATGTTGGGATTCCTAGCTTTTGAGGATGATTATCGTCATTTACTTAAAATTAAAAATTGCTTAACACTCACATAATATTGTTGTCCTACAATGAATTTGTGTTCGAAAGAAAATGAATTCGAAAAGTGATAATCCAAATGGGGGTACAAGACATGGTTATGAAAAAAGGTATTAAATTTTCTTTAGCAGCTTTAGTGGTAGCAGGAGCATTAGTTGGGTGTGGGAAAGCAGAAGATACAACTAGTAAAGAAACTGCTAAAGGAAGCGATAATACAAAACAAGAATTATCAGGTACGATTGCAGCAGCTGGTTCTACAGCTCTTCTACCTCTTGCGGAGGAAGCTGGAAAGAAATTCATGGAGAAAAATTCAAAAGTTTCTATTCAAGTTCAAGGTGGCGGTAGTGGAACTGGGATTAACCAAGTAGCATCTGGTGCAGTACAAATTGGTAATTCAGATGTTCCGTCTGGAGATAAAATAAAAGATGCTGAAAAGGCGAAAGAATTAGTAGATAACAAGGTAGCGGGTATTGCATTCGCTCTTGTCGTAAATAAAGATGTAAAAGTTGATAACTTAACAGTGCAACAAGTACAAGATATCTTCACTGGAAAAGTAACAAACTGGAAAGAAGTAGGCGGAAAAGATGAAAAAATCAACGTAATTAATCGTCCGGCTTCATCTGGTACACGTGCTACATTTGAAAAAACGATTATGAAAGACGCGAAAATTAATGATGGAACTGGTACAACACAAGATTCTAACGGTGCAGTAGAGCAAGCTATCAATTCTACTCCAGGTTCAGTAAGCTATTTAGCGATGTCTTACATGGTTGGAGATAAAAAAGGTGCACTACAAACAGTGAAAATTGATGGTGCTGAACCGAAAGTTGAAAACATTGCGTCTGGTAAATATCCATTCTGGTCTTACGAGTATATGGTAACAAAAGGTGAAGCGAAAGAAGCAACAAAAGCTTACATCGATTATGTAAAAGGTAAAGACTTTGAAAAGCAAGTAGAAGATATGGGCTACATTCCAATGTCTAAATTAAATAAGTAATAAAGTTTTATGGGGCTGGCTGCAAGGCCAGTCCTGTTCATTTCAATCTGTGAAGTGGGGTCTGTCCTGTGATGAAGGGGAAAAAACAAATTAATTACGTAAAAAGTGAATATATAGGAAGATCACTTGTTACGTTTTGTGGTATTTTTATTGTTTTAATCACATTAGCTATTATTGCGTTTATTTGTGGTAAAGGTATTCAATCTTTTACACAAAGTGGTATCTCGTTTACTGAGATGTTAACATCGACAAAATGGAATCCAAATGCTGATCAAGGATCCTTCGGGGCTTTAATTTTCATTGTAGGTTCAACGGTGGTTTCGTTAGGTGCGGTTATTATTAGTGCACCAATTGCTATAGCTCTTGCTATATTCATGAATTTAATTTCGCCAAAGTTTGGAAATAAAGTATTGAAGCCTGTTCTAGAATTGTTAGTTGGTATTCCTTCGGTTGTATACGGATTATTAGGGGTTACGATTTTAGTACCACTATTACGTGATTCGTTTGGGGGAGTAGGCTTTAGTTTAATTGCGGGTATTGTTGTATTAAGTATTATGATTTTACCTACTATTGCTAGTATCGCTTCTGATGCAATACGTTCTGTTCCATTTGATTATTTAGAAGCTTCTTATGGTCTAGGATCAACGAAATGGCAAGCGATTAGCCGAGTGATTGTTCCTGCTGCGAAAAAAGGGATTTTAACAGGTGTTGTTTTAGGCTTAGCGCGTGCTTTCGGTGAAGCGTTAGCGGTTCAGATGGTAATCGGGAATACGATTAAATTACCAGAAGGAATATATAGTCCGACAGCGACGTTAACTGGTATTTTAACAATGGACATGACGAATACATTGAACGGAACTGCTTGGAACAATGCGCTATGGACTTTAGCGATGATTTTACTTGTTATTTCATTCCTGTTTATTTTAGTAATTCGAGCGATTGGGCAAAGAGGTGAGCGATAATAATGAATGCAAGAACGGTAAATAAAGTTTGGACGGGTATCTTTTATGCGGTTGCGGCTTTAGTTGTAGCTTTGCTAGTGTTCTTAGTATTTGAGATTTTACAAAAGGGATGGGGATTTTGGGATCCTAATTTCTTGTTTGGAGAACCAAGCAATACAAGAGCTGGTGGTGGGATTGGTCCGCAGTTATTCAATTCCTTCTACATGCTTGTTATAACGCTTATTATATCTATTCCTCTTGGATTAGGTGCTGGAATATATTTAGCAGAGTACGCAAAACAAGGACGTTTTTTAAATTTTGTTCGTCTATGTATAGAGACGATGGCGTCTTTACCTTCTATTGTTGTTGGTTTATTTGGTTTGTTAGTGTTCGTTACAATGACAGGTTGGGGATACACAGTAATGGGTGGTGCTCTTGCTTTAACTATTTTAAATTTACCAGGTTTAACGCGTGTTTGTGAAAATGCGATTTCAGAAGTTCCTCATAATGTAAAAGAGGCAAGTCTTGGATTAGGTGCAACGAAGTGGCAAACAATCGCTCGTATTATTATCCCATCGTCATTACCACAAATTATTACAGGGATTATTTTAGCGGCGGGTCGTATATTTGGGGAAGCGGCAGCATTAATTTACACAGCGGGTTTAACATCCCCGATTTTAAATTCAGCAGCGGATTTCTCGAGCCCTGCGCATCCTTTAAATCCGTTTAGACCAGCTGAAACATTAGCGGTTCACATTTGGAAATTAAATTCTGAAGGAGTTATTCCAGATGCGAAGTTGATTGCGACAAAATCTGCAGCTGTATTAATCATTATGGTATTACTATTCAATGTTATTTCACGCTTGATAGCGTCTATATTACACAAGCGCTTTACAGGAACGAAAAGAAAAAGTAAAACAACGAAAAAGGTAAAAGCGGCATAAATTATAAAGAAGAACTCTCTATTTATAGGTAGGGGGTTCTTTTGTATTTTAATATAGAAGGAATGGATGTAATGATTGTTGAATTTGTAATTAATTATATAGACGAACAGATGTAATTTAGAGAGGAGTTTTAATTTGTTTTTTCTGCAAATGTCAGGTTTTCCTGGGTCAGGAAAATCGACAGTTTCTAAGTATATAGCGAAATTAACAGGTGCTGTAATTATAGATCATGATGTTTTGAAATCCGCGTTGTTAAAATCATTAAAAGTAAAAGGAATTGAATCAACGATTGTTGGTGGGCTTGCGTATGATGCCGAATGGGTATTGATTGATTCTTATTTAGAACAAGGGCATAGTGTTATATTGGATAGTCCGTGTTTATATGAGGGAATGGTTGAATAAGGAATTAAATTATCAACTAAACATGGTGTGAAATATAAATATATTGAGTGTTATCTTAATGATATGGAAGAGATTAATAGGAGACTGCAAACACGTAAGCGTATGATCAGTCAAATTGAAAAGGTGGAGTCGGAAGTAGGTTTTGAAAAGTGGTTAAATGGTAGTCAAAGACCTTTAAATAATGAATACCTTATTGTGGATTCTAGTAAACCTATAGAGCAATATGTGGAAAAAATGATGGATTATATGACTAAGTAGAGAAAAGACGTTATCTTCATTTGTGAAGATAACGTCTTTTATTTTTAAATATCAGGTGTTTCTGTAGAAGTGCTTATTTTCCTACGGGAGCGTCTTTTTCTCCCGATTTTATCTAATAGTTCATACATAACTGGAACGACTACTAATGTAAGAACAGTTGAGACTGCCAAACCGCCGATGACAACGACGGCTAAACTTTTTGATACCATACTTCCTGCTTGGGATTGGCCAAATAGGAGTGGGAGCATAGCAACGATTGTTGTAATAGCTGTCATAATAATTGGGCGTAGTCTAGTAGAACCTGCTTCAAGTAAGGCTTCTCTAGTTTCCATTCCGTGTTCCCGATTTTGTTGGACTCTTTCTATTAATACAATAGCGTTTGTAACAACAATCCCGATTAACATTAATGCGCCAATCAAGGAATTTACATCAACAGGTGTTCTTGAGATGATTAATCCTAAAATACCACCGACAGCAGCTAACGGTAAGGAGAATAGGATTGCAAAAGGAGCGCGTGCTTGGCCGAAGGTGATAACCATAATTAAATATACAATCCCGATTGCAATCCCCATAATTTTGAATAAATCTGTAAAATTCTCTTGCATAGATTCAGTAGCTCCTGCGATATTTACTTTTGAACCGCTAGGTAAATCTAAGTCGGTTATCGCTTTATTTACTGCTGTGTTTACTTTACTCAAATCTTCATTTGAAGCTTCGGCGGTAATTTGAATTGTTTCTTTTCCGTCTTTATGGAAAATTTCTGTTTGCGTTTGTTTTTCTGAAATAGTTGCGATGTCTTTTAAAGGAATTGGTCCATTAGTAGGTGATAGTATGTTTATATTTAAAATATCTTCTTGTTTACTAATGTTTTCCTTTTTATGTTCTATCATAATAGTAGTTTTTTCATTATTAATTGTAATTTCGCCAATAGGTGACTTCTTCATAAGGAATGCTACTTGTTGCGCAGCTATTTCTGGTGTTAAACCTAGTTGTTCAGCCTTTGTTTGATCAATATGAATTTGCCATTCTTTCTTAGAGTCTTCTAAATTCGTTTTTACTTTAGAAAGATCATCCATGCTTTTTAGTTTTGTTTCGACGATAGTAGCCGCCTCTTTTAAATCCGCTTCGTTAGTAGCTGTTACGTTAAATTGTAAGTTGTTGCCGCCGCCAGAGCTTGAATAACTTGTTTTTATATAATCAAGTTCAGCAGGCTCAAAAGTTTTATTTTCCTTTTTTAACTCTTTAATATATTGATCAATATCAGAACCTTTTTTAAAGACTACAAATATACTAGCAAGGTTATTTTTAGTTGTTTGCCCCCATTGTGCATCTTCTGCGCTAGATCCCATTCGTAAAATAACGTCTGTTACATCTGAATTAGAAAGTAATTTCTTTTCGAAATCAAATGCTTTTTGTTTTTGAGCTTCAGTATTATAATCGGCTGGAAATGTCATGTTAATAGATAACATTGTGTCGTCCTCAGATTTTATGTTTGCTTTCGGTAGTAATATATAGGCTGCAATTGATCCTGCAAATAATAAAAATGCAGTAAGTAGAATAATGAATTTATGAGAAAGAGACCACTTTAACGTAGCGACATATCGTGATGAAGAACTTGGCTTTCGATGCTTTGTTTTTTTGAGTAGTAAAAAAGCCATAAGTGGAACGACTGTGAGTGCAACGATTAAGGATGATAGAATAGAATATACAACTGCTAATACCATAGGTAACATTAATTTTCCGATTGCTCCCGATACGAGGCCGATAGGTAAAAAAACAGCGACCGTTGTTAAAGTAGAAGAAGTAATTGCGACGGCAACTTCTTTCGTTGCATCAAGAATAATATTTTTAGAGAAAGAATCTTTTTGTAAACGGCGGAAAATATTCTCGATGACAACGATACTATCATCGACGAGACGTCCAACCGCAACAGCTAAACCACCAAGGGTTAAAATGTTAAGTGTGATGTTAGATTGATGTAGTAAAAAGAGTGTTAATAAAATAGATAATGGAATACTGACAACAGCGATGAGTGTTGTTCGGAAGTTACGTAAAAAGATTAAGATAATTAGAGTTGCAGCGATTGCTCCAAGTATTACTTCTTTTCCCATGCTAGTAACAGCATTTTCAACTTGTTCATGGGTTGAGGCCAAAAGTTTAATGGAAAACTGATCTTTATATTCCTTATTTATCTCTTTAACTTTTTTATCAATCTCTTTTCCAATTGCAACTGCATTTTTGCTCGGTTCTTTCATGATGATTAATCCAGTGCCTTCTTCGCCGTTTATATGTGAGATTGTATCGTAGTGTTGTTTGATTTCGATTTGAGCAATGTCTTGCAATTTCACTTGGGGTACCACAGTGATGTTTTTAATGTCATTTACATTTTTTATGTCCCCAATGACGCGAAGGTTGTATTCTTCCTGATTAACAGTAATTGCCCCAGCTGGAGTAGAAGTTTCTTTTCCTTGTAAAACAGTGAGTACCTGCTGTGATGTTACGTTTTTGTTTTTTAATTGGTTCGGATCAAGTACGATAGATAATTCAGAGGTGGATTTTCCGAAAAACATAACATTAGCAACACCATCAATGTTTTCGAGTTGTGGTACGATTTCTTTTTCAATTTGTTTTTCATCTGCTTTTGAAAACCCGTTTTGTTTCTGGATAGTAATTTGGGCGAGTGGAATCATAGAAGTGTTTAGTTGACTAACTACGGGCTTGGTTACATCTTTAGGTAATTTAATTGTATTGACGGCTTTTTCGACTTCGCGTGCTGCATCTTTCATGTTTGCTTTTGATGTATACGCAATGTCGATACGTGATAATCCCTCGTATGTAGAAGAAGTAATGGTGTCGACGTGTTCTAAATTGCGAAATTGTTTTTCGAGAGGATCAGTTATATCCTTTGTCATCGTTTCAGCGTCGAGTCCTTGAGATAAGGTTGTGACGGTAATTGCTGGATTGTCGATACTTGGTAAAAATTCCATAGGTAATTTAGAGCCGGAATAAACACCGAGTATGGAAATGAGAAAAATCATGATGATAATGGCAGCTCGGTTTTTTAATGAAAACTTTGTTAACCTATCCATAAAATAATTCCTCCATTGGTTTATTTATAGTTGAGTACATCCTTTCTTACTATATAACAAAAAATGGATATTTTTCATTAATTAAATGTAAAAAAATTCTAACAATATTCTTAAGTTTATATTTGCATTGGAATTGTTTAATGTGGATGGGATTTTTTCTTACGGCTAAGTTATATCGTTATTCTATAGAAGGATAATTATTATAAACTTTAATATAGAAGAGAATGAAAACCTGGGAAGGTATTGTGAAATGCAATTTGGTTGAATGAAGTGTAGTAGTATACAATCAGAATAACTATTTTTAGTAGGAAGGATAATAATTCTTTCTATAGAAGAAAGTAGGATAGATAATTTTTTTTTTGTTTTTTATAAAAAACACTTGTTATTTAAAAATCATGATGGTATATTAATAAACGTCGCTGATGCGGAAACGCAGAAAACGACAAAAAAGAAATTTAAAAACTTAGTTGACATCGAAAAATGAAGATGTTAATATGATGAAGTCGCTTCTGAAGCGGCGGACAAGTTCTTTGAAAACTGAACGAAACAAACAACGTGAAACGTCAATTTTTATTTTTAGATGCTAGACAAACTAACTTTATTGGAGAGTTTGATCCTGGCTCAGGATGAACGCTGGCGGCGTGCCTAATACATGCAAGTCGAGCGAATGGATTGAGAGCTTGCTCTCAAGAAGTTAGCGGCGGACGGGTGAGTAACACGTGGGTAACCTGCCCATAAGACTGGGATAACTCCGGGAAACCGGGGCTAATACCGGATAACATTTTGAACCGCATGGTTCGAAATTGAAAGGTGGCTTTGGCTGTCACTTATGGATGGACCCGCGTCGCATTAGCTAGTTGGTGAGGTAACGGCTCACCAAGGCAACGATGCGTAGCCGACCTGAGAGGGTGATCGGCCACACTGGGACTGAGACACGGCCCAGACTCCTACGGGAGGCAGCAGTAGGGAATCTTCCGCAATGGACGAAAGTCTGACGGAGCAACGCCGCGTGAGTGATGAAGGCTTTCGGGTCGTAAAACTCTGTTGTTAGGGAAGAACAAGTGCTAGTTGAATAAGCTGGCACCTTGACGGTACCTAACCAGAAAGCCACGGCTAACTACGTGCCAGCAGCCGCGGTAATACGTAGGTGGCAAGCGTTATCCGGAATTATTGGGCGTAAAGCGCGCGCAGGTGGTTTCTTAAGTCTGATGTGAAAGCCCACGGCTCAACCGTGGAGGGTCATTGGAAACTGGGAGACTTGAGTGCAGAAGAGGAAAGTGGAATTCCATGTGTAGCGGTGAAATGCGTAGAGATATGGAGGAACACCAGTGGCGAAGGCGACTTTCTGGTCTGTAACTGACACTGAGGCGCGAAAGCGTGGGGAGCAAACAGGATTAGATACCCTGGTAGTCCACGCCGTAAACGATGAGTGCTAAGTGTTAGAGGGTTTCCGCCCTTTAGTGCTGAAGTTAACGCATTAAGCACTCCGCCTGGGGAGTACGGCCGCAAGGCTGAAACTCAAAGGAATTGACGGGGGCCCGCACAAGCGGTGGAGCATGTGGTTTAATTCGAAGCAACGCGAAGAACCTTACCAGGTCTTGACATCCTCTGAAAACCCTAGAGATAGGGCTTCTCCTTCGGGAGCAGAGTGACAGGTGGTGCATGGTTGTCGTCAGCTCGTGTCGTGAGATGTTGGGTTAAGTCCCGCAACGAGCGCAACCCTTGATCTTAGTTGCCATCATTAAGTTGGGCACTCTAAGGTGACTGCCGGTGACAAACCGGAGGAAGGTGGGGATGACGTCAAATCATCATGCCCCTTATGACCTGGGCTACACACGTGCTACAATGGACGGTACAAAGAGCTGCAAGACCGCGAGGTGGAGCTAATCTCATAAAACCGTTCTCAGTTCGGATTGTAGGCTGCAACTCGCCTACATGAAGCTGGAATCGCTAGTAATCGCGGATCAGCATGCCGCGGTGAATACGTTCCCGGGCCTTGTACACACCGCCCGTCACACCACGAGAGTTTGTAACACCCGAAGTCGGTGGGGTAACCTTTTTGGAGCCAGCCGCCTAAGGTGGGACAGATGATTGGGGTGAAGTCGTAACAAGGTAGCCGTATCGGAAGGTGCGGCTGGATCACCTCCTTTCTATGGAGAATTGATGAACGCTGTTCATCAATATAAGTTTCCGTGTTTCGTTTTGTTCAGTTTTGAGAGAACTATCTCTCATATATAAATGTATGTTCTTTGAAAACTAGATAACAGTGTAGCTCATATTTTTTAATTTTTAGTTTGGTTAAGTTAGAAAGGGCGCACGGTGGATGCCTTGACACTAGGAGTCGATGAAGGACGGGACTAACGCCGATATGCTTCGGGGAGCTGTAAGTAAGCTTTGATCCGAAGATTTCCGAATGGGGAAACCCACTATACGTAATGGTATGGTATCCTTACCTGAATACATAGGGTATGGAAGACAGACCCAGGGAACTGAAACATCTAAGTACCTGGAGGAAGAGAAAGCAAATGCGATTTCCTGAGTAGCGGCGAGCGAAACGGAACATAGCCCAAACCAAGAGGCTTGCCTCTTGGGGTTGTAGGACATTCTATACGGAGTTACAAAGGAACGAGGTAGACGAAGCGACCTGGAAAGGTCCGTCGTAGAGGGTAACAACCCCGTAGTCGAAACTTCGTTCTCTCTTGAATGTATCCTGAGTACGGCGGAACACGTGAAATTCCGTCGGAATCTGGGAGGACCATCTCCCAAGGCTAAATACTCCCTAGTGATCGATAGTGAACCAGTACCGTGAGGGAAAGGTGAAAAGCACCCCGGAAGGGGAGTGAAAGAGATCCTGAAACCGTGTGCCTACAAATAGTCAGAGCCCGTTAATGGGTGATGGCGTGCCTTTTGTAGAATGAACCGGCGAGTTACGATCCCGTGCAAGGTTAAGCTGAAGAGGCGGAGCCGCAGCGAAAGCGAGTCTGAATAGGGCGTTTAGTACGTGGTCGTAGACCCGAAACCAGGTGATCTACCCATGTCCAGGGTGAAGTTCAGGTAACACTGAATGGAGGCCCGAACCCACGCACGTTGAAAAGTGCGGGGATGAGGTGTGGGTAGCGGAGAAATTCCAATCGAACCTGGAGATAGCTGGTTCTCCCCGAAATAGCTTTAGGGCTAGCCTTAAGTGTAAGAGTCTTGGAGGTAGAGCACTGATTGAACTAGGGGTCCTCATCGGATTACCGAATTCAGTCAAACTCCGAATGCCAATGACTTATCCTTAGGAGTCAGACTGCGAGTGATAAGATCCGTAGTCAAGAGGGAAACAGCCCAGATCGCCAGCTAAGGTCCCAAAGTGTGTATTAAGTGGAAAAGGATGTGGAGTTGCTTAGACAACTAGGATGTTGGCTTAGAAGCAGCCACCATTTAAAGAGTGCGTAATAGCTCACTAGTCGAGTGACTCTGCGCCGAAAATGTACCGGGGCTAAATACACCACCGAAGCTGCGAATTGATACCAATGGTATCAGTGGTAGGGGAGCGTTCTAAGTGCAGTGAAGTCAGACCGGAAGGACTGGTGGAGCGCTTAGAAGTGAGAATGCCGGTATGAGTAGCGAAAGACGGGTGAGAATCCCGTCCACCGAATGCCTAAGGTTTCCTGAGGAAGGCTCGTCCGCTCAGGGTTAGTCAGGACCTAAGCCGAGGCCGACAGGCGTAGGCGATGGACAACAGGTTGATATTCCTGTACCACCTCTTTATCGTTTGAGCAATGGAGGGACGCAGAAGGATAGAAGAAGCGTGCGATTGGTTGTGCACGTCCAAGCAGTTAGGCTGATAAGTAGGCAAATCCGCTTATCGTGAAGGCTGAGCTGTGATGGGGAAGCTCCTTATGGAGCGAAGTCTTTGATTCCCCGCTGCCAAGAAAAGCTTCTAGCGAGATAAAAGGTGCCTGTACCGCAAACCGACACAGGTAGGCGAGGAGAGAATCCTAAGGTGTGCGAGAGAACTCTGGTTAAGGAACTCGGCAAAATGACCCCGTAACTTCGGGAGAAGGGGTGCTTTCTTAACGGAAAGCCGCAGTGAATAGGCCCAAGCGACTGTTTAGCAAAAACACAGCTCTCTGCGAAGCCGTAAGGCGAAGTATAGGGGGTGACACCTGCCCGGTGCTGGAAGGTTAAGGAGAGGGGTTAGCGTAAGCGAAGCTCTGAACTGAAGCCCCAGTAAACGGCGGCCGTAACTATAACGGTCCTAAGGTAGCGAAATTCCTTGTCGGGTAAGTTCCGACCCGCACGAAAGGTGTAACGATTTGGGCACTGTCTCAACCAGAGACTCGGTGAAATTATAGTACCTGTGAAGATGCAGGTTACCCGCGACAGGACGGAAAGACCCCGTGGAGCTTTACTGTAGCCTGATATTGAATTTTGGTACAGTTTGTACAGGATAGGCGGGAGCCATTGAAACCGGAGCGCTAGCTTCGGTGGAGGCGCTGGTGGGATACCGCCCTGACTGTATTGAAATTCTAACCTACGGGTCTTATCGACCCGGGAGACAGTGTCAGGTGGGCAGTTTGACTGGGGCGGTCGCCTCCTAAAGTGTAACGGAGGCGCCCAAAGGTTCCCTCAGAATGGTTGGAAATCATTCGTAGAGTGCAAAGGCATAAGGGAGCTTGACTGCGAGACCTACAAGTCGAGCAGGGACGAAAGTCGGGCTTAGTGATCCGGTGGTTCCGCATGGAAGGGCCATCGCTCAACGGATAAAAGCTACCCCGGGGATAACAGGCTTATCTCCCCCAAGAGTCCACATCGACGGGGAGGTTTGGCACCTCGATGTCGGCTCATCGCATCCTGGGGCTGTAGTCGGTCCCAAGGGTTGGGCTGTTCGCCCATTAAAGCGGTACGCGAGCTGGGTTCAGAACGTCGTGAGACAGTTCGGTCCCTATCCGTCGTGGGCGTAGGAAATTTGAGAGGAGCTGTCCTTAGTACGAGAGGACCGGGATGGACGCACCGCTGGTGTACCAGTTGTTCTGCCAAGGGCATAGCTGGGTAGCTATGTGCGGAAGGGATAAGTGCTGAAAGCATCTAAGCATGAAGCCCCCCTCAAGATGAGATTTCCCATAGCGTAAGCTAGTAAGATCCCTGAAAGATGATCAGGTTGATAGGTTCGAGGTGGAAGCATGGTGACATGTGGAGCTGACGAATACTAATAGATCGAGGACTTAACCATATAATATGAAGCAATGTTATCTAGTTTTGAAAGAATATAAAAAACTTGTTGACTTTTAAAAGTAAATGAGTTAAAATGATTCTTGTCTTAAATGAATACAGTCTGGTAATGATGGCAGAGAGGTCACACCCGTTCCCATACCGAACACGGAAGTTAAGCTCTCTAGCGCCGATGGTAGTTGGGACCTTGTCCCTGTGAGAGTAGGACGTTGCCAGGCAAAATGGAGGATTAGCTCAGCTGGGAGAGCACCTGCCTTACAAGCAGGGGGTCGGCGGTTCGATCCCGTCATCCTCCACCATATATGTCGGAGGGGTAGCGAAGTGGCTAAACGCGGCGGACTGTAAATCCGCTCCTTCGGGTTCGGCAGTTCGAATCTGCCCCCCTCCACCATTCTTAATTAATGGGCTATAGCCAAGCGGTAAGGCAACGGACTTTGACTCCGTCATGCGCTGGTTCGAATCCAGCTAGCCCAGCCATTAAGAGCCATTAGCTCAGTTGGTAGAGCATCTGACTTTTAATCAGAGGGTCGAAGGTTCGAATCCTTCATGGCTCACCATTTTTAATAAAACATGCGGGTGTGGCGGAATTGGCAGACGCACTAGACTTAGGATCTAGCGCCTTTGGCGTGGGGGTTCGACTCCCTTCACCCGCACTTTTAATAAAATAACTCATACATGTCTTGCGGAAGTAGTTCAGTGGTAGAATACAACCTTGCCAAGGTTGGGGTCGCGGGTTCGAATCCCGTCTTCCGCTCCAATTTTCAATATGACATGCCGGGGTGGCGGAACAGGCAGACGCACAGGACTTAAAATCCTGCGGTGGGTGACCACCGTGCGGGTTCGACCCCCGCCCTCGGCACCATATGCGCCCGTAGCTCAATTGGATAGAGCGTTTGACTACGGATCAAGAGGTTAGGGGTTCGACTCCTCTCGGGCGCGCTTTTATTAACGGGAAGTGGCTCAGCTTGGTAGAGCACCTGGTTTGGGACCAGGGGGTCGCAGGTTCAAATCCTGTCTTCCCGATATTCCAAAAAACATGGGGCCTTAGCTCAGCTGGGAGAGCGCCTGCCTTGCACGCAGGAGGTCAGCGGTTCGATCCCGCTAGGCTCCACTTTATTTAATATATGTCTCGGAGGTATACCCAAGTTCGGCTGAAGGGATCGGTCTTGAAAACCGACAGGCGGTGAGAATCGCGCGGGGGTTCGAATCCCTCTACCTCCTCCATTTTTAAAAATGGTTTAGACATATAATAATAAAATATTTATTTTTTCCTTCATGGAGGTATACCCAAGTTCGGCTGAAGGGATCGGTCTTGAAAACCGACAGGCGGCGAGAGTCGCGCGGGGGTTCGAATCCCTCTACCTCCTCCATTTTTTAATTTAATATTGTCGCGGGGTGGAGCAGCACGGTAGCTCGTCGGGCTCATAACCCGAAGGTCGCAGGTTCAAATCCTGTCCCCGCAACCAAATGGTCCCGTGGTGTAGTGGTTAACATGCCTGCCTGTCACGCAGGAGATCGCCGGTTCGACCCCGGTCGGGACCGCCATTTATGTTGGCTCGGTAGCTCAGTCGGTAGAGCAGAGGACTGAAAATCCTCGTGTCGGCGGTTCGATTCCGTCCCGAGCCACCATTTTTTTTATGCCGGCTTAGCTCAATTGGTAGAGCAACTGACTTGTAATCAGTAGGTTGGGGGTTCAAGTCCTCTAGCCGGCATCATTTAGGGGCATAGTTTAAAGGTAGAACTGAGGTCTCCAAAACCTCCAGTGTGGGTTCGATTCCTACTGCCCCTGTAAAGTATATGGGCCTATAGCTCAGCTGGTTAGAGCACACGCCTGATAAGCGTGAGGTCGATGGTTCGAGTCCATTTAGGCCCACCATATATTATTCCGCAGTAGCTCAGTGGTAGAGCTATCGGCTGTTAACCGATCGGTCGTAGGTTCGAGTCCTACCTGCGGAGCCATGGCCCGTTGGTCAAGTGGTTAAGACACCGCCCTTTCACGGCGGTAACACGGGTTCGAATCCCGTACGGGTCATACAAAAAAGAGTCAGCATTATGCTGGCTCTTTTTTATTTTGTTGATCCTTTTTATCATTTTACTTTCCAGAAATAAATAAAGGAATTTTGGAAAAGCTATGGTATGTATAAAAAGGAGGAAATAAATAATGACACGAGTTAGAGACTTAATGAGTACCCATATTGTACATTGTACACCGCTAGACAATGTATATGAGGCAGCTGTAAAAATGAAGGAAGAATCGGTTGGGTTAATTCCTGTTGTTGAAAATGAGCAGGTTGTTGGGCTTGTTACTGATCGAGATTTAGTTGTTCGAGGGATTGCTGAAAAACATCCTGGATCTAATAAAATTACAAATGTAATGACAACAAATATTATCTCAGTTTCTCCAAATGATTCTATTGAAAAAGCTACAGAGCTAATGGCACAGTATCAAATTAGACGGTTACCAGTAGTTGATAGTGGTCAGCTTATTGGCATGTTAGCACTAGGAGATTTAGCTATAAGGGAATCGGCAGATGATCAAGCTGGATTTGCCTTGAGCGAAATCTCAGAGCGTACAGAGTAAATTGAAACTTTAATTAACCGAGATTTTAATGGTCACTCATAAAGAGCTAAATTATATATAAAGTTCAGATGCATTATTCTAGTATATATGGATTAAACTAATATGTTAGCGTGATGTATCTGAGACATTATATAATAAGGATATGGTTAATAATTTCCACAGTTTTTTTAAATTTGTTATTCTTCATTTTTAATAAGAGAAAAGATGATATACTGATAGATATAAGTATTATGAGAGATTTCGAATATAACAATATTAATTTTTAGTGGTACGATAATAAATTAATATTTCCTACATAGATGAAAAGGGAAGGGGAATTATATGAAGGCT
The DNA here is from genome assembly GCF_040459885.1 of Bacillus cereus group sp. MG20. Taxonomy (NCBI): domain Bacteria; kingdom Bacillati; phylum Bacillota; class Bacilli; order Caryophanales; family Bacillaceae; genus Bacillus; species Bacillus cereus group sp. MG20. The sequence goes on from NZ_JARVHF010000001.1 coordinate 3,543,865, forward strand.
GTACAGGGCGATCCAAATTGGAATTTGGTTACAGATACATATATAGAACCAAATAATTTTGCTGAATTATTTTCTTTGCTTGTACCTTGTCACCCAAAAGGTGAGGGGAAAGAACGAACTATATTAGTATGGAAAGAGAAAGAATTTTATAAAGAAGAAAATTTAGCGGCATTTATCGTATATGGCATGAATAAAGTAAAGAATTTACCGCAGTTTCATAAAGATGAAATTCCAACTTTAGTGCGTATTCTTCGCTTATGCCAAGAGATTGGTTGGTATGAAGAGGCAAATACTTTTATGATAGCACAAGGATTAGCTGAGTTTGTTCATACTTCATTGGAATATGAAACATGGGATCTTTTGACGCAATCAGTTGCTTTAAACTATTTAATTATTAAATATCGTATAGGTGAATTGACAGATAGGGATATTGAAATTTGGGATAGAGTTAAATTTAATGAGAAATGTATAACCGATTGTAAACATTTATTATCTCATAAAGAAGTATTGGAATTTACATTCTTTTATATGTGTAAGAGAGCGAAATCATTATCAAAAGAGCAATTAAATAGTGATATGATGAGTTTAGCAATGTATTGTAATACTTTCGTATATGATTTATATACACATGATTTATTACGGAAATATCGTAAGTGTACAGATTTCCTATCATATTATGGACCTAGTCAGGCAGTTTTAGCATGTCAAAGAGCTGTATTATCTCAAATTTCCGATCGCTTAGACCCATTAAAGACAACACATGTAGATGATTATTTATATGTAATGAAAGAAATGATGGAGCATATGACGATAGGAGTAATGGATCGATACGGTCATTTTATTGGAAAGCTACTATCTTATGTGCCATTTTTCGAGATGATACAAGTTCCACAGCATGCATATTATTGTGAAGAATTACTGTATATTTGTAAGGGCATTAAATATAAAGAAGAAACACTACGCAATTATATATTTATACAATTACATGATTGTTTACCATCATTCTTTAGGCTATTTCTTAAAAATAAGCGTTACGCAACGATTCATGATATTCTTTTCTATTGGTGCGATGACGAACAACGAATGAGCTTAGAGAAAAAATATAATCTGAGCTTTATTTATGAAAAATATGCTTGTGGATAAACAATATTTTCGATATGAAAAATTAATATAAATTAAAAAGGATCTCCAGTTTATGTGAGATCCTTTTTTGTTAGTAAAACAAGGAGAAAGTGATTAAAACAAGAAACAACATTCCATATAGGAGAAGTTGTGCAGTATAACTTCCTTGTATACCAAAAAAAGTATTGGCTTTCTTATACAAAAGCAATATGTATTTTATTGGAGTATCTTTGAAAGATTGGTACACAGTGTCTCCTCTTTCTAAGCTTCTTGTTCTTGTTTTTGTTTTTGGTTATAAGGGACATTAATATATCTAGCTACAAATAATAAAACAGCCATAAAGAATACTGGAAATACAGTAGATAAATAAAAGCCATTACTAATTATATTTGTTATGAGAGCACTCAAAAGAAATATAGCGTTATAAATATGGGCAATTTTTTGTTTTAGTTGCACTTGAAATGATTCCATCATAATTTCTAATGCAACAAAAGCAATAATAATAGATAAAAATACAATGTTTGTATTGTAAATGATTAAACAACAGATTAAACCTAAAAAGGCTGCGTATTCAATTATAAGAGGTATATTGCGCGGCATACAATTTACCTAACTAAATATGGCAGTGGATTTACTGCATTTGTTTTTTCAAAATTCCATTCTCCATTATGTAATTCAAAATGAAGATGTTGCCCGTATGAATGACCTGTGTTGCCCATATGACCTACTAATTGTCCAGCTTGTACTTGATCACCAGTTTGTACAGTGCGATCCTTCATATGAGCATAAACAGTTGTATATAATTTCCCATTGATTTGATGCGCAATGAACACAACATTGCCATAGCTAGCTGAATAATAAGATTTCACAACTTTACCTGCAGCAGCAGCTTGGATAGAGACGTTCCCTGGAGCAGCAATATCTATACCATAATGCATTTGTTCCCAGCGTATATCAAAGGTTGAGCTAATTCTTCCTTGAGCAGGGAATTTGAAAGCAGCTGGAATAGATGAAGGCTGATCTGTTTTAGTCTGTGGTTGATTTTGTACTACATAGTGTTTTGCTACATATCCGTATCCTGTGCCAAAACGAATTTTATACCAAGTTCCTACAGTTTCTACTACTTGTACTTGTGTACCGTTTTGTAATGAACCGAGTAGAGCGCTACTTGTACTAGTGTTGCTACGTACATTCAGATTAGGTGTTGCAACAGTATATTTTGTATTATTTTGAACGGTGATTCCTTTTACTAAGGGTTGTGAACCATTAGAGATGAATGCTTTTTGTACGTAACCCGTTTGGCCATTATGTGATATTTTATACCATTCGCCTTGATCTTCTTGAACGGTAATAAACTTGCCATTTGGTAATACATCTAAAATGGAAGATTCTAAATTAGGTTCAGAGCGAACGTTTAATGCATTAGCATTGACGATGTATTGATCATTAGATTGAAGTTTGTTTTTTAGTAAAATAGCATCTTTTTGTACATAACCTACTTTATTATGAACAGATACTTTATACCAACCATTAGTTGTTTCAAGGATGTTCACTTTTGTATTAAAGCGAATTGTATCAATTGATGTGCTCTTTACGTTATCTTCTGTATGTAATGCTACTTGATCGACTTTGACATACCCAGTTTTAACATTAGATAATTGTTCAGCGTTTGCTTTTTGTACATTTGTTTCACCCATAGAAGGAAGTAAAGAAGCAATCGCTACAGTAGTTGCTGTTAAAGCAGTAGCTTTCATATTCATGGAATAGAGACCTCCTCTAGTTGTATAGTTGTAATTTTATTATAGTATAAAGATATAATATAGTGGGTGTATTCACATAAATGTAATATGAAATCAATATAAAAATAAATTTTTTGAGGATAATGATTCCTTTTTAAACAATTAATTGGAGTTTTATTTTCTAAAATAGAATGTATGTATTGTATAACTTTAATTTTTTGTTGATAATTAAGAAAATTAAAATAGTTGATGATGTCTTATTAGGGTGTTATACTGACAGTGATAATTTTATAGTTTGCTAGGAGAGCTGGTGTTGCCAGCTGAGAGTAGGCCGTAAGCCTTTGATCCTTTTTATTACCTGATCTAGATTATGCTAGCGTAGGGAAGCAATTCGGACACTAACAATGAGTCCCCGTTTCTTTGCGTATAGAAACGGGGCTTTTTTATTTGAAAATTTCATATTGAAACCACTAGGGGTGCTTGATTTGCTGAGAGAGGAATAATCCTTAACCCTTATAACACCTGATCTAGGTAATACTAGCGAAGGGAAGTGGAACATCGAATAAATGTATAATTTTATTTGCTGTAACCACTTCTTATATATAGAAGTGGTTTTTTATTTAGATACATATATTGAAAGGGGATAGAGAAATGAAATTTTGCGATAGATTATTAGAAACTGTGCAACCGGTTTGGGAGATGAGTCATAATCATCCGTTTGTAGTGGGTATGGGAGATGGCACGTTAGAAAAAGATAAATTTCAGTATTATATTATTCAAGATTATTTATATCTGCTAGATTATGCAAAATTATATGCGATTGGTGTTGTAAAAGCAACGAATCCACAAGTAATGGGAAAGTTCGCTGAACAAATTGATGGAATATTAAATGGCGAAATGACAATCCATAAACAATATGCAAAAAGACTTGGAATTTCTATAGAGGAGATAGAGTCTGCAAAACCATCTGCTAAAAATTTAGCTTATACAAATTACATGATGTCTGTATCTCAAAATGGCACACTTGCAGAATTAATAGCAGCGCTTCTTCCATGTATGTGGAGCTACTGGGAAATTGGAAAGCGTTTAAATGATATTCCTGGAGCAAGAGATCATGAGTTTTTTGGTGAGTGGATTCAAGGATATAGTTCGGAAGAATACGGTAATCTTTGTATTTGGTTAATAGATTTATTAAATGAAATGGCAGTTGGAAAGTCTGAGAAAGAACTAGATAGATTAGAGGAGATTTTCTTATATTCCAGTCGATTTGAATATTTATTCTGGGATATGTCCTATCGTAAGGAGATGTGGGGATTTGAGGAGCAAGAACATACTACAGTTTCATAATGTTTCTTTTCATTACGATGAGAAACCAATCATCCATGAATTAAATGCTTCTATACATGAGAAAGAGTTTGTCAGTATTATCGGACCGAGTGGATGTGGGAAAAGTACTTTATTTCGCCTTATTACAGGCCTAGAGAAGGTAAGTACTGGAAAGATAGAACTGACAGAAACAAAGCACCATCCTGTAGGATATATGCCGCAAAAAGATATGCTTTTGCCGTGGAGAACAATTATTGAGAATGCTGCTCTGCCGCTAGAGTGCCAAGGTGTACAGAAGAAAGAAGCACAAGTAAAGGCAAAGGAACTGTTATATAAATTTGGTTTACAAGGATATGAGACAAAACATCCGAAAGATTTATCTGGTGGTATGAGGCAACGCGTATCTTTTATCCGAACTTTGTTAACGGGCGGGGAGATATTGTTATTAGATGAACCGTTTAGCGCGTTAGATGCTTTAACGAAGGCCTCTTTGCAAGAATGGCTGTTTGAACAATGGCAAGAGTGGGAAAAAACAATTTTATTCATTACTCATGATGTTGAAGAAGCGTTATTTCTTTCGAACCGAGTTTTAGTAGTGGAACAGCAGCCGATAACGACTTTGACTGAGCGGATTGTACCACTTGATCATAACAGAACACGAAAAGATTTATATAAACCGGAAGTATTAGCGCTGAAAGATGAGCTTCTTAGTATGTTACAAAGGCAGGTACTTGTGTGATGAACCGATTGAAAGAATTAGTTCCTGCTATTACACTTTCTAGTATTTTACTAGCTGTGTGGGAAATAGGAGCAAGAATTGTAGATGAGATGTACATTTTACCGTCACCGTCTGCGATTGTAATGAAGATATGGAAACTAAAAGACATATTATTTACGGTTCATTTACCTGCAACGTTATACGTCGTTTTAATAGGTGTTGTTATTTCTATCGTATTAGGTGTAGGGCTAGCGATGTTAATGAATGCGAGTACATGGATGGAAAGAGCATTTTATCCATTATTAGTTGCTTCACAAACGATTCCGATTACTGCGCTTGCTCCGCTATTTGTTTTATGGTTTGGATACACAATTTGGAGTAAGGTTGTTGTCACAGTTTTAATTACGTTTTTCCCGATTGCGGTCAATACGTATGATGGACTGCGTAGTACAAAAAAAGAATGGGAGGAGCTCTTAGTTACATATGGAGCAACGAAAAGAGATATTTTTCTTAAATTAAAGTTGCCGTCTGCTCTTCCTTATTTTTTCTCAGCTTTAAAAATTGCAGTTCCGCTTAGTGTTATCGGAGCAGCAATTGGAGAATGGCTCGGTGCACAAGCTGGACTTGGATATTTCAGTAAGAGAATGATGACGCAGTTAGATGGAGCTGGCGTATTTGCACCCATTGTATTGTTATCATTATTAGCTATTTTCTTCGTCGTACTTATTTCCATATTAGAAAAGAAATTCATTAGTTGGAGGAAGCATTCATGAAATTTTTAAAGCGCATCTTTGTGTTTACATTATTAATTGCAATGATTACAGGATGTTCAAGTAATTCAGCATCAGAAAAAAGTAAAAAAGAGAAAGAAATAACAGTCATGTTAGATTGGTATCCAAATGCGGTACATAGCTTTATTTATGCAGCAATTGAAAAAGGATACTTTAAAGAAGAAGGTGTAAAGGTAAATATTAAATTCCCTTCTAATCCGACTGATCCATTAACATTGGCAGCAGCAGGGAAGGTGACAGTTGGCTTGTATTATCAGCCAGATGTTGTTATGGCAAGAGCAAATGAGCAAATTCCAGTGAAATCAATTGGGGCTGTCGTACGTTCACCATTAAATCATGTCGTATCGCTGAAATCAGCGGGTATTCAATCACCGAAAGATTTAGAAGGAAAAACAGTAGGATATTCTGGAACACCTTTAAGTGAGATGTATTTAAAAACGATGGTAAAAGAAGCTGGTGGTAATCCTGATACAGTGAAAGTAGTTGATGTTGGATTTGATTTAGTACCAGCCTTAATTACGAAAAAAGTGGATGCGGTAACAGGGGCATACATTAATCATGAAGTACCGGTTATGCGTCATGAAGGCCATGAACCAGCTTACTTTAATCCAGCTGATTACGGAGTACCGAACTATCATGAACTTGTGTTTGTAACAGGTGATAAAACGTTGAAAAAAGATAAAGAAGCGTTGCAAGCTTTCTTACGTGGTACGAAAAAAGGCTATGATTTCATGAAGAAAAACCCAGATGAAGCATTGAATATTTTATTAAATCATCAAGAAAAAGAAAACTTCCCACTTGTGCCAGAAGTTGAAAAGGAAAGTATGAAAATTTTATTAGAGAAGATGGAAACGAAAGATGAGCCATTTTTATCAGATTCAAAAGAATCTTGGGAGAAACAAAATAAATGGCTGAAGGACAAAGGAATGACGAAAGAAACCGTTCCAGCCGATGAACTATTCGAAAATATTTTAAAGTAGGCGAATGAATATGAAAAATGAGCTCCACGTAATCTCAAATGGTCATATGCCATTCGAAGAGTTAGTGAATGTAGCGATGCAAATTGAGAGTGAGATTGATTATTTGCATATTCGTGAGCGTGAGAAGAGTACGAAGGAGTTATATGAAGGTGTGGAAAGTCTTTTAATGGAAGGCTTTCCGGCTTCTAAAATTGTCATAAATGATCGAATTGATATTGCAATTTTATTAAATATTCCTCGTGTTCAACTAGGGTATCGAAGCACAGATGTAAAGTCAGTGAAAGAAAAGTTTTCGTATTTGCATGTTGGTTATTCTGTGCATTCGCTAGATGAAGCGATAGTAGCATTTAAAAATGGAGCGGATTCACTCGTTTATGGTCATGTATTTCCGACAGATTGTAAAAAAGGTGTGCCAGCGAGAGGGCTTGAAGAAATTTCTGACATTGCAAGGTGTTTATCTATACCGATTACAGCAATTGGAGGAATTACTCCAGAAAACGCAGTGGATGTCCTTACTAACGGTGTAAGCGGTATAGCAGTTATGTCCGGAATTGTAAGTAGTAGTGACCCGTATAGCAAAGCGAAATCTTATAAGGAATCAATAAGAAAGTGGGCGGAAAAACATGTGTGAGAAGTATGATGTAGCGATTATTGGTGGTGGTGTAATTGGTAGTTCAGTTGCACATTTTCTAGCAGAAAGAGGACATAAAGTAGCGATTGTGGAGAAGCAAAGAATTGCATCGGAAGCTTCAAAAGCAGCTGCTGGTCTACTTGGTGTTCAGGCAGAATGGGATGCGTATGATCCGCTATTTGAACTTGCTAGAGAAAGCCGAGCTATATTTCCACAACTTGCAGCAGTTTTACGTGAAAAAACGGGTATTGATATTGGATATGAAGAAAAAGGAATTTATCGTATTGCTCAAAATGGAGATGAGAAGGAAAGAATTCTTCACATTATGGATTGGCAGCAGAAAACAGGTGAAGATTCCTATTTTCTAACGGGAGACCATGTGCGGGAAAAAGAGCCGTATCTATCCGAATCCATTATAGGAGCAGTATATTATCCGAAAGACGGTCATGTTATTGCACCAGAGCTTACGAAAGCATTCGCACATTCTGCGGCAATGTCAGGTGCTGATATATATGAACAGACAGAAGTATTTGATATTCGTATTGAAAATAATAAAGTGACCGGAATTTTGACATGCGAAGGTATTATCACATGTGAAAAAGTCGTTATTGCAGGAGGTTCATGGAGCACGAAGTTACTCAGTTATTTTCACTACGATTGGGGGACATATCCAGTTAAAGGAGAAGTGGTTGCGGTAAGAAGTAGAAAACAACTTTTAAAAGCACCTATTTTTCAAGAAAGATTTTACATTACTCCAAAGCGCGGTGGACGTTACGTAATTGGGGCAACAATGAAGCACCATACGTTCAATAAAACTGTGCAGCCAGAAAGTATAACTTCTATATTAGAGCGTGCTTATACAATATTGCCAGCTTTAAAAGAAGCAGAATGGGAAAGCACGTGGGCAGGATTAAGACCACAATCGAACCATGAAGCTCCTTATATGGGAGAGCATGAAGAAATAAAAGGTTTATATGCTTGCACGGGCCATTATCGAAACGGTATTTTATTAAGTCCTATTTCTGGCCAATATATGGCGGATTTAATAGAAGGAAAGCAAGAGAATTATTTGCTAGATTCATTGCTTTCTAGAAGAGTTTAGAAAGGGGATGGAAGTTTGAATTTAAAAATTAATGGTAACCAAATTGAAGTGCCAGCGAGTGTAAAAACAGTAGCTGAGCTACTTACACATTTAGAACTAGATAACAGAATTGTTGTAGTAGAGCGTAATAAAGATATTTTACAAAAAGATGATCATACAGATACATCTGTTTTTGATGGAGATCAAATTGAGATTGTAACTTTCGTAGGAGGCGGTTGATTATGTTAAACATTGGACCATTTTCATTTCATTCTAGACTGTTATTAGGAACAGGTAAATTCCCTGATTTTGACGTACAGCAAAAGGCAATTGACGTTTCTGAAGCTGAAATTTTAACGTTTGCAGTACGTCGTATGGATATCTTTGATGCAAAGCAACCTAATTTATTAGAGAAACTTGATGTGAAAAAATATACGTTATTACCAAATACAGCAGGGGCAAAAAACGCTGAAGAGGCTGTTCGTATTGCAAAATTAGCAAAAGCTTCTGGGCTTTGTGACATGATAAAGGTAGAAGTTATTGGTGATGATAGAACGTTATTACCGGATCCGGTAGAAACGTTAAAGGCATCTGAAATGTTACTGGAAGAAGGATTTATCGTACTTCCGTACACATCTGATGATGTTGTATTAGCACGTAAATTACAAGAGCTTGGCGTGCATGCGATTATGCCAGGAGCATCTCCAATCGGATCAGGACTTGGTATTGTAAATCCATTAAATTTGGGCTTCATTATTGAACAAGCGACAGTACCAGTTATCGTTGATGCTGGTATTGGTAGCCCAGCTGATGCGGCATTTGCAATGGAATTAGGAGCAGATGGCGTGTTATTAAATACAGCTGTATCAGGAGCAAAAGATCCTATTAAAATGGCACAGGCAATGAAACTAAGTATTGAAGCAGGACGTTTAGGATTTGAAGCAGGTCGTATTGCACGTAAGCGCTGTGCAACTGCAAGTAGTCCTTTAGAAGGAATGAGCGTAGTTGAATAATCGATATTCTCGCCAAGAACTATTTTCTCCAATTGGAGCAGAAGGGCAGCAAAAGATAAGAGAAAAGCATGTACTTATTATCGGTGCAGGTGCATTAGGTAGTGCAAATGCAGAGATGTTTGTAAGAGCGGGTGTTGGCAAGATAACAATTGTTGACCGTGATTATGTAGATTGGAGTAATTTACAAAGACAACAATTGTATGCAGAGAGCGACGTAAAGAATAATCTCCCAAAAGCTATAGCGGCTAAAAAACGTTTAGAAGAGATTAATAGCGATGTAACAATAAAAGCTCTCGTTCAAGATGTAACAGCTGAAGAGCTAGAAGAACTTGTTACAAACGTTGATGTAATTATTGATGCGACTGATAATTTCGAAACACGCTTTATTGTGAATGATATAGCACAAAAATATTCTATTCCATGGATTTACGGTGCATGTGTAGGTAGTTACGGTCTTTCTTACACAATCATTCCTAGTAAAACACCATGTTTATCATGTTTATTGCAGTCGATTCCGCTTGGCGGGGCAACATGTGATACAGCGGGTATTATATCACCTGCTGTATCTCTTGTCGTTTCTCATCAAGTAACAGAAGCTCTTAAACTGTTAGTAGAAGATTACGAATCACTTCGAGATGGGCTTGTATCGTTTGATATGTGGAAGAATGAGTATTCATGTATGAATGTGCAAAAGCTTCGCCAGCATAATTGTTCTTCATGCGGAGAGAATGCATTATATCCGTATTTAAATAAAGAGAACACATCAAAAACAGCAGTTTTATGCGGGCGAAATACAGTTCAAATTAGACCACCTCATAAAGAGGAAATGAATTTTGAACAATATAAAGAGTTGCTGGAAGGTCGCGTGAATGATTTAAATGTAAATCCATATTTACTATCATTTTCTGTTGAAGACAAGAGGTTAGTCGCCTTTAAAGATGGCCGTGTGCTCGTACATGGAACGAAAGATATAAGCGAAGCAAAAACGATTTATCATCGTTATTTTGGATAGAAAAGGATGAGTGGGATGAAAGTGAATAAAGCTTTAACAATTGCAGGATCTGATAGCGGCGGCGGTGCTGGAATTCAGGCAGATTTAAAAACATTCCAAGAGCTTGGTGTATACGGAATGACGGCTATTACGGCAATTACTGCTCAAAACACGCTTGGCGTTCAAGGGGTATATCCTGTTCCGTTAGAAGGTATTACAGAACAGCTGAATTCAATTGGTACGGATTTAACACCAGATGCAGTGAAACTAGGAATGTTATTTAGTAGTGAAATAATTCAAATTGTTGCAGAACAAATTAAAAAATTTGGCTGGAATAATATTGTGCTAGATCCCGTTATGATCGCAAAAGGCGGTGCATCATTATTACAGCAAGAAGCAGTTCATGCATTAAAAGAATATTTATTACCAGTAGCAACCGTTATAACACCGAATGTTCCAGAAGCAGAAGTGTTAACTGGGATGGAGATTCATAATGTTGAAGATAGTAAGGAAGCTGCAAAAGTATTGCACGAATTAGGTGCTAAATATGTGCTTATGAAGGGCGGACATGCAGAATATCAAGGTAATGAAGTAATTGATTTCCTCTTTGATGGAGAAGAATTTATTGAGTTTAGAAGCGAGCGAATTCCTTCAAAGCAAACGCACGGAAGTGGGTGCACATTTGCTTCAGCGGTTACAGCAGGACTTGCGAAAGGATACTCAATTGAAGATGCTGTTCAAGAAGCAAAACGATTTATTAGTATAGCAATTGAAGAGCCATTGAATATTGGTAGTGGTCATGGACCAACGAATCATTTTGCGTATAAAGTGAATAGAACGCGTGTATAGATAAGTGAAAAGCCAGTTTTATAACTGGCTTTTTTTCTGTTTACTTTTTCAAAATACAGGAGTAATATATCAGCCAGAATATATTTTTTTGTAAACGCTGAGTCCAATTATATGGAGCGGAGGAACCAATTTGTGCAGTGTCACTAGGGGTGAATCTTTCAAATTTGAAAGTAGGGCTACTCTCAAAGCCCGAATCCGACAGCTAACTTCGTAAGCGTCTTGAGAGAGGACGGTGCCATGATGGATACATCACTTCATCGATCTGATTAGTATAGGGGAATATCAATCTATGTTTGATTTCTTTTATACTAAGGAGGATGAGGTACATGGAACTAACACTTATTTGTGTTGGAGAAGAAAGTAAGGTAAATAGTTTAAGAGATCTAGTTGCATTTCAACATGAGTTAGTTATTTTTACAGCAAATGAAGAGGTAGCGGCTGAAGTTAGGAATTGTGGGTTTGATTGGACTTATAGTTGTAGTAAGGAGCAGGATTTTACTAGTATTTGTGAGTGTATTAAGAAGGTCATTTTACTAGGGGATGAGCTTCCAATCGTTAGTTTCTTCACAGAACACATTCGTTTTTCTTTTCAAGCACCTATTACTGTTGTTACAAGGAATAAACGATATCCAGCGAGGCTCTATGAAACAATTGGAGCTAAGTTTGTCGTGTTTACAAATTGTGATAATATTTCTTTTTTATTTTTTGAATAGGGCGGGGGAAGAAATGATGAAGGTACTATTACTTGGAGATATAGCAAATCGTTGGGCAGTATCGGTAGAGCGAGTTCAAGAATTGGTCCAGATTGATCCCCTTTTTCCAGGGCCATATATTATATTACCATCAAAAGATGCTTTGTATTTAGAGATGGATATTACCGAGTATGAGCAGCTACATGCAGAATTGACACAAGTTTATATTCGTGGGAGAAATTTACGTGCATTTTTACGAGGAGAATAAAGGTTGAATAAAAAAGAGCGAATGCTGAGTGCAACAAGCTATGCACTTCATGTCATTCGCTCTTTTTATTTCATATTTAAAAGGTCATTTTTAAGAAAAGAGAAGAGAAATAAAGAAAATAGATGAAATGATAGTAATAAACTTCAATGTAAGCGTTTAAACGAATGTAAATATTATTATTTTCAGAAATTTACCCCTTTACAAGTGAAAAATAGAGGAGTATATTTACTCTCATAAATCATTCATAAAATTTCCAAAAAAACCTAAAATCGCTGAGTTCCAGAAATGGAGCGGGGGAACCAATTTTGTGCATCGTCACTTGGGGTGAATCTTTCAGTTTTGAAAGTAGGGCTACTCTTTAGGCCCGAATCCGACAGCTAACCTCGTAAGCGTTTAGAGAGGAGGTTTACTTTTTGTTGTTCATTTTTTGAACACTGAGTAGAGCTCAGTGTTCTTTTTTAATATTTTAATGGTAAATTTTTACAAAAAAGAAGAGAGGGATAGTTATGTTAGATGTTGTAATGGTCGGGATTTTTATTTTATTAGTTGCATCGATGGCAAGTCTTGCAAGTTGGTCAGATAAAGTTGTGAAAGAAGGAAAGCAATCATGATGATTGTCTTATCGGTTATTGTCGCAGCAATTACAGTGTATTTAGTGTATGCATTATTAAATCCAGAGAAGTTTTAATTAGGGGGAATCATTCATTATGATTTGGGTTGCAGTCATTATTACAATGCTCTTGTTTATTTTAGTAGCAAAGCCAACGGGGATTTATTTAGAAAAAGCTTTTCAAGGTAGCAAAACGTTAGATAAAGTATTCGGGCCTTTTGAAAAACTTATTTTTAAAATTACGGGTGTAAAAGCATACAATCAAACGTGGAAACAGTACGCATTATCATTAGTTTTATTAAATGGATTTATGATCGTTGTCGTATACTTCATTTTCAGATTACAAGGTGTGCTGCCACTAAATCCAGCGCATATTGAAGGGATGGAGTCTACGCTCGCTTTTAATACAGCAATTAGTTTTATGGCTGATACAAACTTACAGCATTATAGCGGTGAAAATGGTTTATCTTATTTATCACAATTAATCGGAATTACATTTTTAATGTTTGCGGCACCAGCAACGACATTAGCGCTCGTTATGGCTTTTATAAGAGGACTTGCTGGAAAAGAACTTGGTAACTTTTTCGTTGATTTTACGAGAGCGTTAACGAGAGTGTTTCTTCCTATCGCATTTATTGCGGCACTAGTTTTTGTCGCGCTTGGCGTACCACAAACGTTAGATGGGGCGGTTACAGCACAAACGATTGATGGGGCAAAGCAAAGTATTTTACGTGGACCTGTTGCATCATTCGTTTCCATTAAGGAACTTGGAAATAACGGCGGTGGATTTTTCGGAGCAAACTCTACGCACCCTTTCGAAAATCCAGGACAAATGAGTAATATTTTGCAAATGATGCTTATGATGTTATTACCAACAGCACTTCCATTTACGTACGGAAGAATGGTCGGAAATAAAAAACAAGGCCGCATCCTTTTCGTGTCACTTTTTATGGTATTTTTACTAGGATTTATAACGATTACGACATCTGAACTAAACGGGAATCCGGCATTAAATGGAATGGGTATCGAACATGTACAAGGAAGTACAGAAGGGAAAGAAGTACGATTTGGAACAGTATTTTCTTCACTATACGCAACGGTAACGACAGCTGCTGAAACAGGCGCTGTTAATACGATGCATGATACGTTAACACCAATTGGTGGTCTAGTTCCTCTCGTAAATATGATGTTAAATACAGTGTATGGCGGAGTTGGAGCAGGCTTTGTAAACATCATTATGTATGCAATTATCGCGGTGTTTATATCTGGGTTAATGGTTGGACGGACACCAGAGTTTTTAGGTAAAAAGATTGAAGGTAAGGAAATGAAATTAATCGCAGTCACGATTTTATTTCATCCATTGCTCATTTTAGGATTTTCGGCATTAGCTCTTTCAACAAATTTAGGAACGGATGCTATTTCTCATTCCGGTTTCCACGGTTTAACACAAGTTGTATATGAATATACATCGTCAGCTGCGAATAATGGATCTGGATTTGAAGGATTAGGAGATAATACACCGTTTTGGAATATTACGACTGGTTTAGTTATGTTTTTAGGACGTTACTTCAGTTTAATTACGATGCTAGCTGTGGCAGCTTCGTTGAAAGAAAAAACGGTAGTGCCAGAAACAGTCGGAACGTTCCGCACAGATAATAGTTTATTTGGTGGTATCTTCATCGGAACAATTGTAATTGTCGGTGCATTAACATTCTTCCCGATGTTAGTACTCGGACCAATTGCAGAATTTCTTACATTGAAGTAATGGAGGGTAAATGATGAGACCGGTAGTAGTAAAAGAAAAACAAGTAAATGAGACACAAATACATGCTGTAGAAGATGAAGTTAGACAAGCGAAAACGATGGATCGTGATATCGTAACACATGCGATGAAACAATCCGTTGCGAAATTGAATCCGAAAGTCATGATAAAGAATCCGATTATGTTCGTTGTGGAAATTGGGTTTATCATTACGTTCATTTTATCTTTTCTTCCAAGCAGTTCTAGTAGTATACCAGGATGGTTTAATATAACAGTTTCTCTTATTCTATTATTTACAGTTTTATTTGCGAATTTTGCAGAAGCATTAGCAGAAGGTCGCGGTAAAGCGCAAGCCGATTCTTTAAAACAGTCGAAGAAAGATGTGTTTGCAAATGTTGTAAAAGAAAATGGAGACATTGTCCAAGTTTCAGCAACTGATCTTAGAAAAGGTGATGTTGTTATCGTAAAACAAGGAGAAATGATTCCGAATGATGGTGAAGTAATCAAAGGATTAGCGTCTGTAGATGAATCTGCAATTACAGGAGAATCAGCTCCTGTAATAAAAGAAGCGGGTGGTGATTTTTGTTCCGTAACAGGTGGAACGATGGTGGTAAGTGATGAAATTACAATTGTTATTACGAGTAATCCTGGTGAATCATTTATCGACAAAATGATTTCTTTAGTAGAAGGAGCTGCTCGTCAAAAAACGCCGAATGAGATTGCTTTAAATACAGTATTAACGAGCTTAACTCTTATCTTCTTGATCGTCGTTGTGACGTTGCCGATTTTTACAAATTATTTAGGTTTTCAAATTGATACAGCTGTACTCGTAGCATTGTTAGTATGTTTAATTCCAACGACAATTGGTGGTTTGCTATCAGCGATTGGTATTGCTGGGATGGACCGGGTGACAAAATTTAACGTGTTAGCGATGTCAGGGAAAGCAGTAGAAGCTGCGGGCGATATTAATACAATTATTTTAGATAAAACAGGTACAATTACTTTTGGAAACCGGATGGCTCATACATTATTGCCTGTAGGAAATGAAACGATTGAGCAAGTTGGAAAGTGGGCTGCTATTAGTTCTGTTTTAGATGAAACACCAGAAGGTCGATCTGTTATTGAGTATGTGCAGGGAAAATCTATATCATATAATAGAGAACTTGCAGAACAAGGGGAGTTTGTTCCGTTTAAAGCAGAAACGAGAATGAGCGGTGTTGATTTACAAGACGGAACGAAAGTGAGAAAAGGTGCTGTCGGTGCTGTTATTGAATGGGTTGGGTCACAAGGTGGAACAATTCCGAAAGATGTAAATCAAAAAGCAGACTTAATTTCAAAAGAGGGGGGAACACCACTTGTAGTTGCAGTAGATAATCGTATTTACGGTTTAATTTATTTAAAGGATACAGTAAAACCGGGTATGCGTGAGCGTTTTGAACAGTTGCGCCAAATGGGGATTAAAACGGTTATGTGTACAGGTGATAATCCGTTAACAGCAGCAACGATTGCAAAAGAAGCTGGAGTAGATGAATTCGTTGCCGAGTGTAAACCAGAAGATAAAATTGCGGTTATTAAAGCAGAGCAAGATAAAGGGAAACTTGTAGCGATGACAGGTGATGGTACAAATGATGCTCCGGCATTAGCACAGGCTGACGTTGGATTAGCGATGAATAGTGGTACGACAGCTGCGAAAGAAGCAGCGAATATGATTGATTTAGACTCGAATCCAACGAAAATTATTGAGGTTGTAGGAATTGGTAAGCAATTGTTAATGACCCGAGGTGCGTTAACGACGTTTAGTATTGCGAATGATATAGCGAAATATTTTGCGATTATTCCAGCGATGTTTACACTTGCGATTCCGCAAATGGAAGCATTGAACATTATGAAATTAACATCACCACTGTCAGCGATTTTATCAGCATTAATATTTAACGCTGTTATTATTCCATTACTCATTCCGTTAGCGATGAAAGGTATTGCATATAAACCGATGAGTTCTAATGCATTGCTTAGCCGAAACTTACTTATTTATGGGCTTGGCGGAGTTATCGTTCCGTTCATTGGAATTAAAGTAATTGATATAATTGTCGGCTTGTTCATATAAGGAAGAGGGGAAAAAGATGGAAAAGAAACAAAGTATACTATCACCAATTATCCGTATTACTTTTACATTTCTAGTGTTGTGTGGACTTGTATACCCACTTATTGTTACTGGTATTGCACAAGCAGTGATGAAGGATAATGCGGATGGAAGTCTAATATATAATGATAAAAATGAAGTAATTGGTTCTAAATTAATCGGGCAAAACTTCACGGATCCACGTTATTTTCAAGGGCGTGTTTCTAGTATTGAATATAAGGCAGAAGCATCTGGTTCAAATAACTATGCACCATCTAATCCAGATTTAGAGAAACGAGTAGAGAAAAGTATTGAAGAGTGGAAGAAACAAAATCCGAGCGTTCCAGTTACAGAAGTACCGATTGATTTAGTGACAAATTCAGGTTCAGGGCTTGATCCTGACATTAGTCCGAAGGCAGCTTCTGTGCAGGTGGATCGCATATCGAAATTAACGAATATTCCGAAAGAAAAACTTAATCAATTGATTAAAGATCAAACAGAAGGTGCTGCGCTTGGTTTATTTGGAGAAGATCGAGTGAACGTCTTAAAGCTAAATTTGGCATTACAGGAATTAATGAAATAGTAACAACGCTACCTCAATCTAACGGATTGAGGTAGCGTTGTTTCGAATGAAAGGTAGTGTTTATTTTGTATGCAGATGATTATGAACCGAAGTTTCAAAGGCGAACGCCAGAGGAATATTTAGAATATATTCGTCAGCAAAATCGCGGAAAGTTAAAGCTATATGTAGGAGCAGCTCCAGGCGTAGGAAAAAGTTATAAAATGCTCTTTGATGCAAGGGAAATGAAAAAAGATGGAATTGATATTGTAATTGGTTTAATTGAAACGCATGGAAGAAAAGAGACGGAAGAAGCAATTGCTGATTTAGAAAAAGTTCCTTTGAAAGAAATACAGTATAAAGGAAAGGTATTTTATGAGCTTGATGTGGAAGGAATAAAAAAACGCGCGCCGCAAGTAGTCGTAGTGGATGAACTTGCGCATAGTAATGTTCCTGGTTCTAAGCATAAAAAACGTTATATGGATGTGCAGGAATTGTTAGAGGCTGGTATATCGGTATTATCAGCTTTTAATATTCAACATTTAGAAAGTGTTCATGATATTGTAGCTCAAATTACGAATGTAAAAGTAAGAGAACGAATTCCAGATTTTATTTTACAAAAAGCAAATGAAATTCAGCTCGTTGATGCAACGCCCGAGGTATTAAGGAAGAGACTAATAGACGGAAAGATATATAAAGAAGAAAAAATTCAGCAAAGTTTACAAAATTTCTTTACGCTTAATAATTTAGGAGCACTTAGGGAATTATCACTTCGCGAGGTTGCCGATGATATGGACGAGAAAATTAGCCAAACAGTAATAGAACCAATTGGCGTAAAAGAAAAAATTCTTGTTTGTGTACAATACAGTTCAACAGCGGAGAAATTAATAAGACGGGGATGGCGCATGGCTGATCGGTTAAACGCTGAATTGTACGTATTAAACGTTGAGAGGGAAAATATAGATTCTATTTCAGCTGGAAAAAAGCAGACGATTGAAGAGTGGAAGTTGCTAACGAATCAATTTGATGCAAGTTTTGTATTAGAAGAAGCAAAGGGAAGAAAGCCAGCAGATGTTATTATTGAAGTGGCAAAAAGATTACAGGTGACGCAAATTTTACTTGGACAATCGGCTAGAACAAGGTGGGAAGAAATACGAAAAGGCTCTATTGTAAATGAAATTATGAGACAAACAAAGTATATTGATATTCATATTGTTGCGGATCAAAGAGGATAAATAGAGCCGACCTTTTTGGGGGCTCTATTTTGCTTTTTGTACAGAATGAAAACTTAGCATTTTCATTGCATATAAGATTACAAGTAAAAACATAATTGCGCCTAGGAAGAAAATCCAAAAGTAATTTTGGTTAAATAAAAGAAATCCACCTATAAGTGGCCCTGTGCCCATACCAAGATAGCGGATGAAGTTGTACATACCGATAGCTGTTGCACGTTCTTGCACGAATTCTTCTGTTAATAAAGTAGTGTGAGTTGGCATAGAAAGTCCCATACTAAAACCGTACAAAGATGTAACGATAATGATGAATGGGATATTGATGTTATATATGAAAGAGAATAAAAAGACACATATAATATTGAAGTAACTCGTAATAAATAAAGTTTGCTTTGTTGTGAGGCGTTTTTGCAAAAACTTGTAGCAAAAACTTCCTAGCATGATAGAAAGAGACATTGGTACAAACATAAGACCAATTTCACTTGCAGCTAGATGAAATGAATTTGCTAAAATGCTCGGTAAAAAAACGAGAAAGCAAAAGTAAATACAAAATTGAATGAAGCCAATAAGAGTAATAGAAAATCCAGTTTTATTTTTTAAGATAAGAGAGTAATTCTTTTGTGCTTTAGACTGCTTAATTACATTTGGCTTTGTTTCTGGAAGTAGTGAAATGTTTATAATTAATAAGATAATGCCAAGTGTAGATAAAAAGAGAAATACAGATAAGTGACCATTTATACTGCCAAGAAATCCACCTATGAGAGGAGCCATTGCAGGTGCGAGGGCAAGTAACATTTGGTATAGGCTCATCGCTTCTCCGCGTTCTTTTCCTTCAAATAAATCGCCGATAATCGTTGCTGAAACTACAGGTATAGCCGCTATTCCTATAGCTTGAACAGCTCTAAAAAAGAGAAATAAATAAATGTTTGCCGAAAAAGCACATCCGATTGAACCAATTGTACTAATGACTAAACTAGGGATAAGGACAGATTTTCTCCCTTTTGTATCAATTAAAGGTCCATATACGAGCTGCATAATTGCAAGAATGAATGTGAAAAGTGAAACTGTTACATTTACAAGATAAAGAGAAGTGTGAAAAGAATTTTGAATCATCGGTAAGATAGGTGTGTAAATATTTTGAGCGAAGGAACCGAGTAAGGCACTAATACAGACAACATATAAAATGAAAGTTAGTTTAGATTTTTTCATCTTGTTAACCTCCTTGTATTTTTTGGTTTCCTTGGAAACTAAATTTATTTTAACATGATTTTCTCACTTGTAAAGATGAAAAAATAATTTTAAAATGGTATATAGTTAAATTGTTTCTTCGGAAACTTAGGAGGCGAACGGATTGAAGCATGCAACGAAGCAAATGGAAATACTGTCGGACATTCGTACACTTTTGCATAAAAAAGAAGAACATTTAAAACGACAAAACGAGAAGTTTCTTTATGAGACAGGTGTAAGTAGTATGTCTTTATCTGAGTTACATGTAATCGAATGTATCGGAAAAAATGGTTTGATGAATGTAACGGCAATTACGACAGAAATGGGCATGACGAAGGGAGCAATCTCTAAAATTTGTAAGAAGTTGTTTCAAAAGCAATTCGTTGAGAAGATGCAAATGTTAGATAATCAAAAAGAAATCTTCTTCAGCTTAACGGAAAGCGGCAATGAAATATATAAAGCTCATGAAAAATTGCATAAGCAAGCTGAAGAAAAGTGGTTGTTACTTTTAGATGGATATACGAAAGAAGAGCAAGACTTTATTCAAAGGTTTATAAAGGATGTCTCCGATCATTTGGAAATATAATTGGAAGAAAAAACTCCTTTTTCTCAAGTCTTTTAAATATAATTTCTGAAAGAACTCATATATAATAGAAAAAGATACTTAACATGGTGAATAGTTAAAGAGTCAATATATATAGAGGAGAGAGTAACATGCTTGAAAATACGGGGTTAGTATTAGAAGGCGGCGGTATGCGTGGTGTATATACGGGGGGGATATTAGAATACTTTATGGAACAAGATTTATATTTTCCATATGTAATCGGTGTATCAGCTGGTGCTTGTCATGCAGCGTCGTATCTTTCCAGACAAAGAAATAGAAATAAAACGGTCAATATTGATTATGCATCACATCCGAAATATTTGTCGTATAAAAACTTATGGAGAAAACGTCAGCTATTTGATATGGATTTCATTTTTCATGAAATTCCAGAAAAGCATGTTCCGTTTGATTTTGAAACATACTTTAATAGCCCAGAACGTTTCCTTGTAGGAACGACGGATTGTGAAACAGGACAATCTGTTTATTTTGAGAAAGAAGGAACGAATGATGATGCACTAAATTTATTACAAGCGTCTAGTTCATTGCCTTTCATTGCACCAGTAGTAAATTATCGTGGTAAGCAGTTATTAGATGGCGGGATTTCTGATCCAATTCCAGTTCGTAAGGCACAGGAAGATGGATTTAAAAAATCAGTCGTTATTTTAACGAGAAATCATGGTTACGCGAAGAAAAAATCAAAATTCGGATGGATTGCAGGAAAAGCTTATAAAAAATATCCGAATCTTGTTAACACGATGTTGAATCGTTATGAAGTGTATAATGAAACACTTCACTATATTGAAAAAGAAGAGCAAGCTGGTAATTTATTTGTTATTCGCCCAGAAGTGCCGCTTCAAGTAGATCGTATGGAAAAAGATACAGCAAAACTACAAAATTTATACGAGCAAGGCTATGAAGATGCAAAGAGACAATTTGCAGATTTGCAGGCGTTTTTGCAAAAATAAATATTAGGCTGTGGAGATGGAGTTCTCTGCAGTCTTTTTATTATTGGTTTCAATACCGAATGTTGGTTATACACGTTTTTAGATTATGGTATAATATGGATAAAAGTATGTGGAGAGGTGATACATATGGAAAATGTATATAAAGGGCTTAGACATACTGGATTTATCATGATGCTTATTTTTGGGGGTGTATTTTTACTTCGCTGGTTTATTCATGATGAAATGTTATTAGATCAACTTATTGGTTTTAGTGTGGGCATAGTAATGGTTATTTCATCAGTGTTCATTCAAAAGTATAGTAAAGAATTACAGGTAGAAGAGAAGTATTAAAAGGTTATAAGCTCCTTCATATTTTGGAGGTGCCTTTATAGTTTGAATGATTGTTATAAAAGAAAAGTAGAGCATCGGATTTCGATGCTCTACTTTTTTAATGTGGTAAGAATATCAATTGATAAGCAAACAAAATTCCAAATACATATACAAGTGGGTGAACAGCACGGAATTTACCTTTTGCCACTTTCATAAGTGGGTATGAAATAAATCCAAGTGCGATACCTGTTGCGATACTTGATGTAAGCGGCATGCTTAAGATTACTAAGAATGCTGGGAATGCTTCATCAAATGAGTCCCAATCGATGTGGCGAACTGAACCCATCATAAGACTACCAACAATAATTAATGATGGTGCAGTAATAGCTGATACACCAGAAACAGCACTTACTAATGGTCCGAAGAATGCTGCTAGTGCGAACAGAACAGCTACTGTAACAGTTGTTAAACCAGTACGACCACCAGCTGCAACACCAGCAGATGATTCAATGTAAGCTGTTGATGGTGTTGTTCCGAACATAGAACCGATTGTTGCTGAAAATGAGTCAGATAGAAGAGCTCGTCCAGCTTTCGGGAGTTTTCCGTCTTTCATAAATCCACCTTGTTGAGCTACCCCAAGTAATGTACCTGTTGTATCAAATAATGTAACAAGGAAGAATGAAAATACAACGCCGTACAATCCGTAGTTAATTACATCAGATACAGCAGTAATTGGATTTGAAACGATAATTCCTTCTGGTAATCCAGGCATTGATGTAACACCGTTTGAGAATGTTAACTGTCCTGTGAAGAAAGCGATAATACCAGTTAATAGCATACCAATAAATAGTGCGCCATTTACATTTAAAGACATAAGAACAATAGTAATTCCAAGCCCAGCCAATGCTAGTAGAACTGGAGCAGAGTGAAGATCACCAAGTCCAACTAAGTTTGCATCATTTTTTGTAACGATACCTGTTAAACGTAAACCGATAAAGGCGATGAAAAGACCGATACCAGCAGTAATTGCATGTTTTAAGTTTTCAGGAATTGCTTCCATTAATTTTGTACGGAAAGATGTGAATGATAACAAAATTAAAATCATACCTGCTACGAATACAGCAGAGAATGCAATTGCGAAAGTCATGCCTTCATGAGCTTTTACAACAGAGTAAGAGAAGTAAGCATTTAATCCCATACCTGGCGCGATTGCGATTGGTAAGTTTGTAAAGATTGCCATAAATAATGTTCCGACAACAGCAGCGATAATTGTTGCTGTAAATGCTTGTTCAAATGGAACACCTGCATCCCCAAGGATGACTGGGTTTACGACAATGATATATGCCATTGTTAAGAAGGTAATAATACCTGCCATAATTTCAGTTTTAATAGAAGTTTTATGTTTTGAAAGGTTAAACATATAAACATCCTTTCTGTTTACGAATAATTTTCACAACAGTTATATATAATATTCGTTTTTTAACTATTTTGCAATAGTTTTGTATAAAAAGTTTACAACAATTCATATTTTGTGTCTTAAATTCGAATATTAATCGTAACTTGATGTGTGAATTTCAGTTTTTATTATGCACATTATAAGGAAAAGGAGTTGAAAGAAGCTATGCCACAGCAAAAAAACTTTGTAACAATGCCAGCGCAACATCAAAATAAACAGCCTGGTATTGAATCATTAATGAATCCACTTCCGCAGTTTGAAGATTCAAATTATAAAGGTAGCGAAAAGTTAAAAGGAAAGAATGTATTAATTACAGGGGGAGATAGTGGGATTGGACGAGCTGTTTCCATCGCTTTTGCGAAAGAGGGAGCAAATATTGCGATTGCTTATTTAGATGAGGAAGAAGATGCTAATGAGACGAAGCAATATGTTGAGAAAGAAGGTGTAAAGTGTGTATTGTTGCCGGGTGATTTAAGTGATGAACAGCATTGTAAAGAGGTTGTTCAAGAGACCGTCCAGCAGCTAGGTAGTTTACAGGTTTTAGTAAATAATGTCGCGCAGCAATATCCGCAGCAAGGGCTAGAGTATATTACAGCAGAACAGCTAGAAAAAACATTTCGTATTAATATTTTTTCTTATTTTCACGTTACGAAAGCAGCCCTTTCTCATTTGAAGAAAGGGGATGTCATTATAAATACGGCATCTATCGTTGCATATGAAGGAAATGAAACGTTAATTGATTATTCCGCAACGAAAGGAGCAATCGTAGCTTTTACAAGATCACTTTCTCAATCGTTAGTCCAAAAAGGGATTCGGGTAAATGGTGTTGCACCAGGACCGATTTGGACACCGCTTATTCCATCGAGCTTTGATGAGAAGAAAGTCTCTCAGTTTGGGAGCAATGTCCCGATGCAACGGCCTGGTCAACCATATGAGTTAGCGCCGGCATACGTATATTTAGCGTCTGGTGATTCTTCTTATGTTACTGGACAAATGATACATGTAAATGGGGGCGTTATTGTAAATGGATAGTTTTCATTTATAAGAGCAAAGTAAAGCTAATTACAATTATTATGGTGAGCGCTAGGGGGGATATAGGTGAAAAGGGTATGTTTCGTTTTACTATTATTTTTCTTCCTACCGGTTAGTGCTTTTGCTGATACAGATCATTTAATATTAGTGAATCTTACGACAAACCAGTTGTCCTTTTTTGAGAATGGAAATTACACAAAAACATTTCCAGTAACGACTGGAAGAGATCGTACACCTACGCCTGAAGGTAATTTTTGTATTATAACGAAATTTAAAAATAAAGAATACCATCGAAAAAAAATAGCTGGGGGTGCACCGAATAACCCTCTCGGTACGAGGTGGCTTGGACTAGATAAGAATGAATATGCGATTCACGGGACGAACCGGGAATGGACGATTGGAAGTAGGGAATCAAATGGCTGTATTCGTATGCATGACAGGGATATACAGTGGTTATATGACCGAGTACAATTACAAACAAAAGTAATCATTTCTCGTTTTCATACGAGCCCCGAATATGAAGCGAATAAGCTTGGTTATCGCGTTGTGAGCTGGAATGGTCGAAAAATAGAAAAAGAACAAATTGGAATACTTACGTTAGTAGACCGCGCGGATATATATTGGCAAGAACCAAATGGACAGTTAACAAAGGTAAAAACTGTATTGCCAAATGAAAGATATCCAGTGTACTCAAAACGAAAAGATGGAATATATTATATAGGAAACAATTCGTATATTATAGATGAAACAGGAGAGAAAATTCGTTACGAGCAAATTCCTTCTTCGATTTTAAGTAATATATATAAACGGAAATACAATGTTCCGTAATGGCTACCGTATTATAGACGGTAGCTTATTTATACTTGGAGTTTAACTGCAACTATTGTATTTTGCTGAATATAATACAGTACAGATAGGGGGCGGTTATATTATGAAAAGTGAATTTGCGTTTAAAGTTTTCTTAGTAACGACCTGTTTATTTATCGTGTATTTATATGCGTTTCTCGTCTTTTCTTTTTATGTTCCATATGTTGATTTAATATTGTTCTTCGGATTTATTTGGGCGTTTGTGAAAGCGAGGGAAGGAGAGAAGAGTATATATCGGCGCATTACCTTATGCGGGACGGCCGTTCTCGTTATTTTGTACTTTTTTATTATGCATGATTTTTGGAGAGGAATGTAAAAAAGCATACGATTAATCGTATGCTTTTATATCTGTTAATGATGGAAGAGAGGCAATTGCACCGTAATTTGTACATGTGATAGCGCCTACTTTATTTGCAAAGGAGATAAACGCTGTTAAGTCTTTGAAATGATACGAAAGTGTATGTTCACTTTGGGCAATCTGATATAACATTGCTCCAACGAAAGCATCACCAGCACCAGTTGTATCGACTTGTTGAATGGAAATAGAAGAGACAATGGTTTGACCTTCATTTGTCGCAAGAAGGGTACCGTCTTTTCCAAGTGTAATAGCTACTACTTTTGCGCCATAATTTAATAATTTGAGTGCCGCTTGTTGTAAATCACTCTCTTTAGAGAGCATAGTAGCTTCCTCTTGACTTACTTTTACGAAGTGTGCATGTTTTATAAAGGTTAGACAATCTTGAGAGAATTGTTCTGTATTTGTAATGAGTGCACTTCGATAATTTGGATCAAAAGAAATAAAATGGCCGTTATCTTTCGCATATTGTAACAACTGAAAATACGTTTCTTTTAATGGGCTTGATAGTAAAGCTGTCGCTGAACCGAAATGTATTAAATCATTCGTTTGTATTTTTGATAAATCAATGCTATTGAATTGATATTCACCATCTGCACCACGCATAAAAGTAAAATCACGTTCGCCATCTTGATCGATGGATACGAATGCAAGTGTTGTTTGTTTATCTTTTATGAGCATGGATGTATCGACTTGCGCACGCTGTAAAGTTTGTTCAAGAAACTCACCAAATGGGTCGTTTCCTACTTGCCCCATAAATGTAGCGTGTCCACCTAATTTTGTAATCGCAGCAGCAACGTTAGCGGGTGCTCCACCAGCTTTTTTTTCGAAATCTGAACCGTTTACTAAAGAAACGTTAGTATTTCGGCACACAAAATCAATTAATAGTTCACCTATACAAAAGACATTTCGCATACAATCCCTCTTTTCAGCTTATATTGTGTGATGGTAAAGTTTAGTTTTGCATCTGAAAAGATTGCGATATGATGTTTCATGTCTTTTCGAGGAAAAACTCGGGACGTAAAGACTGTTGAACCATCGTATAAGAAAATTTCCACGATGCTTTTATCTACAAATATTTGTAGTTCTATCGTATCTTGAATATCGATTTTTTTACAGCGTTCAAATCCATATTCTCCGCCAAATTGATGGTAGAAGTTGCCCCTGTCTATAGAAATAGTACCTTGTTCCCGATTAAATGTAATGGGGAAACATTCCTCCTCATTGTGGAAGAGAGAAAGACCAAAACGCTTTGCATCTTCTGTTTTAAGTGTAACAATTAATTCATAGGAGTCTTCATCATCAAGCGTTGATAATACATTTAATCCAGCTGTTATATCTCCTGAAATGTGTTTTTTTGTTGTTCGTAGTTTTGTTAATTCTGAAACTGGTTTTTGTTTTAAAATGTTATCTTCTAATGTTAATTCACGTGGAAGTGTTAGGCAATGAGCCCACATATAATCATCAGAAGGATATGTGATTTCACTTGATCCTGCCCAAGCAAACAATAGGCGACGACTAGTAGAGTCTTCTAAAGTTTGAGGGGCATAAAAATCGAATCCTTTATCAGCTTCGTAATAGGAATCAACATGGAAATATAAATTTTTAATATCGAAATGGCCTATAGCATAAACGACATTGTATACATTGTGAAAGTTTTCTCCGTCTTTTTCAATTCCTTGCGGTGAAAAGAGAAGTACATCTTTCCTTGATAATTGGAAGTAATCGGGGCATTCCCACATAAATCCGAATTCTTTTAAATTTGTTGTAATTTCGCCTTGGAAATGCCAATTGTATAGGTCTTGTGATTTGTATAGTAATAGAGTTCCTGTTTTATTTTCACGTTGGGCACCGAGTAACATATAGTACATATCATTATGTTTCCAGACTTTTGGATCACGTACATGTTTTGTATATCCGTCAGGAATTATATCAATAACAGGATTATTACTATATTTCGTCATCGTATATTGTGAATCCATTGTTGCCATACATTGTTTTGCATCACGGGAATCATCAGGATTTTTTATATTCCCTGTATAAATTAAATGAAGAAGGCCATCTTTTACGATAGCACTACCAGAATATGCACCGTGTGATTCATAGCTTTCAGTAGGGATGATGGCTACAGGCATACGCTCCCAGTTAATAAGGTCTTTTGACTTCACATGCCCCCAATGCTTCATTCCATGAATGGGACCAAATGGATACCACTGATAAAAAACGTGATATTCATCATTGTAGTATGATACACCGTTAGGATCATTCATTAATCCAAATGTTGGGTGAATATGATAAATTGGTTTCCATGAATCTTGGTTTGCAATTTCATATAAAGAATGTAATTCGTCTTTATTAGATTGCAGTATTGTTTTATATTTTGACATAGGTTTTCACCCCGTTATTATTTACTTTCTTTATATAAAATGAATGTGGCAACAAAAGCAGTGATAACTGCAATGGCGAAACCAATTATATAGTGAATCATGTTCATCATGCCAAGAGGTGCAACAATTGTAAGCATCGGAATACCTGTTAAACCGTATGCATTAGCCGCCACTTGCATCCAAACAACGTAAGCGCCTCCAATTGCGCCGCCAATAGCTGCTGCAATAAATGGTTTACCAAGTTTTAAATTGACACCAAAAATAGCTGGTTCTGTAATTCCTAAAAATGCTGAAGCTGCTGCTGGAATTGCAATTTCTTTCGTTTTTTTGTTTTTTGTTTTGAAATAGACAGCTAAAGTAGCACCGCCCTGTGCAACGTTCGCCATTGACCAAATAGGGAGTAAGAAATTGACACCGATATCTTTATTTGCGAGTAAGCCCGCTTCAATAGCGTGGAAGCTATGATGTAAGCCAGTAAGAACGATTGTTGAATACAATCCACCGAATATAAGTCCAGCTACTGGTCCTGCAAATTGATAAATTGTATTTAAAAGGTACGTAATGCCGTCACCGATTTTATATCCAATTGGTCCGATAATAATAAGTGATAAAAAGCCAGTTATAATAATTGTTAAGAATGGTGTAACTAATAAATCTAAAGAGTTCGGAACACGTTTTCGAAGTTCTTTTTCAATTGTACTCATAACATACACACATAATAAAATAGGTAAAACAGTACCTTGATAGCCAATCATATCAATATCCATACCAAGGAAATGTAAAACAGTGGGTTTTGCATTTGAAAGAGTCCAAGGATTTGTTAAGTTTGGGTGAGTTAATATACCACCAACAACTGCACCTAAGAAAATGTTTCCACCAAATTCTTTAGCGGCACTAACTCCAATTAAAATAGGTAAAATGATGAAAGCTGCACTTGAGAACATATCAAGTAATTGGATAAGTGAGTGATCTCCAGGAACTAATTTAAACGCTTTCAACATTCCGAGTAGACCCATAAGTAAACCGCTTGCGACGATAGCTGGAATAATTGGAACAAAAATATTAGATAGTGTCTTTGCTAGGCGGGCGATAGGATTCATTTTTTTCTTAGGTATATCGTTTGATGTTGTAGAATCTAGTTCGGCTATTCCAATTAGTTTTGAGAATTCATCATATACTTTGTTTACTATGCCAGTTCCAAAAATAATTTGATATTGCTCGGTCGTTGCAAAAGCACCTTTTACTCCATTGATGTTTTCGATTTCTGCAGAGTTTATTTTCGTATCATCCTTTAATATAAGACGAAGGCGAGTCGCACAATGTGTGGCACGAACAATGTTTTCCTTTCCACCAATGTTCTGTATTACTTGAGTTGCAATTTGCTTCATATCCATAAAAATTCCCCCTTACTATAAATTTTCTTTTTATGGAACCGGTTCCGTAATAAGTTAAAATAAAAAACAGGGAAATGATGTTGAAAATCCTGTTTTTAAAATGTGGAACCGGTTTTAATTTTATTATAGAGCGCCTTTATATTTTGTCAACGCTTTCTTGGATTTTTAATGTATAACGAGAGTGTAATATTTTTGGTATAGTTTTGTTTTCAACAAGCTGTGAAAGAGAAGTGGCAGCAAGCTTTCCAGCATACTCATAGTCAAACGCAATTGTCGTTAAACTAGGGTGTACCATTTCTGAAATATCATATCCACCGAATCCTGTTACAGAAATATCACCTGGTACAGAAAGGGAGTGGGAGTGAATGACTTTCATTGCGCCAAGAGCGATGTTATCTGTAGCACATACGATAAGAGTTGGGCGATTATTATCTAAAATATGTTGTACTTGTTTCATGGCATCTTCTATGCGGAAAGTTGTTTCGTAATATGAAACGTTGCAAGTCGGTTCTAAATTTTCAATTGCTTTTTGAAAACCATTTTTTCGATTTATTCCAACAGAAATATCAGATTTTTCTATCCCTAAATAGGCAATATGTCGATGGCCTTGCGATAAAACGTATGCCCCTAACTCATAAGCTGCATCATAATCATCGTGAACGAGGCAATATTGATCTTTATATTCTTGCCCGACGAATAAAATAGGGATGTTTGAATTAGCCATAATTTTTTGATGTTCATTCGTTAATGTTTTTGTTAATAAAATAATGCCAGCTACCTTTTGTTTTATAAAGTTTTCAATTGCTTGTATTTCAGTTTCGGTTGTTTGATTTGCATTTGCTACAAGCATTTGATAGTTATTTTCCTGTAATGTTTTATCGATCCCGATAAGTGTTTTCATTGTAGCAAAGGAGTCTAATCGGGGGATGATGACACCAATTAAATTTGTTGTTTTTGCTTTTAAACTTTGAGCAAATGTATTGGGAGAGAAATTTGTTTCCTGAATAATACCTTCGATTTTAAGTTTTGTTTTATCACTTACATATCCGCCGTTTAAGTAACGAGAGACTGTGCTTTTTGCAACTCCAGCCAATTTGGCGATATCTGCAATTGTTTTAGCCATAGTATTTCACCTTCGTATTCATAAAAATGTTAACTTTATTATAGGGAGAATTAGAGATGACGTAAACAAGAAGAGAGAAAGAAAAAACCACCTCACGTATATGAGGTGGAATAATTGTTAATATCTAGGCTTAAATGTATGACAACAAGTCTCTACACTTGTTGCTACAGAACTTTCTAGCGTCTCGTTTGTTAAAACAGCAGCTGTATATGAATCATTTTCAGTTTGACCAGTTTCATCTGCATCAGGCTGAACGATGATCGCACTTGCTTGACAAAAGTTACCTTGCCCCCAAAAAGAACAGTTGGAAACAGAACATCTTACTTCTGGCATAAAACCCCCTCCTTATACATTAGTGTGGGATTTTACGCCCATTTCATGTGTAGAAGGAGTTTCCTTTTCTCGTTACTTTTTCGTTTGCTCAAGCCATTCTTTTAATTTGTCTTTCGGCTGTTCACCACTAATACGGCTCACTTCTTTGCCATCTTTAAAATGAATGATTGTTGGTGTACCTTGAATTTTATATTCATCCCAAGGAGCATCTAATTTTTCAATATCCATAACTTTCATATCAACGTTCAAGTCTTTAGCCATTGGCACTACGACAGGAGATAATTTTTGGCAATGAACGCAAGATGTTTGATAAAAGTATACTGTTTCTTCTTTTTTCTCTTTTAAATTCTTTTGAAGATCTGAAAGAGAGATTTTATTTGTGTAGTAGTCAGGACCATCTGTTTGACTACCAGTAGCATTATCAATTTTTTGGCTAGTTGAAGCTTTTTTTTCTTCCATTTGTGTTACAGCGAAAATTGCCGCAAACAAGGCGATAATAATACCACCAAATATAAGCATTTTTTTCATTCTTTCATCTCCTTATTTGTTTTTGATGACAATAAAGCTACAAACAGCGATTGTAATAAAGCCGATAAGTGCTAAAAACGGGATTGTCACAAAGCCGAACCAGTTTATGTATTCTCCCGTACATGGTACACGTCCACAAGCTGCCCCAGCAGCTGAAAATGCTGCGACTTTTTGAATTGCATAGTGATATAAAGAAATACAAGCACCAATAGTTGCGATTGGTAAAGAATAATTTGCGATGCGATAGTCTTTCTTTGCCACAGCGATACCGAGCCATAAAACGAATGGATACATAAAAATACGTTGATACCAACAAAGAACACAAGGCTCAAATTTCATGATTTCGGAAAAGTACAGACTTCCTAGTGTAGCGATAAAAGAAGCTCCCCATGCGGTAAGTAAAGCATATTCTTGCTTTTTTTCTCGTCCCATATTTTATACCTCTCTTATAATAGTTACATACTAAATTATAGTATGAAGTGGTATGGAAAAGAAAGAAAAAATATGTTTATCAATAAAAGTTTTATAAGGAGAAACTTTTATTGATATAAACATTTAAAAAAAGCGCCATTCTCCGGAAGAGAATAGCGCTATATTTTACATTTGAATTTGTTCTACTTCTTCTACATGCGACTTTTGGGATGCATGGTCAATATATTGAAATAGGAGCTGCAATTGTTTATCAACTTCTGGTAGTTCCTTGCTGTATTGATAAGCGTGTAAAAAATGCTCAATACGCTTAGAAAATAATTGATCGTTCGTTTGAACCATGAGAACGAGTAATTTATCCCAATTACAGCAATACGTGTAATAGAGAGCTTTATCATAGTCGTTATATGTTTGCACTGTGTACCCTCCTTACCGAGAGTTATATATAGTGTGTGATAAGTAAGGGGAAATACACTTGAAAGAATTTGTTAAGAAAAAAAGTGAATGAAAAGAAAAAACGAGGAGTTTCCTCGTTTTTTAAGCTTTTGGCATTGGCGTAGGTGTTGGTTTGCCATAGCCTTCTTTATATTTATTATCGATATAGTTACGAATTTCTAGCGTTGATTTTCCTTTTTGTTTCATGGAAGCAGATTCAACTGCGATTTCTAGGCAATTGACGCAAGTCGTTGCGTGGGAATCCCAAACAACTTCACCATTCTTTTTAATTTCACGGATAAAGCAGTTTTTATTATTTTTATGTCCTACACTTTCACCGCAACCACAATAGCATGGAATCCAATCTAATAGCTCTGCATTTTGTCCAGCGACGGTGTAGATATCTTTCATTTGTGGATCAAGCTTATCTAGGAAGGTCGGAAGTGTGTCGACTCCTTTTGTTTTCTCTTGAATGTCAGCTTGCTGAGTGTGCGATGCGTGGTCATGTTCTTCTTTTTTTGATTCAGAAGATTTTTGGTCATTTGTACCAGTACTTCCGCATCCAGCAAGAATTAAGCTCAGTACTGCAAGTAAAGAAAATACATACTTTTTCATTCGCTTGTCCCCTTTACAAATGTATTAATCAAATTGTATCAGAGATTACGGTGTATCGGTTGAAGATTTTTTTGACTGATTTTTGAAGCGCCATCTTAGCGAATGGAATAGAAATAAAAGTGGGATATAAGCGTATACAATATACAATCCCGCTTGAGATAGTACAGTATTTAATGCGTTGATACTTTCCCGATTTTTAAAAAATAAAGAAGCTGTAAAAACGATGAAAATAAAAAATGGTAGTGTAAATTTAAATGAAATATGAAAGGAACGCTTCATCGTTTGACATGATGACCAAATAGTTAAACAAAGATTCGGCAAAATTATTAAAAACCAAACAAAAATAATAATATATTCGAACCGCTGAATAAAAGGAACTTTAATTATTTTTAACATCGTTAAAGTAGGCCAAATAGTGTGATTCAATTGTCCTTCACTATAATACATAAATGATACAATAGCTAAAACTACATAAATTAGAGTGCTAAAAACAATCCCTGCGTGAGCCCATCTTTTTAAAGATTTTCCTTTTTCAATAAAGGGATAGAAGATAAGAATTGTTTCAAATCCGAGAAATTCTAATGCAGATTGTTTTGCTGACACAAGTATGTCGAAAGGGGAATGTGTAAAAATAGGTAAAATATTACGAAAATGTGCATACTTCATCGGATAGACTAAAAAGAATACAACGAACATAGGAAGAACAATACCCCAAAAACATATCCCTGTCACAGAACGGAAGCCACCTTTTATAATGTAGTAAGTGACTAACAAAAACATAAGCGTAAGTTTCCATAACTTAATGGTAGGAAAGATCCAAACTTGTATTACTTCCATATATGTACGAAGAACAGTAAGGCAAAATAATAAGCAATAAAGAGTGAAAATTACAGAAAATATAGAGCCAATCCATTTTCCAAAGGTTGTTGTATGAATGCTAATTAAATCTCCGTCTTTTTCAAGCATTTTTAACATACAAAACAGTACAATATGAGTTGCAATACCTGCAATAATAAGAGAAATCCAAGCATCATAACCTGCATTTTTCAAAATTACACGTTGATATCCGAGAATTCCTATTCCGATTTGGAGAGAATGCAATAAAATAAATGCAAAATATGGAGAGACAGTTTTTGTTTTATTCATTGTATTCATTGCTCATTTCACCTCACTATTCCCCGATTCCAGATTGTACAATATTAAGATCTAAATTTATATCCACCGCTACGTTTTGATACATATTTCGAATTTGTTTTATATTCCATTTTCTCGTATGGCTTCTAATTTCATCTCGTATTCCTAAAGGATCAATTTTCTTTTCTTGAAATTGTTTTATTAAATCTTCACAGTCTTTTTCAACATTTCGTTCAATTTGTTTTTTTATATAGTTGATATTTGTTTTTTTTCTTAGATCAATCCAATTTGGAGAGTTTTTAATTAATCCATTTAATTTTAAATGGATTTTTACTTTTGGTATGTCGCCAGTTTGATCTATATCATACTTATTTTCCCCAGCTAAGTTTTGTATAACAACCATACCTTTATGTTTATCCTTTGTTATCGCTGCTTCGTAACGTCCATTTTTCGTAGGGTTAATAAGTAATTTTGCTAAAACAGAATGTCTTTTATCCGTATACATAACGACTTTATCGCCTTTTAAAAAAGCAAGTCCTTTGACAGCGACGGAATGATTATCGTCCATTTTAAGATAAGGGACATAGGCATCACATACAGAAGAGTAGTAATTATATAAAAAAATGTCTAATGCGGTTTGTGGAATATTCTCATTTCGGATATTTTGTTCAAGTAAATCAGCAATGTATAAAGATCCATTTTTTTTTCCGTAATTTAAAAGTTCCTCAGCTGATCCATCTACAATTGCTAGTTGTACATCGCGCCCGATATTTGGGTCACGTTGTAAGTTAGTAATAATCTCTCCCATTCCACGTTCTCCTAGAGCCTTTCCAAATAGGACGACACGCATTTGACCTACAACGACATTGTGAGGTGATTTTGCATTTAATCGTGAAGCGATTGTCTCAAGTGAACGGGCAGATGTTGATTGAGTTTCTGGTTTAGACTTTACACCATGTGTGTACTCTGGGAAGAGAATAGTTCCTTGGAATCTTTTGTTTTTTGTGATGTCAAATCCAGCGACATGAATAATACGCTGCGTATCCACTATATACGTTTGTGTACAGCCAGTTTGTAAAATGAAGAAGATAATGATAATAAGGTGCAATAAAATTTTCTTCATTCATTCTCACCATCACGTTTTTGCTTCGATTTGTTTGGATTATATCGCCATTTTGATTTTGGTCTAAGAAAAGAAGGTCTTTGTGCCGTTTGACTAAATGGTAATCGAAGAAAACCTTCTGCTGTACCTAAACCACGAAATGGATATAAAGGTAACAAATAAGGTGATCCAAGCGATTTTAATTTAATTAAATGAGCTAAAATAAATACAAATCCGACAGCGAGGCCTAATCCTCCGAATGCACCGGCTAAAAGAATAAGCGGAAAGCGTAACAACCGGATAGTAGAAGACATCTTTACTGTTGGTGTTGTGAAAGATGCAAGAGCGGATAAAGCAACTGCAATTAATAAAATTGTACTTGTCAAAGCCGCTTCAACAGATGCTTGGCCAATTACAATCCCCCCAACAATCCCGATTGTTTGTCCGACTTTTGTCGGTAAACGCGCTCCAGCTTCACGGAGCAATTCAATTGTAATTTCTAAAAAGAGTGCTTCTAGAATAGGAGGGAAAGGTACGTTAGCTCTCGAGAAAATAATAGGACCTAGTAAATCGGCAGGGATCATTTGATAATGATATGTTAAAGCCGCTGTATAAATAGCGGAGGAAAAAAGAGAAAATATAGCTCCGAAAAAACGAATAATACGAAAGAACGATCCAATCATCCACGGTAAATAATAATCTTCTGGTGAAATGAAAAAATCCAGTAACGTTGTTGGTCCTGATAAAGCATATGGAGAGCCATCTGTTAAGATTAAAACTTCCCCATTAATTAATGCAAATACAGCTCGATCTAATCGTTCTGTAGGTAATAGAACAGGAAAAGGTGAATTGCTATTATCACTAATAAATTGCTCAATCATAGTTGAATCAAATGGGACATCAAAGTCAATGTCTTCTAGCCGTTGAATTGCGGTGTTGACAAATTGTTCATTTGTAATTCCTTCTATATAAGCAACTGCTACTTTCGTTTTTGATATAAATCCGACGGTAACTTCTTTAAAAATGAGTTGCTCTGTTACGATATTTCGGCGCAATAAGTGGATATTTGTATCAAGATTTTCAACGAAACCGATTTTAGGCCCGATTACACTATACTCATTTTCTGTATCGTTATATAATCGTTTTCCTAAAACAGTACTTTCGGCACGAATTAAAGCATATTGATCAGGATTCGCATTGT
The DNA here is from genome assembly GCF_040459885.1 of Bacillus cereus group sp. MG20. Taxonomy (NCBI): domain Bacteria; kingdom Bacillati; phylum Bacillota; class Bacilli; order Caryophanales; family Bacillaceae; genus Bacillus; species Bacillus cereus group sp. MG20. The sequence goes on from NZ_JARVHF010000001.1 coordinate 3,579,847, forward strand.
TTTTTAATCGTATTAAAATATATCCACCTAATAATTTTTCACGAATATCATCAATAGAAGGGGAGGTAATAATGTCTTCAATAGAGATGATATTACATAAATCAGAGATGTTTTGAATTTGTTCCGATTCCTTTTTTATAGGAGTTAAAATGAATTGTTTAATAATAAGTGCTTCCACGACAGATTTATAATAAAACAAGCACAACGTTTCATCTTTAAGTATGTTATAAGAGACAAAATCGCTTGATTCTTTCATGGTTTGTATAAATTCTGGAATAGAACAAAGTGTTTTTGTATTAGTCTTTTTTGATTTCTTAGATGATAAACCGAACATTTTCTCACCCCTAACATACGTCATTTACTTGTGTTAGTTTTTGGGAAAGACGGAAATTTATACTTCAAAGTTGAAAGTTTATAAAGAAAAGGAAGAGTAGTGAATACCTCTTCCTTTTTAGCGTGTTAATTTGTTTTCTTTTCTTTAATAGACTTCACTAATTTCAACATTTCCGCTCGTATATCTTCTCTTTTTACATTTAATTTTTCGGCAATTTGTTTAATGTCCATTCCATCTTTTTTCATTTTTAATACATCATCAAGAGGGGTATTGCTTTTTTGAGAGATGATTGTTAACACAGTAAGATGACGCAATTTGATGTTATATTCTTTCATTTTTTGTTTTAGCTGATCCGGTGTGGATTTTTGCATAGTTGCTAACTGTTGTAGCAGTGCTTGCTTTGTTTCTTTACTCATATGATGCTTTTTCAGCTTACTTGGATCTACACCGAAATGCTCGGCTGTTTTCTCCCAAGATTTATTTTGCTTATAGTAAGATAAAACACCTTTTATTTCTTGTCTACTGATTCTTGCAATATGAGCAGCTTTCCAAATTTCATGTTTGTTATAGCCGAGTTTTTCTAGCGACTGCATTTCTTCTTCTGAAATTGGTTTATGGTGATGCATTGTTACTTCTTTTGGTGTGGCAGCGGACGTAGGGAAGGTGGATATCCCACATAATAATGCTGCCATAGTCATACTTACCGCGATTTTTTTGTACATGTAAACTCCTCCTAGATGGATAGTGTGGAAAACTGTACACATATCATTTCCATAAAATGTGAAATACTTGTGAACAAGTTAAGTTTTTTTATTCACAGCATGGAATGACGTTTTTAGAAGTTTTCCAACATAAAACATTGATTAATAGTAAAAAACTAAGGTATAATCGAAATTGAAAATCAATATCAATACTGACGATAAACTTATACATATAGATAAAAATAAGGGAGAGATAAATATGACTACATATACTTCCATCGCTAATGTGATTAAAGAAAGGCGCTCTGTTCGTACATTTACAGACAAAGCAGTAGAAAAAGATTTATTAATTGAACTATTAAATGATGCAACATGGGCACCAAATCATAAGCACCGTGAACCATGGAATTGTAAACTATACATCGGAGAAGGCCGCAAGAAATTAGTAGATGCAGTATTAAACTCTTTCACAGAAGAAGAAAGAGCGAAACGCGGTAAAATTTTATCAGATCGTTTTTTAAGCACGCCTGCACAAATCGTTGTATATATAAATGAAGATCCGCGTCAAATTCAACGTGATGAAGATTATGCTGCAACATGTGCATTCATGCAAAACTTCCAACTTCTTGCTTGGGAACGCGGATTAGGTTGCGTTTGGAAATCAGGCGGATTAAACTACAATCCATTATTTATAGAAGGAATCGGTTTAACAAGAGGCCAACGTATCGTTGGAATTCTTCATATCGGCTATTTCGATAAAGCACCAGAAGGAAAAGCTCGTACTCCAATTATGGAGAAGATGGAGATTATTGAAGGTTAATAGATGAGACATTCTCGTTTTTACGAGGGTGTCTTTTTATTATGCAATCAATCCTCATGAAAGCTTGTTCTTCATCATACACTTTCTTAAGGGAAAGTGTAAGGAGGGAAAATAATGAGAGCAAGTGACGATAAAGCACTGCAATATGCGATTGCGGAAATTACGGAAATTGCGACTGGATTTGGGCTTGATTTTTATCCGATGCGTTATGAAATATGTCCAGCGGAAATTATTTATACATTTGGTGCATATGGGATGCCGACAAGGTTTTCACATTGGAGTTTTGGAAAACAATTTTTCAGAATGAAATTACAATACGATTTAGGACTTAGTAAAATATACGAACTCGTTATTAACTCTGATCCATGTTACGCCTTTTTATTAGATACGAACTCTTTAATTCAAAACAAATTAATTGTAGCGCACGTTTTAGCGCACTGTGATTTCTTTAAAAATAATATTCGTTTTTCAAATACGAAGCGAGATATGGTAGAAAGTATGTCAGCGACAGCTGAACGGGTGAAAGCATATGAGCATAAGTACGGAAAAGAAGAAGTAGAAACATTTTTAGATGCCGTACTTGCCATTCAAGAGCACATTGACCCGTCGCTCATGCGTCCCAAACTTGCGTGGAGTATTGATGATTTAGAAGAAGTAGAAAAGAAAAAGGTATCACAATACGATGATCTATGGAATTTAGATGATCGAAACAAAAAGAGAGAACGATCCAATATACGCAAAAAGAAGAAGATCCCACCGCAACCAGAGAAAGACTTGCTCCTCTTTATTGAAGAATATAGCCGTGAACTAGAAGATTGGCAGCGTGATATATTAACGATGATGCGTGAAGAAATGTTATATTTCTGGCCGCAGCTTGAAACGAAAATCATGAACGAAGGCTGGGCATCCTACTGGCATCAACGCATACTTCGCGAAATGGACTTAACCTCTGATGAAGCAATTGAATTTGCGAAATTAAATGCAGGTGTTGTACAGCCATCAAAAACAAGCATTAATCCATACTACCTCGGTATTAAAATGTTTGAAGATATTGAAGAACGTTACAACAATCCAACAGAAGAAATGAAACGACGAGGCGTAAAACCAGGATCTGGCCGTGACAAAATGTTTGAAGTACGCGAAATTGAATGGGACGTATCGTTCCTAAGAAACTACTTAAATAAAGATCTTGTTATGCGAGAAGATATGTACTTATTCCAGCGCCAAGGAAAAGAATATAAAGTAATAGATAAAGAATGGGAAAATGTGCGTGATCAACTCGTAAATATGCGGACAAATGGTGGGTTCCCGTATTTAGTAGTAGAAGATGGAGACTACTTAAAGAACGGAGAATTATACATTAAACATAGTTACGAAGGAATCGAGCTCGATTTAAAATACTTAGAAAAAGTATTGCCATATCTTCATCAGCTATGGGGAAGAACGGTGCATATGGAGTCCATCGTGGAGAGTAAGGGCGTTGTGTTTTCTTATGATGGGAAGATGGTGCATCGGAAGTATGTGTGAGGGGAAGAACGGACATAGGATACTGTGTCCGTTCTTTTTATTTGGAACCAAGTTAAATATGCTATTCTTGAAAAAAGGGAGTTACATAGAGAAATGGAGCGATTAAAATGAGCAAAGTAGGGGTATGTAAGGTTGATATTACGCCGCCTGTAGGTATTGATTTTGTCGGATATCATAGAGAGACAGGAATAAATAATATTGAAGAGCGTATTTATGGGACAGTTTTTGTATTTGAAAAAGATGAACTGAAAACTGTGTTTATAAGTATTGATAATATTGGGATGTTAGTAGAAGATACGAATATGATTCGTGAGCGAGTAGCAAGTAGGCTTCATGTGCCATTTGAGCGAATAACTGTTGTTTATACACATACACACTCTGGGCCGGAAACAGTCGGTGATCATCCTTTAGTAAAGTCGTATAAAACGATTTTAGTAAATAATGTAGTGCATGGTGCTGTTACTGCTAATAAAAACTTGAAGCGATGTGAAGTTGGCTGGAGTGTTACGACAGGTGATATTGGGGTTAATCGAAGAGAGAGAACATCTGATGGAAAAGCGAAGATGGGAACAAATATAGATGGTGTTGTAGATAAACGAATTGGTATGTTAGCAATAAGAGATGCTGAAACGAAGGAGTTATCTGGGGTTTTAGTATTTTGTACTGCGCATCCGAATGTTTTAAAAGGTGATAGTGATGAATTATCAGCGGATTATCCTGGAATGACGAGAGAGATTCTAGAGCAGATAGTGAACGGCCCTGTTATTATCGTTCAAGGTGCCGCTGGAAATGTGTATGCGAAATATCGCGGTTCAAGGGAAGCGTTAAAACAAATGGCTTACATACTTAGTGGACATGTATTAACGATGTTACCAACAGTTACATATAGTCCAATTGTAAAACTAAGGACAGTTTCGAGTATGATGCAAATGAAGTTGAAGGATATTTCTGAATTTGATGAGATACGAAGCATGGCTCGATTAGCCGAGAAGCAGTGGGGCGTGAATACGGACGAATGGCTTACTATCGTATTAGAGAAATATAGGCAAGGTATTCGGCGGTTAAGTATTGATTTAGAAGTGCAATTGTTTCAAGTTAATGATGGTATGTTTTCAGGTTTACCGATGGAACCTTTTTCGGAAACGGCATTAGAAGTGAAAGAGAATCTTCAAAATGAATTAGCTTTCTTTGGTGGATATACGAATGGATATATTGGTTATTTACCAACGAAGGAAGAATTCTCATATGGTGGGTATGAAGTGGAATTAAGCCCTGTTGTGTATGGACCGGTTACGAATTTATTGATGCCACCGGAGGAGAATACTGCGGAGTTGGTTGTGAAGAGAGTTATGGAATTATATAACGTGTAAAAAATATAGTCAGTAGAATAAAATTTAAAGAAATTCATGATTTTTAATACACCTATAGAAAAACGAATCCATTTTGAAAAATATGAATCAAAGTGGATTCGTTTTTTGTTTACCAGACAGGTCGTATATTTGATGATAATTTCTCTGTATTTTCTTTAGTAACGAATGTTGTTAAATCCTCTTTCAGCATTTGCATTCGTTCTGCACCTATGTTTTCAATCCATCGCTGTTCTATTTCAGCTACTATTTCTTCTTTAGCTTTCATTACTGACAAACCACGTTCGGTTAAAACGATGATTTTACCTCTTTTATCAGTAGGATGTGTTTTGCGTGTAACGTAGCCATTACTCTCAAGAGAATCCACCATTTTACTTACAGCTTGTTTGGAAATCCCTAAATACTCAGCTAGCTCTATACCAGTTGCCCCATTAGGGAGGATGCGTTTGAACATAAAACCATGTGCTGGCCTAATATCTTCAAATCCTAATTCACTTAATTTGTCATGTAGCTCAGTGATTAATGTGCTAAATGATAATGATAAAAGCGATGTAAGATCTAACTCGTTAAATGTTTGATCCATGTATATAACCTCCGCACTTGTAGTCAATCAAATTGACTATATTATGTTGGTAGAACAAATAATGATTTATATAATATAGAATCAATGGAGGTTTCACATGGTTAATATCGTGAAAATTAGAGGGAGTGTATTTGCACCGTATGCATCGCTGGAACCTATTAAGGACCCTGCAACAGGAAGAGTGTTTGAATATGCTGGAGATGCACGTGAGTTTACACCACAAGCTGTGAACACAAAGCGTTCAAGGTTAGAACAAGAAGTAAATATTGATTTTTATAAAAGAGAAATTTTCACATATGCAGATGCTTGTATCGTCACCGTGAAGATTACAAATCCAGATGGCTCAATTGAGTATCAAAAGGGAGAAACAAGTACAGAAAACATTGTATGTACAAATATTGTATGGAGTGAAGATGAAGTTTCATTTGAAATGAGAGCAAGTGCAAGTAATCCTTTAAACGCAGCAGCACCTGCAGCTGATTATTTTTTGACTATACGAGCTAATGAAAGTGGTACTGTGAATATTGAAGGTGTACATGATGGTTTCCCTTGCTATGAATTTTATAAACAAGTAGATTTTGGTTCGTTTGAATTGATATACAAACATGATTTCAGAAAAACGGATGATACCCCAGCAGCACTAGCTGGAGAGATGGAATATAGCTTTAAAACGATAATCTAGCTGTAAATATAGCGCTATTTTTCAGAAGGAAGTAGCAAGCGTAAAAGAGAAAGCTATTTATTATGATAGCGAGATTGTGGGCTGTTTTACTCAAGATTATGCCGTATCTAAAATAAAATTATAGAGGTGTTTCTTATGACTAATATCGTGAAAATTAGAGCCAGTGTATTTATTCCAATGTCTTGGACTGAGGCTAAGAAGGATATGGAAACAGGAAAAGTAATTCAATTCGAAGGTGATTCACGTGAATTCACACCGTATGCGGTAAATGCGATGCGCTCTAGAGTTGAGCAAGAGGTAGTAGTGGATTTTTATAAAGAAGAAGTGTTTTCATATGCGAACACGGGTATTACGACAGAGAAGGTTACGAATCCAGATGGTTCTGTGAATAAAAGAACAGGAAAAGCGAGTACTGAAAATATTGTGTGCAAGAATATCGTATGGAATCCTGGTGGTGTGCAATTTAAAATGAGTGCGAGTGCAAGTAATCCATTAAATATATATGCACCTCCTGTAGATTATTTATTACATGTATGTGTGAAAAAGGATGGTAGTATTGATATTCAAGGAGAGCATGATGGATTCCCTTGTTTTGAATTTTATAAGCAAGTAGATTTCGATTCATTTGAAAAAATATATACACATGATTTTAGAGAAACTGGTGATACAGCTGCAGCACTAGGCGGGAACATGGAGTATAGTTTTACAAAGAGATTATAGGAAGTATGAAAATGGAACGATGGATTGCTTCATTCGTAAAGAACTTGGAGATATCTAAGTTCTTTTTTATTTGTTTCAAATTTGTGAAAGAAAGACATATTGATTGAAATTAAATTTTTTATACTCTATCATATACCCATACAGGTATAGGTTTTTGTGGTACATGAGAAAATTAAATAATATGGAGGTTTAAAATATGTCCAGAAAAATAGTTGTAGTAGGCGGAGTTGCCGGCGGGGCATCAGTAGCTGCAAGGCTTCGTCGTTTAAGTGAGGAAGATGAAATTATTATGGTTGAACGCGGTGAATACATTTCATTTGCAAACTGTGGATTGCCATATTATATTGGCGGTGTCATTACAGAAAGACAAAAATTATTAGTACAAACTATTGAAAGGATGTCAAAGCGTTTTAATTTAGATATACGTGTATTGAGTGAAGTGGTAAAGATTAATAAAGAAGAGAAAACAATTACTATAAAGAATGTAACTACAGGTAAAACATATAACGAGGAATATGATGTTTTGATTCTTTCACCAGGGGCGAAACCAATTGTTCCACCTATTCCGGGCATTGAAGAAGCAAAGGCGTTGTTTACGGTACGAAATGTACCTGATACAGATCGTATAAAAGCGTATATTGATGAGAAGAAACCACGTCATGCGACGGTTATTGGTGGTGGATTTATTGGAGTGGAAATGGTTGAGAATTTAAGAGAACGTGGGATTGAAGTTACTCTTGTAGAGATGGCGAATCAAGTGATGCCACCAATCGATTATGAAATGGCAGTATATGTACATGAGCATATGAAGGTGCACAATGTTGAGCTTGTTTTTGAAGATGGTGTAGATGCGTTAGAAGAGAATGGGACTGTTGTACGTTTAAAAAGTGGCTCACTTATAAAAACAGATATGATTATTTTAGCAATTGGTGTACAACCAGAGAGTAGTTTAGCGAAAGATGCAGGACTAGCATTAGGAGTTAGAGGAACGATAAAGGTAAATGAGAAATTTCAAACATCTGACCCATATGTATATGCAATTGGTGATGCGATTGAAGTGAAAGATTTTGTTACAGAAACCGAAACGATGATTCCTTTAGCGTGGCCAGCTAATCGTCAAGGTCGCATGTTAGCAGATATTATTCATGGTCATACGGAGTCTTTATATAAAGGTACGATGGGAACTTCTGTGGCTAAAGTTTTTGATTTAACAGTTGCTTCGACTGGAGTAAATGAGAAAATATTAAAACGATTAAATATACCCTATGAGGTAGTACATGTACAGGCAAATTCTCATGCGGGATACTATCCGAATGCTACGCCAGTGCTAATAAAATTAATCTTTAATAAAGAAAGCGGAAAAATTTACGGAGCACAGGCTTTAGGGCGTGATGGAGTAGAGAAGCGTATCGATGTTATTGCAACGGCAATGAAGGCAAATTTAACTGTAATCGATTTACCAGATTTAGAATTATCATATGCCCCGCCGTATTCTTCTGCAAAAGATCCAGTAAACATGGTGGGGTATGCTGCAAGTAATATAGTAGATGGTTTTGTGGACACAGTGCAATGGCATGAAATAGATCACATTGTTGAAAATGGTGGGTACCTTATTGATGTTCGAGAACCTAATGAACTAAAACAGGGAATGATTAAAGGCTCTATTAATATTCCGTTAGATGAATTACGTGATCGATTGGATGAAGTACCAATGGACAAAGAAATATATATCACTTGCCAACTTGGTATGAGAGGGTATGTTGCAGCGCGTATGTTAATGGAAAAGGGATATAAGGTAAAGAATGTAGATGGTGGTTTTAAGTTGTATGGGACAGTATTGCCAGAACGTGTTGTATATTGATATTTTTCATCTTCTACTTCAAGATTTAGTGGAAGATGAAAATCTATAGATTAAGGTTTTATTTTTTGGTTTGCGAACATATAAGACAAAAATTAAAAATAGGGGTTTACAAAATACCCTACAGGGTATAATATGTTGTCATAGGTTATAAATGGTGACATAATGGTAATGAGGTGATTATAGAATGGAATATAATCAAGATATGAAAAATAGATTGAAACGTATTGAAGGTCAAGTTCGTGGTGTGCTTCGTATGATGGAAGAAGGAAAAGATTGCCGAGAAGTTATTACACAGTTAACAGCATCTCGTTCTGCACTTGATCGTACAATTGGACTCGTTGTTGGAACGAATTTAGAGCAATGTTTGCGTGAACAGTTTGAAAGTGGTAATGGTTCAAATGAAGAGTTAATTAAAGAAGCTGTTCAATTACTTGTAAAAAGCCGATAATCTGTCAAACATAATTGTTGACAGATTTTCAAAAACGTTTTAATATACCCCTGCAGGTATATGTATATGGATTGTGGAGGAATCGATTATGAGTATAAAAGTGGATATGAGTTTAGATTGTAAAGGTTTGGCTTGTCCGATGCCTATTGTGAAAACGAAGAAGGCGATAGAAGGATTGGCACCAGGGCAAGTGATTGAAGTTAAGGCAACAGATAAAGGATCTACGGTAGATATAAAAAGTTGGGCGAGTAAAGTAGGACATCAATATATCGGGACGAAACAAGAGGGGGATGTATTGGTGCATTATGTTAGGAAAGCAAACGAGCATGAAGTGAATGAAGTTGTGAAATATCCTCATACAATTACGAATGCAGAATTACAGTCTATATTGTCTCATGGAGAAGAGAGCATTGTATTAGATGTTCGCGAAGCAGCGGAATTTGCTTTTGGCCATATTCCATCCGCCATTTCGGTACCATTAGGTGAATTAGACAGCGCAGTGTTAGATGAGACGAAGCAAATTTATGTTATTTGCCGAACTGGTAATCGCAGTGATATAGCTTGCCAAATGTTGAATGAGAAAGGTTATTTAAATGTGAAAAATGTCATTCCAGGTATGGTAGAGTGGCAAGGGAATATAGAGAAGTAAATTTTTTTGAACGAAAATATACCTATGGGGGTAATTAAATGAATGTTAAACCGTTACAAGCAAAAGATGTGGCAGAGAAAGTTTTATTCGGAGAGTTATTTATTTTAGATGTTCGCAATGAGACGGATTATGAAGATTGGAAAATTGAAGGGAAACAAGTTTCTTCTATTAATAGACCTTACTTTGATTTGTTAGATGGTGTAGATCATATTGTAAGTGAATTACCTAAAGATAAAGATGTTTTAGTAGTATGTGCAAAAGAAGGGTCTTCTATATTTGTAGCAGAGCAATTAACAGAGGCGGGATTACAAAATATTTATTATTTAGCTGGTGGTATGAAAGCTTGGAGTGAATATGTGAAGCCGTTAAAAGTAGGGGATGTACAGGGCGGAGGAAGTATATATCAATTTAATCGTCTTGGAAAAGGCTGTTTATCTTATATGGTTGTTTCTAACGGTGAAGCAGCAGTTATTGATGCAGTAAGAACGGTTGAAGCATATGAGGAGTTTGCGAAAGAGCATGGCGTTACGATTACGAATGTAATGGATACACATTTACATGCAGACCATATTTCCGGAGGACGTAAGTTAGCTGAAAAGGTAGGTGGTACGTATTGGTTACCGCCAAAAGATGCCGAGGAAGTCGTTTTCTCATATGAACCACTTGTAGAAGGATCTGTTATTACGGTGGGGGGTACAAAAATTGAAATTGACGCGTTATACTCACCAGGGCATACGATTGGAAGTACGTCATTCATTGTAGATGATTCTTATTTATTATCAGGTGATATTTTATTTGTAGATTCAATTGGGCGTCCTGACCTTGCTGGTAAGGCTGAAGATTGGGTGAGTGATTTACGAAATACGTTATATACGCTGTATAAGGAACTGTCTCAAGATTTAATTGTTTTACCAGCTCATTATTCAAAAATAAGTGAAATGGATGAAAGAGGCATTGTGAGTGCGAGCTTACAAGAGCTATTTAAAGAGAATGTAGGGTTAAATATTGTTGATGAAATAGAGTTTCGTAAAACTGTGACAGAGAACTTACCGCCACAACCAAATGCATATGAAGAAATTCGTCAAACGAATATGGGGAAAATTCATCCGAGTGTGGAAGAAGAGCGTGAAATGGAGATTGGCCCAAATCGTTGTGCAGTGCATGAGTCATTATAAAAATAACAAATTGGAGGAATTGATGATGAATATAAAACAAGTATTAGATGCGAAAGGTTTAGCATGTCCAATGCCGATTGTAAGAACAAAGAGAGCAATGGATACTCTACAAACTGGAGAAGTGTTAGAAATACACGTAACGGATAAAGGGTCAGTTAAGGATATTCCAGCGTGGGCAAATAAAAGTGGTCATGACATCGTAAAGCATGTAGAAGAAGCTGATGTGCTGAAGTTTTGGATTAAGAAGGCGTAGGAAAAAAATATTGTTATAAATGCAGAGAGGTTGGTTATATGAACACAATATTAAGTACGCTTTTCATTGTACTTGCTGCATGGTTTGTTATTTCACGATTTTTACCAGTGAAAGGTGTGCAAAATATCAGTGGAAAAGAATTAAAGAATATAGTGGAAAAAAAGGGGAAACAACGTATCGATGTTCGTACAGTAGGTGAATATAGAGGAAATCATATGAAAGGATTTCAGAATATCCCGTTAAATGAGTTAGCTAGTAGAGCAAGTCAGTTAGATAAAAATAAGGAAGTAATCGTTATTTGCCAAAGTGGAATGAGAAGTAAGCAAGCTGCAAAGATGTTGAAAAAACTAGGGTTTCAGCAAGTAATAAACGTTTCGGGTGGTATGAATGCTTTGTGAGGAGGGACTTTAAAATGAAAGAAATGACAGCAAAAGAATTAGAAGAAAAATTGTTACGTAAAGAAGCAGTAAATATCGTAGATGTCCGTGAAGTAGAAGAAGTAGCAGAAGGGAGAATTCCAGAAGCATGTAATATTCCGCTAAGGCTATTAGAGTTTCGAATGCATGAGTTGGATAAAAAGAAAGAGTATATTATCGTTTGTCGCTCTGGCGGAAGAAGTGGAAGAGCAGTTCAGTTTCTAGAGAGCTACGGTTTTCAAGCAATCAATATGGTAGGTGGTATGTTAGCGTGGGAAGGTAAAGTCATATAGTGAAGTAAGTGATTTGGGCCTTTTTATAAATAAATAAATACCCCTATAGGTAATTGGAGGGAGAACAATATGGAACAACAGAAGAAAACAACAATCGTTTTATTTAGCGGGGATTACGATAAAGCAATGGCTGCTTATATTATTGCAAATGGCGCAGCGGCGTATGATCAAGAGGTAACTATTTTTCATACTTTCTGGGGATTAAATGCTTTAAGGAAAGATGAACATGTGAATGTAAAGAAAACATTTATAGAAAAAGTATTTGGAAAAATGATGCCACGCGGTGCTGATAAGATGGGATTATCCAAAATGAATTTTGCTGGCATGGGGCCGAAGATGATTAAAGGCATTATGAAAAAACATAACGCAATGCCTTTGCCAGATTTAATTGATTTGGCGAAAGAACAAGGAATTAAACTTGTAGCTTGTCAAATGACAGTAGATTTATTAGGGTTAAAAGAGGAAGAGATTATGGAAGGGGTAGAGTTTGCAGGTGTAGGGGCATATTTAGCAGATGCTTCGGATGGGAATGTAAACTTATTCATTTAAATCACCTTCTTTTTAGAAGGCGGGGGATGTAAGATGAGCTTAGTCGTATTACTTTTTATAATTGGGTTTATAGGATCGTTTATATCAGGAATGGTTGGGATTGGTGGCGCGATTATTAATTATCCGATGATCTTATACATTCCAGTATTGCTAGGATTTACTGGCTATACGTCACATGAAGTGAGCGGTATTACAGCGGTACAAGTATTCTTTGCAACTTTTGCAGGCGCGTGGGCATACCGGAAAAGTAATGACATGAATAAAACGTTAGTTATGTATATGGGAGCTAGTATATTAATAGGAAGCTTCATAGGGAGTTTCGGTGCTAACATATTAGAGGAACATACAGTCAATGTTGTTTATGCAGCATTAGCTACAATTGCAGCTATTATGATGTTTGTACCGAAACAAAATAATAGTGGAGATGTGAAGTATAATAAATGGTTAGCAAGCTTGTTAGCGTTCGTTGTAGGGGGAGCTTCAGGCATTATAGGAGCTGGAGGTTCGTTCCTTTTAGTTCCCATTATGCTAGTTATTTTAAAATTACCACTGCGCATGACGATCGCGACATCTATCGCTATTACGTTTATTTCCTCAATAGGGATTACTACAGGAAAAGTGATTACTGGGCAAGTAGTTATCATTCCAGCTCTAATTATTGCGGTTGCCAGTATATTTGCTGCGCCACTTGGAGCACGAGTCGGGAAGAGGTTAAATCAAAAAGTACTGCAATATGTATTGTCCACTTTAATTGTAGGCACTGCTGTTAAAATGTGGATCGATATGATATCAAAATAAAAGGATGGTGCTGCTTACAGCCCATCCTTTTATTTATTGTCCGTAAACCTAACGGATTATAGTTTTACTTTATGCCCAAATAACTTTCATTAAGTTTTTATATTCGTCATTTGCTAATTTATATAGCATTCTCGTATGTTCAAAGACAAGTGCTGGATTAAAGTTTGGTTCTGAGAATGCAAGAGATGCTGAAATATCAATTGCATTTTGCTTGTTTAATGTGAATTTTGCAAAGCGATAAGATGTGTTTAATTCATTAATAACATGTAAAATATCATTTGTTGATGTTGCATCAGGCACGTGAGCAACATTGAAGCAGTATATATCCACCGTAGGATGTTCGTTTTGGAAAGCAGCGATAAGTTGAATTTTTGCGCCAGCTTCTGTCTCTAATCCTACTGAAAAATGAACAGAGCCATCATTTTCATCTATATTTTCTTCCATGTATATATCGTTGGATTTTAAGTAGTCTTTAAAATCTGAGATGTTATGTTTTACTGCAGCTTTCATATGTATGAGCCCCCTGATAATTGGAATAGATTGCTACTATTTATTATAATTTAAAAATATTAAAAAAGATAGTTAGAAAGTTCTGATTTTTGATTCTGAAGAAATAAAAAGAAGCAGTACTCTACCTCCATAGAGTACTGCTTCTTTACTATTCATTGTCGTTAGACGATGTTTCTGTATCTTCATTGCTATTTTTGTTCTTATTTTTCACTTCATTGTTACTTGATTCGCGTTCACTTGAATTTTCAGACTTAGATTCTTTTGTCTTTTTCGAATCAGAGTCTGAGTCAGACTTTGTATATGCAGGTAGCCCAAGATGAGTACGAAGTTCATTTGTAACATTAGCTAATTCTTTTTTATCTGGATTGTAGTAGTAAGTTCGACCACCACCAGCAGATTTGCTACATGTATCGTCACCTTTTGCCATATAGCAATCATCACCTTGGATTTGTAATTTCTCAATTTCCGAATCCGATCCATATTTATAGAATGAAAGCATATCATCAAATGTTAAGTTTGTAACGAATTGTCCGTTAATATCATCAATGATGTTGCCAACTTTTGTTACAGAACCAACACTTGTTAGTTTCTTTAAAATAGCCTCGATAACGAGTTGTTGACGTTGTCCACGCATTGCATCACTATCGATGTGTCTTGTTCTAGCAAGAGCAAGAGCTTCTTCGCCATTTAACTTTTGAACACCTTTTTCTAGGTGAATTGCCTCAGCATTATCATTGCTATCTTGCTCAGTAAATTCAACTGGTACATCAACTTCAACACCGCCCAAGTCATCGACGATTTTTATAAATGATTTAAAGTTGAATTTTACAAAATAATCGACAGGAACATTCATTAATTTTTCAACTGCATCAATGCTTGCTTGTGGTCCACCATTTTTTCCGTTTTTAGCAGAACCGAATGCATGAGCGTGTGTAATTTTATCTTTTTTCTTTTCTATTGGAATATAAGTATATGTGTCACGTGGGATACTTAATAGTTTAACAGTTTTGCTATCTTTATTAAATGTTGCAAGTAAAAGCGCGTCTGTTCTTATAGCTTCACCATATTCTTTTCCACGGACATCGCTTTCATCAACACCCATTATTAAAACAGAGACATTGTTTGTAATAGGTTTTACAGCCTTATCACGTAAATCAGATTTATCACCGCGTGCTAAATCGTGTGCGGCATTTCGAACAGCAGAAGATGCTTTATTTACTAAAAACCAAGTATAACCGCCGCCTATTAATAAAACGAATAGTATAGCGCTTATAATAATTTTTATTTTTTTCTTATTTTTTTTCGGTTTACTGCGTGTATTTTCTTGCAAAGATGGGTTTTGCTCCATTTCTTGTACTCCTTCATTTGGATTGAAATACGACACTCATATCCACTTATTATAATGAAATTTAGCGAAAAAAAACATTACAAATCATTTACATTTCGTAAAAATTCAATTTATTTATAAAAAGTCAGATTTTCTATATATTATTTTGTAGATGTAGAATAAGTATAAGGGCTATTAGTAGAAATGAAAATATATATTATGAGAAAGCGATAGGGAAGTAAGATTTGTTGAAATATAGCCAAGAAGAAATGAGTAAGCTTACTTATTTCTTCTATATAATAAAGAAGAATTTGACGGATAAAGGAGAGAGCATAATGAATCATACATCATTCCGAGCAATCGTTGTGAACGAAACGGAAAATCATCAGTTTGTAAGAAAAGTTGTTGAGAAAGAAGTAAGTAGTTTACCTGAGGGAGACGTACTCATACAAGTTCATTATTCTTCATTAAATTATAAAGATGCCCTTTCAGCTACTGGTAATAAAGGTGTTACGAGAACGTATCCTCATACGCCAGGAATTGATGCCGCAGGAGAAGTTGTGAGTAGTGAAGATAACTGCTTTAAGGTAGGAGATCAAGTTATTGTAACGGGATATGACTTAGGTATGAATACCTCTGGTGGTTTCGGAGAATATATTCGCGTGCCATCATCTTGGGTCGTGCCTTTACCAGAAGGAATGTCATTAAAGGAAAGTATGATGTATGGGACAGCAGGTTTTACTGCGGCTTTGTCGGTATATAAGCTTATTGGAGCAGGAATCAAGCCTAGTATGGGAGATATTTTAGTAACGGGTGCTACAGGCGGCGTAGGGAGTGTAGCTGTTAGTATATTAAGTAAGTTAGGGTTTAACGTAGTAGGAGCGACAGGGAAAATGGAAGAGGAAGAAATGCTACTACGTCTAGGAGCGAAAAAAGTGATTCATCGCGCGGAATTGAATGATGAATCAGGAAGACCGATGTTAAAAGGGATATACGCGGGAGTTATCGATACTGTAGGTGGACATATGTTAGAAACAGCTTTAAAAACAGTAAAGTATGGTGGTTGTGTAACGACATGCGGTAATGTGGCAGGCCAGGAACTACAAACCACGGTATATCCGTTTATTTTACGAGGTATAAGCCTTTTAGGGATAGATTCCGTGCAATGCCCAGTAGATGTGAGAAGAGATGTCTGGACGCTTTTAGCGAAAGAATGGGGAAATAAAGAATTACTATCTTATACAGAAGAATGTACATTAGAAGAATTAGAGAAGAAGTTTGCACTTATATTGCAAGGAAAGTTAAAAGGAAGAACAGTTGTTAAAATATAATGAAAAAAGAGACGCTTAAGTTAGCGTCTCTTTCTTATTATAATGATTGTTTTAAATTGATTTTTCCTTGTTCGCCTAAAACACCGTCAGCGATATTTACAGCGTGATCGCCAATGCGCTCTAAGTTACTTACCATATCGACGAAGATGATACTTGCATCACCTGAACAGCTGCGTTCGTTTAGACGTAATACGTGACGTTTACGAAGAACACGTTCCATTTGATCGATTTTGCGTTCTTTTGCAATAACAGTTTGAGCTAGTTCAGTATCGAAGTTTGTTAAAGCTTCAACTGCGTCTTGCAGTGTTGAAATCGTTAATTCTAGCATTTCGTTTAATTCAGCTAATGCTTCATCTGATAGTGAAACACGGTTTGAAATTTGGAAATCTACAAGTTCTACAAGGTTTTCTACATGATCACCGACACGTTCAATATCTCCAACAACACCTGCTAAAACAGAATGTTTTTCAGAATCCGTAGGTGAAAGTGGCTTTTCTGATAGTAAAACTAAATACTCGGTAATTTTTTTATCTAAATTGTTAATAGCTCCTTCTAATTGAGTAGCCATGTTTGCGTGTTTTTTGTCTTGTGTATTTAAAAATTGATTTGCTTCTTTTAATCCATGTAATGAGAACTCCGCCATACGGATAATCTCTTTTTGAGCTTCAGTTAAAGCGATGGCTGGAGATTGTTCAATAAAGATTGGATTTAAATGTTGCGGTTTGAAATTAATAGCAGAATCTTCGCCGCGAATAATTTTTGTTACAATCCATGCTAATACTGCAATGAATGGGAACTGAATGATTGTATTTGTTACGTTAAATGTTCCGTGTGCAAATGCAATGGTCATTTCTGGATTCAAGTTTAATGATGTTTGGAAATATTGAATTAAACTTGTAAATGGTACTAATAAAATTGTAAAGATAATGGTACCGATAATATTAAAGATAACGTGAACTAATGCTGCACGTCTTGCTGCAATTGAAGTACCGATTGCTGCTAATACTGCTGTAATTGTCGTACCGATGTTATCACCGAATAATACAGGAAGAGATGCTTGTAAATCGATTGCACCTTGACCGAATAGTTCTTGTAAAATACCGATTGTTGCACTTGAGCTCTGTACAATTAAAGTGAAGACTGTACCGACAACAATTCCTAAAATTGGATTATCACTCATGCTAATCATTAAATCTTGGAATGACTCTAAAGAACGAAGAGGTTTCATACCTGCGCTCATTAATTCTAAACCGAAGAATAGCATACCAAAACCGAATACAACTTGACCTACAGAATGTACTTTTTTATTTTTAAAGAAGAATAGTAAGATTGCTCCAACTGCCATAACTGGGAGAGCATATTCTCCGATTTTAATTCCGATAATAAATGCAGTAACTGTCGTACCGATGTTTGCACCCATAATAACACCGATTGCTTGTCTTAATGTCATAAATCCGGCACTTACAAGTCCGACTGTTAAAGCGGTTGTTCCTGAACTAGATTGGATTAATACAGTAACTAACATACCAGCTAGTACACCCATTAGTGGGTTTGTTGTAAAACGATCTAGAATATCGCGAAGACGATCTCCAGCTGCTTGTTGCAGTCCATCGCCCATGTATTTAATCCCGAATAAGAAAATACCTAATCCACCAATGAATTGGAAGATCATTTCTTGAACATTATATTCCACGCATTCCACTCCTTAAATTTCATGTACGCTGTAATTATTAACTGAACCTTGAGTCACTGTAAACGGTTTGCTAGTAAAATTTACACTAAATTTACAAAGAGATGAAAAGTTTACAATTCTTTAAAGAAACAGCTGTATTTTATTGGTTTTTGTATTTCGTAAATAGTGTTTTTGTAAATAAATCACACTTTTTAGAATAGTATTATTCAATTGTATATCAAGGGAATTGTCTACAAGTTCATTGTATATTTTTTGAGGAAAGTTAAAAAAATATGTAGGGAAATGCATGTAGTTTTATAACGTCAACATAAGGTTTAATATTTATTAAGTAGTCTTTTTTGCAAGAAAAAAAGCCGCTAAATTATCCAGCAGCTTTTTCTGTATTTTTATCTCCGTGCTTTTGTTTTCTTATACTTGTAATGTAAATGAAGAGAAAAGCAATAAGTAATAGCGAAGAATAACGATATACAGTCGCATAGTTTGTAAAATGTGCAATGAATCCAAAAATAATTGCTCCAGCACCAATTCCAAGGTCAAATGCGGAGAAGAATGTAGCCGTTGCTACGCCACGTCGATGCGGTGCTACGCGGTCAATCATCCATGCTTGTAGTGCAGGTTGGATCGCTCCAAAACCACTTCCGTAACATGCTGCAGCAATAATTAAGCTCGGAATTGTCGTCGTATACGACAATAAAATAATACCTGTAAACGTTATAATAACTCCCGGAATGATGACGAATGTATGGCCTTTTGCATCATATAGCTTTCCAGAGAATGGACGAGTTACAGCGATTGCTAGTGCGTTACATAAAAAGAAGAGGCTAATATCAGCTATGCCGACTTCTGTAGCAAATAGTGTGATAAAACTTCCGATTCCTCCGTACATTAATGTAATACATAATATTAATAATGAAGGAAGTAAAGCTTTACGCTCAATAAATCCATCGAGAAAAGTACTAGATGATTGTTGTGGAGGCTGTTTCGTTTTTTGGATTTGAAGTAGTTTCGTTAATATTAATGAAACAATTGTGCACGATAATGCACATAAAAAAAGAATTGTGAAGTTATATGTTTGCATAAGCCATAGTCCGATAAGTGGACCGAGGGCCATTGCAATTGTTCCAGAAAGACCAAAATATCCCATGCCTTCTCCGCGGCGAGCTGAGGGAATTAAATCAGAAACGACAGTCCCATATGTAGTCGTTGTAATACCGAAACCAGCTCCGTGTAAAATACGAACAGCAAGCAAGAGAAAGATTGTTGAGGCGAAAAGGTAACTGCCCATAGCGAGTAAACAAATAGCAGTACCGATCATTAAGATGATTTTTTTATTAAATTTTTGCAAGGCATTCCCAGTTAGCGGTCTAACAAAAAGTGCCGCAACGGTAAACATGCCGACAACCAATCCGATATTGGAACTTGTGCCGCCAATTTCTTTCACATAAACAGGTAAGGTTGGAATTAACATTTGAAACCCTAAAAACATACATAAGTTTGCAAAAATTAAAGCAACAAACTCTTTTGTCCATAACGGTTCTCGTTTTACGAGTATTGCTTCTCCCATATATTCATCCCCTATATAAAATTTTCTCTTTTCTTTCGAGTATATGTATTGGCCAATGCAACAGTCAAGGAAGGTGTCTTGAAAACGGATAACAATTTTTAAGGTGAAAAACTGACAAATTTGTGTAAAGGCTACACAACTATGAAAAAAAGATGTAAAGTATAGATGTATAGACTTGTAGGTGTTAAGAATGATAGAAATTGTTTTTTCTTTAAAGAAAGCGGATTCAAAGGAGTAGTGAACAAGAAGGGGATATATACTTTTTCACTACATATATTTGAAAAGGTTTACAATATGATGAAGAAAGAGGCGTGTACATATGAGACGATTAGGTATTTCTATTTATCCAGAACATTCAACAGTAGAGAAAGATAAGGAGTATTTAACATTAGCAAGTAAATATGGATTTACACGTGTGTTCACATGTTTATTATCTGTGGATGGAGAAAAAGAGAAAATTATAGAAGAATTTAAAGAAACGATCTCTCATGCGAATGCATTAGGGTTCCAAGTATTAGTTGATATTAGTCCATCTGTTTTTGAACAATTAGGTATTTCGTATAATGATTTATCATTCTTCCATGAATTGGGTGCGTACGGTATTCGTTTAGATGTTGGTTTCTCAGGATTAGAAGAATCAATTATGACTTATAATCCGTATGGTTTGAAAATTGAGATTAATATGAGTAATGGTACGAAGTATGTAGATAACATTATGAGTCATAGACCAAATCGTGAAAATTTAATTGGTTGTCATAATTTTTATCCGCATCGTTATTCAGGGTTATCATACGATCATTTCATTAAATGCTCGAAACAATTTAAAGATTACGGTATGAGAACGGCTGCTTTTATTTCATCATTTGATGCAACATACGGACCTTGGCCAGTAACAGAAGGGTTATGTACATTAGAGCAGCATCGTGAATTACCGATGACAACACAGGCGAAGCATTTATTTGCGACGGAATTAATTGATGATGTTATTATTGCAAACGCATATGCGTCAGAAGAAGAATTACAAGCACTAGGTGCATTAAATAAAGAGAAACAAACATTTGATATAGAACTATATGATACAACGACAGAATTAGAAAGAATTATCGTATTAGACGAACCACATTTTTATCGCGGAGATGTATCTGAATATATGATTCGTTCTACACAAAGTCGTGTGAAATATAAAAAAGAAGAGTTTAAACCTCATAATACGCGTGAAATTAAGCGTGGAGATTTATTAATTGATAATGAACAATATGGCCAGTATAAAGGCGAATTACAAATTGCATTAAAAGATATGGTGAATACAGGAAAAACAAATGTAGTTGGTCGAATTATAGAAGAAGAAATTTTCTTATTAGATTATTTACAAGCATGGGATAAATTCGGGTTCACATTAAAGAAATAGAGAGAATATAAAGGGGAAAAACTACTGATTTCAGCAGCTTTTCCCCCTTTATATATAAAGAGCGAGAGGAAGAGCTATGACAAAGGTGCATCAGCGATTAATTTCTATTTTAGAGGAGTTTTTAGAAGAGAAATCGATGTTAAATCGAGCTTTTTTAGCGGGCCGTTTACATGTATCAACGAAGACGATTCAAAAGGATATAAAATTATTAAATGATATATTGGAAGAAAACGGAGCGAAAATCGAATCGCAAAGAGGGACTGGGTACGAATTAGAAATTATACAAACGAAGAAATTTGAAGAATTTTGTGTGAGTCTATTTCAAAAACAGACGGAAAAGATCCCAACTTCTTATGAAGAAAGAATAGCGTATATTCTGCAGCGTGTTTTAACGACAGAGGGATATGTGAAGCTTTCAGAATTAGCAGAAGAGATTTATGTGAGCAAATCAACGGTCAATTTAATTATGAAAGATGTTACAGATATATGTGGCCGCTATAAATTACAAATTGAGAAGAGACCGTATTATGGTATACGTATTGTTGGAGGGGAATTTAATATTCGTTCTTGTTTATCACAATATGGTTTACCGCGTTATGACCATACTCCGTTTCATGAGCAATTTGAGCAGACGGAGACATATTTATCGCTACCTCATATATCACTCATTCGTTCAATTATATTAAAGTATATTGAAGGCGGAACAATATATTTATCTGATATAGAAATTGATAATTTAGTCATTCATATTGCAATCGCATTAAAGCGTTGTCAAAGTCAACATTATATGAAAGAACTGCATGCGGAGCAATCAGAACTTATAATAAAGAAAGAATATACAATTGCGAAGCAGATTTTAGGAGATTTAGAGAAAGAGTTAAAATTTTTATTTCCAGAAGAAGAAGTATTATATGTGACGATGCATTTATTAAGTACTGCTGTTACAACGAGAGATCGCTATGAAAATGTAGAAGAGCTATTAGGAAAAGATATATATGCATTTATGCAACATATTCTTTTTAAAGTAGCGGAAGAACGGAATCTTATTTTTTATTATGATGAAGAATTATTATTTGGATTTGGTATTCATTTAAAAACGTTATTAAATCGTTTGAAGTATAAGTTAAATACGAGAAATCCTCTTTTGGCAGAAGTGAAAAAGAATTATCCGTATGCTTTTGAAATTGCGGTTCTTGTTGGAGATATCATTGGTGAATATACGGGTGAATCGATCCCTGAAAGTGAAATTGGTTATATAGCAATTCACTTCGGCGGAGCGATGAGCCGTTTGCAGGAGCAGAATCAAAAGAAAAGATGCTTATTAGTTTGTGCGACTGGTCAAGGAAGTGCACAACTATTAAAATATAAAATTTTATCACAGTTCCGAGATAAATTAGAGATTGTAGGTATTACAGGCTATTATCAATTGAAAGTAGAAGATCTTTATAAAGAAAAAATAGATTGTATTATTAGTACGATTCATATACCGAGTGGCTTGCCTGTTCCAGTTATAAAAGTGAATTCAATATTTGATGATAAAGAGATTAAATCGATTGGTCAGCGGTTGTTTACGCATGTGAATAATAGTGTGCAGCAATATATTAAGGAAGATTTAATCTTTTTAAATCATAGTGCTTCTACGAAAGAGGATGTTATTCAGTTTTTATGTGAGAAAGCTGCTGAGAAACGCTATGTACCAGAACACTTTTATGCTTCTGTTATGGAAAGAGAAAATACGTCTCCGACAGCGGTTGGGAATTCAGTTGCAATCCCGCATCCGATGCAATTATTAAGTGAGGAAACTTTCTTGATGTTTTGCACACTTGAAAAGGCTGTTGATTGGGGAGATAAAAAAGTACAAGTAATTATTTTATTTAGTGTAAAGCGCAATAATAATGAAGATTTGCAAAGGCTTTATGATTTTTTATATGATATTATGTCTAGTCAAACTACGATAGAGAAACTTACTCAGACCGAGGTAATTGAAGATTTTCAAGAGATTTTATTATCATTTTGAAAAAGTATATAAAAACTTCCGTTACATAACGGAAGTTTTTTATGTTTAATTGTATGCGTTTTCATAATAAGATAAAAATATAGAAAACATATAGCTTGGGGGAATTTAAAATGGCTGATATGCAAACTCCATTTGCATTAATTTTACATGGTGGCAATGCGAGAAGTGCGGCGCTTGAAGCAATCGCTTTTGCAAGACAAGGAGATTTTGAGAATGCGGGTGAAAAGATGAAACTTGCTAGTGAGGAAATTTCAGCAGCGCATCGTATTCAAACGGATTTAATTCAAGAAGAGGCAAGAGGAAATCATGCAGAAATCAGTTTACTGTTAGTGCACGCACAAGACCATTTAATGAATGCAATTACAGTGAAAGAACTAGCTAAAGAATTTATTACTCTTCATAAACGCGTGGAAGAGAAAGTGACAGTATAAGATGTATATTTTATTATGTTGTGCAGCAGGTATGTCAACGAGTATGGTCGTAAGAAAAATGCAAGAAGAGGCAAAGAAACAGGGGAAGAATTATAAAATTAAGGCGGTTGATTCAGAACTTGTGAAACTTGAAATTAAGGAAGCTGATGTCGTTTTAATTGGTCCACAAGTGAAATATTTATTTCCAGCTGTAGAGTTTCTTGCAAACTCATACAACATACCAGTTGCAATTATAGACCAACGAGATTATGGCATGTGTGATGGTTTGAAAGTGCTTAGGCAAGCAGAACAATTAGTTTTAGCATAATTATATTTTTTTAAATATAAACATTATAATGTTATAAAGTTTATTTCATTCTTTTATAGTAGAGAGAAAGAGGAGGGCTATTGATGAATGGGTTTATGAATTTTATGGAACAAAAGATTATGCCAACAACGCAAAAGATTGCAGGACAACGACATTTATTGGCAATACGAAATGGGGTTATTTCTACATTACCGTTAACGATCGTCGGGTCATTTTTCGTTATCTTTTTAAATTTACCAATTGATGCATATATGGAATGGATTGCACCGTTTCGCCATATTTTAGATATTCCATTCCGATTTACAGTAGGACTAATGGCATTATACGCAGCGTTTGGTGTAGGAGCTTCGCTCGCGAACTTTTATCAGCTCAATCAATTAAGTGCAGGGCTACTATCTGTACTCGCCTTTTTACTAGCATCAGTTGAACCAATTCAAATTACGAAAGCTGTACCAGGTGTTATTGATGCAGGTCGATATATTTCAGTAGGAACATTAAGTGCAACGTCTTTATTCGGCGCAATTGTTACAGCATTAATTGCAGTAGAAATTTATCATTTTATGATTAAGCATAATATCTCAATAAAATTACCAGACAGTGTACCACCAGCAGTTTCAAATTCGTTTGCAGCATTAATTCCAACATTAGTAGTTATTCTTTTATTCTGGGGCATTCGCTACGGTTTGAAATTC
The DNA here is from genome assembly GCF_040459885.1 of Bacillus cereus group sp. MG20. Classification (NCBI taxonomy): domain Bacteria; kingdom Bacillati; phylum Bacillota; class Bacilli; order Caryophanales; family Bacillaceae; genus Bacillus; species Bacillus cereus group sp. MG20. Next base: position 3,604,303 of record NZ_JARVHF010000001.1, read on the forward strand.
GATGTAAATACAACAATTACATACTTAATCGCACCATTAAAATCAGTACTAGTAGGAAATAACTTATTCGGTGGTTTATTAACAGTATTCTTAATCGTGTTCTTCTGGTCATTTGGTATACATGGACCGGCGATTTTAGGACCAATTATTCGTCCGATGTGGGATTCAGCAATTCTTGAAAATATGGAAGTGTTCACGGCTACAGGAAATGCACATCAGTTACCAAACTTATTTACAGAGCAATTCATTCAATGGTTCGTATGGATTGGCGGATCAGGCTCAACGTTAGCTTTAGTAATTATGTTTATGTTCTCTAAATCTAAGTTCCTAAAAGAGTTAGGTAGATTATCATTCGTACCAGGTTTATTCAATATTAACGAGCCAATTATTTTCGGAGCTCCGATTGTAATGAACCCAATCTTAATTATTCCGTTCGTTATTACGCCGCTAGTGACAACGACAGTATCATATTTCGCAGTTGTTTCAGGTATGATTCCACTCATGATGGCGAAACTGCCATTTACGATGTTAGCACCAATTGCAGCGATTATTAGCACGGACTGGACAATTATGGCTGGTGTACTTGTACTTGTTAACTTTGCGATCTCATTCGTTATTTACTATCCATTCTTCAAAATGTATGAGAAACAACAATTAGCAGGAGAGGAGAAAACAGAATGCTCGGAGCAATTATCATCTTAATTACATTCGTGGTCGGACAGTGTATTGCCCATTATTCGAAATGGGTACAAAGTAAATCTTTATTAGTGTTACTACTAGTATCAGTTTTATTTATCGGTTGTTCAATGGGTGCATATGTAATGTTAGGTCTACACTCACCGTACGTAATTATTGTACCGACAATTTTATGTGCAACATGTTTATCTGCAAAATATAGATTTACGAGCATGGCATTAATACAACGTGTGAAGGAGATGCAAAAGCATGGAGCGTAAATTAGGAATTTCACTTTATCCAGAACATTCAACGAAAGAAAAAGATATGGCTTATATTTCCGCAGCGGCACGACACGGTTTTTCAAGAATATTTACTTGTTTGTTATCTGTGAATCGTCCGAAAGAAGAAATTGTAGCTGAATTTAAAGAGATTATTAATCACGCAAAAGATAACAATATGGAAGTTATTCTAGATGTAGCTCCAGCTGTGTTTGATCAGCTTGGTATTAGCTATAGTGATCTATCATTTTTCGCAGAGTTAGGTGCAGATGGTATTCGATTAGATGTAGGATTTGATGGATTAACGGAAGCGAAAATGACGAATAATCCGTACGGTTTAAAAATTGAGTTAAATGTAAGTAACGATATTGCGTACTTAGAAAATATTCTTTCGCATCAAGCGAATAAATCAGCTTTAATTGGTTGTCATAATTTTTATCCGCAAAAATTCACTGGTCTTCCGTACGATTATTTCATTCGCTGTAGTGAACGCTTTAAAAAGCATGGTATTCGCAGTGCAGCATTTATTACATCACATGCCGCAAACATTGGTCCATGGGATATTAACGACGGATTATGTACGTTAGAAGAGCATCGTAATTTACCAATTGAAGTGCAAGCGAAGCATTTATGGGCGACAGGGCTAATTGATGATGTCATTATCGGAAATGCTTATGCGAGTGAGGAAGAGTTAGAGAAACTAGGAAACTTAAATCGATACATGTTACAGTTAAAAGTACAATTTGTAGACGAAGCGACTGAAGTAGAGAAGAGAGCGACACTGCAAGAATTACACGTAAGACGCGGCGACATAACAGAGTATATGGTACGTTCTACAGAAGTACGTAAAAAATATAAAGACTATGATTTCCCGGTGCGCGAAAGCGTACTACAGGAAAGAGGGCAAGTTGTAATTGGTAACAATTCATTTGGTAAGTATAAAGGTGAACTGCAAATCATTCTAAAAGAAATGCCGATAGATGAACGGAAAAATATTGTCGGTATAATTGCGGAAGAGGAGTTATTCTTACTAGATTACGTAGGGGCTTGGACACAGTTTACTTGTGTGGAATAGGGAAGATAGGGGGCGGTCCAAATTTTGGAACGCCTTTTTAATATTAAAGTACTTTTAATGTCAAAATTTGTCGGTAAATCGATATCTCTTGTCGAATCGTTGATATATTGTAAGTTATGATAGATATATTCGAAAAATCGTTGATATATTGTAGGTTACGATAGATATATTTGAAAAATCGTTGATATAATTTCATTTACTATGTCATTTTTCAGTAGTTTAATAGAGTAAAAAAAGGAGCCAGCCTCAACGATGAGACTGACTCTTTTTTTTAACTAGTTTAATACTTTAACTGTAACTGTTTTACGTCCCCAGCTACTTGATGTGCCTTTATCTGGCATTAAAACGTCGATTTTATTACCTTTAATAGCTCCACCAGTATCACCAGCGATTGCTACTCCGTAACCTTCAACCCATACTTTTGAACCTAATGGAATGACACTTGGATCAACTGCAATTAGTTTCATGTTTGGATTAGCTGTTAAGTTGTGGCCTAAAGCTGATTTTACTTGGTCGCCTGCTTTATAACCATTTTCAAGTGGATCTGCTGTATAAGCTGTTGCTACAACACGTAACTCACGAGAAGATGATGGTGCACTTGTTTCAGTTTCTTTTGCAACAGGTTGTTGTGTAGCTGGTTTTTGAGCTTTAGCTGCTTCTTTAGCTTTAGCCGCTTCACGAGCTTCAGCTGCTTCTTGAGCCTTAGCCGCTTGAGCTTCAGCATCTGCTTGAGCTTTAGCCGCTTCACGAGCTTTAGCTGCTTCTTGAGCCTTAGCCGCTGCTTGAGCTTCAGCATCTGCTTGAGCTTTAGCTGCTTCACGAGCTTTAGCCGCCTCTTGAGCTTTAGCTTCTGCTTGAGCTTCAGCTTCTGCCTGAGCTTTAGCTGCTTCTTGAGCCTTAGCTGCTTCACGAGCTTTAGCCGCTTCTTGAGCTTTAACTTCTGCTTGAGCTTCAGCTGCTTCGCGAGCTTTAGTTGCTTCCACTGCTTTAGCTTTTGCTTGAGTTTCAGCTACTTCCTGAGCTTTAACAGCTTCACGAACTTTAGCTGTATCTTGAACTGTAGTTGTTTTTTCAGCTTTAACTACTGGTTGAACTTTAACTGGTGCTTTACCTGTTAAGTAAGGAACATGAACATAAGCTGTTTTTCCGTTATATTCAAATTGAATCCAATCATTTTGTACTTGGTGTGTTGTTTCGATTACATCATCTTTTTTCAACTTACCAAGAATCTCTGAATCTGTGTTTGCACTAGCACGTACATTTAATACGTTTGCTGTTACGTAGTAAGTGTCTTTTGTATAGTCAGCGCTTATGAAAGCTTCTTTACCGCTATTCAATTGAACTTTTGACCAACCATTTTCTGTATGTAAAACATTTACTTTATATCCATCTAATAATTTTCCTACAACTTTTGATTCAGTAGTTGGGTTTTCTCGTACGTTTAGTACGTCAGTCGTTACGATCGTTTCTGCTTTAGCAGATGTTGTGAAAATCCCAAGACCAAAAACCGCTGCTGTTGCTATACCCATAAATTTTTTCATAATAGCCTCCATTGCATTTGTTTTCGTTGACCTCATTATAGCAACCATTATTTTCTTATTTGCGAAAAACATAAAATTACAAAGCTTTCGTAACGGGGCATTAATATTCTGTAACAATTCCATAAATATCCTGATAGCGCTTCCTTGTTGTTTTTTGGCGTATTAGGGCATGTAAAACACAAAATGAGTAGCATTTCAATTACCGTAACATTAATAATGTTACGGTAATATTTCTTGTGGATATCTATAGTGTTACAAAAACAGCGTATTTTACTGTCTGAATGAAAAGATAGTTATGGAATGATAACCTTTTTAGATGTAAAAAGATATAAATGAGGTGAAATTTAATGAAATATCGATATAATTGTTACAAAATCAGTCGAAGCATGGAAAAAATTACGCCTTGATTTTCGTCTGTTACATAGTATTTTTGCAATAATAGGATTAGATAATAGCCTTAGTACCTATAAATAATGAAGAGTATTAGAGTGATAGTTGTAACGTGAAATATATATAATAGAAGAAACTCGATTTAATAGGTAAATAAAAAACGCAGGAGTGTAAACTCCTACGTTTTTGTTTATTCATATCGTAAACATTCAATTGGATCAAGTTTTGCAGCTTTGTTGGCTGGTAGTAGTCCGAATGCAATACCGATTAGCATTGAAATACCTACGGCAAGAAGTCCAAGTTCTTTTGAGACAACGAGTGGCCATCCAGCAAAGATTGAGACGATCCAAGCGAAGAAAATACCAAGCATGAATCCGATGAAACCACCAAGTCCTGTTAAAATACAAGATTCGATTAAGAATTGTGTTAATACTTTACCACGTGTTGCACCAAGTGCTTTACGAATACCAATCTCGCGTGTACGTTCTGTTACAGATACGAGCATGATGTTCATTACACCGATACCACCAACAAGTAAGGAGATAGCAGCAATACCACCGAATACCATTTTCATCATACCGATTGATTCGTCTAGTTGTTTCGTAAATTCACCTAAATCTTGTGCTTCGAATTTGTGCTCAAATTTAGGAGCTTTCATTTCGTTTAAGACAGAAACAGCTTGTTTTTCTAAACTTTTACGTTCTGTCGGAGAGGTCATTGTTAATCTTACAGAGTCATACTCATTTACTCCTGAAATGACAGGCGCGTTTTCAAGTGATGTATAACCTTCAGGCATAGGCATTCCGAAGTCGTTTTTCGTTTCGTATACACCGACTATTTTATAAGGCTTTCCTTTTATATCTGTATATTGGTTTGATTCCCAACCACTAAATAATTTGTTGAAAGCTTCTTCATTTAATATAACAGCAGGGATTGCTTGGTTTAGTTCACTGTCATTTAATTCACGACCGTGAACTAATTTTATTTTCGAATCTTTCATAAAGGCGCCTGTTCCACCTTTTAAATCAAGATTTACATCTTTTGAACCAGCAGATGCTTTTACTTTCATACTTACGTCTGGATATACATCTTTAACGCCTGGTACAGTTTGCAGACGGTTTAGCATATCAGGTGTGATTTTGGCACTATCTGTTCCGTAATCAGGGTTGTTGTAGTAAATCGTTACTTCATTATCTTTTCCTTGGCCTAATTCTTTTTTAAACTTTGCGTTTGTACCATCACCCATTGAGATGATAGTAATAATGGCACTAATACCGATAATAATACCTAACATTGTTAAGATAGAACGCATCTTATGAGCAAAGATAGAGGAAAGGGCCATGCGTATATTTTCACTCGTATTCAAAATTAACCTCTCCAATCTTGGACGATATTTCCGTCACGAATTACAATTTGACGTGCTGCAGCTTCCCCGATTTCACGATCATGGGTAATCATAATAATTGTTGAGCCTTGTTTATTTAATTCGTAAAAGAGGTCCATAATTTGTGTGCTTGTTTTCGTATCAAGTGCTCCCGTCGGTTCATCGGCTAAAATGAATTTTGGGTTATTTACGATTGCACGTGCAACAGCGACACGCTGCTTTTGCCCACCGGACAATTCGTTCGGTAAGTGAGTAGCGCGATCAGCTAAGCCTACTTTTGTTAAAGCAGCTAACGAGCGCTCACGTCTTTCTTTTTTATCGACTCCAGCGTAAATAAGAGGTAGCTCTACATTTTGAAGTGCTGTAAGTCTAGGTAATAACATGAAGTTTTGGAATACGAATCCGATTTCTTTATTACGTACGTGTGCAAGTTCTGTTTCAGACATGTTTGAAATGTTTTGACCAGCTAGTTCGTACGTACCTGTCGTCGGTTTATCTAAGCAACCGATAATGTTCATTAATGTTGATTTACCAGAACCAGAAGGTCCCATAATCGAAGTGAATTCTCCTTGGTTCAGTGTTACATCAATTCCGTGTAATATTTGAACGGACTCTGCACCATTTTGGAAGGATTTCGTGATGCCTTTTAAGTTAATCACTGGGCGACAACCTCCATACCATCTTTTAAGTCTTTTTCAGGCTTAGAGATAATTTCCTCTCCTTTTTTCACTCCAGAAACTTTTGCTTCGCTATCAGTCTCGAATTCAACAGTAACTGCTTGTTCTTTCGCTTTACCGTCTTTTACAACGAAGACAACATTTTTGTCACCTTTTTTCACGATACTGCTTTTCGGAATAATTGTACCAGTTGCTTCGCCAGATTTACTTGTTACGTAAACGTGGAAGCCGTTTTGTAGTTCGTCACTATTATCTAATGTGACAGTGAATTGGTAATTAGAAACAGTTTTATTTTCATCCATGCTCTTTAATGGTGTAGAACCGATTTCTGTTACTTTTCCTGCCCAAGTCTTACCAGCGACAGTTTTTGATGAAACAGTTACTTCTTGCCCAACTTTCATACTAGCAAGCTCATATTCAGAAAGTTGACCTTTTACTTTAAATTGACCAGCGTGACGAAGAGTAACTCCGCTCATACCTGTTTTTTCGTCAGCAGTTTTCACGATATCATCAATTACGCCATCAGCAGGACTTGTTACAGAAAGAGTGTTTACTTTCTCTTTTGCTGTTTTAATCATTTCATCAGCTTTTTCAACTTCAAACTTTTTCATTTCAAGTTGTGATTCTAATTGCCCAACTTCAGCTTCTGATGCTTTTAATGCTTCAGCAGGAAGGCCTGAATTTTTATCTTTTTGTAATTTTTGTTTCGCCGCATCAATTTGTTTTTGGAACAACGTTACTTCTTTTTGTGCGATTTTCTTTTGCATTTCTGCTTCTGTTACCCCTTGTTTAGCAGTCGGGTCATTGTATTTAAATAGAAGCTGACCTTTTTTCACTTCATCGCCTTTTTTTACAGCTAATTCATATGTTCCTTTTGTTGGATCGAATGAAATAGTTTCAATTCCATTTGGAATAACTTCGCCACCAAATTTTTGCGCGTTTTGGATTTGTTTTTCGGTTACTTTATATCCGCTATATGCCATTGCTACATCTGAACCGCCCCCAGCAAATGCAAAGTATGATCCAGCTGCAATTCCGATTGCTACTACACTAGTAATTAACACTTTATTTTTCTTTTTCATCTATTTATCACCTTTTCGTTCGTTTTAGTATCTACATTAAGTATAGAAGAGGTGAAGAATCTGACAAATCGTTTTAGCTTACAATAACCTTACAGTTTTGTAAGGTATGAATATGTAAATGTAAGGTAGAGGTTGTCCTAGTGTAAGCAAATGAATTGACTCGTCGTTTCTTTCTTACAATAATATTGTATGGAGGAAAGGAGGAAGGAAGATGGAAGCTTATTTTAGCGCACACCCATTTAAACCATTTATTCCATACTCAAGGCAACATGCCCTTATATTATTTATTATGTTGGTGGGGATATTTTTTCTGTATCAATACCAAGATGTATTACGTCAAAGTGAGTGGAATATAACGGTTCGATATGCAATTGCATTTTTATTTATAGGTAGTGAAATTGGGCTTCATATGTGGGAGTGGAAAGCGGGGATTTTTGAGCTAGCTACTTCATTACCGTTTGAATTATGTACGATTAGTTTATTATTAGCGTCGATTATGATCGTAACGAAAAGTTACCGCATATATGAGATTGTATTTTTCACGGGAATTATTGGTGCATCACAAGCTATTTTAACGCCAAACTTGCAGTATGCTTTTCCGCATTTTCGTTTCATTGAATATTTTATCGCGCATATATTGCTCATTTGGGCACCACTCTTTATGACTTGGGTGGAAGGATATCGTCCGACAGTACAATCTATTAAACGCACAATGATATTTTTAAACATATTGATTCCAATTGTTTCGTTTGTAAATTACAAAACAGGTGGTAATTATATGTTTTTAGCTCATAAGCCAGAAACAGCTTCATTACTTGATATGTTAGGGCCGCATCCTTACTATATTATTTCATTAGAAATAGCTGCGCTTATTGGATGTTTGGTTTTGTATATGCCGTTTGCGAAAAGAGAAAGGCATGCGCATAAGGAATCACTAGGATCATAGCCTAGTGATTTTTTGTTCTTAAAATATTTACAATTCAGAAAATTAAGAATAAAATTAAGGGGTAAATTATAGAGAGAGAAGGGCGAAAATGGTCAAAAAGGTATTTTTGAATGGAATGGAAGTGACGATTCAATTTCTTATTTCGATTTTGGGGATTATTATTTTAGGGGCTTTGCCGAAATTATTTTATGGATTTAAGGTGGATGTATCAAAGTACATACAGAGTTTAAAAGAAGTGTTTGTGAACTTAATGGATATTTCCAATTTGCAATATGTGAGAGGTAAATTTTTATTTCCACAGTTGTTCGTCCATTATAAAGAAACGATTATTATTTTTTTGGCTGCTTTTTTCATTTCATTATTTGTAGCATTTTGTATCGTTTATGTAATTATGAGTAGTTCACCGCGTATACAACATCGAATTAAATCATTTCTTATCTTCCTAGAATCCATTCCAGATATTCTTCTTATTTTAGTATCACAAATTTTAGTTGTATGGTTTTTTAAACAAACAGGTTTTTTACCTTTTCAAATTGCTTCAATTGGAGGCGAGTCGATTAGAGGATTGCCGATACTTTGTTTGAGCATCCCAACTACGATTATGTTTGTAAAAATGGTAGTGCTTCGTTTTGAAAATGAATTAGAAAAAGATTATGTACTATTTGCTAAGGCGAAAGGTTTGGGGCGTTTTCATATTTTAAATCGTCATATTTTACGAAATGTGTTGCTTAGTACACTTTTCTTTGCGAAAACGAATATCTTTTTTATGTTATCTAATTTATATATTATAGAATGGATTTTTAATACGGGTGGTATTTTCATGTTTTTAAAATCGTACGAAGGTATTAGGGTGGAGGTTTTCATCGTTAGTGTACTGCTTATTTATATTCCGATTTTTATTTTATTTAAATTGTTTCATTATCTCATTCCGGCTGCGATGAAGGAGAGATTATAATATGTGGACGTATATAAAACGTGATAAAAGATTTTGGATAAGCATTGGGTTTCTTCTCATATTAGTTCTTTTGAGCATCGGAAATACGTTATGGAATGATGGACACATTAGGCAAGTTACATTGCAATATGATGCGGATGAAAATCCACAAGTGCCACCGTTTTCACCTTCATTCCAATTTTTACTCGGGACAGATCGGAAAGGATACGACCTTTTACATTTAGTTATTGAAGGCGCGAAGTGGACGATTGGTATATCTATTTTAATTGCGGCACTTAGAATGGTAATAGGTGTGTTCTTTGGTGTTGTACTTGGAACATATGTAAGAAGAGGTTTTTCAAAGATTGAGGCTTTTTTTGATAGTTTCACAGTTATTCCAACAGTTATGATTGCGTATTTTTTTCTTCAATTTGCAAATCTATTTGGAAGCGGGGAGGAAACAACAAGCTTTTTTGAAAGGGCTTCGTTTCAAGTTGTATTACTTGTAATGCTTGTGATGCCAGTTATTGCACTGTATGTCGCGAAGGAAGTTCGTAAATTACAAACGGAAGAATTTGTTGATGCTGCGCGCATATTAGGCGGATCGAGGAGACGTATTGTTATAAAACATCTTTTTCCGCATCTCTATATGACTTTTATACTCGTATTTCTTCAACAGTTTACGCAGACTCTTACTATTTTACTGCACTTAGGATTACTAGAAATATTCTTTGGTGGAACGGTTAATTTTTTAGGGCCGATAGAAGAAATAGAATCTTATACACATGAATGGTCAGGTTTAATTGGAGTCTATTTTAGATCATTAACAGTGCATCCATGGATTCCTCTCGTCCCAATTACATTTTTCGGGCTTACTATTTTTTCAGGAAATATGATTGTGAAAAGTATAGAAGAGGCGATGTTGAAAGTAAGATTAGGAGGAGAGATAAAGAAGGACGTTGTAGAAGAGGAACAATCTGTTGTGCAGTCGAAAGAAGAGTTATTTACTTTTAAGCATACGATGTGAAAATAAAAAGAAGCAAGCATGTATTTCATGCTTGCTTCTTTTCTTTATTTTGTAGAAACTTCGCCTTCAGCTTCTGTTTGCGGAATAAAGTATCCGATTATACCACCAATTATTGCTGGAACGATCCAGCCGATTCCTAAGTTATAAAAAGGGATCGTGTGTACGATATTAGCGATAAAACTTGGTATCATTCCCACATTATCAAGTGCGTGAATACAGCTAATAATGAATGCTGCGATCATTGCTCCGATGTAGACAGAAGGTTTACGTTTCGTATATTTATCGATAAATGATACGAAAATTAAAATGATTGTAATTGGGTACAAAATAATTAATACAGGTAGTGTGATTTTAATTAATAAGCTTAATCCTAAGTTTGAAATAACGAAACTAAAGATACAAACGTATAGTACGAGCTTTTTGTAAGAAACATTTGTTAATACTGTTGCGAAATAGTTGGCGAATGCACTTACAACACCAATTGCTGTTGTTAAACAAGCGAAGATAATGGCGATACTTAATAAAACATTACCGCTTGTCCCAAAGAATTGGTACATAACAGTTGCTAATAGTTGACCACCGTTCTCGAATTGTCCCAAGTTTCCGTTTGAAGCTCCGATATAACCGAGTAAGAAGTAAACAATTGTTAAGAATAGAGCAGCAATGCTTCCGCAAATGATTGTATATTTTGCGATAGATTTCTTCTCTTGTATACCGTTTTGACGAATTGCATTTACAACAATTGTTGATAGTACGAGAGCGCCAATTGCATCTAACGTTAAAAATCCTTCAAGAAATCCTTTGAAAAACGGGATGTCTTTATAGTCACCGATAGGCTCTGCAAACGTTCCTGGTGAAAGAATCGCTTTTGTTGCCATAATTGCAATAATTACAAGTAAAATTGGTGTTAATATTTTACCGATATGATCTACTAGCTTGGATGGATTTAATGATAAGAAGTAAACGACTGTAAAGAAAATCGCACTAAAAACTAACATAGAATACCATTGATCTGGGAAAAGTGGTGCAATCCCGATTTCATAAGATACAGATCCAGTTCGTGGAATGACAAATAGTGGGCCGATTGAAAGATAAATAATGATAGCGAATACTGCTGCGAATTTTGGATGAACACGGCTCGCTAAAGTGTTAAAACTACCACCAGCAAGGGCAACAGCAACGATAGCAAGTAAAGATAAACCGACGTCTGTAATAATAAACCCTGTAATGGAAACCCACATATTTTCTCCGGAAGAAAGACCAAGAAGGGGTGGGAAAATCATATTACCAGCACCGAAGAAAACTGCGAATAGTAATAAACTAATCGAAAGTATTTGCGCTGGTTTCAAAGTTGTACGCATATAAAGAAAATCCTCCTAATGAGTATTTTTGTCGAAAATTCAAATAATTTGTCGAGTAACTGTTATTATTTTAAAGGTCTGATGACTAGAAAGCAATAGGGAATTTTGAAAAAATTAAAAAATAATGCATTAAATCGAATAAATATACTATTTGTATGTTTAATAGGAAGGATTTAACTTTTAACGTAAAAAAAACACATATCGCTAGGATACGTGTATTAAAAATATATTTTTCTATCGCGTTCTTCTTTTAAAATTTCAACCGCTTCTCGGAAACGTTGTGAATGGACAATTTCTCGTTCGCGTAAAAAGCGTAAGCTGTCATTTATGTCGGGATCGTCAGATTGGTTGATAAGCCATTGATATGTGGCACGCGCTTTTTCTTCAGCCGCAATATCTTCGTATAGGTCGGCAATTGGATCACCTTTAGCTTGTATATAGGTTGCAGTAAATGGAACACCAGCTGCGTTATGGTAATGAAGTGCGCTGTCATGATCGACGTAATGAGGGTCTAGACCAGCTGCCTTCATCTGTTCAGGAGTCGCATCTTTTGTCAGCTTATAAACCATCGTAGCAATCATTTCAAGATGTGCAAATTCTTCTGTACCAATATCGGTAAGGAGGCCAATGACTTTATCGGGAATTGTATAGCGCTGATTTAAGTAACGTAGTGCAGCGGCTAATTCTCCATCTGCACCACCGTATTGCTCAATTAATAATTTTGCAAGTGCTGGATTACAAGTTCCTACTTTAACAGGGTATTGTAATTTTTTTTCATAAATCCACATAGTTTCTCTCCTTTATATTTGCCATGGCCAAGGACCTTTACTCCATTCCCAAGGGGCATTAGAATAGCTATTTCCATACTGTTGAAGCGGTCCATATTTTTCTTCCATTTGTTGTTTTAATACTCTTCGTTTATAGGAAAAGTCATTAAATTGATTAATAGCTGCTGTATCGTCTGGGTGGGTGTCTAAGTAAAGTGTTAGTTCCACTAATACAAAGTCTAATTCTTGGAGATTCTCTAAAAGTCGATAATATTCTTCTGGTAGTGGTTGATTCACGTCAGTAGTCACCGCCCTTTTTTATAAGGATTTTCGTAATAATCATAAAAAACAGGCCATAAAGTTCCTTTTTGTAGTGCTTCTTTCGGTGAGAACTGTGGTAAATTTGGCGGTTGAAAACCTAAATATAAATTAGGAGGGGTAGAGTAATATTTTTTTCCAATAGGAGGACAAGGATCTTGAGGGCTATGATATGGCACATATGATTTCATGTATTTATCCATTAATAAACCTCCTTATATCTTCATCACTACGTATTGTATTCAGACATAATAGGCATTTATGACACATATAAAAAGGTAATAGGTACAGGGGGAATGAATGTGGAGCAATGTATTATATTAGAAGTGAAAAATTTAAAGGAAACTTTGTATTTTTACGAAGGGATTTTAGGAATAAGACCTAGTTTAGAAAGACCTCAATTGGATGTAACAGGGGTTTGGTATGATTCTGATTCAAAGAGAATTAGTTTTGTTATGAATCGCATGTTAGGGGGACGAGAGAAGAGTTTTACGAATTCATGCGCTGGTTTAACATTTTCAATTTCTAACATAGAGAATTTAAAGAAGAGGTTAGTGTTTTATAAAATTGCATATACAGAAAACAAAAGTGAGAAGAGTATTGTAGTACAAGACCCAGATGGATATAAACTTCAAGTGATAGAGAAGGAAGAATAAACGGAGGCGATTTAGTGGAGAGGAATTATGAAGAAAGTGCGTTGTTTGAGCATCAATTTTGGCTAAGGGTGCTTACTGATCATTCGCAATTTTTACTTGATGCATTAGCTCCGAAGGAAAAAGAAGATATAAAGAAGGCCACATATTTTCTTGAAACATTTACGAATCTTTTAAATAAAGTTCATAATGTGAATCTCATTGCATTTTCAAAAGAGGCAGAACGAGCCGCAAAGGAAATACGAACGTTTAAATTAAGTATTATACAGAAACAACTTGAGGGAAAAATCACTATTCATTTTACGCCAACTTTCATCAATCATATGGTAAACGAAGTAGAAGAATATATAACGGTGTTAGAATTTTTAAAGAAAGGAGAAGTTCCGCCTGTTTTTCATGAATTACATTATCATCTCGTTTGGTTAACGGATGCGGCTGGTCATGCAGGCTCTATTTCTGGTGGATTAGATCTTGTTGAAAAAAGATTGAAAGAGAAAAGTGAAGAATTTACGAAGCACTTTGAACAATTTTACTTAAAGGCAGTTGAGATGACAGGTTATTTACGGACAGAGCTTCATCATTTTCCTGCATTAAAGAAGTTTACAAAAGATGTTTCACTTGAGTTAAAATTATTTTCGCATTTTCTCCATGAGGTTGAAGAGATGGAGTTATCGAATGAAATATTAAGTGCATTATCTGCTAGAATGGCGGATCATATGGCAAGAGAAGAATGTTATTACTTATTAAAATTAGCACAATCTTCTGGACTTGAGATGCCAAAATGTAATCCGCTTTAAAGAAAAAAGAGGTCAATTTTATTTGGCCTCTTTTTCTGTTTTATTGTCTCTTTTTATTTTTGCTTGTTCAATACTTGCCTGTAATGTCTCCATAATATTGATGATGTTTGGAGCAGGAGAGATGGTTTCGGTTTTTTCCTGTTGTTCAATTTTATTTTCGATTAATTCGGTAAGAGCTTCTTTATATTCATCTGTATATAACTCTTGTTCGAAAGGATTTGTAAGATGGTGGATTAAATTGATAGCTGCTGTGAGTTCTTGTTTTTGAATCGGATAATTTTCAATACTTGGTAAGTTAGGTGTATTTGTTATATCGCGAATTTCATTAGGGTAGTGAATAGTTTGTAATATAAGCCCATCTTCAAAGTTACGGATAATAGCTAAATGTTGTTTTTTTCTAATGGAAATATGGATAAGACCAAGTTTATTCGTACGTTCAAGAGCTTCTTTTAATAATAAATACGATTTTTCATGTCCTGAGGTAGGGCCTATAAAATAAGAACGATCGTAGAGAACAGAATCAATTTCGTTATTTTGGACAAAAGATATAATACGAATAGATCTTGGTTCGTGAGCTTTTTGCAACTCAGCTAATTCTTTTTCATCCATAATAATGTACTTATGAGGTGCGTATTCATAGGCTTTTACAATATCTTTATCATCAATTTCTTCATCCGTACAATCAGGAGCAAATTTTTTATATTTAATAGGTGTTAAGCATTCTTTATGAAGACTTAAAAATTTTATATCGTTTTCTTCTACGGCACTGTATAGTTTGATTCCTATATTTAATAGTCCAAGTGAAAGGGCACCTTTCCATACGGTATGCAAATGAAGCCTCTCCTTTCATTCAAAAATGATTATGTATATTATGAGATAGTAAGAAATTTCCTATACGTTTTTTGTTTTTACGGAATGTTAAGCAGGAGGATGTGGGATATAAAATATATTGACAAGCCCTCCAAAATATTTTAATGTGATTGTATAAAATTGTGTATATAAAGGGGAGTAACTTATTACAGTAAAGTCGTCATTACAGGGAGAAACCCTCGGCTTTATTGGCAACGTTTCGTTGTTAGTGAGACCTTTACCAGCAATGGTAAAGGCCCCTTATTGTCTTTTTTGGACCCTTACCATGTTTGGTAGGGGCCTTTTTGTATACAAAGAGAGGAGATATAAAAATGAAAAAACTTATTAGTAGATTAAGAGTTGTATTTCATGTTCGCCGATTTGTTCCATTCCTATTTGACTTTTTCACTTCAAAAGAGGTTTCAATAAAGAAGAAAATTTTATCTATTGCGTTTTTAGTTGGTTATGTTGCGATGCCGCTCGATTTAATTCCAGACTTCTTACCGTTTATTGGTATTTTAGATGATATTGGAATTGTGTTATTTATTTTGAACCGAATTGTAAAAATGGCGCCAGTTCAATTACAAGAAAAGCATAACGTAAACGTAGGATAGGAGTTAAAAATATGGAGCAAATTATTTTAGATATAATCGAGTTTTTAAAGCAGTTTTCTTATTTTGGAGTTGTGTTAGCATTAACGTTTGAATTTATTCCGGCAGAAGTAGTTTTGCCCATGGTTGGGTATTGGGTATACGAGGGTGATATGAATTTTTGGCTTGCTGTACTAGCCGGAACGCTTGGCGGAACGACAGGACCGTTAACGTTATACGCACTCGGTTATTACGGCGGTCGTCCTCTATTAATAAAATACGGGAAATACTTCTTCATTAAAGAAGAACAAATTCAAAAAGCAGATGATTTCTTTGAGAAATATGGACCGGTTGTAGCATTTGTTGGACGCTTTGTACCAGGAGTTCGAACGCTTATTTCTGTTCCGTGTGGCATGGCGAAAATGAACATATGGAAATTTAGTATATATACATTTGTAGCAATGTTCCCGTTAACGACTTTGTATGTTTATTTTGGAATGAAATTAGGTCCGCATTGGGAAAAAGCAGCAGATGTTGTTGGGCAATATATGCTACCAATATTAGGAGGCGTTATTCTTATCGTTGCTAGTATCTTTGTCTATAAATATATGAAGAAAAGAAATAAAACGGAATCTATTTAGTCATTTGAATATTTTTTGAAAATAGATGAATAGTACAGGCAAAAGACTCTGAGGGACATACACATATAGGGAATATAAAAGAGAGAGGGGAAACAACTATGTCTTGTGAGTGCTCAGGGTCAGCATTAACTTGTTGTCCAGATAAAAATTATGTGCAAGATAAAGTGTGTAGTCCGTGGTCTGCTACTGTAGTTGCAACAGCAATTGATAATGTTCTCTATACAAATAATATTAACCAAAACGTAATTGGTACTGGTTTTGTTAAATATGATGTTGGACCAGGCCCAATTACTGTAGAGGTACTTGATTCTGCTGGGGGTACAATTGATACACAAACATTAAACCCAGGAACGAGTATTGCTTTTACGTATCGCCGCTTTGATAGTATACAAGTTGTGTTACCTGCAACACCTGCTGGAACGTATCAGGGAGAATTTTGTATTACAACACGTTATCCACTTTCATAGCAGAATAGGAGAGGATCGAAATGGGAATGAGAAGTTCCAGTTTGTCTTGTTGTTCTAATAAAACACTTGTGCAAGACCAAGTATGTACAGACTGGTCTATTACAGGTGCTGGTACTCAAATTGTATATACAAATAATATCACGCAAGAAGTATATGGTTCAGGTTACGTGAAATATGATGTAGGAGCAAACTCGATTACAGTTGATTTTTTAGTAGGTGCAACAGTAGTTGATACAATTACTGTACAACCACAAAGCAGTGGTACTTTCACTGTCCGATATTTTACTACTGTCCGAATTACTACGACAGGAACGACTGTTAATCAAGGCGAGTTTTGTATTACAGTACGTTATCCAATCTCATAAAAAGCATACCGTGAACGGTATGCTTTTTATATTAAGGAAATAATGAAATTGGTATTCTATAAGCAACATGTAAATTCGCAACAGTACTTGCCTTCTAAATATAGTGAAGGATTACTTGTTATATTAATAATACTGACCGACTGTAAGTCTTTTCCTGTGTACGATATTGTATTACCAGGAAACACAGTGAAAATATTGGTTACTGTTCCAATGATTTGAATTGTGATTGCTTCGGTGCTGCTAGTACTATTGTAAACCGAGACAGTACCTGATATAAGTAGTATCCCATCACTTTGCCATAGTATCATTGATTGTGATGCATCTTTGGCAGAGGGGATGGTGTTATTAGTTATGAGGAAATTCCCTGCAAATTCATTTGTTACTCGCTCGCAATTTGGATTTGGAGGAGGGGGCGGTGGACAAGGGTCTGGACAAATAATAGATAAAGGAGCGAAACAGCCGATATTTTTTTTATTCTTCAATACAACCCCTCCTTTTAAGTTGTCTTTTATTACTATTAAATGTAAAAGCATGGCCGATGTGTTAAAAAAAGAAGGAAATATTAAAAATTAAGATTGTCTAATAGGCTTAAACCTTAACTTATCATTAGCGTTATAGAAAAGATTATATGTGAATAGTCATAGGAAAAGAATGATCAGACTCTTTTAGACAAAAGGTGGTTGTATACAATAGTACGAGTAATGTTGGACTTAATTTCTAATTAACTGTATATTTACAAAAATCTAATAAAGTTCATTTGTTATTTAAACGACATTAACATGTATTAGATAAAATAGCCCTTGTAATGAATCAATTATTATGAGGAGGATTCACGTGGACAGAAATGCTTTAAGAAAAGTAAAAGGCCTTATTGGATTATTAATGGTTTTTGTATTAGCGTTCGTATCATTTCCGTGGAGTACATCAGTCAAGGCGGAAGAGAAAAAGCAAGAAAAGGCATCAAGTGAGAAGAAGATAGTTTTTCCAGTTGTAAGTGATGTGCATATTAAAAATAGTGGAACAGATGATACGTTTCGCTGGAAAAGAGCGATCGAACAGTTTAATACACTAGCACCGAAGCAAGATGCATTTGTTATTGTAGGTGATTTCACGGATACAGGATCGGTGCAGCAATATGATCGTTTCATGCAAGTGTACAATGAAAATGCAAATAAAGATGCTGTGCGAATGAATTCTCTTGGTAACCATGATTATTGGAACGGTTTATCTGTAGAAGGTGCGCAGAAGCGTTTCTTAGAAAAAACAGGTATGGAATCAATTTATTATCATAAAGTGGTAAAAGGTTATCACTTCCTTGTTATGTCTCCAGAGAATGGAACAACTCATGGATATTATTCAGACAAGCAAATTAATTGGTTAAAAGAAGAAATGGCGAAAGCGCAAAAAGATGATCCAGAAAAACCGATTTTTGTATTTTTACATCAACACATTAAAGAGACAGTATACGGTAGTCATGAATGGGGAACACAAGATAGCGCAAAAATTAATGCGGTATTAAAAGAATACCCACAAGTTATTACGTTTTCAGGTCATTCACATTATCCATTAGATGATCCGAGATCGATACATCAAAAAGACTTTACATCAGTTGGTACATCTTCAGTAAGTTATATGGAAGTTGAAGGTGGTAAAGTACAAGGGAATATCCCGCCAGGAGCTAGTACGTTAAGCCAAGGTTTATTAGTAGAAGTAGATGATAAAGAAGTAACGATTAATCGTCGTGATTTCCATACGAATTCTTGGACAGGCGAGCCTTGGAAAATTAAATTACCAGCAAAGAAAGAAACATTTACACATGTAGAAGATCGTGATAAAGAAAAGCCTTACTTTGCTAAGGATGCAAAGCTTGCTGTATCAAATGTAACAGAAAATGCGGCAACAGTAACATTCCCGCAAGCATTGGACAACCTCCTTGTTCACTCTTACCGTGTACAAGCTAGAGATAAGCAAACGGGTGAAATAAAAAATAAATTGTTAGCATTCTCAGAGTTTTATCGTGATCCAGTGCCAAAAGATCTTACGTTTACGCTTGCAGGGTTAGATGGCGGGAAAACATATACACTTGAAGTCGTTGCGATTGATTCATTTGGCAATGAAACCGCGCAGCCGTTAACTGTGGAAATTACTACGAAAAAAGATAATATTGACCCGAATGTGAAAGTACCAAAAGCTGATGTTTTCGATGTAAACTTTGCAGATGGTACATTTAAAGACAATTCACCATTTGGTACAAAAGGTGATGTGAAGGGCAATGTGACTATTGAATATGATAAAGCATTGAAAAAGAATGTTATGAAGTTAAACGGACAATCTAATACATTTGGATACCTTCCATTTTCAGCAGCACAAAAAGAGAAAGTAGCAAATACATTTACGCTAGAAACGGTATTTTCAATGAATCAAATCCGTGGTCAAGGTATTTTGCAAAATACAGAGAGCGGCGGAATTGGATTTGAGTCTACAGGAAGTGGATATGTTGAATTATGGGCTCAAATTGGCGGCAGCTATAAACGTGTTGGAGTTCAATTAGAAGCGAACAAAACGTATCACTTAACAGGAACGTATAACGGAAGTGAAGTGGCAATTTACGTAGATGGTAAAAAAGTAAATAGCCAGCCAGCTACTGGGAAAGTGTATCATCCAAACGTACCATTTGCATTTGGAGCGGATCCTGATAGTAACGGAAATGGTGGTATTCCGTTAAATGGACAAATTGCGCTTGCGAAATTATATAGTAAAGCGTTAAGTTCTTCAGAAGTATTAGCAGCGTACAATGAGTTCTCTAACCGTACGAAGTTAGAGCAAGTAACTGCGTTATTTGAAGAGCTTGGAAAAGTAAAGGAAGTGCTAGCTGGTACGTATGAATTTGGTGATAAACCAGGTCAATATTCAAAGGAAGCATTTCAAGAACTAGAGAAAAGCTATAATAATGCAAAACAAGTGTTTGAAAATGTAGGGAGTACGGGAGAGCAAATCGTTCAAACATATAACGAATTAAAAACAGCTAATGCAACATTTGTACAATCTAAAGTAGTAGAACAACCGAAAACACCGAAAGAAAAATTACAAATCAATATTGAATCTGCAAAAGTAGTAGTGAAAAAAGCGCAAGATGCAAATGTAACGGACGGTTCAGTGAAAGCATTGAGTCAAAAAATTACAGTGGCCGAAGCTGTAGTGAAAGATGTAAAAGTAAAAGATGCACAGGTAGAAACGATGAATCGTACTTTAGAGTATACGATTTCACTTGTTGAAAAAAGCATAAACAAATAAGAGAGAAGAAAAGAAGCTTATCATGATAGGCTTCTTTTTTGTTATACTAAAAGTAGTATAGAATGAAGGAGCGAATAATTTGGAACAGAAAAAGCTAAAAAGAATTCTTGAATATGTATGGATTGCGGTTGTGCTCCTTGTAGGATATTATTTCTTAAAAGAGAAAAGTATTTGGGTTTTATTTTTAATGACTTTCTTATTAGCAGGACTAGGAACGTTATTTATTAACTTTTTCTTTGATAGTTTGAATGCCTGGAAGAATAAAAAGAAGGGAACGAAGTAAAGGAGGGAGTATATGCAAAAGTGGAAGCTCATATATCAGGTGATTATTTTCCTATTACTTGTAGGTATTGGAATTGTTAAATACGCAACGCCAATAGGAAATTGGGTATGGTTTACAGCTTGCATCGGCATATTTTTCATTTTACAGTCGTTAACGAAAAAATATAATAGTACAGAAAAATAGCTCGCCGCTAAAACGGCGAGCTATTTTGTTATGCTTTTTTCTTTTCATCATTCGTTTTTTCGGTAGCTAAATGACTATGTTTCCTAGAGTAGAAGAAATAGAAGCATAAGCCGACTATAAGCCAAATTGCAAAGCTAATCCATGTTGTTTTAGACAAATTGATCATTAAATATAAGCAGCAAAGAATCGCGACAACTGGTAATACAGGTACGAAAGGTGTACGGAATCCACGTTTTAAATCAGGATGTGTTTTTCGTAAAATAAGTACTGCGCAGCAAACGAATGTAAAGGCTGTTAACGTGCCGATGTTTACTAAATTCGCTAGCAAATGTAAATCTAAAAGTCCTGCTAATAAAGCGGCAACAACGCCAGTAATCCACGTATTTAATAAAGGGATTTTTACTCTTTTATTTACACGTGCTAGCGCTTTTGGAAGTAGACCGTCACGGCTCATTGCATACGAAACGCGAACTTGTCCATACATAACGACTAAGAGAACGGTTGTCATTCCAGTCATCGCTCCGACAGCGAGTAGTCCTGCAATTGTATCCTCACCAACGAAATGCAATGCAAATGCAACTGGATCAGAGACGTCTAATTGCGTATAAGGAACCATACCTGTTAAAACGAAAGATACAATCATATATAAAACAGTACAAATAAGAAGAGAACCGATAATACCAATTGGTAAGTCACGCTGCGGTTTTTTCGTTTCTTCTGCAGCGGTTGCGATTGCATCAAAACCTAAAAAGGCGAAGAACACAGTGGCAGCCCCAGTAATAATACCGTCGTATCCGAATGGGATGAACGGTGTCCAATTTTCAGGTTTTACATATTTTGCACCTGCTACGATAAAGGCAATGATAACAGCTAGTTTAATAAGAACCATAATATTATTAATGCGTGCACTTTCACGTATACCAAAACTTAAAAGGCCAGTAATAAGAAGTAAAATGCAGACAGCTGGTAAATCGATGAGACCACCTTTTCCTACGCCGGGGGCCGAGGCGATTATGGCGGGCAGGTGTATATTGAATCCTTGTAGTAATGATTGCAAATAACCAGACCAACCGACAGCTACTGCCGCGACTGCAAGTAAATATTCGAGCATTAAACACCATCCGACGATGAAGGCGACGACTTCTCCGACTGTCATATATGCGTAAGTATACACACTTCCTGAGACAGGAATAGAAGAAGCAAATTCAGCATAACAAAAGGCTACACAAGCACAAGTAAATGCAGCGATAAGGAATGATAGCATAATACCAGGACCAGAATGTTTTGCTGCAACAATACCTGTTAATACAAAGATCCCTGTCCCAATTACGGCGCCAATCCCTAAAAACGTTAAATCGAGTGCAGTTAATGTTCTATCTAGCTGCTTTGGTGATTCAGTACTAAGCGCTTTTTTTCGTAATAATGACTTCACTTTGGACTCTCCCCCCGTTTTTTCATTTCCATAACTGCGACTATAGTATGAGCCCATTAAAAAAGAGTAAGTAAGTGGAGGTGCAGTTATGGTATGTAGTTTTTTAAAATTGCTGGATTAATCTTAATATAATTCAGAATATTTTGTCAAATAAAAATATGACAAATAAAATTCGGATCAATAGGGGAAACTACTTGCAGAAATGGACGGGGGTTAACGACCCACTGATTAAAGTTAAAGTAGGAGCAGATGCTATGTTATTTTATTTTGAACTTGTCGTCATTTTACTTTGTACGAAATTAGCTGGTGACATTAGCGTGAGACTTGGTCAGCCTTCTGTACTTGGTAAGTTAATTGTCGGTATTATTATCGGTCCGGCTGTACTCGGTATTATTAATAGTTCTGAACTAATTGATGAACTGAGTGAGATTGGTGTTTTGTTACTTATGTTTATGGCGGGACTTGAAACAGATTTAGAAGAGTTAAATCGGAATTTGAAATCGTCATTTGCAGTAGCGGCTGGTGGAATTATTTTTCCTTTCATCGGTGGTTATGTAACAGGATTGCTGTTTGGATTAATACAGTCCCATGCTATTTTTTTAGGGTTATTACTTTGCGCAACATCGGTTAGTATTACGGTCCAGACGCTACGTGATCTAGGAAAAATGAATACGAGAGAAAGTACAACAATTTTAGGTGCTGCCGTATTTGATGATGTCATTGTCGTAATTTTATTGGCATTTGTAATGAGTTTTTTAGGAACACAAGATGTGAATATAACACTTGTCATTGCAAAGAAAATTATTTTCTTTGTAAGTATTGTTTTTATTGCTTGGAAAGTCGTTCCTTGGATTATGAAAATGCTTGTCCCGCTTCGTGTAACAGAAGCGTTAATTAGCGCGGCTCTTATTATTTGCTTTTCTTTTTCTTATTACAGTGAAATGATGGGAATTGCAGGTATTATTGGAGCGTTTGCAGCGGGAATTGCTATTTCTCAAACAGAGTATAAGCATGAAGTGGAACATAAAATTGAACCGATTGCTTATGCAATATTTGTTCCAGTATTCTTCGTAAGTATCGGAATGGAAATTACATTTCAAGGCATTGGAAGCCAGCTTTGGTTCATTATTATTATGACTCTCATTGCGATTTTCACAAAGTTAATCGGATCAGGTTTAGGAGCAAGGCTGACAGGATTTAACCTCCAATCTTCTATTAGTATTGGCGCGGGGATGGTATCACGTGGTGAAGTAGCGCTTATCATCGCTGCAAATGGACTTACGGCGAATTTATTAGCGAAAGAAAATTTCACAGCGATTGTTATTGTTGTTATATTGACGACGATTATTACACCGCCACTTTTGAAGAAATATTTTGTATAGAGAGGAAGGGCTTATCGGATGTAGGTAAGCTCTTTTTTTATTCCCAAAAGCAATGATCATATAGTATGAAGGGTTTGTAATTATGGTAAAATCTATGTATGTGATATGACAAGGAGAGGGAAGTGTGAAGATTACGAAGGGGAAGGTTATCGGTGTAATCGTACTTATTGCAGTATGTATACCATTTACTGCATGGAAAGAATCAAAAGTGAACGATTTTCCGGTTTCTATTTTTTCGGAAGAAGCAGATGGTGAGTACAATCAGAAGCTGAAATATACTGCTTTTTTACCTGATGTTGCGATTTGGATGAACGGTTGGGAAAAGAAGTGGACAGAAGGGGAAAGAACTGTTTATCAAAAAGGGAATCGCATTGTAAATGTGTTTCATCCTCCTGGCGATGATGGTTATTACCTTCTTGAAGCAAGAGAAAATAAGTGAACGCAACCGTAAGAAGTGGAGGTTAAATAGTGAAAGCTTCAACGTTACTATTTAAAATTGAAAGTAATATGGATCAATTTTCACCAGCTGAGAAGAAGGTTGCCATGTACATAATGGAGAATGCAGAAATTGTACCGAATTTAACGACGAAAGAAGTGTCAACGAATGCAGGCGCAAGTGAAGCGAGTGTCGTTCGCTTTTGTAAATCGATTGGAATCGGAAGTTTTAAAGCATTTAAGATAGCACTCGTTCGTGAATTAACGATTGCTGATTATAATATAAATGATTTTTCAGTGATGAATACGGAAGATGGACCGTACGATTTGTTTAATAAAGTCACTTATGTGAATAAAGCTGCGATTGAGGCGAGTGTTACTGCGATAGATAAGAAGGAACTTGAGAAAGCTGCAGATCGTATTGTCAAAGCAGATAAAATTATATTTTACGGAGTAGGCGGATCAGCTACGCCAGCAATGGACGGGGCTTATAAATTTACGCGGCTTGGATTTACAGCGATGATGCTATCTGATTTTCATATGATGTTGCCGCTTGTGACAAATTTAAAAGAAGGCGATATATTTGTTGCGATTTCAACATCTGGTCGAACGAGAGATGTGCTTGAAATGGCGCAGTATGCAAAGAGACAAGGTGCAACTGTTATTGGAATTACGAAGCTAGATCAATCATCCCCCCTATATAAAGAAGCGGACATTCGTCTTTGTATGCCAGATGTAGAACAAGATCATCGTATTGCAAGTATTGCGTCGAGAATGACGCAACTGAATATGATTGATGCTTTATATGTGATTACTTTCAACCGAATTGGCAATAAAGTATTGGATCAATTTATGGAGACGCGAGAAGAAGCGTTGCGGTTACGGAAGTTAAAGTAGAAGAAAAGGTGAGGAGACTCATCTTTTTTATTATCTTTGACACAAATATGTCATGTTGTGAAATTTTATTTCATAAAATAAGAAAGAGTTATTGATTTTAAATTTCTTAAAGTTATAATAAAAGTGTGAAATATAATTTCAAAGAGGGTGGCAATATGTTAGAAAATTTATCGACAGAACATCGTAATGAGAAAACAATGAATCTGGATGAAATGAGTATAAGAGAAGTGTTGCAAAGTATGAATGGAGAAGATCGAACTGTTGCGTTAGCAGTTGAAAAAGAGATAGAACAAATTGAAAAGGTTGTACAGACTGTTATTAAATCTTTTGAAGAAGAGGGACGCTTAATTTACATTGGTGCTGGTACGAGTGGTCGTTTAGGTATTCTAGATGCAGTGGAATGTCCGCCGACATTTGGTACGGATGATAAAATGGTGCAAGGATTTATAGCAGGTGGATTGAAAGCGTTTACTAAAGCGGTGGAAGGTGCCGAAGATCGCGAAGAGTTAGCAGAAGAAGATTTAAAAAGTATTGGATTAAATGAGAAAGATACAGTGATTGGAATTGCTGCAAGTGGCAGAACTCCTTACGTAATTGGCGGCTTGAAATACGCACAGAGCGTAGGAGCGAGTACAGCGAGTATTTCTTGTAATAAAAATGCTGAAATAAGTAAATATGCAAAGTTAAATGTGGAAGTAGAGACAGGTGCAGAAATATTAACAGGATCAACGCGTTTAAAAGCTGGTACAGCACAAAAATTAGTGCTGAATATGATTTCAACAGCTTCGATGATTGGTGTAGGAAAAGTATATAAAAACTTAATGGTAGATGTTCAATCCACAAATGAAAAGTTAGTAGAACGGTCAAAACGAATTATTGTGGAAGCAACAGGTGCTAGTTATGAAGTAGCGGCAGAGTATTATGAAAAGGCAGAACGTAACGTAAAAGCTGCCATTGTTATGGTGTTGTTGCAGTGTGAGTATGGGGAAGCACTGGAGAAACTAAAATACGCAAAAGGGTTTGTGAAGAAAGCACTATAAAGTAATAGGGAGGGGGATTCTATTATGAAGAAAGAAGAGAGAATGGCCAAGGAAATTTCGGAGCAACTTGGGGGAATAAAAAATATTCGTAGTATTGCTCATTGTATGACGAGACTACGTTTAACGCTTCATGATGAAAGTAAAGTAAATATGGACCTTTTGAAAAAAGTTGAAGGCGTTATGGGCGTTATAGAAGATGAGACTCTTCAAGTTGTCGTTGGTCCAGGAACAGTAAATAAAGTAGCAGCTGAAATGGAAGGTTTGACAGGACTACGAATTGGTGAGGTAGCAGATCATCACCTTGAAGATATTGGGCAAGAGATGAAATCAGAGATTAAGAAGAAAAATAATACACCGGTGAAAAACTTTTTACGAAAAATAGGAAGTATTTTCATCCCATTAATTCCGGGGCTTGTTGCGTCAGGAATTATAAACGGGGTTGCTAACTTTGCGAAAAATGCTGGTGCTGATCCAAATGCAACGTGGTTACAAATGTTACTACTCATTGGCGGCGGTATCTTTACATTCTTAGGAATTTTAGTCGGCTGGAATACAGCGAAAGAATTTGGCGGGACACCGGTTCTTGGGGCAATTGCTGGTATTTTAATTTTCAACCCGGCGATGGCAAACGTAAAATTGTTTGGTGAAGCATTAGTGCCCGGACGGGGCGGATTGTTTGCAGTTATTTTTGCAGCGTGGCTTATGGTTGTAGTGGAAAGACAAGTTCGAAAAGCTGTACCAAATGCAGTTGATATTATCGTGACACCACTCATTACTGTATTAGTTGTAAGTATCGTAACGATGTTAGCCATTCAGCCATTAGCAGGTTTCTTATCAGATGGTATTACGAGCGGAATTAATGCTATTTTAAATATTGGCGGAGCATTTGCTGGCGCAGTACTTGCGGGAACATTTTTACCTCTCGTTATGGTCGGATTGCATCACGGTTTAACACCAATTCATATGGAATTTATTAATCAAACACACGTAACACCTTTATTACCAGTGCTCGCAATGGCTGGTGCTGGCCAAGTGGGCGCAGCAATTGCGATTTATGTGAAAACAAAAAACAAACGACTTCGTAACGTAATTAAAGGTGGATTGCCAGTTGGCTTTTTAGGAATTGGTGAGCCGTTATTATACGGGGTGACATTACCACTTGGGAAACCGTTTATTACTGCTTGTTTAGGAGCGGCTGTCGGTGGTGCATTCCAAGCAGTTATGCAAACAGCTTCTCTTGGAATTGGCGTATCAGGGCTATCTTTAATTCCTTTAATTGCTGACAATAAATATTTACTCTATTTCTTAGGTTTAGTAATTGCATATGCTTTCGGATTTATCTTTACGTACTTCTTCGGATTTAAAGAAGAAATGGCAGAAAACATATAGAGAAAGGGATTCCTTTCTCTTTTTCTATTAATAGAAAGGGAGATTTATATGATCGGAGTTTCCATTTATCTTTCAAAAGAACGAGTAGAGAAACAAGAAGAGTGGCTAAAAGTAGCGAAGGAAAATGGGTTTACATCTATTTTTACATCACTGCACATTCCAGAAGATGATCCAAACACGTATAAAGAGTTAATTCAAATATTAGGGAAACAAGCTCTTGCACATGAAATGGAGTTAATGGTTGATGTTTCTCCAAAATCGTTACACCATTTAGGGCTAACATATGAAAATGTGGAAGAACTATTGGACTGGGGCATTACCGGTTTAAGAATGGATTACGGCATTGCGCCAAAAGAAATTGCAAGCGTATCTCATAAGATGAAAGTAGCTTTAAATGCGAGTACGATTACAAAGCCATTTTGGAAAGAATTACTTGCAGAACATATAAGAGTAGAGAATGTAGAAGCATGGCATAATTTTTACCCACGTCCAGAGACAGGACTAGCAAAGTCCTTCTTACAAAAGCAAAATCAATATTTACAGAAGTGCGGAATAAAGACGATGGCATTTATTCCAGGAGATGCGGAAAAACGAGGTCCGTTATATGAAGGGTTACCAACGTTAGAAAAACATCGCAATATGCGCCCGCTTGAAGCGTACTTAGAACTTGTTCAAGATTGTGGTGTTGATAAAGTATTGATTGGAGATATAAGCGCAAGTTTGGAAAGTATGCAAGAAGTAGCTAGTGCGAGTAGAGGGATTATTCCATTGCGTTACAAATCATTTATAACTGATAAAGAAGTATTAAAAGTGGTGGAGCAAGTGCATACAAATAGACTAGATCCGGCTCGTGATGTTATTCGATCTGTAGAATCAAGGGAAAGAAACAGAGTGGTTTTACAGCCGATGCATACAATTGTAAGAAAGAAAGGCAGCATTACAATTGATAATGAATTGTACGGTAGATATGCAGGGGAGATGCAAGTTGCTACACATGATTTACCTGTAGATGAGAAAGTGAATGTTGTTGGAATGGTTGTGGAAGAGGACGTTTCTTTACTTCCTTATATTGGTGCTGGAAAAATGTTTCAACTTTTTCTATGCGATAGAATAAAAGCTTGAATTAGCGCTATTTTGTAAGAAAACATTATCCGTAAAAGGGATAATGTTTTTTATTTTCTTTAAAAAAGTATTTGACGAATGAAATAAAATACCGTATTGTTTTGACTTGTAAATAAAAGTTCACCATAACAAAACAAAAAGGAGAGTTCAAAATGAATCAATATATTGGGAATTTAATTATTCGTATCGTGTTAGGAGTTACGTTCTTTGCACACGGTTTAGCAAAGTTTCAATCAGGTATCGATAATGTAGCAGGATGGTTTACAAGCATCGGTTTACCAGGTGGCCTTGCATACGGCGTAGCAACTGTAGAATTAGTTGGTGGTATATTATTAATTATCGGTTTAGGTGTACGATATGTAGGATTGTTATTCGCTCTTATTTTAGCTGGAGCTATCGTAAAGGTAAATGGAGCAGCAGGTTTATTAGGAGATGGAAAGAATCCAGGATATGAATTAGATCTTGCATTATTATCAATGGGTGCGTATTTATTCGTAGTAAAAGCAGAAGGATATGTAGATCGTTTCTTAAAAGAGAAAGTAATGAAAACGAAGTAAATTTTATTTATAAATTGTTGACTTGAAGAATTATTGTAACTATAATGATTACAACTAATGAATTACGAATGAAACAATTTAAATATTTTTTTACACAAGATGTAACTATATTGGTTACGTCTTGTGTAAACATAAATAAACGGGAGGAAGTAATATGCCTAAATCAAATTTAGAAATTATTCAAAGCACGTATGAAGGATCAGCTTCTTCGAATGCAAAGCAGTTAGCAGAAGCCCTCTCTGAAAAAGTGGAATGGACAGAGGCAGAAGGTTTCCCGTATGGCGGAACATATACAGGCGTAGAAGCTATAATGGAAAATGTATTTAGCCGTTTAGGATCAGAATGGGATGATTATAAAGCAAGGGTAAATACATATCATGAAGTAAACGGAAAAGATGTAATTATTGCTGAAGGTATGTATTCTGGAGTTTATAAAGAAACAGGAAAATCATTTGAAGCAGAATTTGTTCATGTATGGCAACTTGAGAACGGAAAAATCGTGAAGTTTAAGCAATATGTAGATAGTCATATTGTTAGGGAAGCGATGAAGAGATAATGCTTTTTAAATGGATCTTAGGTATATGCATTACAATTATAGTAATTTTCTCGTCTATAGTTGGCGGAAAGAAATTGCTTGCATATGTGGAAAAAGAAAATACAAATATTCAAAACGAGCGAGCGGCAAACGAAAAAGAGAAAAAAGCTGCAGAAGAAGCTCCGCAAATTAGTGAAGGTGAAATTATTTCTACTATGCATAAAATGGTGCACCAAAAGGTAAAATCCTCTGAAAAATGGGGATTTGTAGAGATGACAAAAAAGGAAATTTCTAATGTGAAAAGGGATATTGAAAATAGTACAGGTTTTCAATATAAAATGAAGTTATTTTCTATTATAAATAGATGGGAAAAAGGAGATTTTTCTCAAACTGTTGAGGAGCATAACTTTTTATGGAGCCTTCAAGGTGGAGATACTGGTAAGGCGACGGAACGTTTATCGCCAGAAGAGGAAAAACAGTATATAAAAGAAATGAAGAGTAAATAAAAACATCGCCAACCCAGATGACGATGTTTTTTCATTAAGAATGTTTTCGCATTAAAGGTCTAACAGGCTGAACGGCAACAGTTTTGAAATGAGAAAATAAATAACACCCTGTTACAACGACAATTGTCCCTAAAATTTGTATCCACGTTAATTCTTCTCCGAGGAATATGAATGCTAAAATGGCTGTGAAAATTGGATTGAAGTTTAGAAAAATACCTGATGTAGTTGCGCCTAATTTTTGTACACCAATATTCCAAAATACCATACAAAGAACTGTCGAAATAAGCCCAGTATATAAAAGTGATGTGATGAAAGAAGTATTTATATTTGAAACAGTGAAGCTACCTATGTTAAACGGTAGTAATAAAATAACGCCGAAAATACCAGAGTACAACGTTGCCATAAGTGGTGTAGTTGTTTTTGTTGCCCATTTACTACAAACAGAATAGATTCCCCAAATACAAACTGCTGCAATCATCCATAAATCGCCACTATTAAAATGTAGTGAAAATAAAAGCGAGAAATCACCTTTTAATAGGACGAGGATAACCCCGAAGAATGAAAGAATCATGGATAGGATTTGGAGTGTATTTACTTTTTCTTTTAGAAATAATACTGAAAATAATGCGATTGAAATTGCATTCAATGTAGAGATAAGACCTACATTCGTAGCGGATGTTTTTTCTAATGCTAAAAATTGAAAGATGTTAAAAAGAGCGACCCCTGAAATTCCCATCAATATTAAAGGAAGTATTGCGGTACGTGGTGGAAGGATTTTCTTTTCTTTAAACCATACCATCGGTAATAAACAAACAATCGCAATCATCCATCTTAAATTTGTCAGTGTCATCGGCGATGCATGATCGACGAGTGATTTTCCAACGACAAAATTTCCTCCCCATAATAAGCTCGTTAGTAATAGTAAAAAGACGTAAAAATAAGGCATGCTAAAATCCCCTTTTTTGTAATCAATACGAATTGTAAATAATTTTAGCATTTTTCTTTATTGTGTAATATATTCTTTTGTATAATGGTGAAAACTCGATAAAATCTTTAGTTATGAATGATATTTACGGAATGATATTCAGTTTTTTGTAAGGTATAAGGTGTTTTTTCGAATAATCATCGGTAAGAAAAAAGGGGGGAATTGTAATGGAGTCGTCTGTTATTAAAGTGTTGGATGATTTGGATGTACAAATTTTAGATATATTGCAGAAGGAGTCACAAGTAAGTAATGCAGAGCTGGCACGTCGCGTTAATTTATCACCGGCTGCGATGCATGCAAGAATAAAAAGATTGGATGGGGAAGGTTTCATCGATAAGCAAGTTGCGATTTTAAATCAAGAAAAGCTTGGGTTTGATTTATTATGTTTTATTTTTATGAGTACAAATATTCATCAATTTGACAAGCTGGAAGTGTTGGAGAAAGAATTAGAATCGATGCCGGAAGTGTTAGAATGTCACTGTTTAACAGGAGAGTACGATTATTTATTAAAGGTTGCAAATCGTGATCGTAAAGAACTGGAGCAGTTTATTAGAAAGCTGAATAAGCTTGGTATTACAAGGATACAGACAAGTTTAGCACTTCGTGAAATTAAATATTCGACGGTATTGCCGATACGAAATGAGGAACCGAGCATCGATTAGATTGCTTGGTTTTTTGTTTGTATAAATTGATTGACGAGGAGAAAAGAGGGATGTATTATTATATAAAATTATGAATTAAAATTCATTTTAAGTTATAAATATTAATATTGAGGGGCAAGGGGATGTAATATGAAAATCTGTAATGCGGTGACGAGTGATGTGAAAGAAATTTATAGTCTTATTGAGGTTTATGCAAAAGAGGGAGTTGTTTTACCACGTTCTCTTTTGTCTCTTTATCAATATTTGCAATGTTTATATGTTATGAAAGAAGACGAGAGAATTGTTGGAGTTGCTGGCTTGCATGTATTAGGAGAAGATCTTGCAGAAATACGATCGTTAGTAGTTTCGCATACATATGCAGGGAAAGGGATAGGGCGTATGCTTGTAAATCATGTAATGGAGGAAGCTACGAAAATAAATGTAAGAAGAGTAATTTCCTTAACATATGAAACAGTATTTTTTCAAAAGTGTGGATTTGATTTTATAAATAAAGAAGCGTTGCCAGAGAAAGTATGGATTGATTGTAGACATTGTCCAAAGGTGGATTATTGTGATGAAGTGGCGATGGTGCGGTATGTTGGATGAAAAATTTATAGAGAAAAAGTTCCCACTATTATTTACATATATAGTGGGAACATATATTTCCATAAGAAATGGACAGGTTATTAAGAATTTGAATTCTTTTGTCTCACGGCAAAATTATAAAGTGGATCTTTAAGTTCATAGTTATACGTTAAACCGTCGACAATTCCTACAACTTTATCATTATCATAAAGATTGAGCATAAATTGTGCCATTTGTTTTGCGGTGTGGAATTTTGGTACAACATTATCGTATTGGAATTCATCAATATCAAATGAACGCTTCGCAAATTCTGTTTCAGTTGCAGCAGGAGCTAAAACTTTTGCTCGCAGTTTTGCGCCTTGTTCTTTCAGTTCGTGAGACAGCCCTTCTGTAAATGCACTTACATAGAATTTCGTAGCGCAATACGTAACAGCATCAGCAACAATTGTGTATCCGCCGCCCGATGAAACGTTAATAAGCTGTGTTCCGTCAACCATTGAATAATCTCGAACGAAAAGAGAAGAGAGTATTGTTAGTGCTTCTATATTGACATGCAACATCGTCTCGATTTTATTTAAATTTTGTTCAGCAATTGAGGCGAAATTACCAAAACCTGCGTTGTTAATCCACGTTTCAATTTGAAAAGATTGTAGGCTTTCATAAAGTTTATAAACATCTTCAGTAACAGATAAATCAGTTTTTCGAATGACAACATCCAATTCTGGATGCATTTCGTTAATTTTCAATTTTAATTCGTTTAATTCTTCTTGTCTTCGAGCTACAAGTACTAAATTTTTTCCGCGAGATGCAAATGCTAAAGCTGCTTCATAACCAATTCCGGAACTTGCGCCAGTAATAACAGTGTATTTCATATAAAATCCCCCTAAATTCAAATTCATTTATGGTTAGATTGTATTTGTTAGAGTATACTCTAAGTCAAACGTTTTTATAAATTTGATACGGTTATAAAATATATGAGGGTAAGCATGTGAAGGGAGTTTTAGTATGTACACAATTAGCGAGGTAGCAAAATTATTAGGCGTGAGCACACATACACTACGTTATTATGAAAAGGAAAATATATTAATTGCAAATCGTGATACAAATGGTAATCGACTTTACGAAGAGTCACATATAAAGTGGTTGCAGTTTGTAATGAAATTAAAACAAACGCAAATGCCAATAGCGAAAATAAGAGAATACGCTAGATTATATACAGAAGGGGAGCATACAACAGAAGCTCGTTTACGGCTCCTAGAAGATCATAGGAAATCTATTCAGATTCAAAGAGAAAACTTAGAAGTTACAGAGAAGATGCTCGAGAATAAAATTAGTGCATACAAAAGCTCATTGGAAAATAAATAGATGTTGTTATGTGATGAAAAATGGATTTGATCTATGAGTATTTCATCATAAGTGTGCGGACAAATAAAAAAGAGCAGCTAGCAAAAGCTAACTGCTCCATTCAAGGGATCTCTCCAAGGGGGAGTGGAGAAAATATTATGTTACTAGCAGTATTGACAGATTATTGAGAAATATACAAATTAGATGAAAGAAATTTTAAATAAACTTTCGGCATTGACAGTTTTTAAAATGTTCATGTACAATATATATGAATGACATTCAGTCATTTTTATGTGACAGGATGCAGTTAGCTTAGAAGTGGAACAAATACAATGGTAAATGAGGATGATAGTTGTTTTTATATAGTATTGATGAAAGAGTATATTTTTTTAAAACAAAATGACTGATAGTCAGTCATAAGAGGTGAGAGGTATGAAAAATAGAGCTTGGTTATATGTCATATTAACATGTATCTTTGAAATTTTTTGGGTGTTTGGTTTTAATACGGCTAATACTTGGTGGCATTGGATTATTATTTTAGGAGTTATCGCTGTTGATTTTCACTTCCTTTCTAAAGCGTGTGAACATCTTGCAACAGGGACTGTATATGCTGTTTTCGCCGGAGCTGGTACGGTAGGTACTTTCTTAATGGATGTATTTCTTTTCGGTGGAAGTTTCAGCGCAGGCAAACTATTCTTCATTCTTATGGTAGTAGCCGGTGTTATCGGTTTAAAGCTAGCTGATAATAAAGAAGAAACTGTGGAAGGAGCTGCTTAAAAATGGGTTGGTTTTTCGTATTTTGTGCTGCAATTAGTGAAATAGTCGGTGTGATAGGACTTAAAATGTATAGTAAAGATAAGACATTGGCCAATGGTGCGATTTATATAGGCGGGTTTGCTATATCCTTCGCATTTTTGTATACTTCCTTCTTATTTTTACAAGTAAGTGTCGCGTATGCGGTTTGGATTGGTATCGGAACAGCAGGTGCAGTTTTGTTAAACATGTTCTTGTTTGGTGAGTCGAAAAGTAAAGCGCGTATCATTAGTGTGTTTCTTATTGTATGTGGAGTGACAGGATTAAAGGCACTTTCTTAAAGATATATTGTATTTTTATCTCCTAATTGTTTATTAGGAGATTTTATTATAAAAAAATGATTTCCTCTTAGAGTTCACTATCATTGACAGTACAATCGATTATCTTATAAAATGAGTGACAGTCATTCAATATGCGTGTGAAAGGGTTTAGATGATGAATAAAA
This sequence comes from Bacillus cereus group sp. MG20, assembly GCF_040459885.1. NCBI lineage: Bacteria > Bacillati > Bacillota > Bacilli > Caryophanales > Bacillaceae > Bacillus > Bacillus cereus group sp. MG20. Next base: position 3,638,991 of record NZ_JARVHF010000001.1, read on the forward strand.
AAGAGAAAATTGTCTATGCAGCTATTGAAGTGTTTCAGGAAAAGGGCGTCGAAAAAACGAAGATTTCTGATATCGTGAAATTAGCTGGCATTGCGCAAGGAACTTTCTATTTATATTTTCCTTCTAAGCTATCTGTTATGCCTGCAATAGCAGAAGTGATGGTTGAAAAGATGATACTTGCAGTGAAAGAAAAAGTACAAAAAGATGTACCTTTTTCAAATAAAGTGGCACAAGTAATCGATGCGGTGTTTCACTTTATAGAGGAATACCGTGAAATACAAGCTTTAATGTATGCGGGTCTTGCATCTACAGAACATATAAAAGAGTGGGAAGCTGTGTATGAGCCTCTTTATATGTGGTTAAGCGAATTTTTAAGTGAGGCGAAAGAAGCTGGTGAAATTCGTGATTCGGTTCACGCAGAACGAACAGCGAAGTTATTTATCGCTCTTGTTGAATCAGCAGCGGAACAAGTTTATTTATATGATCATAAAGATGATGAGCAAGTCGAGCTACAAAAGGCAGAAGTACTAGATTTTTTAACACATGCACTACATATAAAGAAGTAGTAAGATGAACCTGTCTGAAAAGGTAGGTTCATTTTTGAGGAAAACTGAATGATAGTCATTCACCTAATGCTTATGTATGTGTGGAAGGATAGAGTGAAATTCTAATGAGTGGAGGCATCTTCACTCATTACTAGCCCGCAAAGAGCAGGATAAAGAAAAAGCTTCTTGGGCATTATTTTTTGAGAGGAACTTACGGGAAGAGGTGTTAAAAAGTGAAGAAACCGATAAAAGAACAAAAGATGGTATTGGTCATTCTTTTGAGTAATATATTTATCGCTTTTCTAGGGATTGGATTAATCATTCCGGTTATGCCGTCCTTTATGAATGATATGCATTTAACAGGGAAGACGATGGGATATCTCGTTGCAGTATTTGCAATGGCACAGCTCATTACTTCACCTATTACAGGCCGATGGGTTGATCTTTACGGTAGGAAGAAAATGATAATCATTGGATTATTTATTTTTGGTGTTTCAGAGCTTCTTTTTGGATTGGGAAAAGATGTATGGATGCTTTATGTAGCAAGGGTATTAGGCGGAATTAGTGCTGCTTTTATTATGCCTGGTGTTACGGCATATGTTGCGGATATTACATCTATTCAGGAACGTCCAAAGGCGATGGGATACTTATCTGCGGCTATTAGTACTGGATTCATTATAGGGCCTGGAATCGGCGGATTTATTGCAGAATACGGTATACGTGTGCCGTTTTTCGTTGCAGCAGCAATTGCTTTTATAGCATGTGTGATTTCAATCTTTATTTTAAAAGAACCGTTAACGAAAGAAGAACTTGCAGAGATTTCTTCTAATACGAAAGAATCAAGTTTTATTGGTGATTTAAAGAAATCATTAAATCCAATGTATGCAATTGCATTTATTATCGTATTTGTACTCGCATTCGGATTATCGGCGTATGAAACTGTGTTTAGCTTATTCTCAGATCATAAATTTGGTTTCTCGCCGAAAGATATTGCAGCGATTATTACAATTAGTTCAATCTTTGGGGTAGTTGTGCAAGTATTTATGTTTGGCAAATTGGTAGACATGTTCGGTGAGAAAGTATTAATCCAAATATGTTTAATTGTAGGGGCAGTATTAGCATTCGTCTCAACTGTAGTCTTTAATTATTGGATTGTACTTCTCGTTACTTGCTTCATTTTCTTAGCATTTGATTTACTTCGTCCAGCTTTAACGACGTTTTTATCAAAAGCAGCTGGAAAAGAGCAAGGATTCGTTGCTGGGATGAACTCGACTTATACGAGTTTAGGAAATATAGCAGGACCAGCGATGGGCGGAATATTATTTGATATGAACATTCATTATCCATATGCATTTTCAGGCGTTGTTTTAATAGTTGGTCTCGCTATTACATTTATGTGGAGAGAGAAACAGTTGGCTGAAAGTTTTGCGAAGTAATAAAACCCCTTACGACAGTAAGGGGTTTTTGTTTTATAAGCTTAATCCAAACCGTTTTAATTCAATAAATATTCCCTCTAATTGCTTTCCTTTATCCGTTAATGTGTACTCTACACGAGGCGGAACTTCTGGATATATTTTTCTCGTTATAATGCCTTGCGATTCTAATTCTTTTAGTCGAAGCGATAATGTTTTCGGACTAATGCCGTCCATTGATTTTTGTAAATCACTAAAGCGTAATGTTCCTTCGATAAGAAGGTCACGGATGATTAAAAACGTCCATTTTGTACTGATTACATCAAGCGTTTTAGCAATAGGACAAGGTATGCCAGGTAAACCTTTCGTTAATTCAACTGGATCTATATTGTTCATGGAACTAGCCTCCATAAAATTTTTTTGGATGAATTTGCTTTATAGTATCACAAAACTATACTTTTGGTAACTATATGAAAAAAATATCACTACTTCCATAAATGAAGTTAGTGCATATACAATAGCAATACGAAACATAAAGGATTTATATGAGGAGGTGGTGATTTCCATGGGGATAAAAAAGTTATTTGGATTCCTTAGTTTGTTTGTTATTTGGATTGTGCTTGTAGCATGCGGCGCGGAACAAAAAGGTGAAGTTCAGTTATTAAAAGAAATGCCAAGGCCAAAAGCAATGACAATTGATCCCTCACTAAGTAAAAAAGAAGCGACAGAAATGGTTCATGCGGCGCAGCGTTTTTATGCATTTTGGGATACAGGTAAGGAGGAACTTATTCCGCAGACTGTTACTGAAAAATTTTTCGATAATACATTGCCGAAAGGGCGACCACAAGGCATTGAAGGATTAAAGTTTGCAGCACAAAATTTTCGTAAAGTTGTGCCTGATATACATTGCGAGATTGAAGATTTATTAGTTGTTGGTGATAAAGTAACAGCCCGTCTTTCTTTTACAGGAACGCATAATGGTAAGAAAATTAATTTTTTTGCAATTGATATTTTACATGTGAAAGACGGAAAGATAACGGAAGATTGGCATTTAGAAGATAATCTTACACTACAGCAGCAACTCGGCTTAATAGCTGAAGAGTAGATCATATAGGGGAGAGAAAAGTAATGAAAAATGTATTTATTATAAATGGACATGAAAAATACGGTACAAAGGAAGGACGATTAAATAAAACGTTAGTAGATTATATGGTTACTGTATTAGGCGAGAATCATCATGTGAAAACAACAACGATTCAAGATGGTTACAATATTAAAGAAGAACAAGATAAATTTTTATGGGCTGATGTTGTTATTTATCAAACACCGATTTACTGGTTTAGTGTTCCAGGCTTATTTAAAACGTATATGGATGAAGTATATGAATACGGTTTGTTCTTTAAAGGTGCAGATGAATATGGAACAGGTGGTTTATTAAAGGAGAAAGAGTATATGTTCTCTACAACTTGGAATGCACCTGAAAAAGCATTTGGAGATAAGACGAAGTTCTTTGAAGGAGAAAGTTTAGAATCAACGCTTAGTCATTTACACCGCGTACAAAAGTTTCTCGGTATGAGTCCGTTAAAGAGTTTTGCTTGTTATGATGTGGTGAAGAATCCGGATATAGAGAAGTATTTAGGGAACTTGAAGAATCATTTAGAAGAAGTTATTCAATAATTAGAGTCATCCCCGTATTTAATGCGGGGATGACTCTATCCATAACTTCGCAAAATTTGCCCAGCTGAATGAATCAGTTGTTACGTTTTTTTAGGAAGGGTGATATGTTATTCTTTTTAAAACGGATCAACTTCAGCCAAATCAGGGTTAGCATTCGGATTTGTTAATAAGGTTTTCAGCTCACCTACTTCAGAGAGCGCAACGAGGATATAACCACTAATAAGGACGACGAGTCCGATGACCCTTAATGTTTGCAGTGTAATATCACGGCTATTGTTTTCGGAGTTGTCTTGGGGCGTTGAAGGTGGATTGTTATTCATAAATAAGGCTCCCATCTTTTGTATTTATATATGTGCGAAATCATTATTTAACTTATGGATAGGAATTATATAGTCATTTTCACTATATGAGAAATGCCTATGAAAAGTGATAAGGAATTTTGGGGCGAGAAAAGGGGGGAATCCAAAAGATTATTAAAACTGAACTTTTGGATTCCCCCCTTTTTTATTTATCCTGCTATTTGTGGTGGTCGGATTTCCTGTAAACGACCAGTTGATTCATTATTTTCATGTAAATACAAGGTTAGTTAACCAAAGTAGTTATCCTAATATACGCAACGATTCTTCAATAAACGCTGGGATGTCCTCTGGCTGTCTACTTGTTACTAGCTGATTTTGACATACGACAACCTCTTTGTCATGAAAGTTCCCGCCGGCATTTTTCAAATCGACTTCAATAGATTTATATCCAGTTACATCGCGTCCTTCAAGTGTTTGTGCAGTGATGAGTAGCTGAGGTCCGTGACAAATAGCGAAAACAGGTTTTTCCGCATCCATAAATGCTTTACTAAAGCGAACAAAACGTTCATCGGCACGAAGTATATCTGGAGAAAATCCACCCGGTATGAAGAGGGCATCAAAGTTCTCTGGAGAAACATCATCAATACTTTTATCAATCACGACTTCACTTTTTCCTTGCTTACCGTGTACCGTTTTCCCTTTTTCCATTTCAATAGTTGTGAATTCATATCCCTTTTGTTTAAAAGCTTCTACTGGCTCTGTGTATTCTGTATCCTCGAAATAATCCGTTATTAAAATAGCAATTTTTTTACTCATTCTAATCCGCTCCTTATATTATATTATATTATATTATATTATCGGCTCCAGAATCTTCCTTGGGCAATGCCTTCTATAAATGATTCAATTGAAGTATTTGTTAAGTTGTAAACTCCTGCTTCATCCAGTTTAATCTTACTATGGTCCAAAGCATGAGGATTACTAAGGACATGAGCTATCGGTTTAAAATGTTTAAAAGTAGTTTCTGCAAATTCTAAAACAGGGGGTTGAATGACAGACTCACTACTAAACACTAATACTGCATCAAAAAGGGAGGAGTCTGTTGTTGTATAAGTATCAGTTACTTTAATGGAATCATTGAACTGATAAATTTTATTATCTATGATGCTATAGTTAATACGATGCTGTGCAAAAGCTTGAATCCATTCGGACAGAAGGGAGACACTTGGGTCACCATTTAATAGAATTGCAACATTTTTGGAGTCAGCTTTAAAAATAGTGTTAGACATACTTAGTGCAGGTGATTTTGCATCTGAATTTACTTCGTGATTTTCCTTAGGTAAAGGAGATCCAATAATGTTAGCGACTTCTTGTGCTAATTGACGATCGACGTGGTTTAGGAGAGCAATTACATTTGCCTTCACCATGTCTGATTTACACTTCCCAACTTCAAAGCAAAAAGCTTCTTTTATGTGCTGCTTTTCAATAGGGCTCATACTATTGTAGAAAAGTTTAGCCTGAGAATAAAAGTTAAGAAAGCTTTTACTGCGACCTCTAATTTTATGCCCATCAATCTTTTCTTGATAATGTTCATATCCTCCTTGTTCGGCTTGGACGGTTGCAGGTTGATTGTTATTTAATCCATTAGGATGATAGCTTGTTTGACCGCGATGAATCTGCATTTGATGCATACCATCACGTTGATTATTATGAAAAGGACATACGGGCTGATTGATAGGGATTTGATGGAAATTAGGGCCCCCTAAACGAGATAATTGTGTATCTGTATAGGAGAATAATCTTCCTTGCAGAAGAGGGTCATTTGAAAAATCAATACCTGGTACGACATGACCAGGGTGAAAAGCTACCTGCTCTGTTTCAGCAAAGAAGTTATCAACATTTTTGTTCAATGTCATTTTACCAACTAATTTTACGGGAACTTCTTCTTCTGGCCATAATTTCGTTGGATCTAAAATATCAAAATCAAATTTATGTTCATCTTCTTCTGGAATTAACTGTAATCCAAGCTCCCATTCAGGATAATCCCCTTTTTCAATTGCTTCGTATAAATCTTGACGATGAAAATCAGGATTTTTCCCAGCAATCTTTTGAGCTTCATCCCATACTAATGAATGAACCCCGAGGGTAGGTTTCCAGTGAAATTTTACGAAATGGGCTTTTCCTTCTGCGTTAATGAGTCGAAATGTGTGAACTCCAAAACCTTCCATCATTCGTAAACTACGTGGAATAGTTCGGTCGCTCATTTGCCACATGACCATATGAGTGGACTCAGGATTATGCGCAACAAAGTCCCAAAAGGTATCATGAGCGCTAGCTCCTTGAGGAATATTATTATGTGGTTCTGGTTTAACTGCATGGACAAAATCAGGAAATTTAATGGCATCTTGGATAAAGAATACTGGCATATTATTACCCACTAAATCATAGTTTCCTTCATCTGTATAAAATTTTGTGGCGAATCCGCGTACATCTCTTACTGTGTCATTGGATCCTTTAGAACCTTGAACGGTTGAGAACCGTACAAATACAGGTGTTTTCTTTGAAGGATTAGTAAGAAAATCTGCTTTCGTATATGCTTCTAACGATTCATAAAGCTGAAAATAACCATGAGCGCCAACTCCGCGTGCATGAACAATCCTTTCAGGAATTCGTTCATGATCAAAGTGGGTCATTTTCTCGCGAAAGTGGAAATCTTCTATTAAGGTTGGGCCTCTTAAGCCCATCTTTAAAGAAAATTCATCTTCAGCTATTTTTACTCCTTGGTTTGTTGTTAAAGCATGTTTGCGTTGATTGTCGGTAACATGGTGCTTCAATTGCTCCATTTTTTTATTCACAATATAGGCCCCTCCTTTACGCTGTTAATTTAATAGATACCCTTTTTATTAGGACGTAAACATGTATTATGATTTTTGTATGTAAAAATCATAATTAAACCCTAAAACATCAAGGGGAAGAAAGGGAGTTTGTATAGCACTCTATGCTTAAGAAAAACAGGAGTAACATACCTAAAGTTTGTAATTAAGTATGAACGATAGGTTTAACATTAAAAAATAAAAAAGCCAAGGAGATAATTTATTTTCTCCTTGGCTTTTAAGATAATTCTTTTCGTTAAAATGCGGAAATTCTTTGCTTCGTTTTTGGTACAATAATAAATTTGATCCAGAGTAACCCGACAATCATAATGATAAGGCTATGTAAAAATTGACCTGTAGCAATGAGTATAACAATTGAAAATACAATGAGTTGAATACTTAGCAATATAAAGATTAAGCTAAGAAACTGCTTCATCCTTTCTTCAGTATGGATTGGATATAATGCTACAATAATATTTCCCGAAAAATATTTCCATAGTGAACGAAGCTGCATAGAGATCATATATAGAACGATGTAAGTGATAGCGCCTTTTACGTATATATTTGGTATGAAATATAAGGCGAAAGCACCGATCAATCCTAAGCGAATATATATACCGAAATAATCATTTCCACGTAAAAATGCTAGTGTATGTAAGTAGAAGAAAGTTGCTCGTTTTTTATGTAATAAAGGTTCAATCCAATTTGTAAGCCATTTTCTTTTATTTACTTGTTTATTCAGTTGCGGAACATCTGTAAAAATGCTAGCAAATTGATAAAAACGAACGTTCATTTTTTCTTCTTGCTCGATTATGTAATCCCACGGTATTCGTTTTGTAGGCTGTTTTTTCGTATATAGAAGTAGGAAAGCAAGTAGTAAGAGTAGTCCGCCCAATATGAGAACATTTGCGGAATAAAACAGCATGAAAATGATTAGGGCGTTACAAGTAATACGAATGATTAGCCATATGTTTTTTTCGTGACTATCACGCCACATCCAATGTATGTACATGTTCCAGGCTTTCGTAATCATTAACATGATAAAGATTGTACATAAAAAAGGAACCGTTAATTGCAATGATTGCATAGCAAGTGGAACGAGAATAAGGAACGTAAATAACAATGGGAAAAGCTGAATGATGTAATTGTATAGAAGAGATTTTTTGAAATAAGATGTTAATTTCTCTTCTAGTGCTAGTAAATAGACAGCATCAGGTTTTTGAATAAATGTACGGATAGGGCATCTCGTTATAATGAATGTAAGTACAATCGTTATAATTATTAAAGATATTCCTTTAGAAGGAGATGCTTTTAGAAACTGAGCATAATAATATGCACCAACGCATGAAATAAAGATAAAGCTATATAGTAAACCGTTAATCATACGTGCAAAGTATGTAATGATATTTTGAATATGTTGTTGGAAGCGACTGCTCCATAGCGATTCGATTGACATGTTTTTCACCTCTTTGTTCTATTATATATGTTTTACAAAAGAAAAAACGAGCAAATTGCGTTATGCAACTTGCCCGTTTTTCTTTTCGTTATTTTTTTTCTGATCACGATTCATTAATGGATAGAAAGCAAATCCGATTACGAATAAACCAATTCCGAGAAGGAACGTTTTTATATCGGATGCGCCGGTTTTAATAACCCATAGTGCGTAGCAAAGTGCGATAACTGCGACTATGCCATCTGTAATTCTTGCCCGCATTTCATTTTTATATGTTTCACCAGTTGCGACTAGTTTTAACTGGAAGATTGGTGAAACGAGATATGGAATGAGGTAGGCCAGTGTCGATACGGTAATAACGAATGTATAAGCTTCCGCAATGGTTCCTGATAATGTTGAGAATAGGAATACTTGCGACATAATGTTTGTTAATCGTAATGAGTAAATTGGACTTCCTTTTTTATTTGTTTTCGTGAAGAAGGAAGGGAAGAAACCTTCTTTTGCTGCTTGATAAGGTACTTCTGAGCTTAATAAAATCCAGCCTAAGATAGAACCGAACAGGGAAGTAAGAGCAAGTAATGCCATCAGTTTCCCGCCGCCATGACCCATTGCAGCGTTTAGTGCATCTGCTAATGGACGTTCAGAAGTTTGTAATTTATCAACGTGAAGTACACCCATTGTTAAAATTGTAATTCCTAAGTAAATCGCAACTGTAATAAGTAATCCCGCAACTGTTGCACGTTTTACCGTTTTTGGAGAAACAGCACGGTTTGATAAAAGAACGGCTGATTCAATTCCGATAAACGCCCAAAGCGTTGTAAGAGCAGCTAAATTTACTTGTGAAAGAAGACCATGTGATACACCTGATTTATCAATCATCGGCGTGTACCATTGTCCAAACTTAGAAGCTTCGAATGCAAATAACGTAACGACGATGAATAAAAGGAATCCAGTTACTTTCGTTGTTGTTGCTAAGAAGTTTAGTTTTCCAGCTCCGCTTACACCATTTGTTAATATAATATGAGTTCCCCAAAGTAAGATGGAACAAATCGTAAATGTAATTAGTTTTCCGACTTCTATGTTAAAAGAACCGATTGAAAATAGTAGTCGCGTATCTTTCATAATTGGGAAGAAGAGTGATAAATATCCCGCAAATGATGTAATGATGGCAACGTTACTTGCCCAGTTTGCAACCCAATATCCCCATACCATACTGAATCCAGCCATTTTTTTCTTTTTTGGTGTTGAGAATAAAGCATATGCATGACTTTGTGGTCCTGTCGTTAAATCAGGACGACGAATTGCTAAATTACCGAAAACAAGAGCTAGCATTAAAACACCAAACCCTGTTGTTAACCAAGCTAAAGTGACACCGAGTGGGCTTGCTGTTTGTGCCAACGTACTTGGCACCATGAAAATACCAGCGCCAACCATGTTACCGACAACGAAAGCTGTTAGTACCCAAAAGCCCCATTTTTTTTGTTGCATAGAAAATACCTCCAAAGTTAGTATAACCAAGTCAAGCGAGGAGATATGTATGTCTTCTTAGTAGAGAAGAGAAGTCCCAAACAAAACAAAAAAAGCACGTAATCTGCCGCTACATGCTTTCTATCTTATAAGAAACCCACGACATACCTCTCGATAGCTCTCCACAAACGAAACGTTTGTGACAGTTCTGCACTTATTAAATGCAGACCCAGCAAGCGTGCATGGTGGACACGACTTACTTCGGCAACCATTCCTTTCTCATTCCTTCATCAATGCCACTACATCTCCTGAAATGATACTCTTAATGATTGCAACCTCTACCTCACCGAGATACGAATGAGGATTTAAATATTAAATTAACGTCTTTAAGAGTAACAAATGTATTTTTATACGTCAATGGATATAGTAATAATCAGATTATAGAGAAGAGTTTGTGATTAAAAGTAAGAGGGATTGTTATGTGATATTTGAATTTCCGTAATATAATACATGTTATTGGCGCTAGATGATTGAAAAGGGGATGAAATAAATGTCTGTTTGTCATAAACATTCAGTAATAGGTGTGTTAGATTCGGGAGTTGGGGGATTAACAGTTGCGAGCGAAATTATAAGACAATTGCCTAAAGAGAGCATTTATTATATTGGTGATAATAAGCGTTGCCCGTATGGGCCAAGAAGTGTAGAGGAGGTGCAATCTTTCGTATTTGAAATGGTTGAGTTCCTCAAACAGTTTCCATTAAAAGCGCTAGTCGTAGCATGTAATACTGCTGCAGCTGCTGCATTGACTGCGCTGCAAGAAGCACTTTCCATTCCAGTTATTGGCGTTATACATCCAGGAGCAAGAGCGGCAATTAAAGTAACAAAGAAAGAGAAAATCGGAGTAATTGGAACTGTAGGTACGATAAAATCTAATATGTACGAAAAAGCATTACACGAGCTTGATACATATTTGGAAGTGCATAGTCATGCGTGTCCGACTTTAGCTACAGTTGTAGAAAATCGATTAGAAGATATAGCATATGTCACGCAGCAAGTGAAACAAGCGTTACTTCCATTAACGAAAGAAGATATAGATACGTTAATTCTTGGGTGTACGCATTATCCACTTCTAGAGTCCTATATAAAAAAGGAACTAGGAGAAGATGTAACGATTATTAGTTCTGCAGAAGAAACAGCAATAGAGTTAAGTACCATTTTACAGCACAAAGGAATTTTGTCTGACAATCTGAATCCGAAGCATCGCTTTTTTACAACGGGATCTGTTTTATCATTTGAACATATTGCTGAGCGATGGCTAGGGTATCAAATTTCTGTAGAATGTGTGGATTTACCCGTAAAGAATGCTCGTATCTGTAATTAGACTGTATTAAAGTACTTTTTGTTCAATAAATTAGGTTAGTTGCATAAGAAGGAAAAAATGCACTTTTAATTGAAAAGATTAAGGTCATTTCAATTAAAGGGGAGATTGGATTATGGAATTATCAAGATCTCAATTATTTGCTTTAGAGTATATTTCAAAATATGCAGAGAACGAAAAACGTGAGGCTAAAGCAACGATTAATCATATACTTAAAATGTCTAATATTACAGATGAAATATTTGAAGAGGCTGTCGCTAATTTAAAATCTCATGCAAGGATTGCTTTACACTTTCATCCAGACAGACTTGATTCGAGTATGAAAAGTGTTGCTGAAGCATTGTTTGAGCAAGGAGTATATAAAAGTCAATTTGAAACATTACTATCTAATGGAAGCGTATCTGCTTACCCTGGTGGTGAACGTGACCTTTGGGAAAAGAGAATATTTGGAGGGGCATATCAATTAGAAGGCGTAACGAATGAGCAACGGCCAAAATACGGAGCGCTAAATTTAATGTTACATCCAGATGGGCCGGCTCCGCGTTTTGGTTCATGTTATTTTCTTTTATCTCCAAAAGTTTCTTCGCGCTCTACATATACGTATTTAGATTCGCATCAAGATCCGAAAGAAAAGGGGACTTATGAGGAGTTTGATATGATTTTAGCTGCTCTTTTGGAAGAGACATTTGTAAGAGATTTTGCAATTGGTGAAGGAAATTTGACTCCAACAATATTAATTAATCATTTACTGGCTAATCTGAAAAGGCCGTTTATAGATTTAGTAAGCAAAGAGCCAGCCCGTAATCTTAATCATTATATTGAAGCGCAGATTCATGGAGAGATTTCTCTTAAAGAAGACGTAGAGGTGCTTGTTGCAGATCCTTCATTTAAGGGTACGGATGTAGGAAGAGTTTTAGAAGAAATTTGCCTGAAGTATGCTATTGATTTGTATTGGCACATCGGTTTTGTACTTATGGTAGACGAAGTTCCGATGGATTTTAGAGGTTCAAAAATGCCATCTTTAGCAAGACGCATTGCAAGGAATCATTGTATCGATGCAAATATAATTGGCTCTGCTGTAGTGGATTTGAAACGCAATCCATTATCTTGGAGTGATCGTGGCACTTATGAAGAAGTGCTTCAGGAATTGAAATTATTATGGCATGTTTTAGTTCGATTTGGAAAACCAAATCGGAAGTAGAATGAAATACTCCGTTTTTCGGAAGTATTTATATAGAAAAGAAGCTGATTTAAAAATAAATCAGCTTCTTTTTATAAGATTAAACTAAGTTTAATACAGTTACTTTTTCACGTGTCATAGACTCAAGGCTCTTACGAATACCTTGTGCGCCCATACCTGAACCTTTTACACCGATGAATGGGAAGTGATCAGGGCCGCGCTCTGTACGTCCGTTAATTTGAACAGAACCAGTTTCGATTTTGTTAGCAATTGCAAATGCTTTGTTAATGTCTTTTGTAAAGACACTTGCTTGTAAGCCGAACTCTGATTTGTTAGCAATTTCAATTGCTTGCTCGTCTGAAGAAACACGGATGATTGGAAGGATTGGGCCAAATGGCTCTTCCCAAGCAACTTTCATTTCTTCTGTTACGTGGTCGATTAATGTTGGGTAAATTAAGTTACGCTCACGTTTGTTACCGATAACGATTGTAGCACCTTTTTCAACAGCATCGTCAACTAAGCCTTGAACGAAGTCAGCAGACTTGTCGTCGATTAATGGAACGATTGTGCTGTCTTGTTCTGGAGATCCAACTGATAGTTCAGCTACTTGCGCTTTTAATAAGCTAACAAGCTCGTCCGCTACGTTTTCGTGTACAAGTACACGTTTAATAGCTGTACAACGTTGACCAGAGTAAGAGAATGCACCGCTTACGATATGGTTTGCAGCATCTTGTAAGTCAGCATCTTCACGAACGATACCAGGATCTTTACCACCAAGTTCTAATACAAGTGGAATCATTGAAGCTTTTTTCGCTAAATGTTTACCTGTGTTTGTACCACCTGTGAACGATACCATATTGACGCCTTCGTGTTCTACTAAGTAGTCACCAATTACAGAACCGCGTCCTGTAGCTACGTTTACAAGACCTTTTGGAAGGCCGGCTTTGTGAAGTGCTTCAACCATTTTAATACCACTAATTGCACCTTGAGTTGCTGGTTTGAAAATAACAGCGTTACCCATAATTAATGCTGGTGCAAGTTTTGCAGCAGATAAGTTTACTGGGTAGTTAAATGGTGCGATTGCTAATACAACACCAAGTGGTGCGCGTTGGATGATCGCAAGTTTCGATTTCGTTCCGCCAGGGAAGCTATCGCCCATCATGCTTTCTCCGTGCATATGTAAAGCTTCTTCGATCGTGTAACGAATGAAGTCAGCTGTACGAACAACTTCTTTCTTCGCATCTTTATAGCCTTTACCGACTTCTTTCATAATGATATCGGCAATTTCATCCTGCATATTTACGAGCTCATCAGCCCATTTATATAAGTATTTTGCGCGATCTTGTAGGGAAGCTTCAGCCCATGATTTTTGAGCTTCTTTTGCAGATGCAATTGCTTCATCTACTTCTCCGCGAGTAATTGCTTGTACTTGTCCAATTACTTCGTGTAAGTATGGAGATGGAATTTCGATTGTTTCTCCTGAAGAGCTTTCTCTCCATTCTCCGTCTAAATAAAATTTGTACGTATTGCTAGTTGTCATGATTAGTCCTCCTAAAATAGCAACTTGTAAGAGTGAGTATAAGGTGATTGTAGGGGGTTTGATAACATTTTTCAAATGAAATGTTTGTGAAAACGATTTCTTATTCTTTTTTTATTTTGTATGCCCTTTCTTACAGAACATTCTTTTATTTCAAACTGGTTTATTATGTCATGAACCATTTGCATTTTCGTGCATTTTACTTTATGTGTAAAAAAACAATTGACAGAATACTCAATAAAGTTGTAAGATTATAAATGGAAAATAAATGAAGGGGGTGTGCGTAATGATTGTAATCGTAAATGTAATGAGCTTAGCTCTGTTAAATGGCAGAAAACATTTATATCATTACGCAACCCGTGCGGATATATAGGGCATCTTTGTCTTATAAAAAGCGTACGTTGCGTATATCGTAACGTACGCTTTTTATGCATTCCTGTGCATATCGTCAAGCGGCGGTATGCTTTTTTTTGTTTATTTTCCATGTTACTATATAAAATTTTGGAAGGTGGAAAAATGTGATGAGATTGTATGGGTTACGAAATGTAAATGTGATGGATTTGGATAGCGGATAAAGAAATGAGAAGTAAACGAGAACGAGAAGGGAGAGGTTACATTGTTATCAGTATTACTAAAGTTAAAATGGTTTTTTAAAGAGCACTGGAAGAGATATAGTATTGCCATTGGAGCTCTTTTAATTGTGAATATAGTTGAAGTTATTCCCCCGAAAGTGTTAGGGGTTACGATAGATAACATAAAAACAGGAACGTTATCGAACGAAGCAATTATGCAATCTATTCTCATTTTAATAGGGGTTACGATCGTTGGATATGGCCTCACTTTCGTATGGCAACATCAATTGTTTGGCGGTGCATTTGTACTGGAGAAAACGATGCGCTCTAAATTTATGGGGCATTTACTTAAGATGACGCCGACTTTTTATCAAAAAAATCGTACTGGCGATTTAATGGCGAGAGCAACGAATGATTTAAAAGCAATCGCTATGACAGCTGGTTTTGGTATATTAACGCTCGTGGATTCTAGTTTATATATGCTTACGATCGTTTGTATGATGGGTTTTACAATTAGTTGGGAGCTTACATTTGCAGCGCTTATACCACTTCCAATTATGGCGTATGCGATGAATATATATGGAAAGAAATTGCATGAAAGATTTACAGTTGCGCAAGATGCGTTCGGTGATATGAATGATAAAGTGCTTGAATCAATCGCTGGTGTGCGCGTTATTCGTGCATACGTACAAGAGAATGCAGACGAGGAAAGATTTCATCATTTAGGAGATGACGTCTACGAAAAAAATATGAAGGTAGCGAGAATTGATGCATTATTCCAACCAACTGTGAAAATGCTTGTCGGTCTTAGTTATTTAATCGGTTTAGTGTACGGTGCATACCTTGTGTTTCAGTCAAAGGTGACGCTTGGTGAACTCGTTTCTTTTAACGTGTATTTAGGGATGATGATTTGGCCGATGTTTGCAATTGGTGAATTAATTAATGTTATGCAAAGAGGAAATGCTTCGCTTGACCGTGTGAATGAAACGTTAGCGTATGAGCCAGATGTAAAGAATCCGAAACATCCAAAGCTTGTGCAAGAGCCGGATTATATTCAGTTTGATGATGTGTCTTTCTCATATCCTTCATCAACTGAAGAAAATTTAAAAAAGGTTTCTTTCACATTAAAGCAAGGAGAAACGCTTGGGGTTGTCGGAAAAACAGGAAGTGGGAAAACGACGCTTGTACGTCAACTTCTTCGTCAATATCCGCTTGGAGATGGAGATATTGCAGTCTCTGATGTGACGTTAGATAACATAGCGAATGAAAATGTACTCGGATGGATTGGGTATGTACCTCAGGAACATATTTTGTTCTCAAAAACAGCGAGGGAAAATATTTTATTCGGAAACCGAGAAGCGACTGAAGAAGAACTCGAGAAAGCGATTGAAATCGCGGCGTTTACAAAGGATTTAGAGTTTTTACCAGAAGGGTTAGAAACGCTCGTTGGAGAGAAAGGTGTTTCTTTATCAGGTGGACAAAAGCAAAGGATTTCAATTGCGCGAGCTGTTATTCAAAATCCAGAAATTTTAATTTTGGATGATTCTTTATCAGCTGTAGATGCTCGTACGGAAGCAGCGATCATTGAAAATATAAGAACGGAAAGAAGCGGAAAGACGACGATTATTACGACGCATCGTTTATCTGCAGTGCAACATGCGGATTGGATTCTCGTTATGGATGAAGGCGCAGTTATGGAAGAAGGTACGCATGCTCAGCTTATCCAGAGCGGAGGCTGGTATGCTGAACAGTTTGAAAGACAACAAGGTGAAAGTGAAAGTGCGGATAGTGGGGTGAAAATATGAGCGTTTCAAAACGATTGTTTCAATACGCGATGAAAGTGAAAGGGACGATTTTTGCAGCGATGGCGATGTTATTTATTTTCGTCATTGCAGAGCTTGCTGGTCCTTTCGTCGCTAAAACGATGATTGATGATCATATCGTCGGGATAGAGAAATCTTGGTATGAAACAGAAAAGAGTGAAGAAGCTGTTTCATATAATGGCGCGTTTTATAAGCGAAGTGATCGCTTTGAACAAGGCGAGACAAAAGGTAAAGAAGTACGCGTAATGCAAGTCGGTTTTCAATATTACTTTGTACCGAATAAAGTGAATATTGAAGGATCACGTACTGTAAAAGGGGATATGATTACCGTTCAAAATGGTAAGGCGGTGCAAGTGTATAAAGCGAAGGCATTAACGAAAGAAGAAGTGTTTGCGTTTTATAAACCAGAAATAAACCGTCTATTATTACTTGGTGGTGGCTATTTCGCTTTATTAGTAGTTGTATCATTATTTGCATACGGAAAGCAGTTCTTTTTGCAGAAGGCAGCGAACAAAATTATTCAAATTATGAGGGAAGATGTTTTTTCTCATATTCAAACGTTGCCGATTCGGTACTTTGATCATTTACCGGCGGGGAAAATTGTTTCGCGCGTGACGAATGATACAGAGGCCATTCGTGATTTATATGTAACGGTACTTGCAACATTCGTTTCTAGTATCATCTATATTATTGGGATATTTGCTGCACTATTTTTACTAGATGTGAAGCTCGCTTCACTATGTTTATTAATTATCCCAATTTTAATTGTTTGGGCGATTCTTTATAGAAAATACGCGTCTGTATACAATCATAAAATGCGCTCTCGTTTATCTGATATTAACGGAACAGTGAATGAATCCATTCAAGGGATGCCAATTATTCAAGCGTTCCGTCAAGAGCGTGAAACGAAAAAAGAATTTGAAGAATTAAATGGCGATTATTTTAAGTATCAAAATAAAATTTTAAATTTAAATGCAGCAACTTCGCATAACTTAGTAGCCGTATTAAGAAATATCGCTTTCACAGGAGTGATTTGGTATTTCGGAGGTGCGTCATTAAGTGCTACAGGTATTATTTCACTTGGGGTACTGTATGCGTTCGTCGATTATTTAACACGATTATTCTCGCCAATTACGAATATGGTGAACCAGCTTGCCAACTTAGAGCAAGCGCGCGTTGCATCAGAACGTGTCTTTGAATTGTTAGAGGAAAAAGGGGAAGCGGTAGAAGAAGAACGTATGCCTCGTTTAAAAGGAAATGTAAAATTTGATAATGTATCATTTTCTTATAATGGAAAAGATGAGGTGTTAAAAAATATTTCTTTTGAAGCGAAACAAGGCGAGACAGTGGCACTTGTCGGTCATACTGGATCAGGAAAAAGTTCTATCATGAATGTACTCTTTCAATTTTATGAGTTTGAAAAAGGAAGGCTTACGATTGATGGTCACGATGTAAGAGAAATGCCGAAACAAGCAACTCGTGAGCATATGGGAATCGTATTGCAAGACCCGTTTTTATTTAGCGGGACGGTCGCTTCCAATGTAAGCTTAGAGAACGAAAAAATTTCAAAAGAGCGTATCATAAAAGCATTGCATGATGTTGGTGCTGAAAGATTTGCAAACAATATAAATGAAGAAATTACAGAAAAGGGAAGTACGCTTTCCACTGGAGAACGTCAGCTTATTTCATTTGCTAGGGCGCTTGCTTTTGATCCAGCTATCTTAATTTTAGATGAAGCAACGTCTAGTATTGATACAGAAACAGAGGCGATGATTCAACAAGCACTAGAAGTTGTGAAAAAAGGAAGAACGACATTTATTATTGCTCACCGTCTTTCAACGATTAAAAGCGCAGATCAAATTATTGTGCTCGATAGAGGAACGATTTTGGAAAAAGGGTCTCATGATGAACTAATGAAAAAGCGTGGGCGTTATTATGATATGTATAAAACGCAAATGGAAGGCAATCAGAGTGCTTAATAGGTATGGAGGAGAACTTGTGATTTTCACAAGTTCTTTTTTATTGATGAACATGTCGACTCTTTAGCGAATTACGACAGTTAAATAAGAAGTATTGTTTTACCTTTTTCTTTATAAATGCTATATTAAAAAATGTTACTTATTTTTTGTATGTAGCGTTATTTTTCCCTTTTGTTTGATTATGAAGAAAAAGGATAAACTAAATAAGAACATTTTCATTGAAAAATTGTTCAAGATTGCATACAATCAATATAGTTTTTAAATTCCTATCAGAATACTTGGAGGATTACAATCATGAAGAAATTATTTTCAGTGCTTGCAGTAACTACATTAGCGATCGGGATTGTAGCCGGCTGCGGTAAAGAAGAGAAAAAAGATACAGCTAGTCAAGATGCGTTACAAAAGATTAAACAAAGCGGTGAACTTGTAATTGGTACAGAAGGTACATATCCACCATTTACGTTCCACGATTCAAGCAATAAATTAACTGGATTTGACGTTGAACTATCGGAAGAAGTTGCAAAACGTTTAGGTGTAAAGCCTGTATTTAAAGAAACACAATGGGATAGCTTACTTGCTGGCCTAGATGCAAAACGTTTCGATATGGTTGCGAACGAAGTTGGTATTCGTGAAGATCGTCAAAAGAAATATGATTTCTCTAAGCCATACGTTTCCTCTTCAGCGGCATTAGTTATTGCAAAAGATAAAGATAAGCCTGCTACATTTGCTGATGTAAAAGGGTTAAAAGGAGCACAATCTTTAACGAGTAACTATGCAGATATCGCTAAGAAAAATGGTGCGGAAATTATTGGTGTAGAAGGATTTAGCCAAGCGGCAGAATTATTAGCTTCAGGCCGCGTTGATTTTACAATTAATGATAAGTTATCAGTATTAAATTATTTAGAAACGAAAAAAGATGCAAAAATTAAAATTGTAGATACAGAAAAAGAAGCTTCACAAAGTGGATTCTTATTCCGTAAAGGTAGCGATAAGCTTGTACAAGAAGTAGATAAAGCGTTAGAAGATATGAAAAAAGACGGTACGTATGACAAAATAACGAAAAAATGGTTCGGTGAAAATGTATCTAAGTAGTGCATTGGTTTCAGATCGATTGTCTACTTGGACAGATATTATGCAGTCTTCCTTCATGCCTATGCTGAAGGAAGCTGTTTTTACAACAATTCCATTAACGCTTATTACATTTATTATCGGGATTATACTGGCAACGTTAACAGCGCTCGCACGTATTTCTGGTAGTCGTATTTTACAATGGATTGCTCGTATCTATGTATCTATCATTCGCGGAACGCCACTTCTTGTACAATTATTTATTATTTTCTATGGACTTCCAACTCTTAATATTGAAGTTGAGCCATATACAGCAGCAGTTGTTGGATTTTCATTAAATGTCGGTGCATATGCATCGGAAATTATTCGTGCTTCTATCCTTTCCATTCCGAAAGGGCAGTGGGAAGCAGCTTACACAATTGGGATGACATACCCGCAAGCGTTAAAACGTGTTATTTTACCACAAGCGACGCGTGTATCAATCCCGCCGCTTTCAAATACATTTATTAGCTTAGTGAAGGATACTTCATTAGCATCGTTAATTTTAGTAACAGAAATGTTCCGAAAAGCGCAGGAAATTGCGGCGATGAACTACGAATTTTTAATTGTTTATTTTGAAGCAGGTCTTATTTATTGGGTTATTTGTTTCTTATTATCAATCGTACAACAGATGTTAGAAAAGCGTTCAGAACGCTATACGTTAAAATAATCCTTTTACAAAAGGAGTTTTTGTTTTTATGATTTCAATTCAACATTTACAAAAAAGTTTCGGAGATAATACCGTACTAAAGCATATAGATTTAACAGTTGAGAAGGGCGAGGTTGTTGTTATTATTGGGCCGTCTGGATCTGGTAAAACGACATTCTTGCGTTGTCTCAACGTACTAGAAACACCGGATGCTGGTAATATTAGCATCGGTAATAAAGAGCTTAATTTCGCTCAAAAAGTATCGAAGAAAGATATTGTAAATCTTCGTACACAAACAGGTATGGTCTTCCAGCACCATAACTTATTCCCTCATTTAACAGCACTTCAGAATGTAATGGAAGGGCTCATTACAGTGAAAAAAGTAGGGAAAGAAGAAGCAAAGAAAAAAGCAAACTATTTCCTTGAAAAAGTTGGTTTAGCAGATAAAGTGGATTTATATCCATTCCAATTATCAGGTGGACAACAACAGCGCGTTGGAATTGCGCGTGCGCTTGCGATGGAGCCAGAAGTGTTACTATTTGATGAGCCGACTTCAGCGCTTGATCCTGAACTTGTTCAAGAGGTTTTAAAAGTCATGAAAGAACTTGCTAAAGAAGGCATGACGATGGTTATTGTAACGCACGAAATGCGTTTTGCACATCAAATTGCCAACCGTGTTATTTTCATGGATGGTGGTGTCGTTGTCGAACAAGGTACACCAGAAGATGTATTTACAAATCCAAAAGAAGAACGCACGAAAAAGTTTTTACAAATGTTGCAGTAAATTAAGAAAGGTCTCAGGGTATATGCCCTGAGACCTTTTTGCCATATATATTTATTTTTGGAATCCGCCAAGGCTTTGTTCAGCCATTGCAACTAGACGTTTTGTAATTTCTCCACCAACTGAACCGTTAGCGCGAGCCGTAGAATCTGCTCCTAATTGTACACCAAATTCTTGAGCGATTTCGTACTTCATTTGATCGATTGCAGCTGTTGCACCTGGTACTACTAATTGATTTGAAGAATTTTGGTTTGCCATAGGAATATATCCTCCTTAGAGTTATAAAAATTTTTTTTGGTTGGACTAGCTGGAGTTGAACCAGATTATCGCCCCGGTTGGCGCTAATCCATCGGTAATTAAGTTTGTACTCATAGTATGGATGTTACCTAGAAAGATATACAAAATAATAATTTGTAAATTTTGTCAAAAAAAACGTATTGATTTCGTAAATTATGAAATAAGAGTAATCGTTGTATTTTTAAGAAAACAGGCCAAACTAAGGAGGATATTAAATATAATTTTCTCATTGTAGCCTGCTACTTGTAGGCTAATCATTAGCTTCTTATTTATGATTTATTGAAATGAAATCGGTAGCAACTTCATAGTTCTATTTTTAAGTAGGGGTGGAGTGAGTGACCGCTCCTATGCATGGGTAGGTGCTCTCTTCAATCTAAAAAAGAGAGGCTTTAAACGATAACGTATGGAGGAATCATGATGGGGATTTGCCCGCTTTGCAACGCATTAGAATCACAAACATATTCTTGTCAAAATTGCCAAAGTATACTCCAAGATTATGGGAAGTCTGTAGATTACATAGACGATTATAGTGCCTATATGGATCAAGAATTATTAAGTGCAGTAGATGGTTTAACGCATAATAATTCAAATGAATATTGCAATCATGTTTTTTATTGCGGAGTATGTAACGTGGAAACTGAGGTTGTAGTGAAACTTGTGTAAATAGAAAACTTCCACCTTATTATCTAGGTGGAAGTTTTTGTTTTTGTATTTGTGAGTGAATCATAGGAGAAGGGATATGTTCGGTGTTTGATGAAGCCCCTGATTTTATTTGAGACATTTTTTCTTTTGTATCACGTAAAGAATGTTCAGTTAAGTAGACGGCATATTCGTAAAATAACTGGCGCGTCAGTTCACTTTGCTCTTTTAATTTTTTATCTTGGAATACAGTTCGCCCAGGTTTAGAGTTGGCTTCAAAGAGCCACGGATTTTCCTTTGTGTCTAAACCGATATCAAAACCGATTTCTCCAATATTTCCGGTTACTTGTTCATCGAGCGCGTAACTTATTTGTAAGGCAGTATGTTTTAATTTATTTTCAATTTGAACTTGTTTCGTTGAATCTGGAAAAAGCTCTTGTAGCAATTTTGTATCACCGCCGCTATTTACGTGCGTTGTTAAACTGCCTTTGCCGGCAATTTTGGCGACGATTGCACTAACTATCCAATTACCGAAATGATTTTTATTTGTATGAATGCGGAAATCAACAGGTTGCCCATCGAAGCGAAGTAACGAAATACCTTGCTGTACGATAAACTTTTTTAAATCATGTCCTTTTAATACGTGGTTTAGAAGAGTTTCTAATGATTGATACTTTCTTAGTTTATTTTCTTCATTTTCGCGATAACGACAGTAGTAGCAATTCTCTGTTTGAGAATAAAATATTTGATGAATATTTCTACCAAAGCTCCCGTGTATTGGTTTCATGTACACAGATTTATACGTGCCAAGAAACCGTTCTACTTGTTCAAAATGCTGAAATGCTTCTGTGTTTGGTAATAAGGGTCTAATTGATTCGTCTTTCATAAGAAGTTGATGAACTTCCCATTTGTTGAAAAAACCTGGGTTAAACCATGGAATGGAGTAGTCTTGTTCTAACTTTCTTTTTGCTCTGACGATTGGTTTATAATTTTCCGCTTGTCGATTCGGTAATCGATCGTAAATGACATTTGGTAAAGGGACCTTTTTCTTTATCCATTGTTTCTCTTGAAAGAAATATCCTTCAATCGTTTCTTCTTCCCAGTTTATATGTTGAACGCCAAAGACGAATACGAACGGTCGTAATGAGAATGGTGGTGTTAACAACTCACTGAGAGCAATTGAACGATTTCCTAAAGGGTTAGAAGAATCATCGTTAAAGCCAGTTGTAAAAATGCCGATTAATGGTCCGAAAATAATTGTTTGGTTTTGTGTGAATGCATGAATAGTAGTGGATTGAGGTAGTAAAAGTTTTTCGGCAATATGTTTTCCGATAATAATTTCGCGAGTAAAGGAATAATGAATTTTCACCTCTTCACTTGCAAGGTGACGTATACCGAAGGAGAGGGATGTAATAGGTGGTGTAATAGAAAAAACGTAAGGTAAAGTAATGCTATTTGGATGTTCATCTGAAATGTTTAATGTATATATATGTTCTTTCAAAATAGGTTTACCTCCTTTCATTATGGTGTAAAGCGACTGAATTTAAGTGGTCCGTGAAATATCTTTTCAGCTAATGAATCACTATGACGAATGTATTGTTCGTAAGAAGGGATCGTGTTGACATACATAAGCCAGATTGCACCTTTTTGATCCATAATTGTGGAAAGTTCTAGTTCAAATAACGAAGAATAAGACTGATCTAGTGTTTGGAATACTTCATTTATAATGTCATGTAAAGCGTCGTGCAATAGTTGCACACCCGTACTAGATAGTACGTATTTAATTTTTGAAAATGAATGCAATGAATCATCGTCCGTTGCTGAGGGTAAAAGTTGATTAGGAAATGAGCTTTTTTGTATAAATTGACCGATAACAGTCCAAGTTTGTTCTTTGTTTTTTTGCAAAATGGTTCGAATGTGGAGTGGATATGTTAATTGATTTGGTGGTTGTAGCATAGTGTGCGCTATGTAACGGGATGAACGTATGTTAGATTTACACCAAGATATAAATTCGTCTGTCCGTTTGATTGTAATAGAAGTATGGTATTTTTCATTTACTGTATCGATATGAAACGTTTTATTTTTGTAAGCAATTCGATATAAGTTATCCTTAGAATGTATATTAGTGGGGCGTATAATAATATCTTTAGTTTTTAACAACAGTTTGAAAATGTTTTGTATCGTTGCAATTTCAAATTTTGGTATATAAGGAGACAGTTTTTTATTAGTGAGAAATAAATCATGTAGTTCACTTAAATTGATAAGTGTGTTATTTAAAAAGGTAGTGGAAGGACGATTGTGCAAAGAGTGAATAATTGATTTTGCTTTTTCAAAGTCTGTTTCCTCGTGAAAAGAATAACGATCATATATATAAGAAGGAATAGGGAATGTTTGCTCTTTCCATTTTCCTGTATCTGTATCGTAAATAAGACCAGAAATAAGGTCTGTTTTAGGATCAATACAAAATGGCGTAAACTGGGCAACGACATTATGATAAAGCCGAGCGCGTTTAGCGATTTCGGTGTAATACGTTTGTTCGTAATGAAATTTAGAAGCTAAAAGACCGAGAACCAACGAAATCACTCCTTTACTACTATTTGCATAATAGGCGAAGCTATATATTGCAAATACGTTTTTATACCATTATACTTTTGTCCGTATGATGATATGCTATAGTTTTGGAGAAGTGAAAGGTTGATTGTAATGAATATATGGTTAAATATGTTAACGACGACAGGACTCGGAGCAATTATTGGGGGATATACGAATCATTTAGCGATAAAAATGTTATTTCGTCCTCATCGTCCTATTTATATCGGAAAGTTTCAAGTTCCATTTACACCAGGGTTAATTCCGAAGCGTCGTGATGAACTTGCTGTTCAATTAGGAAATATGGTTGTAGAACATTTGTTAACACCAGAAGGAATTGGAAAAAAGCTAACAAATGAAGAGTTTCAAAAAGGTTTAATTCACTGGGCGCAAGTGGAAGTGGATAAAGTAATTACGAATGAACAATCACTGCGACATATGTTAGAAAAATGGAATGTAGCGCATGTAGAAGAAGAAGCGACTCGAAAAATCGAACATGTGATTACAGAAAAAATTCATGCATTTTTAGCAGAGTATTATACATATACATGGGAACAGGCTTTACCTCATTCTGTAAATGAAAAAGTAGAGAATGCGATTCCGAATGTCTCGGCGTTTATTTTAGAGCGAGGAATTAGCTTTTTTGAAAGTGAAGAAGGGAAAGCACGTCTTTCAAAAATGATTGATGATTTCTTTGCTTCTCGCGGAACGCTACTTAACTTAGTCGGAATATTTTTAGGAAATGTAAGTGTAGTGGATCGTGTGCAGCCAGAAGTTATTAAGTTTTTAGGTCAAGATGGTACAAAGCAGCTTTTAACTGACGTACTGCAAAAAGAGTGGGAAAAGTTAAAAGGAAGAGATGTAAAAGAATTAGAAGCATTTGTAGAGAAAGAAATGATTGTAAGCTCCGTGCTGTCAGCAGTTAAAGTAGAGGAAACAGTGAGTAAGTTTTTAAATCAATCTGTTCAGCAAGTATGTGAGCCGGTTCGAGAAACAATTATTGAAAAAGTGGTTCCAAGTGCAGTAAAGAAAGGCTTGAAGTGGGGAACAGAAAACGTAGAGAGTATACTAAATAATCTACACCTTGCGGAAATTGTCCAGCAAGAAGTGTCTACATTCTCAACAGAAAGATTAGAAGACTTAGTTCTGTCTATTACGAAAAACGAATTGAAAATGATTACGTATTTAGGAGCATTATTAGGTGGAATGATCGGACTCGTACAAGGATTGTTACTATTGTTTCTTAGATAATAAGGTGAGTACATAGAAATAAAAGTGAAATTTCTTCACATCTCTTGCATAGTTTGATATGGTAAGAAGAGGTGCGTATGTAAATGCACTGAAAAGGCAGTGCGTATGAAAAGCGCTAGCCTTCTAAAGGAGGAAAAATAAAATGACAAAGAACATTCATGATGTTGCATATGAATTACAAAAAGCAATCGCTGAAAACGAAGACTTCAAAACTTTAAAAGAGAGCTACGCAGCAGTTCAAGCTGACACAGCTTCAAAGAACTTATTCGATGAGTTCCGTACAATGCAACTTAGCCTACAACAAAAAATGATGCAAGGCCAAGAAATCACTGAAGAAGACAACCAACAAGCACAAGAAGTTGTAGCTCGCATTCAACAAGATGCTAAAATTACAAAATTAATGGAAACTGAGCAACGCCTAAATGTTGTAATCGGTGACGTTAACAAAATTATCATGAAGCCACTTGAAGAATTATATAGCGCGCAACAACAAGCGTAATAGTGGAAGACGCTCCTAGTTTAGGAGTGTCTTTTTTGTTGTAGAAAAAGGCTTATATTTGGAATAAGGGGAACTGTACGTTTTATATTATATATCCGAATAATTCATGTTCGGTAAAGCGTAATCAATTTTTGATGAAATATGAATAAACTTTCATTAGTATTAACTAAGGTTTTTCTTTAAAATTACATATTAGGACAAGGAGGAAGGTGAACTGTGAGGCGTTGTATCGAGTTATATCACTTTAAATATGAAATATCATTAAAAAAGTTGGTACATGTGATGATGGAAAGTGATTTTTTATTAAAATTCTCAGCTAGTAGGAATTTTACTTATAAATGAGTCTGAAATTAGGATAAATAATATTAGTATTACAACTAACAAAGTAGAGATTTATTGAATGAATGATAAATTCTATCTAACAAATGTGAATGATAATGTGAAAGTTATTCTATATTAGAGGATAACTATATTTTTTGTGCTTATAACCGTTAAATGAAATGTGTATGCTTTAATTTATGATGACAAAATGTAGAAAATGGAGTTATTGCTGTAGTTAAAAAGGAGTTTTGTACAAAAGTGATTCGAGTATTTAAGTATGAATATCAATTGATTGTAACGTTACTATCGCTTAGTTTATTTAGTTATTTTGCAATCGAAATTATGTTATATCCTAGGGTAGGGATTGAGATAGAGCATCAAGAAAATCATTTGGTGATTAATAATATTGTGAAAAATAGCTGGGCAGCAGAACAAGATCTAGCAGTCGGGGATATTATTGAAAAAATAGATGGGATTCTCCCTAATGATAACTCTAATATTTCATTATATGGTGCTACTGAAAGGGTAAAGAAAATTACAATGAAGAAAGGGGGAACAATAGAAGAATATAAAGTAGAGTATAATCCGTACGATAAGCAATTGGTTTATCATCTTTTTTTACCAACTGTGTTTTATCTAACGTGTTTTTTTGTGGCTACATATATTTTAATACGTGCTCCATACTTGAATGCAGGAACGAAAGATTTAATCTATTTTCTGCATTGTTTAGGAATGAGTTACATTAGTATTATGGCGGGGTTACGAAAAGATTCAATAGCGTATATTGTAGTTGCTATTTCTTTAACGTACTCAGTTGTCTTTTTTATAAAATTTATGGACATGTTTACGAAAAACTTGAAGATAAGGTTAATAACAAAAACAAAATTAATCTACATAAATATAATAGCGTTTATTTTAGTTTGTTTAACCATTTTTATTTATTTAAAATATAATGATTTATCGACGAGTTATATTATATTGTTAAGTTCTGTTTTGTTTTTATTAACAGTATATGTATTGTTTAGATTTTATTTTAAAAGTAGAAAAAGTTATTATTTTAAGTTTATAAGAGTTATTATTATGAGCACAATCATATCAGCCATGCCATTTATATTCTTATTTTTAATTCCTAATTTGATAAATTACAAAGAAATAATAAGTGTCGAGACGACAGCGATCTTTTTTTTATTGGTTCCAATTTGTATTTTTTATATGATTATTGAAGGGAAAATATTTGATTATAATTTTGTTATTCATAGAGTTCAATATTATGCTTTACTGTCGATATGTCTAACGGGTTTCATCGTTATACTAGGGATTTTAATTTTCCACAATACTAGCGATAACATATTAGATGTTATTCGATTTGCTGGTATCTTGTTTGTTTCGTTAATGCTTTCTTGCTTTATAAAGGATTATTTGGATTTTAAATTAAGGAAAAAATTATATCATTCTCAGAAAAATTATCAGTTTAGTTTACATAGATTTTTACATCAGGCAAAAAATGAATATAAGTTTTCAAACTTAATTGTTAGCATAAAGAGAGAAATCAATGATGTATTAAGAATAGAAGAAATATGCTGTATTGAAGTGAGTAAAGGGGATAATTCGCTCCAAATTATTGGGGATGGATATGTTTCTGAAGATGTGCTAAAGCAATTGAATGGATATCAGTTAGAGACATATACTGTTGGTTCCATTATACAATTAGAAGATCATTTTGTGTTTGTTTTGTCCATTTCAGCAAAAACAATGATTATATTGTTATGTAAATCTAATAATAGGAGAGGTTTGAACATTCAAGAAATTGGATGGTTAGAGACATTGTGTAGTTATGCTGATTTATTATTAGAATGCTCATATCAAGTGGAAGAATTAGTGAATCAGTTGCAAACGATAAATGAACCGAAACAGCCTCCAATTTGGCTTTCAAAGTTACTATTTAATTTGTCTGAAAAAGAGCGGACAAATTTGGCGAGTGATATTCATGATGGTGTATTACAAGACCAAATACGCTTGTCTAGGAAATTAGAGGAATATCATAAAGATATTCCAGATGTCGATATGAAAAAAATAATTAACGAAGTATATGAAGATGTCTTAGATCATATTTATGTCATTCGTGAAACATGTAATAACTTACGTCCTCCATTTCTATATGAATTAGGTTTGAAAAAAGCATTATTAGATTTATTTAAACAAGTAAATCTTAAAGCTACATTTTTCTTCTATTATGAAATTCAAGATAATATTATTCTACCTAATGTAGAATATGAACAAGCAATTTATAGAATTATTCAGGAGTTATTAAATAATGCACTAAAGCATTCAAAAGCTTCTAAAGTTACAATTCGATTATATGAGCAAAATGGATATTTGAATTTAACTTATGATGATGATGGGATAGGAATGGGGATAGATTTAGACGAGTTAAATCATTCTTATAGTAGTTTAGGTTTATCCGGGATTGTAGCTAGAATTCATAGTTTAGGTGGAGAAATGTCAATAGATTCAAAGGTGAATAATGGATTAAAGATTAAAGTTAGTATGAAAATTGATTAATTGATTCAATCTTTAGATGTGGAAGGGATGAAAAAATGATTTCTGTTCTTGTTGTAGATGATCACGTTGCAGTTGGCCTAGGGACTAAAGCATTAATTGAAAGATATGATGATATAGAGGCTGATGTTTTCCATGATAGTGAAGAAATAAGAGAAGTTATGCATAATAAACAGTATGATGTATATTTAATAGATTTACAAATGCCAAAAATAAATGGTTTAGAGCTTTCTAAATATATACTTAGTGTGCAACCAGAAGCAGCTATTCTTATTTTTACAGGATTTGATGTGCTTGCACATTATAATTTATTAATAGATAACGGAGTACTTGGTGTATTAAGTAAAACTTCTTCTGAGAAAGAAGTGGTAAACGCAATCCGCCATGCAGTGAAAAAAGAAGTAGTTCTTTCTCATCAACTTGTAAGACAGTTAAGGATAGTAGAAAATGCATCTAATATAAATGTAGAAGGCGAAATGAAAAATATAATTTCTTTAAATGATGAAGAGAAGATGATTCTAGTTGAAGTTGGTAAAGGAAAAACAAATAGAGAGCTTGCCGAAATATTAAACTTAAGTCAAAGATCGGTAGAATATAAATTGACCGACATATTTCATAAGTTACAAGTTTCATCAAGAATGGAAGCAGTACAAAAGGCGAAAGAACTATGGTTTATTCCAACTATAAATTTTTAATATAGCTCTTTATTAAGTTGCGGTATTCACGCAAGAAAAATGCGTGAATACGAGAGGAATGTTCGGTGATATAAATGGAAGAATATAGTATAGTTACATTAAAGGCAAAATAAACTCGCGAGGACTAACAGCTTAATATATTGCCTTTTATTAGGATGTATAGTCGTATTCAAGTATATACTAATTAATAACAATCAATATAAATAGAATTATTTGAAAGACAGTCAATTATTTTAAGACACGGTAAAAAATTGCTGTAATAAGTTAGTAGTATTGTATTGTTAAAAGAGTAATTTAGGGTTGAGTTACTCCAACTGATAAAAATCCTATACTTTGTCAATATAGTGATTTTATCGTCCATTATTTGTTGTTATTTTGCGTTTGTTGTTTTTGCTTGGGCCTCCTTTAAGGAGGCCTTTTTTTATGGGAAACGGATGAAGTGCATCCTTACACATAATAAAGCGTCTTTAAAATTCCCATATGTTGGGCTGTTTTAAAGAGGGATGTATAATCTAACATGTATTATCACTTACTGAAATACTCAGTTTTAATGTTCTTTTCCTTCAAAAACTCTTCAATTTCTTTTTGCTTCCTACCATTAACTTTCTCAAAGCGCTTTGTAAAAGAGAAATCAGTTTTGAATAAGTTACCATCTTGAGCGAATTTTTCTATTTCCTGATCTAATTCTACTGAAAGTGCTGTAGATGCTGAAATATAATTATGAATTTCCTTCGAAGGCTGTTTGTAATCAGCAGGAATCGTATTGTTACTAATAAAATGATAGAAGTTCGCATCGTTTTGTTGAGCTAAATCTATTAGTTTTTGTAATTTATCCCGGTCGGACTCAGTAACCTTCTCGTCAGACATGGCTGACGAAAGTGGAACGATGTTTTCGTATAACTCTCCGCTATAATCTAAATAAGTTTTTATATTTTGTTTCATTTCGTCTTCATTAATAGTTTCGTTTTTCTTTGAGGAACTAAATATATTTTCTGGAACTTTAATAGCAACATCTTTAATAGATTGTACATCGTTTTCTTCCTTAGGTTGTGCACTGTTTGAACAAGCTGATAGAAATAACATTGTAAGTAACATGAGTAGATATAAAATATATTTTTTCATAGTAATCTCCTTTTACATTCATTAGTGTCTTTGTAAAATAGCAATATTCCATTTCAAATACTTTACTAAAAGTGCATATAGATGTTTTACCATTTGATAAGATATGACGGATATGAGTAAACCGACGCAAAAAGCGATGAACACATTATAAACATCGGAATAACTAATTTGATGAAACCCTTTAAAGAATCCTAATCCTATTAATAAAATAGGCGAAATAATTAATACTGGCGTGGCAATGATAAGTGCTAGAAGAATCGGTAATAAAAAGAGTAGTACGAAAAAGGCGATAAAGATAAAGGCAAAGTTTAAAACACTTAAGCTCATAACAGAAAAAAGTGCAATTATCATATTTTTGAAGCTTCGTTTACTGTCAGCATTGCTTATTGCATAGGAAACAGTAAGTTCTTTAGCAATGGTTTTAGGGTTTCCTAGCTTTTTAGAAATTTCCTCTTCAGATATTCCATCTTGTTTACCACTAATAAAATGAGTTTCGTACTCCGAGATAATATCCTCCTTTTCTGAATTAGGCATATTCCGTAGGGAAGAACTAAGTTGTTCTAAAAATTCACTCTTGTTCATAACGATCACTTTCCTTTATAAAATGATGAATTATGGCTGAAAATCCTATCTTTTTTCTAAACAGCACACACAATCTATATCTACTTTTTGAAAGGAGATATACTAATTGTGAATAAAATTACAAATAATGGGTGTTCCATTATTTACAAATATATCACTTACTATTATTCTTTGCAAGGTACTGTAAAATTGTTAATAATGTGAATGGATGGAAGTATTTTTGTACATTTTTAGAAGAGATATAAAAATGTTATTTTAAGATAAACAAAAGGTTGTAAGCGTATTCTTTAAATCTTGTCAAAATAATGTCGAATTCATATTGTTGGAAAAATAATGCATTTGTAATATAATGATAAATGATACTTCACCAGCTTAATTAACTAGGTGAAATTAAAATCTTTATTACACACATTATGAAATAAAGGGATGATTAGTTTTGAGTACAGGTGTAAAAGCAAACGACGTGAAGACAAAAACAAAAGGAGCAGATCTTGTTGTTGATTGTTTAATTAAACAAGGTGTTACACATGTTTTCGGTATTCCAGGAGCAAAGATTGACTCTGTATTTGATGTATTGCAAGAAAGAGGACCAGAGTTAATCGTTTGTCGTCATGAACAAAATGCAGCATTTATGGCAGCTGCTATTGGTAGATTAACAGGGAAACCGGGCGTATGTCTTGTAACTTCAGGACCAGGGACATCAAATTTAGCGACAGGTCTTGTTACTGCGAATGCGGAGAGTGATCCCGTTGTTGCTTTAGCTGGTGCAGTACCGCGTACGGATCGATTAAAACGTACGCATCAATCTATGGATAATGCTGCACTATTCGAACCAATCACAAAATATAGCGTAGAAGTAGAGCATCCTGATAATGTGCCAGAAGCACTTAGTAATGCATTTCGAAGTGCGACTTCCACAAATCCGGGAGCTACTTTAGTAAGTCTTCCGCAAGACGTTATGACTGCGGAAACAACTGTAGAGTCTATCGGTGCGCTTTCTAAGCCACAGCTTGGAATCGCTCCCACAAATGATATTACATATGTAGTAGAAAAAATAAAATCAGCGAAATTACCAGTTATTTTACTCGGTATGAGAGCGAGCACAAATGAAGTGACGAAAGCTGTTCGTAAATTAATTGCGGATACAGAACTTCCTGTCGTTGAAACATATCAAGCAGCTGGTGCGATTTCACGTGAGTTAGAAGATCATTTCTTCGGCCGCGTTGGATTATTCCGTAACCAACCAGGTGATATTTTACTAGAAGAAGCAGACCTTGTGATTTCTATCGGTTATGATCCAATCGAGTATGATCCAAAGTTTTGGAATAAACTTGGCGACAGAACGATTATTCATCTTGACGACCATCAAGCAGATATCGACCATGATTACCAACCAGAGCGTGAATTAATTGGTGATATTGCCTTAACGGTAAATAGCATCGCGGAGAAATTACCGAAACTTGTATTAAGTACGAAATCAGAAGCGGTGTTAGAACGATTACGCGCAAAATTATCAGAACAAGCAGAAGTTCCGAACCGTGCTTCGGAGGGTGTTACGCACCCACTTCAAGTGATTCGTACACTTCGTTCTTTAATTAATGACGATACAACTGTTACATGTGACATCGGTTCCCATTCTATTTGGATGGCGAGATGTTTCCGTTCTTATGAACCACGTAGATTATTATTTAGTAACGGCATGCAAACGTTAGGTGTTGCACTTCCTTGGGCAATCGCAGCTACTTTAGTAGAACCAGGTAAAAAAGTAGTTTCCGTATCAGGTGACGGTGGTTTCTTATTCTCAGCGATGGAGTTAGAAACGGCGGTACGTTTAAATTCTCCAATCGTCCATCTTGTTTGGAGAGACGGCACATATGATATGGTTGCATTCCAACAAATGATGAAATACGGCAGAACATCAGCTACAGAGTTTGGCGATGTTGATCTTGTGAAATATGCGGAAAGTTTCGGGGCGTTAGGTCTTCGTGTTAACACGCCTGATGAATTAGAAGGGGTATTAAAAGAAGCATTAGCAGCAGATGGTCCTGTCATTATTGATATTCCAATTGACTATCGTGACAATATTAAATTAAGCGAAAAATTATTACCAAACCAATTAAACTAATGGAGGCAGATTTGAGATGACTGTTGCGCAATTAATTGATATTGATGCAAAAAAAACGAAAACGAGTAATGAAGTATATCAAACATCTACAATGCTTGCGCTATTAGATGGTATATATGATGGTGTGATTAGCTTTGAAGATTTGAAAAAACATGGTGATTTTGGCATCGGCACATTTGATCAATTAGATGGTGAAATGATTGCATTTGATAATGAATTTTATCATTTACGTTCAGACGGTTCAGCAGAAAAAGTAGAACCAGAAGAAACAACACCATTTGCGACTGTAACGTTTTTTGAAAAAGAAATGAGTTATACGGTAGAGCGTCCGATGAATCGTGAAGAAGTTGAAGCATTATTACATGAATTAATGCCAAGTAAAAACTTATTTTACGGTATTCGAATGGACGGTACGTTCCGTGAAGTAAGAACGAGAACTGTTCCAAGACAAGAAAAACCGTATACACCGCTCGTTGAAGTGACGAAATCACAACCGATCTTTTCATTTGAAAATACAGAAGGTACGCTTGCTGGATTTTGGACACCAGATTATGCGCAAGGTATTGGTGTAGCAGGATTCCACTTACATTATATTGATGATGAAAGAAGCGGGGGTGGACATGTTTTCGACTATGTTATAGAAAACTGTACGATCCAAATTTGTCAAAAAGCTCATATGCATTTAGCACTTCCAGAAACAGCTGATTTTATGGCGGCTGAATTATCAAGAGAAAACTTAGAGGATAATATTGCAACTGCGGAAGGTGCAGAGTAAAAGGGAAAGACTGTTCCATTTTGGAACAGTCTTCTTTTATTCGTAATGTTATTATTTGTCGATAAATCGATATTTCTTGTCGAACCGTTGATATATTGTAAGTTATGATAGATATATTTGAAAAATCGTTGATATTGCTTATTTCTTTGAAACAAACGGATGTCCCTCATAATAAAAACGCCACGGATAATGTACAGCTTCTTCTGCATAGTCGATATTAATACGAGGTCCTGCTGCTATTTTATATTGTGATGATATGTGTTCATCTTTTGGGACGAGTTCAATATGTAATGTGTCACTTTGTAATGATAAGCCTCGTTCTTCTAAAGTAATTCCGAGGGCACGGCATAGTTTGCCAGGACCGTTTGTTAAATTTTTGTACTGCGCTTTTGTAATGTCTGTTTTGTTGTAGCGTGCTAGTTTTATTTCTTCTATTCCATTTACCGGCTCAAGGGCTCGAATGAGAACACCTTGCGGGGTGCCAACTGGTGCTGTAATAACGTTAAAACAATGATACATACCGTAAATTAAATATACGTAAGCATGCCCTGGTGCGCCAAACATGACTTCTGTGCGGTCTGTCCGTCTGCCGCCGTAACTATGTGCGGCCTTATCATCTGGGCCTTTATATGCTTCTACTTCTACAATGATTCCGCTTCGCTTTATTCCGTCTACAATATGAACGAGTTTTTGCCCGAGTAATTTTTTTGCTACTTCTAACGTATCGCCTTCATAAAAGGAAGGAGGTGCCTGCATTGTACTATCTCCTTTACTAAGTGTATATGTATATAGTAAACCAAATTTTCAGTAGTAATTCTAACTCGTTCTATTTATCGGGTGTATTTCATAAATTATGGATAGAGTACAACAGCGAAGAGGGGGAGTGCGACATGATTTATCGCTTACTAGCTCTTAATATAGATGGGACACTACTATACAACAATGGAAAAATTGCAAAAGGATTAAGAGAAACAATTGAATTTGTGAAAAGAAAAGATGTATACGTTACGTTATTTACGAGCCGTAATTTTCAATCCGCTCATAAAGTAGCAAAGGCGTTAAAATTAGATTCTATATTAGTGACACATGGTGGTGCTTTCGTTTCAGCAACGTTAGATAAGCCGTACGTTCAAAGAAGATTATCTGAAGAGAAGACTTTTAACATTGTGCAAGTGTTAGAGCACTTTGATTGTAACGTACGTATTTCTCATGAACGGTTTTCGATAGGAAATCGTGAGAGAAATACACCAAACTTAATTGCGCGCACTGTATTATCAAGCGCAGATCCGTTATTTTATCCAGTTCAATTTGTAGATTCGTTAGGTGACGCGCTTCGTGACCATCCGGTAGCGGCGCCAAAAATTGATGTTCTTTTCCAAACTAAGGGTGAAAAAGAAAGAGGGCTGAACACATTAAGAAAAGCATTCCAAGATGTAGAGTATGTTGAATGTGATTCAAAACGAATAGAAATCTTGCCGCAAAATGTATCAAAGTTACGCGGATTACAATTGCTTGGAGAGCATTTAAATATTTCGCTAAATGAAATGGTTGCGATTGGAGATAGTATGGAAGATTTAGAGGTTATTGAAAACGTGGGACTTGGTGTAGCGATGGGGAATGCACCTGTAGAGTTAAAGCAAGCAGCAGATTGGATTACACGTTCAAATAGTGAGAACGGTGTAGAGTACATGATTAAAGAGCATTTCCGTAAGCAATTCCCGCTTCCGTTTTTGAAGAATCATAAAAATACACCGAAACGATGAAAGAAAAACGTAGCTTTTTGGCTACGTTTTTTTTGTTGAGCTTATTAAAATGAATGAAAACGTTTTAAATTGTGAATTGTGTATGGGATTCATACAATTCACTTGAATCCTTTAGAAAACTAATGTAAAGTGAATGATGTTGTCAAAATAGTTACACCACATGAAATATTCTTCAGATTAATTTTATTGGGCTCCCATACGTAAAAGCATTTCCGCATGACAGTTTAGTTCACGTATTATTTCAAAAATGAATTGTAGTAATTTTATTAAGTAGTTGTAGCGTTCCTTTGTTGTATTTAAATGGATTATTTTAAGTTAATGTGAGTAAGACCTGGTACATATGAAATGTGCTTCTTTTTGTGATTTTAGGAAGTTTAAAAGGGGGAATGAATTTCTTGAGGAAATCATTTAATCAAAAAATTAAAAAGTTAAGTAGTAGTTTAATAGTTGTATTACTAATATGTATGAATTTTTTAATCCATTTACCATTTAAAGCAGAGGCAGCTACAACAGAGTTAAAAGGTTTAGGTGATGTATCTTATTACAACGCCATCATTTTTGGAGATCATAGTGCAACGAGTGCGGATATTGAAGGTGCGATGGCTGTTCAGAAAAATATGAACGCATCAAGTTATACAGTCGTAGCGGCTGCAACTGGAGCAAATAACTTAGCTGGAGCAACTTGGGTAGATGAAGGATATCCATCATTATTACTAGGCGGTCAATTTACGAAAGCGGGAGCAGGACAAGTAATTATTCAAGATGGAACAGTGGCGATGACAAAAGACGGTGACCCAGATGGCGCAATGAAAACGTCATATGACCGTATCTCTTATAAAGAGCAAGCGGAGATTGATGCTAAGTTTAAAGAATTTAGAAAAGACGTTGATGGTGTAATTGGGGATGCAAGTAAACTACACACTGATAAGCCAAAACCTAATATGAGCTTTGGAATCGGTGAAGATGTAAACAACCCTAATATTTATGTCTCTTCAGGTCAGACGGGAAAGAAAGCATTTGATGTAAAAGACGTTTTTCTTCCGAATGTAGAGAATAAAGACTTTATTGTTATTTATTCAGATGCAGAAGAAGTGAGTTTTGGTGGCGGTGCAATTTTGTATGATACAAGAAATACTGGGATGGCGACGGATTTAATTAATACATCTCAAGCATACGACCCTAATTCATCTTTTACTGAGTTAGCTAGTAAGGTAATTTGGGTATTTCCTAATGCTACAAAGATAACAACTAAAGGTTATGGTGTAGTAGGTAGTGTGTTTGCACCTAATGCAGTTGTAGAAACAAAAGGTGGTTCTATTAATGGACAAGCCTATGTTGGAGGATTACACCAAAGAGATGGTTTTGAGGTTCATAACTTTAAATTTAACTGGCCAAAATGGAATAAACCAGCAGCCGAAAAAGGACATTTACAAATTAAAAAAGTTGATGAAAATGATAAAAACATTGTTTTAAAAGATGCAAAATTTGATGTTATAGACAAAGATAATAACGTTGTGGCTACTGTTACAACAAACGAAAAGGGTATTGCGGAAGTTAAAGATTTACCACTTGGTGACTATTTTGTAAAAGAAATAAGTGCACCAGAAGGATATATAAAAGTTGATACACCAGTCAAAGTAACAATTGAGAATACAAACGTAATTGAACTTGTTATGAAGAATACGAAAAAAGTAGAGAATGGCCAATTTAAATTATTGAAAAAAGATAGTGAATCTGGTCAACTTCTGCCAGGTGCAAAATTTGATGTTATCGATAAAGATGGGAAAGTTGTGGAAACAATTGTTACAGATGATAAAGGTGAAGCCTTATCGAAACGACTTCCAGTTGGAAGCTATACATTAAAAGAAGTAGAAGCACCGAAAGGATATGAATTATCATCTAGTTCAGTTTCTGTTGATGTAGAGGCTAATAAAGTATTGACTGTAGATGTGGTGAATAAAAAGATCCCCGAAAAAGTAACAGGTCAATTTGAAATCGTGAAAGTAGATACGGAAGATAAAACGAAAGTATTATCAGACGCAGAATTCGAAGTATATAAAGATGGTAAAAAAGTAGATACGTTACGAACAGATAAAACTGGTAAAGTAGTTTCTCAGAAATTAGAACCAGGAAAGTACACATTAAAAGAAACGAAAGCACCACAAGGATATAAGTTGTTAAAAGAAGAAATTGAAGTCGTTGTGGAAGCGGACAAAGTAGTAGAAGTACAAGTAGAAAATGCAAAAGAACTAGGAAGCTTACAAGTAATCAAAAAGGATGCAGAGAGTGGAAGAGTTCTAGCAGGTGCAGAATTTAAACTGAAAAATGAAGCTGGTCAAGTAGTTGGAGAAGCGAAAACAACGAATAAAGACGGTGTTGTGAAATTCGAAAACGTAGTGCCAGGAAAGTACACGTTAGAGGAAACAAAAGCGCCAGAAGGCTATAAAGCGCTAGAAGTGACAGTAGAAGTGAACGTTGTAGCGAACGAAGTAGTAAAACAAGAAGTTACGAATGAAAAAGTAACGGGTCAATTCGAAATCGTGAAAGTAGATGCGGAAGATAAAACGAAAGTATTATCAGACGCAGAATTCGAAGTGTATAAAGACAGCAAGAAAGTAGATACGTTACGAACAGATAAAACTGGTAAAGTAATTTCTCAGAAATTAGAACCAGGAAAGTACACATTAAAAGAAACGAAAGCACCACAAGGATATAAATTGCTAAAAGAAGAAATTGAAGTCGTTGTGGAAGCAGACAAAGTAGTAGAAGTACAAGTAGAAAACGCAAAAGAATTAGGAAGCTTACAAGTAATCAAAAAGGATGCAGAGAGTGGAAAAGTTCTAGCAGGTGCAGAATTTAAATTAAAGAACGAAGCTGGTCAAGTAGTTGGAGAAGCGAAAACAACGAATAAAGACGGCGTTGTGAAATTCGAAAGCTTAGTGCCAGGAAAGTACACGTTAGAAGAAACAAAAGCACCGGAAGGTTATAAGGCGTTAGAAGTAACAGTAGAAGTAAATGTTGTAGCAAATGAAGTAGTAAAACAAGAGGTTACGAATGAAAAAGTAACAGGTCAATTTGAAATTGTGAAAGTAGATGCAGAAGATAAAGCGAAAGTATTATCAGACGCAGAATTCGAAGTGTATAAGGATGGTAAAAAAGTAGATACGTTACGAACAGATAAAACTGGTAAAGTAATTTCTCAGAAATTAGAGCCAGGAACATACAAATTAAAAGAAACGAAAGCACCACAAGGATATAAGTTGTTAAAAGAAGAAATTGAAGTCGTTGTGGAAGCAGACAAAGTAGTAGAAGTACAAATAGAAAACGCAAAAGAACTAGGAAGCTTACAAGTAATCAAAAAGGATGCAGAGAGTGGAAAAGTTCTAGCAGGTGCGGAATTTAAATTAAAGAACGAAGCTGGTCAAGTAGTTGGAGAAGCGAAAACAACGAATAAAGACGGCGTTGTGAAATTCGACAGCTTAGTGCTAGGAAAGTATACGTTAGAAGAAACGAAAGCGCCGGAAGGTTATAAGGCGTTAGAAGTAACAGTAGAAGTAAATGTTGTAGCAAATGAAGTAGTAAAACAAGAAGTTATGAATGAAAAAGTGAAAGAAAAAATTACAGGTCAATTAGAAATTACAAAGGTAGATGCCAATAATACAAATAAAACATTAGCAGGCGCAGTGTTTGAAATTTGGAAAGACGGAATAAAAATCGACACATTAACAACAAATAAGAGCGGTAAAGCGACTTCTAAGAAGTTAGAACCAGGAGATTACACTTTAAAAGAAATCCAAGCGCCAGAAGGATATACTTTATCCGATAAGGAAATGAAATTTACGATTTCTAATGAAAAAATTGAAGTTGTAAAGCTTCAAATTACAAATAAAAAAGATACAGATAAAGATCCGGAAAAACCAGGTGAAGGAACAGGGAAGCCTGATGAAGGAACAGGAAAACCAGATGAAGGAACAGGAAAACCAGATGAAGGAACAGGAAAACCAGGTGAAGGAACAGGAAAGCCGGGTGAAGGAACAGAAAAGCCAGGTGAAGGAACAGAAAAGCCGGGTGAAGGAACAGAGAAGCCAGGTGAAGGAACAGAAAAGCCAGGTGAGGGAGTAGAAAAACCTAATTTACCAGAAAAAGGACAAGGTTCTTCTAATAATCAACAACTTCCAGCTACAGGACACAATACGAATTACGTTCCATTCATCGGTTTTATGCTTCTGTTACTAGGAATACGTTTAAGATTCATGGCTAAAAATAGTTAACGGATGTATAAAAGGCATCAGAGATATACAATCTCTGATGCCTTTTAAATTAATACAGATAAATATTTTAAGCTTCAATTACGCTAAGCATTCTGTTTATAAATGCAGCTGCGTGTGCACGTTGTGATGGTCCTTTTGGTACGAATTGATTAAATTCATTACCTTTTACAATTCCATATCCATACACTCTTTGTACTTCTTCTTTAGCGTAAATTAAGTTTTGGTCTACGAATGGTAGTTCAACTTGTTTTGCAAAAATACCAGCGTGTTTTAGAGAACGATCAATCATAATAACAGCTTCTTCGCGTGTAATTATAGTATTTGGATCAAATGTATTATCACCACGTCCGCGGATTATGCCTGCGCTTGCTGCACGATTAATACCGTCTCTTAAAGATGGGTGTACTTGTTCTAAGTCTGTGAACTTAGCATTTCCACTTGGTAATTGTAAAGCACGAGTAATTAGTGTAGCAAATTCAGCACGCGTTACAAGACGTTCTGGGAAGTACTTGCCGTTCCCTTCTCCTTGCATAATGCCTCTAGCTGCTAATTGACGAATGTCTTGTTCATACCATCCACCTGTAATGTCATCAGTTACGGGATTTTTTTGGTTTTCCTTATAGTATGTTTCAGTTCCTTTTAAGAAAGCATTCCATTGTCCGCGTTGAATCATAAACGCAGGGCAGTTTTTTCCTGACCAAAATTGATGTTTTTGGACCTTATCTAGAGAAATATTTAAGTCGTTCATTAAATAAGCTGCCAATTTACGGGCATTTTCTACCGCTTTTTCATAGTTTCCATCTTGATTAACGGCAATTTCAATTCCGATAGATTCATAGTTTCCAGTTTTATTTCCAGCATGCCATCCAACTTCATTTACCGGAAGATGTTGATAAATTTCTTTATCATCTACTGTGAAATGCCAAGATGCGGCGCGATCAGCTGTTCCGCGTGCTTGGTTATCTAAGAATTTTGCATGATTTAGAGCATTAGCACCTTTCGCTGTATTAGCCGTTTCGTGAATCGTAATATATTTAGGTACCATCGGGTAGCCAGGGCGAATATCGTCATTTCCTTTTGGGACAATCATTTCTTTAAATGTAACGCCATAAATATTGTTTGTTTGTAGAGCTTCCGGAGCTCTCAATAAACTATTTTTAGCAGTACGACTGTTTTTTAGTAATGAAGCTTTTGTACCTTCAAATGTAGCAGAAGGTGCATAAATCCATTTTGCTGTTTCGTTTATTTGGACTTTAAACCAATTTCCAGCTTGTTCAGTAGGAGTAATGACTTGTGGTTGTAGTTTCCCTTCTTCTTTAAACGATTGGAACGGAAGGGCATGTATGGAAGCTTCTTCTTTTACGATTAATTTTTGGTTAGATAGTTTATGAATCTCTTGAACTTCTAAGCTATTATCATTGTTATCTATCCATCCAGCGCCAGTTGGCGTCGTTATGTAGTAAGCATTTCCTTTTTTCTTTGTCGCCGTTACGACTTGTTCTGTAATCTCGATATTCGATTTGTTTTTTAAATCATTCGTGGTATATAATGAATGTTTTTTTGAAGTGTATAGTAGGAATTGGCCAGTAACCTCGATATCTTCTTCATGAGTACTATGCTCATTAACATGCTCTTTAATACTTTTAAAAACTTGATCTTCCGTATATACTTCGGCGGATTTTTCAGCACTCTCTGCAAATGAATAAGTAGGTGCAAGAACAGTTTGTAATGCAAGAGAGAGAGTTAAAACACTATAAAATTTCTTTTTCATATTTTTTTTAACACATTAGATTATGGAATCTAGTGTTAACATTCCTCCTTTTTATATTGTATTTTCGCTATGTAACGATTTTTTGTACTAATAAATTTTAACAAGAGAAAATCATGATGTCTATATACATGAGCGATATTCATAAAAAGAATTATTTGAAAAAATGTAAGAGAAACAGGTAAAACCTTCTGTATTGACCTGTAAACGCCCTTCAAGTAAACTAAAGAGAGTTTGCAAATGAAAAGGTGATAATGTGTTAATTTCAATTAAAACGTTACAAGATGATCGTTTTTTACGTCCGCTACAAAATATTGGCGGCTTATTTTTTGAAGATAGTACGATTGGATTTGAACAAGAGGAAGCGAATCTGATCGTTGATATACACATTGAGGATAATGTGAAAGCATCCGCTCGATTAACGGATGTTAGCACAGGAAATGTGTATGAAGAAACATTCTCGAAAGATTTATCTGCTTTCACAGATGAAAAAGAGCGTATGAAGCAAGTGAAGCACGTTGTTTCTTATGTATATCTTTCTGTTCTTCAGCAGTTAACTGGACTTGAACAAAGCTGGGGTATTTTAACGGGAGTACGTCCGACGAAACTTCTTCATAAAATGCTTCAAAATGGTATGTCAAAAGAAGAAGCGCATCAAGAACTTCGTGAAAGTTATTTAATTCATGAAGAGAAAATTGAACTTCTTCAGCGTATTGTTGATTGCCAATTAGCAGTTGTTCCGGATTTATACCGTTTGAAAGAAGAAGTAAGTATTTATATCGGTATTCCGTTTTGCCCAACGAAATGTGCATACTGTACATTCCCGGCTTATGCGATTAATGGACGCCAAGGATCTGTTGATTCGTTCTTAGGTGGTTTACATTATGAAGTTCGTGAAATTGGTAAGTTTTTAAAAGAAAAAGGTGTGAAAGTTACTACGATTTATTATGGCGGCGGTACACCTACAAGTATTACAGCAGAAGAGATGGATATGCTGTATGAAGAAATGTACGAAGCGTTCCCAGACGTGAAAAATGTACGTGAAGTAACAGTTGAGGCAGGTCGTCCAGATACGATCACGCCAGCAAAGCTAGAAGTGTTAAATAAATGGAACATTGACCGTATTAGTATTAATCCGCAGTCATATCATCAAGAGACACTAAAAGCAATTGGACGTCATCATACTGTAGAAGAAACAATTGAGAAATACCATTTAGCTCGTGAAATGGGAATGAACAATATTAATATGGACTTAATTATTGGTCTTCCTGGTGAAGGGTTAGATATCTTCAAGCATACGTTAGATGAAACAGAAAAGTTAATGCCAGAATCATTAACAGTTCATACGTTATCATTTAAACGTGCTTCTGAAATGACGCAAAACAAACGTAAATATAAAGTAGCAGGTCGCGAAGAAATTACAGCGATGATGCACGAAGCAGAAGAATGGACGCAAAAGCATAATTACGTACCATATTACCTATATCGTCAAAAGAATATTTTAGGTAACTTAGAGAACGTTGGTTATGCAATGCCGACGCAAGAAAGTATTTACAACATTGTCATTATGGAAGAAGTACAATCAATTATCGGACTTGGTTGCGGTGCATCAAGTAAATTTGTTCATCCGAAGACGGGGGCAATTACGCACTTCGCGAATCCGAAAGATCCAAAATCATATAACGATGGCTTTGTAAAATATACAGAAGATAAACTGAAAATTTTAGAAGAGCTATTCGCATAAGAAGAAAGAGGTTGTTCCGAGTCGGAACAACCTCTTTTTATCCTGCAGTAATGGGCGGTCCGATTATATCTTGTCAGTTTTTGTCGGTAAGTCGATATATTCGAAAAATCGCTGATATAATTTCATTTATCGTCTAGTGGTACCGTATGTAAAACTATGTCGATAATAATCAGAAAAATTAGTCAAAACATTGAAGGACAATGTCTACTTATAGACGAAATGATAGATTTATGAAAGAGAAAAGGGGGAAATTGTTGGCATGTACATGACGATAGGGAGAATTTTTGATTTATCTGTTGGTAAGTATACGAATAAAGAGGCGTTAGTGGAACCTGAAAAAAATATTCGCTGGACATATAAACAGTGGGATGAACAAATAAATAAAACGGCACACGCTTTATTAGAAGACGGAGTAAGAAAGGGAGATACAGTATCTGTTTACTTATATAACTGCCATGAATTTGTAAACGTTTACTTAGCTTGTGCGAAAATTGGTGCGATTTTTAACC
Source organism: Bacillus cereus group sp. MG20 (assembly GCF_040459885.1). Lineage (NCBI taxonomy): Bacteria > Bacillati > Bacillota > Bacilli > Caryophanales > Bacillaceae > Bacillus > Bacillus cereus group sp. MG20. The sequence goes on from NZ_JARVHF010000001.1 coordinate 3,683,229, forward strand.
CGATTAACTTCCGCTTAAAGGCGAAAGAAGTATCTTATATTCTTCAGGACGCATCCTCGAAAGTCGTTGTCTTTGAAAAAGCAGTTGAGTCAACTGTTGCTATAATTGAAAGAGATTTTCCAAATACATCTTTTTGGTCTATAGAAAACGATAAACCTTCCTATGCAAGTTCCTACCATGAAAAAGTGAATGCAGCATCTTCTGAGAAAGTAAATATCGAAATTGATGAAATGGATTATTGTTCAATGCTTTATACGAGCGGTACGACAGGTCATCCGAAAGGCGTGTTACATCGTCATCGTGAAATGGCTGAGCATAGTATGATTTGTACGTATTTCCTAAAATATAATAGAGATAGCGTTGGGCTTGTTGTTGCGCCTTTATATCACTGTGGTGAATTAAATGCCGGAATCATACCACGCATTCAAGTTGGTGGGAAGAATATTATTTTACATCATTTTGATACAGACACAGTATTACATACGATTCAAGAAGAAAAGATTACGACGTTCTTTGCAGCACCGACGATGTGGAATATGTTGTTGCAAAAAGATTTAACTCAGTATGATTTAACTTCAATGAAAATCGGTATATATGGCGGAGCGGCAATGGCACCGGCGTTAGTGAAGGAATGTAAAGAACGTCTTTATATTGACCTTGTTCAAATATACGGAATGACAGAAATGGGACCAGTTGTGGCGTTTCTCGTAGAGGAGGATCAAATTACGAAAGCTGGTTCAGCAGGCACGCCATGCTTTAGTCATGAAGTTCGTATTGTGAAACCGAACGAGGATGCACCGGCAGAACCAGATGATGTATTACCTCCTTATGAAGTAGGAGAAATTATTTTACGCGGCCCAACTATGATGGCTGGCTATCATAATCGCGAAGAGGCAAATAAAAAATCGATGTATAAAGGATGGTATCATTCTGGTGATTTAGGATACTTTGATAAGGATGGTTATTTATTCGTTGCAGATCGTGTTGATGATATGGTAATTAGCGGTGGCGTAAATATTTACCCTCGTGAAATTGAAGATTTCCTTCATAGTCATCCCGGTATATTAGATGTGGCGGTACTTGGTGAGCCAGATGAATTATGGGGAGAGCGTGTTGTGGCAGTTATTGTGAAGAAAGATGAAACAATAACAGAAGCTGATTTAGAAACGTATTGCAAAGAAAGTGACGAATTAGCAGATTATAAGCGTCCGCGTCATTATTTATTTGTAGATGAACTTCCGCGTAATGCGAGCGGGAAGTTGCAGAAGTTTGTGCTGAGGGAGTCACTGAAAGGTGCGAAAAAATAGAAAATGAAGGATGCCCCATATCTATGGGGTTTTCGTCTCTTTTTCTGTAAGAGATTAAACAGAAGAAACAATATCTTTGTTAATTCTTAAATGTCCTGTTCTTTTGTAGAGGTTGGGAATTAAGTGAATATCAGTCACTTTATATTTACTTAATTCTCATTTCTTCTTGGTGAAGGTTAATTAGCGCATTTGAAATAAGGTGGAAAAACAAAATGGATGTAATGTCCAAAAAGAAAAGACACCTTAAGGTGCCTCTCTCCGACTTGAACCATTTCATTTCATACGAATCGGAATCTATCCGTATTACCATTACCCCTTTGTTATGAGTGTAAACACACACTATAAAGCAGAATCGTCTATATACACTAGATTGTTAGTTCACAAAAGACAAGAGATTTGAGATCAATATCGAAGTGACGCCACATCCCCTATAATAATTGATATGTTACGCCTTTTAAAAGAATCTGCTTTATAGAACGTGCCCACAAGTTATATTTTACTACATGTAATATTCATTTAGTGTATTTTTTAATGAATATGTATAATTACATAAACTGTATGAAAAAAAGAGAGTATACTCTAACATTTTGTAATAAAGATAAAGCCCGCTTACGGAATAGTGGGCTTTTCTTACTTTTTATAGATATTTATTCCAATTATATTATCAGATGAATCTAAACGAATATAAACGTCAGCTGATAAAAGGTGTGCATTATATATTCGTTGTTTATATGTTGATATCTCGAAGCGTTTTCCATTTAATTCACATTCTAGAATAATCATATCGCCATGTTCTTTCCAATTTATTAATTTAGCAGTTGTATTCATATAAACCTCCTCTGAATCATTTTATGAAAATTAATAGAGTTAGTGTGAGAAAGGAGTTTATATAACAAAAAAAGACACCTTAAGTGTCTTTTTTGATTACTATAAAAGTCGTTCAATGAAATAGGTTTCTATTTTTATTTACGTGAAAACCCTTCTTCATCAAGGTATTCCGCAGCTTCTGGATAAGAGTTGAATGTACCGTCTAAGTTTACACCAGCGTACACGTTCCACATGTCATCCTCTGAAATAAGAGTAAGAATATGACCATCTTCGTTCTGCCATTCTTCTTCTTTCGCAGGTTCTACAGGTGCTACTACTTCTTCTTGTGATAGAAGGTCAATTGATTTCTCAATTACTGAACGTAACTCTTCTGCTGAAAACTCACGGATGTTAACCATACCTTTATCATCCGTTTTGTAACCTTTAATACCGCTTGCATACACAAATCCATTTCCATTTGGGTGTAAATGAAATACAACGTTCTTTTTATCTAAACGACTTTCTTCAAAGTGGAAGTTTACACGTTTTAATGATACGTTCTTTCTTTCTAGTTCTGGGAAAGATTCAATAATCGATAATTTTTCTTCAAAAGTTAGCATAGTGCCTCCAAGTATATAGTAAAAGATTTAATTTGTTCATTATAGCATAGTTGCAATTGTTTCCAAAGATAAGGGGGAAACTTTTCATTGAATACGTTTACGTCACGAGAATGTAAAAAGTGAGCTAACGAATGTATCTTTTTAGGTGTACAATGGAACATGGACTTTATACAAAGGTGGTTTTTTTATGTTTCAAAAAATAGCAAAGGAATGTTTAGCAGGATTTACTGTTGCGATTGTTGCGTTACCACTTGCGATTGCATTTGGTATTGCTGCGACAGGAACGTCTGAGGGAGCGCTTGTTGGATTGTATGGTGCGATTTTTGCAGGTTTATTCGCAGCGTTATTTGGCGGGACACCTGGGCAAGTAACGGGGCCAACTGGACCAATTACCGTTATCGCAACAGGAGTTATTGCGACGCACGGGTTAGAGGCAAGTTTTATTGCCTTTATGATGGCAGGGTTATTTCAAATTTTATTCGGTGTATGTAAGCTCGGTTCTTACGTTCGATATATTCCGTATCCTGTCGTTTCAGGATTTATGAATGGTATTGCATTAATCATTATTTTAGGCGAAATAAAGCACGTACAAAATAGTTTTCTACTTGTTGTGTTAACGATTATTGTAATGATTGTTTCTGGTAAATGGATTAAGGCGATTCCGTCTAGTTTAGTAGCACTAGTCGGTGTGACAGCTTTGCTACCTTTATTTTCTTCCCTACTCGAAGGACTTACAGTAAATTTACCGATTATCGGAAATCTTTCATTAAACAAAGTAATTGAAAAGATTGGAACCATTCCAGAAGCGATGCCTACGCTTCATATTCCATCTTTAAGTGGAACAGGAATAGCAGCACTTATTTTACCAGCGCTTAGTATTGCTTTATTAGGATCGATTGACTCGTTGTTAACATCGGTCGTAATGGATAATGTGACAGGTACACGTCATAAAAGTAATAAAGAGCTCGTTGGACAAGGTATCGGTAATATGATGAGCGGATTGTTTGGCGGATTAGCAGGTGCAGGTGCGACTGTAAGGTCTATCGTGAATATAAGAAGTGGCGGTAAAACGGCACTTTCGGCATGTATGCATAGTGTTATCTTATTCATTTTTATTATGGGTTTTGGTTCGGTCGTACAATATATTCCACTTGCTGTATTATCAGGTATTTTAATTTTAACTGGTATTGGAATGTTCGATTGGGGAAGCATGAAAAAGATGCATGTCGCTCCTAAAGGTGATGTCGTTGTTATGCTCGTAACGATGATTGTAACGGTGAAGTTCGATTTAATGATTGCTGTTGCATTCGGTATTATTCTTTCGTTCATCATATATATAGTGAAATGTAAAGAACGCAAAGCTTCTATCGTAAAAGAAAAAGAAGAAACGTACACAATTCAAGGACCGCTCTCTTTCCTATCAGTAGATCGTATTTTCTCTACTTTACAAGATGTGAAGTCACCGGTTGTTTTACGTATGAAAGATGTGCGTTATATGGATGTATCAGGAGCTATGGCATTATTAAATTTTGTTGAGCAATCAAATAAAGTAGGAGCAAGTGTAAAGCTTGAGCAAGTACATCCGAGTATTGAAAAAACAATCATAGTAATGGCAAGCGATGAACAGAAAGAACAATTGAAAATCTTAAGTGTTTAGATGGTAATTAGAATATCTCACAATTTTACATACATTATAATGTAGAGTTGTGGGATATTCTTATAATGTTTTTAGTAATATGTACTGCAGTGATAGAGAAGAGCTCTTTTTGAGTAAAGAAAACAGTTATAATGTGTACATATAATGGAAGGAATTAGAAGTTAGAGTGTGAAGAGATAGGCGTGAATTGGTTCTCTTTTCTATTTTGTAAAAAAAACCAAGTATTCAACCTATAATAAATTTGTTATGATAACCAATGGGATAAAGTGAATCCCTATCGTTTAAAACAATATGTTTGAGAGTATATGTATAAAAGAAAAGAGAAAAAATATGAATAAAACATTTGTAAAAGGAGCAGCGATTTTAACAATTACAACTTTTTTGTCAAAATTGCTTGGTAGTTTTTTTCAAATTCCATTACAAAATATTGCAGGAGATGAAGTGCTCGGTATTTTCCGTCTTGTTTTTCCTGTATATATGATTGCTCTTACATTATCGGTAGCCGGAGTTCCACTTGCAATTTCGAAACTAATTGCAGAGTTGAACGAAAAAAATAAGCAAAAGGAAATTGCGAAATTATTTACATCAGCGTCAATTATAGGAATAGCATTTGGCGTTTTCGGCTGTTTAGTCATTGTATTATTTTCTATTGAAATTGCAAATATGCTTGGTGGACAAGAAACTAGAATGCCGTTGCTTATTACTTCATTAGCATTACTCATTGCTCCATACATGGCAGTTTATAGAGGGTATTTTCAAGGTTTCGGTGATATGAAACCAACAGGGGTATCACAGGTCATTGAGCAATTTGTACGTGTGTTTTTTATGTTAATAATTGCTTACATACTAGTATCATGGGATAAGAGTAATACTGTTATTACTAGTGGTGCGATGGTTGGCTCTTTTCTTGGAGTCATTAGTTCGCTTATATATTTGCGTATAAAATATAATAGAAGTCCATACTACAATAAAAGCAATTCCTATTCACTCCGAGATTTAAGAGAAAACGGCAAAAAGATATTGAGGGTATCGATCCCAATCGCTATCGGAGCTTTATCAATGCCACTTTTAAATTTAGTAGACTCGCTTACAATACCGCATGTATTACAAGGATCATCAACAGAAATTCAAGAACAATTTGGAATATACAGTCGCGGTTTTGCATTCACGCAAATAATTGTTATTTTTGCAAGTGCAATTGTATTTCCGTTAATACCACTCTTAACTTCCGCATTGGCCAAAAGAGATATAAATTTGGCGAAAATAACAATTCAAAATACAAATCGACTAGCGCATGTTTTGACAGCGCCGTTAACAATATGGTTGATGGCATTAACAGTACCGTTAAATGTCGGATTGTTCACAGACGTAAAAGGCAGTAGTATGTTAACAGTTATGATTGGCAGTTCGTATTTTACTGCGGTTATGGTATTATCAATAGGTGTTTTACAGGGCATTAACCGTTCTGCACAAGCTGCATGGATAGTTATTGGTGCGAGTTGTGTGAAAGTCGTGTTAAACATAATGTTTGTGCAGAAGTTTGGCATAGATGGAGCGGCGTATAGTACATTCATTACTTACGTATTGATTTGTATTGTAAATCATTTGTATATTCGAAGCTATATTGCCTATTCTATTCATTTAAAAAGTTTTTTTGGTGTGCTAGCAATAGCATCTATTTTAGGACTAGGATTGTATGAACTATTTAATGTGATAGATGTTACATCTTCAAGAATTATGACGTTATTATTCAGTGGTATAGCATTAAGCATTACAACCATTTTGTATGGTGTATGTGCTTTGAAATTAAAATGGATATCAATAAAAAAAATACCATTTTTGAAAAGATAAATATAAAAATTTAATTTTTTATTAAAATTCATATGAGCTGATAAAGAGGAAACTATGTAGGGTATTAAGTGTTTAGGTAAGGAATGGGTACCAGTTTATGTTAGATGAAATAAACGGTTACCTAGTTTTGGAGGAGATTTAGGGTGCGTTTAGTCTTATCAGGATATTATGGTTTTTATAATGTTGGAGACGAGGCGATTCTACAATCAATTATTGAATCGTTAAGTAAAGAGAACCCGGATATAGAACTAGTAGTACTATCAAATGATTCTAAATATACAAAGGATATGTATGGTGTAGAATCGGTAGATCGCTGGGATATAAAAGCTGTTTATCATGCGATCAAAAACAGTGATGGAGTTATTAGTGGTGGCGGGAGCCTTCTTCAAGATCAGACAAGTACGAAGAGTATTCTATATTATACGGGTATTATGGGACTCGCTCGATTATTAAAAAAGCCGTATTATATTTATTCACAAGGAATAGGTCCAATTACAAAAGGATATAATCGTCTATTAGTAAAATGGAACTTGTCAAAAGCTTCCTATGTATCAGTTCGAGATGAGGATTCGTTTTTATATTTAAAAGGACTTGGCATAAAAAACGATATTGAAATTGTTCCAGACCCTGTTTTAACATGGAAACGGACAAAACAATCGGATTGGTTGCAAAAACATTCGATACATGGAAAAGTAATCGCGGTTAGTGTGCGTTATTGGAATGCAAAAGAAGATTATATAAAAAAATTAGCTGCGGCATTAAAAAAATTAAAGCAAGAAGGATACCAAATTCTATTTGTTCCAATGCATGAGCCATTTGATCAAAAAGCTTCGCGTGAAGTAGTAGACTTAATGGGAGAAGAGACGTATATGCTTCCATATAAAATGGATATCGACGAGAAAATATTCATTTTATCACAATGTTCATTACTAATTGGCATGCGTCTTCATGCACTAGTTTTTTCTGCTGTAGCCAAAACTCCAATGGTCGGGATTTCATACGATCCGAAAATTGATTCGTTTTTAAGTCAAGTGAATCAGCCAGTTATAGGAAGTGTGGATGGCGAATGGAGTGCTGAATATTTATATGAAATTGCGAAAAAGCAATTAATGCAACAAGGAACTGTGCAGCAAGAGTTACAATTGACAATAGATGAGCTTCGGTTGCAAGGCAAACAGGCAACAAAGAAACTCATTGATCATATGGAAAAAGGCACTTTATTAAGAAAGTAAAGTGTCTTTTATTTTGTTTTGAATGTAATGAAAATTCTAATTAAAAAACGTTTTATTTTAATTCCTATTTATTATGCTAAAATGATTGTGAGTATTATATAATCAAATTTGTGATAATAAATTCGTAGATTACGAGGAGGATAACCTTGAAGACTTTTTCAAAAGGTATAACAGCAGTGGCATTAACGGGATCATTACTTTTAACTCCTATTTCAAGTTATGCGGCAAATGATGATATTACAGGACATATGTTTGAGACGCATATGCGCTCACTTATTACTAAAGGAGTTTTAATGGGGTATGGAGACAATGTATATGCGCCTGATAAATTAGTAACAAGAGCAGAGTTTGCTACATTCATAGCAAGGGCTTTAAATTTACCGAAAGCTGATTCGAATTTTGAGGATGTGCCGAAGACTTACGGTTTATATGATGGTGTAAGTAGAGCATATGGAGCGAAAATTATTAATGGTCGTACGAACGAGACATTCTCACCAAATGATGTGATTACACGTGAAGAAATGTCGATAATGGTAAAGCGAGCGTTAGACTATAAAAATATTAAAGTAGCTGTAAGTCCGCTTACCTTTACTGATAAAGATAGTATTAACTATAAAGAGCATGTGCAAGTTATGGTGGCTACTCAAATTATTAAAGGGTATCCAGAAGATAATACATTTAGACCACATTTATCAGCTACAAGAGGGATGGCTTCAGCTATGTTGGATCGTATGCTTCAGACGATTGAAAAAAACGGAAATAGCAATCCTGTAGAAACTAAGAAATATGTTGTGACAAATGTAAGAGAAAACGGAACAGAGCAAGAAGTAGAGCGCTATAATACGTATAAAGAAGCGGTTACGGCTGCTCAAAATAAAGGTATGAATGCGGTAAAATACGAGAACGAATTTTTATGGATTAAAGATGGTTTTGCAAGTGCGAAAAGAATAACTGGGCAAAACATCATTAATATTTATGATGAGAATTTGTCAACAGTATATACGTATATTCAGTATGGAACAGAATTGAAAGTGTTAGAAGTTGGCGAAGATCGTGTGAAAGTTCAACTTTCTGGTTTGACAGGTTATGTGAAGAAGAATGAAATCACTTTAATTCCTACAAATGAAATGAAACAGTCGTCTTATTATGTGAAATCAGATGGATATTTATACCATAAATATTATACATATAATACAAGTTCACCTGGATATACAGAATTTAGATATGGTGTGGCACCTTCTTTCATGAAGCAAGGACAGCAAATGTATAGTGTAGATGGAAAGACATTTGGAGACGAAACTTTCTATCAATATTTCAATTATTTATCATTACGTTCGAAAACAGATTATACAGCTGAACAACTAGATAGTTATGTGAAATCGATTAAGCCAGACTCTCCATTAATTGGTTTAGGAAAGAAATTTAAAGAAGTAGAAAGCAAGTATAATGTAAATGCATTATTCTTATATTCATTAGCAATTCATGAAAGTTATTATGGAACAAGCGCTCTTGCAAAAGACAAAAATAATTTATTTGGTTTAAAAGCAACAGACGATAGTCCATATGGTAACGGGGAAGCATTTAATTCAAAAGAAGATTGTATTGAACATGCAGCAAAATTATACATGAATGAAGGATATTTAAATCCAGGACATTGGCGTTATACAGCAACATATACAGGTGATAAAGCTGCTGGTTTAAATGCAAAATATGCATCTGATGCGAACTGGGGTAAAAAAGTAGCGGGGCACATGAACCGTTTTGATTCTTATTTGGGTAAAAAAGAATACAACAAGTATAAACTTGCACGTGTGATGAATAACGTGGAAGTGAAAAAGAATCCTAGTATATCAAATGAGCGACTGTATCGTTTAAATACAAATGCAGTTGTCACAGTTACTGGTGAAGAAATAATAAATGGAAAAGCGTGGGTTAAAGTTATTTCAGATAACCCTACTGTAACAGAAGCGTATATCGCAAAAGAAAGCTTAGAGTACGTAAAACATTAATTAAATAAAAAAGAAGGTGCTACTAATATTTCGTAGCACCTTCTTTTTATCCCGCATTAACGGGCAGTAATCCCCCACCTCAAAATTCAGTGGAAGCAAGGAAGTTAGGTGGGGGATGAACTGCCCGTAAAAGCCCGATTGGTTCAACTAATAATCAGTGGGGGATGAACAAAACCCCCACTGATTAAAGTTTCACTTTATTCAATTTCAAAATCAACAATGATATAAGCGAGAATAACAATGAAGAAAATACTAACGGCTGGCGCTGTTAATACGTGGCCAGACATAAAGCCAATGCCAAGTGATAGAATGAGTGTGCTCGCTAATAGCATATACTTTACGGTCATAATTTTCTTAAAGTTTGTGATCATGCGGATGAATAATTTAATACCAAAGTATAGAAGTGGTATTAAGTAAATAAGGAAACCGACAATTCCAAAGGCGAAAAATAGGTCATGGAAGTCCATTTCAATTAATTTAATTTTATCTGTGTAGTTACCAGCGTAACCCATTCCGAATAGTTTTTGTGAAAGCGGTGCGTCTTTATAGTACTGTTTGTATGTTTTTAAGAATTTGTCGCGATCACTGTAAATCAAACTTTTCATTTCAGAATCTGTAAGTTCACCTTTTGCATGTTTTTTTGCATCTTCTGGATCTTCTTTAATTACTTTTCCTTCTTTTCGATCTTTTTCTTCTTGTACTGATTTTTTGTATTCGTATATTTGCATGTGAATGCCCATATTTTTTGCGATAGGAGTATGCGGTGTAAGAGCAATTAAACCTCCTAGTATAACTGCGGCAACAACGGTATTTACAATATGTGTGAATCCTTTTCCTTCTTTTTTACGATTTATCATATATTCAATGAATGAGAAGAAAAGTGCTACGCCTAATGTAATAACAATTGCGCCATATCCGACTTTCGTTCCGACCATAATACTTGCATACATCGCAAGTATTGTTGGAATCCAGTAATATATTTTCGAGAAAGAAGTTGTTTTATGAATCGAATATAAGACAATGATTGGGAACATAATGGCGAAAAGAGAACTTAAATCATTTCCAGCGAAGAACCAACCTCTTGAACCGATTTTTGAATGAGGATAGCTTGGGAAATCCGTTCCAGTTTGCATTGCGACAATCATTGTGATGCTTAAAATTAAAGTTGCATATAAGAAATATGTAATGATTTTATGAAATACATACTCTTTATTTTTTAGCTCTTTAAAGGCGATAATATATCCAAACAGTAGCACAATTGGATATATGCTCTTTAAAATGAATTTAACTTCTTCTCCAAATGAAAATGGAGATTTAACCATCATATTATTTACAAGACCGATTGCGAGTGCGATTCCGAGTAAACATAAATAGAGGATGTACTTTTTCGCATCTTGTTGTTTGTGATGAAGAAGTAGGTATCCTAATGCAAGAAGCATAAAGGCGAAACGGACTACAACTCCAACTGTTGCGCTCATGTGTAGTATATAGATTGAAAAAGATGTTAATAAATCTAAAATTGGTTGAAACACAATGAATAGCAATAGGAAATGTGGGAAGTAGTTATCCGTTTGTTTCAACTTATTAACCATATGTTCCTCCAGTTCTTCATTCCTTTATTACAACACCCAAAAGATGGGTATAAAGCCTTTTTTACATAGTAAGGCGAATGAATTTCAATATTTGTTTTTTTATCAAACTTAAGAATACACCATTTCATTGTAATGGTAAATAGATGAAAAGCATGGATAAACCGACTTTAATTTCTATATTTTTCAACGGAATTGTATGTTTTATACGGTATATGTACAAATTGCGAGATTATTAGACAGAAAATTGAGAAAAAAGAAGGATTTTTCAATGGTTCTCTATAATTATATAAGTATAATCTTTATGGAGAAAAGAGGGGTATATATAATGGAAATAACAAGTAAAACAGAATCTGTCGTTGTGAAATATGAAGGCCACGTTGCAACGGTTATGGTCAATCGCCCAGAGGTGTTAAATGCGTTAGATGAGCCGACATTAAAAGAGTTATTACAAAAGTTGAAAGAAGTAGCGGAAAGTTCTGCGCATATCGTTGTGTTATGCGGGAACGGCCGTGGTTTTTCTGCGGGTGGGGATATTAAATCGATGCTTTCAAGTAATGATGAAAGTAAGTTTGATGGCATTATGAATACTATTTCTGAAGTTGTCGTGACGTTATATACGATGCCAAAGCTTGTTATTAGTGCAATTCATGGACCAACTGCAGGTCTTGGGTTAAGTATTGCGTTAACAGCTGATTATGTAATGGCGGATATATCATCTGTTATTGCGATGAACTTTATTGGAATCGCTTTAATTCCAGATGGAGGCGGTCATTTCTTCCTTCAAAAGCGCGTCGGTGAAAATATGACGAAGCAAATTATTTGGGAAGGCAAGAAATTATCGGCGAGCGAAGCGCTTGATATCGGCTTAATTGATGAAGTAATCGGCGAAGATTTCCAAACGGCTGTGAAGCAAAAAATTAATGAATGGTCACAAAAACCGATTAAAGCAATGATTCAAACGAAGCAAATTTTATGTGAAGTAAATCGCTCTAATTTAGAGCAAACATTGCAATTAGAGAAGCGTGGTCAATATGCAATGAGACAAACAGCGGATCATAAAGAAGGAATTGCTGCGTTTTTAGAGAAACGTTTACCAGCATTTAAAGGGGAATAAAGTGAAGTGAGGATTTTGTCCATTCCTCACTGATTATTAGCTCGTTAATTCGGGATAAAGGGGAGAAAGTGCTAACACATTTTAGTATAATTGTGTTAGCACTTTTTTTAAGGAGTAATACATGAAGAAAATGATCGGTGTTATCACTATTATTTTGCTTACATATTCTGCTTTGCATAGTACACCATCTTTGGCAGTTCGGACTGCGTTGTTTTTTGAGGGACATCCAAGTGTTGCATTTTCTGACGGGGTGACGAAAGAAAAAGATGTGAAAAAAGAAGCGATTCCAGATGAGTATCAAACTCTATATGGTAAGGACGAAGACTTAGAGCACTATTTCTTTCCACATGTAAGAGCACATGGATCAGGAATTGATATGTTAAGTGCGTGCGTGAAGAAAAAATGGTTTTTCTATAAAGCAGAGCTCGGATGTTATTAAATATAGGAGGATGAATGATGTCAGCATATAACAAGTTAGTAAGAGATCGTGTTCCAGAGAAGATTTTAATGTCTGGAAAAACGTATACAGCACAAAAATTAACAGGTCAAGCATACATACAAGCTTTAGCGAAAATTGGAACAGAAGAAATTCGTGAATTTGCTTCTATGAAAGAACGCGAACATGCGCTAGATTCTCTTGCGGATGCGCTAGAAGTTATCATTTCATTAGCACGTGCAGAAGGTGCATCGATTGAAGATGTGGAACGCCTTCGTAAGAAAAAAGAAGTAGAGCGCGGTGGATTTGAAAGAGGTATTTATTTATTAGACGTTTCAGAAGAATAGTTTTATAGGAAAAGCATAGCGTTAATGAGTAACGCTATGCTTTTTTGTTGCAATGAAGCTAATAATGAAGAAGATAGCTGTTAATATCCAGCCGATTGTAATAGAAGTAGTAGTATGAATGGCATAAGAGATTTGTAAACAAAATAATGATGCTAAAAACCAAATGAGTGCAATGTGTATATATTTTTTTGATATATTCATATTTCAGGACTCCTTTTGTATACTAAAAAGAATTTTACTACAATTTAGAAAATTAAGCTATATAAGTAGAGGTTTTCTGGCGAATTTTGTATACTGAATAGTAGAGAAAATGAGGAGGAAACGACAATGGCACATCATACGAAAGAAACGATGGAACTGATTAAGGAGCTTGTCTCTATTCCGAGTCCATCTGGAAATACAGCAAAAATTATTAATTTCATTGAAAACTATGTCAGTGAGTGGAACGTAGAAACGAAGCGTAACAATAAAGGCGCTCTTATTTTAACGGTAAAAGGGAAGAATGATGCGCAGCACCGCTTATTAACGGCACACGTTGATACGTTAGGTGCGATGGTGAAAGAAATTAAGCCTGATGGTCGCCTGAGTCTTTCTATGATTGGTGGATTTCGCTGGAACTCTGTAGAAGGGGAATATTGCGAAATTGAAACATCAAGTGGCAAGACGTATACAGGAACGATTTTAATGCATCAAACATCTGTACATGTATATAAAGATGCAGGTGAAGCAAAACGCGATGAGAAAAATATTGAAGTTCGTATTGATGAGCGCGTATTTTCAGCTGATGAAGTACGCGAATTAGGAATTGAAGTAGGAGACTTCGTTTCATTTGATCCGCGCGTTCAAATTACAGAGAGTGGATACATAAAATCACGTCATTTAGATGACAAAGTAAGTGTTGCGATTTTATTAAAATTAATTAAAAGATTACAAGATGAAAACGTAACATTACCATATACGACGCATTTCTTAATTTCTAATAATGAAGAGATTGGATACGGTGGTAATTCTAACATTCCAGAAGAAACTGTTGAATACTTAGCAGTTGATATGGGAGCGTTAGGTGATGGACAAACATCTGATGAATATACAGTATCTATTTGTGCAAAAGACTCTAGCGGCCCGTATCATTACGCACTGCGTAAACATTTAGTAGAGCTTGCGAAAACGAATCATATTGAATATAAAGTAGATATCTATCCATACTACGGATCTGATGCATCAGCTGCGATTCGCGCGGGATTTGATGTGAAACATGCTTTAATTGGAGCGGGTATTGATTCTTCTCACGCATTTGAACGTACACATGAAAGTTCTATTGCGCATACAGAAGCATTAGTGTATGCATATGTAATGTCTAATTTAATTGAAGAATAATTTCATAGATAATAGAGAGCTGATAAAAAATAATATTTTTAATCAGCTTTTTATTTGGCGAAGCGATTAGGAGACATGTCCTAATCGTTTTTTTTATCCTGCTATTTGTGGGTTGATTAAAGTTTTATTTTATATACATTCATTATAAGTTATATATATGCGATTTTTGTTATAAGGCCGGAAACGTATTTACTATAGATATATAATGTTATACACTATGAAAGGAATTAATTAATAGTTAATATTTTTTAGTTAGCTTGAATAAAAAAATTGTATGAATATGAAGTTTTGAGAGGAGATTTATTTTTCATGAAGTACAAAGCAATAGCCGCAGGTTTATTAGCAGCAAATTTACTAGCACATCCAATTAGTAGTTTAGCAGAAACGAAGAAATTTCCTGATGTTTCAGATAGTGCGTGGTCGAAAGACGCAATTTATTATTTAGTAGAGAGAAATGTAATTAACGGTATGCCAGATGGTAACTTTATGCCATACGGAAATTTAACACGTGCCCAGGCAGCAAAGATTATCGCAACAGCAATTGGTGCTAAAGTAGATCCGAATGCAAAGCCGTCTTATAATGATGCAAAAAATAATTGGGCAGCTTCATTTATTGCAGCCATGGAAAAAGAGAATATTATTAAAGGGCGAGAACCAGGAGTATTTGATCCTGAAGGAAAAGTAACCCGTGCTGAAATGGCAGCTATGCTTGTAAGAGCATATAATCTGAAAAGCAAAGCAACAGGACCAGTTCCTACAAAATTCGCTGATTTAGAGAATCATTGGGGTAAAGAAGAAGTTAATATTTTAGTAGAATTAAAACTTTCTTTAGGTACAGAGAATGGCTGGAAACCGAATGATTCTATTACGCGTGAACAAGCAGCTCAGCTTACTGCGCAAACAGATAAATTTAGCAAGAATAGTGATCGTCCAGTAGAAACAAAGAAAATGTACATAGATAGAAAATTCATTACATATCACGCACCATCATTAAGTTCTGGGATTAGTGCGAATCAGCATAACCCACAAACGGTTGAAATTAAAGAAGAACGAGATGGATGGATCAAAATTGCAACAAGTAACGGTGATAAATGGACACCTTTAGTAGAGAAAACAGAAGTTATTAATGAAGGATTCACTACTTATGCAGAAGCTTCTTCTTCATCAAAAGTAATGGGAACACATAACGCACAGCAAGTAACTGTTATTGAAGAGAACGGCAGCTGGATTCGTATCCGCATGGGCGCTGGTTTCCAATGGGTTAATAAAAATCAATTAAATCCAGTGAAGCAAGGGAATTTCTTAGAAGGAAAAGCGATTATTATTGATCCAGGTCATGGTGGAGCAGATTCAGGTAATCCAGGTTATTATGAGAAAGAAAGTGAAACTGTATTAGATGTATCATTACGATTACAGAAAATATTTGAGAAAAAGACACCATTTACTGTGTTATTCACTCGTACAGATGATACACGTCCAGGAACAAGTGCTTCTGATTCTTTAAAGAAACGTGTAGAATTTGCTCAAAAAAATAATGGGGATATTTTTGTAAGTATTCATGGTAATGGCACGGAAGAGAAAAATGGACAAGGTACAGAAACATTCTACTATGAATCAGCGACAGCAAGAGGAACAAATCCTAACGTATCAGAAAGTCGTTTACTAGCAGAAAAAATTCAAGAGCGTCTTGTAGATGCACTGGGAACAAAAGATCGTGGTGTGAAAAAAGGCGATTTATACGTAATTAGAGAAAATACAATGCCAGCTGTATTAGCAGAATTAGCATTTGTAGATAATAAAAGTGATGCAGATAAAATAGCTACACCAGCGCAAAGACAAAATGCAGCGGAAGCTATTTATCAAGGTATTTTAGATTACTATGAAGAAATGGGTAACAACGTGTCTTCTTTCCGTTAATAAATAATAAGAGATTGCCATTGGCAGTCTCTTTTATTTATTAACGTTTCTCTTTATTTCCGGCATATGATATCATTTAATTTTATATACAAAAAAGTATTTGAGTAATTGTAATCATAACAATTTTAAACGATAGAGGATGATAATAGATTGAATAATCATAGTAAAACACCTGCCTGTATATATACGTATGCATTTCGTGAGGAGGAGCGTGCTTTATGTTACTTGGAAATGCGCTCGTTCTTTGGAATGGAGTCGCACGTTAATATTTTAAAAAGTGATGTAAAAATTGACCCGAGTAGAAGTGCGTTTATGAAAGAGCGCGTTGAGGTTATGTATGAAGGGGACGACTTAAAAAGCATTTTAAAACAAGTGGAACAAATTGATTTAGCGGGGGCGTCGTTTAAAGTTATCTTCGTTAAAATCAATGACCTCGTTGGAGAAAATAAAATTGAATATGGAGAAAGACGTCTTATTGAACGAGACCTTGGCATGCATATTGAAGGAGAAGCGGATGTTCGTAATCCAGAGCGTGTATTCGGGATTGTTCCTCTTGGAGGACGCTGGTACTTCGGGCACTATGTAGAAAGCGAACCAGTTTGGTATCATCACATAAAAAAACCGCATAGTTATTCGACATCACTTAGCACACGTGTTGCGAGATCGGTTGCAAATATCGCTGTACCAAATCCAGAGGGAGTACGAGCAATTGACCCGTGCTGCGGTATTGGAACAGTAGTAGTAGAAGCACTTTCTATGGGGATTAACATCGTTGGTAGAGATATAAATCCACTTGTAGTTCTTGGAACAAGAAAAAATATCGCACATTTCGGATTTGAAGGAACAGTCACAAAAGGACCAATCGAGGAAATTACTGAGAACTACGACGTTGCCATTATCGATATGCCGTACGACCTATTTACGCATGCCACACCAGAAGACCAGCTCTCCATTCTTTCAAGTGCACGCCGCATCGCTAAAAAGGTAGTCGTTGTAACGATGGAGACAATGGACGACATGATCCATGAAGCAGGATTTGAAATTACAGATCGCTGTATTACAAGAAAAGGATCATTTACTAGACAAATTCTTGTTTGTGAATAGAAAGAGAAAGGTCACCCGTTTGGGTGACCTTTTTAGTGTAGTTTGATGTGTGATTGATTGGCAGTTTGCAGGTGGCGATAAGTTGATATTGTGATAGGAGTCTATTACTGTTCTTTTAATTTTTCTTGTTGTGCGATGAGTAAATTGCGTAATATGTGTCCGCGGTAACTTTCTAGTTTTCGACCTTCATGATAGCGCACGCCTAATTTTTTAAGTTCAGCTACGTACCAGCCCTTTGTTCCGTAATACATGGGATCACTTCCTTTTTGCTTTTGAACAGTATATGTTGGGGGGCGAAGTAACTTTACATTGAAAATAATAAGACTGGTTGTATCAAGGGGGCCCCCATAACATAGCCTCTGGACAGTGTATAAAAAAATAGACAGTAGTGTATGTTTTTCTAAAAAATGCATACAAATTTATACCCTATGCGTTGGCATGATATTTGCAATGAAAAGAGTATCAACGTATAGGGGAGAGATCGAAATGAAGGTTAGTAAAATATATACAACGATTGATGCACACGTAGCTGGGGAGCCGCTTCGAATTATTACGGGCGGAGTGCCAGAAATAAAAGGAGAAACGCAGCTGGAAAGACGCGCCTACTGTATGGAACATTTGGATTACCTTCGTGAATTTCTTATGTATGAACCGAGAGGGCATCACGGAATGTACGGTTGTATCATTACACCGCCAGCAAGTGCCCACGCTGATTTTGGTGTTTTATTTATGCACAATGAAGGATGGAGTACGATGTGTGGTCACGGTATTATCGCTGTTATTACAGTTGGAATTGAAACAGGCATGTTTGAAGTGAAGGGGGAAAAACAAAAGTTCATTATTGATAGCCCGGCTGGGGAAGTCATTGCGTATGCAAAATATAACGGGAGTGAAGTAGAATCTGTATCATTTGAAAATGTCCCTTCCTTTGTATACAAAAAGGACGTTCCTATTAAAATAGATAACTATGAATTTCAAGTAGATATCGCGTTTGGAGGAGCATTTTACGCTGTTGTAGACTGTAAAGAATTTGGTTTGAAAGTTGATTTCAAAGATTTATCTGCTATTCAAATGTGGGGCGGTAAAATTAAACATTATATAGAGAGCAAAATGGAAGTGAAACATCCACTTGAAGAAGGATTGAAAGGAATATACGGCGTTATCTTTTCAGATGAACCGAAAGACAAAGGTGCTACGCTACGAAATGTAACGATTTTTGCTGATGGGCAAGTAGACCGTTCTCCTTGCGGTACAGGAACTTCCGCGAGAATCGCAACTCTTTTTGAAAAAGCTACCTTGCAAAAAGGAGAAGTATTCATCCATGAATGCATTACTGATGGGAAATTCCAGGGAGAAGTATTATCCGTAACCGCAGTAGATACATATGAAGCTGTCGTTCCAAAAGTAACGGGGAATGCCTTTATTACAGGATTTCATCAGTTCGTTGTAGATCCGAGAGATGATTTGAATCGAGGATTTTTGTTAGGATAAGGGGAGGGGGTGGAAAGATATGCTAGTCATAAGCGCGAACGAACAAAGAAACTTAGTAAATATGAATGAAGTTATTGAATACGCGGCGCTTGCTTTAAAAGAATTTTCCGCAGAAAGAACGATTACACCAATAAGGGGCTCATTACCATTTGCGAACGAGCAAAATACGGCATTAATTATGCCTTCAGTAGCGGAAGGGCTTGAGGCGCTTGGAGTAAAAATAGTAACGGTAGTCCCGCAAAATAAACAGATAGGAAAGAAAACGATCAACGGGATTGTGATGCTATCAGACTTTCAAACGGGAGAACCGCTCGCACTTTTAGAAGGATCGTACTTAACGATGATCCGAACAGGCGCCTTATCAGGAGTAGCGACAAAATATTTAGCTCGTCATAACGCAAAAACTTTATGCATTATCGGAACGGGTGAACAAGCGAAGGGAATGGCCGAAGCAATATTTGCGGTTAGAGATATCGAAAAAGTCATCTTATACAATCGAACAGAAGAAAAAGCGTATGCATTTGCGCAATATATACAAGAGAAATTTGGAAAACCAGCTTACGTTTACAGGGATCCAAATGAAGCAATACGTGAAGCAGACATTATCGTCACAACTACGAATGCATCCACACCAGTCTTCTCAGAAACACTACAAAAAGGCGTCCACGTAAACGCCGTCGGCTCATTCAGACCGAGCATGCAAGAACTACCCTCACACGCCATCACAAGCGCAAACAAAGTAGTAGTCGAATCAAAAGAAGCAGCACTAGACGAAACAGGAGACCTTCAAGTTCCGATAAAAGAAGGTCTATTCAAAGCAAACGCCATTCACGCTGAACTTGGTCAAATTATAAGTGGAGAAAAAGCTGGCCGCGAAAATGATGAAGAGATTACTATTTTCAAATCAGTTGGTTTGGCGGTAGTAGATATTATCGTTGCGAAGTATTTGTATGAGAAAGCGGTGGAGCAAGGAGTAGGGAATAAGATTGAGTTTTGAGACTGCCTTTTGGTGGTCTTTTTTGTTGATGTGGAATGATTCAACTAAGGAATAGTGTTTCAAATTAGCGATTAAAAAAATTAATGAAGGGCTAATTAACTGAATGTTCGATGTTATATATGCTTCGTTTTAATGTAATAATCTTCCTGGTAAGACTCCAAGTCTATGAGAAAAAGTTAATGCTAATATATTTTCCTAATTTAAGAATAATCTTCATTATAGTGAAATGTTCTTGTTAAATGAAGGTTGCTTTCTCGTATCTGTTAGGTAATGAGACAAAATCTTCTTCTCATAAACTAAAGGAAAAACATTGAGAGGGGGAGGAATATGAAGGGGGTAATTAGAAGCATTAATATTAAGGGAATCGTACCAATTTATGTAGAAAGTGTTTCTGAAACAGTAAAGAGTAGGATGATAAATTGTATAAAAAATGGAGAAGGGGTGTCTATTCTTCCTAAAGTAGAGCAATCTCCCGATGGAAATAAGTATTATTTAATATCAGGATATATAGTGTATGAGGCTTATAAGAGTGCGGGGAAAAGTTATATTGATTGTCTTGTCAGCACACTTTCTAATGAAACTGAGTAAACAGTTTTATTATTACAAAGCATGTTTCAAGTAGCCGGAGTGAATTGGATGGATAAATCTATTTTGATTTTTCAATTATTAGAAAAGGGATTAGATATAGATAAGATTGCAAGACGAGTAGGGGTGAAAAAACAAGATTTAGAGAGATATTTGATTCATTCAGAAATTCCACCTGAAATAGCAAATAAAGCTTATGATTTACAATGTATACCACTTGTGGATAAAGTAAGGCGTTTAGGTGTTACGTATAGCTTAAAGTATCGTCTTTATGAAAAAGCGGTGTTAAATAAAAGGGGCTCAGAAAGGTTAACTCATGATAAGTTAGAGAAAATAAAATGGTTGTTAAATGCCACTAGATTTGATGAACTTTACGATATAGAGCTACAGTGGGAGCATATGCTAGAAATGATGAATTATAAGGAGTTATTAATAAATCAGTTTCAGTCGAAAATTGAAAGGCAATTATCCCAGTGGGGTAATACTTCGGATGATGATTTTCCAAGGGTACCAAATTAGATAAAGGCATATTTTTAAAGGGGGCAGACCCCTCCCCCTTTGAATTATTCTATATGTAATTATAGGTGCAGTTCAAATTTTTCTCCGCTTTATTTACCATTCACGCCATTCTTCTGTTATATCTTCCTCGGATTCTAAGCCAGCTATTCGTGCTGCTGTATCGATAAATTCATAGAGATCTTCTCTTTCCATTGTTTCGATAAAATGGTCATGTTCGATATTTAATTCATTTAATTTAATAACTACCTCTTTAACAACTTGCATTACTTCGACTTCGGTTGGATTCTCTCCTAATCGCTGTAAATTGTTAATGTAAGTGTCAAGAACTGTATTTGTTGCACTTATATTTTCTTCAGTAAAAAATTCCCCATCTTCATCATACTCAACCCATGAGGTTGTTGGTTTGTTTTTTTTCAATTCATCAAATGTCATGATAACCTCCTAAATGTGTATTTTGTCTTTAATTTCATTCTACATTTTCGATCATATAAAGCAATCATTTTAGAGGGATTTTCTGTAAGTTGATAGTTTTTTAACTCATTTTATGAGGCTACTTATTCGTGGTCTTTTTATTTTCTCCTCCGCATAAATATAGTTTATCGCAAGAATGCATTAATAGATTACAAACTTTCTACCTTTGCGAAAAAGTTTGACAATACATACCGGTAGTGGTAATTTAAAACCTATAAGAAAACTCGGTATTAATTCCGAGTTTTCTTATAGGTGTAAATAGTCGAGAGGGGTCGAAATATGAAGAAGAAGTTGTTTGTATTACCATTTGTCCTACTATTATTTATTGCATTAGCTGCTTGTTCAGGGGAAAAAGATTCGAAGCAAGCGAGCACTAGTAAATCAGGGACTCCGAAAGGCGGAGGGGCGTTAACGATTGGTGTTAGCGATAATCCAGATACGATGAATCCGCTTTATGCGAATGATCGTGTGTCATTAACTGTGCAGCAAGCTTTATATGCGCCGCTATATCATATGGAAGACGGTAAGAAAAAGTTTGTTCTTGCTGAGAGCTTTACGCCTTCAGAAGATCAATTAACTTGGACACTGAAGTTAAAAGATAATTTGAAATGGCATGATGGTAAGAAAATTACATCAGACGATATAGCATTTACATTCCAATCTATTTTAGATGAGAAGCAAAATAGCTCAAGTCGTGAAAACTTTATTTTTAAAGGAAAGCCGCTTGAGGTGAAAAAGGTAGATGAGTTAACAACTCAATTCGTTTTACCACAAGTAAGCGCATCTTTCGAAGGTGTGATGAATGATTTCTTCCCAATTCCGAAACATGTATTTGAAGGGGAAGCAGATTTAGCGAAGAGTAAGAAAAACTTACAACCTGTAGGGTCAGGTCCGTTTAAGTTTAAAGAATATAAATCAGATGAGTACGTTGCATTAGATCGATTCGATGATTATGTAGGTGGGAAAGCTAAATTAGACTCTATCGTATACCGAGTTGTAAAAGACCGTAATACAGCAAATGTTTCACTGCAAAATGGTCAAATCAACATGAAGATGATTGAGCCGCAAGACTTTAAGAAATTAGATAGCACTGGGAACTTCTCAATGGTGACATTCCCTGAAGGTAGATTATTCTACTTATCTTATAACATGAATACTGATCTTATGAAGAAAAAAGAAGTGCGTCAAGCAATTGCGCATGCGTTAGATAAAAAAGAAATGATTAACTCAGCATTCGTTTCAGGTGAATTTGCAGAACCAGCAAATTCAATCTTAACGCCAGACGCTATGTATTATGCGAAAGATATTAAAGACTATAAGTATGATAAAAAAGAAGCGAAAGATTTATTAGCAAAAGCTGGCGTGAAAGATAAAGAAAAAGTACGTGTGATGTATGTAACGAATAATAAAATTATGGAAAGCTTAGCGTTATATACACAACAAAAATTAAAAGAAGTTGGCTTAGAAGTTGAACTAAATGCATTAGATGCTAGTGCGGCAAGCGAAAAAGGCTTAGATAAAGAGAATAAAGAATATGATATTACATTTGGTGGTTACATAATGGGACCTGAGCCAGATTCATATAAGAGCTTATTCTTAAGCAATGCTGAATACAATTATGCACGATATAAAAACGCTGATTTCGATAAGTTATGGGAAGAAGCTGCAGTTGAAACAGATAAAACAAAACGCGCAGAGCTATACCATAAAATTCAAGAGACAGCTAGAGAAGACGTACCTTATCTACCAATCGCGTATCCGAAAGCAGTTATTGCAGTAGATAAAAAGTTTGATGGATTAAAAGAAGCAAAAGCAATTCCTGTCACAATGTTTGAAGATCTATCTAAGATTTATGAAGTGAAATAAGAAACAATAAAGAAGCTGGTGGAAATCAGCTTCTTTAGCTTGAGGGGGGAAGTTTGTGTATAAAGTAATTGCGAAGAGGCTTTTAAATGCAATTCCGCTTTTATTTGTTATTTCTATTATTTCTTTTCTATTAATAAAACTAGCACCGGGGGATCCGGTTCGAAACTTTGTCACGCCAAACATGAGTCCAATTGATGTGGAGCGTATTCGCAAAAGTTTAGGACTAGATCAACCAATTTACGTGCAGTATTTTTTATGGTTAAAAAACATTTTAACAGGAAACTTTGGTTACTCACTTCAAAATCATCGTCCTGTTTTGGAACTTATCACAGAAAGATTACCTGCAACAATTGGATTAATGGGATCATCTTTACTCGTCTCATTCGTAATTGCAATACCACTTGGACTATTTACAGGTGTGAAAAAGAATTCATTCTTTGACCGCATTGTAAACTTTATTTCATACGTTGGTATTTCTATGCCGGTTTTCTGGTTTGCACTACTATTAGTCTACTTATTCTCTTTAAAATTGAACCTACTTCCGAGTATGGGTATGCGCACCGTAGGTAAAGATTCTGTCTGGGATATTGTGCAACACGGCATTTTACCTTGCATGGTGCTAGCGTTCCAAAACGTATCTGTTTATATGAGATATATTCGTTCAAGTACGATTCAGCAATTAGAAGAAGAATATGTACAAATTCAATATGCGTACGGTGCTTCGAAGAAAACGGTTTTATTTAATCACGTACTTCGAAATGTATTAATACCAATAATTACAATTTTTGGATTATCGATTCCAAGTTTAGTAGGCGGAGCGTTTATTACGGAAACAGTATTCTCATGGCCAGGACTTGGTTCACTTGGGGTAAATGCTATTTTTAGATTTGATTATCCGATTATCATGGCAATTACATTACTATCATCATTCATGTTAATTCTCGGTAACTTAATTGCTGATATTTTATATGGCGTAGTAGATCCGCGCATTCGAATGAGGGGGTGATTTGGAATGAATAATAGGAGATTTCAAACGATAAAACATAGCTTTACGAAAAATAAGTTTGTTGCAATGGGAGTTATTATACTTGCGGTTTTAACGGTCGCATCAATTTTCGCATTCGTATCGCCGTACGATCCTAGCAAAATGTCAATTCCAGATCGCTTACAAGAACCAAGTATGAGTCATCCTTTCGGAACGGATGATTACGGAAGGGATTACTTAACGAGAGCGTTATATGGCGGACGAGTTTCACTTGCGGTCGGTTTTCTTGCGATGGTTGTTTCTATTACAATCGGTACCGCAGTTGGAACAATTAGCGGATATTTTGGCGGAAAGTTAGACAACTTTTTAATGAGGGTTGTTGAGGTACTTATGTCAATTCCATCATTCTTTTTAATGCTACTATTAAATGCGTATTTAAAACCAGGAATTACGACGTTGGTTCTTATTATCGGATTACTAACATGGATGGACACCGCGCGCATTGTAAGGGCAGAAACGTTATCTGTAAAAGAGCGTGAGTACGTTTTATACGCAAAAGTATCAGGACAAAAATCACTTATGATTATTGTAAGACATATCATTCCTAACATTTTATCAACCATTATTATCGCCGCGACATTAACGATTGCGACATCGATTTTAATGGAATCATCACTTAGCTTCTTAGGTTTAGGTATTAGGGAACCAGATTCTTCTTGGGGCAGCATGCTAAACAATGCGCAAGGATATATTGGTGAAGCTTGGTATTTAACACTCTTCCCAGGATTCCTTATCCTTTTAACGGTACTTAGTTTTAACGTAATTGGTGAAGCATTGAAGAAAGCTTTCGCACCAAAAGGAGCCGGACATGAAAACTAAAGTGTTAAGTGAAAGGAGTGAGAAGCGTGTCTGAAAAACTACTAGAAGTGAAAAATTTAAAGACTTCTTTTTTCATAGAAAGTGGCGAAGTTGAAGCGGTTCGCGGCGTTACATTTCGCTTAAATAAAGGAGAAGTAGTCGGTATCGTTGGGGAATCTGGAAGCGGAAAGAGTGTAATGGCGAAGTCTGTTATGTCTCTCGTTACGTCACCAGGAAAAGTGAAAGAAGGGGAAATCCTTTTTCATAATGAAAACATACTTTCTAAATCCGAAAAAGAATTACGTTCTATTAGAGGAAATCAAATTTCACTTATCTCTCAAGACCCAATGTCAGCGCTGAATCCGGTCGTGAAAATTGGGAAACAAATGATGGAAGTAATTATACGTCATCAAAAAGTGAAAAAGAAAGAAGCAGAGCAAATCGCGATTAACTTGTTAAAACAAGTCGGCCTTTCGTCGCCAGAAGAAAGGGTAAAACAATATCCGCATGAACTAAGCGGTGGTATGAAGCAGCGAGTTATGATCGCAATGGCGATGTCTTGCAACCCTGACCTTCTTATTGCGGACGAGCCGACGACTGCACTCGATGTAACGATACAAGCACAAATACTAGATTTAATGAAAAACTTAAAGAACGAAACGAATATGGCGTTACTTCTTATTACGCATGACTTAGGAATTGTCGCGCAAAACTGTACGCGCGTCATCGTTATGTATGGCGGGCTTATTATGGAAGAAGGACCTGTACTTGATATTTTCCAATCGCCGAATCATCCATATACGAAAGGGCTATTAAACTCTCTGCCAAAAATATCGAACGGTGTAAAAGAAAGACTCGCTCCTATTCAAGGTGTAACACCAAACTTATTAAATCCGCCACAAGGTTGCCCATTCGCAGAGCGTTGCCCGCATGCGATGGACATTTGTGAAAAAGAACGTCCGCCATATTTTGAAATCGGAAACGAAAGACGTTCCATGTGTTGGTTAAACGATAAGACAGTAGGTGATTCACATGCATGAAGAAAACTTAATTGAAGTTCGGAACTTAAAAAAGTATTTTCCTATTAAAAAAGGACTATTTGGCAGGAAAACAGAGCAATTAAAAGCAGTCGATGACTTAAGCTTCACTATTAAAAAGGGTGAAACATTCGGGTTAGTAGGAGAATCTGGCTGCGGAAAATCAACGACAGGAAGAAGTATCATTCGCTTACACGATGTCACTTCAGGTAACGTTTTATTTGACGGAAAAGATATCGCAAGTTTAAAGGAAAGTGAACTAAAAGAATATCGAAAAAGAATGCAAATTATTTTCCAAGATCCATACGCATCATTAAACCCGGCAATGAATGTATTCCAAATTATTAGCGAGCCAATGAACATTCACGGATCTTACGAAAAAGAAGAACAAAAAGAAATCATTTTAGACCTTCTGAAAAAGGTAGGATTAAAAGAAGAACACTTATATCGCTACCCGCACGAATTTAGTGGAGGCCAGCGCCAGCGCATTAGCATCGCGCGCGCACTATCTGTAAAACCAGACTTTATCCTATGTGACGAACCAATCTCAGCACTCGATGTCTCAGTCCAAGCACAAGTCGTAAACATGCTGCAAGATATCCAAGAAGAAACAGGCGTCACATATTTATTCATCGCGCATGACCTATCCATGGTAAGACACATATCAGACCGAATCGGAGTCATGTACCTAGGAAACATAGTAGAAATTGCCGATAGTGAAGACCTATACACAAAACCGGCACATCCATACACACAAGCACTACTCTCATCTATGCCAGAACCAGATCCAACAAACACTGGCAAAGAACGGATCATCCTAGAGGGAGAAGTACCAAGCCCACTAAACTCACCATCCGGCTGCAAATTCAGAACGCGCTGCAAATTCGCTACTGAAAAATGCGCGCAGGAAGTACCAAAAATGGTGGAGATTGCGAAGGGGCATGAGGTGGCTTGTCATTTGTTTTAGAGTGGGGAAAGCATCGGGGGGACCTGGTGCTTTTTTTCTTTGTAGGTGAATGTGATGTGGGATTGGTTGTTAGTTTAGGAGATAACGCGCTCGAAATTTGTCGATAAATCGATATGTTGTGTCGAAACGTTGATATATTCGGAGTTACGATCGATATAATCGTTGATATATTTTTTTAAAGAGTGGGATTGGTTGTAGATTAATGTAGAAATTTAATGTTTTCGAAAAAAAGAATTGACTTCTATATTAGTTGTAACTAAAATAGTTACATAAAGATGTAATCAATTTAGTTACAACTAATATCTGCTAAAAATATGATTTATATATTTAATTAAGGATGGTGGTCCATACGTTGCCACCCGGTGTAGAAAGTTACTAACACATTCAAATCAATGCATATTCTAAGCTTTAGTATTTTCTGTTACGGGGCAATAAGGTGCAACGTTATCTTTTGTTAAAAACCTTGGTGGATCTTTCTTTGGAAATATTAGTTTTGGGGAAATATAGTAAGGTATCTAAAAAAGAACAAGGTATAAAAAGATGTACTTATATAAACCCAAAATTTAGTTGAGCTGGATAATAAAAAAAAGGTAGGAGATTTAAATGGAGACGAAACAAGATAACCTTATTTACGTATGGGATGCATATTGTGGATGGTGCTATGGTTTTTCAGAAAGTATTAAAGGATTTTACAAAAACCACACTGAAGTGCCATTAACGGTTTTATGTGGAGGGTTATTTTTAGATAATTTACCAATGAAAAACTTCTCATATATAGAAGAAGGAAATAAAAGAATTAATCAACTTACAGGTGCTGAATTTGGTCCTTCATATCAAAAATTGGTGGAGGAAGGGACTTTTAAAATGAATTCGAAAGATGCTGCAATTGGCTTTTCAGCTTTACGCTCATTAGCGCCAGACCGTTTATTAGAATTCACTTCGGCTATGCAAAAAGCGTTTTATTATGAGGGCCAAAGTCTGAGTGATCCTGAAACATATCGCAAGATTGCAATCGAGCATGGTTTGGACCCTGAACAAGTATTAGAACGTTTAAACGCTCAAGAAACAATAATAGATGTCCAAAATGATTTCAATAAAGTTCGACAGCTTGGTGTTAATAGCTATCCTTCCTTACTTTTACAAAAGGATAATCAAATTATTCCTATTGGTGGTGGCGTAATGACGCCGGATAAAATTGAAGCGCGTTTTAAAAATTTATATTAAGAAAATTTAGGATATAGTAGCAAACATGTTATCTTAGGCCACCTGACATTCATCTCCGGAATATTCGCCAGTACTATTACACTTTCAGATAAATGGGAGTGGGAGATTTTATCGGAACAAGATAAAAATATGATAATTAGTTAATAACTTTAACAAAAGGAGAATAACATACTATGTTTAAAACAATCGATACAAATCAACAAGATGTGAAATTAACGGTGTTTAGTTCGGATGAAAAAAGCTTTATGGTCACAGCAACATTAGTTGAGAAAGCAGGACATGCATTTTTAATAAACTCAAAATTTACTCAATCTGATTCGAAAGAAATTGTTGAGTATCTGAAAAAAAACAACTTATCTCTAGATAAAATCTTTATTATTCATGGGGATCCAGACTACTACTTTGGATTAGAGAGCATTAAAGCCGTTTACCCAGAAGCTATAGCGTATGCTACAGAGTCTACTTTTGAACATATCGTTCATTCTGTCTTAGGGAAATTAAAAGTTTGGAAAGACGCCCTTGGAGAAAATGCGCCAAGTAACGTGGTATTACCTCAAGTGTTTAAAGAAAAAGCGATTGATTTTCAGGGGTTAACATTTGAACTAGTAGGCTTAGATCATTACAGAACTAGCTTATTTAATAAAGAGCTGAAAGTATTAATTGGTGGTATTGATGTATTTAACGAAATACATGTATTCTTAGCGGATACTAGCTCAAAAGCCGCGATGGAGGCGTGGATTGAGAACTTGAAAGTGTTACAAGCATTACATGCTGACATAATTGTACCTAGCCATGGATCAATCGAAAAATCCCTAAATAATCAAGCACTTACTGCGACAATGGATTATCTAAGAACTGCGGTTCAAGCTTCTGAGGAAAGTGGAACTTCAAAAGATTTTGTGGCAAAACTTGAAGCAGCATATCCAGACTATGCAAATAAAGGTGTATTAGAATTAAGTGCAAAAGTTGTAACAAAAGAAATGCCTTGGGGTTAATGATATGAATAAATATCAAAAACTATTACATGAAACGTATGTGTTAACTGGCGAAGGGAAATTGGATGCGTTCAAAACGTATTTAAGTGAAAATGTATCTTGGACAGAAGCTGCTGGGTTTCCATATGCAGGTACTTATATAGGTCCAGATGAAGTAGTGAAAAACGTACATGAACGTCTTGGCACGGAATGGGATGACTATAGCGCTAAAGATGAAATTTATACTTTTAATAACAATACTGTTATTGTGTATGGAAAATATAGTGGAACATATAAAGCTACAGGGAAGTCATTTGTAGCAGATTTTTGTCATCTTTATAAGTTTGATGAGAACGATAAGGTTAAGATGTTTATTCAAATTGTGGACAGTGCAACTGTTAATGAGGTATTAAGTTAGAGCTAATCGTTTCTAATATGTCTTGTATAGGGGGGCTAGGATAAATGAAATTCCTAACATTACCCCTGACATTACATTTTGGGGAAGGTTTCTCCTTCTTCAAACTTTTTATAGAAGAAAACTTATTTAAGTAGAAGAGGTAGGTATATATGAAATTAGAGAAAAGTTTAATCATAACAATTATTTCTGTATTTATTTTAGGAGTAGTTTCGACTTTGGTATATCAAGCTTCCACCGGTAATAACAAAGGGAACTCAATAAAGAGCGAGAATGTTGCTTCTGTATCAAAAGAAGTGAAAGAAAATGAAAAGAATAAAAAGATGGTAGTTGATTTCTATAATGAAGTTTTTAACAAACATAATATCGATATTATCCCTAAATATGTTAGCGAAGATTATAAGCAACATAACCCTTTTGTTGCTGATGGACGAAAAGCCTTCATGGATTTCTTTAAGGAGGATTTTGTTAAAAATCCTAATTCCTCTGCAGAGATTAAACGTGTAGTAGCTGAAGGGGATACAGTTGCTCTTCATGTACATTCTCGTACTAATTCTCAAGATAAGGGAGTTGCTATAGTGGATATATTTCGTATCAAGGATGGAAAGATTGTCGAACACTGGGATGTAATTCAAGAGATTCCAAGTGAAGCAGCTAATGATAATACGATGTTTTAGATAGAAGATATATTTAATAATTGTCTAATTGATAGTGCGGTATAGAATTTAGAAATTTAGATAATTAGTTATCAAATTTGGAAATCATTTAAAAATAGCATATTAAATGATGGCACAAATTAATACGAAATAGCTCTTTAATAAAAAATCCGACTCATTAAAAAATGAGTCGGATTTTTTATTAAAGAATAGTGCTAATTTTATGGTTCGGCACCATCTAAATTTGGAAACCATGAAAGTATAGGTATTCTATATCCACGTAAAGTAAAATCGTAATTTTTTCCTTCTTTTATGTTTGCTTGCAGATTCACTGAATTAAACTTCATCATAAGAGGGCTATCCTCATTAGAAATAACTTTTTCAGTTCCATTTTTTTGCTCAACCTAGTACAATCTCACCAGTATAAAAAAGACCACCATTACTGGCAGTCCTTTTTTGGTAGTTTTAGAAATTAAATTATAACATATTAATATGCAAATTATAAATATACTTTTCCCAAAGATACTATAAGTTTTTTATAATTCTTGATTTCTCAATTTTCATTGCATGATGAATTTTTCTATAAGTATTAACAACTAACATTAAAATTATCAATCCACTAGATTATTAGAAAAAACTGGTTATCTATATAATAATTTGGTAAAATATAGATATAATTTAAGAGGGTAAAGTTAATATAGATCAACTAAGTAATGCTAAGAAAATATTTTATTGCATAAAAAAAGGCTCCATTGCTGGAGCACTCAAAATAAACAAACGAATTAAAACAAGAAACAGACAATTTAACTATATAGATAAAACATAAATAAATCTATATATATGTAAAAATGCATATAAAAACTCTATTTATTGATGCTATAATAGGTTTACTCGATGATTGTTATATTTTTTTATGGTTTTTAAGCAATAAATACCTTCTTAACACCAAGTGTACAAGTAAAAGAAGACATCTTAAGCGATGTCTTCTTTTCTTATATAATAACAACACAATAAAATTAAGATGGTTCAAGTCGGAGGAAGGTACCTTTGGGTGTCTTTTCTTTGTCGAATTTGCCTAATAGGGGCAGCACCACATTGCTATCAAGTTCAAACATAATTTTCATCCAAAACAAAAAAACGAGCTGAATTCACATAAATAACTGTAGAGAGCTAACAATTTTATTTTGGGAGTACTTTAAAATATTAGCTTGATGGTGATGGGAGAGTACCCCTAAAATGTGAATTTACTATATTAATTTGTTTCTAGTCTTAAAAATGAATAAATTTAACATCAATAAGGATTTTGAGATAAGTCATACGAGATACTTGTAAGCTTTAGCTGAAGTGTAAAATTAATTAAATATCTATCAATAGAATAAATCATATTGATAGATATTTAATATTGTAAATCTGCAAGTTCTTGATGTTATTTCAGTTTTTTATTAATTTCAATATATTTTAGGTTCATGAGTACTTACTGGGAATATTATTAGAAATATGCATTGAATTAAATACAAAGTGTATCTAGTATATTGTCTTTTTCTACCTTATTGATACCAATATATTTCAGTGTAATTTGTAGGGTGCTCTAATTGAGTATTTCTTGCAACATCGCCACATCTTTTGTTCATAGAACCAATATCCAAAGGTTTTTAAATTATATATGAATAAATTATGCCTTCTTAGATAAAGTAAATCGAGTTCAGATAAACGAAGAACATAGAATACATAAATTTTAACTAGACTTATTATTAACTAAACTATCCCCACCACCAAGCTCCGCCTCAATCTGCGAAGTCTTCGATGACTCATCCATACGCCAATACGTAATAAAGCTGATCGCGATACATCCAGCTACGTAGAAGTAGAATAGTGATTCCATTCCGATACTTTTTAGCCATAATGCGATGAACTCAGCTGTTCCGCCGAATATCGCAACTGTTAGTGCATATGGTAAACCTACGCCAAGTGCGCGAATTTCAGTTGGGAAGAGTTCTGCTTTTACAATTGCGTTAATGGAAGTGTAACCAGTAACGATAATGAGACCGACCATCATGAGTAAAAATGCTACGATTGGTTCTGTCGTTTTTTCCATGAAGAAGAAGATCGGCGCTGTTAGTAATGTTCCGAGAATACCGAATGCCATTAATAGTGGGCGGCGTCCAATTTTATCGGATAATAGCCCCGCAATCGGTTGAAGTACGACGAATATAAGTAGTGCGACAAAGTTAATCCAGCTTACAATTTCTTTCGGAAGGCCGACTGTGTTTACCATGAACTTTTGTAAATATGTTGTGTACGTATAGAATGCAACAGTACCTCCTAATGTTAGGCCGACTACTGTTAATACTGCTTTCGGGTGTTTCATAAGAGCGCTAATGGTTCCTGCGCTTTCACGTTTTTGTGATTTTATGTTTGAGAACTGCTCCGACTCATCCATCGTGCGGCGAAGCCATAATACAGCTACTGCACCCATCGCTCCAATAATGAATGGAATACGCCATCCCCAAGCTTTCATATCAGGTTCGCTTAGTAATTGCTGAAGAACAATTTGAACACCTAACGCAACCATCTGTCCAGCAACGAGCGTTACATATTGGAAACTTGAATAAAAACCACGGCGTCCACTACTAGCCATTTCAGATAAATACGTTGCGGAAGTTCCATACTCTCCGCCGAGTGACAACCCTTGAAGTAAACGAGCAAGAACTAAAATAATAGGGGCCATAATACCGATACTTTCGTAACTCGGTGTACAGGCAATAATTAAAGAACCACCGGCCATAACCGTAATGGAAAGCGTTAATGCTGCCCGGCGTCCGTGCCGATCTGCATAGCGTCCCATTAATAAACTTCCGATAGGGCGCATTAAAAATCCAACTGCGAAAATAGCCGCTGTGTTCAGTAACTGACTCGTTGGATCTCCTTTAGGAAAGAACTCTGCTGAAAAATAAACAGCGAAAGCAGAGTAAACGTACCAGTCGTACCATTCAATTAAATTGCCGACAGAACCTTTGAAAATATTGCCGGCGACTCGGTTTGATTTTACTTGAGCCATACTAATTCCTCCTCTTGCTTAGTAATAAAATAATAATTATGAAAGCGTGTTCATTATAGTTGAATTGTACTGTTCTTTAAATAAAATCTCAATATTATGACAATTTTATTCTTTTTGTACTTTATGAACATGGATATTTTTAATAGTTGCTTCATTTTCAGTTTTGTCATAATAATAAAAAAAGGAGATTGATAGTTTAGAATATTTTATCAAAGGATATGAAGCATGAAAAAATCACGCAAAGTGTCATTACAAACGAAAATAGTAAGCTTAATTATTGCGTTAATTTTATTTATCGTTCTCCTATTAGCGGGGATCTTTGTTTACATTCAGTCCGTTGATACGAAGCGACAAGTGGAACAGTTAGCACTGCAAACAGCTAAATCTCTTTCTTTTATGCCAGCTATAAAAGAGGCTTTTCAAAATAATGAGCATAAAAGTACGATCCAATCCATTGCGGAACAAGTTCGTGAGCAAGCTGGTGCGGATTATGTAATTATAGAAGATCGTTATGGGGTTATGCATTCACATTCTAATTCTGAGTTGATTGGAACAAAGAGTAATAATCCATATAACTATGAAGCACTTACCTTTGGAGGATACTATACGCTCGAAGGAAATGGTGAAAGTGGTCCTGCTTTAATGGCGAAGGCGCCCATTATTGTTCATAACGGAGACTACAATCAAGTAGTAGGCGTTGTGACAGTAGAGTTTTTAATAAAAGGTATTGAATCTAACATACTGAGCAGAACGAAAGAAATTATACTCTTTTCCTTGGCTGTATTAGTAGTCGGTATTGTTGGTGGAATTCTTTTAGCGCGTAGCATTCGTAAAGATACACTCGGTTTAGAGCCGAATGAAATCGCAGCACTATACCGAGAACGAAGCGCGATACTACTATCTATAAAAGAAGGAATCATTGCCATTGATCAAAACGGTTTTATTACGATGATGAACACCTCGGCAGAAGAAATGCTTCATGTAAATGATGATTATATGCAGCAACACATTTCAAAAGTTTTACCGAATTTTAATATGGAAAGAGTGCTAGAAACCGATCAAGAAATCGCGTTTCAAGATAAAGTGTTTATTTTAAACATGACGCCGATACTCGAAAATAACAGTACGGTAGGTGTTGTATGTAGTTTTAGAGATAAAACAGAACTGCAACACCTTGTTAATACGATATCTGAGGTAAGAAAGTATTCCGAGGACTTACGTGCTCAAACACATGAATTTACAAATAAGCTGTTCGTCTTATCGGGATTACTTCAGTTAGGACATTACAAAGAAGCGATTGAATTTATTCAGCAAGAATCTAACATTCATCAAAGCCAAAATCATATTTTATTTCATCAAATTCATGATGCGAAAGTACAAGCTATTTTATTAGGAAAACTCGCAACAGCATCTGAGAAGAAAATTGATTTTCATATTGAAGGAGATAGTGCGCTTCATCCGTTACCAGATCATATAAAAGTTTCGCATCTTATTACGATACTTGGAAACATAATCGATAATGCGTTTGATGCGGTGAGTGGGCAAGAGGAGAAGAGTGTTTCCTTCTTTGTTACGGATATTGGGCACGACATTGTGTTTGAAGTGATAGATAGTGGAGCAGGAATACCAGTTGAAAAAATCACGACTATTTTTCAAAAAGGATTTTCAACGAAAGGAAACAATCGTGGCTACGGACTAGCAAACGTGAAAGAAATGGTAGATCTACTAGATGGAACAATTGAAATTCAAAACGAGAAAAATGGGGGAGCTATTTTTACAATTTACCTTCCGAAAACATTGAAAGAAAGTACATGACAAACAGGGGGATGGGCATATGTTGAAGGTTGCAATTGCAGAAGATGATTTCCGCGTCGCGCAAATTCAGGAAGAGTTCTTATTAAAAATAAAGGACGTAAAAGTGATTGGAAAAGCATTGAACGCGAAAGAAACGATGGAACTACTACAAAAGGAAGAAATCGATTTGCTTCTATTAGATAATTACTTACCAGATGGAATTGGAACTGACTTATTACCACAAATTCATGCTGACTTTCCAAGCGTTGATGTCATTATGGTAACGGCGGCGAATGAAAACTATATGCTAGAAAAAGCAATTCGAAACGGAGTAAGCAATTACCTTATAAAACCAGTCACGTTAGAAAAATTTGTTCGCACAATTGAAGACTATAAAAGAAAGAAGCAACTATTACATAGTAACAATGAAGTAAATCAAGCACTCATCGATAATTTCTTCGGGACTTCGCAAACACAAGACATAAAAAACTTACCGACAGGTGTGGATCCGTTAACACTGCAAAAAGTGAAAGGGATTATAAAAGGATTTGAAGAGGGCATTACAATAGAAGAAATGGGCGAACAAATGGGGGCCTCCAGAACAACCGCAAGAAGATATTTAGAATACTTAGTAGCGACCGGCGAATGCACAGTAGAGTACACATACGGCATTATCGGACGACCAGAACGAAAATACCGAATAGGAAGAGGACTATGAAAAAACGATTATTACTATGTATATGGATCGTGACAGGAGCAATAGCTGATTGTTCTTCGGAAAAATCCCATACGAATACAGTAAACATAGATAAAGTAGAACTCGTTGCACCAAACGTTCAAGGAGCAGGATGGGACTTAACAGCACGGGCAATGCAAAAAACGCTAACAGAAGAAAAAATTTTCACAAAACCAATCACAGTCACAAACAAAGTAGGTGGCAGCGGTGACGTCGGATGGAAATATACGAAACAAAAAGGCGGTCACGTACTGGCGATTAACTCAAGCTTACTCATAACGAACAACCTACTAGGCCACAGTAAACTAACATATAAAGACTTCACGCCGCTCGCAACACTTGCATCAGATTGGGAAGTTGTTGTTGTATCAAGAGAATCAAACATAGATAACGCAAATGAACTAATGGAACAACTAAAACAAGACAAGAAAAACTTCAAAATCGGCGTTGCCCCAGGCCTAGGAAACGACGATCACCTATCCTTCGTACAAGTAAGCAAAGCCTTCGGCATAAACCCTGCCGAACTACAATTCTTCGTCTACGAAAACAAAGAAAAAATCATAAGCGCCCTAACGAACAAACAAATAGGCGCCGCAACCATGACCCTATCCGAAGCCGAAAAACAATACAAAGCCGGCAAAATAAAAATACTAGCCGTATCAGCACCAAAACGACTAGACCGCCTACCAGAAATCCCAACATGGAAAGAACAAGGAATCAACGTCATCTTCCAGCACTGGAAAGGAATTATGGGCCCAAAAGATATGACGGAGGAAGAGGTTGCTTATTGGGATGGTGTGATTAAGAAGATGGTTGAGAGTGATAGTTGGAAGGGGATTTTGAGGGAGCGGGGTTGGAATTCTTATTATAAGGATAGTGGGGAGAGTAGGGGGTTTTTGGAGGAGAGTAGTTTTAGGTATGAAGAGATGGTGAGAAAAGAGGCTTAAGAGGAAAGTATTCAATCATGCTTTATTTTTGTAGTTACTTCTATATAATATAAAAGAGATGAGAGTGTTAGGCTAATTACATTTAAGGTACCAGATAGGAATAGATAAAGTCTGTCTCACTGATTAAAAATTTATTAGTCGTTAAAAGATATAAAAGGCATTTTTCAGTCTATAAGATGTGGAAACGTAAATTATAGAGTTTCTGTGAGATTTAAGGAGGACATAATGAAGAAAAATATTTATGTTGTTGGAGCGGTAATTGTTCAAGATGAGAAAATTTTATGTGCACAAAGAGGACCAGCTAAATCGCTACCTCTTATGTGGGAATTTCCAGGTGGAAAAATAGAAGAGGGAGAAACACCTCAAGAGGCGTTAAAGCGTGAAATTGATGAAGAAATGCATTGTAGTGTGCAAATTGGTGAACAAATTGATTATACAGCCTATGAATATGATTTTGGTATCGTTCATTTAAAAACTTTCTATTGTAAACTTGTTGAAGGAAGTCCGGTTTTAACTGAGCATGTAGCAATTAAATGGTTATATCCGAATGAATTAGCAGCTTTAGAGTGGGCACCTGCGGATATCCCGACTATTGAGAAATTATCAAAAGAATCGATTGTAAAGTAATTTGAAAAAACTATTCGTTTTATACGGATAGTTTTTTATATTTGTAATAAATTTGCACTTTAAATCAGTGAGTAATACAATTAATATAAAAAATTGTCATAATGGTGATCATATGGAGAATTTTATTCAAAAATTAGAGGGGTCTTTATATAAAGGGTTTATTGATCAAAAACATAATCATCCTGGAATATATAAGCCGAAATTATTAGTAAACAATACGAAAAAAAATGAAAATGTTTTAAGCTCATTGCTGGAAGAGCTTGAAAATAGTACAGCGTTTATTTTCTCGGTGGCTTTTATTACGGAAAGTGGGCTAGCGACTTTAAAATCACATTTCCTTGATCTTAAACAAAAAAGGGTTAAAGGACGTATATTAACATCTACATTCTTAAACTTTAATACACCAAAAGTGTTTAGAGAGTTAATGAAACTTGAAAATGTAGAAGTAAGATTAACAAATTTATCTGGTTTTCATTCAAAGGGATACATATTTGATAACAAAACACATTGTTCATTAATTGTCGGTAGTTCAAATCTGACTGCACATGCTTTGAAGGTAAACTATGAATGGAACGTTAAGTTAACATCGCATGAAGATGGAGAGATAGTACAGCATTTTAAAAATCAATTTGAAGAAGTCTGGGAGCATTCTCAACTATTAACTGAAGAGTTGATTGCAAATTACGAAACAATATATGAGCAAGCTGTAGAAAATAAGTTACTAGATCGAGTTATAGAATTACCTGGTCAATATCATAATTCAATTGAAGAAGCTTTGAAAATTACCCCAAATAAAATGCAACAAGCTGCGTTACAAGAAATACAAGCTATTCGAGACGCTGGAAAAGAAAAAGGCTTAGTTATTTCTGCAACAGGAACGGGGAAGACATATCTTTCAGCATTTGATGTCAGAAATTTTTCACCTAAACGGATGTTATTTATTGTTCATCGAGAGCAAATATTAAATAAAGCGAAATCCGATTTTCAAAAAGTTCTTGGTGGGATAGATGAGGACTTTGGAATTTTATCAGGGTCAAATAAACAAATAAATGCTAAATATTTATTTGCGACGATCCAAACCATTTCAAAAGAAGAAAATTTACAGCAATTTGATCCTGGGTTATTTGATTATATTTTAATAGATGAAGTTCATAAAGCAGGTGCTAGTTCTTATCATAGAGTTATTAATTATTTTAAACCGAAATTTTTAATGGGAATGACCGCTACACCTGAACGTACAGATAATTTTAATATTTATGAGCTATTTGATTACAACATTGCTTATGAAATTCGATTGCAAGAAGCACTTGAAGAAGATATGCTTTGTCCTTTCCATTATTTTGGAGTAACTGATTTTGAATATAATGGTGAAAAGATAGATGACACTACTGTTTTATCTAAACTTGTTACGGAAGAGCGAGTGGATCATATAGTGGAAAAAGTAAAATATTACGGTTTTTCTGGTAAAAAGGTAACAGGATTAATGTTTTGCAGCCGAAAAGATGAAGCAGAACAATTATCACACGCCTTAAATAATAGAGGTTTTCGCACATTTGCATTAACAGGAGATCATTCTCAAGAGGAAAGAGAATTGCGCGTGAATCAATTAGAAAATGGCGTACTTGATTATATTTTAACGGTAGATATATTTAATGAAGGAATTGATATTCCGAGTGTGAATCAGGTTGTTATGTTAAGACAAACTCAATCAAGTATTATCTTTATACAGCAATTGGGGCGTGGACTTCGAAAACATGATTCAAAAGATTTTGTTACGATTATTGATTTCATTGGAAACTATAAAAACAACTATTTAATTCCAATTGCCCTTTCAGGAGATAGATCACAAAATAAAGATAATATACGCAGATATACAAATGACACGAGTTATATTAAAGGTATTTCAACAGTTAACTTTGAGGAGATAGCGAAAAAACAAATCTTTAAAGCTATTAATAATAGTAATTTAACAGCAATGAAAGTATTAAAGGAAGCGTTTGGTGAGTTGAAAAATAGAATAGGAAGAATTCCATATTTATATGACTTTATAGTAAACCATTCTATTGATCCAGTTGTACTTGTAGATGGATATTCGAACTATTATCAGTTCCTATTGAAAATGAAAGAAGCTGTGCCTACATTAACAGAGTATGAAAACAAAGTTTTAACAATGCTTTCATTGGAAGTATTAAATGGAAAACGTAAAAACGAAATCGTTTTGTTAGACTTATTATTAAAGCAAGAAAAAGTTGATAAGGATGAGTATATAAAACAACTTGAAGAAACTAATTGCTTAACAGATGATGAAACGATTACTTCAGTACAACGAATTTTTGAATTAGAGTTTTTCTCACAAAACAGTCAAAAGAAATATGGAGAAAAGCCAATTATCTCTTTACAGAACAATAAGACATATATGTTTAATGATTCTATTCGAAAAAGCTTAGAACAAAATGAATACTTTAAGTATATGGTTATGGACATCGTTAGAAGTGCGAAGGAAAAGAGCAAAAACTATGAGTGTGATAGTAACCTTACTGTATATAAAAAATACTCAAGAAAAGATGTGTGTAAACTTTTAAATTGGCATAATGATGAGAGCTCAACTATGTATGGTTATAAGACAAAATATTATACTTGTCCAATATTTATTACATACCATAAAAATGATGAGGTAGAATCCAGTGTGGACTACGGTGATGAATTCCTTAATCAAGATGTTCTTAAATGGTATACAAGAAGTAATAGAACATTAAAATCGAAGGAAGTTCAAGCAATTATTGACGCTAAAGAAAATAATATTGATGTTCATATTTTTGTGAAAAAAGATGATGACGAGGGAAGCGACTTTTACTATTTAGGAAAAGCAAGACCTGATAAAGCAAGTGTAGAACAAACTGAAATGCAAGATAAAAATGGAAAAGAACTACCGGTTGTTACGATGAATATGATTATGGAGAAATCGGTTGATAATAAGCTTTATGATTATTTAAAGGATAGTAATGTTTTGTAGGTAGATTGAATTTTTAATGCTTGTATAGCTCAAAAATGATTAGTGTGATAGTAGTATTAGTAGATAAGATAAGGCTGTATCAAAATGACATCGTAGTATGTTTTTGATACAGCCTTATTTATTGGATTAAAATGTATGGTTTAAGTAGCTATCCCATGTAAACAGAAAGAAAAGGACTAAATCTTATATGGTATAATTAGAGCATTAAAACCCTAATCCTGGAGGGATTCAAATGCCAACCTACAACAAACTAATCCGAAACAAAATCCCACAAATAATAAAATCCAACGGCAAAACACCCACAACAAGACTCCTAAACGAAGATGAATATATAGAAGAACTCTGCAAGAAAACACAAGAAGAACTAACAGAATACATCGAAGCAAAAACAAAACCTGATAAACTCGAAGAACTATCCGACCTACTAGAACTAATAAACGCTCTAGCCGAACACGAAGGGACAACACTAGAAGAAATCAACAACATCCGTAAAAAGAAAGCAGAAGAACGAGGCGGCTTTTCGGATCGAGTCTTCCTAATCGAAGTAACTGATAACTAGCCCTTCCTAAGCCCCTTACAAGCCCCTACCAAGTAATAAATCACTAAGAAAAAACATAACAAAACAAAAACAACAACAAACACCGTAGTAGTAGTCAAAAAAAATTTAAAATAACACGCCAAAAACCCGACTAACCTCCCATATATATTATGAAGAGGTTTTTATTTTGAACGGAGACGGGAGGAATTAGGATGGCGGTGTATCGTAATGTGCAGGTGAATTTTTGGCAGGATGATTTTGTTTTGGATTTGACGCCGGAGGAGCGGTATTTTTATGTTTACTTATTAACTTGTTCGAAGACGACGCAGTGTGGGATTTTTCCTTTTCCGAAGCGGTTAGCTGAGATGGAGACGGGTTATAATCGGGAGACTGTTGATAAGCTTGTGCAGCGCTTCATTGATTATGGGAAGATTCTGTATGATGCGGAGACGCGGGAGTTATTCGTTTTAAATTGGCTTCGTTATAATCCTGTGACGAATACGAATGTGGAGAAGTGTGTGCTTCGTGAGCTTAAGGGTGTGAAGAATAAGGAGTTTGTACATATGTTTCTTCAGAAGTGTGTAGAGGAGGAGCTGAATGTTCCGATGCTTTTAGCGCATTTCGGTATGCCGAGTGATTTGGCTGTGGATGATGTTGATCCAGTTTGCGAGGAGACAGAGGAAGAAGAGGTTATAGAGGAAGAAACGGGGAGTCGCGTGTTTTCTTTTTATGAGCAACATTTCGGTAGCTTGTCTCCGCATACTGTGGAGGAACTGAGTGCGTGGATGGAAGATTTGTCAGAGGAGCTTGTGCTGAAGGCTCTTCAAATTGCGTTTGAGAATAATAAGCGGACGGTTGCTTATGTGAAGGGGATTTTGAGAGGATGGCACGGGAAAGGATTTACGAAAGTGTGTGAGGTTGAGGCTGATACGGCGAGCTTTAGGAAGAAGGAGTCGTCTGTTAGTACCGGGGAGACGGAGGAGTTTTTGGCGAGGTGTGAGGAGTGGGAGAAGAATGCGCCGTCTGAGGAAGAGTTGCAGCGCTTTTTAGCGGAGCGCGGGTGGCGTCCATGAGTATTCAAAATGTGGAGGCGGAAAAGACGGTATTAGGTTCTCTATTAATTGATGGAGAGCTTATTAAGGAGTGCCGTTTGACGGAGCAGTATTTTTCTCTGTCGGTGCACAAGTCTATATTTCAGTTAATGCGAAAAATGGAAGAAGAGGGGCAACCGATTGATCTTGTGACGTTCATTTCTAGGGTAGATCCGAAGTTTTTAGAGGGGATCGGGGGAATGGAGTATTTTATAGGGTTAATGGATGGTGTGCCTACAATTGCCAACTTCTCTTATTATGAGGGGCTTGTTCGAGGTGCGTGGAAAATGTATCAGGCTGGTGTTCTCGGGCACAAGATGGGAGAGCGTCTTATTGCGGAGAAGAGTGAGAAAGTTATCGGTGAGACGATTACGGCACTTTGTGAATTAGAGGAGAAAGACTCTGTATGTGAGTTTGATTTGAAGGATGCGTTAGTTGATTTGTATGAGGAGCTTCATCAAGATGTGAAAGAGATTACTGGTATTGAGACTGGTTATACATCGTTAAATAAAATGACGTGCGGATTGCAGGAAGGTGATTTTGTCGTTCTTGGTGCGCGTCCTTCTATGGGGAAGACTGCGTTTGCGCTTAATGTTGGATTGCATGCGGCGAAGTCTGGAGTAGCGGTTGGATTGTTTTCGTTAGAGATGAGTAGTAAGCAATTGTTAAAAAGAATGGCATCTTGTGTAGGTGAAGTGTCAGGAGGTAGGCTGAAAAATCCGAAGCATCGTTTTGCGATGGAAGATTGGGAGAAGGTAAGTAAGGCGTTTGCGGAGATTGGTGAGTTGCCATTTGAGATTTACGACAATGCAGGCGTTACGGTGCAAGATATTTGGATGCAAACGCGTAAGTTAAAGAGGAAGCACGGTGATAAAAAGATTTTAATTATTGTAGATTACTTGCAGCTGATTACGGGTGATCCGAAGCATAAGGGAAATCGATTTCAAGAGATTAGTGAGATTTCTCGTAAGCTTAAGTTATTAGCACGTGAGTTAAATGTTTGTGTAGTAGCGTTATCGCAATTGTCTCGTTCTGTAGAGTCACGTCAAGATAAACGCCCTCTTTTATCTGATTTAAGAGAAACAGGACAAATTGAGCAAGATGCGGATGTCATTATGCTTATGTATCGCGAAGATTATTACGATAAGGAAACGAAGCAGAAAGAGATGACGGAGATTCATGTGGCGAAGCATCGGAATGGGCCTGTGGTGAGTTTTAAGCTGAGGTTTTTGAAGGAGTTTGGGCGGTTTGTGGAGATTGGATGATAAAATAGAAGAAAGCATATAAAAAGGTAAAGGAGTGGTTACGGATGACAAAAGTAGGTCGTTTATATGAGCAAGAGAAGCAAGAAGAAATTGATAAAGCACTTTCGGCAGCTGGAATGCTTTTTAAAGGAATGAGTGTAGAAGAAATAGCTAAAAAATTAGATGTAACAATTGAAAAGGTGAAAGAGTGGGAGAAGCGTTTATCTCATTAATCGCTGGGGTAATGGCAGCGTCTGTATAAATTTATACAAAAATAGCCGAATATTTACTATATAATAGTCGGC
The DNA here is from genome assembly GCF_040459885.1 of Bacillus cereus group sp. MG20. NCBI lineage: Bacteria > Bacillati > Bacillota > Bacilli > Caryophanales > Bacillaceae > Bacillus > Bacillus cereus group sp. MG20. The sequence continues at coordinate 3,726,997 of NZ_JARVHF010000001.1, forward strand.
TATTTTTGTACGGAGAAGTTGTTAGGTTTAATACGAAAATCTTTTGGTTTGCTCTTGAATATATTCCTCATTTCCCCATAAAGAAAGACTTTCTCTCTGCAGTAATCCATTGCTGCAAATCATCTTGGCTACGTCGGACAAGTCGATTTACTAAAACATCATGCCATACATAATCCTCTAATAAGTATATATGAACGGGGTCATCTGTATAAAAAGCAATATTACGCTCTTCAAGTGATGGTCCATAAATCATCTCTTTAGAATCTATCGATAAAATAAACCAATGTTCTGTAGACAAAGTTTCTGTATAAGGTGTTATGCGATGGGCTTCTAGATTTTTAATGGGATTTTCAACATGCAGGGTAATACCTTGTATTGTAACTTTATCAGCTACTTCAGATAGATCTTCTTTTAACGCTTCATACATCTCATCCCACATTGAAATGACAATACGTCGTTCTGCTTTTTTTATTAATGCCTGACAATAGCTAATGATTGTTTTATTGTCTTTTAAAGTAATCACTCGATTATCCGTTTTTTCCTCGGAAGTTTCTAGTTTCTTTAATGAATCACTTATTCCTTCATAAGTAGACTGCCATTCTGATTGCGCCTTCTGTAAAAAGATTTCAACAGGTAGAGGTGAATAGCGAGTGGTGTCATTTATTTCTTCCTTCATGACAATTCCTTTTTCTACAAGGTTACCTAAAATCTCATAAATTCGCGCTCTTGGGACACCCGAATCCTTACTCACTTGGTAGGCTGTGACAGGCCCTTGTTTAACAAGAGATACATAAGATTTAGCTTCATATTCATTGAAACCAATTTTTTTAAGCTGTTGCACTATGTAGTCCACTTTTTTCGTCCTCCGATGTTTGCTTTTATCCCGCTTTAACGGGCAGTAAGACCCCCACCTCAAAATTCAGCGGAAGCAAAGAAGTTAGGTGAGGGTCGGGCTGCCCGTAAAAGCCCGATTGGTTCAACTAATAATCAGTGGGGGTGAACAAACCCTCCACTGATTAAAGTTTCACTTTATATTTCAACGTTACAATAACTGTTTACATTTAGCAAATTATTAGTTACTATTCGAATAGTGACTAAAGGGGAGGTTAATAGTATGGATTTTTATTTAGACCCATCTGTATTAATGATTTTGATTGCTTTTGGATTTTTAGCTGCATTCATTGATTCAGTTGTAGGTGGTGGTGGGCTCATTGCTTTACCAGCTTTATTATTTACAGGACTGAATCCAGCAAGTGCAGTAGCTACGAATAAACTAGCGTCGACAATGGGAAGTGCAACTAGTAATATTGTGTTTTATCGTTCTGGTAATCTTGATTTGAAATCGGCGTTTAAATTAGTTCCGCTTACTTTCATAGGTTCCATAATAGGGGCATGGACCGTTCATTTAATGAATCCAGAAGTACTGAAGCCATTGATGTTAATTATGCTTGGTGCGGTCGCTATTTATACGATATTCAAAAAGGATTGGGGTAGTATTTCCACTCATAAGAAATTGTCTGGTCGACACGTCATTATTTTTACCTTTTTTATTTTTGCTATTGGTTTTTATGATGGATTTCTAGGTCCTGGAACAGGTTCGTTTTTAATGTTTTCTCTTTTATTTATTGGGTATGATTTTTTAAAAGCAGCAGGTAATGCGAAGCTTCTTAATTTAGGAAGTAATGTTGGTGCATTGTTGATGTTTATGTATGTAGGGCAAGTAAACTATGCATATGGTTTTATAATGGGGATTGCTCAAATTGCTGGAGGGATTGTTGGCTCCAAATTTGCTATAAAAAAAGGAAGCGGGTATGTTCGTGCCCTTTTCATTACAGTAACTTGTTTATTGTTAGCGAAAAATCTGTATGACTATATTCAGTAAGTAATTAAAGAACGTAGAAAAGGTCAAGTATGCAAACTACATCAAGTATAAGAAGATACTAAGGAGAGATTCCTTTTAACATTTTTTAGATGCTACCTTGTTTGAAGATAGCATCTAAAAAGAAAATCTAAGTGAAGAGAATGAAAATAATATAAACTCATATTTTTCTGGGGTATGTTTATTGATTATATTGAAATGTTTACTCTATATTCTTCTTATAATTAGGCCTCAACAAACTCTTAAAATCCAACTCAGCAATTAACACACTCAATAATATAAGCGTAGCCCCTAAGTACCCTTTTCCTGTCAGCGTTTCACCTGTGAAAACGAAAGCAAAGCCTGCGGAAAAGACAGGTTCTAATGAAAAAATAAGACCTGTATGGGTAGGTGTAGTGTATTGCTGGGCAATTACTTGCACGATGAATGCGACTGCGGTGCAAAATATGCTTAAAGCTAATATGATTAGCCATGAGTCGATCGTGCTAGGAAGTTTTGGTGTTTCTATAATGAATGAGAAAATAAGACTAAATAGGCCGACGAAACCGAGTTGCACTACTCCAAGTGCAATGGAATTCACATGTTTCGTTACGCTTCCAGTAATGATGACGTGGATCGCATAAAACAGGGCAGACAGTATGCAAAATATATCGCCGTTACCGATTTTGAATTCGCTAGTTAATGTTAATAAGCCGATTCCTATTATCGTTAAAATGATTCCTACTATAACTTTCTTTTCTGGAATGTGTTTTAAAAATATAGCTGATAATATCGGAATGAAAATGACTGTGAGACATAGTAAGAAACCAGCATTAGAAACACTTGTATACTTTGTACCGAAAGTCGCGAAAATGTAAACGATAAATAAGACAGAAGCGAGTATAAATGCATATTTTACAGTTTTAAAATCGATCTTAAATAAATGTTTGTAAAATATTAAACCTGATAAAAGAAAAGCGATAATAAATCGTAATGCGATTAAATTATATTCTTCTATGCCATCAAGTCCAAGCTTTGTAAGTAGGATGGATGCACCCCAAAAGAATGTAACTAGTAGTAGCCCTAAATCCGCTTTTAATTGCAGTTTCATTTTTATTCCCTCGTTATGTATAAAATTTATAATCCCATACCCCTATCCTCATTTTTTATTTTAATATTAATTCTGAATATTTGTAACTTAAATTTATCGACGTTTTATTTCATTGATTTAATGTTATCCGCCGCGAAAACATTAGAGGAGTTAAATCCAAACATGACGTTCATTTACGTATCTGGTAGCGGAACAGATAGTACAGAATCAGGACGTAAGATGTGGACGAAGTTTCAGCGTATTTTTTGCGGAAGCAACTTCTGGGTAAGGACAACAAAAAAACCACTCCGCGCCGTAGGAAGCAAAAGGGTGGGTTTCGTAAAAAATAATAACGTATAATAACCACCACCCTATACGGTAGCAGTTAAGGAAGAGATGTTAGCGCATCTCTTCTTTTTATTATATGCCAATTTATTCGCTGTTACACTTATATAGTATTCTACGGAAAATATATCATATTCCTATTTTGTGGTCAATTTGATCCCGCTTTAACGGGCAGTAAGACCCCCACCTCAAAATTCAGTGGAAGCAAAGAAGTTAGGTGGGGGTCGGGCTGTCCGTTAAAGTCCGATTGGTGAGGGCTGATTAAAGTTTCACTTTATTGCATGATTGAAAAGGTGTAGTCTTATTCCTTTTCAAACTGAAAAATATCCCGATTAATAAGTTGATGGAGATACCTATCCATTTCAGCAGCAGAAACTTTTCTTTCACTTTTAAACCACCATGCGCTTAATGAGGTGATTGCCCCTGAATAAAATTCAATGATTAAATCATTGGGCATCGTATGATTTTTGTGCAGTTGATTTAACGCTTCTATTTCTTGTTTTCTCGTTTCGTGACTTAAATATTGTGTTCGGTTAATAAATTGTTCATCAGACATTTGCGTTTCTAATATTTTACCGATTTCTTCATGATGTAGAAATTGTTCCATTACTTGAAATGGTTTACTTAATCGATCTGAAACCGGTATTTCAGCAATCATCTTGCTATATCGTTTAAATCCAAATGCTAATAAAGCATCTTTATCTTCGAAGTGTTTATAAAAGGTTGTTCGGTGTACCATTGCGCGGTCACATATTTGATTAATCGTGATCGTACTATATTTCTGTTTTGATTGCGTCATTAATTCAAATAAGGAATCCCACAGTAATTTATGTGTACGTCTAATACGTAAATCAAGTTGTTTTTCACTATCGTTCATCTACAATTCTCCTTTTTTGTAGATTAAATATACAGTGGCTGAAAATTGATTCTCCCTTTTTAATCTACATATGTATATTATATTACATGTGTTCCGGTATATTTAAAGTTTTTTAAGTAAGAAACAGGAGGAGAATCTGTAAATGAATATGACAACTAAGAGCCCAGCAAGTGGCAAAGTTGATACTTCTAATTTGAAACATACCCCCATTTTAATTGCATTACTTTTAGGGGCAATGGTTGCATTATTAAATGAAACATTACTTGGTAATGCGTTAACGGTATTAATGAAAGAATTTGACGTAACCGCTTCAACGATTCAATGGCTTTCTACAGCTTACATGTTAGTAGTTGGGGTTTTAGTTCCAATTACAGCGTTACTTCAGCAATGGCTCACAACGAGACAAATGTTTTTGATCGCTATGGTAACGTTTTTAGTCGGTACATTAATTGCGGGATTCGCACCGACATTTTCCGTTTTATTAATTGGCCGTATCGTCCAAGCTGTAGCGACGGGGTTAATTACACCGTTATTAATGAATACGATTTTAATCATTTGTCCACCTGAAAAACGTGGTGCGACAATGGGATTAATCGCACTCGTGATGATGGCAGCTCCGGCAATTGGCCCTACATTATCTGGAGTAATTGTGGATTCATTAAATTGGCGCTGGTTATTCTATATTGTTATTCCTATCGTGATCATTTCCATTATGATTGGGATGAAGTACATTCAAAATGTTTCAGAGTTAACAAGGCCAAAAGTAGATTACCCATCTATCCTTTTATCGACATTAGGATTTGGCGGGCTTGTGTATAGCTTTAGTGCATCGGGTGATTTAGGATGGTCCGATGCAAAAGTGTATGGCACTTTAATTGTTGGGCTTATCTCATTATGTATTTTTGCCGTTCGACAATTGAAAATTGAGAATCCAATTTTAGAATTACGAGCATTTAAAGTTCCGATGTTTACATTATCAGTTGGATTAATTGTCATTGTGATGATGTCGTTATTTTCAACGATGACTTTATTACCGATGTTCCTGCAAACCGTTTTACTCGTTACAGCTTTTAAATCAGGAATTATCATGCTTCCGGGAAGTGTTATTAGCGCCATAATGGGACCAATCGCAGGTAAACTATTTGATAAATTTAGTCCGAAAGTTATTATCGTTCCCGGCATTGTCTTAGTAGGAATTGCAATGTTCTTATTTAAAGGCATTACTCCTGATACATCAATGATACAAATTATTGTCATGCATAGCGTATTAATGGTTGGACTCATGTTTGTCATGACAGCACAAACATACGGTTTAAATCAATTAACACCAGATTTATATCCGCACGGAACAGCACTATTTAGTACGTTGCAACAAGTAGCTGGCGCAATTGGTACAGCTATATTCATATCGAAAATGTCTTCAGGAACAACTAGCTATATGGAGAGCTCCGTAAATCCACTGGATCCAGTAGAGAAGTTAAACGGTTTAACGTCAGGGTTCCAAGGTGCATTTGCACTTGGGTTAATCTTTATTATTGTTGCATTTATCGTATCGTTATTCTTAAAAGAAGAGAAAGAAGGAGTAAAGGCAGCGAGGGTTTTACAGAACGAACATTAAGGTTTATATAAAAAAGACATCTTTCCCTAGAAAAGATGTCTTTTTTATATTTTTTTCGTAACACTTGTTTTGGGGTCTTCATACATAAGGATTGGTATGTACAATAATTATCCTTTTTGAGAATAACGATGCAAAGCCGTACTAATAACTAATAGTTCACCAGATGATTTAGTGACATCGTATATAGATCCTGTTATGAGAATAGGCATAGTCATGATTGTGAAGTTGTTATATTGGTATTAAATGATTTATACGTTTTTTATAGTAAAAATTAGAGCCTCTTCAATAAAAAGGAATTAAATATGGTATTCTTTAGTTAATATATTTAAACGAAGACAGGGGAAATGAAGATGGACAAGAAGCTAACGTATTGGCTAGCATCTATTATAGGGGGAGTAGTACTTGCAACTGGTATGACTTATGGAATGTTACAGTTTGCTGAAGTCCCGCTTGAGAGTGAGGACCATGTTTTTGCAGAGGTTAATAAAGAAGACACACTATCGAATGAAGCAGAAGTGAAAGGCTCAAATGCACAACTTCACATTACAGTAACTTCTACTGAAGAAGAAGTTATTTCAGCTATGCATAGCATGACTCATCAAAAAGTAAAAGCGTGTGAAGGAAAGGGAGCAACCCCTATGTCCAAAAAGAATGCAGAGAAAGTAAGAAACATTCTAAACGGAAACAATTTCAAGAATAAAGAAGAGCTATTAGCAATTACTGAAAGATGGGCAAATAGAGATTTTAGTGAAATTTTAGAAGAACATAACTATTTTATTAAACTTCAAGGTGGCAAGATAGGTGAAGCTACAGTAATGGATAAGGTAGACGAGCAAGTATTCTGTTTCAATACTTTCGGTGATGATGTAACGGCCGCATTATTTAAATCAGGAGATCTTCAAGCGCTGTAAGGTGTTTTTTCTTTGATATAAAGAAAGCCTCAAGTATTCATATACTTGAGGCTTTTCCAATGGAAAGATAGGAATGATCCGAATTCCTTACATTAAGAACAAAGTGGAATTACTCCTAAACCAATTAATAAAGCTGCAGCAACTGCTGGAATTGGTACAGGAATTTGAATACCTTCTACAAACAAGAAATACTGACCACTTACTATTTTAAAACAAACTAATTGCATGGCTATTCCTCCCTTCTTTTAGAATTAATACATTATATTAATTTATCTATTTATTGTTATAGTTGAATTATTCATTTTTAAAAATATAGTTAATATGTGAATAGTTTTCGAAAGGACCTGCTCAATCAATACGAAAAAACATAAGATGAAACGAATCCATTAAAATACATGAGTGAACCTTAGTTTTCCCCTCTTATCTAAAGGAGGAACTATTATGGGTTATGGTGGTAGTTGTGGCGGTTGTGGCTTCTCGGGAGGCTTTGCTTTATTAGTTGTGTTATTCATTTTATTAATCATCGTTGGAGCTTCTTGCTTCTGCTAAAAACTATTGGAAAAGACACTCATATGGAGTGTCTTTTCTTTTGTGCAAAATGATTCCTGATAATATCCAACTGTATATAGTATACGGTATATTTTTTCCTCATTAGACATATAAAAATGTTGGAGGGATGTTATGAAACTAGTAGGGAAGCACATTTATATTCGGCTTTATAAAACTGATGATGCCAACGAGTTAGCTAACTTACATATTAGAAATCGCGAATTTTTTCAACGAGTTTGTCCATTGCTCCCAGAAGTTTTTTATACAGAAGAACATCAAAAAATACGTCTTGAACAAGCTCTAAAAAAGACAGCTGAAGGGCAAGTATACCCTTTTGGAATCTTTTTAAGAGAAAATGATAAACTTATCGGAGACATTTCATTAACTCAAATTGTTAGGGGAGATCTCCAAAGCTGTTATACGGGATTTACTTTAGATAAGAAGCATAATGCAAAGGGCTATACAACAGAGGCTCTTCAACTTGTTGTAGACTTTGCTTTTAGGGAATTAAAGCTACATAGAATTGAAGCAGGAGCGATGCTTGATAATTTAGCATCTATTCGTGTATTAGAAAAAGTGGGATTTAAAAAAGAAGGTATAGCGAAAGAAAATATAAGGATTAATGGCAAATGGACAGATCATCAAATATTAGCTATCATCAACAGCTTGGATGTGTAAGCTTATTTTGATTCCAATAAAGATAAGCATGTAACTCTTCAAACTCTACCAACAGTTTTATAGGGACCTTTACAATTTTCGGATCAGAAACTAACCTTACAAGTCTTGAAATTCCACCTAACTCTACAATTACTCTATTTGAAAATTTTACAACTAACCACACTAAGACTCTTATTTGTTTTAGTTTTAGCTTTGTATTTGCTGCGTTCGTCACATTGACTAGTAGAACATTTAAATCCACAACTCCACAAACAATTAGATTAACACCAGGGAGATACAAGGACTTTCTTATTTGAGGATGTTAAATGCCACTTCAGTTAACGCCTCATCAAGGCCATTATTTATCCAACAAACAACATATATTTTTTGTGATAAACCAAATTCATATTACTGTGAGAATAGTGATTATGGTTATTAGTAGTTATTAAAGAGGGCCTTGGCTCTTTTTTTATTTTCTTTCGACATAATATGACAATATATGAATTAACAGTTTGGTATTATTATCTAGAAATCTTACATTTATCTACAAATTATTATTGTATTTTTAATTTTTTAAATGTAAAATATTTCAATGTAAATACATACCATTTAGGGGGATGAAGAAATTTATGAAAAAATTATTAGCTTCAGCAACAGCGGTAACACTATTAACAGTGGGGTACAGTTCTTCTGCATTTGCAGCTAAGAGTCCTAATGATACAAAAAACTGTGGCCATTTTAAAAGTCAACAAGATGCTCAAGCATTCTGGGATCAAAATGGATATGGTGTTGGAAATGATCCGCACCGTTTAGATAATGATAAAGACGGCATTCCATGTGAAGATTATAAATATCCAAAGAGCACAAATACTACAACAGAAAATAAAGAAACTACTAAACCTCAAGAACAACCTAAACAAGAAAACACTAAGCAAGAGAATTCAAAACAAAACAACCAAACAACAAATAATAAACAAGAACAAACTAAGCCTCAAACAACTGCAAAAGAAACAAAGAAAAATACTAATACAGTTGTGAAAAAAGAAACAAAAAAACAAGGTGAAAAATTACCTAATACAGCCTCAAACGGTGTTACAATGATGCTAGCAAGCTTAGGATTAGCATTAGCTGGATCTGTATTAATGTTCCGTCGTAAAAAGACAAACGCATAAAATAGTTCCTTAAAACGGCAGGAGAAATCCTGTCGTTTTCAAATGGAGTGATAAAAGTGAATAAAAAACAATGGATAGGCTTATGTTTAACTGTTATTGGACTTACTATCTTTTCCTATTATTTTCTGGAATGGTATAGTGCTAGACAATCAGCAGAGTCGTTAACAACTAGCGAGGCTAAACAATATGAGATCTCCACACCTTCTAAAGAAAATGAAACGCAAAACATCAATCAAACAGAGACAGAGATAAAGACTGACACTTCATTACAAGAAGAACCTGTACAAATTCCTGCTTCAAAGGTAAACCATCAGTTAGGAGATAAAGTAGCATATTTAATTATCCCTAAAATACAAAAGAAATACTCTATATATTGGGGAGCTGATGATAAAGTACTAAAAAAGGGTGTAGGTATGTTTGTTAGTGACTTAACTACTACACCATCTGGAAATGGTCATACAGTTTTAAGTGGACATAGAGATACTGTTTTTACCGAGCTTGGTCAATTAAAGGAAAATGACCAACTTATCGTGGAATATGAAAATAAAACATATACATATGAAATTAACAAGCATTGGATAACAGATTCAGAAGATCGAACAGTTATTGTAGAAAAAAGTGAGCCGACATTAACATTAACAACTTGTTATCCTTTTGACTATATAGGAGACGCTCCAGATCGGTACATAATTGAAGCATCTCTACTTTCCATTCATTGATGAGGATGGAAAGTCCAATACACATTAGTAAAATTAAAGTGGTTATCGAGTCGGAGAAAGGCACCTTAGAGTGTCTTTTTTTATGTAATTTAGTTGCCAATATGGAAAGTTTGTTATAGTTTTTTGTTTAGCGTGATTTTTTTCGAAATGCTGGCGGCACCCCATCGCTATCAACCTAACAGAACAGGTTGCTCCCAAAAGTTTTTTATACAGAATAACATCAAAGAATACGTCTTGAACAAGCGTTAAAAAAGAAAGCTGAAGGGCAAGTATACCCTTTTGGAATCTTTTTAAGAGAAAATGATAAAATGAAGATAATATTAGGGAATTGTGAGGATGATTACGTTGCTTACTTTGATAAAATTTGTAGTTAGTTATGCTGCAAGTCTATTTGCTTTTATTTTTGGATGGTTCTTAATTTCATATATTTTTAATCCTAGCTTTATTCACCCAGACGTTTTACAGGGGTTCATAAAAACTATCGTCACTTATGGTAGTATACCAGCTCTTATAGCTTGTCTAATTGGGGAAGTCTTATATAGGAAAATTAAACGATGTCGAGAGTTTCAATTTGGAATTCCTTTATTTATAGGACTAGCAGTTATCTATACACTTATACCATTTCTTTTTCTTTTTACTTTTACTTTTTCACATTTCTTTGACTTCGTTGCACCTGTTATTATGGGTTCCTTAGCGTTTTATTTAGTACGTAGAAAAATATAATTTTCGTTTTAATCCATTATAATAGCTATCTCTGAATCACCAGTTTCAAAAAGCCTTCACGCAATGATAATTGCATGAAGGCTTTTGATGTTTTCTTATTTTTTTGTCTCGTTAACCCATGTAATAATGTCCTGGATGACGTATTCGGGAACGTTAGCAGGGATTTCGTATTCACTAGGAAGACTTAATTCTCCGTCACCCTCCGTGAAGAAATGATTCAATTTCGGGTATTTTTTGAACTGAACATTCCCGCGGTTTGCAAGCCCTTCTTGCCATTTTGTATATTCATTTTTTACTGTTACTTGATAATCGCGTGCTCCTTGCAAAATGAGTAAAGGCTCTTTTCGTGATTTTGCCTCTTCAACTGGACGCCACCTAGAAACATCATACATAAAATGAGGTGACCCAAAATTGTAGCCAGCTGGAGGATGGTCAGGATTGAAAGTAGGATCCTGAATAAAAGCAGCCTGTCTTTTTAATTCATCGATTTCTTCCTTTGACGCCCCAAGGTATTCATACTGATCAATGGCAATGTCAGTCAAAGGCCGTGCAGGTGGTGCGAGTAAGATACTTCCTCGGACAAGTGAGGAAGGCGCTTTGCTCAGTATATGTGGCATTGTACCGGCTCCTAGACTATGTCCAAGAATGAAAATATTACTTGGATCAATGCCTTCTTGCTGCGCTGCTGATTTTGCTGCATATATAGCATCATCTGTAGTATCACGATCTAACGTAACAGGTTCTGCACTCATCTTTAATGCATGTTCTAAGGTACGTTTTTCATAGCGCAACACTGCAATTCCGTTGGATGAAAGGCCCACCGCAATGTCTCGTAAGATTTTTGTTCCCATGTATGTGCTGTCGCGATCATGGATGCCAGAACCATGAACAAGAACAACTACGGGCAGCTTTTCACCACGCTTATGTTTCGGAACTGTTAATGTCGCTGGTAACGGATAGGTAGAATTTCCAATGACGATTTCACGTTCTTGATAGGAGTTAGGTTGATCATAGCTAGGATGGGGGATGGTAAAAGATTCCTCGGGTGGCCTTTCTCCAATTTCATCTACTTTCCCGCCAGGTGTGAATTTAAGGAGTAGTGGTATGGTAGTTCCTTCGGTAGCTGCTGGAATTTCTACCGTCTGATGGACCAAGTTTCGTTCTTTTATCACGGGGGTTCCCATGCTTTTTATCCCGCTCCAGCCACTTTTTGTCCACCAGTTTTGTAATGTGGTTGCTGTAAATTTGGATTGAAAAGCAGCAGACGTCAACTGGAGTGCCTCTGCATACTTACCTTGCTGGAGATATTCAAAAAATAATGATGTACGCTCCGTTAAAGAGATTAGTTTCTTTTCAGCAGATTGTTCCTCGCGTGTATCTGCGTGAATAGTTGTTGTAAGCGGGAAAGATGAAATGCCTAAAGAAAAGAGTAGGGTAAAGGTAAGTACTGATCTTTGTATTTTCTTTTTTTTATTCATGTTTTAACCTCCAATATGTGATGGTAAAAAACAGGTATGGTAATTAGAATTCTGGTGCGAAAACTTCAAAATATTTGCAAACAATCTCCAAAACTTGGACATACTCATATTATTATTCTAAAAAAGCGTAGATTTCTTCTCTTGTCACATGCATATTAATCCCAGAAATAATCTTTCTTCCTTCACTTTATATTTTGATTATACGAAACAAAGCTCTCGTTTTTCTTACTTGATACTTACAAATTCCTTAAGTAGAGGATATTTTAAAATCTTAGCTTGATGAATATGTGGCGGTACTCTTATATTAAGAGATAGCTTAAGGACCGAGGATTGTATTGTTTTTATAAAGAGTTGATGTTATGTTTATTTTGTAACATATGGTGTTTTATGTATGTAGGAGGATTTATTGAAGAAATTATTAATATTGTTTTTATTAGCTACATTTTGTCTACAGATTACAGGATGTTCTAATAATATGGGTACACTAAGGGAGAAGTCTAAAGCTTCAACACCTGTGAAGTCTAAACGCATCAATAAAGGGTGGTACAAACATATGTAATAGTTTGTACCACCCTTTATTGATGTTAGAAGTCAGAAAGAAAAGGTTGATAGTTAGATATTTTTCATAAAGAAAAGACACCCTAAGGTGCCTTCCTTCGACTTGAACCATCTTAATTTTAATAATATATTGGACTCCCATCCAAATATTATTTTACCATGTTAAGTTGTTGTATTCATTGAGAAATATGCTTTAAATCTATATTTTTAAAAAATATATAGATTTGAACAATATGTATACGAGCCACATATCAAAAAAAAGACACTCTCAAGAGTGCCTCTCCTTAGCAGCCGAATCCGCCGCCCCAACAGCTAGCGCCAACGATGATTAATAAGATGAAGAGCACAACAAGTAAGGCAAATCCGCCGCCGAAACCACAGCCTCCACCACAACTACCTCCATAGCCCATATTAACTCCTCCTTCCATAAAGACCATTTATTAATGGATTTAATTTAATTTATGTTTTTAAGGGTGAATGGAGCAGGTCCTTAAAAAAATAAAAGGATTTTGGAAGTTAAAAAGAGTTGACGACCTTATTTTTGTCACCGGTATTTCGTCTGCTACATATTGTATTTTATTCTGTGTATTGGGGGAAGGAGGATCTTATGGCTAATTCTGAGATGATTTTACGTTTACTTACGGATTTAAAGATTGAACAACAATTGTTGAAAGAACAGTTAGAGAAAATGCAAACAGCTGTGACTATTCTTGAAGAAAAATCAGTGACGCTTAAAGAAAAACCAGCGACTCTTAAAGAAAAAACAATGACTCCTGAAGAAAAACCATCTGTTACAAAGCAAAGAGCTTTTTCTGGACGCCCAACATCTTTTCGTGATTGGAGAGCATCTAGTCAAAAAAATTAGGGAATGTTATGTGAAATGATAAATAAAAAAGTACAGTCTGCTGTAGAAAAGACTGTACTTTTTTATGTCGGTAGAGAATGTTAAGGGAGACGCATTTATTGGCCTATTCCACTTTTAATTGGAGTTCTTTATCTAACTTATCATTATTAATTTTTAAAGTTAATCCTTGCGTGTTTTTCGGTACATCAAATACAATGTTTCCTTCCGAACTTTCATTAGGATTAACAATATTAAATTTGAATGTGGAGATATTTGCAGCTTTAAGTACTGACTGATATTCATTGGAAATGTGATATTCTCTTCCAAATCCATCAATTAATTTAAAGTTGTTAATATCTAGTGTAATGGGTTCTTCTTTACGATTATAAACGGCGATGTCTAATACTTTAAAGACACCTTGTGCTTTAACTTCTCCAGTCCCTAGAACATCTAATGACTCGGCAGATCCCATTGACATGTATACATCAGAGGAATCTACATTGGTAGGAAGTTCTTTTTGCGGATCCTTGCTGCTAAGTTTGTCATTCTCTGTTTTTTTAGAAGTCGCCTGCTCATTTTTCGCAGGCGCATCATGTGAACTGCAAGCTGATACTCCAAACAAGAATGTGCTACATAATAATGATGCTAATAACTTTTTGTTCATCGTTTGTTTCTTCCTTCCAAAATAGAAGCACTTTTAATGAGTGCTATATATATTTGCCTTTATATGTATTACATTTTATATCTTATTATATTAATTTTGGAAGGAAAAGGGAAAGTGTTGTACATTTCTCTGATTCGAATTATTTATCTGTCTAAAAGTTGAAATTAAAATGAGCCCCATAAATGATAAACCATTCCACTAACAAAAAACACTAATCCTAAAAATAAAACAATTAAAGCAAGAATTCCATTTTTATTATGTTCCATAAAATAAGCTCCTTTTTCATTTACTTACATACAAAAAGCCTTTAGTCGTAATTATGGCTAAAGGCCTTAATCTTCATACTTTGTAGTTTATAAAAAAGTTGTACTTCTGTATTAATTTGGAATATGATTATTTAAAGAGAAGGTGATGAGTACATGCAGGAAACAAAACAATTCCCGCTTATATCTGGAAATCCCTCATTAGATTTAGTAAATACAGAGCTAGTTAGGCGTGGACAACGTTATGATTTATTAATAACAAATGAAGATGTATTAGAATGGCTACATGTAATAAAGGTTAATCTTCCTTTTTGGAATGAAAAAACACTTATAGGAATTCAGAAGCGAATGGATCAAGTTACATCTAGCATATTAGAGGTAAGAGAAGTACTGAGAAAACAGTTTGAGGCAATTGCTGATCAGCAAGAAATTTCTAATGATTTTATTACGTATTTAGAAAAACAAATTGAGAAGGCACCATTTACATATAAAATCATTGAACAGCAGCTAGTATCTATCCCAGTTGGAGAAATCGAGGATGTACTCGCATCGTTAATTGCATTTGACGCTTTAACGTTAATAGCAGAAAATAAGCTTATTTCCCTTAAAAGGTGTTCAAATCCTGACTGTGTTTTATTATTTATAGATAAGAGTGGAAAACGAAAATGGTGTTCTATGAAAATATGTGGGAACCGGAAAAAGGTAGCAAAATTTCAGGATCGAAAATTTGAGGAAGTTTAGAGAATCAACTTATAATAGTTGATTCTTTTTTTGTATTTTAAAACTAACCCCTTAAATTAATATTTACAGGTTAGTTATGTCGAGTTATAATTGTTGGTAAATAAAGGAGGAGAACGATGGATAATATAACAGCAACTAAGCAGAAAGATCCTCAACCAATAAGTGTACGATATTTTACAAAAATGAAAGGGAAAGGAAGAAGCCCATTACAAGTAAATGTAAAGGACTCTTTAACGGGACTACTAGGGGGGTTTTTAACAATTCTTACCTTAACATATTTAACGAGCATAACCTCTACAGAATTATTAATGGCTCCATTTGGTGCGAGTTGTGTATTAGCGTTTGGAGTTTGGAATGCGCCATTATCTCAGCCGCGTAATATTATTGGAGGACATTTGATTTCAACTTTCATTGGTCTATCAATATATCATTTGTTTGGGAATGAATATTGGACAATTGCTTTAGCGGTGGGGATGGCAATAGCCGTTATGATGTTAACGAGAACGACGCATCCTCCGGCAGGCGCCGATCCGATTATCGTTATTTTAGGGGCAAACAGTTGGAGTTATTTAGTAACACCAGTTTTAATTGGCTCCGTTGTTATTGTAGTTATTGCTTTATTCATTAATAATATGAGTAGTAAAAGAAGCTATCCAACTTTTTGGATGTAGTTTGTGAAGTGAAAAATAATTTAAGTGAGTATTCTATTCTTACTATGTTTTATTTTTTATATAGTAAAAGCCTTAGTCGTAATTGCAGCTAATGACTTGGGTCCTCATACTTTGTAGTTCATAAAGAAAAGACACTTTAAAGTGCCTTCTACAGATTTGAATTATTTAATTCATGTAATTAATATTCGTTAGCATAAAACTCTTTTATTAATTTTATTTCATTTGTATCTGGATTAAACTTAAATATTTTAATTTGATTCGATTCATCTTTGTATGCAAATGTATTCTCACCAACTTGGGTCATATTGCTGGTGTTTAAAATAGGATCGCTACCGTGATCAGTAATTTCCACAGTTTTCTCCCGGTCCCAGAATGCAATGACAATAATCAAAATGATAAGACATACCCGTATAAAACGTAATTCTCTTGCAACAGGATGTTCCATCTGTTTGTCTCCTTTACTGTTTGATAGAGTGTGTTTATAAAAGAGATAATTTCTAGGAATATAAATAAAAAAGACACCGTAAAGTGTCTTTTTTATTTTAGTTATGCGCATTACTTAATAAGACGCTAGTTCCTCAGTCTGGCTATGAGTAACTATGTAGGGTGATTTTATTATAACATTTTAACCAGTAATGGGTCTATATGGAATTTAATTGTTTTTCTTTTTGATTATTCAGAACGATTAATTGGGTATTTGGATGAAGGAAGCAGTGACTTAACTTGTTTTAGAAGAGTGTTTAGATGAGCTTGATATAGATGAAGATTTAGATGCTATGTTCTTATACATTGGTCTTGCAGCAATATAACTGGAGAAAGGAGAGGGGCTAATCTTGAGCTTTGGAAAGAAGCTGATATAGAAGATTATGAAGAGAGAGAAAGTTTTACATACATTAAAAGCACAACTGATAAAGTGTAGAGTTATATTTCCCTTTACACGAACATAACGGTATAATATAGTTAAGTTAAGTGAACTTAACTATTAAATGAAATAAAAGCATGGAGGAATAACGCTATGACTAGAACGTATAAAGAAGTAATTAATGAAATGAACCGAGCTTATAATGAATTCTACATTTTACTATTCCAGGAGTTAAAAGATGAGTTCGGTCTTACAGGACAGCAAGAGAGCATGCTATTTCATATTAATTTAAATGAAAACACGACGGCAAATCACATTGCGACTACTTTTAATGTATCAAAAAGTGCCGTTAGCCAAGTTTTATCGAAATTGGAGAAACAGAAGATGATTTCAAAACAAGTAAACCCTAATAATAAACGGGAGTATTTTCTTACACTTGGTCCAAACGGTAGTAAGTATATAGAGCGGTTGTCTGAGTTAGATGATGTATTAATTGAGAAATATTTTTCTAAAATCGATATAAACGCCCTAGAGCAAATGACAGATACGTTAACGAAAATAAATAAAGTGATATTGGAAGAAAAGCAGAAGGATCTTGATTGTAATGAGTAAGAACGTAGATGAAGCAATTAGTAGAAAGGAGGAGAAGTGCATTATGAGTTTCATACCAAATATGATTACGATAGCAAATTTTGTATGTGGGCTTTTAGCTATTTACGCTGTTTTCGTTCACGATATTTATTTGGGAGCAGTTTTTATTATTACAGGTATGCTGTTTGACTTTTTTGATGGCATGGTTGCTCGGAAACTTGATTCTGTTTCAGAAATTGGTGGAGAGTTGGACTCATTTGCGGATTTAGTTACTTTTGGTGTGGCACCGTCTATTCTTGCATATAGTGCCTCGTTAAAAGATTTGCAGTTTATCGGGATGATATGTGCACTTGCTTACAGTATTTGCGGAATGCTTCGGCTTGCAAGATTTAACACACAGCAAAGCAAACTCCCGACCTTTATCGGCATGCCAATCCCATTCGCGGCAATGTGTCTCCTCATTTTATGTTTTTTAAAGAATCCAGTTTCCGTGGCGTTTGGTACATGCGTACTCGCTTATTTAATGGTGAGCAAAATCAAATTCCCTCATTTTAAAAAAGATATAGCTGAAAGCTTGAAGCCTGGAAGATTGGATTGATGATACAGAATTACAATGAGAAAGATAAAGGAGAATAACATGATTCGTATGGCACTAAGATCATTCAACATACAAATGTATTGTTTGCTAGGTGTAATGTTATTGGGATGGTTAATGACACCTTTTTCAGCCCAGTTTGTAGGGATAAGCATTGGCCTTTTAGTGAGTATGTACTGCGCCTGGATTTTAGGAAGGCGTATTGAAAAGTTCGGAGATAGCATTGTAAAAAAAGAAAAAGCACCGATGCTCGGAATGATAAATCGGTTTGCAGCCGCAATACTAGGTGCGATTATTATGTATGAAATTGAACACGATGAATTCATGTGGACATTCGCTGCCGGAATTATGGGCGGGTATTTCTTGGTTATTATTAATTTGGGGTATTACAGTATGAGGGATGCGGAGGAATAAAGTTTCACTTTATTATAAAGAAAAGACACCCATATAAGAGTGTCTTTTCTGATAGTTTTTTAGCAGAAGCAAGAAGCTCCAACGATGATTAATAAAATAAACAGTACAACTAATAAAGCAAATCCTCCAGCAAAACCGCAGCCTTCGCCGCAACTACCACCAAAACCCATAATAGTTCCTCCTTTTAATAAGAGGGGAAAACAAGGGTACACTCATGTATTTTAACGGATTCAAATTACTTTATGTTTTTTACGCAATAATTGAGCAGGTCCTTTGGAAAATAAAAAAGACACCCTAAGGTACCTTCTTCCGATTGGAATCATCTTAATTGTATTGCGTCAATATCATATAAGAAAAAAAGACATCAATTAAGATGTCTTTTTTCTTTGTAAAATTGGTGTTAAGAAGGTATAACCTATGAATAATATAACAATCATCGAGTAAGTTTATTATAGCAGCGATAAATAGGATTTTTATATGTAATATTACATATATATAGATTTATTTATGTTTTATTTGTATATTTTAATTGTCTGTTCCTTGTTTTAATTCGTTTAGTTATATTATTTTTTGAGTGCTCCAGCAATGGAGCCTTTTTTTAGTATTCTATTTTGATGATGTTCTATAAGATTAGCACCTTTTAAATTTGTTTTTATATAAAAAGCCTTTAACTTGTATTTATAGCTAAAGGCTCTGAGTGTCATACTTTATAGTTTATAAAATCTTATAAGAAGAATAACCAGTATTTTATATAGAATCTATCCCGCTATTTGCCGGGCTGCCCATAAACGCCCGATTGTTGAGAGCTGATTAAAGTTTCACTTTATAATGTTTTTTATCCAATTTGGAACTGAAATGTACTAGCTTGATAATGAAGCTAGGTTATTAGAAGTGAAAAATTTTAGTTTTATTATAATTAATAGAAATGAAAGTAGTGTAAATATAAATCCACTCCAAATAAGTTGGTGAATACCTAAGTTTGAAATGAACCAGCCTCCAATAGTTGTTCCTAGAGTAATTCCGAGATTTGAGAATGAAACGAATAGGCTATTACCAAATTCGGGTGCTTCTCTTGCTTCACTTATTAACCATGTTTGACCAACAATTAATCCACCAGCATGCACGATTCCCCAAATGAATACCATGAAAATCATTGGAACAAGATAAGAACCTAAATAATAAACCAATATGTAAACAATAGAATATAAAATAGGGAACGATATTACTGTATTTACTATGCTTCTTTGCAAGAGACTACCAAATAAATGATTGCCTAAAATCATAACTATACCAAATATGAATAGCATGATACTGATGAGCGATCCATTCATGGAAGTTACTTTTGCAAGGTATTCGGCGAAGTAGCTGTATACGGAAAACATGGCTGCAAAAAGGAATGTGACAGTTAAAATATTTAACCATAATCCTGGTTTGCCGAGTATACGAATTTGTTTGCCGAAAGACATTTTTTCTTTAACGGGCATAGAAGGAAGTGAGATTAGTATTCCAATGAATGCAAGGGCGTTAATAAACGCTCCGAATAAGAAAGCAACTTCTAATGAAAATTGATCTGCAAGGTAAGAGGTTAATGGTACACCTAGTGCAAAGCCAACCGTAATTCCCATGAAAACTTTTGTAACCGCTTGACCACTCTTTTCAGGAGGGACAAGTTTAGCAGCAGTTACAAGAGCGATTGAAAAGAAGAGTGGGTGAAGTGCTGCAGGTAAAATACGAAAAATAAGCATGATTTCAAATTGTGTTGTATAAGCGTAGATTATATTTGAAATAACAAAAACAAAGATTGCTATTAATAAAATTATTTTACGATTAATACTAGAGACGAGCAGAATTAAAAACGGACCAGAAATAGCAACGACTAGTGCGAATATACTTACTAAAAATCCTGCTTGTGCAGTTGAAATGCCAAATTTCTGAGTGATTTGTGGTAATACACCGACAATACCCATCTCGGTAGTAATAATCCCAAACACCCCTATTGCTAGTGTAAGAATAAGCAAAGGACTTACTTTTTTCATTTGTAAAACTCTCCATTCTTATTATTATTTTGAAAGTGAAATCGATTTATTAACAAAGAAATGAGCATGATTGGATGTCAATAGTATTAGAATTATGTAATGTTAAACACAAAAACAGATATCTAAATAACTAGATATGATATGTTAAAAAAATGCTCCTTTCTATGTTTCTTTCTTTTATAGGTAGCGAAGTTTTAAAAAGAATGTATTGGGCAGCTATATAAAAGCAGAATGTGTGAAAGCAAATAATCAATTGGTAGGTTGATTATTTGCTTTTACTTTATAATTCATTTTGAACGTATTCAGAAAACGCTTGTATTGTTTTTTCATTTCGACGATAATATGTCCATTTTCCAATTCGGTCAGAGTCTAGTAGTCCTGCCTTTTTCATAGTTAATAAATAACTAGAAATAACCGATTGGGCTAAGCCAGTTTTAAGCTGAATATCTCCTACACACACTCCAATCTGAAAATTAATCCCTTGTTCTAAATAAGGTTTTTCGTCGAAATGGTTTTCTGGATTTTTTAACCATGATAAAATTTGACATCTTGTTTCATTTGACAATGCTTTATAAATTAATGAAGGTTCCATAAGGATATTATATCTACTTTTATAGATTTGTAAATGGGTTTGTGTGATTTTAAGGGAAGAAGGTATAGTTGATCCCCTCGAATAGGAATAAGGTGCTCTTGATCTGTACCCTTTGTAAAGGACATTTTAAAAAAGTTAGGCAACCTAAAAAAGATGATTTCTGTATGCAAACAGAAGTCATCTTTTTTAAATTCTATTGATAGCAAGAGTGATTATAGTACGTCATATATTTCTTAATTTCATGTTTTAACTGAACAAACGAGTCACATGATTTTATATATGCTTTATCGGTTAAAGTACTACGAGGATTACGTGCAAAAATGATAGTATTGTTAGGTTTAAGCATGTTGTTGCCTAGCTATCAATGGCGGATTCTTAAGAAGAGTAATAATAAAACCAAACTGAAGATTTAAGAAAAATTTTATGTTTACCCCACTCTTTATTTTAAAAGTTTTTCCTATCCTATAAATGAGTTGCATCATGAAGGAGACTAAAAAAGACAAAGTCATAGATGAAAATGTAAAGTTAGGGGATTCTACATGGATACAGGAGTTTTGATTAGTTATTTGTATACTTATTTCTTTACTATTATGTTTTGTATTGTGTTTCAAATTGGAGTTTATTTTAAAGCGAAAAGAATTATATCTATTCGGCATTTTTTATGGGTGTATGTTTTTCTATTCTACCTTTCGTTAGTGTATAGGGTGACGCAGATCGCGACTGTATGGGATATAAGTAGATATGAAACGTGGATTCGTGTAAGTCAAATCAATTTGACTCTATTTGATACGGCAGGTAGTACTACGTATCTTTTGAATATTGTACTGTTTATGCCGTTAGGTTTTTTATTACCGATGATTTGGCCGCAGTTTAAAAAAATAAAAAACACCGTATGTGCAGGATTCTTTTTTTCACTGGCAATTGAGTTAAATCAATTACTAAATAATAGAATTACAGATATTGATGATTTATTTACGAATACCCTCGGGGCAGTTATTGGGTATGTATTATATAGAGCTTTTAAAATGATATTAAGAAGAGAGGGGAAAAAGCTTGATACCAACTCTTCTCTAGTTATAAAATACGAGGCTGTTTTTTGTTTAGTGTGTTCATTTGTAGGGGCGATGTTAATTTATCATCCAGCTTTATTTGGAAGACCTGTCATCATTCAGTGAGGTGATTACGAATTTCTTTTGAACGCTCGTGCGATATTTCAATTTGTAAAAAGCCTTTAACTTGTTATAGTTAAAGGCTTTTATCATCATGATTTTTACTTACCAATTACCCACTCTAACATCCGCCTTCAACCACTTCACCCAATCCAAATCCTCTAGCTTAAGCAAACTGAGCGAAACACCCTTCATATCTAAAGAAGTTAACAACGTACCAACCTTTACGAATGTAACTTGTAAGCCTTCCAATTCACACAAACGGCGAATGTCATTTGCGAAAATGTATTGTTCCATTAATGGCGTTGCACCTAATCCATTAATGAGGATCGCAAAGTTGTTTCCTTTTCTCCAGCGGTAAATACTTTTTAGTTTGTTCATCAGTTCAATCGCTAATATTTCAGAAGAGGATAGTGCTTCTTTACGGTAACCTTTTTCTCCGTGAATGCCGACGCCATAAAACACTTCATCATCGTTTAATGTGAATGAAGCTTTTCCTTTTACTGGATCGTTGGCAGGGGAAAGGGCAACTCCTAATGTGTGTAAGTTTTTGATGACAGCTTGCCCGATTGTTGTTAGTTCTTCTAAAGAATGTCCACTCTCAGCGGCCGCACCTAATATTTTTTGGACGAAAACAGTGCCAGCTACGCCGCGTCTTCTTTTATTAAACGAAGCATCATCTTCAATTGAAACATCGTCATTTACGATGATATGGTCAACTTTTCTTCCTTCTTCTTGAGCAATTTGCTTTGCTGCTAGAAAGTTTTCTACGTCATCTTTAAAGTTTTTGATGATGAATAGTATACTTTTATCTTTTGGTATGAGGCGAGTTGCCGCCGCAATTTGTTCCACTGTAGGCGGAGTGAAAATATTGCCGTTTACTGCCGCTGTAAGCATACCTTTTCCTACATAACCAATATCAGCAGGTTCATGTCCGCTACCACCGCCGCTTATAATAGCGACGTCTTGCTTCATTTTTTCGATATCTTTTACATAAATGATGTTATTTGTTTCATCGTAATTTACTTTGTCGTTATGTTCAAAATAAAAGCCATGCAGCATATCTTGAACGATATTTTGTACATCATTCATAATCTTTTTCATTGCTTTTGCCACCCTTTAATTACTTTGCTGATTGCTCAAGTAATAGTAGTAATTGATTGTTTATCATATTTTTCATAAGAGAAGACATAACGGATGGATCTACTTCGCACTTGCTTTCAATCCAATCTTTTATCGTTCCAACGAAGCCGTGACTATAAAAGGAGGCAATCGTATTTTTGGTCTCATCAGAAAGGCTGAATCCACAGCTCACAGATAATTCATCAATAATCTTCATATATAAGTTTTTCGTATGCTCAAATAAATAGTGATTAAACGAATTTTGCTCAATAACTTTAAAAGCATTTCGGTAAAATTTTTGATTTTCATAAAAGTAATCAAATAATAAATCGAAAATGTTTTCCCATTTTTCATAATCGAGAAAGTCTATAATATTTTCTTTCGTTTCTTCTCTATAAATCCAGCTTAATAGTTCAAATTTATCTTTAAAATGATAATAAAAAGTTTGCCTACGCATTTGACAGTGTAACATAATATCGCTCACTGATATTTTATGAAACGACTCTGTTTCCATTAAATACTTCAATGAGTTCGCGATTATCTTTTTAGAAATTATAGAAGAGGTCATCTGAATCATCCCTAGAATGTTATTAATATAAAAATCCTATCTATAAATGAGAGCGGTGTCTTTAGACAGATTGTCCATTTTGTCCGTTTACTATAAAACGCTTTCATTTTAACATGAGTAGTAAGAAGAAGATTTCAAATATATCACAATATATTAAAGGAATTGAGGGAGAACTACAATGAAAAAGATTATAAACAAACCAGAAACATTAGTAATGGAAATGTGTAACGGAATGGTTATGGCTCACCCAGAGCTTGAGCTTTTGAAAAAATATAAAGTAATTAAGAAGAAAGAAATGAACGAAAATAAAGTAACGTTAATTAGTGGAGGCGGTAGTGGTCACGAGCCGGCACATGCAGGATTAGTCGGAAAAGGAATGTTAGATGCGTCAGTGTGCGGAGATGTGTTTGCTTCTCCTTCGCAAATTCAAGTTTACCAAGCGATTAAAGAGACAGCTAGTAAAAAAGGTACGTTATTAATTATTAAAAATTATAGCGGCGATATTATGAATTTCAAAAACGGTGCGCATTTAGCGACGGAAGATGGAATTGAAGTCGACTACGTAAAAGTGGACGATGATATTGCGGTAGAAGATAGCCTATATACAGTAGGACGCCGCGGCGTTGCGGGAGTTATTTTAGTTCATAAAATTGCCGGCGCAGCAGCGGAAGCAGGTATGGATTTAGGAGCGGTGAAAGCTGTAGCAGAAAAAGCAGCGGCTAACGTGCGCACAATCGGTTTAGCGTTAACGTCTTGTACAGTTCCAGCGAGCGGATCACCTACTTTCACACTTGCGGAAGATGAAATGGAATACGGCGTAGGTATTCACGGCGAACCAGGAATTAAGCGTGAAAAAATGCTGTCGGCTGATGAATTAGCTAACCGTATGACAAATGATTTAATGAAAGATTTAGGAGTAAAAGATGGCGAGGAAATCGCACTTCTAGTTAACGGTTTTGGCGGAACACCACTGCAAGAACTTTACTTATTTAACAACGCCGTTACGAGAGAACTAGCAGCTAGAAACATTAAAATTAATAGAGTATTCGTCGGTAACTATATGACAAGTATTGATATGGCTGGTATGTCTTTAACGGTAATGAAGTTAGATGAAGAGCTAAAAACATTACTATCAAAAGAATGTAATACACCTGCGTTTAAAGTAGATGGACCAGTTGAAAGTGTAGAGTACGTGAATGTACTTGAAGAGGCAGAAGAGAAGGAAGTTTCATTTGAAATAGAAACAGCGGAAGAGCACGCTGTTATTAAAAATAATGTCATTACATTAAACAACATGATTTATCTCGTTGATAAAATGAGCGATATTATTATTAAAAATGAAGTACCGTTTTGTGAGTTAGATACACATGCAGGTGACGGCGACTTCGGAATGAGTGTTGCAAAAGGATTTAAGCAATTAAAACGTGAGTGGCATTCTATTGTAGAACAAGAAAACGTAACGATCGGATCATTCCTTGACGGTTGCTCCATGATTATTATGGAACATTGCGGCGGCGCATCTGGTCCAATTTGGGGCGGAGCATTCCGCGCAGCTAGTAAAGCAGCAGGCGAAAAACGTGAGCTAACAGTGAAAGAATTCGCTGAAATGTTACAAGCAGCACTGCAAGGCATACAATCTATCGGTGAAAGATCATTCGGTAGAGGAGCGGTAGTTGGTGACAAAACATTAGTTGACGCACTTGCTCCATGTGTAGATTCTTGGTTAGATAGCGCCTCAAACGAAGTAGACGTAAAAACTGCCTTTGAAAAAGGAGCAGAAGCAGCGGTTAAAGGAGCAGAGTATACGAAAGAAATCGTAGCTCGCATGGGCCGCGCCGGTACAGTTGGCGAAAGAAGTTTAGGATACCCTGATGCAGGTGCACATGCGCTTGGAGTTATCTTTACGGAGATTGCGGGTAGTTTGAAATAGGAATTAGAAAGTCCCTCTGCCTTAAGGTGGAGGGATTTTTATATAGTTGATATGTAGAAGACTTCTTTCGGTTCTTTCTCAGTAAAATATGAGTTTGTTACTGTTTTTGATAAAATCTTATTTCAAAAATACAACTAATATTTCTCAACATTAATATATTTAAAATAGTTAGAATATTTAAGATAATCATTTGTGAAGAAGTAAATTATAAAAAAAGGGGGAATTTATTTTGTTACGTCGTTTATCTATTTGTACAGTACTAACAGCTTTTATATTTACTTTATTTACATTTAACGGCTCTGCTTTCGCGGCTACGAATGCTACTGAAAATGAAAATGTAGTAGCAGCTTGTGCAAAGGGAGGTACGGTAGGTGTATATGGTGCAAAGATGCGCAGTGGTTATACTGTCGATTCACCTGTCTTACATACATTTAATGATGGTACGAAAATTACTGGAACATGGGTAACTGGTGAATATGTTCAAGGTCATTACAGTAATTCTAAACAGTGGTTAAAAGTTACATATAAAGGGATGACAGGTTATGTATCCCATACAACATTATATAACGTTTGCTCATAAAACTATGTACCATAATAGCTTTGGATATATTGAGCTAATCTCTTCTAGAGATTAGTTCTTTTTTATCTCTTAGTTTTTAATGGGGCATTTTTTGAAAAAGACCAACGATTCATTAAATCGATGGTCTTACGTTTATATAGTATTCATTTGTATCTATATCAAATTTTTCATTGCTTTTTGCTTATTTTAGACTTAGTTTGTTTGTGATTGCAGCTTATCAATTTTCCAGTATGTTTGTAGAGGGTCTAAAGAGCTTTCAATATAAAACATATATTCATCTACGGTACCTGGTACTTCAAAAGCTATTTTCAATTCTACCGTTTCATTTGGTTTAACTTGTATATCAGAAGGGTTTTGATCAAGCACCTTTCCTTTATAGATCTTTCCGTCTTTTTCATCTTTTAAGTTATATTTTAATTCTGATAGTCCAATCGTTTGACCTCGTACATTTTTTACAGAGACATTAACAATGACGGAATCGTTGCTAGCATTTAAATATGCACTTTGAACAGCGGCCATGTAATACCCTCCCTTAACACTCTCACCAACTAATAAAATACCTTGTTCCAAGCGGCTCATCTCTTCTTTTTCTTCAAAATTTATTAATTCTTCATTTTCATTTTTTGCGGTTGGTTCTTCTATTGGACCATTTTCAACGGCACTATCTGTTTTATCTTGTGTGCAAGCAGCCGTAACACTGACTAATACTAGAATGAAAGTAAGTAATATAGATAATTTTCTCATAAAATTTATCTGTCTCCTTAAGTTTCTCAATTTTGTGCAGCTATACATATAAGATTAACATAATGTCTCATTATTGGCTCAAAATAGGGGGTCTTTTAGACAACTTATTCTTTTTACTTTTAATATACATTCGATTGGTTCTCGCGATATTTGTTAATCTTTTAAAACATTGGCTTAGTAATACCGAGGGTTATTATAGATATATTAATCATGTAATTTGTCCATATCAAAATGAACGTTTTTTGCATCTAATATATTGTAAATATATTTTATTTTGAAAGGATGTGATTATATGGCCCATAAATCTACTGGAGTGTTTCGAGTTCCAGTCTCTGAAAATGGGATTATTCCAACTGCTCTCAACATTATGTTAAACAATGATTCACGTTGCCATACTAGTAATGTAACGGTAACTGTTAAGAGAAGTCGAAACACTTTTTTCCCAACTCAAAATGAATTAGTTGAAATCTCTCGTACTTTTGTTTCTTTAGAACCAAACAGAACAACTAAGATTGTGTTATTTACTCCAGAATTCCAAATAGAAGATTTTCTTGATGTCATCATTAGTGGAAATAAAGAGGATGTTAAGGATGTTCTTGTATATTCTTTCTTAGCAGATTCAGTAGGTCATAATCTGCCATCTACTGTTTTCAGAAATGCAGAATACACTTTTGCTTGCTGACACAGTGATGATGTATTCTTTACTGTCGTATATCTGAATTGAAATGTTGCAAACAGCACTTCAAGGCATATAATCTATCGTTGAAAGATCATTCGGCAGAGGAGCGGTAGTTGGTGAAAGAAGTTTAGGATATCCAGATGCAGGTGCACATACGCTTGGGGTTATCGTTACAGAAATTTTAGGTAGTTTGAAATAGAAATTAAAAGATCCCTTCTACCTTAAGGTGGAGGGGGTTTCTTAATATTGTTTTTTGATATATATTGCTAAATATGTTCCCATAATTCATTCTATTGTATTGAGAATAATGTCATCTACATCAAAAAACGGTTTATAAAAGGAACTAGTATTTGAAGAAGTTCCACCTCAAACATACTCCTATGCATATAAGTATGTTTGAGGTGGATTTATTAACGAATTTTATATATAGCATGAATGAAAATGGGATAAATAAAACAATGTTTCCTATTATGTTTTTAAGAATTAATTGAGCAGGTCCTTGTAAAAATAAAGAAAAGACACCAAAAGGTGCCTTCTGCCGACTTAAATTATTTTAATATTAGCGTTTTAAGTTTAAAAGCTATAGGGATTTTTTCTGTGGGATTTGTAAGTAGTTTTTACGAAATTATGAGTGTTTTTTATTTTGTAATTCAATAAGTTCATCTGGTAGCATTTTTGTATAATATTCTTTTTCTGTTAGTTCAAATATAAATAATGCTTTTTTCCAGTTATAAATAACATCTTCTACATTATGTTGTTTAATTTTTAATAATAACTGACCTTTTAAATAGAATAGTTCACCTAATAGGTATAACGTATTTAGATTAATTGCTAATTTGATGCCCTTATCAATGTATTTTATTGCCTCTTCATGTTGATATGTGAAGTCCAAAGATTTTGCTAAATTTAACATGATTTTCAACTTAATTTCTTTATCTCTAGGAAAATCTAACTTATTAAAATTACTTAAACATCTTTTTAATATATTAATACTTTTTTCATATTCTTTATTTTCCGCATAAAATATAGCCATTGTTTGCATAATATCTATTTCTCTTTCTGATAAAAAATCAGAATTAGTTAAAGTCAGTTTTAATGCATTATTTAGAAAATCTAAAGCAGTTTTTAATGATTTATCCACCATAAATATAGCAATTGCTTCATGCCATATTAGAAATTGTTTCTCTTCTTTTGTTTGAAAATTATTTAAGTTTTTCTCTTTTTTCACTATTTCATAAAGTTCTTTATATTGTTTTTGCTTTAAGCAATCTTTTATTACGTATTTTACATTTTCTACATATTTTAATCTTTTATTTTGAGTTAGTGCAAATATGTTATTCGGATCAATACCAAGTCTTTCTGATAATTGATATAACAATATACTAGATGGATAAATCATACCTTTTTCGATCTTACTAATTTGACTTTGTGAACATATTCCATGACATAATTCGGATTGTGATATATTTTTTTTAATTCTAAGTTCTTTAATGGTAATACCCAAATCGTTAAATTCCATTTTTCCACCTACTATTTAGCACTTTATTAATATAAGAACATTCTCTAACCTTAATGTAAAATTAATATAGTTGCAATTATTGTTTTAAAGGGCTTATCGTTTCTATAAGATGGTGAGATTTTTTTATGTACAAAAAAGACACCAAAAGGTGCCTTTCGCCGACTTGGACCACGTTCATTTAATATAAACCTATCTGTATTTTCACATGCTTCTCTAATCCCTCTATTTTACATTTGATAAAATAAAATCCTAATATTACCAATAATTAAATAAATATTTCTACATATTCAAGATATTTACATAAATTACAAAAGTGATACATTTAAGTTGTAAGCTATAAAAACTATTAAAGGGGGATTTATTATGTTCAGGAAATTAGTAGTAGGAGCAGTAGCAACAGGTATTGCATTAACAGGGGGAATTGGTGCAGCTTCAGCTGATACGCAAAAAGCTGTGAGCTCTCCGAAGCAAGCAACATGCTCAATTCCTTATGAGTATTCTAATGGTAAATTCAAAAGAACTCTTTATTACTCAAATGGAGTATATGCTAATAGTTTTAATGAAAATGTTTGTGGCGGGACGATTACGTGGTACTTAAAACATGTTCAAAATGGAGTTGCTTTTTACGAAGGTAATTTAAAATAGTAGATTTTTTGAACCTCATTTATTGAGGTTCTTTTATTTTTAGTTTTTAAACTGATTCTCTATAAAAAAGACACCCTAAGGTGCTTTTTGCGATTTGATCCATTGTAATATGGTGTTAAATTCCAGTCTGATTATTATTTTACCACGTTAAGTAGTTTCGGTTATTGAGAAAAAATACAACTCATTGTTTGAATGCGAAAAAGCCCTAGGGGGACTAGGACTTTTTGCTAGAATGAATAAGATTTAAAAAAGGACTTATATAACGTAACATATGAATGTTTCGTAAATGTATCAAAAAAGTGAACAAAAGCGTTAATTTTAATAAAAAAAGCTCCGCGATAAAAGCTACGGAGCTTCATAAGGTCGAGTTATGTCGTACTCACAAGGGATTTTAACATGAATGTTGTGGTAAAAATACTGGTAAATTTATCCCATAAAACGCCCGCTGATTAGAGTTTCACTTCATTCGAAGGAATTTATGTTTTATAAATTAGATTATAATAGTTGATATTCTCCATATTGACCAGAAAAGAACTAAAAATTCTAGTGAAATTCCAAGTGTTCGTTTCCTAGTTTTTTGAAATTCTTTTATTAAATAGCCAACAGCACTAATTGCTATAAGAATGAAAAGAATAAGTTCGAGTGTAACTGGCATTTTATCTACTCCTAATACATTAATTTGTTATATAGAGATTATAAGATATTTTTGCGGCTAGTGGTGAAAAATTTAATAAAACTATCTCTAATGGAGTTTTGTTTGAACTTCTAAAAGTATTTGTGAAAACCATTGTACGTAAAATTTCTGCGTATGTTTTTAGGAAACAAATTTTAGAAAAAGATAACAAAAACCCCACTCCTCGTCGCCGGCGGAAGCAAAAGGGTGGGTTTCGTAAAAAATAAATGAGTCCTAATGGATATAATGTACAAAAGAAAAGAGGCTTTCTTATGAAAGGATAGACTTTCATGTGTCATCACTATTAATAATGATGTGTTATTTTTATATAGAAACGAATAAGGAACAGAACAAGTTATAGTTTAAAGGGATAAAATGGTGGGATTGTATTGAGAAATTTTTTTGAAACAACAATATTCAGAAAATTAAAAGTTTTACTGGAAGATTTTTGTTATTATGTTAGTAATCTATAGACAAAGGAGAAGGGGCTATATGAGTGTACATGTAATAAAAAAGGAAGAAATCAATTTACTTTTACATGAGTGGTATAGAGAAATTCGTTCACAGAATTTCTCTAAGGCAAAGGAATTAAAACAAAGTATTGATACAAAAGTTAATAGTATGGAAGAAGATCGAAAGAATACAGAGTTTTATTCACTTGTAGATTTTAGATTTAAAATGTTAAGTGCAGAGTTTTATCCCCATCAATCTGACATATCTAAGAATGATCTAAGAAAAATGAAGTTAGATGAAGCTCCATCAGATGAATCTTTATTATATTATTACCATTTCTTTAAGGCTTCTCATGCTACAGTAAACGGTGATTTTAAAGTGGCTGAAAAGCATTATGGAATAGCAGAATCTTTGTTGGGAAATATTCAAGATCCAATCGAAAAAGCAGAATTTAACTTTAAGCTATCAAGCTATTATTATCACGTTTGTCAGCCTATTTTAGTAATTCAATATGCAACTAGAGCAAGGAATACATTTGAAGGGCTGTACGGGTATAGCAGGAAGGTGGCAGCATGTGACAATGTTCTGGGTTTAGCATGTGTAAAGCTAAATGAATTTGAACAAGCAGAAGTTTATTTCATGTCGTCTCTGGATATTTTGAAAAAGCAGAATGAAGAGGAGCTAATGTTACGAGTTCGACATAGTTTAGGGGTTATGTATGCAGAGCAAAACCTATCTGATTTAGCACTTCGTTACTTATCAGAAGTATCACAAAAAATTCCGAATCACTTTAGAGCGATTTTTTTGGAAGCTAGAGAGAATTTAAAGTTAGGAAAGACAAAGCTTGCAGCGTCCTTAATTGAAAAAGGATTAATAATTTGTAATGAACTGGAACAAAAAGAATATGAACATCATTTTACAATTCTAAAAGAAATGAATGAGAATGTTTCTGCTGAAGAATTAGAGTTAGCCATTTCTAAAGGAATTTCTTTCTTTAATGAAGTAGGTTTATGGCAATATGTCCAGGAATATGCTGAAAAATTAGCGGTTAAATATCATGAAGAAGGAAATTCAATAAAATCTAGTGAATACTTCTATTTAGGATATAAAGAAAAAGAAAAAGGTTTTCAGAAAGGGGCTTTAAAATGAAAAGGATCATCAGCAGTTCAATTGGATTAATAATTACGGTCATACTATTAAATGGAGTAAATGTTTCAACGGACCAATCAAAGGTCAATACAACAAGTGTTATACAATATACGCATGGAGAGCCGTGGGGCTGATGAAATATTGAAGTATAAAGAGTTGTTATATCAAAGGATTATTACCGAAGAAGAGTTCTAAGTGAAGAAAAAGTAATTATTAGGTATATAGATGAAACGCTCAAATGAGCGTTTTTTTATTTATATATTCGCAAGTAAAATAATATAATATCACTATGAATCCTTATAACAATATGAATTTTTGCATATTTTAAAATTCAATATATCCCTCAAAAACTTTTAATTGTATAATATATTTTGTCATATTTTTAGATTTTTCGACATAAACCAACAAAAATAGAGAACGTATTGGGAGAAGACATTATGTATACAAAACTATTAAAATCAATTACATCATTATCACTTATTGGTGGTGCGTTGTTATATACAAATGGCAGTGGTGTGAAGGCTGCTGAAGTGGGTGTTTTTTCTGATGTGCCGACATCACATTGGTCATATCCTGCGATTAAAGATTTAGCGAGTAAAAATATTATTTCCGGTTATGGGAATGGGATATTTGGTTTTGGAGATGTTGCGACAAGGGAGCAAGTTGCGGCTTTAATTTATCGAGTGTTAGTACCGAATAAACAAGGCGGTTCGTTTAGTAATGATGGAACTCGTTACGTATTAAAGGATGGGTCTACGTTTAAAAATCCTTACGGTGATATTAATCAAAGTTCTACAATGTTTCCAGAAGAGGTATTAACTTTAACGAATTTAGGAGTTTTTAAAGGTGATGAAAATGGCCAATTTAGACCGAAAGCTTCTGTGAGTCGTGCGGAAATGGCACAAATTCTTACAAATGCTTTCCATCTTGCGGCAAAACAAAAACATACCTTTAAGGATGTTCCAAATCCATTTTGGGCAGAAAACGCAATTAGTGCAGTGCAGTCAAATGGAATCGCAGATGGCACAGGGAACGGGAATTTTGAACCGTATGGCACAGTAACACGTGAACAGTATGCGCAGTTTTTATATAAAACTTTAAAATATAAAAATGCCGATGTGAAAGATACAGGAGATGCGGCATTATTAACAGCGTTTAAAGAGGAAGTACAAAAGCGTATTAATACGTATGAAACGACTATTACACTTCCATATAAAACGAAAAACAATAATACAAACGAAGTGATGAATACACTTTTTAACGCATATAAAGAAGTTGCAAGTAAAAATGAGTATACAAATAATAATAGATCGAATGTTTCATATGGACTTTCTGGATCACCTGGAAATTATACATTTACGCTTAAGATTACATATCGTGAAACGAAAGAACAGACGGAATATGTCATGAAACAAGCGAAAGCAATCGTTTCTTCTATTACTCAAGTTGGAATGGATGATCACGAAAAAGTGAAGGCGATTCATGATTACGTAGTAAAACATGTTTCTTATGATACGTCTTATAAAGCTTACACAGCATATGAAGCACTAGTAAATCGTTCTGCGGTTTGCCAAGGTTACGCACTATTAACGTATCAATTATTAAAAGAAGCAGGAATTGAAAATCATTTCGTGACAGGAACTGGGGACGGACAACCTCATGCTTGGAATTTAGTGAAAATCGAAAATAAATGGTATCACCTTGATACAACATTCGATGATCCGGTTCCAGATGAACAGGGCCGCGTAACGTATTCGTATTTCAATTTATCAGATGAACAAATCGCAAGAAATCATGAGTGGAACCGCGGAGACTATCCGCAAGCTACAACAAATTATTATAGTACACTGACAAACAAAATTGCGGCAGGTAGTACGAAAACGCCTGCATATCAGCAAATATTAAAAGATACAAAGTTAAACTATTTAGGAACTGAATATATCGCAAACAACTATACCGAATTAAAAAATAAAATGCAGCAGCGCTATAGTGCGAAACCAGAGAAAATTGAAGTGCTGTACAAGCAATCAATGAATGGTGCACTGCAAGATGTGAAAAAGGCAATTGGCGAAATCGATTATCCGCAAGGGGCAAATCGAGTTTCTTATAAAGCGGAGCCTTACAATGCGAAAGAAGGGTATTCTTTAGTGACGATTACGTTTACGTATTAAAAGCAACCTAGATCCTATAGGATCTAGGTTGTTTTTTTATTATTCTTCGACAAAACATGACAATATATAGATAAATTCTTTGCTACTATGAGATGAGAAATCTTACATTAAAAAAACTGTTTAAAATAACTAATGCAGATAGGCGGAAAAAAATGAACCGAAAGTTACTAATGGCATTAACATGCGGTACATTGCTTATGAGAATGGCTGCTTGTAGCTCAAATGAGAAGACTACAACTGAATCAAAACCTAAACAAGAAGAAAAGGTTCAGGAAAAACCGAAAGTTCAAACCATTCAAAAGCAGCAAAAAGATAGTGATGTAGTAAGTGAAGATGAACTCTCTAAAGCGGCACAGTCGATTGGTGAAATCCAAAACGAGCAAACTATAAATGATATGATGATACATATGTCTTTACAAAAACTCACATTCAATGGGAATAATCTTCATGTTTCCGGTACCCGTGATGTAGGGCGATTTCAAATGACGAAAGAAAACATTCAATACTTAAAAAACAACTTAAATGTTATTAATAATAATGAAAGACCAAAATATGAATCTATACTGAACAAATGGTATGGTGGAGATTTCGAATCTGTAGTTAAAGACTTTGAAGAAATTCATTATTTACGTTCAGGAAAAAAGCAAAGTATGGAGGGATCTAAACTAGCTAAAAAAACTGATAGTGATGAAAAAGAATTTATTCTCCATTTCTTTGGTCAAGAAGGATTGGATATCCATAATAAAGAGTGGAAACAGGGTGAGTTATAGAAGTAAAACTGAATTTCTCTTCATTAGGAAGTACAATGTTTTACGGAACAAAAAAATGATGAAATTCCCTTAAATATAGTCCCATTGGGAGGTTGTCTATACTGAGATTCAATAGATACACAGTAATGCTTATCTTTCTAGCCATTGGCACAAATGCTGCATTATCTATGTGGATTAAGCAGGGACTTTTAGGTGTCATCAATGCTATTATTTTCTTGTTAACCGCTGCACGGACTACAAAATGAACTAATACAGAAGATTAGCACAAATAAAACATTGTATTTCTCAATAAACAAAACAACTTAATGTGGTAAAATAATAGTTGGACTGGAGTCTAATACATATTATTAAAATTAAGATGGTTCAAGTCGGAGGAAGGCACCTTAAGGTGTCTATTCTTTTTTATAAAAAAGAAAATTGTACTTTTAAACGCATTTTAAATACAAAATAACCGATTCCTTATACGTTAAGAAACCGGTTATTTATTTCCCTACTTTTTAGAGGGCTTTTTCTTGTAATGGTTTTAAATGATTGATTTAAGGTTATACACTTAAATCATAAATAAAAGATAGAGTAAAAACTATATAAGAAATAAATGTAACGAAAACAAGAAAACATATAAACTGAGAATTAGATACATATTGTTCTATTCTTTTTTTCATGTTAATTCGTATTATTTTTCAAATGTGAAGTATCAATTGGAATTTGAGCTTTCCAAGATCCAATTACTTTTCCAATTCTAGTTATATTTACGTCTAAAGTAAGAGACTGTTTAAAAACCTCTTTTTCTTCAGTAGTTATAACAAATGTAGAAACACCTTCAGGTTTATCATTATCACGAATGCCGACATCATTTAATTTTTTACCTGCTGCCATAAGTTCAAAAGGAAGACGATCATCTGAATCATGGATAAATGATAGTCTCCCATCATGTTTAATCTCAGGGTTTTCCTCTTGTTGCCCATTAATTTTACCATCACTTTCAAGATCTAATCCTGATGTATCAAATTCAAAGGGTACTAAACTTCCGTCAGCTTTTTCTATTCTATAATGAACTGATATACGTGAATCTGCGATAAATAATTCTTTGAGATGTACAGTAATACCTTGATCTGTAATTTTTTCATCAATAGTAATATATTTACCATTCTTCATCATATCTTGTGTGACGCCATTTTTATCTGTTATTCCTTCATTTACAACTTTATCATTTGTAATTGCATCAGAAAAATATGAAGCAACATTTGTAGCCGCTACTTGTACTTGTGGAATCATTGCTGTTGTGAAAAGTGCTGCTGCAGCTACTGCTGTATAAATGAAACGTTTTGATTTTTTACTCATGTTTGTAAACATTCCCTTCTTTTGGTGCTTTTTGTGATTTATATTAGAAACATTGTCTAACTTGGAACGGCTTTCAAATGTTTTCCATGCTTGTTCTATATCAATTTTGATTTCTTGTGGTGAATTTGCAGATTCTTCATCTAGCATTACGTTTTCCCATTGATTTAATTTACTAATTTCTACTAATAAATCTTGGCATGCTTCACATGTATCTAGGTGCTTTGTGAATTCCTTTCTTATATCATGAGAAAGTTCTCCATCAATATATGTTTGAATAAACCCGATATCATAACATTTCATTTGTTATGCCTCCTCCATTTGTTTATAAATCTTGCGAAATTTCATTTTGGCTCGGACTAATAATGTTCCAATAGAAGATATTTCAATTTGAAGTACTTCTGCAATTTCTTTATATTGAAAACCAGAGAATTTCATTAGTAAAAGGGTTCTTTCTCGATCATTCATTTTATTTAGTATCGTTTGGACCTTTGTAATTTCTTCTTTTCTTATCCAATCATCGTCTAATGATGAAACATTTTGTACTTCATGGTATTGTATTTCTTTATCAATCTTCGCTTGCTGCCTTTTTTCAGATCGAAAATGGTTATAGGCTACATAAGTAGAAGATTTAATCAACCATCCAGGTATGTTTTCAATTCCTTTCCAATCGCTACGATATAATTGTAAAAATACTTCTTGTGCTAACTCTTCAGCGATAGATTGATCTTTAACAATCCAGATGATCTGTTTCACAGCGTAAGCATAGTACTGCTTAAATAAATCTTCAAAGGTCATATCAGAAGCATGACTTTCTTCATTTTCTATGGTTAACATGTTCGTTTAAACCTCACTTTCAATTTGATACCTGTATTATAGAGAAACCAGAAAAACAGATTTTGTGACAGTTTTTCTGGATATTTTTTATTATGTACTAAAAAAAGCATTCATCTGATTAAAAAGATAAATGAAAACATAAAAACTATAACTCTTGCAGTAGTTGTCTATTAATGTACAAGAAAATAGTTAGTTTGTTGCCAAATTGTATCTAAACGTACGATTTTCTTTTTTCTAAATGAGAGTTTTGCCTTAAAGAAGATAAATTTTCAATGGATGATTACCATGAATATATAGATAAAGTTCATCCATATATTTGTAGAAAGGAGGAATTCAAATGAAGAGAGATGATAATAAGATTGGTCACTTTATATCGGAAAAAGGGAAGGAAGATTTTCAAATTGCTTACGATGAATCAATGGCACTCCTTCCAAAACCTAACGATACGAAAGATATAAAAACGAAATATGGCACAATTCGTGCTTATTATTTTACTAAAGAGGAAAACAAACATAAGGAACCAATACTCTTACTCCCTGGACGTGGTGCATCTACTCCAATGTGGGTACCTAATTTAGAAGGTCTAAGAGAAAAAAGGCCTGTTTACACGATAGATTTACTAGGTGAACCTGGAATGAGTGTGCAAACGAAGGTGATTGAAAACCAAAAACAACAAGCAGAATGGTTAAATGAAGTAATTGGAGGATTAGGTTTAGAAAGAGTGCATATCGTAGGTGTCTCCATTGGAGGTTGGACAACAATGAACTTGGCCAGATATAATCCTGAGCATATTGCTACGGCTAGTTTATTAGATCCAGTCTTTGTATTTGCGCAAATATCCATAAAAATGATTCTGGCATCTATTCCAGCTTCCGTTCCTATTGTACCTAAGTTTATACGAGAAAAGATGTTAAGCTACGTTTCTGGGGGAGCAGAAATAAATGACGATGAGCCGATCGCTAAGTTAATTGAGTCGGGTATGCGTAATTATAAATTGAAAACGCCAGCACCTAATCTATTTAGTAAAGAAGACTTGAAAAATATTAATGTTCCAGTGCTTGCCTTAATGGCTGAAAAAAGTACAATGCACAATTCGGTAAAAGCAGTTGAAACTGGAAAAAAATACGTTAAAGATATTGATATAGTTAGTTGGAAAAATGCATCTCACGCAATCAATGGGGAGTTCTCTAACGAAGTTAATGCTAGAATCCTTGATTTTGTAGAAAAACATTCTAATGATAACTAAGTTGAAGGTGGAAAATATGTTGTCATAACAACTTCATCTCTATATAGCTATTTAGGGGGATTTGGCTCATTTTTTATTTTGGCATATTTTACTTCTTCTATTTTCATGAATATGTATAATTACATAAAATTTCAGTGAAAAAGAGAGTATACTTTCATATTGTGTAATAAAGATAAAGCCCGCCTACGGAAATAGGCGGGCTTTTTTTACTTATAAAGAAAAGACAACCTTTAAGGTGTCTTTCTTCGATTTGAAACATTTTACTAGGTTAAGTTTTTGTGATAATGAACTCTTTTAATTGGAATGAACCTACGCAGTACATCACTTTATTCTTAAGCATCATTCTCAACAAAAGTGAAGATTTTCATTATCTTTTTAACTACAAAGGGTAATAATTTAGAAGCTAAAAATGCAAGTACGAAAGCAATTCCCCATGTTTTCATCCATGATTTGAGAAATAAAGCTGTATATCCAACATTCATTGAAACCATGACGAAAGAGATAATACTAGATATACCTAAAATCATTAAGATATTAAAAATTAATGGTTCAAATTTTTTATTGATTTTCAAAATTAACACCTATTTTCTATATATGCTTTGCTGCCCGATTTCACCAACATCTAATCTTACAGTTTGAAATCTAGGTTGTCCAGTTTGTTTTACTTTTCTGCAATAGTAATATTATATGGAATAGAGTTTCACCATATTGCTATTAAACTAAAATTTTAAGATTGCACCTAAACGAAATTTATAGTATCGAAGTTCATTTTGGAGGGGGATGTAATACTATATCTTACACTTAAACTGCACATTGCGTATTTTTTATGAAGAAAAGACACTCATATAAAAGTGTCTTTTCCGATAGTTTTTTAGCAGAAGCAAGCAGCTCCAACGATGATTAATAAAATGAACAATACAACTAATAAAGCAAATCCTCCAGCGAAGCCACAGCCACCACAACTACCACCAAAGCCCATAACAGTTCCTCCTTTTAATAGGAAGGGAAAACCAAGGGGTCACTCATGTGTTTTAACGGATTCCATTTACTGTATGCTTTTACGAATGAATGGAGCAGGTCCTTTTCAAAATAGATTTATCCCGCTATTTGTCGGGGAGTAAGACCTCGATTGATGAGGGCAGAATATATTCTTAGAAGGAATTCAAAGGCAAAATAGGAGAGTCTATATCATTCTTTAAAAGCGAATAAATGAAAAATAAAATATCCAAAAATATAGATAGAAATCCGCTTTTATACCTTTCAATAAAAGAATACTAGCATTATATATTATAAGGAATACTTGTCCTTAATTGTAAATGAAAGGGGGGAATTGGTATGAGTTATGGCTATGGTCACCCTCCAAAAAAATGCTGTGAACATCATAATGAAACTTTATCAACGGGTATATTACGTAGACATTCCGCTACGTTATTTCTTACTGTGGATGCTATGAATGTTGATCCTGACGATACTCGTAGAGTAACTGTTGAAATGTTTGATTGGTCATCTGGTTCTCCGGTATTGTTACCATTAATAGACCCTTCAACGCAAACATTGCCACCTAATCGATATGTTACTTTTCGTTCAGCAGCTCTTCCTCCAGCACTTTTTGCTTATGAAGTAAGAATCATTCGTCCGAAAGATAGAGATGTTGTTACGAATGTTTTTGGTCTTAGTGCAATCGTATTTAACCCACAAGAAGGAAATAATGTTTTACAACATGATTTAGCAAAATTAGATCTTAAATAGCTTTTATAAAAGTCTATTTATTGAGCATGATTAAAAAAAGAGTAGGATGTAATCCTACTCTTTTTTTAACGTTAACTAGAATTTTAAAAGAAATCCTTCATCATTTTAGCATCTTTAATATTCACTATCACACCTTCTACCTTATCTTTCTTCTCATTTTTAGCGATTGTAATTTGTTCCTTATTATCAACCCATACAAGAAATTCTTCTTTTGAGTCATCTTTATATGTAACGGTAATAGTAGAATGTGCAGATTCTCTCTTTTTTTGATCTAAAGTGATTGTTTTAGGTGTTCCATTTTGAACTGCTGAAACGATAGATTTTATCATTTCTTCGTTATCTGTTTGAGATTTGGAAGTAGTATGATTTGTTGTTTTTAGTATTTCAATGTCTGAAATATTTGCGGAGTTTAATTGAAAGGTATGTTGTGTGTGTTCTTGCTTAACTTGTGAAGCTTTATCTGTAGCCGAGGTGCTTGTACAACCTATTAAAGTGAAAGATAGAGCGGTTAGAGCGCATATAGATATGATTTTTTTCATAGTATTCCTCCTTGAGTTTAATTATAACAATTTTCTGTTAATTCAGGTAGTTATTGTAAGGGGAAGATGTTTTAAAGTGGTAAATGATGTTGTTCATTTTCTATTAAAATTAAAATTCACATAATTTTTTTCATATTTTATGTTTAACATTTCGAAAATAGGTGTACTACATATAATATAACAAATAATTCATTTTAAAGGAGGAAGTTAAAGATGGAAACGAAGTATAGTAAACCTTTTGTATATGAATTTATTACGGAGAAAGAGGTCATGAATGCGGCGAATGATCTAGTGAAGAAAGGAATAGAACAAAAAGATATTTACGTGTTAACACATGAGAAAGAGAGGACAGATAGAATCGCAGATAATGCAGACGTGAACACGATTGGAATAAAAGAGGAAGGACTTGGGACAAGCATTATTAACGTCTTTCAAAAATCGGGAGATCAGTTAAGAAATAAGATGCAGGAGTTAGGGCTTAATGAGGAAGAAGCAAACTTCTACGAAGAAAAGCTAGATGAAGGGAAAATCTTGTTATTCGTTAAGGATTTAGAAAGAGTCGGTGAATGGTTACACGAAAGAAGATGCATGTATTCTATTTAATTTTGTACCCTTTACATCTATAAATCTATTACGAAAAGGAGATGGGAAATATGAGTGAGAGCGGGCTGAAAGAACAAATTACTGGTAAAGTTGAAAAGAAAAAAGGGCAATTAAAAGAAGGAATTGGTGAAGTTACAGAAGATAGAGAGTTGAAAAATGAAGGGAAGTGGGAGAAGACGAAGGGAACTATAAAAGAAAAAGTCGGAAAAGTGAAACAAAAGATAAGTGATGGATTGGATAATAAAGAATAATACATGTTTATCAAGCTTTGGTTAAACACCAAAGCTTGATAAATCCATTATAAAAATATATAGGGGGTCTAATTGTGGGACTTATTATTACGTGTATTGTAGGTGGACTTATTGGTGCGTTAGCTGGAATGATTACGGGAAAAGACTTTCCTTTAGGTATAGTTGGTAATGTGATTGCTGGTTTGATTGGATCTTGGGTAGGTAGTGCGTTATTTGGTCATTGGGGTCCTGAATGGGGAGGCATTTTTGTTCTTCCAGCGTTATTAGGTGCAATCGTCTTTATTTTAATCGTTACATTCTTCTCTAGAATGCTACGGAAAGCGTAAGTATGATAATGAATAGTAATCTTAAGTTTATTATATATAACTATAAAGTGAATGAACTGATAAATATACATAAAAAAGCATCCAATTAAACTAATTTGGATGCTTTTTTAATGTAATCTGCATAGGAATAAGCGGGGGATGAAGGCCCCCACTCATTGAAATTACACTTTTTATTATGTATTAAACCATCGTTACTTTTTCACAATTATTTATTTTTACGACTTGCCTTGGCTCTAAATGAGATAAGTCCACGTTATTACCTATATCAACTACAATTGTATTCGTTAGTAAATTAATAATGGAACCAACTAATTTTGTAGCATGATCGTGTCGATAAGAAAATTGAACAAAATCTCCCTTTTTAAAGTTGTGCTCTTCCATAGATAGATCCCCCTAAAAATAATGTTTATACATTATACATACACAAATTTATAAGGTTTAAACATTCGGTAGTATTTTTTAAGTGTTAAGCCGAGAAAGGTGTAGAAAATTTATTTATAATGAAAATAAAAAAATATGTTTAAACCTAATTTTTATGGGTAATTAAATAGTAAAAGTTTGAGATAAGGGGGCGGAAATGATGAATTTGGAAATAAATATTTTGCAAAATGATGTAGGTTATACGGTACAACTTAATGGTGAGATTGATGCGTATACGGCATCAGATTTAAAAAATAAGGTAATACCTATTACAAGCGAAAAAGAGGTTCATATCGTAGTAGATTTTCATAACGTAGATTATATGGATAGTACTGGTTTAGGTGTTTTTATAGCGCTATTAAAAGCAGTTAAGAAAAATGATGGAAAACTAGAGTTTATCGGTGTATCTAAAAGATTAAAAAGATTATTCGATATTACAGGGTTAACAGAAATATTAAATTTGAATTCCGATTTTGAAAAAGTAGAAAGAAGGTGACTAGGGATGATGGAGAGATTTGAAAAGATAGAAATGAAAATTCCTGCAAAGGCAGAATATGTGGCTATTATTCGTTTAACAATGGCTGGTGTTGCGAATCGAATGGGCTTTGCTTATGACGATATAGAAGATATGAAAATTGCTATTAGTGAGGCGTGTACAAACATTGTACAACATGCATACAAAGAAGACGTTGGAGAAATTACAATTGTCTTTGGGCTATATGAAGATCGATTAGAAATTATGGTTGCGGATAATGGGGTTAGCTTTGATTTTAATAACTTAAAAAGAAAAGTTGGTCCGTATGATATTAGTAAACCAGTAGAACATTTGCCGGAAAATGGTTTAGGTTTATATTTAATCAATACATTAATGGATGATATACAAATTATGCATGATGAGGGCATGACAGTTTTAATGACAAAATATATACAAAGAGAGCAGGTGGAGAATGATGGAAATCCAATCTCAACCTACAACTCTTACTAAAGAAGACGTTATTAAGCTAATTGCAGAATTCCAACAAAACCAATGTAATGAAGCGCAGGAAAGGTTAGTTGATCATTATAAAAATCTCGTATATTCCATTGCATATCGCTATTCAAAAGGCGGGCCGATGCATGAGGATATTATACAAGTAGGGATGTTAGGGCTCTTAGGTGCAATAAGAAGGTATGATTATTCGATAGGGAATGCTTTTGAGCCTTTTGCAATACCTACGATAGTAGGGGAAATAAAGAAGTATTTACGTGATAAAACTTGGGGCATTCACGTTTCAAGACGAATTAAAGATTTGGGCGGGAAAATTAAACTTGCGATAGAGGAGTTAACAGATCACCTGCAACGTTCACCGAAGATAATAGAAATTGCAAATCATTTAGGACTATCGGAAGAGGAAGTTCTAGAGATTATGGATGCGAAAAATAATTATCGAGTATCTTCCTTAGATGATGTAGTTGAAAATTCATCTGATGGAAGTTCGGTAGCGAGAATTGAATCTGTAGGTGAAGTAGAGCGAGGATATGAAGAGACAGAAAGGCGTCTCGTTTTAAAGGATATTTTTAACGTATTAAATGATACGGAAAAGAGTGTTATTCATTATATATTTGGAGAAAATTTAAATCAAAAAGATACAGGGGAACGGTTAGGTATTTCACAAATGCACGTTTCTCGTATTAAAAGACAAGCGATAAGTAAATTGAAGCAAGCCGCGTTTTTAGATACATAAAAATTTAAAATAATTATGTTTAAAACATGAGAAAAGGGGTACTTATTAAGTATAGGAGGAGATATGAAAATGTCACACGATGTGAAAGAACTAATCGAAGGATTGAATGAAGATTTAGCAGGAGAATACTCAGCAATTATTATGTATAACCATAATGCAGCTACAGTTTCTGGTATATATAGACAAGTGTTAAAACCTTTCTTTGAATCTGAAATTAGTGATGAACAAGGACATGCCCTATATTTAGCGGAGAAAATTAAGACGCTAGGTGGTACACCTACTACGATCCCTTTACCAGTGAAACAAGTAGAAGATGTTAGAGAAATGTTAGAATCCGCTAGACAATCAGAATATGAAACAATTAAGCGTTATGAAACGAGAAAAGAACAGGCAGCGAAATTAAATATGACAGAGTTAGTTGTAAAACTAGAAGATATGATTGCAGATGAAACTAATCATATGGAAGAATTAGATCGTCTTTTAAATGATAAAGCAATGGTTTTAAATTAAAAGTAGAAATTTATAGAGTGAAAGAACAAATTCCTATTTCTAGGG
The DNA here is from genome assembly GCF_040459885.1 of Bacillus cereus group sp. MG20. NCBI lineage: Bacteria > Bacillati > Bacillota > Bacilli > Caryophanales > Bacillaceae > Bacillus > Bacillus cereus group sp. MG20. The sequence goes on from NZ_JARVHF010000001.1 coordinate 3,771,585, forward strand.
GTTTGTTCTTTTGTTGTATAAATATGTTTGAGTAAGAAATTTTTATTTTGTAACTGAGTATGTAATACTAGAAAAATAGAAAATGATAATAGATTTACATTTTAAATAAGAAAAGGGGAAATAACTTGTGTCCATTTTAATTGTCGATGATAATCCGGTTAACATCTTTGTAATTGAGAAGATTTTAAAACAAGCCGGATATCATGATCTTGTATCGCTCAATTCTGCACAAGAGCTCTTCGAATACATACAGTTTGGAAAAGATTCTTCCAGGCATAATGAAATTGATTTAATACTATTAGATATTATGATGCCTGAAATTGATGGACTTGAAGTTTGTAGGCGATTACAAAAAGAGGAGAAGTTTAAAGATATTCCTATTATTTTTGTTACAGCTTTAGAGGATGCAAATAAATTGGCCGAAGCTCTTGATATGGGGGCAATGGATTATATTACGAAACCTATAAATAAAGTTGAACTATTAGCACGTATGCGTGTAGCGTTACGCTTGAAATCAGAATTAAATTGGCATAAAGAACAAGAAGAAAATCTTCGGAATGAACTAGATTTAGCTACGCAAGTACAAAGAAACTTATTAAGTAGCCCATTAAGAGAAGATTATATAAAAATTGAAGCAAGTTACTTACCTTCATTTAAATTAGCTGGAGATATGTATTATTGGTATAAAATCGATGAAAACCGCTACGGTATTATATTATTAGACGTGATGGGACATGGTATATCTGCTTCATTAGTTTGTATGTTTATTTCGTCTGTATTACGTGAAACGATTAAATCTTTAATCGATCCAGAACTTGTCATTAAAGACTTAAATAAATATATGACTCTTTTACATAATGAGAATGACGATATTCCATATTATTTTACAGCGATATATTTAGTAGTAGATACAGAAAAGAGAACGATTGAATATGTAAACGCAGGGCATCCTTCTGGATACGTTTTAGTTGATGAAACAAATATGGTTGAACTAAATCGCGGGAGTTGTGCCGTAGGATTTTTTGATGAAATAAAAGTTAAAAAGACAGTTATACCTTTTGAGAAGAACGCTCAAATATTATTGTTTACAGATGGTGTTCTTGAAGCAATTGCAAATGATGAATTTGAGTCTGAAGAGAAATTACGTACTTTTACAGAAAGAAAATGGGGAGATTTAGAAGGCGAGATAGAAGGGTTTTACAAGGAAGAACAAAAGAAAGTGCAATCAGATGATATGTGTCTAATTATGATACAAACGAATGCGAAATAAAAAGCGTATGAAATCCAAACAGAGGATTTCATACGCTTTTTATTGTATTTTTTGATAGATTTGTTCACTAGGATTAAATTGTGTATAATGCGGCATTATATTTGAAGAACGAAGAGTTTCTTTATTTCCTAAACATAGAAATCCATTATGACCTAAGCTTTCATAAAATAGTTGCTGCACTTGATTTTGAAGTTTACTTGTAAAGTAAATTAAAACGTTACGACAAAGTATAATATGAAACTCGTTAAAAGATTGATCGGTTACTAAATTATGCTGTGCAAAAATAATGTTTTGTAACAGTGAAGGATTAAAATAAGCAAAACGATTATCTGTTGAATAATAGTTAGAAAATGCTTGTGTACCGCCAGCTTGTAAATAGTTTTTCGTATAAGTTTGCATTTTATTTAACGGGAGGATAGCTTGTTTTGCTTTTTCTAACACATTTGTATTCATATCTGTTGCGTAAATAACCGACTTTTCACTTAATCCTTCTTCGTGAAGTAAGATGGACATCGATAATACTTCTTCACCAGTTGCGCATCCAGCATGCCAAATTCTAATTTCAGGTTGCTTTTTCAATTCAGGAATAACATGCTCTCTTAGCGCTTTAAAAAAGGCAGGGTTACGGAACATCTCAGTTACATTAATCGAGAAATCATTTAATAACTGTTCTAAAACCCCTTCCTCGTGAATTACTTTTTCAATTAATTTTGAAATGGTTGGGATATTAGAGAGCTGCATTCGATTACAAATCCTTCTATAAATAGATGTGCGAGCATATTGGCGAAAATCAAATCCTGATAGTTTAAATACCGCTTCCAATAGTAATTCAATTTCTAAGTTTGTGCGCTCATCCGTATCTACTGATGGATCAAAATTATAATACTTATTTTCCACTCCAACTAAACCTCACTTATTTTATTAACCATACACTCATTACCGAATAGAGTTGATGTAGGTTTAATGGTTTACTTATATAATCTGAAGCGCCAGCAGATAAACATTTTTCCTTATCATTTGGCATTGCTTTAGCAGTTAATGCGATAATAGGTATTTCATGTAACCCTAAGTTCATTCGGATATTTTCCATCGTTTCATAACCGTCCATATTAGGCATCATAATATCCATTAAAATAAGGTCAATATTTGTATTGCTTTTTAGTATTTCTAAACACTCTATGCCGTTTTGGGCAGTAATAATGTTGGCGTTTTGTTTTTTTAATGCATTTTGTAACGCAAATATATTTCGATGATCATCATCGACAATTAAAATGGTTTTCTCTTGGAAGACGTTATTTGTTTCGGTAGTAACGATAGTTTCTTCAACAACTTCAGCAGGAATAACATCTTCTATCGTTGCTGCGACTTCTAAATTGGGTAACTGTATATCATGTAATCCATTTGGAAGGTTAGGAATATATACCGTGAAAGTACTACCTTCTCCTACATTACTCTCTAACGTAATCCAACCACCTAACAATCTAGCAAACTCTTTACAAATAGATAAACCTAATCCTGTACCACCATACTTTCGAATCGTTGCTCCATCTGCCTGTTGAAAGGCTTCGAAAATAAGTTGATGCTGTTCTTTAGCGATACCAATACCAGTATCTTTTACTGAAATTGTAATCCAATCTTTACTTATAGACTGCATATCATGACTTAAATTACTTGTTTCTATCGAATCGAAATGTAAAGAAACGGATCCTTTTGCTGTAAATTTAAATGCATTGGATAATAAGTTTTTAATAATTTGCTCAATCCGTTTTGCATCTGTATAAAACAAATCAGGAATCGTATCACTGTCTTCAATAGTAAATTCGACATTTTTTTGTGCAGCTATATGTAAAAAGTTTTGATGCATATTGGCTGCCATGTCACTTATGTTCGTTGCTTCAAAAATGATGTCTAGTTTGCCTGCTTCTACTTTAGATAAATCTAGTATGTCATTAATTAAAGTAAGTAAGTCTTTCCCTGATGAATGAATGACAGTTGCTAGTTCAATTTCATCATCCGATAAATGATTATCATGATTTTCTCTTAACATTTCAGATAATAGTAAAATACTATTTAACGGTGTGCGTAATTCATGTGACATATTTGCTAGGAACTCAGATTTGTATTTTGAGCTGCGTAACAACTCGCTTGCTTTTTCTTCTAATTCTGATTTGGTAATTTGTAAGTCAGCTGTCTTTTGTTCAGCTTCTTCAGTTCTAGACTCTAATTGTTCATTCGTTGTTCGTAATTCTTCCGCTTGCATTTGTAGTTCTTCCGCTTGCGTTTGTAATTCTTCTGATTGAACTTGTAACTCTTCTGTCATTGCTTGTGATTCATGTAAAAGAGTTTGAATTCGCATACGTCCTATAATGCTATGGATTGTTAAACCTAGATTATCAATAGTTTGTTGAATTAAATCTTGATGTAAGTCTGAAATCTCAGTTACACTTACTAACTCCATTACTGCAATCACCTCATCCTCAAATAAGATAGGGATGACTAGTAGATTTTTAGGACGTATTTCTAATACTCCGCTAGTGACATAACGAAACTCTTCGGGTATATCCCTGAGAATAAAACTTTTCTTTTCTAAGGCAGACTGTCCAATGAAACCTTCACCCATTTTAATGGATTGTTTTCCAATATCAGCACCTTGATCGGCGAAAGAAGCTTTTTTCACATAGTAGACAGTTTCTTCATATTCTTCACGTACATAAAATGCACCGCAAGAAGTTTGCGTTTTTTGTATAATTCCACTAAGAATTTTTTTACCTAACATCTCAATAGAAGATACACCTTGATACATTAAAATTAATTCTGCAAGCTCAGTTTGTAACCACTCTCTTTTCGATATTTCGTCTAGTAAGTGGTTCGTTGTATGAGCAAGATCTTTTATTTCATCATGTGTATTTACATGAATTCTTTCCGTAATTTTTTCTTTAGAAGAAATTGATTTAATAGCTTGAATTACATTTTTAATCGTTTTTGTAATGGAATTCGAAATATAGAGTGAAACGATAATGGAAATAAAAGAAAGTAAGAACAATAAACTGTATAACCAAATCTCTAATTTATTATTTTCAATATCTAATTGTGCAGCTCTTTTTTTCGTTAGTTGCTCCTCAGTGCTCCGGAAGTTAGTTAGCTGCGACTGTAATGACTGAATTTGAGTCGTGTCAATTGTTTGTACATTATTACTATTATTATTTGTAATGAGTGGGTGAATCTCTTTATTAATCCAACTAGTAATGTTTTCGTTAATCTGTTTTAATTTTTCTTGCTGAGAGGGGTTATCCTCTAATAAAGAAAAAAGATCTTGATAATGTTTTTCGTAATCCTTTTCCGCAGAGTTAAGGGACTGCACGTAATTAGGGTTATTAGAAATGATAAACCCTTTCGCTTTATTTTCAATTGTTAGTAACTCTTTCTCCACTTGATTCGTTAAATTGAGAACTTTAAAATCATGATCAATAATAAAATTACGAGATTTTTGTAAGTTGGAAATCTCATTGTTTAACATAATGAAAGAAACAAGTAAGAACAAAATGATAACTAAGTAACCAGCCATAATTTTGTAGCGAATACTAAATTTTGCTTTCGAGTTCATTAAAAATTCCTACCTTCAAGGTTATTAAAACTTTTCTATTTTAAAGAATGAAAAACGTAATATATATTATATCAGTTTTCATAAGGCCAAACTAGAAATCCCCCTATTGTATTAGGGGGTTCTTTTTTTATAGAGGAAATCATTTTGAAATATAAAAACATATATGAAAGGTAGTAAACGAGGGAATAGAGGATAACAAACATTCTAAGAAGGGAAGAGTGTTCTTAAAGCTCTTTTTGCATCTATTCCTTCAAAAATAAATAATATAAGATCTTTCTTTTTTACAGTAAGGAAAAAGGATACTAGAGTGCTTAAGTTTTTAATAGAAGTAAGTGCTCCGTGTTTACCTATAAATACATTCGTTTGAAATGTTGTCATTAAAGCATAAAAATGATGAATCTGCGTTATTGTAGGTGTTTCATTATAAGAAATAGTAGTAGAGTGAATGGCGTTCATCGTAATATTCCTTTCCATATAGTAAGCATAACAATATAAACATACCCGTTTTAAAAAATGTTAAACATATAAATAAGAAAAAATATAATTATAGTTTTTTACGTTTAGAAAAGGTTAGGAAGGGTATACATATACTACAAAGAGATTGACTGAAGATGAATTGTAAGATGTCTATGTTTAGTAGATTAGTCTATCAAAATATACTTTTACTTTAAATAAAAAGGAGCCTGGTATACATGAATGAAATGATGATTAATATTACATTTGATTTAATTTACTTGTTAAGTAGTTCACTTGTAGTGCTTTTACTATTCGCTTTTTTCGTAAATGGTTATGTTAATAAGAAGATTAGTGTATACAGAAATGAAGAAAAATAAAGATACATTACATAAAACTTTAGGAGGTTAATAGTTATGAATGTAGATAGAAAAATAGTAGGTGTTTTTAGAACAATTGATGATGCGGCACTCGTTATTAATGAATTAAATGATAAAGGATATTCAGCAGATAACATTTCAGCTATTGCGAAAGATCAAAAGGAAATTGAACATCTAGAAGAAAAATCGGGTGAAAAAGTGAATAGCGAAACTGCACATAAAGCAGATATCTTTTCAGCGACAGGGCTTGTAGCTGGAGGGGTAGCAGGCGGGCTTGGTGGTTTATTAACAGGTCTTGGTGTACTTGCCGTTTCTGGAATGGGTCCAATCGTAGCAGCAGGACCGATCGCAGCAGCTATTGGAGGAGCCGGTATTGGCGGTGGAGCTGGAAGTTTAATAGGGGCATTTATCGGCTTAGGAATCCCTGAAGACCATGCTAAGAAATATGAAGAGTATATTTACGATGGAAATATATTAATTTTAGTAGATGCAAAATTAGATGATAAGTTAGAAATCTATAAAATATTTGATAAGCATAATGCCTATAACTCTGATTTCTTTAAATAAAATATAAACAAAGTGAATATCGTTTTTTGATCTTACAACTTTGGCGCGGCCGAGGAGTCGTATGACTATAAGAGAGGAAGGGCTTATAGTAAAAGATCAAGTTCTATCATGTTATTTAAAAGGGAAGAGGTGCCTTTTCGTGATTGTAAAAATATTAAAGGATAGCAGTAATAGTTTCCTTTGTACAGTTCAAAACAAAAATGGAGACCAGTATGTGAAAAAATGGTTTAGTAAACATGAAAATAACAAAGAATTAGGGCGACCAACTTTTAAAGAAGTAGAAAAGGATTGGAAAGAAAATAGAGAATCGTTTATGTATCCCAATATTAAAGCACTTTATTAAAATTAAACATAATGCGCGCTTTATTATTACAAAACTGTCACATTCCTGTAAGGTAATTCAATGGATTAGATACTTTTTCCATGTCATAATAAAGACATAAGAAAGCTTATCAAAACTACAACTTATTAGGAGAGTGTCAGTCATGATTGTAACAACAACGTCTGGAATTCAAGGTAAAGAAATTATTGAGTATATCGATATTGTAAATGGTGAAGCTATTATGGGTGCAAATATTGTCCGCGATTTATTCGCTTCAGTTCGTGATGTTGTCGGTGGTCGTGCTGGTTCTTATGAAAGTAAGCTAAAAGAAGCTCGTGATATCGCAATGGACGAAATGAAAGAACTTGCAAAACAAAAAGGTGCGAACGCTATCGTTGGTGTTGACGTAGATTACGAAGTTGTTCGTGATGGAATGTTAATGGTTGCTGTAAGTGGTACAGCTGTACGTATATAAGTAAATAAAAAACAGGCTCACCCCTTGAAGTTTATGCTTTGAGGGGGTTTTTTGTTTTTAAGTTGTAGAAGTAAACTCCAGTTGCAAGGGTAAAATGAAAAAGAGACAGTGATGCTACATATATGTAGTGTGAGTGCAAACTTTATAATAAATAATAAAGTTGTTATTTGAGATGATGGAAGAATTAGTGGTATAAATAACTTTATAGATAATAATCAAAATAGAGAAGACAGAATGTTCATGGATGGAATGGTTAAGGGAATTTTCCAATCTGTAATAAAAAACGGAGGTACTGAGAACGTTTTACAGATGTCTACTACATAAAATTTATAATGGATTGGGGGCAATTTTTATGTTTTGGTTAGGATGTTTTTTAGGATACATTGTAGGTTCTATTATTACATGTGCGCTACTTTACTTTGGATATAGATCCAATGAAAATAAAAAAGCGGATATGCAAAAGGTGGAGGAGAGGAAAATCAATAAAAAAGGTGTATAGTAGGCGAAAGGTAAGGTGATAGTGTTGATACAAAAATAAAGGACAGTACATATTGTATATGACTACTATGTACTGTTCCGCTTATTCTTTTTGGATTATGAGAGGTTGTTTCCTGTCTTGCTATAAAATTTATAGGCAAAAAAACCAAATAAATAGCCTATTCCGGATCCTAAACTAATTGAAAGTAGTGAGAAATCTGGGGAAAACATGCCGAAAATCAAACCAATTATACAGCCGACAAGCATTCCTATAGGTATGAAACTGTCTAATAACAGTTGAGTCTCTTTTGATTTTTTCTTACCCAATTTGCCGTGCTTATATTTATGTTCCAATCTTTTTATTACAAATACTACAATTCCCCCGACTAGTATAATAGGCCAAATTGCCGAAATGAACCACATGTTAGAAGCTCCTTTTACCTTTCAATATAATTGTACCAAAAAATTACAATTATAGACTGCTAAACGTACTATCTAGTCTATTTAAAAGGTAAATGCAAAAGACTTCTTCTTTTGCATTTAATAACTCGTCAAAAACACTTTCCGATACGATAAACTTAACTAAATCTATACAATTCAATCAAATTTACACAAGTTAGTGCTTCAAAGTGTTCTCGCAGCCCCAAAGGGACGAGGGGTATAACACTCCACACGAGGCAGTATCGTTACCTCCTATTATCAAGCATTTATTTTACCCATCTTGATAAATTTATCGCAGCATTTACATCCCTATCGTGATGGCTATTACATGAAGCACAACGCCACTCACGAATCTTTAAACTCCACTGTCCTTCTGGTTGAACTGAATGGTCGTATTTAACTCCGCAACATGAACAAATCTTGCTTGAAGCGAACCATTTATCAGCTTTTACATACGCAATGCCGTACTTCTCACACTTGTATGATAAACATTGAAAGAAGAAGTTTAATTTTTGAAATGAAAATGCTTTCGATAGTTTTTTGTTTTTTAACAGGTTTGAGATAGGTAAGTCTTCCACAACAATCCTCATTGGTTTGGTTTTCACCAATTTAGCTGTTGCTTGATGGATATGGTTATTTCGGATATTCGTAATTTTCCTAGATAATCGCAGGTGCTGAGCTTTCGCTTTTTCATATCCGGTAGATTGAATTTTTACACCTTTTTTAAATCTCCTAGACATATCTCTTTGTGCTGACTTTTTCCTTTTCAAAAGTTTTTTAACCTTGGCATCTTTGTTTATATTTCGTTCTTTCATACCATTAGAAGCTACAAAAAGCTCTTTTAAACCAACATCCACACCAATCGACTCATCGGTTAGTTCTTGTGATTCAAAGTCTTCTTGGAACCCTACACTCATCCACCAGTGACGACCGTCAAAGGTAACTCTTGGGTTGGATGGTTTTTTATTTCTTGGTAGTTGTTGGCTTGTTTTCACTTCTCCAATAGACTGAATATGAACTACTTTCTTTCCTATAACCAGTCTTTCATAATTGGCATAAAATCCTTGAATTAAATCTTTTTTGGATTTATAAGAAGTGTGAGAACCATTTTTGTACTTTTTGAACGAATGTTTTCTCGCCGTATCAAAATCTTTTGAAGCCTGTTTGGGAACTTGTGCATTAATGTCTTTTAACCACTCATATCTCTTTCGCTTCTTAATCTTTGTAAATCGTTTCTGTAAAGCTAACTGTGAAACAGATTTTCCAAATAGCTTATAGTATCTATCACTCATTCTTTTACAATAGTTATAAGCGAATCTTGCAGCACCGGCATGTTTTTTTAGCACTTGTTCTTGTTCAGGCGTTGGAATTAGTCTGACTTTCTTCGCCAATATCATCAGAATGTAACTCCTTTAATAAAGATTTGTTCTTCTGAATCGTAGCGTGTTCCACCAGCATTCTCCTGAGACCACTCGGATGCAAACCTGTTAATTCCGATACTTGACTAACTCGTGAAAATTTCATTATTATTCTCACCTCATCGAACCAAACATAGCACGTACGTTCGATAAAATCAATAAAGTTTGATAGATTCAATAAAATTTATCTTGTTCAACTAAGGGCGCAATTCCTTAGCCAGTTCTCTTATGAACTTCTCATGTTTTCACATGAGCGCAGACTATATGTTTATCTACTTAGAGATAGAGGATTTTTCCACCACCATAGGCTTGTGATGTACTCTCGTCAGTTATACGAGATAGTCGTTGAACGTTCATCTTATCACTTTTGACTTAGATGATTCGAGGCGGAAGACCCATTGTTCTAGTGTTTAGGATTTAACCTTGCACAATCTGATTGATTTTTTCTGCTTTCGCGACATTCACGCTCACTATTTCTAGCCACGTTGTAGTTCAATCAGCTTTAGGGATTGCCCGCAGTTAACCCTCACTACTAGCCAATCACTTGACTAGCAGGGCTTACTGATATATTTAATTAACTTTCGTTATAATTGGTTAAATAAATCGTAACAGTTAGTTACCCTTTCGTTTTCTCAGCGGACTGTACAACATCAACTGCCGCTTTCACATCCGCTAATCCATACGTAGAATGTACTTTCATAAAACGTAATTGCTTATTTTCTACTAAGTGAATTAAATGACGAAACGTCTCTTGCCATTTATATGGTGACACTTCTTTATTCCAATGTCGTAAATGAAATATGTTCGCGTGCACTTTTGCTTTCGTGACAATCTCTGCCCAGTTTACTTGTACGCCCGATAGAAGACCTATCGTTAAAAAGTGTCCGTTTGGCCTTAAGGAAAAAGCTAATTCATTTCCATCCGGTCCCCCGATAGAATCAATTGCAGCATCCGCACCGATCCCGTTTGTTAACTCCATAACTGTTTCATAAAGCGGGGCAGTGGAAGTATCTATTACATGATGAGCGCCAAGCTGAAGTAATTTCTCTGTATGTTTATTATTTCTTGTCACCGCAATGAATCGGAAGTTTAAAATTTGAGATAACTGTGCAAATAGATGGCCAATAGCGGATCCGCAAGCATTTACTAATAAAACGTCATTCCGTTTTAAGTTTAGCGTTTCCGTACATGTAACCCACGCAGTAAGTGGATTAATATACATTTGTGCCGCTGTAAAATCATCAATGGAATCAGGAATAGGGACTACAAAATCAGCTAATGTCTTCACATATTCTTGCCAAGTACCTTCCCCGCGTAAAGGTAACACACGTTTACCGATAAGCTCTCTAGAAACAAAAGCACCTACATCTTCTACAATACCAACACCTTCATAACCAGGTATGTTAGGCAAAGGGATTCTATGTGCGTATGCTCCAGTGATGGGAATTAAGTCAGATGGATTAATCGGTCTAACTAGCATACGAACGAAAACTTCATTATCTTTCAGTGGTTCTATATTTTTATATTCAACTTGTAATACGTCTTTTGGATTGCCAAACTTATGAAATTGAATGCATGTTCCAAGCAAAGTAATTTGCCCCCCTTAGTTTCATTGGGTTTATTATAGCATTTTGGGTTAGGGTGGTTATTTTGTTAGTGATAAATAGGGTTTTTAATTTACGTATTTATCAGAATTTTATAAAATGTGTATATAACTATAAAATGGGGGGATTTCTTCATGTGTACTAGTTTGACGTTACAAACTAAAAATTTCCAACATCTTTTTGCGAGAACAATGGATTTCACATTAGATATGAATCAAGAAGTAATAATCATTCCTCGGCGTTATCAGTGGAACAATATAACTGGTGAAACGATCCGAGCGAAAAAGGCTGTTGTCGGAATGGGAATTAATTTTGGAGGAAGGGTCATGATGGCGGACGGAGTAAATGAAACTGGTATGACATGTGCAACTCTCTATTTCCCAGGATTTGCTACTTATAGTAATCATATAGATAGCAATAAAACGAATGTAGCGCCATTTGATTTTGTGACTTGGAGCCTCACGCAGTTCAATTCTGTTGAAGAATTAAGAAAATATATTGATAACATTGCCTTTATAGATGTGCCATTACCAGTTTTAGGAATTACGCCACCGCTACATTGGATTTTAGCAGATAAATCGGGAGCGTGTATTGTACTTGAGCCGACAGTTGATGGAATAAAAGTGTATGACAATCCAATAGGAGTAATGACTAATAGTCCGGAGTTTAATTGGCATTTACAAAATTTAAGACAATATATTGGACTTAAATCGCAGCCATTTGCGCCAACTGAGTGGGGAGATGTACCATTAAGTGCTTTTGGCCAAGGTTCAGGAACGATGGGACTTCCTGGAGATTTCACCCCGCCATCAAGATTTGTACGGGCAGCATATGGCAAACAAAACATTCAAAGTATAGAGAACGAAGAAGAGGGGATATCGGCTATTTTTCATATCTTATCAAATTGTGAGGTTCCTAAGGGGGCAGTAATAACAGAAGACGGTATATTAGATAATACGATCTATACAAGTGCAATGTGTATGGAGTCTGGAACATATTATTACCATACTTACGATTGTAGACAAATTATAGCCATTCATTTATTCAATGAAGATTTAGATACAGCTGAGATTAAAACGTATCCGTTCCAGCGGAAGCAAAAAATCTTTTATGAAAACTGATAAAAACACCTCCATTGAATTTGCATACTTAGTATGCGAATTCGGGAGGTGTTTTTCTATTAAGCCGAAGCCTTCTTCATCCTCTCAAGTAAACTAGATAACACATGCGTACGATAAGATTCTAGTTTTTTACCTTCATAAGTACGGATACCTAATTTTTTAAGTTCTTTTACATACCAACCTTTGCTTCCGAAATACATGTGATCGCTCCCCTTCAACTTTGTTTTTATTTGTCCTGATTATACTTGGAGGTACAGGAATTATAATGAAGGAAATGAATTTCGCGCGAAAATGGTTAACTTTGTTGCAAAAGACATATATACTAAAGGTAGTATACAACGAGGTGGGCAAGACGTGATTATAGAGAAGCACGAAATTCAAATTGACCAAATTACTAGCGGTAAAGTGAATATCTTTACTTTCTATAGAAATAGAAAGCAAATTGATGATCATTTTTTACGATTGCAAGAACCATCGCTTACAGCAAACTACTTCTTCCATTTTCATTTTGATGCAGAGAGCTTGCATCTACTGCAGAAAGAGTTTCCGAGCGTATATCCGTACGACGGTAGTGAAACGATTCACGACTGGACGGAAAAGATGAAAGCTGAATTGCAACATCAGATCCAAACAGGTAAATGGAATAAACGCGTACGTATTGGTAATCGCATTCTAGATGTGGTGTTTACGTGGTGTGACGAAGATATAGTAGAGTGAAAAAGAAGCGGATGACGCTTCTTTTTTTTAGCGCTGGAATAAAACGAGCTTACCTGCAGTAGATGTACAGCGATGTGTTTTTTCATACAATCCTTTTTCTTGTAAAATAGATTCACCTTTTGCTTTCGCTTCTTTTTCAGTTGCCGCCTCGAATGATTCGTCTAATGCTTTTGAACCATCTTTTTCAAAGACTGTTAGAACGTATACTCCCATGAAAATTCCCTCCAATAATTAAAATCAGAATCTTATAATTATTTTGACATAAAACGCTACAATATGCAAAGAAATATATGACATTGCGTGGTAAAATAGAATGAAACTTTAATCATCGAGAATATTTTCATTGTCGATGATTATTAGTTTTCAGCGATGTTAATTTTAATAAAATGAAACTTTTGAAAGATAGAAAGGATCGTTATTTGTGAAACAAGTAAAGTTTATACATGCGGCTGATTTGCATTTGGATAGTCCGTTTAAAGGAATGGAGATGAATGTTGCGCAGTCTGTTTGGGAGAGAATGAAGCAAAGTACGTTTGAATCATTTGAGCGTATTGTTGATAAAGCGATTCAAGAGCGCGTTGATTTCGTATTACTAGCTGGGGATTTGTATGATGCGGAGACGAGAAGTTTGAGGGCGCAAGTGTTTGTGCGTGAGCAAATGAAGAGACTTTCGCAGTACGATATCCCTGTTTTTATTATTCACGGTAACCATGATCATTTAGGGGGAAGCTGGGCAGCAATTGAGTTTCCGGAAAATGTTCATGTGTTTACCGATCCTTATGTAGAAGAGAAATCATTTTATAAAAATGGTGAGCTATTAGCTTCTATTTATGGGTTTAGTTATTTGCAGCAAGCGGTAACGGATAATATGACAGCGCAGTATACGAAAATGAGTGATGCGCCTTTTCATATTGGCATGCTTCACGGAAGTGTGGAAGGAGATGCAGAGCATAATCGCTATGCACCGTTTCAAATTCGTGAATTGAAAGAAAAACAGTTTGATTATTGGGCTCTTGGCCATATACATAAACGTGAAATTTTATCAGAAGAGCCATACATTATTTATCCAGGAAACATACAAGGTCGTCATCGTAAGGAAACAGGCGAGAAGGGTGCGTACCTTATTGAACTTACGAAACAAGGAACGCAGTGTTCATTTTTCCATACGGCAGATGTTGTATGGGATGAGATCGAAGTTTGTATTGATGGACTTGAAAATGTTGATGAACTTATGACGAGCATGTCAACTGCGATGAATGATTGCCGAAGAGAAGAGGAAGGGACGCTTTTAACTGTCGTATTCACAGGGCAGGGCCCACTTTCTCCTTATTTGCGTGACGAAAAGCGTGTGGAAGAGATTTTTCACATTTTAGCATCTGGCGAAGAGAGAAAAGATTTCGTATATGCAATGAAGTGGAAAAATGAGACGGTTTCTTTTGCAGAAATCGAACGTTTGAAAGCAGAAAATCATTTCGTCGGTAGTGTGCTAAAAGAGTTAGAAGCTTTCACAAATATGGACGGCGTATTGCGCACGATTTGGACATCTCCTGTAGCACGTAATAGTATTGAATCTTTTACAGAAGACGAGAAGAAAGAGATTCAAAAGGAAGCAGAAAATATTATTTTAGAACAATTATTCCAGCAAGAGAGGGATAAAAAATGAAAATTGAAAAACTCCATATTTATGGGTATGGAAAATTAGAAAATGTGGAAATGGATCTTTCCTTGCTGACGGTGCTATACGGTGAAAATGAAGCGGGGAAATCGACAATTCGCTCGTTTATGAAAAGTATTCTGTTCGGTTTTCCGACGAGAGGACAGCGCCGTTATGAGCCGAAAGAAGGCGGGAAGTATGGCGGTGCGCTGACTGTGCAAACAGAGCAATACGGTCGTTTGAAAATTGAACGATTGCCAAAGACGGCAGCTGGCGAGGTGACCGTTTATTTTGAAGACGGGAAAACGGGCGGCGAGGAGATTTTAAACGACATATTAAGCGGGATGAATGAAAGTTTATTTGAATCGGTCTTTTTATTTGATATGCATGGTCTTCAAAATATTCATCAGCTCGGCGAAGCGGATATTGGCAATTATTTATTTTCGGCAAGTGCAGTCGGAAGCGATGCGCTATTACAGTTAGATAAAAAGCTAGAAAAAGAAATGGATCAACGCTTTAAACCGAGTGGGCGTAAACCGGAAATTAACGTGTCACTGCAAGAAATGAAGAAACTTGAAGAGAAGATGAAAGAGTGGCAAGGGAAAATTGGCACGTATGAAAAACAAGTCGAGCAATTAAAAGAAAGTGAAGAGAAACTTGCTTCTGTTCGCGGAGAGAAAGAGAGTGCAGAAAGGCGAAAGCAAGATTATGAAATATTAGCAGCGCTAGAGCCACTCGTTATTGAAAAGCGTGCGCATGAGAAAGTGTTAGAAAATGAGAGCAGACAGTTTCCTGTAAACGGAATGGCGCGCTATGAAGCGATTAAGGCGAAGATGGAGCCGCTTCAGTTACAAGTTGATTCGCTCCATAAGAAAATCGAGACAGTGCAATCGGAAATTGCCTCGATTCAAATAAATGAAGAGTTTTTACAAAAAGAAAGTTATGTAGAAGAACTTCGTATGCAGCATTTGTCTTATGAAAATGCGTGCCAAGAAATGCGTGATATGACAGGAAGTATTACGAATATAAAAGAAGAAATTGCAGAACTAGAACAACAAATTGGTGCTACTTTTGAAAAGGAAGCGGTTCTTGCGTTTGACATGAGTTTGGCAACGAAAGAATTAATTACGCAAACCGTGCAAAAGGCACGTGAATTAGAAACGCAAAAAGCACAGCTTGATGATCGTTTTAAAGTAGCGCAAGAGCAATTAGAAGAACAAGAAGAAAATATAAGACAGATTCAGAAACAAATGTTAGTTGATGAAGAGCGAAATACGTTAGTTGAGAAAGAGAAATCGTTCCAAGACGCGGCGTTTATCGGTATGGGTGCAGAGAGAATGAAACGTAAGTATGAAGAAAAAGCAGGAGCGGCTATGCAAAAGAAAAAGCAGTGGCAAAGAATTTGTCTTCTGTTACTTCTTATTAACACGCTTGTTTTATTCACGAGTTTATTTATTGATAACCGCCCGCTCTTATTTATTAGTGTTATTGTTTTTGTAGGGATTGTCCTTGCTCTTGTTTTATATAAAGATCCATCAAGCGGATTACAAGAAGAGCTTCTTACTCTTCGGCAAAGTGCTGGCGGGAGACAAAGTGAAGAAGCGATGTCTGTTCGCTATCAGTTAGAAAAAGATGAAGAAATTCGTAAGCTATTTGAGCGTGAGTCTTATAAATTGCAGCAAATGGAGCGAGCTTATGATAAAGTCGTTTCATCGTATGAGGAATGGGAGAGAGAAACGTTCCAGGCAGGAGAACAAGTAGATGCATATAAAACGCGCTATATGTTCCCAGAATTTTATACGTATGCACACATATTGCCAGCGTTTGAGCGTATTGAAAAAATGCAGCAATTATATCGGGAGTTAGAAAAACAAGGCACGCGAAAATCTTCATTATATGAAATGATTTCGCATTTTGAACAGAAACTAGAAGCTGTTATCGGTAGTGCGGAGTATAGTAAGCTACACGGGGCACAAAGTCGTATGCAAAATGAGAAAGAGAAGCGCCAAACTTGTAAGCAGTTAAAAGAAAAACTGGCGGAATGGCAAGAAGAATATGAGTTTATGCAAGAACAATTAAAGCAATTGCTAGTAGAACGAGACAGTTTATGGCATATTGCAGAGGCTACAGATGAAGAGATGTTTTTAGAAGCAGGTAAACTAGCGGAAAAACGTGAAGATGCTGAGAAACAAGTAGTGCGTTTATTACCGCAAATTGATCTGTTAGAACAGCGTTTAAAGAGTTTATCATTAGCTGAACATTACGAAGCTGACGGTTATGAAGAGAAATTAAAGAGAGAAATTACAGTCGTGCAAAACTGTCTGGCGCAAGAGAAAGAACTGACAGAGCGCATTGCGAAACATCGTATGGAAATTGTGAATTTAGAAGAAGGTAGTACGTACGGCGATTTAATGCATGAATGTGAAATGAAAAAAGCGCAATTGCGTGAACAAGTAAAGAAGTGGGCTGCTTATGCGGCCGCAAAAACGGTGTTAACGAAAACGAAGCAATATTATCATGAAGTGCATCTGCCTCGTATTTTACAAAAATCAGAAGAGTATTTCGTCTATTTAACGGGCGGACGCTATAGTAAAATCTTTTCACCGTCAGAGGCGGAGCCGTTCGTTGTTGAACGTAACGACGGTATACGTTTTTACAGTCATGAACTAAGCCAAGCGACAGCGGAGCAGTTATATTTATCGCTGAGATTTGCACTTGCGAAAACATTTGAACATGATCACCCATTTATTATTGATGATAGTTTCGTGCACTTTGATGCGGTAAGGACGGATCGAACGATGGAACTAATAAAGGAAATCGCAAAAGATAGACAAGTCATCTTCTTTACATGTCATGCGCATTTACTCGCGTATTTTACAGAAAAACAGATTGTAAAATTAACACATAAGCGTAAAGAAAATGAGTTGTGATATGCTATACTAAAAGTAACTGATTTGGTGGAGGAATTCGAATGAAAAAGAAAATTGCAGAATATGAAGTTGGTGAACAAGTCGATGTTTTCTTGTTAATTAAAACAGCGACAAAAGGTCTTGCAAGTAATGGAAAGCCATTTTTAACAGTAATCTTACAAGATCCAAGTGGAGATATTGAAGCGAAGCTATGGGACGTATCACCAGAAGTTGAGAAACAATATGTAGCAGAAACAATCGTTAAAGTAGCTGGTGATATTTTAAACTACAAAGGACGTATTCAATTACGTGTGAAACAAATCCGTGTTGCGAATGAAAATGAAGTAACAGACATCTCGGATTTCGTAGAAAAAGCACCAGTGAAAAAAGAAGATATGGTTGAGAAAATTACACAATACATATTTGAAATGAGAAACCCGAACATTCAACGTCTAACAAGACATTTGTTAAATAAGCATCAAAACGAATTTTTAGAATATCCAGCAGCGACAAAGAACCATCACGAGTTCGTATCTGGACTAGCTTATCACGTCGTATCGATGCTAGATTTAGCGAAAGCTATTTCAAATCTATACCCATCATTAGATAAAGACTTACTATATGCAGGCGTTATTTTACATGACCTTGGTAAAGTAATTGAACTATCTGGCCCAATTTCTACAACGTATACGTTAGAAGGAAACTTACTAGGCCACATTTCTATCATGGTGAACGAAATTGGTAAAGCAGCAGACGAATTGCAAATCGATGCAGAAGAAGTATTAATTCTTCAACACATCGTCCTTTCGCACCACGGAAAAGCAGAATGGGGTAGCCCAAAACCACCATTAGTAAAAGAAGCAGAAATTCTGCACTACATCGATAACTTAGATGCAAAAATGAACATGATGGACCGCGCATTAGGACGCACAAAACCAGGTGAATACACAGAGCGTGTCTTTGCACTTGATAATCGTTCGTTCTATAAACCGACGTTCCATAATTAAAAGTGTGAATAAAGTGGCCTCATTAAGTTTTAAAAGCTTAGTGAGGCTGTTTTCTTTATTAAAAATTAAATGAAATAGTTAAGAAGTACGCATGGGATTAACGAAGAACGATTAAAACATATCTCACCACTAGAATGGGAGCATATCAACTTTAATATGGCAGATACTTAGAATCGCTTCAGCCTGTATAACAGGCCTAAAAATAAGAGTTGAAACTTGTTTAGCATCTATTTTTGTTAAAAGGTGGGAGAATTGTGCTATGATGTGGGCAAATATAAAACTATCTAAAGGAGGGATTTACATGCCGCATATTGTGTTTCGTGGAATTACTACTGAACAATTAAAACACATAAGCAAGCCATTAGTAGAAGAGCTCGCAGAGATTTGTGAGTGTGGTACGGATAATTTTACGTTGGAACTACCAAGTTCTACGTTTATATTCAATGGAGAAGAAATAGAAGCGTTTCCTCTTATTGAAGTGAAATGGTTCGAGCGTGGACAGGAAATTCGTGATCGATTTGCCAAGGCCATTACTACATATGTAATGGATTTTGGACTTCCAGAAGTAGAGGTTGTATTTACGGTTTTCACAGAATCAGCGTATTATATTAACGGGAAGCATTGTGCAAGTTAGAGCTATTATAAATGTTTTTGTAACATTTATCCCGCATTAACGGGCAGTAAGACCCCGACCTCAAAATTCAGCGGAAGCAAAGAAGTTAGGTGGGGGATCAACTGTCCGTAAAAGCCCGATTGGTTCAACTAATAATCAGTGGGGGATGAACAAAACCCCCACTGATTAAAGTTTCACTTTATAAGGGATAGAACCACATCGCTATCAAGCTAACTAGACAAAATACCCTCTAAAAAGAGCAAGGCGTTATTCTTTCTGAGAAATCATAGGAAAGGATAACGCCTTTATATCAATTTTAATATAATCGATTCACTTCTTTATAAAAAGTTTGGTTATTTTATTGAAGCTTATTCCACAAACACACCCGTTTGTTCACTTTTTTACTGTTTGAAAGCCATACTTTTTATATTGATTCATTTATTGGAAAAACCGAAAGTTTTAAACTCTCTCTATTACATATTTATTTTTGGAAAAATAGCCTAACTCCAAATACTAATAATACTGTGCCAGTAATACCCTCTATTGTACGGTTCACCTTTTCTTTTCTTAAAAAAGTTCTTAATTGACGTATTAGAGAGATATAAAGTAAATACCATATTGCTGTCAAAGTCGTAAATGTGAATCCCAACAAAAGAAATTGGAAGAAATGACTTTGATTACTCACAATAAATTGGGGTAGAAAACTAAGGAAAAATACAGCCGTTTTTGGGTTTAAGATTGCCGTGGTAAATCCTTGTCTAAAACTTTTAACCGTTCCAATATCCTTAGAGTTTATCTCCACTGAACCTGACACCTTTTCTTGTTTAGAAAAGGCACTTTTAATTGACTTTACAGCTAAATAAATTAAATAAAATGCCCCAGCATATTTTATTAATGTAAATAGCATAGCAAATTTCATTAAGATAGCAGAGAGTCCTAGTGTAGCCATTATTGTATGAATCATCATTCCAGATACCGTTCCTAAGACGGTCTTTATCCCACCATTTCTACCATGAGAGATAGTGTTTTTTGTAACTAAAGCAAAACCGGGACCAGGCATCATTATAATAAGGAGTGCTGTAAGGATAAATAGCATATAATTTTCCATGTTCTGGTATTTCCTTTCTAATTTTTAGTTTCGCTTATAGTATAGCTTTTTTCCTTAAAACATTAAATATAAAAAGTGTGATCAGGATAGTATCATAAACTTTCAAGGAGTTGTAATTGAATTATAGAGGGCTTCACTTGAATAATGTTCTTCTGTAAATGAGCGTTTTTTAATTACTTTTTCTCGGAACACTCTTAATTTTCTTTCGTTTATCGAGGGTATTAGTATCAACTTGACCAAACATTATCCAAAAACTACATTTAACATTTACGAAAGCATATTCGAATAATCATTCATTAAATTTCTTATCAATCAACAAAAATTAATTATCATAAGGAAGAGGTACGTGAACTTCTATTTAAGAAATTACTTATTCTTGAAAAAAACGAATTAACTCCCCATAAATAATTGTAAAGATATAAAATTCTATAATTCCCTCGGAGCAAAAAAGTTGTCTTTTATAGCAACGAAGTTCATTTTTATCTTTTTGGGGTAGTGTATTCTTGGTAGCTTGATGGGCATGGAGAGCTTTGAGTCTTTAGCTTGATAGTGATGTGACGCTATCCAGAAATTAATGATTTTACACCCTAAATGTTATTTAACAAAAAAATCTTGAATTCGAGATTTTTCACTTGCTTTTCAATCAATTGAGGTGTAAAGTGATAGTAACGAAAGCGATTGAGTCATATGAAAAACATACACTCAGTTGTTTTCGATTAAAAAACAAAGTAACTTATACAGTAAAAACTAAGATGAATTTACAAAAACATAATTAAGAATAAATTGAAAAGCTAAAAACCATATTAGTTGTGGGAAATGTTATTTTTTTAGTTATCACTTGACTAGTAAAACGAAACGGAGGAATAACCAATGTATGAAATTAAAGGGCATCATCACATTTCAATGGTTACGAAAAATGCAAATGAAAATAATCACTTTTATAAAAACGTGCTTGGCTTGCGTCGTGTGAAAATGACAGTAAACCAAGATGATCCGTCAATGTACCACTTATTTTATGGAGATAAAACAGGAAGTCCAGGTACGGAATTATCATTTTTTGAAATTCCATTAGTAGGAAGAACATATCGCGGTACGAATGCGATTACTCGAATTGGATTACTCGTTCCTTCAGAGGATAGCTTGCATTACTGGAAAGAACGCTTTGAAAAATTTGATGTGAAACATAGTGAAATGACAACATATGCAAATCGTCCTGCTTTGCAATTTGAGGATGCTGAAGGTCTTCGCTTAGTATTACTCGTTTCAAACGGAGAAAAAGTAGAGCACTGGGAAACTTGGGAGAAATCAGAAGTTCCTGCAGAGCATCAAATTCAAGGAATGGGTTCTGTGGAAATGACAGTTCGTAGACTTGATAAAATGGCGAGTACACTTACAGAGATGTTTGGTTATACAGAGGTTAGCCGCAGCGAAGAGGAAGCAATTTTTCAATCCATTAAAGGAGAGGCTTTTGGAGAAATCGTTGTGAAATATTTAGATGGTCCTACTGAAAAGCCGGGCCGCGGTAGCATTCACCATTTAGCAATTCGCGTGAAAAACGATGCAGAGCTTGCTTATTGGGAAGAACAGGTGAAACAAAGAGGCTTCCAGTCTTCAGGAATCATCGACCGTTTCTACTTTAAAAGCTTATATTTCCGTGAATCAAACGGAATCCTTTTTGAAATTGCGACAGATGGACCAGGGTTTACAGTTGATGGAGATGTGGAACATTTAGGAGAAAAACTTGATTTACCACCGTTCTTAGAAGATCAGCGTGCAGAGATTGAAGCGAATTTAGCACCGATTGAAGAGAAGTAATAGAAGAAAATATACAAATTTAACATATAAATGAAACCCATTGGAGGAATATAAAATGAACCAATTAAAAGGAATTCACCACGTTACAGCGATTACAAGTAGTGCAGAAAAGAACTATGAGTTTTTCACTCACGTTTTAGGAATGCGTTTAGTTAAGAAAACAGTAAACCAAGATGATATTCAAACGTATCATTTATTCTTTGCAGATGATAAAGGTAGTGCAGGAACAGATATGACATTCTTTGATTTCCCAGGTGTTCCGAAAGGAGTACACGGTACAAATGAAATTTCAAAAACTTCATTCCGTGTTCCGACTGATGCAGCATTAGAGTATTGGGTGAAACGCTTTGACCGTCTTGAAGTAGAACATACAGGAATTAAAGAGCAATTTGGTAAGAAAACTCTTTCTTTCGTTGACTTTGATGACCAACAATATCAATTAATCTCAGATGAACTTGATAAAGGAATCGAATCAGGTACACCGTGGCAAAACGGGCCAGTACCATTAGAATATGCAATCACTGGTTTAGGGCCTGTATTTATCCGTATTGCAAACTTTAGCTTCTTCAAAGAAGTGTTAGAAAAAGTTCTATTATTTAAAGAGGTTGCGCAAGAAGGGGAATTCTATTTATTTGAAGTGAACAAAGGCGGAAACGGTGCATCTGTTATTGTAGAACATAATACAGTTCTTCCTGAAGCACAACAAGGTTTTGGTACAGTGCACCATGCGGCATTCCGCGTAGAAGATCGCGCTGTATTAGAAGAATGGATTGAGAGAATCAGTAGCGTAGGACTTCCTTCATCTGGATATGTAAACCGTCACTTCTTCGAATCATTATATGCAAGAGTTGCACCACAAATCTTATTTGAATTCGCAACAGATGGCCCAGGATTTATGGGAGATGAGCCATACGAAACGCTTGGCGAAAAATTATCTTTACCTCCATTCCTAGAGCCAAAACGTGAAGAAATTGAAAAATTAGTTCGTCCAATTGATACAGTGAGAAGTACGAAGGAATTTATTAAAGCGTAAAATAGAGATAGTAAGTAGGAGAGCAAGTAGTTTTAGCGAAGTGCTGGAACTGCTTGCTTTTTTATTTGTTCTATTAAGTTTTCTGACAATTGTTTCTCAAGTCATCAAAAAGGAAAACTTTGGTATAATTAAAATATTAAATTTTCTGATAATTATTTTTCAATACATAGAAAAGGAGTGGTAATATACAATTTTGATAATTGTATAAAAATCCTAATTTTGTAATTTTGGAGAAAAGGGGATGCGAGTGTATGGGAGCAGATGTAGTAACAAGGGAGCAAATGAAACACTTATTGGATGATTGGTATCATTCAATGTTAAAACAAGATGTGGTTAAAGCAAAAGCGCTAAATGAAGAAATAGAGTCCAAGATTATTTATATTAAAGAAGATCAGTATGCAGCATTTTATCAAGCATTATTAAAATTCCGTTATCATGTGCTAATTGATAGTTTGAGTATTACAAGGAATAGTTTTGATGAAATTAATACCTTTATAATTCCTGATGACGCACTTTTAACACATTATTATCACTTATTTAAAGGTATTCATGCAATGTATATATCAAATTACATTGAGTCACAAAATCACTTTGAAGAGGCTGGGAAATTACTGAAATATATAACATCTTCGTTGGAACATGCTGAATTCAATTATAGATTTGCATATTTGTCTTATCAAACGTATAAACCATTGATGGCGATTGATCAAATACGTTTAGCAAAAGATGAATATGAAAAACATCCTGGCTATGAAGTTTGTATTGCTTTGTGTGAGAATATTTTTGCAATGGCTTGTATTGATTTAAAGCAATATGAACAAGCCGAAGAGAAGTTGAATTTGGCATTAAATGTATTTCAAAAGATAGATAATGAAAGATTTATTACAATGGTTCGTCATAATTTAGCATGGTTATATGCAAGTCAAAACCTTTCGAGTTTAGCAATTCGACATTTAGTAGAAGTAATAAAAAGTAATCCCAAACATTTCAAAGCAATGTTTGTATTAGCACGTGAATATTACAAAATTGGAAAAATCGATACTGCCGCTGAATTAATTGAAAAAGGATTAGATATATGTAATAAGATACAAAATAAAGAATTTCAGCACCGTTTTGTAATTTTAAAGGAAATGAATCAAAAGACTTCTAGTGTATTATTAGAATCCACTATTTTAAATGGGATTTTATATTTTGAGAAAGAAGGTTTGTTGGATTGTATTCAAGAATATACTGAGATTTTAGCTATGCAATTTTATAAAGAAGAAAACCATGTAAAGGCAAGTAAATATTTTTATATAAATAATCAAGCACAGAAAAAACATTTAGAAAAAGGGGCGTTGAAATAATGAAAAAAGTAGGCGTAATAGCAAAAGGATTAATTTTTGTAGGGATTCTTTCATTGGGATTTAATTTTTCTTCTACTACACAGCAAGCAGTTAATATTGGCGACGGAGGAGCACCAGCAAGACCAGACTACGTTAACATTGGTGACACAGGCGGAGCACCAGCAGATAATAAAGGCGACGGCGGAGTAAGCCAACTATAATAACAAAGAAAGGGACTTCAACATGAAGTCCCTTTTTCTATTTTCAGGCCATGTAGAGAAAAGAATTGACTTACTTTAAATATGTAACTATAATAGTTACAGAATAACCATTAGTAATAGAAATGAGTTATATTTTTTTAGTATAATTGTAACCATTTCAGTTACAATTAAAAAGAGAACATAAAATAACCAAAAAATGTAAAAACTTTTAAATAGCAACAAGAGAAAGGAGACGGGAACTTTGAAAAGGTTTAAGTTTTATATGATTAGCGGTATTGTGCTCGTTTTGTTAATTGTTTGTAACTTCGTTGAGAAGCCGATTGCGAAGGTTGGAGAAGTGAAAGATACTGTTATGATGAAGCTGAATACGAAAGAGAGTATGGCGCAAATTGATGGACAGACGATTTATTTTAAACAAATTGGTGAGGGAAAACCTCCTTTACTTATGTTGCATGGGTTTGGTGGTTCTTCTGATGGGTTTAGTGATATTTATCCGGAACTAGTGCGAGATCATACGATTATTGCGGTTGATATTTTAGGGTTTGGGCGTTCTTCTAAGCCGGTTGATTTTCAGTATTCGTTTCCTGCGCAAGTGAATTTATATTATAAGTTAATGAAGAAGCTCGGATACGATCAGTTTGCGGTGCTCGGCCATTCGATGGGCGGAGAGATGTCCCTTAATTTAGCGTATTTATATCCGGATGCAGTGACGCATCTCATCTTGGCGGATGCTACAGGGATAGAGTCTTTCCAGCGAAAAGAAAGTTATGAAGTACCACCGCTATCGACGGACTTACAAACTGTAACTGAGATTACGAAGTATAATAAAAATGAAGTAAAAAATAGTCGTGATGATAAAGAGCATTATAATCAGCTTACGAAAATGAGAGAGCGCCGCATTGCGATGGAAGCTGATAAAATTAAGGTACCGACTTTAATTATATGGGGACGACATGATAAAAGTGTTTCTTGGAAAAATGGTGAACTGTATCATGGGCTATTTGCAAATAGTACGTTTCATATTATTGAAAAAGGATACCACGCACCGTTTCGTCAGGAACCAATTGAGTTTATGGAATATGTACAAGCATTTTTCGCGAAGCATCCACAATAAAAATTTTAAGCATAAATCCACTTCTTTCCTCATAAAGTGAAACTAATAAGGCTTGTCTAAGGAAAGGAATGAAGTGATTTGGAAACTTTACCATGGTGGGTTTATCTTGTAATTGTCGGGATTGTACTAAGTGGCTACATGGTTTTATATACTTCGAAAAAAGAGCAAGATATGGATAATGAGTTTATCGAAAAAGAAGGCGAAGTGTATATGAAGCGCTTAGAAGAAGAGCGCGAGAAACGTAATCAGGATAGTGATAAAGATTCGGTATTGCTTTAATAGAAATTTTGAAAGGCTACCACCTAGTAGGATTTTACATCTAGGTGGTAGCTTTTTTCTTCTGGGGGAGCAGTATATGTTCATCAAGCTAAGGTTATATTAGTTTAATTTTACATGTATAAGAGAGTCATCATAAACTTTTATTGATGGCATTTATATATATTTTTCCTCATAAGAATGGAACTAGCGGGGATTTTACTGGGGGGGATTAACAATGCATAGGGATGAAACTTCATTACATCCTGATACAGGCGTTACGTCTGTAATGTTTGTTGAGCGTTCATTAAATGAAATTCGTTTTTGGTCTAGAATCATGAAGGAGCATTCTTTTTTTCTTCGATTGGGATTTAGATGTGAGGATACTCAATTAATTGAAGAGGCGAATCAATTTTATCGGTTGTTTGAACATATTGAACAAATAGCGCATTCCTATACAAATGAAACAGATCCTGAGCAAATCAAAAGGTTTAATGCAGAAGTACAACAAGCCGCAACTAATATTTGGGGATTTAAACGAAAAATTTTAGGATTAATTCTCACATGTAAATTGCCAGGACAAAATAACTTTCCCCTTTTAGTTGACCATACAAGTAGGGAAGCTGATTATTTTAGAAAACGTTTAATACAATTAAATGAAGGTAAATTAGATGCTCTTCCTGATGCTATTATTAAAGAAAATGTTTTCTTTTTAAGGATTATGGCAGACCATGCTAAATTTATTGGCCATCTTCTTGATCCATCAGAAAGAAAGCTTGTAGATACAGCACGGAATTTTAGCAATGATTTTGATGAATTGATGTATCAAGCAATTGACTTAGAATCTATGAAACCACAATCCCAAACAGCTCCTCTTTTAGATCAATTTTTAGATCAAAATCGCGTGTCAGTTGCATCTCTTCGGGATTTTAAGAAAACAGCACGTGATTTAATTGAGCAATGTAAAATAAAGAGCATCATTCATCCATTATTGGCAGACCATGTTTTCCGTGAAGCTGATAGATTTCTTGAAATCATTGATATGTATGATGTTCATCTTACAAATATTCAATCACAACCTAGATATTAGAAGATAAGGAAAGATACTATTTTTTCCTTAAGCTGAGAAGTTAACAATTTATTGTTAGCTTCTTTTCTTTGTGATTAAAATTTTCTTTTAAGGACTACATAAATCCCTTTGACCAAATATGTAATTCTTTGCAAAATGATATATATGGAAAGATTATGAATATACAGGTAATATATGGGCGATAGATTTTAATGAATTATTCGGGGGAAATTTATTAGTTAAGTATATTAACTTGTTTGCACTACATTTTACAAATAAAGGGGTATTAGTAATCATGAAAGCAAAGAAATTAGTAAGTTTAGCGTTACCAGTTATGTTATTGAGTGGTTGTATTACAATTGAAACTGATGGTAAGAAAGCTGAAACAAAGAAAGAAGAGACGCAAAAGGTAGAGAAAGAGAATAAGACTTCTGAAAAAGAGAGTAAGTCAACTGATAGCAAGAAAGAGGATAGCTTATCTGTAGCGAAAGGTGAAGGTACAAATAGTAGCTCATCAAGTAGTCAACCAAGTTCTTCTTCAAATAATTCAACTTCTTCAACTGGTAAGGTAACTGGTTCAGATGTTGAAAGGTACAAGGCAGATATCATAAATAGTGCTACTCAAATTGAAAATACAATGAAATTAATTGAAGGAATAGCAGATTCAGACGTAAAATCATACAAACAAAAGAAAAGTGAAGTACAACTGAGTTTAGGTGGAGCAAAGGCAACCACAACGAAACTGAAGAATCTACAAGCACCTCCTGAATTACAGGGAGAACAAGTGAAGATAAAGCAATCGATGGAACTGTATGCGGATTGTTTCCAACTTCTCTTTGATGCATTAGACCAAGAAGACGAGAGTAAAATGCATCAATCATTAAGTAAAGCACAAGAAGGTTCAAAACTGTTTGAAGAAGCAGCGAAGAGTATCGGTAGCAAAACAAACTAAGAGTAAATTACTTTAAGGAGTATGAGGTATGAAAGTGAAGAAACTAATGGCTGCTGTAGTTCCAGTTACATTATTATTAAGTGGTTGTGTTACAGTAAAAGATTCGGCAAGTAAAGAAGCAAAGACAGAAGAAACAAGTAAAGCTAAGTCTTCTGGAACAAAAGAAAAATCAACTAATTCGAAAGAAGAAAGTAAAGATGTTCAAAAGGTTCGAGTTTTAGATGAAGATTATGCACAATATTTATTAGACATTGAACAGGATATGTTAAGACGATTTGATTACTATGATGCATCTGTAAAGGATTTGAGAAACGGAAGTAAATCAAAAGCTGAGGTATTAGATAGTGTTAAAGACATCTATAAAGTATTTGATAAGATAGAGAAGATTTCTGCACCGCCAAAACATAAAGAAGACCAAAAAGAGATTGAAAGAGCTGCAGGTAAACTAAGAGAAACATTCGGTGAAATAGAGAAGTTATTCAACGATAAAGGTTTTAGCTTAGAGACTGATAAGGAAATCTTAAATAAAGCAAATATAAAATTAGAGGAAGCAAAACGTATTTGGAAACCTACATTTGATAAGTTAAGGGCTGAAGTAAAAGGTGATACAACCACGGAAAAATCTACTAGTACAACAAGTAGTTCTACACAGGCAAACCCAACTACTGGCAGTCAGGCTCAAACAGATAAAAGTCAAGCAAAAACTGGGGTATTTGTAGATACAGTTGGTACAAGTGAAGAGTTAGGAATTAGTTATAGCAACATGCAGAAGAACATTAAAGATGGTACTGAGATTATTGGTAATTGGGGTATTGATTACGGCAGTGGCGTAAAAACTACGCTAGTACTAAAAGGTGATAAAACATTTGAGTCTTATGCGAATGGTTCTTATCCGAATAAAGATAACTATTTAACAGGAACATATACGGTGGATGTCCCATCATTCCAGTTATCTTTAAAAGTAACAAAAGCAGTTAAAGACGGTCAAGAAGTAAAGTTAACAAATGATAGTATCATGTATAAATTGCAAAACTATGATGGGAACACATTACAAATTTATCATATGGACGATAATGTTCGTATTCGATATGTAAAACAATAAATAATTGGTGAAAAACTCTGTAATAAATTTTACAGGGTTTTTTATTAGTTTTAATTTAATTTCTTCATTATCTTTCCAGACGCTGTCCATACTAGTATAAGTTGAGAAATGAACAAAACGATAATGATAGGCAGTTGATGTAACTCCATAGTAACTGTAACCATCTAAAGCCCAATTCATACACTATGGTGGAGGATTTTCACCTAATAACCGGATGAAAAAGGGGTGTAATCATGAAGAAACGTACTGTTAATGAAGCGGGAGGGAATGTGCCACAACCAATCCGCAGCGACGGAGCAGGTGCAATTGATTCTGGCCCTCGTAATGTTATGCGAGATATTCAAAATCCGAATATGCTTGTTCCGCCTATAACGGATGCAGGATTAGTTCCTAACTTGAAATTTTCATTCTCGGACACTTCTATGATTTTGAAACACGGCGGGTGGTCTCGGGAGATTACTGCTCGGGAACTACCAGTTTCGACGACGATTGCTGGGGTAAATATGAGCTTAACGGCCGGTGGAATACGAGAACTTCATTGGCATAAAGAAGCGGAATGGGCGTATATGCTTTTAGGACGGGCACGCATAACGGCTGTTGATCAAAATGGACGGAATTTTATTGCTGATGTTGGACCAGGTGATCTTTGGTATTTTCCGCCTGGTATTCCGCATTCCATTCAAGGATTGGAACATTGTGAATTTCTACTTGTTTTCGATGATGGACATTTTTCTGATTTATCTACTTTAGCTATTTCTGATTGGTTTGCGCATACGCCAAAAGAAGTATTGTCGGCTAATTTTGGAGTACCTGAGAGTGCTTTTCATTCTATCCCTTCAGGTCAAGTTTATATTTATCAAGGAGAGGTGCCAGGTTCGCTTGAAAGTCAGGAAGTTCAATCACCGAAAGGGGAAGTTCCTTTAACATTTAAACATGAACTGTTAAAACAAAAGCCAATTAAGACTCCTGGTGGTAGCGTTCGAATTGTAGATTCTACAAATTTCTCTATTTCAAAAACGATCGCAGCAGCGCTCGTTGAGGTTGAGCCTGGTGGAATGAGAGAACTTCATTGGCACCCGAATAATGATGAATGGCAATATTATTTAACAGGGGAAGCGAGAATGACTGTGTTTCTTGGAAATGGTACCGCTCGTACATTTGATTATAGAGCTGGCGATGTCGGATATGTACCGTTTGCGACGGGGCATTATATTCAAAATACAGGTACCGAAACATTATGGTTTTTAGAGATGTTCAGAAGCAATCGTTTTGAAGATGTATCGTTAAATCAATGGATGGCACTGACTCCTAAAGAAATAGTGGAGAGTAATATACATGTTGGCCCGCAAGTAATGGATTCTCTGCGTAAGAAGAAGTGGCCTGTTGTGAAATACCCGGGGTTTTCATATAGTCCGAAAAATGATGAGTAAAAATGAAAATTTGCGTTATTCTTTCTGGAGACTGATAAGAAGGGATGGCGTATTTTTTATGCCTAATCTAGTCTTTATTAGTATCCGTTCTTTGTATTATTGTTCGGGAAATTATTATTGGAGCATAGTATAGGGAAGATCCATATAAAATAGCGCCATTATAAGCTGTAACGCATAAGTTGCGCAGGAAATGCAACGATAACTAGCTTTACTCTTCATCATTTATTTGAACATAATGGGCATAGAGAGGTGATAAACACAGTATGATTTTTAGTGAGCGTTTAAAAGAAGAAAGGGAAAAAAGAAATTGGTCGCAAAATGATTTGGCTGAAAAAATTCATGTAAGTAGGCAGTCGGTTTCGAAATGGGAGACGGGAAAGAACTATCCGAGCATTGAAATTATTATTCATTTAAGCGATTTATTCAGTATTACGATTGATGAATTGTTAAGGAGTGACGACGAGTTGACGCAAAAAGTAATTGAAGATAGTAAACAATTAGCATATCCAAAATGGAAGGTGTTTTTCGATAGTCTATTCACGCTTGGAGTATTTTTGTTTCTTATCAAAATCGTTGTATGGATGCTAAATAAGTTTGCAGGAGCAAGTATTACAATTGTAGCAGATGCGCCATATGTAATGAATCTTTTGCCCCTTGCATTCATGATTATAGGTGGTATGGGATCGGATAAGTTGAAGAAAATATATAAATAGAGGAAAGATTTGAAAGAAATCCCCTACACTAGCTGTTCTTTTCACTTAAATTGTGTACTATAAAGGATAGGATGACATAAAGAAGGGGACATTTAGAATGGAATTTCATGAACAAAAGATTTTGCCGGCAGTGAGGCAAATTAAAGATTTGGAAAAACTATTACATAGTTCGTATGAATATATCGTTATTTTAGATATTCATGTCGGCCAATTGAAGAGTGTTATATCACTTGCGAAGCAATATTGTAAAAAGGTGTTTTTACATGTGGATTTAATTCATGGCTTGCAGAGTGATGGGCATGCGACGGAATATTTATGTCAGGAGTTTAGACCGTACGGGTTACTTTCGACAAAGGCGAGCGTTATTATGAAGGCGAAGCAAAAAGGTGTTGTGGCAATACAACGCATCTTTTTAATCGATTCGAGTGCGATGGAGAAGAGCTGCAATCTTTTAGATAAGACGAAACCGGATTATATTGAGGTGCTTCCAGGAGCAATGACGGATATTATCGCTGAAGTGAAAGAGCGTACTGGTGTACCGATTTTAGCAGGTGGTTTTATTCGTACTGTAGAAGATGTGGAAAGAGCTTTAAACGCTGGTGCGACAGCGATTACGACGTCAAAACGCGAACTATGGAAACATTACCAAAAAAAGTGACGAAAATGTGAAAAAATTCTGTTGACACCGCTTTCATAAGAGGTTAACATTATAGACAAGTTAATAAACGTGACGGAGAAAAGAAGAGATCCACATTTCATTGTTTCTATATAAATTTATATAGAAGCGTGCAAAGCTGTGGGTCTTTTTCTTTTGACAAAAACGAATGGCCATTCATTTTACCTCTATCACATTTGGAAGCGTTTAAATTGATTGTGGAGGGATACTATGTCAGCATTTTTAGGAGAGTTAATAGGGACTGCGTTGTTAATCGTACTTGGTGGCGGCGTTTGTGCTGGTGTAAGTTTAAAGAAATCGTTTGCGAAAGATTCAGGTTGGATTGTTATTACAATGGGCTGGGGCTTAGCAGTAGCGGTTGCAGCGTATGCGGTTGGATCAATTAGTGGGGCACATTTGAATCCAGCTTTAACGATAGGACTAGCATTTAAGGGAGCGTTCCCATGGAGTGACGTACCAGGTTATATCGTAGCACAAATGATTGGGGCAATTATCGGGGCAGTTATCGTATATTTACATTACTTACCACACTGGAAAGAAACAGAAGATCCAGGAACAAAGTTAGGTGTATTTGCAACAGGTCCAGCAATTCCGAACACATTTGCAAACCTTTTAAGTGAAATGATTGGAACATTCGTTTTAGTATTTGGTATATTAGCAATTGGTGCAAATAAATTTGCAGATGGATTAAATCCATTTATCGTAGGTTTCTTAATTGTAAGTATTGGTTTATCATTAGGTGGGACAACAGGATACGCAATTAACCCAGCACGTGATTTAGGTCCGCGTATCGCACACTTCTTCCTTCCGATTGCAGGAAAAGGCGGTTCAAACTGGAAGTATGCATGGATTCCAGTAGTAGGTCCAATTTTAGGTGGATCACTTGCAGGTTTATTCCATCAAGTTGTATTTGAAGGAAAACAAAATTCAGCACTTATTTATGTGATTATCGCAACTGTGATTGTACTAGCAATCTCTTATATGACAAGTAAAAAAAGCGGAAGCAATACAAATAGTAGAAAAGTAGCATAAGGGGGAAACCGATATGAAAAAATATATTCTTTCATTAGACCAAGGAACAACAAGCTCACGTGCAATTTTATTCAATAAAAAAGGTGAAATTGTTCATTCAGCTCAAAAAGAGTTTACACAACATTTTCCAAAGCCGGGCTGGGTAGAGCATAATGCGCAAGAAATTTGGGGATCTATTTTAGCAGTTATCGCAACTTGCTTAAGCGAAGCAGATGTAAAACCAGAACAAATCGCTGGTATCGGTATTACGAACCAACGTGAAACAACGGTTGTATGGGATAAAACAACTAGTAAACCAATTTACAACGCAATCGTATGGCAATCTCGCCAAACAGCTGAAATTTGTGATGAGTTAAAAGAAAAAGGTTATAGCGAAATGGTTCGCGAAAAAACAGGTCTTTTAATTGATGCATACTTCTCTGGAACGAAAGTAAAATGGATTTTAGATAACGTTGAAGGTGCAAGAGAGAAAGCAGAAAACGGCGATCTATTATTCGGAACAATTGATTCATGGCTTGTATGGAAACTATCTGGTGGTAAAGCACACGTAACAGATTACTCAAACGCATCACGTACGTTAATGTTTAACATTCACGACTTACAGTGGGATGATGAGCTTCTAGACATGTTAACAGTACCAAAGAGTATGCTTCCAGAAGTACGTCCATCATCTGAAATATATGGAGAAACAATTGATTACCACTTCTTCGGTCAAAATGTACCGATTGCAGGTGTAGCTGGTGACCAACAAGCAGCTTTATTTGGACAAGCTTGTTTCGGTGAAGGTATGGCGAAGAACACTTACGGAACTGGTTGCTTTATGTTAATGAACACAGGTGAAAAAGCAGTAGCTTCTGAGCACGGTCTATTAACAACAATTGCATGGGGAATAGATGGTAAAGTGAACTACGCATTAGAAGGAAGTATTTTCGTAGCAGGTTCTGCGATTCAGTGGTTACGTGACGGAATGCGCATGTTTAAAGATGCAAGTGAGAGTGAAGTATATGCCTCTCGCGTTGAATCAACTGACGGTGTATACGTTGTACCAGCATTCGTTGGACTAGGAACACCTTATTGGGATAGTGAAGTACGCGGCGCTATGTTTGGTGTAACACGCGGTACGACGAAAGAGCATTTCATTCGTGCAACGCTAGAATCTTTAGCTTACCAAACGAAAGATGTATTATGCGCAATGGAAGCAGATTCAGGTATTAAACTGAAAACATTACGCGTTGATGGCGGAGCAGTTAAAAATAACTTCTTAATGAAGTTCCAAAGCGATATTTTAGATGTTCCTGTAGAGCGTCCAGTGATCAACGAAACGACAGCTTTAGGTGCAGCATACTTAGCTGGTCTTGCGGTTGGATATTGGAAAAACCAAGATGAAATTAAATCACAGTGGCATATGGACAAACGCTTTGAACCAACTATGGAAGCGGAAACAAGCGAAGAGCTATATGCTGGATGGAAAAAAGCAATTGAAGCAACAAAAGCTTTCAAATAATCATAAACAGTGTTATAATGGTGACAAGTTAATAATTCGGTAGGAGATTTGGAGAGACCACAACGCGCTATAGAGGCGAAATCTATAGCGGAGTTTGTGGTCTCTTTTTTCGTTATCAAAGGGAGGAATTACCATGAAATTTTCAAGTAAACAACGTAAAGACGTATTAAACGGAGTAAATAAACAAGAGTTAGATGTGATCGTAATTGGTGGAGGTATTACTGGTTCTGGTATTGCATTAGATGGAGCAACACGCGGGTTATCAACAATTGTGTTTGAAATGCAGGACTTTGCAGCAGGTACATCAAGTCGTTCAACGAAGCTTGTACACGGTGGTCTACGTTATTTAAAACAACTTGAAGTGAAAATGGTAGCAGAGGTGGGTAAAGAGCGCGCGATCGTATATGAGAACGGTCCCCATGTAACAACACCAGAGTGGATGTTACTTCCGTTCCATACAGGCGGTACGTTCGGATCATTTAGTACATCAATTGGTCTTCGTGTATACGACTTCTTAGCAGGTGTAAAACGAAGCGAGCGCAGAAAGATGTTTAACCGTGAAGAAACGCTAAACAAAGAGCCTCTTGTAAAAAAAGAAGGATTAAAAGGCGGCGGTTACTACGTAGAATATCGTACAGACGATGCGCGTCTTACAATTGAAGTAATGAAAGAAGCAATTGAGCATGGTGCGAAAGCTGTTAACTACGCAAAAGTAGACAGTTTCTTATATAAAGATGGAAAAGTATGCGGTGTACGTGTAATCGATTTACTAGACGGGGAAGTATATGAAGTTTACGGTAAGAAAATTGTAAACGCAGCTGGTCCTTGGGTAGATACACTTCGTGAAAAAGATAACTCGAAAAAAGGAAAAGTACTTCAGTTATCAAAAGGTGTTCACTTAGTAATTGATCAAAAACGTTTCCCACTCGGGCAAGCAATTTACTTCGATACACCAGATAAACGTATGGTGTTCGCGATTCCTCGCGGAGGAAAAACATACGTAGGTACAACAGATACGTTCTATGATAAAGACGCAGCTGTACCACAAATGACAACAGAAGATCGCACATACATCATTAATGCGATTAACTACATGTTCCCAAGCGTGAAAATTACAGAGAAAGACATTGAATCAAGCTGGGCTGGTGTACGTCCGTTAATTTATGAAGAAGGTAAGAATGCATCTGAAATTTCTCGTAAAGATGAAATTTGGACTTCTGAATCTGGTTTAATTACAATCGCAGGTGGTAAATTAACAGGATACCGTAAAATGGCTGAAATGGTAGTAGATTACGTAACGAACTTATTACAAAAAGAAGGTCATAGCGCATATCCGAAGAGCGATACGAAACATATGCCAATCTCTGGTGGACATGTAGATGGTTCACACGGATTCCCAGCATTTGTTGCGAAAAAAGCAGACGAAGGTACAAAATCTGGTTTAACGAAAGTACAAGCAGAAGAGTTCGCGAAATTCTACGGCTCTAACGTTGATGTACTGTTCGACTTAGCGAAAAAACATAAAGAAGAAGCGAAAGAATACAACATGCCGCTTGAAGTTCTAATCCCACTTGTATACGCAATGGATTACGAAATGACAGCAAAACCAGTTGACTTCTTCGTACGCCGCAGAGGCGCTGTATTCTTCAACATCCACTGGGTATACGAGTGGAAAGAAGCAGTAATCAACTACATGGCTGCGAAACTAGGCTGGAGCAAAGAAGAACAAATGAAATATACAGCTGAACTAGAAAAAGCACTAACAGACGCTGTAATTCCTGTAGATCAACAAGAACAGGCAGCTGCGTTAGCATAAAATAGAGAACCACCTGAAGGGGAGCCTTTAGGTGGTTTTTTTATGGGTTATTTTTCTAACTATGTTGTATAACGACATATGTTGTTATACTATGTATATAAGGTGGTGGTATTGTTGGACAAAGAAATCTTGAAGGGAAGTATAGATATTTTATTACTTTCTATCATTGCAAAACGTGATACATACGGCTACGAAATAGCTCAAAGTTTAAAGGATGCAAGTGAAGATTTGTATAGTATGGGACAGGGAACTTTGTATCCTGCTTTAAAGCGATTAGAGAAAAAGGAGTTTCTTGAATCTTATTGGAATGAATCTGAGAATGGGATGAAAAGGAAATTCTATACTATTACAGATAAAGGGAAAAAAGAATTGCAGAAGAAAGTGAACTCTTGGGAGAGTGTAACAGCATTAATTCAAGCTTGTCAGAAAGGAGTTATTTATGAGTGAATTTGATGAGTATATTAAGTCTATTTTAGCCTATTCAGAACTTAGTGATATTGAACAGGATGAGTTATTTCTAGAAATGTATGATCACTTGAACAGCTTGAAAGAAGAATATATGGAGCAAGGTATGAATGAAAAAGAAGCGATTTATAAAGCGATTCAAAGTTTTGGAGAATCAAAAGTTATTGGCGTAGAGATTAATAAATCGGTATACGAAGTTCCTAGGCCATTAAAGGTATTATCAAAAATTTTATGTATTCCTTATATAATCATTTGTTTTATTGTCTTTTTAGGAACGTTTATTTCGACTTCTACATTTGACTCTGTTCGCAGTTTGACAGGTGGTGGGACTGTCTATCATCCCATTGAATTTTGGCAGCAATTTTTACATATATCTGATTTAGAAACGTTATTACAACTTTTTGGAATAACACTTTGGCAAGTTAAAGATTTTATTGCACATCCAGGTCCTTGGGGAAACTCAACTTATTGGTTAAGCGTTTTACAACATATAATATTAGTAGTTCCATTCGGATTTTTCGTTCCAGTGCTCATTAATAAAGTGACTAACTATAAGAAAGCTCGTAAGTGGTATGTTATGACCTTTCTTGTTTGGGAGATATTACATTTACTAACTTTGTCTGATGTTTTTGATGTGTGGCGGATTGCTATAAATATGCTCGGTGCGTCGGTAGGATATCTTTTATTTATAAGCATAATGCAACTGGATAATAAATTTAGGGTTATGCGAAAGAAGATATTTGAAATTTAGCTCGCTATTCTGTAGTTTAAATTATACAAATTTAATTTGATGGTAATAGAGTATCGCTGAAAACATAGGTACTATGTAGTGAGAGGATTTTTTATATTCGTAATAGGTGTTGTTCCTTGTTTAATCCTACTGTTATGAAGCGGGTCCATAATCCGTCTTTATTGGTGCTATAAATGATGAGAGCGGCACAGCTGAACTAGAAAAAGTCTAGATCAACAAGAACAGGCAGCTGCGTTAGCGTAAAATAGAGAACCACCTGAAGGGGAGCCTTTTAGGTGATTTTTTCTCTTGACTAAAAATAAATAAAATGTGTTACAATGATGATAGAGTATTTAGTGTGAATTTTGCATAAAATAAAAAGACAGAAGCCTGAGAAACTTCTGCATTTGTAACCTAACTTGCTATTGTGGTGGTAGTAGGTGCGGTTATAAGACAATTACATTAACGTTTTAGCCGAGAACCGCCCTTACCTTTTCCACGAAGCAGGGTGGTTCTCGCTTTTTTGTATACAGAAATTAGCCATGGACCGACGTATCTTCTACCGATGACAACGCCAGCTCCGGTTAGGATACCATACACTAATTTAATTACAAACATCGCGATCATATTATCACCTCCCCCTTTTTTCAAAATGGAAGAGATGATTACCACACCTACTAGTTATAGCTTATTAAGTTACATATTAATTGTATTATGTTTTAAAATAGGGAACAAGACATATGGATGAAAAGCCCTAGTTTTAAATGGTGGTTGTGTAAATTGTGGTTTATCATATATAACCTGTTTATGAGTTTCCTACAAGTTAAGGTTTTCATGCAATTGCGTTATGTATAGAAGTTTAAATACTACACTTGTATGAAGAATATATTAGTTTTGATATTTTCGATTCATCTTTGTATGGCCATGATATATTAGATTCTTTAAGTGAGCGTTAGAAAGAAGGAGGACTCGATTAAATCGGTTCTCTTTTTAATTTAGCGATGAGGGGAATCTTGATGATATAAAACTAAGACAAAATCCTTATTGTAAACTTAAAGAGCGCCTTGGGAGAAAGACGCTCTTTAGGTGAACGCATTGTAACGACTATTCGGTTTATTATATGTAATTTACTGAGGAAGTGCTTTATAAAAAATGTGATTGCCGATCGTATTTTTTTATACATTTATAAAACTTTTCCATACAGTGCGTCGTCTAATATATGGGAAGGAGGAAATGATGTGGATGAATTAACGATAGAAGCGTTTGAAATAGAAGATAAGGAGGACCTTATCGACGAAATAATGAACAAGTATGGACAAGAAGTCCTGCAGCTTGTGTATTCGTATGTGAATAATAAAGAGGTTGCGGAGGATTTAACGCAAGATATATTTGTGAAATGCTATAAATCTCTTCATACATATAAAGGGAATTCGAATTTGAAAACATGGTTATGGAGAATTGCAATCAATCATTGTAAGGACTATTTAAAAAGTTGGTATAACAAAAAAGTTATCGTGACAGAGGATGACTTTACGTATATGGAGAGTCAAAAAGAAAGTGTGGAACAAACTGTCATTCAAAATGCGGAGGATCGTGAACTGGCTTCTGCAGTAATGAGTTTACCGATAAAATATCGAGAAGTGATTTATCTATTTTATTATGAGGAATTATCAATTAAAGAGGTTGCTACGGTAATAGAAGTGAAGGAAAACACGATAAAAACGAGACTGAAAAAAGCGAAGGAGCTTTTGAAGAAAGGATTGGAGGAATAATCAAATGGAAGATCGATTAAAAGGTTTGCGAAAATCAATGGAGAACACAACGTTTAAACATTTGAGTTTTTCTGATCAGCACCAAAAGCGGGTGCGCGAAAAAATCAATCAATCGTCCGAAAAGGAAGAAGACATCCTTTTAGCAGTGTTGCAACTTCTTATGAATGAAAAAACAGGTTATGAATTGATGCAGTTACTGCGGGGGAGAGGAATTCAAAAATTCGAAGGTGATGAAGGATCTCTATACACTTTATTACATCGTCTAGAACAGAATCGCTTTATCCAATCTAGCTGGGATCATGCGGGAGCTAAATATTATCAATTAAATGATAAAGGAAACAAGATGCTGCGAAAGGCAGAGAAGAATGCTACGAAGGCACGATTTATATTAAAAGGATTAGTACAGGAGTGAGAAAAAATTGAACAAAAAAGGGGAGCGTTTTTTAAAAGAAGTTACGAACCATATTAAATCAAAAGAAGCGAAGGATTTGGTGGCGATGGAACTAGACTTTCACTTAAAACAGGCGAAGAATATGTGGATGGATAAAGGATTAAGTGAGGAAGTTGCTGAAGATAAGGCTGTTGAACAAATGGGAAGTCCGGTCAAACTTGGCGAAGAACTTAACAAACTGTATAAGCCAAAGGTTGATTGGTTTTTGATTGGTTTATTAGTGGCTGCGATGGGGCTAGGGTTTTTGCCGATTATAACTTTTGGACATGCTGACTTATTCATGAATAAGGTGATATTTGTTATTCTCGGTGTTGTAACAGCTATGGGCATGATGCTACTTGATTATCGGAGATTAGAGAAACTTGGGTGGCTGTTTTATACAATTGGCGTACTTATCTTGTTAATGATAAAATGTTTTCCGACTGATTACGTGATTGGGGAAGCAATAATAAAAATTGGCCCCATCAAAATTGACTGTTTAATGACGATGCCATTCTTCTTTCTAGCTTGGGCTTCTTTTTTCAATAATAGTAGGTTAAAGTTTATGCATCTTCTCATATTATACGTATTTTCTTTATATCTATTTTCAACTACATCAATTCTTTTACCAATTTTCATCTATATTACGATGGTATTCGTTATGCTTTGGTGGAGTAAGTTAGGAAAGAACACGGCATGGCTCATTACAATTTTACCGATTTTACCCTTTATTGTTAGGGATCTATTTTCCTGGTCTGCGGTAAAAGAATACCGGATAGCTAGAATTTTAGGATTTATAAATCCAGCGCATGATCAATGGGATTTACGTTTACAAGAGGCAATGTCTTCAGCAGGTTGGTTTGGTACATATGGAAATATAAAGTCTATCCGTGCTGCCCATACTGATTTTGTATTTGCAAGTTTGACTTACTATTATGGATATGTACTTGCGCTAGTTCTTGTCGTGATTCTTTCTCTTTTTGCAGTAAGAATAATGAACATAGCTTATAAAATAAATGATGGTTATGGTAAATTGCTTCTCGTTGGCGGAGTGACTCTTTTTGTAATCCATTTTATTTGTAACGTTGGCATGACCCTCGGGATATTACCACGTGTTTCTATATCATTACCTTTTATTAGCTACGGATTGATACCAACTCTGTTTCATGCATTTATAATGGGAATTGTGTTAAGTGTATATCGACGTAAAGATATTCCTTTTAGAATGAGAAAAACACCTTGATGATTATCAAGGTGTTTTCGTTATAAGTTCAAAACTATCCGAATCAGCCCCAAGCACAAAAGGACTAACCTTGCCAACACTATAAAGTTGCAACTCATGCATCGCGCGCGTACAAGCAGTGTAGAACAATCTACGTATGCTCTCATCACTGTATACATCTTCAGAAGCATCATAAATAATAACAGCGTCAAATTCAATACCCTTTGCTAAATAAGCAGGGATTACGACGATACCTTGCTCATACTCGGCTGAGTTACTCTTCACGAGTTTAATATTCTCGATATGACGGAGTGCTTCGTATGCAGCGGCGCTTTCAGTTGCGGATTTACATATAATTGCGATTGTATTGTGATTTTGTTTTTTTAGTTCGGTAACTTTTGTAGTAATATGCTCGTGCAGTTCGCTGTAATCAGCTACTTTCGTTACTGTAGGTTTCTCGCCGTCGCGTTCAAAGGCGTGAATGTTCTTCCCTTCCGGTACGAGAGCACGTGTAAATTCAATAATCGGTTTTGTTGAGCGGTAGCTACGAGTTAAGTTAATACCGTTCGTTTCATCTGGTCCGTATAAGCTAGTAAGTGTATTGAAATTCACTGCCTCACTCGCATGGGCAAATATCGCTTGGTTAAAGTCTCCGAGTACCGTCATTCTTGCAGCAGGGAAGAGACGTTTTAAGAACTCGAACTGAAACGGAGAATAATCTTGCGCTTCATCTACGAGTACGTGTTTAATCGATCTGTTCGTTTGGAAGCCTTCAATTAATTCTTTTAAAAGTAAAAATGGAGTCGCATCCTCGTAATATAGCTTTCCTTCATCAAGCATGTTCACCGTTAGAGAGCAAATGTCATCCCATTCTTTCGGTTTTTCTCCAGTAACCCATGATGCGTCTGTGAAGAGTTGTTTATAGATTCCTGTGAAATTGATGAAGCGCAGTGTTTGAACGCCTTTACGAAGCGGCTTCAATTTTTTGCGGACAATCATACGTCCCAGGACTTTCGTTTCTTTCTCATAGTCATTAAAAGAGTTGTCGTCAAACTCGCCTTTTGTCTGCAAGTATTTATAAGCCTTTTGATATTCATCTTTACTAAGTAATTCAATTTCTTCTTCTACCCAAGGCTTTTTCAGTTCTGCTTTTTCAAGTGCATCTATTTGTTTATTTAGCCAATCCGTTAACTTCTCAATTCGACTATGGAAGCGGAGGGAGGAGTCAGTATTGTAAAATTGCTCTGTAATTTCTTTAGCTGAGGCGATCAGTTTCCCTCTAAATTTCATTCCTCTAAATAGCATGCCTGAAGTTTCAAGAGATTGTCTGTACGCTTTAATCATTTCGAAAAATTGAGTGGATGCTTTAAATCGGATGCTCGCATTTCTAATTTTGTAATTTGCGCTATTTGTTTCAGTTAGCATATATTCTAATTGTTCGTAAGGATCTTCCACATCAAATGACTTACTTAGTCTATGGTTTAAATATTCTTGGAATGTTACTTGCTGCATATTTTCTTCACCGAGTTCAGGTAGTACGTTAGAAACGTAGCTATTGAACATAGAGTTAGGGGAAAAGAGAATAATTTGATCCGCTTTTAGCCATTCGCGATATTTATATAGTAAGTAGGCGATTCGCTGCAGGGCAGCTGATGTTTTACCACTACCAGCAGCTCCTTGAACGATAAGGAGTCGGCCTTCATCGTGACGGATAATTTCATTTTGCTCACGCTGAATCGTAGCGACGATGCTCTGCATATGTTTGTTTGTACCTTTTCCGAGCGCTTGTTGCAGAATTTCATCACCGA
This sequence comes from Bacillus cereus group sp. MG20, assembly GCF_040459885.1. Taxonomy (NCBI): domain Bacteria; kingdom Bacillati; phylum Bacillota; class Bacilli; order Caryophanales; family Bacillaceae; genus Bacillus; species Bacillus cereus group sp. MG20. Next base: position 3,814,209 of record NZ_JARVHF010000001.1, read on the forward strand.
TTGTGAGGCTCGTATCGAACATGGAATCAATCTCGCCATTTTGAATAATGTATTGTAATTTTTTCTCCACATTACCGCGAATTACGCCGCCTGGTGTGTTGTATTCAGCCGGTCCTGGTGGATAGTCGTAATAAACACTTGAAATTGGGGCGCGCCAGTCATAAATAAGAAAGTTTTCTCCGCTTGCATCAGTAAGGGTAGAAACACCGATATAGATTTGTTCTGCGGCAGGTTCGCCTTCTTCAGTAAAATCGATGCGTCCGAAGTAAGGTGCTTTTTGCATGCGTCGCAGCGCGGCAAGTCGATTAAAGGTGTGTTTATGGGTGATTTGTGTAACAGCTAGTGACTGAGCTTGTTGTCTTAAGTTGATAACTGTTTCAAGGTAATCATCAAAAGTATCTGTATTCACTTTAACGTCATCCCAGAAGTGTTTACGGATGTTGATTACTTCTGCCCGGCGTCTGCCAGTTTCGTTTTCCAGCTTATCAATTTGCTGCGTAATCGTTTCGATTACGGTATCCAATCGTTTTTGCTCTAGATCAAGTTTTTTGTTCATACGTAAGCACTCCTTTAAAAGTGAAAAATAGAGGTTGACTGAAGAAAGGTTTTGTTGTACAATTAAGATACGGATAAATACGTTCTGTGTATTTTAGAAAGCGTGTTTCTGTACTAATTTAACATAGTTTCTTAATTTAATCAATAATGATGAGATAAACCCTTGGTTCCACGCGTTGTGAATCAAGGGTTTTTTGTTTTTCTGTAAGAAATAATTGCAATTTTGCCGAGGATAATCTAAGTAAAGTATAGAAACAATCAGGAATAGGGGGATACTGATGGGAAAATATTTTGAGGAAGCACATCGTTTTTGTTCTCGTAATAGAAAGCACTTAGAAAAGGATGTTATATGTGGTTGTTTCTATTGTTTAGAAATTTTCCATCCAGAAAAAATTACAGAGTGGTGGGATGATGATAACACAGCAGTTTGTCCGCATTGTGGGATTGACTCTATTATAGGGGAAAGTTCAGGATTTAGAATCACAGAAATGTTTTTAAGTGAAATGCATAAAAGATGGTTTTAGTTAAACGAATGACAAAATAAACTTTCGGTAACGAAGATAGTGTAAAACTAACTAAGATTTTACACTATCCATAAAATGAAAAAGACGTTATCCTTTCTATAGAATCGAAGAGTCAATCATGTAATTTCATTTACCCAATCTGTATATAATTTCCCCCTGGAAGAGGGGACATAAAAAAGCTCGGGCTTAGCCCGAGCTTTTCATTATTTCTTTTCGTCTTTTTTATCGTCAGCTTTTGGCTCTTTGAAAAGATCTTTTAAATCTTTATCGTCAACTTTTACGTCAGCTTTTTTGATTTCTTTCATCATAAGATCGTTCATGAATTGAGCATCTTGCGTTTTTTCTTGAGCTAGTGATTTTTTCATATCAGCTTTTGCTTTATCGAAAGTTGCATCTGCGTGATTATCAGTTACTTTGATAATATGGTAACCGAATTGTGTTTTTACAGGTTCGCTTACTTCACCTTTTTTCAACTTTTGAGCTGCTTCTTCAAATTCTTTTACCATTTTCCCTGGTCCGAAGAATCCTAAGTCGCCACCTTTTTCTTTTGAACCTGTATCTTCAGAGTATTGTTTTGCTAATTCTTCGAAAGATTTACCTTGAGCAAGTTCATCTTTCACTTTTTTAGCAGTTTCTTCATCTTTTACAAGGATATGACTTGCTTTCACTTCTTTTTTATAATCCTCGAATTTTGCTTTTAAATCTTTATCGGTAATTGCTTCTTCAATAGCTTTTTCTTGAGCTAATGAGGCACGGATAGTATTTTTAAATGTTTCTTCTTTCATGCCTTGTTGTTTTAATAGTGTATCGAATTGATCACCAACTTGTTTTTTTGTTTCATCAAACTTTTTGTCTACTTCTTTTTCATCTACTTTGTAGTTTTTAATAAGAACTTTTTCCATAACCATGGTTTGTAAGACTTGGCTACCAGCTTTTTGTTTCATTTCATTGTAGAAATCTTCTTTTGTAATGTCACCAGCTTTAGATGTAACGATTTTGTCTGATGATGATGTTCCACATGCTGATAATGCGATTACACTTGTTGCGGCTAAGGCAAGCATAGCTTTCTTCATTCGATAAACACTCCTACTATTATGTATTTTTAATTTATCCTACACCGATGAATTTTAAATTCATAAGAGCCCGATTAAGTCTCACTGATACTTTTGCTTTTTTGTATTGGTAAAGCGCGCTTAACAGGGCTTACCGTGGCTGAGGATAAAGTTTTGATGAATGTTTTGTTCTATAGTATAAGCAATATGTACAAAATTTAATATATCATATTTCGACGCGTTTTCATATTGATAAAGAAAAATTAACCAGTACGTGTCAGATTTTGAAAGTGTGCCATATTAGGCGTATGCCGCATATACAGAATAGAGGAGGGGATGGGGATGAATTCTCAACTTATTTTATTACTTGTACTGTTTATTTTATTGGTTATTGTAGGTATAATTTGCTTATAGAGGAAAAAAGTGAGGAAGGGGCTTTCCTTCCTCACTTTCCATGAAATATAATTTCTATATAACTAGAAATTAATAAAATTGTTATACATACATTAATAACCCGAAAGACACCGGGCTGGCGGCTCGCAGCTATTTGTTTTCGTTCACACAGTGTATGTGTCATGAAATTCGTGTAAAATATAACAAGAAGTGCGAATGCGACAAAAACAACTGTTATAAGTGTCATGAGGCGAGACCTCCTTTTGGCTAAAATACATATACATATATTGTATCACACGATATTTTGTTCGTGTTACAAAATTCAGAAATAGAAGACTTTGTGTTAGAAAGTGAGGGAGAAAATGGACGTTGTTAGAAGATTAGAACAAGCTGAATACTACGTAGACCTACTATTTAAAATGATTGATGAAGAGAAGTGTCCATTTTATTCTTTGATCATAAAGAAAAAAGCTCGTAAAAAAGATATTGAACGTATACTAAATCTTTGTGAAAAACTGAACGAGCAATATGTAGTGGAGAAAGCAGAAGGGCTTCTTTTGTTCGATGCGCTGTTAGATCAATTTGAAAAAGCGCTTCCACATCAGCTCGAAGTACACGAAACTGCGGAAGCGCTAGCAAAACAAGGTTTATTTAAGCCGCTTATGAATGAATTCTTAAGCATGATTGCGAAAAAATAAATAGATTATTTCTTAACTAACTTTTGATCGGATTCTGTAAAGTTCTCTTCAATATCTTCTAATGATTTCTCAAAAATATCGATAAAGTCTTGTCCGTAAATATTACGCAGGATTGCAATCAGTTCGATATTTTCTGGGAACTTCCCATAAAAATTACGAAGTGCAAGAGCCCCATTAAACACTGAATTATTTTCAGGATCATACTCTTCCATTAAGCGAAGTAGTAATTCTTCCCCTTTGTCTGTAATTTCAATGTACGTATTTCGTTTATCATCTTCCTTTTTTGAGAATACAAGATAGCCGCGTTCTTCCAGCTTTTTCGAGAAGTTAAACGCCGTTGATACGTGCATAACTCCAAACTTAGCAATCTCAGAAATAGAAGCCCCTTTTAAATGATAAGCGATTGTTAAAATATGATGTTCATTAATATTTAAATCGTAAGGTTTAATCCACTGCTGCCAATCTTTCTCTACACATTTCCATAACGCTTTCGATAATTGAGCAATGCGTTGGCTGAAAATCATCGCTTCTTTTACCGAGTAATCTTTTTCTCCACTTTTCATTTACTCACCCACTTTAACATTCTTTTTCATTACTATCTATTATGCCAGTAAAATAAAAATTAATAAAGTCTTTTTGTAAGAATTGTGAAAATTTTTTAACAAAATGACATTCTATACAAATCATGCATAACTATGGAAGCGTTTTATGAGTCGTGAATACATGCGTTGTCCTTACATGTTAATTGATAACATATATTGTAAATGCATAAAAACACGGCATATCTATACGATATGCCGTGTCAAGGTCAATTTATATAAAAAATATTTGTTATATGCAAAAAACTAAGCAGGAATTTGTTTACGCTTTTTCTGGAACAGCTTCTTGCAGTTTCTCAATTGACTTTTGGATGTCCAAAATTTCTTTCTCAATATGGCGCTTGTTTTGAGAAATATCTTGTTTCCAGTTAGAAAGCGTGTCTTGCATGTCATCTTTTAATTCTTGGAACACTTCTTTACCTTCTGAAGCAGTTTCAACAATTTGACGCTTTAATAATTTCGTATCAGCTGTAATATCAGCTAAAGTCTTTTTAATATCATTTCCTTTTTCTTTTAACTTGCCGCGCATGTCTTTACCAGAAGAAGGAGTTGAGAAAAGAACGGCTAGTCCAGCAACTGCTCCCCCGCAAATAACACCTGTAATAAAGGATTTAGCTTTTGACATAAAAGGAGACCTCCTTATTTTTTGTTCGTATTCATGATGTAAAACAATATGCATATCTTTCTTATATGTGCTATGCACAAAAAAATCATCCCTGAGCATTTTAAGTGAAGAAACAAGCCATGCGGAATTTGATGACTTCAGGGAAGTGGCTTGTTATGTATTACGCCTTCTTATAGTGTCATTATTTCACACTATTTGCAATTGTACTTGCGATGTTTTGTAAATTTTCCATAGTGTATTCATTTTGGTGTGATTTCCAAACAGCACCGAAACCATCTTTTTCACCGTAGCGTGGAATTAAATGAAGGTGGAAGTGGAACACAGTTTGTCCAGCTTTTTCACCGTTATTGTTAAGTAGGTTAAAGCCAACTGGATTAAACTCTGCTTTAATCGCATTTGCGATTTTTGGAACGACAGAAAAAATGTGTGATGCGATTTCTGGCGTTAACGCAAAAATGTCTTGTTTGTGAACTTTCGGAATAACAAGAGTATGTCCTTTTGTTACTTGACTAATATCTAAAAATGCAAGCACATGTTCATCTTCGTATACTTTTGAGCAAGGGATTTGCCCGTCAATGATTTTACAAAAAATACAATTGTCTGCTGTATGATTCATTGATCTCATCCTTTCAAATATCCTTAGCCGTATTTTACCATAATTACATAAGAGAACAAACACGAAAAACAGGAAGCTGACTCAGCTTCCTGTTTTCTGAAGAGGGATTGAAAAAGCATTATCGTAATTTACGTTTCGCAGACACCTCATTTATTTAAGAAATGCACGGTAAATCGGCTAAAGTTTCTGCCGTAGACACCCCATTTTCAAGTGAAATGAATTGCAATCTTTCATAAAAGGAAATTGTTTATTTTTTAAAACAGTATATGCTCTTTCGGAGACACCCCGTTTCTAAAATGAAACAAATAATCTGGTTATGTGTAAATTTCTTTGTCCAACATGGACACCCCATTTCATGATGACTTCACTATGTTGTTGTACTCATCAATTGGTGGTTGCTTTTTCAATGTGTTCCTTCTTCACTAATTATGATGTCCGCTTTCGGGAAAATATATGCTAATAAATTTAAAATTTTTTTTTGAGTACATGGATACTATGTAGTACAGCATAATTTTTGGTAAGATGAATATAGAATGAATACTAATGAAGAAAGTGGTGTCGTATGAGCGAGTTATTGCGTGTAGAAAATGTTACAGGAGGATATACGAAACGACCTGTATTAAAAGATGTTTCGTTCTCTGTTAATAAAGGCGAACTTGTCGGCTTAATCGGTTTAAATGGAGCTGGTAAAAGTACGACGATTAAACATATTATCGGTTTAATGGAACCGAAAAAAGGAACTGTCACAATTAATGGGAAAACAATTCGTGATGATATGACAGCGTACCGTTCTAGTTTTTCGTTCATCCCAGAAACACCTGTATTATATGATGAGCTAACGCTAGAAGAACATTTGAAGCTAACAGCGATGGCGTACGGTGTCGATGAAAAACAATATGAAGAACGTGTAGGACAACTATTACAAGAATTTCGCATGAAAAATCGTTTGAAATGGTTTCCGTCTCATTTCTCAAAAGGGATGAAACAAAAAGTAATGATTATGAGTGCATTTTTAGTGGAACCATCTCTTTACATTGTGGACGAACCTTTCGTAGGGCTTGATCCGTTAGCAATTCAATCTCTTCTTCAAATGATGGATCAAATGAAAAAGAGTGGAGCCGGTATTTTAATGAGCACACATATTTTAGCGACGGCAGAGCGTTATTGTGATTCGTTCATTATTCTGCATCAAGGTGAAGTAAGAGCGAAGGGAACATTAGCTGAACTACAATCACAGTTTAATATGCCGGGTGCAACGTTAGATGATATTTACATCGCGCTAACAAAGGAAGAAGATTATGAATAGCACAGCATTATGGAAAGAACGATTTCGTCACTTTCTAAAAGAAGTTCGTACATATAGTAAATACGTATTTAATGATCATTTGAAATTTATTTTTGTATTTATCATCGGCGCAGGAGCGTATTATTACCAGCAATGGTTACAAACGTTAACACCTTCGTTTCCGACAGCGCTTGTTATGGCAGTGTTGCTTGGACTCGTATTAACGGCCGGATCGATACAAACGTTATTAAAAGAAGCAGATCTTGTTTACTTACTGCCAGTAGAAGAAAAATTAAAACCTTATTTCACAAAGGCATTTCTCTTTACATTTATGATTCAGTTATACATAATCGCAATCGTAGCAGCTGCGCTTGCTCCGTTATACTTCCAACAAATGAAGCAAACAGGTGCTGGCTACATATGGATTGTCCTCGCATTTGTCATTGTAAAAGCGTGGAATTTATTCGTCGCGTGGGAAAAGTCATTTTTAACAGATCAAAATATACAAAGGGCTGATTGGTTTATTCGTTTTATCTTAAACGGTTTATTTGTATATTTCCTTGTAGAACGTACTTCAGTTCTTGTTATTGGCGGAATCGTTCTGCTCATGGTGTTATATCTTGCTATCATGCATCAAATGGTCAAAGGAAAGCCACTAAACTGGGAGTATTTAATTTCCGAAGAAGGTAAGAAGATGATGCTGCTGTACCGCATCGCGAATATGTTCGTTGATGTACCAGCATTAAAAGAGAGAGTAGCACGCAGAAAATGGCTTGATTTCATTCTGTCGATGATAGGGGAAAAGCGTACATATTTATACTTATATACGAGAACTTTCTTAAGATCTGGTAATTATTTTGGCTTATATGTGCGCCTGCTCGCTCTTGGAGGAGTTATTCTTTACTTCATTCCGTTTTTATATGGACGATTTATCGTAAGCCTTATTTTCTTATACTTAATCGGTTATCAGCTATTAACTTTATGGAAGCATCATCGCATGAAGATTTGGCTTGATTTGTATCCAGTAAAGGTAGATGAAAAGAAGAAAGATTTTCTTACTTTATTAAATGCGATTCTAATCATCGGGAGTATAATCTTTACAGTTATATTTGCACTTGCGACGAAAGATTTCATGATGACGGGAATTTTACTAGTCGTAAGCATAGTATTTAGTATCGGTTTCGTTTATCAATACGGGGCAAAACGTATTGAGCGTTTAAATTGAAGGGAATGAACCTATGATTACATATGAAGAAAAGGTTATAAAAGAACTGGAGCAGTGGAAAGCTACATTCATGAAAGATTCTTCTATGATGACACGGTTCTCAAAGAAAGTGCAGACGAAAGTACAACAGCTTATTCCGGCGAAAGTGCAAAAAGTATTAACAGAAACGATTCGGATGATGGTACAAACAATTAGCGCCGGATCAAACTTTATAAAGCCGAAATTAAAAGAGACGAACTGGTCATTGCAAAGACGAGACGATGAAGTACGTAAAAAAATGGATGAGTACAAAAAAATAGCAGCGGCAGAAGGAGCAGGGACGGGAGCAGGCGGTATTCTCCTTGGCCTTGCTGACTTTCCGCTTTTACTCGGCATTAAAATTAAATTTTTATTCGATGCAGCAACATTGTACGGATTTGATACGAGCGACAAAGAAGAGCGCCTTTTTATCCTTCACGTTTTCCAGCTTGCCTTTTCAAGTGACGACCACCGAAAAGAAATATGGAAAGCAATCGAAACATGGGATACAGAAGAAGAAAACCATATGGACTGGGAAAAGTTCCAAACAGAGTACCGAGACTATATCGATTTAGCAAAAATGCTTCAGCTCGTACCCATAATCGGTGCCCCGGTCGGCGCGTATGCGAACTATCAATTACTGCACAGACTTGGGGAAGTAACGATGAATTGTTATCGTATGCGGTTGCTGAATAGGGATTAAAAAGAAGGCGTCCTACATGTGTAATGTAGGACGTCTTTTCTTAGAAGCCAAATCCGATATAGCTAATTCCAACTATGATCTATACGATAAAAAGTACAATGATTAATGAAAATCCGCTCTTACCAGCTTGTCCCGCTTCACCGCCGCCATTACCACCAAGTCCCATATGATATCCTCCTTATTGTTATATATTGCTTTTACTTTATAATTTTCTGCATTTTCCAATAAATACCTTATGTAGTGCTAACTAAATTGAAAATCATTTCGTTTTGTTTTATAATTTACTTACCGACCGGTAAGTAAAAATAAGTGAGGTACAGTATGACGAAGAATTTACAAACATCGCAGAACATTGTAGAGGCATCATTTAAACTTATGGCAGAACACGGCATTGAGAAGATGAGTCTTTCCATGATTGCGAAAGAGGTAGGTATTTCAAAACCGGCTATTTACTATCATTTTTCTTCTAAAGAAGCGTTAGTTGATTTTTTATTTGAAGAGATTTTTTCTGATTATCATTTTGCAAATTACTTCGATAAAGAGCAGTATACGAAAGAAAACTTTGCAGAAAAGCTAATCGCAGATGGTTTACATATGCTCTCTGAGTATGAAGGGCAAGAAGGAATACTACGCGTTATCAATGAATTTATCGTAACTGCATCGCGAAATGAAAAGTACCAGAAACGTTTATTTGAAATACAAGAGGATTTCTTACATGGTTTCCACGATTTATTGAAGAAAGGCGCGAGACTGGGCGTTGTGTCACAACATGAAACGGAAGAAAATGCTCATACGCTAGCGCTTGTGATCGATAATATGAGCAACTATATGCTCATGGGATTCCATTTAAAGTATAAAGAAATTTGGATTCGAAATGTGAAAAACGTCATGAAGGAGGAGTAAAGATGAAAATGCAAAAAAACTGGTGGCTCGGTTTTCTTGGATTTATTGGGATTTATAAAATACCAGGTATGATTGAAGCTTTTCAAGCGGATGGAAGTTGGCTAAAGTTAATCGGTTTCATTTGGTTACTTTGGTTCGGATATTTTATTCCGGAGAAGAAAGAAGATTAAATTTCAATTTTCTGTAAAGTTATGTAAAATATAGATTGGGAGTATTCATATATTAGATTACTAGATTTGGAGTGGTTACATGGGTCCATTGAAAAATGAAATTCACCCTGACATGGTCAAGGTGTGGAAAGTTCGTGCTGTAATTGAAGAAGGGATTGGTATACTCGTCATTTTAGCTTACCTTTTCCTCATGATAAAGTTTGATTGGTGGGCGTGGATTTTGTATGTAATGATTGGGCTAACAGTTGTGTTCGCACCATTTTCGTACTTCTTATTCCCGAAACTACGTCAACGTTATTACAGCTACCAACTAAATGAAGAAGAGCTTGAAATTCAGCACGGTCTTTTTGTCGTAAAGCGCGTATTAGTACCGATGATTCGTGTGCAGCACGTAACGATTGAACAAGGACCAATTATGAGAAAATATGGCTTAGCAGAATTACACATTTCAACAGCAGCAACTTCTCATAGCATCCCAGGCTTAACGATGTATGAAGCAGAAATGTTGAAAACGAAAATCGCAGAATTAGCGAAAGTGAGTGATGAGGATGTATAAGAGGCAGCATCCAATCACGATGTTATTAGAATTAAAAATAACAGATTTTATACCACTCATTATTTTCATGTTTAGCTTAAACGGAAAATTCCCGTTTTGGTATTTAATTCCCGCAGCATTTGGTTTACTCACCGTTTTTTCAGCATTTGAAAAATGGTATTACACAACATATTGGGTTGAAAATAACGTATTACATGTGAAAAAAGGTCTCTTCGTGAAAAAGGAGAGCTACTTAAATAAAGAACGTGTTCAAACGATTAATACAAGTTCTAACGTACTATATCAAATGCTCGGTTTGAAAAAAATTCAGATTGAAACAGCTGGCGGGGGCGATGAAGCAGAAGTTAGCTTAGCTGGAATTACGGTAGAAGAAGCGACAGAGCTTATCGCAATGTTAAATGAGTCGGCTTCAGAATTGAAAGTAGAAAAAACATCAGAAGAAGTAAAAGAAATCATTACAGAGGAAAAACAAGCGAGAGAATACAAATTAACGTGGAAAGAGATTTTAATAGCCTCTGTTACATCTGGTCAATTTGGATTATTATTCTCATTAATCTTTTTTGTGTATCACCAAGTAGATGAGTACATTCCGAAATGGATAGAGAATAGCGTAAAGTCGTATGTAATGGAACATGATATATATGGCTGGATTTTTATGATAGCTATTTTGCTCGTCCTTTCGTGGATTATATCGACAATTGGTTATGCGCTAAAACATGGAGATTTCACAGTGAATCGAAGAAATGACGAAGTCCGCATTTCGCAAGGATTACTTGAGAAAAAAGAGCTCGTACTAAAATTGCATCGTATTCAAGGTATTACGATAAAAGAAAGTATTTTACGCCAACCATTCGGTTATTGTGCTGTGCAAGTAGAAGTCATTCAAAGTAAAGGAATGAGTGACGAAAAAGAAAAGGTTACACTGCACCCAATCATTCGAAAAGATCGAGTACAACAGTTACTCGCCCATTTACAATTACCATACGAACTGAATGCAAACATTATTGCATTACCAAAAGCAGCATTACGCCGCTATCTCATTGATAGTTTCATTTTCTTCGCAATGCTAGCAATCCCGCTTATTGGAATAAGTATATACTCTGAAAAGCACTTCATCATGTGGGCATTAATTCCGCTCGCGATCCTCATCTTTACACTTGGATACGCAACATTTAAAACAAATGGTTACAGTGTTAACGGAGAACAAATTACACTTGTCTATCGTAGCGTCGGAAAATATACAGGACTTATTAGAAGAAGACATGTCCAATCAATGGAGAAGACACAATCATATTTCCAGCGCCGAGCGGATTTATGTACGTATAAGTTTTCTAGTGCATCATCTAGTTATAAAATAGAGCATACGAGAGTAGAAGATGCGGAGAGAATGCAGGATTGGTATAAGAAGAGAATGAGTGAGGAATAATTTGAGAAAGCTTGCCTATTCTGAAGGGCAAGCTTTTTTGTTATAGGGAAAAGAGTCGTTTAATCCATATATTAGTACAACTACAGCACACATGTATCAATACGTATGCAAAAAGGAGTATGCTTCTGTTTTAGGAAAATATGTGGAATTTTTGATATAAATGGTATACTAAAATACAAATAGTATTAGGAGGTTATATATGATAAGTCAGTTGAAAAGAGAAGCACTTGATGCATTAAAAGGAAGATGGGGATTAGCGGTAGGGGCAACTTTATTAATTGGAATCCTTATTGGAGCTGTTGAAATGCTAACAACAGGTATTTTCTCGATATTTTGGGGTTGGGAAGAGGCAAGTGATTCACTTACAGTAAGTATTATAGTAATGCTTGTTATTGGTCCATTAACAATAGGTGCCTATTATCTTGTTTTAAATGCAATTCGTGGGACTGATGCTCGCATTGGTCATATATTTAGATGGTTTAGCGATGGAAGTAAGTTGATGAAGTCGTTTTTAACATATTTACTAATGTATGTATACTTGACTCTATGGACATTACTTCTTATTATTCCAGGTATTATTAAATCATTTTCTTATTCTATGACATATTTTATTTTGAATGATCATCCAGAATATACAGCGAATCAAGCGATTACTGAGAGTCGTCATATGATGAATGGACATAAAATGGATTACTTTTTACTATGCTTAAGTTTCTTAGGCTGGTTCATATTAAGTATTCTTACTATAGGAATCGGTTTCTTATGGTTAGCACCGTATTTCTACGCGACATCAGCCGCATTTTATGAAGAGATTTCAAAAGAATATTATAAAAAAGAAGGCACTACTTTCTAATAACCACCTATCCCCTAAAGAATATAGGGCACAGATAGTTTAGATGTTCTGTTTAGGGGGGGATTTCAGGATAAGGTATAGGTTTTTATATAAAAATTATGCCCTCTATGTTTTAGCATAGAGGGCTATTTTTTTGTGAAAGTAATGAATAATATATGTGAAACAAAAAAAGTGAGGTGAATGAGAGTGAGCAAATTTTTAATACCGTATTCGTTTTCTATATTAAGTTTCTTTATTTCAGTAACGGCACTTGATTTATATGATAGGATGGGAAACAATAGTGAGCTGGTTTCGCCGAACATAATCGGTAAGATAATTCAATCTACTGCGCAAATGGGAGTCCTTACATTATATTTCGGAGTACCTATCATTTTAGGTGGCTGTCTACTTGGTGAGCTATTGTTTAGAGGTATCATTTTACGATTTAAACTAAGCTATATTCTATCTTTATTATTATATTTACTTTTAGCTTTTAGTATTGTTTCTGTAACGATTGGAATTCCAACTACATATGAGGATTCTAATACTACTTTCATGGTAATAATTATGATTTGCGCTGTTACATTCTTTATGGGCCGGAATATATGGGAGAAAAAAGAAATGAATAATGGAGTAACAGAATGAAATATACATGTCCGTGCTGCGGGTATAGAACAATAGAAGAAGAACCACCAGGTACATATGAAATTTGTAATATGTGTTACTGGGAAGATGATGAGGTACAGTTTAACGATCCTGACTTTGAAGGCGGGGCAAATGAAGTCTCGTTAAGACAAGCACAGAAAAACTTCATTGCATTTGGTGCTTGCGAGGAATGTTTTGTGAAATCAGTTAGAAAGCCGACTAGCGAAGATGTGAAGGATACTAGTTGGAAGCAAATTAGTTAAATAGATTTAAATAAAAATGTTATTACTCGATGTAACAAGAGTAATAACATTTTTTTATGTAATGATGAAAGAATTAACGGCGTCTTATAAGGTAAAATAATAAAGATGATAACGTAATAGGTAGGCCTGTTTCCAAAAAGGCTTCTAAATTAAAGGATAGAAAATATCGGTCGTTAAACAACATAAAGAAGAAATGATTGTAGGAAATACCTAACACTATAAATAAAGGAATACCGATTTTTAATTCGTGACTTCCTTTTATTTTTCTATAACAAAATTCGCCTATTAAACAACCGATAAGAACAGGAATACTTCCAAGAATTGAAAGCATAATAATAGATACCCAAATCGGCCCCCATGAATCCGCATAATTTGGAACGCTTGTATACTGTAAAACATTCACAATGATAGAAAAAACAGTAAGCATATTAAATAACTAATAGAAAATTTTTTCAATGGAATCATCCTTATAAAATTTCACTTTATTTTTATGAAAATATAAACCTCTTTAAATTATAGATTAGATGTATAAGGATAATCAATTTTTATACATTTCATTTTTATGGATATATTTTCAATGAATATAAAAGTATAGATGTATAGTCAACTTTGTATATTTAATGTTATCATATTGAATGATATGGAAATTTTTAATAGAATAAGTAACTAAAAATTCAAAGGTAATGAAGCTTTTGTTGTATAAAAAAAATACTTAGTAGTAATCAACAATATTAAAAATAAGATTCGTATTTATATAAATTTAGTAGAAATGGGGTTTTAAAAAGGAATGAGTATCAGCATAACGCGGCAAAAGATTTTGGCGGCCGCTTCTCAAATTGTGCAATGTAAAGGGGTTGCTAAATTAACCTTAGAAGCAGTGGCAAAAGAGGCGGGTGTAAGTAAAGGTGGATTATTGTATCACTTTGCAAATAAAGAAGCTTTAATAGAAGGTATGATAGTCAGAGGGATAGAGGATTATGAGGGCGCTATTTACAATAAAGTAGCGGAAGACTCAGAGAGGAAAGGGAGATGGGTTCGCTCTTTTGTAGAGGAAAGATTAAGTAATGAGAGAAGAACAGAAGAGTTGTCTAGTAGTATGATGGCAGCATTCATGTTAAAGCCTGAATTACTTGAGCCATTACAACAATCATTTCAGCAACTGCAAAAGAATATAGAAAACGATGAGATAGATTCAGTTTGTGCAACAATTATTAGATTAGCAGCAGATGGATTATGGTATTCGGAATATTTAGGGGTTGGCAGACTAAGCCCCGAGTTAAGAGAAAAAGTGATTCAAGCTCTTATTAGTAATTCATATAAATAGAATATACGAACTATATAATGTGAAAACAATTCACCATTACTTATTTAATGTAGTGGTGAATTGTTTTTTTTATTAGAAAAATAGAACAATTTTATAGAGTATTGAATTATAACCGTCCAGACGGTATAGTAATATTTGGTTTAAGAGGAAAATGAAACAAAAAAAGAATAAAAGATATTTTTAGCACACTATTCGAAAGGATAGGCCGCAAAGCTTAGAGTCTACGGTAATACATATTGGTTACTAAGATCGTCTGGTTGCACATTTTTGATGCAACCGGACGGTCTTTTTTTGTTATATAAATATAAAAAAATAGGAGGGAACTATGCAAATGAAAAGTACTAAAAGGCATATTTCAATGGTTTCATTAGTTTTTCTAGTATTATTTTCAGTGCTGAATGTGTGGGCTCCAGTTATTCAAGCTGCTGTGATGAAAAGTCCAGTGGACGAAATTAATATTTCCCGTACTGATGGCACGACATCTGAACCGTATCAAGCCTCAGATGGTATGAAAGTAGAAGTGAAGTGGTCAGCTAAAGAAAAAATAAAAAGTGGAGATCAATTCACAATTGATATGCCAAAAGAGTTTCGAAAAGACCTTATGAATATGAGTTTTCCTTTAAAAGATGCTGAAGGAAAAACAGTTGGTACATGTGAGATGAAAAAGGGTCTATTAACATGTACTATGGGTGATTACGTAGAAGGAAAGAACAACATTAAAGGTTCTTTATTCGTAGAATTCTACTTTGGTCTAGAAGCATATGATGGTGTTAAAGAAATTCCATTAGAATTTAACGTTGATGGTCAAATCGTCAATAAAGAAGTAAGTGTAAATAATACGACAGAGAGACCGAAGCCACAGCCCAATACAGATAATCTATTGAAATGGGGTTCTTATAATCAAGAAGATCCTTCGATTGCTGATTGGCTTGTATATGTAAATGCAACTGGGACAGAAATGCAAGATCTTAAGTTAACAGATACATTAGGACCTGGGCATGAGTTAATTACAGACAGCGTAGTATTAGAAGAGGCTGTATTTGAAGGTGGTTATGCACCAACAAATATTAAGCCAGCAGATTTATCTAACATTAAAATAAATGCAACGAAGACTGGATTTACAATTGAGTTTCCAGACAGTTCAAAAGGTTATATTTTAAGATATAAAACAAAGATTACTAATCCTGCTGCAAAGCCTCATAAAAATACTGTGAAATTAGAAGGTAAAAATATTGTAACTGAAGAAAAAGTAGGACAAGTATTTGTAAGTGGTGGGGGAGGATCCGGTTCAGGTGACAATAATCCACCTAGCATTGAAAAAAATATAGTTGATGAGAATGGCAAGCTTGTAGAGAATGAGCAGTTAACACAAATGGATCAAGTTATTCAATACCAAGTTGGTACACATATACCGAACGATCCTCCTAAATACACATCTATGGTAATTAGTGATGATTTAGAAGATGTTTTAGAAGTATTAGAGGCAAAGGTGTATGATCAAAATGGCCAAGATATTACTTCTAAAGGAACGTTAAATATAGATAAACAAAGAAGTGAAGTAACATTTACATTTGGTGAGAGTTTTGACTATAAGTCATATGAAGACCAGATAATTAACCTTAGTATTAAGGCGAAAATTAAAAATAATGCAGACTTATCTTCTTACGTAGATAAGAAGATTCCTAATAAAGCAGAATTACATTTTGATGATAAAACATTAACATCAAAAGAAGTAACCATTACGCCGCCTGAAGCTCCAAAAGACGGTACAGTATCAATTCATAAAATAGATGCTGAGAATCCGAACAAAGGGTTAAAAGGTGCCGAATTTGAAGTTCGAAATAGTGCAAATGAAGTTGTTGCAAAACTGAAAACGGACGAAAAAGGTTTTTCAGTACCTCAAACTTTAGCTCCTGGGACGTATAAAGTTTATGAAACAGTAGCGCCAGAAGGATATCAAAAATTAACAAGCCCAGTAGAGGTTACACTTCAAGCTGGAGAAACAAAAACAATTGAAATTAAAAACACTATGCAAAAGGGTCAAATTGAAGTAAAGAAAATTGATTCGGAAAATGGTGAAAAACCATTAGCAAATGCAGAGTTTGATATAGTAAAAGACAGTGTAGTAGTCGAACATATTGTTACAGATAAAGATGGTAAGGCAATCTCTAAACCGTTAGCACCAGGAAAATATATTTTAAAAGAAACGAAAGCACCTGAAGGATACCAATTAAAAGAAACAGAGTTCGAAGTAAATGTAACAGGGGACGGCATATTCCCAATACAAGTGGAAAATACGATGGTAGACAAAGGTAATGTAGAAATTACAAAAGTGGACAAAGAAAACGGGGCAGTATTAGCCGGTGTCGAATTTGAAGTCCAAGATGAGAAAGATGGCGTAGTAAGAAAAGTAGTAACAGATAAAGATGGAAAAGCAAACGTTTCAGATCTATCAGTAGGAAAGTACAAATTAGTAGAGACGAAAAGCTTACCGGGTTATAAAAAGCTAACAGAACCCGTATCATTTGAAATAAAAAAAGGTATGACAAAAGCTTTAGCAATAAAAGTAGAAAATGAGCAGTTAGACAAAGGTTCAGTAGAAATTACAAAAATAGATAAAGATAGTCAAAAAGTATTAGAAGGCGTAGTCTTCGAAGTGCAAGATGAGCAAGGAAAAGTAGTAACAGAAGTAAAAACAGATAAAGATGGTAAAGCAAAAATCTCTGATTTATCAGTAGGAAAGTACAAATTAGTAGAGACGAAAAGCTTACCTGGCTACAAAAAGCTAACAGATTCAGTATCATTCGAAATTACAAAAGGTATGACAACAGTCCTATCATTGAAAGTAGAAAATGAACAGTTAGATAAAGGTTCAGTAGAAATTATAAAAGTAGATAAAGACAACAAAAAAGCATTAAAAGGCGTAGTCTTTGAAGTGCAAGATGAAGCTGGAACAGTAGTAAAGGAAGTAAAGACAGATAAAGATGGTAAAGCAAAAATCTCAGATCTATCAGTAGGAAAGTACAAATTAGTAGAGAAAGAAAGTTTACCAGGCTATAAGAAACTAACAGATCCAGTATTATTTGAAATCAAAAAAGGCATGACTGAAGTTCTATCATTAAAAATAGAAAATGAAATGGTAGATACGGGAAATGTAGAGATAACAAAGATAGATAAAGATAATAAAGCAACGTTAGCGGGAGTAACATTCATCGTCCAAGATGAAAAGGGTAATGAAGTTACAAAAGTAACGACAGATAAAGCTGGAAAAGCAACTGTTTCAGATTTACCTGTAGGAAAGTATGAATTAGTAGAGGTAGAAAGTTTACCTGGTTATAAAAAGCTAGAAAAACCAGTATCATTTGAAATCAAAAAAGGCATGACCGAGGTTCTATCATTAAAAGTAGAAAATGAAATGGTGGATACAGGGAATGTAGAGATAACAAAAATAGATAAAGATAGTAAAGCTCCATTAGAAAATGTTGTATTTGAAGTACGTGATTCAAAAGGAAAAGTAGTTGCGAAAGTAACGACGGATAAAGAAGGAAAAGCAAACGTTTCAGATTTACCTATTGGGAAGTATGAGTTGGTGGAAGTAGAAACACCGGCAGGATACAAACCACTAGAAAAGCCAATTTCATTCGAAATTGAAAAGGGTAGAGTAACAGCGCTAAAGCTAACAGTAGAAAATGAATTAGTGGATACAGGAAATGTAGAGATTACAAAAGTAGATAAAGAAAATAAAGATGCTTTAGCTGATGCAGTCTTTGAGGTTCAAGATGCAGCAGGACAAGTAGTCGCTAAAATAACGACAGATAAAAAAGGACAAGCACAAGTTACTAATTTATCAGTCGGCACATACAAGTTAGTAG
Source organism: Bacillus cereus group sp. MG20 (assembly GCF_040459885.1). NCBI lineage: Bacteria > Bacillati > Bacillota > Bacilli > Caryophanales > Bacillaceae > Bacillus > Bacillus cereus group sp. MG20. The sequence continues at coordinate 3,832,493 of NZ_JARVHF010000001.1, forward strand.
AAGTAAAGGCACCAAAAGGATATAAACAATTAGTAGATCCGATTACTTTCCAAATTGAAAAAGGTATGACAAAATCTCTTGCTTTAACAGTAGAAAACGAAATGTTAGACAAGGGAAATGTGGAAGTAACAAAAGTAGATAAAGATAGTCAAAAAGTATTAGAAGATGTAGTCTTCGAAGTACAAGATGAGCAAGGCAAAGTAGTAACGGAAGTAAAAACAGATAAAAATGGTAAAGCAAAAATCTCAGAATTATCAGTAGGAAAGTACAAATTAGTAGAGAAAGAAAGCTTACCAGGTTACAAAAAGCTAACAGAACCAGTATCATTCGAAATTAAAAAAGGTATGACGAAAGTTTTATCATTGAAAGTAGAGAATGAACAGTTAGATAAAGGTTCAGTAGAAATTACAAAAGTGGACAAAGAAAGTGGCGCAGTATTAGCGGGCGTAACATTCGAAGTGCAAGATGAAAAAGATAAAGTAGTAACAAAAGTAACGACAGATAAAGAAGGAAAAGCAAACGTTTCCGATTTATCAGTAGGGAAATATAAGCTAGTAGAGGTAGAAAGCTTACCAGGATATAAAAAATTAGCAAAACCAGTATCGTTTGAAATTAAAAAAGGCATGACAGAAGTCTTATCACTAAAAGTAGAGAATGAACAGTTAGATAAAGGTTCAGTAGGAATTACAAAAGTGGACAAAGACAGCCAGAAGGCATTAGAAGGCGTAACATTCGAAGTGCAAGATGAAAAAGGAAAAGTAGTAACGAAAGTAACAACAGATAAAGAAGGAAAAGTAAAAATTTCAGATCTATCTGTAGGAAGTTACAAACTAGTAGAAGTAGAGAATTTACCAGGCTACAAAAAATTAACAGAGCCAGTATCATTCGAAATTAAAAAGGGTATGACAGAAGTCTTATCATTAAAAGTAGAGAATGAACAGTTAGACAAAGGTTCAGTAGAAATCACAAAAGTAGATAAAGATAGTCAAAAAGTATTAGAAGGCGTAGTCTTCGAAGTACAAGATGAGCAAGGCAAAGTAGTAACGGAAGTAAAAACAGATAAAAATGGTAAAGCAAAAATCTCAGACTTATCTGTAGGAAAGTACAAATTAGTAGAGAAAGAAAGCTTACCAGGTTACAAAAAATTAACAGAACCAGTATCGTTTGAAATCAAAAAAGGAATGACAGAAGTTCTATCATTAAAAATAGAAAATGAAATGGTAGATACGGGAAATGTAGAAATTACAAAAATAGATAAAGATAATAAGGCACCGTTAGCAGGTGTAGTCTTTGAAGTTCAAGACGACAAAGGCAAGGTAGTAACGAAAGTAATGACAGATAAAGCTGGAAAAGCAACAGTTTCAGATTTATCAGTAGGAAAGTACAAGCTAGTAGAAGTAGATAGTTTACCAGGCTACAAAAAATTAGAAAAGCCTGTACCATTTGAAATTAAAAAAGGTATGACAAAATCTTTAACGTTCACTGTAGAAAATGAAATGGTAGATACGGGGAATGTAGAAATCACAAAAATAGATAAAGACAGTAAAGCTCTATTAGAAAATGTTGTATTTGAAGTACGTGACTCAAAAGGAAAAGTAGTTGCAAAAGTAACAACGGATAAAGAAGGAAAAGCAAACGTTTCAGATTTATCTATTGGAAAGTATGAGTTAGTAGAAGTAGAAACACCGGCAGGATACAAGCCACTAGAAAAGCCAGTTTCATTCGAAATTGAAAAAGGTAGAGTTACAGCATTACAATTGACTGTAGAAAATGAATTAGTGGATACAGGAAATATAGAAATTACAAAAGTAGATAAAGAAAATAAAGATGCTTTAGCTGATGCAGTCTTTGAAATTCAAGATGCAGCAGGACAAGTAGTCGCTAAAATAACGACAGATAAAAAAGGACAAGCACAAGTTACTAATTTATCAGTTGGCACATACAAGTTAGTAGAAGTAAAAGCACCAAAAGGATATAAGCAATTGGTAGATCCGATTACTTTCCAAATTGAAAAAGGCATGACAAAATCTCTTGCTTTAACAGTAGAAAATGAAATGTTAGACAAGGGAAATGTAGAAGTAACAAAAGTAGATAAAGATAGCCAAAAAGTATTAGAAGGCGTAGTCTTCGAAGTACAAGATGAGCAAGGCAAAGTAGTAACAGAAGTAACGACAGATAAAGAAGGAAAAGCAAACGTTTCAGATCTATCAGTAGGAAAATACAAATTAGTAGAGACGAAGAGCTTACCAGGTTATAAGAAGTTAACGGAACCAGTATCATTCGAAATTAAAAAAGGTATGACGAAAGTCTTATCATTGAAAGTAGAGAATGAACAGTTAGACAAAGGTTCAGTGGAGATTACAAAAATGGCTGCTGAAAGCAAGGAAGTCTTATCAGGAGCTGTGTTTGAAGTTCATGATGAAAAGGGAAAAGTAGTAGTGAAAGTAACAACAGATAAAGATGGGAAGGCAAAAATCGCAGATCTATCTGTAGGTAACTACACACTAGTAGAAGTAGAAGCACCAAAAGGATATGAAAAATTAACTAATCCAATTCCATTTGAAATTACAAATGGAATGATAAATGCAGTTCAATTAGAAGTATTAAACAAATTGAATCATTTAGCACCACCAGGTCCAGAAACACCAGATCCAGAAAAACCTGGAACACCAGATCCAGAAAAACCTGGAACACCAGATCCAGAAAAACCTGGAACACCGAATCCAGAAAAACCTGGAACACCAGATCTAGAAAAACCTGGAACACCAGATCCAGAAAAACCTGGAACACCAGATCCAGAAAAACCTGGAACACCAGATCCAGAAAAGCCTGGAACACCGAATCCAGAAAAACCTGGAACACCAGATCCAGAAAAACCTGGAACACCGAATCCAGAGAAACCTGGAACATCAGATCCAGAAAAACCGGAAAAAGAATTACCGAAGACAGGGCAGAAAATGCCTGTGGAACCATATATGGGAGCACTTCTTGTAATGATGAGTTTTGGATTATTCGTATTAGGTAGAAAACAGCAGAGATAATAAAAGTGAAAAGGTATCCTCAAAGTATTTGAGGATACCTTTTTTAGCATAAAAAAAGCATCTAGCAAAAGAACTAGATGCAAATAAAAACACATGGGAAGACAAAATTCTTCCCGTTTCCCGTATGTAATTATATCAAAAAAATTATAAAAAACTAGCTATATTTAAAATATAATTTTAAAAAAAGTTATATACATAAATAATTGCAATACTCGCAGTTTTATCTTCCTGAAAAAGTTATTTCTTTAGTTCCGAATATTAAGACTAATGTTGATAAATCTTCAGATAATTAGAAATAATGTCCAAAAGGATATATAATATTGCTTAAGAAATAGTTTTAATGGATTACATATATTTCATTTGGTGTATTAATTGAATATCATAATTTTAAATTTTATTAAGCAAGAATCTCGGTTACTTATTGCATTTCTAACATAGGGTGAGAAAGAAAAATACAATAGTGTGGAGGTTTTTATAATGACGTTTGTTCTTAGTAAAATGAGTGGCTTTAGCATAGAAGAAAAGGTACATGAATTTGAATCTAAAGGGTTTCTTGAAATCTCAAATGAAATCTTTTTACAAGAGGAAGAGAATCATAGTTTATTAACACAAGCACAGTTAGATTATTATAATTTGGAAGATGATGCGTACGGTGAATGCCGTGCTAGATCTTATTCAAGGTATATAAAGTATGTTGATTCACCAGATTATATTTTAGATAATAGTAATGATTACTTCCAATCTAAAGAATATAACTATGATGATGGCGGGAAAGTTAGACAGTTCAATAGCATAAATGATAGCTTTTTATGTAATCCTTTAATTCAAAATATCGTGCGTTTCGATACTGAGTTTGCATTTAAAACAAATATAATAGATAAAAGTAAAGATTTAATTATAGGCTTACATCAAGTAAGATATAAAGCTACTAAAGAAAGACCATCTTTTAGTTCACCTATTTGGTTACATAAAGATGATGAACCAGTAGTGTTTTTACACCTTATGAATTTAAGTAATACAGCTATCGGCGGAGATAATTTAATAGCTAATTCTCCTCGGGAAATTAATCAGTTTATAAGTTTGAAGGAGCCGTTAGAAACTTTAGTATTTGGACAAAAGGTCTTCCATGCCGTAACGCCACTTGGAACAGAATGTAGTACGGAGGCTTTTCGTGATATTTTATTAGTAACATTTTCTTATAAGGAGACAAAATGAGAGAGAATAAAATAATTATGATTTCTGGAGCCAATAGCGGTATAGGTCATGCTTGTATAAAATACTTTTTAGAAAAATCATTTCATGTAATAGCTCTTGATATTAATAATAATAACTTAATAGATTATATGAAAACAGATATGCCTTTGAAAGTAGTGCAAATTGATTTAAGTAATAGCGAAGCGATTCATAATCTTTTTACTCAATTAGATTTAGAAAAGCTTTCTCCTGATATATTAATAAATGCAGCTGGTATTCGAGAGATAACACCTGTTTTACATTTATCCGATGATATGTTTAAAAAAGTAATTGATGTAAATTTAGTAGCCCCATTTATCCTTTCTAGGGAAGTAGCTAAGCGATGGTGTGAATCGAAAATAAAAGGTTGTATTGTGAATATAGCATCGGTTTCTGGATTAATGGCTGAACCAGAGCGAGCTGCTTATGTGGCATCAAAGCATGCCTTAATCGGATTGACTAAACAGATGGCTATGGAATTTGGGAAGCAAAATATAAGAGTAAATAGCATTTCTCCCGGTGTTATTAGAACTGAACTTACAGAAGAATACTTTAGTAATAAAGCCTTGATGTCTATGATAAAAAGTAATCAATCTTTAGATACTTGGGGATTGCCGCAGGATATTGTTTCATGTATTGAGTACTTGATTTCTGATCAGGCCCGCTTTATTACTGGTTCTAATTTTGTAATTGATGGTGGTTGGACTGCAGGGAAAAATTTCTAATTGAGTGTTTTTGAGGAAAAGCACCTGTCCTTTTTTAGGCTGGTGTTTTTCTCACTATAAACCGAGTTTTTATTGGAGGGGGATTAATTTGCTTCAAAAAAGTTTTAAGCAAGAGAAAACGGTACCGGCCTTAAAGATGATAGCATCAATGGTTATCTTTGGATCAGTTGGATTTTTTTCTGTTCAAACAAACTTACCTTCGTTTGAATTAGTGTTTGTAAGGTGTATTTTTGCGACAATATTTTTAAGTGTATGCTGGTTGCTTACAGGGCAATATAAACAAGATAAATGGGAACGAAAAGAAGTTATTCAAGTTTTAATATGTGGCTTTTTCTTAGTATTTAATTGGGTTTTCTTATTTAAAGCCTTTGAAAATATGTCAGTTACAATTGCTATCTCAGTTTATCATCTTGCACCAGTAATTGTACTGTTAATTGGAAGTATCGTCTTTAAAGAAAAATTAACATTAATATCTATCATTTCAATAGTTGTGTGTTTTGTGGGAGCTTTATTAATTGCTGGTATCGATGGAAGCTTCTCTTTCGGTTCATTAATGTCTTCAGGTATGATATGGGGATTTCTTGCAGCTCTCTTTTATGCATTTACAACTTTATTTGGTAAAGGGATTAACAAAATGAGTGCGTATGCAATGACATTTTTACAAACATTCTTGGGGATATTTCTTTTAATACCATTTATAGATTTAGATGCTTTTAGTGGCCTCACTCAAAGTAATTGGACATATATTATAGCTACTGGTTTTATTCACACAGGGATAGTATATTATCTGTTTTTTGATAGTTTACGCCATTTATCTACAAAAACAATCTCAATATTAGTTTTTTTAGATCCGGCAGTGGCAATATTATTAGATACTGTACTTACTGGATTCCGTCCAACTTTAATGCAAATAACAGGAATTCTTTTTATTTTTATTGGCATGACTTTAACATTAAAAAAATCTAAAGATAAAAAACTGAGCCAAAAAGAAAAGCGAATTGAAAGCGATGCTAGTATATCTCAACAATGATGAAATATATTGTGTATAAAACGATAAACCTTGCATGAATCATGTAAGGTTTATTTTAGTTCAATATAATTCATATTTATAATATATAATTTTCAAAATTGGGTATGTTTTTCTTTAATATGCTTTTGATTCAACTATTTTTATTTGACTATAAATTTACAAAAATGTATATAAAACCTTATTTTTTGATAATATATAAGTAATAAATTCATAGAATTGGAGTGATGAGATGCAGCCGTTAGAAAGGGAGATTCATTCTAATATGCTGAAAGTGTGGAGGATGCACGCTTTAATTGGGGCGGCAGTTATACTAACAGTCGTAATTGCATATTTCTTTTTCATGATTAACTTTAATTGGTGGGGGTGGTTGTTTGGACTATTAGTAACAGGAGCCATTACATTTATTCCACTTGATTATTTTGTGTTTCCAAATTTACGTCAGCGCTATTATAGTTACAGATTAAATGAAGAAGAGATTGAGATTCAAAAGGGAATGTTCGTTGTAGAACGCGTACTTATTCCGATGATCCGTGTGCAGCACGTAACGATTGAGCAAGGGCCGATTATGAGAAAGTATAATTTAGCAGAATTACACATTTCAACAGCCGCAACTTCTCATAGTATCCCAGGTTTAACGAAAGAAGAAGCAGAACAGCTGAAAAGACAAATTGGAGAACTTGCGAAAGTGAGTGATGAGGATGTATAGGAGGCAACATCCGATCACGATATTGTTAGGTATTAGGGTTGCGAGTTTGTTGCCACTTATTATTCTTGTTTTATTTAAACCTGATGAACAAGTGGAACCTTGGTATTTATTTTATCTTTTCCTTCTGGTTGTTTTATTCATCATGGCTATTTTTTCAGCAATTAAATGGTATTTTAAAGTGTACTGGATTGAGAATAATATTTTACATATAAAGCACGGTGTTTTTGTAAAGAAGGAAAGCTATTTAAATAAAGAGCGTGTACAAAATATTAGTACATCTTCTAACGCCATTTATCAAATGCTCGGACTTATGAAGCTAAATATAGAAGTAGCAGGCGGCGGTAGTGAGCCAGAAGTGATGTTGGCTGGTATTAAAGAAGACGAGGCAAAACATTTAATCTCTTTATTACATAAGAAAGAAACTACTGTAAAAGAAGAAATAGAAGAGGAAGAGAGCAAGACGGTTTATCAGTTAACAACGAAAGAGGTTTTAGCCGCAGCGATTACATCTGGTCGGTTCGGACTAGTGTTCTCTGGACTAGTACTTCTTTACACAAAGTTTGATTTTGTTCTTCCTGAAGGATTCACAAGTAAAGTAGAAGCGTATGTGATGGGAAACGGTGTTTATAAACTAATTGTAATTGCATTAATTTTAATGGTAATTTCATGGATTATTTCCACGGCTGGATATGTGTTGAAATATGCAAACTTTAAAATTGAGCGAAAAGGGGAAGAGATTCGTATCGTTCAAGGATTATTTGAAAAGAAAGAGTTTGTCTTAAAATTGCACCGCATTCAAGCGATTACTGTAAAAGAAGGTATGCTTCGCCAGCCGTTTGGTTATTGTGCTGTTGAAGTGGAAGCAATTCAAAGTATTGGAGCAGCAAGTAACGAAGTAATGTTGCATCCATTTATGAAGAAAAAAGATGTACAGCACCTGCTCACATATTTAGAGTTACCTTATGAAATCGAAGCGGAGATCGTTCACTTACCAAAAACAGCGTTGCATCGTTATTTCATTATGGGCTGGTCAATAAGTATCATACTCACAGTTCTAATTGCCAGCGTGAGTATATATTTTAAACAATATATTGCGTTGTTTGTTATTTTACCGTTATTTATCGTGTTTTCGTTACTTGCGTATGCTAGATATAAAAGTGGCGGTTATGAATTAAGAGAAAATCAACTAACGGTTGTATATCGTAATTTTTCGAAATATACAGGAATAATGCGAAGAAGACATGTTCAAGTAGTAGGTTATGATCAATCGTATTTTCAAAGAAAAGATGAATTATGTACAACTCTTGTAGCGGTAGCCGGGCGCGGTTATGAAGTAAAGCATATGAGAAAAAAAGATTCACTTAGTATATATAATTGGTACAAAGAAAAAGGAAACACCGGTGTGTAATGGTGTTTCCTTTTTGTTATTAAATGGATATCTTTAGTCGAATCGTTGATATATTTCAAGATGTGATAGATATATTCGAAAAATCGTTAATATAATTTCACGTACTGCTAGTGTTGTATTACTTTTTAATTAAACTAACACATCAAAAGTAGTCACAAAAGAAGGACGGGAGAAAATACTCTTTTGCTGTTCCGCATGTGGATGCGCTGGAGCTTGTCCTTCTGCTTGTGTGGGACGTTTTTTATGAGCATTTTCGAATGAACGTGATTCTGTCCAGTCTTTAAAGTTTTGCTCTGTTTCCCACATCGTTAAGATGACATATGTATCGTTACTTAATGGGCGTAAAACACGGATCGCTTGGAATCCTGGTTCGTTTTCAATAAGGCCTGCGCGGTTTTTAAAGCGGTTTTCAAATACTGGGCGACCTTCGTCTGTGACAGAAATGTTGTTACAAACGATATAGCCAGGTTGTCCTTTAAATTCGCCGACAGCATCTAGTACGTCATACTGAAGTGAACCTTCTACAGATGCTTCTGTATTTTCTTTATAAAACATATTTTTTTCATCATTTTTTGCAGTGAAATGTGCTTGTTCTAGAGGTGTTTCGTATGAAATAATCGCCTTCATTTTAATGCCCCCTTAATAGTTTGTTTCTATTATATCAACTCTCTTAAAAAACTTCGAAGATTATATACATAAAGATACTTCTTTTTCAAATAATAAATGTACCATCATTTGGAAAGAAGGACGATGTATGAAGAAAGTAAAGTGGACTTTATTAGGCGGCGTCGCAACGTTCGTAGTAGCGATTGTACTCTATAAACTTATCGTGTTAGCTGGTGGCTATATGATGGATGAAAAGCAGCTCGTTTTCCACTCTTCATCACGTATCGTTGACCAGAAAGGGAAAGAAATTACGAAATTATACGTAGAAAATAGAGACCTCGTACCGATCGAGCAAATTCCGAAGTATGTGCAACAGGCGTTTGTTGCGGTGGAAGATTCTCGTTTTTATGAGCATCAAGGAATTGATTATCCGTCTATATTCCGGGCTCTTTATAAAGATACATTAGCTGGAGAAAAGGTAGAGGGCGGTAGTACCATTACGCAGCAACTCGCTAAAAATGTCTTTTTAACTCGTGAAAAAACATTTACGCGCAAATTGAAGGAAGTCGCAATTTCTCTTCAATTAGAGCAAAAATATACGAAGCAACAAATTCTTGAAATGTATATGAATCATATTTATTTTGGTCATGGGGCTTACGGTATTCAAGCGGCAGCAAAATTGTATTTTAATAAAAATGTTGAGGATTTAACGGTAGAGGAAGGGGCAATGCTTGCAGGCCTTCCGAAGTCACCAAACGGATATTCACCGTACTACTCTGCAGAGAAGAGTAAGGAACGCCGCGATCTCGTGTTGTCACTTATGCATAAACAAGGCTATTTGACTGCCGAAGAAAGCGTTCGCTATCAAGGAAAGACAATTGCTCTTTATAAAAACTTAGATGAGAATGAGCTTGCATATATGCCGTATATTGATATGGTCATAGATGAAGCCGCTCGTTTATATGGATTGTCTCATCAAGAAGTACTTCGCGGAGGATATACGTTTGTCGTACCTATGGATGAAAAGATTCAAAAGGTAGCATATAACCAGTTTCAAGATGTAAGGAATTTCCCTGGGAAAGAAGAGGGGGCGCAAGGTGCATTTTTATTAATGGATAATCGTACGGGAGGGATTAAAGCGGCGATTGGGGGAAGAAAGTACGTCCCGAGAGGATTTAATCGTGTTTTTGCCAAAAGGCAGCCTGGATCTATTTTAAAACCACTTATCGTTTATGCACCAGCACTAGAAACGAAAAAGTATAATCCGTATTCTTTATTAACAAATGAAAGAAATTCTTTTGAAGGGTATGAACCTCGAAATTATAATCATGAGTATTCAAAAGAAATGACGATGTATGATGCGATTTTAGAGTCGGCAAACGTACCAGCAGTTTCTTTATTAAATGAGTTAGGGGTAGAAGAAGGAAAGCAGTATTTAGAAAAAGGAAATGTCCATATTGCAGATGCTGGTTTAAGTACAGCGCTTGGCGGATTGAAAAATGGCGTTTCAACATTTGATCTTGTAAAAATGTATCGTTCATTTTTAGCAAATGGAAATATTATCGAGCCACACGTTATTGATAAAGTATTAAATAGACACGGTGCAGTCATTGGGGAATCTCCAAAAGTAGAGACGAAAATCTTCTCGAAGCAGACAGCATGGTATATGACGAAAATGTTAGAAGGAGTTGTGAAGGAAGGAACAGCGAGAGTTGGTGTATATAACGGTGCGTTAGCTGGGAAAACAGGTACAACTTCATTGCCAAATGACGATAAGGGAGCAAGAGATATGTGGTTCGTCGGCTATACACCGAACTTAGTAGGCGCTGTTTGGATTGGTTATGACCGCACGGATAAGGAGCATCAGTTGCAAGGAGAAAGTGCATCTGCGACAAAATTATTTAAGAAAATTTTAACGAAGGCTAATGTAGAGCATAAAGAGAAGTTTATGAAGCCTGAAGGTGTGGAAACAATCGGTGCTCCGATTCGGCTGCGAAGAATTGAAGATGTAAAAATGAAACTATCATTTAGCCCTTTCGGTTTATTTAAAGCAAAATTAAGCTGGACGCCACTTCCAGATAACAGAATTATGTACCGAATCTATAGAGTGGAGAATGGAATTCATACGCATGTTAGCACTGTAAACGGTGCTGGAGAATATGAGGAAAAGTTCGTTAACATATTTTCAAAACCGAGCTTTTACGTTGTACCATATAATACACAAACGAATCGTGAAGGAGAAAAGTCGAAAGTAGCTAAACCATAGTTTTTCTCTGTGTTATAATAAGAATGTTGTGAAAATAGTAAGCGTTTTTAAGAGTGTTTGTGTCAATTTAATGAACAACGTACATAATATTATGCATTTTGTTTTTACAAGCTGTATAGTAAAAAAAGATAAATATCGAACGTATTCGAAGCATTGGTAAGGAAGGGAGCAAGGGTCTTGGTAAGAACTATAAATGAGACATTTTTAAAAGCATGTAGGGGGGAACGTACCGATTATGTACCAGCATGGTATATGCGTCAAGCAGGTCGTTCACAGCCGGAATATAGAAAGATTAAAGAAAAGTATTCTTTATTTGAAATTACACACAATCCAGAGTTATGTGCTTACGTTACAAAATTGCCGGTTGATCAATATAACGTAGATGCAGCAATTCTTTATAAAGATATTATGTCACCACTACCTGCAATTGGTGTGGACGTAGAAATTAAATCAGGTATTGGCCCAGTTATCGATAATCCAATCCGTTCTTTACAAGACGTAGAAAAACTAGGGGAAATCAATCCAGAAGATGACGTACCGTACATACTAGATACAATTCGTTTATTAACGACAGAAATGTTAGACGTACCGTTAATCGGTTTTTCAGGAGCTCCATTTACATTAGCGAGCTATATGATTGAAGGCGGTCCATCTCGTAACTACCATAATACGAAAGCGTTCATGTATGCAGAGCCAAAAGCTTGGTTCGCTTTAATGGATAAACTAGCAGATATGGTTATTACATATTTAAAAGCGCAAATTAAAGCAGGAGCAAAAGCAGTTCAAATTTTCGATTCTTGGGTTGGAACAGTAAATGTAGCAGATTATCGCGTATTTATTAAACCAGCAATGGAGCGTATTTTTGCAGAAGTTCGTAAGATGGGTGTACCGATGATTATGCACGGCGTAGGAGCTGCACACTTAGTGAATGAGTGGCACGACTTACCGCTTGATGTAGTCGGCTTAGACTGGCGCTTACCGATTGAAGAAGCACGTGCACGTGGCGTTCATAAGGCGGTACAAGGTAATATGGACCCTTCATTCTTACTTGCACCATGGTCTGTTATTGAAGAACATGTAAAAGGTATTTTAGATCAAGGGATGAAACAGCCGGGTTATATCTTTAACTTAGGTCACGGTGTATTCCCAGAAGTAAATCCGGATACATTAAAACGTTTAACTACATTTATTCATGAATACTCTAAAGGGCAGTTAGCGAAGTAAAGGAGAATTGCTGTATGAAAAAGAAAATTGGTTTGCTTGTAATGGCATACGGAACGCCATATAAAGAAGAAGATATTGAACGTTACTATACACATATTCGTAGAGGAAGAAAGCCAAGTCCTGAAATGCTGGAAGATTTAACAGAGCGTTACCGTGCAATTGGTGGTATTTCTCCTTTAGCTACTATTACATTAGAGCAAGCTAAGAAGTTAGAGAAGCGTTTAAATGAAGTACAAGATGAAGTAGAGTACCATATGTATCTTGGCTTAAAACATATTGAACCGTTTATTGAAGATGCGGTGAAAGATATGCATAACGACGGAATACAAGATGCAATCGCACTTGTTCTTGCACCTCACTATTCTACGTTTAGCGTGAAATCATACGTTGGACGAGCACAAGAAGAAGCTGAGAAACTTGGAAACTTAACAATTCATGGCATTGATAGCTGGTATAAAGAGCCGAAATTCATCCAGTACTGGGTCGATGCAGTGAAGGGTATATATAACGGTATGTCAGATGCAGAGCGTGAAAAAGCAGTATTAATCGTATCTGCACATAGCTTACCAGAGAAAATTATTGCAATGGGCGATCCATATCCAGATCAATTAAATGAAACAGCGGACTATATCGCGCGCGGAGCTGAAGTAGCAAACTATGCAGTAGGCTGGCAAAGTGCAGGAAACACACCAGATCCTTGGATTGGTCCAGATGTACAAGATTTAACGAGAGAACTAAATGAAAAGCACGGTTATACTTCATTCGTATATGCACCAGTTGGATTTGTTGCGGAACATTTAGAAGTTTTATATGACAACGACTTTGAGTGTAAAGTTGTAACGGATGAAATTGGTGCGAAATATTATCGTCCAGAAATGCCAAATGCATCGGACGCATTTATTGATTGTTTAACAGATGTTGTATTAAAGAAAAAAGAATCTGTACTGTAAGAAGAAAGGGGGAGCCTGCTTGAGGAAAAAAGTTGTGATCGTCGGCGGAGGCATCACTGGATTAACAGCAATGTATAACTTACAAAAAAATATTCATGAAAAAAACTTGCCGATTGATACATTACTTATAGAAGCATCGGGTAAACTTGGCGGAAAAATTCAAACCGTTCGAAAAGATGGATTTACAATTGAGCGCGGACCGGATTCTTTCTTAGCACGAAAAGAAAGTGCAGCTAGATTAGTGAAAGAATTAGGTCTCGGCGATGAACTTGTAAATAATCAAGCCGGTCAATCATTTATCCTTGTAAACAATCGGTTACATAAAATGCCGAATGGATCAGTGATGGGAATTCCAACGCAAATTACGCCGTTTCTATTTTCCGGGCTGTTCTCCCCAATTGGTAAACTAAGAGCTGGCTTTGATCTATTAATGCCGAGGTCAAAGCCAGTATCTGACCAATCACTCGGACAATTTTTCAGACATCGTCTTGGAAACGAAGTGGTTGAAAACTTAATAGAACCGTTACTATCGGGTATTTATGCAGGGGATATTGATGAAATGAGCTTAATGTCAACATTCCCGCAAATGTATCAAATTGAGCAGAAACATCGCAGTATTTCACTCGGTATGCGTACGCTCGCTCCGAAAGAAGAGAAAGCTGAACCGAAAAAGGGAATGTTCCAAACAGTGAAAACAGGTTTAGAATCTATCGTAAAATCTCTCGAAGCAAAGATGCATGAAGGTACGATAATAAAGGGAACTCGCATTGAAAAAATTGCAAAACAGGGTGATGGTTATACGATTACTCTTAGTAACGGAAAAGAAATAGAAGCGGACGCCATCGTAGTGGCAACTTCGCATAAAGTATTGCCGTCCATGTTTGCTCAGTACAAGCAGTTTCGTTTCTTCCGTAATATTCCATCCACATCCGTTGCCAATGTCGCACTTGCTTTCCAAAAGTCCGCAATCCAGCGCGATATTAATGGTACAGGATTTGTCGTATCACGAAATAGCGATTACACGATTACAGCATGTACGTGGACGCATAAAAAATGGCCACATACAACGCCAGAAGGAAAAACACTCCTTCGCTGTTACGTTGGACGTGCTGGTGATGAAGCGGTTGTAGAACAAACTGAAGAAGAACTCGTTCAGCTTGTACTAGAAGATTTAAGAAAGACGATGGATATTACAGAGGATCCAGAGTTTACAATCGTAAGCCGCTGGAAAGAAGCGATGCCTCAATATACAGTAGGCCATAACGAGCGAATGAAAAAGCTCACAACATTTATGGAGAAAGAGTTGCCTGGTATATACTTGGCAGGTAGCTCCTATGCTGGTGCTGGACTTCCAGATTGTATTAATCAAGGTGAGTTGGCAGCGAAACGTGTGCTGGCACATATTGAAAAAATAGTAGAATGTGAACGAGAAGCTTTAAATGTATAAAAAACTCCTACTTCACTAATGAAGTAGGAGTTTTTTATTGGAAAATAGGTGTTTGTACTGTCCATATTCCACCTGTTTTTAACGTAAGTAATTTTTTGTTTTAAACTTATAGCTGAGATTAATTTTTTGTAAAATTTGTCGAAATATAGTTCTATATAACGAATCATTTGTTATGATAGAAATGCTGAGAAAATATGAAATAGGGAGAGGAAAATGGCTGTGAAGAAATTGTTAAGTGTCTTTTTATCATTCTTGCTATTGCTTTCATTTACTGGAACTTTAGCGCAAGCAGAAGAAACTGCTTCTATGTCAGTAGAAAAAGCAATTCAAGTATTTAAGCAGCAAGGGAAAACGAAGGGGATTGTGGAAGGCTATATTGTCGGATATACGCAAAGTTCTTCTAAATATACGAAGGATCCAGCTAAGTTTGATGATACAAACGTAGCAATTGCAGATTCGCCAAACGAAACGAATCCAGACAAAATCATGCCCGTTCAGTTGCCAAAAGGTGATGTGAGAACGGCAGTGAATGTAAAAGATCACCCTGAAAATATCGGGAAGAAAGTTAGTTTGACTGGGACTCTTGAATTATATTTTAGTAACCCAGGTCTAAAATCAGTAACAGCTTATAAGTTTCAAGGTGAAGGACAAAACCGTGTTAGCGACGTAGTAGCTTCACCGAACGGCGGAGAAGTTGCTAAAGGAACAGCGGTAACATTAACGACGAATACAGAAGGGGCAACAATCTACTATACGTTAGATGGCTCTAATCCTACTAATAAAAGTGTTCGTTATAATGGACAAATTGTAATGAATGAAAATAGTGTAGTGAAAGCAATCGCGGAAAAAGAAGGGCTTACTTCTTCAGCAATTTCGACATTTTCATTTATTATCGTAAATAATGAACAGGTTCGTATTCATGACATTCAAGGAAAATCACATATTTCTCCTTACAACGGGAAGAAAGTAAACAATGTGGAAGGCGTTGTCACAGCGCTTGATAAAAACGGCTTTTATATAGAAGATAATCAGCCGGATAATGATCCAGCTACTTCAGAAGGTATTTACGTATATAAAAAAGATGCGAATGTAGCAGTAGGAGATCTTATTCAAGTTGATGGAGTAGTAGAAGAATATGTTGGACCAGGATATGCAGAGCGATTTGAAACAGACTTAACGACGACAGAAATTAAGGCGAGTCGCGTTGCTGTAATCGCAAAAAATCAAACTTTACCAGCACCGATTGTACTTGGAGAAAACGGTGTGAAAATCCCGGACCAGATTATTGATAATGATGCATTTGGTTTATTTGATCCAAATGAAGATGCAATCGACTTCTATGAAAGTATAGAAGGTATGCGTGTTACGATGCCAACACCAAAAATTATTACACCTCAGAAAAACGGGAATTTATATGTAACAGTAAAAAATGGTGGAGATAAAATAGTAACACAATATGGGACACCTCTATTAGATGAAAATCAATTAAACCCAGAGCGTCTTTCTGTAAAAGTACCTCGCGATTATGTAGCAAAAGTAGGAGATACTTTCACTGGAGATATAACAGGGGTAGTAGGATATGATTACGGTTCTTTCCGTATTTCGCCAATAACAGAACTGCCAGCTGTAGTGGATGGTGGATTTAAGCAAGTAGGCGCAAATATTCAGCCACGTCTTGATAAGTTAACGGTTGCTACATATAACATTGAAAACTTCTCAGCGAATAAAAAAGAAACAACAGATGAAAAGGTAAAAGCGTTAGCGTATTCTATTAAATACAACTTAAAAATGCCAGATATTATCGGTGTAGAGGAAATGCAAGATAATAACGGATCAATTAATGACGGTACAACAGATGCGTCATTAAGCGCAAAACGTATCATTGATGCAGTCCTAGAAATTCGTGGACCGAAGTACGAGTATGTAGAAATCGCTCCAAACAATAATCAAGACGGAGGAGCACCAGGAGCGAATATTCGCGTCGGCTTCTTCTATAATCCATCACGCGTGAAATTAGCGACGGTACCAAAGTTACTTGATAAAAATGTTGTTCGTATTGGAGACGAAAATCCATTATTTGAAAGTACCCGTAAACCGTTAGCGGCAGAATTTACGTTCCAAGGACAAAACATTGTTGTCGTTGCAAATCACTTAAACTCAAAACTAGGAGATGCAACGCCATTTGGAAAAGTGCAGCCGCTCGTATTAAAAAGTGAAGACAAACGAATTCAGTTAGCACAAGAAGTAAATCATTTCGTGCAAGGAATTCAGAAAAAGAATACGAATGCACCAGTTGTCGTGTTAGGTGATATGAACGATTTCGAGTTCTCTAAACCACTAAAAGCACTAGAGGGAACAATCTTAAAAGATATGTTAAACACAGTGCCGAAAGAGAATCGTTACACTTACATTCACGAAGGAAATGCACAAGTGTTAGATCATATTTTAGTAACAAACAACATCGCATCGCACACAATTGTAGATCCAGTGCACTTAAACTCAAACATAATGAAAGAGCACGGACGTGTAAGCGACCATGACCCAGTACTTGCTCAAATTGATTTGAAGAAAGCTTCTTAAAGAAAGGAACGCTTAGGTGACTAAGCGTTCCTTTTTTTTCATTGTTATAGAATAGTATAAAGAGATGATTCCTTTTTTTGTAATCTAATGATAAAATTAATTGAATATTTAGTTTTTTAAGGGGGACAACAATGCAGTTACAAATAAATGGAAAGTTAATGAATCAGCTTGCAATTTTTTTTAGTACGATCGTCATGCTTCAGTTTGTAGCTGATATAACAGGACTTACAAGCAATCTAGATATTACGTATAACTTAATTAATACAGCAGCTTCTTATATAACATTTAGTTTGGCGGTTATTTTTACTTTAATAGGTGCAAGAAGAGAATTAAGTAAATATGCAATTATTTTATTATGTTCAGTGGTAGGTATTAAAGCAATTTATTTTGCGGTGTTCGTTATCTTATGGGGATTGGCAGGTACACCGTAAAGGGGAGGATGATTATATGTAATGATAATAAGAGCGTAATTCTCTATGTTAACTTAGGGAATTACGCTCTTATTCGTTTGATTATTTAGTCTGAAATTGTTTGAAACGCTTTTCTACACCGCTCTCTTCTTTGCAACCTTCTTCTATATTTTTTTCTATCACGTTTTACTCCTTGTATATACATGATTAAGCTAACGAGAAGGAAGATAGTGCATTGCATCGTTAAAATATACGGAGACATGCCATGCAACGGTTGTTTTGGGTCATATAAATGAAAAGGCGCTCCGCCTATTGTAGGGAATATCGTATTTAGCAGGACGTAAGGAATGGAGGCAACTGCAAATGGGAAAAGAATCGCCATATAGTCCTTTTGTGACCACGCAGATGCTGCAAGTCCTAAAAGGGCCATTAAACCTGCAAATAAAAAATTAATTCCGATATATACAGCAATGTAAGTGAGGGGAGATTCGTAATATAAGTTTGCAAACATCCCATTATCATTTATAATGCCTGAACCAGCAGTCGGTTCTCCGTCTGGAATGGTTAATTTGCAAAATAATAACGATAAGATGAATGGAAATGTATAAAGAAATCCGCCACAAAAGAATGTAACGATATATTTCGTTACTGAATAAGGGAACAAAGAAATCCCTTTACTTACAAACGGTTTAAAACCATCTGATTTATCCGAATTGTAACTTGTACTAAAGGGGAAACTAGCAATAACGGGCATTAATAATAAATAAACATCCATTTCATTGTCGCGAAATCCAATCCATTTAACAGCTGTTGTTACAAAGGCATCCGTTCCATCCCCAATGTAACGAATTACATAATAATAATGATAAATAAAAATAAGAGCTAGTCCACTAAACATAATAATTAAAGAAACACGATTACAAAAAGCTTGCTTTATATTTAAACGAAGTGCACGCATCATGACTGAAAAAGCCTCCACTGTTTTGATAAACTTGTCTATTTTCTATATTACTATTAATTGTAAAGATTTTCTTGTTTTTTTATTTGATTATTTGAAAAAGAGGAATTTTGTCGTTGTGAAGTAAGGTTAGCTGAAATTAATTTTTCTGAAATATGGTTGACAATTAAGTATTACATTTGTAATCTTAATTATAGATTACAAATGTAATACTTAGGAGTGAAACATACGATGACAAATCAATTACCTAAAATATCTGAAGCGGAATTAGAAATTATGAAAGTACTTTGGTCGAGTTCTCCGCAAACAGCGAATGAAATTATAGAAGAACTGGAAGATGCAATGGACTGGAAACCGAAAACAATCCGCACATTAATTAATCGATTAGTACAAAAGGAAGCCGTTTCTTACCATCAAGATAAAGGGCGTATGTACGCTTATTATCCGTTAGTATCACAAGATAATTATTTGCAAGTGGAAACGAAATCTTTACTAAAGCGTTTTTGCGGTGCAGCGTTTAAACCGTTACTTGTTAATTTTTTAAAAGAGGAAAAATTGTCTTCAGAAGATATTAATGAACTGAAACGCATTTTAGATGAGAAGACAGAGGAGAATAAGAGGAAGGATCGATAAAAATGATAAACACGCTTATAAATGTATACCTTCCTCATTTTTTTGATTGGCTTATAGAAACGTCACTTATGGCCAGCATATTAGTTGGATTTATTTTATGTATAAAAGTTCTATTTAGAAATAAATTACCCCCCCGATGGCAATATATGCTGTGGATCGTATTAATGATAAGACTCCTTTTACCGTGGTCGCCAGATAGCTCGTATAGCATTTACTCATTACTTTCTTATAGTTCTAGCGTATCGGAAGTTATTCCAAAAAATATGCCGTCTACTGAGAATATAGTGAACATAGAAAGCGACCGAAAAGTGGAATTGGAATCAAATTCTGAAACTGTGACAAAAAATAGTGAACCTGAAGTAAACGCGAGTTCGGAACAACAGACTACATTGTCTTTATACAAAGTTGCTTTGTATGTTTGGCTAGCTGGGGTAATCGTATTAGCAGCCATCACGTTTCTTACAAATAGACGTTTATATTCTTACATAAAGAAACAACCGGATATTACGGATGAACAGGTCGCTACAGTGTTTAATCGCTGTAAGCAATCTATGAAAATGAAGAAGGCAGTTTCGTTACGTCTAGCGGGAAAGATTGCAAGTCCAACTGTGTTTAGTTTCTTCCGCCCAAAAGTATTACTATCAAAAAAACATATGAAAATATTAAATGAGCAACAATTACAATATGTTTTTTACCATGAGTTAGCTCATATTAAGAGAAATGATGTAGCTGTAAATTGGATTATGTACAGTTTAATCCTATTAAATTGGTTCAATCCGATTCTTTGGTACGCCTATTTTTGTATGCGAGAAGATCAAGAATTAGCCTGTGATGCATATGCACTTACTTTTATAGATAAAGAGGAGCAAATTGCATACGGTCATACAATTCTTACCCTCTTAGAACACTATTCCTATCAAGTACCAAGCCTAGCAAATTTAAGTAGAAATAAACGAACACTAAAAAGGAGAATCGTTATGATTAAAAAGTTTCAAAAGAAATCGTATCGTCTTTCTTTACTCGGAGTGATTGCTATAGCAGCTATAGCGGGCGGATTTTTATTAAATGCAAGGATAACTGAGGGAGATGAAAGACAGAAAGAAAAAGTTGTAGAAAAAAAGCAATCTAAAGCGGCATTTGAAAAAGCGATAGAAACAGTATTAGGTACACCGGAGAATGCAAGTAGAGAATGGGGGATGTCAATAACGTCATATAAAAAGAATACAGATTTTTTGTATTTGGCAGAAAAGAATTTTACAAAAGAAGAATTTGAGCAGTATGTTCGATTATTTAAGGAAGCGCAAGAAATTCATAAAAAAGCAATGGTTAAGAAAAATGTGCCTGAGAATTATGATGGAGATACAAAGGAATATAAACCTGAACGCTTGAAGAAAGCTGATCAAGAAAGACTAGCTACTATTGAGAAGACATTAAAACCGCTTGGAGATAAGCTGGAGAAGTCTTTAACATATACTATAGAAGAAGCGAAAGAACATGTACCGTATCAAATTAAGCAGCCGACTTATATACCTGAAGGTTATGAATTAAAGAGAGAATGGGCAGACTCATATTTTGGAAGAGATGTAGAATTAGTTATTAAATCAGAATATACAAAAGGAAAATATGGTTTTACAATTTACCAGTCAAGGATGTATATGGATGGTAATGTTAATGGTGGTAAGGATCCGCTACACTATATGATGCCTGGAGTAGAGAATCTAGAAAGTTATAGTTTAGATGGGAAAGGAATGGTATATAATAAATCTTCTCATGGAGAGGGGAAGTTAAGAGGCCTTAAAATGTTTGTACCAGCACAAGGTAAGAATAGTGAGTATCAAATTGTCATAGTGAATGATATTTTTACAAGAGATACAAAGATATACGAAGAGATAATCGATGATGAGCTAACTAAGAAAGAAATGGAGAAAATATTACTTTCTATGTCAAAATAAAAGGCAGTGTTCTTAAACTTTTAGTTTTAAGAACACTGTCTATTTTATTAAATTTCTAGTGGGATCTAGCCAGCAATTATTATGAATATATTCTAGCTTTCCATACAAGTATACTTTTTGATACACTATGGACAGTATGATATAACTTGACTGAAATCTTTTATACTGGAAATAATAAAAAGAGAACTTGTATAGAATGTAAGCGTGTGGTAATATCAAAGATGTACTGATTGACTATATTATCCAATTGGTCATTTTTGGAGGTGACAATGTGGCGATAGATCGAAAACGTTCTATTATTGAAGCTGCAACAAAGTCTTTTTCAGCGTTCGGTTATAAAGCAACAACGATGGATCAAGTAGCGAAGTTAGCGAATGTAGGAAAAGGAACGATTTATACTTTTTTCAAAAATAAAGAAGAGCTATTTGGTGAAATTATTTCTAATTTAATTACAGAAATGAAGCAAGTTGCAGAAAGTGCAATTCGTTCAGATGTTTCATTTTTTGAAAATGTACATAGAGCATTATATAGCATCTTGGAATTTAGAAAAGAACATCAGCTCATGATTAAATTAATTCAAGAAGAGCGCGATATGGGAACGAAAGAAGTACAAGAAGTTATGCAACAAGTTGATGTGGAAATCGTTTCTGTTATTCAATCGTATTTAAAGATTGCGATTGAAAAAGGTGAAATTAGCAAATGTGATCCAGAAATTACAGCATTTATTATGCTTCGCCTATACGTATCGCTTATCTTTGATTGGGAAAAAAATCATGAACCGCTAGAAAAAGAAAAAATTGCAGAGTTATTTGAACTTTATTTACTAAAAGGATTGTCAAACTAAGATAATCCTTTTAATTTTATAAAAAATGACCAAATGAACAATGCGGTCATATATTTGAGTTAAGGGGGGATATAGAAAAACTATAATCAAAATGAGAAAAAGTTGCATAGTAATAAATTCGGGGATAAGGCATATGTATGAACAAGTATAGCCTTTTTGTTTGGGTGAAAATGACCATATGAACGTTTTGGTCATTTTATAAAAGGGGGAGAAATTATGAAAGGGAATCAGTTACTTCGTAAAGAGTTCACGGAAATTATAAAAAGTAAAAAAATATTAATTCCAATTATCGCGGTTTTATTCGTACCGATTTTATATGCGGGGATGTTTTTGTGGGCCTTTTGGGATCCGTATAAACAGTTAGATGACTTACCAGTTGCAGTAGTCAATTTAGATAAAGGCGCAGTATTTGATGGGAAACCAATTGAGGTCGGAAAAGGGCTCGTTGATAATTTAAAAGATAATAAAAGTTTTAAATGGGAGTTCGTAAGTGAAAAAGAAGCGAAGAAAGGAATGGAAGGTAGAAAGTATTACATGTTAGTTCGTATTCCTGATGACTTCTCAAGTAACGCTACAACGTTACTAAAAGACAATCCAAAGCCATTAAACTTAGAGTACATTCCAAACGAAAGTTTAAACTTCTTATCTTCACAAATTGGCGGAACAGCCATTGAAAAAATTAAAGGTGAAGTAGCAAGTACGTTAACGAAAACATATGCAGAGAAAATGTTTGATTCCATTCAAGACGTCTCAAAAGGATTAGCAGATGGGGCGGAAGGAGCAAATAAACTACACGACGGATCAAGTGAGCTGCATGATGGTTCAAGTAAAGTGACGGATGGCCTTCATACACTTCAAGGGAAATCTGGGGAGATGAAGGATGGAGTTGGGAAACTATTTGATGGATCTGGGAAAGTGACAGCAGGTTTAAATACGTTAAATAGCAAAAACGGTGAAATGCAAATAGGTATCGGGAAATTAGTAGATGGATCAGGAAAAGTAACAGATGGTTTACATGTATTAAATAGCAATGCAGGTATCGGAAAATTAGTAGATGGCTCCGGAAAAGTAACAGCAGGTTTAAATACGTTAAATAGCAAAACGGGTGAATTGCGTGATGGATCTGAGAAAGTGACCGGTGGTTTGAACAAATTAGTAAGTAAATCCGGTGATTTAAAAACAGGAACAACTGATCTATCAAATGGTATGGGAAAACTTGTTGAAGGGCGAAGTCAATTAGAAAAAGGGTCTCAAGAAATTCAAAAGGGATTGCAAGATTTAAATAGTAACGTACAAAAGTCTGCTGCAGGCTTAGAGGAAATGCAGTCGAAAGTTCCTTCTATATTGAATACAGTAAATGAAAAAATAGATGGAGCTGGGGCGAATATAAATCAGTTAAATGAACTTACGCAATCAACAGCAGGAGATGCTAAAACTGCAGCACAAGATGTAGCGAATTTACAAAAGCAAATTGAAAGTTTACCAAAAGAATATCAAGAGCAGTTACAACCGTTCATAACAAGTGCTGTAAAAAGTACAGCGACAGTTCAGCAAAAGGCTGCCGGAGTAGCAGGTGGAACAAATAAACTAAATGAAGAAGTAAAACAATTAAAGGGCGAAATACATCAAACAACAAATGGGTTGCAAAATAAATTACCAAATCCAGCAGGGATGAAAGCTCTGGCAGGTGGTGTTGAGAAACTAACGAACGCACAAAATGAATTTGTTAGTAAGTTTCATGGATTTGGTGAGGGATTAGATAATGCAAAAATAGGTGCTGATAAATTAAAAGATGGATCAGTTCAATTAATTGATGGAGTAACGCAATTACAAAGCGGCTCTGGAAAAGTAACAGCTGGATTAGGTCAATTATCTGCAGGAGTAAATCAATTAGCAGATGGCTCAAGCAAAGTAACAGATGGTTTAGGAACATTATCTGCAGGAGTAAATCAATTAGCGGATGGCTCAAGCAAAGTAACAGGCGGTTTAGGTACATTATCTGTAGGAGCAAATCAAATGGCAGGTGGAGTAAATCAATTAGCAGATGGCTCCGGTCAAGTAACAACAGGCTTAGGCACATTATCAACTGGCTCAACCCAGCTAATCGACGGCGTAAATAAACTAGCAGACGGATCAGGAAAAGTAACTGATGGACTAGTGAAAGTAAACGATGGTTCAGGTGAACTTGCTGAGAAACTTGGTGAAGGGGCAGAGAAAACTGGGGAAGTAAAAGGGACAGATAAAACGTATGATATGTTTGCAAGTCCTGTAAAAGTGAAGACAGAGAAAATGGCGGAAGTTCCTAACTACGGAACTGGATTTACGCCGTATTTCTTATCACTCGGTTTATTCGTTGGGGCATTACTATTATCAATTGTATATCCATTACGTGATACAGTTGGCGTTCCAAAATCAGGATTTAGTTGGTTTATTAGTAAGTTCGGCGTGTTACTATCAGTCGGTATTATTCAAGCGATAGTAGCAGATGTCATATTACTATTCGGATTAGGTGTAGAAGTACAAAGCATTCCATACTTCATACTCTTTAGCATCATTACAAGTTTAGCATTTATCGCATTAATTCAATGTTTAGTAACAGCATTCGGTGATGCAGGGCGTTTCATCGCCATTATCACATTAATTATTCAGCTTACAACAAGTGCCGGAACATTCCCACTAGAGTTGATTCCGAAGTTTTTACAACCATTTCATGCTTGGTTACCGATGACATACTCTGTATCAGGATTAAAAGCAGTCGTATCAAGTGGAGACTTTGACTTCATGTGGCAAAACATAGGAATGCTCATGATCTTTATCGTTGTATTATCACTTGGAACAATCGCCTCCTTAACTTTGATGCACAAACGACAATTTAAAAATGTTGCTGAAAATCAATCGGTTGAAGCGTAAAAAAAGCACCTTTTTGGTGCTTTTTTATTTTAATAGAGGGCATCTTTTCCTTGGTTCATCTACAAATCTTTCTAAAAGCTATAGAAACGAAAGAAAAGGAATTACAACAATTTACAGAGAAACATAGGGTAGAGGAGTTGATATGATGAGAGGCAATCCTACTTACTATTTTATCTTATATCCATTAATCTTCTTTCTCGTTTTCTCTCTTTCACCTATCTTGTTTCAGAAAAAAGAATATACGAGTATGAAAGATATACTAGGGATACTTTTATTTTACTATGTGCTAATTAGTGGATATTACTTTATGGATGTTGTAAGTGAAAGAATGAAGAAGGATAGTAAAGATAAACGATAAATTTTATTGTATAAAAACCGATGGAGGATAAAAAATGACCGAGAGTGAAATGAAATTCCGTGATACGACCATTCGTAACTTTTTCGATAAAGAGGATCGTTTAAAATCGATTCCAGGTCAAAAGAAGAAAAAACTAGTATTGTTAGAGCATTTAGTTAGCAAGTTAAATGCTGAAAATCAATATACAGAAAAAGAAATTAATACATTTATAAAACAATATCATGATGATTTTTGTACAATTAGACGTGAATTTATTGTACATAGGTTTATGGATAGAGAGGATAGTATGTACCGTATAAACGGGAGAGAAGTTTGGACGAAGTGGGAGGAGTTAAAATAATGAATCAGCGAGGGGATCCCCGCTGATTATAAGCCTGTGCTAGTCTTGCTGTTTCTTTGTAGTAAGTCTATGAACGCTTCAACATTCGAACTTGTAATGTATCCAAGCGTTATATATTCATCTTCATAGTAAAATATTATTTTTTTGTCAAAGATTCTTCTCTTCGTTTCTACGGATAATATTTTTTCATAATCAAATTCGGCAATGAATGTGTTTTTATATTGGCTAAAAAAGAGAAGTCTTCTATTAGTAGCAAGTAACATGCCACGATATGGAACTTTATGCGTAATCATATAGCCAGTAAGTGAACATTTTAAAGTAGATAAAATCTTTTCTTCTTTATGTAATAGTTGTTTTGCAGCTGTTAATATTGGATTCATTGCATACATTCCTTTTATTTTGATGTATGAATATTGTATCAAGAGTAAAAAGATTCTCAATATGTAATATTGCATATTGGACGTTTTATAGTTTTAATATTATTTTTAAAAAGAAAAAGTACGAGGTGATTCAATGATACGGTTAGTAAAAGAGACTGATGCAGAAGCAATTATGAATATTAGAAAAGAAATTATATTATCGGAAACTACTACAAAATTTTTCATAGTATCCCCAAAGAAGTTACCGAATGATAGTAATGCAGAAAGAGAAAAGATACGGAAAAGTAATGAGAAAGGTAATCTTTATATCGTGTATGAAGTAGATGGGAAGGTAGTTGGATTTTTAATTTTCAACCGATATGAACTAGAACGGTTACAACACGCAGGCACAATGGGAATGGGGATTAAAGAGGCGTATTGTAATCAAGGCATCGGCACGAAATTAATTGAATTTCTTATTAGTTGGGCGAAAGGGCAGAAAGGTTTAGAGAAAATTTGCTTAGGTGTAGTTTCTGTTAATGATCGGGCAATTAAAGTGTACAAACGTATGGGTTTTGTAGAAGAAGGGAGACAAAGAAAGCAAATAAAGTATGAAGATGGATCATATGGAGATGACGTATTGATGGGGTTTTATATTGAATAAAGGATATATGGTATTAAGAAAAGGAATGTACATAACGTAAATTTCTAAAAGTAGTATATTGCCCCTGCATTAACAGACTTTTTCCTATGTATAATATTAATATAGTAAAATCATAACAACCGATATTGCAGTTTCCAATAATATACTATATAATAAATTTAAGAAAACGTTTTCATGCAAAGGGGGAGAATTTCGTGTCGACTATAGAGGACGTGGCGAAATTAGCGGGGTTATCAAGGACAACGGTTTCTAGGGTGATTAATAATCATCCATATGTTTCAGATGAGAAGAAAAAAAGGGTTCAATTAGCAATGAAGCATTTAGGCTTCGTTCCTAATTCTGCGGCGAGAAGGCTTCGTAAACAAAAAACGGAAACAATTGCGGTGCTAGTTCCAAGGATTACAAATCCTTTCTTCAGTAGATTTATTGAAGCAATCGAGATTGCTGCTTCTGAACATAAATATAAACTGATTATTTGTCAAACAAGATATTTACCGGAAAAAGAGATGGAGTATTTACAATTATTATCTACGAAACAAGTAGATGGGATTATTCTATGTTCACTAGAAAATCCGTGGGAAGATGTAGAGCCATACTTACAGCACGGTCCAATCGTGTTGTGTAATGAATATATTGAGGAAGCAAATATTCCAACAGTGAAGTTTGATCATGCGCAAGGAGCATACATAGCTGCGAAGCATGTGTTAGATCAAGGATATCGTAATCTTATTTTTTGCCGTGGTAACGAAACCAAAGTCGTTAGCCAGCAGCGAAAAATGGGCTTTTTACGTGCAATAACTGAGAAGAGCCGTCAAGTAGAAGCGATTGACTTTCTTGAAAACGCTTTCTCTTGGGAAGATGGAAAACGAATATTCCATGAAGTATTAAAGGACAAAAAAAATCCTACCGCGATTTTGGCAGGAGGCGATGAGGTAGCAGCTGGAATTATCTCAGAGGCGAAACGCCATAACTGGAGCATTCCAGATGATCTCGCTGTTATCGGTTTTGATAATCAAATATTATCGCAGATTACAGAACCAGGTATTACGACAATTGAACAGCCAATTGATGAAATGGCCCGAAAAGTTGTCGACCTGATGATGGATAAAATCCATACGAAAAATTATCGAAAAAAAGAATTGTATGAGTTTGAACTGGAGCTCTTGGTGAAAGGTTCAACGATGAAGGATAAGATGTTATTAGCCTAGTAGACTATGTCTGCTAGGTTTTTTTATGTTCACAAACTACTATTCTTCGTGAACGCAATCGTCACATTTGTTATGGTATGCTTCGTGTTGCTCATCAATTTCTTTCCCACAGTGCGCACAAGTTTTCGTCGGTAAATTTCTGAAAAACTCCATTGGTTGATCGATCATGTCAATCCCTCCATTTCCATTTCTCACTATCATTGTATTAGTACAAAAAATAAAAGTCAACAACTGTTTTATAACAAAATTGAAAATTAATGAAAAAGTTTAGGAAATGGATTATAGTTAACAATGTAGGATGTAAGTAAAAAACTTTCTCAAGTACGGAGAAAAACTGCATTCCTACTCGGTTTTAGAAAGGATGGATACATATGAAAATGACTGTTGTCGGCTTTTGGGGCGGCTTTCCAGAAGCGGGAGAAGCAACGTCGGGGTATTTGTTTGAACACGATGGTTTTCGTTTACTTGTAGACTGTGGTAGTGGTGTACTAGCACAGCTTCAAAAATATATAACACCATCTCATATAGATGCAGTTGTACTGTCACACTATCATCACGATCATGTTGCGGACATTGGGGTATTGCAATATGCGAGATTAATTACGAGTGCGACAACAAGGCAACTACCGGAATTACCAATATACGGTCATACGTTTGACGAGAATGGATTCCATTCTTTAACACATGAACCACATACGAAAGGAATCGCGTACAATCCAGAAGAAACACTTCAAGTTGGACCGTTCTCGATTTCGTTCTTAAAAACTGTTCATCCTGTTACATGCTTTGCGATGCGTATTACAGCTGGAGATGATGCTGTAGTATACAGCGCTGATTCAAGTTATATTCCTGAATTCATTCCATTCACAAAAGATGCTGATCTTTTCATTTGTGAGTGTAATATGTATGCACATCAAGAGGCTGCAAAAGCAGGGCATATGAATAGTACAGAAGTAGCAAGTATTGCAAAAGATGCGAATGTAAAAGAACTTTTATTAACGCACTTACCGCATACAGGCAACCCATCTGATTTAGTAACAGAAGCAAAACAAATTTTCAGTGGCCATATTACGCTAGCGCATAGTGGATACGTATGGAACTCATGAGGTGATACGATGTTATTTATTGATAATAAAGGAATTACAGATCCTAGAATAAACTTAGCGATTGAAGAATATTGTGTGAAAAATTTAGATATTAACGAAACATATTTACTGTTCTACATTAATGAGCCTTCGATTATCATTGGTAAAAACCAAAACACAGTAGAAGAAATTAATGCAGATTACGTAAAAGAAAAAGGTATTCATGTCGTTCGTCGTCTATCAGGCGGAGGCGCAGTATATCATGACTTAGGAAACTTAAACTTCAGTTTTATTACGAAAGATGATGGAGACAGTTTCAGCAACTTCAAAAAATTTACTGAGCCTGTAACGAAAGCGCTTGGTAAATTAGGCGTAAATGCAGAACTAAGTGGTCGTAACGACATTTTAGCTGAAGGTAGAAAAATTTCAGGTAACGCGCAGTTCTCAACGAAAGGTCGTATGTTCAGTCACGGTACGTTACTATTTGACTCTGAAATCGATCACGTCGTATCAGCATTAAAAGTAAAAATGGATAAGATTCAATCAAAAGGAATTAAATCAATCCGTAGCCGCGTTGCGAACATTACAGAGTTTCTAAACGAAGAAATGACGACAGAAGAGTTCAGACAACTTCTTCTAGAAACAATTTTCGAAGGAGAAACAGAAATCCCAACGTACGAATTAACAGAAAATGATTGGAAAGAGATCCACAAACTTTCTGAAGAACGTTACCAAAATTGGGATTGGAACTACGGAAAATCACCGAAGTTCAACTTACAACATTCACACCGCTTCCCAGTTGGACAAGTTGATGTTCGTCTTGAAGTGAAAAAAGGAACAGTAACAGAATGTAAAATTTACGGCGACTTCTTTGGTTCACTAGATGTTCATGATATTGAAGAGCGTCTAACAGGCATTCAGTTCGATAAAGATGCATTCACTGCAGCTTTAGAAGGCGTAGATATCGCACGCTACTTCGGTAACATTACAACAGAAGATTTCTTACATTTATTCTTCTAAAAATGAGGGAGGCTGCCATAAAGGCAGCCTCTTTCTTTTTATAGTTTTGTCGATATAATTCCATTTACCACAAAATGTATACTTACAGGACATCTGCCTCTTATAAAGGAATATATATATGAAAAGGAGGCGGATCGATATGAAAAGGGTCATACACATTGTAATATTGCTCGGATTCGTTATTGGGATTGCAGCGTGTAACAGTGAAACTTCCTCAAGTCGTACCCTTTTATCTATCGGAAAACCAGCGGAGGATAATGTTATATATTTTACGCATACAGATAACAAACGAAAGATACATAATATACAAGACATGTTTCAAAATAAGAAGTGGAAAAGAAATGAAACATTCAGCACTGTTAATAAAACGCCAGATGTCGTCTTATCAATAGATGAAAACAATAAAGGGTTACCGACGTTATATGTTACCGTGTATTTTCATGAAAATGGAGCGGACGTTTTGAATTTGTATGGAGAGTATACGAACTTAAATAAAGAGGAACTTGAAAAGCTTAAAGAAAAGATGAGTGCATATTATCCTAAAATGGTTTTTGGTCTAGTGTTATAAATTACTTGCAAATAAAATCCCCTTATTTTTCCAAAGTAAACTAAGAGAAGGTGATCTGTCTATATGCAGTTAATAGAATATCACTTGCTACTTTAATTTTCTTTTAATATAATTAATTTAGAATTTTTAAATATTCTAAATTTTATAAAGGTGGGGTTTTTGTGAATCTCGTTCAATCTTTGGCTGAAACGGCAAAAAAGAAGGGGGATAAACCGGCTTATATATTTATGGATCAGTCGGTCTCATATGACCAATTAAACAAAATGGTCACAAGGTTTTCTAGCAATTTAGCAGAAATGGGCATTGGAAAAGGGGACAATGTCGCATTAGTTGTTGGGAACTCACCACATTTTTTGGTCGGTTTATACGGAACAATGAAAGCTGGAGCAACTGTTATTCCAGTTAATCCAATTTATACAGCAGACGAAATGCATTACATTTTACAAAATGGAGATGTAAAAACAATCATCGTACTCGACGTCCTTCTACCTGTTATACAATCTCTTACAACAAGACTTCCTTCATTAGAAAACATCATCATATGCGAAACCTCATCAGATTTTAACCATACAGAAACCGAAAAAATGAAAACGTTTACTAGTTTTGTGGGGGCTGGAGATTTACAATACGAAGGCCCTGAACTAGATGAAGAGGATGTAGCGGTTATCCTATACACTTCAGGTACAACTGGAAAACCGAAAGGCGCTATGTTAACACATAAAAATTTATATAGTAATGCGAATGATGTTGCGTCTTATTTACAATTTACTGCTGACGATCGCGTCGTTGCGGCACTGCCAATGTTCCATGTGTTCTGTTTAACAGTTGCGGTAAATGCACCGATTGTGAACGGGGCAACAATTTTAATGTTACCGAAATTTAGTCCGAAAGAAGTATTCCGTATTTGTCGCACGTACGAACCAACGATTTTTGCTGGCGTACCGACGATGTACAATTATTTATATTTATTTGAAGAAGCAAGCGCAGAAGATGTGAAGACGCTTCGTCTTTGTATTTCCGGTGGTGCATCGATGCCTGTTGCTCTTCTGCAAAACTTTGAAAAACGTTTTAACGTTATTGTTTCAGAAGGATACGGTTTATCAGAGGCATCACCAGTTACTTGTTTCAACCCGCTAGATCGTCCCCGTAAACCAGGATCAATTGGCACAAATATTTGGCATGTAGAAAATAAAATTGTAAATGAACTTGGGGAAGAAGTACCTGTCGGCGCAGTCGGCGAATTAATCGTTCGTGGACCTAACGTTATGAAAGGATACTATAATGCACCAGAAGATACAGCTGCGACATTGAAAGACGGCTGGCTATATACAGGTGACTTAGCGAAAATGGATGAAGAAGGTTACTTCTATATCGTTGATCGTAAAAAAGATATCGTTTTAGTTGGCGGTTATAACGTATACCCTCGTGAAGTAGAAGAAGTATTATATACGCACGAATCAGTAGCGGAAGTTGTTGTAATCGGTGTTCCTGATGAAAACTTAGGAGAAGCAGTGCGAGCTTACGTCGTTCTGAAACAAACGAACGTAACAGAAGAAGAACTAATGCATTACTGTACGTTACATTTAGCGAAATATAAAGTGCCGAAAAGCATTGAGTTTTTAATAGAATTACCGAAGAATACGACTGGTAAGTTGTTAAGAAGAGCATTGAGAGAGAAAGCGATGCAAGTGTAAAAATGAGGCAACCATCTTTGAAGGTGGTTGCCTCATTTTTTTGTGCATTGATTAAGCTGTGGTGCCATATATTTAAAGCTTCATATGACCAACAAGGAGGAGATATACATAGAACAGAAGGGATTAACGCTTACGGCGAGTGCAATATCTTATTTGTGAAATTATGGATGAACTCTGAAAATGATAAGAACGGTAATTTTAATCAAAATGGAGTAATGAACCGTGAATCAATGGCTACGGTGTTAGTAAATGCATATAAATTAGAATGGAATGGAAATAGTAAGTTACCAAAAGAATTTGCTGATTTGAAAAATCATTGGGCTCGAAGTATGCCAATATTTTAGTTTAGTAAGAAAATCCAAATTCCAAGTTGACACATATGAATTACAGAATTAAAATGAAAAGAAATCGAATACAATACATTAGAAGCTAATCAGATAAACTGAAGGCGCACAATGTTCACATTTGTGAATATATTGTGTGCCTTTTTCTATTGTATAAACTAAGGGGGCTTAACGATGAAAAAGTGGGGTAAGACAGCGTTTATGAAAAGTACAGGTGTTTTATTATCAGCAGTTGTACTTTTATCAGGGTGTGGTTCGGCAACATCCACTAGTAATTCTGAAGGAAGTGGAGATAAAAAAACAGTTGAGCTTTTAAATGTTTCTTATGATCCAACGAGGGAGTTATATCAAGATTTTAATAAAGATTTTGCGAAGTATTGGAAAGAGAAGCATGGGCAAACAGTAAATGTAAAACAATCACATGGGGGATCTGGAAGTCAAGCGCGCTCTGTTATTGATGGCTTAGAAGCAGACGTTGTTACACTAGCACTTGCTTATGATATTGATGCCATTAGCAAGAAAAAACAATTAGCAGAAGATTGGCAGAAGCGACTTGCGAATAATTCCACTCCATACACGTCAACAATTGTATTTCTTGTTCGAAAGGGAAACCCGAAAGGAATTAAAGACTGGGATGATTTAACGAAAAAAGGTGTGTCTGTCATTACACCAAATCCAAAAACATCAGGCGGAGCACGTTGGAACTATTTAGCGGCGTGGGGATACGCATTGAAAAAATATAATAATAGTGAAGATAAGGCGAAAGAGTTTGTTAGCCAAATTTATAAAAACGTAGAAGTATTAGATTCAGGAGCGCGCGGAGCAACGACAACATTTGTTGAAAAAGGAATTGGTGACGTATTAATCGCATGGGAAAATGAAGCGTTATTATCTCAAAAAGAGCTTGGAAAAGATAAATTTGAAATTGTAACCCCTTCTATTAGTGTACTTGCAGAACCACCAGTAGCGGTTGTAGATAAAGTCGTTGATAAAAAAGGAACGAAAAAAGTAGCAGAAGGGTATCTTGAATATTTGTACTCAGAAAAAGGACAGGAAATTGCGGCGAAAAACTTTTATCGTCCGCGTAATGAAAAAGTAGCAGAAAAATATGCATCCCAATTTCCGAAAGTTCAATTATTTACAGTAGATGAACTATTTGGTGGTTGGAAAAAAGCACAAGAAAAACACTTTAATGACGGCGGCGTATTCGATAAAATTTATCAAAAATAATGCACTGCTAAAGGGGGATGAGGTGAAAGAGGATGAGGAAGAAGCGTGTTTTACCAGGGTTTGGATTATCGCTTGGATTTACAATGTTGTACATGAGTTTATTCGTACTTATACCACTTTCTATCGTATTTATTCAAACTTCACAGTTAGGTTGGAAGAAGTTCGCTGGGGTTATAACGAACGAGCGTGTGTTGCATTCCTATCAAGTTAGTTTTACAACTTCATTTGCAGCTGCTATTGTAAATGCCATTTTCGGTTTATTAATAGCTTGGGTGCTCGTACGCTACAAATTTCCAGGGAAACGACTATTAGATGGACTTATTGATTTACCGTTTGCACTTCCGACAGCTGTAGCTGGTATTACACTTACAACGCTTTATGCGGAAAATGGATGGATTGGGAAAATATTTAGTCTGTTTCATATAAAAGTAGCTTTTACACCACTCGGAATTATCGTTGCGCTTACTTTTATCGGTTTACCATTTGTCGTTCGAATGGTGCAACCAGTGCTGCAAAATATTGATAAAGAAGTAGAAGAGGCGGCTTCGAGTTTAGGTGCATCCCGCTTGCAAATATTTGTGAAAATCATTTTACCAGAGATCTTTCCCGCTCTTCTTGCCGGTTTTTCACTTGCATTTGCAAGAGCATTAGGAGAATACGGATCTGTCGTTTTCATCGCAGGTAATATGCCGATGAAAACAGAAATTGCACCACTGATGATTATGACGAAACTAGAACAATATGATTACGCGGGGGCAACAGCTGTAGCGACCGTGATGCTTATTATTTCTCTCCTTTTCCTTCTTCTTATTAATATGATTCAAAGCTGGAGTAGAAGGCATGAACTAAAAAATGAATAGGAGGAGAGAAAATGGAACCAACATTATTAGAAAAGAAAATAGTAAAAAGCGTATCAGCTAAAAAAGAATCTAAGCTTGTACCAGGCATATTAATTACGATTACAGTTTTATTTTTATCTCTCTTTCTATTACTGCCACTCATAACTATTTTTCTAAAAGCCTTTGAAAGAGGGATGGATGTATACATTGCCGCTATTACAGATCAAGAAGCATTTTCAGCAATTAGATTAACGCTTCTCGTTGCGTTAATCGTTGTGCCGCTTAATACGATATTTGGGGTAGCGGCCGCATGGCTTATTACAAAGTTTCAGTTTAAAGGAAAACAAGTATTACTCTCTC
The DNA here is from genome assembly GCF_040459885.1 of Bacillus cereus group sp. MG20. Classification (NCBI taxonomy): domain Bacteria; kingdom Bacillati; phylum Bacillota; class Bacilli; order Caryophanales; family Bacillaceae; genus Bacillus; species Bacillus cereus group sp. MG20. The sequence continues at coordinate 3,867,485 of NZ_JARVHF010000001.1, forward strand.
TTATTGAACTGCCGTTTGCTGTGTCACCAGTTATCGCAGGATTAGTATTCGTTTTACTTTTCACACCGAGGGGTGCTCTTGGCGAATGGCTACTTGAACATGGAGTGAAACTCATTTTCTCTGTACCAGGCATTATTATCGCAACAATCTTTGTAACCCTCCCGTTCGTTGCACGTGAATTAATTCCGATTATGCAGGCGCAAGGGAAAAGTGAAGAAGAGGCAGCTTTATCACTTGGCGCAAGTGGCTGGAAAATGTTTTGGCGCGTTACGCTTCCAAATATAAAATGGGGTCTTTTATACGGCATGATTCTATGTAATGCCCGTGCTATCGGTGAGTTTGGAGCCGTTTCTGTCGTATCAGGTCACGTGCGCGGTATTACGAATACGATGCCGCTTCATATTGAAATTTTGTACAATGAATATCAATTTTCAGCAGCATTTGCAGTAGCGACGTTAATGTCATTAATTGCAGTGTTTACACTCGTTATAAAAAACTGGATTGAATGGCGAATGGAAAAACGACAATAAGAGGGGGATTACGGTGAGTATTCAAATTCAAGGTGTATCAAAGCAATATGGTACATTTCAAGCACTAACAGACATTCATTTGGATATTCCAAAAGGTGAACTTGTTGCCTTATTAGGCCCGTCAGGTTCTGGGAAAACGACGTTATTACGCATTATTGCAGGATTAGAAGAAGCGGATGGAGGCTCTGTTTCATTTGATGGGGAAGATCTAACAGACATTCACGTGAAAAACAGGCAAGTCGGTTTCGTCTTTCAGCACTATGCGCTCTTTAAACATATGAATGTATTTGAGAATGTCGCTTTCGGTTTAAAAGTAAGAAAGAAAAGCTTAAGACCGTCAGCAGAAGCGATAGAAGAAAAGGTAACAGAATTATTAAAGCTCGTAAAAATGGATGGCTTTGCTAAACGTTATCCAGCGCAATTATCTGGTGGACAACGTCAACGTATTGCACTAGCCCGGGCACTTGCAGTCGAACCGAAAATTTTATTACTTGATGAACCGTTCGGTGCACTTGATGCAAAAGTGAGAAAAGAATTACGAAGATGGCTCCGGAAATTACATGACGAATTTCAAATTACGAGCGTATTCGTAACGCATGATCAGGAGGAAGCATTAGACGTTGCAGACCGCATCGTTGTAATGAATGAAGGCTGCATTGAACAAATGGGAACACCGGAAGAAGTATATGAAAACCCAGCAAGTCCGTTTGTATATGACTTTTTAGGAAATGTAAATTTATTTCACGGCCGCGTTCATAAAGGAAAGCTAAATGTAGGATCGATCGAACTAGAAGCACCAGAGCATAAGCACGTTTCCAACGTAGACGGAATAGCCTACGTAAGGCCGCATGACTTATCAATCTCTCGTACGAAACAAAGCGTAGATGCAATCCCGGCAAAAGTATCTTATTTTCACGCAGTCGGACCTGTCGTATATGTAGAATTAAAACGAGATGGAACAGATGAATATTTAGAAGCAGAAATTACGAAAGAACAGTTCAAGCAGCTGAACATTCAAGCGGGTGATTTCGTATACGTACAGCCGAAAGAAGTGAAAGTGTTTATTCCGGAGGATTTTGTAATTTAAATAAAAACCGAACCGTCATCTAAGTGGCGGTTCGGTTTTCTTTATTTTTTCTCTACCAATTTTTTATTCTTCCAATCTAGTGTGAACAATTTATTAAATGTTTTTTGATCAACGTCTTTTACGTTGTTTCCAACCCAGTTTGCAGTTCCGAATGTGAAGCCTGGACGAAGTTGGTAGTCGTCGGCGTGTTTTGTATAAGCGACTTGTAAGTTAGATTGATCTGTATTTTTTTCAGAGATAACAACAGCAATCATACCAGGAGAGAAACCGCTATTTGTTAATGCTGGAAGTTGATCCATCGGTATTAAATTACCTTTTGCATCAGATTCATATAGGTATGTGCGAGAGTACATGAAAAGTTGGTTTCCATATAAAGAATGATAGGAGTCACGTGTGTAAATACCCCAGTTTTGATTGTTATATCCGTTAAAGAATACGTTCCACTTTACGTTTTTGTTTGTTTGGTCAATTAAATTTGTTTTATAACTAGTTTGTTTATAGCTTACAGAGTCAGACCAAGTGACTTGACCAGTTGCACCAGCTTCACCGCTAGGGCCATTAGGCGTTACAGAAGCTTTAACAGAGCCACCAAGTTGATAAGATACGCTAGATGTTACAGTCGTTTCTTCTACAGCATTTGTAGGCGCTACGTTAAAGAAACGAGCGCTGTTATCTTGAAGGTTAAATGCAACATCATATTGTGAAGGATAACGTAATGTTGCACTAGCGCCAGGGATTGGGTAGTTATCAATAGGTGCATCACTTATAGTAGGATTTGCTTTTAGAAAACTACCAGTTGTATTAATAACGGCAATCTGTTTATCAGCGCTTGGATCATCGATAAAAGTTACCTTTAAAGACATTGTCATATTATCAGCTTGATCATTATTAAATGTATTATAGCTCGTATGTGTTTTTGCATTTTGCCCGATATCTGTTACAACTTGTGACGTCGTTTGAGCGTAAGTAGCAGGTGTTGAAAGAGTTACAGCACTACTAGCAAAAACAGCGGATAATGCTAAACATTTTAAGTAGGTTTTAGAACGTTTCATACAATCACTTCCTTTTACCTTTGTCGATATATGTCGTATTACATTTATATCGTAACATGAAAATAAAACGGAATGGATGGTTATGCATAATTGCATAGATGAGTTTTGAAGGATAAAGATAATAGAATTTCATCCAACACTTAAGACTCAAAAATGTCCATTACAGCCGTTCTTAAAAATTTTAAGGCAATATGTTTATCAATGTTCTTATTCTGAAGATTGAAGCGCTTAATATTTACGTTATAAGTGCATAACAAGTTATAATAAAAGAAATCAATAAGGAGGCTGGCTGTGAAGAATCTTCGTTATCTTAATATATTTACCATATTAATTATATACACACTACTTATGTTTTACATCGGCTGGAACGGATGGGTTTGGCTTCATGCGGTATTTGGCTGGGAATCTTGGGGATATTATGCTTTCATAGTCGCATTTATTTCATATGCGTACATTCTCGTGCAAGTGTTTAAGTTTTTGCCATTTCTGCGAACGATAGGTTCGATTTGGTTTGCGGTTATACAATATGCGCTTATGTTGTTGCCATTAGCTGATATTATGGTCTTTCTTTTACAGTTTTCAGTAGAGAAAGAAGCGGCAATTATTTGGATAGGGGCGGCTGTGATAGTTGCATTTATCTTTATCTTTGCGTATGGAGTATTTAATGCGTATAGTCCGGTAGTAAGAAAGTACGAGGTGCACATACCGAAAAAGGTAGAGGGGCGTAAAAGTTTACGCATTGCGATGGCTTCTGATATGCATTTCGGTAAACTGTCTGGCGTTTCGCATTTAAAAAGACTTGTTCGTCATGTAAATGAGATGGAACCTGATATTATTTTACTGCCAGGTGATATTATCGATGATCATCCAGGTGTGTTCATTCAAAAGAATATGGGACCAATCATGAAACAAATGAAAGCACCATTAGGCGTATATGGCGTATTAGGAAACCATGAATACTACGGCAGAGCAGTTCCAGAGTTTTTACAAGAGATGGATAAGATTGATATTCGTATTCTTTTAGATGAAGTGATTACAATTAAAGATGACTTTTATCTTGTTGGAAGAAGAGATAAAACAGAGCGAGATCGCCAAAGCTTTGAACAATTAATGAGTACGGTAGATAAATCGATGCCTGTTATCGCAATGGATCACCAGCCATTTGAGTTGAAACAAGCAGCAGCGGCAGGTGTAGATTTATTATTATCCGGTCATACGCACCGCGGACAAATGGCGCCCAATCATATTGTAACGAGAAGAATGTACGAGCTAGACTGGGGATACGCACAAAAAGGCGCGTTCCACGCAATTGTTTCTTCTGGATTTGGATTTTGGGGACCCCCGCTTAGACTTGGTAGTAGGTCGGAGATTGTGCAGGTAGAAGTTACGTTTGAATAAGGTTAAATAAAAGGGATTATACATATTAATCATGTATAATCCCTTTTATTTTTTATTTCTCAATCGCGCTCTTTACTTAAATATAATCTCAATTAGTTGTTGTGGATGTGCATTAATTAATCCATGAACAATAATAATTACCCATACCTTACGATAACGCGCCCACAAATATCCAAGGAATAGACCTACGATACCAAGGTTCACAATGACCGTAGCTGTATCAATATCCCAATGACCAGAGCCATGTAATGCGATATGCCAGCTTGCCCATAACAATGATGTAAGAAGAATAGCCGGCCAAGTACCTAGTAATAATTCCAAACGTGTTTGCAACCAAACTCTATAAAAAATCTCTTCAAGTACACTATTTATAAGAAATCCTACAAGTAAAATGGAGATTAAAATTGTGGGTTCCATTTTCATTGAAACAAATGGTGTAGAGAATATAGAAAAGAAGTTGAAGTAACCCCAGATTATAATGACAATAAGTGGTGTAAACCGATACCATCTATTATCCCCTGTTAATTTTACTGACTTTGGTCGGTCTTTTTCGGGGTTATTTTTATAAAACAAAAGCAGCATTAATGGAGTGAATAATAATAAAATAATTTTAAATATCATAAACCACAATTGTAATGCCATTCCTTCAAAGTTCGTGGTGAGAAGACAAATCGTGAAGAGGGAGCCACTCAAGAATAAGATAGCAGTTTGAATTATGATGCGCCTTGGTTCAAAATGTTGAAGGGGATTATAGTTTTTATAATGAAATGGTAGGAAACGGACAAGGAGTATACTGACAATAACAGGGATCCACTTGTACCAAAAAGGCATTGTGCCCTTATGATCTCCACTGTAACGAATGTTCGTTTCTCCAATCCATATAAGCCAAAGAGATGAAAGCAAAATAATAAGCATAATGATTCCGCTAATTAACTTCCCCGCTTTTGGAAAATAACTGTCCATAGTTATCCAACCTTTCATATTATAATTGTAAGTCAGTTTCTAATTGACTCTATTCGCTGCTTTTTTCTTTAATAAATATGTATAAATCTATTAAAACAAAAAAGAGGATTCGTGGAAATATTTTCTTTTTTTGATTAAATTTGATAAGAATAAGAGGACCTGTTTTTTATAAAAACAAAACGTTTATATTCAAATTACAGAATAGTATATTTACGCTTCTTCAAAAAAGAGATAATATAAAAAGACTTTGCTTGAAAAGGGGGATTGTAAGTGATCATATCAGATGTACTATACGGAGAATTTGAAGTGGATCAAGTGCTAGAAGAATTAATTTTAAGTAAGCCTATGCAAAGACTAAAGGGAATTCATCAAGCAGGCGCAAGTTACTTAATGAACGAGAAATGGAATGTAACTCGTTTTGAGCATTCAGTGGGTGTTATGTTATTGGTGAAAAAACTAGGTGGTTCAGTAGAAGAACAGATTGCTGGTTTACTGCATGACATATCACATACTGCTTTTTCCCACGTGATTGATTATGTTTTTGATAATGAAGATGAAAGTTATCATGAAGAGATATTTAGTTCTGTTGTGAAAAAATCAGAAATTCCAGCGATCCTTGCGAAGCATGGTTATAACTATGAAGATATTTTATTAGATGATTCGAAGTGGACATTACTAGAAAGGTCAGCACCAGAATTATGCGCAGACCGAGTGGATTATACATTACGAGATATGTATACATATGGGTATATTTCTTTAGAAGAAGTTCACAGTTTTTTAGAGGATGTCATTGCAGTAGAGGGGAAAATGGTTCTTCAAAGTATTGAAATGGCAGAGTGGTTTACAGAAACGTATTACAAAGATGTAATCGATTTTTTTATGAAGCCAATTAATATTTACGGAAATGATATGTTAGCGAAAACGTTAAAGGTAGCTCTTCATAAAAGGATTATTCATGCAGATGATTTTCTTCTTGAAGATGATGAGCTTATTTCGAAATTGCAGCAATGTAATGACCCCGAAGTAGAAGATTTATTAAGCAAAGTTCATCCAAATGTAAAAGTAAAAGAAGATAGAAATGATTATGATTTACATCAGAAAAATAAAGTGCGTCTTATTGATCCGCTGTTACTTCGTGAAGGGAAAATTGTTCAGTCGTCTGTTGTATCAGAAAAAATAAGACAGATGAGTGATATCGCTTATGAAAAAGCGGTGAGAGGGATGTATGTGAAAGTGATTGCGGATTAGCAAAAAGAAGGTATCATCACATAAGATGATACCTTCTTTTTATTCATCCAATATTTTCCACTCATTTCCCCAGTCCTTCATCGCGTCAAAAATAGGACGGAGTGTTTCGCCTTTTTTTGTTAGTGAATATTCCACGTGAGGTGGCATAGTTGAATAGATTTTTCTCTTTATAATATTTTCTTGTTCAAGTTCTTTTAAGCGAAGAGAGAGTGTGCGTGGGCTAATGCCACTTAGACGTCTTTCAAGCTCAGCAAAACGTTTAGGACTATAGAACAAATCTCTTAAAATTAAGAAAGTCCACTTTCCACCTATTACAGACATTGTTTTTTCAATGGGACATTTCAATAAAATTTCATCGTTTTTATTTTCCATATAAACACTCCTTACTATATAAAAGTATAGGTACTATATAAAAAATCAGTACTTTTATAATTAAAGTACTTTCTTTATTATAGTTCTAAAGGAATATATAGGTAAATTACTAATTTTTGAAAGGGGAGTTAGCAAGTGGGTGGGGTGGCTAGTAGAAATTCAGATGTTCAAACAAAAGAGAAATCGGGTGCTATCATTTTAATCGCTTTGGCAATGGGATTTATTATGGCAACGTTAGATGTAACAGTAGTAAATGTTGCAGTGGTGAATATTCAAGAAACATTAGGACTGGCATTGTATAGTTCGACATGGATTGTCGACGGATATATTTTATCTTTTGCGGCATTATTATTGGTTGGCGAAGCATTTTTATTATAAACCTTCCAATTGGGATGATTGGTATTGTAGTGGCTTTTGTAATTATTCCAAACGTTTTACCGGAAAAGGAGAAAATAAATGTAGCGAATCATTTAATCGGTATAATTGCAATAACATTATTGGCGTTTACTCTAATTGAAGGTCCAAGTTATGGATGGTCCTCGTCTCAAATTTTAGGAGGAATAGTAGGGACGGTATTAACCGCAATTCTCTTTGTTTATGCAGAACGAAAGTCAAAAAACTCGGTTGTGCCAAGAGTGTTGTTCCAAAACGAGACGTTTACCTCAGCGAATATAGTTGGGTTTCTAATAAACTTTGCTTTATTTGGAGGAATATTTATGTTTGGACTCTTTTTACAAAAAGCATACGGAGCAAGTCCATTTGTAGCAGGATTACAACTATTGCCGATGATGAGTGTATTTGTTATTGGAAATTTATTATTTGCAAAAATGGTGACTAAGTTTGGCTCAAACTTGCTATTATTCATAGCGTTATTTATAGCTAGTATAGGATCTGTATTATTAATGTTTCTAGTGAAAAATGTGAGTTATATAGGAATTGCACTCATTTACAGTGTTGTTAATCTTGGAATCGGTATAGCAGTACCTGCCATGACTACAATTGTAATGAAATCTGCCGGTCGTGAAAATGGCAATATGGCTGGAGCAACTTTAAATGTAAATCGTCAAATTGGTGCATTAGTCGGTATAGCGATTATGGGAATCATTTTAAATGAATCATCGAATTGGTACAGAGGGGCAAGCTATAGTTTTTTAGTTATTGGGCTTTCCTATCTATGTGCAGCATTTTTAGTTTGGAAGTTTGTGGAGAGGGAATAAAACAAGTAGAGCATCACTTCTAGATGCTCTACTTGTTTCACATTACTGGTCAAACCAATTCCAAATCTCAATATCTCCAAGAGTCGCATAACGTACGTGCGGGGAGTTTTGTAATTTTAATAACTCTTTCGACGGGCCAGTAATAACAATTCCGTATACTTTTACACCGTTATCCTTTACATATTGATAACGTTTATCTAAGTTCAGCTCTTTTTCAAGAGTCCAAGTAGTTTTACTTACAGTTTTTTTATGCTCAGAAAGAATGCGCATCATTTCGATTACTTCATCTTCTTTTGTCTTCGGTCGTTCTGCTTCACTATCAGGGAGGTTTATATGTTCTGGAAATCCGATAACCTCTCCGCCATGTAGGATGAAATCTTCCTCATCTATTCTCTCTTGTCCTGTGTCTAAAGCGTACCATACAGGAGTTGGTGGCATTTCTTGTGCTTCAAATGTGCTATATAGAATAGATTCTAATTCTTGTAAAGTGTAAAGTTTGTCAAAAGATATCGCTACTTCTGCAACGGTTCCCTCATGTACTTTTGCAAGTGTATCCCACACTTTTTTAGATGGTTCTTTCAAATGATCACCTTGCTTTATTTTCGGATGAACAAAGGAAAGTTTAGAGTAATTCAATTTGTTTGCCCAAGATTTATTTGTAACAGTTACAGACGATAAGAAGCTTTTCGTTGTTACTGTACCGAATTGAACTTCTTTTTTGCCGACAGTTTTAACTAAATTCATTTCATTTTCTGTACGGAAAAAGGGTTTGATTTTTGTACTGCCTCCAGTGGAACGAATATTTGGAATTGTTGCTTCTAGTGCGAGTGCTGGAATCTCATTTACTTCAGCTAACTTTTTCATATTATTGAAGTAAAGAGAAGATGAAAAATGATCGGCAAAATAGATTGCTATACAAACCGCAAGGACAAAACTAACAGTTTGCCAACGTTGTTTCCATTTTATTTTCCAAAACGGGACTGTAAGATTTTGTGGTGGTAGTCTTTTCTTTATTGGTGCATTCTTCAAAAGCAACTCATCTAAGTAAGCTTCACACTCTTCACATGTCTCGATATGATTTTCTAACAGTTCTTGTTCATCATGCGTGAGCGTTCCGTTTTCGTACTTCTCCCATAGTTTATTAAATGCTGCACAACCCATCTGTATCACTCCTCTATGTTTCTCGCTTCTTTCCGTCCGCGGTGTAATTCAATTTTTACTTTCGCTAATGAGAGACCGGTCATTTCTGCTATTTCCTTATACGAGAATCCGTAGTAATCTCGTAGTAGTAGGACATTTCGTCTTTCGAGCGGAAGAGAAGATAAACTGTCTAACCAACTAGCAATCTCATGTTTTACGAAATATTCATGTTCTGTACTTGGCACGTTTGGTAAATGGAATTCTTCCACTGTAGTTGTGTTATACTTTTTTTCTTTTCGATACCAATCGATAAAGGCGTTGTAGGCTATTGTAAATAACCACGGCCTAATTTCTTCGCCTTTATAATAATCAATATGGACGAGCATTCGGTAAAATGTTTCTTGCATGAGATCTTCCGCATAGTGGGAATCTCCGGTTAGGGAGAGAAGATAGCGAAATAAATCATGCATATGCTCTGAGTAAATTTCTTCTAATGATTGTTTGCGTTTCACTACATTTCCCTCCCTTCATACATAACAACGAAATACATATAAAAAAGTTACAATTTTTTATGGAATTATAGTAAAAAACGTCAAGAATTGGATTACGTTCTCTTTTATCATAATACATATAAGGCGGGTGAACAGAGATGGAAAGCTATGAAACACAAATTCAAAGGTCAATTGATTATATTGAGGAAGATGTAATGGAAAAACAAACGCTGCGTAATTTAGCGCGCATTGCAGGTTTTTCTGAGTCGCATTTTCATCGTGTATTTCAGGCATTAGTAGGTGATACAGTAATGGAGTATGTTCGAAAGAGGAGGTTAGCCCGGGCAGCTTATCAACTTTCTCATACGGATGAAAAAGTTATTGATATCGCGTTTGAACATGGCTTTCAATCTCACGAAACGTTCACGAGAGCCTTTAAAAAATTATTTCAAATGACACCGAGTGAATATCGAAAACAAGAAATCGAAACACCGATGTATTACAGAGTGAATGTAAAGCAAAGAAAATTAAATCCGTATTTAGGGGGCATACAAATGGAATATCGTATTGTAAATAAACCAGAATTTTTAGTGGCGGGTTATGAACTGAAGACGACAAGTAAAGAAGGGAAAAACCATCAAGACATTCCAGCATTTTGGCAAGAATATTTACAAAAAGATCTTGGGACAACAATTCCGAATCGTAAAGATACGAGCCAATGGGTAGAGCTTGGATTATGTACTGATTTTAATTTAGAAACAGGGGACTTCACTTACATTATCGGAATGGAAGTTACAGACTTTGAAAATGTACCAAATGAAATTGCGAAGCGTACTTTCCCGGCAGCAACATATGCAGTATTTACAACGCCGAAAGTTCCTCATGAAGAAATGGTATCGTCTATTCACCAAACTTGGAATGCAGTATTCTCAGAATGGTTCCCGCATTCAGGATATGAACATTGCGGTGTTACGGAGTTTGAACTGTACGATGAGCGTTGCCACGAAGATAAGAGTGAGTTTGCACAAGTAGAGCTTTGGATACCGGTGAAGAAAAAATAATAGGGTAAGAGCGAATCGTTGGGAGATGGTTCGCTTTTTCATAAAGGGGGAAATGGGAAAATGTTCAAAAAACTAGAATGTGTATCTATACATACGAAAGATATAGAAAGATCAGTTTCTTTCTATAAAGAAATGGGAATGAAGCAAAACTGGATGATAGAAAGAGAATTAGAAGAAGGGGTTATTTGGACGTTAATAGGATTGAAGTTTCCAGATGAGAAAAGTTCGGAGTTAGTAATAAGCAATCATCCGGATATTAATTTTACGGAAGTCGAAGTATTAGTAGAAGATGTACAACAAACGTATGAAAGTTTAAAAGATAATAAAGATGTAAAATGGATTCGCGAACCATTTCCAACAGAATCAGGACATGTTGCAGTAATGGAAGCACCTGATGAGAATGTGTTTGTGTTAGTAGGGAAATAGCTGAAATATGGAGTGACCTTTCATAGTGAGTTATGAAGGGTTATTTTTAATTTGTATAGTAGTAGAGGAAGTAGGTTAGTATTGTCGGTTTTGTCGGTAAAGTCGATATATCTAGAAAATCGCTGATATAATTCGAGTTGCGCTGATATATTCAAAAAATCGCTGATATAATTTGAGTTGCGCCGATATATTCAAAAAATTGCCGATATAATTTCATATACCGCTAAAATACCTCAAAAAAAACGATTCACATAATTTCAATTACCGCAAAATTCTCCCAGAAAAGAAAAAAAGACGCCACATAGCGTCTTTCCTACGAACGAAACGGAAATACAAGAATAATCGTCGTTCCTTTTCCGAGTGCACTATCAACGGAAATTGTCCCGTTATGAGCATGAACGAGCTGTTTTGTAATGGCTAGGCCAAGTCCAGTTCCGATGTTGCTTTCTTCTGTGTTTGTTCCGCGGTAATATCGTTCAAATAGAAGTTCTTTCGTTTTTTCATCCATTCCTTTTCCGTCATCTGAAATGGAGAGTGTAAAGGAATTAGCGTTTTGTGATAATTTTACGATGACAGTAGTTGTTTCGTTATTATGTTTTACAGCATTTACTAGTAAGTTTTCGATGATACGCTGGAACCATTTTTCTTCAATGAAATATTGAATTTTATTTGAGCTCGGTACGAATTCAATATTTTGATTTTGGAGTGTTGGATTGTTAATAAATTGCAATAACACTTTTTGAACGAACTGATTGATTTCAACGTTTACGTGTTGGGCAGGAAGGCTGTTATTTTTTAATTGATACGTTAAGCTTAAATCATCAATTAATGTCGTCATATATTGAGATTTCTCTTTCATAACACTACCAAATTGCTGAATATCACGATCAGTCCAGTTATATTGATTCGATTCGAGTAATAATGCGTAGCCATATATAGAGCTAAGTGGTGTTTTTAAATCATGCGTTAGACCGGTAATCCATTCTTCTCGTGTTTGCTGAAGTACTTGCCTCATCGCATCGTTTTTTTTGAGTGTAATAGAAAGGTGTTCTAGTGAACTTGTTACATCTCTAAACAAACGGAATGACCATTTTTCTTTACCAGATCGCCGGAACCTGACAGGTTTTCCTTTTTTACTAATGGGTTCTTCATACTTTCCACCAGCGATATTTTTAAGCCAGCGCATCGCATGTAATAACGGTTTCCCAAATTTATTACCGTACCAAATAGAAAGAATGACTAAATAAACAAATACGATAAGAAGGATTAATCCGCATCCGATGAGAAACTTCTTAGTAAATACATCTTCAATTTCGTCATCTGGATAGTAGTGATCATTTTTCGCAGTTACAACGAGTAGGTTGCCACTATTTGCATCGTAAAAGCTAGACGTGTTTTCTTTATGATTCCACGGTTCTTTTTCATTCAGGGCGATTTGTATTGCTGAAAATGTTTTTTTCTTTCCAGCTGGATAGGCAAAAACTTCTTCGCCATTTTGATTAAATATTTGAAGTGCTGCTTTTTCTTTAGACAGTAACTGTTTTTCTTGATCTGTTAATGTGAACGAATCCATCGTTAAAGAGGAGTGATCCTTTTGAATTGCTGTCAGTAACGCATTGCTTTTTAACATACCACCATAAATAACAAGTACTTTCTTTTCTTCTAAATCAATTTCCCAATATGTAAATTTATAATTACTTTCGATATGATGTTGTATATATGCGACTAAAGATGTCTTCGTATAAGCATTCGGAACATCATTTGGTGTATTAAAGTGGTAGAGGATTTTTCCGTTTTCATCTACAACTTGGAGCCAATCATTTTTCTCCTTTATTAAATCTTGCACTTCAGATTGTAACGAAATATGCCCATCTTCTGAAGAGATGTATCTTGAAATTGTAAAACTATCAGAATCTGGAATGTTAGGTTCGTATAAAGTACTAGTAAGAAGAAAAATTAAATAAGTAAAAGCAGCAACTACAGCGATAAGTAATGTAACTAAAACAAAAACGTGTTGCATGATAAATTGAATAATAAGTCGTTTATTAAAATTCATATCGTCACCCTACTTTGTAACGAACTTATAACCAAGCCCGCGAACGGTTTTTATATATTCTGGTTTACTTGGATCATGTTCAATTTTTTCACGTAGTTTTCGAATGTGGACCATAACAGTGTTGTCATCGCCATTATAGGCAGGTGCTCCCCAAACTTTTTCGTATATTTCCTCTTTCGAAAATACGTAGTTCGGATTCTCGCAAAAGAAGAGTAGTAGTTGAAAGAGTTGAGCGGAACATTCGACAATGTGACCATCCACTGTCAGTTCTGCAGAGTGCTGATCAATTTCAAATCTGCCAAATGAAATCGAGTGTGATTTTTGTTCGTGTGGAACGGTTTGTTTCATATGTCTCCGAAGCTGTGCTTTCATACGTGCTACTACTTCTAATGGATTAAAGGGCTTCGTAATATAATCATCCGCACCGTATGAAAATCCGGATATTTTATCTAAATCAGATGCTTTTGCTGATAGGAAGAAAATTGGACAATCTGTTTGTTGGCGAATGATTGGACAAATATCAAAACCGGATTGTCCAGGAAGCATTACATCTAAAATAATTAAATCGTAATTGTTTTGCTTAGTTAGAGATAAAGCTATTTCAGCTGATGTTGCAGTTGTAATATGAGAAAAACCTTCTTTTTCAAGAATGGTAGTTAGTAATTGTAAAATTGCTGTTTCATCATCAACAAGTAAAATATTTGCTTGGTACATAAAAATCCCTCCTAATTTTCTCGAATATCATATCATCATTTTGTAACTTATGGAATTTTTAAGGAAATTTTAAGGTTTTCTTTCGCAAAAAATTAAGAATCAAATGATATGATAAAAGTAACATAGGGGAGGAGATGAGTGTGAATCCGTTTCAAGTGATGCGAGCTAGATATTTTTTAATTGTATTTGCACTATTAATTTTAATAGCGAGAAGTAGTGGCGATTTGCTAACAAGTATATTTCATATACAAAATTCTTCTTTTATAAATATCCTTATATTCTATATCCTTCCGATCGTATGGATTTTTTATGAGTATAGAAAGCATCGCATTTCATTTTCATTGTTTGTTAATAAAAATGAAACATTTAACTTGGTGCAAGTTTTATACATTACGGTTATGTTGTGCATGTTTAGTTACGGGTATCTTATTTTGTATATGTATAGTTTTGCATGGATTACACCGGACTTTATTATGAATGCCCTGCATGAACCGATTATAGATAGTACTGGGGGATATGTATATCAAGTCATTAGGGTCGTATTCATCGCACCAATTATCGGGGAGTTTGTTTTTCGCGGATTTTTACTTCAACGTTTTGCAACAAAATGGGGAACGAGCATAGCGACCATCGTTGTAGCAATATTGTTTGCGTTGTTACATGTTGATTTCCTCGGTGCAGCCATATTCAGCATCGTATTATCAATCGTATATATTCGTACGAAAAGTTTACTCATGCCAATTGCAATACATATGTTAAACAATGCATTTGTAATGGGTGCGTCTTTTTTAATAAGTAGAGAAAAAATTATAAGTTTTGCCGATTTCTCAAATTACACGACATTCTTTCCTGGACTTATTATTTTTATAACAGGATTAAACTTAGTGCTTATCTTTTTATTTGTTAATCGTAAATATTGGAGTAAAGAAGTGCCAGTTATATATGCAGAGCAGGAAAAGAGCTTTTCAGATATAGTGGGGAGTAAATGAGATGAAGAAGACGGTTGAAAAAATATTAAAAGAGATTATAGATGCTACGTCTATTACAGATATGTGTGATAAAAGCGTTTGTCATTGGCTTCAACCTGTAGTAGATACGATTGTGTTTCCAGAGTATTACTTATTTTCTAGTACTCATTTAAAAGAAAATATTATTTCTCTTCTTATTGTGTTCGGGGTTTTACTAATATTTGGTCTAATTGTAGAAGAAATGATGAAGCGCATCTTCAGAAAGAATGAAGAGAAGTATATGTGGATTCATAAAGTATTCGAGAAAGTAATGGTGGCTTTCCTTTTGTTTTATGGTATAAAAACAATCATTTACTTTATAGCTTTGAAACATCATTAATTCGAAATTTGAAAGGGATGTATAAAATTATATGAATGAAACGATATCATCAAATAAGTTTTTTTATTTGATTTTACTTAGTCTAGTGTTAATAACGACAGTGAATGTTATTTTGCGCTGGGAGGAAGCTTACTTTTTCATGTATTTAGCGCTTCATTTGCTAGGGATTTTATGTATAAGTGGTGGAGTGGTTACTGAAAAAAAGAATGAAGAAAGCGTTAATTATATGTGTGTGATCGGTCTTGTTTTACTTTTAGCTGTACAAGGTATTATGAAATATAGTTCTTTCTCTTTACAAGATTTTAATTTATTAATAGATGTACTTCCTTAAAGAGGCTTTTTATGTTATCTAAAAAGCAAGTAGGGTACGTGTGTTGGTTTGTACGTGCGATCCTTATTCCGGATTATGAACCGAAGAAAGTGTTTAAAGATAGGTAAAACTCTTCTTGTGTAGAAGAGTTTTTTTATGTAAATAAAAGGATCTCGAGCAATTCACATAATAAGCTTGTTCTAATTTAGCGTGTACGAACTTACAATAATAATAGACAGGCAGCATAGAGGAGGGAATAGCGTGAGGAAGGTTATTGGTTGGTCGCTTTTTTTGTACGTTGGATTTGCGTTACTTATATATTGGTATTTATTTGGAGGGAATCATGAACTTATTCCGGACATGTATAAAGGAACAAGTGCAGATCCAGAAACGTTTATGAGTGCGAGAGAGCTTACGCTAAGCCAAGATTATTCGCGCGTGAAAAATTTACTATACTTTTTAGCGACGCCTCTTGAATGGATTATTTTATTGTTTGTACTTGTGCTAGGTATTTCAAGAAAGTTTGAGAAATGGTCGAAGGAAACGACTAAAATAAGTGTTTTGCAAGTTGCGATTTATTTCTTTTATTTATCATTACTGACAACAGTACTTGCCTTACCGATGCAATGGATTGGCCGGAAAGTGTCCGTTGATTACGGCATTTCAACGCAAAGCACACAAAGCTGGATTAAAGATCATGTTATCGGTTTTTGGGAAAGTTATGCGACTATGTTAATTGTAGTGACCGTTCTATTATGGCTTATCCGTAAATTTCCGAAGAGATGGTGGCTAGCAGGGTGGGCGCTCTCTGTTCCATTTACAATCTTTTTAACATTCATACAGCCTGTCGTTATTGACCCACTGTATAACGACTTTTCGACGCTGAAAAATAAAGAATTAGAAACGAAAATTTTAGCGATAGCAGACAAAGCGGATATTCCTGCTAAACACGTATATGAAGTAAATATGTCAGAAAAAACGAATGCATTAAATGCTTACGTAACAGGAATTGGCCCTAACGCCCGTATTGTAATGTGGGATACAACGCTTAAGCAGTTAAAAGATAAAGAGATTTTATTTATCATGGCCCATGAAATGGGGCATTATGTTATGAAGCATATATATTTTGGCGTTGCAAGTTATGTATTGCTATCGTTTATAGGTATGTTTTTAATTAGTCGTATTATAAATATGTGTATTCGCAAATGGGGAGATACATTGCAAATTTCAAAAGTAGCATGTTTCTCCATTTTACCTTTATTTTTCTTAATTTCTTCTATACTCTCTTTTGCAGCACAACCAGCAACAAACTACGTTTCACGTATAGAAGAAAGAGCGGCAGATCAATATGCTTTAAATATGACGAAGGATGGGAAATCTGGTGTGAAAACTTTTCAATACTTATCAAAAACAAGTTTAAGCCAAGTAAATCCGCCTGCGTTAGTGAAGTTTTTCTTATACACGCACCCACCAATTTTTGAAAGAATTCATACGTTTGAACAATATGAGAAACAAAGAAAAAAGGAGTAGCTATTATGCTACTTTTTTTTATAGAAAAATAAGTTTTATATTGGGAATATTTATCATTGCTTTTTACTGTGATTTTGTAAATAATAAGCTATAAAATTCTAAAAATCTATATATGAAGGAATAAAGGTGAAAAAATGTATTTTTTACAAAATTTAAAAGTGAAATATAAATTATTAGCGCTTATTTCATTAGCAGTTTTAGGTATGGTAATTATGAGCAGTGTAGCAATTAATTCTATTAATAAGATTAAGCACGATACAGAGGTTGTAGTAGATGATTATCAATATTCTGCAATTTTATTAGAAGGAATGCTTCGTACACAAAATTCACTAGAATATAACTTACTAGAATTAATTACGGCATCACAAAATGAAGTGGCAAATAAAGAGGGGATAATTGATAATATTGAAAAGGATCTTAAAAAATATGATTCTTTATTAAAAGAATATGATGATGGTTTTAATTTAAGTAAGCAAGAGGATGAACTGTTTCAGAAGATGAAGAAATCTTTACCAAGTTATAAAGATACATATAAGAAATTATTTGAAAAGGCGAAGGCAACAAACGAGCCGCAAATGGTAAATGAATTTCAGAAGGAATTAAAACCGAAGGGAATAGAGTTAGCTGGTTATGCAGTGGATCTAGAATCGTATGTTTCAAATTTAGCTGACCAAGTATTTAAAGATTCGCAAAAAATGATTGATCGTTCCGTTATTACCTTTATCATTCTTGTAGTAGTTACTACAATCGTTATATGTATAGTAAGTTATATTATTAGCAAGCTTATAGTTGCTCCTTTACAAACGGTTAGTCGTATGATGGAAAGAGCGAAAGAAGGAGATTTAACTGTACATGGTGATTATACTGCTAAGGATGAATTAGGTGTATTAGTAAGTAATTTTAATGAGATGATTGCAGGGCTAAGAACAAATATGCAAGAAGTAGAGAATAATATTCAGCTTCTATTCCAACATGCAGACGGAGTAGCATCTGCATCAGAAGTATCTAGTAGTGCAGCAAAAAAAATCACTATGGATATTGAAGAAGTCGCAAATGGTGCAGAGAGTCAAATGCAAGCAATGGAACAAACTGCGGGTGCGATGGAAGAGTTGACACAAGGAATGCAGAGTATAGTCAATACATCATCCTCTGTAAATGAATTATCTGCTCACTCAGCATTAGATGCAGAGAGTGGTAACAAATTAATGAAACAAATGATTCAACAGATGGATACAATCCAAAATTCGGTACATAGCGGTGTGAAACAAGTAGAGACTATGAAAGAACAATCAGAAGAAATTGTTAAAATCATTGATGTAATGCAAGGTATTACCTCTCAGATTAACTTATTAGCATTAAACGCCGCAATTGAGGCTGCACGTGCTGGTGAAAGTGGTAGAGGATTTGCAATTGTGGCAGATGAAGTGCGGAAATTAGCAGAACAATCTAGTGATTCTGCAAAACAAATTGAGAATCTTATTACTCAAGTTATGGGAACAACGAACCATACGGTACATATGATGGGGAAAGTAGATAATGAGGTACAGGCAGGTACACAAGTAGTAATGCACACAGAAAAAGTATTTGGAACAATTACAGAAAAAGTACAACAAGTATCTGAGCAAATTCAAACGGTATCTATGTCTACAGATGAAATTGCAGCGAGTAGTGAGGAAATCTCGGCTTCTGCAGAAGACATGGCTCAAATTTCCCAAAGATCATCTGACCGAACTGATAGGGTAAAAGAGTCTATTCAACAGCAAGAAAAATCTGTTCAAGAGATTTCTGTTTCAATTGAACATATGCATAACGCAGCAGGAAAACTAAAACAAATAGTTGCCCAATTTACACTTCAAAAGTAGTAGCATATTTGAGTGTTAATAAATATAAAAAAAGCATCCTCTTTAATAAAAAAGGATGCTTTTTTTATTGCTACTATTCATAGACTTCGGGCATTTTCAAGGCGATGATTTATACATACTAGATTTGTATATTACTTATTTTTTGACAGTTTAAGAGATTTATCGACGAGACTC
The DNA here is from genome assembly GCF_040459885.1 of Bacillus cereus group sp. MG20. Taxonomy (NCBI): domain Bacteria; kingdom Bacillati; phylum Bacillota; class Bacilli; order Caryophanales; family Bacillaceae; genus Bacillus; species Bacillus cereus group sp. MG20. The sequence continues at coordinate 3,886,463 of NZ_JARVHF010000001.1, forward strand.
ATTTCTGTATTAGTGTTTTTAGATCCTGCTGTTGCCAAACTATTAGACCGGATTTAGATGCAAGTAATAGGGATTATCCTTATATTTGTAGGGATGGCACTAACTTTTCGCAAGGGAAGAGAAGGCGAGTTATCAGTGAAGGGGAATGCTACCTCTGAAATATAAATCATGAATATAGTAATCGCCATTAGGTATCTCTTTTAGGTCCCAATAAAGAGAAGTTGTAAAGTGAAAAGGAGTTTATAAAGAAATTGTAGAATGTTTTAGTATATAACACCTTAGATGTGACAACTTCCTTTTTGAAAAAGAAAGAAGGAGGCATAAAGCAGAAAGCAGAAAGGTAGTGGAAATATTTCTCCTAGAAGATTTGCATTTTATCTTACATTCACCAAAAAATAGTACTCCTGAAACAATGAAGTTCATTTTATTTGAATGAAATAGGGAGAGAGGATAATGAAGAAAAAAATATTGGGTGTAATGATGATTGCGACAATGGCAGGAGGTATATTTGCAGGGACGAATGTGACGCCTGTAAAAGCGGAAGAGTATCCACAAATGATTGTGTTTGAAGATGTTCCATACGGATTTTGGGCATATGATGCTATTATGGATTTAGCATATCATAAAATTATATTAGGGTATGGAAACGGGAAGTATGGTGTTGGTGATCTTATAACACGTGAACAAGTAGCTGGGACTATTTACAGAACACTTGAGATAAAGGAAGAAGGATCAGTAGCGAATCCATATAAAGATGTTTCTGATAGTACGACAACTTTTAAAAAGGAAATTTTGGCGTTAACAAAACGTGGTGTTTTTACAGGGGATGGCCAAGGGAATTTTAGGCCGAAAGCACCAATCTCTAGAGCGGAAATGGCTGTCATTTTAAAACGAGCATTTAATTTTGAAACGAAACAAAAACATACATTTAAAGATATTCCAAAAGGCCACTGGGCAGAAGATGCAATTAGTGCGCTACAATCTAATAATGTTGTAAGAGGAACTGGGAATGGCATGTATGAATTAAATCGCCCTGTACCTAGAGAACAATATGCTCAGTTTATTAATAATGCGATTATTAATTATCATTTGAAAGAGGATTGGAAATAGAGTGAAATATGAAAGCATAAATAGAAATATTTGTGCTTTTTTGTTTGTTTAAAAAAGAATTATTATTCGTTTATTTGTATTTTTAATGTTATACATAAGCTTTATAATCAACCCCATAAAAAAGACATGATGTGTAATATGATTCACAAAACCGTCACGAAATGTGTCGAAAAATATATTGTCACTATACCATTTATTCTGTATATTTTTAAAAAAACATATACATATTGGGGAGATAATTTGATGAGCAAAAAATTATTAAAAACAGCTACAGCATTAACAATTATGGGTGGGGTGTTATTCTCAGCAGAGAGTAACAGTGTAAAAGCGGAAAGTGCACCGTTGCAAAAAACAAATACAATTGTATTTAAAGATGTACCAAAAGGACATTGGGCATATGAGGCAATTCATGAATTAGCGGAACAAGAAATTATTTTGGGATATGGCGATGGAATATTCGGTTTTGGGGATAATGTAACACGTGAGCAAGTTGCAGCTTTAATTTACCGTGTGTTTGATATGGAAGAACAAGATGAATATGAAAACCCATATGGAGATATTGATGAAAATTCAACAAGCTTTATCGAGGAGATATTGGCTTTAACGGAAATGGGAATTTTCCAGGGAGACGAGAATGGAAACTTTAGACCGAAGGCGACGTTAACGCGTGCGGAAATGGCACAAGTTCTTACGAATGCTTTTGACTTACAGGCCAAGGGATCTCATAACTTTAATGATGTTTCAGCAAATTCATGGGCAACGAATGCAATTAGTGCAGTACAAACAAATGGTATTACAATGGGAATCGGAGAAGGTAAATTCGGTCCGTCTATGAAGGTAACGAGAGAACAATACGCACAGTTTTTACATAGAGCAATATTGCATGATATGGAACAAGGGCAGTAATAAAGTTTAACTAGTCAAAGTGAAATTTAAAAATAATACAAAAAGGTCGTTGTTGTATAACAGCGGCCTTTTTTGTATGAAATAAAGCACGAAAGAATGGCGTTTTGAAAAAAAATGAAATGAATTTTCGAAAAAAACTTCCTTTTCCGAAGATTTGTTATATAATATAAAACATGAAATCAAATCTGTTATAAAACAGTTTAAGAAGGGGATGCTAATATGTCGACGCAAACTTCACGGGTTACACTCGTTGGAGAAATGTTACCAGCGTACAACGAAATATTGACACCTGAGGTGCTTAGTTTTTTGAAGGAACTACATGAGAATTTCAATGAGCGCCGCATAGAACTTTTACAAAAACGTGTAGAAAAACAAAAGAGAATTGATGCAGGGGAGTTTCCGAAGTTTCTAGAAGAAACAAAACACATACGTGAAGCGGATTGGACAATTGCCAAGCTGCCAAAAGACTTAGAGGATCGCCGCGTAGAGATTACTGGACCGGTAGATAGAAAGATGGTCATTAACGCTTTAAATTCAGGAGCGCATCTTTTTATGGCGGATTTTGAAGATTCGAATGCACCAACTTGGGAAAACGCAGTTGAAGGTCAAATCAATTTACGAGATGCAGTAAAGGGAACGATTTCACATAAAAATGATAAAGGGAAAGAATATAGATTAAATGAGAAAACAGCTGTACTCATTGTACGTCCAAGAGGATGGCATTTAGAGGAAAAGCATATGCAAGTTGATGGGAAGAATATGTCGGGTAGCTTAGTAGATTTCGGCTTGTACTTTTTCCATAATGCGAAAGCTCTTTTAGCAAAAGGAAGCGGCCCATACTTTTACTTACCAAAAATGGAAAGTTATTTAGAAGCGAGATTATGGAATGATGTATTCGTATTTGCTCAAAAATATATCGGCATTCCAAATGGAACGATTAAAGCAACTGTGTTACTGGAAACGATTCACGCTTCGTTTGAAATGGATGAAATTTTATATGAGCTAAAAGATCATTCTGCTGGCTTAAACTGCGGAAGATGGGATTATATTTTTAGCTTTTTAAAGAGTTTCCGTAATCATAATAAATTCTTACTACCAGATAGAGCACAAGTCACGATGACGGCGCCATTTATGCGTTCGTATTCTTTGAAAGTAATTCAAACATGTCACCGCCGTAATGCACCAGCAATTGGAGGAATGGCGGCACAAATTCCGATTAAAAATAATCCAGAAGCAAATGAAGCAGCTTTTGAAAAAGTGCGTGCTGATAAGGAGCGCGAAGCTTTAGACGGTCATGACGGGACTTGGGTTGCCCACCCTGGACTTGTACCGGTTGCAATGGAAGTATTTAATCACATTATGAAAACACCGAATCAAATTTTTAGAAAACGTGAAGAAATATGTGTAACAGAAAACGATTTACTAGAGGTACCGGTGGGAACGATTACAGAAGAGGGCCTTCGCATGAATATTAGTGTAGGTATTCAATATATTGCATCTTGGTTAAGCGGACGGGGAGCAGCACCCATTTATAACTTAATGGAAGATGCGGCAACTGCTGAAATTTCAAGAGCACAAGTATGGCAATGGATTCGTCATGAAGGTGGAAAACTAAATGATGGTCGTAATATTACGCTTGAATTAATGGAAGAGCTAAAAGAAGAAGAATTAGCAAAAATAGAAAGAGAGATTGGTAAGGAAGCCTTTAAGAAAGGGAGATTCCAAGAGGCGACAACGTTGTTTACAAATCTCGTTCGAAATGATGAATTCGTACCATTTTTAACATTACCGGGTTATGAAATTTTATAAAAAATGAAAAGGGGATGGAACAAATGAAAAACGAAAGAATCGAGAAGTTACAAGAAAGCTGGGAATTAGATGAGCGTTGGAAAGGGATCACACGTCCATATTCGGCAGAAGATGTAATTCGCCTGCGCGGGTCAATTGATATTGAACATACGTTAGCGCGTCGTGGTGCTGAGAAGCTTTGGACATCGCTTCATACAGAAGACTATATTAACGCACTTGGCGCATTAACAGGAAACCAAGCGATGCAACAAGTAAAAGCTGGGTTAAAAGCGATTTACTTAAGTGGTTGGCAAGTAGCAGCTGATGCAAACCTTTCTGGACATATGTATCCAGACCAAAGTTTATATCCAGCGAACAGCGTACCTGCTGTAGTAAAACGAATTAATCAAACGCTTCAACGTGCGGATCAAATTCAGCATATGGAAGGAAGCGATGATACAGACTATTTCGTACCGATTGTAGCAGATGCAGAAGCTGGATTTGGTGGGCAATTAAATGTATTCGAACTGATGAAAGGTATGATTGAAGCAGGTGCATCAGGTGTGCATTTTGAAGATCAATTATCTTCAGAAAAAAAATGTGGCCATTTAGGCGGAAAAGTACTACTACCAACGCAAACAGCAGTACGCAATTTAATTTCTGCACGTCTTGCAGCAGATGTAATGGGAGTGCCGACAATTATCGTTGCAAGAACAGATGCGGATGCAGCTGATTTAATTACGAGCGATATCGATCCTGTTGATAAAGCATTTATTACAGGAGAAAGAACACCAGAAGGATTTTACCGTACGAATGCAGGTCTTGATCAAGCAATTGCGCGTGGTTTAGCGTATGCACCGTATGCAGACCTCGTTTGGTGTGAAACGTCGGAACCAAATTTAGAAGATGCAAAACGATTTGCGGACGCAATTCATAAGGAGCATCCAGGAAAGCTACTTGCATATAACTGTTCACCTTCATTCAACTGGAAACAAAAACTAGATGAAAAAACAATTGCGAGCTTCCAAAAGGAAATCGCATCTTACGGTTATAAGTTCCAATTCGTAACGCTTGCTGGATTCCATTCATTAAATTACGGTATGTTTGAACTAGCACGTGGCTATAAAGAGCGCGGCATGGCAGCATACTCTGAACTACAACAAGCAGAATTCGCAGCTGAAAAACACGGCTACTCTGCAACACGTCATCAACGCGAAGTAGGAACAGGTTACTTTGATGAAGTGGCACAAGTGATTACAGGCGGAACTTCATCAACGACAGCGTTAAAAGGATCTACAGAAGAAGCACAGTTTACGAAATAAAAGGAAGGGGCACCTTTTTGAAAGGTGCCCCTTGTTATTTTCTAAACGATTCGAAAAGAAATATCGATTTATCGGAAAAAAAACGATACTAACTTTTCTTTATTACTAAATCAACTCCACTCAGCTCTATGATCGCGAATAAACTTCATATCTTTCTCGTAATGCTCTAGATGTCCTTCATCAATCATTCTTTGGAAATTCAAGTCGCCTTCTTGTGCTTTTCGTTTCATATATGTACATAACCCTTCTAATCGAAGCAACACCATTCCTAAGTAATCTTCATCCATATTTTTACCATAGGACTGAACGAACAATTTGACTCTCTCTTTAATACGATCTGCATGTTGCGGTGAATCATAATGAACGGCTTCACCGGATTCTGTATAATATACTCTACTTAAAGGCACACAAGTATAAAGTGTATAAGCGATATCCCATAGTCTTGGGCCAGGAGCAGCAACATCGAAATCAATAATCCCTACTGGCTTCTCATTATTAAAAATAATATTATATATGGCAAAATCATTATGGCATAAAACCTCAATGTTATTTGGCGTGTGATCCATCGGTTTCCAATCATCTAATAAAGGAAAATCACTTACAGCATCATGGTAAAGGCGGAGCATCTTTGCGATTTCTTTTAATACATCATTAGATCGCATATATTCTTTTAAAGGATAATTGCCAGCTTCTCCTTCAATAAAGGATAAAATCTCTCTATCTTTTTCATCTACAGCTAAAAACTTTGGCGCATGATGAAATCCCTTGTTTTCTAAGTGGTGTAATAGCTTATGGATCTTTGCACTATCTGGCTTTAACTCTCGACGAACAGTATTTTTAGAACGATATACGTTCGAAACGTTTCCGCCTGTTAGCTTTTCTTCGTTATCGTAGTTTGACATGTAAAAATTCCCCCTATAATTAAAAAATCCAATTCCAAATAGTGAATAGACCAACAATGGCAGAAAAGAGAAGGGAAGCAAGCAATGCTAGACAGCCAAAAGGGACTAGCTTATCTTGCCATGTTTCTTTATACTCATAAATTAACTCTTCTGCTACTTTCTTCTGCACTGAAGATAAAGGTTGCTCTTTATACAAACTTTTTATATGGTTAGAATCGCCTTTAAACTTTAAAGCACGTGCAATATGATGAGGACTATTTCCCATTGATTTTTCAAATAATAAACATGATTCATGCATAATGTCTGTTTTATGCTCCTCTAGATACCAGTAACGTCCAGCCATTTCTGGATATTGTAATTTATAATAAATATCTCCGAGTTGTTTTCGAAGATGTAATTCATTTGGGTATGTAAAGATGAGGCCATGCAATCTATCTCTTGCTTTTCCAAGATTATTATTTTCAATATCCTCTTCAATTCTTTTTAATGTTTTTCTAGAAATTTTATTGGTCATAAACTCCCCCTTATTTAGAATAGAGATAAGTATATTTTATAAGAAATACTAAAAATTAGAAATTCTATTTTCGAAAAAGATTGTACATTTTATTTTAATGTGCTATGATGATGTCAGTTGAATAGTTAAATTAAGCAATCCATATGTTATCAAGTGCTGGAAACGAACGAGAAAAAGTATGTGAGAACTAGTTTATGTTTCGTATTTGATAATGTGTGGATTCTTTTTTTAGACAGGAAGACTAAAAAATTTAAAATTTGTATTTTCTTAGGAGGAAATAATTATGGCAGTAACAGGACAAGTAAAATGGTTTAACAACGAAAAAGGCTTCGGTTTCATCGAAGTTCCAGGCGAAAACGACGTATTCGTACACTTCTCTGCAATCGAAACTGACGGTTTCAAATCTCTAGAAGAAGGTCAAAAAGTTAGCTTCGAAATCGAAGAAGGTAACCGTGGACCTCAAGCTAAAAACGTAATCAAACTATAATTTTATAGTTGATGATGGAAAAAAGGATGGCTAATGCCATCCTTTTTTTGTTGTGGAGAAAGTTTTTCCAGAGCCTGTTTTTATATCTAAATCTCTTTTTTTATGTTAAAACTGGTGAAAAATCACCGGGAATGCGTATTAGTTTCTGTAGAAGAATTAGTTCAGCAAGAGCATTTGTTGCGTATGATAGTAAATAACTATAAATTTGTATTCTCTGTTGAAATGGGGAAATATTTTCCAGATAGACCTTGAGTAACATCTTTTTTGTTAGTGTTGTTGTTGGAATTTTGTACGTTTTGAGATGATGTTTCTAACAGTTGTTCTTGTTCCTTACTAGGGGTATTCAGAGCATCTGAGGGGATGCTATTAACCTGCTGGCTTAATAGATTTTTTTTATCCATAGTATACAGCTCCTTTTTGGAATTCGATAAAAAGCAATGTAATTATAAATAGCCACTTATATATTGTGTTTTTGAATGAAATTATATACAAAACTTATATTATAAAGTTAACTAATTAACGAATTATTAGTGATGGATAAAGGTGTACAAATTTGAAGTTATTAATAAAAATTAAAAGCGAGTAACAAGTACAAATACTTTTTCTCATGTTTTAGATAAGGATCATATTACAAATCAAAAAAGATGTAGAGAACCTTGGAAGAAAATATAGTTTTTTTTAGGGTGAAGAAGAATAAATAAAATGATACTACAAATGTAAAAAGGCATTCCATAAAGGAAGGCCTTTTATTGTTCTTGCCCTGATTTTTTCTTCTCACGTTTTTTACATTCTGGACATTTTGATTTACGAAACGGTTTAGCAAAGAATAGCAGAATGAAGAATAAACCAAATATAATACTAGCTGAGTTTTTCACGATAATGACGCTACTATTTTTCATTTGAATTGATGGTTGGATTTCTTTTTCTTCCATAGTGGCCCTCCATATATTGGATTTATATTTTAATTATAGCAAAGTTAATTGTTTTAATGATGTGAAAATAGGAAGGGATAATAAATATTTATAGGTAGTATAAATGCTGTTTTTATAACTTTAAAATTAAATCATTACTATATCGTGATTTTATTATTTAACAAATGTTTGATAAATGATAAAAAATTGTAAAAAAGCGGAACTTGTAAGCTATTTCCTTTTCATAGATGCTAAAATTATATATGCAGCTGCTAATATAAATGGAAAAAAGGAGATAATGGAGTATGGAAAGTAAAGTGGAACGCTATGTCGAAAATTATGTTGTAACGAAAAATACGATGGCCTTACTTCCTGTTATTCTAAGTGAAAAGAAAATTGTTACGCGAGTCGTTGAAATGAATGATTCTTTTTTCGTATTTCAAAAACCTCTAGATATTATAGAAAGAAGTTGCCGCAAGCATGGCTCTAGTTTCTTAGGCAGAAAAGAAGGAACGAAAGAGTTAACTCATATTACACATAAAGCACCGATTGCGATTAGTCCAGCAGATCAACTTTATTTTTTCCCTACCTATTCTTACTCTAGAAAAGAGTGCGCTTGGTTGTCTCATTTTTATATTGAAAGTAATAAAGAATTAAAAGATGGAAATCTTATTATTAGATTTATAAATGGCTTTGCTGTGAAATTAGAAATATCAAAAACTAGTTTTGAAAATCAACAAAATCGTACAGCGAAATTACGTACTGAATATGAAGATCGTAGGAAAAAACAAGGGAGCCCTTGTTTTAAAGAGGTTGATAAAAAAGAGGAATCAACATTAAGACCCGCTTATGAGAGTGTGTATTTTGTGAAAGAAGGCGAAGTGTGAAAGAATGGGGGAATCCCCATTCTTTTTTTGTTTGTCAGTCAGTCTTTGTAGGTAAGGCGATATATTAGAAAATCACCAGTGTAATTTCATTTACCGAAAAAATCAAAAAACAATCTAAATAACAAAACGAACGACACGTCCTGTCGAATATTGATAGATTATCATAGCTAAATAATGAAGGAATTCTTATGAAAGATATGGAAACTTTAATAAATACATCTCCATATGTCGTATCTACCATTTCCTCTTTCATATAAGCAATGATACAGTAGGGATAGTATTTAGAGTAAAGGGGTAAAGTGTAGAATGGATTTTCAGACAATCAAAGAGTATTTTTCACCAGAAAATATGGATCATATTGTTGAGAGTTATAAAGCGTTCGGACCACTTCTTGGTATTGGTTTACCGATGATAGAGGCGTTGATTCCAGCATTACCGCTTATCGTATTTGTACTGGCGAATGCTGTTGCATTTGGCTTTTGGCTCGGTTTTCTTTATTCATGGCTTGGATCAGTAATGGGTGCATTACTTGTCTTTTTCATCATCCGCCATTTTGGTCGCAGTCGTTTCTTTTCGTTTGTAAATAAGCATGAGAGAGTACGAAAAGCAATGGGGTGGATTGAAAGGAAAGGATTCGCACCGATTTTTGTTATATTTTGTTTTCCGTTTACACCGTCAGCGCTCATAAATGTTGTCGCTGGTTTATCCCGAATTAGTGTAAAACAGTTTGGTCTAGCGTTAGCATTCGGAAAACTTGTGATGATTTTTATTTTAACGTATATCGGTCATGATTTAATGTCATTTATTCATAATCCGGTGAAATCAGTCATTGTAGCGATTGGTATTTTTATTTTATGGTATGTCGGTAAGAAAATCGAAGTAAAGTTAGAACTACATTAAGAATAGTCTTCTTTGTAAAGGAAAGCTTCAGTATTAAAGGATAAGGGGAGAAGCAGATGAAGAAAACTTTGAAAAAAGAAGGCATAGAGTGGATACGAACAATTTTAATTGGTGTATTATTAGCTGTATTTTTTCGAACGTTTTTCTTTTCAACGTATGTTGTAGAGGGGAAGTCAATGATGCCGACATTGCAAGATGGCAATATGCTAGTTGTAAATAAGGTGAGTTATCAAGTTGGGGACTTGAACAGATTTGACGTTGTGGTATTTCATGCGAATAAAAAAGAGGACTATGTAAAGCGGATTATCGGTTTACCTGGAGATCATATTGAATATAAGCAGGATAAGTTATATATAAATGGTCAATTTATTGATGAGCCTTATTTAGAGAAGTATAAGAAAGAGATAAATGGAAGGCAACTAACAGGCGACTTTACATTAGAAGAGTTAACGAAAGAAAAGCTGGTGCCACCCGGGTTTATTTTTGTAGTAGGTGATAACCGGCTCGGGAGCTGGGATAGTAGACACTTTGGCTTTGTAAAAGCTGATACAGTTGTCGGTAAAGTTGATTTGCGATATTGGCCAATTCAAGAGGTGCAAACGAATTTTTCAAAAGGTTGATATAATGAAGTAGAAGTATAGAAAAGACAAACAACTCAGTTTGTCTTTTTTCGTGTACTATAATACAATTATAGTAGCAAACTAACGTTCGTTATGTAAGTGAAAGGTGGGGTTACATGTCACTTCGATTTGTGATTGGTAGAGCGGGAAGTGGAAAAAGTACACTTTGTTTATGCGAAGTGCAAGAAGAGTTAAAACAACGCCCGAGAGGGAAAACAATATTATATCTTGTGCCAGAACAGATGACATTCCAGACGCAGCAGGCGTTAATTGGAAGTGAGGATGTAAGAGGTTCTATTCGGGCACAAGTTTTTAGTTTTTCACGATTAGCGTGGAAGGTACTACAAGAAGTTGGCGGAGCGAGTCGTCTTCATATTGATGAAACTGGTGTACATATGTTACTCCGTAAAATTGTAGAGTCTCGTAAAGATGGATTATCGGTGTTCCAAAAAGCAGCGGAGCAAAACGGTTTCTTTGAACATCTTGGCAGTATGATTGCAGAGTTTAAACGTTACAATGTAACGCCATCTAACGTATATGAAATGTGGCAACAATTAGATGCGCATAGTAGCAGTGCCGAACAAAAGTTACTAGCGAATAAAGTGTATGATTTACAGTTACTATACGATGATTTTGAACGTGCTTTAATTGGAAAATACTTAGATTCAGAAGACTACCTGCAATTGCTAGTGGAAAAGCTTCCGCAGTCTGAATATGTAAATGGTGCGGAAATTTATATAGACGGGTTTCATTCATTTTCCCCGCAAGAGTTAGAGATTGTAAGACAGCTTATGATTTGCGGAGCGAAAGTTACGATCACGTTAACGATAGATGAAAAAACGTTAGCACAGCCAGTAAATGAACTCGATTTATTTTATGAAACGACGTTAACGTATGAAAAAATAAAACAAGTAGCGCGTGAAGAGAAAATAGAAATTGAAAAAACAATTCCACTTATGGAACAGCCGCGTTTTCATTCTCCAGCATTAGCGCATTTAGAAGCTCATTATGAAGCGCGTCCGAATGAAAAATTTAACGGTGAAGCGAGTGTAACGATTAGTACAGCTGCGAATTTACGAGCGGAGGTAGAAGGTGTTGCTCGTGAAATTCGTAAACTTGTTGCGGATGAAAAATATCGTTACCGAGATATTGCAGTGCTTCTTCGTAATGGGGAAAGTTATTACGATGTGATGCGAACGTTATTTACAGATTACAATATCCCGCACTTCATCGATGAAAAGCGCCCGATGTCACACCACCCATTGGTAGAATGTATTCGTTCTGCACTCGAGATTATTAGTGGGAATTGGCGTTATGATGCGGTGTTCCGTTGCGTGAAAACAGAGCTTTTATATCCATTAGACGTAAGAAAAGAAGTGATGCGTGAAGAAATGGATGAATTTGAAAATTACTGTTTAGCGTACGGTGTACAAGGAAAGAGATGGACTGCTGAAGATCCATGGATGTATCGCCGTTATCGTTCTCTTGATGATACGAACGGGATGATTACAGACAGTGAACGTGAAATGGAAGAGAAAATAAATAGGCTACGTGACGTTGTAAGAACACCTGTTATTCGCATGCAAAAAAGGTTAAAGCGTGCAGGAACAGTTATGCAAATGTGTGAAGCAGTTTACTTGTTTTTAGAAGAACTGGATGTTCCGAAGAAACTAGAAGAATTACGTATACGTGCAGAAGAAAGTGGAGATTTCTTATTTGCGACAGATCATGAACAAGTATGGGAAGAAGTAATGAGCCTTCTTGATACATTTGTAGAGATGCTTGGGGAAGAGAAAATGTCTCTTTCTATGTTTACTGACGTTATGTCGACAGGTCTTGAGGCACTTCAATTTGCTAACATTCCGCCGTCATTAGACCAAGTGTTAATTGCTAATATTGATCACTCCAGGTTATCTGACGTGAAAGCAACGTTTATTATAGGTGTAAATGAGGGTGTCATTCCAGCAACACCTATGGATGAAGGTATGCTTTCTGATGAGGAAAGAGAAGTTCTTGGTGCGGCAGGGATTGAATTAGCGCCAACGACGAGACAAACTTTGTTAGAAGAACAGTTCGTTATGTATCAAATGGTAACGAGAGCATCTGAGAAGTTATACATTTCATGCCCGCTTGCAGATGAAGAAGGAAAGACGTTACTTGCGTCTAGCTTTATTAAGAAAATAAAAAGAATGTTCCCTAATGTGAAAGATTCATTTATTACGAATGATGTAAATGATTTATCACGTTCAGAACAAATTTCATATGTAGCAACGCCAGAAGTAACGTTATCTTACGTTATGCAGCAACTACAAACGTGGAAGCGATACGGATTTGAAGGGAATTTAGACTTTTGGTGGGACGTATATAATTTCTACGTAACTTCAGATGAATGGAAACAAAAAAGTAGCCGCGTCTTATCAAGTTTATTCTATCGAAATCGTGCGAAGAAACTAAGTACAGCAGTAAGTAGAGATTTATACGGAGATATAATTAAAGGAAGCGTCTCTCGTATGGAACTATTTAATCGTTGTGCATACGCTCATTTTGCGCAGCACGGTTTATCGCTTAGAGAGCGTGATATTTTCAAGCTTGATGCGCCAGACATCGGCGAATTATTCCATGCGGCATTAAAGAAAATTGCGGACAAGTTATTGCGTGAAAACCGTACTTGGGCGGATTTATCTATAAAAGAGTGTGAGCATCTTTCTGTTTTAGTAATAGAAGAAATTGCGCCGTTATTACAACGACAAATTTTATTAAGCTCAAACCGTCATTTCTATTTAAAACAAAAACTACAACAAATCATTTTCCGTACGTCAATCATTCTTCGTGAACATGCGAAGTCAAGCGGATTCGTACCAGTTGATTTAGAAGTGCCGTTCGGTATGGGTGGTACAGGATCACTTCCGCCAATGGAATTCTCATTACCAAATGGTGTGAAGATGGAAGTAGTCGGTCGTATTGACCGTGTTGATAAGGCAGAAGATGAAAACGGGACGTTCTTACGTATTATTGATTATAAATCAAGTTCAAAAGCGTTAGATTTAACGGAAGTGTATTACGGATTAGCACTTCAAATGTTAACGTATTTAGATGTTGTTACTTCGAATGCACAGACGTGGATGAAAAAAGGCCACGCAGCATCACCAGCTGGTGTATTGTATTTCCATATTCATAACCCAATCGTTGAGATGAAAGGTGACGCATCTGAAGCTGAAATTGAAAAAGAAATTTTAAAGAAATTTAAAATGAAAGGACTCGTATTAGGAGATGCTGACGTTGTTCGTTTAATGGATAACAAACTTTCAACAGGAAGTTCAGATATTATTTCTGCTGGCCTGAAAAAAGACGGTAGCTTTAGTGCGCGTTCAAGTATTGCAAGTGAGCAAGAGTTTAACGTACTGCAAAAATATGTACACCATACGTTTGAAAATATCGGAAAAGATATTACAGAAGGTGTTATCGATATTGCTCCTTATAAAATGGGAAATAAAGCAGCATGTACGTTCTGTAACTTCAAATCTGTTTGTCAATTTGATGAGTCACTTGAAGATAATCAGTTCCGATCGTTAAAAGATATGAAAGATAGCGAAGCGATGGAGAAAATAAGAGAGGAGGTTGGCGGAGAATGATAGAAAATTGGCCTAAAAAACCAGAAGGTAGTCAATGGACAGATGACCAGTGGAAAGCTGTTGTAGCTAACGGACGTGATATTTTAGTTGCGGCTGCAGCTGGATCAGGTAAAACAGCAGTATTAGTTGAACGTATTATTAAAAAGATTATTAATGAAGAGAATCCAGTCGATGTCGACCGCCTGCTCGTTGTAACATTTACGAATGCAGCAGCGCAAGAGATGAAAAACCGAATCGGGGAAGCGTTAGAAAAAGTATTAATTGATGAACCAGGCTCTCAACACGTAAGAAAGCAGCTGAGCCTATTAAATAAAGCTTCCATTTCAACAATTCACTCATTCTGTTTACAAGTTATTAGAGGATATTACTACATGCTTGATGTTGATCCTCGTTTCCGTATTGCGAATCAAACAGAAAATGAATTGTTAAAAGAAGAAGTGTTAGATGACATATTAGAAGAAGAGTATGGCATCGAAGATAATACGATATTCTTTGAACTCGTTGATCGTTATACGAGTGACCGTAGTGATGATGACTTACAACGTATGATTTTAGCGCTTCATACAGAATCAAGAGCGCATCCAAATCCGGAAAAATGGCTTGATAAATTAGTAGAAGCATATGACGTAGAAGGAAAGACAATTGAGGATTTAGTATATGCTTCTTATTTATTAGAAGATGTGAAATTCCAGCTTGAAACAGCGGAACAGCATATTCGTAAGGCAACTGAACTCGCGATGCTTCCTGACGGTCCAGCGCCTCGCATTGAAACTCTGCAAGCAGATGTAGCTCTACTTGGAACGCTATCATCAGCTGCTCGTGAGTCGTGGACAAGTTTGTATGAAGCGATGCAAAACGTATCGTGGCAAACGTTAAAGCGTATTAAGAAAAGTGATTACAATGAAGATGTTGTAAAACAAGTAGACTCTCTTCGTAATAAAGCGAAAGATGAAGTGAAGAAATTACAAGAAGAGTTATTTAGCCGCAAACCTGAAAGTTTCTTACGAGATTTTCAAGATATGCACCCAGTATTAGAAAAGCTTGTTCAACTTGTAAAAGTATTTACAGAGCGTTTCCAAGCGATGAAGCGAGATAAAGGAATGGTCGATTTCACAGATTTAGAGCATTTCTGTTTACAAATTTTAAGTGAACAAAGTGAAAATGGTGAAATGAATCCTTCAGCAGTAGCGCTTCAATATCGTAATAAATTTGCTGAAGTGTTAGTCGATGAATATCAAGATACGAACTTTGTACAGGAATCCATTATTAAATTTGTAACGAAAGATTCTGAGAGTGAAGGAAACTTGTTCATGGTTGGCGACGTAAAGCAGTCAATTTATCGTTTCCGACTAGCCGAACCAGGCTTATTCCTAGGAAAGTATAAACGCTTTACGCAAGAAGGATCGGGCGGCGGAATGAAGATTGACTTAGCGAAAAATTTCCGTAGTCGTCATGAAGTGCTAGCAGGAACGAACTTCATCTTCAAACAAATTATGGGCGAAGAAGTTGGGGAAATCGATTACGATGCTGACGCTGAATTAAAGCTAGGTGCTAGCTATCCAGAAGGTGAAGATGTAGCGGCAGAGCTATTATGTATTCAGCAAACGGAAGAAGAAGTAATGGATGGAGAAGAAGGTGCAGAAGTCGAAAAAGCACAGCTAGAAGCTCGTCTTATGGCGCAGCGTATTAAAGCGATGGTTGATTCAGGTTATGAAGTGTATGATCGTAAAACGGATAGTATGCGCCCTGTACAATACCGTGATTTCGTTATTTTACTCCGCTCGATGCCGTGGGCGCCGCAAATTATGGAAGAGTTAAAATTGCAAGGAATTCCAGTATATGCTGACCTTGCGACTGGTTATTTTGAAGCGACAGAAGTAAATATTATGATGAACGTATTCCGCGTTATTGATAATCCGATGCAAGATATTCCGCTTGCAGCTGTACTTCGTTCACCGATTGTGGGACTAAATGATGAAGACCTTGCGACGCTTCGTGCTCATGGGAAGAA
Organism: Bacillus cereus group sp. MG20; assembly: GCF_040459885.1. Classification (NCBI taxonomy): domain Bacteria; kingdom Bacillati; phylum Bacillota; class Bacilli; order Caryophanales; family Bacillaceae; genus Bacillus; species Bacillus cereus group sp. MG20. The sequence continues at coordinate 3,902,453 of NZ_JARVHF010000001.1, forward strand.
AGGGTCATTTTATGAAGTAATGAGCTCGTTCTTAAAAGGAGCACCGCTTGAAGAAGAGCAAGAACTTCATGATAAATTAGAGTGGTTTTATAATTTACTGCAAGGATGGCGTGAATTTGCCCGTCAACAATCCCTTTCTGATTTAATTTGGAAAGTGTACGGTGAGACAGGTTATTACGACTTCGTTGGCGGTTTACCAGCAGGAAAGCAAAGACAAGCAAACTTACGGGTACTATATGACCGTGCAAGACAATATGAAGCAACATCATTTAGAGGGTTATTCCGCTTCTTACGTTTTATTGAACGTATTTTAGAACGCGGTGATGATATGGGTACGGCGAGAGCCCTAGGTGAACAAGAAGACGTTGTTCGCATTATGACGATTCATAAAAGTAAAGGGCTAGAGTTCCCGGTCGTATTTGTAGCTGGACTCGGTCGTCGTTTTAATACACAAGACTTAATGAAGCGTTTCTTACTGCATAAAGATTTCGGTTTCGGTTCACAATTTATCGATCCGCGTAAACGAATTAAATATACGACATTATCGCAACTTGCAATTAAACGCAAAATGAAAATGGAATTAATCGCGGAAGAAATGCGTGTATTATATGTAGCGTTAACGCGTGCGAAAGAGAAGTTAATTTTAATCGGAACAGTTAAGGATGCAAATAAGGAAATGGAAAAATGGCTTGATGCGAGGGAACATAATGAATGGTTATTACCAGATCACATACGTGCCGGAGCGTCTTGTTATTTAGACTGGATTGCACCTTCATTATATAGACATCGTGATAGTGAAATGCTTTTTGAATTAGGACAAGGAAGCATTCCGGATGAAATTTACGGGTATGACACTAGCTGGAAAGTAGAAGTTGTGGACGGTAACACGCTACTTGCACCAGAGCCAGTTCAAGAAGAGAAACAAGAATTGTTAGAAGCGCTTCGTGAAAAAAAGGCTGTTCCCCTGCAAAGTGAACGGAAAGAAGAAGTGTACGACAGATTAATGTGGAAGTACGGATATGAGGATGCGACATCTCATCGTGCGAAGCAATCTGTTACAGAAATAAAGAGAAATTATCAATCTGAAGAAGGTAGCGATAACGCCTTTATTAAAAAACTACGTGCACCAATTAAAACACGTCCGCGCTTTATGGAGAAAAAAGGGTTAACGTACGCAGAGCGTGGAACAGCAGTCCATGCCGTTATGCAGCATGTAGATTTGAAGAAACCGATTACGGCCGAAACGCTACAAGAACAAATCGCAGGAATGGTAAATAAGGAATTATTAACATTCGAGCAGGCGGAAGAAATAGCAATTGAAAAAGTAATTTCATTCTTTGACAGTGACTTAGGTAAAAGGGTATTAGCGGCAAAAAGTGTAGAGCGTGAAGTACCATTTACGATGATGCTTGCAGCAGAAGAAGCATATCAAGATTGGCAAGGGAAGAGTGAAGAAACGATTCTTGTCCAAGGGGTTATCGACTGCATGATTGAAGAGGAAGATGGCATTACGTTAATCGACTTCAAAACAGATACGATTGAAGGGAAATTCCCAGGCGGATTCGAACAAGCAAAACCAATTTTAGAAGATCGATATAAAGTGCAACTTTCGTTATATGCAAAAGCACTTGAGAAAAGCTTACAACATCCTGTCAAAGAGAAATGTTTATACTTCTTTGATGGGAATCACGTTGTAAATATTGAAGGATAGACGACAGAAAGGGGCTATAAAAAATGACAACGTTAAGAACTTGTGAACAGGGACACGAGTATTATAAAAGTAGCGATTGTCCAACTTGCCCAACCTGTGAGAAAGAGAGAAAACCAAAACAAGGTTTTCTCTCTCTTCTTTCAGCACCAGCAAGAAGAGCATTAGAGCACCACGGAATTCAAACTGTAGAAGAACTCTCAAAATATAGTGAAAAAGAAATATTAAAACTGCATGGTATGGGACCTGCGTCTTTGCCGAAGCTTAGACAAGCTTTGGAGGAGAGCGGATTATCATTTAAATAAAATGAAATAGTGCCTCTTCACTACTTACTTGTTTATACTACTATTTGTGAACAGTAAAGCTCTTGCTGATTAAAATTTCATTCTAATAATTTGAATTAGATAAAAGAAAAAAGTAGGAGAATATCTCCTACTTTTTTACGCTGTTCCAATCTGATCTTGATCCGCCACATCAGAATCAAACGTATTTGTTGCACTAACACCGCTAAAAGTATTCACAACAAACCCAACATTGGAAGCTCCAGATCCGTTATAGGCTTTCGTGTTTTCTTTCGGAGACACGTTATAAAAATCTCCTAAGTTGAAAGAGCCGTTACTGTTTTGAACGACGAGATTTCCTACAACCGAAGGCATACCATCCACCTACTTTACTAAGCTTTTTAATTACTATATGAATTATTGTGCGGAAGGTTCATCTGTAATATATTGGCGGATTTGCATAATACGAGAGTTATTAAAAACATAATCAACATTTCCAATTTGAAAGCAACCAGAATTTAAAAGTGTCCGTAATTCAACGTTATTAACTTCAATAAAAGGGCATTCATTTACAATATTTAATTTTACATCTGTCGTTCGTTTTGGAATTGTAATGTGTTCATCTGTAAAGATTTCAAAAGCATCAAAACGACCTTCTCCCCTTATATAACAAGGAATTTCACGGTGGACGGCAAGAGCTCTACTTTTTAATTCCATTTGGTTTGCATCTCCAACTTGCAATACGGCAGTAATCCCTAAAGAAATAATAGAAACATTTTGGACAATGGACACATGATGCAACATAATTTCTCAGTCTCCTTAACCTGGAGTAGGAGGGACATCTGTTACTAATGGTACAAATGGACCCTCTGTAACTGTTTCAAATGGTGTATCGAGAATAGAAGATAGAATGAGGAGATTTGCATCTCCAATTAAAAAGAGTGCGGACGATGATACACCGTTCATTTTAATCTGTCCGACTTTTAACTCACGGTTTACAACGTTAAGGTTCATACATACTTACTCCTTTCGGAAATTTCCCGGTATGTGCTGAATAAAGGAGAGAAAGGCTTTGTCAATATCTTGTTTCATTGCCTGAATAATGATATCTCGTAAATAATCTGGATCTGTTGAAATACCTTCATATGATTGAACTTGTGATAAATAATAAGGGAGTCGATGCTCCATCTGTTTTTTTATGTCATCCACCATCATTTGTCGATACATTTCATCAAGCGGTGTTCTCTCTTCTTGTTCAAAATGTAGAATACGATTATATGCTTCTTCATCTAAGTATCGATGCATTTCTTGAAGGATACCTTGATAAAAGTCTGGGTTTGTTTCGGTTTCAGGATTTACCTTCAATGTTTCTGTATCCACTTGAAAATCTTCAATTTGTTGTCCTTTTGCTGAAAATGGATTTAAACCAATATTTAAAGTACCATTTAAGTTTTCGACTTTTAATTGATCGAATTTGTATTCCACTTTTCCTACAGAAGAGGAGGGGCGATTTTTTAATTCGTTAAGCTCTTCTTGGAGTTGTCGCACTTGATCTTCTAAATTCAGGATGGCTGCTTGTTGTGTTTGAAGAGCTTGTTGGAGTTGGTGTAAGTAAGTATATATATCTTGATTCATTTGTGAAACCTCCTTTTCAATAGGGAGGGTAAAAATATTCCTGCTATATATTTATGACAAGGATGTCTTAAGAAGAACTAGTTGATGGTTTGATAGAAATAATTTGTCCTTTTGCCTGTAATGGGCGAAGTGGCTCCGTAAATCCGCCTGTATTTGAAAATTTAGATAGGGCTTTAATACTTCCGGCAGTACCAATTTGGAATACAGAAGAGGTTGTGATGCTATCAATTTTAATACTGTTGATGATGATACTTTGGTTTACATAAAAATTCAATTCAATTGCCTCCTTTAAGTTGAGCCAATTATCGCTTGATCGATTACATCTGAATCGTTGACAGTCGTTGCACTTTGATAATTGTAGACAGAAACATTATCTCCAACGTTGAAAGAACCGGCCCCGGCGAAAGCACGTGAGTAACTAATAGGCCTAATCGCAAATACATCTCCAATATGAAAAATACCACTTGATCCAATATTGACGATACGAATATGTCCGACCATAGCTGGCATACAAAACACCCTTCGTTTTTAAAATTTTCTTTTCTACTATTGTATGGGCGTTTCCAATAAAATGTGTGTTTTTTTGAAATAAAAGAAACACACGCGTTATTGCGTGTGTGTGTTGAACGTTTGAGTAGGGTGTAAATCCGTATGTACATGACAAATTACATTTAAGAGCCTGTCCAGTTCTTGGCTACAATCCACTGTTCTTTGAGAAGTCATTCCATAGCGTTCAGCAAAATAGATCATTTTTTCACGTTTTTTTTCAATAGCTTGCTCAAACATTGAAATCGGCTCCATCTCTAAATGAAATTTTTAGTATATATGTAGTACATATTATACAAAAAAATCATAAAAAAGAAATGCCTTCGCTAAAAAAAGTAAAATTTCTACATTTTATGCTAAATAATGAATAAGATGCGAGAAGAATATTGTAAAAATTAGCGTGCATGAGAAGGTTTTTTTCTTGCGGATGCGAATACAATTAAAGGGTATGAGTTTTAGGATGGAGAGTGGAAATATTGCGTTTTGTAACGGCGAAGAAAGAAGAAAAGGTATTTGTAGGTATTGTGGATGAAGAAGAAGAAAAGGTATTACACTTAAGAGAAGCGCAAAGACAAAAAGGGGAAAAGGTTACAATCCCTATTACAATGTTAGAGTGTATTGAAAGAGGGACTGAATGTTTTGAGAAAGTATGTGAAATTGTAAATTGGGCAAAAGAGAACGGGGAAGCGGCGTATTATCCGTTAACAGAGGTGAAAATATTAGCGCCGATTCCAAGGCCAAGAAAGAATATTTTGTGCGTTGGAAAAAACTATCGTGAGCATGCGGTAGAAATGGGCGGAGTAGAGTCTATTCCAGAAAATATAATGATCTTTACGAAAGCACCAACAACAGTTATTGGCATAAATGAGCAAATTAATGGTCACCCTCACGCAACGGACGAACTAGATTACGAAGGAGAACTAGCTATCATTATTGGTAAGCGAGGGAAGCAAATTAAAAAAGAAAAAGCGCTTGAGCATGTTTTTGGTTATACGATTATAAATGATGTAACAGCTCGAGACATTCAAAGAAAACATAAACAGTTTTTCCTTGGGAAAAGCTTCGATACATTTTGTCCGATGGGACCGTATTTAATTCATAAATCGGTGGTTGAAACGCCGAATTCATTACACATTGAAACGGTAGTAAATGGAGAAGTAAGGCAAACTTCCAACACAAATAAAATGATTTTTTCAATAGAAGAAATTATTTCAACGATAAGCAAAGGAATGACTTTAGAACCAGGCGATATTATCGCAACAGGAACGCCGGCTGGTGTCGGAAAAGGTTTTACACCACCGAGGTTTTTACATGCTGGTGATGAAGTGGTCATTACAGTGGAAAGAATTGGTACTTTGCGAAATGTAGTGAAATGAGAAAAGAGCTATCTTGTATAAAGATAGCTCTTTTCTATGGTCTCGGATTATAGAGATAATCGATAACGGCAAAAGTGTAAAGACCAATTAATGCAAGTGTACAAATGCCAAATAATATAACCGCAAGTGCGCTTTTTTCTCGTCCAAATCCAATAATAGTAAGAATAACAGCAGTCCAAAATGATACTTTCAGTAGTGTGAGTGTAGTAGGAGTTGAGTAATGAAGCCATGTTGTGGAAAGTAGGAAACTAAAGAATGTAACTAAAATAAACGCTGTAGCTAAATAGTTAATATATTTACCATATCTTAGTAGCATATCGCACCTCCTTTATGAATTTAAAATACAGAAAATTACAATTTCATCTTAATATAATTGAATATAAAAAGAAAGAGGTTGTCCCAACATGTTGGACAACCTCTCTATTATTACGATAATACAGCTTTAATTTTTTGGAATGCCCACTCTAAATCTTCTTCAGAGATTACTAGAGGTGGTGCGATACGAATTACGTTTTCGTGTGTTTCTTTACATAGTAGACCAGCTGCTTTTAGTTGTTCACAGTAAGGACGAGCTGGCTCGTTTAATTCGATACCGATGAATAAACCTTTACCGCGAACTTCAGTGATCATTGGGTTATCAATTTCTTTTAATTGCCCAACTAATTTTTCTCCTAATTGAAGAGAACGCTCTGTTAATTTTTCTTCTTCTAAAACTTCAAGAGCTGCGATAGAAACAGCACATGCAAGTGGGTTACCGCCGAATGTAGAACCATGAGAACCTGGCTCAAATACACCTAAAATGTCTCGGTTTGCTGCAACACAAGAGATCGGGAACACACCGCCACCAAGGGCTTTACCAAGTATGTACATGTCAGGAGTTACATCGTCCCAGTCACAAGCGAATACTTTACCAGTACGGCCTAAGCCTGTTTGGATTTCATCTGCTACGAATAAAACGTTTTCTTTTTTACATACTTCAAGAGCTTCTTTTAAGTAACCAGCTGGTGGGATGTTAATTCCTGCTTCACCTTGAATTGGCTCTAAAATGAATGCTGCTGTGTTTGGTGTAATTGCGGCTTTTAATGCTTCTAAATCACCGTAAGGAATTACAACGATGCCAGGAAGCATTGGACCAAATCCACGCTTGTACTCTTCATTTGAAGACATAGAAACAGAACCCATTGTACGTCCGTGGAAGTTATCTTCACAAACGATGATTTCAGCACGGTTTGTTTCTACTTTCTTCACATCATAAGCCCAGCGACGAACTGTTTTAATTGCAGTTTCAACAGCTTCAGCACCTGTATTCATTGGAAGTACCATTTCTTTATTAGTTAGTTTCGCAACTTTTTCGTACCAAGGACCTAATTGATCGCTATGGAAAGCACGAGAAGTTAACGTAACACGATTAGCTTGGTCAATTAAAGCGTTAATAATTTTCGGGTGACGATGACCTTGGTTTACTGCAGAATATGCACTTAATAAGTCCATATAGCGGTTTCCTTCAGGATCTTCTACCCAAACACCTTCTGCTTTAGAAATAACGATTGGAAGTGGGTGATAGTTATTTGCTCCATATGTGTCTGTAAGTTCGATAATATCCTTAGTTTGAATCATGATTGTTCCCCCTTTTGTTATTACAAGAAGTTTGTAAATACTCTAAATATTATAGCATTTAAATGTAAAAAAGCGAAACATTTCCTGAAAATAAATGAACATGTTATCATATAGAGTGAAAAAGTGTGAAAAGAGGAGGTAAGGGATACGATGGTACATATGCATATTACAGCATGGGCGTTAGGTTTAATTTTATTCTTCGTTGCGTATTCACTTTATTCAGCAGGAAGAAAAGGTAAAGGTGTACATATGGGGCTTCGCCTAATGTATATCATCATTATTGTGACAGGCTTCATGTTGTACATGAGTATTGTGAAGACAGCAACAGGTAGCATGCACATGTGGTATGGCTTAAAAATGTTAGCTGGTATTTTAGTTATCGGTGGAATGGAAATGGTTCTTGTGAAAATGAGCAAAAACAAACCAACAGGGGCGGTTTGGGGCTTATTTATTGTTGCGCTAGTAGCAGTACTATACTTAGGACTGAAATTGCCACTTGGCTGGTACGTATTCAAATAAAAATAAAACCACCTTATAATCTCAAAGACTTGGGAGATAAGGTGGTTTTTATTTTTTATGTCGCATCGATATGCAACTCTTCTCCATTTACTTTCGTAAAACGGAACATGTTTTTATTGGATGTAGTGTGACGGACGAAATGATGCTGTAGTGTACAGATCATCTCTTCGTTATCAAACAAAAGAATATTTACTCCTTCGCGTGACTCCTCTTTCGGTAAGAAAGATAAATAATTATGACAATACATGCAATCATATAAAGAGTAGTGAAGTGATTGCAATGATTCGGTTAATAATGTGAACACAGAGTCAGGTAATTCCTCGAGCCATTCATTATAGCTAAGAAGTAATTTTTTTCGAATACGTATCATTTCCCCGTTTTGCAGGTGGTGCTGTTCGTTGGCGATTTGTAATATATCTTGTTCATAGAAACGAGCTGGTAGCCAGTTGTTGTTATATAAAATCTCAAAACCATCTTCGGCAATATCTTCTAATAAAAATGCTTCATCATTTTCATCATCAAAGAATACCCATTCATTGTTTATATATTCTACATTACCGACTGTATGAGCGCGGGGCTGGTTATATAAAATATGGTTACGTTGTATCATACATGATTTCTCCTTTATAAAAAGTAGTTATTCCTGTTATAGACAGTTCGTGCATTCTTTATAACTAGACACATCTAGACATAGGTGGGCATACAATAAAACACGTTTTACTGAGTGAGAATGCTATTCCATATGTGGATAGTAGGTTATCGTCAAGTTTTCCATTTTTTGATCCGCACTCTTAGGGTGGGGATTACTGCACGTTCAAGAAAAGAAATAAGATGGAAGGATGATTTATATGTGCGGGATTACAGGATGGGTGGATTATAAACGCTCATTAGAAGGAGAAAGAGATGTCGTTACGAAGATGGCTGAGACGTTAGCCAAACGTGGGCCGGATGATAATAAAGTTTGGATTAAAGGCAATGTCGCATTTGGGCATAAACGTTTAATCGTTGTGGACCCTGAGGGCGGGAAACAACCGATGACTTGTTTAAAAGATGAAACGAATTACGCCATTTGCTATAACGGTGAACTTTATAACACAGAAGACATTCGAAAGGAATTATTAAGAAGAGGATATACGTTCAAAGGTCATTCTGATACAGAAGTATTATTAGCTTCTTATATTGAATGGAAAGAAGAATGTGTCGATCATTTAAACGGTATATATGCGTTTGCTGTATGGGATGAACAGAAAGAACAAGTATTTATTGCGCGAGATCGACTAGGTGTAAAACCGCTATTTTATAAATATGATAGTGGGCGATTACTATTTGGTTCAGAGTTAAAAGCGATACTGGCTCATCCAGATGTGAAGGCGGAAGTAACGTTAGAAGGGTTATCCGAAATATTCGGCCTCGGACCGTCAAGAACGCCTGGCCATGGTATTTATGCTGGTATAAAAGAATTACGTCCAGGTCATGCGATGACATTTTCAAAGAACGGTTTATGTATATGGAGATATTGGAATGTAGAAAGTAAAAAACATGAAGACTCTTTTGAAGAAACAGTAGAGAAAACGCGCTTTTTATTACAAGATGCCATTACAAGACAGCTTGTTTCTGATGTACCACTATGTACTTTTTTATCAGGTGGTGTAGATTCGAGCGCTATTACAGCTATCGCAGCGAAAGAATACGAGAGATCAGGAAAAGGGCAATTACACACGTATTCTATTGATTACGAAGATAATGACAAATACTTTAAAGCGAATGCGTTCCAGCCAAATTCAGATGCTCCGTTTATTAATTTAATGACTGAGACATTTCAAACAACCCATCATCGCTGCGTCATTTCGAATGAAAAATTAGCAGAGTATTTAACTGAAGCAGTACTCGTTCGTGATTTGCCTGGTATGGCAGATATCGATTCGTCATTATTATGGTTTTGTCGTGAAATTAAACAAGATTTTGTCGTCGGTTTATCTGGGGAATGTGCAGATGAAATATTTGGTGGATATCCGTGGTTTTATAGAGAAGATGATTTACAATCGAGTGCCTTTCCGTGGATGCGCTCTACAGAAGCACGTGAACAACTGCTAAAGAAAGAATGGAGAAATAAATTAAATTTACAACAATATGTACAAAGGCGCTATGAAGAGTCGATTCAAGAAGTTCCTATTTTAGAGGGAGAAAGTCCGCTAGAAGCAAAAAGACGCCAATTATTTTATTTAAATATGGTATGGTTTATGACAACATTATTAGACAGAAAAGACCGCATGAGTATGGGGGCAAGTTTAGAAGTACGTGTTCCATTTGCAGATCATCGCCTTGTCGAATATGCGTGGAATATTCCTTGGGAAATGAAAATGTATAAAAACCGCGAAAAAGGTCTATTACGTAAAGCGTTAGAAGATGTACTTCCACATGACATCTTATATAGAAAGAAGAGTCCTTATCCGAAAACGCACAATCCACACTATACAAAAGCAGTAACAGTATGGCTTCAAAATCTATTAACGGATAAAGGTTCAATTTTACACGAATTGTTTGATAAAGAGCAGTTGAACGGATTAATTCAGTCTGGTGGCAGTGCATTTCAAACACCATGGTTTGGTCAATTGATGACTGGGCCACAGCTTTTAGCTCATTTAGCACAAATTCACGTTTGGTTTAAAGAATATGGGGTAAATATTAAGGAATAAGGGAAAAGCGGCTTACAATTATGTAAGTCGCTTTTTATTAAAGAAATTGTCATATAAAATTCAAAATCACCTTATAAATAATACTTAATTAGAATTATTATTTTGACGTACTTATTATTGCTTGTTATAATTGGAAACAAACGTTCTGAAAAGGATTCTCATTTATAAAATTGAGGTGTTATATAGATGACAAAGAAAAAAATAGGTTTACTCGTAATGGCGTATGGAACACCAGAATCATTAGACGATGTAGAGGCATATTATACACATATCCGTCACGGGCGTAAGCCGTCAGAAGAAGCGCTTGAAGATTTAATTGAGCGCTATAAAGCGATTGGTGGAATTTCGCCGCTTGCAAAAATTACGAAAGAGCAGGCGCATAAATTAACAGATTCAATGAATAACATATTTACAGAGTATGAATTTACTTGTTACTTAGGTTTAAAACATACTGCGCCATTTATAGAAGATGCTGTAGAGGAAATGAAGCGAGATGGAATTGAGCAGGCGATTAGTATCGTATTAGCACCGCACTATTCTACATTTAGCATTAAAGCGTATAATGATCGTGCTATTCGTCTTTCAAAAGAAATCGGTGGTCCTGTTATTGAACCAATTGAACAATGGTATGATGAACCGAAATTTATTTCGTATTGGGCAGACCAAATAAAAGAAACGTTTACAGAAATTGATGATAAAGAGAAAGCAGTCGTAATTTTCTCAGCGCATAGTTTGCCAGAAAAGATTATTGCAGCAGGAGACCCATATGTAGAACAACTAAAGCATACGGCAGATTTAATTGCAGAAGCTGCAAATATTCAAAACTATACAATCGGTTGGCAAAGTGCTGGGAATACTCCTGATCCATGGATTGGTCCAGATGTGCAAGATTTAACGAAAGATTTATATGCAGAGCATGGGTACGAATCTTTCGTATATTGCCCAGTTGGTTTTGTAGCGGAGCATTTAGAAGTTTTATATGACAACGATTATGAATGTAAAGTTGTAACTGATGAATTAAATGCCAAATATTTTAGACCAAGTATGCCGAATGCACAATCTGCATTTATCGACTGTTTGGCTGAAATTGTTTCAAAAAAAGTGAAGGAAATAGTTGACAAAGGTTTAGTTTTTAATAATAATTAGTTTATAATAATTTTAAATAAATAATAATTACTATGAAAGAAAGAGGAGGATCCCCCTAGATGAATCCAAATAATCGCTTAACAACAAACCAAGGTGCTCCAGTTGGAGATAACCAAAATTCTCGTACAGCTGGTCGTCGTGGACCAGTATTATTAGAAGACTATCATTTAGTAGAAAAACTTGCGCACTTTGATCGTGAACGTATTCCGGAGCGTGTTGTGCATGCACGTGGTGCAGGTGCTCACGGTGTATTCGTAACGAAAAATAGTATGAAGCAATATACGAAAGCGGCATTTTTACAAAATGAAGGAACTGAAACGCCTGTATTTGTTCGTTTTTCAACGGTTATTCATGGTCAAGGTTCTCCTGAAACAGCACGTGACCCACGTGGGTTCGCTGTTAAATTTTATACAGAAGAAGGAAACTACGATATCGTAGGTAATCATTTACCGGTTTTCTTCATTCGTGATGCAATTAAATTCCCTGATATGGTACATTCTTTAAAACCAGCACCTGATACGAATATTCAAACGCCAGATCGTTACTGGGATTTCATGACGTTAACTCCAGAATCTACACACATGATGACATGGGTATTTTCTGATTACGGTACACCAGCAAGTTATCGTGAAATGGAAGGTTTCGGCGTCCATTCATTTAAATGGATTAATGAAGAAGGTAAAATTGTTTATATTAAATACCACTGGAAACCACAGCAAGGTGTACGTAACTTAAATGCGAAAGAAGTGCAAGAAGTACAAGGGAAAGACTTCAATCATGCAACTCGTGATTTGTTCGACGCAATCGAAAAAGGAAATCACCCGAAATGGGATTTACACGTACAAGTTATGCAATTAGATGAAATGGACTCTTTAGACTTTGATCCATTAGATCCAACGAAAGTATGGCCAGAAGATCGCTTCCCATTAATGGAAGTAGGGACGATGACGTTAAATCGTAATCCGAAAAATTTCTTTGCAGAAGTAGAACAAGTAGCGTTCTCTCCAAGTGCAACTGTAAAGGGTATTGAGCCATCGGAAGATAAATTATTACAAGGTCGTTTATTCTCTTATCCAGATACACAGCGTTATCGTCTTGGTGCAAATTACTTACAAATTCCTGTAAACTGCCCATACGCAGCTGTTCATAATCAACAACGTGATGGTGCGATGCAAGTAAATCAAAACCCATCTACAATCAACTACGAACCGAGCCGTCATGCAGAGAATCCGGTTGAAGACAAAGCTTACCGCGATTCAACTATGAAAGTAGAAGGCTATGTATCTCGTGAAAAAATCGAGAAACCAAATGACTTCAAACAAGCAGGTGAGCGTTACCGTTCATTCTCTAAAGAAGAGCAAGATAACTTAATTGCAAACTTAACAAATGATCTAAAAGACGTAAATGAACGCACAAAATTATTAGCTGTTTGTAACTTCTTCCGTGCAGATCAAGAATACGGTATGCGTTTAGCGCAGGCATTAAATGTTGATATTACGCAATATGTAGGAAATGCTCCGAAATAAATAGGAAAAGACGACTGTTATGAAACGGTCGTCTTTTTTTATGTGTAAAGTTACACGCGGGTATTCTTCAGTTTCGTTATGTCGGAATTTGTTGGTAAATCGATATCTTGTGTCGAAACAATCGATATATCCAAAAAACCGTTAATATATTTCCAGTTATACTAGGTGGGGTATGTTGCCCGGTGCGCAAAAAAGAGATGCAATCTATTACTAATAGATTGCATCTCTTTTTTAGTTTACTCGTTCTGCATGTTCATAAGCCTTCTCGCCATGCATCGAAATATCAAGTCCCATGTGTTCCTGGTGCTCATCTACCCGAACAGGGAGGAAGAAGTTAATAACTTTAATAATGGCATAAGTCATTATTATTGTGAATGCATATGTTGCTCCAATTGCTACCAGTTGTTTAAACAGTAAAGCGGCATTTCCGTAAAATAATCCGTTTGCACCATCTCCGTTTATGGTAGTGGTTGCAAATAGTCCTGTTGCAATACCGCCCCAAGTTCCTCCGATGCCGTGGCATCCAAAGGCATCAAGTGTATCGTCATACCCGAATTTTGTTTTTAAGAAGAAAACGGCGCCAAAGCATAATATACCACCAATTGCCCCGATAAGAAGGGCGGAGAAAGGTGTAACGAACCCGCAAGCTGGTGTAATAGCGACTAGACCAGAAACAACTCCGCAAGCAGCTCCCATCGCAGTCGGTTTTGATTGGAAGAACCATTCAGAAAGCATCCAAGTTAGAGCGGAGGCAGCAGCGGCTATATTTGTATTAATAAATGCAGTTAAAGCTACGTCGTTTAAGGATAATGCGCTGCCGACGTTAAAACCGAACCAGCCAAACCATAATAAGCCTGCGCCTAACATTGTAAATGGCAAATGGTGAGGAGAAGAACCATTTATGTTTTTTCGCTTTCCAAGGAAAATAGCTAATACAAGACCAGCAACTCCGGAAGTGATGTGAACGACGTTTCCGCCAGCGAAGTCTAGTGCCCCAAGTTCCCTTAGCCACCCGCCGACGCCCCATACCCAATGAGCGACAGGATTGTAAACGATCGTTGTCCATAGAAGGATAAAAATAAGAAAGGCAGAAAATCGCATTCTTTCAGCGAATGCACCTGAAATTAAAGCTGGAGTTAAAATGGCGAACATGAGTTGAAACATCATGAATAAATTGTGAGGAATAGTAGATGAGTAGTCTGGATTTGGTACGTAGGTAACTCCGTTTAGACCGAACCAATCAAGTGTACCGATAATCCCGTGCCAATCTGGTCCGAATGATAAAGAATAGCCGATAACAATCCATTGAATCGAAACGATAGCCATTGCGCTATAACTATGCATCGTTGTACTGAGTACATTTTTGCTGCGAACCATACCTCCATAAAAAAGTGCCAATCCTGGTGTCATTAACATGACCATTACTGTCGTTACAAACATAAAAACCGTATCTCCCATATTCATGATTTTCCCTCCTGTAATGTTAGAAAAAATAACATCATTTTGTTATGTTTCATATCATATTCGAAATTAAACTAAAAATCAACTAAAAATTCAGAAAATTATATACATTATGTTAGGAAACCTAACATGTATTATTTTGTGAGGGTTGAAATCGACATATGCGTTTCATTCAGAAAATTGGTATAATATTCTTATAATTAAAAAACTTGGGGGATGCGTGTGGGAAAAATACGGACTAGGAAACTATTCATTTGTTTTTGCTTAGCTGTTGTTTTGTTTGTACCAATACATACTTTTGCAGACGAAAAAAGAGAGTGGCGAGACGAAGTTATCTATTCCATTATGATTGATCGCTTCAATAATGGAGAACCGAAAAATGACAAACAGTTAGAAGTTGGTAATTTAGAAGGGTATCAAGGTGGGGATATAAGAGGAATTATAAAAAGGTTGGATTACATAAAAGAAATGGGTTTTACTACCGTTATGCTTTCGCCGCTTTTTGAAAGTGGAAAGTACGATGGAGTAGACGTGCGAAATTTTAAAAAGGTAAATGAACATTTCGGGGCAGACAATGATGTGAAAGAACTTGTAAGAGAAGCTCATGCAAAAGGAATGAAAGTTGTATTTCAATTTCCGCTTGGAGAAAACGAACAACAGGTAATTGATGCAATGAAATGGTGGATAAAAGAAGTTGATTTAGATGGAAGTTATGTTATACATAGTGAAAAAAAGCCGCGTTCCTTTTGGGATAACGCGCAAAAAGATATGCAAGTGATAAAGAAAGATTTTCGTATTATGACAAAGGAGGATAGTGAATACAACGAAAAAATAGTAGAATCGTTTTCCAAAGCGGATGTATCGGTGAAATCGTTATACGATGTGAGTAAAAAAGAAGGGGAATTTGTTACGTTTTTAGATGATCAAGAAACAAAAAGATATGCGCGTATTGCAAAAGAAAATATGTATTATCCGCCATCACGTTTAAAACTGGCGCTTACATATTTGTTAACATCACCTGGAATTCCGAATTTTTATTACGGAACTGAAATTGCATTAGATGGAGGAAGTGTACCTGATAATAGACGATTAATGGATTTTAAGTCAGACGAAAAATTTATGCAGCACATAACAAAACTAGGTGAACTTAGACAGGCTAGACCGTCTTTACGACGCGGTACGTTTGAGCTACTGTATGATAAGAGCGGGATGAGCATACTAAAACGAAAATATAAAAATGAAGTAACTTTAGTAGCAATTAATAATACGAAAGAAACACAAAAAGTCTCCTTACCTGCAAGTACGATTGGTGAAAAACAAGAGTTAAGAGGATTGTTAGAGGATGAAATTATAAGAGAGGAAAATGGGGAATTTTATTTCGTTTTAAAGCGTGAAGAATCAAACGTGTATAAAGTTAACGGAGAAACAGGTGTGAATTGGTTATTTATCTCCTTAATCGTTGGTGTGAATGTATTATTTATTGCGTTTTTAATTGCAGTTAAAAGGAAACGTAGATGAGATGAGAAGTTACGCACTCTATATTCATGTCTTCTTATTGGATTTGTAAGTTTGTTCGGTGGGGCCAGGTTAGGGAGAAAGTCTTCTTCCTAGCCTGTTTTTGTGTCAATACGGATAGAGAAAGACCTTTGAAACAAACAATAATTGCAACTATATTAATTTTACATTACATTAAAAGTTAGAGAATACTCTTATACTAATATAGTACTAAATAGTAGGTGGGAAAATGGAATTTTACGATTTGGGTATTACCATTAAAGAGCTTAGAATTAAAAAAAATATATCACAATCCGAATTATGTCATGGAATATGTTCGCAAAGTCAAATTAGCAAAATAGAAAAAGGTATGATTTATCCATCTAGTATATTGTTATATCAATTATCAGAAAGACTTGGTATTGACCCAAATAATATATTTGCATTAACTCAAAACAAAAAGTTAAAATATGTAGAAAATGTAAAATGTGTAATAAAAGATTGCTTAAAGCAAAAACAATATAAAGAACTTTATGAAATCGTGAAAAAAGAGAAAGATGAAAAAAATTTTCAGGCAAAAGAAGATAAACAATTTCTCCTATGGCATGAAGCAATTGCTGTATTTGAGGTGAACAGATCCATAAAAACTGCTTTAAAGCTTTTAAATAATGCATTAAAACTAACTTTAACCAATGTTGATTTTTTATCAGAAAGAGAAATAGATATTATGCAGACAATGTCTATATTTTATGCGGAAAATAAAGAATATGATAAAAGTATTACTATATTAGGAAGATGTTTAACTAATTTTAATAAGTTAGATTTTCCGAGAGATAAAGCGATTAAATTAAAAATCATTTTTAATTTAGCGAAATGTTTAGGTATGACCTATCAATATGAAGAAGCGGTAAAATACATTGATAAGGGCATCAAATTAGCTATTAATCTAAATACTCTATACTTATTAGGTGAACTTTACTATTTAAAAGGATGGAATTTATTAAGATTTAAACAACAGAATGAAGAAGATATTGCAAATAACATGAAAAAAGCATTATTTATATTTGAACTAACAGAAAAAGAAAATCTGATAAAAATGGTTAAAGAAAAATATTTTGAAAACCAAACTGAAAAAAGCCACTCATAATACATTTGGAAATCACTTGAAATATAATAAAACCTACAGGGGAAATCCCTGTAGGTTTTACACTTATAAACTTGCTTCTAAAATATTAGTGTTTAATATAAATTTTTGAATAAGAGTTTACTTAGTGTACTTTTTATTTTGAAGTCTGCATCTTTATTAACAATTTATGCTTCTTTTTAATCACATCCAAATATTGTTAAGATTGAGATGATTCAAGTCGGAGGAAGGCACTTTGAGGTGTCTTTTTTTATGACCTTTATCATTAACTATTTAATCTTTTTTAAATGATTACATGACATATTTTTTTTGTACCAAGCTTTGTTGATACAGTTAGACTTATCCGTTAGTGTATTCGTATTATTAGAACATCCTACAGTATTTAGGGAGAATGTGGCCAATAAAAACCATAATATTAATTTCTTCAAATAACCACTTCTAACTCTTTTTTAATTAACATTTTTTAAAATACTTATTAATTTTACATTACATTAAAGGTTGGAAAATATTCTTATACTCATAAATTGTTACGTTTTGGCGAGGAGAGGAATTATGAGTTATAGCAATTTTTAAGATGACTTTGGCCTAGGATGTAATTACTAAGAAAAGTAATTCAAATCGAAGGGAAAACGTCTTAAGGTGTCTTTTCCTTATTTTCAATTTACTTAGCGATTTTTACCGCACATACCCTTTTTCTATGGTTTGTTCTTGTAATATTGTCTCTGCTAGGCTAAAAAGAAAACTCCTCTAATTAAGAGGAGTTTTTTTTAGCGGTAGTTAATGAACTGTACGTCGATTGGTAAATCGGCGCTACGAACAGCTGCGATTACGGCTTGTAAGTCATCACGGCTTTTCGCTGTAACACGTACTTGATCGTCTTGTACTTGTGTTTTTACTTTTAATTTCATTTCTTTAATGATGTTGTTAATTTTTTTAGCGTTATCTTTATCGATACCTTGTTGAAGTGTTGCACGTTGGCGAACAGTGTTGCCAGTTGCAGCTTCAACTTTTCCGTAATCTAAGTTCTTAATTGGAACGTTACGTTTTACAAGTTTAGAAATTAAAACGTCTTTTACTTGGTCTAATTTGAACTCGTCGTCAGAAGTTAAAACTAGTACTTCTTTTTCTAATTTAATATCACTTTTACTTCCTTTAAAGTCATATCGGTTTTGGATTTCTTTTAATGCGATATTAATTGCGTTTGTTACTTCAGGTAATTCTACTTTCGAAACGATGTCAAAAGAACTATCTTTTGCCATAGTTAGCACCTCCAAATAAATTTCTAATCTTGTTATGTACTGTACATACTAAAGTATAGCTGAAAACGAGTCTAGACTTAAGTGTTTTCGTACTTATATTCATGGAACCTCATTTTATTATAGTGAATTTTGGGCAGTTGGACAAATACAGGAAAAATCATGTTATAATTAACTTTTGTTTGGAATGATAAAAAAGATAATTTTATATATATAGAAGGGAATTAAAAAATATGTATTTGCAAATAGGATCGATTGAACAGGTAACTGTTTTACGCGAAACGGAAATCGGATATATGGTTGGGAATGAAGAAGAAGAAATTTTCCTACATAAAAACGAAGTAGCTGGAGAAATTGAAGAAGGTGATACGATTGATGTATTCTTATACCTTGATCACCAAAATCGTATTTCAGCAACAATGAAGGAACCGATTATTACAACGTATGATTGGAACTGGGTAAAGGTTGTAGAAGTTATTCCTAGTTTAGGTGTGTTTGTTGATATTGGTGTGTCAAAAGATATACTAATTCCAGCTGATGAGTTCCCAATTTATATGCCGGTATGGCCAGAAGTAGGCGACGAATTATATTGTACGTTAAAATTAACGAATCGTGATCGTTTAATTGCTCTTCCGGCAAGAGACAGTGATATGCAAGAAATTATCGTAGATGCAACGCCATCTATGCGTAATAAAAACGTAAATGGACGTGTATATCGTTCGCTTCAAGTTGGTTCATTCATACTAACTGATGAGCATTTCCGTGCTTTCTTACACCATACAGAAAGAAAAGAACAAGTCCGCATCGGTGAGCGTGTAACGGGCCGTATTATTGACGTGAAAGATGATGGTACAATTAACATTTCACTTCTTCCTCGTAAAGAAGAAGGAATGGAAGACGATGCTGTAGTAATTTATGCATATATGGAAGAACGAGGCGGAGCAATGCCGTTTTGGGATAAGAGCCATCCAGAAGATATTAAAGAACGCTTTAACATGAGTAAAGCTGCATTTAAGCGTGCACTTGGTAAATTGATGAAAGAAGAAAAAGTTTACCAAGAAGAAGGTTGGACTTACTTTAAGAAATAAGATAGAAGATTAAAAAGCACAACCTTATGTAAAAAGATAAGGTTGTGCTTTTTTAATTTCCTTGCGGTGAAACAAGAGTAAATGTATCTTTCAAATCACTATCGTTTATTTTAATATTCGCCTTTTTTAATTCCTCTTGTAATAATTTTTGGCTGAATGCAGGATCAGCAGTACGTTCTTCCTCTAAGTTTTTGCGAATAGAGTTTTTTACCTCATCGTAAGGTTTTAGATCTTTTTTATCAGTTAATTTAATAACGTGATAACCGTTTGATGATTTTACGGGATTGCTAATTTGTCCAACATTTAGTTTGTAGGCAGCGGTTTCGAATTCAGGGGCCATTGTACCTGAATTGAAGTATCCAAGGTCTCCACCTTTATCTTTTGATAGTAGATCTTGTGATTCTTGTTTTGCTAATTCTTCAAATGAAGCACCAGCATCTAGTTTACTCTTTATTTCTTTCGCTTCATTTTCGTCACTTACTAAAATGTGACTCGCTTTAATTTCTGGCTTATAGTGATCTTTTACGTCTTTTTCTGTAATGCTTTTCTTAATCGCTTCATTCATAGCAAGTTTGAACTTAATTTGATTTTTGAAATCCTCTTCATCTTTTAAACGATTATTTTCTAATACTTTTTTGAATTGATCTCCATATTGTTTTTTTACTTTTTCTACTTCTTTATTTACCTCTTCATCAGGTACTTTATATTTTTTTGTGATGACGTCTTGTGCCATCATTTCGTATAGCATGTCTTTTCCGTAACGATCTTTCAATTGTTTTTCGAAGTCGTCCTTCGTAACAGTCGAGTCTGTTGCTGTGGCGACTGTAGCTGATCCGTTTTTTTGTCCGCAAGCAGATAGCATCAATATACTTATTAGTGCAGTAATAATGAAAATATGTTTCCCTCTCATGCCAACACCTCATCCGAATATGTTATCGCTATTGTAGAATATAGAAGTGAACATGAAGTGAATTTTTAATGTTTTTTTCCTTTAAAATGTAAAAAAGTACATCAACATAATTGTTGATGTACGATGGAATCAAAGGTGATCGGTCTTTTTAGAGTATGCACGTTTACCTTGCTGAATATTTTTTTGCTCTTGCTCATTTTTTTGTGTGCGTTTTGCATTATTATCGCGTGCTTTTTTGTCGTTATCACTCGTATGTGGCATATGTATCAACTCCATTTCTAAACGTTGTACGTTTATCATTTCCTTTTTCGTAAAGACTATGTATAGCGGTGCATTTATGAAGGGTAAAGGTGGATTCGAAATGGATTTGAAGTTGAATTATACTGAACTTATAAAGAAGTTAATCGTTGTAATCATCGCAGGTTTATTAAACGCGATTGGGATGAATTTATTTTTAACGCCAGCGAAAGTGTATGCGAGCGGCTTTGCTGGATTGTCTCAATTATTATCACAAATATTAGGTGATTTTTTATCGATTCACATATCTACGGGAGTATTGTTTAGCTTATTTAATATTCCTGTCGTTATTTTAGCGTGGAAAAAGGTTGGAAAGGCCTTCACCTTTTTTAGTTTTCTTTGTGTTATATTTATGACTTTGTTTCTAGAAATCATCCCTGTTAGAGCGGTTTCGAATGATATCATATTAAATGCGATTTTTGGCGGGATTATTTCGGCAATTGGAGTAGGGATTGCTTTAAAGTGGGGTGCTTCTACAGGTGGATTAGATATTATCGCTATGATTTTATCAAAAATAAAAGATAAGCCTGTCGGTACATACTTTTTCTTTTTTAATGCAATTATCATTATCGCTGCTGGCTATGTATATGGATGGGAAAAAGCGTTATATACGTTAGTGACTTTATATGTATCGACGAGAATTATTGATGCAATTCATACTCGTCATGTAAAGATTACAGCATTAATTGTTACGAAGAATGGGGCGGACGTAAGAAAGGCGATTCACTCGCGATTAGTAAGAGGAATTACAACGATACCAGCAACAGGTGCTTATACGAATGAAAATAAAGAAATGTTAATGATGGTTATTACCCGTTACGAGTTATACGAATTGGAGAGGATTATTAAACAAGTGGACCCAGGTGCATTTACAAATATACTGCAAACAGTTGGGGTGTTCGGATTGTTTCGGAAAGATTAAAGAGGACCAAAGTTGGTCCTCTTTTTTAATGTACATTCGTAATGTTTTGCAATTGCTCTTGCATTTCACGGAGCTGAACTTTTTCAGCAGTTGAAGAGTTTGCGTAAGCGGATTGCAAAGCATTTTTTGCTCTATATACGAGATCTTGTTGCTCAGTACCGCTTGAACAAGATACGGCATTTTCAACAGCATCTCTAGCTTGTTGGAATAGTAAGTTCCCCATTTAAACCCCTCCAAAAGAAGAGTTACTTCTTGCCTTTTCTGCCTCAGCTAATGTACCTCTGTACGGGAATCTTGCATCATGCTTCATAACAGCATCGGCTCCTTGTTGGATAAAACGCTTTGATTTGTTCTTTTTACCCATTCGAAAAACCCCCTTTATTTAGCTGAAAACAATCGACGCGATGTCTCTTGCGTCTACTTATAGTATGGACATTTGGCAGGAAACTATAAGTAGGGAATTTTTAGATTACAACCCAAGAACCTCTTCTAAATATAAAGCGATACCATCTTCTTCGTTCGTTAACGTCGTATGGTTTGCGAGTGATTTTAATTCAGGGATGGCATTCCCCATTGCGATGCCGTGACCAGCAAATTCAATCATTTCAAAATCATTATCTTCGTCACCGAAAGCGATAATTCGCTCTTGTGGAATGTTGTAATGACTAGAAATTTTTTGTAATCCAACCGCTTTATTTAATCCGCTTTTCACAATCTCAATAATCGGCCAAGGTGCGCCCCATTTTCTATGATCGATTACTTCCGCGTGCATATCCGTTAAATGTTGACGAATTGCAGTGGAATGCTCGTCATGTGCATCAATTAATAAGCAAGTTGGATGATCGTTTAAAATATTTAATAAGTCTCCCGTAAAAATCTTAGGAGAGCCGAATTCGAAAATATGTTTTTTATCTTCATCAATTTCACGAACATACACATCGTCCATTACTTCCGCGTATATATTTTTTACGCCGAAATCAAAGCAAGCTCGTACAATTTCTTGCGCTGTTGCTAGCTCAAGAGGAGAGTGATGTGTTCCCCAGCTTGAATCAAGAGGATGATGTACGTAAGCACCGTTAAAGTTTACGATAGGTGTGTTAAGAGCAAGGTCTTTATAGTAATCATAACTAGCACGGAATGGACGTCCTGTTGAAATAACAACAATATGTCCCTGTTCCTTTGCTTTTGCAATTGTATGTTTCGTTCGAGTGGAAATTATTTTGTTGTCTGTTAATAAAGTACCGTCTAAGTCTAATGCGATTAAATGTTGTTTGTTCATAATTTCACCTCTTATAATAATTTTTTTGTATCTATCTGTATTTCCGTTTTTAATATGCAGAAATAAGAGGTTAGACTCGGTGAAATCACCATAGATGGAAATTTCACTATATATCCATCTTACGTCTCAAAGTGCTGCGGTGTCTACTATTTATCGTTGGAAATTAAGAAAAGTCAACATCTTTTTAGAAAGTTCAAACAATGTTTCTTTCATTATGTACAAATTGTGAAAAGGGTTACATTGCTCGTGTGATGAGACTTATAATGAACATGTAATCTTCTCGTATATGTTTGACTCTCCTTTGAAACTAGCCTAGAGTAGGTTGGTTTCTTTTTTTTCTACAAGTAGGAAAGAAATCCCTGCTTACGCTTGTATCATTCATATATATGTACAAGGACGAGATGTAGTACTGTTTCCTAAACATGACAGAAAACCTTTCTTTTAAAATGGATATACTAATGAGGCAAAGACGTCATGGAAGGAGAATGAAAATGGGACAAAATCGCAGGTTTCGTTCTGGACAAAAAGCGCCGAATGATGGTATTTATGTAGAAATTGGTGAAACGGGAAGTATGGTGAAAAATCCGCAAATGGTACAATTAACTGCCGGTGAAAAATTTCCAGATAATACGAATCATAACCGTCAGTGGACATATAAAAGAAAACCGTAACAGAAGCCGCAATCGTTATTGCGGCTTTTTTGTCGTTACACATTATAATTTCATTTACCGTATTTTTAAAACAATATAATGAATGCTTCCTTTTTCTTTTTCCAATAATAAGTTTGAAAATACATAGGCAAAATTATTGTATAAAAAAGTCAGTTGGCGTATAATCAAATCAAAGGTCAAAGAAAGTCAAACTTTTGGAGGGCTGTAAAGATGGACTTAAATCAAATGACAACAAAAACACAAGAGGCGATTATGAGTGCCCAATCTTTAGCGGTATCTCATCATCACCAAGAGATGGATACTGTTCATCTATTACTTGCATTATTAGAAGAGCAAGATGGATTAGCAGTACGTATATTTCAAAAAATGAATGTTGATATAGAAGCATTAAAGCAAAGCGCTGAAAGCTTAATTAAAAAGAAACCTTCTGTAACAGGGAGCGGTGCAGAGGTTGGAAAATTGTATGTAACGAGCGCTCTGCAACAACTGCTTGTAAGAGCAGGGGAAGAAGCAGAAAAACTGCAGGATGATTACATTTCAGTCGAACATGTATTGCTTGCTTTTTCCGAAGAAAAAGGCGATATAAATCAATTATTTGCAAGATTGCATATTACGAAAGATAACTTATTACAGTCTTTAATGACAGTTCGGGGGAATCAAAGAGTGACTAGTCAAAATCCAGAAGCAACTTATGAAGCGTTAGAAAAATATGGCCGTGATTTAGTGGCAGAAGTGAGAGCCGGGAAAATTGATCCTGTTATCGGCCGAGATAGTGAAATTCGACGCGTTATCCGCATTCTTTCACGTAAAACGAAAAACAATCCTGTTTTAATTGGTGAGCCAGGTGTTGGTAAAACAGCAATCGTTGAAGGATTAGCACAGCGTATTGTGAAAAAGGATGTACCTGAAGGATTGAAAGATAGAACGATTTTTGCGTTAGATATGAGTGCGCTCGTAGCAGGTGCGAAATTCCGTGGTGAGTTCGAAGAGCGTCTGCAAGCTGTATTAAATGAAATTAAAAAGAGTGAAGGACGCATTTTATTATTCATTGATGAACTTCATACAATCGTTGGAGCTGGTAAAACAGAAGGTGCGATGGATGCAGGAAATATGTTAAAACCGATGCTTGCTCGTGGTGAACTGCATTGTATCGGGGCGACAACAGTAGATGAATATCGTAAATATATTGAAAAAGATCCAGCACTAGAAAGACGTTTCCAACAAGTATTAGCAGAAGAACCAACTGTTGAAGATACGATTTCCATATTACGTGGATTAAAAGAACGCTTTGAAATTTATCACGGTGTAAATATTCATGACCGTGCGATTGTAGCAGCGTCAGTTTTATCAGATCGATATATTTCAGATCGCTTCTTACCGGATAAAGCGATTGACCTTGTTGATGAAGCGTGCGCAACAATTCGTACAGAAATCGATTCTATGCCGACAGAATTAGATGAAGTAACGCGTCGTATTATGCAGCTGGAAATTGAAGAAGCGGCTCTTGGAAAAGAAACGGATCGTGGTAGCCAAGAGCGTCTAAAAACATTGCAACGTGAATTATCGGATTTAAAAGAAGTTGCAAGTGGTATGAGAGCGAAATGGGAGAAAGAAAAAGAAGACATTCACAAAGTTCGTGACTTACGTGAACATTTAGAACGTCTGCGCCGTGAATTAGAAGAAGCAGAAGGTGATTACGATTTAAATAAAGCAGCCGAACTTCGTCACGGGAAAATTCCTGCAATCGAAAAAGAATTAAAAGAAGCGGAAGAAATGGGCGCGCATAATAAAGAAGAAAATCGTTTATTACGTGAGGAAGTAAGTGAAGAAGAAATTGCAGATATTGTTTCACGCTGGACTGGTATTCCTGTTGCTAAACTTGTTGAAGGCGAACGTGAGAAATTACTACGCTTAGAGCAAATCTTATCAGAGCGTGTCATCGGACAAGAGGAAGCAGTAAGCCTAGTATCAGACGCGGTTCTTCGTGCACGCGCTGGTATTAAAGACCCGAATCGTCCAATTGGTTCCTTCATTTTCTTAGGCCCTACGGGTGTTGGTAAAACAGAACTTGCAAAAACGTTAGCGCAGTCTTTATTCGATAGTGAAGAGCAAATGATTCGTATTGACATGTCTGAGTATATGGAGAAACACGCTGTGTCACGCTTAATTGGTGCGCCTCCTGGATATGTAGGATATGAAGAGGGCGGTCAATTAACAGAAGCGGTAAGACGTAAACCATATTCAGTTATTTTGTTAGACGAAATCGAAAAAGCACATCCAGAAGTATTCAACATTTTATTACAAATGTTAGATGATGGACGCATTACAGATTCACAAGGAAGAACAGTAGACTTTAAAAACACAGTTATTATTATGACTTCAAATATTGGATCTGCTCATTTACTAGAGGGATTAGAAGAAGATGGTTCGATTAAAGAGGAATCAAGAGACCTTGTAATGGGGCAATTAAGAGGACATTTCCGCCCTGAATTTTTAAACCGTGTTGATGAAATTATTTTATTCAAACCTCTTACAACGAATGAAATTAAAGGCATTGTTGATAAAATTGTAAAAGAACTACAAGGCCGTCTAGCTGACCGTCACATTACAGTAGAATTAACAGATGCAGCAAAAGAATTTGTTGTAGAAGCTGGTTTCGACCCAATGTACGGAGCTCGTCCATTAAAACGATACGTACAACGTCAAGTGGAAACGAAATTAGCAAGAGAATTAATTGCAGGAACAATTACAGACAATAGTCACGTAGTTGTTGATGTAGAAAATAACGAATTAGTCGTTCATGTGAAATGAAAATAAAAAAGAGTTCGGATAAAATCCGGACTCTTTTTTTAGTGTTGTTCTACTGGCTCGTTTGGAATTGCAGCTGAAATTGCGAGTACTAATACAGCAAGAACAACTGAGAAAATAGACGCTTGGTTAAAGTCGTATGTACCGCCAGTCATAGAGCCAATTACGTAGCTCATCATATGTACAAGTAAGAACGACCAAATTAATGCCCAAATGAAACGCATATTTTACACCTCTATTCGTTCAATCTGTCCTTATTGTAACACAATTGAAAAAAGAATATAGAAAAATATTTGTAGATTTTTCAACGCAAATTTGCATTCCGTTCATACATTATAAAAGAGTGGTTTTATATGTTTAGAAAATAAGGCGGGGGAAAAATGAGTATTACGGAACGTTTTTTTTACTTAGAAAAAGAACCATGTGTCATTTATTTACCGGAGAAGCCAAATGGATTTTCTGTTATGCTCCTCGGTGATTATAACTACTTTATTGAGAATGGTACAAGTTTATGGACACAACATGCGGGTAAATCTTATTTCTTACATGGTCTTATTGAGCAAGGCTACACGGTCTTTTCCTCTAATTTATACGGAAGACATTGGGGGAACGATCAATCTGTTCGTCTGGCAAAGCGTTTATATGATGTTGTTTTGAGAAAAGAGACGTTAAATGCGAAGATGCACATTATGGCAGATGGTATGGGAGCGCTTGTGGCACTTGAAATGATGAACAAATATCCTGAATGTATTCGTTCTGTTGTTATGTTAAATCCGTGTTTAGATTTACCAGAATATGTGGGTTTTGAGAAAGAGCATAAGTTTTTTTACAAGAGACTCGTGAAGGAATTAAGTTTGGCGTATGATTCCAAAGAAGAAGAATTAGATTTAAAAATAAATAAGAAATCATTTACGCTTCTTCCATCTTGTGTACCTGTTAAAATTTTCGTATCAACACAAGAAAAAAGAGGAAGAAAACAGCAGTTGCGGAGATATGAGAAAATGAGGCAATTAAATCAATGTGATACTTCTGTCTTATTCCATCTGCAAGATGTGAAATATAAAATGGTTAGGCAAACGACCGATTTCTTTAAAAAATATGAAGAAGAATTGTGAAGCTCCCATATACATAAATGAGGAGCTATTTGTTTCAAAGGGAAAGGGTTGGTGGTATGGAACGCGTGCTGATAATAGGTGCACTTACGTTTGTAGGTTATCACCTTGTGAATAAAATGATCGTAGAAGAAGTAGAAGTGTATGGTCTTGATTTTGATGAATTCGATAGTATGACCAAAATTAATGAAGAGAAGTTATTGTTAATTGGGCGAAATGCGTTATTTACGTATTATTCGATAAGAGATGAAGATGGATGGAGATCGGTAGAGGAAGAGAGATTCGATACTGTCTACTTTTGCTTATATGAGCCAAATCAGCAATGTGGATTTCGGAATGAAAGAGTCATATTACAATATTTAAAGCGAATTATAAGAATGTGTGAAGAACAAAAAGTGAAGTTAAATTTAATTTCTTCTATTGAAGTAAGTAGTACAGGTGAATCCGAAAATAAGCGCCTATTTTTGAAAGTAGAAGAAGGATTGAAAAAAGGGAATTTAAAATATAGTGTATTTCGAGTTCCTACATTATATGGACCGTGGCAACCATCCTTTATGATGTATCATCAGCTCATTTTATCAGAATTAGACGAGAAAGAGTGCCGTTGTACGAGTGAGGAAAAAGGAAGTGATTTGCTTTACATTGAAGATGTATGTGAATACTTATGGGAAAATGGAACGAACGGGGCGCATCTTGGTATATACAATTTACTTAGTGGTAAACAGTCATTATGGGAAAAAGGTATGAATCTTTTACGCGCGGATGATAAAGTAAATAAAAATAATAATGAAATAAGAGATGAGGCTATTGAAGTCATTTCGATAAAAAGAAATACTCCGTTAGAATACGGTTTAAATAAGCAACTGGCACACATGAAAAAATATAAAGAGTTATACGAAGAGTAGCACGCGTGTTACACTATTGTATGTGAAAGTTTTAATGGAGAGGAAGAGTATAATATGAACGAAAAAAGCATGCAGTTTTTACAAATCGCAATGAAGCATTTACCGGAAGCGAAGGCAATTTTAGATGATAACGGAATTGCACTTGATATGGAGAAGGCACAGCCGGTGTTAGAGTTGTTAATGAAAGTTATGAACGAAGCTTATGAGCTTGGGAAAGCAGATAAAGAATAAAATCCTTCTTTTTTGATGGAGGGGAGGCTCGAATCGTGAGTAGAAGCGGTTCGGGCCTTTTTATTTGGAATGAAACACGAAAAGGTATGATTCTGTTTCTTTTAATGAAAAATAAAGTGGATAATGCGTTAGCTTTCTGTTTTATGCGAAATATATTCTAGACAAAAATACATTTATGTTTTAAAATTAGTACCAAGTCATAATAATTGATATAAAACGGAGGGCTGCGATGTGAACGTGGGCATTTTAGGGATCGGAAGATATGTGCCAGAAAAAGTAGTCACAAATCACGATTTAGAAAAAATAATGGATACATCCGATGAATGGATTCGTACGAGAACGGGAATTGCAGAAAGACGCATTGCCGATGATACAATAGATACTTCATATATGGCCGTAGAGGCTGCAAAAAAAGCACTTGAAGATGCAGGGGTTAGCGGAGAAGATATCGATCTTATTTTAGTGGCGACAGTAACACCAGATCGTGCGTTTCCAGCAGTAGCTTGTGTCATTCAAGAAGCGATTGGAGCGAAACATGCAGCTGCAATGGATGTAGGTGCAGCATGTGCTGGTTTTATGTACGGAATGATTACAGCGCAACAATTTATTCAAACGGGGACTTATAAAAACGTATTAGTAGTTGGTAGTGATAAGCTATCTAAAATTGTAGACTGGAATGATCGAAATACAGCGGTATTATTTGGAGACGGAGCCGGTGCTATCGTAATGGGAGCAGTTTCAGAAGGAAGAGGCGTTCTATCTTTCGAATTAGGAGCAGACGGAAGCGGCGGCAAGCATCTATATCAAGACGAGTATGTTATGATGAATGGCAGAGAAGTCTTTAAATTTGCCGTTCGTCAACTTGGTGAATCTTGTCTTCGTGTTTTAGATAAAGCTGGTCTTACGAAAGAAGATGTGGATTTCTTAGTACCGCATCAAGCAAATATTCGTATTATGGAATCTGCAAGAGAGAGGTTAAATTTACCACAAGAAAAAATGAGTATGACAATTGAGAAGTTCGGTAATACATCAGCTTCTTCAATTCCGATTGCAATGGTAGAGGAATTGCAAAACGGACGTATTCAAGACGGTGATTTAATTATACTTGTTGGTTTTGGCGGCGGATTAACATGGGGAGCAGTTGCTCTTCGTTGGGGTAAATAAGGACTGAGAGAAAAAAAGGAGTGTATTTTGTATGGAAAAAAAGAGGGTCGTAATTACAGGACTAGGAGCTGTTACACCGGTCGGAACAGATGTTGAAACAGCATGGGAAAACATTAAAAAGGGTGTATCTGGAATCGGGCGACTTACAAGAATTGATCCAGAACTATTTCCAGCAAAAGTAGCAGCGGAAATTAACGACTTTGAAGTCGAGAAATATATTGATAAAAAAGAATCGCGCCGTATGGATCGCTTTACACAATATGCAGTAGCAGCAGCGAAAATGGCAGTTGCAGATGCAAAGCTTGAAATTACAGAAGAAAACGGACCTCGAATTGGTGTATGGATTGGATCTGGTATTGGCGGTATGGAAACATACGAAGAACAATTTAAGATTTTTACTGAGAAAGGCCCACGCCGCGTGAGCCCATTCTTCGTGCCGATGATGATTCCAGATATGGCAGCAGGTCAAGTATCAATCGCAACAGGAGCAAAAGGAATTAACACTTGTTCTGTAACGGCTTGTGCATCTGGTGCAAACTCAATTGGTGATGCATTTAAAGCAATTCAGCGTGGTGATGCTGATGCAATGATTACAGGCGGAGCAGAAGCACCGCTAACAAGTATGGCATTCGCAGGATTTAGCTCAGCGAAAGCATTAACATTTAATGAAGACCCAGCAACGGCTTGCCGTCCATTTGATAAAAACCGTAGCGGTTTCGTAATGGGTGAAGGCTCAGGTATTCTAATCCTTGAAGAATTAGAGCACGCATTAGCGCGCGGTGCTCACATTTACGCGGAAATTGCTGGTTATGGTGCAACTGGAGATGCGTTCCATATTACAATGCCTGCTCCTGGTGGTGAAGGCGGAGTGCGTGCAATGCGTCAAGCTTTAGCTGATGCAGGCCTACAGCCAGAAGATATTGATTACATTAATGCGCATGGTACAAGTACGGATGCGAATGAAAAATATGAAACGATGGCAATTAAAGAAACTTTCGGTGAGCACGCGTATAAAGTAGCAATTAGCTCAACGAAATCAATGACAGGTCACTTATTAGGAGCAGCTGGTGCTGTTGAAGCGATTTTCTCTATTAAATCAATTACAGACGGAGTAATTCCTCCAACAATTAACTATGAGACACCAGATCCAGAATGTGACTTAGATTACGTACCGAATCAAGCGAGACACCAAGAAGTAAATGCAGTATTAAGTAACTCATTAGGATTCGGTGGTCATAACGCAGTGTTAGTATTTAAATCGTATAAATAATAGATAAAATAAGGAGTTTTTTCGCATTATATTGCGAAAAAACTCCTTATTTATTTTTACGTCTTTTTCTCCTGTAGCATATACATAAGAAAAAGGAGAGATAAAGATGGGGATTGTTGAAACAGCTGAATGGTTACATTTATATTATGGACGGCCAGAAAAACTTTGTGAGAAATTTACGAAGTATATTCCGTTGCCAAAAGAAAGGTTGTATCGCTTTTTAATTTCAAAAGGGATGTATCGCCCGATCATGCGCGGGGAAAAGGAAATTAAAGAATTAGAGGAAAAGGAAATTTGGAAAGAATTGAGCCTGGAGTACGATAAACTGAAAAATTGGTTAAAAGGTCCAGATGTCCCTGTCTTTATTTTATTATCAGATTCCTATAATCGAACTGTACAAGAAGAGTATAACGGTAGGGCTGGATTATCTATGCGTCATGTTATTTTCTTATTCGTATGTGGGCGGAATTCGGTAGAAGAATTAAAAGTGTTATTGGCGCATGAATATCATCACATATGCAGGTTACATCAAATTGAGACGAAAGAAACAGAATATACATTACTTGATACGATGATTATGGAAGGGCTAGCGGAACAAGCAGTAACAGAAAGGTATACAGAGAAAAACAATGCACCGTGGACGGCGTATCTTTCAAAAGAAGAGGCTATTTATTATTGGAAAAATGTTGTACATGAAAGAATAAGTATAAAACGAGGAACAAGGGAACATGACATCTTATTAAATGGCTTTCACTCTTATCCGAAGATGCTTGGCTATGCGCTTGGATTTCATATTGTCAAAGATTGTGTAACTTTGGAAGGAGAAGATACACTTTCTTTATTATCTATAGATGCAAAAGAAATATTGAATAAAGCAAATACATTTCATATATAAAAAAACAGGAATTCTATTTCCTGTTTTTTTAGTATTAATAGAAGAAAAAATAATAATTAGAATATATTTCCTCAAGTGGAATAAAGTTAAGCAAAAATGAACATAATGATTGGTACAAACAGTAGTGAAGTGAGGGGTAGTGAATGTTATATCTACATGATGTATGGGTAAATTGGTTTGAAGGTGAAGAAAATGGGTATAACGTTTGTCATTTTTACGAATGGCGGAAAGATGATACGATTGAGCTATTAGATCAAGTGCCATTATTAAAAGTAGATGCCACATTATATCATTACATCGAGAACGAATTGTTAGAGCTTCCGCAAAAAATGCTGGAAGACGTACATCATAAGGCTTATATTCGTAAAAATCATGAACGTTTGCAGCAAGAGTATTGCTTTGTTGTTACAGATGGAAAAGGAATTATTGCGATTGACACAATTGGTTACAATGTACCAATTCGCAAAAGCAGACTTATACCACGCCAAGAGCAGATGGTATATGAGATGGTAGAAAACGTACAAGCAGAAAAGTATGAGTTCCAAGTAGAAGAAACAGAAAAAGAACACCACATTTTATCACCATCGCCTTTCATTATGAATGGCTTGACTCGTAAAGAAAGACAGCTGAAACAATTATTATTTATGGCGTTAGATCAATTACATACAACGAAAAATACAGCGGAGATTCGCTATTGGTACACAGAGTGGGATCCATCAGCATATGGAACGGTTCAACATATGGAGTTCGAGGATATTTGGGCTAGACTGTATGATGAAGCGAAAGCTGGTTGGTCTGAGAAACACGAACAATTATGCGAGCGTCTCGTAAAAGGACAGCCATTTTT
This sequence comes from Bacillus cereus group sp. MG20, assembly GCF_040459885.1. Lineage (NCBI taxonomy): Bacteria > Bacillati > Bacillota > Bacilli > Caryophanales > Bacillaceae > Bacillus > Bacillus cereus group sp. MG20. Next base: position 3,935,257 of record NZ_JARVHF010000001.1, read on the forward strand.
TGAAAAGTTATGGGAAATGGAAAACGAGCAAAAGGTAAATTAAAAAACCGCCAATTGGCGGTTTTTTTAATTTTGTAGTAATCTAGCTCCGGCAGCAAGCCCTCTGCTTTATATGAAATCCAGCTCCGGCTCCTAGCCCTTCGCTTTATATGTTACCTACGTTTTCTACTTAACCCCATTGCATTTTCTACTTTGCGTAGTTGTTTGAATGCAACGCGGTTTGCTTTTTCTGCACCTTTGTCTAGAATTTCGTCTAGTTCTGGTGAGTTGATTAGTTCGTTATATTTGTCTTGGATTGGACGAATTGCTTCTACGACTACTTGCGCTAGGTCGCCTTTGAAGTCGCCGTATCCTTTTCCTTCGTACATTGCTTCAATTTCTTCAACTGTTTTTCCAGAGAATGAAGAGTAGATTGTTAATAAGTTAGAGATACCAGGTTTGTTTTCTTTATCAAATTTCACAATACCTTCAGAGTCAGTAACAGCACTCTTAATTTTCTTTTCAATTGTTTTTGGCTCATCAAGCATACTGATCATTGATTTTGGATTCGGATCAGATTTGCTCATTTTTTTCGTAGGTTCTGTTAATGACATAACGCGAGCTCCTACTTTTGGAATACGAATTTCAGGCATTGTGAAGATTTCACGGTAACGTTTGTTGAAACGCTCTGCTAGGTCACGTGTTAATTCGATATGTTGCTTTTGATCATCACCAACCGGCACGATTTCAGTATTGTAAAGTAAAATATCAGCAGCCATTAATGGTGGATACGTAAGTAATCCAGCTGGCACTGAATCTCTACCAGAAGCTTTATCTTTATATTGCGTCATACGCTCTAATTCTCCAACGTAAGCAACAGATTGCATGATCCAACCTAGTTGAGCGTGTGCTGGTACTTCTGATTGTACAAATAAAGTAGCTTTTTCAGGGTCAATGCCACATGCCACATAAAGTGCAGCAAGACTGCGGATGTTTTTACGAAGTTGTACGGGATCTTGAGGTACTGTAATCGCATGTTGGTTTACAATACAGAAATAACAGTCGTGTTCATTTTGAAGCTCTGTAAACTGCTTCATTGCTCCTAAATAGTTTCCAAGTGTAATCGTTCCACTTGGCTGAATACCAGAAAAGATAACTGACATAAGTAATTCCTCCTAAAATTGAATGCGTGATGGGGGAAGAGAAGGCAAACAAAAAAGCCCATTCATCCCAAAAACTATAGGGACGAATGGACCGCGGTACCACCCTAATTATTTCACTACTGTGAAATCTCTCTAATCCATAATAACGTTTGGATATAACGCCAAAGCCTACTACTTTCGGTTCGGTTTGGTGCTCAAAAGCCCATTCCATACTGTACAATTACTTGTTCACACCGACCACAAGCTCTCTGAAATTGCCTCAATATGTACTCTTCTTTATCATCGCATACATATAAATTTATTTATTGTTACTTGAGCTCTTTTAATATGAAAGAACTAAAGTTTTATAACAAAATGTTTTGCTGATTATTATATCATATGGGATAGTGTTTGCAAACTACATCAAAATAGTAAAGCTAATAAGGGTCGAGAACAACCCAAGAACGATACCTGTAATACAAATTGGATATGTCCATTTGAATGAATATGTTTTATAAATACGTTCTTTCTTATCTGTAGGTTCCTCGACTTCTTCAATTAAAGAGTCAATCTTTTTATTCGTACCAAATACTCTTTGGAATGCGTAAATGGTTACATTGAAAAAACCATTTTGAAATATGTATAAAAAACCGCCGATAAGAATAAAAAACAGTGCAATATAAAACGAGATGTTGACAAAATTCAACAAAAATTGCGATGAAATGAGGAATGCGCCAATACTAGAAGCGATTATCGCTATGAAAATTAGTATACAAGTATGAAAAAAAACTTTATTCAAAATGTTCCCCTCCGTCAAAATATTACTAGAATTATTATACTATAAAAGCTATAATATGTACTAGAATTAATTTTTTGAAAATTATACGCAATTAAAGGTCTGATTTCAAGATGATGGTAGCAATGTTAACGTATCCCTTTACGAAAAAATAAAAATATAAACATTTTATTAAAAATTTTAACAAAAAAACAAAAAACTATATTCACAATTGTTATATTATATGTATAATGAAAATTGTAGAAACTTGGAGATTATTCTTTCAATTCTACTTTTTAACAAGTGAGGGTACAGGAAGTGCAAGTAGGGGAGGCAACACAACATGAAGAAAAAGATACCGTTATTAGTTGCATCGACGTTGACAGTCAGTATGCTAGGGGCTTGTAGTTACCAAAAAGAGGACAATAAAGCAGGCGCAAAAGAAAAATCCTCAAACAAACAAGTGTTAAATTTAACCGAAATAGCTGAAATTCCAACTATGGATACGACGTTATCAACAGATGCAACATCTTCTAACATCATGAATAATACAATGGAGGGATTATATCGTCTGGGGAAAGATGATAAACTTGTTCCAGGTGTCGCAAAATCTTATGAGAAATCAGAGGATGGCAAAAAGTATGTATTTAAATTACGTGAAGATGCGAAATGGTCTAATGGTGAACCTGTAACAGCGAAAGACTTCGTTTATTCTTGGAGAAGAGCTGTAGATTCAAATACGGGTGCCAAGTTTGCTTACATACTATTTGATGTTAAAAATGCGGAGAAAGTTAACAAAAAAGAATTACCAATTGAAGAACTTGGTGTAAAGGCAATTGATGATCATACACTTGAAGTGGAATTAGATAACCCTGTTCCTTATTTTGTAAGTTTAACAGTCTATCCAACATTGTATCCTTTGAATGAGAAGTTTGTAACAGAACAAGGAGCAAAATTTGGATTAGAATCCAATACGACACTTTATAATGGTCCATTCGTATTAAATGAATGGAAGCATGAACAAAGCTTCCAACTTAAGAAAAATCCAACGTATTGGGAAAATAAAGAAGTAAAACTTGAAGAAATAAACTTCAATATTGTTAAGGATCGTTCAACTGCTATAAATTTATATGAAACGAAAGCAATTGATCGTGTAGTGTTAACATCAGAGTTTGTAGATAAATACAAATCAGATGCTGATTTCAAAACGATTAAGAGGCCATCTACACAATTTATTCGCTTAAATGAAAAGAATAAATTTTTAGCAAATAAAAATATCCGAAAAGCAATTGCAATGTCCTTTGAACGTGAAAATATCGGAAAAGTTATCTTAAACGATGGTTCAGAGGGGATATATGGTTTTGTTCCGAAAGGCTTAGCAAAAGGTCCGAATGGAAAAGACTTCCGTGAAGAGAACGGAAAGCTTATAAAAGAGGATATTAAAGAAGCTCAAAAATATTGGGAAGCTGGTAAAAAAGAACTTGGTGTAGAGAAAGTAGAGTTAGAGCTATTAAACTTTGATACTGATGATGCTAAAAAAATCGGAGAGTATTTAAAAGGCCAATTTGAAAAGAACTTACCAGGTCTAACAGTTCCGACAAAAATGCAGCCATTTGCACAAAAATTAAAACTTGAAGCAAGTGGAGATTATGCGATGTCGTATGCAGGATGGAGTCCAGATTATATGGATCCAATGTCATTCCTTGAAATGTATACAACAGGTAATGCGCAAAACAAAGTAAATTACGCAAATTCAGCGTATGATGATTTAATTAAAAAAGCAAAAACAGAAGTTGATGTACAAGCTCGCTGGGATGCACTATTAAAAGCGGAAAAACAACTGCTTGAAGATGCTGCGATTGCTCCAGTATATCAACCTGGAAAAGCATATTTACAACGTGGCTCAATTACTGGCCTATTAGAACATAAATATGGCGGAGAATTTAGCTATAAGTGGGTTGAACTCAAAAATTAAAAATGGTTTCCATCATGAATAAGGGTATATGCCTATGATGGGCATATGCTCTTATTTTAAAAAAATAAAAGTAAGAATATTTTAAACTATCTTATTGCTTTTGAGAAAAACGGGGAGGTGCTTGACTATGGGACGTTATGTATTAAAACGTTTCGTGTACATGGCTTTGACATTATTTTTAATTACTACGCTGACTTTCTTTTTGATGAAATTACTTCCGGGTTCTCCGCTTAAAAATCAGGAGAAGCTATCACCGGCACAAAAAGAAATCATTCTTGAAAAATATGGTTTAAATGATCCAGTACCAGTTCAATATGCACGTTACTTAGGTAACTTAGCAAAAGGTGATTTAGGGGTATCATTCCAATATGATAACCGTCCAGTAACAGATATGATTGTGGATCGCATTGGACCATCAGCACAGCTTGGTTTACAAGCGATTATATTAGGAACATTTATCGGTTTAATTTTAGGAATCGTTGCGGCACTTCGTAACAATACATGGGTCGATTATGGAGCGACAATTATTTCCGTACTCGGGATGTCGGTACCATCATTCGTATTCGCCGCTTTACTACAATATTTCGTAGGGGTAAAACTTGGTTGGTTCCCAGTAGCGTTCTGGAAAGGACCAGAGTTTACAGTAATGCCTACAATTGCTTTATCGATGGCAGTTATTGCAACAATCGCACGTTTCGCTCGTGCCGAGTTAATTGAAGTTATGCAAGCCGATTACATTTTAACAGCAAAAGCGAAAGGGATTAGCCAAGGCGTTATCATTATCAAACACGCACTTCGTAACGCGTTAATTCCAGTAGTAACAATTTTAGGACCAATGGTTGCAGGTTTAATCACAGGTACATTAGTTATTGAGCAAATTTATGCTGTACCAGGACTAGGGGAACAGTTCGTTAAATCTATTACAGTGAATGACTATACAGTTATTATGGGAACTACAATTTTCTATAGTGCAATCTTCATTTTAGTTATTTTCATTGTCGATATTTTATACGGAATTATTGATCCTCGAATTCGTTTAGCGGGAGGGAAAAAGTGATGAAAGATGTACAAAAATTATCTCCAGATTTATTTCAACAAGCCAATCAAAATAATGTGGATAATGAAGTCATTGCCCGTCCAAGCTTAACGTTTTGGCAAGATGTAAGAAGACGTTTGTTCCAACATAAAGGCGCGATGTTTGGTTTCGTATTATTAAGCCTTATTATATTACTAGCAATTTTTGGACCGATGGTAAGTAAACACTCGTATAAAGAGCAAGATTTAGGTCGTGCGAAAATGCCACCGAAAATTCCTGTTATTGAAAATGTTCATTGGTTACCATTTGACGGTACAGATCAATATGGTGTTGACCAATATGAAAAACGTGATATTAAAGAGTATTTCTGGTTTGGTACAGATGATCTTGGTCGTGATTTATGGACAAGAACATGGGAAGGTACACGAGTATCATTATATATCGCTCTTTTAGCAGCAGCAATTGACTTAGTAATTGGGGTTGCATACGGAGGTATTTCAGCGTTTTATGGCGGCAGAGTAGATAATATTATGCAACGTATTATGGAGATTATTAACGGTATTCCATACTTAATCATCGTTATCTTAATGGTAATCATTATGGGATCTGGTATATGGTCAATTACACTCGCAATGGCAATTACAGGTTGGATAGGGATGTCGCGTATCGTTCGTGGACAAATCCTGAAATTAAAAAACCAAGAATATGTGTTAGCATCTCGTACATTAGGTGCAACAAATACACAATTAATTGTAAAACACTTAATCCCGAACGTAATGGGACCAATTATCGTAATGACAATGTTTACAATTCCAACGGCGGTGTTTGGTGAGGCGTTCTTAAGCTTCATCGGTTTAGGTATTCAGCCACCATTCGCGTCACTTGGTTCTCTTGTAAATGACGGTTATAAATCTATTCAAACGTATCCGCATATGATGTTCATCCCTGCGGTTGTCATCAGTATATTAATTTTAGCGTTTAACTTAATGGCAGACGGATTACGCGATGCGTTAGATCCAAAAATGCGTAAGTAAAAGAGGGGAGAGGCAAAGATGAAAACATTGTTAGAGGTAAAAGATTTACAAGTCTCCTTTGATACACATGCAGGTGAAGTACAAGCTGTACGCGGCGTTACTTTTGATTTGAAAAAAGGAGAGACATTGGCGATTGTAGGAGAATCTGGTTCAGGGAAATCAGTTACTTCTAAAGCGTTAATGGGATTAATTCCGAATCCTCCTGGACGCATTAAAAATGGTGAGATCGTATTTGAAGGTCGTGACTTAACGAAATTAACAGAAAAAGAAATGCAGCAAGTACGTGGTAAAGATATCGCGATGATTTTCCAGGATCCAATGACATCATTAAACCCAACGATGACAATTGGAAATCAAATTATGGAAGGCCTTATTAAACACCAAGGGATGAGTAAAGCAGACGCACGTAAAGTTGCTTTAGAATTAATCGACCTTGTAGGTATTCCAAATCCAGAAGCTCGTTTAAAACAATATCCTCACCAATTCTCAGGTGGTATGAGACAGCGTGTAGTTATTGCAATGGCGTTAGCTTGTAACCCGAAATTATTAATTGCCGATGAGCCGACAACAGCGCTAGACGTTACGATTCAGGCACAAATTTTAGAACTTATGAAAGACATTCAGCAAAAAACAGAAGCGGCAATTATTTTCATTACACATGACTTAGGTGTAGTAGCAAACGTTGCTGACCGAGTGGCAGTTATGTACGCTGGTAAAGTTGTTGAAATTGGAACTGTAGATGAAATTTTCTATAATCCGAAACATCCATATACTTGGGGCTTAATCGCATCTATGCCAAGTTTAGATGGCTCAGAGGAAGAGTTATACGCAATTCCTGGAACGCCTCCGGATTTATTGAAGCCGCCAAAGGGTGATGCTTTTGCACCACGTAATCCACAGGCACTAAAAATTGATTTTGAAATGGACCCACCTTTATTTAAAGTAAGTGATACACACTATGCGGCAACTTGGTTACTTCACGAGCAAGCTCCAGAAGTAAAACCGCCGGCAGTCGTTGAAAAACGTATTCTTCAAATGAAAGCAGGTGAACAACATGACTAAACAACGTGAGAAATTAATTGAAGTAAAAAATGTAAAGCAGCACTTCGACGTGAGTGGTGGTGTTGTCAAAGCGGTTAATGATATTTCATTTGATATTTACCGCGGAGAAACATTTGGTCTTGTAGGAGAATCAGGTTGTGGTAAATCAACTACTGGAAGAACGATTATTCGTTTATATGATGCAACTGCTGGTGAAGTATTGTTCGATGGTGAAAATGTACATGGTAAGAAATCACGCGCAGAATTGAAGAAATTCAACCGTAAAATGCAAATGATTTTCCAAGATCCATACGCATCATTAAATCCTCGTATGACAGTAGGGGATATTATCGCAGAAGGTATTGATATTCACGGATTAGCGAAAAGTAAAAAAGAGCGCATGGACCGTGTTCATGAACTATTAAACACAGTTGGTTTAAATAAAGAGCACGCGAACCGTTTCCCGCACGAATTCTCAGGCGGACAACGTCAGCGTATCGGTATCGCTCGAGCGCTTGCTGTAGAACCAGAATTTATCATTGCGGATGAGCCGATCTCAGCACTTGACGTATCGATTCAGGCGCAAGTTGTAAACTTACTGAAAAAGCTACAAAAAGAAAAAGGTCTAACATACTTATTCATTGCCCATGATTTATCAATGGTAAAATACATTAGTGACCGCATCGGTGTAATGTACCGTGGTCAAATCGTTGAGCTAACAACAAGTGAAGAGTTATATGCGAATCCAGTTCATCCATATACGAAATCACTATTATCAGCAATTCCGCTACCAGATCCAGATTATGAGCGCAATCGTAAACGTATCGTATACGATCCATCGCAGCATGATTACGGTAGCGAAGTGCCAACAATGCGTGAAATTCGCCCAGGACATTTCGTACTATGTTCTGAAGCAGAGTATAAGAAATATAAAGAGATTTATCAATAATAAAAAAAGCCATTCTTCCATTAAGGAAGGATGGCTTTTTTCTATACTATATAAATGAGTTGTCGGTAAGTCGATATAAATTGCATTTATTAATAAATACATCATGATCAAACAAGTACTACTGTGCCTGAACAGAACCAATCTCGTCTTGCTCTTCTGGTTTCACAAGTGCGTAACGTTCCCACGCCCTGCTTTTCCAGCGGAAGAACATAATAATGGCACGCGTCCATTCGTCGATGGCGATCGCTAGCCAAATACCAACGAGCCCCATATCTAAATGAAAGGCGAAAAAGTAACCTAGTGGTAAACTCATTAACACCATAGAGAATGCACCGATTAAAACAGGATATTTTGCATCACCAGCTGCACGAAGCGAATTAATGATGACGATATTCATCGTACGTCCCGTTTCAAGTAGTACACTTAGTAAAAGAACACTTGCGCCTAACCCGATAATGTGCGGATTATCTGTAAACAGTCCCATTAATTGTGTACGGAATGTAATAACGAGAGCGACCATACATAGAGTTACACCAATCGCCCATTTTACACTTTTCCATAAGCGTTCGTATGCTTCATCCTTTTCGCCACCACCAACAAGGCGGCCGATAATAATGGCTGTTCCCATACCAATCGCAATTGCAAATAAATAAGTGAACATGGAAATGTTAGTAGCGTATTGTCTAGCAGCTAATGATTCCGTTCCTAAGTACGTTGCGTAATAAAGGAAGACGATTTGACAAGCTTGATACATCACTTGTTCAAATGCAGATGGAATACCGATTTTTAAAATTTTCCCAATGTATTCTTTGGATAAAGTGAAGTAATATTGTAATTTCACGCGATATTCCATAACGCGGTATAGTAACCAGAAGAAAACAATAAGTGCGATCAATCGACTGATAGCGGAAGAAATTGCAGCCCCTTGTACACCGAGCTCAGGGAAACCAAATTTCCCGAAAATGAGTACGTAGTTTCCAGCGATATGAATAATATTCATTCCGAGTGAAATAAACATCGCTTGCTTTGTAAAACCGTGTACACGGATAATTGCGGCTAATGAGTTAATGATAGCTTGCAGGAAGATAGCTCCTCCGACGATAGATAAGTAGTTTTGCGCATACGTTAGTACATCGCCTTGTAAGTTCATTGCGAGCATCATATGTTTCGAAAATAAAAGAAAACCAGCGCTTATAACGAGCCCAACTATTAAATTTAATGTGACGGCTAATGCTGATATTTTAGATGCTTCCATAAAGCGTCTGGAACCGAGGTATTGAGATACAACGATAGCAGCGCCGTTCCCGATGACTTCTAATACCAAAATCGCAATATGGAGATATTGATTCGCGGCACCAACCCCAGATACAGCATCGTCTGATAATGCACTTAACATGAAAGTATCAGCGATCCCCATCAACATAAAAAGAAAAACTTCTAGAAAAATAGGCCATGTTAATAAGAATAAACTTAATTTCTCTGTCGGCCCATTTTTTTCCTGAATTGCTGTCATGTCCGTCCCCTCTTTACCGATATCTATTTTTAGCAAAATGTATCGTAACATACTTTCTTATCCTTTGCACTCATTTTAGCCTACATATTTTTAATATGAAGGGACTGCTATTTTATGTTAAAAAGGTTGGGATAATTATACATAAAGTATTATAAAATATAAAATTTATTTTTCTCTGATAATTTAGAAAAATATAAAAATAATTATTTTTGGTACTTTAGTAAAGATAATCAGCAATATAAAACGTTTACAAAGATATATTTTTTACAGAAAATTTTAATGAAATAGAAATATAAATATACAAAAAATATATTTGTGTGTATAATATGAATTATTAGAACATATATATATTTCTTTCTGTTTGAAAATGAAAGGGTTAACATTTTTTTGGAGGGTGGAAGTATGAAAAAAAAGATACCAGTTTTTGTAGCATCAACAGTAGCGATGAGCATGATGTTAGGGGCATGTAGCTATCAAAAAGATGAACCGCAAGCAAACGCAAAAGGGGATAGCGGGAAAAGCGGTGCGAAGCAAGTTATTAATCTAACAGAAGTGTCTGAAATTCCGACAATGGATACAACACTTGCCTCGGATGCTGCTTCTTCAAAAGTTATGAATAATACAATGGAAGGGCTGTATCGACTTGGAAAAGGCGATAAGTTAGTTCCAGGTGTGGCAAAATCTCATACAAAATCAGAAGATGGTAAAAAATATACGTTTAAATTGCGGGAAGACGCTAAATGGTCGAATGGTGACCCTGTAACAGCAAAAGATTTTGTCTATGCATGGCAAAGAGCTGTTAATCCTGATACGGCAGCAAAATCAGGATATATTATGTTAGATGTAAAAAATGCAGAAAAAATTAATAAAAGAGAGCTATCACCGGATCAATTAGGTGTTAAAGCAATAGATGATTATACATTAGAAGTTGAATTGGATAATCCAGTTCCATACTTTCTCGATTTAACTGTGTATCCACTATTTTTCCCATTAAATGAGAAATATATGAAAGAACAGGGAGAAAAATTTGGTTTGGAAGCAAATACAACTCTGTATAACGGTCCATTTGTATTAAATGAATGGAAACATGAACAAAGTTTCAAATTAAAGAAAAATCCAAATTATTGGGATCAAAAAGAAGTGAAGTTAGAAGAAGTTAACTTTAATGTTGTAAAAGATACAGGAGCAGCTGTTAATTTGTATAATACGAATGCGATTGACAGAGTTGGTTTATCAGCGGAGTTAGTTGATAAATATAAAGGACAAAAAGACTTTAAAACAATTAATGATCCAACTGTATTCTTCTTGCGTTTTAACCAAAAAAATCCATCATTAGCTAACAAAAATATTCGTAAGGCTATTTCTAGTGCATACGATCGAGATGGTATTGGAGAGGTTATTTTAAACAACGGTTCTAAGGGAGCTTATGGTTTAGTACCATCTGATTTTGTTAAGGGACCAGATAAGCAAGATTTCAGAAAAGAAAATGGAAAGCTTTCGAAAGTCGATGTGAAGGAAGCTAAAAAATTCTGGGAAGCAGGCAAGAAAGAATTAGGTAAGGATAAAATAGAACTAGAATTTTTAAACTTTGATAATGAAGAATCTAAGAAAATTGGTGAGTATGTAAAGGGAGAATTAGAAAAGAACTTACCAGGTCTAACAGTAACAATTAAGATGCAACCATTTGCGCAAAAATTAAAACTTGAAGATAGTGGACAGTTTGATATTTCATTTACTGGATGGGGACCTGATTTTCCTGATGCAATCACATTCCTTGATATGTTTATAACAGATGGTTCGCAAAATAAAATGGCTTATTCTAATGCTCAGTATGATGACATTATTAAAAAGGCAAAGCAAGAAGGCTCAGATGTAAAAGGACGTTGGAATGAACTGTTAAAAGCAGAGAAAATTTTATTTGAGGATGCAGCAATTGCGCCAGTATTCCAACGCGGCAGATCTATATTAGAAAGAGAAACGATTAAAGATGTGTATATCCACAAATATGGCGGTGAATTAAGCTTTAAGTGGGCATCCGTAGGAAAATAAAAAAGCAGGCTAACCACCTGCTTTTTTTTAATACGTTCGTTTCTTATAAATGCCTTTTCCACCAACTTGGTTCCAGCCGGATTGTACATCCAAACTTTTGTTAACAAACTTCATTTTTTCTTTTCCACCAAAGAGCTTTTCACCGATGCTATTTGTAATGACACCAATCAATGCTGTTATTCCGATGATGAGGGCGGCAACCGTAATAAAATCAATAAAAAAAGCAATCATTTGCAAACTCCCCCTTTGCCTGTCTGTATGTTTATTGTATGAGATAAAAAATAAAAAAGAAAGAAATGTCAGAAAAATATTTACTTTAGAAATCGTGTAGACAGGAGGGAGAATGTTTGTTAAAATAAGAACAAACGTTCCTTTCTGTTCTCATTTGTATAGTCTTACATTTCTTAATTGATTTATCAGGAAAAAGTAAGAAAACGTTCTCTTTTTCATAGAGAAGATTATAGATAAATAACTATATATTATATGAAAAATCTAGAGGAAGTGAGTATTAAAAGGGTTGAAAGTTATTGTTCAAGTACAGCTAAATTGAGCGTAATCATGTTACATAGCAGTGGAATACACGGAAGAGTTTTCTCAACTAGCAGGAAATTTACTGTATATTTCTTGCAAAATCTATTGTATAATGATTATAGAAGTTACTTATTAAAAGTAATTGTTGTTTATTATAAGTTGTTGCTTACATGAAATGCGATTTTTGTACTTTTCAATAAGACAAGTTATCGCGAAAAATTGCTGAAGTTAGAAATTAAAACTGTATTTAGTACAGAATTTGTACTCTTTAAGGAGAGTGAGCTTTGTATGGTAACATTATATAGTTCTCCAAGCTGTACGTCTTGTAGAAAGGCGAAATTATGGCTAGAGGAAAATCATATTCCCTATACAGAACGTAATATTTTCTCAGATCCATTAACGATTGAGGAAATTAAAGAGATTTTACGTATGACAGAAAGCGGAACGGATGAGATTATTTCTACTCGTTCGAAAGTTTTCCAAGAATTGAATGTAAACTTAGAATCCTTACCACTTCAAGATTTATATAAGATGATTCGTGACTATCCGGGGATTTTACGTCGTCCAATTATGATTGACGAGAAACGCCTTCAAGTTGGTTACAACGAAGACGAAATTCGCCGTTTCTTACCACGTACAGTAAGAACGTTCCAATTACGTGAAGCACAACGTCTTGTAAATTAATTATAATAATATGAAAACCTTCTACCTATTATATAGTAGAAGGTTTTTTTTAATGTTTCACATTGCGTAATCGAACTTGTTTTACGATAAAGCCGATGCATAAAATAGTGAAAATGAACAAATAAGGAATGCTTGCAGTGAAACTTGGGTTGTTATGAAAAAAGGTTGCAAGTCTGTCTTCATGTGTAACCATTTTCCCTGCAGTATAGGCAAGAATTGCTGCACCGCAATAAATGAGGAATGGAAATCGTTCCATAAGTATTAAAATAAGTTTACTGCCCCAAATAATAATAGGGATAGAAATGAGTAAGCCGATTATGACGAGTAAAAATCTCCCGTGAGCTGCACCTGCAATGGCAATAACATTATCAAACCCCATAACGAGATCCGCGAAAACAATTGTTCGCACAGCTTGAAATAAAGTTGTTTTTCCTTGAATGGCAGAAAGATCGTTGCTATCATCAGTTAATAAATTGACTGCAATTAATGTAAGTAAAACCCCGCCAATCAATTGTAGAAATGGAATGTCGAGTAAATAGACAGCTAGTATAGTAAGGACAATTCTTAGTACGATTGCTAAAAGAGTACCGATCAAAATAGCTTTATTTCGTTTCGATTCAGGTAAATTTCGGCTAGCTAGTGCGATGACGATTGCATTGTCACCACCTAATACGACATCGATACCGACAATCATTAGTACGGATGTTAAAAACTCTAAGTCCATTCGTCTGCCTCCATTTATGATGTTTTAATAAGCGAACTGTATGTATGTGATGCAGAAAGTTGTTGTTAAATAATCTCTTTCAATAGAAGTTTCACCTTATTACAGTGTACGGGGGAATGTGGAAATGTATGTCCAAATTTTTTGTAAGTAAGAAATCGCTATAATAATATATTTATGTAGTTGATCGAGTAAAGATAGGCATATAACTATTTTTGTAAAATAAATCGATTTTATTTCCATTCTGGAGAATCTTATCATAAAATGAGAGTACAAGAATCTATTGATTTGTCATATGAGTGGGGAATCCCTTCATAACAATTCTAAGCAGGAAGGGAGAGTTGTATTTTGGATATTGAAAGAATTAATGATCATACGATGAAATTTTTTATTACGTACATTGATATAGAGGATAGAGGATTTAATCGTGAAGAAATTTGGTATGATCGCGAACGAAGTGAAGAGCTCTTTTGGGAGATGATGGACGAAGCTCGTGATCATGACGATTTCTTTATTGATGGACCGTTATGGATCCAAGTGCAAGCAGTCGATAAAGGGATTGAAGTACTTGTCACGAAAGCAGAGCTTTCAAAGGATGGGCAAAAGCTGGAACTACCGATAGGGGTAGACAAAATTATAGATATTCCTCTAGATGAAGGCATTGAATCATTATTCCAACAAGAGTTAGTCGAAGAGGTAGAAGAACAAACAGGAACAAACTTTAATGAAGATGGTACGTTTGGCTTTTTAATTAAATTTAATGATTTTGAAGATGTCATTTCATTAAGTCATCGTCTTATCTTTGAAGATATAAAAGATGAGCTATATTCATTTGAGGACCGCTATTATGTATATGTGGAATTCGATGAAGTGCTACATGATGAAGAAGAAATCGATCGTATTTTAAGTATTGTTTTAGAATATGGGGAAGAATCAACTTTAACAATTCATCGTGTAAGTGAGTATGGAAAACAAATTGTGAAAGAGCATGCGCTTGAAACGATTCGCAATAATTTTCCTGCTAAAACGTAGGCCGATTTCTGTAGTATGAAATCGGCTTTTTATATGAAGAATAGGAAAGCTTTCTTAGTTAGGAGGTAAGAGATGAAAAATACGTTAAAGCTGATTTTCTTTATCCTGCTATTGTTCGCATTATTTGTTTCGTTACGTATGTTTATTGATGTAGCATTTTATTCAGATGTGATTGGGATAAAAGATGTTTCGATTTTAGGTATTATTAGTATTTTATTTACAGTATCTGCGTTTTTAATTGGTTGCGTTATTTTCTTAGAAAATCGCCATCCATCTAAAACACTTACATGGTTAATTGTGTTAGGGATTTTTCCGGTATTTGGCTTCTTTGCTTATTTATTATTTGGACAAAATTTTCGGAGAAAAAGAATGTTTCAAAAGAAGGCGTTACTTGATGAACAGGCGTTTTTACAATATAAAGGGCATGAAGATTACGAAGAACGAATTTTACGCAATCATAAGCATCAAGAACTGTTATTTCGTTTAGCGGATCGATTAGGTGCTTTAAATATTTCATTTCAAACTGAAACGAGGACATTAACAAATGGAGATGAAACGTTTCAGGCCATTTTAAATGGGTTAAAACGAGCGAAACATCACATTCATATGGAATATTACATTGTGCGTGATGATAAATTAGGAACAGAAATTAAAGATATTTTAATACAAAAATCAAAAGAGGGCGTTGTTGTTCGCTTTTTATATGATGCGGTTGGAAGTTTTAAGTTATCGAAATCGTATATTGAAGAATTAAACGATGCAGGTGTAGAAATGATTCCGTTCTTTCCTGTGCGCTTTCCGATTTTAAACGATAAGATTAATTATCGAAATCATAGGAAAATTGTTGTGATTGATGGGAACGAAGGGTTTGTAGGCGGATTAAATATCGGTGATGAGTATTTAGGAAAAAGTAAATATTTTGGCTTTTGGCGAGACACGCATTTGTATTTACGTGGTGAAGCGGTTCAAAGTTTACAGCTTATTTTCCTTCAAGATTGGTTTTATATGACTGGAGAGGCTGTGCTAGCTCCGGAATATTTACAAGCAAAAGCAGTTGAGGGTGATCATTGGGGAGGAGTACAGCTAGTTGCAGGTGGCCCCGATAATAAGTGGGAAACGATTAAGCATTTATATTTCGCAATGATCGCTTCTGCTCGGAAATCTATTTGGATTGCAACGCCGTATTTTATTCCGGATGATGATATTTTATCCGCATTAAAGGTTGCTGCACTTGCTGGTATTGATGTTCGTTTATTAATGCCGAGTAAACCTGATAAGCGTACTGTCTTTTACGCATCGAGATCGTACTTCCCAGAGCTTTTAGACGCAGGAGTAAAGATATATGAATACGAAAAAGGTTTTCTTCATAGTAAAATTGTCATCGTTGATTCTGATTTAGCTTCAATTGGGACAGCTAATATGGATATGAGAAGTTTTCATTTGAATTTTGAAGTAAATGCCTTTTTATATGATACAGATAGCATTAAAAGACTTGTTCAAGACTTTAAAGACGATTTAGAAGAATCCAGTGAAATTCACGTCGATCGTTTTCATAAAAGGCGTCTGCATAGACGAATTGTTGAATCAACGTACCGGTTATTATCGCCATTATTATAAAAAGAGATGTCCGAAATTGGGACATCTCTTTTTTAAAAGGAATTTGTAATAAATTGTAGAATATAAGGAGCTGAAAGGGTGTGATTCCGATATTTATCGCTAAAAGAGAAAACGGAGAAAAAATTCATTTACTCTATAATTGTAATGAAGAGCTTTTGCGCCGTATGCGCCAACAGGAACAATTCTTTTGTGTAGCTTGTGGAAAGGAAGTGCAAATGAAATTAGGGAAACAAAAAAGTTGGCATTTTGCTCATAAAAAAGTGGATTCATGTCTTGCCTTTTATGAAGCGGAATCAACGTATCATATGCACGGTAAAGAATTGTTATATAGATGGTTCAAACGTCAAAACTTTCAGGTAGATATAGAGTACTACCTTCCAGAAATTAAGCAACGACCAGATGTTTTTGTAGAGAGGGCGGGCAGAAAAATTGCAATTGAATACCAATGTGCAAACCTTGCTATAGAGCAGCTGTACAAAAGAACCTATTCATATTGGCGAGCTGGTATACAGGTCATTTGGATCGTTGGTGGAAATCAATTGAAAAAGCAATCGGCATATTGGATGAAATTCTCCTCACTTATGGCTTTCTCCTTACAATCTTATCCTCAACCATTTCTTATTTTCTTCTGTTCGAAAGAAAAATCATTTATGAAATGTACATTTATCACTTCATTTTCTACAAGCGTCTCTTTCTCACATATTATATATTTACCAATTGAAACGACTACTTTTGAAATGCTTTTTTCTCCTGTTCCTTTCAAAAAGGAAATATTAGAACGAGAATGGAAGAAGCGAAAGGATTATTTTCGGCAAAACGCTCTGCCTATTTGGAATTATAACTATAAGTCATTATTACGCCTCTTATATCAATTTAAATGTACCCCAGCGAGCTTTCCTTCTGAAATTGGTGTTCCACTCCCTTCTGGATTTGCTTTTCAAACAAACCCATTTATATGGCAAGCTTTTCTATATATGAAGTGTATAGGGGGGCTTGCAGTAGGAGAGTGTATTTCTCTTCAATATGTGTGTAGTTATGTAAAAAGGTATACGAAAAGGCGGATACTTCCGTACTTTTCACAGCACACATGGAAAGTGGCGGTTACTGAATATATGACATTTTTATGCTATATAGGTGTATTGCATAAAGTGGGAAGTTATACGTACCGAAAAATAAGGGATGCCGTGATGTTAAAAACAGAGGAGGAAATTATGAAACATGATGAGATTTGCTTAATACATGCGCTATCTTTATTTGAGGCAAATTTTAACATGAGAGGAGGAAAAGGGGATATAATAAAGAATGATTGTGAAGGAATTACATAAGAAAAAACGAATTGTACTTAAGTAGAGATATTTAAAGGAGGGCTTAAAGAATGTCTGAACAAAACAAAGCGAAAGCATTACCAGATCGCAACGAGATTGAAGAAGCAAGTACGTGGCGATTAGAAGATATTTTCCAAACGGATGCAGAATGGGAAAAAGAATTCCAGGCTATTAAAGAGCTATTACCGAAGTTAACTGAATTTAAAGGGAAACTTGGTGACTCTGCGGACAATTTACTTGAGGCATTGCAATATGAAGATGAAATTTCAATGCGATTAGGTAAGCTATATACATATGCTCATATGCGTTACGATCAAGATACAACAAACTCTGTATATCAAGCATTAAATGATCGCGCAACAAATTTATATTCACAAGTATCTAGTAGCACAGCGTATATTGTGCCTGAAATTTTATCGATTTCAGAAGATACACTGCAAACATTCTTGAAGGAAAATAGAGATTTAAGTGTATATGAACATGCATTAGAAGAAATTACACGTCAACGCCCGCACGTATTATCAGAAGCTGAGGAGGCTTTATTAGCGGAAGCATCTGAAGTAATGAGTTCATCAAGCAATACATTCGGTATGTTGAATAACGCGGATTTAAAATTCCCATCTATTAAAGGTGAAGACGGAGAAGAAATAGAAATTACACATGGTCGTTACATTCAGTTTTTAGAAAGTGATGATCCTCGTGTTCGCGAAGATGCATTTAAAGCTGTATATGAAACGTATGGGAAATTTAAAAATACATTCGCAAGTACGTTAAGTGGAGCAGTAAAACGTAATAATTTCAATGCGCGTGTTCGTAAATATGATTCTGCTCGCCAAGCTGCACTGAGCAATAATAATATTCCGGAAGCAGTATACGATCAACTCGTTGAAACGGTAAATGATAACTTACATTTATTACACCGTTACATCGATATTCGTAAGCGTGCACTAGGACTTGATGAGCTTCATATGTATGATTTATATACACCACTTGTACCAGAAGTGAAAATGAATGTGAAATACGAAGAAGCGCAAGACCTTTTATTAAAATCTTTAAACGTACTTGGTGATGAATATGTTGATATTTTGAAAGAGGCATATGAAAATCGCTGGGTAGATGTGTATGAGAATAAAGGAAAACGAAGCGGGGCATACTCATCTGGTGCATATGGAACAAATCCGTATATTTTAATGAACTGGCATGATAATGTAAATAACTTATTTACACTTGCTCATGAGTTTGGTCATTCGGTGCATAGTTACTATACAAGAAAAACACAACCGCACGTATATGGTGATTATTCCATCTTCGTAGCAGAAGTGGCATCTACTTGTAATGAAGCGCTTCTAAATGATTATTTATTAAAAACGACAGAAGATAAGAAAGAGCGTCTATATTTATTAAATCATTATTTAGAAGGGTTCCGTGGTACTGTATTCCGTCAAACGATGTTTGCAGAGTTTGAACATATTATTCATAAGAAAGTACAAGAAGGACATGCTGTTACGCCAGATATGCTAACGGAAATCTACTATGATTTAAATAAGAAATATTTCGGTGACGCTTTAGTAATCGACGAAGAGATTGGTTTAGAATGGTCTCGTATTCCACACTTCTACTACAACTATTACGTATATCAATACGCAACAGGATTTAGTGCAGCGACTGCTCTATCTAAACAGATTTTAGAAGAAGGACAACCAGCAGTAGAACGTTATATTAACGAGTTCTTAAAAGCAGGAAGCTCTGATTATCCAATTGAAGTGCTGAAAAAAGCGGGAGTAGATATGGCATCTCCTGAACCAGTAAAAGAGGCACTACAAGTATTTGAAGAGAAATTAAATGAATTAGAAGCATTATTATTTGAAGAAAAGTAATGAAAAAAGACGAGGGATTGTATCCTCGTCTTTTTTTGAATAGATTAAATGTCGATATATGTCGAAAAAACAAGATGGATTTCTTTGTTTTTTCTAACTGAAAGGATAGTTTTACGGCTGATTTTTGAAATTAAAACCCTTTGAATCGTTTTTTATGATTGAAATAAGAGAGAGTGATAACAATGATTACGAATAAAAGAGGTAAGGCAATAATTTTAGGGAAAGCTTGTAGTAGAGAGAGGATGTACAAGAAAAAAGAAACGATGACAGCTAGAAAGAGAAGAGCAATATAAGATTTTTTCATAAATAAACCCCCTAAATGACCTTTTTTATAGCTTATTCAAAAATGAAAACGTTTAGAATGTGACAAAAGTGTGAAATTCGACAAAAGGGGTTGTCATCTGACGTCGAATCTTGTAATATAATAAGCGTGAACGAATTCACATACAAACATATACCCCTTTGTTTGAACGTGAAAATTTCTCCCATCCCCTTTAATATTTTTATAAGCCGTAAAGAAAAAGACCTGGTGTTTACACCAGGTCTTTTTCTTTTGCTATCCATTTCCAATAACGTTGGCATTTTACTTCTATCATTTGTACTTTTCGTTTCAGTTGTAATTTTTTAAGTTCGCGCTCAATTTCTTGTTGCGAACAGTCATAAATAAATGCTACTTCTTTTGAAGATATAAATTGTGTTGCTTCTAGTAGCACTTCTAAAGGTGGTAATGGTTCTGGCTCAATTTCACATTTTACAAGTTCTTTCAATAATTGTACGTATACATCGTAGGAATAATTTCCAGCGATTTTAATACCTTCTTCATCTGAGTTCGCATGAAAAAAGACGAGGGAGGGTATTTCTGTAATATGCATTTCATTCGTGAATTTCAAGTCACATTGGAAAGCTTTTTTTGCACTAGCAGAATGTAGATCTTTTTTAAATTCTTCTACATCAATATTGCTATCTTTCGCACATGCAAGTAATAGTTCGCAGTCAGGGCTTGATACATTTTCAAGGAAAATGTATTCTTGGAGTTTTCGCAAAAACTTCGAACCTGCTTTTCGGCCTTGCAACTCCGCTGCCTTAATTGCCATCGAAACTAAATATGGTGTTGACGATGCTTCTTGCATATGTACCTTTCCATCGCATGAAAAACCTTGTAAACTTGTTGTCTTTTCCCACACAAATCGAATATTAGCAGGTTTATTCCATTTGTGTGAGGAAGCGTTCGTTCCATCCACTTTTCCTGTTACGATATGACGAATAGAGAAGTATTTCCCGTATTCAAGCCATAGTTTAATAATAAAAGGCTCAATTTCCCAGCAATCTTTACAAAGTGGATCAATAAATAAATATGCTTCTACAGACTTATGCTCACATGCGGAAGGAGATGGCATATTTATATGCTTTGCTTCCTGCTTATCCATTACACTTCACCTGTTTCGTTTGGAGTATTAACCATATGCTGAGCGGTTAATGCTAAACGTTCAAAGACAAACTCTCTTATATGACCATGCACTCCAGTATCATCCATTGCTTGCTCCATGCATGATAGCCAAGCCTCTGCTCGTTTTGGAGTAATCTCAAACGGAAGATGGCGTGCTCTTAACATAGGATGACCATGTTCTTCAGTGTACAAATTAGGACCACCTAAATATTGTGTTAAAAATTGCTTCTGCTTCCTAGCGGTTTCTGTTAAATCTTCCGGGAAGATGGGAGATAAGTCAGGGTGTTTACTGACATAGGAATAAAATGTATCTACTAATATTGCAATGCATTGTTCACCGCCAATTGCTTCAAATGGTGTCATCGGTTGCTTGCTCATCCTTTATAAACTCCTTTTTCCATGAAATGTATATCTATTGTAGCAATGGAATGTTCGAGAGGGCAAATAAACAGCCTTCTCAAAGATTCTTTGCTTATTCTACGGGTGTAAACTTTTTTAGTGAGATGTATCCACTAGTGAAACATATTCACTAGTGGAATTTTCACTTTAGCGTGCTTTGTTTTGTTTGGCAAGGAAAAAGCGTTTTACTTTGTTATTTGTATGGCGAACAGGTATGTTATGTTGCGTTAATAAATGAATAAATGCAGCTTTTCCTGTTTCTTCATCTTGTACTTCAAATTCAATTTCATAATCATCGTGATTGTAATAGAAACTATGATCAAAGACAAGCGTTCCGCCTTTAAATAATGTTTCTGCTCTTTCTGTTGTTAAACTACCCATATATGTTAAAGCAGAAACAGGAATTTGTAATTTGTGTAATTGATCTACTATTGCTCCTTGAATGATTGTGTTTGATTCCATCATCATTTTTGCTTCGTCTTCTGTTACGACTTGATGCGTTTCTAATAAACCGATTTCTGCAGGTTGTTTCAACGTTAACGTATAAGTTTCTCCTTTATGACGAATACGAAGTGCAGAGCCAGCTTCTTTTAATGAGAAGTCAGGTGTTTCAAAGTAGTGATTCACTTGTTTTGTAAATGCTTCAATAGAAAACGATTTACATAATGTATCGAATTCTTCTTTTGTAACGATATTTTTGAATTCAATTTCAATTTCTTGTGTCATTGTATAATCTCCTTTTGAAAAATAATTCTTTACACATTATCGCTTTTTCATAAATTTGGTTCAATGTTTTATTTGTTTGCGTCCATGTTATGATACAATAATACTGTTAAGTAAGACAGGAAGTTGAGATGGAGGAGTTAGAGCATGCAAAATAAAATCCAAGTTAAGAGCGTAGAAAAGAGAGAGAATGCTCTTATTTTTTGTGCGGAAAATAGTGAAATAGAGGTAAAGGAGTTAAGTGCACGTAATCACGTACTTGTAGACTCAGACAATTTATCATTTTTATATATCTTAGAAAATGAATCATCTTTCATTTATGTAAGTATTCCGCACACATGCTGGGAAGCAATGCATGAAGCGATGAATAACGATGTGGTTATGTTCGTTAGCGTGAATGACATTGAAATGGAATTAGAAGGATTAAAAGAAGAAGTAGAATATTTAGTTGAAAATATTGAAGGTAATGCAAATTACGGAGAAGAATTAGTAACTGCTGTAGAAAAAGTATTTCTATAAGCAAATGGATTGATTTTGGTGGTGGTTGAAATGAATCGAAATTGGGAAGAATTTTTAGCACCTTACCACCAAGCGGTGGCAGAGCTGAAAGTGAAACTAAAAGGAATGCGTACTCAATTTGCAATGTTAACAGAGCATTCTCCAATTGAGTTTGTAACAGGAAGGGTAAAGTCGGTTGCAAGTATTATTGATAAAGCGGAGAAGAGAAATGTACCGCTAGACCGATTGAGAGAAGATATGCAGGATATTGCTGGGCTTAGAATGATGTGTCAATTTGTTGATGAGATTAAGCCTGTTGTAGAATATCTTCGAAAACGAAATGACTTTGAAATCGTGGAAGAACGTGATTATGTCACGCAAAAGAAAGATAGCGGTTATCGTTCTTATCATGTTGTCATTAGTTATCCTGTTCAAACGATTCAGGGTGAACAAAAAGTATTGGTAGAAATCCAAATACGCACGCTAGCAATGAACTTTTGGGCAACAATTGAGCATTCTTTAAATTATAAATATAGTGGACGTTTTCCTGAAGATATTAAAATACGCTTGCAACGTGCAGCTGAAGCGGCGTTTTTATTAGATGAAGAAATGTCTTCTATTCGTCTTGAAATTCAAGAAGCGCAAAAGGCTTTTTCAAGAAAGCAAGAAACGAAAGATTCCGAATCATAAACTAAAGGGTGTTGGGCGATGAAATTTACAATTATGTCAAAGGGAGATCAATCATCAGATACACTGGCAAGCACGATGAAAGAGTACTTGCTAGATTTTGGATTTATAATGGATGAAAAGGAACCCGATATTGTAATTTCTGTTGGGGGAGATGGAACGCTTTTGTATGCGTTTCATCGTTATTATAATCGATTGGATGAAACAGCATTTGTTGGTGTACATACAGGACATTTAGGTTTCTATGCAGATTGGTTACCGACAGAAGTAGAGAAATTAGTAATTGCGATTGCAAAAACACCATTCCAAGTGGTGGAATATCCGCTTTTAGAAGTTATTATTCGCTATGTGAATGGAAGTAAAGAGTCACAGTATTTAGCGATGAATGAGGCGACTGTAAAAAGTGCAGAAGGTACATTAGTAACAGAAGTAGAAATACGCGGAGAATATTTTGAAACATTCCGCGGGGACGGCCTTTGTATTTCTACTCCTTCAGGAAGTACTGCGTATAATAAAGCGCTTGGCGGAGCAATTATTCACCCATCTATTGAAGCGATTCAAATTGCAGAAATGGCGTCCATTAACAATCGTGTGTTTCGTACTGTAGGATCGCCACTCGTATTGCCGAAGCATCATACATGTGTGTTAAAGCCGGCTGCAGGAATGAACTTACAAATTACAGTGGATCATTTAACAATGGTCCATCAAGATGTGAAATCAATCCAGTATCGCGTCGCAAACGAGAAAGTACGATTTGTTCGTTTCCGCCCGTTCCCGTTCTGGAAACGAGTTCGTGACTCGTTTGTTGCAGATAAATAGAAAGGGTTATATATTTGAACAGATTTACATTGAAATGGGATATAGGGCTGGCTGAAGAGGGAACTTTAGTTAGGGAATTTTTGAAAACGAAAGGTATTTCTAAAGCCGCTTTAACGGATATAAAGTTTCACGGCGGGGCAATTGAAGTAAATAGTCAACATGCGAGTGTTCGTCATCAGTTGCGCGCTGGTGAAGAATTAAGTGTCTTTTTTCCAGTCGAGGAAAGAAGTGAAGGGATGATGGCAGAAGATATCCCTTTATGCATTGTATATGAAGATGATGCGGTTCTTATCATTGATAAAGAGGCGAACATGTCAACGATTCCGTCTAGAGAACATCCGACAGGGAGTGTTGCCAATGCGATTTTATCTCATTATGATAAGCAGCATCTTGCAAGTACAGTGCACATTGTAACACGGTTAGATCGTGATACTTCAGGGCTTATGCTTATTGCAAAAAATCGTTTTGTGCATCATCTTTTATCTAAGCAGCATCAACAAAAATCTGTGAAACGAACGTATGAAGCAATTGTTCACGGTGAGATGGTAGAACGAGAAGGAATGATTGATGCACCAATTGGTCGGAAATCTGATAGCATTATTGAGCGAACGGTTTGTGAGGATGGACAAAGGGCAGTTACTCATTTTAAAGTAATTGATAGTACATATGATAAGACACATGTAGCGCTGGAGCTTGAGACAGGAAGAACGCATCAAATTCGTGTGCATATGGCTCATATAGGACATCCATTACTTGGTGATAACTTATATGGAGGAAGAAGGGATGAAATGAAACGGCAAGCACTTCATAGTAAATCTTTGACGTTTTATCATCCTATTTTAGAGAAACAAATGTCTTTCACTATAAAAATTCCAAGCGATATGCAAGAGCTACTTAGGAATGCTTAAAAAGGGAACAAAATTCTTATATTATAAAGAATTTTGTTCCCTTTTTTCTTAGCGGAATAATATTAAAATTTGGTTTTCACCCGTACGCTTTATAACGAAAAATCCACTTTCGGCTTTTGTAGCAATGCCATTGTCATTTGGACGACAATATCCATGCGTTTCGCAAGTGCCGTCATCACGTACTAACATTTGCCCAATTAATCCGACAGGAAGCCACTCGGCGCGATCTTTTCTTGCTACATATTTACAAGCTGGATCCCATTCTGTATTTAAAAGAGGTTGTATTTCTTCTGTTTCCGTCCATACATATTGGCGTTTCCCAAAGTTATCTGTTTTATAGCGTTTTTGCCAACTTAAAGCCCCGCTATTTCCTATAAGTGCAGGGGTTGCACTAGATATTCCTAAAATGAACGAATCGTGTGAAGTAGCTATCCGAATTTTTTCTTCGCTACTAAATGTAACGAAATAACCGACATCAATAGGTTTATGACCTTCTGTTTCAAACATTTGTGCAAAATCCGTTCCGCTTGCATTGTAAGACGCGCCCTCAATGTACATTTCTCCATTATGTGCAAGCCATTTAGCACCGATATTATGGTCGGTGTCGTTTACACCATTTGCAATAAACCAAGAATAAGCTTCTTCTGCAGTGCCGAAGCGCCCCATAATATGGCTACCTGCAAAATGAGCTGTTGATGTATGATGACCTTCCGCATGAGAAGAGGAGCCGTTAGCGATAGTTGCGGTTCCTTCTGCGTGTGCTGCTTCGCCTAAAGCAGTCGTCTGTTTACCCTCTGCATGAGAATAAGCACCGCCTGCTGTCGTTTCACTTCCCTCACTATGCGAACTATGTCCAGTTGCTTTTGAGTTTGATCCTTCTGCATGAGAGAAAGAACCTTTTGCGTGCGTTAATAAGCCTTCCGCATGTGCTGCCATGCCTTCCGCATGAGAGTGAAGCCCCTCCGCATATGCATATCGGCCGCCCCTTTTAACTTTTGTATTTTCAGGTGTAGGTGTCTCAATTATGAGTGGTTTTTCAGTTTGTATATCATTCGATGAAGCTAATGCTTCTTTTATTTTTTTTACTTTGTTTATAATAGCAGCTGGAATTTCTGGTTCCACTTTTTTATTTATTGCTACAGAAATATTTTCTTCCGCCTTTTCTTCTGTTTGGTTAGAATGTAGTACCTGTTCATCTTGATTTGAGAGCTGTTTATTTTTTTGTTGCATCTTTATTTTTTTACGATCGATTATGCGGCTCATCACAGCATTTTCTAAAGAGACATATGTTGGTTTTACTTTGCTTTTTTTTGATGACTCTTGTTCTTCCAGTTCTTCTATCGCTGCAGCTCGAATACTACACCAGTTGTTAATTCCGTACATGGGCAGATATAAAGGGGGAAATTTTCTTTTTTGTTTAGAAGATTTTTTCTTCATTCTGTCACCTCCTGCGACATTATATGTAGGGTAATTAAAAAAAGATGCACTTTATTGCATCTTTTTTTAATTACTTTACCTAGTTTTATATGAGATCTGCCTAAATAATGCTAAGTAAGGTAGTTATGAAATTGGACGGAATTTCTCAGCGACAAAAGGTAACGAAGAAGGGACAGAGATAGTCTCCATTTCAGGATAACGTAATCCGGTTAATTTGCCACCAAATACAGCACCAGTATCAATATTGACTGTCTGATTGACGAATCGAGGTTCTGCTACTGGTGTATGTCCATATACAATCCAAGCTTGCCCCTTGTATTCTTGCGCCCAATCACGACGGACAGGTGAGCCATCGGCATGCTTTTCTCCTGTAATATCGCCATATAATACAAAGGTTTGTACTTTTTTATCTCGTCTTCCTATGTAATCTTGCCGAATCCCAGCGTGACATACGATTACTCTTTTTTCATCTAGTATGTGGTAGAGCGGTGATTGTTCATAAAGAGTGGTAAACTTTTCTTTTATAATGTTTTGCTTATGAGAAGGAAGTGCTTCATATTCAGCAACAGTTGTTTCAAGTCCGTGAGCGACTGTTACATTACGTCCAAGGAAAAATCGATATAGTTTATTACAGTGATTTCCAGGAGCGTAATAAGCTTCTTTTTTATGTATGACAAGTTCCCATACAATTTCGATCATACGTAATGAATGAGGACCACGGTCTGTAATATCGCCAACGAATGCAAGTTTACGTTGGTCAGGGTGAACCGGTAGACCGCTACTCCAGTTATATCCTAGCTTCTCTGTTAAATTTTGAAACTCTTGGAAGCATCCATGAATATCTCCTATAATGTCATATTTCATATTTAAACCTCCATCGTATTTTTCATTAGTATATCTAAAAAAGGATAGAGATAAAAATATAGCGTTTTTTTGTTGTTCATTTAAACATAAAGATTTTCGTTCTTGAGCGAACATTTAAAATGAATCCAATCGCAATCATGTATGTAAGTAGTGAACTTCCTCCGTAGCTCATAAGAGGTAATGTTATCCCTGTAATGGGAAGTAATCCGATTGTCATCCCGATATTTTGGAATACTTGGAAAGTAAACATTCCGATTGTACCAGCGCAAATGTAACTACCGAAAGGGTCATTACTTTCTAAAGCGATATGAATCATTCGAAAAATGAGTAAGAAAAAAAGTGAAATAATGACACTTGCGCCTAGAAATCCAAATTGTTCAGCGACATTAGTGAAAATAAAATCTGTATGTGGTTCTGGAAAATATACTTGTCCATTTTCCCATCCTTTTCCTTGCATTTCTCCGGATCCAGTCGCTAAGAATGCTTGTCTTAATTGATAGCCTTGTGCATCATATTTGTAAGGTGCTAACCATCCGTAGAAGCGATTTAGTTGATATTCTTTTAAAATGTGTGCTTTAAAGAAATCTGTGTGAGTAAAAAAAATATATATTAATGTAGATCCAGCGACGAAAGTACCTGAAACTAATCCGAAAATAAAACGCCATCGTATGCCAGAAACTAGTATCATTGCTGCAAGCATCGCTGAAATGACCATTGTGTTTCCTAAATCTGGTTCTTTTGCAATAAGTAGTAGTGGTGGCAAACTTGTCGCAAATATTTTTCCAAGTAATAAAAAATCGTCACGCACTGTTCTGGAAAAATATTTCTCATTATGATTTGCTATAATTCGTCCAATGACGATAATTAAAAATAATTTCATAATTTCAGAAGGCTGAAAATTTCCGATGCCTGAGAGCCTGTACCAAGCAGTAGCGCCTTTAATTGTAACGGCACCTGGTACTTGAAGTTCTAGTCCTATAAGTAGTACCATTGCAAAGCTATACAAATACCAAGCAATTTTTTGATAACGATCGAAATCGATAATCATAATAACACCAATGGCTATAAATCCAATGAAGTACCATTGGATTTGCTTTAGTACAAAATTGACGTTTTGTAAAAATGGTGGTAAAGAGGCTTGCGCACTTGCAATAGCACAACAACTAACAATCCCAATGGCAAATAAAATAAATAGTAATACGTAGTCTATTTGATATTGAGAATTTGGATCTTTCAATGTAGGTATTCCTTTCTACTGCTCTTTATAGTAATGGATTTTATAGTATGAGAAAGAATGTATGAACTATACGAATGATTCGCATATAGCCCATACACTTTTGATTTTGCAGAGTAGTTTAATTGTTTAACTCTTTAATAATTATATCCAAACAATGGGAAAGACGTACATGTGCGTCAGGAAAAATATCTAGTTGATGAAGATAGTATTTTAAGGAACTTTTACACCATTGGTAAGCACTAAGTAGAGCTGCTCTATAGTCCGTAGTATTTTGTAAAAAGCCATATTCTTTTGCTGTTATAACGAGGTGTGTGAAATCTTCACAACCTTGAAGGAGCTTATTGTGTATTTGTTGTCCAGCATGGTAGCGAAATTGACTTAAAGGCTCAGAAATGTATATTGCATTTCCTTTAGAAAGTAAAGAAATCCATGAGGCCATATCAACACTACAAGAATATTGTCGCTCTTTAAGGGTACCAAAAGGATCAGTGAGCAATTCTTTTCGGAACAAAGTAGTTGTAGGCTCACCGATAATGTTGTGCCCACCTTTTAACATCCAATTACCTAAAAATATCCCGTTTAATGGAGTGTCTTCACTATATAACCTTTGTGTTGGATGGGAATCACCGATTAGATTTCCATGATCATCAATACGTACTCGATAAGAAGTAACAAGAGCAAGATTTTTATTGGGATCTTGCTCAAAATAGGCCATCATTTTTTGTATTTTATGCTTATAAAACACGTCATCGTCCATTAAAAAATTTATATACTCACCATTTGATTTTTCTATGAGCATAAGGTCATTGTGAAATTGTCCTAGAGTAGGGATATTTCGAATGTATGTTATATTTTTATAATTTGGTAAGTATTGTTCGCGTATTAAAGTTGCTGTTTCATCATTTGTACTATCATCTCCGATGATGATTTCAATATTTGAATAAGTTTGTGCCAATGCACTTTCTAGAGCAATTTTGAAATAATGAGGCCGATTATAAGTGGGAATAAGGATGGAAACGAGAGGTGGATTTTTTTCATTCATCATACATAACTTCCTTTCAGAAGCTTTTTTTTGTAAGAACAATATCTTGGTAACTTGTATATTCATTTCTGCCGCACCATAAACCGTAATGCGGCTTATTAATTATTTCTAGGCCGTACTTATTCAATAGATTGCAAATATCTGTCTCAGGATAAGCAACTGCGAAATTCGGAATATCTTTATTTACAACGTAGCAATTTTCGATTCGATGATAAAAACCTAATGTACTTTGTCCTGCATTTAAATAATAGGACGATTCAGGGTTTATAAGAAAGAATGTAATGAAACATCTCCCGTCTTTTTTTAATACACGTACAATTTCAGATACGTAATGTTCTAATTCTTTTGGGAGAAGATGTGTAAATACAGAAGTTAAAAAGATAAAATCGAATGTTTCGTCTTCATAGGGAAAACGATATTGAGAGGCATCTTCTTTTCCTTCCGGATTATAGAATTGATTGTATATGTCAACATGTTCAAAGTGAAAATTATTACGCATAGTTGAAATGTTATTTTGACACCAAATAATTCCATCTTTAAACAAATCAAATCCATAATACGCTCCATCATCATTTAAGTAATTCAATAATGGTACAGCCATTCGGCCGACGCCGCAGCCTACATCTAATACTTTTTCATTTGATTTTAAAGCGCCAATTTGAATAAAATACTTTAGGAACTCTTTTCCAACTTTTTTGAAGTCGCCACCTACATATTGGACGAGTTCAGGAGGGGGGAGTAAAGTCATTTCTTTGTTAAGTTCGCTCATGAGTATACCCCTTTCTTGTATGAGAAGATGCAGTAAATCTATTAATAAAATTTTCAATTTGTAGTGAGAGAACACAGGAAAACAATTGTTATATGTAAGGAGATTCCGAAAAAGAATACTTAATTGGATTAGAAGTGAGAGAAGGATGAGTGAAAATAGAATCTCCTATAGATTAAATCTTTTTTTATTCTTTTCTCCAATAAACGCCAAATACATCAATTTTAGTAATAGGGGCTTTTAAATTCCGTTGATTTCTAAAGTCTGTCACAGCCTCAGCGCATGGCGGTAGCCCGTAGTCATCGATAATTATATAGCCACCTTTAGAAACTTTATCATATAAGTTCACGAGACCATCCATTGTGGATTCGTACATATCACCATCAAGCCGTGCAATTGCTATTTTTTCAATTGGTGCTGTTGGTAAAGTATCTTTAAACCAACCTTTTAAAAATTTCACTTGATCATTTAGTAAATCATATTTTTTGAAATTCTCTTGTACTTGTTCTAAAGAGACGCGTAAGTAATCGAATGTGTGTAAATAATCACCGTAATCTTTTGGATATTGTTCTAGATTCGGTGCTGGCAAACCTTCAAATGAATCTGCGACCCACACGTTACGATTCGTAATGTTGTTTGCTTGTAAAAAACCATTCATAAAAATGCATGATCCTCCGCGCCATACACCTGTTTCAATAAAATCTCCTTCTATATTTTCACGAACAACGGTTTCCATTGCCTCTTGTAATTGGTTCATACGTTCTCGACCAATCATGCTATGTGCTGCTCTTGGCCAATCCATTCCATCATGACGTTCACTTTTTGAAACATTTGGTTTTACAATTTTTAAGTTATGGTTTTCAGCATATTGCTTAATGAATAAAGGGAGGGGGACTGTAACTGGTTCGAATTCTAGTTCTTTCGAAATATGTAGAGATGCGGGTAAGTATGCCTCATATTCCAACCATATTTCAAATAAAATTGTCTTCTTTAGCAATTCGAGATAAAGCTGAATAGCAGATTTACTTTCCATATTTGTGCCTCCTGCAAAATGTCATACAACAATATGATTATGTAGATAGCGAATGTTTCATGATTGAATTTAAAATTGAAAAAGCAGTAAAACTGATAACAGTTTTACTGCTAAGTAAAAAATTAAGCAACTTTTTCAATAATAATAGATGCATTTGTACCAAGAGCCAATGATAGCCCAAGTCCTGTAACGATTACTTCAACTAATGATGGAGTTGTCGTAATTTGCGTAATTGCTTGAACAACGATAGGTGCTCCAACTGAGATTAAAGTAGCCCCAGTACCTGGTACAGATACCCCATTTACTTGGATTGTAAGCCCCCCTAATACACTTATTGCCGCAGTATATACGATAACAGTGATTTTATAGAATCCAGTTTCAGCAATAACGAAAGTATCAGCATCTAATTGAGAAATTGCTGTACCAAACTGAGATCCAACAGTATTAAATGGTACTGGAGCATTAAGTCCAAGATCTAAAGAAATTCCAGCGGAGTTAAATGCATACAATCCTGCTGGAAGTCCTAGTCCGGATGGTCCAGTCGGTCCAGTCGGTCCAGTAGCCCCAGTAGGCCCGGTAGGTCCAGTAGCTCCAGTGTCACCAGTAGGCCCGGTAGGTCCAGTAGCCCCAGTGTCACCAGTAGGCCCGGTAGGTCCAGTAGCCCCAGTGTCACCAGTAGGCCCGGTAGGTCCAGTAGCCCCAGTGTCACCAGTAGGCCCGGTAGGTCCAGTAGCCCCAGTGTCACCAGTAGGCCCGGTAGGTCCAGTAGTCCCAGTGTCACCAGTCGGTCCAGTAGGTCCAGTAGGCCCGGTCGGCCCGGTAGGTCCAGTAGGCCCGGTAGGCCCGGTAGGTCCAGTAGGCCCGGTAGGTCCAGTCGGTCCAGTAGGCCCAGTAGGCCCAGTCGGAAGGGTAAACGGTGGTATCGGTGGTAAAGTAGGTCCTACAAGATTAGGGTCAAATGCACTAGCTGATAAAGATTCATCGGGATTTAATCCATTTGAATAATTATTATTTGACATAAATTCACCTCCATAAAGCGTTCATTATATAGTAGATGCAAAACCGAAAGAAAATGACACGGACATTTGAATTATTGAAAAGAAATCTTAAACTGCTTGAACAATTTAAAAAAATGGAAAGTTTAGTATATGTATAACATATGATTGATTTGGAAGAGGGTGATTATGTTGAACAAGCAAGGAATTACAATTAGTTTATGTATGATTGTTCGAGATGAGGAGGAGACAATAGCCCGTTGTTTAGACACAGTTGAGAAAATTGTGGATGAAATTATAGTAGTTGATACAGGTTCCGTCGATCGAACGAAAGAAATCGTAGAGAAATACACTTCTAACATATATGATTTCCAGTGGATTGATGATTTTGCGGCAGCAAGAAATTTTTCTTTTTCAAAAGCGACGCAAGAGTATATATTGTGGCTAGATGCAGATGACGTATTATTAGAAGATGCTCAAGAAGCATTGAAACTTTTAAAAAGAGAATTAGATCCTAAAATTGATGCTGTTTCGATGCCTTATCATCTTGCGATGGATTCTAACGGGAAACCTTTATATTGTACAAAAAGAAATCGACTTGTAAAGCGTGAAAAACAATTCCAATGGTTTGGAAAGGTTCATGAGTATTTAGCTATTTCTGGTGAGGTTTTTAGTAGTAATGTTGCTATTACACATAAAAAAGAAAAAAAAGTAACAAATCGTAATTTGAAAATTTTTCAAAATACTGTAGCGGCAGGAGAAGAATTGAGTCCAAGAGATTTATTTTATTACGCAAATGAATCTACGGATAACCAAAAATATGATGATGCAGTTCTTCTATATGAAACATTTCTTAATCAAGACGAAGGATGGTATGAAGAAAAAATTTATGCATGTGGTAAGTTAGGAGATTGCTATGCAAAGCTCGGAATGTGGGAGAAGGCAATCGAATCTTGTGTGAAGTCGTTTCGGTATGGCGTCCCTAGAGGAGAGAATTGTACAAGAATAGGATATATATATATGGAACAAGAAAAATATAATGAAGCGATATTTTGGTTTAAACTTGCAACGGAAGTACCAATGGAAACGGAGAGTCCTTTCCATAGTCCAGCTAGCTACACATGGCTACCCTATTTACAAATGTGTATTTGTTATAGCAGGTTAGGGGAGCAGGATAAAGCGTATTATTACAATGAATTAGCAGCTTCTTATGTTCCGAATAATGCTGCAATTGAATATAACCGTAAATATTTTCGGGGAGTTTTTGATAAACCATATAAAGTGTAATAGGTTTCGTTTTTTAGAAATGATTTATCGTTATTCTAACTCTAATAGATTGGTTATATATTAGAGTATCAGTAACGTAACCAATATAAATAAAAGGTTTTATACTACTATTTTTGGGCTAATAATCAGTGGGGGATGAACAAAATCTGCACTTTATAGAATTCATATGAGATTTATATTTCTAATTCAATTTGCATAAGGAGTGTGTGAAATGAGTCGCGAAAAAAGTTCTTTATATGAAGAAAAATCCGAGCATTATTATAATGCAGCGAATCCGAATTTATTAAAGCATATAAAAAAGGAATGGAAAGAAGTTCTTGATATTGGTTGCTCAAGCGGTGCATTGGGAGCAGCTATTAAAGAAAACGGTACACGTGTATCAGGAATTGAGGCATTTCCAGAGGCGGCAGAAAAAGCGAAGGAAAGACTAGATCATGTTATGTTAGGGGATATAGAAAAAATAGATCTTCCTTATGAGGAGGGGCAATTTGATTGCGTCATATTTGGGGATGTATTAGAGCATTTATTTAATCCATGGGCTGTAATAGAAAAAGTAAAGCCATATATAAAGCAAAATGGTGTGATTTTAGCAAGTATACCAAACGTTGCTCATATTTCAGTATTAGCTCCCTTGCTTGCTGGAAATTGGACGTATACAGAATATGGTTTATTAGATAAAACACATATTCGTTTCTTTACATTCAATGAAATGCTAAGAATGTTTTTAAAAGCAGGATATTCAATTAGTAAAGTAGATCGTGTATATGTTGATCATAAAATGTATGAGCCACTTATTGAGGAGTTATATGGAATTTGTAAAAAATATCGTCTTGGAAGTGGCTTCATGGCTGAGACAGTTGTATTTCAGTATATTATTGAAGCTGAAAAATCACAATTATGAGTGCTGCAGACAAAACAATATTATTTGTTACATGTATAAATGATCGGAAATTGTATGCAAACTGCGTGCGACATATATTGCAATTGTTAGTACCGCCAGGATATATTGTCCAATTTATGCCGATTCGAAATGCGAAAAGTATGACGAGTGGATACAATCAAGCCATTTCGCATCCAGCAAAGTATAAAGTGTATATACATCAAGATGTTTTTATTATAAATAGAGCCTTTTTATACGGATTACTTCAATTATTTGAGGAACATGAACATCTTGGTATGATTGGGATGGTTGGAGCGCAATATGTTCCTCCAACTGGTGTATGGAACGAAGGGCGTGGAATTGTAGGAAAGGTCATTGGTTATATGAATGATTTGTTTTATATGGCAAGTTTAGAACAACCGTATCATGAATCAAAAACATTTATTCCTGTAGAATGTATTGATGGTTTATTAATGGCGACACAATATGATGTTCCGTGGCGAGAAGACTTATTTGACGGATTTGATTTTTATGATGTATCTCAATCGTTTGAATTTAAAAAAGCAGGATATACAGTTGGTGTACCTGTACAGCGCGATGCTTGGTGTATCCATTATCATTTTGATGTGAATATGACGAACTATGAAAAGTATCGAAAAATATTTGTGGAACACTATATGTCAGATGTAAATAAGGAAGAATAAAAGGGGGGACAAAAATGAAAGATCATACAATATTAGTCGTTGTTTGTGTAAATAATGAGGAGCTTTTCAAACAATGTGAGAGCCAAATAAGAAACATTTTTGTTCCCCCTGGTTATGTCGTACAAATTTTTCCGATACGAGATGCACAAAGTATGGCGAGTGCATACAACCGAGCCCTTTCATATCCAGCGAAATACAAAGTGTATATACATCAAGATACATATCTTATTAATCGAGACATGTTTTCTACACTTATATCTCTTTTTAAAGAAAATGAAAAGCTTGGTTTAATAGGAGTCGCTGGAGCTCAGTTTTTACCGAATAACGGGATATGGTGGGAAGGAAAAAATTTAGTAGGGAAAGTGATTGAGTACAGAAGACAGAATTATCAATTATTAAATTTAGATCAGGTTTTTTATGGTAATCAACCATTTTTGTCAGTTCAGGCAATTGATGGTTTATTCATGGCAACGCAGTATGATATTCCGTGGCGAGAAGATTTGTTTCAAGGGTTTCACTTTTATGATGTGTCACAGTCTTTAGAGTTTCAAAGGGCTGGTTATTTAATCGGTATCCCAAATCAAGCAAATTTATGGTGTATTCATTACAACGGGGATGAGTTTGATGCGGATACATATGAGAAGTACCGGAAAGTGTTTGTAGAACATTACAAAGATATATTATCTCCATCATAAAGGAGAGATGCAAAGTGAAAGGAATTATTTTAGCAGGTGGTACTGGATCTAGATTATATCCAATAACGAAAGTAACGAATAAACATTTACTTCCTGTTGGTCGGTATCCGATGATTTATCATGCGGTATATAAGCTAAAACAATGTGATATTACAGATATTATGATTATTACAGGTAAAGAGCATATGGGGGATGTTGTTAGCTTTTTAGGAAGCGGTCATGAATTTGGCGTGTCCTTTACGTATCGTGTGCAAGATAAAGCAGGCGGTATTGCACAGGCGTTAGGGCTTTGTGAAGATTTCGTCGGGAATGATCGTATGGTAGTTATATTAGGGGATAATATTTTTTCAGATGATATTCTTCCGTATGTTAAAGAGTTTGCAAATCAAAAAGAAGGTGCGAAAGTGCTATTGCAATCTGTAGAAGATCCCGAAAGATTTGGCGTAGCAAATATTCAAAACCGAAAAATAGTTGAAATTGAAGAAAAGCCGAAAGAGCCGAAAAGTTCTTATGCGGTTACGGGAATTTATTTGTATGATTCGAAAGTCTTTTCTTATATTAAAGAATTAAAACCTTCTGCACGGGGAGAACTTGAAATTACAGATATAAATAATTGGTATTTAAAACGAGGGGTACTTACTTATAATGAAATGAGCGGCTGGTGGACTGATGCGGGAACTCATGCTTCGCTTCAAAAGGCGAATACGTTAGCACGGGGTATTAATTTTGGGAAACAGTTTAACGGAGAATAGGTGAGAATATGAAAGTTGTAGAAACAAATTTTACCGATGCAAAATTGTTAGAACCGAGGTTGTTTGGAGACGAGCGTGGCTTTTTTTCAGAGAGCTATAATAAGCAGGTGCTAGAAACATTAGGGATAACGTATTCATTTGTACAGGATAACGTATCTTATTCGGCTAAGGCAGGAACGATTCGGGGACTACACTTTCAAAAAAAACCGAAAGCACAAACGAAACTCATTCAAGTTATGCAAGGGGCAATTTATGATGTTATCGTTGATTTACGAAAAAAATCACCAACATTTAAACAATGGAAAGGATATATTTTAAGTGCAGATAACCATCGGCAGTTACTAGTGCCAAAAGGATTTGCGCATGGATTTTGCACGCTTGTCCCGCATACTATCGTTATGTATAAAGTAGATGAATATTATAGCGCAAAGCACGACTCTGGATTACTTTGGGAAGATAAAGATTTAGCAATTCCTTGGCCAGTAACAGATCCTATATTGTCCGATAAGGATCAGATATTGCCATTACTAGAGGAATATGAAGATAGTTTTTAAGTAGGAGAGTTGTTTATGAATATATTAGTAACAGGTGGGGCTGGATTTATTGGAAGTAATTTCGTTCATTACATGCTACAAAGTTATGAATCATATAAAATTATTAATTACGATGCATTAACATATAGCGGGAATTTAAATAACGTAAAATCTCTTCAGAATCACCCGAATTACTCTTTTGTAAAAGGAGAAATTCAAAATGGAGAGCTGTTAGAATACGTTATAAAAGAGCGAGACGTACAAGTGATTGTAAATTTTGCAGCTGAATCACATGTGGACCGTAGTATTGAAAATCCGATTCCTTTTTATGATACAAATGTAATTGGGACGGTCACTTTATTAGAACTAGTTAAAAAATATTCGCATATAAAACTTGTGCAAGTATCAACGGATGAAGTGTATGGCTCTTTAGGGAAAACAGGGAAGTTTACAGAGACAACGCCGTTAGCTCCAAATAGTCCATATTCTTCAAGTAAGGCGAGCGCGGACATGATAGCTTTATCTTACTATAAAACATATCAATTACCGGTTATAGTAACGCGTTGTTCTAACAATTATGGACCGTACCAGTATCCCGAAAAATTAATTCCGTTAATGGTTACGAATGCACTGGAAGGAAAAAAACTACCGTTATATGGTGATGGTTTAAATGTAAGAGATTGGTTACATGTAACAGATCATTGCAGTGCGATTGACGTTGTTTTGCATAAGGGACGTGTAGGAGAAGTATATAATATAGGTGGAAATAATGAAAAAACAAATGTAGAAGTTGTGGAACAAATTATTACTCTTTTAGGAAAAACAAAAAAAGACATTGAATATGTTACAGATCGTTTAGGACACGATCGTCGTTATGCGATTGATGCAGAGAAAATGAAGAATGAATTTGATTGGGAACCGAAATATACGTTTGAACAAGGATTACAAGAGACGGTGAAATGGTATGAAAAGAATAAGGAATGGTGGAAACCACTAAAAGACCAGTAAGGGGCATGTTACATGAAAGAGAGGGTTATCATAACAGGAGCAAACGGTCAATTAGGAAAGCAACTATTTGAAGA
This sequence comes from Bacillus cereus group sp. MG20, assembly GCF_040459885.1. NCBI lineage: Bacteria > Bacillati > Bacillota > Bacilli > Caryophanales > Bacillaceae > Bacillus > Bacillus cereus group sp. MG20. The sequence goes on from NZ_JARVHF010000001.1 coordinate 3,973,325, forward strand.
GTTAAACTCTGAAGAATATGATATATATCCATTTGATAAAAAGTTATTAGATGTGACAAATATATCTCGAATACAACAAGTAGTACAAGAAATAAAACCACATATAATTATTCATTGTGCTGCCTATACGAAAGTAGATCATGCGGAGAAAGAGCAGGATCTTGCATATAGAATAAATGCAATCGGAGCTCGAAATGTAGCGGTTGCTTCACAATTAGTAGGGGCGAAGCTAGTTTATATTAGTACTGATTATGTATTTCAAGGCGCCAGACCAGATGGATACGGCGAATTTCATAGTCCAGCGCCGATAAATATATATGGAGCCTCTAAGTATGCGGGGGAGCAGTTCGTCAAAGAGTTACATAATAAATATTTTATCGTTCGCACATCGTGGCTATATGGTAAATATGGAAACAATTTCGTGAAAACGATGATGCGATTAGGGAAAGAAAGAGATGAAATATCTGTTGTAGCGGATCAAGTTGGCTCTCCTACGTATGTGGCGGATTTAAATATGGTTATTAATAAGCTCATTCATACTTCTTTATACGGTACATACCACGTATCAAACAGAGGTTCATGCTCTTGGTTTGAATTTGCACAAAAGATATTTTCGTATGCCAATATGAAAGTGAATGTATTACCTGTTTCAACGGAAGAATTCGGGGCTGCGGCTGCGAGGCCAAAATATTCTATTTTTCAACATAACATGCTACGATTAAATGGTTTTTTACAAATGCCGTCTTGGGAAGAAGGATTAGAGCGGTTTTTTATAGAAACCAAAAGTCATTAACAAATTTCTGTTAATGACTTTTTTGTTTGCCTTTAAGCGGTTTTATGGTACTATAATTATAGTATCAGGTACTAATAACAAGTATAAGTATTTCTGGGAGGATATATCATGGAACTATTACAAGGGAAAACATTTGTCGTTATGGGCGTTGCGAACCAAAGAAGTATTGCATGGGGAATTGCTCGCTCTTTGCATAATGCAGGTGCAAAATTAATATTCACATATGCAGGAGAACGTTTAGAAAGAAATGTTCGTGAATTAGCGGACACATTAGAAGGACAAGAATCACTTGTATTACCTTGTGATGTAACGAATGATGAGGAACTTACAGCTTGCTTTGAAACAATTAAACAAGAAGTAGGTACTATTCACGGTGTAGCACATTGTATTGCTTTTGCAAATCGCGATGACTTAAAAGGTGAATTTGTAGATACTTCTCGCGATGGATTTTTACTTGCACAAAATATTAGTGCATTCTCTTTAACAGCTGTAGCAAGAGAAGCGAAGAAAGTAATGACAGAAGGCGGAAATATTTTAACGTTAACATACCTTGGCGGCGAGCGCGTTGTGAAAAATTATAACGTTATGGGTGTTGCGAAAGCTTCATTAGAAGCGAGCGTGAAATATTTAGCGAACGATTTAGGTCAACATGGTATTCGCGTCAACGCTATTTCTGCAGGACCAATTCGTACGTTATCTGCAAAAGGTGTAGGCGATTTCAACTCAATCTTAAGAGAAATTGAGGAGCGCGCACCACTTCGTCGTACAACAACTCCAGAAGAAGTTGGCGATACAGCAGTATTCCTATTCAGTGATTTAGCACGCGGTGTAACAGGAGAAAACATTCACGTTGATTCAGGGTATCATATCCTAGGATAAATATAATATTAATTTTTAAAGGACAATCTCTAAATGCTGAGATTGTCCTTTTTATTTGTTCTGAGAAAGAACGATTTTTAACGAAAGTTCTTACCACGTGATGAATATAACTATAATAGTACACGATTTATTCAGCTACGTATGGAAGTGGGAGGGACGAGTGTGAAGAATAAAAATAAAAGTTCAACAGTTGGAAAACCGTTGTTATATATTGCGCAAGTGAGTTTAGAACTTGCTGCACCGAAAATAAAAAGGATTATCCTGACAAACTTTGAAAATGAAGATCAAAAAGAGCAAAGTAATAGACAAGAAAATATTGTAAGCAGTGCTGTGGAAGAGGTAATAGAGCAAGAACAACAAGAAGAGCAGCAAGTGGAAGAAAAAATAGAAGAAGAGGAAAAAGAAGAACAGACAGAGCAAGAACAGCCAGAACAGCAAGAGCCAGTAAGAACTGTCCCGTATAATAAATCATTTAAGGATATGAATAATGATGAAAAAATTCATTTTTTATTAAACCGCCCTCATTACATTCCGAAAGTAAGGTGCAGAATAAAAACAGCTACAGTTTCTTATGTTGGATCGATCATATCGTATCGTAATGGCATTGTATCTATTATGCCGCAAAATAGTATGAGAGATATTAGGTTGTCTATAGATGATATCCAATCGATTAGTATGGCCGGCTTTTAAATATGTAAAGGTGGTAGAATGCTTCTACCACCCCAATAGTTTTTTAGTTTACTTTACGATAGAAACGTCGCGTAAGCATTGAATCGCACAGAAACAGCTTAAGTCAACAGTAAGGCAAGTAGTTGTCGATATTAATCTTGCATTTGGTACAGCTAAAAACGTACAAATTGGATCGTCACCAGGTGGTACTGGAGTACCGTCACCTAATACTACAGTTAATACACGTAGCACAGCACAGCTATCATCATCTACGCTTTCCACACGGAAAATTGGAGATCGGCAGCTAGTAAGGCTTGCTGATGGTGCAAATGCTTCAAAAGGTTCTCCAGTTTTTGTGTATAAAATAAAAGGGCGTGTATTTGCTACTGATGCAGTATTATGTGCACCTAAGAATGGGATTTCACAACCAGATCCACATGTTGTTGTAGAACAATCTTGTAATTCATTGATGAATTTTACAACGTCAACTACACAATGAGAAGAGCCATGGTGTTTATTTTCGTTACAACTCATTAATGTCACTCCTTATCTTCTTGTTTGTATTTACATTAATAAGATATTGGAGTCGAGGAGATTTGGTCACAATCTCAAGACCTTTTTTTTTAAATAGGCGAAAGAGGATAAGGGAAGGTGGAATTATGCTGTTTACAAGCTGGCTTTTATTTTTTATTTTTGCGTTAGCTGCTTTTAGGCTCACTCGTTTAATTGTATATGATAAAATAACAGCCTTTTTGCGAAGACCATTTATTGATGAATTAGAGATTACGGAGCCGGATGGAAGTGTATCAACGTTTACAAAAGTTAAAGGTAATGGATTAAGAAAGTGGATTGGCGAATTATTAAGCTGTTATTGGTGTACAGGTGTATGGGTTAGTGCTTTTTTATTAGTTTTATATAATTGGATTCCTATCGTTGCGGAGCCGTTACTTGCATTATTAGCCATTGCAGGAGCAGCAGCAATCATTGAAACAATTACAGGATATTTTATGGGAGAATAATATATTTTCATAATACGAGAAAAAGCGGAGTTTAAAAGAATGAGGGAACGGAAATAAAGAGTTGTTCATATAGTAAATAGACAGAATTGACAGTAGAGGAGATGTTTGCTGTGAGCAATAATCCAAGGCAAAATTCATATGACCTGCAGCAGTGGTATCATATACAGCAACAACACCAAGCACAACAACAGGCATATCAAGAACAATTACAACAACAAGGATTTGTGAAGAAAAAGGGATGCAATTGTGGGAAAAAGAAAAACGCAATAAAACAATATGAAGAATGAAACACTCATGCTACTGTGAGTGTTTTTTATTATATATAAAAAGCGGTATTTCTGTATTAGAAATACCGCTTTTTACTAACTAATTTGTGCAACTGTTAATGCTGCTGCGCGGATGTCTACAGTTCCAATTAACTGAACTGGCACAATTTGAATTAAGTCACCAGGATTTAAGTTAATAAGAATAACACCACTGGATACATCTACTTCACCAGTACCAATAACGTTAGAACGAACTGCTGTACCTGATCCAGGAATAATGTTAGCTGGCGTATTTAATGATAAGAAGAAACGACCAGCTTCTGGTGCAACAGGTGAGTTATCAAGACTAATTGTTAATGTATAACTGATTTGATAAATACCAGCTCGTAGAATTCGAATGCCATCTCCGACACTTACTGTATCGTTGATTACAGGAACAGTAATATTTGGATTTGGACTTACGCTAGGTAATAATAGTGGTGTAAATAGTGAAGCAAACTGAGGTGCAGAAGCATTGAAAGCAAAACCAAAGGCAGGTAGTGTACTAGCTGGCTTCGCCTCACAATCGATTTTAGTAAATTCGCAATCAGAAGAGAACATGTTTTTCACTCCTTTATCTGTTTCTACTTTCAGTTAATGAAAAGGACAGGTTCTATGTTCTAGACAAGTTCCCAATTTTAAGAAATTTACATAAGAATACTCTTTAAGCATGGATTGGGTGGCAGATAATTCTGCCACCCAATCCATGCTTAACTCATTATTTAGTTTTAAATAGAAACATCGCGTAAGCATTGAATAGCGCAGAAGCAACTTAAATCAACAGTAATGCAAGTGGAGGTTGATATTAGTCTTGCATTTGGTACAGCTAAAAACGTACAGATTGGGTCGTCACCAGGTGGTACAGCGGTACCATCACCTAAAACTACAGTTAATACACGCAATACAGCACAGTCATCATCATCTATACTTTCTACGCGGAAAATAGGAGATCGGCAACTAGTAAGGCTTGAAGATGGTGCGAATGCTTCAAAAGGTTCTCCAGTTTTTGTGTATAAAATAAAAGGACGTGTATTCGCTACTGATGCATTGTTATGTGCACCTAAAAATGGAACTTCGCAACCAGATCCACATGTTGTCGTTGCACATTCTTGTAGTTCATGTATAAAACGAACAACATTCGATACACAGTTGAAATCACACTCATGTTGATGATCTTCATTACAATTGCAGCTCATTATGTTCACTCCTTCTCGTGAGTTCTGACATACACTATTACAATATGAGTGGGATATGGTTGATATTACGTTAATTCTTATGATAAAAACAAGGAATTTATATAGAAGGGATGTACATAACGCATTATAAAAAAAGACATCCTTATTTAGTGGATGTCTTTTCAGGTAAATCTTTTCGCACAGTATATAAAAAACGAGATATATCTAATTTCTTTCCTCTGAAAAATTGCGGAGAAGAAATGTAAAGTTCTTCTTTCGCACGTGTAATGGCGACATAAAGTAATCGGCGTTCTTCTTCTAACGCTTCAGAAGTTTCCGTAACACGATCATTTGCATCTTTTAAAGAAGAAGTATGCGGCAGGATCCCATCACTCGCTCCAAGTAAAAAGACACACGGAAATTCAAGGCCTTTTGCGTTATGAATTGACATAAGTGAAACGGCATCTTTTTGCGGCATTGTTTTTAATGCTTCCATTTCTTTTTGACCTTGAATCGCTTCGTCAATAAATTGTAAATAAGCTGGAATATCGGTGAAACGAGTTGCAGACTCCATTAATTCTTCCAACATTTCTTCTTGTATGTCTTTATGCATCGTAAAGGAAGAACGATCGTTACTTTGTAAGTACTCTAAATATTTTCCTTTACCATGAATGATTTCTTTTAATGCTTTTTTCGGTTCTAATTCTTTAATAAATTTAATAAAATCAATACGCTCATTTACCTTTTTCACTTGAAAAGGTTTTAAGCTCGGATTTAATAATAAGAAATGAAGAAGAGAAGGAAAACGGCCTTCACCATATTTCCATTGTTCACGCTCAATAAATGAAATACAATCATCACGTCCGATATACATCGTCGGCAATATGTTTGAAAGTGATTCTAGTCGAAACGGCTCAATCACGAGTCTTAAATGATCTAATACAGGCTTAATTAAAGAATGTTCATAAAATGATTGGCTCGCCCCGTGTTTAATAAACGGGATTTTATGAATGGTAAGCTGATCAAGTAACGAACGGCTTACAGAATGTGTGCGATACAGTAAACAAAAATCTTTATAGTTTCGTTCACCGCTATCCACTTTTTCTTGAATGAGCTGTAAAATTTGATTTGCTTCATCAAGAGTCGTAGCAGGTCTTGCATAAAAAGGTTGTACACCTTCCTCACGAACGGAGTATAGCTCTTTATCAAAACGTTCTTGATTTAATTTTATAACTTCATTTCCAAGCCCGACGATAAAGGGATTGGATCGATAATTCGTATTTAGTGCAATAATTGTTGTGTTATCAAATTCTTTTGGAAAAGATAAAATAATTTGGTGACTTGCCCCTCGCCAGCCATAGATAGCTTGATCATCATCACCTGCGATGAACAAATTATTTCTTGGTGTGGCTAACAATTTTACAATTTCATATTGTGCATACGATGTATCTTGAAACTCATCTACTTCAATGTAGTGAAAACGTTGTTGTAATTGAGTTAGTAAAGGAGCATTATTTTCTAACATATAATATGTTTCCAATAAGATGTCATCGAAATCAATATAATTGTATCGTTGTTTTACTTCTTCAAAACGTTCATATACTTCTTTAAATTCTTGTTCCACTGGTGTTTTCGCTTTTACATCTTTCGGACGATTTAATTTGTTTTTCTCAAGTGAAATCATCGCGAGTATCGTTTCCGCATCATAATCGTCTTTTAAACGCAATTCTTTTAAGATTTTCTTTATCATAATTTGTTTATGTTTTTCATTTGCTAAAATTTGCTGATTATACCCTTGACTACGAAGCAATTTTAAGAAAACAGAGTGGAATGTACCAGCAACAACATAGCTACTTGCTGCATGATTCATACCTGGTAACTTCGCAACACGACTTCGGATTTCTTCAGCTGCTTTTTGTGTAAATGTAAGTAATAAAATATTTCGTGGATGAACTTGTTTTACATTTACTAAATAACCAACGCGAGTTGTTAAAACAGATGTTTTCCCGCTTCCAGCACCAGCTAGTGTGAGAACAGGACCTTCTGTTGTGCGCACGGCTTCTAATTGTTTTTCATTTAAAAAAACATTTTGTTGTTCGAGAGCGCGGAAATAAGCCGCATCTACATCTTCTTCCATAATTAAATGGGTAGATGTTTTCGGAATATGATATGTCGCACGCGGAATATCGGCGTGTGTTAACGATTTTTGTGAAAATTTTTCTTGTGTCATATGTTCACCTTCAAAACTATAGCATCAACATTTAACTTTAGCGGAAGAAAAAGAAAATAGCAATGTAAAAAACAGGAGGGGTCACCTCCTGCTTTCAAATTACAATTCTTTTATCATTACGACGTGCGGGATATTTGCTTCCATAAATACATCAGAACTCGTTACATAGCCAAGTTTTTTATAGAAATCTTCAGCATGTGTTTGAGCATGAAGTTTCAATTTCGGTAGCGAATTTTCTTTTGCATACGCTTCAAGCGCATCCATAACAATTTTTCCGATACCTTTTTTACGATGGGAACCTAGCACGCAAATGCGTTCCATTTTCCCTATACCATCAAGGGTGCGAAAACGTCCAGCACCAACTGGAACATCATTGTCATATATAACAACGTGTGTTGAAGTTTCTTCAAACTCATCGTACTCTTCTTCAGCAGAGACACGTTGTTCATTTACAAACACTTGTTTACGTACAGAGAATGCATCTCTTAGTTGTTCGTCCGTTTGTACAATCTGTGCGTGCAAATTAGTTGTTCCCCTTTCCAAGGTGGAATGTTTCGTGTACAGTCCATGTTCCATTTTCTAATTGATATAGAAGATGGAAACGATCAATTGGTTGTTCATAATAGAAATCTTTCATACGTAATCGACCCAATACATCAGCATGCTCTGCATCTGATAAGCCTTGTCCGATTGTTAAGTGAGGTACGAAAGCATATTCGCGTTCTTGTGTGAATAACCCGCCATGCATTTCTTCATTTAAGAAAGTAAGTTCAGGTGTTTTTTCTACTTTAAAATAAAGGACGTTATTAACAGGTGCGAATGAACCAACTTTCCCAACATGAAGGGTGAAAGGATTCGTTTTACCTGCGATTGTATGTAGCTCGTTTACAATCGATTCTAATTGTTCATCTTGCGTCTCAAAGGGTGTTTTCAATGTAATATGTGGCGGAACTAATGCGTAGTGCGGGTCATAACGCTTACGCAATCCGTTCGCTTTATCTTGAATCATTTTAGATGGAAAAATTACAATGCCTAATTTCATGTTCCAATTCCTCCCTTTGTAAGTCTAGTTAGATTTTGAGATAAATAAATCTCTTTATCTATTATATCAAATTATTCTGAATACTGCTCTCTATTATTTCATTGATAGAATATGAGAGAAGGCTTTCGGTAAATCAGTTTGCCAATATTTCCAAGTATGATTACCTTCAAACTCCTCGTAATGCGTAATGAAATTTCTATCTGTGAGAAGTGTATTTAACTCACGGTTTGGTTCTACGAAATCAGATACTTGTCCATCAGTACGCTTTACAGCCGTTTCTTCTGTACCAATGACGTGATACAGTTCTAATGCTTGTGGATCTTTGAAGTCTTTTGCTAAGTTCATCACTGTCTCATCCACAAATGGTGATTGCATAACGATTTTACCGAATGTATGCGGATACATAAGTGCAGTCATAAAGGAAACTGTTCCGCCAAGAGAATCACCAATTAAAACACGACCTTTTCCCATTTGGTACGTTGGATAATTTTCATCAATATATGGTGCAAGTTCATGAGCAAGGAAACGAATATATGCAGCATTTTTTACTTCATTTGGGAAATATTTTTCTTTACGATCCTGTACATTTTTATATGGAATACCGACAATAATTGTACGGTCAATTTCTTCAGTTTCACGAAGGCGCTCAATTACACGGTGCGCTTTACCAAGCTGAAAATAATCTCTACCATCTTGTGCAATTACAACTGTATGTTTGTGCAGTGGTGTGTAATTTACTGGCAAATAAACGAGAAGCGTAACGTCTTCTTGAAGTGATGCGCTATAAAATGAAATTTCTTCAATTCTCCCTATTGTTTGACTCATGTAGATCCCCCTAAATAAAAATTTACTGTAACGATTGTAAGAGCGACGCTTGTAGTGAAAAAGGAAATAAATATTCACTAATTGGTGCCTTAATTTCTATTTTACCATAATGGTACGAAGAATCTAAAAAATTAGTATTTAAGTTACGAAAGAAAACGGATATAATGAAGTGGGATTTTTGACAGGTGAGAGGGGAGACAGGATTTGAAACAAGAAAAATCAATCGCACTACCATTGGCTATTTCTATAATTGCTATTTCTTTTGCAGCAGTTTTTGTAAAGATGTCCTCAGCACCATCTTCAATATTAAGTATGTACCGCTTATGGATTATCGTACTTATTATGCTGCCTATCGTATGGAAAAAAAGAGAGGAATTTAATAGGATTCAAATGAAAGATTGGGGCTTTTTAATTGGATCTGGTTTCTTTTTAGCACTTCATTTTCTTTTATGGTTTGAATCTTTAAAGCATACAACAGTTGCTAGTTCAACAATTATTTTGGCACTTCAACCGATCGTATCTTTAGTTGGAGGTTTTTTTCTGTTTAAAGAAAGAACAACATATTCAGCCATTGCAACGATGGGAATCGCTATTCTAGGCGTAATGTGCATTGGTTGGGGAGATTTAGGTTTAAGTAAGCAAGCAATTTATGGAGACATATTATCCTTTCTAAGTGTAATAGCAGTTGTCGGTTATTTATTTATTGGGCAAACGACAGTAAAGAAAGTATCACACTGGATTTATAGCTTTACAGTCTTTGCATTCGCAGGTCTTTTTATGGGGATTTATAATGTCATATTGCAAGTACCCTTTACAGGTTATACGAAGTGGGATTGGACCGTTTTTCTTTTACTTGCGGTTGTGCCGACAGTGTCACATGTAATTAATAACTGGCTATTAAATTATGTAAATGCAACGACAATTTCAATGAGTATTTTAGGAGAACCTGTTGGAGCATCTATACTTGCGTTCTTCTTACTTGAAGAAAAATTAAATGCAATGCAAATTATCGGTAGCATGCTCGTATTGTTTGGTGTATCTGTTTTCTTACTGCAGCAACAAAAGCGAACAGCAAAAAATGTCGTAAACGAGCCGGTGTACACACAGGAATTATAGTGTTAGGGGAGAAAAGAGAAGTTGTGATACTTCTCTTTTTGTTTTATAGAAATACGGGCGTAGAAAGGGGAGGGAAATGGAGTTTCCATCAAAAAAGATACATGGTTATATCCAATTTTTTTTATTGTTTTGGGTGCTTGTTTTGCACCAATTTTTGTAGGGAGAGAATATTTTCTTTTGCTTTTTACAATTCCATTAGCAATGTTGTTTAGCTGGAGTTGGTTTTTGGCAAAATATATTGCCCGGGAAGAAATAATTACGATTAGATCGGGTCTCGTTACAAAACGTATATTTATACGAGATATAAAACAAATTTCAAATACGAAAAATCCAATAGCAGCCCATGCATTATCATTTGACCGACTTGGAATTGTTTACGATACACATAAAACAGAAAGTATTTCTCCAAGAAATAAAGAACAATTTATTAATCTTGTAAAAAGTAAAAACTCAAATATTGAAATCAAGTAAAAAAGTGGCTCCAAAGCCACTCTTTTACTTTGGATTTGTCATATAAGGTTGTACATGAATGACACATAGGTCACGGAATTTGCCTTCAGCAGTTGTGACAATTACGACTGCTCTACCTGCGTTTTTTCCAGTAATTGTCACGGTGTCGCCTTTTGGATATATGGTGATGATATCAGAATTCATATTTGACCAAATAAGCTCTTTATGCGTTGCTTGTATTGGCAAAATGGAAGCTGATAACACAATGTTTTGTCCCGTTTTTATTTTTAATTTATGTTTTTCCATATGAACACCGATGACTGAAATAACAGAAGGAGCAATTGAAATTTTAGGCGGGTTAGGTTGCATGTTTAAACAAGACGCAGAAGTATTTGTGATAGGTGAAAATTTTCGTGTTTGTTGTTGCTGGAAAGCTGCTAACATGTTGGAGTCCCCTTTCTGTATAAGTGCTGATACTCATACTATAAAGGAGTAGTGTTATGTTAAATTTAACGAAACATAAAGAATTTGTTAAATTTGATAAGAAGATTGTCGAACTGTAAAAAATCTCTGCTGTTACGATAACAGCAGAGATTTTTTTTATAAATTATGACGATGTTGTTTTTCGAAATCCTTAAATTGCTCTTCAACTTCTTTTGAAGGTTGTGTTAGTAAACTAACAATTACGATGGCTAGTAAACTAATAGCGAAACCTGGAATCATTTCATATAAGAAATCTTTTAAGAATTTGAATTGAGTCCATATAATAACAGTAGCGGCACCAGAAATCATACCAGCAAGCGCGCCCCATTTCGTCATACGTTTCCAATATAAGCTTAATAAAATAGCAGGTCCAAATGAAGAACCAAAACCAGCCCAAGCGTACCCAACAAGAGCTAAAATCGTATCATTTTGTTTAAACGCTAAAGCGCACCCAACTAAGGCAATAACAAGTACAGCCATACGACCGACAAATACAAGTTCTTTATCAGATGCAGAACGTTTGAAGAATGTACGATATAAGTCTTCCGTTACGGCACTAGAAGTAACGAGTAACTGAGATGAGATTGTACTCATGATCGCTGCTAAAATAGCGGCTAATAAAAATCCAGTAATAAGTGGGTGGAATAAAATTTTTCCAAGTTCAAGGAAAATTGTTTCTGGGTTAGATAATGTTAACTCTTGTTGTGAATAGTAAGCAATACCAATAAGACCAGTAAACATAGCTCCAACAACAGAGAAAATCATCCAGCTCATACCAATTCTTCGTGCACTTTTAAGTTCTTTTACAGAAGAAATTGCCATAAAGCGTACGATAATATGAGGTTGTCCGACATAACCAAGGCCCCATGCGAATAGAGAAATCATTCCTAAAGTAGAGGCACCTTTAAAAATATCTAGACGTGTTGGATCTACAGATCGAATTGTATCAAATGCAGGTCCAAGTCCGTTCGAATTCATAATTGTTACGATAGGAACAAGAATAAGAGCGACTACCATAATGATTCCTTGTACGAAGTCTGTCCAACTTACTGCTAAGAAACCACCAAATAATGTGTAAGCGACAACAACGCCTGCAACAATGAATAATCCAACATGATAGTTCATGCCAAATGAATTTTCAAATAATACAGCGCCTGAAACTAATCCTGAAGCTACATAAAAAGTAAAGAAAATCATAATAACAAGTCCGGATACTAAGCGTAGCATATGAGATTTGTCGTGGAAACGGTGTTCCAAAAATTCTGGAATAGTAATAGAGTTGTTTGCAATTTCTGAGTAGGTACGTAAGCGAGGAGCGACATAAAGCCAGTTTGCGTATGCGCCTAGTGTTAGGCCGATCGCAATCCAACTACTACTTAATCCAACGCTAAACATTGCACCGGGTAATCCCATTAAAAGCCAACCACTCATATCGGATGCTCCAGCACTTAATGCTGTTACTGCGGGGCCTAGTGTACGCCCGCCAAGCATATAATCTGTTAAGTTGGACGTTCGTTTGTAGGCGAAATAGCCGATTACTAACATCCCGAGCATGTAAATAGAGATAGAAGTTAAAGTTAACATCTGCGTACTCATGTAGTTCCCCTTTCTTTTGTCAGGTCTTTTGATGCGTTATGCATATTTTTATCCCGCATTAACGGGCAGCAAAACTCCCACCTTAAAATTGGCTGGGCAAGGAAGTTAGGTGGGAGATCAACTGTCCGTTAATGCCCGATTGGTTCAACTAATAATCAGTGGGGATGAACACCCTCTACTGATTAAAGTTTCACTTTATAATCTATCATGATTATTCTGAAAAATCCATATATAAATAAGAATTTTCAGAAATGTAAGCGTTTTTTGATGTCATTTTACTTTTTTAATATATAATATTCATACAAAAAACCTTATTTTTAATAGAGTATTTATTATATTTACATAAAAAGAGGTTGTTTTGTCAATATAATATTGAAAGGAAAGAAAAATAAAATTTTTAAAAAAGTATTGACTTGTGAAAAAAGTCAGGTCTATAATGAGTGCAACTTAAAAAAATGCAAGCGTTGATGAAGAAGAGTACACATGATGAACATGTCAGAGAGCTGATGGTTGGTGCGAATCAGTATGGAATTGATGTGGAATGGGCTTCGGAGCTTCCAAACCGAAACGAAAGAAGTAGGCTTTGGCGACATGATCTCATCGATACAAGAGACACGTATTGTTTTTGATACGGTAAAGTGCGTTACATTTGTAACGAATTAAGGTGGCACCACGGGAGTACCCGTCCTTTCTATAGGATGAGTACTCCCTTTTTGTGTATAAAAAATTAAATAAATCAAATCGTTTAAGTAAGAAGAGTACGTATATTGGAGACGTTACAGAGAGCCGGGAATAGGTGGGAGCCCGGTACGGTGCCATATACGGAATGGGCTTACGAGAGGTATGCTGAACAATCGTTTTCAGTAGGCAACCCGGGTTCCGCCGTTACAAGGATAAGGTATAAATTTTGTACCTGAACAAAGCGGGATGCTTTTGCATCCAACACGAGGTGGTACCGCGGTATATTTATCGTCCTCTACATATTTTCGATATGTAGGGGACTTTTTTATTTTTCAGAGTGAGGTGAAGGACATGATGACGAAAGAAGAATTTATAAAACAAAAAAGAGAGAGAAAGACATTTTTAGTAATTACTGAAGAAGAAGGAGATAGCATTACGCCAATTTCTTTATATAGACGTATGAAAGGAAAGAAGAAATTTTTATTAGAAAGTTCACAGCTTCATCAAGATAAAGGGCGTTATTCTTACTTAGGATGTAATCCTTATGGAGAAGTAAAAAGCGTTGGTACGGAAGTAGAACGAACGATTTTCGGCCGGGCAGAAAAGTTACAAGGTAACGTACTACAAGTATTAGAAGAAATAATCGCATCATCACAAGTAGACAGCCCATTTCCATTTTGCGGAGGAGCAGTTGGTTATATTGGATATGATGTCATTCGGCAGTATGAAAACATTGGAGCGGATTTACACGACCCATTAAATATTCCGGAAGTACACCTCTTACTATATCGTGAGTTTATCGTTTACGATCATTTACGCCAAAGGTTGTCGTTTGTATATGTATGCAGGGAAGATGATTCAGCAGATTATGAGGAAGTATACGAAAGGCTACGAGTATACAAAGAGGAAGTGCTACAAGGAGAAGAAACTGAAGTAAATGCAATACAATCCACATTATCATTCACTTCTTCTATAACGGAAAAAGAGTTTTGTGGGATGGTAGAAATGGCGAAAGAACATATAAGAGCCGGAGACATATTCCAAGTCGTACTGTCACAGCGTTTACAAAGTGAATGTATTGGTGATCCATTCGCGTTATACCGAAAACTTCGAATTGCAAATCCATCACCATATATGTTCTATATCGATTTTCAAGATTATGTTGTACTCGGTTCTTCGCCGGAAAGTTTGCTATCAGTAAGGGAGGATAAAGTAATGACGAATCCAATTGCTGGTACAAGACCGAGAGGGAAAACGAAGAGGGAAGATGAGGAAATCGCAAAAGAACTGTTAGACAATGAGAAAGAGCGAGCAGAGCATATGATGCTTGTAGATCTTGGGCGAAACGATATTGGTAGAGTGAGCGAAATCGGCTCGGTTACGATAGATAAATATATGAAAGTAGAAAAATACTCTCACGTTATGCACATTGTATCTGAAGTTTACGGAACATTGCGAAAACAAATGAGCGGATTTAATGCATTAGCGTATTGCCTACCAGCAGGAACGGTTTCTGGGGCTCCGAAAATTAGAGCGATGGAAATTATAAATGAGCTAGAGAATGAAAAAAGAAATGTATACGCGGGTGCAGTTGGATACGTTAGTTTTTCAGGAAATCTTGATATGGCGCTCGCTATTCGAACGATGGTCGTAAAGGATGAAAAAGCATACGTTCAGGCAGGAGCGGGAATTGTTTATGATTCAGACCCAGTAGCTGAATATGAAGAAACGTTAAATAAAGCGAGAGCACTATTGGAGGTAATGAAATGATTGTACTAATTGATAATTATGATTCATTTACTTATAACTTGTATCAACTGTTAGGTGAATACGAAGAAGATATTGTAGTCGTAAGAAATGATCAAATAACGATAGAACAGCTAGAAGAGATGAATCCAACAGGAATTGTGCTTTCACCAGGACCAGGAAAACCAGAGGATGCTGGTATTTGTATCGAAGTGATTCGTCATTTTTATAAGAACGTTCCCATATTAGGTATTTGCCTTGGTCATCAGGCGATTATATCAGCATTTGGAGGAGACATTGTTAGAGCAGAACGTATTAAACATGGGAAAACATCACGCGTGAAACATAATGGAACGTCAATTTTTTCATACGTTACACAGCCGTTAACAGCGATGCGCTACCATTCCCTTGTTGCAGCGCAAACGAGCTTGCCAGAGTGTTTTGACATACTAGCGACAGCGATGGACGATGGAGAAATTATGGCAGTTCGTCACAATTATTATCCGCTATTCGGATTACAGTTTCATCCGGAATCAATCGCGACAGAAGAAGGCGGAAAGTTAATACGTGCCTTTTTAACAGAAGTGAAGGAGGAGGAAAGAGTATGAATAGCTATCTTCGTAAATTAGTGGAGGGGAAACATTTAACAGAAGAGGAAATGTATAGAGCAGGGCTTCTTTTATTAAATGAAAACATATTGGAAAGTGAAATTGCAGCTTTCTTAGTCTTACTGAAAGCGAAAGGTGAAACTGCAGAAGAAATATACGGCCTTGTTCGAGCTCTTCGCGAAAAGGCACTACCATTTTCGAACCATATACAAGGAGCGATGGACAATTGCGGAACGGGTGGTGACGGTGCCCAAACGTTTAATATTAGTACAACATCGGCATTTGTACTGGCAGGAGCTGGCGTAAAGGTTGCAAAACATGGTAATCGAGCTGTTTCTAGTAAAACAGGAAGTGCGGACTTATTAGAAGAATTAGGTGTAAATATTAGCAGTACGCCAAACGAAATTGATTATTTATTAGAGCATGTCGGCATTGCATTTTTATTTGCACCAGCGATGCATCCAGCACTAAGGCGCATTATGAAAATAAGAAAAGAGTTAAACGTGCCGACGATCTTTAATTTAATTGGTCCTTTAACAAATCCGGTAAATTTAGAAACACAATTTGTCGGCATTTATAAACGAGATATGTTACTACCAGTTGCGCAAGTATTACAGAAGCTGGGAAGAAAACAAGCGCTTGTCGTAAACGGAAGTGGATTTTTAGATGAAGCATCATTACAAGGAGAGAATCATGTTGTCATTTTAAAAGATAATGAAATAGTAGAAATGAGTATTGATCCAGAAAAGTATGGTTTTTCAAGAGTGAAAAATGAAGAGATTAGAGGAGGGAATTCAAAAGAAAATGCAAAGATTACGGTCGGCGTATTGAGCGGAGAAAAGAGTGTTTATCGCGATACCGTTTTATTAAATGCAGGTCTAGCTCTTTTCGCAAATGGAAAAACGGAAACGATTGAAGAAGGAATTAAACTCGCGGCACATAGCATTGACTCTGGAAAAGCATTAGCCAAATTAAACTTATTAATTGTAGCAAGCAACGAAAAATTAGAAAGGGTGAACTAAAGTGGGGACGATTTTAGATAAAATTGTAGAACAGAAGAAAAAGGAAGTTGCGGAGTTATATGAAATATATACACCAGTAAAAACAAAAAGAAAGACACAGTCACTTGTAGAAGCGTTACAGCAGTTTACTGTCATTGCAGAAGTAAAGCGAGCATCACCATCAAAAGGAGATATCAATTTACACGTTGACGTACGAAAACAAGTGGGAACATATGAGAAATGTGGTGCAGGAGCAGTATCTGTTTTAACAGATGGTCAATTTTTTAAAGGATCGTTTCACGATTTACAAACAGCAAGAGAAGAAAGTAACATTCCGCTTTTATGTAAAGATTTCATAATCGATAAGATTCAAATCGATAGAGCGTATGAAGCGGGAGCAGATATTATTTTACTAATCGTAGCAGCGTTAACGAAAGAGAAGTTAAAAGAGTTGTATAGCTACGTGTTAGAAAAAGGATTAGAAGCGATTGTTGAAGTTCATGATGAACAGGAATTAGAAACTGCGATTGTATTAAATCCGCACGTTATTGGCATTAATAATCGTAATTTAAAAACGTTCGAAGTAGATTTAAGCCAAACTGAAAAGCTTGGAAAAAGATTGAATGAGGAGAAACTACTTTGGATTAGTGAAAGTGGCATTCATTCAAAAGAAGATATTATTCGTGTTAAAAGAGCTGGAGCCAAAGGTGTATTAGTTGGAGAGGCGCTTATGACATCATCTTCTATTAGTAGTTTTTTTGAAGATTGTAAGGTGAATATATGAAAGTGAAAATTTGCGGCATCACTGATGTGGAAACAGCGAAAAGTGCGTGCGAATATGGCGCAGATGCACTCGGATTTGTTTTTGCAGAAAGTAAGCGGGAAATCACTCCAAAGAGAGCGGAAGAAATCATTCAGGAGCTTCCAGCCAACGTGTTAAAAATCGGTGTTTTCGTAAATGAATCAGTAGAAGTGATCCAGAAAATTGCAGATGAGTGCGGGTTAACACATGTACAACTACATGGGGATGAAGACAATTATCAGATTAGAAGATTGAATATTCCGTCTATAAAGTCGCTAGGAGTAACTTCAGAGAGTGATATGAAAAACGCCCAAGGGTATGAAGCGGATTATATATTATTTGATAGCCCGAAAGAAAAGTTTCATGGAGGAAATGGAAAGACATTTTCATGGGAACTACTTAGAGATATGCCAAAAGAATTGCGAAAGAAAATGATATTAGCTGGTGGATTAAACGCTCTTAATATAGAAGAAGCAATTCGAACTGTTCGGCCATATATGGTCGATGTGAGCAGCGGAGTAGAGACAGAAGGAAAGAAAGATGTAGAGAAAATAAAACAATTTATTATAAAAGCGAAGGAGTGTTACAAATGAACTACGCATATCCAGATGAAAAAGGACATTACGGTATATACGGAGGACGATACGTTCCAGAAACGTTAATGCAATCTGTACTAGAACTAGAAGAAGCATATAAAGAAGCGATGCAAGATGAAGCATTTCAAAAGGAATTAAATCATTATTTAAAAACGTACATCGGAAGAGAAACACCGCTATATTATGCTGAAAATATGACGAAGTATTGCGGTGGTGCAAAGATTTATTTAAAACGTGAAGATTTGAATCATACAGGAGCTCATAAAATTAACAATACAATCGGTCAGGCACTACTTGCAGTGCGAATGGGCAAGAAAAAAGTTGTCGCTGAAACAGGAGCTGGACAACACGGAGTTGCAACAGCTACTGTATGTGCTCTTCTCGGATTAGAATGCGTCATTTTTATGGGAGAAGAAGATGTAAGACGTCAAAAATTAAATGTGTTCCGAATGGAATTACTCGGAGCGAAAGTAGAAAGTGTAGCGGCAGGTAGCGGTACATTAAAAGATGCGGTAAACGAGGCGCTTCGTTACTGGGTTTCACATGTGCATGATACGCACTACATTATGGGATCTGTTCTCGGACCACATCCATTCCCGCAAATTGTCCGTGATTTCCAAAGTGTAATTGGAAATGAAACGAAAAAACAATATGAGGCGTTAGAAGGAAAGTTACCAGAAGCAGTCGTTGCTTGTATTGGCGGTGGTAGTAATGCGATGGGGATGTTTTATCCGTTCGTACACGATGAAGAAGTTGCTCTTTACGGCGTAGAAGCAGCTGGAAAAGGCGTTCATACAGAAAAGCATGCAGCAACTTTAACGAAAGGAAGCGTTGGCGTTCTCCACGGATCAATGATGTATCTTCTGCAAAACGAAGAAGGACAAATTCAAGAAGCACACTCTATTTCAGCAGGACTTGATTATCCAGGTGTTGGTCCAGAACATAGCTTGCTAAAAGATATTGGCCGCGTTTCTTATCATTCGATAACAGACGAAGAAGCATTAGAAGCATTTCAATTATTAACGAAAAAAGAAGGCATTATCCCGGCGTTAGAAAGCTCGCATGCTGTCGCATACGCATTAAAATTAGCTCCGAAAATGAAGGAAGATGAAGGACTTGTTATTTGTTTATCTGGCCGTGGTGATAAAGATGTAGAGAGTATAAAACGTTATATGGAAGAGGTGTAAAAAATGGGAGTAGAAAAAATTAAAGCAGCGTTTGAAAATGGCAAGAAAGCATTTATTCCGTACGTAATGGGCGGAGATGGTGGCCTTGAAAAATTAAAAGAAAGAATTCGTTTTCTAGATGAGGCTGGAGCAAGCATCGTTGAAATTGGTATTCCATTTTCAGATCCAGTCGCAGATGGCCCAACGATTCAAAGAGCAGGGAAACGAGCGCTAGATAGCGGTGTAACAGTAAAAGGTATTTTTCAAGCATTAATAGAGGTAAGGAAAGAAGTGCAAATTCCGTTTGTACTCATGACATATTTAAATCCAGTACTCGCATTCGGAAAAGAACGATTTGTAGAGAAGTGCTTAGAGGCCGGTGTGGATGGTATTATCGTTCCTGACTTACCGTATGAAGAACAAAATATTATTGCGCCGTTACTTCGAGAGGCAAACATTGCGCTCATTCCACTCGTTACCGTAACGAGCCCTATTGAAAGAATTGAAAAAATCACGAGTGAATCAGAAGGGTTCGTTTATGCTGTTACAGTAGCGGGCGTAACGGGAGTACGTCAAAACTTTAAAGAGGAGATTCATAGTTACTTAGAAAAAGTAAAATCACACGTCAACTTACCAGTAGTCGCTGGATTCGGCATTTCAACAAAAGAACATGTAGAAGAAATGGTTACAATATGCGACGGAGTTGTCGTTGGAAGTAAAATCATTGAGCTTTTAGAAAATGAAAAGCGAGAAGAAATATGTGAATTAATATATGCAACAAAACAAAAAGAAGAGGCGTAAGTCTCTTCTTTTTGTTTTGCGTAATAAATGTTAAAATATACAGAAAATACATATAATTTAGAGGGTGAGAAGGCATGCTAAGACGTAAACTACTATATCTATTTTTAACTGTACCGCTATACGCTTGGCTCATTAGCATGACGAAAATAGAGTTAATGGCTCTATTTTTAGGATATGTATTTATCTTTTCCAACTTAAATCGCATTCAAGAACAGTCTATTTTAGAAATATGTCTATTTTCGATTAGTATAGAATTATTTAGTATCGTTTCGATTGTATTATTAAACGAATTATTTCTACGGATTCATTCATTTACATTAATGAAATTTTGGAATATTGCATTGCAAGCAATATGTACTTACATTGTGTTTGTTGTGTTGAAAAAAATAATCGGACAGCAGACAGTTTTTCAGGATAATAGAAAATGGGAGTGAATGAAAAGGGGCCGTTTGGCTCCTTTTTTAAATCTGTTTTAAAAACAATTGAAAATTACAACATCTGTTATATAATAGTTAAAAATTGTATTTTAAACGAAATGAGATGATAACATGGCCATATTGTTGGCACTTATCCCAATTATGATGATTTTCATTTGTTTATTTTTATTTAAACAAACGTCATTAAGGTCTTCGTTAATTTCTTATGCTGTATGTGTTGGAATCGTTTTACTCTCGCCAACGTTTCAATTAGGGATAAGTGAAACTGTGCACGCAACGATTAAAGGGTGGTTAATTTGTTTTATTGTCGGGTACGTTTTATTTTTCGGTATTTTTTTATTTCACCTCATGAACAAAATGGGGTACATCGATCAAGTAGCACGTTTTCTAGAAGAAGTTACTCAGGATCGCTTATTACAAATGCTGCTTATGTGTTTTGGCATTTGCCCGCTTATTGAATCAGTAAGTGGATTCGGTATCGGCTTCATGGTTGCAGCACCTATTTTTCTTTCACTAGGATATAAACCATTTCAAGCTGTACTGCTCTCATTTATCGGCTTACTAGCTAGTTCATGGGGCGCAATGGCAACTGGTACGATTATCGGTTCGCAGCTAATAAATATGCCTCTTAAAACACTTGGTACAAATACAGCGCTATTAAGTATTCCGATGTTTGCTTACTTTGTTATTCTTTCTTTACACGTTGTTGGCGGCTGGCAAGCGGTTATAGAAAAGTGGAAAGAAGGAGTAGGATTCTTTCTATTATTTTCTCTCGGAATCTATCTTTCTAATGCGTACGTAAGTGTTGAACTAGCCGGGATATTAAGTTCTATCGTTACGATTACATTTGGCTTTCTTATCATTAAATTAAAAGGAAAAAGTGGGCAAAATCTTATAACAGAACATGCGGCTGCAACGGAGAGAGAAGTATCCATTATAAAAATTATTAGCCCTTATATATTTCTAACAGTTTGTATTTTACTTTCTCGCCTCGTTCCAGCATTACATGATTTGTTCAGATCATATGCGGTTCTTGATTTGAAATCATACTCTTACAAACTAGAGTTACTATATTCACCAGGATTTTGGCTCGGTATGACTTGCTTATTTACTATTATTTTCTTCCGCATCCCGTCTAATATTATTAAACAATCACTCTCGCAAACGATCAAACAATGGATTCCTTTTGCGATTACGACGACAATGTTTATCGCCATTTCAGAACTAATGGGTGCATCAGGCATGCATTCATTACTCGCAAAGACAGCTGGTGATACATTTGGAACATTTTTCGTTTTCGTTGCTCCGTTTATTGGCGCTATTGGTGGATTTTTAACAGGTAGTAACGCAGGATCAAATGCAATGTTTATAAAACTACAAATGCAAACCGCACAAAACGTAGCACTCCCGTGGCAATACGTCACAACACTGCAAAACACCGCATCATCAGTAGCGACAATCGCTTGCCCGTCACGGATTACACTAGGTGCTTACTTATGTAATATCCCTTACCGTGAAAATGAACTGTTAAAGAAGACGACGTTAATGATCTTTGGTGCGGTTTTGCTTGTAATGGTAGAAGTTATTGTTTGGTATATGTTGAGAAATTAAAAATCCTCCTAAAATAGGAGGATTTTTTTTATGAGTGGATAATGATTTAAATATGAATAGCTTCTACTAAATGAATAGGAGATGAAATGTATGCCCCTAAAAAACTACGGTGTGTTAAAAGGTACAGTTATACAATCAAAGATTGGAAAAGGGAAAACACCTCATTATCAAGTTCATTTACAGGGCGAGACTGGAGTAGATTATCGTATTGCTATTAACGTAAAGTCGCAAAGTTATCCGTCAGAAGTTTTATATTTTGCGAGTAACGATATTCGGTCAGAGGCGATTCACATTTTACCGACATTACCATTTGGTTTTACGGAAGTAAAAAACAATGAACCGAAAGTGGCTTTAGATTATGTAAGAGGAAATCTATTTGACTCAAAACAAATGATTCCTTTGCCTCCCGAAAAAGCAGGAGCAGATAATGATTTAAACGAAAAAATAGAACGTTATATAAAGCGAGCGATGGAAGAAAAAGCAATTATTTACGCGTTTGGCGAAAGATGGGGACCAGAAGAAAACACACCAGATTCCTATTTTCATTTCAAACCAGGAAACGGTATACATGATATTCACATGAATCAAGGGAATGTAGAAAAATGGCAAGGTGATGATGGCATCTGGCAAGATGGAGGAATACTTATTCACTTTGAAAAGGAAGAAGAATGGATTGGTATCTTTCTTGCCTTCCAATCACAGTCATGGTGTACCGATGAAGAGGGGCATGCTCGTGTTCCGGTTGAGCATTGTGATTATAAGGGGAATAATTAATAAGAAGAGGGCGTTCAAAAGGAACGCCCTCTTCTTATTTTATAAAACGAAAAACTAACGAGTGTAGAAAGACAAGAGAACAGCAGTGCCACACTAGAAAACGCAATGAGATACATATTATATTTCATAACCTGTCCAATTAGCTGATTACTGTCGTATTGAAACAGTCCTGCTATTATGTTGAATAAAAATAACACGATAAACATGACGACAACACCGTCTATTGATCCTTTAATGTCTGGTTTACTTAAAGCGATATGTGCGGAAATGCAAATGGCGATAAATAAAAATAACCAAAAGGAAGGATTCAATAAATTGCCGATTGTAAATAAGCTTTTCAATAATACAAACGTCGACAAGAGCATGTTTTGAATCATTTCTACATTAATAGAAGTAGAAGCAATCGTTTTTTCGAGAGTTGTATTAAATAAAAAATATGATTCTGGTACGAAATAGCGCATTAAAAGGATTAATGCAGTAATACCAGAAATAATAGGCCCAATACCGATAAAGAAATTCCCAATTCGTTGATACACACTTTTTTGATTGTATTGATGTTGTATATAACCTAAAGCCCCTTGACTTGTATCTGTTGGGAAGAACTGAGTCGCCACAATTTTATGACGGAACAGTACGCACATAATGGCATGTCCAAGTTCGTGAATCGGAACACCGATCCAAGCCGTTAATAGGAATCCTTTTCTTCCAAAAGCTCTCGACCAATACATGCGTGTGAGAGATTCTAAATAGCCTAATAGAAATCCAATTACAATGATAACGCCAATTAAAGATAATAATTGTATTACGCTTGTAAGGAGTATTTGAAAAATTGAGTTTACCAATTCCATTTTCTTTCATCCAATCTGTTAAAAATATTATTTATTCTGTTTCATAATAGCATTTTTTTTCAAGATTGCTAGCACATATATTTTCTTTCGGAAGAAGGATTTCAGAATCTTTTTCTTGTAGTCATGTTTTATGTACAAATTCATATATTGAACTTGTAACACCCTATAAGGTATATGCTTAAGGAGGGATAAGAGAATGAAATGTCCGTCATGTCATACAGAACATGCAGTAGAGGCAAAGTTTTGCGGGAATTGTGGACATTCGTTAACGGAAGAAGTAGTGGCAAGTAGTGGCAAAGAAGAAGGGCAGGAACAAGCGCGCGCGGCACAAGAAAAGGAAACGCGTCCAAATGAAACGGTAGAACAAGCGAAGCGGTTTGCGAGCGGCTATTTTCAATTTTTTAAACATGCATTACAAGCACCGACAGCGATTATGAAAAGCGGCGCTATTGAAGTGCGAAATGGAATTGTAAGTCTTGTTCTTATTTGTTTTTTAGGAGCATGTATTTTTTATAGAATGATGAGTGCAGCATCAGCAGTTACGAGAACATTTGCACCAGATATATCTACTCCCACGTTTTTTGGAGAATCTATAACGGTCTTTTTCTTTTTATTAATTTTAACTTTATTTGTCGGATTTATTATTTTTGTAAGTGGTAAGATGATGAAATCATCTTTTTCGTTTCTTGAAGTATTTGGTATATGGGGAACGATAGCGACGCCGGCTATTGTCATATTAGTTCTTTCTTTTCTTTTTAGTTTTTTATTAATCTTTTTCTTACCGATATTATTATCGGTAGTTGCAACTTATATAGGGATTAGTATAGCTGTAGCCGTATTAAAACTAGACAATGGCGGATTAGATCTCGTTTACACACTTATTATTGCAAATGTTTTAATTGGAATTGCAACGTTCATTGTACTTTGGTCTTACATTAGCACGATAATTCAAGCCTTAACACAGGGAATAACTGGCTTCTAATGAAAAGGTGGTTGACTGAATGAATGTATGTACAAAGTGCGGAGTTCAGTTTGAAGATGGTGTACAATTTTGTCAAAACTGCGGGATGAAGAGGGGAAGTCCTGTAGTAAAGAAGAACATGAGCAGTGGTACAAAAGTTGGCATTACACTGTTAGCACTATTTGTTATAGCGATTATTGGATTGTATTTGTACGGATCATCGTATTATACGCAGGTGGCACAAGTAGACCGGATGATTACGATTTTACAAGAGCGGGACGGAGAGAATTTAGCTGAAATCGTTACGGCAGATGATCCATCGGTTATGATAACGAGAGAGAGTTTAACGCCTCTATTTTCATATATAAAAGAAAATCCATCTTACGTAAATGAATTAAAAGGATATTTGAGACAAGGTGAAAAACAACGGGACGGAATAGAAAGAGCTGATTTTTCATTAACGAAAGACGGAAAGTATTTCTTTATATTTGATCGGTATAAATTGAAAGCGAAGACGTACTATACAACTTTGCTTATAAATGAAAAAGGCGTATCGTTAAAAATGAACGGAAAAGAAATTGATAAGACAGATGACAAAAAGTTTGAGAAGCAATATGGGCCATTTCTTCCGGGAAATCAAGTGTTTCAATCAGAATATAAAAATGACTATGTAAAACTATCTCGTGAGGAAAAGGTTGTACTTATGAAACAAAGCCAAAATAACGTAACGATAGATTTAACGTTGCAAGGTCAATATATTACAGTTCAAACGAACGCGCCTGGTGCAACATTGTACGTAAATCAAAAACCAGTTACAGCGCTCGCAGGAGAAGAAATTACATGGGGGCCTGTAGCGACTGATGGAAGCGCGAAAATTTATTTAGAACGAAATGGAGAAAATGGACGGGAAACGACAAAAGTAGAGACGGTAACGGCACTTTCGTCTTATAATCTTCCATTCCAAACGAAAAGTGCAGAAAAAACCGTTGTTTATAATGTTACCCCGCCACCTACGACTGGGTATGTATATAATGGTTTCATCTTTCCTGATAGTGATATTCGAAAATTAACGAGCACAGATTTAACCTATTTATCGAAAGAACAGTTGAAAATTGCTAGAAATGAAATATATGCAAGGCATGGACATATTTTTCAAACGAAAGATATGCAAGCGTATTTTGCAAAACAGTCTTGGTATAGAGAAAACCCTTATTTTACAGGAACGTTAACAGATATCGAAACTTATAATATTGAACTGATTAAATCAAGAGAATAGAACACATGAAAAAAGGTACGGTGCGTAACTGTACCTTTTTTATGGTTTTTTATCTGAACCAGGATCCCTTGAGAAAAAGATATGAAAGAGAAATGTGACTTTACTTGCTCCTCCTGATGTACTTGCTTGCACATCAGATAATGCGTTAGATGTTAAAACACCTTCAGAATGAGGGGGTACGACTATTTTGAGAGTATCATCTGATTCTGATGATGCAGTAACTGTTATTGTATCATCAGATAAGTTCAAAATTTTTACAGTACCGATTGGTAAGATGGACTTGCCAGCGTGTGATGCTGAAGCAAAGCGAGAGCCTTTCCAAATCGTTTGTGGAAAAGTTTCATCATTAGATAACCAAGCACGAGCACTATAAATGGTTGCGTTAATAGAAAATTCTTGATCAAGCGACAAGGCGGGTTTTGGTTCTTTCGGTTCCTCTGGAAACTGAGCGAGAAGACCAGCGCACATGTATATTTCACCTACTTTCAATTGGTTACTGTTATAGCATATTAAACATTTTGTTTATAAGACACGACAGTTACCTATTCATACATAAGTTTGTGCACTAAATTTGAAGATGAAATTCTCTTTCTTTACAATGGAAGTAGGTGTTATTTCTATAAAATATGGAAAACGTAAAGAGTATGTAAAAAAGAAGGAGTGGTAAAGTGAACTATGTCATTATTGGCGGAGATGCAGCTGGTATGAGTGCAGCTATGCAAATTGTTAGAAACGATGAAAATGCAAATGTTGTAACTTTAGAAAAAGGTGAAATTTATTCATACGCTCAGTGTGGATTACCGTATGTCATTAGTGGTGCTATCGCTTCAACTGAAAAGTTAATCGCGCGCAACGTAAAGACGTTTCGTGAGAAATATGGAATTGATGCGAAAGTGCGTCATGAAGTAACGAAAGTAGATACGGAAAAGAAAATGGTGTACGCAGAGCATACGAAGACGAAGGATGTCTTTGAATTTCCATATGATCGATTATTAATTGCGACTGGAGTGCGTCCTGTTATGCCAGAATGGGAAGGACGGGAATTACAAGGCGTTCATCTTTTAAAAACAATTCCTGATGCTGAGCGCATATTAAAAACGCTAGAAACGAATAAAGTTGAAGATGTAACGATTATTGGCGGTGGTGCCATTGGACTTGAGATGGCAGAAACATTCGTCGAACTTGGTAAGAAAGTAAGAATGATTGAGCGAAATGATCATATCGGTACGATTTATGATGCAGATATGGCAGAGTACATACATAAAGAAGCAGATAAGCATCATATTGAAATTTTAACGAATGAAAATGTAAAAGCATTTAAAGGAAATGAACGAGTAGAAGCAATCGAAACGGATAAAGGTACGTATAAAGCAGATCTTGTTTTAGTGTCGGTGGGAGTGAAGCCAAATACTGATTTTCTTGAAGGGACAAATATACGTAAGAATCATAAAGGAGCAATCGAAGTAAATGCATATATGCAAACAAATGTGCAAGACGTATATGCAGCCGGTGATTGCGCAACACATTACCACGTTATAAAGGAAATTCATGATCATATCCCGCTCGGAACGACTGCCAATAAGCAAGGGCGACTTGCTGGACTGAATATGCTTGATAAACGAAGAGCTTTTAAAGGTACGTTAGGCACAGGCATTATTAAATTTATGGATTTGACACTCGCAAGAACAGGGTTAAATGAAAAAGAAGCAAAAGGGCTACACATTCCGTATAAAACGGTCAAAGTAGATTCTACAAATATGGCGGGCTATTATCCAAATGCAAAACCACTTTACTTGAAATTACTATATCGCTCCGATACGAAACAATTATTGGGCGGGCAAGTAATTGGAGAAGAAGGCGTAGATAAACGTATTGATGTGATCGCGATGGCACTTTTCAATAAAATGAGCATTCATGATTTAGAAGATGTCGATTTAAGTTATGCACCACCATATAACAGCGTTTGGGATCCAATTCAGCAAGCGGCAAGGAGAGCAGAATAGCACTTTTTAAAGTGCTATTTTTTTGTTAAAGGGGAATTATCATTTTTGTCGAATGAAGAGGATCGGGAAATAGTTACATATGTGGAAGGGGAGTTTTTTTATGATTGTAGCACTTCAAAAAGTTCAAGAATCAGAAAAAGAAATATTACGTAATTTGTACGCTTTATATCTTCATGACCTTTCTAAGTTCACTATGAATATAACTATCGGAGCGAACGGATTTTTTGAATACGAAGGTTTGC
This sequence comes from Bacillus cereus group sp. MG20, assembly GCF_040459885.1. NCBI lineage: Bacteria > Bacillati > Bacillota > Bacilli > Caryophanales > Bacillaceae > Bacillus > Bacillus cereus group sp. MG20. Next base: position 4,001,460 of record NZ_JARVHF010000001.1, read on the forward strand.
ATATGTTTTGGAAAAATGACGGAATCACGCCGTATTTTATAAAAGTTGATCATAGTATTGTAGGATTCTTATTACTACTGGAACGTCCGTTTTTGAAGAAGGAAAATGATTTTGGTATTAATGATATTTTCATATTGAATCAATATAAAGGAAAAGGAATCGGTAAACAAGCTGTTGAGAATTTACTAGAAGAGAAAAGAGGACAATATTTCGTTATCGAACTTCTAAAAAATGTACCAGCAGTGTCGTTTTGGAAGACCGTATATAAAAAACTGAACATTGAATTTGATGAGAAAGAGCAGTTAATTGATGATGAAGAATGTCTCGTTCAAACGTTTAAAATTTAATGAAATTGGTGTTCCTTTTATATTACTTTGAAATTTAACTTTATCCCGCTATTTGCGGACAGTAAGACCCCCACCTCAAAATTCAGCGAAAGCAAAGAAGTTAGGTGGGGGATCAACTGCCCGTAAAAGCCCGATTGGTTCAACTAATAATCAGTGGGGATCAAGACCCCTATTGATTAAAGTTTCGCTTAATTTTGAATATACCGTTCCCCCTTGAAAACATATTACTAATCGCTTATATTTTCATATAGTATTTATTTTTTAAACGAAGCAATGAACGAACCAGGGGGCGCAGTATGGCAATTAATATGAAAACAATCGAAGAATGGATTGTTGAATCAAATGCAAGACATGAAGAAGACTTTGGAAACGTTGTGGAAGAAATGAAAGAAGTATGTGTCGGACTTGATAACGCGACATTAATTTATACGAAAAATGTATTTTGTTTCGGTAAAAAAGTAGAAGTATTTTTCTTCTTCCAAGACCATGTCGTGATTGGACAAGAAAAAGACGAATATATTGAGATTGAAAAATTAAAGTATGATGACATTACAAATAATAATTTAAAAACAAATGACAAAAATACAACGTTAGAATTAAAGTTTGCTAACGGACAATCTATTAATTTAGATAGTTTAAATGATAACTACGGTACGAAAAATTGGTTATTTGCTAGACAAATTAAGAGTATTTTTAAGTTAATCTAGTAAAAAGCAGACCTCAAAGGGTCTGCTTTTTACTTAATTCCTATTACACAAAGGCAACCTCTTTCTTCATAGCATTTCACACTTGTAAATCCTGTTTTATAAAATAGGTTTATTAATTCTTCATTCGTTTTCCATTTCTCCATATGATATTGAATTTTGAAAGTTTCAGCTACTAATAAAAAAGATCCATTCGGTTGTAAGACGCGAAATATTTCTTTTATATCTTGTTCCACATCGGGCCAAAAGTAGTGTGTTTGAAAAGCGGTTATGAGATCGAAGAAGTTTGTATTGTAAGGAATAGAGGAGACACTTGCCTAATGAATGATTACTTTTCCTTTTTTTACGTCCTGTATATTGGCTTTCTTTGAGTTTTCAACAGCTTGATCTGAATAATCAATTCCATATATTTTCCCAAATGGAATTCGTTTTGAAAGAGTATGTATTGTTTTGCCACCGCCACAACCAATATCTAAAGTAATTGCATCTTTACGTATATGTATTTTTTGTAATCCCCAATTTGTTAGTCTCATATGTGCAGCGTTCATAATACAAAGCATGGAAGAACCAATTGTCCCGCGAGGTTTTTTTGCTTGCTGAATTAATCGTTGTAAAATGTTCAAGTTACATTCTCCTTTTATGTAAGAATATATACTCATTTCGCTTTTTATAAATTAAGTCCTTTAAAAAAAGCACGCCGTCTACCGGCGTGCTTCTAATTATGCAAAGCCCCTTTTAACCAATCCCGCGCCCGATACGCCCCAACAGGAATTTGAATGAGAGACGTTTCATTTCCAGCATCAATTCCGTACAATTGATCACATGAATTTGTATCAAAACTTAGTAAAGGATGCCCGCCCATCCCCATAGCAGTTGCAGCAAAAACGAGTTTATGAACGAGGATACCAGCTTCCATTTGGTGAATACGGTATCCTCTATAGCCTAATGCACGTGTATAGTAATCTTTCTTTCCGACTACATGTAAGCAAAGTGGTACTTGAAAAAGGTTTACGTTATCCATCGTCATACTAGATTGAAGGAGATAACGAAGGTCCCCATATCGAAGTGGTTGTATGGAATGTGTTTTACTGTTATAAGTGTAAGCACCGTTTTCTATATCTTTTACGTTATAGAAACATCCATATAATGAGACGCGTGCATTTTCATTTACATACTTACCATCAAGGTCGCTGTAATAGGGGAAGGAGAGGCTCGCTTCTTGTAATAAAGTAGCGAGCTCAGCTGCATCCCATTTCGTTAAAATAAAGTCCGCATCAGGAGAATATCGTTTTTTACAAAGTTGTAGGAAATCATACGATAACCGTTCTACTTTAGGTAGCTGTACAGCGTGCGTATTATGTTGATAGTGCTCTTCATGATGTAGTGTTTGGAAGTGTTCTGTCGATTCAATCATAGAAGCTTCATTTATTTTTGTTATCATCGGATGTTCATTTACATGTTTTGAGCGAACGAAATGTTCATGTGCTAACGGCGGAATTTGTTGCAACAACTCATGAGAAGTAACTGTTTTATTTTCACGGTAATCATTGTGAAACCAATTAGTTTCTGGCTCTGTACTTAAAGGAATAACGGCATACACACTTTCTTCACCTTCTGACAATCCGAGTAAATGGTTCAGTGCACGGTCTAGAAATTGAAAGTATACGCCGTTCGTATAACCGAACTGTTTTGCACATTCTAGTAATTGTCCAATGAGAACCCCGCTATCTAATCCTTGAAGGCGATATGAAAAATTATTGTATTTAAAGAAGTTTTTCCAAAACATAGTGGATACGAATGCGGCACCGAAACAATCATGTATATTACAGCGATTACCGAGTGCGTCTGCTAAATAAGAATCGAAATTTCCTTCGCGAAGTAAAATAAGTCGGTGATGCGCGGCGTCATAATGGTAAATGCCGTCTGGATAATCGTCAATCTTTAAATAGATATACAATTCATTCGGATATAAAGCACCGCCTGAAGGAATGGATCTGCGTAATACATTTCTCTCGCTATTTAGCTGACATAATTGTGTTACACCAAATGAATACCAAAGGTAGTGACCAATCTCATTTAGAGTAGGTGTAGTAGAAGAGTTCGATAAAGATAACGGGATTTCTAAGGAGAGCGGGATGGTAGGTACATTTCGATATAATTTATAAGGAAGCGGTGCGTCTTTCCAGTCCACCTCATGATTCGGCATAATTTCATCAATAGAGAAATGGAGATGATGTAAAAAAGTATCTAGCTGCATGAAATCCCTCCTTTACTATGGAAACGGGTGCGGATGTGGATTTAATTGTTCATTTGTTAACGGTTCAGTGCTATATCCAAGTGTCATCGGTACGGTATAGACTCTATCTAATCCTGTAACACGAGTAAGGTGATGGCCGAATGTCATCGGTAACATGCCTGGAATAATGACTTTTACACAGTGTAGTCCGTTCTTTTCTATAAGGGGAACGGTTTGATCTACAACGATTATTTCAAGATTAGATTGATGCAAACGATTTAAAAGTTGGTGGAGATCGGATGTTAAATCCATATCAAATGACTGTGATACATTCATTTCTTGGAACGTTTGCACCGGTGCATCTTCTCGTAAAAGGAAGTGAAGACGTTCTTCCGTTTCTTTCAATCCGTACAGCATACTGTGGTCTTCCATTTTATTAACGAAATAAGGATCTTGTAAGCATTTTTCATAGTATTCTCTTTTGTGCTCGAGCTCATCGTCTGTTATAAGTAACATGCCTGCGATTTCTTGAATGGCACTTTTTAAAGCTCGAATAGGATCTAAATGAGCGCCTCCCGCACAAACAACGTTCATTCCATTTTCACGTGTATTTTTTGCAATTACCCATAAGCTCGGGATGCCGTGTTCCATCGTCGCATTAAAAGCGTGTAATTCATATCCGGTAATCGTACGTAACCGCTGAATCATTAATTGTAATTCTGTATCATTTGCTGAACTCAGATCAAGGCGGGGAAGAGGTAATTCGGCATACCAAGTGAGTAAGAAGGCATCACGCTCTACAATTTCTAAAATGCCGTGAAAAATCGCTTCTTCTAAACTACCGCCAATTGCACATCCATTTGATGTTTCATACACGAAAGCATCTCGATGACCGAGGCTATAATAAGCAATTGATTCAGGAACTAAAAGCGGTCTGTTTTGTGATAAAGAATATCCCCATACCCAGTTTTGCTCATAATCAGGATCAAACGGCTTAAATGGAAAATTATCACGATTGTAATGTTCATTTGTATGTACACCGAGTGTGAGGGGATTTAGTGCATGTTCCTCTAAATCATGAAAACTACCATGCACATTTGTCTTTTTCCCGCGAGGCGACATACCGCAATATCGTTCTAAACCTTCTAAAATAGCAGTTGCTTCACTCACTGCAAATGAATGAGTTCGGCCTGCAACACCTTCATTTCCAAACATTAATGGCATGTTTATAATGACGTCAGCGAATGGCAATAAAGAATGCTGCATTTTGCCGTTCAACATACCGACCCGATAATCTAAATAGTCTCGCGTTAAAAATGTGTTTAATTCATGAATGGAACGGCAGCGATACGTTTCGGTGCTTACTTTTAAACTCGGTTGTAAAGAAAGTTCCGCCGCATCCGCAGTATCATCAGGTAAATTACTACATATAGGACAGAGAGGATCTGGAAGAAAAGAATGCCGCGTACATTGTAATGTTTGTAAGTTGAGTAAAATAAGTTCATTTTCTAAAGAAGAATGGTTATGAGTTAATATTTTCTCTGTTTCTACGCGAATAAGATGGCACATTTGTAACATTCCATTTTGGGTGGCGCGTACATCACGCCTCGTTACATTGTCGGCTTTAAAGGCGTATTTCCGCTGTAGTTCCCACATTTCTTGTTGATCGAAGCCAGCGATAAATCGGCGTCCATCAGAACAATGAGAACAGCCAGATGAAAGAGGATGAATGTAAGGACCGATAATACCTTCGCCAAATGAAGTGAAACCGCGAAGCCACGGAATATGATTTGAGCGAAAAATAAGTTCAGCATCATGATGAATAGTAGAAGGAGATCCGTCATGTAATACGAGAGCGAGGTGAATATTTTCAGGGAGTTCTTCTGTAATGGTATGTTGGCGAATGATGGAATATTGTTCGCATAATTGATCATGTACATAGTCTGCAAGTAGGCCATCTCCTATAAGCAATATATTTCGAGTCATAGACCATCCTCCTTTGCAATTAATACCCCATACACACCGTCTAAGTTTTCTTTCAAAAATGGTTCGATTGCTAAATCAAACACGAAAGGATAAAAATTATGTTCTTCTAAATGCTGTAAGGCAAGCTGTAAAGATTGCACATTTGGAATTTCTTCTTCTGGTTGTATTTCCACTCTAAAAGAATCAGTGTCATATAAAATAATAGATGAGTCATACAAAATATTAGCTCTGTAAGGAATCTCTTCATTTTGAATGTGAAAGAGTGCCAGTTGTAGTGCGTTTCGTAACGCTAACGTCATATTTATATTAGATGCACCGTACCATCTATCATTTATACCAATCCAAACGACAGGAAAACTAAGAATCTCTTCACTCATTGCTATTGTAGGTGTTTCATGGATTGTAGAGAGAGCATCGTAATAAAATCTACAATGCTTATCGTGAATGTCAGTTAAATCAATTGTTGTAAGTTCTTCTAGCGTATGTGACTGCCGTTCATACAGTTTATTGTTTAAATGTTGTTGTAGTGCGCGGTAAAAACCTTCTGTCATCGTTTCTCCAGCACCGATACCGATATCGTTATGTTCAGGAATAAGGCGGTGAATGATTTCTGCTACATATGTTTCAATTCCTGTTAAACCAGCTTCTCGGCGTGCCTCATTATGGGTCAATCCACTGCAAGTCATAAGAGGCAGGAGGGGAGCTGGGCCATCTGATAGTGGATTGGCTACTTGAATATAGCATTGTGATAACGGTAATTGATATGAATCTTGTTCATCCCATACATAGAATATACCGGCTTCTTTAGAAGTTAATGAATCGAAAAATTGGAATACATCAGTTGAAGTATGTTGGTTAGACCGATGCTCAAGTTTTTCAGAAAGATTCTCTATCGTATCAATTGTAAAACTTTCATCAGTTGCAAGAGGGTGTTTTATAAAAGGATGCCACGTTCCTTCGAGTGTTTCATAGTTTAATAAAAAGAATTGTGATCCTTTTTCCCGATGTGAATCATCCGCGACATGCTTAAATAATTCAAAAACGATTACATTTGCTAACATTGCAGATGTAATGGGTGAGAAGGAATCAGATGAATTTTCATTTTGCAAAGTCGTTTCATGTAGACGATGCCATGCAGATTCCCAGCATTCATCACGATTTTCCGTTACGACAGGTCCAGCTATACCGAGTGTTGATAAACAAATAGCTGGTATGAAATTCTTTTTCGCTTCTCTACAAATAGTGTGAACTGTCTTTAAACCGTCAATGTCTCCATTTTGAGAAACATATAAAATCCAATCAAAAGGTTCGAATACTTCATGCAAAGGACGGTCAATTGTAGTATCGATTTCTTGAAGGAGTACAGTGTTATCAACTTCATATGCACGTTCTATTAGCTCATGTATTCTGTCATAGTTTGTTTCATCCCGATCTGTAACGAGGTAATGAAATGTAGGTAAACCAGATTCTAATAAAGAAGAAACTAAGGAAGTAAGCATATCCCCAGAACCAAGTACAAGGACATTTGCCCCACGGTACGTTTCGAATTTTAAAGCACCCGAATGAGAATCAGCTTCTAAAAATTCAATTTGTGAAGCATATCTGTCGAGTAATGTACTGTTTAATTCATGAGGTTCATCTTGATTTGTATCGCGAACGAAACCATTTTCATATAAAATCTCTCCAATTTCAAATACGCGATTTTGATAGGGGAGAGGGAGACCATCGGTTATTTCTGCTAAAGAATAATTCCCGTTAAACATTGGCATTAGTTTTTCAATCCAGTCATAAATTCCAGCACCGTCCATGCGAAATGAACTGGCGTTATTTCGAAAATAGACACCCCCGTTTGAGTCGGGGAGGAAGAAAGTATCCTTATTTACTTTAAGTTTTGCATGAATTGGAAGGTTATTCATTTTAATCCTCCTTACGTTTAGGCATACATTATTACTTTATGTCATGAAATTTGTCCCGTATGAACAAAATAAAAAAAGGCTGTAGAATGATTCATTCTACAGCCTTTAATAGGTTAAAAATCTATCAACCTTCTAATAATAATGATTTTGGATCTTCAAGCATATCTTTAACAGCAACAAGGAAGCTAACTGCTTCTTTACCATCAACAATACGGTGATCGTAAGATAGTGCAAGGTACATCATCGGACGGTTTTCCATACGTTCTGCATCAATTGCAACTGGGCGTACTTGAATTTTATGCATTCCTAAAATACCTACTTGTGGGCTATTTAGGATTGGTGTTGACATTAGAGAACCGAATACACCACCGTTTGTAATTGTAAATGTACCACCTTGTAGTTCTTTTAATGAAAGTTTGTTATCGCGTGCTTTCATACCTAAATTACGAATTTCACTTTCGATTTCAGCGAAGTTTAATTGGTTAGCATCGCGTACAACTGGAACAACTAATCCATCTGGAGCTGCTACTGCAATACCGATATCATAGAATTTTTTGATGATAAGCTCGTCACCTTGAATTTCAGCATTTAATAATGGGAATTGTTTTAATGCTGCAACAACTGCTTTTGTGAAGAATGACATGAAGCCAAGACGTACATCATGTTTTTTCTCGAAAGCATCTTTGCGTTCTTTACGTAATTCCATGATCGCACTCATATCAACTTCGTTAAATGTTGTTAACATTGCAGATGTTTGTTGAACTTCTACAAGACGTTTTGCAATTGTTTGACGGCGGCGGGACATTTTCACACGCTCAACTGGTTTTTCGAATTCAGTTTTTGCAACTGGAGCAGGAGCTGGACTCTTTGGAGCAGCTGGTGCTTCTTTTGGTGCTGCAGCATGAGCTTGTACATCATGTGGTCTCACGCGTCCAAGTGGATCTGTGCTACGTACGTCGTTTAAGTCGATTCCTAATTCACGAGCCATTTTTCTAGCAGCTGGTGATGCAATAGGACGGTTCGTATTTGGTAAGCCTTGTAGACCCGTAGTTTGTTCAGCATTTGGAGCTGCAGCTTTCGGTGCTTCAGCTGTTTCTTGTTTTGGTTGCTCAGCAGCTGGAGCAGGTGTACTTACTGCAACTGGTGCTCCATTAGCATCTAAAATTGCGATAGTTGCGCCAACTTCAACTGTATCCCCAGGTTCGCCTAGTAACTTCGATACAATACCTGAATCTTCTGCAATGATTTCTACATTGACTTTATCAGTTTCAAGCTCAACAACGCTGCCACCTTTCTCAACTTTGTCGCCTACGTTGATAAGCCATTGTGAAATAGTTCCTTCGGTAATAGATTCTGCAAGCTCAGGTACTTTAATTTCGATCATTTTAAATGTCCTCCCCTTATTTGCCTAACGGTGTGTTTTTTCTTCTTTTGTCTTCGGTAATCTCCATTTGTTAGCCTGACCCTGGGCAGAATATCTGCCCGGGATCAAGCTAGAAACCGTCATTGTTACTTTTTAATTGCTGAAAACTTCAATTTCTAGTTTATCTTGACGGAAGTTATACTTCACATCTAAAGCGTGTGCAACAATTAGTTCTTGCTCAGCTTTGTGAGCGAATGGATCGCCGCCAGATGGGCTAGAGCGATCTGGGCGTCCAATGTAACCCGTTTTCACTTTATCTCCAGCTAGTTCGAACAGAATTGGAGCCATGTAATGCCATGCGCCCATATTACGAGGTTCTTCTTGAACCCAAATAATTTCTTCTAAGTTTTTAAAGCGTTTAATAATAGATTGAACTTTCTCAGCAGGGAATGGGTACAACTGCTCAATGCGAACGACATGAACCTCATCTAAGTTGTACTCATGTTTACCAGACTCAATTTCTGCTGCTAAGTCAATCGCCATTTTACCTGTACTTAAAACAAGACGTTTTACTTTGTTTGGTTTTGTGCCAAGGTTTTCTTGTTCTAAAGCAGGTTGGAAACGTCCTTCGCTTAACTGACTAGCAGTTGAAAGCGTAAGTGGGTGACGTAATAAACTCTTTGGCGTCATCAGTACTAATGGTCGAACAGCTTCGGTTCCTAAGATAGATGCTTGACGACGCAGGATATGGAAGTATTGTGCCGCGCTCGTTAAGTTTGCAACTGTCCAGTTGTTCTCAGCAGCTAACTGTAAGAAACGTTCAGGACGTGCACTAGAGTGCTCTGGTCCTTGACCTTCATAACCGTGTGGTAATAGAAGAACTAAACCAGATTTTTGACCCCATTTTGCTCTTCCAGCTGAAACATATTGATCAAATAATGCTTGCGCAGTATTTGAGAAGTCACCATATTGCGCTTCCCACATAACAAGAGTTTCTGGAGCGAATACGTTATAACCATACTCGTAACCAACAACAGCAGCTTCTGATAACGGACTGTTATGAACAGAGAAGGATGCATTAATGTTTGGTAAGCGGTGTAATGGTGAATATGTTTCATTTGTATCAGTATCGTGTAATACGATATGACGGTGCGCGAATGTACCACGCTGTGAATCTTGACCAGTTAAGCGAATTGGCGTACCTTCTTGTAAAATAGAAGCGAATGCTAATGACTCAGCAAGTGCCCATTCAATTTTACCGTTCTCTTCAAGAGCATCTTTACGGCGCTCAAGAATTTTCTTCACTTTCGGATATACGTTAAAGCCTTCTGGCCAAGATAATAGACCTTCATTAATTGCACGAAGTGAGTCAAGCTCAACACCAGTATCAATTGGCTGAATACCTTTTGCAACAACATCTGGCACTTTAACGTGAATTGTTGCATCGCTCGTATCAGCTGGTGGTACTTGTGCATAGTCAGATTTTAATTGCTCTTGTGTAAACTGTGTAATTGTTTCAATTTCATCTGCATTTAGAACACCAGCAGCTTGTAATTGATCTGCATAAATTGCTCTTACAGTTGGGTGATTTTTAATCTTTTTGTACACTTGTGGTTGTGTAACTGCTGGGTCATCCATTTCGTTATGACCATAGCGACGGTAACCAATTAAATCGATTAAGAAATCTTTTTTGAACAACATGTGATATTGAATCGCAAGGTTTGCAGCAGCAAGACAAGCTTCTGGATCATCAGCGTTCACGTGAACAATCGGAATATCGAAACCTTTTGCAAGGTCACTTGAATATTTCGTAGAACGAGAATCATAGCTGTCAGTTGTAAAACCAACTGCATTGTTTGCGATAACATGAATCGTTCCGCCTGTTTGGTACGCATTCAATCTGCTTAAGTTCAACGTTTCAGATACAATACCTTGACCAGGGAATGCAGCATCACCATGAACTAAAATTACGAATGATTTTGAAGTATCTTGTTCTGGAAGACCAGATTTTTTACGATTCTCTTGAGCTGCACGTGCGAAACCTTCTACTACAGGATTCACGAACTCAAGATGACTCGGGTTATTTGCTAAAGTAACGCGAGTGCTAACTTCTTCATTACTAACGACTTGTTCTCTACCTAAGTGGTATTTCACGTCGCCAGTCCAGCCAGCATTGGCTACTGCGCCTTCTATTTTTGCATGTTTGAATTCAGCAAACATGTGAGTATATGGTTTTTCTAATACGTGAGCAAGTACGCTTAGGCGACCGCGGTGAGCCATACCAATCATGACATCCTCTACGCCGTTCTTAGCACCTTCTAGAACAATTTCATCTAAAACAGGTACAAGCATATCAACGCCCTCGATAGAGAAACGTTTTTGCCCAACGAATGTTTTATGCAAGAATTGCTCGAAACCTTCAACAGCTGTTAAACGTTTTAAAAGAGCAGTTCGTTTTTTATTTGATAGTGGTTGACGCAATGAATTTGATTCCACCATTTGATGCAACCACGCGCGTTCTTCACTATCTTGTATATGAGAAAATTCATAAGCTAAAGATTTTGTATAAACGTCTTTTAATCTATGAATTACATCAAGTGCAGTGTGAATACCTTCTGGTGCATCTTGCCATACTGTTTTCGCTGGAATCGCTTTCAAGTCTGCATCGCTCAGTTCGTTCATTGCTTTCTCAAGAAGAGATTGTCCGTTTGCAGCATCTTCCATCGGGTTGATGTGAGCCAACGTATGCCCGAAAGAACGAATCTGTTCAACAAGTTGAACGACCTTAAGAATTTTTTCAATGTTACCTGTGTTTTGAGGAGAAAAATGTGTTGCTGTGTTGTCCCCTGTTACGACATCATCTTGAAACGAAGGAGCTCCAAAAATTTCAAAAAGCTCTTGTAATTCCGGATCAACAGAACCTGCTCCAGTTACGTAAAGATCATACTGTTCAATAACATAACCAAGGTTCGGACCGTGGAACTTGGCCCAAGGGTTTGTCGTTGTATTCTTCCTCGTCATTTGTTTAAACCTCCCAATGCATATAATCCTTTTTCCATACAAAGGTGCATTTTGCTCTTTTTCAATAAGTAATGAATCAATAATCAATGTAAATGTTTTCTTTACTCTTATGTTATTACAATAATTTACATAATACCAAACACTATTACTTATCTGTTTTGTAAAAAAACATTCACAATAACTTATCACCCAAGTTAATCTTTCACTTTATAAAGTAATTTTACAGAAAAATGGGGTGGATATATTTGGTATACCTACATTAAAAACTAGAATTGTTACATGTAAATATAAGTATAATCGTTGGAATGTTTTGATAAAAGTTGATTAGAATTATGTATATTGAAATAATAAGCGCTTTCATAGATATTATACAACAATATAACGGAATATAGTATAAAAAATAAAAAATTATGAATTTAGCGTAAACTTTATTTCGATAGTGTTAACTATCGAAAGGAAAATGAAGGATTTCCACAAAAAAAGTGGCTAAACATAAAAATTGCTTCATAACCCGTTAGTTTCTATAAATATGCCAAAAAACACCGTAAAACCAATAACGCATTTCATCTAATAAAGAAGAGAATGAAATATTTTAAAAGGATAAAACAAATATGAAGATATTAAATTTTAAAAAAGGTGAGGAGGAAATATAGTAACGATTACATACAGTGTTCCAGGTTTTATTACAAAATAGACGTGTTGAAATCGAACAAGTTTCTTCTATATAAATAGAGTGAAAAATGATTAAAAGGAATGTAAAGGAACCTTGACGTAAAGTTTACTTTACATATATACTCGATATATGGGAGGAGGGAGAAATTTCCTTGGAAAATAAAATGGTCGAATACCGAAAAAAATTTGGACTATCTCAAGAAAAATTAGCTGAGAAACTTGGCGTTTCAAGACAAACCATTATCTCAATTGAAAAAGGAAAATACGATCCGTCACTTCCGTTAGCATTTGAAATAGCAAAAACATTTCAAACAACGATAGAACATGTATTTATTTATGAAGGAAAAGAAGAGGGGGAATAGGGATGAATTATTCACAAAAGTACTTTGTAATTATGGGTGTTATTTTTCTATTTATGAGTGGATTTATGATATTAACAGGTATAATGACGCATTCTGCACCACCAGCTATAACGTATCCATTGCTTGGGATGATGATTATGAGTTTCTGCCTAAGCTACTTGCATCCGCAATTTAAAGAAAAAGACGAGCGAATGAAACTTATTCGTTATAAAGGAATGTTTGTAACCTTTTTTGCATTAACAGCATATTATCTTCTTTTCTCTATCGGCTTAAACTTAAAAATACTTACACTATCTGCTACTGAATTATTGAATATACTTATGGCACTTACAATGAGTACCGTCTTTATCTCATTTGTTGTTTTGGCAAAAAGATATTAAGATGGAAGAGAGAAAGGAAGATTAATATATGCAAATGATGTATGCTTTTGGCATTGGGCTTGTATTATTTTTAGCTGTATTCTTATTTATTCGTAAAGACGTTCAAGGCGGGACGTTAACGAAACGAGGATTTTATAAAATGATCGGCTGTTTAGTTATTATGTTTATTGCGATTATTGTAATGATTGTTTTAATAAGTCGGTCACTATAGAATGTAAAAACGGAACCTTACTTCGGTAAGGTTTTTTCTTTATTGTTCAACCTAAAAATTACCACTAAATCCATTTACTATAAATGACTTGTATTATATAATCCAATGAAATGATAGATAAGGAGTGTAGTATATGAATAAAAAAACTATCTTCTATTTATTAACTTGTCTACTACTTGTAGCTAGTATTACTTATATAATATGTAACAAACAAGAACAAGTGCCACCTATGTTAGTATGGGAGAATCAAGAATACTACGTTACGAATGAACCTGCCGAAGCTGAAAAAGTTGGAAAAAGGCTCGGAGAAGTAACAAAGAAAATCGAAACAAGTAAAAAACCTGCTAAAAACAGTGAATCCAACATAGTACAAGAAAAAACAGAAGTATTCACAATGATAGAGGCAGAAAAAAATCCGCACTCACCTTTAATCATAAAGGAGCCTTATAGTGACGAATATAGAATAGTGAGACCGATGTTACATGTACTATAAAGTGAAAAGGAGACTCATATGCAGACAGTAACTTCATATCCATGGTCGTTAAGAAAAACGTTTGTCTTTTTCCTTTGCTTCATCCTTCCGCCAATCGGTGCAATTTATATTTTGATGAATCGAGAGGTGCTACAAAAGAGAGACCTCATTTTATATGTATTATTTGCTGCTATTAATATATCGCTTTGGTTATCGCTTATGATCTTTGATCGGACTATGTGGATGGTAGCGGGGCATTATATAATTGGAGCAGTTGTTATTGTTTTTTCGAATATGAATAAGAGATAAGCCAGCAACCTTAAAGTTGCTGGTTTTTATTTTGCTATTTATAATGAAGAAACAAATTTTTAATAGAGAGTAGTGGGCGTTATGAGATGGAAAGAGGGAACGTTTGAAAAAATAGACACGAATGACTCATCTGTTGAGCAACTTATAAACACGTTTAAGGAACAAAACTTAATTGGTGGAGCAATAATAAGCTGTTTTAAAGTGCATAACGAAAATTTTTTTAAAGAAATACCACATTCGAAAGATGGACATGAGCACTTCTTTAGAAGAATCTTCAACTCTTTAGACATAATCAATAACTTAGAAGAGTTAAAAATACATACATCAGACAAATATAAGTTTCGTTTTAAAGAGCAGCTGGCAGTTATGCTTGATGGTAGCATTGCTGCGCAAATTTTGTGGGGCGGAGCATATGAAGGGTTTAAGGAACGACCAGTTATCGCAAAACAATTAGCAGTCAATGTATGTCAATATATGTTCCAAGATCGATACGAAGATATTAAAGTGTTCGAAAGCTATCGCCCTTGGACAGATTGGTTTTACGAAGTTGCGTGGGATGTTACTTGGATGGTGTTAGATAGTAGGGAACAGAAAATGTGGTTCATTTGTGCTACGGATACAGATTGATAGAAGAGGGACCTTGTAGGAATGCTGCAAGGTCCTTTATCTTTTGGGAATTAATAGAAAACGAATCATATAAATGCTATACTAAAAAATGTTTGTAATGTCAGTTTCATAATATTGTATGATGCTGACTTACTAGAAAAGATAAGAGGAGAATGAACGTGCAAAAGATAAAGAGATTATTGCTATTAATGATGGTAGTAGGATTAACAGCAGGTGTTTTAGCAGGGTGTGCAAATCCGAAAGATACTACAGAAGAATTTTTAACAGCGATACAAAAAGGTGATGTAGAAAAGGCTCGTACATTTGTTGAGAGTGACAAAGAATTTAATAAACTAAATGAAAAAACAGATGATGCTGAGGCAAAAGCAATGCTAAGTGCAATTACAAAGAACTTTAAATTTGAAAAGCTAGAAGAAGTATCGAAAAAGGATGACAAAGCAGAAGTGAAAGTAAAAATTACATCTGCTGATCTATCCGTTGCTGTAACAAAAGCAGTGGGAGAAGTTATGCCAATGGCCTTCGCTAGCGCATTTAGTGAAGACAAAGAACAATCTGAAAAAGCAATCGAAAAAACAATGACCTCAACCATCATCAAAAACTTAACGGATAAAGATGCAGCAATGGCAACTCGCGAAGTTACATTGAACTTAAAGAAAGACAAAGATGGCGACTATAAAATCGTTGCTGACGATAACTTGAAAGAAGTATTGTTTGCCAATGCAAAGTCTTTGGAGAAGATGTTTGGTGGGAAGTAATTGAATTAGATAAAAAAGAGACACCATATCACGTAGAAGGTTGATATGGTGTCTCTTTTTTTTATGAACCTGAAGAGGTTTGAACTCACGAAAATAATTATATAAATTCGATATTATGATTTTTTTAATTTAAGACATAAAGCTAGTTGTAGCAGAGGAGGTACTGTATTCTATGTTTTCTTATGCGGATCCTATAGCGTAGAAAGGTAAAATTTCTGGACCAGATTTTAATTAGTTTTCCTTCAGTTTTAATGAGGAGGTGTACGAAGATGTTGTGACTATGTCTGCTGAATACTATTAATTGTGAAGTTAAATAAGACAACAATTTATTAGAGGAAGATTAGTTAGTTTAAGTATCAGATTTAGGTGTTTAACAGGGGTACTAATTAATTTCAGTTCTTCCATGAAAAATTAAAGAAAAAGTATGGATAAACAAATTCTTGTTTTAAGTGAATTTTGTGAATGTGGGAGGCCGCTTTAAATAAAGATGGTCAACGCTATGTAAATAATTGAGAGTGTTAAAATATGCAAAATTGCATATTAAATATTTTAAATCTTATGCTAACCTTATAATGCGAAATATAACATTTGTTGGTAATAATTAATTTTTGAAAGATAAAAAATTAATCATTACAGTGGTATACAATTCACTGTCCTATAGCATAAACAATAATAACGAAAGCTATTTGAAGTCCTTTGAAGGAAATAAGTTATTGGAAAAAATTCCATATAGGGAATTTGTTGGAATTTCAGATGTAACAAATGTCATTTTATTTTTAATGTCTGATAAAAGCGATGCCATTAGAGGGCAAAATATTGTGGTTGACTATGGATATACAATTGTATAAATAAATCATCTTGGGAATTAAGGGTGTGGATAATGAGTTTACTAATTAAAGATTTAACAAAGAAATTTGACGAGCATGTTGCAGTGAATAATTTGAATATCGAGATACTAAAAGGTGAAATATTTGGATTCTTGGGCGGGAATGGAGCAGGTAAAACGACTACATTTCGAATGATACTTGGACTTTTATCGAAATCAAGTGGGACCATTTCATGGAATGGTAAACCTATAAATTATGGTGTTACAGATAAAATTGGGTATTTACCAGAAGAACGTGGTCTTTATGCGAAAATGACTGTCAAAGAACAAGTTAACTTTTTTGCAAAACTAAAGAACATGAAAAGTAAAGATGCAGAAAAAGAACTTCACTATTGGCTGGAGCGTTTTAATATTACTGAGCATCTGAACAAAAAGGTAGGAGAACTTTCTAAAGGGAATCAGCAAAAAATCCAGCTGATAACAGCGATTATACATAAGCCTGAACTCTTAATTTTAGATGAACCATTTAGTGGTTTAGACCCAGTAAATGTTGAAATGTTAAAAGACGCTGTTCTTGATATGCAAAAACAAGGGTCGTCAATTCTTTTTAGTTCACATCGTATGGAACATGTGGAAGAATTATGCCAACACATTTGTATTATGCACAAAGGTGTACCTGTTGTTCAGGGTGACATTGCCAAAATTAAAAGTGATTTTGGTAAAAAGAACGTTGTAATCGTTGGCGATCATGACTTTGACCATTTGAAAGAAATAAAAGGTGTAGAAAGTATGAAGAAACGTAAAAATGCAGTTACTCTTAAAATTTCATATGAAGAAGTGTCACATGTTTTATTTAAAGAGATAACAAAATTAGGGTATGTTAAAAAGTTTGCAGTAGAAGAGCCTACATTAAATGATATCTTTATTGCGAAAGTAGGTGCACAAAATGAGTAGTTTCTGGACAATTTTTTTACAAAACTATAAATCTAAAGTGAAATCAAAATCATATTTTGCTATTACAATAATAGTTTCTATGTTAATTATAGGATTGATGAATTTTGACAAGATTTATAACTTGTTTGCAGGTAACGAGGACGATCAAGTTGTTGTTGTTACAGAAAAAGAAGAATTATATTCAACCATTCATCAAGTGTTTAAAAATGTCGATAGTAAGATACAAGTTAAACGTAGCACGGATAAACAAAAAGCAGAATCAGGTGTTAAAAATGGTGATTATACATATGCAATCGTTGTAGAGGAATTGAATAATAAACAATTAAAGGCTACGTATATAACTGAGACGGATGTAAATCAGCAAGATGTTAGCAAGGTTCAAACGATTTTATCTCAAATACAATCTTCTAACTTCGCCCAGCATTTGAATCTATCGCAAGATGAATTAAAGGTGTTAACAACGCCAGTAGAAATTCATACCAAAACGGTTTCAGATAAGGTTAAAGATGGAGAACATACTGAGGGTGTAGGAATTTTAATTAATGTCTTTATCATGCTAAATTATCTAATGATATTAATGTATGCTGCACAATTAGCAACAGATGTTGCAACAGAGAAATCTTCTCGTGTTATGGAGTTAGTTGTTTCAAGTATTTCGCCTACCAAACATTTATATGCGAAGCTATTCTCGACATTATTGGCTGGTATTACGCAAATCATAATTTGGGGCTTGGTCGCAACTGTTGGATATAAAACAGCAATTAATGATTCGAAAAATGATATTTTAAATAGTATTGATTTAAATTCTGTTGCTCCAACTCTAGTGTTTTATGGGATTCTATTCTTCACATTAGGATTCTTATTATATGGCTCATTATCTTGTCTATTTGGCTCTATCATTACGCGTATAGAGGAATCTTCTCAAGCTGTTATGCCGCTGATGTTTATGTTACTTGCTGCTTTGTATATCGCAATTTATGGAATGTCAAATCCAAGCAGCATGGTTGTTACCATTACTAGTTATGTACCTTTCTTTACTCCTATAGTTATGCTTGTACGAATTGGATTCCTTAATATCCCAGTATGGGAGATTGCGCTAGCATTAGGGATTCTAATCGCAACAATATGTATAATGATTGGTTTAACGAGTCGTGTTTACCGCGGTGGCGTATTAATATATGGTAAAGGTGCATTTAGTAATATCAAAAAGGCAATCAAGTTAGGGCAAAAATAGGATTCGTCTATTCATTTTTAAACTTAAATTTACAAAGATCTGCATAGTTAAACTGTGTAGATCTTTTTTGTTGAGAAATTTATATAAATAAATATAAAAATTGCCGTATTAGGCTATTTTTCAAAGAGAATTTTAAAAAGCTCTCAAAAGAGAGTAAAGAATCGAGTTCTAGCGAACAACGCAGAGCGATGATTAATATAATTTATGTCTTTCTCCAAAATGGAGAAAAGAAGTAGGGAAAAAATTTAGTTTTAATAATAATCATTTATTTGCTACATAAAGAAAACCCCTTGACTATCAAGGGGGTTTTCATATGATCCCGGAGAGGCTCGAACTCACGACCTCCACCCTGTCAAGGTGGCGCTCTCCCTGCTGAGCTACGGGATCCCAACTATAAATATTACGATCAGCAATGTGTTTTCATTTCATTCGTGTAATCGAAGGATTTGTATAATTTATTGAATATTGTAACATTTAATGTATTCCTATAATAACAACAAACTTTAATGGTGTAAAGATTTAATTTTCTGGATATTATCATTCCAATTTTTATATAAAAAATAAGCCTCGAAGAGCTTATTTTAATAATAATATCACCGCGATTATCAATGATATTTTCAAAAATACAATCATAAATAATGGGGCTCATTCATGAGCTATCGTCCTGTAACTGTCATTCCTGCTGTGTAAATTGTATCTACAGAACCGTCAGCACTTACAACTTCAACTTTATAGCGATATGTTCCATTGTCTGAAATGTTTTCGCCATATCCTGTGAAAGTAGAAATTTCATCATTACTTCCAGCTGGAACCCATTGATTTTGCCAATGGAAGAAAGTATCATATTCTCCCCAGTTATCGCCATATTTTTTCTCGATGCTGACATTGTAATGAATATCTTCAGCTCGTTCATTTGTAATTCTTGCAATTACATTTTGACCAAAGCTATATTCTGTAGCGTGTACTTGAACTGTAACACCATTCAACGTTTCGCTAGGACCACAAATATAACGACAGAACTCGCTTGCTCCGTCAGCATTTGCCTTCGGTGTATCAATGTTCATAGCTGTTAAACCGCCTAAAGCTAAAGCTCCTGTTAATAATACTTTACCAAATGTTTTCACTTGAAATTCCCCCTAAGTATATTCTCAATTCATTCCATAGATATCACATTAAGTAGTTTTATAACATTAATCTAATCGAACACTTTTTTCCTCGAGTGCATTCGCTATGAATCTTTCATCTTGTAGTAATCTAATCTCTACATAAAATTTCATAGTTTTGATTCCATATATGTATCATGATTTACATAGAACAAATCTGTTAATACGTTTTGGTTAATTGCTTATCCCACTACTTTCCATTACCTTTTATTGGTAAAACATTGATTTTATTATATACCATTATTATCTATTTACAAGAGAAAATCATACTGTATGCAAAAATGCATAATAAAAAACACTGCTTGTATTCTGAATTACAGAATACAAGCAGTGTTGAGTTTCAATTAATATTTGATTGGAACCTAATGCTTATACATATATCATCGTTTATTAAAGTCATAATTGATAAACCTTGTCCAGGGGACGCCCTTTCTGCTGAGCTACGGGATTTTCAAAAGGGAAAGGATAAGCGATTATGAGAGTAATGTATGAAGGAATAATGATGAGAAGCGAATTTAGTAGAAAGTAGTCTTTAGATGTAGAGGTTATATTATTTCCAATACCAATCTAAAGGACCTTCATCACTCAAATCAACAAGAAAAGGGAACAAGAAGTGTAAAGGTAAGCTTATAAGTTCTGGCATAGCGTTCACTGTTTTTTTTTGATAGATATTGCCTCCCAAAACAATACGGACAATCTTTTTCAAATGTCATGAGTATAGACCATACATCTTTTACTTTCCATTTCGTTTTACAATACGTACAATGCGCCATTGAGTTCCCCCTCGGTTTAAGGTGTTTTCTAATATATTCTACTTTATTGTACGAAAGTCATTTGAATTTGATGTGGTAAAATGCAAAACAAGCCTAACCCTGTTCTACATTCAGGAAGGGGCTAGGCTTGTTTTAATTTCGATCAAAGTCTCTTTGTATCAGGCTGTTTATACATTGCCTAGATAGCTTCGCGTTAAATTTGGGAGAATAATTTTTCCATTTTTACTGTATTTTTCGAATAGATCTGATAGGAGAAAAACAAAATTTTTATACTCTTTGTCATTTTCTTTCGGAGCATAAGATGCTGATAAATTCCTTCCCAAAAACCCTTCATAATCAAAAAGTAAATCATTTTGATATTCTTTAAAATCATACTTTCCATCTTTAAAAAAGCTGTTAAATACTTCTGGAGTTTCATCTATTCCACCGCTAAATCCTTTAAAGTTTGGGCAGGTTTTCTGGCAAATTTCTGCGTTCTCTTTAATAAGTGGACTAGTTAAATCTCTACTATTCCAAACAAGTGCAACATTTGCTTTTTGTTTTAAAATTCGTTGGCATTCGATTTTGAAAGCCTCTTTATTAAACCAATGAAATGCTTGGGCAACAGTTACTAAATCTACACTATTTTCTTTTAAAGTGGTATGTTCAGCAGTTGCTTTTATGGATTGAAAACGAGAATATAGTTTTAACGATTGCTCAGCGATCTTCCTCATATCATCATTTGGTTCAACTCCAATAACATGTAAACCACTTTCAAGCAGCTGGTGGCTAAATATCCCCGTACCTGAACCAATATCAGCCACAATCCGATTCCCTTTCAGTTGGTTAGCTGAAAGCAAGTAATCAATATATTCATTAGGATAACTAGGGCGATATTTTGCATATATATCGGCCCTGTCAGTAAAATTTTCTGTTGTTTTCACAGTACTACCTTCTTTCTTACGATATTATGTACAGAAATAGAAATTAAATATGAATTCCGGCAGCAGTCTCTAAGTCTACAATTTAAGAGTCCAGCTAAATAGAAAGCCTCAGTTTCTTTATTCAAATATCCTTTATCCGTTTAGTATACTATTTTAGATAATATCTTCCAAAAGACTAGAATGGCTTACTCAATTATGTTTTAAAGTGTATATTTTTATGGATTTATTTAATAATTTATGAGCGATTGTATGTCGTATTACGTTTACGTAGGTAAGAGATTTTCATTTTTGCTATTTAAATTGGCCAATATATCCTTTTTACAATTTACTGAAAATCATGTATAACAGAGATACATGATTATTTTATCTCGCTATTTGCGGGCAGTAAGATCCCTTACCTCGAAATTTAGCAAAAGTAAAGAAGTTAGGTTGGGGTCGGGATGGCCGTAAAAGTCCGATTGGTGAGGGTTGATGAAAGTTTCACTTTATAAATATTCAGAAGTAGAGGGAGAAAAGTTGTAATGGTAAGAAAAACGTTCAAGATGCGCGTGTCTAAAAATAGAACGATTTCGATTAATGGCTCGATTCTTGATGTGGATGTTACACATGATGAATTTTTACAAGAGTTTGTTGAGTGGGTCGATTCTAAAGGTTGGTCGTTTATGGGGATAACGGATGAGATTACGCCCGAGGAAGCTAGTCAAAAGTTAATAGATTCGTTGATTGATGAGAAGGATAAGAAAGAGTAATTCCTTCTTATTTTTATTGTATATTTATGTTCTTTATCGTAAAAATATGATATAGTAAAAAATAGTGAAAATTCTTCCAGTTTAATACAAATTACATATGATTGGTAGATTTATTATTTTGTTAGAGGAGTAAATGGAAAAGGGAGAGTCATATGGTAAATTTTAAGAAAATTTTGGTTTTTATTACAGTTATTTGTTTGTTTTTGTTGACACCTATGACATTGCGTGCTGAGACGAATATTGGAGTAAATCCAGAACAAGTTGCACCACCACCTGCAGAAGGACCGAATGTTTTTAGTCAGTTTG
This sequence comes from Bacillus cereus group sp. MG20, assembly GCF_040459885.1. Classification (NCBI taxonomy): domain Bacteria; kingdom Bacillati; phylum Bacillota; class Bacilli; order Caryophanales; family Bacillaceae; genus Bacillus; species Bacillus cereus group sp. MG20. Next base: position 4,023,749 of record NZ_JARVHF010000001.1, read on the forward strand.
CAACGACAATTGATGCGAAAACAGGAGATGTTTTGTATGACAAAAATGCATATCACCGTGCATATCCTGCTAGTACGACGAAGGTGTTAACAGCGATTTTACTCATGGAGCATACAAAGCCAGAGGATCAATTTACATTTTCACAATTAGCATTAGATCAAGAGAAGAGTAATTATCAAATTGAGTTTCAACCTGGAGAGACAATTAATAGAAATACTGCGCTTATGATTTTAATGGTGCTGAGTGCGAATGATGTGTCGTATGCGATTGCGGAGCGGATTGGCGGGAGTGTTGAGAATTTCGCTAATATGATGAATGAGAAAGCGAAGCAATTAGGGGCGAAAGATAGCCACTTTGTAACACCGAATGGACTGCATGATCCGAACCATTATACGACGCCGTATGATATGGCTATGATTACGAAGGGTGTGCAAAAGTATCCTGAAATTTTACAAGCGATGAATACGAAAAGAACGACAGTTACGACGTCTAGGCAGACGGTGTCTATTTTTAATAAATCTAATTTTTTTGAAAATCCATATAGCATTGGCGGTAAGACAGGGTTTACGAATGAAGCGCGTAATACACTTGTTTTATTAAATGAGAAAGATGGAAATCGTATTATAAGTGTAGTAATGGCTTCTCAAAGACCTGAAATTTATGAAGATTTGAAGCAGATGGCGGACTATTCTTTCGGTCAATTTACGAAGCAAACAGTGCTCGATAAACATAATTGGCATCAAAAAACAACATATTTAAATAAAGATGTTAGTTCTGAGTTGGAAAAAAGTGCAGAACTGATGCTTAAGAAAGATGAAGGGAAAAATGTGAAAACTATTTTCCGGGCAGCTTCATTAGATAAAGAATCTTTGTATCATAAAGGAATACATCGTGGTGAGGTAGTTGGTGCAGTTGATATTACGAAAAATAATCAAACAATTGCGACGGTAAATGTTCTTTCAACAGAAGATGTCACTTTTGCGATGCCTAAGAAAGATACAGTTGCATCTGAGGAAAAAGAGTCAAATGTGAAAGTAATAAGTGTTGGGATAGGCGCAATTGTATTATTTGGAGCCATTTTATATGTAGTGTTACGCCGTAATACAAAAGGGATGAAAACAGAAGAAAAATAACGTAGTAGTAAAAAGACTGTGGAGAGATTTTGTCACAGTCTTTTTTATATGCTAAAAAGATATTTAACTAATAATTGTAAATTTTCTTATTGCAATAACTTAAAGTTCGTTATATCATTTACTTGTGTTCTTGTTAAAGAACGTAATGGATATTGCATACTTCAAATAATATAAAACAACGGAGAGGGAGAGAGACGATGAAATTAATTTGGAAGGTAATTAGCAACGCGATCTCATTTGTTTTATTTGCATTGATGGTTTTTTTAGCTTTTGTAGTTATTTCTTCAAAAGCGAGCGGTGGTGATCCGACAGTGATGGGATATCAATTTAAGAGCGTTCTTTCAGGATCAATGGAGCCGACGTTTTTAACAGGATCAATCATTGCAATAGAACCAAACAAAGATGGTTCTAAATATCAAAAAGGTGATGTTATTACCTTTAAAGAGAAAGATCAAAAAATTATCACTCACCGTATTATCGGTGTGAAAGATACAAATGGAAAAGTAATGTATGAAACAAAAGGGGATAACAACAACGGACCAGATTTAGAGCCAGTACTTGCAGAAAATGTAGTTGGAAAGTATGCAGATATTACAGTTCCGTACGTTGGTTATTTACTGAATTATGCGAATTCAAAAGCGGGAGCAGCATTACTTCTTATTATTCCAGGAGTCTTTTTACTTGGATATTCCGCGATTTCTATTTTTGGGGCTATTCGTAGCATTGACGGAGAAAAGAAAGATAAAAAAGTAGAACAATCCGTCTAGTTCGTTTGGTTATACTTTCCGTTTAGGAAGTTAACAAATATATATATTAAGGGGATATGGACATGACTTTAAAGAAAAAATTAGGAATGGGTATTACATCAGCAGTACTAGGAGCAGCGTTAGTTGGTGGAGGAACATTTGCATTTTTCAGTGATAAAGAAGTGTCAAACAATACATTTGCGGCTGGGACACTGGATTTAGCATTAAATCCATCAACAGTTGTTAACGTATCGAATTTAAAACCTGGGGATACAATTGAAAAAGAATTTAAACTAGAAAATAAAGGCTCTTTAGATATTAAAAAGGTTTTACTGAAAACAGATTATAATGTAGAAGATGTAAAGAAAGATAATAAAGATGATTTTGGTAAACATATTAAAGTAACATTCTTAAAAAATGTAGATAAGCATGAGACAATTGTGAAACAAACTACTTTAGATAAATTAAAAGGTGACACACTTACAGCTGTAGATAATGATTTATCGGCTTGGTTCTGGGATGAAAAAGGTATTTCAGCAGGTAAATCTGATAAATTCAAAGTGAAATTTGAGTTCGTTGATAATGGAAAAGATCAAAATCAATTCCAAGGCGATAAGTTACAATTAAATTGGACGTTTGATGCACAACAAACAGCAGGTGAAGAAAGATAATAACAAAAAGGGCTATCACATGGATAGCCCTTTTTCTATTTTTCTAGTATTTGTCTATCAATTTTAATAGTTCTTTACTATAATATAGATAATGTTCTGTATAAAGAACGTAATGTTCGATGGGAGAGATTAAGATGCTGAAAAGACCGCGTAATTTTAAAAAGATGCTTATATTGCCGTGTATGTGTTCTATTACGTTTTATTTAGGATCTCAAATTATGACTCATACAGAAGCGGCGTTCATTCATGAAACGAAAGTAGAAGCGACGCTTTCTACAGCAATTATATTTCCGAAAACAGTTAATACGTTAAAAGAGCAATCTGAGAAACATAAACAGTTTATTGAGCGTGAGTATGGAACGATGAAGGGAAAATCGAAAGCAACTTCTATTGAAGAAATAAAACAGGCGATTTCTGTATGGCAACAAGGGCGTGAGAAAATTGTTGCTGAGAAGGAAGCTCTGCAAAATGTATATACTGAAATAGAAGCTCCTTATAATCAAATACAAGAAGAATTAAAGGTAAATAAAGATGAGTCGATGCAGCAAGTGTCCGTATATGTAAATGAAGGCTTTCGCAGTATCAAAGAGAAACGTGACTATATTGAGAAAGAAATTAGCTTGAAAGCTATTGATGAGCAAATTCAGGCTCTTCAGCAACAATTAAACGTTGCAATTGAAGCGGAAGGACAAAAGAAAGTAGAAGAACAGAAGAAAGCAGAAGAACAGAAGAAAGCAGAAGAACAAAAGAAAGTAGAAGAACAGAAGAAAGCAGAAGAACAGAAGAAAGCAGAAGAACAAAAGAAAGTAGAAGAACAGAAGAAAGCAGAAGAACAGAAGAAAGCAGAAGAACAAAAGAAAGTAGAAGAACAGAAGAAAGCAGAAGAACAAAAGAAAGTAGAAGAACAGAAGAAAGTAGAAGAACAAAAGAAAGTAGAAGAGCAGAAGAAAGCGGAGTAACTGCTTTAGTGAAACAGCCGGAAAACAAGAATGTGGTGTAAGAGAGTGTGAACGAATAAGCAAGACTAGTAATATTTATACGAGTGTGAGGGAAAGTTAGCCCTCACCTCTTTGTTTTGCTTTTTCTTATAGTATTAAATGATTTGAGTGTGAAAAAAGATATAAATTATCATTCGTTTTTCTGAAAAGTCTAAATAATATTGAGAAATAAAAATAACTGAAAATATTAATAAATATGTGTTGTGTTTATATAGGTTTGTTCGTTATAATGAACATAAGGTTTTTAAAAAAGAACACATATTAGCTAAGCTAATATAGTTTTCTTTACATCTCTTATTGAAAAATAAGTGATAAAAATATAAAAAAAAGCTAGGGGGAATTGATTGTGAGTCTGAAAAAGAAATTAGGTATGGGAGTTGCATCAGCAGCATTGGGGTTAGCTTTAATTGGTGGAGGAACATTTGCATTCTTTAGCGATAAAGAAGTATCAAACAATACATTTGCAGCTGGGACGTTAGACCTTACATTAAACCCTAAGACGCTTGTAGATATTAAAGATTTAAAACCAGGGGATTCTGTTAAGAAAGAGTTCTTATTACAAAACAGCGGTTCGTTAACTATTAAAGACGTTAAATTAGCAACAAAGTATACTGTTAAAGATGCAAAAGGTGATAATGCTGGTGAAGACTTTGGTAAGCACGTTAAAGTAAAATTCCTTTGGAACTGGGATAAACAAAGTGAGCCTGTATACGAAACAACTTTAGCAGACTTACAAAATGTGGATCCAGATCTTTTAGCTAAAGACATCTTTGCTCCTGAGTGGGGAGAAAAGGGTGGATTAGCAGCTGGTACAGAGGATTATCTATGGGTGCAATTTGAATTTGTAGATGATGGAAAAGACCAAAATATCTTCCAAGGTGATACATTGAATTTAGAATGGACATTCAATGCTAACCAAGAAGCTGGGGAAGAAAAATAATAAAAAAGCGGGTATTCCCGCTTTTTTTTATAAAGAAAAAGAAGTGCTGGTTGTAAGCACTTCTTTCTATTATTATTTTTGATTTTGCTTCCACTTTGTAAATTCAAGAAATTCACGAAATTGTTCTTTGGAGACACCAGAGTTCATTGCATCTTTAACGAGTTGTGTCCATTCGGAGTCTAGGTTAGTTTCCTTTGTTGTTTCATCATGAAGTAAAGTATCAACTGGAATTTGTAGAACTGCTGCGATTTTTTCAAGAAACTGAATGGAAGGGTTTTTTTGTAAATTTCGTTCTATAGAACTAATGTAAGATTTAGCAACGCCAGCTTTTTCGGCAAGTTCAGTTAATGAAATCCCTTTTTGTAAACGAAGGCGTTTTATACGTTCTCCAATCATATTTGCGCACCTTTCTATCAATATGTAGTTGTCTTATGATGTCATTATTATAACATAAACTTCGTTAAAAAGAACAAACCTATTGAGCCTGACTGGATGGCTTCATACGTTGGAAAAATTGCTCAATGTCTTGCATGGCGATACCGGCATCTAGAGCTTCAAGTATTAAATCAATCCATTCTTGATCCAGTGCGTCTGTCTTATCTTTGTACAAATGTAATTCCTCCCTAATTATCGGTCATAATTGCTGCTACAGAATACATGATAATGCAATCGGATTTTGTGTTTTATATAGTGAATTATCAAATATTTTGTAGATGAAACAAAGATAAAATCCCCATTAAACTCCCTCTATGGAAATTATAAATTGTTCGATAAAAACTTTCAATATTTTCAGAAAACATTGTTGAATTGTGATATATTCGTATGCTAACTATGAAATTTTTACAAATATATTAAAAACATTACATAATATGACTAAATATTGAAAAAATATTGAATTTTTAATAAAATTCAATTTGTAATACATATTATTTATTAGGGGAGGAAATATGGGATGAACAAGAAACCGTTCAAAGTTTTGTCATCAATCGCTTTAACAGCTGTATTAGGCCTTTCATTCGGAGCTGGCACTCAATCTGCATATGCTGAAACACCTGTGAATAAGACAGCTACGAGCCCAGTCGATGATCATTTAATTCCAGAAGAACGTTTAGCGGATGCACTGAAAAAACGTGGGGTAATTGATTCTTCAGCTTCAGAGAAAGAAACAAAGAAAGCTGTTGAAAAGTATGTAGAGAACAAAAAGGGTGAAAATCCTGGGAAAGAAGCAACAAATGGGGATCAACTTACGAAAGAAGCATCTGACTTTTTAAAGAAAGTGAAAGATGCGAAAGCAGACACGAAAGAAAAACTAAATCAGCCAGCAACAGGGACACCTGCAGCGACAGGCCCAGTTAAGGGTGGTCTAAATGGTAAAGTACCAACTTCTCCAGCAAAGGGAAAAGAATATAACGGTGAAGTTCGTAAAGATAAAGTACTCGTTTTACTTGTAGAGTACGCTGACTTTAAACATAACAATATTGATAAAGAACCTGGTTATATGTATACTGACGATTTTAACAAAGAACATTATGAAAAAATGTTATTTGGTAATGAGCCATTCGCATTAGAGGATGGTAGTAAAATCGAAACATTTAAACAATATTACGAAGAGCAATCTGGCGGTAGTTATACAGTAGACGGGACAGTTACAAAATGGTTAACAGTTCCTGGTAAAGCTGCTGATTACGGTGCAGATGCTGCTACAGGTCATGATAATAAAGGACCAAAAGGACCACGTGATCTAGTAAAAGATGCATTAAAGGCAGCTGTAGATAGCGGTCTTGATTTATCACAGTTTGATCAGTTCGATCAATACGATGTAAATGGTGATGGAAATCAAAATCAACCTGACGGTTTAATCGATCATTTAATGATTATTCATGCGGGTGTTGGACAAGAAGCTGGCGGTGGTAAATTAGGCGATGATGCAATTTGGTCACATCGCTGGACAGTTGGACCAAAACCATTCGCAATTGAAGGTACACAAGCGAAAGTTCCATATTGGGGCGGAAAGATGGCGGCATTCGACTACACAATTGAACCAGAAGATGGCGCAGTTGGTGTATTCGCGCATGAATATGGTCATGATTTAGGTCTTCCAGATGAGTATGATACAGACTATACGGGTCATGGTGAGCCAATTCAAGCTTGGTCTGTTATGAGTGGCGGCAGCTGGGCGGGTAAAATCGCTGGAACAACACCGACGAGTTTCTCACCACAAAATAAAGAGTTTTTCCAAAAAACAATCGGTGGTAACTGGGCAAATATCGTAGAAGTAGATTACGAGAAATTAAATAAAGGTATCGGTCTAGCAACATATTTAGACCAAAGTGTTACGAAATCTAACCGTCCAGGTATGATTCGTGTTAACTTACCAGATAAAGATGTAAAAACAATTGCACCAGCATTTGGTAAACAGTATTACTACAGTACAAAAGGTGACAATCTTCATACAACGTTAGAAACACCACTGTTCGATTTAACGAATGCAACGAATGCGAAATTTGATTTCAAATCGTTATATGAAATCGAAGCAGAGTATGATTTCCTTGAAGTACATGCTGTAACAGAAGATGGTCAAAAAACGTTAATTGAAAGACTTGGCGAGAAAGCAAATAATGGAAATGCAGATTCGACAAATGGAAAATGGATTGACAAATCATATGATTTAAGTCAATTCAAAGGTAAAAAAGTAAAATTAACGTTTGAGTACATTACGGATGGTGGTTTAGCATTAAATGGTTTCTTACTTGATAATGCTTCATTAACAGTGGATGGTAAAGTAGTATTCTCTGATGATGCAGAAGGTACACCACAATTAAAATTAGATGGTTTCGTTGTATCTAGCGGAACAGAGAAGAAAAAACATAATTACTACGTAGAGTGGAGAAACCATACTGGATCAGATAGCGCATTGAAATTTGCTCGCGGTCCAGAATATAACTCAGGTATGGTTGTATGGTATGCAGACTCAGCTTACGCAGATAACTGGGTTGGTTTACATCCAGGACATGGTTTCCTTGGTGTAGTTGATTCTCATCCAGAAGCAATTGTAGGAACTTTAAATGGTAAACCGACAATTGATAGTAGTACACGATTCCAAATCGCTGATGCGGCATTCTCATTCGATAAAACGCCAGCTTGGAAAGTTGTATCTCCAACGCGTGGAACGTATACGTATGATGGCTTAGCTGGTGTACCAAAATTTGATGATTCGAAAACGTATATTAATCAACAGATTCCAGATGCAGGACGTATTTTACCGAAGCTTGGTCTGAAGTTTGAAGTAGTAGGACAAGCTGATGATAATTCTGCAGGTGCTGTTCGTTTATATCGTTAATACAGTAAAACTACCGAGAGATTTTCTTTCGGTAGTTTTTTTGTGAGCAATGAATTTTATATAGCTGAAAAAGTCATATATAATGTAACTTTAAGAATAGAAATTTGTTATATATGAAGTCTATATAAATAATGAAAGAATTGGATAAAAATAGTGGGAGAAGGTGAGTGAATGAGTATTTCCTCTATTGTAAGTAGGCAAAAGGAATATTTTTTAAAAGGGCATACGAGAAGCATCGAAATGAGAAAGAATAATTTGAAGAAGCTTTATGAAGGCATTCAGCGTTTTGAAGAAGAAATATTTCAGGCATTGAAATTAGATTTAAATAAGTCAGTTCACGAGTCGTTTACAACGGAAGTTGGATATGTATTAAAAGAAATTTCCTTTCAATTGAAACATATGTCATCGTGGAGTAAACCGAAGCGAGTTCGAACAGCACTCACTCATTTTGGATCAAAAGGAAAAGTAGTGCCAGAGCCGTATGGTGTGACGCTTATTATTGCACCGTGGAACTATCCTTTTCAATTAGCAATTGCACCACTTGTAGGAGCACTTGCAGCTGGAAATACAATCGTTTTAAAGCCGTCAGAGTTAACGCCAAGCGTTTCAAAAGTGCTTAAGAGAATGTTAGGTGAATTATTCCCAGAAGAGCTTGTAGCGGTAGTAGAAGGTGGCGTTGAAGAGAGTACATCTTTGCTGAGGGAACCAATTGATTATATTTTCTTTACTGGTAGTGTTGGCGTAGGAAAAGTTGTAATGGAAGCAGCAGCGAAACAGTTGACGCCGCTTACGTTAGAACTTGGCGGAAAAAGTCCTTGTATTGTACATAAAGATGCAAAGATAGAGATGACAGCAAGAAGAATTGTTTGGGGTAAGTTTTTAAATGCAGGGCAGACATGTGTAGCGCCTGATTATATGTACGTGCATTCTTCCGTGAAAGAACAGCTAGTTGAGGCACTGCGACATGAAATCACAGAGCAGTATAGTAAAGAACCTTTGCAAAATGAAAATTACGTGCGTATTGTAAGTGAGCGTCATTTTGAACGATTATGTGGATTTTTACAAGATGGTCAAGTCGTAATTGGTGGAAACTATAAGAAAGATACATTACATATTGAACCGACAGTGCTAACGGATATTACATGGCAAGATGCTGTTATGGAAGATGAAATTTTTGGTCCGATTTTACCAATCATAGAGTACGACAATATAGAAGATGTAATTGGCACAATCCAGCAACATCCGAAGCCGTTAGCGTTATATGTATTTTCGGAAGATAAAGAAGTACAAAAGAAAGTGACGAGTAATATTTCATATGGTGGAGGCTGTATTAATGATGTTGTCTACCATCTTGCCACGCCATATTTACCTTTTGGGGGTGTTGGAAGTAGTGGATTAGGGGGTTATCATGGGGAAGAAAGTTTTCGGACTTTTTCACATTATAAAAGCATTTTAGCCCAATCTACAGCATTCGACATGAAAATTCGTTACTCTTCTACAAAAAGTGCTTTAAAATTCATACGAAAGTTGTTAAAATGATGATGGTGTTTATCAGTAGGCGTAGCCGTATGATAATAGCCCCTTCGCAATGGAAGGGGTTTTTCTGTTCGACGTTATGTATCATGCGAAAATGAATCAAACATACTACATAAAGGATAGAAACGAACGCTTGCTAAATAACCATTTTTGTTTGGATCGAAACAAAAAATAGTCTATAGAACATAAATATTTATTCATGAATATAAAAATTTAAAATTTAAGGTAGATAGGACGGGAAAATGAAAAAGATTATTAAAGTTGAAGCAGTTGAAAAACATTTTGGAAATCAAGTGATTATCCCACCTCTTTCTTTAGATATTAAAGAGGGAGAGTTTTTAACAATTTTAGGGCCGAGTGGCTGCGGGAAAACGACTTTACTTCGTATGATCGCAGGATTTGAAACTCCAACTAAAGGGAATCTTTTATTAGATGATGAAAGAATTAACGATTTGCCGCCATATAAGCGTCATATGAACCTAGTGTTCCAACATTACGCACTATTCCCACATATGACAGTAGAGAAGAATATTTGTTTTGGTATGAAAATGCAGAAAGTATCAGCAGCAGAGCAGAAAGAGCGTGCTGAAGAGGCAATGCGTTTAACGCAGTTACTTGAGTTCCGTAATCGTAAACCTGCTAAGCTTTCTGGTGGACAACAGCAGCGTGTTGCAATTGCAAGAGCGATTGTAAATAATCCGCGTGTATTACTATTAGATGAGCCACTTGGAGCGCTTGACTTTAAGTTACGAAAAGACTTGCAACGTGAATTGAAAAACTTACAACGTAATTTAGGAATTACGTTTATATACGTAACGCACGATCAAGAAGAAGCAATGAGCATGAGCGATCGTATCGTCGTTATGAATAAAGGACATATCGAACAAATTGGAACGCCGAAAGAAATTTATAATAAGCCGAAAACATTGTTCGTTGCGACATTCATCGGTGAAAATAATATTGTGAAAAATGGGGAAGGCTATGTAGCAATTCGCCCTGAAAATGTGAAAGTACGTTCGGTTGAAGAACCAATTTTAAAAGAATACCATCTTGGACATATTGAAGATATCGAGTTTGTCGGAAATATGGAGAAGCTTTATGTACGTGATGAGAAAACATCAGAATTACTAATGGCATATCAAACTGCTGAAGAGGCAGTGCAGTGGAGCATTGGAGATAATGTATATGTAGGCTGGGAGCAAGAGGACGAGGTGACCTTAAATTGAAAAAAGGGAAATTACTCGCACTACCTACAGTCGCGTGGCTGTTAATTTTCTTCCTAATCCCGCTCGTATTCGTATTAGGATTCGCCTTCATGCAGCGCGGAGCTTACGGGACAGTAGAAATGCAATTTACGCTGGAGAATATATCCCGTGTGTTTGATCCATTGTACTTAGGAACGTTATGGGAAACTGTTAAGATTGCAGTTATTACTACAGTAATATGTTTATTAATTGGTTATCCATTTGCGTATACAATTACAATTGTTGACCGCAAATATCGTTCTATTCTTTTATTATTGGCAACGATCCCGTTTTGGATTAACTTTCTTGTTCGTTCATACGCATGGATTGTTATTTTACGTTCACAAGGTCTTGTGAATACGTTGTTATTAAAACTCGGCATTATTAGTGAACCATTAAATTTATTATATAATACGCCTTCTGTAATACTCGGAATGGTCTATTCTTTATTACCATTTATGATTTTACCAGTGTATGCAGCAATTGAGCAGCTGGATAAGCGTAAGCTAGAAGCGGCTTATGATTTAGGAGCAACACCAATAAAGGCATTTTGGAATATAACAGTGCCGATGACAATGTCAGGAATTGCGACTGGTTCTATTTTAGTATTCGTTTCTTCTATCGGAATGTTTGTTGTATCAGACGTGATGGGCGGATCGAAAGTAGCATTAATCGGAAACGTTATTCAAAACCAATTCTTAGGTGCACGTGACTGGCCGTTTGGATCTGCGTTATCGATTATCGTTGTTCTATTCTCTGTTCTGTTAATTTACTTATATTATCGTGCAACGAAAGTATATAAATATAATGAGAACGGAGGGGAATAGGCAAAGATGAAGAAGTTTTTAGTTTCTTATTCTTGGTTAATTTTGTTATTCTTGTATTTTCCAATGATGGTTTTAATGGTCTATTCTTTCAACGACTCTCGCATTAATGCGGAGTGGGAAGGTTTTACATTCCATTGGTATACAGATTTATTTCAAAAACAAGATGTTATTGATGCATTTGTAAATAGTATTACGATTGCAGTTATAACAACGATTGTGACAACGGTACTTGGTGTATTCTTTGCGATTGCTTTACATCGTTATAAATATCGTTTCGAAGGGGCTATTAATGGCCTTGTATATTTACCAATTTTAATTCCTGATATTTTAATGGGATTATCTTTACTAATTCTTTTCAGTCAGCTAGGAATGGAACTTGGACAAACAACGATTATTATTGCACATATTACATTTAGTATTTCGTTTGTTGTTGTTATTTTAGCTGCGCGTCTTTCAAGTATGGGACGTGACTTAGAAGAAGCTGCAAATGATTTAGGAGCAACGCCTTGGCAAACGTTTCGTTTTGTAACGTTCCCAGCAATTGCACCGGGAGTTATTTCAGCAGCATTATTAACATTCACATTATCAATTGATGATTTTGTAATTAGTTTCTTCGTATCAGGACCAGGATCAACAACATTGCCATTATACATTTACAGTATGGTTAAGCGCGGAGTATCACCAGAAATTAATGCTCTTTCTACAATTTTAATTGTTGCTATCGTAGGATTAATGGTTCTATCTGAAATCTTCCGTAACAAAGGTGCAGATGGTGAAGAAAACTCTGGAGGACACCTTCCTTTATAATACGAACGATATAGAAAGTACGAGGGGGTAATAAACCGATGAAATTAATGAAAAGAATAGCTGGCGCAGCAATTAGCTTTAGCCTTGTTGCTGGTGTGCTTGCTGGTTGTGGTGAAAAGAAAGAAGAATTAAATATTTATAGCTGGGCTGACAATTTTGATGAGCAAGTGCTAAGAGATTTTGAAAAGAAGTATAATGTGAAAATTAACTATGATAAGTACGCAAGTAACGAAGAAATGCTTGCGAAATTACAAGCTGGTGGCGCAAAGTATGATTTAATTCAACCATCTGATTACATGGTTAAAACAATGGCAAAAATGGATTTATTAGCGCCGTTAGATAAAAAGAATATCCCAAATATCGAAAACATGGTTTCTAATTTCAAAACACCTGCGTTTGATCCAGAGAATAAATATTCTTTAGTGTACACTTGGGGTGTAACAGGGATTGCATACAATAAAAAGTATGTGAAAGAAGCACCTACAAGCTGGGCTGACTTATGGAATGAGAAATATAAAGGACATGTAACGTTATTAAACGATTCTCGTGAAGTATTAGGAGTGGGTCTTAAGAAGCACGGGTTCTCAAACAGTACAAAAGAAGATGCAGAGTTAAAGACAGCAGCAGATGATTTAAAGAAGCTGCTTCCAAACTTATTAGCATTTGATACAGATAACATTAAACAAAAATTCATTACAGAAGATGCTTGGATCGGAACAGTTTGGTCTGGAGATGCAGCATTTATCGCAAAAGATAATAAAGATGTAGAATACGTTGTACCAAAAGAAGGCGGCACAATTTGGGCTGATACGTTAGCAATTCCAAAGGGTGCAAAACATAAAGAGCTTGCTGAGAAGTTTATGAACTACTTACTTGATGAAAAAGTAAGTGTGAAAAACTACGAGTCAATTGGTTACAGTAATCCAAATGAAAAAGCTCATCCTCTTCATAGTAAAGAATACCGTGATAATCACATGATTTTCTTAACGAAAGAAGAGTTAGATCGTACAGAATGGCTTGTTGATGTAGACGATAAGTTAAAAGACTATGATCGTTACTGGACAGAGCTAAAAACAAAAGGTAAATAAGTAAGAAAATGCGGTTTCTAAAGTAGAAATCGCATTTTTTCATAGTAGGAGGAAATCGTTTGAAGAAGAAGTTACATCAGTATGAGGTAATATGTATCGGTTTATTATTTGCTGTATTTAGTATTGTTGCTTGGCGCGTACATGCAGGTGGCGTTACAGTAATGGATACATATGTCCGCGGATTAGTAAAAGGGCTACAAACGGAAAGTTCCCTTACATTTTTCTCGTACTTTACAAAATTGGGGTCAGCAATTGGGATAGCTGCTACGCTCGTTATAAGTTTGCTTGTTTTTTGGAAGAAGCGTTATTATGCTGCGATGATTGTGTATCCAATGGGAATTTTAATAACACATCTTGTGAATAAAGGGATAAAAGAGATTGTAAAGAGAGAACGTCCGTCATTAAATGAAGCGTTAGATGCACTTGGATATAGTTTTCCTAGTGGACATGCAATGCTATCGATTATGACATTTGGATTTCTTGCTTATATCATTGCTGCTAATTTGAAAAGCATAGCTGGGAAATGTGTCATAACGATTTTGATGGGTATAGTAATCCTATCGATTGGATTAAGTAGAGTCATTTTAGATGTACATTACCCAACTGATATTTTAGCTGGTTACTGCGTAGGTGGTATTTTGTTAGTTATCGCTATTTACTATCATCGTTTACTTACTGAGAGATTGGGGCTTAATAAAGAGAGATAGAAAAAACGCCTGGAAAAACTATCATTATAGTGTTCCTAGGCGTTTTTTGTTTGTATAAAGATATGATACAGTATAAGTGACAATTGAATTATTTAAAGTAGGTGAAAATGTGTGAAGACAACTGTTCATAAAGTTGATAAGTGGGGGAAGTTAGGAGCTTTTTTGTATCAATTTCGTTATACAGTAATTGTAGCGTTACTGTTGCTTGCAATCGCACTTGGGATTTTTGCTCCAAAGCTACCGGGAGTATTAGGTGGTGACGGTTTCCAAACGGAAGGAGACTATCAAAAAACAAAAGAAATTTTAGATAAAGATTTTAAGAAGTCTCAAGATACGCTTCTGCTCGTTTTTGAGAAAAATAAAGATGCTTCGCATGAGGAATTTAAAAAGCGAATAGATGAAATTGTAAAGAATGTTCAAGAGAAAGAGAACTATGAATCTTTCCATCACCCAATCCAAAATAAAGAAATGCTACAAGATGACATCGGTTATGCAACAATTTTATTTTCCGGGAAAACAAATAAAGAAAGAATGGAAAAGACATTACAATTTGCTAATGAGATTGAGAAAGAAAGTAATGTAGCATTAAAAGTAACACCTACAGGATTTCCGAAAATTAATCAAGAGATTAATGAAAGAACGCAAAATGATTTAAAAGTAGCAGAAATGATTGGATTACCAATTGCGTTTCTTGTATTACTATTTTCGTTTGGTAGCCTTTTGGCATCAATTTTACCGATTTTGAATGGAGCGCTTAGTGTTATTAGCACGATGGGTATATTGTATTTCATCGGTGTGGATAAAGAACTATCTATTTTCGTGTTAAACGTTGCACCGATGATTGGACTTGCACTATCTATTGATTTTGCGCTATTATTTGTGAACCGTTTTCGAGAGGAAGTTGCTAAACGAACGGTAAAAGAAGCGATAGCAATTACATATCAGACGGCAGGACGTGCAATTGTATTTTCAGGATTATGCGTATTTGTTGGGTTATCCGGTTTGTTTTTCTTTAAGATAGATTATATTCAATCTGTCGCAATTAGCGGAATGATTGTTGTGATTATGAGTATTTTATTCTCACTCACACTTCTTCCAGCGTTATTATCGTTAATCGGTAAAAAAATATTAAAAAAGAATCAAGTAGCACATACGCCGGCAAAAGCATGGCGTAAATTTGCACAATTTGTGATGAAACATCCAATTGCAATGATTGTTGTTGTTACAACATTTATTGTTATTTGCTTATTACCGTTACGTACAGCTAATTTGCAGTTCCCTAGTGTTGAAGCTTTACCTGAAAAGAGTGATACAAGGATTGCATATGAAAAGTATGAAGAAGCATTTAATAAAACTGTCAAAACACACGCTGATGTTACGTTAGTTGTAGAGACGAAAAAAGATATGAAAGAAAAAGAAAGTCTACAAAAGATAGAAGAAGTCGTTCAAACGTTAAAAGATGATAAAAAAGTACATGAAGTAAGAAGTTTATACGACGGGTTAACTGGAATGAAAGCAGATCAAGTTGCTGGAATATTGCAGTCGCCAGAAGCAGCAAAACTAACTCCTGTATTTGAAGCATACACAAAAGGGAATAAGACGATGATAGAAGTTTTTTTGAAAACAAAACCACGTACAGAGACTGCAAAACAGTGGGTGCGTGACTTTAAAAAGAACTATAAAGAAACGAATGTTACGTATTATCTAGGCGGAATGACGACGTTTCAACAAGAATTAGAAGATGAAATTAAAGATAAAGTTGTAATTGGTATGTCTGTTATATTTGGATCGACCTTTGTTATATTATTATTTGCATTCCGATCTATACTCATTCCAATTAAGGCAATTATTATGAATATACTTAGTTTGAGTGCAACCATTGGAATTGTTGTTTGGTTATTTGAAGGTGGTCATTTCGGTTTAGAAGCGAGTCCGGTTCTGTTTGTCTTACCAATCTTCATTTTTGGCCTCGTATTTGGGCTTAGTATGGATTATGAAGTATTTCTTATTTCACGTATTCACGAGCTCTATGAAGAAACAGGAGATAACGATCAAGCAACGTTAGAAGGGCTCGTTTCAACAAGTAGAATCATTACATCAGCTGCATTAATTATGATTGTTGTAACGGGTGCATTCGCATTTACTGATATTTTACCAGTAAAGCAGATGGGGCTTGGCGTGGCATTAGCAATATTTCTTGATGCAACAATTATTCGTCTTATGCTCGTTCCAAGCTTAATGAAGTTATTTGGAGACTGGAATTGGTGGTTACCATTTCGAAAAAAACGAGAAAAATCATCGTAAAAAAATGCTCATCATATTGATGAGCATTTTTTTATGAATAGCAAGACCTACATTTTGCAAATAGTATGTGATAAGAACATTACATACAAGTAGGTGAAGGCAATGTTTCGTTATTTTAAGTTTAAGTTAAATGATACAGTACAGTTTGCAGAAAACGATGGGCATATGTATCGCATTGTCGGTTATCGGTTAGAAAAGGGATTTTATCCAAAAGATGAATGGACTCATATCATTTATGAACTACTTAGAGAATTTGACGGGTATACGATGGATGCAGAGGAGGAAGAACTTGTAAAGGTCGTTCAAGTAGAGGATGAGTATTACAAAATACAAGAAGTATCAGGTTATCGTTATCCAGTAAAAATGAAACAAAAACAACAAGTGATGAAAATAGAAAGGATGGACGATTTATTAGATGCTTACAATGACTATAAAAGGTTGGCGGATTTCTTTAAAGATTTATCGTATGAACAAAAAGCTGAAGAAGTATTGTTAGAAATGAAAAGACTTAGAGCTTGAGGGGCAGTCTATTATAAGACTGTCCTCTATTTTTGACGGTGCACCAAAGTGTGTTTTCCGTTACAATGAGAGAATCAATAGAAATAAGGTGATAAACAGTATGGAAACAAAGAAAAAGGGCGAATGGTGTGAAATTACCGTTCCAGCTAAATGGAATGGTATAAGTATTGAATCGGTATTAAAAGTAGAATGGGAAATACCGAAAAAGCTATTACATCAGCTTCGTATGGAAAAAGGTGTTACGGTTAACGGAGAACAAAGAAGATGGAATGAGCTTTTAAAAGAGAACGATAAGTTACAAGTTCATATGTTTGCGGAGGAAGAGTACGGTGTGGATCCAGAATATGGTGAATTGCATGTAGTATACGAAGATGATCACGTACTCATCGTAAATAAACCAGAGAAAATGGACACACATCCTGCTGAAAAAGGTGGAACCGGGACGCTTGCAAATCTTGTTGCTTTTCATTTTCAAATGCAAGGTTTAGAGGCGAAGGTGCGTCATATTCATCGTTTAGATAAAGATACGACAGGTGGTGTCGTATTTGCTAAGCATAGAATTGCTGGTGCAATTATGGATCGTTTATTAATGGAACGAAAAATTAAAAGGACGTACGCAGCGCTCGTTGAAGGGAAAGTAAAGGGGAAACAAGGAACGATTGATGCTGCTATTGGAAGGGATCGCCATCATGCTACAAGGCGTCGTATTTCTCCAAAAGGTGACCAAGCTATCACATATTATAAAGTAGAAAAGTATTTTAAGAAGCAAAACACGACTTTCGTAACGTTACAATTAGAAACGGGTAGAACGCATCAAATTCGTGTTCATATGAGCCATAATGGTAATCCACTAGTTGGGGATGTATTATATGGTGGACAAACAAAATATATGTCCAGTCAAGCATTGCATGCGATGAAGATAAATTTCTTGCATCCAATTACGAAAGAAGCGATTGAAGTTGATGTGCCGTTTCCTACAAAGTTAGATAATAAAATAAGAGAATTTCAAAAAGAAAATGCGTAAAGTATAAGTTTTAATTTGAAAAAAGTAGATTTTTGCAGGGATTTCTCTAAAAGGAGCGAAGCCGTTAAGAGAAAAGAGAGGTGAGAATCACTTGATCAAATATAAGTATGTACTTGGAATATTTTTCGCTTGTCTTTTAGTTACTCTATGTCTCTATCCCTATTTACCAACTCGTATGGCAGTACATTGGAATGTAAATGGTGAGCCAAACGAGTTTATGAGTAAACAAGTTGTTGTAGCATTTATTCCTTGTTTTATTATTTTTTCATATGGATTTTTGTATATTATTTCACATAATATATTTAAGTTTAATGAAAGAGAGCATGGTATTATAGACGGATTTATAAAGAAAATTACGTTATTTATGTTGTTTATTCATATGCTTATCCTCTTTATTAATTTTGAGGATTTGATATCCTTTCAAACAGGATTAACGATTGGGATTAGTATGTTTCTTTTTATGCTGAGTAAAGAATTTAAGAAAATAAAAGGCAAAGAAAAAGACCCAATTAAATTACAAAAAATTCGTTTAGTAAGTAGACGGATTTTTCAAGTGATGGCATGTGGCATATTGTTTTCAGTGTTTTTGAACTTAGAGTGGGGATTTTATGTATTGCTTAGTGTAATAAGCTGTGGATCTATGCTATTTATGTTATATATTTTCTATTCATACATAATAGAAAGTTATGAAACTTAAAAAAGAGTCTTCTCATTATGAGAAGACTCTTTTAATCTATTTACTTTGTAATAAATTGTTGTGTCCAGTAGTTGCCGCTTTCTACATAACCAACACCGATGTGAGTGAAGCCGTTATTTAAGATGTTTGCACGGTGTCCAGCGCTGTTCATCCAAGCTTGTACCACTTCTTCAGGTGTACGTTGGCCTTGAGCGATGTTTTCACCTGCAGATGTATAAGAAATACCAAATTTCTTCATCATGTCAAACGGAGACCCGTATGTAGGGCTGTTATGATCAAAGTAGTTGTTTTTTTGCATGTCTTCAGACTTAATACGTGCTACTTTGCTTAATTCAGTATCGATTTTTAGTGCTGGTAAACCTTGTTTTGCACGCTCAGCGTTTGTTAATTCAACAACACGTTGTTCGAACTCGCTTAAAGATTTTGCTTCTTCAGCAGGCTTTTGCTCAGCTGGTTTTTGTTCAGCAGGTTTTTGCGTATTGTTGTTTTCAGCAGGCTTTTGAGCTTCTGGTTTTTGAACTTCTTCAGCAGGCTTTTGCTCGGCAGGTTTTTGCTCAGCAGGCTTTTGAGTTTCTGGCTTAGCTGTTGGTTGCTCAGTTACAACATTTTCAGTAGGTTGTTGACCAGGAATGAAGCAGTTTGGTTGGAAGTTTCCTTGTTGCCATTGTGCTAATGATTCAACTCCCATAGATTGTAAGAATGCTTGTAGTTCTTGTTGGCTCATTTGCTTCATCATCACTTTTGAATGCTGAATATTTTGAACCTTTATGTTAGATGGTTGTACTGTTGCAGCTTGTGCATCTAGAGAAGATACTCCTAAAGTAAGAGCTGTTGCAGCAGCTACAGATAATAAAACACGCTTTTTCATGATGTGTGTCCCCCTATATAAAGTTTTAATTTGTTTTCACACGATTTGTTTTTGACAGCCTGTCTGACTGACAAATTCATCGTAGCATATAATTTGCGAGAAAAAAGATGGAAAAAAATTCATAGACTTTAAAATTACCTAATTTATCCTAAGAGAAGAAGGGAGCAAAAATAAGAGAAATATAGAGTATAAAAGGAATTTATAGTGTTTTTATACTTGGTTTTAAGAGGGGGTTTTTGGATAAAGTTACCTAAATAGAAAATGAAGAATCCTATTGTATCAATGGTTTGAGCGATTTTTTGAGGAATATAATGGATTGATTTTTACAAAACTGTAATGTTTCTGTTGTTCTTTTTTATAATAAAGTAACATATTTTTAATGTTGTAGCAGACAAAAAAGCGGCTATCTCTTTACATAGACGAAGGAGATAGCCGTTTTCCTATTATTACGTATGTTACGAGTTATTACGAGTTAGTTTCAATTGCTTCTAATAATAAATCCACAATGTGAATTCCTCTCATTTTATGAGAAAGCCCTTCTCGCTCAATGCCCAATTTCATTTGTAATAAACAACCTGGATTTGCAGTAACAATGGTTGCTGCGTCTGTTTCATGCACACGGTCCATTTTGTAATCTAGAAATTCCATTGATAACTCTGAATGAACAATATTGTAAATACCAGCAGAGCCACAGCAGCGGTCCGCATCTTTCATTTCTCGATATGTTGCACCTTGGATAGCCTCTAGTAACATACGAGGTTCAGAAGATGTGCGCATAACATTGCGTAAATGACAAGAGTCTTGATACGTAATAACCTGCGGCGTGAGTCGTAAGTCAGTTCGCTTATGGAAGTCTAGTTCTACTAGTATAGCAGTAATATCTTTAATCTTAGAAACAAACTGCTTAGCACGTTCAGCCCAATCCGGATCATCCTTTAAAAGATAATCATAGTCTACGAGGTAAGCTCCGCAACCTCCTGCATTCGTAATAATATAGTCGATGTTTAAATCTTCGAATGCTTTTATATTTCGCTTTGCTAATTCTTTTGCTCCACTCTTTTCACCAGCATGTCCATGCAATGCACCGCAACAACTTTGTGTTTTCGGAATAACAATATCACAACCAGCTAATTGAAGAAGTTTCATCGTTGCGTTATTTGTTTCTAAAAACATCGTATCCATTAAACAGCCTGCGAAGAATGCAACTTGTTTTTTCTTTGTACTTTCTGCAGGTAAAAATGAAGGACGATCTTTCATTGCTTTCATTTTAGGGACTTTTGGTAAAACGAGATCCATCGTTGCAAGTGTTTCAGGGAATAACTTCATAATACCTGTTTTATGTGTTAGCGTTTGTAAACCAGAACGTTGATAAAATCCGATTAGCCCGGTTAATGTTCGCATTCGATTTTGATGGGGGAATAATCCTTCAAAAACGACTTTTCGAACAGCTTTCACTGGCATTGAGAATTTTTTATTTTGATTAATAATATCTCGAGCCTCTTCTAATAAATGTCCATAATTTACACCAGATGGACAAACGGGCTCACAAGCACGGCAACCAAGACAAACGTTTAATGTATTTTCAACATCTTCATCTGGTTCGATTAAACCATCAACGACTGCTTTCATTAATGCGATACGTCCGCGTGGTGAATGTGACTCTTTATATCCGGATTGAATGTAGGTAGGACAAGTAGGTAAACAAAAACCGCATCGCATACAGTTTAGTAATTCATCTTCATTTAATCGTTCTTTAAATTCTTTTTGAATATTTTCTTTATTTAATGTGGTCATCGCTCAACCACCACTCTTTTTGGAGTGTCTTTCGCGAACATTTTTCCAGGATTCATAATGTTATTTGGATCGAAAGCTTGCTTTATTCCTTGCATAGCTGCAATACCTTCTTTACCTAATTTCATTTCTAAATATGGAGCTTTCATTGCACCAACACCATGTTCACCAGTAATTGTGCCACCAAGTTCAATTGCTTTCGCAAATATTTCAGCAAAAGCTTGTTCAGCTCGGTGCATTTCTTCTGCATTACGAGCATCTGTCATACAAGTTGGATGTAAGTTACCATCACCAGCGTGTCCAAACGTACAAATAGGAATATTATATTTTTTTGCAATGGCATTAATAGCTTCAACCATTGGAGCGATTTGTGAACGTGGTACAGTCGCATCTTCTAATATTGTAGTAGGTTTTAATCGTGCGAGCGCTGATAGAGCACTACGGCGAGCAGTACGAAGCGCATCTGCTTCTGTTTCATCTTTTGCAATGCGAACATCAACTGCATTCATAGAGCGGCAAACGTTAGCCATGTTTTCAATATCTCGGTTGACTACTTCGGGCGGGCCGTCTTGTTCGATTAATAAAATTGCTTTTACGTCAGTTGGTAAACCGATTTGTGCAAACTCTTCTACAACTTCAATTGTCGGTTGGTCTAAAAACTCAAGTGTTGCTGGAATAATTTTATTTGCAATAATAGAAGAAACAGCACGTGCAGCTTCATTAATATCTTCATATAATGCAAGCATTGTTTTCTTTGTTTCAGGCATAGGAACAAGTTTTAATATAGCTTCTGTTACCACGCCAAGTGTTCCTTCAGAACCGATAAATAAACGAGTTAAATCGTAACCAGCTACATCTTTTGCTAATTTACCACCAGTGCGAATAATATCGCCATTTGGTAAGACAAGTTCAAGCCCCATTACATAATCACGTGTTACGCCATATTTCAAACCGCGTAATCCACCTGAGTTTTCATTAATATTACCGCCGATTGTAGAAATTTTCATCGAGCTTGGATCTGGTGGATAAAATAAACCTTTTTCTTCTACCGCTTTAATAATATCAAGTGTAATGACACCAGCTTGTACAGTAATTGTTAAGTTTTCTTCATCAATTTCTAAAATATTGTTCATATGGCGGAAAATAAGGACGATACCGCCTTCAAGTGGACATGTTCCTGCGCAAAGATTTGTTCCAGACCCGCGCACATACACAGGAATTTTGTGAGTGTTACATACTTTTAACACTTCAGCTACTTCATTTGTATTACGAGGAGCAATGACTGCATCAGGCATTGCTTGGAAGTTTGGAGTGGCATCATAACTATAAGTTAAACGCCCCATATTGGATGTATCTACATTATCTTCGCCAACAATAGATACGAATGAATGAATAATTTGTTTTTCTAACATTGGAAATCCCCCTCAAACTGTTAACGTGTTTAGTTATAATAAACAACGTGGTAACAGTGCTTTCATTATAATGATAAAAAAGTCGAGGGATTCTTTCTATGTGTAATCATCTGAAGATTAATCTGTTTTATCGTTCTTTTTTGTATGATCATCTAATAGGAGGAGTGCGAAGTATAAAACGTTTAAGTCTTTGAATTGTTTTGGATCAAGTCCTGTATGTTCTTCAATCTTTTTTAGCCTGTAATGTAATGTGTTAATGTGTATATGTAATTGTTTAGCCGTCTGTTTATAAGATTGGTTATAATCGATAAATAAGCGCAAAGTATGCATAAGCTCAGGAAATGATAATAAGTTTTCGATGGTACGCTCTAGAAATTGTTCACGCGTTTCGGCAGAAATATCTTGTAAACACATTTCTAAACGTAAATCTTCATTAAATACAATTTTTTTCGTTTCCAATGATACAGAAAGAGCGCGTAATGCTTGTTCGTAACATATGTTCATATTGTTTGAGGTAACTGTTTGTCCAATCCCGATATATAAAGGAATAGAAAATAAAGTTTCGCAGTCTTGTTTTAACCGTTTTAAAAATTGATAAGTTTGCTCTTTGGAGCTCGTTGCTGTAAATAAAATAAAACGATCATTTCCCCAACGAACAAATAGATGCTCTTTTGTTAAAATATTACGTATGTGTTGCCATATTTTACGCTGGAGCATCGTGTCATTTTTGCCAATAGAAAACAAAATAAGTTGTTTTTTCTTATATAAATCAATGCCAAGTGTTTTGGCGCGATCAAGAAAACTCGGGGACCACTCTGTATTTTGAAGCCAATCAAAGACAAAAGCTTCATAAGAACGGTGCTCAAGTTCTAGTTGCTCTAAAAAGTAGTTTTCATGAATTAATAATTCGGTCATCTTACGCAATATTTCGCCGTAGCGTGAAATATTTTCAGGTTCTCCTGTAATTCCAATGACACCAATTACTTCATCATGAAATAATAAAGGAAGATTCATCCCAGCCTTTACACCTTGCAATCGCCTTTCATCTTCTTTTGTAATGATGACGGTTTTCTTTTGTTTGGCGCAGCGGAGTGCACCTTCATGAAATTGACCAATTCTTTCTGTATCTGTACTTGCGATAATAACGCCTTCTATATTAATGATAATAATATTTTCTGTAATTAGTCTGCGTACTTCTCGTACAATTTTATTCGCTAAATCAGGAAATAGCATAATTGACACACCTCAAATTCTATTTGTTGTACATTATATATGTAAATTGAGTAAGAAAGGAAAATTTCACACTTTCCACACATTTATTTGTTATTTTACAATTATAACGAAATCATCCGAAGATGGAGGGAATCTTTTGAGAAAGTATGTTTTTCTTCTCTGTTTTTTATTTCTATTAGTAGGGTGTCAAGGAAGTTCGTATACACCAATTGCTAAAGATAAAAATGTTATTATAACAACGAATATAAAAGAAGGCAGTATTAGTTTTATTGATAAAAAAGATAAAAAGTTAATCACGACATGGGAACTAAATGAGCCAATGGCCGGAATCACACTGCTTCCAAATGGTGAGGAAATACTTGTATACGGTAAGCAATTAGAATATATGTATGTATATTCACTAACGGAAGGAAGGCAAGTGGGAAAATATAAAACTGGAAAGGGCATTGTAAATGTGGTCGTATCAGAAGATAAAAAACAATTATTTGCTGCCGATCAAAATGTTCAAAAGGTAAGGTTCTTTACGATAAATGGGAAAGAGACAGGAAATGTTTCAACAGGCAAAGGACCTATAACGATGGTAGAGTATCATAATCGGTTATCTGTATTAAACTTTTATGATACGAAACTAACGACAATTGATACGAAGAAAAAAGAAGTTGTTCAATCCTTTATGATTCCACCAGCATCAACAGGAGCAACGATTAGTCCTGATGGGAAAGAAATATGGATTGGCGGACATGGTGATGGAAATCAAGTAAATGAGAAAGTGTTAGTATATTCTTTGCAGGATGGAGAAATGGTACGTTCTTTACATGCTCCATTTATGCCTGTGAATATAACGAAGGATAGTAAGTACGTATATGCATTAAGTCATGGGTCGAATACACTTAGAAAGTTTGATATTAGCACATATAAAGAAATAGCTTCTGTAGAAGTAGGATCAAATCCATTTGCATTTTTGGAGAGCGGAGCAGAAGGATATGTAGCCAGTTATGATAGTGATGAAGTGTGCGTTATGGATATGAAGAATTTGAAAATAAAACAAACAATTAAAGTCGGAAAAGGACCGTTTCAACTCATAGAGAGGGAAGGGAAGGACAATGAATAAATATAGAGTACTAGTTGTAGATGATGAAAGTGATATGAGGCAGCTTGTTGGAATGTATTTGGATAACTTTGGATATGAGTGGGGAGAAGCTGAGAATGGAAAAGAGGCTCTTAAAAAACTAGAAACGGATCATTATGATTTCGTTGTATTAGATATTATGATGCCAGAAATGGATGGACTTTCAGTTTGTAAAGAAATTAGAAAAACGTCAGATGTACCGATTATATTTTTAACCGCAAAAGGTGAAGAGTGGAATAGGGTGAACGGTTTACGTATGGGAGCAGATGACTATATTGTAAAACCGTTTAGTCCTGGTGAATTAGTTGCCCGTATGGAAGCTGTGTTAAGAAGATATACAAAACAAGAACAGCAAGAAGAGATTCAATTTGGACCAATTCTTATCAATGAAAAAAGTAGAAGAATCGAGGCGGATGGTGAGTCGATTTCTCTTACTGTAAAAGAGTTTGATTTACTATATTTTCTTTGCCAGCATACAGGACAAGTATTTAGCCGGGAGCAATTACTTGAAAAGGTATGGGGATATGATTATGCCGGAAGTACAAGAACAGTAGATACGCACGTGAAAACGATGCGCTTGAAGCTTGGAGAAAGTGGAAACTACATTCAAACTGTTTGGGGTGTAGGCTATAAATTCGAGGTGTAACGTATGTTTACAATGGTACAAAAACTTTGGCTTACAGTAGTATGTGCAGTATGTGTAACAGTGTCCTTTCTTTATTTCGTATCTTTATACTCGTATGAAAAACTATACGTTGATAATTTAAAAGGTTCATTAGTAATGGAAGGAAAAAATCTTGCTGCCCAATATGATAAGCACGAAGGAATATCAACTTTTGAAGAGAAAGTAAGATCGTTTGATCAAATATCTAGTTCAGACGTTATTTTCGTGTCTAATCCGCGTGATTTAAGTGCATGTTTGCCTTTTGATGTGCATCATCATTCCCTTATAAGTGAAGGAGATAGGCAAACGCTATTAGATGGGAAAACTGTGACAAAAATAGGATATGAAGAACATTTTGACCGTAATATTATGGGGGTTGTCATCCCTGTATTGGAAAATAAAAAATTAGTCGGAATTGTCTATTCGTATATTCCTTTAAAAAGTATAAAAGATTTAATCTATGATATGGGTCTTATTTTAGCACCGTTAGCAATTGCTATGATTTTAATTACTATATGGGTTGGAAGAAAAATTATAATTGCAATTACGAAGCCACTTTCGCAAATGGAACGGGTTGCAAATCATTTGGCTACGGGAGATTTCTCGGAGCGGATTACAGTTTCTTCAGAGGATGAGATTGGACGACTAGGAAAAGCATTTAATAAAATGGCCAATTCATTAGAAACAGAAGATGTAAAGCGTAAGGAATTTTTAGCAAATGTTTCGCATGAACTTAGAACACCACTTAGTTATATAAAAGGGTATAGCGAGGCTATTTTAGATGGCGTTGCCAAGGGACCGCAGCAGGAAAAAGTAACGCAGCTAATTCATAAAGAAGCAGGTCGTATGCAGCGTCTCGTTCATGACTTGTTAGACTTAGCACAATTAGAAGGTGAGCACTTTCCGTTAAAGAAGCAACCTATCGTTTTTTCACAGCTGATTGAAGACGTATTAGATACGTATGAGATTAAGTTTATAGAAAAGGAACTTCATATTTCAACCAATTTAAATCCAGAGATCATTGTCATGATTGATGAGGATCGTATGCAACAAGTGCTTCATAATGTGTTAGATAATGCGATACGGTATACAAATCAAAACGGAAATATCGTTATAACTTTAGAGCAAATCGATGATTACTGTGAATTGAAAATAAAAGATACAGGAATTGGCATTGATATAGAGCATTTGGAGAATCTTGGGGAACGCTTTTACCGAGTTGATAAAGCGAGAAGTCGTCAACACGGTGGAACAGGTTTAGGCCTTGCTATTGTGAAACAAATTGTTCATATACATGGTGGACATTGGAAAATTGAAAGTGAAAAAGATAAGGGAACAACGGTTATTATTAAACTGAATGTACAGGATGAGGGGGGCATGTTCTAATTTTTAGGACATGTTCTTTATATTGAAGAAAATATTTATCCCGCTATTTGCCGGACAGTAAGACCCTCACCTCAAAATTCAACGGAAGCAAAGAAGTTAGGTGGAGGCCCTGCTGTCCGTAAAAGCCCGATTGGTGAGGGCTAATAATCAGTGGGGGATGAACAAAACCCCTACTGATTAAAGTTTCACTTTATACGTAAAAATATAAATTAATATGTAATAAATATCGAAAATTTGACTATTTTATGAACAAAACATTTGTACTTCTTATCAATTCGGTCTAAAATAGTTATGATGCAAAGTTCTTATAAATCGTTTCAATTGTTGTTTGGAAGATACTGAGGTGATTTAACTGGAGTACAAATCTATTAAACCGAAAAAAATTTACGAAGAAGTATCTGAAGCTATTTTAACAATGATTAAAAATGGTACGTTAAAACCTGGTGACAAACTACTCCCTGTGCATCAATTAGCTGAGCAGTTTCAAGTTGGTAGATCTGCTGTTCGTGAAGCGCTAAGTGCGCTAAGAGCGATGGGCTTAATTGAGATGAAACAAGGAGAAGGTACATATGTGAAGAACTTCGATTCTTCTTCATTAACGAAATCATTAAACAATAGATTATTAATGAAGAAAGAAGATATTTTGAATTTATTAGAAGTACGAAAGGTGCTTGAAGTGGGGGCAGTTCGAGTAGCGGCGGCAAAACGTACGGAAGATAATTTACAAAATATGAAACATTGGTTAGATGAAATGGCAAAGAGCATTGGAGATGAAAAGGCTGGCGAAAAAGCCGATTTTCAATTCCATATGGGAATTGCAGAGTCTTCGCATAATAACATTTTGCTTGAACTCATGAATCATGTTTCAGAGATGATTGCTGAAACGATTGGTGAATCAAGACGCATTATTTTATATGGTGAACAAACGACATCAGAACGACTTATAGAAGAGCATCAAGTTATATATGATGCGGTGTTAAAACAAGATGTAGAATTAGCGCAGCAAGCAATGCTAGATCATTTAACAAATGTAGAACATATTGTCACAGGTAAAAACGATATAAATTCGTAATTTAATCTTTTAAAAATTTAATTTTCTGATAAAATAGAGAAAGATTAAGTAAGCGTTTTCTTTAGAAGAGGGAGAGGATAGGCCATGGTTGAGCCTATTTCTTCTCTACTCAGTCATCTGATGACCATATGTTTGTTGGCGAAGTTGTAAAAAGGGGGAGTAATAGTTATGAAAGTTACTTTATTTGTTACTTGTTTAGTCGATATGTTCGAAACAAATGTCGGCAAAGCAACAGTTGAAGTGTTGGAGCGTTTAGGTTGTGAAATTGAATTTCCAGAAGCACAAGTTTGTTGTGGCCAGCCTGCTTATAATAGTGGCCATGTAGAAGCAGCAAAAGAAGCGATGAAACATATGATTGAAACTTTCGAAGATGCAGAATATATCGTTACGCCATCTGGTTCGTGTGCGACAATGTTTCATGAGTATCCGCATGTTTTCAAAGATGATCCAAAGTGGGCTAAACGTGCACAAAAAGTTGCTGATAAAACCTATGAATTTACACAGTTTATTGTAGATGTTTTAAAAGTTACAGATGTTGGTGCAAGTTTACCAGGGATAGCTACTATTCATAAATCATGTCATATGACACGTATGCTCGGAATAAAAGAAGCACCAGGAATTTTATTATCAAATGTAAAAGGATTAACTGTGAGAGATTTACCAAACGTGCAAAATTGTTGCGGGTTTGGGGGAACGTTTTCAGTTAAGATGACTCCAATTTCTGAGCAAATGGTAGACGAAAAAGTAGATAGTGTAATGGAAACAGGTGCAGATTATTTAATCGGTGCAGATTGTGGGTGTTTGTTAAACATTGGCGGACGTATTGAGCGTTTAGGAAAAGAAGTAAAAGTAATGCATATTGCTGAGGTACTGAATAGTCGCTCATGAAGGGGGAACATAAGCTATGTCTATGAAAATCAGTGAGAAAAAATTTAATGATCGCGTTGGTGATGGAATTCAAGATTCGTTTATGCGCGGAGCAGTTTCTTCTGCACAAACGCGTTTATATACGAATCGCTTAAAAGCCGCAGATGAATTAGGAAACTGGGAAGAGTGGCGAGAACTAGGTGAACAAATTCGTCAACATACGTTAGAAAATCTTGATTATTATTTAATGCAGTTAAGTGAAAATGTATCAAAAAGAGGCGGACACGTGTACTTTGCGAAGACGAAAGAGGAAGCAGCAAAGTATATTCAAGACGTTGCCAAAAAGAAACAAGCGAAAAAAGTAGTAAAATCAAAGTC
Source organism: Bacillus cereus group sp. MG20 (assembly GCF_040459885.1). Classification (NCBI taxonomy): domain Bacteria; kingdom Bacillati; phylum Bacillota; class Bacilli; order Caryophanales; family Bacillaceae; genus Bacillus; species Bacillus cereus group sp. MG20. The sequence continues at coordinate 4,053,130 of NZ_JARVHF010000001.1, forward strand.
GATGGTAACAGAAGAAATCAGTATGAATCATGCGCTTGAAGAGATTGGCTGTGAAGTGTTAGAGAGTGACTTAGGAGAGTATATCTTGCAAGTAGATAACGATCCACCTTCACATATTATTGCACCTGCACTTCATAAAAATAGAACGCAAATTCGCGATGTATTTAAAGAAAAGCTAGGCTATGAAAATTCTGATGACCCGTATGAAATGACAAAGTTTGTTCGTAAACAACTTCGTGAGAAATTTATGGATGCAGAAATTGGTGTAACTGGTTGTAATTTTGCTGTTGCAAATACTGGCTCTCTTTGTTTAGTAACGAATGAAGGTAATGCAGATCTTGTTATGTCAATTCCGAAAACACAAATTGCGGTAATGGGTATGGAACGTATGGTTCCGACAATGGAAGAATTAGATGTTTTAGTTGGTTTACTATGTCGTAGTGCAGTAGGTCAAAAATTAACAAGTTATGTAACAGTAGCAGGACCAATTCAAGAAGAGGAAGTTGATGGACCTGAAGAATTCCATTTAGTTGTTGTTGATAATGGTCGCTCTCAAATTCTGGGATCTGAATTCCGTTCAGTATTACAATGTATTCGTTGCGCTGCTTGTGTTAATGTATGTCCTGTATATCGTCACGTTGGTGGACATTCATATGGATCGATTTACTCAGGACCAATCGGTGCGGTATTAACACCGCTTCTAGGTGGATATGATGATTACAAAGAGCTTCCTTATGCATCTAGTTTATGCGGAGCATGTACAGAAGCTTGTCCAGTAAAAATTCCATTGCATGATTTATTATTAAAACATCGTCAAGTTATTGTTGAGCAAGAAGGTCGTGCACCACTTGCAGAAAAACTAGCGATGAAAATGTTTAGTATGGGTGCTTCTTCAGCTGCTTTATATAAAATGGGATCAAAAATGGCACCAGCGGCAATGAGTCCATTTACATCTGGTAATCGTGTATCAAAAGGTGTTGGACCACTTAAAAACTGGACGGATATTCGGGAATTCCCAGCTCCAAGTAAAGAGCGATTCCGTGATTGGTATAAAGATCATAAGAAAGGCGGGGATAAATAATGACAGGATTAATTCAAAACCGTGATGCCTTTCTAGATAACATTGCAAAAGAACTTGGGCGCGCGCGTAAAACAGAAGGTGTAGAGCGACCAGTATGGAAAAGTAATGTGAATATAGAAACGTTAAAAGATTGTTCACAAGAAGAATTACTAGAAGTGTTTAAAAAGCAATGTACAAACATTCATACAACTGTAGTAGAAACGACAAATGACCGATTAGGTGAAGACCTTCAAAAAGTAATCATGGAAAACGGCGGTGGACCTATTTTATTATCAGCAGATGAGCGTTTTGATGCATATGGTTTAACATCTTTATTTAAAGAAGAACTTCCAAAGCGAGACGTTGAAGTAAACGTATGGGATCCAGAGAGAAAAGACGAAAATATGCGTTTAGCTGAAAAAGCGAATATTGGTATTGCATTTAGTGATTATACATTAGCTGAATCTGGTACAATTGTTGTACAAAGTCATAAAGGGCAAGGACGTTCTTTACACTTTTTACCGACTGTATATTTTGCTATTATTCCACGTGAAACACTTGTGCCTCGTATTACACAAGCAGTTCAGGATATGAACTTACGCGTAGAAAATGGGGAGACAGCGGCATCTTGTATTAACTTTATTACAGGGCCAAGTAACTCGGCTGACATTGAGATGAATCTTGTTGTCGGAGTACATGGACCATTAAAAGCAGTATATTTTATCGTATAAAAGAGGGGAAAGCAGGCCAGAAAATGGCCTGCTTTTTAGTAGAATAAAGGATAATATGAAGTAGAAGTTCTCTCCTTTTTTTGCTATGTTTTTTGGGAAAGGAGAGGAAGGGATGTTCACTTATTTATATGCACTGTTAGCAGGGATGGTGCTTGGTTCTTTTTTTATGCTAGTTGCGATGAGGGTTCCATTAGGTGCGTCTATTATTACCCCGCGTTCACATTGTTATTATTGCAAATATGTGCTAAGGCCAAAAGAACTAATCCCCATCATTTCATTTTATATACAAAGAGGCTGTTGTACGAATTGTAAGAGGAAAATTCCAATTATGTATGTAGCATTTGAATGTATAACAGGAAGTATATTTCTTCTTACCGTGTATATGATTGGAATAGAACGAGAGCTTATTATCATTTTATCCCTTTTTTCGCTACTTCTTATTATTTCAGTTACAGATTACTTATATATGTTAATTCCTGATTGTATTTTAATTTCGTTTGCCGTTTTACTCATTCTTGAAAGTGTTTTTGTACAATTAGTTACTTGGACAGATAGTATAGTTGGTAGTGGTGTTATATTCATTTTGTTATATTGCATGCAAAAGATATATCCAGAAGGGCTTGGCGGAGGTGATATAAAACTACTTTCATTACTTGGGTTTATAGTAGGAGTGAAAGGCGTTTTTATCATTTTATTTTTAGCATCTTGTTTCAGTCTTTGTTTCTTTGGGGTGGGTATCGTATTAAAACGTATAGAAGTACGAAAACCAATTCCATTTGGTCCTTTTATTAGTCTTGGGGCAATATGTTATGTATTGGCCGCATATTCAAATTAGAGAGGGAATAGAAAATGAACGTATATATGGATGATCAAAGAAGTTGCCCGTTCGGGTATGTGCCCGCAACTACAGTAGAATGTGCTTTGCAAATGGTTCGGGATTATGATGTGAATATTCTTTCCCTTGATTTTAATATGGGGTGGGGAGCAAAAAATGGACTGGATTTTGTAGAAGCTTTTTGTACAGATGGGTTATATGTAAATGAAATTCACCTTCATACGAATGATGTCATCGGTATGCACAAGATGAAACAGAGAATGGATAAGGGAAAGGAAGAAGGAGAAATTAATCCTCACCTTGTTGTTAAATACGTGGGAAGCTAAAAACTCCAAAGTAAAACTTTGGAGTTTTTAATGTTTCATATGTGCTTGTAAAGGAATAATCTCTTCTTGTTGAGCTGCTGCGATTTCAGTTTCTTCCTGTTGAACTTCAGGTGTTTTTTTTGTTAAGTAGTGGTATACCATACCGACAAATACTGATCCGCCAATAATGTTACCGATTGTAACAGGAATTAAGTTATGAATAGCACCTGAAAAAGAAATTGTCTCAGGATGTGGTGAAACTAAAGATAAAGCAAAGAGTGACAAGTTTGCAATACTATGTTCGTAACCAGATAAGAAGAATGTGAAAACAAGTAGCATCATGACCATTATTTTTGCCGTGTCGCCTTTAACCTGAGATGGTAAGAAGCAAGCAAGACATACGAGCCAGTTACATAAAATGGCTTTAAAGAATAACTGCATTGTAGGTGTGTTCATCTTTCCTTCAACGACTTTATTCATTAGGTGACCGTGATCAATTGCTTCAAAAATTCCAGTTGCGTAAAATAGTAAGGCAAAGAATAACGCGCCGGCTAAGTTACCTGCATAACAAGCAACCCAGTTACGAAGTGTATCAGAAATCGTTGTTTCTTTTCTTAAAGTTGCTACAGTAAAGTACATTGTGTTTCCAGTAAACAATTCAGCACCGCCATATATAATAAGTACGAGAGCAATCCCGAAAAACATAGAAGCAGCTAAATAAGTTGCTGGTGAATCTGCAATGTGAAAAAAGTTACCTAATTTAAAACATAGTACAATAATAAAACCGATATAAATACCCGCAAGTGCAGCACGAATGAAATATTGCATTGGGTTTGTATCTAGCATTTTCTTTTTGCTTTTAGCCAGTTTGACAACATAATCTAGTCCTTGTTCTAGCATGAGTAATACGCTCCTTTAGTAAATCTTCTATAAATACTCCTTATATGAATAAAGTACATGGAATTGTTCTCACTTTCAATAAGTTTGTGCAATGTTTCACAAAAAGGACATACATACGTTAAGAAAACGTTTACAAAAGGTAGTATAATGGAATTTTTTCTAGACATTGAGAGGAAGAAAGGAAAAAGAAAAAGCGCTGTAATTACAGCGCTTTTTCGTCTAAATTCTTTTCTACTTTTACTTCTACTTCTTTTGAGAAGAACCAACCACCAACTGCGATTCCGACTAATACAATCCAGAATGTAAGCTTCCACGGAGTGGATTCTGGGAATGAATGTGGAATTACATTTAATGCAGGGTGTGCTAATGTATAAACTGCTAGCTTCACACCAACCCAACCTACAATTAAGAATGCTGCAGTTTCAAGTCCTGGTTTACGTTTTAAGATTTGCACGAATGCAGTTGCTGCAAATCGCATAATGATTAATCCGATAAGTCCACCTACAAAGATAACAACGAATTGCCCAGTATCTAGACTACCAATTGTACCTAATCCTGTTTTTGGTAAAGTCATTGCTAGTGCAACCGCAGCTAAAATTGAATCAACTGCGAAGGCGATATCAGCAACTTCAACTTTAAATACAGTCCACCAGAAGTTCTCTTGTTTTTTCTTTGCTTCTTTTTCTTCTGTTTCTTCATCTGTATTCTTTTTAACATATGTTTTAAATAAGTGATTACCAGCGATAAACATAAGGTAGATGGCACCGATTGCTTGCACTTGCCATACATCGACTAAGAACGAAATCATAAATAACGATCCAAATCGGAAAACAAATGCCCCCGCTAATCCGTAAAATAGTGCTTTCTTTCGTTTTTCTTCTGGTAAATGTTTTACCATAATTGCAAGAACAAGAGCGTTATCAGCCGCTAAAATCCCTTCAAGTGCAATTAGGATGAGTAATACCCAACCATACTCCAATAATAATGATACATCCATGTACATTCTCCTCTCATCTCTATAAGTTCTAAATAAGTGAAGAATTTCCCCACTATTTAGTTTCCCCATACTCCTGCCTATTAACTTTGGGAGAATTTGGAAATGAATACAAAAAAGACCTCTGCCGTTAATAGGCAAAGGTCTTGCTAGACATATGTAATAAAAATGCCAACAAAGCCGGAAGAACTAAGTTCTACGTAATGACGACTTTGTTTCCAAGAAATATTCTTGGACGCTACTCCCCTTTGGAGATATGTTATTGTATTCTCATTATATGGATAATTGATACGGTTGTCAACCTGTTAAAATATCTTCATTAGGATATTTTATTTTCCGGTTCTTTTTACGAGCAAATGAAAAAGCCAATGTTAAAGGCCCCATTTTCCCAAAAAACATCATAAAGATAATAATAGCTTTTCCGATTATAGTTAAGTGGGGCGTTAAGTTCATACTGAGGCCAACAGTCCCGAATGCTGAAAATACTTCGAAAGCACTCATCAATAGAGGAACTCGCTCAGTAATACTCAAAATTAAAATAGCAAAAAAGATAAATGAAATGGAAATAATAGTAATGGTTAATGATTTGACAATGAGAGTATCTTTAATGGATTTTTTAAATACGACAATATCCTCTTGTTCTTGTAAAAATTTAAATACGCCAAAAAATATGATTAAAAATGTTGTTAACTTAATCCCACCACCCGTTGAAGCACTACCAGCACCAATAAACATAAGGAGCATCATTAATAGGAGGGAAGGTTTTGACAATGTAGAAATATCAACAGTATTAAACCCGGCAGTTCGTGTTGAAATTGCTTGAAAATAAGAGGCCATTCCTTCTTCAAATGGGGTAAAACCTCTCATAGAAAGGGAGTTATGGAACTCGAATATAAAAATAAAAAGGGTAGCAATAATGTTGACGATTAGAGTAGAAGTGAGCATAAGTTTTGAATGTAGTGTAAGGTTTTTAAAGTTTTTCTTTCTTTTTATGTCTACAATTACTGTAAAACCAATTCCACCTAAAATGATGAGAGAGGAAATGACGAAATTGACAAGAATGCTATGAGAATGGGACATTAAATTATCGCTCCACACAGAAAAACCAGCATTGTTAAAGGCTGAGATTGAATGGAAAAAACTATAATAGATCCCTTTGGCAACCCCATATTTGGGTACCCATTCAAAAGAAAGAATTAAAGTAGCGATACATTCGACTGTAAAAGAGAATAAAAATAATGCTTTGGCAAGACGGATAACGCCGCCGATATTCGTTTGATTTAATGCTTGTTGTAATAAAATACGGTTTTGAAGACCGATTTTTCTTCCGAGCATAATAGCAATTAAGACCGCAAAGCTCATAATGCCAAGCCCGCCAACTTGTATAAGCGTTAAAATGACACATTGTCCAAATAAAGTAAACACTTTTCCAGTATCCACAACACCAAGCCCAGTAACAGTACAAGCGGAAACGGTTGTAAATAAGGCATCGAGCCATGAAATGGACGTTGTCGTAGCAATTGGCAGTTTTAATAAGCATGTGCCGACAACTGATAATACAATAAAAGATAAAGTAAGAACGCGGGGAGGGCTCATGCTAATATTAATCCGTTTCATGTCACATATTGCTCCTTTCGTTTTGCTTTGATTAGTATGTGAAAAAGCACTATTATGTATGTTGAAAATAGAAAGAGGCAGATAATATCTGCCTCTAAGCCATATGTTATATAATTATCCACGTAATTGTTGTTGAGCTAAAGCAACAAGACGTTTTGTTACTTCACCGCCAACTGAACCGTTAGAACGAGATGCTGTATTAGAACCTAAGCTTACACCAAATTCTTGTGCAATTTCATATTTAAATTGTTCAAGCGCTTGTTCTGCACCTGGAACTAATAATTTGTTTGTTTTTACCATGTTGATACACATCCTTATGAGTAGTCCAGTTCAGCTAAGTTCTTATCTAAACTGGTAACGTTATTTTATGTGGAAATGACATACTCATACGCGGAAGTAATCGGTGCGATTAGAAGTTCTTGGATAGAAAAAAAGAGTAGCAACTTTGCTACTCTTTTTTTAGTATTGTCGCTGTTCCTTCCACGACAATATCATCTGATTGATTATATATGTTTGTTTGCAACGTAATGATTTTTTTATCGTCACGCTTCTTAATAACCTCTGCCACAACGCGAAGTGTATCACCGATTTTGACAGGGGCACGGAATGAAACATTTTGGGATAAATAAATCGTATTTTTGCCTGGGAGTTTCGTTCCAAGGATAGTAGAAATAAAACTCGAAACGAGCATACCGTGAGCAATACGTTCTTTAAACATTGTCGTTTTTGCAAAAGAATCTAAAATGTGAATAGGATTCACATCTCCAGTCAATTTTGCAAAATTAATAACATCTTCATCTGTAATTGTTTTTGTAAGGGATGCTTGATCACCGACTTGAATCTCATCATAACGAAGCTCCGGAACAGTTTGTGCTTCTTGAAATGGATTCATTTTGTCCTCCTTCTTTTCCATATCGAAAAATGTTAGCCATCTTGATGTAGTAGGAGGAAGAAAGAGTTTTGTTTGTGCTGCAGTTAGCTCCCACATTTTTCTTACTTGATGGAAGTAAATAGATTTTTTGAGTTTTCCTCGAACTTTTTTGCGAGTTCCAACTGTTTTGACTTGAACTCTTCCAAAAAACCCTCTAACTGTTTTTGAGCCTCTTCACGTTGTAATTGTTGTTGCTCAATAAATTGTTTTGTTGTTTCTTCAAATTGACCGCTTGTTTGTGTAAGAATTGACAAAGATGTTTTTGTAGGAGAAACAGTCAGCTGCTGCATATGAGCAGAAAGTTCTTTCCACTTGTCTTGCCACTCGTTAATTTGATCATTTAAGGAGTTACCAGTTAATTGTTTCACGTAATCTGTATATTGGTTATTGAACTGAGCAGTGATTTGTTGTAGTTCTTTTTCTAGTTCATCTACTCCTGATGTTAATTTATGCAAAGCGTCTTGTTGTTGTTTTAATGTTTCTAAAGTAAGTTGCTCTAATTGTTTCCCAGCTGAAGAAAAAAGGGAAAGTGATTGAGACCAGTTTTTCCAAAATGCATCGACTAATTCGTATGGTTTAGTTTCCATTGTTTGACCCCCAAATGTTTTTTTGCATATTGTGAACGCAGATTACTCTGCTGTACCACCAGGTGAAGATGAAGAATCCTTTTCATCCTTTTCTGGAGAAGTAGAAAATGGAAAGAATGCATTGGTGTATAACGTGAAAAACGTCCGCAACATATTTTGATAATGTTCAAAAGAAGTCGCACATGTTGTTAAATATTGCTCTCCATATTCAGTTAAAGAATAAATTCTTTTTGCCGGCCCTCCATCGCTTGTATCCCAAGTAGAAGAAATAAGGTTTTCTTTTTCTAATTTGCGTAGTGTTCTATAAACATTACCTTGGTCAACAGAAGAAAAGCCGATATCCATTAGCATTTGAATAAGTTTGTAACCATGAAGACTCCAGTCTTTTAGACAGAGAAGTAAGAAGGGAACTAAGAAGTTTTTTGGCATGGAGTTTGGTTGTTTCGCTTGGTTGTTCTCCAAACTTTCGCGTTGTTCTGGTTCATTTTGTAGCATGATTGTGCATCACCTCATGAATCAGTTAGATGGAATTTTTTGCTTATAAGTGCAATTTACACCTATCTGTTTTTAAAGTCAACACATTTGTTAGAAAATAGAAAAAAATAAAATATAGACTTGAAGTTTTATTCAGAATATTAGAAAATAGTGAATAGGTTGAATTGTTTCAAAAAAGAAAAAGGGAGTGTAGGTAAAGTGATTGATCAAAAATTCGATCCACTACAAGCATGGAAAAATGCTTATGAACAAACCGAAACATTTTGGGGAAAAGCGCTCAATGAAACAATTAAAACAGAAGAATATTCTGCTTGGATGGGCAGCGTTCTAGATTTGAATTTGTTTTATCAAAAAGCATTAAATGATACGACAAAAAACTATTTAGAACAAGTAAATGTGCCGACGAAAGAGGATATCGCAAGAGTGGCTACGCTTGTTATTAACTTAGAAAATAAAGTAGATAACATTGAGGAGTTTCTAGAGGAGAAAGTAGATTCTTTAGGACAAGCTCCTACATTAAAGCGTGATGTGACAAAAGTGAAACAAGATATTCGTACGCTTGAAACAAAAGTAGATCAAATTTTAGAATTGCTAGAAAAGCAAAATGCAGTACTAGCTAAACTACAAGTACCTGTAAAAGAAGAGATAAAGCCTGCGAATAAGCCGGAAAATAAAAAATGATAAAAGCGCTTGTTTATAACAGGCAAAAGAGAGAGGGAGAATCTCTTTTCACATGTAAACGGCGAAACATAATTATATAGGGACTCTACAGCATGAGTACCAAAATGATTCATAACAATCGTTCACAAATTCATTTAAGGGGGAAAAGAAATGGTTCAATTAAATGGCAAAGTAGCAATCGTAACAGGTGGAGCAAAAGGGATTGGAAAAGCAATTACAGTAGCTTTAGCACAAGAGGGCGCTAAAGTTGTTATTAACTATAATAGCAGTAAAGAAGCAGCTGAAAACTTAGTAAATGAACTAGGAAAAGACGGACATGACGTTTATGCAGTGCAAGCGGATGTTTCAAAAGTAGAAGATGCAAACCGACTTGTAGAAGAAGCTGTGAATCATTTTGGTAAAGTTGATATTCTTGTTAATAATGCTGGTATTACAAGAGATCGTACATTCAAAAAGTTAAATCGTGAAGATTGGGAGCGCGTAATTGACGTGAATTTAAGTAGCGTATTTAATACGACAAGCGCGGTTCTTCCATACATAACGGAAGCGGAAGAAGGAAGAATTATTAGCATTTCTTCTATTATTGGTCAAGCAGGTGGATTTGGCCAAACAAACTACTCAGCAGCAAAAGCGGGTATGTTAGGATTTACAAAATCATTAGCGTTAGAACTTGCAAAAACAAATGTCACTGTAAATGCAATTTGCCCAGGATTTATTGATACTGAAATGGTAGCAGAAGTGCCAGAAGAAGTACGTCAAAAAATCGTTGCAAAAATCCCGAAAAAACGTTTTGGTCAAGCTGATGAAATTGCAAAAGGTGTAGTATACCTATGCCGTGACGGTGCGTATATCACAGGTCAGCAATTAAACATTAACGGCGGATTATATATGTAATGAAGTAAGAAAAAAGTGCATATCCATAGCAGGAATGCACTTCTTTTTTTAAGAAGGAAATCGACCAAAAAGGAGATAAAAAAATGACTACATTCGCAACAGAATGGGAAAAGCAATTAGAGCTATACCCAGAAGAGTACCGAAAAGCATACCGCCGAGTGAAAAGGGCGAGTGAAATTTTATTACGTGAACCAGAGCCGCAAGTAGGATTAACGCCGAAAGAGGTTATTTGGACGAAGAATAAGACGAAGCTTTATCGCTACATTCCAAAACAAGAAAAAACACAAAGAGTTCCAATTCTGTTAATATATGCTCTTATTAATAAACCATATATTATGGATTTAACTCCTGGAAATAGTTTAGTGGAATATCTAGTGGATCGTGGTTTTGATGTGTATATGCTTGATTGGGGCACATTTGGTTTAGAAGATAGTCATTTGAAATTTGATGATTTCGTGTTTGATTATATTGCAAAAGCAGTAAAAAAAGTAATGCGAACTGCAAAATCGGACGAGATTTCTTTACTTGGTTATTGCATGGGTGGAACGCTAACTTCTATTTATGCAGCACTTCATCCGCACATGCCAATTCGTAATTTAATTTTCATGACAAGTCCTTTTGATTTCTCTGAAACAGGATTGTATGGTCCTTTGTTAGATGAGAAATACTTCAATTTAGATAAAGCGGTTGATACATTTGGAAATATTCCGCCAGAAATGATTGATTTCGGAAACAAAATGTTAAAACCAATTACGAACTTTGTCGGTCCATATGTTGCTTTAGTAGATCGTTCAGAGAATGAGCGCTTCGTCGAAAGCTGGAGATTGGTTCAAAAGTGGGTTGGTGATGGTATTCCGTTCCCAGGTGAATCATACAGACAGTGGATTCGTGATTTTTATCAAAATAATAAACTGGTTAAGGGTGAACTCGTTATTCGCGGACAAAAGGTAGACCTTGCAAATATTAAGGCGAATGTCTTAAATATTTCCGGGAAACGTGATCATATCGCTTTGCCATGTCAAGTAGAAGCATTACTAGACCATATTTCTAGCACAGATAAACAATATGTATGTTTACCGACAGGGCATATGTCTATCGTTTACGGTGGAACAGCTGTAAAACAAACATATCCGACGATTGGAAATTGGCTTGAAGAGCGTTCTAATTAAAAATAAAAAATCCAACTAGCCTATGTTAGTTGGATTTTTTTATGAAAAATAACAAAACATAGAAAGGAGAAACTTATATTTTAGGAGTATAATTATGAAACTTATGAACGGTAAGTTGTTTTGGAATACAGGAGTTTCTGTACCTTGTTATCCACTGTTAGAAAATGATATGATATGTGATGTGCTCGTAGTCGGAAGCGGCGAAGCTGGTGCTCATATAGCGCATTCGTTAGCGAAAATTGGCATGAGTGTTACGCTTATTGAAAAAAGAGCAATTGGGTGTGGTAGCACAGCTGCTAATACAGGTTTACTACAATTCCTTCATGATAAATCGTTAACCTCCCTTATCCATACATTTGGTAAAGAAAAAGGGGTACGAGCATATAAGCTTTGTTATGAAGCGCTAAGAACAATGGAAGAGGTTATACCGACTCTTGATATTGATCCCCATTTTATTCCGCGAAATAGTTTATATTATGCAAGTAAAAGTGAGGATGTCTCATTTTTACAAGAGGAATATAATACGTTACAGAATTATGGATTTCCAGTTGAATATTTTACAGAAGCTGATATTAAGAAACGTTATTCTTTTGCAAAACAAGCAGCGTTATATACGCAAGGTGATGCTGAGGTGAATCCGTATTTATTAGCGCATAGTTTTTTGCATAAAGCAAACCAAATAGGAGCTAATATATATGAACATACAGAGGCAATACATATAAAAAAACGCCAAAATGATTTAATTTGTTACACGAAAACAGGAAATCAAATTGTAGCAAAGAATATTATTATGGCGACAGGTTATGAAGCGCTTTTTGGAAAGAAAGAAAAAAATACAACAGTAGAAACTTCTTATGCAATTGTAACAAATGAAATAGATCAGTTTGAAGGCTGGCATGAGCGATCGTTAATTTGGGAAACGGAACGGCCTTACTTATATTTTCGAACGTATCGAAACCGCATTATTGTAGGCGGATTAGATGAAGCGATGCAAATTCAAACAATCGGTGATACGAAATTATTGCATAAGCGTGATATCCTTATTAATATTGTAAAAGAGATGTTCCCGCAGTATAAAAATATACAGGCAGACTACTATTGGGCAGCCGCATTTGGTGGTACTCATGATGGTCTCCCCATTTTAAAAGAAGACGAAAAGATACATAATTTATTTTACGCATTGCCGTATGGAGGTAATGGAACTGTATATGGAATGGTCTTTGCCAAATTATTTGAACAGTTATTTACAAATAAAGAAAGGGAAGATTTTTCTTTATTTAATCGATAGAAAAAAGGTAGCGAAGTGATGGAATGAGAGATATAAAAAAGTTTTTACAAAAATTACGTCCAGTACAACTCATTGTTTTATTTTATTTATTAGCAGTAGTTGTATCGGTAATCTTGCTTAGTTTACCGTTTGTTACGAAACCTGGTGTGAAATGGACATTTATAGATGCCCTTTTTACATCGGTTAGTGCGGTAAGTGTTACGGGGCTGTCTGTTATTACGATTTCAGATACGTTTACTACAGCAGGAATTATTGTTTTAGCCCTTATTTTACAATTAGGCGGCTTAGGAATTATGGCGCTTGGTACATTTGTTTGGATCATTACGGGGAAAAAGATTGGTTTGCAAAGAAGAAGATTAATTATGGCAGACCATAATCAAGGAAATTTATCGGGTCTTGTAGAATTGATGCGTTCTATTTTAATTGTAATTATTTCGATAGAACTTATTGGAGCAATCCTATTAGGTACAAGATTTTTACTTTACTTTCCGACTTGGCAAGAAGCTTATTTTCACGGTTTCTTTGCAGCAGTTAGTGCGACTACGAACGGTGGATTTGATTTAACAGGACAATCGTTAATTCCGTATAAAAAAGATTATATTGTTCAAATGATCCATATGTTACTAATTATTTTAGGAGCGATTGGTTTCCCTGTGCTAATGGAAGTGAAACAATTCCTTAGTAAAAGAGGACAACAATTATTTCGTTTTTCATTATTTACAAAATTGACGACAACAACATTTTTTGCACTCGTTGTTGTTGGTACAATTATGATTTTTTTACTGGAGAGAAATCACTTTTTAGTAGGAAAGTCATGGCATGAAACGGTATTTTATACATTATTCCAATCTGTGACGACGCGAAGTGGTGGACTTGCTACGATGGATATACGTGAATTGTCACAACCGACGCTTTTATTTATGAGTATATTAATGTTTATAGGGGCATCTCCCAGTTCGGTTGGGGGCGGAATACGTACAACTACATTTGCTGTTAGTATATTGTCACTATACACCTTTGCAAGGGGCGGTAGAACAGTTAGAGTCTTCAAACGTCAGCTACATGAAGAGGATGTACTAAAAGCATCTGTCGTTATGACGATGGGGATTTTGTTATGTGCTACTGCGCTATTCATTTTATCTATTACGGAAAATGTACCGCTTATGAGCTTAATTGTTGAAGTTTGTTCTGCTTTCGGAACGACGGGACTATCAACAGGTGTTACGCCTGATTTAACAACTGTTGGGAAACTTGTACTCATTGTGCTTATGTTTATCGGACGCGTTGGTATTTTAACATTTATTTTAGCTAGTGGTGGAAGGGAACAACCACCTCGCTATAAATACCCGAAAGAGCGGATTATTATTGGATAGTATGAAACCATTCTACCTACGTTAGGTAGAATGGTTTTTTAGTCGTTAATGCCAAATTGTGGATGCATAAAAGCTTCATTTTTATTATCCACTTCGTTTTTTAGTAACTCTTGATTTTCTTCTGAAATCCACCCAATATCATTTGTCGGATGGATCCACTCATCGCCAGCCATAATAGCAGGATCTACTTCATCACTCCAATTGTTAAGCGGACTGTTCTCGGAATTATATTTACTGTCTCCAATTACAACATTATATTGATTCACAAAAGGTTGTTGCATCGTTTTTCCTGTTCCTTTAAAAGATGGAAAATTCATTTGATGCGGGAGCGTTTCGTCTAAAATTGGTGATTGAATCTTTTCTTTTTTCTTCAAAATTATCGCTCCTTTTTATAATGATTTCTTCATATGTAGTATTTCCATCTAACGCCCCTTATGTACTTGTTAACACTTGCCAGTAATAATTATTTTAAGTTGTTTCAAACTAGAGTAGAAAGTGATTTCTTGAGAGCAGGTGAATGTATTGGTAAAAAGAAAAGTGAAACAAAATGCGGCAATTAATAATAATAAAACTCCGAAAGAAAGCTTACCAGATGCAGAATTTGCATTAGAGTATGAAGGAGAAAATAGCGCAAAGTATGCTAATCGTAATTCAAAAAAAGGGAAACAAAAATGAGGCGTTTTTTACAAACGCCTCATTTTTTTGTGGGATTATAAAGGTTTTTTTAATTATTTGTAAATTTAGTGTTTTCTATTAGCAGAAAAATGCGAAAAAACATAGAAGTAGCAACGTATTACACAAAAACAAACAACAAACAAAAGATTAATGTTGGTTTAATACTGCTTTTACACTAGTTGTTTATATTTGAGTTGTACATAAGATTTGTAAAAGGAGAGAGAAACAGTGAAAAAAACAATCTTTAAAGCTGTAGCGACTGGAATGGTATTTTCGTTATTAATGGGGTGTGGTGCAAAGAAGGAAGAAAGTGCTGGAGCGAAAGTGAAAGATGACAAATTATCTGGATCATTAACTGTTTACACAGCAATTGAAGAAGAGCTTGTACCAATTTATCTTGATTCCTTTAAAAAGAAATATCCTGATGTGAAATTGAACATTGTACGTGATTCAACAGGAGTTATTACTGCGAAATTGCTAGCTGAAGGGAAAAATACACAAGCAGATGTTGTATGGGGAACTGCGGCATCAAGTCTATTAGCTTTAGATAAAAAAGATATGTTAAAAGGATACTCTCCAAAAGGAGCAGATCGTGTTCTTCCACAATTTAAAGATGATAAGCAACCTGAAAAATGGGTAGGAAATACTGCATTTATGACGGGGATTGCTGTAAATAAAGAAGAGTTAAAGAAGAAAAATTTACCGATGCCAGAATCATATGAAGATTTAACGAAACCAGAGTATAAAGGAACACTTGTTATGCCACATCCAGCATCATCTGGAACAGGATTTTTAACAGTTTCTGCATGGCTACAAATCATGGGTGAAGATAAAGGCTGGGATTACATGAAGAAACTTCATGATAATATGGCAAGTTATACGCATTCAGGATCAAAACCAGCGAAATTAGCAGGAGCAGGTGAATATCCAGTCGGTGTATCAATGGTTTATAGTGCTTTAAAAGAGAAACAAAAAGGTGCACCAGTTGAAGTTGTACTGCCGAAAGAAGGATTAGGGTGGGAAGTAGAAGCGAACGCGCTTATTAAGAAAGATAATGCGAAAAATGATAAATTAGCACAAGCATTTTTAGATTGGGCAATTACTGATGATGTAATGAAGTTATACTTTGAGAAAAATGGATTTGCGACAATTAAAAATGATTATAAACTTCCAGAGGGATTCCCGAAAGATGTTACTGAAAAATTATATAAAAAGAATGACTTTAAATGGGCAGCAGAAAATCGTGACAAAATTTTAGAAAAATGGGAAAAAGAGTTTGGCCAAAAAGCAGAACCGAAAAAGTAAGTGAGTGGGAGAGAGAAAAATGAGCGAATATTTATCAATTCAACACATTCAAAAACAGTTTGATGCATTTACAGCGTTAAAAGATATTTCTTTTACTGTGAACAAAAATGAGTTTGTTTGTTTATTAGGCCCGAGTGGCTGTGGGAAAACGACGTTGCTTCGCATTTTAGCGGGACTAGAGGAACCAACGACTGGCAGTATAGCTGTGAATGGAAAAGATATTACAGCATTGCCTCCTGGGAAGAGAAACTTCGGAATGGTTTTCCAATCGTATGCTTTATTTCCGAATTTAACAGCACTTGAAAATATTGAATACGGCTTAAAGACAAAAAAATATGGGAAAGCAGAAGTGAAAGAGAAAGCGCTAGATGCGTTAAAACTTGTAGATTTGCTGAATGTAAAAGATAAATATCCTGCTCAAATGTCTGGTGGACAACAGCAGCGAGTAGCACTTGCACGTGCGCTCGCTCTGTCTCCAGATATTTTATTACTCGATGAGCCGTTATCAGCTTTAGATGCAAAAGTGCGTGAAAAATTACGTAGGGAAATGCGTGATTTGCAAGAGAAAATAGGAATAACGACGATTATGGTAACGCATGATCAAGAAGAGGCATTAACGATGGCTGATAAAATTGTTGTAATGAATCATGCGGAAATTATGCAGATTGGAACACCAGAGGAGATTTATCAAAGACCAGCCAATCCGTTTGTGGCAGATTTTATTGGTTCTATTAATTTCTTTTCGAAAAATAACGAAGAACATGCAATTCGTCCTGAACATGTAACAATTGTACAAAAGGACGGTATTAAAACAGTTGTGGAAAGTATGGAATTTCGCGGATCTGTATATCGGACGGAAGTGCGAGTCGTAGAAGAAAACACACACCTTTATAATGAGAAAATTGTAGTGGATATATTAGCATCAGAAGTAGAAGCAACGGCTATTAGAAAAGGAAAGCCGATTCAAATCTCTTTCTCAGAAAATCATATGTTGTCATATGGAAAGAAGGTCATTGTATAGATGGAGATGTTAGAAAACTATAAGGTAGAAAGTACGAAAAAAAAGATTAAGAGAAGTATAGGGAAAGAGGAATGGATCCAAAGGCTCGTAATTATCGGTATGATTCTTTCCTTCCTTATCATACTTGTATTACCGCTATTACAACTATTTACACAAGCTTTTTATAATAAAGATGGAGTTTTCATTGGTTTAGCGAATTTCAGTAAATATTTCACAACACCAACTTTAGTGCAGTCTTTACAAAATACAGTATGGATTTCGGGCGCAACAACAATTATTTCAGTTGCAATCGCATTCGTTTACGCATATGCAATTGCCCGTACGAATGTTTTTGGAAAGCGCGTATTTCAGTATGTAGCGTTATTACCATTGTTTGCACCAACGATGATGCACGGTATAGCACTTACATATTTATTTGGTAATCAAGGGCTAGTAACGAAAGGAATGTTTGGTTTATTTGAAGGTATACAAATCCCTTTATATGGACCAGTAGGAATTGTAATAGCTGAAGTTATGTATACATTTCCGCAAGCCTTTCTCATATTGCTAATTGCCTTTCAAGGATCTGATTATCGTTTATATGAAGCTTCTAATATGTTAGGAGCCAGTAAAACAAAGCAATTTTTCACGGTTACTTTACCTAGTGTAAAGTACGGATTAATTAGTGCAATGTTTGTTGTGTTTACACTTAGTTTTACTGATTTTGGGGCACCAAAAATTGTTGGTGGGCAATATAATGTGCTTGCTACTGACGTATACAAACAAGTAATTGGACAGCAAAATATGCCGATGGGTGCAACTGTCGGAATGATTTTATTAATCCCAGCTATATTCGCATTTGTAGTTGATCGTATTACGCAAAGAAAGCAGGCGAATTTCTTATCTTCAAAAGCAGTACCATACAGAATAATAGCTAATAAGAAAAGAGATGTAATCTCATTCATATATTGTAGTGTGATTACCCTTATGATCATTCTATTATTTGTTGCAGTTGGTATTGCTGCAAGTGTGAAAGTATGGCCATATAATATGAGTTTTACATTTGAGCATTTTAATTTTTCAAGTTTAACAGGAGATGGACTTGAAGCATTTAAAAATAGCGTAATTGTTTCAGCAGTTACAGCAGTTATTGGGGCGATCTTAACATTTGTATTCGCATATGCAATTGAGAAAATAGACCAGCTACAATTTTTCAGAAAAACAGGTTACTTTTTCTCTATAGTGCCGTTAGCGATACCAGGTTTAGTACTCGGATTAGGATATGTCTTTTTCTTTAGTCAACCAACGATTCAAATTCTTGGACTATCAGTAACGAATCCGTTTCATTCTTTATACGGAACAATTGCTGTATTAGTACTAGTAAATATCATTCATTTTTATTCTGTAACATTTGTTACGGCAACGACTGCCTTAAAGAAATTAGACCGAGAGTTTGAGCTTGTTTCGCAGTCGATGGGTATTCCGTTTTATAAAACATTCTTCCGAGTAACAGTACCAATGTGTTTACCAGCAATTTTAGAAATGGTAATGTACTACTTCGTAAATTCAATGGTAACTGTATCGGCAGTTGTGTTCCTATATGCAGCTGATTTTAAACTAGCTGCCGTATCAATCGTAAATATGGATGATGCAGGAAATGTAGCGCCAGCAGCTGCAATGAGTGTACTTATTGTTGTTACAAATATTGTAGTGAGAGTTGTATATGAATGGGGAACGAAAGCACTTCGTAACCGAACTTCACAATGGCAAAAAAGATAAGTAAGAAGGGTGATGGACAGAATGAAAATTGAAGCAGTTATTTTTGATTGGGCAGGTACGACGGTTGATTACGGATGCTTTGCACCACTAGAAGTATTCATGAAGATTTTTCATAAACGCGGCGTTGAAATTACAGCAGAAGAAGCACGTAAGCCAATGGGATTATTAAAAATAGATCATGTAAGGGCACTAACAGAAATGCCTCGTATTGCGGATGAGTGGAAGCGTGTCTTTGGTCACTTACCAACAGAAGCAGACATTTATGAGATGTATGAAGAGTTTGAAGAAATTCTCTTTTCTATTTTGCCAAATTATGCTAATCCGATTGATGGGGTAAAAGAAGTAATCGCTTCTTTACGTGAGAGAGGCATTAAAATCGGTTCAACAACTGGTTATACGAGAGAAATGATAGATATTGTAGCAAAGGAAGCAGCGTTACAAGGATATAAACCTGATTTTCTTGTTACGCCAGATGATGTTCCAGCAGGCCGCCCATACCCATGGATGTGCTATAAAAATGCAATGGAACTTGGTGTGTATCCGATGAACCATATGATAAAAGTAGGGGACACAGTATCAGATATGAAAGAAGGTAGAAATGCTGGAATGTGGACAGTTGGTGTAATTCTTGGAAGTAGTGAGCTCGGTTTAACGGAAGAGGAAGTGGAGAGTATGGATTCGGTAGAGCTTCGTGAAAAAATAGAAATAGTTCGTAATCGGTTTGTTGAAAATGGGGCTCATTTTACGATTGAAACGATGCAGGAGCTCGAAAACGTAATGGAACATATCGAGAAACAAGAACTTATTATTTCATAAAGGGGTACGGGATCATGAATGAAAATCACTACTTATTATTAACACCAGGACCATTAACGACAACAAAATCAGTAAAAGAAGTTATGCTATACGATTGGTGTACGTGGGATGTTGAATATAATACGATGGTGCAAGAAGTAAGAGCTAAACTTGTATCGCTAGCGACGAAGGAAGAAGAGAAATATACAACAGTGTTAATGCAAGGAAGCGGTACGTTTTCAGTTGAAGCGGTAATTGGCTCTGTTATTCCGGCAAATGGGAAGCTGCTCGTTTGTACAAATGGTGCGTACGGTAAGCGCATTGTGCAAATGGCAGAGATGTTACAGATTGATGTAGTGGTCAGCCAAACAGAAGAGTGGGAACCTACTAATATTGTAGAAGTAGAAAAGTTATTGCAAGAAGATAAAGAGATTACGCATATTGCAGTTGTTCATTGTGAAACAACGACAGGCATTATAAATCCAATTGTAGATGTATGTAGATTAGGAAAGCAGTATGGAAAGGTTACAATTGTTGATGCGATGAGTAGTTTCGGCGGGATTGAAATAGACATTGCTGATTTACAAATTGATTTTTTAATTAGTAGTGCGAATAAGTGTATTCAAGGGGTTCCAGGATTCGGATTTGTAATCGCAAAACGTGATGAATTATTGAAGTGTAAAGGGCAAGGACGCTCTTTATCTCTTGATTTATATGATCAATGGGAAACGATGGAAAAACAAAATGGGAAATGGCGTTTTACTTCACCTACACATGTTGTACATGCTTTTTATCAAGCACTACTTGAACTAGAAAAAGAGGGTGGAGTAAGAGCACGTTACAATCGATATTACAACAATCAAAAACTACTAGTGAATAGAATGGGAGAAATCGGATTTAAGCCACTAGTAGATGAGAAATATCAATCTCCTATTATTACATCTTTCATTTATCCAAAAGGGGAGTTCGAGTTTCAACAGTTATATAACGAATTAAAATGCTATGGATTTGTTATTTACCCTGGGAAAATTTCGAAAGTAGATACGTTCCGGATTGGAAATATAGGTGATGTACATGAAGAAGATATTAATCGCTTAGTTGATAGTATTGCTAAAGGAGCTGTTATTGCGTGAAAGTATTTTGTTTAGGTGGAGCAGGTAAAATTTGTCGTGAAGCTATTTTGGATTTAGTTCAATTTTCATCTTTTTTTGAGACGATTACTGTAGCCGATTTTAACGAGGAAGAAGGCCGTAAAGTAGTAGAATGGCTCAACGATCCTCGTGTTGATTTTGTAAAAGTAGATGTAACGAATCACGAGGATACGGTTGCAAAAATGAAAGGTTATGACATTGTATTGGATGGTACGACGATAAAGCTAAACGGATTGTCGACTCGCTGTATTGCAGAAGCAGGCTGCCACGGTGTGAACTTAAATGGATTTGGTGAAGAAAATGAATCGCATGCTATATTTGTTCAAAATGAAAAAACATGTTTGCCTGGGTTTGGCATGACGCCAGGTGTAACGCAAATGATGGCAATGCATGCAGCAAATCAACTGGATACTGTAGAGTCTGTCCGCGTAAGTCACGGTTCGTATCGTCCGATTGCTTTTTCTGCTTCAATTACAGAGACAACGACATATGAATATGATCCACATTTACCATCGCGTACAGTGTATGAAGATGGTGAATTTAAACAAGTACTTCCGTTTGCGCGTCCGAGAGAAATAGAATTGCCAGCGCCTTATGGTAAGGAAACGCAGTATATCATTCCGCATTCTGAAACGATTACGTTAGCAAAGGCACTAGAAAATAAAGGTGTCAAACTGATAGAGACGAGAGGAACTTGGCCGAAGCAAAATATGCAACTTGTACGTGCTTTATATGATTACGGCATATTGCGTAATGATCAGATTGAAATAAACGGGAAAGAAATAGGCATTATGGATTGTATTTCGCAGTATTTATTGCAATCGAAAGAAGGACAAGAAACAGAGCTTTATGGTTATGCACTTCATGTAGAAGTAATAGGTATGAAAAATAATGAGAAGCAAAGACATGTGTTATATCATACACATCCGTTATCTGATGGTTCTGTTGTAGGATGGGAAAAATTAAGAGCGTATACGAGAAACGTCGGTATTCCATTTGGGATTGCCGCAGAGTTAATTGCAACTGGAAATGTAAATAGGGTGGGTGTTGTTACGCCTGAAGAAGCTTTTGAAAATCCACAATTAATTTTTGATGAGCTAGCAAAGCGCGGTATTCATATTCATGAAGAAGTTTCTACTTACAAAGAAAATTATAACTTTGTATAAGTAAGGAAGTTTATGAGGGAGATATAAATGAGGTGAAGCTATGTCTGTAGTAGGAGAAGAAAGAAAGCGAACCATTCTTGAAAAGGTAGAATTTAAAGGAAAAGTAAAGGTTTCAGAATTAGCGAGAGAATTTGCTGTATCAACAGAAACGATTCGTCGTTATTTAGAAGAATTAGATCGTGAAAAGAAGCTGAAGAAAGTGTATGGTGGAGCTGTTCAACTTCCAGGCGCTGGGGTAGAGGCGCCAATGTTAGAAAGAGAAATGCTACATATAGAAGAGAAGAAAAGAATTGGTTATAAAGCAGCGACATTTGTAGAAGATGGTGATGTCATTGCAATTGATGATGGAAGTACACCGCTTCAAATGGTTCCATACCTTGTTCATCGTAAAAACTTAACGATTGTAACAAGTTCATTTCCAGTCGCAACACAATTAATTTCTTCTATTAATAAAAAGATGTTTCACGGTGAAGTTTTATTTATAGGTGGAAAAGTATCTCCAAAGCATTCGCGTGTATCAGGGTCTATTTCTCAGCAAGTAATACAGCAATTCCATTTTCATAAAGCGTTCGTTTCGATTGATGGGTTATTACCTAGTTTTGGAGTTTCCAGCTTTGAATTAGAGAAAGCGAAATTGTCAGAGGCGATGATGAAATTAGCTGAGAAGACATATATTTTATGTGATCATACGAAGGTAGGCGTGAAAGGGAATTATCGTATAGCAGCATTTTCACGTATTCAACATGTAATTTGTGATAAAAAAATGCCATATAGTTTTGAAGAAGAACTTATGAAGCATAATATTCAGTGGACAGTTTGTTAAATAAAGTGAAAGTACCTAAACTCCCGCCTAATTTTTAGGAGGGAGTTTTATTGTCTGCAAATCGTAAAATAAAAGATTTGCATTTATGCAAAAAGTGGACACATTTTCTCATCTCTTTCATATAATTTACCAATACAAAAAAAGTTGGTCGAAGGAAAGAAGGGAGAACATGTCAGAACGAATATATAATAAACTTGTATTGTACGCGAATATTTTGCAAAAAATTGGTGTCATCAATGAGAAGGAAAAAAGTGAAATTCTTCATACGATAGGTAAAAAAGCCCTTTGAATAAAGGGCTTTATATTTTTTATCTTTAAAAATATAAATTTAATGTAATATTTTCATTGACAATGATAATGATATTCATTATCATTTATTTGTGGATAATTGATAAGGGTTATCAATTATAAAAATTGTATATGATAGGGGATATTATTTTGAAAAAAAATTATATGAAGGCGCTAGTAGTAGCGACAACATTAGCAATTCCATTTGCTACGTATTCTACTCCAGCATTAGCGGCATTAAAAGTTGAAGCAAATCAATCGGTAGCAGCAGCGAGTGATCGCACGTATGATACTGAAATTAAAATATATAAGGACCAAAAAGACGAGCCATCTATGGTTTCTCAATATATAAAAGATCCTAAAGTAACGATTGCAGCTGGTAAAAAAATTGTCACTGTAACAATGCAAGATAGCGATTATTTTCAATATCTTAGAATAGAAGATAGAAACCAGCCTGGTGTATTTCATGATGTGAAGGTTTTGTCAGAAGATAAGAGGAAGAACGGAACGAAAGTAGTCCAATTTGAAATTGGCGAGTTTGAGAAGAAGCACAATATGCAAATGCATATACTTATTCCAGCTATTGGATATGATCACAAATATCAAGTTCAATTTGAAATTAAAGATCCAACTGTAGGTAACAAAGAAACAGAGAAACCAGATGATAACTCTAATTCAGGCAATAGGGAAACGGATAATCCAGTTGATAATCAAAATATGATAACAGATAACAAATTAAGAGAACTTGTGAATAAAAAAGTATTTAATAGAAAAGATTTAAATACACCAATTACGAAAGAAGAGTTATTACAAGTAAAGGATTTATTTTTAAATACAAATGAGATACTTGATTATAGTGCATTAAAATATATGCCAAATTTAAAATCTTTAACAGTTGCGAATGCGAAGATAAAAGACCCGTCGTTCTTTGCGAACTTAAAGCAATTAAATCATTTAGCTTTGCGTGGTAATGAATTTGCAGATGTAACGCCACTTGTTAAGATGGATAATTTAGAATCTCTTGATTTAAGTAATAATAAAATTACAAACGTTGCACCACTAACTGAAATGAAAAATGTAAAAAGTTTATATCTATCAGGCAACCAAATAGAAGATGTAACAGCATTAGCGAAAATGGAACAACTAGATTACTTGAATTTAGCAAATAATAAAATTACGAACGTTGCTCCATTAAGCGCTTTGAAAAATGTAACATACTTAACTTTAGCAGGTAATCAAATTGAAGATATTAAAGCGTTATATTCATTACCTTTAACAGACTTAGTATTAACACGTAATAAAGTTAAAGATTTATCCGGCATTGAGCAAATGAAGCAATTAGAAGAATTGTGGATCGGGAAAAATGAAATAAAAGATGTTACTCCTCTAAGTAAGATGACACAGTTAAAACAATTACACTTACCTAACAATGAGTTAAAGGATATTACGCCATTATCAAGTCTAGTAAACTTACAAAAGCTTGATTTAGAAGCGAATTATATTTCAGACTTATCACCAGTGAGCAATTTGAAAAAATTAGTATTTCTAAGTTTTGTTGCAAATGAAATCCGTGATGTCCGACCAGTTATAGAACTAAGTAAGACGGCTTATATTAATGTCCAAAATCAAAAAGTATTTTTAGAGGAAACAGAAGTAAATAAAGAAGTAAAAGTACCTATATATGAAAAAGATGGTGAGGTTTCTACGAAAATCCGTCTGAAGAGCGATAACGGTACGTATAGTAATGGTGTAGTGAAATGGAGTACATCAGGTGAGAAAGTATATGAATTTGGTGTGAAAGATCCATTCGCGGATACAGGAATCTTCTTTACAGGATCTGTTATTCAAAATGTAGTAGAAAGTAAAGACGGTAATACATCTAAAGAAGATGAGAAAACAGAAGTGGTAGAATTTAAAGATGTACCAAAAGGACATTGGTCAGAAGAAGCAATTAATTACTTAGCGAAAGAAAAGTTATTTATAGGCTATGGAAATGGTGAATTTGGATTTGGGGATAACATTACTCGTGGACAAGTAGCACTTCTAATACAAAGGTACTTAAAATTAGAAAATAATCTAAAACCAAAAACGACATTTACAGATACGAAAGGAAATATGTATGAAACGGCTATTGATGCAGTAGTTCAAGCTGGGATTATGACAGGGTATGGAAATGATACATTCCGTCCAGATGGAGTATTAACTCGATATGAAATGTCAGTAGTACTACAAAGAGTATTTCAGTTAAAAGAAAATGAAAATAGTGCAGAGAACTTTAAAGATATACCAAATGGCCATTGGGCGAAAGGATATGTGAAAGCTTTAGTAGATAATAAAATATCAAAAGGTGACGGGGAAGGGAACTTTTTAGGAGATAATTTCGTAACACGTGAACAATACGCACAGTTTTTATATAACGCAATAAAGAAATAAAGTGAAACTTTAATCAGTGGGGGTCTTACTGCCCGGTAAATAGCGGGATAAAAAATGAGGAAAATACGCTATTCTTTAATTAAAGAATAGCGTATTTTTTTATGTGCAAAATGAAATAGGAAATAGATAGGAGTATAGACATATGAATAGCCTATTTTAAAGAAGAACCACGAAACTATATTGACAAAAAAGCGTTCTCATGTGATAATTCAATTAAATTTTTAGAATAATCAAAAAATATTCCTTTTACATAGAAAGGATTCGAACCTTATATCAATATTATGCCGGGGGTGACGAAATGTTATTTTTTCTGAAGAAATGGAATGAATTAAAAGATGTGAAATCTGAATTGGCACTTCGTGATTGGTTTTATGGTACCAAAATTAGTTTATCGCTATGTACGTCAAAAGAGCCGTTAACATTCTTAGTAAATGTTGAGGGAAGAGATAAAGGGCTATTTTCGGAAGAAGATTTTATTGTCGTAAATTGCATGTGCGAGTCAGTATTTGAAAATGAAGAAAAACCAGCTGCAGAGTCATTTATGCATGCAGATATTTATAAAAAAAGTAGTGCAGGATGTATTTTACAAGTGCAGACTGTAGATAGTCATTTAATATCAGAGTTATATGGAGAAGAAGGAGAAGTAACGTTCGATAAACGCAGTGTGGAGCGTGTTTTCGGAAAAGAAGGTATAACAGAAATGACAATTCCAATTGTAGAAGATGAAAAAAAATTCGCTGATTTATTAGAAAGTAATGTTCCGAATTTCATTGAAGGTGGAGGAGTAGTTCTTGTTCATAATTACGGCATGATTGTGTGGGGGAAAACGCCAGAAGAATCGAAAAAATGGCTAGAGGGTATAGAATATTTAATGAACTATCATGTAAAGTTATTAATGATTAAGGGCGCAAGGAGCTCTGTTATATAAAAATGTATGTGATATGGATACAAGTTAATAAATAAATGAAAGCGTTTTAAAAATAATTTCACTCATAAAATATAGGTCTCCTTATTATATATAGATTACATGTTGACATGTAAGGAGGAACATATTTTGCGAGTTAAATATCATTTTCTGCCAAAGCAGCAAGTAACATTTTGCAAAATAAATGATTCTGGTGAAGAGGCACTGCAAATGATGAACGAAACGGGATTTCGAGCCATCCCGGTATTAGCAGAAGATGAGAAGAAATTCACAGGGATTATTTATAAAGTAGATTTATTAGAAAAAAAATGCAATAGCGGATTAGATCATGTAAGTGCAGGAGATATGCTTGACAATTCCAATGCATTTATTTTTGAAAAGGATTCCTTCTTCAGAGCCTTTTATGTAATTCGTCGGCTTCCGTTTTTAGCCGTGCTAAATGATTATAATGAATTTGTCGGTATGTTAACGCATTCGAATATATTTGATGTTATTGAAGATTCATTTGGTATGCGAACAGGTGGTTATATATTAACAATTGCAACACAAGATTGTAAGGGGACGATTAAAGAGCTTGGGACATTGTTAAAAGCATATAATATCGGTGGTTTGTTTACACTCGATAACGGTGATCAATATATCCGTCGGGTTATTGTAAATATATCAGATGAGTTAGATGAAACAAGATTAAAGCAATTAATCGGAAAAATAGAGAAAAAAGGATTCAGAGTGAGTCATGTAGATTATATTTAAGTTAAAAAGAAAAGTACCTATCTGTTATATACAGATAGGTACTTTTTTGTCCCGTTATTTGTGGGCGGTAAGATCCCCACCTCAAAATTCAGTGAAAGCAATGGGGGGCTTCCCGTAAAAGCCCGATTGGTGAGGGCTGGTTATATGTGAGTAATGAACTTTATTTTGAAACAGGAGGCGGGGATAATGCTAGATCAGATAAAAAAATAAAGTCTGCATGCTCACGAATTTTAGGGATAGAAGTTTCAATAACGCGTGATGTAATTTCACCTGGGGGGCCCACATGCCCGATAGCTACCATAATGGGTTTTTCTTGAATTTTTTTGATGAGTAATTGGGCTTGTTTTGAAATATGTCCTGCTGTATACACATCATCAAAAAATAGTTGGTTTTCAATAATAGGAACTCCTAATTCTTTTCCGATTTTTGGGACGACACTCTTAGGATTCGTTTTACTATCTAAGTAAAATAAACCGTGTTTTTTACAAGCAGCAAGTATAAGGCGAACAATTCTTTCATCCGCTGTTACTTTTGACCCCATATGATTGTTCATTCCAATTGCATGCGGAACTTCTTGAATCGCTTGTTCAAGTCGGTTGTTTATTTCTTCATCGCTTAAATCGGTTGTAATGGCTTTCGGCCCAAGCCATTCTTTTTTACCTTTAATAGGTTCCATTGGCATATGTATAATAACTTCATGGCCTTTCTTATGGGCAGCTATTGCATCTTCTTTTGTGGAAGGAAGAAAAGGCATAACAGCAACAGTTAGTGGAATTGGAAGTGACAACATTTGATTAGTCCCCTTCATATTATTGCCGAAATCATCAATGACAATAGCAACTTTATTCGTATGAGCAGTTGCTTGAATAGGAAATAAGAAGGACGGTAAAAACAAAACAATGATGAATAATGCAATCGTATATTTTCGCATATAAATATTTCCTTTCTCTTGTTATCCCGCTATTTGTGGGTAGTAAGACTCCCACCTCAACATTGGGCTGGATAGGTGGGAGATTCACTGCCAATAAACGCCCGATTGGTGAATGCTAATAATCAGTGGGGCTGAACAAAAAACACTGATGAAAGTTTCACTTTATCAATCATCATTATGTTTTGCTTTTTTATATAAATTAAACAAAAAATGTCGAAGAAAAGTAGGTGGAAAATTAAGAATCCCCGGTTTACGTAGAATTTGTAAAAAAAGAAGATGAAAAAAATGTCTATTATTGCGAATGTATTTACAAAGATAGAATAATTTGTAATAATTCTCAAAGTGAGGGTAAAGATTTGTAAATTACAGGGAGAAAATGTTAAATTTTCTGATTCTTCAAATTTGCATATGATTAAGTAGTTAAAAAAGTCAATGGAGAAGTGAACTTGAGAGCATGGAAGTATAATAAGGGGGATATGGATGTTTACTGTAAAAAGGAAGTACACATTAGAAAAGCTTTCACGTGATATTCATATGAAACGTGAAGAAATGATTCAACTAGGATTAACAAGTGGGCTAAATAGTAAGGAGACAATTCAAGTTAGTCAAGAATTGGACAAGCTTATTTTACAATATCAGTGTTATAAAGAAAAACAAACACCGAAATGGTTTTCAATTATAAAAATACCTATTTTCCAAATCGGGTATGAAGGAAAATCAAATAATTTTTGGCGAATGCTTGTCGCTGGTTTTATGAAATAAGTATAATTACCCTTATAGGATAAGGATAATTATACTATGTGTAACGGAATTTCGATATGAACTGTCGTTCCTTCGTTTTCTGTACTGTCAATAAAAATATGCCCATTATACATCTCTACAATTCGTTTACATATGACAAGTCCAAGACCTGTTCCAGTATCTTTATTAGTAAAGAACGGATGAAAGAGGTGTTTTTGAATATGTTGTGGAATCCCTTTCCCAGTATCTATAATCTGCAATTGTGCATGTGTTTCATTGTTTTTTACTACAATGGTTAGTGTATCACTAGAAGTCATAGCCTCAATTGCATTTTTTGTAATGTTTAAAACCACTTGTTTCATATGGTCTTTCGAACAACGGATATGAACGGGATGGTCTGGCAAATGTAAATGGAATACAATGTTATGTAAATTCGCCTCAGATTGAATAATTAATGCTACCTCATTTAGAATTGTTCTTACATCATATGTTTGTTCGATGATGGCGGTTGGCTTTCCGAGAATAAGAAATTCACTTACAATTTCATTGATTCGCTCTATTTCTTGTTCAATTACGGAAAAGTAGAACTGATCTTGTTCATCTTTATATTTCTCTTTTAATAGAGCAACGAGTCCTTTAATTCCAGTAAGAGGATTACGGATTTCGTGTGCTGTACTTGCTGCAAAAGTTCCAACTAATTCAATTTTCTGTAGTTCGTTTTGTTGTCTTTCAAGTTTTGTTTGACGTTTTAACAACATATATTGAGCAAGTAAAAATAAAATAGACATTAAAAATAAAGTAGCGATACACTCTATTGCAACCCACTGGTATAAGGTTTTCTGATGAATAGGTAATGGAGAAACAGAGACCTTCCAATTTAATCTTTGGAGTGGGGTAGTAAGCATATTAGAATGCGTATCACTTGTGTCGTTATTATCATCGGTTAGAAAAACTACATCATGTTTATCAGTTACCTCAAAATGGTATTGTGGTTTAATGGCATTTAAAGAAGATGAAATGTAATCAAAGCGTAAACTAGCTAATAATAATCCTGAGAGCTCTTTCTGTTTATTGAATATGGGGGTAGCAATCATAATAGCTTTATGTCCAAGAACGCGATCAGTAATGACTGATGATACAGTGGTTTTTTTAGTTTGTAGCACGTCTTGAATATATTTACGGTCTGAAACATCTATAGGCTTTGATTCATCTTCAGATGCGATTGTAATGACCCCTTCTGGTGTAGCGTAATATAAACCAGAAAAGCGTGCATCGTTCCCATCTGTATCATGTACAATTTGTTTAATGCCGTTTATATTACCAGTCTCGGTGCCTACAACTTTTGCAAGCATGTCTAAAGCAGAAATTGCTTCACCAAGATGATGATCTAAATAATCTCTATATAAAAAGAGAACTGTATGAGCGGATAATTTGTTTTCCTGTTTCATTTTATATGTATGATACGAATAAAATGTAGCACCAATCCCTATTGTCGGTAGGATAACAAGCAATATATATATAATTATGCTTTGGAATTTGACTTTCAAATGTGGTACTCCTTCTTTTTTTATTATCATTATATATAAACTATGTTAAAATTGTCATGTTTTTATTCAAGAATGATTCTTAATATATTAGGGGAGAGGAAATGGATGAGTGAATGCTCATTCGGAATTCACATGAAGTATGAAGTGGCATTTTCTTTTTATTGGTGAGAATTTAAGTGAAGGGTTGAAAGTTGTATGACATCAAATAATGAACGAGAAGATATTTCTCAATCTTTAAAAGTATTTATTGCATTATCTCGTGTACATCGTTCTGTTATGGATACTACAAATAAATCTATACAAAGTAACGGGTTAAATCCAACTGAATTTGCTGTATTAGAACTGCTATATCATAAAGGCGGTCAACCACTCCAGCAAATTGGTGAGCGCATTTTAATAGCCAGTGGCAGCATTACATATGTTGTAGATAAGCTGGAGAAAAAGGGATTAGTAAAGAGAATCCCATGTCCGAATGACAGACGTGTTATTTACGCGCAATTAACTGAGTCTGGCGAGAACTTTATTGCTTCTATTTTTCCGGGGCATGAGAAAGTTATACATCAGTCTTTTGAAATGTTAACGAAAGATGAAAAAGATGAATTACTTGATCTATTAAAAAAAATTGGGAAGTATGAAAAATAATAATATGTTCCAAAGGAGCTTTGGATAAATAAATCCAGGGCTTTTTTATTTGCAATGAACTCAGAGTAGTCACTGCCGAATTTTGTTGAAAATTAAGAGGGAATTCGAGAATACGTATTGAATTATAATAAAGGTATGTAATGGAGAGGAGGCTCGTTCATGTCATTTAAAGACTATGAATATAAACGCCCAAATATTGAAGAGTTAAAAGAGAAATTTACTGTTGCTTTGGAGAAGTTTGATAACGCAAAAACTGTAGAAGAACAAAAACAAGTCATTCATTCAATTAATGAAATTCGCAACGATTTTGGTACAATGGGAAACCTTTGTTACATTCGCCATTCTGTTGATACGACGGATACTTTTTATAAGGAGGAGCAGGATTTCTTTGATGAATTCTCTCCAGTTGTACAAGGATATGGTACAAAATATTATAAGGCACTTATTAATTCTCCATTTCGTGAAGAATTAGAGGCGTATTATGGAAAACAATTATTTGCTCTAGCAGAATGTGATTTAAAAACATATTCAGATGAAGTCGTGAAAGATTTACAATTAGAAAATAAATTATCGTCGCAATATACACAGTTATTAGCATCCGCAAAAATTGACTTTGCTGGAGAAGAAAGAACGTTATCGCAATTGATTCCGTTTATGCAAGGAAAAGAAAGAAGCGAACGTAAAGCAGCAAGTGAAGCATACTACGGATTTTTAGCTGGAAATGAGGAAGAACTAGATCGTATTTATGATGAGCTTGTTAAAGTGAGAACGAAAATCGCAAAATCTTTAGGTTTCAAAACCTTTGTTGAA
Organism: Bacillus cereus group sp. MG20; assembly: GCF_040459885.1. NCBI lineage: Bacteria > Bacillati > Bacillota > Bacilli > Caryophanales > Bacillaceae > Bacillus > Bacillus cereus group sp. MG20. The sequence continues at coordinate 4,084,754 of NZ_JARVHF010000001.1, forward strand.
CTTGGATATGCAAGAATGTACCGTACAGATTATAATGCGGAGATGGTGGCTAATTACCGTCAGCAAGTGCTGGATTATATCGTTCCCGTTACAACGGAATTAAGAAAGCGACAACAAGCACGTATCGGTGTAGAGAAGTTAGCTTATTACGACGAAAACTTTGAGTTTGCTACAGGTAACCCAACTCCAAAAGGAGATGCGGATTGGATTGTTGATCATGGAAAGACGATGTATAAAGAGTTATCGGCTGAAACAGATGAATTTTTCAATTTCATGCTAGATAACGATTTATTAGATTTAGTTGCGAAAAAAGGAAAAGCTGGTGGCGGATATTGTACATATATTGAGAATTATAAAGCGCCATTTATTTTCTCAAACTTCAATGGAACATCTGGTGACATTGATGTATTAACACATGAAGCAGGTCATGCTTTCCAAGTATATGAAAGTCGTAAATTTGAAATTCCAGAATATAATTGGCCAACATATGAGGCATGTGAAATCCACTCTATGAGTATGGAATTCTTTACATGGCCATGGATGAAGCTATTCTTTGAAGAAGATGCAGATAAATATTACTTCTCTCACTTAAGTTCAGCACTTCTGTTTTTACCTTATGGTGTATCTGTTGATGAATATCAACATTATGTATATGAAAATCCTGAAGCATCACCTGAAGAGCGTAAGACAGCATGGCGTAACATAGAGAAGAAATATTTACCGCATCGTGATTATGAGGATAATGATTATTTAGAGCGCGGTGGTTTTTGGCAACGTCAAGGGCATATTTATAGCTCACCTTTCTATTATATTGATTACACGCTTGCTCAAATTTGTGCGCTACAATTTTGGAAACGTGCAAGAGATAATAGACAAGAGGCATGGGAAGATTATGTGAATCTGTGCCAACAAGGTGGAAGTAAATCGTTCTTAGAATTAGTAGAAGTTGCAAATTTAACATCACCATTTGCTGAAGGCTGTGTGAAAAGTGTTATTACAGAAATTGAAGCATGGTTACATGCGATTGACGACACAAAATTGTAAAAAACATACGCTTTTTTTCACATGTTTAACATCGACATAATGGGAAAATGATGAGATAATAAAAGAAAATTCAGAATACTAAAGAGGTGTTTCTAATAAGGAGCACCTCTTTTCACCAACAAAAAGGGGGGAAAGAAGTATGCTTCAATCTAATATGGATGTGAGTTTAGAAAGTTTAGTAAGCTCATTACAGTCTACTCGAAGCACGCTATTATCAGAAATTGAAATGTTAAATGATACAGAAGTGAATGTAAAGCCACGCCGTGATAAATGGAGTATTATTCAAATTTTACACCACTTGCATTTAGTTGAACAATCTGTCACGTCTGCCCTTGTATATGCTTTACAAAAAAATGAAAGAAACATGACTCCATTTAAAGACCTCCAACTTACGCTTGATCGCACACATAAACGAGAAGCTCCTCAGCAAATGCAACCAACAGAAACTTTAATGAAAAAACAGCAAGGAATTCAATTACTAGAACATTCACGACAAGAACTATTACATGCGCTTCATAGTGTTATAGATGAAAAAGATCTATTTGAAAATGGATTAAAGCATCCTGTTTTTAATGATCTGAATTTGTATCAATGGGTTCAATTTCTTGATTTGCATGAACAAAGACATCTTACGCAATTAAAAGAGGCGAAACATGCAATTTTGCAGCGCTAAAGTGGAAGAAGTGGGAAACCACTTCTTTTTTTGATACGTGCATAGTTTTCTTTCTTATTTTGGAATACTACATGGAGAAAGAAAAGAAGGAGTTGAAAAATATGTCTAAGAAGAAGCGAGAAGAAGAGCGCGCCTGGAAAGCGCGTAAAGAAAATCAACAACCGCACGGAAAAGTGAAAGCTTTTGCTGAATTAGTTGAAGGAACAGAAAAAACGTGATGATTATTTCATCACGTTTTTTGTATGAGTGGAAAAGTTAATAAAAAGGTTGTACCGATTCCTTTTTCACTTATAATATCAATTTTTCCATTCATAGCTTGAACAACACTGAATACGACCATCATTCCAAGTCCAGTGCCTTTTTCTTTCGTTGAATAGAAAGGCGAGCCAAGACGTTTTACTTGTTCTGAATCCATACCGACTCCTGTATCTTTTATATATAACTGAATATGCTTATGGTCAGGAACTAATGTGAAATAAAGGTCACCGCCTTTTGGCATAGCCTCAATGCAATTTTTTAAAATATTTAATAAACATTGATTTAGTTTTTGCTTTTCTCCAGCGATAAAAAAAGAAGTGCTTTGCTTTATATAATGAGTACGTACATTTGTTAAATTAGCAAGCGGTGTAATTAACGACAATGCATGTAGTAATTCTTCTTCTAACTGTAATGTTTGTTCTTTTTCAATGCTTGGTTTAGCAAAGGTTAAATAATCTGTAAGAACATGATTTGCTTGTTCAATGCCGTTAATGGCAATATCGATATATAATTTTCGTTCCTGCTCAGTGCATGTATCTGATTGTAACAGTTGTAAAAACCCTTTTGTTGAAGTTAATGGATTGCGAATTTCATGAGAGATAGACGCTGCCATTTCACCAATTAAATGAAATTTTTCAGCATTTATAAGTTCGTTTTGGAGACGAACTTGAGTTTGTAATATGTGTAGTAAATATAAAATTAGAATCGTACCAAGCATTGAACATAACTCATACACAATAATATGCGGTATATAATCAGTCTTATTTGTAACCTTTGAAAGGAAGAAGGGTATCCAACTAAATCCGTATGTGAGACTGTAGATAATAGCAAGTGTTATTTTTATACGATTAGAAGTTCGATTGAAAAATTTATAGGTTAATAGTAGAACAATAAATAGAAGAACAGAACCGATAAGAGATGGGAAAACACCGATCCCACCTAATAATAAGCGATATATGTTTAATACAACTAAGATAGAACCACCAGCAATAGGCCCTCCCGTTAATGTACCGACAATTAATACAATATGGCGCATATCAAATTGAAAACCATTATTTGTTTTTGCTGCAAATGTAATACAGAGTACGGTAGCGAGGCAACAGAGTACAATGAATATAGCTGAATTTAATTTAGGAGAGCGTTTCCCTTTTTGATTCCAAAATAAATGATATACGAGCATTGTAATCAGGATGAATAATATATTTAAAAAGAGATAAATAATAAAGGATTTCAGTGGGATGCCTCCTCTCTTCTTATATTAAATTAATCATACTATAAAATGAAAGAAATGAAATGATAAATAGCGGAAAAATCAGAAATTTTTACGCTAGTATACAATATGTTACAATAAGCTGTGTCAATGAAAGAAGAAATTCCGTGCACCGCGCGGGAGAGGTTCGCGAACTCCCTCTATAAAAAACTATGGAAACAACAATATCCTTAGGTATTGTTTTGTTTTTTTATTGTGACAGTTCAAGAACGTTCTTTCTTCTTATTTATAGTAGAGAAGGAGAATGAGTGAAATGAAAAAAGAAAAAGCAGTTGTTGTTTTTAGTGGAGGACAAGATAGTACGACATGTTTATTTTGGGCAATAGAGCAGTTTGCAGAGGTAGAAGCTGTAACATTTAATTACAATCAACGTCATAAGCTAGAAATTGATTGTGCAGCGGAAATTGCAAAAGAGCTAGGAATAAAGCATACGGTACTAGATATGAGTCTATTAAATCAACTTGCTCCAAATGCGTTAACGAGAACGGATATGGAGATTACACATGAAGAAGGTGAATTGCCATCGACATTTGTAGATGGACGAAATTTACTCTTCCTATCATTTGCTGCTGTATTAGCAAAACAAGTTGGAGCACGTCATATTGTAACAGGTGTATGTGAAACTGATTTCAGTGGTTATCCAGACTGCCGTGACGTGTTTGTGAAATCGTTAAACGTTACTTTAAATTTATCTATGGATTACCCGTTTGTCATTCACACGCCACTTATGTGGATTGATAAAGCTGAAACATGGAAATTATCAGATGAACTTGGAGCATTTGAGTTTGTTCGGGAAAAAACATTAACATGTTATAACGGAATCATTGGTGATGGTTGCGGTGAATGTCCAGCATGTCAACTTCGTAAAGCAGGATTAGATACGTACCTACAGGAACGCGAAGGAGCGAACAACTAATGGATAACTTTTTTGGATTTCGCATCGTAGAGAATTTGCAAAAAATGGACAAGGATATTCAGCGTAAACAACTCAAATACCATAATAAAAGAGTAATGGTCAGCAAGGAATTTACATTTGATGCAGCACACCATTTACACTGTTATGAAGGGAAATGTAAAAACTTACATGGTCACACATATAAAGTTGTATTTGGAATTAGTGGATATGTAAATGAAATAGGTCTTGCAATTGACTTTGGAGATATAAAAGAAATTTGGAAGAATGAAATCGAAATTTATTTAGATCATCGTTATTTAAACGAAACGTTACCTGCAATGAATACGACTGCTGAAAATATGGTCGTTTGGATTTATGAAAAGATGGCAGAAGCACTAACAAAAGAGAATCGAGTGAACGAATATAAAGGAGCTCGCGTTGAATTTGTTCGTCTATTTGAGACGCCGACTAGTTATGCGGAAGTAAGACGGGAGTGGATGCTTGATGAGTAAAATCCCTGTCTTAGAAATATTCGGTCCGACTATTCAAGGTGAAGGAATGGTTGTAGGGCAAAAGACAATGTTTATCCGTACAGCTGGTTGTGATTATAGCTGTGCTTGGTGTGATTCTGCTTTTACGTGGGATGGATCAGCTAAAGATCAAATTAGACAGATGACACCAGAAGATATTTGGGATGAGCTTGTTGCAATTGGAGGAGAAAATTTTTCTCATGTTACGATTTCAGGCGGAAATCCGGCATTACTGAAAAATATTGAGTTTCTTCTTTCAATATTAAAAGAAAATGGAATGCGAACGGCAATTGAAACGCAAGGGAGTAAATGGCAAGATTGGTTACTTCAAATTGATGAGGTAACAATTTCTCCAAAACCACCAAGTTCGACGATGAAAACAGATTTTCAGAAGTTAGATGCTATTATTCAGAAACTAGCAGGAAAAGATATTAGTTTAAAAGTAGTAGTATTCGATGATCATGATTTTGAATATGCAGTTAAGATGCACGAACGTTATCCAGGTGTACCATTTTTCCTGCAAGTAGGAAACGATGATACAAAAACAGTGGATGATGCGATGCTTATTAAAAAATTATTAGATAAGTATGAGTGGCTGATTGATAAAGCTGTAAATTGTAAAGAGATGAATGATGCAAAAGTATTGCCTCAGCTTCATGCGTTAGTATGGGGAAATAAACGCGGCGTATAACGAGAAGGGATGTTTAAAATGACTGGAAGATTAGATGAAGATTTAAAAGATGTAACATTATTAGGAAATCAAAATACAAAATATTTATTTGAATATAGCCCAGAAATATTAGAGGTATTTGATAATAATCATCCAAACCGTGATTATTTTGTAAAATTCAATTGTCCTGAATTTACAAGTTTATGTCCGAAAACAGGACAACCAGATTTTGCAACAATTTATATTAGCTATATTCCAGAGCAAAAAATGGTAGAGAGTAAATCTTTAAAGTTGTATTTATTTAGTTTCCGCAATCATGGTGATTTCCACGAAGATTGCATGAACGTTATTATGAACGATTTAATTAAATTAATGGATCCACGTTACATTGAGGTATGGGGGAAATTCACACCACGTGGTGGCATTTCAATTGATCCATACTGCAACTACGGTCGCCCAGGGACGAAGTATGAACAAATGGCTGACTACCGCATGATGAACCACGATCTATATCCGGAAACAATTGATAATCGTTAATAGAAAGAAAGGGCCTGTATACTATACAGGCCCTTTCTTTCTATTATATTATGCATTTTGATTAATGACAGTATAGTTTTTATGACTTACAACTGTAAGAGGTTCCATATCTAGTTCTCTAAAATTCTTCATAATTGTTATATCAACAATAACAGAGTTTTGATTTACTTTTTGAACACGGCCTTGCATTCCACCTTTAAATTCGATGATATCTCCAGTTTCTGCGATCTGCATAAGCAACTCTCCTTGTTACAGTTTTCCCAAAAAAAGAATAAATTTGGGTTTTTTTATTTCCTCCTATTTTGAACCATATTTCCTACTTTGTAAATGTTTCCAAAGTAAAAATTCGAAAAATATTCACTTTTTGTAAGAAAATATGTAGAAAATCCATGTTATTTGAAAAAAATAGCAAAAATGCGAGAATCTTTATATCGAGGTATAATGAAAAAGTAGAATAACCTGCTGAAGTGGGAGAAATTAGAGGCGGTAAAATGATGTTTGAATTTGTGGGGAGTGTTATAGCTTTAATTTTATTTTTATTTTCTTATATGCATTTAAAAAAGATTCGTCAATATGATACGAGTACATATTTTGATGGGATGGATGGTATCCATGCTTCGATAACGCATGATAGTGGTGGGGAGATGTAAAGGTATATGACTTTCTTTTCTTGCGTGGTATGATGTTTAGAACTAGTGCATAATAGAGTTCGTAAGTGATGAATGGAGAGTGAAAAGAATGAAGATTTCTTTTATTCGTCATGGTTGTTTAGGTCGTATAAGAGAACCGATGACAATTAATTCATTTCACGAATGGATGAAACAGTATGATTCCGAGTCAATGATACAAAAAGCTAAAATGCCGATAGAAACAATAGAGGCAATTGAAGCAGCGAAATTTGTCTTAACAAGTGATCAAAGGCGTGCTGTACAATCAGCAGCTGAATTAACGGATTCTTTATCTTTTATGCAAAACTCTCTTTTTAGAGAAGCTGAAGTTCCTTCATACTTTTTTGCTCCGAAGTGGTTGAAATGCACAATTAAGGTATGGATGTTCATTGGGCGCACATTATGGATACTTGGCTACCATAAAGATGTTGAGTCTTATAAGGAAGTAAGAGAGAGGGCAAGGCAAGCGGCTTACCTGTTACATCGTTATGCTCTCGTACATGGAAGTATTGCTCTTGTAGGTCATAATTATTTTAATTCGATGATTGGAACGGAGCTGAGGGCAATGGGATGGTCTGGTTCTCCTATTTTGCATAGAAAGCCATGGGGATGTACAACATATACGTTTCACGAGGCGATGGATGGAAATATATTAAATACGAATTTAACATAAAAGCACACGATTTATATAAATCGTGTGCTTTCTTTTTAAGATATAGAAATTTTGACGTTTAATGGTTTTACGAGATGAGCATAAGGTTCGCCTACTAGCATAACAATTTCATCTTTTTTATAACCTAACTTTTCGTATAGTGAATAGGCGCGTGTGTTTTCTAAATTAACAAGTAAAGCGATTTTTTCATGCCCTTTTTCAGTTGCATAGATTTCGGCAGCTTCAATTAATTTAGAACCAATACCTTTTCCACCGTGTGCACTTGAAACTGATAATGTATCAATGTAATACTCATCAAGCTCAGCTTCTTTTTCTAACGTAATCGATTCATCTTTATGTAATTCTCTTAAGTGATGTACAATTGGTGCGTCAAGCTGTGTTGCTTCACTACCGTGATAAGCGACAATAATTCCAACTGCACTCTCGTCTTGTTCATAAATAAAACAGTTTTCGTAGCTCAGACGGTTATTTTCTTTTGAGAACCATGTCTCAAGTCCTAGTAATACTTCTGCTTCAACTGTGCTACCTGTGATTTTTTCAGCAATTTCATGCAGAGCATTATACAATAAAGGAGCTATTGCCATTGCATCTGTCTTTTTTGCTTTCCGAATCATAGTATCCCTCCTAGTTCTATTTGTATATTGTAGCATAGTGGTATGGAACTTTGCATAATTGAATGCCGAAATGTTTGATATAGAGAAGTAGCTATGTTAGTATATGATATTTAGTGGACATATAGTAAAACGATATTGTTTGCGAAATAACGAAAATAAAATCATGGCATAACAACAAGATAAAGTGAAATGTTAATCAGTAAGATTTTTTGTTCATTCCACGACTGATTAGTAGTCAACACCAATCGGACTACCCGCAAATAGCGGGATAATTTTACAGTTGTTGACCTATAGAATATACGATAGAATAAAATATTGCAGAGAGGTGAAATACATGGATAAAGAATTAGCAAATACAATTTTAGATCAGCTGAAAAATGGTGAAATAACGGAGTATGTTGTTACGAAAGATGTATTTTATACGTTCAGAGAAGTTGTTGTAAATAGAGAAGACTTTAAGCATTTCATTGGTAACGCACAGCGAGGCGGGCAAGTGATTTATACATATTCAGAAACGCCACGTTCATAAAGGGGAATTTTGATCAGCAGGGCATCCCTCACTGATTAGTAACCTTCACCAACTGGACGTTTAATGTGGGATAAATAAAAGATAAAGGAGAGGGGAATTATGGGCGATTTTAAACAAGGCATTTTACCACATTGGGATTATATGTGGAAAGATAGAGCCGGCAATAGATTTATGGGAATGGTTATGTATCCAGAGAAACGAAAATGTTCAGCAAAAATGCTTCAGAAAATAAAAAGAGCATATGAAGAAGCGATAGAAATTAAAGTAACTGTACAAGTTCAACATACATATCAGTATGTTGAAGGAATGATTGTATACTTTGATGAAGAGGCTCCTGTATGTACAATGCTTGATAAAGATGAAAATCCACATCACATATTTGTAAAAGATATTTTGCGTATTGAGCACTCTGAATAAACTTTTCATAAATAAATTGAAGTTCCATAATAATAATCTTTTTCTATAATAGTTATCTTTTAGTATGTAACGAGAGACGAAAGTATATGTATAATATATTTAATAAGGTAAATTTGATAAATGTAATCGTTTTTTAGAGCAGATTATCGTTTTATATCTGTTCTTTTTTGCGTGATGCTGGAGAAATATATTTCTTCAGCATCTACCGTTTTATGACAAAATATATTGTTAACTTTTTTAAAAATAAGGTTAAATTCGTTGACAACTTTTTTGAAAAGCACTTTATTGACATGAGTTTTAGAATGTTGTTTCATAGTCATTGTATTGAAAAAAAACGGCTATCATGTCGAAAAGTAAAAGTTAAAAAAAGAAAGAATTTATACATATATCTTGTGTCTTATTTTGAAACGTAATACAATATATAGAGAAATCAAGAACAACATATAGAGAATATAGATTTGAGAGGGAGGGTCGGAAATGTTAGTTGCATATGATTCTATGACAGGAAACGTGAAGCGTTTCATTCACAAATTAAATATGCCGGCCGTTCAAATTGATGAAGATCTAGTAATAGATGAAGACTTTATTCTTATTACGTATACAACAGGTTTTGGCAATGTACCAGAACGTGTTTTAGACTTTTTAGAGCGCAATAATGAAAAATTAAAAGGCGTATCTGCAAGCGGCAATCGTAACTGGGGAGACATGTTCGGTGCAAGTGCTGACAAGATTTCTACTAAATATGAAGTGCCTATTGTATCAAAATTTGAGTTATCTGGAACAAATAACGATGTAGAATATTTTAAGGAAAGGGTGCGGGAGATTGCGACACATTGAACTGAATAATGAAATCACGCAAATGCAGGACGGTTTTTATCAGCTTCATAAAGATAAAGAGGCATTAGAAGTCTTTATGGAAGAAGCTAGAGAGAATACCGTTCCTTTTAATAGCGTGGCAGAGCGAATGGAGTATATGAAAGAACATGATTACTATTACAACGTTCTGGACGAGTATAGCTTGGAGGAAGTAGAGGAAGTATATAACATCGCTTATGGTGAAAACTTCGAGTTCCAATCTTATATGGCAGCATCTAAGTTCTACAAAGATTATGCGTTAAAAACGAATGATCAAAAACAATACTTAGAAAGCTATGAAGATCGTGTAGCAATTGTTTCATTATACTTAGGACGCGGTGATGTTTCGAAGGCAAGACAATTCGCAAGCATGATTGTAAAACAAAACTACCAACCAGCGACACCAACCTTTTTAAATGCGGGAAGAAGCAGAAGAGGAGAAATGGTGTCTTGTTTCTTGTTAGAGATGGACGATAGCTTAAATTCGATCGGCTTTAACATTAATACTGCGATGCAATTATCGAAAATCGGCGGGGGAGTAGCTTTAAACTTATCTAAGCTACGCGCACGTGGTGAGCAAATTAAAGGTATCGACAACGCTGCAAGTGGTGTAGTACCTGTTATGAAATTGCTTGAAGATTCGTTTTCATATGCGAATCAACTTGGCCAACGAAAAGGTGCCGGTGCAGTATATTTAAACATTTTCCATTGGGATATTATTGAATTCCTTGATACAAAAAAAATAAATGCCGATGAGAAGAGCCGTATTCAGTCTCTATCAATCGGAATTATCGTTCCAAGTAAGTTCTTTGAGCTTGCTGAGAAAAATGAGCCTTTCCATGTTTTCGCACCTTATACGGTTTATAAAGAATATGGTAAGCATTTAGATGATATTGATATTGATGAAATGTACGATGAATTAATGAGCAATCCGAAAGTGAAGAAGAAGCCACTAGATATTAGTGCACGTGATATGCTTATTAAAATCGCTATGATTCAGCTTGAGTCTGGTTACCCATACTTAATGTTTAAATCAAATGCAAATAATCAACATCCATTGAAGGATATTGGAACTGTGAAGATGTCGAACTTATGTACAGAAATCTTCCAGCTTCAAGAAACTTCAGAAATAAATGATTACGGTACAGATGACATTATCCGTCGTGATATTAACTGTAACTTAGGATCGTTAAATATCGTAAACGTAATGGAAAATAAAGAAATTCGTGAAGCGGTTCATGCAGGAATGGAAGCTTTAACAGCTGTTTCTGATATGACGATCATTCCGAATGCACCAACCGTGAAAAAAGCAAATGACGAGCTTCATTCAGTTGGACTTGGAGCAATGAATTTACACGGGTATTTAGCAAAAAATAAAATCGCTTATGAAAGTGCAGAAGCGAAAGAGTTTGCTCGTACATTCTTTATGATGTTAAATTACTACTCTATTGAGAAAAGTATGGAAATCGCTACAGAAAAAGGCGAGACATTTAAAGACTTCGATAAATCTGATTATGCGAATGGCACATACTTTGAAAAGTATGAAACGACAGATTACAGCCCAGTAACTGAAAAAGTTCAGCAACTATTTGAAGGAATTCATATTCCAACAAAAGAAGATTGGACAAGTTTAAAAGAGCAAGTGCAAAAGAATGGTTTATACAACTCATATCGTCTTGCCATTGCTCCAACACAATCAATCAGTTACGTTCAAAATGCAACTTCAAGCGTAATGCCGATCGTAAGTCAAATCGAATCAAGAACATATGCGAACGCGACAACATATTATCCAATGCCGTATTTATCAAAAGATACGTTCTGGTACTATAAATCTTCTTACGATATGAATCAGTTTAAATTAATTGATTTAATCGCAGAAATTCAAGAACATATTGACCAAGGAATTAGTACAATTCTTTACGTTAATAGTGATATTTCAACACGTGAATTAGCACGTTACTACATCTATGCACATAAAAAAGGCTTAAAGAGTCTGTATTATACGAGAACACGTAAATTAAGCGTGGAAGAGTGTGTGGCTTGTACCGTTTAATATAAAAAGTGAGACATGATGAGCAGGGTTTTCTGAACCCTGCTCATGCTTAGTTATCATATTTAGAGAAGGGGCGATTTAATGCGTGCGGTAAACTGGAACAAAAAAGAAGATGATTTTAGTTTAATGTTTTGGAAGCAAAACATCGCTCAGTTTTGGACAGAAGAAGAAATTGCGGTTTCGTCTGACAAAAATACTTGGGTGCAATTATCGAAAGAAGAGCAAATTGCTTATAAGCGTGTATTAGGTGGTTTAACACTTTTAGATACGAAACAAGGTGGCGAAGGAATGCCACTTGTACTTGTTCATCTTGAAAATTTACAAGCTAAAAGTGTATTAGCTTTCATGGGAGCTATGGAAGAAGTACATGCGAAGAGTTACAGTCATATCTTTACAACGTTAGCTACTGAAGAAGAAATTGATGATATTTTTGACTGGGTAGACAATCATCCATTACTTGAGAAAAAGGCCGGTATTATTACTGGTTACTATCGTCGTTTGTTAAAGCCTGAAGTAACGAAAAAAGAGCTGTATATGGCAATGGTAGCAAGTGTGTTCTTAGAAAGTTATTTATTCTATAGTGGATTCTTCTATCCGCTTTACTTAGCTGGTCAAGGAAAACTAACAGCAAGTGGTGAGATTATTAACTTGATAATTCGTGATGAGTCAATTCACGGCGTATTCGTCGGTATTTTAGCACAACAAATCTTCGCAGAACTTTCTGTAGAAGAGCAACAAGAAGTGCAAAAAGAAACACAAGAGTTATTAATGGAACTATATGAAATTGAAATGGCCTATACAGAAGAAATTTACACTTCTATCGGTCTTGTAGAAGATGTAAATCGTTTCGTTCGTTACAATGCGAATAAAGGGCTTATGAACTTAGGACTTGAGCCGAAGTTTGAAGAAGAAGAAATTAACCCAATCGTTTTAAATGGTTTACGTACAGATACGAAAAACCATGATTTCTTCTCTGTAAAAGGAAATGGTTACGTAAAAGCAACGAACGTTGAAAAGTTAGCTGACGATGACTTCGTGTTTAACTTTTAATATAGGATTATAAAGAAAAGCTGTCTTATTCATTGATAAGACAGCTTTTCTTTATAATTTTGTTTACATAACACTATTATTTCTATATAGCGATTTATGTTTGGGAAGTTCTATTCGGTTAACGGATAGAACTTTTTGTAATTAAATGGGTATTTACAAACTTTTTGTATTAGTGTATTATTTAACTAGTACACCGATACAAAAGGAGGGAAGAAATGAAAATAGAGTTTTCTCCAAATATACCAATTTACATTCAGGTAATGGAATACATAAAAAAAGAGATCGTAACAGGACATTTATTGCCTGGTGATAAAATTCCCTCTGTCCGTGAATTAGCGAGTGAATTACAAGTGAATCCAAATACGATTCAGCGTACATTTCAAGAGCTAGAACGGGATGGAGTTGTTGTAACACGTAGAGGAATGGGACGGTATGTAACGAATGAAGGGGAGAAAATTATGGAGCTGCGAAAAGAGATGGCGAAAGAATTACTTCATTCTTTTATAGATGGAATGGACAATTTAGGTTTTTCAGAAGAAGAAATTCTTACAATTCTTCGTTCTTCATTACATGATAAGAGGGAGGAGAGCCAATGACAGAGCTATTAAAAATAGAAAACTTATGGAAGAGATACGGATTAAAAGCAGTGATCCGTGAATTAAACATAGAGATTACGGAAGGGAAAATCGTTGGGCTTGTTGGAGATAACGGGAGCGGGAAAACGACGTTATTGAAAATGATTGCAGGCTTGCAACACCCTTCTGAAGGTAGTATCACAATAGACGGGAAAAAGGTAGGATTACAGACGAAAGAAATCGTTTCATTCATGTCCGATAAGCCAGTCTTTGATGATTGGATGACTGTAAAAGACGCTTTATTTTTCTACCGGGATTTTTATAAAGACTTCGATATTCAAAAAGCGGTAGATACGATTGCAGAATTTAAAATACCGTTAGAAGAAAAAATTACAGCATTGTCAAAAGGTATGATAGAGAAGCTGCAAATCATTTTAACATTTTCTCGAAAAGCGAAGCTATACGTACTGGATGAGCCATTGGGCGGGATAGATCCTCTTTCTAGAGAACATGTATTGGATCTAATTCTACAGTTCTATAGAGAAGATTGTACGATATTAATTTCCACTCACTTAATAAATGAAATTGAAAATATTTTTGATGAAGTGATCTTTTTAAAAGATGGAGAAATGGTTCTATATGAAAATGTAGAAGAAATTCGTTTTCAGAGAGGAAAAGCAGTTCATGAATTGTTTAAGGAGGTGTTTAGTAAGTGAAGTCAGTACTTTCCTATTTATGGAATGTAAATAAGAAAAGATATATTGTTACTTTTTTATTCTTTGTGCTAATTGAAGCTGTGTTATTTTCACAAATGATTGTAAGAAAAAGTGATGCAGCTATCAGTAGACAAGAGGGTATATTTGGAATCATTATGATTATATTTTTCTTTTATATTGTTTATATGTTTATACAAACAATGAAATCATATTCACGCTTACTAACTAATCCAATGTTACGACTTACAGCAATATCTGGGAAACAATATGTAATTTCTATGCTTATTTTCTCATTTATCGCAATGGCTATATGGTATGGGATATGTGGAATTCTTTTCTACGTAAGTTATATATTAGCTTTTCCTACGACTTCTGTATATGTAGAGGCAAAAGAGATTATGCAAGTAGGCATAATTAATAATTTAATATATACGATAAGCGATTTATTTGAGTTTTTGTTTAGTGTGTTACAAATCATATTAGTGATTACTCTAGTTAAGTTACTTACGAAAAAGAAAAAGGCGCAAAATATACTAATCGTTATTATTTTTCTAGTAATAAATATAGCGATTACTTTAGCGACAACCTTGCTAGGAAAATTAGCTCCAGCTTTCCAAGTATTGCGAAGAGTAGAATATCATAGTGAAAGCAAGAGTCTGTTTATTAATATGTTTCAAGAAAATGGATTTAACATTTTTAATATAAGTTTCATGGTAATGGTTAGTGCTCTAATAATATATGTAATTGCTTATATTATCGATAAAAAACTAGAAGTCTAAAGGAGGAATCAGCATTGGGAAACGTAGTAGTAAAGTTAGAGAATGTTCGAAAAAGGATTGGTGGAACGGAAATTATTCGTGGTTTATCATTTGAGGTTCGTGAAGGAGAAGTATACGGATTCCTTGGGCCGAACGGTAGCGGTAAGACGACGACGATCCGTATGATGACAGGTCTTATTTCAATGACAGAGGGCGATATTACAATTTGTGGACATAGTATTCGCTCGGAGCGTGAAAAGGCACTAGAGCAAATTGGAGCGATTGTAGAAAATCCTGAACTATATGATTATATGACAGGAATGCAAAACTTAAAGCATTTTGCGAACATGGCCATTACTCCAATTAGTAAAGAGCGCATTGCTGAGATTGTAAAGCTTGTTGAATTAGAGCATGCGATTCATAAAAAGGTGAAAACATATTCACTTGGTATGAAACAACGTTTAGGAATTGCACAAGCATTACTTCATCAGCCGAAAATCTTAATTTTAGATGAGCCGACAAATGGATTAGATCCAGCTGGTATTCGCCAAATTCGTGATTATTTACAACGTTTAGCGAAAGAAGAGAATATTGCTGTAATCGTATCAAGTCACTTATTGAGTGAAATTGAATTAATGTGTGATCGCGTTGTTATTATTAAACAAGGTGAGTTTGTACAAGAGTACAACTTACATGAAAAAGTGAAACATGATGAGGCAGTCGTTGTAGCGTTTGAAGTAGATGAAGTTCAGAAAGCAAATGAAATCATTAAAGGTAAAGCAAAAGGGAATGTAATTGTAGCATCTGTAACAAAAGACAACATTCCGCAACTTGTAAAAAAACTTGTTCATGCTGATGTGCTTGTATACGGAGTTACTGTTCAAAATAAAACGTTAGAGGATGAGTTCTTAGCGATTACTGGGGGAGTGAAAGCGTAATGTTTAAATTAATTCAAAATGAATTTTTAAAGTTGCATGCGAAAAAAGGTATGTATATTTTAATTGGTGTCATTGCGGCACTCGAAATTTTAGGTACTTTAGCAATGTTGAAGTGGGGAAAAGGTGATGAGTTTAAGGGGGCATATTTAGATTATGCAAACTCAGAGATTGGCTTAATTGTTTTATTTACAACGATTTTTGGGATTACACTTGCTGCCCGTACTCTTACTGATGAGTTCCAAAAAGGTACAATTAAACAATTGTTAATCCGTCCAAGAAAAAGACTTGCAGTTTTATTTTCTAAATATATTACAGTGTTATTAGCAATGTTATTTATCGTATTAGCTGGTATGCTAATTGCAATGATTATTGGCGGTATTGTAATGGATGGTAGTAAAACAGAATTAACGTTAGGAATCGTAATGAAGTCCACTTTATATCAACTACTTTCACCATTCTTTTTTGCAACACTTGCATTTTTCCTAGCAAATGTCTTTAGAAAGTCTGTATTACCATTAATTATTACGATGTTCCTATTCTTCTTACAAGGTGCAATTAACATGGTATTAATAATGTTTGCAAAAGGTGTAGCGAAGTTTGTAGTATTCAACCATTTGGATTTAAGAGCTTACGATAGTAATAAATTAATCAATGGTGGAATGGAACCAACATTTACAGAATTTACGTTTACAACTTCATTATTACTTGTAGCTGCATACTTTGTTGTGTTACTTGTAGCATCAAGTGCATTATTCCAAAAACGTGACGTATTATAATAAAAGAAATCCCCGCTTGTAAAAACGGGGATTTTTATTACATAAATTTCACTTGGATTGCAACTTGAAGAACAGCGATATGGTATTTTAAGAGCTATGCTGTTTGAAATGATTTGAGAAAAATAGGAAGGATTTCAACTATATTCATATTATAATTTAGTTATCCTGCTATTTATAGGGAAAAGATTGCCTATAAAGTACTGATTAAAGTTTTATTTTATTTTTACTATCTTTGGGGGTGTTCTATATGCACTATGCATTTTCACGTATAAGGCTACGTAGCTTTTTTGGATGGATGATTATAGGGGTGTTCCTTATAATGATACCATTAGGTCTAGCAAATGTTTCTGAGAATACGATGGAGGTTATTTCACAAATAACTGTATTTTTTGTATTTCCGTTACTTTGGCTATACGTAAAAACAAATAAAAATAATGTTGTATTTAACAGTTTTTTTGATAAGCCAGGGCGTTTATCTTGGGGATTAATTGTATTAGCAACGATAATGGGGATGATTTTTTCAGTTGGCATATCTCAGATTCAATTTTACATATTAGCACATACGTTACCGAATTTCTTAGTTACTATGCTAGAAGACGGAAATGTTATTAATACGAGTAACGTATATATGACGATATTTACTTTCATTTCAGCATGTGTGTTAGCACCTATTATGGAAGAGGTTATTTTTAGGGGGTTTTTCTTACAGCGAATGGCTCATAAATGGGGAATTAAAAAAGCTGTAATTATATCTTCAATTATTTTTGGCCTAGGACATTTTGATGTTATTGGTGCGTTCATGTTTGGTGTCGTTATGTGTCTTTTATACATAAAGACAAAAAATATATGGACGAATATAGCTGTGCACGCTCTAAATAATTTGATTGCAACAAGTATGCAATTTTTCGGTGGAGAAGAAAGTGGTACAATCTCAATTACTGAATTACAAGCGCAAAGTAATTTATGGATTGGTATCGGTCTTACAGTTGTTGGATTACTATGGTTAATTCCGTATGTTTGGAAACAATGGCGTACAGTAAAAGAAGTTGGCGTGCCACCAGTACGTTTTATAAATGAGCAAAAAGTAGTGAATTCATCACAAGAAAATGAAGTGTATAGTCAAGTGATCGTAACCGATAGATTGATGGCCATAGAGTTACCAGATGAGGCTGTAAATAAGCTTCGGTTAGAAGAAAATGATTATGTAACAGTAGCTGTAGAAGAAGATAAAATCGTTATAAAGAAAGCACATAATAGATAATTAAAAAGTAGCTCTTAGGAGCTACTTTTTAATTTGTAATAATTTCTACACGAAAATTATTACCGTTCTTTACATATTTAATATCTGTAACAGTGCGGACTGTCTTTAAAATCTCCACTTTTTCACCAATTCGCGGGATGGTCGGAACATTGTCCCAAATACCAAGCAAGTCATCTAATTGTGCCGTTTTTTCATAAAACCAGATTTTCAATGTAAAGCCCCTTTCTCGAATTTTATGTATTTTAATACATAATATATTATTTTTATTCTTATTGTAAGGGGTTTTTTTATAATTTATGAATAAAAATAAATTAATCTTCTGGGAAGATATGTTCAATATCAGGAGTAAGAGATACTTCTGATAATACGATATGAGAAACTGTCGTTGCATATGAAGAAACATCATTGATAAATTCTTCAAGTTCAACGAGTGAAGGAACAGAAATTTTTACAATGTAGCATAAGCTTCCTGTTACTCGGTAACAAAAACTTGCAGATGGATAAGACTGAATAAACTGTTGCATACGTGTTGTATCACCATTTTTTAAAGTGATTTCTAAAATACAATCTAAAACTAGTCCTGCTTTTTTATAGTCGATATCGATTGTATATTTTTGAATAACGCCTTCACTTTCAAGTTTACGAACACGTTCTGCAGTAGACGGAGCAGATAAGTTTACTCGTTTCGCCAATTCACGCATAGAAAGGCGACTATCATTATATAATTCATTTAAAATTTTTCGATCAACACGGTCTAGTTGCATTTGTAAATATACCTCCAGTAAAATAATGATTTTTGTAAAGGAAAAATATAAATTAAGATTCATATGAAATGTAAAGTGAACGTTATTTATTTTACAATAAAACAGAAGGAAATAGGAGGGAAAATGATGGAGAGAATTTCATTATCAAATGTAGGAGATACAAAGTTTCAAAAGTTATTAGGGCATAATTCGGATATATTACACTCGTGGAGTAAGTTAGAAGATACACTGTACAATAAAGGAACTCTTTCAGCAGAGTTGAAGGAGCAAGTGAGAAGAACATTAGCGTATGGGAATGAATGTCCGTACTGTATGGCAAAGGGAAGACCTGATGATGTGCAAAAGGCAGAGGAGATTGGTGTAGCCGTTACTTTTGCGCATACATTTGTTCATAACCGAAAAGCAATAGATGATACTATGTTTCACGTATTAAAACAATATTGGACAGAAAAAGAAATTGTAGAGCTTTGCGCCTATGTTTGCTTTATTACTGCGTCACAACAACTTGGTTTTCTATTTCAATTACAGCCAAATTAAGGGGGAAATGATGACAAATCAAATAGCACTTATCATAATCGATGTACAAAAGGCATTTCAATTACCAGATTGGGGCGAGAGAAATAATATTTTTGCTGAAGAAAACATGAGAATTTTGTTAGAAGAATGGAGAAAAAGGGAACGACCAGTTTTTCATATTCAACATGTAAATAAAGAAAATGCTCAGTCAATGTTTTATGAGAGAGCGGAAACGGTAAACTTTAAAGAAGAAGTGCAACCACTACTTGGTGAAGTGGTTATTCAGAAATTCGTTAACAGCGCGTTCATTGGGACAAATTTAGAAGAGCAATTAAGAAAGAACAAATGTAATGCAGTAGTGGTTGTAGGATTAACGACAAATCATTGCGTGGAAACTACGACACGAATGGCAGGGAATTTAGGATTTACAACATATTTAGTGAGTGATGCAACGGCTACTTTTAACCGTATAGGTTTAGATGGTAAAGAGTATAGTGCAGAAGATATTCACAATATGACACTTGTAAATTTACATGAAGAGTTTGCTACGATTGTGACGACAAAAGAAGTGTTAAAATTATTTTAAGAAAATAATTGCGAATTATGTAGAAAAAAATAAGAATATTTCGTATAATCTAAGTACAATCATTTTGAAAATAGGGGTGGCATCATATGGAGCAAATTTCAGTAAAGAAATTAGAAGAGGTACTTGTTGTAGCAGGGGAGGATAAACAGAAGCAAAAGGAATTTTATGAATTGCTCTTATCTACTGAGTTTTATGTTGCTGGTTCACTAGAAGCAGAGGACGGGGCAACAGAAGGAATACTTCGTTTGCGTCATTTCCAAGGAGAAGGTAGATGGATCGTTCCGTTCTTTACACAAATGGAATTTGTAAAAGATGTGTTGCCAGAAGGAACGCCCCTTATTACGATACGTGGGAAAGAGTTATTTGGTAGCATTGAGAAAGATGCTACAGCTGTATTAAATGTTGGCACTGATATAAGTAAAACATTTATTCCAGAAGAAATTGCAGATATCGCATCTGGACGAATTTTTAATTATTATAAGTAAAAGTAAAAGTAAAAGTAAAAGGAAAAGCGTAATCGCTTTTCCTTTTACTTTTTAATTTGAATATGAAGTGGCTATACCAGAAGAAATAGAGACTGTTTTATTATTCGTGTTTATTGTCGCTGTAGCTCCAAGTGGAATACCGATGTTTGGACTTATATGTCCAATTGGTAAATCGAATAGGACAGGTATATGATATGGCGCGAAATATTCATATAATATTGTTTGCACTGATTGAGATGGCTTTGAAGGAGTGCAGTCGTGACAACTTGTGAAAATAACGCCCCTGCATTCATTAAACTTTCCAGATAAAAGTAGCTGATTTAACATACGGTCAATGCGGTACGGTTCTTCACCAATGTCTTCAAGTAATAAAAGTGTATTGTCCGTATTTATCTCGTAGGGCGAGCCAATTATACTTGCTAACACAGCTAAATTTCCTCCAACTAACGTACTTGTAACTGTACTGTGGGAGCTAGGTACGATACATTCTGATGCAGATAAAATGGTTGAATACGGATGGAATAGCTGATTAAAAGAGGATAAAGATAGGGAATCAATACCTTTTCCTAGTTCTTCAATCATCGGACCATGAAATGTTATAAGCTTTGCATAACGTGAAACAGCAGTATGTAAAGCTGTAATATCGCTATATCCCCAAAAGATTTTTGGATTCTGCCTAATAACTTCATATTGAATGTGAGGAAGAAGACGAGCACTTCCATAACCACCTCGTGCACAAAAAATTGCCTTCACTTCATTATTTGTAAATGCTTCATGTATATCGTCAAGCCGAACTTGATCACTTCCGGCTAAAAATCCATATTTCTCGTAAACACTCTTCCCGATTATTACGGATAACCCCATCTCTTGTAATACATTCACACCTTTTAATACATTTTCGATTGTAGGTGGACCAGATGGTGCAATAATCATTACTGTATCACCTTGTTTTAATGCATTTGGATAAATCATTAAGCTCAGCCTCCTTCTCTTTCAATATATTCGCTTCATATGAAGTTCAACCCTTGCAAAAGCAGGGGAAAGCTTATCAAATAAAGAAGATATAAGGGAAATAGGAGGGAAAATGATGTTTACAAGTCGAGTAACAGACATATTAAAAATTGAGTATCCCGTTGTTCAAGCCGGTATGGCAGGCGCGATTACGACGCCAGAACTCGTTGCAGCAGTAAGTAATAGCGGAGGATTAGGGACGCTTGGGGCGGGCTATATGAGCCCAGAACAAATTGGTGAAGCGATTTATAGAATAAGAGAACTAACAGATAAGCCTTTCGGTGTTAATTTACTTGTAACGAAAGAGATACAAATAGAAGAAGAGAAGGTAAATGAGGCGAAAATATTACTAAGCGGAGTGAATAGAGAATTAGGTATAG
Organism: Bacillus cereus group sp. MG20; assembly: GCF_040459885.1. Taxonomy (NCBI): domain Bacteria; kingdom Bacillati; phylum Bacillota; class Bacilli; order Caryophanales; family Bacillaceae; genus Bacillus; species Bacillus cereus group sp. MG20. Next base: position 4,106,256 of record NZ_JARVHF010000001.1, read on the forward strand.
AAGTAGAAGGAACGTTAAAGCTTCCAAAAAGCTATAAGGAACAATTACAAGTGTTATTAGAAGAAAAAGTACCGGTCGTTAGCTTTGCATTTCAAACGTTAGAAAAAGAAGAAATAGATGACTTAAAAAGAAGTGGAATAAAGGTTATCGGAACAGCTACCCATGTGACAGAAGCAAAAGTACTTGCAGAATTAGGGGTAGATATAATTGTCGGTCAAGGCAGCGAGGCAGGGGGGCATAGAGGAACATTTGTCGGGAAAGAACAAGATGCTATGATTGGTACTTTTGCGTTAATACCTCAGTTAGTAGGGGCTGTTCCGCATATCCCAATTGTCGCAGCAGGTGGTGTAATGAACGGACAAGGGCTTGTTGCGGCATTGGCACTAGGAGCAGAAGGTGTTCAAATGGGATCGGCCTTTTTAACAAGTGAAGAGAGTATTACGCACGATGTGTATAAAGAAGCGGTTTTACATAGTACAGATACGAGCACAACGGTAACTCGTGCGTTTTCCGGGAAATATGCACGGGGTATCCGGAATGAATTTATAGAGAGACATGAAGGAAAAGAAGAAGGGCTTCCGATGTATCCAGTGCAAAACGTATTAACTTCTAAAATACGCCAAGAGGCAGCGAAGCAAAATAAGGAAGAATATATGTCACTTTGGGCAGGACAGGCAGCATCGTTGGCACGAATCGAATCAGCTCAGCATGTAGTGGAGCGAGTTATGAAAGAAGCGGAGAATGCAATCGAGCAATTACAAAATATATACAAAAAGACCACTTGAGTAATTCAAGCGGTCTTTTCATTAGTTTGCTTTATAAAATTGTTGGATGGCTTCGTCGATGTAAACCCAGCCTTTCCAACCTAAGTGCATATGATCTTTTAAGAAGTATTTATCGTATTCATGATTTGAGAAGTCGGCAATTGGATAACCAGCTTTTTCGATTTGCTCATGAACTTTCTTATAGTATGCTTCGCGGCGTTCTTTCGGGAATCCAGCGTAGTCGTACCAAGGACCTTTGACAGGAACAGAAATGAAGAGTGGTTTTGCACCAGATTGTTTTAATAAATCAAGTACAATTTGTAAATCTTCATATTCTGGCGATTGGTCATAAGCATCATTTTTTAAGTAACCTTCACGTTGCTTTAATTTTTTCTTAATTTTGCTATTGAAATAATCATCTTCAATACCGTATTCATTAGATCCAGATTCTACTGCACCTGTTTGATCCGCATGTTTACGAGCCTCTTCCCAGTTCATTTGTTTTAATGAAGGATCAAGCTTTTCTTTGTGCGGTTTAATATTAAACATAGCTGTAAATAAATCTTTACGATCTAAAATGTTACGATAAATATAAGCGAAAGGTTTAGCAGCAAGTGCTTTTACTTTATACTTCGTATCATCATAAGCAATGCCTTCAAGCGAAATTTTTAATAAAGTTTCTTTTTTTACAATCTCAAAGTTTAATAAACGCTTTGCAATTTGTTTTTTCATTTCAGGTTTTAAATCATTGTTGAAAATGAAATGGTAACCTTGTTGCTTTGAAAAGTTAGGTGCAAAGTGCGTTTCATCAATACCTTGTGGTACAAACCATTGCGGAGAAAGAACGAATACCATTTTCTTATCTTTCAATTGATCCATTGTAGATGCGAAGTTTAACACATGTACAAGGTCTTGTGTTCCGCCGCGTCCAAGAAGGAATGGCGTAAATCCTTCAGGCTTTACTTTAAAATAATTAGATGGATGGAAAGCATCCATACGTGCGAATTCCGATGAACCGTACATCGGAAGATATTTTGGATCTGCTAACATCTTTTGCTGTAAAATCATACTTTGAATTTTTTCTTCTTTTAAAGAAGTAGCAGCTTGTTCTACTTTTTCATCACTTAAAAGTGGAAGTAGGAAGCGCGTTGGAATAAGTAAGAATACAGCAAAAAGGGCCAATGCTAAAAGCATCGGACCAAATTTTGCTTTGTTCATCGGATTTCTTCCAACTTTTTAATAACCATGTTTGGTGTAGCCCACTCGTCACGGTCAAAATCAGAAATAGAAACTTCAATATCTAAACGCTCTTGGAATTCAACTAATAAAGATACTACAGCGAAAGAATCAAGGATACCTTCTTCAAATAATTGAACATCTAAGTTTTCTTTCACAATATCGTTTTCACATACTTCTTCTAAAATATCTAATACTTGCTCTTTGAATTCTGCCATTTTTAAAATCTCCTTTATATCCGAAATATATTATATGTGCAACTTCTTAATGGAATAAGAAGGGTGCATTAAAAGTATCTGTTAAGGTGTCCAGAGAAAATTAGGAAACCGAAACATACAACGTGGAACGTAATTACAATCGCAAGGACGTGTGTAAATTTATTGTTTGGCCAAAACTTATGCTTTTTGTTTTTTCGTTCGAAAATATCAAATAAAATAAACAGTGCGGCATGATATAGACCATAAATAACATACTGCGCAACAGCGCTTCCTTGGATGTGCCAAATTCCCATAATGAAAAAGTTTAAAAATGCACCGATATACGAAATTGTGTAACGGTTCTTAATTAACTTTTTCTTCGTTGCAAAAAAGACGAAACGCATGTAAATAAAATCACGGAACCAGAATGATAAACTCATGTGCCAGCGGTTCCAGAAGTCTTTAATATTACGACTAAGGAATGGCTTATTAAAGTTTTCTGGCGTTTTAATTCCCATCATATAACTTACACCAATTACAAAAGAGCTATAACCAGCAAAATCAAAGAATAGATATAAGCTATAGCTATACATGTAAATCATATTTGAAAAGATTGTATCGTGTTGAGCGAATGCTGGATCCATGCAATATTGCTTTATTAAGTAAGCAATAATAAATTTATACAAGAAACCTTGGAAAATACGATTTAGTCCTGTATATAGTAAATTTTGATATTCTTCAGCGCTAGGTGGCTTTTGAATATCTTTTTGGAATCTTCGGTAACGATCGATAGGTCCTGTTGAAATCGCAGGGAAGAATAAAACAAATTCCCAGAAGTTAAAGAAAGAAAGCTCTTTAATTAAACCATCGCGAACTTCAAATACCATTTGAACTGCTCTGAATGTTACGTAAGATATACCTAGAAAAACAACAAGTTTTAACTCAGGTAATAACGATGCAAATGGTGCGATTTTTGCCAAAATAAGAGGCAAAATCGATAAAATAACAGCTATGCAAAATGTGAATGTACTATTATTTTGTTTTCTTAAAATTAAATAGCCTTTAATAAGGACATATTGCCAAATAATAAATGTAGCTAACATCATTGCTTGCTTTGGTTTATCTGAGAAGATAATAGCAAGCATGACTAATGTTAAAACGGCATTATATTTACGCAACATTTTACCTTTTAATCCAGCTATGATAGTAGGTATTAATAAAATGCCCACTATAGCGAAAAAATAAAATGATCCATATGCGGTCATGCTGTAACCTCACTCAATAATTTTTTGCGATCTACCTTTCCATTTGGTGTCATTGGAATAGAAGATTGATACATGAATTTACGTGGAATCATGTAGTTTGGTAATCGCTCATTGAGTTCTTTTTTGATTGCAGATGTTAATTTGAATTCTTTTTCAAATGAATGCTCTCCAGGAACAACAACCGCTAATAAATAATCGTATTTCTCACCTTTTTTAATTGGAACGATAACTGCTCCTTCTACGTAAGAACAAGCACGAAGGTGATGCTCAATTTCTTCTAATTCCATTCGATAACCATGCAGCTTAATTTGGAAATCAAGACGACCATTATAGAATAGAAGACCATTTTCAACATAGCCAGCATCGCCTGTTTTATAGGCACGCTCACCGTCAATCATAGTAAATGCTTTTTCTGTTAATTCAGGGCTTCCTAAATATCCAACGCTTACGCTTGGACCGACAATTACGATTTCACCTTTTTCACCATCAGGTGCAATCGTGCCATCTTCTTTCATAATAAGAAGGCGACAGTCTGATTTACAATAGCCAACTGGAAGTGATTTGTATTGATCAAGCACTTCTTCTGTCACGTGAATACCTGTTACAGCGACAGTAGCTTCTGTTGGACCATACGTATTCATAATTGTTGCTTTCGGGAAACGCTCAATTAATTTTCTAGCTACTTCATTTGGTAACACTTCACCGCAGAATAAGAATGTTTTCATGTTCGGTAGCATATTCTCAGAGAAAGATGCTTCCATTAAACACATTTCAGCGAAAGAAGGTGTGGAAGTCCATACTTGAATATCCGATTGCTCTAAAGAAGCAAACAAGTCTTTTGGACGCGCAATCATATCTTTATCGATTGCCCAAAGTGTACCACCTGTTACTAATGATGGGTAAATATCCATTACAGATAAATCGAATGAGAAAGGTGCTTGGTTTAAGAATACTTGTCCTGTTTGTAAGTTGAAATCTTCTACAGCCCATTTTGTAAAGCTAACAAGGCAGTTATAAGTAATCTGAACCCCTTTCGGATTACCTGTGCTTCCTGATGTGTAAATAATGTAGAAGTTCTCATCACCTTTTACCGCATGTTCAGGATTTGGAGTGTTCCCTTTATGAGTAAAGAAAATATCTTTTAAGTTGTCTTCACTTACGATGCGAACTGGTAAATCAGTTACAGTTACTGCTGTTGCCGATAAAAGTAATTTCGCACCAGAATTTTCAGCAATACGTTGTACACGATCAGCTGGGATAGATAAATCTACAGGAATGTAAGCATGTCCAGCTTTTACACATCCTAAAAAGTTAATAATCATTTCAGGTTGCATATGGCCATACACCATAATTGGTGAACGATCGTCTGGATACTCAGAAGAAATCCAATGTGCTAACGCATCAGAATCTTCCTTTAATTGTTTGTACGTAATTTTCGCATCTCGCCAAACAAAAGCGGTTTGATCAGGCGTTTCTGCAGCCCACTTTTCAATTTGTTCTAATAACTTCATAACGTTCCCACCCTAGAATTCATTGTAAATAAATGTACTTGTGTTTGTATCATGGAATCCATACAACCAAAGTAATGCAAATAAAATTGCAAGATAATAAACCGTCTTTGCAACCCATTGTGTGAGTGGTCGAGACCATATCTCTTTTAATCTTTCCATGTCTTTCCCTCTCTTAATGAAATAATAGCTCTTTGTAGGTATCATGTCCTACATTATTGTGAAAAAAACAAAATCCCACATTTTAGGTAAAAATAAGTCAAAAGGCTCTTTTCTGATATTAGCACTAAATACTAAAAAAGAAAATCCCTAACTTAGCAATTATATTACATTCAGCATGAATTTGTAATGGGTTTGACATGTAAATAGAAAGTGGATTGTGTGAATACATAAAAGTGGACTATAAGAATACGTAAAAATGCAGTATTTGTTTTTATTAATCATTTAAGACGGAGTAAAATTTTAAATTTCTAGTTCTTTTGAAAAGGAGGAAATTATCATGAATAGAGTGTGGAAGAGTCTAATTTCGGAAGAAAATATCGTGAAATGGAGAAGGCATTTTCATAAGTATCCGGAATTATCATTTCATGAAAAAGAAACTTCGCAATTTATATATGATACATTATGCTCATTTTCTTCTTTTGAAGTAACGAGACCGACGAAGTATAGTGTACTAGCCATCAAAAGGGGTGTGAAGCAAGGGAAAGTAATTGCGATTCGAGCTGATATAGATGCTTTGCCAATTCAAGAGGAGACAAGTAAATCTTATACATCTGTGAATAAAGGAATGATGCATGCATGTGGGCACGATGCTCACGCAGCTATATTATTAAGTACTGCAGAGGTGCTTAATAATATGAAGGAAGAGTTTGTAGGAGAAATTCGTCTATTCTTTCAGCATGCAGAAGAAGTATACCCTGGTGGTGGACAAGAAATGGTCGAGGCGGGTGTTATGGACGGTGTTGATTATGTAATAGGTTTACATGTTATGTCTGGCTTGGAAAGCGGGAATGTAGGAATTGTATATGGACCGATGATGGCAGCACCAGACGTATTTACAGTTGAGATCCAAGGCAAAGGAGGGCATGCGGCGCGGCCAGAAGAAACGATTGATCCTATCGCTATCGGAGCGCAGATTATTACAAATCTACAACATATCGTATCTAGAAATACAAGTGCTTTCATGCAAAGAGTCGTTTCAGTTACGCAGTTTCATGGGGGAGTGGCTGACAATATTATTCCTAGTACAGCAACTTTAATGGGAACTGTTCGTTCATTTAATCAAGCATTGAGGGTGGAAGCAGAAGGGAAAATCGAAAAAATTGTGAAAGGAATTACAGAAGCACATGGAGGATCGTATACATATACGTATCGATATGGATATGATCCGGTTATTAATGATGAATATATTACGAAAATAGTAGAAGAAAGTGCACTACATTTGTTTGGGAATGAGCATGTTGTGAAGCTTGAACCTTCTATGGGTGGGGAAGATTTTTCAGCATATTTAAGAAAAGCACCCGGTTGTTTCATTAAATTAGGAACAGGTAATGAAAATATATATACTTGTTATCCACATCACCATCCGAAATTTGACGTGGATGAATCAGCATTAATTTGTGGAGTGGAGCTATTTTTAGAGACGACTATAAGATTACTAAAATCATAGAAAAACAAAAAAAGGCAACTGCGCTCTATCGCAGTTGCTTTTATTTCTTTCCGTCAGAGAGGGCTGAGAAAGAACTATGCTCATTTATAGTATATGAATAGCTAACGGACAAGCTTGTACATTTTAATCATTTTTTTAAAAATAGTTGTTGACATTGATAATCAACGTCAATTAATCTAAATATAGTTGAAATTGATAATTATTATCAATAGGATGGATGCGACATGTTAATGAGAAAAAAATTTCACCTTCTACGGAGGGGATTAAAAGATAAAAATAAAGATGTTGATCAGCATATGGAATGGCAACGAAATGTAATTCGGTCTGAATATGTAGATGAGAAGAAGAGCATTCAAACAGAAAAAGAGATACAAAGTAAAGGGAGAGGTTCAGTTGAGTAAGTTAGTAATGATTTTTGCAAGTATGAGTGGAAATACAGAGGAAATGGCTGACCATATTGCCGGCGTAATTCGTGAAACAGAAAATGAAATTGAAGTTATTGATATTATGGATTCACCAGAAGCTTCTATATTGGAACAGTATGATGGAATTATTTTAGGTGCATACACATGGGGAGATGGTGATCTTCCTGATGATTTCTTAGATTTTTATGATGCAATGGATTCTATTGATTTAACTGGGAAAAAAGCGGCAGTATTCGGATCATGTGATTCGGCTTATCCGAAATACGGAGTGGCGGTTGACATTTTAATAGAAAAGCTACAAGAGCGCGGGGCAGCAGTTGTGTTAGAAGGACTAAAAGTAGAATTAACGCCAGAAGATGAAGATGTAGAAAAATGTTTACAGTTTGGAGCTGAATTTGTAAAACACCTTTCTTAATGGCAGAAGGGAGCTGAAGAGCAAGTGCATGAGAAAATCTCAATCAAAACGATGACAGATTATCATTTGTATGATTTTATGCGGTGTCCGCATAAATTTTATTTTCGTCATATAAAAAGAAGAGAACCTTCTTCATTTGAATGGCAACAAATAGTGCAAATGATTGTGAATCAAATTATTAACGAGTATTACACGCTACCTGCGGGTCAACAAACGAAAATTGTACTTTTAATATTAATAGAAAAGTATTGGAAAAAAGTAAGGATTAATATGTTTGCTTCGAAGACGGAGTACTACATTGTATTAGCGAAGCTAACGGATCACTTATTACAGTTTGTTGAAAGGGATGATAGTCAGACACCACCATTGTTTTTATACGAGAAGTTTCAAACATATATGGAAGAGTTAGGTGTCCACATGTCATTGACATTTGAAGTTGGTGAGTGGAATGCTGAGTCGTTTGTAATTAAAAAGTATGTTGTCGATGCGGATGAGGAAATGCTTGCTCTTTGTCAGAAGCTAATGACAGTATTCAGTTATAAAGCTTTCGGCGTTCTTCCAGGAAAAATTGAAGTTATTAATTTAATAGAAGGAACTAAGTATGAGTACATTCCGAAACAGGAAGATATTATAACTGGAATGGCTGAGTTATCTAGAATGAAAGAAATGTTACAGCAACCTGAGCATTATACAGAGCGTCATTTTCGTTCTGAGTGTATAAGTTGTGCGTTTCGTAGTGAATGCCAAGGGGAAGAAGTAAAGAAAGAAGCGAAACAGAAGAAAAATATAGTTCATTAAAGGATGCAACTTTGCATCCTTTTTTGTTATTGACATGAAAAGCTTTTCATCATTTACGGTATATTTGTAGCAGATTTTAATAAAGTGAAACTTTAATCAGTGGGGGTCAATCGGGCTACCCGCAAATAGCGGGATAAAGGGAGGAATAATCAATGAAAGATGAAACGAAAGTATTTCAATGGTTAAAAGAACAAAATGCTCCTTTTGAAATTCAACTGCAAATTTTACAGGCATTTCAATTGTATAAAGTTATTGTTGAAATGGATAAAAAGTTAATGATGTATGAGGAGAGAGTATATAGGGAGAGAATGTAATCTCATCCCTGTAATATCGTTTTTAGTTGTTCTGTACTTGTAATGAATTCGAGTTCATTCTCTGATTCAAAGTTATAAATAATATTATGTAGTAAAGGACTATATTGATAAAAGGTAGTAATGCGGTGAATGAGTAATGGATCATGATGAGAAATAAGTGTACTGTACTGTTCATATACAGATGTAGTAAACTCATGTCCGAAATCATAATATAGTCCTGCAAAATCAAAAGCAGGATCGCCAATTTGCGCATCACCAAAATCGATAACACCTGAAATGCGTTTGTTCTGCTTGTTAAATAAAATGTGATGATGTGTAAAATCAGCGTGAATGATTGTATTTTGAAATTTAGATGTAGCTAGACAGGCAAAGAAATTCTCGAATAAACGATTTAAGGCTGATTTCTGGAACGAAGTAAGATTGTTAGTAACATACTGATTTAATTTAGTTTGTAGCTCTTTCCAGTAGGTAAGTGTTTTTTCAATAGGGAATCCTAACGCTGTAACACTTTTTAGAGGAATACTATGTAGAGCAGCAAGGAAAGTAGCTAATTGTGTAATAATTGCTTGCAGCTCTGTATCCTCCAGCGTGGCAACTATTTCTGTTTTTAATGGTTCACCATGAATGAGAGTATAGTAACTACAAAGAGGAACCTCATCAGATTCATTTTTATAAATTAGGTGATATTGTGGAACTTCGATTTCTTGTAGTGATTGAGTGAGAATTGTGCATAGTTCTTTTTCTAACGGAATTCGCATTGCAAATTCCTGTTTTCGCGGGAAACGAAACAGTAGCTCATCATTTACTATAATTGCTACATTATCCCAACCTTCTTCATTTTGTTTATATGAATGTATAGAAAGATTAGGCAAAGCTTCTTTTATATAATGTTTGTAAGAGTCCATAATTGTTCCTCGTTTCTGAGTTAAGTTATTCCACTTTATAATATCAGAATTTTCTTTCTATATGTTAAAATATAGCTATCATTATGAAGAAGGGCGGGAGTATTACGAAAAAAAGACTGTTAATCATTTCTCTATGTATCGCTTTTGTATTGTTTTGGTCATATAAAGAGGAGGTTTTTGCTACCTTTAAACCGATTGATCAGTACGGATTAAATAAGGAGTTAAAGAATAAAAGTATAGAAAATTTAACTCATAATGAAATGAAAAAGGTAGGAGAGCATTTTGTGACTGAACAACTATCAGTGTTTGAGTTTAATAATAAAGAAGATGTGAAACGAAAAGGTGAAGAAATATTTTTAAATAGAGGGTATGAACAATTAATGGGAAATTATTATCCAAATCGTTTTCAAGAGTTAGAGTATAAATTTACAAACGAGGAGATACGTGAAGAGAAAGATGAGAGTTTTCTCTATCAAGCTGTAGCGTACGTTGCGGGTACTGAAAATGGTAAGAGAAGCGAAATGAAATTGAATTATGAAGTGAAAATTGTAAAGGTTAATAATATATTTATGGTGCTAGAACAAAAGCAGCGCGTACAATAAAGGAAATTCATTGCTCAATAGATCATTTTGGGGTGTACTACTTAATGCGGAATAAAAAGGCCCTTAAGGAATCAAGGACCTTTAAAGATTTTCATTTTGTTGACCAAGTTCTTTTTGAGCAATATATAAATTTCCTTGCTCCACTTGTTTAAGTGTATGAACAGAATCGCCTGCATATCCTTTTTGTGTTTTAACAGTTCTTTTGGAACGATTGGAATTTTGTTTCTTCATATAATAGGCCACCTTTCATCAAAAATAAACGAAAATGATAAGTATGAGTAATACAGCAGCGAAAATGGTAATGCCCATTAAAAACGAAGTGTTTTTATATTTAGGTGGCTTATGTACATCTTGCCGATATCCAGGTGAAATTTCAGGGGCAAATTCTTCATCGAATGATTGCTTTTTTTCTTTGTCGTCCATATGTACCCACCTTTCTTTTTCATTATATTATACGTTACAAGAAAAAATATGCATAAAGAAAACAGCCGCTTTATTATTAGCGGCTGTTTTGTGTTGTATATTTTCGTTGTACTTGAAAGAGACGGATAAGGAGGAAGGCAGCGCCAAATGCTAGACCGATAATAAGACCGATCCAATAACCTTTTGCGGCCCATTCTGTATATGTTGCTAATATGTAACCTAGTGGTAGACCTATTATCCAATAAGCAATTAAAGTCATAATTAGAGCAACATTTACATCTTTATAACCACGCAGAGCTCCTTGTACAGGGGTTGCAATTGCATCTGAAATTTGAAATAAAATCGCAAAGATAAGAAATTCTTTTGCTAAATGATGAACTTTTGCATCTGTCGTATAAATAGAAGCAATTTGATTATCAAAGAAGTAGAGAAGAATTGAATATAATAAAGCAAAGGCAAGGGCTAATCCAATTCCAATCAGTCCGTATTGTTTTGCATTATCGTAACGTTTTGCTCCAACTTCGAATCCGACTGCAATAGTCATTGCCATTGCTAAACTGAGCGGAGTCATATATAACAAGGAAGCAAAGTTCATAGCTGCTTGGTGAGCTGCAATAGTTGTCGTACTAAAATTACTCATCATGAGCGTTACCGCAGCGAAAATACTCGTTTCAAAAAAGATAGCAAATCCGATAGGAACGCCAAGCTTTAAGAATGCTGTCCAACTAGAAAGAGAAGGGCGATATAATTGTTTGAAAATGTTGAAAGAGGCAAAAGGCTCTTTCGTCTGAATAATAATGACTGTAATAATTAAAATGCACCAATATGTTGCAGTGGAAGCAATTGCTGCTCCGACACCACCAAGCTTTGGGAAACCGAAGTTACCAAAAATTAATAGGTAATTTAATATTACGTTAATTGGTAATGATAGTAATGTAATAATCATCGTTGTTCGAGTTTTTCCTAATGCATCAATAAATCCACGTAAAACAGTGTAAGTGAATAAAGGTATAATTCCTATTGCGATAATACTTAAAAATTGAGCTGCAATTCGTTCCACAGGTTCTTCTAAGCGCATGCCGTTTAAAATAGGTGAAACGACGAAGAAACCGATGAGGATAACAACGAAGCTAGCACAAATTGCTAAATAAACTGCTTGTATGACAACGTGGGGAACGTCCTTTTTTTTCTTGGATCCGACGAGTTGTGCAACAATGGGAGTAGTAGCCATTAAAATTCCTGTTAATCCCGTACTAACTGGAAGCCATATACTTGTTCCAATTGCAACACCTGCTAAATCAGTTGGACTTGCATGTCCTGACATTGTTGTATCAAAAAAACTCATCGCAAATAATGACATTTGCGTTACGAAAATCGGAAAAAATAGTAATACAAATTGCTTTAACTTTTGTGAAAATGAAGTAGTTTCTTTCATAAAATCCCCTTTCCATATAAAAAAACAAACTCTTACTATCATACAATTTAATCAAAGATTAGAAAAGAAATACGCGCCTACAACATATGAAACCAATAAAAAAAGGATGCACTTTGAAAAGGGATAAGGTATTATGATAAGGTGTGAAAAAATTACATATTATTTGTTATTAAGGAGGCACTACTTGTGGCTGATTGGTTAATTGGTTTAATCATGGGTGCTGTTGAAGGGTTAACAGAGTTTCTACCAGTATCATCAACAGGACATATGATTTTAACAGGACATTTAATTGGATTTGACGATGAGAGAGCGAAAGTTTTTGAAGTTGTTATCCAATTGGGATCGATTTTAGCAGTTGTTGTTATATTTTGGAAGCGTCTATGGTCGTTAGTTGGAATAGGTAAAGTAACAGACGGACCATCGTTAAATTTATTACATATTATTATCGGGATGATTCCTGCCGGGATACTTGGCGTATTATTCCATAGCACTATTAAAGAGGTTTTATTTGGTCCAGGACCAGTTGTTATTAGCTTAGTAGCCGGTGGTATTTTAATGATTGTTGCTGAGAAGTTTTCAAAACCAAGTACAGCAAGAACGTTAGATGAAATCACATATAAACAGGCATTTACAATTGGAATGTTTCAATGTTTAGCTCTTTGGCCAGGATTTTCTCGTTCTGGTTCTACAATCAGTGGTGGTTTATTAGCTCGCGTGTCGCATACAGCGGCAGCTGAATATACGTTCATTTTAGCGGTACCGATGATGGTAGCTGCAAGTGGATTAGATTTAATTAAAAGCTGGGATGTATTAAGCTCAGCAGATATAACGCTATTTGTAACAGGATTTGTAACTGCATTCGTTGTTGCGATGCTTGCAATTGTTTCATTCTTGAAATTATTATCTCGTGTAAAACTAACACCGTTCGCTTATTATCGTTTCATTTTAGCTGCGGTATTCTATTTCTTCATTATGTAATAAAAAAACCTGCCGAGCTCGGCAGGTTTTTTATTTTACTATTTTTTCCACCATATTTTCCATTACATGCTCCCAAAGAGAAGTATCATCAGCTAATGTAGCACGGAAATTAGCATACATTTCTTTTTGTTTTTCTTCGAATGTTGGATCTTCTTTTTCAGGTAATGTAGCGCGCATTGAAGTTACTAATTCTTGTACTTTTGGAGCGCGTGGTCCAAAGACGGCTTGTTCATTTCCATCTTTATCAATGAAAATAAAGATTGGAATCGCACGTGCTGTTCCATTTGTTAAATATTGATCCATTAATTCTAAGTTTTCGTCGCGAATTAATAAACTCATTTCAATATTTGCAACTTCAGAAATTCGTTTCATAACAGGTACGCATAAAAGAGCATCGCCACACCAATCAGCAGTTAATACGATAACACGCCAGCCGTCATTTTGACGTTCTTCTAATACAGGAAGTAATTCATTTGGAATTAAAAAGTTATTGTAAATGTGTAGTAGCTCGTATTGGTTTACTTGCATTTCATTCACATATGTATCAAAGGACATACCTTTATCAGCCCATTGTTGTAAGTTCATAATTAACACCTCTTTAGTAAGATTTGCTTTCATTGTACCAATTTTTATATAGAAAAGCTTGTATTCTTACTCTTTCTCGTCACTTAATAATTTATTTAAGAGGAAAAAGAATAGTACGACACATAATTCAGCTATGTTGGACATTTGTACGCTTTCTATCCAATCATCAGCAGTATGAATGACGAACCAATCTAGTGTAATTTCAATGAATGAGAAAAGAGTAATAGAAATCCAATTTGGCATGTTTTGTGTCAGTGGATATAGCAGCGCTTTGAAGAAACTGAAGATGAAAAATATAATACTGTCTAAGAAAGTGATTAATAAAAAAAAGAGAAGTAACGCAGTACGTGAACTATACTCGATACCTGTAATTTGAAAGATTCCTACATATACAAAAAATATAAATGCAAAAATTATAATGAGAAAAAGAGCAATAATACTAATGATAATCGTTTTATCTTTTAGGCTGAGATTTGAGAATTTCTCCTCCTCATGCATTAAAATACCCCCTTTTTCTGGAAGTTAACTTCATTTTATCATGAAATACATATTAAAAAACTACGAATTATGGGAAAATAAGGTGACAAAAAGTAAGATTTCATGTAAAATTATTAATAAGGTTTTTATTTAACTAAATGAAATAAAAGGAGCTGTCAAAGTTGTCTCAAAATCGAGAGCAATTAATGGAAGAACTATCGACAAATGTGTTTGCTATGTTTCGCACATTGCGTAATGATATCGGAAAAATATTCGGTGGTTACATACCGTGGAATGAATTCATCGTCCTGAGAATATTAAATCGTACGAATAAAGAAATGGTATCGCGTGTAGCAAATGAATTAAATGTGTCGAATAGTCATATTACAGCTGTTACAGAAAAATTAATTAATAAAGGTTTTGTAACTCGTTCACGTTCTACATCAGATCGCCGAGTTGTGTATTTAGAGATTACAGAACAAGGGAAAGATTTAGTTGCGAAAATGGAAGATGCGAAAAAACAATATTTACAAGAAAGATTCTCTACACTTTCAGAAGATGAAATGAATGTAATGATTTCGATTTCCAAAAAACTTATTTAAGTGATTATAAACAAGAAAACGCTTACGTGATGAAAGAGAAGATCTTCCTTATATATGGAAGGTCTTCTTTCATGTGTAATAGATGTTAAAAAATAAAATGTGTATGAAAAAAGATAGAGCGCCATACTACTAATACAAGGAAGGGGGGGAGAAATATGACGAATCGTAACGGTAGTAAAGGGAGCGGTAATCAAGGATCACCAAAGTTCGGCCAGTTTAATCAGGAATTTAGCACTGAATTTGAAACTGGTAATGATAATAAAGGGAAAGAATATCGTTCTAAAAAAGGGAGTAAATCAAAAAAGGAGTGAATATATTCACTCCTTTTTTGATTTACGATGCTGCCGATTGATCAGTATTATATTTTTCTTCTGATTTTGCGACAATCATTGCGCAAATTGCATCCCCAGAAATGTTTACAGCTGTTCTAGACATATCTAGAATACGGTCAATACCGATAATTAAAGCGATACCTTCTACTGGTAGATTTACTTGATTTAAAACCATTGTAAGCATTACAAGTCCAACACCTGGTACACCAGCAGTACCGATACTAGCTAGTACAGCGGTTAATACGACCATAGCTAATTGCGGTAATGTAAGTTCAACTCCGTATACTTGAGCGATAAATACAGTTGCTACTCCTTGCATAATGGCAGTACCATCCATATTAATAGTTGCCCCTAGTGGTTGTACAAATGAGCTTATCGCTTTTGGAACGCCAAGCTTATCTTGTGCTGTTTTCATTGCAAATGGAAGCGATGCATTAGAGCTAGATGTACTAAATCCAATTGCCATTACTGGTCCGAAATGTTTAAAGAAACGAACAATACTTTCTTTTGCTAATACCTTTAATAAGCCACCATATACAAAGACCCCGTGAATAATGAGTACTAACATAACGACAATCATATACTTGAACATCGCAGCGACGCCTGCAAGCCCCATTTTACCAACGGATGAAGCGAGCAAACCGAATGTTCCAATTGGGGCTAATTTCATAACGAGATTAACGAGATACATCATTAATTCGTTGCCCTGTTCAAGTAATGAATGGATATCTTGAACTCGTTTTCCTAAAATAGCTATACCGAGTCCAATCAATACGGCAAAGGCAATGATTTGTAACATGTTTCCGTCAGCCATCGCTTTTGCTGGGTTATCTGGTACGATATTTAGCAATGTGTCGACGAAAGATGTTTCAGTTTTTGCACCTTCATACTTAAGACCTTCTGTTTTAAAATTACCGCCAGCTCCTGGTTTTATAATAAGTGCAAATGTAACCGCTATAGAGATGGCAACCGCAGTTGTTACGAGAAAGAATGAAATTGATTTTAAACCGATTCTTCCAAGTTGTTTCGGATCTCCAAGGCCGGCAGCACCAAGTACGATAGAAATGAACACAACAGGAACAACTAGCATTTTAATAAGTCGAATAAACAATTGACCAATTGGGTTGAACACATATTGATTTAGTGGCTCAAAGATAGATGGAGCGGCTAAATTTAGAGTGAGTCCAACAACTAGACCTAGAAATAATGCGATTAAGATTGCTTTTGTTTGTCTCAATAAAATCCCCCTTTTGTTTTTGTGAAATTCCTTCCTAAAGTGATTATACCGAAAAAATACCTAATTTGACAATATTTTCTGAATTTTTAGGTTTTTATTTAAGTACAGATAGATTGATTTTGTGTTTGGAAAATAAAATAGACCATCACATAGGATGGTCAAGGGAAGGGGACAATTTATGTCAATTTAATTAGGGATGGAAGTTGCTATAAGACACTGGGGAATGTCTTATAAATTAGGGAGGAACAACTTCGATACATATACTATAAAAGATAGGTGTGACTCTCATGTGAACATAGGGTGAAAGAGAGAGGGAGTTTTAAATAAAAGATAGAAAGACAAAAAAATAAGACCATCATTTATAAGATGGTCAAGGAAGGGGACAATTTATGTCAATTTAATTAGGGATGGAAGCTGTTCAAAGACACTGGGGAATGTCTTATAAATTAGGGAGGAACAACTTCGATATATATACTATAAAAGGTGGATGTGACCTCTGTGTGAACATAGAGTGAAAGAGAGAGGAAGTTTTAAATAAAAGATAGAAAGACAAAAAAATAAGACCATCACATATAAGATGGTCAAGGAAAGGGGACAATTTATGTCAATTTAATTAGGGATGGAAGCTATTCAAAGACACTGGGGAATGTCTTATAAATTAGGGAGGAACAGCTTCGATACATATACTATAAAAGGTGAATGTGACCTCTATGTGAACATAGAGTGAAAGATATGGGGATTTGAAAAATAGTACATATGAAATTGTTATTGCTAGCAATATTGAGTTAGGATATATAGTTTTCCAGCATAAAAGAAAAAAGAAGTCTGAATATAAATAAAAGTTGTAATCTATGAAAAAAAGGATTATGCTCAACTATATTATAAGAATATAAGGTTTGTCCCAATTCTTTAAGGGCTTTTAAAAAGCTTTTTATTTATGAGGGGAAAGCTTCACTTTAATAAGGGAGTTAGTGATATGGAAGTAACAAAAAAACAAGGGCTGTATAATCGTCTTATACGATTAAACCCACCACAAATATTAGCGTTAGGTTTTTTCTGCTTAATTGTGGTTGGCGGTTTGTTATTAAAGTTACCATTCGCAACGAAAGCACATATTAGTTGGGTAGATGCTTTCTTTACAGCAACGTCAGCAGCGACCGTAACTGGTTTGGGAGTAGTGGATACAGCAAGTACATTTACGATGTTTGGCGAAATTGTTATTATGTTTTTAATTCAAACAGGTGGTCTAGGTCTTATGACAATTGCCATTTTAATTGTTTGGGTATTAGGCAAAAAAATCGGATTACGCCATCGTTTATTAATTGGAGAAGCGTTTAATCAAACAAATATAGGTGGTCTTGTAAAATTAGTAAAGCGTGTCTTTATATTTTCGATTTGTATTGAGCTTATTGGGGTCATCTTTTTATCGTTTCGCTTTATTCCAGAGTTTGGTTTTGGAAAAGGTTTATACTATAGTATTTTTCATGTAATTGCATCTTATAATAATGCAGGCTTTGCTTTATGGCCAGATAATTTAACAAGATATGTAGGAGATCCCATTATTAATATTGGGATTTGCTCTTTAATTGTAATAGGTGGACTCGGTTTTACCGTATTAATTGATATATGGTATAGTCGCAGTTTTCGAAAATTATCACTTCACTCAAAAATAATGATTATTGGAACAGTAGTGCTAAATGTTATAGCAATGATTGTAATTTTTGTATTGGAATATAATAATGTGAAGACGTTAGGGAATTTATCTTTAAATGAAAAACTATGGGCTTCCTTCTTTCAAGGTATTACCCCGCGGACAGCTGGATTTAATACGGTTGACTATGGAGGTATGGAAGAATCATCTATATTATTTACGATGATTTTAATGTTTATTGGTGCAGGAAGTGTATCAACAGGTGGAGGAATTAAATTAACAACGTTTGTTATCTTAATTACATCTGTCCTTTCTTTCTTTAGAAAAAAGGAGGAAATTGTTTTATTTCAGCGTACAATTAAAATGTCGACAGTAACGAGGGCCTTAGCGATTGCTGTTGCCAGTCAAATACTTATTTTTGCAGCGGTATTTATATTAATGCTTACAGAAAACTTCAGCTTTATTCAATTATTATTTGAGACAATATCAGCGTTTGGTACAGTCGGATTAACGATGGGAATTACTGCAAAGCTATCGGCATTCGGAAAATGTATTATTATGTTTGTTATGTTCTGCGGATTAATTGGACCATTAACACTTGTGTTCTCTTTAGCGCGACCAGCAAAACAAAAAATAAAATATCCATCGGAAGATGTGTTTACAGGATAAGGTATCCCGCGTTAAGCGAGATACCTTTTTCTTTTTTAGAAAAGGGAGAACAATAAACCAATAAGTGCTACTCGGAATAAAATTGCGATAAGTGCAGCAATCCCACCGACAACTGCAGCGATACCGCCAGTTACAGTAGCTCCGCGATTATAAGCGTAAATACCGAGTAAAACAGAAACAAGACCAAATAGTGTTGGGAATGTAAATAGCGATAAGATAGATAGCGCAAGAGCGATAAAACCAGCAGTTGATCCAGCAGCGGACGATTTTACAACATCTTTATCGTCTTTATCATCGTAATCATAATCAATGCGTTGTGGTGCAACCTCAGCGGCATACTCTTCTTTATAGTCACTATAATCACTATCTATTCTATCTCTTCTTTTATAATCATCAAATTTCTCAGTCAAAGTCATGGCTCCTTTCATAACAAGGTTCAATAGTAGTATGTATCTCTTTTTCTTTTTTATCCCGCATTAACGGGCAGTAATATCTATTAAAAGGAGGAAAATGTTTTCTTGAAATAGGAAAAGTTAGTATGACTTCCTCTATTTTGGAAAGTATAAAAAGGAATAATGAGGAAAGGGTGCAATACATAATGGAACATCCAATTGAAAATTTAATGAAAACGGCAATGACAAATTTAAAAGAGATGGTAGATGTAAATACAATTGTTGGGAGCCCGGTTTCAACAGCTGACGGAAATGTTGTATTAACAGTATCTCAAGTGGCTTTTGGTTTTGGAGCTGGTGGAAGTGATTTTAAAGGGGGTTTCATTACTGAAAAACATAACGGTGGGCAAAATCAGCATAAAGAGAATAAGCAAGGGCACCCATTTGGAGGAGGAAGCGGGGCTGGGGTTTCTATTAGTCCAGTAGCTTTTTTAGTAGTTGGTTCTAATGGGGTGCAAGTATTACATCTCAACAGCAGTACACATTTAATTGAAAAGGCTTTAAATACTGTACCAAGCACTGTAGATAAATTTGTGAATGGTCGTCAAAAGTGAACTTGCATTTTTTAGGAATTATGATATATTAGAAAAAGTGCGCTTTAGGATGATCGGAATAATTGAAATGTAAATATATATGATGTGTGGAATAAGGGAGAGGAATTTATGATTAATATCAAAAACTTAGTAGTTGGCTTATTTATGTTAGTAAGCGGCTTTGTTGTATATGTAATAAAAGAAAAAGCTCCATTCTAAAACAGACAAACCGTTAATGTCTGTTTTTAATTTGCGGAAAAATATTGACAAGCTATTGTATTGGTGTTAGAATTTTAATTCGTGTCTCGGTTACAGCTAGTGTAAAGTAAATATCTCTTATGAATGCAATACGAAAAGTTTGCGAAAGATCGGGTAATTTTATCAACAACTTTTGTGAACAAACCCTATAAATTGTATTTGTAAGCTATATATGTATACTAGTGAATCAAGGAGCGGTCAGTGGAACCGTAATGATGAGAGAGAGGTAGGGCTTTCATCCAGTATATGTTACTTTCCCGTTAGGTGAATATAAAAAAGAGGACTCCTTTTAAAAGGAGTCCTCTTTCATTTTTTAAGTGCGACTTTCAACTTGTTGACAAATTTCATCCGTTGTTAAACCGTGAGCTGTAATGACTGATCCTTTAATTGATGCATCTGCAATGCCCATCACATTAGAATCTTGCCCAGTTACAACGCAACAATCACACCCTTGTGCATCCTGTTCTGAGTTAAGTGTAACAACTTCATGACCTTGTTGCTGAAGAGCTTGTTGAACGTCTGTTAATGAGTTTTCAACGCCAATTCTAGCCATAATTCTCACCTCCTACCATCTAATTGCTAGTATGCTCAAGTTCACTGCATTTATGAAAAGACGGTAGGAAGTAAATCTTTGTTTAGTCGTTATATACGCCAGTAAGCATTTGACTAACGAATTGATCGTTTAATGTATCTTGGGCAGAAGAAGTATTTGAATGGATGTCGATTGAAGCAATAAAATGATTATGTTCTTGCGTATTTGGTTCTACCTCTACGTAATTATCGAATTTACAAAAACCTTTCGTATCCATTAGATCAAATAATTGCAGCATTTCTACTACCTCTTGTCTCGTTCCTTTAATTTGTACACACGCCATATTTATTTCCTCCTTCATTTTGACAAATTGTTTTTTAAAAATAGGATTATGATTACGAAATGAAAAATATGAATGTTATTTTTAGACAGCGCTATTTTTGTTATTTCCCCCCTTTTTCAGCAAAAGTCGTTATATATTCCCGGATTTATAAAATCGGACGTCCGTTTATTGAATACAATAGATTCGTATCAATTGATGAAAATCCTTCTTTTAAACAAATATTTTTTTAGTGGAAATTGGCGAAAAAAAATTTTTGACTTTTTGTAAACGTTAACAATGTTGTTAAATCAATATAAGTAAAGAAGTACGTACGATTAAAAATTATAAATTTTCTAAAAATTCACTTGATTTATTTAGAAAGGAGAGTAAACTAGGAAACAATAAAAAATTCATAGAACATAGGAGGCGCTTCTAGTGAATGAGCAATGGATTTTCTTAAATGGAGAATTTGTTCCAAAAGATGAGGCAAAAGTTTCAGTATATGATCATGGCTATTTATATGGCGATGGAGTGTTTGAAGGAATTAGAGTTTATAGCGGTAATGTTTTCCGTTTGAGAGAGCATCTTGTCCGGTTGTATGAATCAGCAAAATCAATCCTTTTAGAAATTCCATATTCATTAGATGAAGTAACAAATATTGTTGTTGAGACGATTCGACAAAATAAATTATCTAATGGATACATTCGCCTTGTTGTATCAAGAGGAGCAGGAAATCTTGGATTGGATCCCGATTCATGTAAGAAGCCGAATGTAGTAGTAATTGCAGAACAATTATCTTTATTCCCACAAGAATATTATGAGAAAGGGATTCCAGTTGTAACAGTTGCAACGCGTCGAAATCGTCCCGATGTTTTATCCCCTCAAGTAAAATCTTTAAATTACTTAAACAATATTTTAGTTCGTATTGAAGCGAAATTAGCTGGAGTACAAGAAGCACTTATGTTAAATGATCAAGGATATGTAGCTGAAGGCTCAGGAGATAACGTGTTTATTGTTAAAGGAAATAAATTAATTACACCACCAAGTTCTGCTGGAGCGTTAGAAGGTATTACACGAAACGCCATTTTAGAAATCGGCGAAAAACTTGGATATGACGTAAGAGAAGAGTTATTTACAAGACATGATGTATATGTAGCTGATGAAGTGTTTTTAACAGGAACAGCTGCTGAAGTTATTGCTGTTACGACAGTAGATGGTAGAACGATTGGCTTAGGGCAAACAGGTCCACATACGAACCGTTTATTAGAAGAGTTTCGTAAGTTAGTTGTAGAAGATGGAGAGAAAATTTACGAAGAAAATAAAGTTGGATAACAACTTTTTTAACATAAGAAAGCGTTGATAGGGAGGAGTAGTTGATTGTGAAGCCTCACAGAGAGTCGGTGGTTGCTGAAAACCGATGGTTCACGTCGACGAACATCGCCCTTGAGTGCTAAGCTAAAGCATTTGTCTAGGCTTAGACGGTAGCTCCGTTATTAGCTAGATCCATTTATGGATCACTGAGGCAAGAGTATTCTTGCAAAGAAGGGTGGTACCGCGAAATCTTTCGTCCCTTCAGCACATAGCTGGAGTGTGGACGTAGGATTTTTTTATTGTATAAAAGTTTGAAAAAGGGGGCTTATAAGAACAATGTCTTCAAAAACGGAAGAGAAACTGGCAACTGGTGCACAGCTATTGTTAGAAGCGCTAGAAAAGGAAGGCGTAAAAGTGATTTTCGGTTATCCGGGTGGTGCCGTTTTACCTCTCTATGATGCACTGTATGATTGTGAAATTCCGCATATTTTAACAAGGCATGAGCAAGGGGCAATTCACGCTGCTGAAGGGTATGCCAGAATTACAGGGAACCCAGGGGTTGTAATTGCAACGAGTGGACCAGGTGCTACAAATGTAATTACGGGTCTAGCGGATGCAATGATTGATTCATTGCCACTTGTTGTATTTACAGGCCAAGTAGCAACAACGTTAATTGGGAGCGATGCTTTTCAAGAGGCGGATATTATGGGACTTACGATGCCAGTGACAAAACATAACTATCAAGTGCGAAAGGCCTCAGATTTACCTCGAATTATTAAAGAAGCATTTCATATTGCTAAAACAGGAAGACCAGGACCAGTCGTTATTGACCTTCCGAAAGATATGGTAGTCGAGAAAGGTGAGCGATGTAGCAATGTACAAATGGATTTACCAGGATATAACCCTAATTATGAACCGAATCTACTTCAAATAAACAAATTACTACAAGCAATTGAAACCGCAAAAAAACCGTTAATTTTAGCTGGAGCAGGTATACTGCATGCGAAAGCTTCGAAAGAATTGACAAGTTTTGCCCGTAAATATGAAATCCCTGTTGTGCATACGTTACTTGGACTTGGTGGTTTTCCGCCAGATGATGGGCTATTTCTAGGGATGGGGGGAATGCACGGTTCTTACACAGCCAATATGGCGTTATATGAATGCGACTTACTCATTAATATAGGTGCGAGATTTGACGATCGTCTTACTGGGAATTTAGCTTTTTTTGCTAAAGGGGCGACTGTTGCACATATCGATATTGATCCAGCAGAAATCGGGAAAAATGTGCCAACAGAGATTCCTATTGTTGCAAGTGCTAAGCGGGCGTTAGAAGTATTGCTTCAATCAGAAGGAAAGAAAGAAAATCATCATGAATGGCTCTCTTTATTAAAGAGTAGAAAAGAAAAGTATCCATTCTCTTATAAACGAAATTCTGAAAGTATTAAACCTCAATACGCGATTGATATGCTATATGAAATCACGAAAGGAGAAGCGATTGTAACAACAGACGTTGGGCAACATCAAATGTGGGCAGCACAATACTATCCGTTGAAAAATCCAGATAAATGGGTAACTTCTGGCGGATTAGGAACGATGGGGTTCGGATTTCCAGCAGCAATCGGTGCGCAAATTGCAAAGCCTGAAGAATTAGTTATTGCAATTGTTGGTGATGCTGGGTTTCAAATGACTCTGCAAGAATTAAGTGTATTAAAAGAACACGCTTTACCCGTTAAAGTATTTATTTTAAATAATGAAGCTTTAGGAATGGTAAGACAATGGCAAGATGAATTTTACAATCAAAGATATTCACATTCTTTATTGCCATGCCAACCAGATTTCGTCGCTCTTGCGAATGCGTATGGTATAAAAGGTGTTCGTATTGACGATCCACTTCTTGCAAAGAAGCAAATCCAGCATGCGATCGAATTACAAGAGCCAGTCGTAATCGATTGTCGTGTACTTCAATCAGAGAAGGTTATGCCGATGGTTGCACCAGGAAAAGGTGTTCACCAAATGGAGGGAGTGGAAAAAGGGTGAAGAGAATTGTTACAGCGACAGTTCGAAATCAAAGTGGTGTGTTAAACAGAATTACAGGGGTTATGACACGAAGACATTTTAATATTGAAAGTATTTCAGTAGGTCATACAGAATCATCAGATATATCGCGAATGACGATTGTTGTACACGTTGAAAGTGAACAGCAAGTTGAGCAGTTAATTAAACAACTTCATAAGCAAATCGATGTTCTGAAAGTATCAGATATTACAGAAGAAGCAATGATTGCTAGAGAGCTTGCTCTTATTAAAGTAGCAACTTCTGTAGCGAGGGCAGAATTATATAGTTTAATTGAACCATTTCGAGCCGCTGTAATAGATGTTGGGAAGGATTCCATAGTTGTGCAAGTAACAGGTACGCAAGATAAAGTAGAAGCGTTAATTGAATTACTTCGTCCATACGGTTTAAAAGAAATTGCTAGAACAGGTGTAACAGCATTTACACGTAGTATGAAAAAACAAGATAAGCAAGTTATGTTAATTCAATAATCATTTAAATATAGGGGGAAATGAAAATGGCAAAAGTTTATTATGAGAAAGATGTAACAGTAAATGTATTAAAGGAAAAGAAAGTAGCAATCATCGGATATGGCTCGCAAGGTCATGCGCATGCGCAAAATTTACGTGATAACGGATTTGATGTAGTAGTAGGTTTAAGAAAAGGTAAGTCTTGGGATAAAGCGAATGAAGATGGGTTTTTTGTATATACAGTAGCAGAAGCAGCGGAAAAAGCTGATGTAGTAATGATTCTATTACCTGATGAATTACAACCAGAAGTATATGAAGCTGAAATTGCACCAAATTTACAGGCTGGAAACTCTCTCGTGTTCGCACATGGATTTAATGTTCACTTTGATCAAGTAAAACCACCAGCTAATGTAGATGTATTTCTAGTAGCGCCAAAAGGACCGGGGCATCTCGTACGCCGTACGTTCACCGAGAGAGGGGCTGTTCCTGCATTATTTGCAGTATATCAAGATGCAACAGGAGTTGCGACTGAAAAAGCACTTTCTTATGCTGACGGAATTGGAGCAACGAGAGCTGGTGTATTAGAAACGACGTTTAAAGAAGAAACAGAAACAGATTTATTTGGAGAGCAAGCTGTACTCTGCGGCGGAGTGACTGCACTTGTAAAAGCAGGATTTGAAACGTTAGTTGATGCGGGATACCAGCCTGAACTTGCATATTTTGAATGTTTACATGAACTGAAGCTAATCGTTGACCTTATGTATGAAGGTGGACTTGAAAATATGAGATATTCAGTTTCAGATACAGCGCAGTGGGGAGACTTCGTATCAGGACCACGCGTTGTTACTGAAGATACGAAGAAAGCGATGGGGGCAGTATTAGCAGAAATTCAAGATGGTACATTTGCAAGAGGCTGGATTGCAGAGCATAAAGCAGGAAGACCAAATTTCCACGCGACAAATGAGAAAGAGAATGAACATGAAATCGAAGTAGTAGGACGTAAATTACGTGAAATGATGCCTTTCGTACAGCCGCGAGTAAAGGTAGGGATTAAATAATATGAAGCAGATTTTGTTCATGGATACAACGCTTCGTGATGGCGAACAATCACCAGGAGTAAATTTAAATGAACAAGAGAAGTTACAAATTGCTAGGCAATTAGAGAGGCTTGGTATTCATGTAATGGAAGCTGGATTCGCGGCAGCTTCCGAAGGTGACTTCCAATCGGTAAAACGCATCGCGAATACAATTCAAAATGCTACGGTTATGAGTTTAGCTAGAGCGAAAGAAAGTGACATTCGAAGAGCATATGAAGCTGTGAAAGGTGCTGTATCTCCTCGTCTACACGTATTTCTAGCTACAAGTGATATTCATATGAAATATAAACTTTGTATGTCAAAAGAAGATGTGTTAAATAGTATCCATCGTTCGGTTACGCTTGGAAAATCATTATTTCCGACAGTACAATTTTCTGCAGAAGATGCGACAAGAACATCGAGAGCATTTTTAGCTGAAGCAGTAGAAACTGCGATTCGCGCAGGAGCGAATGTAATTAATATTCCGGATACAGTTGGATATACGAATCCGGAAGAATATTATTCTCTTTTTAAATACTTACAAGAATCCGTTCTATCATATGAAAAAGCGATTTTTTCTTGTCATTGTCACGACGATCTTGGTATGGCAGTAGCAAATTCGTTAGCTGCGGTTGAAGGCGGAGCATTGCAAGTAGAAGGAACGATTAATGGCATTGGAGAAAGAGCAGGGAATGCAGCGTTAGAAGAAGTTGCGGTTGCTCTTCATATTAGAAAAGATTTTTATAAAGCAGAACCTTCGATGACTTTAAAAGAGATTAAGGCAACGAGTACATTAGTAAGCAGGTTAACGGGTATGGTTGTACCGAAAAATAAAGCAATCGTTGGAGCGAATGCATTTGCTCATGAATCAGGCATCCACCAAGATGGGGTTCTAAAAGAAGTAACAACTTATGAAATTATCGAACCAGCGCTTATAGGAGAATCTCAAAATCTCTTTGTACTTGGGAAACATTCTGGCCGTCATGCGTTTACGGAAAAAATGAAAGAGCTTGGTTATGAATTTACAAATGAAGAGCGAGATGCGGCATTCGAAGCATTTAAAAAATTGGCGGATCGTAAAAAGGAAATTACTGAGGAAGATTTACGTGCAATTATGCTTGGTGAAGCAGCATTTGCAGCCCAGCAATATAACATTACGCAATTACAAGTGCATTTCGTATCAAATAGTACACAATGCGCAACAGTTGTGCTGAAGGATGAGGAAGGAAATGTATATGAAGATGCAGCCACTGGTTCTGGTAGTATTGAAGCGATATACAATGCGATTCAAAGAATTTTAGGATTAGAATGTGAATTGGCAGATTATCGCATACAATCTATTACACAAGGTCAAGATGCACTTGCTCACGTTCATGTTGAATTAAAAGAAGGTAGTCACCAAATATCAGGTTTTGGAGTTGCGCAAGACGTATTGGAAGCGTCGGCGAGAGCTTATGTCCATGCAGCAGGGAAATTAAAATCTCTTATAGCGCTTGTGAAATAAATATTTGATAGGTGAGAGAAGCTTTCCTCACCTATCAAATAAAAAGTTCTGAAAATTCAGTTAAAAGGAGTGTTAAAAATGGAAAAACGTATCGTTTGTTTAGCTGGTGATGGTGTTGGTCCAGAAGTTATGGAAAGTGCGAAGGAAGTATTGCATATGGTAGAAAGGCTATATGGACATCATTTTCATTTGCAAGATGAGTACTTTGGTGGTGTTGCTATTGATTTAACTGGGCAACCATTACCACAGCGAACACTTGCCGCCTGTTTAGCGAGTGATGCGGTTTTACTTGGAGCAGTAGGTGGACCAAGGTGGGATAGTGCGAAAGAAAGGCCTGAGAAAGGATTATTAGCATTAAGAAAAGGACTCGGTGTATTTGCGAATGTTCGCCCTGTAACGGTAGAAAGTGCAACTGCACATTTATCACCATTAAAAAATGCTGATGAAATTGATTTCGTTGTCGTTCGTGAATTAACAGGCGGAATTTATTTTTCTTATCCGAAAGAGCGAACGGAAGAAGTGGCGACAGATACACTTACGTATCATCGACATGAAATTGAACGTATCGTTTCGTATGCCTTTCAATTAGCAAATAAGCGGAAGAAAAAAGTAACATCTATTGATAAAGCGAATGTTTTAGAGTCTAGTAAACTATGGAGAGATGTGACAGAAGAAGTAGCACTTCGCTACCCAAATGTGGAAGTAGAACACATTTTAGTAGATGCAGCGGCTATGGAATTAATTCGGAATCCAGGAAGATTTGACGTTATTGTAACGGAAAATTTATTTGGTGATATTTTAAGTGATGAGGCTTCAGTATTAGCTGGATCATTAGGAATGCTTCCATCAGCAAGTCACGCTGAAAAAGGGCCTTCATTATACGAGCCTATTCACGGATCAGCACCGGATATTGCGGGGAAAAATAAGGCGAATCCAATTGCGATGATGCGTTCTGTTGCAATGATGCTTGGGCAATCGTTCGGATTAACGAGAGAAGGATATGCAATTGAAGAAGCAGTTTCTGCAGTCCTTAAATCTGGAAAATGTACAGCAGATATCGGGGGGACTGAAACGACAACTTCGTTTACAAAGGCAGTTATTCAAGAAATGGAAGAGCAAGCGTTAGTAGGGAGAGGAAGATAATGGGGAAAAGGTTACTAGATAAGCTTTGGGAAAGACATGTAGTTGCGACAAATGAAAATGGATTGGATTTATTATATATCGATCTACATCTTGTTCATGAAGTAACGTCACCGCAAGCCTTTGAAGGCTTGCGGCTTACAAATCGAACAGTCCGCAGACCAGATTTAACATTTGCAACGATGGATCATAATATTCCAACGAAAGATGTTTGGAATATTACCGACCGCATTGCGAAGCAGCAACTAGATACACTTCGGGAAAACTGTAAACAATTTCAGGTGCCATTAGCGGATATCGGAGATGAAGAGCAAGGGATCGTTCATGTTATAGGACCAGAACTTGGACTCACACAGCCAGGAAAAACGATTGTTTGTGGTGATAGTCATACAGCAACTCACGGTGCTTTTGGCGCACTAGCGTTTGGTATTGGTACGAGTGAAGTGGAACATGTATTGGCAACGCAAACGTTATGGCAACGAAAACCGAAAGCGATGGGCATTGAGTTAAAAGGAAAGTTACCGCAAGGTGTTTATGCGAAAGATATTATTTTACACCTTCTTTCAAAGTACGGAGTAGCAGTTGGAACAGGTTACGTAATGGAATTTTACGGAGAGGCCATTCATGCTATGGATATGGAAGAGAGGATGACGCTTTGCAATATGGCAATTGAAGGGGGAGCAAAGGCTGGCATTATTGCACCAGATGAAAAAACGGTTGCTTACGTAAAAGGGCGTAAATATGCGCCGAAAGACTATGAATCTATTAAGGAAAAATGGTCAGAACTTTATACAGATTTAGATGCAGCTTATGATTTACATATTCTAGTAGATGTTACGGGTTTAGCGCCGTACGTTACGTGGGGAACAAATCCTAGTATGGGTGTTCGGATTGATGAGAAATTGCCAGAAAAGCATGATGCAAATGACGAAAGAGCGTTTTCTTATATGGGGTTGAGTCCCGGACAAAGTACGTATGACATTCCAGTTCAACATGTTTTCATTGGATCTTGTACAAATTCCAGGCTTTCTGACTTAGAAATTGCTGCATCTGTCGTGAAAGGTAAAAAAGTAAAAGAAGGTGTGCGAGCACTTGTTGTACCTGGATCTCAAAGGGTAAGAAAAGCAGCGATGCATAAAGGATTACATCGCATATTTGAAGAAGCTGGATTTGAATGGAGAGAGCCCGGATGCTCAATGTGTCTAGGTATGAATCCAGATCAAGTGCCTGAAGGAGAACATTGTGCCTCTACGTCAAATCGCAATTTTGAAGGAAGACAAGGAAAGGGAGCACGAACGCATTTAGTTAGCCCGGCAATGGCGGCAGCGGCTGCGTTACATGGTCATTTTGTTGATATTAGAAAGGAGAGTTATGATGGAGCCATTTCGTATTCATAAAGGTACTGCCGCAGTACTGATGAATGATAACATTGATACAGATCAAATTATTCCGAAGCAATATTTAAAGAGAATTGAAAGAACTGGGTTTGGGAAGTTTTTATTTGATGAGTGGCGATATGATAATAATCGCCAAGAAAACCCTAATTTCCCGCTTAATGCGCAAGAAAGAAAAGGAGCCAGCATATTAATCACAGGTGATAATTTTGGATGTGGCTCGTCTAGAGAACATGCTCCATGGGCGCTTGCTGATTATGGTTTCCGCGTTATTATCGCTGGAGGATTTGCCGATATCTTTTATATGAATTGTATGAAGAATGGCATGTTACCGATTGTAATGGACAAAGATATGCGTGAACAACTTGCAAAAACAGATGCGAGGGAACAAATCACAGTTGATTTAGAAAATGAAATAATTATAACGAATATGCACAGATTCCATTTTACAATCGAGAAAATGTGGAAAGAGAAGTTATTGAATGGTTTAGATGAAATTAGTATTACAATGCAATATGAACAAGAAATAAAAGAGTATGAAAGAAAAGTGGCTTTACATTAAAAAAAGTGACGGAATATTAAAAATGTATTTACATTCAAAATTAACTGTTATATACTATGTGAAAATCAGAGGAGAAAGGGAGTAAGTATTATGAATACAATAAAATCTATTACAATGCTTACACCACTACATCATCATACATGAAACCCTTGAACCTAGCGTGAAAACGTGTAGGTACAAGGGTTATTCCCGTTGTACCTACACTCTACTGAAGAGCCTTGTAGGTATTTTGTCTACAAGGCTCTTTTTATTTTCGGCTTAGGTGAATGGAATAGGCATACATTAGAAGGGGAAAGGTGTGAAAATTTAGATGACAAAATGGAAACGGGCGAACCCGAATGGAACGAGAGATTATTTATTCGAAGAATGTACGTTAATTGAAGAAGTGGAGCAAAAATTAAGGCTTACTTTTTTAGAGAGAGGTTATGAGGAAATAAGAACACCTACAATTGAATTTTATGATGTTTTTGCATTTCAAAATAGACCGATAGATGAAGAGAAGATGTATAAATTTTTTGATGAAAAGGGAAGGATTATCGTTTTACGTCCAGATATGACAATTCCTTTAGCAAGAGTGATTGGAACACAGAGATGGGATACGCCACTTAAAGTGACGTATAGCGGGAATGTATTTCGAGCCAATGAATCCCATTCTGGAAAATATAATGAAATCGTACAAAGTGGTATTGAAGTTATCGGGATTGATAATGTAAGAGCTGAAATTGAATGTGTAATAAGTGTCATTCAAGCACTTCAAAAGTTGAAGGTGCAATCTTTTACAATTGAGATTGGGCAAGTACAGTTATATAAATGTATTGTAAAAAAGCTCTCCATCCATGATGAAGAAGAAAGGGTACTTAGAACGTATATAGAAAGTAAAAATTATGCTGCCCTCTCAAATTTTATCGGAGAAAAGAAATTAGATCGATGCGATGAGACAGTAAGATTACTTGAGAAATTACCAAGGCTATTTGGAAATTTAGAAGTTATTGAGGAGGCAGAAAAGCTTGCTTCAAGTAATGAAATGAAAATGGCAATTGCAAGAGTAAAAGAAATGTATGAAACAATTGAAACGTTAGGATATGGTTCTTACATATCAATTGATTTGGGCATGATTCAACACTTAGATTACTATACGGGTGTTATTTTCAAAGGATATATATATGAAATTGGAGAAGAAATCGTTAGTGGCGGAAGATACGATGAGCTAATTGGGAATTTTGGAGAAATGCTGCCAGCTGTTGGACTCGCGGTACAAGTAAATCAAATTGTGAAGGCGCTGCAAGAGCAGCAAGAACCATATGAACGAAATCAAATTGATATTGTGATTCATTATGAGTTAAATAGATTAGCGGAAGCAGAAAGGTTACGAAATTTACTTCGAAAGGATGGGAAAAATGCTTGGTTATCTCTATTCTCTAATTTAAGCGATACCTTTCAATTTGCAAGAAAAAATAAAATAGGAACGGTCGTTGAGGCAAAGAATGAATATTTAGTGGAATATGTATGGAATGAGAAATGGGTAGTCCAGAAAGAAGGAGAGGCTTCATGCGTAACATTCAAATTGCGTTAACGAAAGGAAGGTTAGAAAAACATGTCATTCCACTTTTTGAGCAGATTGGAATTGATTGTTCCGATCTCAAAAATAAAGGTCGGAAGCTTGTATTTCAAAGTAAAAATACAAATGTTTCATTTATTTTAGTAAAAGCGGTTGATGTTGCTACTTATGTAGAACATGGGGTAGCTGATATTGGGATCGTTGGAAAAGATATTTTAATGGAAAACGAGAAAGATATTTATGAAATGCTGGATTTAGGAGTGGGGATTTGTAAGTTTTGTGTTGCTTCTATTCCTACGTATAATCCGAAGAGTTACCGGAAGAAAAGAATTGCTACGAAATACCCGCATATTACTTCTACTTATTTTCATGATAAGGGAGAGGATGTAGAAATTATTAAAATAGAAGGTTCTGTAGAAATCGCTCCTCTTCTTGGATTGGCAGATGCGATTGTAGATATTGTTGAAACAGGAAAAACATTACAAGAGAATGGACTTATTGTATTTGAGGAAATGCACTCTATATCGGCTCGGATGATTGTAAATAAGGCAGCCTTAAAAACTAAAAAAGACGAAATATTCAGTATTATAAATATGATGGAGCAAGAAATCTTATCAGGGAAATAGGAGGACTTAAAATGAAAATCATTTATGAAGACTTTAAGGAGGCATTATCTAAAGTAAAAGTGCTAAGAGAAAACGCTAATATAATAGAAGAAACTGTTCAAAGAAGTGTAAGAGAAATCATTAGAAATGTAAGGGAAGGGAAAGATGAAGCTCTATCTTTCTATACAAAAAAGTTTGATGATGTAGAGATGAAAGATTTTCGTGTAAGTGAAGAAGAAATAAAGCAAGCGAGTATGTTTGTAGAGAATTCATTTTTAGAAGCTTTAAAAGAGGCGAAGAAAAACATTGTTTCGTATCACGAAAAGCAAAAGAAGCACTCAATATTCGATTGTGAAAGTAAAGGCATAATTAGAGGGCAACTCATTCGGCCGTTAGAAAATGTAGGTGTATATGTACCGGGTGGGACAGCCTCATATCCTTCTTCAGTATTAATGAATGTATTGCCGGCGAAACTCGCAGGTGTGAAAAAGATTGTAATGGTAACACCGCCGAGGAAAGGAGGAATTGATCCGCATATATTAGCTGCTGCAAATCTTGCGGGAGTAGATGAAATTTATACGATAGGTGGCGCGCAAGCAATTGCTGCTTTAGCATACGGGACGGAATCGATTCCGAAAGTGGATAAAATAGTTGGACCGGGAAATTTGTATGTCGCTCTAGCGAAGCGAGAAGTATACGGAATAGTAAATATTGATATGATTGCTGGTCCATCAGAAATTGTAGTTGTCGCGGATGAAACAGGTAATGCAAAATATATCGCAGCGGATTTATTATCGCAAGCAGAGCATGATGAGAGAGCAACGGCGATTTGTATTACAACGAATATGGAACTAGCTAAAGAAGTAGAAAAAGAGATAGAAAGACAGTTAGAAATGTTACCAAGAAGTGAAATTGCACGTGAATCAATAAATAGAAATGGAGCCATCTTTATCGTTCCTTCTTTAGAGGAGGCACTAAAGTTATCAAATGAAATTGCTCCAGAACATTTAGAGTTACATATAAAAGAACCGATGAATGCTCTAGATTATGTGAAACATGCAGGTTCTATTTTCCTTGGGTCATATGCACCTGAACCGCTCGGGGATTATTTAGCGGGACCGAATCATGTATTACCAACGAGCGGAACGGCAAGATTTTTTTCTCCGTTATCAGTCGATGATTTCGTGAAAAAATCAAGTTTTATTTCTTATACGGAGGAAGCATTAAAAAATGTACAGCATCACATTGTAGAGCTTGCAAATAAAGAAGGGTTACATGCACATGCGAGAGCAATCCAAATAAGGTTTGAGGAGGAAAAATAATGCGTCAGTCCAGTCAAGTACGTGAGACGACAGAAACAAAAATTAAATTAAATTTGCAGCTTGATGAAAGTACAAATGTATCTATTCAAACAGGGGTTGGTTTTTTCGATCATATGCTTACTTTATTTGCTAGACATGGAAGATTTGGATTGCAAGTTGAAGCAGAAGGGGATGCATTTGTCGATGCACATCACACCGTTGAAGATGTTGGAATTGTACTCGGAAATTGCTTGAAAGAAGCATTGCAAAACAAAGAGGGAATTAATCGTTACGGTTCAGCGTACGTACCGATGGATGAATCTTTAGGATTTGTCGCAATTGATATAAGTGGACGCTCATATTGTGTATTTCAAGGGGAATTAACAAATCCGAAGCTTGGGGATTTTGATACAGAATTGACGGAAGAATTTTTTAGAGCAGTTGCACATGCTGCCAATATTACATTACATGCGCGCGTTCTATACGGAAGTAATACGCATCACAAAATTGAAGCAGTATTTAAAGCTTTTGGTAGAGCGCTTAGAGAAGCGGTCGAAAAAAATGCCAACATTACTGGTGTAAATTCAACGAAAGGGATGTTGTAATTGATTGCCATTATAGATTATGGAATGGGGAATATTCGCAGTGTAGAGCAAGCGTTAAAATATATTGGGGCAGAGTACATTGTAACGAGTGATAAAGAAGAGATATTGAGAAGCGATGGCGTGATTTTACCGGGAGTAGGTGCATTTCCGAAAGCGATGGACGTATTAGAAGAAAGAGATTTAGTGTGTGTACTAAAAGAGATTTGTGATATAGGAAAACCTCTCCTCGGTATATGTTTGGGCATGCAGCTTTTATTTGAACGAAGTGAGGAACTAAAAGATTGTAGCGGGTTAGGTTTACTACCAGGGGAAATTCGTAAGTTAAAAGTTTCGTATAAAATTCCTCATATGGGATGGAATGAATTAAGGAAGGAAAGAGAATTTCCGCTTTGGAATGGATTAGTGGATGGTTCTTTCGTTTATTATGTTCACTCATATTACGCGGATTGTCCAGATGAAATTGTATGTGGAGTAAGTGATTATGGAATGCAAGTACCAGGGTTTGTAGCGAAAGGAAATGTATTTGGTGCACAGTTTCATCCAGAAAAAAGTGGTGAAATTGGCATGCAAATATTAAAAAATTTTCAAGGGGTGGTAGAAGCATGGAAATCTTCCCAGCTATCGATTTAAAAGAAGGGCGATGCGTTAGACTTTATCAAGGAGAGTTTAGTAAAGAAACGGTGATGAATGAAGATCCGGTAGCGCAGGCAATCATATTTGAAAAGCTTGGAGCGGAAGTACTACACATTGTTGATTTAGACGGTGCAATTGCTGGCGAGTCGTTAAATTTGCCCGTCATTGAAAAAATCTGTAAGGCGGTACGTATTCCTGTGCAAGTGGGAGGAGGAATTCGTTCACTTGTAGCGGTGGAGAAGTTATTGTCAGTAGGTGTAGAAAAAGTGATTTTAGGAACAGCAGCTCTTTATGATAAGTCATTTTTAGAGGAAGCAGTTCGTCTATATAAAGAGAAAATCATTGTTGGAATTGATGCGAAAAATGGTTTCGTAGCAACGAGAGGTTGGCTTGATCTGTCTGAAATTTCTTATATTAGTTTAGCGAAACAAATGGAAAGTTTAGATGTTCAAACGATTGTGTTTACAGACATTTCGAAAGACGGGACGCTTGCAGGGCCAAATTTTGAACAATTGGCGTTACTTCAAAAAAGTGTGGGCATTCGTCTCATTGCCTCTGGAGGAGTGGCATCTATTCAAGATGTGAAAAAGTTAAATGATATGAATATATATGGTGTCATAATTGGAAAGGCGCTTTACGAGAAAACGATTGATTTAGAAGAAGTGTTACAGGTAACGAAGTTATGTTAGCGAAACGAATTATTCCATGTTTAGATGTGAAAGAAGGGCGAGTCGTAAAGGGTGTAAATTTTATAGGATTACAAGATGTCGGTGATCCGGTTGAAATAGCTGAAGCATATAACGTGGCAGGGGCAGATGAAATCGTATTTTTAGATATTACAGCGACTCATGAAGGAAGAAAAACGATTATAGATGTTGTAGAAAAAACAGCAGCTAAAGTATTTATTCCTCTTACGGTTGGCGGGGGGATTTCAAGTGTGAAAGATATGTACAATTTACTAAGAGCTGGAGCAGACAAAGTTTCAATAAACTCAGCGGCAGTGCGAAATCCGAAGCTAATCGAAGAGGGCGCAGAACACTTTGGATCACAATGTATTGTCGTGGCAATTGACGCTAGAAAAGTAGCAGAAGATAAATGGAACGTATACGTCAACGGCGGAAGAGTTGACACAGGAATGGATGCCATAGAATGGGCGAAGCGTGTTGTTAAGCTCGGGGCGGGTGAAATTTTGTTAACGAGTATGGATGCAGATGGAACGAAAAGTGGATATGATCTTCGTTTAACAGAAGAAATTTCAAAAAGTGTTTCCATTCCAGTCATCGCATCAGGAGGCTGTGGTCATACGGATCACATTATAGAAGTTTTTCAAAAGACAACAGTTGATGCAGCATTAGCGGCATCCATCTTTCATTATGGTGAGGCGACAGTGCAGAGTGTAAAGCGAAAATTAAGAGATGCAAATGTTGAGGTGCGGTTATGAAACCTAATTTTTCAAAAGGATTAATACCGGCAATTGTCATCGAAGAAGGTACGAAAGAAGTTTTAATGCTAGCTTATATGAATGAAGAAGCATATGAAAAAACGTTAGAGACGAAAAGAACATGGTTTTACTCTCGTTCGAGGCAGTCGTTATGGAATAAGGGAGAAACATCAGGGAATGTTCAATATGTGCAATCTCTATACTTAGATTGTGATCAAGATTCAATTGTTGTGAATGTGAAACAAGTAGGACCTGCTTGTCATACGGGGGAGAAGACATGTTTTCACTATCAAATTATATAGGGGGATACATATGGAAAATGCCTTTAAGTTGCTGTATAAAACAATTGAAGAACGAAAGGAAAGCCCACTTCCTGAATCGTATACAAATTATTTATTTTCAAAAGGAGAAGATAAAATTTTAAAGAAAATTGGTGAAGAGTGTGCTGAAGTAATTATCGCATGTAAAAATAATGATAAAGAAGAAGTAGTGAAAGAAATGGTTGATGTATTTTATCACTGTTTCGTTTTATTAGCTGAAAAAAATATCGCATTGGAAGATGTCATGCGAGAGGTGAAAGAACGAAATGGAAAGCTTTCGAGAGTTGGGGATAGAAGGGAAATAGATACATTATAAGGGGGAATGTATATGAAAGTAGATTATCATCTTCACTTAGAAGAAGGACCGTATTCAATAGGATGGCTTGCTAAAATAAATGAAGCGTTGGAATGTTATGAACCGCTTCAAGAAAGGCATTCTATGGATTGGCTTATGAAAACACAAGAGCGTTTGCAAAAACGTGTGAAGGAAGGGCCATTTACAACAGAATGGATAGATCTATATTTAGAAGAAGCTGTGCGAAAAGGAATAAAAGAAGTGGGAATTGTTGATCATCTATATCGTTTTCATGAAGCGAAAGGATATTATGAAAAATATGTAGATATTAGTGATTCTAAGCTCGGTCGTATACAGAAAGAATGGTTAGATCAAGTAAGGGTAGTTTCACTGTATGATTTTACAAAGGCAATTGAAGAGGCGAAAGAACGATGGAGTAAAAGAGGTGTCACACTTAAACTTGGAATTGAAGCGGATTATTTTATTGATTGTGAAGGAGAGTTAAAAGAATTATTAGCGCTAGGAGACTTTGATTATGTAATTGGCTCCGTTCATTTTCTAAATGGCTGGGGATTTGATAATCCAGATACGAAAGAATATTTTGAGGTGCATGACCTACGCGCATTATACGATACGTTTTTTAAAACAGTTGAGAGTGCGATTCGTACCGAGTTATTTGATATTATCGCTCATCTAGATAATATAAAGGTATTTAATTATCGATTGGATGAGAATGAACAGCTTTCTTATTATGAGGAAATTGCCTGTGCGTTAGTAGAAACGAATACGGCAACAGAAATAAATGCAGGATTGTACTATCGTTATCCTGTTCGTGAAATGTGCCCAAGTCCACTATATTTACAAGTATTAGCTAAGTATGGTGTTCCAATTACGATTTCTTCGGATGCCCATTATCCAAATGATTTAGGGAACTATGTACAAGAGAATGTACAAACATTACGAGCGCACGGTGTTACTCAGGTTGCAACATTTACGAAGCGAGCAAGAGTAATGAGGTCGATTGAAGAAGAAGTAACAAATTCAAAATGAAACGCAATTTTTTGATGAAAACCACCCTTTTTGTTCAAAATAAGAAAGAATGAAAAGGAGGGTAAGAAATGGCGAAACAACAAAATAAACAAAATGTACAAGTTGCACAGCAACAAGCTTATACTTCTGAAACGAATGCTGCATCTCAATCGGTTATTGAGGAGCAAATTAGCGATACGGTTGCAGAAGGAACTATTGATGTGAAGCTCGGAAAAGAATCGCAGGAAAAAGCGTAAGAAGAGGGGAGAGTTGCATCTCCTCTTTTTTCATGGAAAAGTGTCGATTTTCAAAACTATAATCAAATTCCTTGGTTTTTATATGTGGATTTCTTACAATGAAATATAAGAGATATCTTATTTTCTATAGAAGAGGTGTTAGTAGTGGCAAAAATATTAGTAGCGGGAAAAATTCCGGAAATTGGATTAGAACTATTAAAAGATCATGATGTAGAAATGTACGATAAAGAGGAATTAATTTCTATAGATGAATTAACAGAGCGTGTAAAAGATAAAGATGCATTGTTAAGTTTACTTTCGACAAAGGTGCCAAAAGAAGTTATTGATGCAGCGTCTCATTTAAAGATTGTTGCAAACTATGGTGCTGGTTACGACAATATTGATTACACGTATGCGGGTGAAAAAGGAATTGCAGTTACGAATACACCGAAAGTATCAACGGAAGCGACTGCAGAATTAACATTTGCACTTCTTTTAGCAGCGGCGCGTAGAATTCCTGAAGGGGATACGTTATGTCGTACGACTGGATTTAACGGATGGGCACCGTTATTTTTCTTAGGACGAGAAGTCCACGGTAAGACAATCGGAATTATTGGTCTTGGAGAAATCGGGAAGGCTGTTGCAAAACGTGCGAAAGCATTTGGAATGGATGTTTTATATACAGGGCCAAATCGTAAGTTTGAAGCTGAAAGTGAACTGGGAGCAACGTATGTGACGTTGGAAAAATTATTACAAACAGCAGATTTTATTACAATTAACTGTGCTTATAATCCGAAATTACATCATATGATTGATGAAGAGCAGTTTAAAATGATGAAGAAAACAGCTTATATTGTAAATGCTTCACGTGGACCAATTATGAATGAAGCAGCACTTGCTCATGCATTAAAAACGAATGAAATTGAAGGGGCAGCTCTTGATGTGTTTGAATTTGAACCGAAAATTACAGAAGAGCTAAAAGAGTTAAAGAATGTAGTACTTGCTCCACACGTAGGGAATGCAACGTTTGAAACTCGTGATGCGATGGCTGAAATGGCTGTCAGAAATATTTTAGCTGTATTAAACGGCGAAGAGCCAGTAACACCTGTAAATCAAAAGGTATTAGTCACAAAATAAAAAGAAACCTTCCGGACTCGGAAGGTTTTCTTATTTTTCTTTATTCGCTTTTTTAGACGGTCTTTGTCTAATGAATTGAGATAACATGTACAAAATATATAGTGGAATGGCAATGAATAAGAAAACAGAAAAATTGCCAAATCCTGTTTGATACATTGTAATAATGATTCCAACTAAAAATAGTGTAATAATGATGCTATATCGTGGAATTGGTACATCTTTTAAACTTGGGATACGAATGCGGCTCACCATTAAAAATGCGAACGTTACAAATACGGTAATAAGAACGATTTTTGGAATGGTATGTGAAAATAATGTTAAGAAAGCAACAAGCCCTCCCGCTGCTGTAATCGGTACTCCAGTGAAATATTTCATTGAAGTAGAAGATGGTGTTACATTAAATCGTGCTAAACGATATGCTCCGAAAAGAGGGAATAATCCCGCTATGTATAATCCGATGATTCCGTAGTTTGAGAAAGATGTGTAATACATTAAAACAGCAGGTGCTGCACCAAATGTTACGACATCTGCAAGCGAGTCGAGCTCTTTTCCCATTTGTGAATCAACACGTAATAAACGAGCAACACGACCATCAAGACTATCTAACATCATCCCGATAAGTACTAAAATAGCAGCTGATTTATAATATCCTAAAGATGCATAGCCGATTGATAAAAATCCGCTATATAAATTTCCGAGCGTAAATAAGTTTGGAATAGCTGCTCTATACAAAATCTGATCCCTTGCTTTCTGTAATAAATTCTTAATTAGTGTATGAAAGTTTACTTATTTTATCATACCATAAATTTATTCCTCATACGAAAGAAATTACCAATTTGTGAAAGATTTCATAGAAGGGTGATTTAAAAATTAAGTGAAAATAAAAAGAGGAAGCAACTTGTATAAAGTTGCTTCCTTTACTATTCAAATTTCGTTGTCATGGTTCCAGTTTTATATTGATTATTAGGATCGAAACGTAATAAATCTCCATAAATTAATTTATCGGAGAGTTTTAATTCTGTTTTTGCTTTTTCAATATACGGCTGACATAGCGTCATATCAGCTTCTTCACCCGTACTTCTTTTGTAGCACATATTTTTTGTATAAACATACTCTTCAGAAACAAAGCTACCATCACGCATTACCATAAGCGGGTCTTTTTCTTTAATAAATAAGTCAGTTCCAAATTCAACGGATTTATTTGTTTTAATACCAAGTAAATGAAGGAGCGTTGGTTTAATATCAATTTGACCAGATACTTTAGAAACAACTTTTCCTTCTTGACCAGGCACATGAATAATAAGAGGAACTCGTTGTAATTGCATAGAATCGAATGGTGTAATAGTATCTTTTCCTAGGAACTGTGCCATAGCTGCGTTATGGTTTTCGGAAATACCATAATGATCACCATAAATGACAATAACGGAATTATCATACAGTCCTTCTTCTTTTAATTGTTTAATAAATAATTTAAGAGCTTCATCTGTGTAACGAACAGTTGGGAAGTAGCGGTTTACAACACCACTTTCTGAGTTGAATTCATCAACATATTGGTCTTCCGGATTTAGAAGAAACGGAAAATGATTTGTTAATGTAATAAATTTTGTATAGAACGGTTGCGGTAAAGATTTTAACTTAGGAATAGATTGTTCAAAGAACTGTTTATCTTTTAATCCCCAACCGACAGACATTTGTTCCGTTCCTGCGTAATCATTTAAATTAAAGTAACGATCATATCCAAGCGCAGGATACATTACATCCCGATTCCAAAACGTTTTATCATTTGAATGGAAGACGGCAGAAGAATATCCGTATTTCTTTAATTGTTCTGGTGTCGCTGTGTATTCGTTTGTTGCATGAGTAAAGAATACAGAACCACGATCTAGCGGATAAAGTGAGTTTTCAACGATAAATTCAGCATCAGAAGTTTTGCCTTGTCCAGTTTGATGATAGAAGTTATCGAAATAGAAACTATCCTTAATAAATTCATTTAAAAATGGGGTAATTTCTTTTCCATTTATTTTTTTATTAATAACAAAGCTTTGTGTAGATTCCATTGAAATTAAAATTACATTTTTACCTTTTGCAGCTCCAAATAAGTTTTTATCAACTTGTTTGTCTTTTGAGTCTGTATAGTTTTTGATTTCAGAAAATCCATCCCCACTTGCAAATACACGCTCAGCTGAAGACTTGGATTGAAGTGTAATATCAAATAGATGATATGTGTATAAACCTAAATTCTTTACGACAGTTTGACGGTCAAATGAGCGCGAGAACATTTGTGGTTTATAAATAACTGATACAACAATTTGTAGTGCTAATAAAGCTGTTACACCGCTAAAGAAAGTTCGCTTCTCTGAGCGGGAAAGTGGTGTTTTGTCGCCAAATGATGGGAATTTACGCGAAATAAACATTAAAATAATTGCATCTGCAAATAAAAGTAATGTTTTGTACGTAAAGAGTTCTTTTATACTTGTCCCTAAATCAGCCATATTGTTTGTTTGGAATAAAACCGGGAAAGTAACGAAATCGTTATAGAACCCATAAAACATTGCGTTTCCAAATAAAATAAATGACAGTATAAAACTGATTCCAATTATAATTCGGTTTCGGTGCTTAGATGCAAGTAAAGCTAAGCCGAAAAATAAAAGTAACGCAGCTAGTGGATTAATAAAAAGCATGAATTCTTCAAAGAAATTATCAATTTTAATATCAAATGCTAGCTTGTACACAATATATGTTTTAATCCATAGTAAAACGACTGCAACGAGTGCAAATCGCAGTTTTGGAAACAGATGTTGTAGCATAATATACTCCTCTCCTAAAAAGCATGACAGTTCTTGTGAGTCAGTTTG
This sequence comes from Bacillus cereus group sp. MG20, assembly GCF_040459885.1. Classification (NCBI taxonomy): domain Bacteria; kingdom Bacillati; phylum Bacillota; class Bacilli; order Caryophanales; family Bacillaceae; genus Bacillus; species Bacillus cereus group sp. MG20. The sequence continues at coordinate 4,148,364 of NZ_JARVHF010000001.1, forward strand.
CTTAACGACTCATTTTATATATACGAACAGTCCTTTGTTATTATGATTATTATACTATGAGTATCATTATACGAAAATAAAAGAGAGTTGTGGGCTTTTTTATAATAATCGAGTAGAAAAAGAGTGGTGGGAGACAATAAAACAGAATTTCTATGTATGATAATTATCGTACGCAGAAAGAATCGCGTGATAATACGGAGGTTATAATGCGAAAATTATTATATTTTATAGCATGCAGTAGTGTTATACTTTTTACCTCACCGAGTGTGTCAATAGCTCAATATGATGCACCTCTTATGGAAGATGCACTTTATTCTGTTTTATTTCCAAAAATAAATAAAGCAATTGAAAAACAATATGGAAGTTTGAAACCGTATCAATGTCCTAAAATTATTAGTTTAAAAAAAGTGTATAGCGGTACATATTTATTTCAAGCAAGTATTGAAGTGACAAAGTATGAACGTGTTGCTGGGAAAATTGCTCCCCCATTTGAGAAGGTAACGATTACATTTAATAACGAAGAAGGCGAATGGGAAGTGACAAAGATTTCAGTAAAGCGCTTACCAAATGATACAAAATTAAACTGTAAAAAAACAATATAAAAAATTGTTTGACAAATAAAATGGTCCTTTGGTATTGTTAATAGCAACAATTAGATGTTTGAAAATTAAATAGACTTACCTCATCTACTCTCAAAGGTAGAGGCCGCGATAGGAAAGAGTAAGCTATGGGAGATTTCATGGAATCTGTGATCATAGGCTGAAAGGGACTATTGCCGAAATATAAGAATAACCATCTTATTCATATATTGGGACTACATTGAATAAATGTAGTACTGTCATAAGATTTATTTTATGGAGAGCTATTTGGAGATGTTGATGCGGTTTCTTATTTTGAGGAGATAACAACTCGTTTATTTTTTCAATATATATTTTTCCTAATAAGAAACGCGTGTGAACATTGTTCCGCGCGTTTTTTGTCTATCTAAAAGCGTGCTGCAATGAATAGAAGATTGGGGTTATGAGTTTTAGAGGAAATAAGGGAGGAATTTAAATGTATTTACACGGCACAAGCCGAATTAATGGGCAAGGACACTTAGAAATTGGAGGGTGCGATACGACGCAGCTAGCAAAGCAATACGGAACACCACTTTATGTATACGATGAAGAGTCTATTCGAGGAAAATGCCGAGCATTTCATCGTGCTTTTAAAGAAAGTGGTTTCTCTTATCAAGTAGCATATGCAAGCAAGGCGTTCTTGTGCATGGAGATGTGCCGAGTAGCTCGTGAAGAGAATATGTCATTAGACGTTGTTTCTGGAGGAGAATTATATACTGCGCTCCAAGCAGGATTTCCAGCATCACGTATTCATTTTCATGGAAATAATAAAACAGAAGAAGAGATAGTGATGGCTCTTCAGGCGAATATCGGTTGTTTTGTCGTAGATAATTTCTTTGAATTAGAAGTTTTACACGATTTAGCGATGCAACATGGAAAGTTTGTGAACATATTAATTCGTGTAACGCCTGGAGTAGAGGCGCACACACATGAATATATTACAACAGGCCAAGATGATTCGAAATTTGGATTTGGCGTTTCAAACGGTCAAGCGATGCAGGCAATTGGATTTGCTTTACAAAAATCCAATTATAATGTGCTAGGGATTCATTCACATATCGGATCGCAAATATTTGAAACAGCTGGCTTTGTTCGAGCGATTGAAGTTCTTCGCCAATTTTTAGAAGAAGTGAGAGAGCAAACAAACTATGTAGTAAAAGTGTTAAATGTAGGCGGGGGATTTGGAATACGCTACACAGAGTCGGATACACCGTTAACTCTTGAGACATATGTGCGAGCTGTAACAAGTGCAGTGAGAGAACAATTTACTGTATGTGAATATCCATTGCCAGAAATATGGATTGAACCAGGCCGTAGCATTGTAGGTGATGCTGGGACAACAATTTATACAGTTGGATCTGTGAAAGATATTCCTGGTATTCGGAAATATGTATCAGTCGATGGTGGAATGACAGATAATTTAAGACCTGCTTTATATAGTGCGCGTTATGAAGCAATGTTAGCGAATCGAGGGAATGATGAGAATGAGGAACTCGTTTCGATTGCGGGGAAATGTTGTGAGAGCGGAGATATGTTGATTTGGGATATTCATTTACCGAAAGTCGTTTCTGCTGATTTACTAGCAGTTTCCTGTACAGGAGCCTACGGGTACTCGATGGCGAATAATTACAATCGGATTCGAAGACCAGCCGTTGTCTTTGCAAAAGGCGGAACATCGCAAGTAGTTGTGGAACGCGAAACATATGAAAATATTATTGGGAACGATCGCATACGTATTAAAGAGCTTGTTTAAATAGAAAAAGGGGTTGTTCGGATGGGCAATTCCTTTTTTGTAAAATAAAATAATTAAAATATATCGGAAAACTAGGATTGAAAAAAATCAGAATTGTGATAAAATACAAATACAAAGCTTATCAAGAGAAGCGGAGGGAACTGGCCCGAAGAAGCTCGGCAACCTGCTTATAGAAAGCAAGGTGCTAAATCCAGCAAAATGGAATCCATTTTGAAAGATAAGGTAAAATATATTACCGAACAGTCTTTTCGAAATGGGAAAGATTTTTTTTATGAATAAAAAGGGGGGCTGTTCGCGTGGGTGTACGGGAACATTTTGATGAAGTATCCGAGAAGATTGAAGCGATGCTTGCTGATATGAAATATGGCTCAATTACAATTGTTGTGCAAGATGGAAAAGTAATTCAGTTAGAGAAAAGTGAAAAAGTACGTTTAAAGTGAAAAGCGCTGACTAGAAAAACTAGAGGCGGTTTTAACCTATTTTCATTAGGTTAAAACCGTCTTTTTGCTTTTACAGGGGGAAAAAACATGTTGACGTATGAAACGTGGGAAGAAAATGTTGTTTCGTTTTCGGAAGAAGATGAAACAAAAGGCGCGTTATCAGTATTAAATTGGGCTTATGAAGAGTATAAAGATGAAATCGTCTACGCATGTAGCTTTGGGGTGGAAGGTATGGTATTGCTGCACCTTATAAACCAAGTAAATCCATCTGCTAAAGTTGTATTTTTGGATACAAATGTTCATTTTCAAGAAACATATGAATTAATTCAAAGAGTGAGGGAACGATTTCCTTCATTGAATATTATAGAAAAGCAGCCAGAACTTACACTTGATGAACAGGCGAAGTTGCATGGTGAAAAACTGTGGGAGAGCAATCCGAATCTTTGTTGTAAGATTAGAAAAATTTCACCTTTAGAAAAATCATTAGTCGTGGAAAAAGCATGGATATCGGGCTTAAGAAGGGAACAATCAGAAACACGTAAGCATACAAAGTTTATAAATCAAGATCATCGTTTTCAATCTATTAAAGTTTGTCCACTTATTCATTGGACGTGGAAAGAAGTTTGGCGATATGTATACAAACATAGCTTGCCGTATAACCCGTTGCATGATGTTGGCTATCTAAGTATTGGGTGTGAGAAATGTACTTTACCTGTAGGGGATGGTGGCGATTCAAGAGATGGTAGATGGGCTGGGAAAGTGAAAACCGAATGTGGTCTTCATTATCAATAAGATGAATCTTGAAATAAAGCTAAGAGGGGATATAGAAAATGAGCACAGTAAACGAATTAGTAAACCGTATAGATGAGACATATGATATATCACAAATTGAAAAAGAAATTAAATTAGACAACATTGCTTTAAGTGATTTAGAACTATTGGCGACAGGTGGATATAGCCCGCTTACTGGTTTTTTGGGGAAGGAAGATTATGATTCAGTCGTAGAAACGCTTCGTTTAGCAAATGGTAGTGTGTGGAGTATACCAATTACATTACCGGTAACAGAAGAAGTCGCAGAAAGCCTGAAGACCGGAGAGGGAGTAAAGCTTGTCAACAATGGAAATATATATGGTGCTATTAAAATAGAAGATATTTTCGTACCAGATAAAGAAAAAGAAGCGTTACTTGTATATAAAACAACGGATGAGGCTCATCCAGGAGTGAAAAAATTATATGAACGACCAAACGTTTACGTTGGAGGAACTATTATTCTAACAAAACGCTTTGAAAATAATCAATTTCCTTCTTATCATTTAGACCCAATTGAAACGAGAGAAGAATTTAAAAAACGTGGGTGGAAAACAGTAGTCGGATTTCAAACGAGAAACCCGGTACATCGTGCCCATGAGTATATTCAAAAATCTGCTCTTGAAATTGTAGATGGTCTCTTTTTAAATCCACTCGTTGGAGAAACGAAATCGGACGATATTCCTGCTGATGTAAGAATGGAAAGCTATGAAGTACTCCTTCAAAACTATTATCCGAAAAATCGTGTCTTTTTAAGTGTATTTCCTGCTGCAATGCGTTACGCAGGACCAAGAGAAGCGATATTTCATGCGTTAGTAAGAAAGAATTTTGGATGTACCCACTTTATTGTAGGACGTGATCATGCCGGAGTAGGAGATTATTACGGAACATACGAAGCGCAAGAAATCTTCACGAATTTTACGATAGAAGAGTTAGGCATTACACCACTATTCTTTGAACATAGTTTTTACTGCACGAAATGTGAAGCGATGGCTTCAACGAAAACATGTCCGCACGGAAAAGAAGATCATGTTATTTTATCAGGTACGAAAGTAAGAGAATTATTAAGAAACGGTGAGATTCCGCCAAGTACATTTAGTCGTAAAGAAGTAGTAGAAGTGCTAATTAAAGGTTTAAAAAAAGAAGTAGTAACAGAATAGGGAGAGAACGAGATGGATACGAATATTACTTGGCATACAGCTTCGGTTTCAAAAGATGAGAGAAGAGTGAAGAATGGACATCACAGTTTTGTAATTTGGTTTACTGGTTTATCAGCTTCGGGTAAATCTACAGTAGCGAATGCGGTCGCTCGTAAACTGTTTGAAAAGAATATTGGAAATTATGTGCTGGATGGGGATAACATTCGCCACGGTTTAAATAAAGACTTAGGATTTTCTGAAAGTGATCGCATGGAAAATATAAGACGTATTGGCGAAGTGGCAAAGTTATTTGTAGATCAAGGAACAGTTGTCCTTACAGCATTTATTTCACCATTTCGAGTAGACCGCAAACAAGTAAGAGATTTATTAGCGGCAGATGAATTTATTGAAATTTTTGTGAAGTGTCCGATTGAAGAGTGTGAGAAACGTGATCCGAAAGGGCTTTATAAAAAGGCAAGAAAAGGTGATATTAAGGATTTCACAGGTATTGATTCGCCTTATGAAGAGCCAGAGCAAGCAGAATTAATTGTAGAAACGCACAAATATTCTATTGAAGAATGTGCAGAACAAATCGTGCAGTACTTACAAGAGCGTAGTTTTATCCCGCTATTTGCCGGGAAGTAAAATTCCTACCTCAAAGTTCGGTTGGGGCAAGGAAGTTAGGTGGGGGTCGGGCTGCCCGTAAATACCCGATTGGTTAAGGCTAATAATCAGCGTGGGATGAACAAAACTCTACTGATTAAAGTTTCACTTTATATAGGGGGATTTAAAAATGAGTTATGAAAAAGTATGGGCTAACAATGAAAAACTAAATCAAACGGAGAAAAATAAATTAGAAAAAGATGGATTAGAAATTTTTAATGATATTCCTTACTATGCGGAAAATGGATTTGAATCTATTCCGAAAGAAGAGTGGGATGCCTTTAAATGGGCAGGATTGTATTTACAACGTCCAAAAGAAGCTGGTTATTTTATGATGCGGGTAAATATTCCGTCAGGGATTATTACAAATGCGCAGGCAGAAGTACTTGCTTCTATCGCTGAGGATTATGGACGTGATGTAATAGATATTACTACGAGACAGGCGATTCAGTTTCACTGGTTAGAAATTCAGCAAATTCCAGATATTTTTAAAAGATTAGCAAGAGTTGGATTATCTTCAGCGGGGGCTTGTGGTGATATAACGCGGAATATTACAGGTAATCCGCTTGCTGGAATTGATGCAAATGAACTATTTGATACGACACATATTGTGAAAGAGGTATATGACTATTTCCAACATAATGAAGAGTTTTCTAATTTGCCACGTAAATTTAAAATGTCTATTAGTTCTAATATTTATAACTCAGCAAACGCAGAGATTAACTGTGTTGCATTTACACCTGCTACGAAAGAAATAGATGGTGAGAAAAAAATTGGTTTTCATATAAAAGTAGGCGGAGGATTATCAGCCCGTCCATATTTAGCTGATGAATTAGATGTGTTCGTTTTACCAGAAGAAGTGAAGGCAGTGGCAATTGCGATTGCTACTATATTCCGTGATTTTGGATATCGTGAGAAACGTCATTTAGCCCGTTTGAAATTTCTTGTTGCGGACTGGGGAGCAGAGAAATTTAAAGAGAAACTAATAGAGTATACAGGGCCTTTACAAAGTAAAGGGGAAAGTGCACTCAAAGGATGGAATGCAGGCTATTTTTATGGTGTTCAAGACCAAAAACAAGAGGGATTAAAATATGTAGGTTTTAATGTACCGGTAGGTCGTTTACATGCAGAAGAAATGTTTGAGATTGCAAGAATCGCAAAGCAATATGGAAATGGACAAATTCGTACATGTAATTCACAAAATTTCATTATTCCGAACGTTCCTCCGGAAAATGTAAAAGGATTACTTAGTGAACCGTTGTTTGAAGCGATATCTGCAAGCCCAAAATCATTTATTGGTCATGCGGTTTCATGTACCGGTATTGAATATTGTAATCTTGCATTAGTAGAAACGAAAGAAAGATTACGAAAAATTGCAGAATACTTAGATACACAAATTGCACTCGATGTTCCAGTTCGAATTCATATGGTAGGCTGCCCGAATTCATGTGGTCAACGTCAAATTGCTGACATTGGGTTACAAGGGGTGAAAATGAAAACGAAGGAAAAGGGAATTGTTGAAGCATTTGAGATATATGTAGGTGGAACGTTGTTAGATGGCGGTGCCTACAATCAAAAGTTAAAAGGAAAAATAGATGGCGAGGATTTACCTGATGTACTCGCATCATTTATAAGTTATTTCAAAGAGAATAAATTACCAGCCGAAACATTTTATGATTTTGTAGGTCGTGTTGGTGTAGACACATTACAAATAGCGTTAAATAACGTGTTAGAAGAAGTCATAGCGTCTTAGGGGGGGACAATATGGATTTATATCGATTTGAAGCTGTATTAGTGAGTGATATTGTTCCGATTGTTGTTGTTGCTCAAAGTGAAGAACAGGCATTTAAGCTTGCGGAGATTGAGCTTGAAAAACATTTTTTACCGTTGCCAGAGGTAAAAGAGATTTCTTTGTTTGAAAAAAAGAAGATTCGAAAAGGTGCAGCATTTGTTATTCATGAGTAGAGATTAGTAATACGAAAAAATAAAAACTTCCATTCTTATATACGAATGGAAGTTTCATTTTAATAGTAGAAATGAGGAGAGATGATGGGGAAGGTTTATATTGTTGGAGCGGGTCCTGGCGATCCAGATTTAATTACTGTTAAAGGGTTGAAATGTATTGAGAAGGCAGATGTTATTTTATACGATCGCCTTGTGAATAAAGAGCTGCTTTCACACGCAAAGCCTGACGCGGATTTAATTTATTGCGGGAAACTCCCGAATTATCACACGATGAAGCAAGAAACAATTAATACATTTCTTATTAAGTATGCGAAAAAAGGGAAAGTTGTAACGAGGCTTAAGGGCGGCGATCCATTTGTATTTGGTAGAGGGGGAGAAGAAGCGGAAGCATTAGCAAAGCAAGGTGTACCATTTGAAATCGTCCCAGGTATTTCGTCTGGAATAGCTGCACCTGCTTATGCTGGTATTCCAGTGACGCACCGTGATGCAAGTGCAAGTTTTGCTATTGTGACTGGGCATAGGAAAGAAGGTGCTGAAGAAGAAGTGAAATGGGAAAGTTTAGCGAAAGGTGTAGAGACTTTAGCGATATATATGGGAGTTAGTAATTTGCCCTACATATGTGAGCAACTTATGAAGCATGGAAAAGATAAAAGTACGCCAGCTGCTATTATTGAGCAGGGGACGACGTCTATGCAACGTACAGTTGTTGGGACATTAGGAACAATTGTAGATGTTGCGAAAAAAGAGCAAATTCAAAATCCGAGCATGATTGTAATTGGAGAAGTTGTCCGTTTTAGAGAAAAAATCCATTGGTTTGAGAAGCAAACGGAAAATGCTTATCAAGTAAGTGGAGTGTTGTAAAATGAAAGCCGTCTTATATATATGTCATGGAAGTCGTTTGAAGACAGCGAAAGAAGAGGCGATTCAATTTATTACATCGTGTATGAGTCGTATAGAAGCGAATATTCAAGAAGTTTGTTTTTTAGAGTTAGCGAATCCTTCTATTGAAGATGGTTTTCGTACATGTGTGAAGCGTGGGGCTACGGAGATTATTGCCATCCCTGTTTTTTTATTAGCGGCAGGTCATGTGAAGAAAGATATTCCATTTGAATTGGTAAAGCTCAAGAATCAATATCCGAATGTTAAAGTGACTTATGGTAATCCGTTTGGTGTATCAGAAACACTTATCAAATCAGTATATAACGGAAGTGGTATTGAAAAGGAAGGGAAGGCTGAAGTGACCCTTCTGCTCGTTGCAAGAGGAAGTAGTGATCCTGAAGTATTACAAGATATAAAATGGATCGCCTCTTTATTTCAAGCTGAGGAGAAAATTAAAAAAGTTGAGGTTTGTTATTTAGCGGCTGCGGAGCCGAAATTTGAGAGGAAATTGAAGGAAGTTGTAGAACGGGAAGTGGAGAACATCGTTGTGCTACCTTATTTGTTATTTACAGGTTTACTTATGAAACATATTGAGAAAGAAGTGCGCCAATATGCATTGGAAGAGATTAAAATCAGTCCATATTTAGGGAAGAATGAAGCGTTACAAGATATGTTAATTCAGAAAACGACGGAGTTATTGAAAGGAGATCAGTATGTATCCACTTACAGTGCGAGTTAATGAGAAACGCGTTGTTGTTATTGGTGGGGGAAAAGTTGCAGGATTTAAAATTATTCCTTTACTCAAACAAGGTGCGGATATAGTTGTGATCAGTCCAGAATTAGATGCGAATTTAGTAAAACTTGTGGAAGAAAAGAAAATTCGTTGGTATCAAAGAGAATATGAAAAAAGTGATATTAAAAATGCTTTTTTAGTTGTTGCAGCGAGTAGTGATTCAATATTAAATGAACAAGTTGCTGAAGATGCCGCAGAGAATCAATTAGTAAATGTTATTACAAATCCGGAAAGTGGTAATGTTCACTTTCCAGCAGCGATTCATCGTGGTTTGCTTAATATAGCAGTTTCTACTGGGGGAGCGAGCCCAAAGCTCGCAAAAAAAATTCGAGATGAGATTGCAAATAAATATGATGAGACATATGAATCGTATTTAGATTTTTTATATGAAGTAAGGGTGAAGTTAAAAGATTTAAAGTTAGAAAAGAGAGAACGAAATATATTACTCCAAGAAGTGTTGAAATCAGTATATGTGCAAAACGAGAGAGAAAGAGAAAGTTTTTTGCGAGAATTAGAGGGAAAGGTTTTAAAATAATAAAAGATAAAGTGCGCTTTACAAATATAAAAATATAATTTATAATCACAAGTAACTTCAATAGATGAAATCGATGAGCAAGAAGAGTACGTATATTTGATGCGTTCAGAGAGCTGGGGTTAGGTGGGAGCCCGGTACGATAAATTATACAGAATGGGCTTGCGAGAGGTATGTTGAACATTGTAGTAGGCAACCCGGGTTCCGCCGTTAAAAGGATAGAGTATCGGAATTATTCCTGTACTTGAACAAGTGGGATTTATCAATCCAATTGAGGTGGTACCACGGTATTTACATTACATATATCGTCCTCTACATGCATATTTGCGTGTAGGGGACTTTTTTATTTTCTAAAGGAGGTGTGCGAGTATGAAATGAAAGTGTATAATTAACAAAAGTTTAAATATTCAGAAAAGGAGAATTTATGATGAAAGAAACACAGCAATGGACGTCGAAAATAGGCTTTGTACTCGCAGCAGCCGGAGCCGCAGTAGGTCTTGGTGCGATATGGAAATTTCCATATGTTGCAGGTAATGGCGGGGGAGGCGCATTCTTCCTTGTATTTTTACTGTTAACTTTATTTATAGGTATGCCTCTTCTAATAGCGGAGTTTGTTATTGGACGTAGTACGCAAAAAGAGGCGGTTACAGCTTATAAAGTACTAGTGCCAAATAGCAAATTATATCCTTGGATTGGTCGTATGGGAGTTGTTACTTGTTTTAGTGTACTATCTTTTTATAGCGTTGTAGGTGGATGGATTTTACTTTATTTATATTATAGTGTGACAGGAAGTTTCTGGAATGGAGTAGCTGATTATGGACAATTGTTCGGTGAAACGATTTCAAATCCGTTAAGTGCGATTGGAGCGCAATTTATCTTTATGCTTTGTACGATTTTTGTTGTAAGTAAAGGTGTAGAGAAAGGTATAGAAAAGGCAAGTAAGTACATGATGCCGCTATTATTTATTTTATTTATTGCGATTATTGTTCGTGCGTTAACACTCGATGGTGCTTTTGCTGGAGTAGAGTTCTTCTTAAAACCAGATTTTTCAAAGCTTACAGCAGATACAATTTTATATGCGATGGGACAATCTTTCTTCTCGCTAACTGTAGGTGCCTCGGTAATGGTAACGTATAGTTCGTATTTAAAGAAAGAGGAACATTTAGCGAAATCGGCAACATCTATTGTAAGTTTAACTGTTTTTGTTACAGTACTTGCAGGATTAGCAATTTTCCCAGCGATTTTCGCATTAGGAGTTAAACCGACTGAAGGACCGGGATTACTGTTTATCGTCCTTCCAGCAGTATTTGCAAAAATACCATTTGGTCAATTTTTCTTTATTATGTTTTTAATTTTATTCTTCTTTGCGACTTTAACATCAGCAATTTCAATGCTTGAAATTGTAGTAGCATCTGTTGCGAAAGGTAATGAGAAGAAGCGTCCGTCAGCATCATTATTAATTGGTATTCTTATTTTTGCAGTCGGTATTCCATCAGCGTTATCATTTGGGATTATGAGTGACGTGAAAATATTTGGGAAAACATTCTTTGATTTAGTCGACTTTTCGGTAAGTAACGTATTGCTGCCGTTAGGAGTACTAGCTATTTCATTATTTGTACCAAATAAAATGAGTAAAGAGTTGTTGATGAAAGAATTAGAAGTGACGGAAACGAAGGGGAAAACGTTATTTAACATTTGGTTCTTCTTACTTCGTTATGTCATTCCGGTAACTGTAATAATTGTATTTTTAAATGTGATAGGTGTATTTAAAATGTTTGCATAAAAAAAGGCGGGGATCTCCCGTCTTTTTTTATGTTGTTGAATGTAATAGACGATTATACGCTTTATAGGCTGTGGTGACTGCGAGGAATGAACCGATTAAAAATAAAACTGATCCGCCAAATGTAAATATCCGGCCGATAAATGTCGCTCTAGCTTCTTCTATTTTTTGTTGTAATTGCGTATTCATATTGATCACCTCGTAAACTATAGGCATTTAGTTATAGTCTATGTAGAATGCCTATATTGTGTGAAGTGTAAATAAAAAACCTCGGTAGGTACCGAGGTTTTTTATAATCCGATATAAGGAGATGGGTCGACTGCGTTTGTCTTGCCGACATTCCATTCTCCAAGATGAAGTTCGAAGTGTAAATGTTGTCCGTATGATTGGCCCGTGTTCCCCATAAATCCAAGCTGATCGCCTTGTTTTACAGTTTGTCCATTCGATACAGAACGGCTATTCATATGAGCATATACTGTCGTATATGTTTTTCCGTTTATACGGTGAGATAAATACACTACGTTTCCGTAACTAGATGATAATTCTGAGCGAATAACAACGCCATCTGCAGCAGCGATAATTGGAACCGTTCCCGAAGCGGCGATGTCAATTCCTTTATGGTTATCTAAAGAACGTACACCAAATCCGGAAGTTTTTGATCCAGCTGCTGGTTTGATAAAGCCACCGATGTTTGTATCATGTGGTGTTGGAGCTGCTTGAGTAGCTTGAGCAGATTTAGTAGCTTGTTGTTTGCGAGCCTCTTCTGCCTGGCGAGCTTCTTCCGCTTTACGAGCTTCTTCGGCCCGTTTTTCTTCTTCAATTGCTTTTTGCACAGCTTGACGTTGATTTTCTAAAATGCCTTTGGATTCTTCTAATCCTTCAATCTCTGAATCTACTTTTGCTACTTTCGTATGTAGATTGTTAATAAGAGTCTGTTGCTGCTGTTGGTTATTTTGTAATTCTTGTTGTTTTTGTTCTAGTTTTTGCTCAGATTCTTTCAGTTGTTGTTCTTTTTTCTCAACAGCTTCTTTTTCTGTAGTTACAGCATTTTGATCAGATGTTTGTTTTTTTACAATATCTGTATCGTTGTTTAATATTAAACTTACGGAGTACATATTATCAACAAGATCAGCAATGTTTGTAGAGTTTGTTAATACTTCTGTAATGATATTTGTACGCGGTTTTTCTTGCATAGATTGTAATCGTTGTTTAATAACTTCCTGACGTGTATCTATGTTTGTTTGTAATTGTTCTATATGTTTCTTTTTGTCAGTAATTACTTGTTGTGTTTTGCTAATTTCTTTTTTTGTATCGTTTAATTCAGCCTCGTTTTTATTAATAGAAGTAGTTAATTCATCGATTTTCTTCTGTAATTCTTGAATTTCTTTTTCTATTTGTTCTTTCTCGACTGATTTATTTTGTAAGTCACTTTGTTTGCCTTCTAATTCAGATTGAATGTTAGATAATTTATCTTGATTTGTTTCAGCGTATACGGGTGAAAGTAACGGGGAAGCAAAAATCGTTCCTGCTGCTAAAACACTAAACGCTGCAAATTTCTTTTTCATAGTTGTCTGACTCCTTTCCCTATGAATGTTATATATCATAAGAAGAAGAGTGTCTATCGTTGTAATCATAATGTAAAGAAAACTTTATAAAATTGCTAAGTTTTGTCGGAATTTATCATTTTTCAACTTTAATTGTCATAGTACTTACATTTTATTTATGGCTGTAATAAAGGTATATTTTGGGATTTATATGTAAAATACAGGAGGAAAGTAATAGTTTTTATGGGGTGAAATAGTACTTAGAAAGCTAATAAAACACTAGTAAGGAATCGTTCTCATGTGAGGTTTTCTAACATGGGTTTATTTTTTGTCAAGAAAATTATTTGCATTCGGGGAAAGTTATTTTGTTGTCAGATTTTAAATTTTGATTTATGATTTTTAACAGGGACAAAATGTAGTGAATTGTCGAATAATATGTAATACTCTTAATTTCTTAGTTTTATAGAGATAGAATGAGAGATAGAGTGACACATCGAAGAGGGGGTTACAACAAATATGAAAAGAATAGGACTTGCATGGCAAATATTAATAGGGCTTGCGCTTGGTATTGCGGTTGGGGCGATTTTCTTTGATAATCCAGCTGTTGTGAAGTACTTACAACCAATTGGTGATATTTTCATCCGATTAATTAAAATGATCGTTGTACCGATTGTTGTAGCAAGTATTATTGTTGGGGTTGCTGGTGTTGGCGATGTTAAAAAACTAGGTCGACTAGGCGGAAAAACAATAATTTACTTTGAAATTATTACAACAATTGCAATTATTGTTGGTCTATTAATAGCGAATATTTTCCAACCAGGAAAAGGCGTAAATATGGAGCAGTTAACAAAGACAGATATTTCGAAATATACACATACGACAGAGCAAGTACAAAGTCATTCATTTGCAGATACGTTTGTAAATATTGTTCCAACGAACATTATGAAGTCATTGGCTGACGGAGATATGCTTGCTATTATCTTCTTCTCTGTACTATTTGGTTTAGGTGTAGCAGCAATTGGTGAAAGAGGAAGACCAGTTCTTCAATTTTTCCAAGGTGTAGCTGACGCAATGTTTTATGTAACAAACCAAGTTATGAAATTTGCACCATTTGGTGTGTTTGCACTAATTGGTGTTACAGTTTCTACATTTGGTCTTGCTTCATTAATTCCATTAGGGAAATTGCTAATTGTCGTATATGGGGCAATGATTTTCTTCGTCGTAGTTGTCTTAGGACTTACAGCGAAAATATTTGGAATTAACATTTTCCAATTCTTTAAGATTTTAAAAGACGAGCTGATCTTAGCGTATTCTACAGCAAGCTCAGAAACAGTTTTACCAAAAATCATGGAGAAAATGGAGAAATTCGGTTGTCCGAAAGCAATTACATCTTTCGTTATTCCGACAGGTTATTCATTTAACTTAGATGGATCAACTTTATATCAAGCAATTGCGGCTATTTTCTTGGCGCAAATGTACGGTATTGATTTATCTATTACACAACAAATTACATTATTACTTGTATTAATGGTTACATCAAAAGGTATCGCAGGTGTACCGGGCGTATCATTCGTTGTATTATTAGCGACACTTGGTACAGTAGGTATTCCACCTGAAGGTTTAGCGTTCATTGCTGGTATTGACCGTATTTTAGATATGGCTCGTACAGCAGTTAACGTTGTAGGAAACTCTTTAGCAGCTGTAGTTATGTCTAAGTGGGAAGGTCAATATGACGCTGAAAAAGGACAAGCTTATTTAAAAGAGATTTCTGAAAAGGGTCAAGCTGCTTAATTATAATATGAACAAGCTCTCACATAATATGTGGGAGCTTTTCTGTATATAGAAGAGGAGTATACATAATGAAACGTAAATATGGTGACGGTTCTTCGTGGAAAAGACTAATAGAAAAGAGTTATAGGCTTAAGCAAGTGGAAGAGGGAATGCTCGGAATACTGGATATAAAAAAGGTGAGAGAGCCTAGTTGTAAAGAATATGATGGTAAAGAAATTTGTATTGCAAGTGATGGGTATACGTGGGTTCAATATTTCATTAATGGAAAGAACTTTGCGATTACAGCTATGTTAGATGATAGGCACAATTTAGTGCAATATTATATTGATGTGACGAAAGAATATGAAATAGACGATCGTGGTTTACCGTATTTTGATGATTTATATTTAGATGTAGTATTATTACCTAGCGGTAAGGTGTATGTATTAGATGAAGAGGAGCTAGAGGATGCTTATAAAAGTGGCGATGTCACGAAGGGAGAGTATGAGTTAGCTTGGTACACTACGAAATGGATATTAGCAGCAATAAAAAATAGTGAATTTTATTGGATTTCAATATTGGAAGAAGAAATCGAAAAGTTAAAATGATTATTGTATTCAAATTTTTGTATAATTACCAAAAAAATCTATACAAAAAATAATTGACTTTTGTTTTGTAAGCGAGTAAAGTTAGGGAAGAAATTATTATTAAAAAATAAATATGAAACCTTCTTATAAAGAGAGGCGGAGGGACTGGCCCTACGATGCCTCGGCAGCGGACTCGATTTCAGAGTGCTGTGCCAAATCCAGCAAGCATGTGCTTGAAAGATGAGAAGAGCGTTTCTTATAGATGTATAAGACCTCTTCTCACCGGAAGAGGTCTTTTGTTATTCATTAGAAAAAGGTTGAAACTAGGGAGAGATGGTACTTTGAAAGAAACGAGAGGAAATGGTTTAGCTTTATTACCACTTGGGATATTTTTGGCGCTATTTATTGGTTCTGGAATTATTACAGGTGATTTCTATAAATTGCCGATACTTGTAGCGATTTCAATTGCTGTAGGAGTCGCTTTAGTGATGAATCGTAAAGAAAGTTTTAATGTGAAAGTAGAGCGGTTCGCTAAAGGTGCAGGAAATCCGGATATTATGATTATGGTATTAATTTTTGTGCTTGCAGGTGCATTTTCTGAAACGGCTAAAGGAATGGGCGGAGTAGACTCAACTGTTAATTTAGCGTTAACTATTTTACCGCCAGGATTTATCGTAGCTGGAATCTTTGTTATTGGTGCATTTATTTCATTAGCAATGGGAACTTCAATGGGAACAATTGCAGCATTAGCGCCGATTGCTGTAGGTATTAGTGGTCAAACTGATATCTCAATTGCGCTTGCAATGGCTACTGTTGTTGGGGGAGCGATGTTTGGTGATAATTTATCATTTATTTCAGATACAACAATCGCAGCTGTTCGTTCACAAGGAACAGAAATGAAAGATAAGTTTAAAACGAATTTTTTAATTGTGTTACCAGCGGCTATTATTACAATTGTACTATTAGTAATAGTTACTTCAGGAAGTGACACGCAAATTAAAGCACATAGCTTTGATTGGATAAAGATTTTACCGTACGCAGGAGTACTTATTACAGCGCTACTTGGCTGGAATGTACTTATTGTATTAACTGGTGGAACTGTATTATCTGGTGTTATCGGTCTTATAGATGGAAGTTACACGTTAGAAAGTTTCTTTAAAAGTGTAACGACTGGAATGGGCGGTATGATGGAGTTAGTATTACTTGCTATATTAATTGGCGGTATGGTTGAATTAATCCAATATAATGGTGGTATTCAATATTTAATGAATGTATTAACACGTAATATTCGTTCGAAAAAAGGTGCAGAATTTGGTATTGCTGGTTTAGTAAGTATGACGAATATGTGTACAGCGAATAATACGATTTCGATTATCTTTACAGGCCCGCTTGCAAAAAATATTGCAGATCAATATGAAATAGACCCTCGTAAATCAGCGAGTGTATTAGATCTTTTCTCATGTTGTGTACAAGGATTAATTCCGTACGGTGCCCAAATGTTAACGGCAGCAGGATTTGCAGCGTTATCTCCGGTTGAATTGTTGCCATATGCATTTTATCCAATCTTAGTTGGAGTATGTGGGATTGTTTCTATTTTAATTGGATTTCCAAGATTTTCGAAAGTAGCTGAGAAAAAAGAGTATCATAAAACAGCTTAATTTAATATGAATGTTAGTAATTAAAAAAAACGTGCAGAGAATAAACTCTGCACGTTTTTTTTGCGTAAAGGGCTGAATATGACTCGGTCTTAAGTCTGAGTTAAAAACGGTTCTTAAGCTCGTTATGGAAAGATGAAAAAATAGTTAAGATAAGAGTATCAAATCGAAGGGAGGCAAGCACAAGATGAAACAATTTCTAGCGTTTATCGCAGCCGGTATTTTGGCTTTAATTGCTCTTGGTAGTCTTGCTGGTATTGTAGGATTCGCAATCGGAGCAGGAGTTGTATATTGGAGCTATAAATCATTTGTGCGAGCTAAGTCATTTTTTGGGAAGTTAGCTTGGGGTATTGTTGGTTTAATCGGTTTATCCATTGCGCTTTCTCATTCACCAGCATTAATCGGTATCGCTGCTTTAGTGGTTTTATACTACGGATACCGTGAGTGGAAAAAAGAAAAAGATGTAGTTGTTGAATCTGCTCCAGAAAGTTCTAAACCATATAGCAACTTTGAAGATGAGTGGAACAAATTAATGAAAAACTAAAACAATAAATCAAATTATAAATAAAGTAGAAGAGAGGAAGATTTATAATGAAACAATCTTTATTCGGACGTGTACGCGATGCAATTTTAGCTGATTTTCATAACGTGTTAGATGAGAAGGAAAGAAAAAATCCAATTGCGATGTTAAACCAATATTTACGTGATAGTGAGCGTGAAATAACAAAAATTGAGAAGTTAATTGAACGTCATAAAACATTAAAATCTAACTTTGCTCGTGAGCTTGAGCAAGCACGTTATTTCGTTAACAAAAGATCAAAGCAAGCTATCATTGCTCAAGAAGCAGGTGAATTACAATTGCACGAACGTGCGTTAGAAGAGGTAGCTTATTATGAAGGGCAAGTAACTCGATTAGAAGAAATGTATGCAGGTGTTGTAGAGCAAATTGATGAGTTAGAGCGTCGTCTTTCTGAAATGAAAAATAAATTAAAAGAAATGCACGCAAAGCGTATGGAACTAATGGCACGTGAAAATATGGCACATGCAAATCGTCGTATGAATACTGCGATGCATAAAATGGATGAAAATAATCCGTTCTTACGATTTGAAGAAATTGAAGATCACATTCGTGACTTAGAAACTCGTATGAATGAAGAACATGAGCGTGACACATTTGATATGAAAATTGCAAAACTTGAGCGTGAAATGAAAGAAAAGAATGATGTATCGTTAACGAAAGAGTTAACAAAATAATAGTAGTATATTATAAAACAGGCTTATGATATAGTGATAGGAGAAAAGGTGTTGGAAAGCAATGCCTTTTCTTCTATGTATATGTGACAAGAAGGGGGGAGCTGAAATGAAGAAACATTTTTCAAAGACACAATTAATGGGGATGCTCCTCATCATATTTGGATTCGGTCTTTTTCTTGATATGATACTTGGACATTTTGAACCAGGTGGTCTCATTTTTGCATTTATTATGCTTATGTTTGGAAGGCATTATCGTAAAAAGAATCGTTATGTACGGGGAAATGTATTTTTATTTGTTGGTGGTATCGTATTTTTATTCTTCTTATTTTCATCAGCAGCATTTGTTCTTGTCGTATTTGCTTGTTTAGCTTTAATTGGTTATCAATTGATTCAACAAGGGCATCAGCAAAAAGCGATGAAGGTTGAAATTAAAGAAAAAGGGATTATAGACGAAGAGAAGCAAATATATCGTACAGAACCATATTTGAAAAATATGTTTGTAGGCAATGTACGAATGATGGATCATATTTATGAACTTGAGGATATTAATGTTCAATACGGTGCTTGTGATGTGGAAATAGATTTAACTACTGCTATGATTCCAGAAGGGGAAACGGTAATTGTTATTCGGGGTGTCGTTGGTAATATTCGTTTATATGTGCCATATGATATTGAACTTTCTTTAAATCATTCTGTTATTGTCGGACGTGTGCTCTTGCCAGGTCATGAAGAGACAGGGTTTAACCGCAATGTTACATTTAGAACAGAGCAGTATAAAGAGGCTCCTCGTCGTATTAAAATTATTTCTTCGCTTGTCGTAGGCGACACGGAAGTGAGGAAAGTATAATGAAGAAACAAAAAAATATTTCGTGGATGTATATTCGTTATTCTATGTTGTCCTCAGTTAGTATCGCACTCATTTGTACAATTGTATATGTATGGAAAAGCGAGCAACAAGTGTATGATTTATTATGGAAGGAATCCATCGCTTCTGTTCCAATTGGCTTGTTTATTATGACTACAAGTTTACTTATCGGGGGAATTGTAGGATATGCAATCGGTTACTATATAGAGCAGCGTATACAAGGATTAAATACGTTTCTATTTGAAGTAGAGCGAGGGAATTTTCCGAGCGATGTTTCGTTTACTGCAGATGATGAATTTCATGAAGTGGAACGAAAAGTAATCGTTTTGGCTCGTCGATTAGAGGAGCAAGCTGGACTCTTTCAAAAAGTAACGAATGAACGAGCTCATTGGAATGAAGAGATGAGACAAGAAGCGATTTCTCAAGAAAGGCATCGTTTAGCAAGGGAGTTGCATGATTCAGTAAGTCAGCAGCTTTTCGCAATGTCGATGATGATGTCAGCGATTAATGAACAAATAACTGAATTTCCAGATGTGACAAAAAAACAATTACAACTTGTTGAAAATATGGTTGTAAATGCTCAATCAGAAATGAGAGCATTGCTCCTTCATTTACGTCCTGTACAATTGGAAGGTAAGAAACTGACAGAAGGTATAGAGGAATTATTAACGGAATTATCGCGAAAACAACATATGAAAATTGAATGGCTTATTGAGCCAATAGAATTAAAAAAAGGTGTAGAAGATCATTTATTCCGTATTGTGCAAGAAGCGCTATCAAATACGTTGCGACACGCAAAGGCAAAGAAAACAGAAGTGCGCCTTCGAAAAATTGATCAATATGCGATTTTAAAAATTATTGATGACGGCGTTGGGTTTGAAGTAGGCGTTAATAAGGCAGGTTCATATGGCCTAAGATCGATGCAAGAGCGTGTTCATGAAATTGGTGGGACACTCAAGGTGCTTAGTTTCCCGGCCAAAGGTACACAAATAGAAGTAAAAGTACCGATTATGATTGAGAGAGGGGGAGAAGTATGATAAAAGTATTGCTTGTCGATGATCATGAAATGGTTCGTATGGGTGTATCGGCATATTTATCTACACAGCCAGATATTGAAGTAGTAGGGGAAGCTGAGAATGGACGAAAAGGATCAGAATTAGCATTGCAATTAAGACCGGATATTATTTTAATGGACCTTGTTATGGATGAGATGGATGGTGTCGAAGCAACACGTGCTATTATTCAAGAATGGCCAGAAGCAAAAATTGTAGTTGTAACAAGCTTTTTAGATGACGAAAAATTGTACCCTGTTATTGAGGCTGGTGCGACCAGTTACTTATTAAAAACATCAAGAGCAAGTGATATTGCTGATGCTGTACGAGCTACTTATGATGGAGAAACAGTATTAGAGCCGAAAGTTACCGGGAAAATGATGTCCCGTATGCGTCAAAAGAAAGAGCAACCTTTGCATGATGACTTAACGGAAAGAGAGTTTGAGATTTTGTTATTAATTGCAGAGGGAAAAAGTAATCAAGAGATTGCGGACGAGTTATTTATTGCACTGAAAACGGTAAAGACACATGTGAGTAACATATTAAATAAATTGAATGTAAGTGATCGTACTCAGGCAGTTATTTATGCATTTAGGCATCAATTAACGAAGTGATAAAGTGAAGCTTTAATTGGCGGGGAATTCCTCGCTGATTATTGGCTCGCTACAATATAGATTTGGCGTTAAAACCATCGAATGTTTTTATTGACGATAAATAATGTAAGCGTTATCATTAAGGTGTTAACAGTACATATAAAGGGGAGAATGTATATGTTAGTTCAAACTATATTCGGAATGGATAAGTCTAAAAAATTAGGAGAGTATGTGAACGCATTACAAGCACTTTGTGAACAATATAATGTTGAAACAGATAAAATTGCGATTATTGAGGCAACAGAGGAATACTATTTATTTTTAGTAAAGCAAGAAGAGCGCTATGATGTTGTCAAGGTAGAAACAGTTGATACAAATATTGAATATTATACGAAAGCTTATAAAATAAGCAGTTTTAATCATACTGCTTATCAAATGTAAAAAAACTCCCTTTTGGGAGTTTTTTTAGGAGGCTTTTACTTCGTTAGATTCGATTAGTAATGGAACTTTTTTCGTACCGCTTAACTTAGCGATTGTAAGGCCAAGAAGAGCTCCTGCTAATGCTGGTATTAGCCAACCGATTCCTTCATTATATAAAGGGATAAATTCAAAATAGGGTGTGATGAATGAAACTGAAATACCACCTTGTTTTAATCCATCAAATACGCTCACTACAGCTGCTCCGATTAAAGCACCTACATAAACAGAGCGATATCCACCGAAGTATTTATGAAGTAATGATAGTAGTACGAGTACAATCGCAATTGGATACACAACAAGTAGAATTGGAACAGAGATTGCGATAATTTTTGTTAAACCTAAGTTGGCAACTAATAATCCTAATGCGCAAATGATACTCGCGAATGTTTTGTATGAAAATGTAGTCAATAATGTTGAAAAATATTGGCTGCACGCAGATACGAGTCCAACGCATGTCGTTAAACAAGCGAGTGTAACGATAAGAGATAATAGGAGCAAACCGTACGGACCGAATAATTGTTGTACGATAACAGTAAGTAGCTGTCCGCCATTTTTTGCATATCCGAGAGAGACACTAGTTGCCCCAAGCCAGCCTAGTGCACCATATACAAGTACGAGTCCTGTAGCGGCAATAAGCCCTGCTTTTGCTGTGGCGATGGCAATGGACTTACGATCATTCACACCTTTAGAGCGAATTGCATTTACAACGATAATTCCAAATGCAAGTGCTGAAATGGTGTCCATTGTTAAGTACCCTTCCATAAAGCCTTTGAAGATTGGAGAAGTTTGATACTCTTGCATAGCTGGTCCTGATTGCCCAAGTGGTGTAAAGACACTTTTAACAAACAATAAGAAAATTGAGAGTAATAAAATAGGTGTTAATATATTTCCAATACGATCGACAAGTTTAGATGGATTTAAACTCAGCCAAAATACGATAGTAAAGAATATGATTGTATATACAAATAGCACTAGGCTGCTAGAGCGGATTGTTTCTGGTAAGAAAGAACTAACACCCATTTCATAAGCAACATTTGCAACACGTGGGATGCCCATGGATGGACCGATGGCAATGTATACAACTACTGTAAAGAAAATTCCGAATAATGGATGGACATGACTTGCAAGTTGCTGCATCCCATTTCCTGATAGAGAAATTGCGATAACAGTTAGTAGTGGTAAGCCAACTCCTGTTAGTAAAAATCCAATCATTGCTGGCCAAAAATTTTCACCTGCGTTTTGTCCAAGCATGGGAGGGAAAATTAAATTACCTGCCCCAAAAAATAAAGAAAATAGCATAAGACCCGTGAAAAAAATATGTTTTTTTGATACAGTGTTCATTGTTTTTCCTCCTTTTTTAAATTCATTTGTAAGAACACAAAAAACTCGTCCCTAAAGAAAGGGACGAGTTATATTTACCCGCGATACCACCCTAATTTACACATGTAGAAATAAATCTATATGTATACGGCTTTGCAACGTACAACATGATACGTGTTCCTTGTAACGGGGGACGGCCGGTAAGAACTTACTGTAACATTCGGTTCTACTTCTCGGAGATGATTTTCGGTTACGCACTGAACGTTGGCTTTCAGCAAATCGCCAACTCTCTGGGGAACAGTTCTATAACGTACTCGTTCTCGTCAATGAATTTTTATTCAAGTATTCTGACAGTATTGTTGCATGTTTTTTTTAGAAAGTCAATATGTTTTTTGAAAGATATATTTATATACGGAAATATCGAAAGTAATATTCGTTGTTGCAAAAGGAATAATGAATTGTAAAATGGGAGTAAAAATTTGTGGAGAATTGTAAAATTTATAGAGAAAGTTGATATTTATAGGAGTAAAGAAGGGATTATTTGAATTTACAGAGAATATTACAACAATCCACTTGCTGGAAAGAACAAACCAAAAGAGGTGACTGAAATGCTTGCGATGGGAGTATTATTTGGCATTATTGCTATAATTGGTTTTATGTGGTTATATTATTCGCGTTCGTTTAAACAAGCAGAAGTTTTACTCTTTCAAAAAGGTAGTTTGTTGACAAATCAGTCTAGATATTTAGTATGTCCGAAGTGTGGAAGTGCACAGGCCAGAAGTGGAGGATATCAAGAGTGTTGCAAAATTAGATTATGAAAGAAAGGAAGCCTCACATTATTTTGTGAGGCTTCCTTCCTTACAACTTCATGGCGCTCCAAATTGTCCATCGATCTCTTTCAATAATAGGAGAGACGTTTTGTAATGCGGTCTGTATATGTTGTAGAAGTTGAGAAAGTTCATCATCTGTTAACTCATATAGAATGGATCGACCTGTTCGAGGAGATAAATCTTGTAGCAATGCTTCTACAGAATCATGTATTTTTCGTACTTCCCATTGTGTTTGTGTGGGAAGCACGTGAAGAGAATGTTTTTGTAATTCTTTCTGTATCGTGTTGGTTTTTGGACGTCTTTTTGACTCTATTTCAATGAGTTTTGGAAATATAGAGAAAAAATATCCACGAATGTGTTCGGGACTTCCTGGAACTGTACAATCTTCAATCGTTCGATCTTGTAAAATAAGTACACCGTTTTTATTTAATATACGAGAAGCTTCACATAAAAATGTAGGAATGTCTTGTAAATGATGAATAACTGCACGAGAAATAACTATGTCGAATGTTTCATTAGGGTATGGGATATTATGTGCATCACCGTGGATGAAAGAAATATTTGGAAATTTGCTGCAATTTTCTTTTGCAGCTTGTAATATTTCTTTTGAAAAATCAAGTCCCACAACATTTTTGGCTCCCATAAGAGCAAGTTCTTTCGTATAAATCCCGCCACCGCAGCCAATATCAATTATTTGCTTGTTTTGTATGTCTGTAATGTTTTTTACCATTTCAGCCCAAGAAATATGAGCGTTTCTTGTTGCGTATGTGTATTTATTATTTGGATCATGAAAATTAATGGACATGATAAAGACCTCCTTTCAATGATTAGTATAACTTATTTAATAGGATGTCACGTTTTTGTTTTATGTATGAAGATTATAAGAATTTCTTATCGTAAAAGGAGGATTAATTTGAAAGGGAAATATGTATTGTTGTTATTTGTTATGTTACTAGCAGCTTGTGGTCAAGCTGAGCAAAAAAAAGAAACAAAAAAAGTAGAAGAGACGGTGAATGAAGTGAAAGAAACAATAGAGGTAACCGTTATACAAAAAAAACATAAAGAGAAAAAGTTGCAGGAATCAGAAGCGAAGTTAGTAATAGACATTTTGGATAAAGCTGAGAAACAAGAAATAACCGGAAGCTTCGGTGAACCTGAATATGAAATACAAATTAGTAGAGATGGGAAAAAAGAAACTTATTATGCATGGTTAAGGGGAGAAGATAGACGAGGATGGGTGCAATATAAGAAAGCTATGTATATGTTGAATGAAAAAGATACGGAAAAGCTTTTGGCTATATTTCCAAATATTTCAGAACAAAAAGAAGATGAGATGCAGGTAGGTCCTTTAACGGAAGTAACAAAAAAAGATTTGCAGATTACTACGTTTCATATTAAAGCGGGCGATCAAAACGTGAATTATATGGTACGGTATACGATTTCACAATCACTATACAACAAGTTAGTGAAGGAACGAGAGTATTATTTGCAACTCACTTTCCCAGAAAAAGTTCAAAAATTAATTGGAGCAAAAGAGAGTGAAATGATTTTAGGTGAAAAAGTAAAGGAAGGGTATAAGCAATATGAATTGCATGCTACTGTTCCGATAAAAGGTGCTTCAGAATCACAATTAAAATCATTAGAAACATATTACGAAAAGTATGATTTGAAAATATTAAACAGTGAAAAAGAAAAAATAGGCGTGTTTCAAAATATAATTCAAATCGTTAAAGAGTATGGTGAAAAAATGAATTTTCAAAGATAAAGTGAGACTTTAATCGGCAGAGGATGCTCATTTTTCGTTGATTAATAGTCTTTGCCAATTCGGCGTTGATTCCCGCTTAACTTCTTTGTTCCAACTGAATTTTGAGATAAGATCCTTATTGGCTGTAGCTGAATTGAAATTCTATGTAGCCTTTCCTAGGAAATGATAATAGAGAGGGGAGAAGAACACCCTCTCTATTATTTTGCTTTTGCAGATGGCTCATTCATTGATTTTCGTGTAATAAGAAATGAAATCATAAGAGCGGAAAGAATGATAAGAGTGATAAGTAAGTGATTTGGCAACCAATCTAATAATAATACATAGCTCACTGTATAAAAAATAAGAGTTGAAGCTAAAAATGATAAAACACTTATTATGAGAGATTGTAAATTCATTCGTATATACCTCCTTTATTTATATTTTTGGCTAAAAATGGATTAAATAAACATTATTTCTAACAATAGAAAAAAATATGTCATAATAGAGAAAAGAACAAGCTTTGATGAATGAATATGATTCATTAATGAGAGATAAAGGAGAGGAATATGAAAAATAATAAAAAAGGATTATGGGGAATTATTGTTGCGATAGGTCTATTTTTACTGTCTAAGTTAAAGTGGGTATTTGCAATTTTTAAATTAGCAAAGTTTTCAACGGTATTTAGTATGTTTCTATCGCTTGGCGCATACGCAGTTCTATATGGTTGGAAATTTGGAGTGGCGCTCATTTATTTGTTGTTTGTTCATGAAATGGGCCATTTATGGGCTGCGAAAAGAAAGGGGATCCCAACATCGCCAGCAATCTTTATTCCGTTTATGGGGGCCCTTATTGGAATGAAAGAGATGCCGAAAAATGCGAAAGATGAAGCTTACATCGCCTATATGGGGCCGCTTTTCGGACTTCTTTCATTTTTACCAGCGATCCCACTTTATATAATGACGCAAGAGCCGTTTTGGGCGCTTGTTATTTTGCTTGGAAGTATGATTAATTTCTTTAATTTAATTCCTGTTTCGCCGCTAGATGGTGGGCGAATTATTTCAGTTGTCAGTACTAAAATTTGGGGAGCAGGCCTTATTTTATTACTTGGCTATTCAATTTACTTTAAAAGTATTTTGGGAGGATTTATTGTTATTATCGGTTGTATGGAATTATACAGAGTGATAAAGAGAGATGAGCCGATTAAGGAATTAGGGCATAAAATTGATGGAATGAAAGAATATGTTGCTAGGCTTGAAGAGGAATTAAAAGAAACTGGAGCTGTACATCGGACTATATACATGATGCATCATGAGATGAATGCATTAAGACAAAGTGAACGGGAAAAAGAGTTACAAATAGGTGAACTTCAAAAAATGGAAGTGTTAGAGTATCTTTTACCGAAGTTTGAACCGTTAGATTATGTTCCATATGAAGATGAAATAGATGAGTATACTATTCACATAAGAGAAGCATTTGAAGCGTCAGAAAGAAAATTAAATGAATGGAAAACAGAAAAGGAACAACAAGAAAACTATTATAAAGTGGATACGAAAACGAAATGGACAGTATTTGCTTGTTATATCGGATTAATAGCTATACTTGGTTATACAGCTTATGAAGGTTATATTGTTTTACAGGAGCATTTGCCAAGACGAAATGTGTAGAAAAATATTGTCGAAATGATAGGAAGAATTAATACAGGAATTATATTTCTACGAGAGAATGTTACAAGTATAGTCATACATTGTAATATCTTTAGTAGAGAAGGAGTTCTGTATATGAAGAAATTGTTAAGTGTATTCGGGATTATTATCGTAATGATCATTGCGAGTTATAGTCTTATGAAAGTGCTGTTACATTATGCGAATAAGCCTGCTGAGGTAAATACAATAGCTCAAGTAGAAGATGTGCAAGAAGAGACAAAAGTGCTAGATTTTATTCGAATGACACATGAAAGCTATAATAATTTCTTAAATTACGGTAAAGCAGAGAATTATACAGACGGGGATTGGAAGCAATTTAAGCAATGGTTTCAACAACAAGAACCATCTTTAAAAAATATACATACGGAAATAAAGAATGAAAAAATAAAACGCGATGTAAATAGAAGTTATGAAATTGTAAAAAAAGGTGTGGAACTTCAAAATATTGAGTATGTAGTGTATGCCCACCGTGTATATCATGATTTGGATATTATCGTAAATAAATATAGAGGTGAAACGAATATCTGGGGGTATACGGAGTTTGGTGATGGGAAAGATAGAAAGGTAATTGAACAAGCTATACAAACAAAATAATAAGCTAGCTAGAATTCTAGTTAGCTTATTTTTTTTTGTAAATGCAATGTTCATATATTATTCACAAAAACAACGTGTTAATAGTGATTAAAATCACAATCTGCATTATAAGATTCAGTTAAACTAAAAACAGTTAAGGAAATAGAGGAGTGGGATACAATGTTAAGTGCAAAAACAATTGAAATCGTAAAGTCAACAGTACCATTATTACAAGAAAAAGGCGTTGAAATTACAACGAAATTTTATCAAATTTTATTTTCAGAACATCCGGAGTTATTGAATATTTTTAACCATACGAATCAGAAAAAGGGAAGACAACAACAAGCGTTAGCGAATGCTGTTTATGCAGCTGCAACGTACATTGATAATTTAGAAGCAATTATTCCAGTTGTAAAACAAATTGGTCATAAGCATAGAAGTTTAGGCATTAAAGCTGAGCATTATCCGATTGTAGGTACATGTTTACTACGTGCCATTAAAGAAGTCGCAGGTGCACCTGATGAAGTTTTAAATGCATGGGGAGAAGCATATGGTGTCATTGCTGATGCATTTATTAGCATTGAAGCAGAGATGTATGAAGAAGCTGCACATAAAGAAGGTGGATGGAAAGACTTCCGCAACTTTGTGATTGTTAAAAAAGTGAAGGAAAGCGATGTTATTACGTCATTTTATTTGAAACCTGAAGATGGAGGGAAAGTTTCTTCATTCATCCCAGGTCAATATGTAACGGTTCAAATCAATATTGAAGGTGAGACATATACACATAATCGTCAATACAGTTTATCTGATGCACCTGGGAAAGAATATTATCGTATTAGTGTAAAGAAAGAAAAAGGTGTAGATACACCAGACGGTAAAGTGTCTAATTACTTACATGAACATGTAAAAGAAGGAGATGTTTTACCAGTAAGTGCACCAGCGGGAGATTTCGTGTTAAATATGGATTCAACATTACCAGTTGTACTAATTAGTGGTGGAGTAGGGATTACACCGATGATGAGTATGTTAAATACGTTAATTGAACAAGATTCAAAACGTAATGTATATTTTGTTCATGCAGCAATAAATAGTAATACACATGCAATGAAAGAACACGTTAAGGCAGTAGAAAATGAATATGAACAAGTTAAAGCATATACTTGTTATTCTGCACCGACTGAAAAAGATTTAGAAATGAAGAACTTTGATAAAGAAGGTTTCGTTGAAAGCGAATGGTTAAAAACTATTATTCCGACAACTGAAGCAGAATTTTATTTCTGTGGTCCAGTAGCATTTATGAAGCATATAAATGCTGCACTAACTGATTTAGGTGTGAAACAAGAGCATATTCATTATGAATTTTTTGGCCCAGCAACAAGCTTACAATAAGACGGATGAGAATAAATAAAAAAACGAGGTATTTATTTTACCTCGTTTTTTATTTGTTCTCGTAATAAACGGTTAACTGTTTCACGGCGTATGCCTATCAGTTGACCAATTTCAGTTTGTGTTAATATTTCATATATAGGAATGTCACCTAAATATAATGTGAACCATTCTTGTAAACGATGAAGACGTTCTTTTGGTGAGACGGTTGTCAATTGATCAATTCGTTGTTGCATCATTCTTAATTTCGATTGCAATTGCATAGCGATGTTGGCATATGATTCAGGATTTGCTTGAAGTCTCTCATACCATTCACTACTAGTAATTGGTTCCACTTCTGTTTTTATTAAAGCGATAGCTGTACCGTGATATTCTTTCGGTGAAATTAAAGAATGATGAGGTATCGTTTCGCCTGGAACGATAATGTTGAATAAAAATGGTGTTCCGTCTTCTTCTAACCGAACTACTTTTAATAAGCCTGTTTTTATAAAGTATAAAGGACCGTCCTCACCTTGACGGAATAGTACATCTCCTTTGTGTAGAATCAATGTTAGCCCCCCATTAATATGTTTCTATTTCTTCTATTTTAGCGTATATGTATATAGACAATATGCTATTTCAACAGCAATTTCATTGACGAAATGTATGCTATTACAGTAGTATACTATTTAGTGTGTAATAGTACTAGCAATGAATACGCTGTAGGGGGTTTAGTATATTGTTAGATGCGATGAGAATGACGGATATGAGAATTCCGGCGAATGCTATCATTCATGTAGAAGAGATGAAAGGTGGAGTCGTTTTATCCGTTGAAGTAGACGGCCAAATTATTTATACGATGGCTTATGATGAAGAAACAGATAGTTATGCTGAATTATATGATCGAAATGATAAGAGGGCGTGCCAAGTACATGAAGACTTTATGGGATGGTCACTTCTTCACTAAAAAAGATGTCAATATGACATCTTTTTTTATTAAATCGATAGAATATACAAAGAAATGAAATATAAGGATAAAATTTGTAATAATTGATTTTGCATTGTTAGCACTCTGTAACTGCAAGTGAACTATTTTTTCGCTATCATAAAGATAACAGTCGCAGTTATAGGAGTGGTCAACTTGAAGAAAGTACATATTTCAAATTATATGTTATTATGTGTTTGTTTAATTTTATTTGTTCTCCTCGGAGGATTTTTATATTCATGTGTATAAGAAAAACGCATTCTAAAAAGAATACGTTATAAAAGGGAAATAATGATTAATCTAGTTCCAAGAATAATTAACGTAATACGTAATAAATTAATTACGGCGTTACCACTTAGTTTTGTATTAATGTAAGCCCCGATTTTTCCGCCGATCCATGCACCAGGAATAAGGATTAATGCATAAATCCAGCTGACATTTCCAAGTGAGATGTGAGTTGCAGAACTTACAATTGCTGATAGAAATACGATGAACATTGAAGTTGCTACTGCAATATGTGCTGGGAATGCAAAAAGAAGCATCATTGCTGGAACAAGTAAGGCACCGCCACCAATTCCAAATAACCCAGATATAAACCCAACTATAAAGGCAATAAAGATAGCAAGAAACGGTGGGAATTGGTAGTGTACAGTATTTCCATCATTATCTGTAAAAGAACGCTTAATTACAGACGTATTTGAGAGGGAAAGAGGTTTTAACTTGTCTCGAAGCATAAGTAGAATTGAGACGAATATAAGGAAAATCCCAAAGTATAAAGAAAATGTGTCTTGGTTTAAAAATTTATTTGCCCATGATCCGATAATACCACCAGGGCCGCTTCCGATAAATAAAATAAGTCCACTTTTATAATCTACTCGTTTATGCTTCATGTAAGTAAGGGTGGAAGATAGCCCTGTAAAAACGACTGTTACCATAGAAGTCCCTACTGCAAGTTGTGGTGATAAACTGTGTAATCCAATTAATAACGGAACAATAATAATTCCGCCTCCAAGCCCAACTAGGCTGCCGACTGTCCCGGCGATTAGTCCGATGAAAAGTAACATGATGTATTCCAAAATTGCCAACTCCTCTAAATAACTTATCCACCAATTATTATACACGCTTTTTAATGAGAAATAGGCTTGTTCACAAAAAAGTCGTCTTCCTAGAAAAATAAGGAAGACGACTTTTGATTAGAAAACAAAATGTAATAGATAGTAAAACAGAGCAGCTAAAGAAGCTGAAATAGGAAGTGTAATAACCCATGTAATTAACATACGTTTTGCAGTTCCCCATTTTACCCCTTTCACACGGTGAGAAGCACCAACCCCTAAAATAGAAGAAGAGATAACGTGCGTCGTACTAACCGGTAAGTGAATGAATGTTGCACCGAAAATAACAAGTGATGATGATAAATCGGCAGCTACACCATTTACAGGACGAATTTTCATAATTTGTCCACCGACAGTTTTAATAATTTTCCATCCACCGACAGAAGTACCAAGCCCCATTGCGATAGCACAAGATAATTGTACCCAGAACGGAATATCGCTAGAAGTATGATAGTTATTAGCCATAAGAGCCATCGTGATGATTCCCATTGCTTTTTGTGCATCATTCGTACCGTGTGTATAGGCTTGTAATGCTGCAGTGAAAATCTGGAATATACGGAAGTTTTTGTTCGTTTTCGTTAAGTTAAAGTTTTTAAAGACCACTTTAAAAATACTGTATACGATATAACCAATAACGAAAGCGATAATTGGTGAAATGATTAAAGCTTCAAGAATTTTAATGAATCCTTTAAGGTTTAATGAGCTAATACCAGCAGCAGCAATGGCTGCACCTGCGATTGAGCCAATAATTGCATGCGAAGAACTACTTGGGATACCGTAGTACCAAGTAATTAAGTTCCATGCTATCGCCGCAAGTAAAGCAGCTAAAATTACAAGAGAACCATTTTGTAAAGCAAATGGGTCAACGATATCTTTTGTAATCGTTTTTGCTACACCTGTAAATGTCATTGCACCTAAAAAGTTCATAATAGCTGCCATAATAATTGCATGTCTAGGCTTTAGAGCTTTCGTTGAAACAGCCGTTGCAATAGCGTTTGCTGTATCGTGAAATCCATTGATAAAG
The DNA here is from genome assembly GCF_040459885.1 of Bacillus cereus group sp. MG20. Taxonomy (NCBI): domain Bacteria; kingdom Bacillati; phylum Bacillota; class Bacilli; order Caryophanales; family Bacillaceae; genus Bacillus; species Bacillus cereus group sp. MG20. The sequence continues at coordinate 4,180,188 of NZ_JARVHF010000001.1, forward strand.
TCAAAAGCTAAAGCGCAAATGACTACTAAAACGGTCAGTATCAAGAGTGTATCCATGATCAAACTCCTTACGCGTTCTTCATAATAATTGTTTCTAATACGTTTGCAACGCTTTGACAGCTATCAGCTACTTCTTCAAGCTCTTCGTAAATCTCTTTAAATTGAATAATCTTAATCGGATCTTTCTCACGAGAGAATAAGTGCTTAATCGCATGACGACGAATATCATCGCATTGTGATTCGTAATCCTTAATCTTGATTGCGTTCGTACGAATGTCGACTAACTTCTTTTTAGACAGCAGTTCAACAGAATTTGCAATTTCAATTGCACATTGATTAATTGCTTCTACGAATTTAATCATGTATTCATCAGCTTCTGTAATAGAATACATTTCGAACAGACCAGCACTGTGATCTAATCCGTCTAATACATCATCCATACTCATTGCAAGTTGTAGGATGTCCTCACGTTCAATCGGAGTAATAAACGCTTTGTTTAGCTCCATAATGATTTCGTGAATAAATGAGTCACCTTTTGACTCATACTCTTTCATGCGCATAGAAAACTCTTTTAAATCGCTAGCATTTTTAATTTTATACTCCACGAAAAATTGCGCGCCTTCTTTTAAATTTTCGGAAACATTCATTAACATTTCAGAAAATTTATCTTTTTTTGATTTAAAGACCATTATTGTTACCCCCACAAAAGTAATATATGTAAAATATATTGGCTAATCAATTCTAACAAAAAACTGTCGTTTTTTAAAACATTTTATCGAAAAGTTTACAAAAACTTAACATAACTCTCGTTGTTCTATTAATAATATTAATATCCAATAGTGAATATCTTACTTGTAGAATGTCCTTTTCTTGCAAAAAGTATGAATGTAAAAGAAAAGCTTTACACTATAGGAATGACTACGTTATTATAATAAATTTAAAAGGCGGTATATTCTTCCTTTTAAAAAGAAGAGTGTAAATAAATGAAGGAAGTGAACGAATGAAATTGAAGAACACTCATTTTAAAAAAATGCTTGAGTGGTTCAATAAGAGGAAGAAACTTCGTAATTCATTAATTGTATTGGGAAGTGTACTCGTTACTATATTTATTGCTGTAAATATAATAATTTCCATTCAAGACATATCTGAATTAAAACAAGCTGTTCCACAACCGACTTTAATTTATGATGCAAATAATGAGGTCGCAACTAAATTAGCTTCTTCGAAAACAGAAGGCGTTAAAAGAAAAGATATTCCTGATATTATGGTTCAGGCAATTGTTGCAGTAGAAGATAAGGAATTTTTTAACCATCATGGTATTTATTATAGTGGAATTATAAGTGCAGTTTTTAAAAATATTACAGCAGGAGAAGTTGTAGCAGGGGGAAGTACAATTACACAGCAGCTTGCGAAGAATGTATTTCTGACACAAGATCGTACATTTTCTCGTAAAATAAAGGAATACTTTTTAACGAAAAAAATAGAACGTACTTATACAAAAGATGAAATTATTGAAATGTATATGAATCAAATTTATTTTGGGGAAGGTGCTTGGGGGATAAAGAGGGCAGCTAAATCTTATTTTGATAAAGAGGTAAAAGATTTATCAATTTCAGAAGCTGCAACGATCGCGGGCTTAATTAAAGCGCCGTCTGCGTATTCGCCTTATAAAAACTTTAATAAATCAATTGAACGACGTAATGTCGTATTAAGTTTAATGAAGGAACAAGGATATATTTCTGAAGAGCAATACAATAAAGAAAAAGAGTCAGGACTTGTATTAAAACGTGGGGTTGATGATAAATATAAAGGTAAATACTCCCAATATGTAGACTATATAGTTAGGGAAGCGATGGATAAGTATGAATTAACACAAAATGAAATTTTAGCAGGTGGTTATCGTATTTATACAGAGTTGGATCCGAAAAAACAACAAGCTGTAGAAGATGTTGTGAATAATGATAGTTATTTTAAAGATAGTGGCTCAGATCAACTTATGCAAACGGGTGTAGTCCTTATAAATCCCAAAACAGGCGGTGTTCCAGCTTTAGTTGGGGGGAGAGGACCATATCAGTTTTTACAATTTAATCATGCTACGCAATTAAAAAGACAGCCAGGTTCAACATTAAAGCCTCTAGCTGTATATGTACCCGCTTTAGAACAAGGGTATGAGGTATACGATATATTAAAGGATGAACCATTTCATATTAAAGAATATGAACCGAAAAATAGTGATCAGGCTTTTCATGGTAATGTGACAATGTATGAAGCGGTAGCAAAGTCGTATAATGTTTCTGCTGTGTGGTTATTAGAGCAAATAGGATTAGATAAAGGATTGAAATCTTTAGAGCGATTTGGTATTCCATTAGTACCAGAAGACCGTACGTATCCAATTGCTTTAGGTGGGATGCATGTAGGGACATCTCCATTTGTAATGGCCCAAGCATATAGTACATTCGCTAATGATGGGGTTCAAGTAGAGGCTCATGCAATTAGAGAAGTTCAAAATGCTGAAGGGGAAATAATAGGAAAATGGTATAAAAAAGAGACACGAGTGACGAGTGAAAAAATTGCTCAAAAGATGACGTATTTATTAAAAGGTGTAGTCGAAAAGGGAACAGGTGAAAAAGCGAAAGTTAATAATGTTGATACAGCAGGAAAGACAGGGACGACTCAACTTGTAAATGGCCCGAGCGTAGGGGCAAAGGACTCGTGGTTTGTAGGATACACACCAGATTTAGTAGGTGCGATTTGGGTAGGATATGACAAAACAGATAGCGAGCATTATGTTCCGGGTGGTAGCCAAATTACAACGACGATGTTCCGGGATATCATGAAAAAAGCAAATGCAAACCCAGCCCAAAAAGCGTTCCAATTGTCGTTAATATCTGAGGCGGACTATAAAAAACAATTGCAAACAATTGAAGAAGAAAAGCGAAGAAAAGAAGAAGAAAAGAAAAGGCAAGAAGAAGAGCAACAAAGGAAAAAAGAACAGCAAGAGTGGTTTGATAAAGTGAAAGAGTGGATTCCATCATTATGGTAAAAAAAGAGGCGAATTTCATTATTCGCCTCTTTCTCGTGTGAAAAATAAAGTGAGCTCATAATGAGTGAGATAAATGCTACTATTCATTAAGAGTAATGTTCGTACTGCCAAAGGATTGAGAATCGTATGTGACGATTATTGTTCCTTTACTAATCGGTTCGTAAGGTAATTCTTCTTCATAACTACCATTATTTTCATTATGGATAGACAGCGTGATTTCATCAATTCCTTTATTTGTATACTGATCTTTAATCGTTTCAGCAATTTGAAGTAGAGTTTCGTAATTAGAAGCTTTCGTAATAAGCATTCCTTTTATAACTTTTTTTTCATTATTTGTGGAATTGGAATAAGGGATGTCGTTTTGTTTCGTATACAAAAGTTTGTATGGAACTGTTTTTCTCTCTGCTTTTGAAATAGTGGAGTATTTTAGAGTTAAAAAAAATCCTACACATAAAATAATGCATATCATAAGAGCAATCCAAATGCGTATCAGTGACATAACTCTCATTTTTCATCCCTCTTTCATATCTTTGACTTCATTATTTATCATACAAAATGAGGATTAAGATAGAGTAAATTTGAGGTAAAGAAACGTAAAGAAGGAGCACTTATCCTCCCAAATAAGTGCTCCTTTTTATTAAAAGAGAGATTTAATAGACAATCAAAAGCAAACCTATTACTTATAAATGTGCTTAGTCCTCCCAAAATATTATCGGAAATTGTGGTTAGTAAATTCGGAAGACAGATAGTGTCGCAGTTGTATCGCCCGCAGGTCCTTGAGCGCCTTGAGGCCCTTGAGCACCAGTAGTCCCCGTAGTTCCTCCACCTAGGCAACCAGATCCATATTGAACTAGAATAGCTTGACCAAGAGCTTGAAGAAGTCTAACAAATTCTGTAAGTTCTGACTTAGGGATGTTAATATGGCTACATGCTCTTACTTCGCAACAATCATTACCATAAAATACTTTTCCTTTATTTTTATTGTTCATCTTTTCATTCTTTTCTTTCATAGAATCATTAGTCATTACTATATATTAAAATGAAATTTATACTAAATTCGTGATGGACAAACTACCATTTCTAAAAAAATAAGAAATTGGCCCACCTAGAAAGAAATAAGTAAGATATAGAGAAAGGTTTATATAATGTAAAGAAGAAAAGTGCAACATAAAAAACTACATGCTAATTGTTGGGAGTGTTTAACAATTGGCATGTAGTTCGTGGATTAGTCCTTTATTTACATTGATTTAATTTTTCAAGGGTTGTTTTAGGTAAGATTGGAATTGAAATAGTGAAAGTTGTACCATCTTCATTACTAGTCATTTTTAATGTGCCGTTATGATTTTGGATGATTTTTTTTGTTACTGACAAGCCTAGTCCTGTTCCCGAATCCTTCGTTGAGAAGAATGGATCAAAGATATATTCTTGAATAGCTGGAGGAATACCAATTCCATTATCTGTGAAAGTAATCCGAACGAAGTTATCAAGGCGATAACTAGTAATTTGAATAGAAAGAGGTTTGTCGCCTTGAGCATCGACGGCATTTTGAAATAGATTTAAAAACACTTGAACAAGTTCATGTCGATCAATATTGACTAAAATATCATCTAATTCATTAGAGAAGTTATAATCAATTGAAATGTTATGCAAGGAGACTTCACTAGCTAGTAACTGTTCAATATAGTCACGTAAAAATGTATTGATCGGAAACGGTTCTCTTGTAAATTCCCGTGTTTTTGAAACAGCTAAAAATTTTGTAATAATATTATTTGCACGATCTAATTCAGGGATAAGCAAGTTTTTAAATAACTCTTGATTTGATGTAGAAACGCTTTCTTGTAAAAATTGTAAGTATCCTCGTACTGTTGTAAGAGGATTTCGTACTTCGTGTGCAATTCCAGCTGCGATTCGCCCTGCTAACGAAAACTTCTCTGCATCACGTTCTGTATTTAAATAATGAAAGACACTAATAACTCTAAAAATCTCACCGTTATAATCACGAATAATTCGGTTATTTATAATACCGTAATTTTTGTCTAAAACTTCTTCATTATATATTTCTGTTCCCGTTCTTAATGTTTCAATTGCTTTAATTTTTTCTTCCGGCAAGTTTAGTAATTGTTGAATTGGTTTTCCAATAATATCATTACGTATTACACCGAAATCATCTGCGGCAACTTGATTACATAAAGTAATATTCCCTTTACTATCGACAAAGGTTACATGATGTGAAAAGGCATCAAAAATATGAACAAAGTGTTTTTCAAGTTGTTCAAATAAAAATAATGAATCACAAGTAAGTTGAAAATTAGCTTCTTTATTTTCTTTTGGTATTTCTTGAATGGAATGAGTTGTTCTGGTTTTCTTTATTCGTAAACCAATATGTGGATTTTTGTATGTGAAATGATGTGGTAATTGATTCACAAGTTCTTCATAAAAACGTACTTTATTTTCTAGTTCTTCAATTCGTTTTTCATGAGATACAGTAGCATCGTTTGGAAGCATAAATAAATAACCCCTCATTTTAAAAATTCTTCCATATAGTATATCATATTTTTATAAGGATACTCTTAAAGAAAAGGCTACATGATGCAAAGTGTTTGGAAAGTGAATAGAAGATGAAGTTAAAAAGGGAGGGATATATGTGCTGTTCATTGGAGTGACAGGATGGGGAGATCATAATTCTTTATACATAGATTCCTATGAAAATAGAAATAAATTACGAACATATAGCGAGTATTTTCCTATTGTGGAAGTGGATAGTTCATTTTACGCGATGCAACCTGCACGAAATTATATAAAATGGGCAATGGAAACGCCGAAAGATTTTTCTTTTGTCGTAAAAGCGTATCAAGGAATGACAGGACATATGAAAGGTGAAATTCCTTTTTCTACGTTCGATGAGATGTTTGATGTGTATAAACAGTCTATTCTTCCTTTATTAGAAGCTGATAAATTAAAAACAATTTTATTTCAATATCCACCATGGTTTGATTGCAAAAAGAAAAATGTAGATTTTCTTCGATATACGAAAGAAAAAATGGAAGGTTTACCATGTGCAATAGAATTTCGAAATCAAACATGGTTTTATCCAGAAATGAGAGATAAGACGTTACAGTTTCTAGAACAGGAGAAATGGGTTCATACAATTTGTGATGAACCACAGGCTGGGATAGGTTCTGTGCCACTCGTGTTAGAGGTTACGAATTCAGACATGGCATTAATACGTTTTCACGGTCGAAATGTTCATGGTTGGCTTGATAAAGGGGAGAATTGGAGAGCGGTTCGCTGTTTATATCGCTACAACAATAAAGAACTGGAAGAATGGGTTGAACGACTAGAGCAATTAAAAAAGAAAACAAAGGATATATACGTACTGTTTAACAACAATTCAGGTGGGGATGCAGCAGATAATGCGAAACAGCTTATGAAAATGATGAACATTACATATGGTGAGCCAAAGCCGGAGCAATTAAATTTTTTTGAATGATAATAAACAAGAAAGGCACTGTACAAACAGGGGGAATGTACAGTGCCTTTCTATATGAAAAAGAGGGGTAACAATGTTACTGAGCGTTTGGTTGATTCATCAATTGTTGGCTTCATAATAAATGATAATGGTTATCATTATCATTGTCAATGGTTTTTCTAAAAATATATAAAAAACTTTGTATATTTTAAATAGAGATAAAAAAAGAACAGCATTAATGCTGTTCTTTTCCGTTGACGAATTGTTGTAAATCAAAAGGAGTTATCGCCTGGATAAATTCTTTTGAGATAAGTGTTTGAACGAGAGTGCTCTCAGAGATAGAAGCACCTGTTTTCTTTTCATAAGCTTGTTTTAATAAATCAAGTTTTTCAGCCGTTTCTTTTGGTAATTCAATTGTAAGTGTGTTCATAATTTCTCCCCCTTATTATTAGAGTACCACTACAGTATAGGAGAGACAAGAAAAGAGAATATGAAATATAAAAAAGGTTACCAAATTTTCAAATGGTAACCTTTTTTATGTATAAGAGTTATTAAGCAATACCGATATACTTTAAAGTTTTTGATGGAGTACTGTGATCAAAGAAGTGTTGTAAAAATGCAATATCAACACCTGATTTGTATGCACAATAACCCCAAGTTTTTCGAAGTGTATGTGAGCTAATCCCTTCTAATCCAACTTCTTTTGCAGCTTTGTTTAAAATGTACCATGCATGTTGTCTCGTAATAGATTTTGTTCCTTTTTGAGATTTTAACAATGGTTCATTACGTTTCCAAGTTTTACGTTCTTTCATGTAGTCTTCGATTGCGTGCTGTAAGTCTTCATTTACAGCAAACCATTTATGTTTCTTCACTTTTTCATTGTAAAATAAAATGGAATGGCGAACATTTTCATTTTCATCGATTACATCACTAACTTTTAATTGTAAGATTTCACTTACTTTTAAGCCAGAATTTACAGCTAATACGAATAATAAGCCATCACGTTTCGAAGATTGTAAAAGTATATTTTTGATAGTTTCTAATTGTTTTTCATTTTGAATAGGTTGTCCTGCTTGTTTCATTTCACGCACTCTCCTCTTTTATATGTGTAAAGGAAAGGATTAACTTGTTTCTTACTATAAAGGGAGAGTGTGAATTTCATGTGAACTCCTAGTGAAATTAAGACAAATTATTTGACTTCTTTTACTTTTTGTAAATTGAAATAGAATACAACACTGTTAGTCGTATTATACACACCGTATTCGGCATGATGGAGGTCTAAAATGTTTTTTACAATAGATAATCCAAGACCGGTACCTCCAGTGTGACGGCTACGTGATGCATCTAGACGATAGAAGCGATCCCAAATTTTTTCAAGACTTTCTTCAGGGATAGGGTTTCCTGTATTTTCGATTTCGACTTTTACGGTATCTTCTGCTTCTATAATAGAGACTTGTATTTTTTCTCCATCTGGCGTATAACGGATTGCATTACTTAGTAAGTTCACAACTACTTGCTCAATACGGCTACGATTTGCTTTAACAAGTATAGAAGGGTCTGCATCGACATTCACTTGTAAATGTTTTTCTTCCATGCTAAATAATAATTTTGTGTAGACTTGTTGCGTTAATTCACCGATCGAGAACGTCGTCATATCTAGTTTGTAAGTACCAGATTCCAACTTTGCTAATTCTAACATTTCAACAATCAGCCTGTTCATATTTTCTGTTTCTTCTAAAATAACATCAGTATAATACGAAGTATCCTTACTAACACCATCTTTAATTCCTTCTGCAAAACTTCTAATTACACTCAGTGGTGTTTTTAATTCGTGTGACACGCCAGAAATGAATTCTTTTCTTGTTTTTTCTAATTGACGTTCACGTTCAATATCTTGTTGTAACTTTGTATTAGCGACATTTAATCGATCGATTCGATCTTTTAAATTTACAGATAATGTATTGATACTGCCAGAAAGCCCGCCAATTTCATCGTCAGCTGTAACAGGTAATTTCTCGCTGAAATCAAAATTGGCCATTTTTTTTGTAACACGATTTATTTTAATTAATGGCTTAACAATGATTTTTGAGTAGTAGAAGGATAACAAAATAATAACGAGAAACACGATGATTAAGGCATAAACATAATAGTCTTTTAAAACGAGCATCGCTTCATTAACGGGCTGCAAAGATGCTATCGCAAAAGCATATTCTGTAATCTTTCCGTTTTCTATAATCGGTTTTACAAAGATACTATTTTTTATATTTTCGCCACCATCTAATATGAACGTGTTTAATTGGTTCGAGTTAGAAGTGCCATCTCTAATAATATCTGCAAAATATTGAACGGCTTGTAATGTTTCAATATCATTTGCAAGACGAACCTCAGCTTTTGATGGGAGCTGTAACTTAGTTATAACACCTGTAAAGACGATGCGAGTTGTAGATTTGTATCGGCTTGCAAGTCTATTCTTGGAAGGATTACCATTAATCGACTGAAAATCCGAATAGAAATGTTCGTTTTGCCATTGATTATAATTCGTTCCTAATTTTTGTGGTGTGATTATATTATTCTCTTGTACGACTCCATCAACATTAATTATTACATCTTTTTTTAAACCTAAATTTTCGAATTTATTATATTCTTCTGGTGTTAAAAGATTATTGAGTGGAATGGAATACTGTTTATTATTGTTGGGATTAAATACATCGATATAGTAATTGTTATCACTTTTAATAATACCGTTAGAATCCAAAAACTGCATATCGGCATTTGTTTTATCATGAAATTCTTGTTTTAGTTTTCTAATTTTCTCATAACTTTTATCACTTTTGTCATAATTATCTACGAATTTTTCAAAAGCAGTTTGAACTGTTTTTACTTTTTTATTAATATAAAATTTCTCTAAAAATAGAGATTGTCCTAGGAAAAAAAGTAGGAATATGATTGTAAATAAAGTTGATGTTAATAAAAATAGTTTAAAGACGATACTTCTGTTTTTCACTGCGTCACCTCTTATGAGAAATACTGTAAATGATTTCTTTATCCCGCTTTAACGGGTAATAAGACTCCTACTTCAAAATTCGGCAAATACAAGGGAGTTAGGCGGGAGATCAACTGCCCGTAAAATCCTGATTGGTTCAACTAATAATCAGTGGGGAATGGGAAAAATCCCCACTGATTAAAGTTTCACTTTATTATAACAAACGTTACAAGAAAGTAGAGGGGAGAAATCTGTCTCTTTATGAAATAGTTATTTATAAAAAGTCACATAAAAAGAACTCGCCAGACGTATGACAAGTTCTTTAGTGTATTATTGTTGAATTGCTGCATCTAAAGCGATTTCAATCATTTCGTTAAATGTAGTTTGACGCTCTTCAGATGTTGTTTCTTCGCCAGTGAAGATGTGATCGCTAACTGTTAATACAGATAATGCATTTACACCGTATTTCGCTGCTAATGTGTAAAGAGCAGTTGTTTCCATTTCTACTGCTAATACACCGTAATCTCCAAGTTTTTTAACCATGTCCATGCTTTCACGATAAAACACATCTGCTGTTAAAACGTTACCGACACGAACGTGTAATCCTTTTTCAGTTCCAGCATCGTAAGCTTTCTTTAAAAGATCAAAGTTTGCAGCTGGTGCAAAATCAAATCCTGGGAATGTTAAACGGTTCATATTAGAATCAGTACAAGCCGTCATTGCGATAATAACATCACGAACTTTTACATCTTTTTGAATTGCACCGCAAGTTCCAACGCGAATTAAATTTTTAACTCCGTAGCTTTGGATTAATTCGTTTGCATAAATAGAAATAGAAGGAACACCCATACCTGTACCTTGAACAGATACACGTTTTCCTTTATAAGTTCCAGTGAAACCTAACATACCACGTACGTTATTATAGCAAGTAACATCCTCTAGAAATGTTTCAGCGATATATTTTGCACGTAATGGATCACCAGGTAATAGAATAGATTCAGCGATTTCGCCTTGTTTTGCTTCGATATGTACACTCATGAAAAGTCCTCCTTATAATGTATTGATAGAAATCAATATCATTTGCATTATACACTACGAATCCTTTCAATTAAAATCTTTTTATTATTTGTAATATGTGCAAAATAGGAGGATTTCATAAATCATAATCTAGAATATATACCTTAAGAAGTTTTGTATGAACAGAGACAATAAAAATGGTAGGTGATGTTTTGAAAAATCTTGTCATTGGGCTTATTGCGTTAGTACTTATTGTGGCAGGAGGATTTTACATAAAAAAATATCAAGAAAACGAAGAGACTGTAGGAGATGTTCAGGAAGTAAAGTGGGATGTGTCAAATGGAAAGGGAAATGAGAAAGTAGATATTGTATTTCAGTTGTTAAACAAAAAGAATAATGAAATTCGTGGTTTAAATGATCAAATTCGGGCAGTGATTGTAGATGGACAGTTAAAACACATACAACAAATTAAACCTACATTTGCAGGGAACGGGTCATATAAGTTATCTTCCAAAATAGCGAAAGACGAAGAATATACAATATTTTTATACGAAGATAAAAATAAGTCCGTAGAGTCATTCGCTAGGAAAGATTTTGGTAGAACGAAAGAGGAGAACAATAAGAAAAAAGTGAAATTTCCAATCGACAGTGTACTTACAAAAAAAATAGGAGAGTATGAAGTTTCTCTTTTATTTGGCGCATTACATCCGAATGAACCAGTTACGTTAACATTTCAGTTTCAAGCGAAAAAGGGTGAAAAATTGAAATTACATTCAGAGAGAGGAGAAGTAGAGTCACTCTATATCGTGGATGAAACGAAGGAGAACTTTTTATACGCTATGCCTGTAGATACGGATGAGCAATTACAATACCGGATTACATTTCCTGCCGAGGGCACGTATAAAATGTGGGGGAATTTCTATATAAATGGTAAGAAGTATGAAAAAGAATTTATTGTACAAGTTCAAAAAAGAAAAAACAGCTAAGAATTTAGCTGTTTTTTCTTTTTCCTATTAATTTTGTTACAGAGAGCATTGTAATTGGTAAAGAATGATTCTTCCTAAATGCTAAATATTTACCGCTCCATGCTGGTTTATATTTTTCTTTAAAATGTCGTAATCCGCTGAAACTATACGTATAACGAACGTTATTAAAGATTGCAGCAGCCACTCGTTCAGACCAGAAAGACTGTGTGGATAAACCAACATTTGAAAGTGGTGCCATACCAATATTAAAGGAGTGGTATTCATTTTCTTTTGCCCATTGGAATAAGTGGATGAAAATTGCGTCCATAATGCCGCTAGGCGCATCGGGATAATATCGCATTAAATCGACAGATAATGATCCGTTTTGATATACGGGCATGAATGTTGTGAATGCAATAATTTTTCCATCTGCATCAGATAATGTTGCGATAGGGGCACGACTAATATATTCACGATCGAAGTATCCGAGTGAAAAACCTTTCTCTTTTTTTCCACCAAGCCATGCATCTGAAACTTTTCTTAACTCTTCATATAATTCGTCTGAGAAAGGTGGCTCGTGAATAGAGAATGTATAGCCTTCTCTTTCAAAACGGTTGAAAGTAGCTCGCATGCCAGCGCGTTTCTTTCCTGTTATTGTAAATGTATTTAAATCAACAACAGCTTCTTCACCGAGCTTAAAGAAGTTATAACCAAAATCGTGATATAAACTCATCCATTTACTTTCAATTTGGTAGAATACACAAATGTATCCAAATCGATCAGCCTCAGCTAAAAACTCTTGCAGTACAGTACGATAGGAGGAAGGGTCCCCAATTGGATCACCTAGTACAATAAGTCGTTTTCCAGTTATTGAGAAGAGAATGAGTGCTTTTCCATCACTACTGAAAAAGAACTGCTTATCTCCTAAAAAACCTAAATGACTAAGTACGTTTCCACCATGTTCATCTAAGAAGTTTTGTAATCTTTTATCATTAGCTGGTTGCCCGGGAAATTCATTTCGATAACGATTTGCAATGAGTGAACCAATTAGTAAAAAAGTAGGAACAAAAAAGGCAGCTGCTAATGCACTTCGTTTCACTTGTGTAATATTACGAACGACAAAATCAGGTTTGAAAGCTTCCTTTGCACCTGCAAATAAAATACCTAAGTTTTTATATAAATATAACGTTACAAGTAGGAATATAAAAACTTTTACGATATCGGAAAGTGAGACTTCCATTTTCTCACGTACAAACCTTTTACGAAGCATATACAATACAGCGAGTACGATTAATAAAATAAACGTTTCTTCAACATCAATTCCTTTTAGTGTATTAAAAATAGCCGCTCCAATTAAAGAAACAATCGTCATATAATAAGAACGTTTTGTTCCGTAATATATCCCCCGTGAAAGAATGAGTAGGAGAATACCGAATGTTAGCGATAAGCTAAAAGAAAATTGAATAAGGTGTTTTGGAGCTAGAATATGTAAGGCGTGTGCCCGATTTATACTTGTCGGTAGAATGGTTGATAAAATAACCATTAAGCCAGCAAATACTGTTAAAGCAGCAGATGCCCAAGAACCTAACTTTCCTAGAAAGTCACGCTGCAAAGTCCATATAACACCAGTTGTCTCTAATGCAGGCGCAATAAAAGGTTTATCTTCAAACTTTTTAATGGCTACTCCTGTCATTTCAAAAGCTGCAAAAATGAGACCAAGGCAGAATGGTAAGATGTAATAGACGAGACGATATAATAACATAGCAGGGAGTAAAACACCTGTATCGATGCCATATTGCCCAAGCCCAGTTAAGAAGACAAGATCAAATGATCCAAGGCCACCAGGAACAAGACTAACGACACCAGCTAAAGCAGCAATGACATATACGCCTAAAAACTTTTGGAATTCGATTTCAATGCCAAATAATAATAATATGACGTACATAACAATACCAGCAGATACCCATTCGACTAATGAAACTAATGAGTATAAAACGGTTGGGTTTTTCTCCTCTTCTTCTTGTCCCTCTGTTTGCGTCGCTTTTCTATTTTTTAATTTAGAAAACCCGATATATATAGGAACGAAAAGAGCAAAGAAGATAAGAACAGGCCATAGCCATGGTTTTTCATGCAAAATAAATCTCGTGTCTAATATTCCGATAAGACCAAGAAATGAAAGAATGGCTAATCCATTAATAAAGGCAGTTGTCATCCAAGCGATACTTTTAATAAGTTTTCCATTTTCTTTTATGTATGGACGATAAAGCATTGTGCGTACGCCGGCTCCAACGAGACCACCAAACCCGATAAATCCATTTAAAGTATTAGCAATCCACGAGATACGGAAAATCTTTTGGACAGGAATATCAGCTTTTAAGTAACGAAGCATAACATAGTCATAAAAGAACATTGTTGATACAGCGAATGCACCAAGTGTAATTGCTAAAAAGACTCCTCCAGTTGGAATGTTTTTAATTGTATCAATCGCTTCTAAAAAAGAAATGCCCGCTAATTCTTTTTTTGCTTGAAAGAATACAATTGTTAATACAACAAATGGGAAGATAATTTTCCCGATTTGTAAGAAACGTTTCCATGAAAACGACATAAATACAACTCTCCTTGTGTAAGAAAACTGAGACAATAATATTATTATGACAAACTTCAAGAAAAATAAAAAGGTAAATTCCTGTATAGGGGAGCTATTTTTTATATAGGTATATTTAAAAGAATATTTTGTTTATCAGAAAATTAAGTTAGAATAAGATAAAAGAAGGAGGAGGGGGGAGTATATGATTATAAAAGGTTATGTAGGATATGAGTTAGAAAAAGCGAAACCTAATACATCAGAGGATTTTTTTAACAGATCTGAAGTGACATATATATTAAATGATAAAGAGAAAACTTTTTCGGTTTTATACGTTCGATATTTTGAAGAAGTTTTACAAGAAATTACTCCTTTTGAAGGAAATCCAGTGTATAAAGTAGAAGAACAACACATATATTTGCGCGATATTGTAGCGATATGTTGTTTAGTGAAAGATAGGGAGCTTCGTGCGCAAAAACGTTTGTATTTAAATAATATGGAAGAATTTCAACAATATTTTGATGAGGGAACGGTGTTGAAAGTACAAGAAATATTGGCTGAATTACATAAAAATAAAAGAGTAGAAATAGCGTAAAATGGCAAAGGAGAGAGAAAAATGTCTAATTTGATGGTTGAAAATCAAACAGAGCAAGTTTCTATATTTTTAGAAGATGCTATTCATTTAATAACCAATTATGTAAATTATCATACGTTGCCTTCTTTATTAGAGGAGACACCGGCAGGGAACGAGCAATATTATAAAGGGTTATTAGCATCAATGAGACGACTTCTCGTTTTTTGCGAAGAAGGACATGATGCATGTTTTGTTTTGTTGAATAGTCAGCCATTTCGAAAAACAGCAGCTGAAAAAATTTTATATAAGATTTACCATCAAGTAATTGCAGAGTTTTTTTCACCGAAGAGTGATTATTGGTATGAAAATAGTCGGTCTGCATATACAGGAAAAAATTCTATCGTTTTTCAACAAACACCACCTGCATCTTTGGGGCAAGTGATGAAGAGTTTAGAAGGTAAATTTCAATTGATGCGTGAAGAACTAGAATATTATGAGACGGATTATCAGACAAAGATGTTACACAAATATTGATTGCGGAAAAGAAGCTAAGGTGACTTAGCTTCTTTTCCTTTTGTACAGTTATATAAGGGATTTTCATTGAATATAGTTAAGTGGATAGCATTAGGGAGGTGCAACATGAATCAGCAAGGTGTATTTACAGATTACTTTCATGAAGTAGAAAATTGGTGTGAAAGTGTTCTTCACGTATTAGATAGCCGTGCAATGGAAGTGTATGATGTCCATATGCTTGCTTATAAAATTCAGACGTTGTTAGAGCGTATGAAAGAGCATGAGTATGAAACAGATGCAGAGTTTATGTATGAAATAAGTGATGATGTAGAACATATTCAGCATCACTTGCAGGAAGTATTTATGCAAGAAGAAGAGGAATATGAATTATATGAAAGAGGGGATAGCGAACGAGCTGTTCCAATTGGAGGACATACACTCCCGCCATTACCTTATCCGTATAATGCGTTAGAACCGTATATTTCTAAAGAAATTATGATGTTACACCATGATAAACATCATCGGAGTTACGTGGAAGGGTTAAATAAAGCAGAGAAGATGATGGAAGAAGCGAGAAAAATAAATCAATTTGATTTAATTAAGCATTGGGAAAGAGAAGCGGCTTTTCATGGGTCAGGTCATTACTTACACACGATATTTTGGAATAACATGAAAAAAGACGGTGGTGGAAGTCCAAGAGGTGCTTTTTCACAACAAATCGAACAAGATTTTGGGAGCTTTTTACGTTTCCAAAAACATTTTACAGAAGCGGCCTCTAAAGTAGAAGGTTCAGGCTGGGCAATTCTCGTTTGGGTGCCCCGGTCTGGAAGGTTAGAAATTTTGCAAAGTACACTTCATCAATTATTTACACAATGGGATACGATACCACTCCTTGTACTAGATGTCTGGGAACATGCGTATTATTTACAATACCAAAATCGAAAAGATGAATATATTAAAAACTGGTGGAATGTTGTAAATTGGCCTGATGTAGAAAAAAGGTTTGAAACTGCGAAACAAATTGAATGGACACCATATTAGACGCAAATTCTCTGCGTCTTTTTTAATGGAAGCAGAAGGAAGATTTCGTTCATATTTTAAAAGGCCAAGCATACACTTGTACAAAAAGTGCCAAAAGGACGTGGGGGGAAATATGAGACGAATTTGTGTAATCATTACGCTTCTTATTATGTACGCAAGCGTTATGCCAATTCCTACATATGCAAAGATGAACAGCAATGTCAGTGCTCGAAATGCTGTATTAATGGAGCAACAGTCTGGTCGTGTATTATACGGAAAAGCAGAACATGAACCTCAAAAAATTGCTAGTATAACAAAAATTATGACTGCCTTGTTAGCTGCTGAATCAGGGAAGATGAAAGAAATGGTGTCAGTTAGCAATGAAGCGGTGAGGGTGGAAGGATCAGCAATCTATTTAAAGCCTGGACAAAAAGTGAAGTTAGAAGATTTAGTATACGGACTCATGCTTAGATCTGGTAATGACGCAGCGCAAGTAATTGCTGAAAGTGTGGGTGGGAGTATAGATGGATTCGTATATTTAATGAATGAAAAGGCGAAAGAAATTGGAATGAAAGATACTCACTTTTCAAACCCTCATGGTTTAGATGGAGATGGATCACATTATTCGTCGGCTTACGATATGGCGTTATTAACGAAGTATGCAATGGGAAACGAGTCATTTAAAAAAATCTTTGGAACAAAAACGTATAAATCCGATTCTTGGGATTACCCGTGGAAAAATAAACATAAGTTGGTAACGTCTTATTATGAATTTGCAACAGGAGGAAAAACAGGCTTTACGAAGAAAGCAGGAAGAACGCTTGTTACAACGGCATCAAAAGATGGACTAGATTTAATTGTCGTAACTTTGAGTGCTTCTAGTGATTGGGATGATCATATGAATCTATTTGACAAAGGATTCGAACGTTTCAAGCAAACGAAAGTTTTAGGACAAGGAGCAATTGCTGAAATAAATGAAAAGAAGTATGCCAACCATGTTTATACGAAAAATAGTTTTTCCGTGCCGTTAACTGAAGAGGAAAGAAAGAACGTGTTATTAAAAGTTGAACTGGATAAAAGTATAACGCTTGAGGATGGAGTAAAGGTTGGAAAGACAGATGTTTATGTTGGCAATGAGAAAGTTGGAGAACGGAATTTATTTTATAGTAAACGGAAGTTAGTAGCTACAACGGGACTTTACTGGAATAATGTGAAAGAAATTTTTTCTTACATGATAGGTGTTGGGAACGATGGTTAATCTCGTATGGGTAGCGATGGCTGTCATTGGGATTGTATACGCCATGATAAATGGAACGATGGAAGAAGTGAATAAGGCTGTATTTGACGGAGCAAAAGATGCAGTAACGATTTGTATAGGACTTATTAGTGTTTTAGTATTTTGGCTTGGTTTAATGAAAATTGCAGAGGAAGCCGGATTGTTAAAAAAATTAGTTTCACTTTTTATGCCGATAGTAAAAAGGTTGTTTCCAGAAATACCAAAGGACCATCCGTCCATGGGATTTATTCTATCAAATATGATGGCAAACTTTTTTGGTCTAGGTAATGCAGCAACCCCTCTTGGTATTAAAGCGATGGAACAACTAAAAGAGTTAAATGGAGGAAAGGATTCGGCGAGCCGTTCTATGGTGACGTTTCTAGCATTAAATACATCAGCTATTACATTAATTCCTACGACAGTCATTTCAATTCGAATGACGTATGAATCAGCCAATCCTACTGAAATTGTTGGGGTAACATTTATTGCACAAGTACTTTCTATGATTGGAGCGATTTGGATTGACCGCTATTTTTACCGAAGAAGGAGTAGAAAGGGGCGGAAAAAATGAGTATTGTAAATACAATTTCTTTATGGGTAATCCCTTGTGTAATTGGTTTTATCCTTTTATATGGCACGATAAAGAAAGTGCCGACGTATGAATCGTTCGTTGAGGGAGGAAAAGAAGGGATTCAAATTGCAATTTCCATTTTACCGTTTATGGTTGGAATGCTTGTTTCTATTTCTATATTCCGATCTTCAGGTGCGCTAGATGCAATGATATCAGTAATGAAGCCAATGCTAGATTTAATTCATGTTCCAGCAGAAATCGTTCCATTAGCACTAATACGCCCTATTTCAGGTTCTGCTGGTCTAAGTATTACGACTGATTTAATTGCCACATATGGGCCAGACTCATTCATTGGGAGATTAGCTTCTACGATGCAAGGGAGTACAGATACGACTTTTTATATTTTAACAGTATACTTCGGAGCTGTTGGTATTAGAAAAATGGGAGATGCATTAAAAGTAGGTCTTTTTGCAGATTTAATCGGAATTATTTGCTCGATTGTCTTTGTTTCCCTATTGTTTCAGTAAAGCTATTCATTTTTTATGCTATTTCGCGTATAATACGTATACGACCACTATTAAGGTGTAGCTTAATAGTGGTTTTTTTATGTGGTATTTTTGACAAAATGATGAACTTTTATTGTGAGAAATATGAAAAATATGGACAATAATAAAGGATAAAAACATGATTTGACCTTTATATGTTTAATATCATCGCTATGTTGTTTAAGTGAGATGGAGCGAATAACCGTAAAGCGTATGCGGTTGCCAAGTCTTTCTAATGTAAGGTAAGATAAATTCGAGGTGAAAAAAAGAAATGGAACGATTACAAAAAGTGATTGCGCAAGCAGGTATTGCATCGAGAAGAAAGGCTGAGGAATTAATTCAGCAAGGAAAAGTGAAAGTTAACGGAAAAATAGTGAAAGAGTTAGGAACAAAAGTAACTCCTCAAGATAAAGTAGAAGTAAATAACATCCCTCTTGAAAAAGAAGAACCTGTTTATTTTTTACTATATAAACCAACTGGTGTAATTTCAAGTGTATCAGATGATAAAGGTAGAAGTGTTGTAACAGACTTTTTCCCTGAAATTACACAACGTTTATTCCCAATCGGACGTCTAGATTATGATACGTCAGGAGTATTATTAATGACAAACGACGGGGACTTCGCAAATATATTAATGCATCCTAAATATAAAGTTGAAAAAACGTATGTTGCAAAAATAAAAGGCCCATTAACAGGTGAGAAAATTCGCATGTTAGAACGCGGTGTTGCACTAGAAGACGGTAAAACAGCACCAGCACATGTGAAAATTATTTCTTGGGACAAGCGTAAAGAAATGGCTATTGTACAATTAACAATTCATGAAGGACGTAACCGTCAAGTACGTCGTATGTTTGAAGCGTTAGACTGTAAAGTAGTGAAATTAAAACGTGAACGTTATGCTTTCTTAGAAGTAGGAAGCCTGCGACCTGGTGATGCGAGAGAATTGACACCACATGAGGTGAAACAATTACGCGCGCTTGCTTCTACAAAGCCAAGATAAGCTATAGAGTTAAAAATTCACCAGTGGAGTGCTCTGCTGGTGATTTATTCAATACAACATTTACAGAAGATAATACATAACATTTACCGAGGAGAGGAGAGGTAATATGAAGAAAAATCGCTTATTATTTCGCGTTATTATTCTACTCATTTTATGTGGTGCTGTAGGATTTACCCTTTATCAAGGATTCTTTGCTAATAAAGAGAAAATGCAAATCGGAAAAGAAGCACCTAACTTTGTTGTGACGGATTTAGAAGGGAAGAAAATTGAACTAAAAGATTTAAAGGGAAAAGGTGTATTTTTAAACTTTTGGGGTACGTGGTGTAAACCTTGTGAAAAAGAAATGCCTTATATGAATGAATTATATCCAAAGTATAAAGAAAAAGGCGTTGAAATCATAGCGTTAGATGCGGATGAAACGGATATTGCAGTAAAGAACTTTGTGAACCAATATGGTTTGAAATTCCCAGTTGCTATTGATAAAGGACAAAAGATTATAGGAACATATGGAGTAGGTCCATTACCGACAAGCTTTTTGATTGATAAAGATGGAAAAGTAGTGGAGCAAATTATAGGTGAACAAACGAAAGAACAGTTAGAAGGGTATTTAAAGAAAATTACTCCGTAATAAAGAAAGCCTTTACATAAGAGGTGCGTGTCTATAGTGCCTCTGGTTTAAAAATTCTGAGTATTGCGGTAACTCAAGGTTAGAATATACAATAGTACATATAGAGACAGGGGCGGTGAGAGTGTTGAAAGAAATTAAATGTGAATGTGGACATGTTAATCCGATAGGAACCGTTTTTTGTGAAGCTTGCGGGAAACCATTTGAAAGCAATGAAAATGCAAAACTATTGGATATGCGCTATGAGGGGAGTGCACGGAGATCTCTCACGCAAACAAAAACGATAGTCGATAAAATTTGGAGCTTTTTCTCTTCTGTAAAAGTGGGTGTATGGCTAATCGTAATAACTTTAGCTGCATCAGCGATAGGAACTATTTTTCCGCAAGAAATGTACATAACTCCAGGGATTGCACCAGCTGAATATTATAAACAAGAATACGGATTTTTAGGGCAATTATACTATCAATTAGGATTTAATAATTTATACGGTTCATGGTGGTATATGATTTTGATTGCTTCTATCGGTATTTCACTTGTGATATGTAGTTTAGACCGCGTTATTCCACTTTATAAAGCTTTAAAAAAGCAAGGCGTAAAAAGACATCCTAGCTTTTTAAAGAGACAGAGATTATATGGGACTGGTACACCGAAAGATGGTGACCTGGAAAGAGTGCAAAAGAATTTAAAGAAAAGAAACTATAACGTGAAAGTGGAAGACGGAAACGTTTTAGCAGAAAAGGGACGCTTCTCGCGTTGGGGTCCATATGTAAATCATATCGGTCTTATTATCTTTTTATTCGGTGCGATGCTTCGTTTTTTACCGAGTATGTACGTAGACGAAGCACTTTGGTTACGTGATGGTGAAACGAAAGAAATACCAGGGACGGATGGACAATACTACTTAAAAAACGAGAAATTTATAAAAGAAGTTTATGATAAAAGTAAGGACAAGGAAGTTTTTGAGGAAGCGATTGATCGTGTAGGCGATAAAATGATTGCGAAAAACTTCCAAACGAATGCTGTATTATATAAAGCTGTGGGCGAAAATATAGCAGGGCAAAAACCAAAGTTGGAAAAAGTAAAAGAAGCGGAAATTCGAGTAAATGAACCACTGAAATTTGATCAATTTGCAGTGTATCAAGTGGATTATAAAGAAAGTGAATTTAAAAGTATGTCCTTCAACTTGCAAAATAAAGAAAATAATCAAAAATGGGGACCGATTAAAGTAGATTTAACGAATCCTAAGGAAAAATATGATTTAGGAAATGGTTATTCTCTAGAACTATTAAGCTATTTTCCTGATTTTTATTTTGATGAGAATGGAAAACCAAATACAAAAACGAAATTACCGAACAATCCTGCATTTGTATTTAAAATGTTTACACCTGAAACACCAGATGGTGAAGTGAGTTTTGTTGGTATTCAGCAAAATATAGAACCTGATGGAAACAACAAATATAAAATGTCGTTTGCAGGTGTTGAAATGCAAAATGCAACAGCACTTACTGTAAGAAAAGATTTAACGCTTTGGATTCTCGGTATTGGAGGGTTTATATTTATGGTTGGTGTCATTCAAGGTATGTATTGGAATCATCGCCGTATTTGGATACAACGTGTTAATGATGAATGGTGGATTGCAGGGCATACGAATAAAAATTGGTTCGGTTTAAAGAAAGATATTGAAAGAGTAATAGAAGGTACAGCAATTCCACAGCCAAATGATAAAGTAATCGATAAAAAAATTAGTTAAGGTGGGGAAACGATATGGTGCAAATAAGTAGTAACTTTCTCTTTACCGCATTTATTTTATATTTAATTGCGACTCTATTTTTTGGTGGAGCCATTAAAGAAAAGGGTCATAAATGGGCAAATGTAGGAATAACAATTACAATTTTAGGGTTTATAGCACAAACAGTATATTTTGTTACAAGGTGGATCGCATCAGGGCATGCACCAGTTAGTAACTTTTTTGAATTCGGTACATTTTTCGGTATGATGCTTGTAGGAGCATTTATTGTAATGTATTTTATGTACCGTGTAAGTATAATTGGACTATTTGCATTACCAGTTGCGCTTTTATTAATTGCCTATGCAAGTATGTTTCCGAGGGAAATATCTCCGCTTATTCCATCTTTAAAAAGTAATTGGTTACATATTCACGTGACGACTGCAGCAGCAGGACAAGCAATTTTAGCGATTAGTTTTATTACGGGCGTTATGTATTTATTAAAAAATGTAGATCAATCAACGAGAAGTAAACGGACATTTTGGCTAGAGACGGTAGTATTTACACTTGTTTGTACAGTTGGATTTATTGGAGTAACAACGGTATTTTCTAGTATGAAATATGAAGCGAAGTTTCAATGGGTTGATAAAAATGAACAGCAACTGGAAATGAAGTACAATCTTCCGGCTTTGGTTGGACCGCATGAAGGGAAGTTACTGACAGAAAATAAATTAGAACCGGCAGTTGAAGTTCCAGCGATTGTAAATGCGAAGAAATTAAATACTGTTATTTGGTCAGTATTAGTTGGAACATTACTTTATATTGTATTAAGACTTGTTTTACGGAAGCGAGTATCGGCAGCACTTCAGCCGTTAGTAAAGAATACGAATAGTGATTTACTAGATGAAATCGGATATCGATCTATTGCAATTGGATTCCCAGTTTTCACATTAGGAGCGTTAATTTTTGCAATGATTTGGGCTCAAATAGCGTGGACGCGTTTTTGGGGCTGGGATCCGAAAGAGGTTTGGGCACTTATAACGTGGCTTTTTTATGCTGCAGTACTACATTTACGATTATCTAAAGGGTGGCATGGAGAGAAATCAGCTTGGCTTGCAGTAATTGGTTTTGCAATTATTATGTTTAACTTTATTGTAGTAAACTTAATTATTGCCGGTTTACATTCATATGCATAGAGAAATAAAATAGGAGAGTGCATGTCACTTTCCTATTTTATTTTTGTCAACTTTTCTTCTTTTTTGAGAAAAACATGACAAAGTAGCGGTTGATTTTGTAAAATGATGTCGAGGACATTATATACTGTTCAAAAAAAATACATAGTTTTGGAAAAAAATTGAACAAAATTTATTATTCTTGTGAAGCATAATATGGGAAGTGAAACATTTAGAAGATTGCTTAAATAAACGAGAATAGCGCAACATAATAGTAAAGAAGGGTAGGTGTGAACCGCTGAAGTGAGAGTACGCAGCGGGTAGAGATGGAAAATGAATCAAGAATTTTAATTGTAGATGATGAGGATCGTATTCGTCGTTTATTGAAAATGTACTTAGAAAGAGAACAATACACAATTGAAGAAGCAGATAATGGTGATACAGCTTTAGAAATGGCGTTACAAAATGATTACGATTTAATCTTATTAGATCTTATGATGCCTGGTAAAGATGGCATTGAAGTATGTAAAGGGGTTCGTGAGAAGAAAGCGACACCAATTATTATGCTGACAGCAAAAGGTGAAGAAGTAAATAGAGTACAAGGATTTGAAGTTGGAACAGATGATTATATTGTAAAGCCATTTAGTCCACGTGAGGTCGTGCTACGTGTGAAAGCGGTATTACGTCGTGCTGTACCAACAACATTCTTTACACAAGATACAACGACAAAAGATGTTACTGTATTCCCGCACTTAACAATTGACAACGATGCACACCGTGTTACTGCAGATGGCAATGAAGTAAACTTAACGCCGAAAGAATATGAGTTACTATTATTTTTAGCGAAAGCTCCTGATAAAGTATTCGATCGTGAGCAACTGTTAAAAGAAGTATGGCAATATGAATTCTTCGGAGATTTACGTACAGTTGATACACATGTAAAGCGTTTACGTGAGAAGTTAAGCAAAAAATCACCAGATGCAGCGAAAATGATTGTTACTGTTTGGGGTGTAGGTTACAAATTTGAGGTTGTGAACGACTGATGCTTTGGAGAAGTGTAGTAGGGAAGTTATGGATGACCATATTACTTCTCGTTTCGTTTGTTCTTGGATTTGTTGCGATTTTACTTTCACAGTTTTTTAGAACGTATTATGTTGATATGAGTGAAGCTAGGCTTCAAAAAGTCGCAACAAGTGTTTCAGAGTTAATTGAAGAAGGTGCCGATGTAAAAACGATTGAGAATATCGCTTACAAATTCTCTGATCCACTTTCAAGGATTATTATTGTAGAAGATGGTAAAGAAATCTCTTCTTCACCGAAACAAGAAGGCTTAGTCACTCTTACAATGGATGACTTAAAAGAAGATAAAGAATTAGCGGCTGTGTTTACAGACAAAAAAGAAATTAAGAATAACATTAGAAAAGCCTCTAATAGTAGAAAGAATAAAAATACTGAAAATGATATTATGATTGTCGGAAAACCAGTGCAATCAAAAAATCAAAGTGCAGTGTTTGTGTACGAATCTTTACAAGTGCCGATACAAGGTATGGAAAGAACGACTGATTTTATATTCTTATCAGCAGGGATTGCGATTATATTAACAACTTTCTTTGCATTCTTCTTATCTACTCGAATTACAGCACCACTTCGTAAAATGCGTGAGGTTGCTTTTGAAGTGTCGCGTGGGAAGTTTGATGCGAAAGCTCCTATGGTATCTCAGGACGAGATTGGTGAGCTTGCAACGGCCTTAAATCAAATGGGGAAACAGTTGAAGTTTAATATGAATGCCCTGCAGCAAGAGAAAGAACAGTTAGCAAGTATTTTGAGTAGTATGGCAGATGGGGTTATTACATTAAATCAAGAAGGTGAAGTTGTAGTAATCAATCCGCCAGCTGAACATTTCTTACAAGTTTGGCAAGAAGAAAAAGAGATAGAGCTCAGTAAAAAACTGCCTTCTGAACTTGTTGAACTATTCCATCTCGTTGTAGAAAGCGAACAACAACAAGTTGTTGAAATTAATTTACAAAAAGGGAACTATGTAGTTCTTATGACGCCGCTCTACAATCAAACGAAAATTCGCGGGGCTGTAGCAGTACTGCGAGATATGACGGAAGAACGTCGTCTTGAAAAGATGCGTCAAGACTTTATTGCGAATGTATCGCATGAACTTCGTACACCGATGGTCATGCTGCAAGGATATAGTGAAGCAATTTTAGATGATATTGTGCAAACGAAAGAAGAAATTAATGAGTTTGTTCAAATCATTTATGATGAATCCGTTCGTTTAGGTAAACTTGTAAATGAATTATTAGATTTAGCACGCATGGAAAGTGGTAATGTAGAGTTACATATAGGTGAAGTGGACATACATCCGTTTGTTGAAAAAATTGGTCGTAAATTCCAAGGGATCGCAAAGGATAAAGAAGTTGAACTAACAGTTGATTTCAAAAATCCAATTGAACAATACCCGTTTGATGCAGATCGTATGGAACAAGTATTGACGAATTTAATTGATAACGCAATACGTCATACGAACGCAGGCGGACATGTAACACTTGTAATTGATACGAAAAATAATGGTCTCATTTTTGAAGTACAAGATTCGGGCGTTGGTATTCCAGAAGAAGATATTCCATTTTTATTTGATCGTTTCTATAAAGCTGATAAAGCAAGAACACGTGGGAAAAAAGGTGGAACAGGACTCGGGCTTGCGATTGCGAAAAATATTGTTCAAGGCCATGATGGTAAAATTTCTGTATCAAGTGTTGTTGGAGAAGGAACTACATTCTCTGTCTATTTACCGAATCGTATAATTTAGATATACGTTTTTAAAGTTGATAATGAATAAAGTTCTGCTGTTTTTTATTTTTTTGTAAACTCAATTAAATAAAGAATGGTAGAACTTTTTTCTATGTTGCTCGAATAAAGAATAACAAGAGAGGTGCTGTGAAGAAATGAAATTATATACAAAAACAGGAGATAAAGGAACGACAAGTGTAATAGGTGGTAGGGTTGATAAAGATGATATCCGTGTGGAAGCGTATGGAACAATAGACGAGGCGAATTCTCATATCGGATATGCAATGACTAAACTACAAGGCGGGCCTTTCGGAGATATTTACAATGAACTTGAAACGATTCAACATGAACTATTTGATTGCGGGGGAGACTTGGCGATAGTAGGCGAGAAGATACCTTATAAAGTAAAAATTGAAATGGTCGAAAACTTAGAAAGTAGGATTGATTCGTATATAGAAGAAGCACCGCCGCTAGAGCGCTTTATTTTACCAGGTGGAAGCGAGTCGGCAGCTGCTATTCATATTGCACGTACAGTTGTAAGGCGAGCAGAACGATGTATCGTGTCCTTACAAAAAGAAGGAAAAATAAATGAAGTTGTTCTAAAGTATGTAAATAGATTATCTGACTATTTATTTGCAGTAGCTAGAGTAATAAACGCTCGATTACAAGTAAAAGATGTAGAGTATAATCGCAGTGCAATCGTTTTTCGTGATAAGAAAGAGAAGGAAGTGGAGTGATTCACTTTCTTTTTTGTATACTTTTTTCTGTAATATACCAAAATAGAGAAGGTATGGTGGTAATTAGAAAACGGAGGATGTATATGAAAGTTTTAAAATACGGCGTTATGTTATTGACAGTACTGTTTTTATCTCAATTACATGTGTACGCAGAGGGAAATCAATGGGCATGGCCTGTTGAAGGACAGATAAGTGATTATTTTGGGACAAGACACGGAAAACACTACGGTATAGATATAGCGGCACCGATCGGCACACCTGTGTCAGCTATTCAAGAAGGGAAGGTAACAAAGTCTTATTATTCAAGTAGTTATGGAAACGTTATATTTATTAAACATGGAGAATATGAGGCTGTGTATGCACATTTAAATAAGAGATATGTAGTTCAAGGGGATTATATTTCAAAAGGAGAAAAAATTGGAGAAGTAGGGAACACGGGAGAATCGCGAGGTGCACACTTACATCTAGAACTTCATCAAGGAAGATGGACGATGGCGAAAAAGAATGCGATGAACCCATTGCTTGTTTTAAGTGAACAAAGAAATGAAGTTGTTTCTTCATCATTATATGTCGTACAAAAAGGGGATACTTTAGTTAGTATTGCACGGAAATTTAGTATGACACTTAAGGAAATTAAAGAAAAAAATGGATTGCAGCAAGAGCTAATTTATCCTAATCAACAATTATACGTTAAGTAAAGGCAACGTCTCAAAAATTAAACTTTGAATATTTTTAAATAAGGTTCAATGTAAATGAAATTATATGGGCGCTTCTCCTAGAAGTATTGAGTGAATTAGAGTATCTATATTTAAAAGAAAACCGTCCCAAAATTTATTTTGGGACGGTTTCTTTTACCAAAAAATAAAGACACATATAAATCCAGAAATAGCTAAATAGCTATATAAGTAAAAAACTTTTGTTCTTGTTTTCTCTTTTGTTCGAAACAGTACGATAGTCGGTTCAATTAAACCGATTGTCAAACAAAGTAGGCCAAGAAGCATACAACCAATCGAAATAGAATACAGGGCGATTTGTGGTGCTTGAAATGGAATCATCCATTTTAATAAAAATGCAATAAGTGCAGTGTAACAAATGCTACCGATGTATTTATTCAGTGGTGTATTAGAACGAAAGCCAGGAAGTTTTTTTAAGAAAGAGCGGGAAACAACTTCTGTTTGTAAAGATGTATGCTCTTCAATAATTTTTTGAGCTTCTTTTCCTTTTTGAAAAAGAGATAAGATCCAATTTCGCTCACCCTGAAAAATAAATTGAGAAGTTGTCAAATAGTGATCAATCTTCACTTTACTCCAACTCTTCCACGGATGACGCTCACACAATTTTAATTTACTTTCTGTTTTCTTATCATACTGATAAATACTGATGCCATCTTCATCGAAAGTAGCATAGTATGTCTCGTTTGAGAATGTGCCTAAATCAATTGGGCAGTAGAAAAGTAATTCTTTTTTTAAGTAAAAGTATTCTTTTCTTAAGTTTTTTTTCATTGCTTCTCGAATAGAATGTCTCTTTTCTTTTTTCATGACATTTCCTCCATAACTCAGAAAATGTTCTTATCTTAACAATTCAATATCTTATCACTTTTAATTATATATGACTAGGTAATTCAAAAGAGAAATGCCGAATAATAAAAAATATGGATTGTATTGTAAAATATTTCGCAATTCATTTGTTGTTACGAAAAATAAATAACTAATTTTAAATAAGTTACAATTTTTTAGTTCACAATGTTATGAGGTTGTTGTATAATGAAGGGGAAAATAGAATATCGGTCTATCTTCGGGGCAGGGTGAAAATCCCGACCGGCGGTGATGAACTATTTATGATTTTGTTCTAAGCCCGCGAGCCGTTAAGGCAGGATTTGGTGTGATTCCAAAGCCGACAGTATAGTCTGGATGGGAGAAGATGGAGGTTCAAGCGTTCAAAAAAGATATGGATTTGAACGTCTGTTTGATGTGCCTTAAATTCTCCCTTTGTGTAAAACACAAAGGGTTTTTTCGTTCTATGAAAAAATAGGCATAGCAGAACCTTTCCACTTTCCATGAGATGATCGATGGAAAAGGAGAGAGAAAGATGAAACAAAAAAACAGTGTAGTGCAGATGGTGAGTGTAGCGATGCTAAGTAGTATTGCATATTTACTAATGATGTTGGATTTCCCGTTCCCAGGGCTTCCGCCATTTTTGAAAATTGATTTTAGTGATGTACCAGCTCTAATTGCAGCAATTATCTTTGGACCAGTAGCAGGAGTGATTGTAGAGGCGATAAAGAACATTTTACATTACGGGATTCAAGGAAGTTTAACAGGAGTACCAGTTGGAGAAATTGCAAACTTTATTGCAGGATGTTTATTTATTGGACCAGCAGCTTTCTTATTTAGAAAGTATCGTACTGTGAAGAGTTTAACGACAGGATTAATGCTAGGGACAATTACAATGGCACTTATTATGAGTGTATTAAACTACATCATCATATTCCCGGCTTACACTTGGTTTTTAAATTCACCGGCTATGTCTAGCGAAGCTATCAGAACAACGGTTGTAACGGCAATCTTACCATTTAATTTAATTAAAGGAATTGTTGTAACAATTGTATTTGTGGCATTATTCTCACGCCTGAAAGTATGGGTGTTTGCAAAAATGAAAAATGCATAATATATATTAAAACCATTAGTAGTGTGGAACTACTAATGGTTTTTTATTAAGGAAAATAAAATTTAGATACAAAAAACGCCCCTCATCAATATGAGGGGCGTTTTTTGAAGTTAATAAAAGACTATTCGAATTTTAAAGCGTCTCCGTCGAATGATTCGTCAGCAACTTTAATTGAGTCAGTTGGACAGCCTTCGAATGCATCCATCATATCTTCAATTAATACATCTGGAATTTCAACGATACCTTGGTTATCGTCTAATGTTACAAATGCAATACCTTCATCATCATAGTCATAAATGTCTGGTGCAGCAGCGCCACAAGCACCACATGCAATACAAGTATCTTTATCAACGATTGTATATTTTGCCATCTTTTTTCCCTCCTGATAATATGTATGTGAAAAGCTCGCCATAAAAATTATAACCTTATTGTAAAACGGTTTGTGAAACTTTTCAACATAAAATTATAATGATAATGCTTATCAATTAGAGTGTCAACTTATTTTTGAATTATGTCATAAGATTTTCAAAATACGTAAATGTGATTTCGTTTGATACAATAGAATATATACAAGTATATAGTTCTTATATGATAAGTTTAATGAGCGACAGTAGATAGTGTAATTGTACTGAAAAGAATGAAGTTAAGATTGGAAGGTGGAAGCGGTCATGCAAATACAATATACTTTGTTGCATTGTTTAAAACAATTGAATGGTGAAAGAACCGTTTCTTCTATTTATTATTTACTAAAGGGCAAACGTTCTTCGCAAACTTTACAAGATGGAAATATGTTTCGGATTTCTTTTTTATTCGGAATATATAAATCATTAAATAGAAATGACTATGATGGTGAAGTTGTAAAGTTGTTGCAAGCGGATTTTATTCAAGAAATACATGAAAATACATATGTGTTAACACCTACGGGTAAAATGCAGTTACATAAATGGGAGGAAGTTTATGCTTTTCCAGCACATTTGCATGGTTTACATTATGGTGAATTAGGTGAAACATTTTGGAAAAGATTATCATTGATTATTCAAACCATATCAAATTTACAACAGAATAATACGAAGTTTATCCCAATTCAACAAGATACAGAAATAATGATGTGGGTAAAACGTTTTCTAACAGGAAGGCCATATAAAAGAAGTGAGTTGGCGAGGAAACTATGGACGGAAGTACATAATCTTTTGGAAAAGAGTAATGCGATAGAAGCGACGATTGTAACATATCGACTAACGGGCTATGAACGTATTGGTTGTACATTGCAACAATTAGCAGAAATTACGAAACAAGATATATTCAGGGTGTATTTTTTATTTTGGGGTACAATGCATTTCTTTATACAAGAAGTTCGTGATAAAGAAAATGAATTTCCACTATTAGCTGAAATTATATCTTATCCAAATGAGAGAGCTGAATTATTTAGTTTATCCACGAAAAAAACATATAATTTTTGGAGACAAGGGCGTTCTTTAGAAGAAATAGCGACGATTCGGAATTTAAAGGTTGCAACGATAGAAGATCATTTTGTTGAAATTGCTTTGCGAGAAAAAGATTTTTCTATTGAAATGTTTATGGAAAAAGAAAAGATAGACAAAGTAATAAAAGTAATTGAAGCATTACAAACGCGGAAGTTACGTGTTTTGAAACAAGCGGTTGGAGAAGATATCTCTTATTTTGAAGTTCGTCTTGTATTAGCGCGGATGGAGGGTGTAAATGAAACTTGAAGAATATTTATATAAGTGGTTTGGATATTCTGAATTTCGTCCAGGTCAAAAAGGAGTTATTACAGATTTATTAGAAGGAAAAGATGTGATAGCAATGCTTCCGACTGGAAGAGGGAAATCTATGTGCTATCAGTTTCCGGGGCTTATGCGAGAAGGAACAGTGCTTGTTGTATCACCGTTATTATCTTTAATGGAAGATCAAGTGACACAATTAAAGTATGTTGTGAAAAACCGAGTGATAGCATTTAATAGTTTTCGGACATTAAATGAAAAAAGAGAAGCGATGAAAAAATTATCTTCATATAAATTTATTTTTGTTTCACCAGAGATGTTACAGTCGGAGTTATTAATTAGGGAATTGAAGAAAATTCATATTTCATTATTTGTTGTTGATGAGGCTCATTGTATTTCTCAATGGGGTTATGATTTTAGACCGGACTATAAGAAACTAAATGTAGTTATTGAAAATATTGGTTCTCCTACAGTATTAGCATTGACAGCTACAGCGACAAAAGAGGTACTACAAGATATCGCAGACAGTTTAAATTTAAAGGGTGCCGCGGAACATGTATACTCTATTGACCGTCCTAATATTGCAATGAAGGTGCAATTTGTAGAGACGATAGAAGAAAAGAAAGAGGCGCTTTTGGAGCAGGTGATGTATTTACAAGGGCCGGGAATTGTATATTGTTCAAGTAGAGCGTGGACAGAAAGGTTAACGGAATACTTGAGAGGAAAAGGTGTTACTGGTGTAGCTTTTTATCATGGTGGTATGGAACATGAAGAGCGTATGTTAATTCAACAACAGTTTATGAACGATCAATTGCAGCTTGTAATATGTACAAGTGCATTTGGTATGGGGGTAAATAAGGCGAATACGCAATATATTATTCATTTTCATTATCCAACTAATATAGCTTCTTACTTACAAGAAATCGGAAGAGCTGGAAGAGATGGCGAACCGAGTATAGCTATTTTATTGTGTAGTCCGTTGGATCATGATTTACCAATTTCAATCATTGAGGATGAATTGCCAAGTAAGTCGCAAATACAATTTTTATTTTCTTTACTACAAGAAAGAATGTTTCAAACGAAAGAATTACCAATAGAAGATGTAGAAGAAATTTGTTATAATGCAGCAAGATTTAATGAGCAATATTGGCGTTTCGTTCGTTATCATCTCGAACAGGCTGGAATTATACAACAACGAAGATTATTATTAGAGGGTTTGTCAGATGAAATTATGAACCGATTAATAGCTGAAGTAGAAATAAGGTTGCGTAATAAATATAGTGAGCTAGAAAATATGAAGTCATGGATACGAGTTAAAGGATGTAGACGTGAATATGTGCTGCAACAGTTCGGTTATAGGAAAGAGAAAGAGTTAAATAATTGCTGTGATTATTGTGGTATTACAAAAGAAGATTATAAAAAAAGACGAGCGCAACAATCGGATTTCGACTATAATTGGGAAACAGAGTTACAAAAGCTTTTCGGCCTAGAAAAGATGGGGGAATGATGAACATTCAAAGGCATAATGTTGAAGATATGAGTCCGCAGGAAATAAGGCTGAATCTATATATAACACAGTTAATTATTATCGGTATTGGCTGTTTACTAGCATATATATTATTTCAAGATGTAAAAGAAGTGTTTAATTTATGGAGATGGGAACCAGTATCTATACTTATTATAGGTGGTTTGTTAGCGATTGGTATTGTGTTATTAGATTATGTTGCAATGCGAGTGTTTCCAGAGTCTTGGTTTGATGATGGTGGTATTAACGATAAGATGTTTCGAGGAATGTCGGTTCTGCATTTACTCATTATTACGTTCGTAATCGGTTTTGCAGAAGAATTTTTATTTAGAGGTGTAGTGCAGACTCATTTTGGAATTGTAATTGCGAGTTTCGTATTTGCAGTGTTACATATTCGTTATATAACAAAGCCATTTTTGTTTTGTTTCGTCTGTTTCATTAGTTTTGTCTTTGGTTATGTATTTGAATGGACAGGGAATTTGTTTATAACAATCTTTGCACACTTTCTTGTTGATTTTATAATGGGACTCCAATTAAGAAAATAAATGGAAGGTGGTGGTGAACAACATGAGGAAACGAATTCCTGATTTTGAAGAGGAATTAGAAGTTGAGCGAGTAGAAGAAAAAGAAAGTTTACCGCCGCGTAGTGAAATTCATAGAAATAAAGAGAAAAAACAAAAGTTTAAAATAAATCATATTTTCGTCCGGGTTTTAACATTTCTATTCATTCTGCTGCCGATTAGTATTTTGTGGTATACGGATAAATATATTCAGGTGAAGGGCGATAGTAATAATGCCGGGAAAAGTGCGTTTGAAGTAATCTTCTTTGATTCAGCTAAATCTGAGTCGCAGAAACAGTCTGAAAAAGCGATAACGCATACTGTGAAAGAGGGAGAAACTTTAGAAAGTATAGCGAAGCAATATTTTTCAGATGAAAATGGGGTTGAAGTAATTAAAAAGTATAATAACTTGCAAGAAGATGAAGTGAGTGCAGGTCAAGAATTAAAAATTCCGATAAAAGATAAGTCCACAAAGCAAGAGAGCTAGTGAATTAGGCGAACGCAGTTTGTTATAAAAGCCTAGGGTTATCTTTATGATGAGGGGAGTAAAAAATATGATATGGATTATATTATTCAGTACTCTCATAGGAATGGGGATTTTATTACTTCTTGTGATGTATAAAGAAGCGATGCGTAATACAGTGTTGGAACATACTTTAGTATTTAAAGAATTTCCGAAAAGTTTTCAAAAAGTAAATGTGTTTTTTATTTCTGATATTCATAGAAGAGACATTTCGAATTTGTTAATTGAACAAGTAAAAGGAAAAGTAGATCTCGTAATTATCGGAGGAGATTTAGCAGAGAAAGGAGTCTCTTTATCAAAAATCTCTGCCAATATTCAAAAGTTAAGAGAGATAGCTCCTGTATATTTTGTGTGGGGAAACAATGATTATGAGATAGAATATCATGAATTAGATGCTTTATTATTAGAAAATAACGTAAAAGTTTTAGATAATACAAGAGTGGTATTTGAGTCTGAATTAGGCGAGAAAATTTGTTTGCTCGGTATAGATGATGTTGGATTGCACCGTGATCGTTTAGATTTGGCATTGGCGGATTGTAAAGAAGATGGTTTTCGTATCTTAGTTAGTCACAACCCTGATATAATAAAAAAGATGTCTGGAAATGAACAGATCTCACTTGTATTAAGTGGACATACGCATGGAGGACAAATCCGATTATTCCCATCTAAAAAATATTTAAAAGGTGGCGTATATAACCATTTGAATACGATTCTCTTTGTTAGTAATGGGTACGGAACAACATTGATACCACTTCGTTTCCGAGCGCCTGCTCAAACACATATTATTACATTGTGCGGAGGGAAATGATGCCAACTCTTAGTGGAAAATATAATATAAAAGCTGTTTCAAATATAATTGGAGTTCAGCCGAGTACGCTTCGCGCATGGGAAAGACGATATCAAATTATTGCCCCAAAGCGGAATCAAGCTGGACATCGTTTATATACAGAAGAGCATATTCAAATTTTAAAATGGTTAATGGAAAAAGTTTCTTCCGGTATGATGATTGGACAAGCAGTTCAGTTATTAGAAGAGAATCGTTTGCAGAGTACAGTTCAAAAAGAGATACATTGCGATAAAGAAGTTGTTTTAGTGGACGATTTGCTACAAGCTTTGTTAAAATTTGATGAAATTACAATTGCTGCATTATTAAACGAAGCTTTTAGTATATATTCAACAGAAAAGGTTGTTGCCAGTATCGTTCTTCGAGTGACAGACAAATTATTAACGTCAAAAAATAATAATGAGATTTCAATGGTGCAATTTCAATATGCACTATCGTTTTTACAAACGCGTCTAGGGATGGTGTATCACAATGCCTCAATGTTTTCTTCTTTACACAAAGTTATTGTGTTAGAAAAGAATGCATTGAAAGGATTTATTTTTTCAACTTATTTACGCTTAAAAGGATATGAGGCGATATATATTAGGACAAGCTTAGCTGAAGATGGTATGTTGTCAGCGGTAGAGGAAATACAGCCGAAATATGTGTTTGTATCTTTTGCTGACGAACTAGAAATGAAAAAGACGATGAACTTTATAAATGTATTACAAGAAAAAAGGGAATCTCTTTCTGTTGGATTTATCGGAAAGCTAGGCGTTCTAAACCAGTTGGACATTGAAACAATCTTAATTGGTGATACGAAAGAAGAATGGGATGAATGGTTAAAAATGTCGGAATAGTTGTTCGAAAAGAACCATCTATTTTCTATTTCATATAATAAAAATTAGATGCATTGGTTACGTAGGGAGGGTATGAGATGAGGCTGGAACGATTAAATTACAATAAGATAAAAATTTTTCTAACATTTGATGATTTATCTGAACGAGGATTAACGAAAGAAGATTTATGGAGAAATGCGCCGAAAGTACAGCAATTATTTCGTGATATGATGCAAGAAGCAAATAAGGAATTAGGATTTGAAGCAGATGGTCCGATTGCAGTTGAAGTGTTTTCTCTACAAGCACAAGGGATGGTTGTAATTGTAACGAAAGAAAATCAAGAAATGGATACGGATGATGAGTTCCGTGACGAGTTTATTGAAATGCAAGTGACTCTAGATGAAAGTGAACATATATTATATGAGTTTGCTACGCTAGATGACATAATTAACCTGTCGAATCGCTTATATAACCTTGGTGTAACTGGCGGAAAGCTATATACGTGGGATGAGCGCTTCTATCTTTGGGTGGAAGAAGAGGAACAAATTCAATTGTTAAAAGCGGATTTTATAGCTATTTTAGCGGAATACGGCAATCCGTCTACAGCAACTATTTATCGTATCATGGAGTACGGTAAAGAATTAATGGATTTTAACGCGATAGAACAAATACACAATTACTTTGTGAAAAAACAAAACCTCAGCTAATACAACATAGCTGAGGTTTTGTTTTTATTTGGATAAGGGAAGGGATGATAGTAAATACGCGAACATACTTTTTGAAAATAAAATATGCAGTTTTATGGGAGCGTCGCTGAGGAAAATAAAAAATATTTAAATATTTAAGTATTTTACTTTTCTAAAAGTAATAAAAGGACTATAATAATAGTGAAAACGCTTGCAACAGAAAATAGTTTGTATATATTTGTTAGCGTTTTCTATTGCATTCCAAATTTAAGGGTGTATACTAGGCAATGAAGGTTTACTAAACAAGTGAAATTACAGGGGGTTTACTTACTATGGTAGCCGAAAAGGGAACTCAAACAAAAACACAACAACAAAGGGAACAACATTTTGAACTATTGAATTCAACACAAATTGTTATTAGTGAAGCGTTAGAAAAATTGGGTTATCCAAACGAAGTATATGAATTATTAAAAGAACCAATTCGTATGATGACAGTGAAAATACCAGTTCGTATGGATGACGGGACTGTTAAAATATTTACAGGATATCGTGCACAACATAATGATGCTGTTGGTCCAACGAAAGGTGGAATTCGCTTCCATCCGAATGTAACAGAAAATGAAGTGAAAGCACTTTCAATCTGGATGAGTTTAAAATGTGGTATTGTTGATTTACCATATGGTGGAGGTAAGGGTGGAATTATCTGTGATCCACGTGAAATGTCATTCCGTGAGTTAGAAAGATTAAGCCGCGGTTATGTACGAGCAATTAGCCAAATCGTAGGTCCGACGAAAGATATTCCAGCTCCAGATGTATTCACAAACTCTCAAATTATGGCATGGATGATGGATGAGTATAGCCGTATTGATGAATTTAATTCACCAGGATTTATTACAGGTAAACCGCTTGTATTAGGTGGATCACATGGACGTGAAACAGCAACTGCGAAAGGTGTAACAATTTGTATTCGCGAAGCTGCGAAAAAACGTGGCATTGATATTAAGGGTGCACGCGTTGTTGTTCAAGGGTTCGGTAATGCTGGTAGCTTCTTAGCTAAATTTATGCATGATGCAGGTGCGAAAGTTATTGCAATCTCAGATGCTTACGGCGCTTTACATGATCCAAACGGATTAGATATTGATTATTTATTAGACCGTCGTGATAGCTTCGGTACAGTAACAAAGCTATTTAACAATACAATTTCAAACAAAGAATTGTTAGAGCTTGATTGCGATATTTTAGTTCCAGCTGCAATTGAGAACCAAATTACAGAAGAAAATGCTAATGATATTAAAGCGAAAATCGTTGTTGAAGCTGCAAATGGTCCAACAACATTAGAAGCGACTAAAATTTTAACAGATCGCGGAATTTTACTTGTTCCAGACGTATTAGCAAGTGCTGGTGGTGTAACGGTATCTTACTTTGAGTGGGTACAAAATAACCAAGGTTACTACTGGACTGAAGAAGAAGTAGAACAACGTTTAGAAAAAGTAATGGTAAAATCATTTGATTCTATTTATGAAACAGCACAAGTTCGTAAAGTGAACATGCGCTTAGCGGCGTACATGATTGGTGTTCGTAAAATGGCTGAAGCAAGCCGCTTCAGAGGTTGGGTATAAAATATTATATCTTGAGAAAACGTGATTTCCTTTCGAGGGAATCACGTTTTTTTGTTGAAGTATTAAATGAGGTGTTGTATATGGAGAATGAAATGCTGGAACGAGTAGAACAATTAGAAGAAAAGGTTAAGAGGTTAGAGGGAGAACTTGCAAGAACGGTGAAAGCTCGAAAAATAAGTACTGTTCGGATATTCGGGGAAGGGCTACTGTTTTTGATATTTGGTATGGTTGTAGTAGGGCCGATTATTGCCGTTGTAATCTCAATTTTTACTTGGCTTGCTGAAAAATAAAATAAAAATAAAAAGAACGCTTGTTCTGTACGAACAAACGTGCTATACTCTCCTTAGATAAACAAAACGGAAATGATTTTAAGGAGAGATAAATGATGAAAATGACAGTAGACCAAAGATTTATGATGCCAGCAGATGTTGTAGAGCGAGTAGAAGTATTACGAAACAAACAAAGCAAGCGTGGCACATTATTACAATCGGTAAACAAATTTTTCGGTTTAGATACGAAAGAAGATTGTGTTTGGTTTTACGGTTTTTATGGAGTGGCTGTAAGTATCTTGTTGTTTATGGTGTTCACTTCAAATATTTTCGATTTTCTCTTTGCGTAAGAAATATGCGATAAGGACATTGCTACCGAATACATATATAAGGAAGTAAGGTAATCTTCTAGAGCGGGAGTTGGTAGCAATGGCGATGTTTCCTATAGAGCGCAACTATATAGGATATGGAAGTTCACGACCGGGGATTCCTCTAACTAAAGTGAGATTTATTGTAAGCCATGATACGGGAAATCCTGGAAGCAATGCGATAGGAAATCGAGATTACTTTAATGAATTACAACCGAAAGCTTCGGCGCATACATTTATAGATGATAAAACAATATTGGAGATTATTCCTATAAATGAAGTTGCATATCATGTTCGATATGGTGTGCCGACGGATAATGACTTATACGGCTATGACGCGAATAAGGCGGCCATTGGAGTGGAACTTTGTTATGGCGGTGATGTTAACTTTTGGGAAGCATATAATCGTTTTACATGGTATCATGCGTATTTATGCCAAAATTTTGGCTTAAATCCGAAAAAAGATATCGTATCACATAAAACGCTTGATCCAGCTAGAAAGATTGATCCTGAGAATGTATTAGGGAAACAAGGTATTAAATTTCAGCAGTTTTTAGCAGATGTCTATCGGATGTACGTTTCGTTTAGATGACAAATATATGAAAAATGAATACAATAAAGATAGGTGCCTACTGCTGTAAGTAGGTTTTTTCTTGTTTTTATAAATAGTGTATTGGTAGAAGACTAGGAGTGGACGAGTATGCAGAAAGAAACAGTTATTATAATCGGAGGCGGTCCGTGCGGATTAGCGGCAGCGATTTCGTTGCAAAAGGTAGGGATAAATCCGTTAGTAATTGAAAAAGGAAACATTGTAAATGCCATTTATAATTATCCAACTCATCAAACATTTTTCTCTTCTAGTGAAAAATTAGAAATTGGTGATGTAGCTTTTATTACAGAAAATCGTAAGCCAGTTCGAAATCAAGCGCTTGCGTATTATCGTGAAGTAGTAAAACGTAAATCTGTACGTGTAAATGCTTTTGAGCGAGTGGAGAAAGTTCAAAACGATGGAGAAGTTTTTCAGGTTGAGACGACAAAGCGTGACGGAAGTAAAGAAATATATATAGCGAAATATATTGTTGTAGCAACTGGATATTATGATAATCCAAATTATATGAATGTTCCAGGTGAGGAATTGAAGAAAGTAGCTCACTATTTTAAAGAGGGGCATCCTTATTTTGATCGAGATGTAGTAGTTATAGGTGGGAAAAACTCGAGTGTAGATGCCGCGTTAGAACTTGTTAAAGCTGGTGCGCGTGTAACGGTACTGTATCGTGGAAGTGAGTATTCACCAAGCATAAAGCCTTGGATTTTGCCGGAATTTGAGGCGTTAGTACGAAACGACACAATTCAAATGCATTTCGGGGCTCATGTGAAAGAAATTACTGAGCATACATTAACGTTTACAGTTGATGGTGAAGATTTTACAATCCAAAATGATTTTGTATTTGCGATGACTGGTTATCATCCTGATCATAGCTTCTTAACAAAGATGGGTGTTAAGATTGATGAAGAAACAGGACGTCCAATTTATACAGAGGATAGAATGGAAACGAATGCTGAAAATATTTTCATTGCAGGTGTCATAGCTGCTGGAAATAATGCAAATGAAATATTTATCGAGAACGGTAGATTTCATGGAGATGCGATTGCACAAACTATTGCATCAAGAGAAAAATAAAAAGGAGCTGTCGGGAAAACCTCGACAGCTCCTTTTTATTCGTGCATAAACATATTTTGAATGGATTCATGAGAATTTGTATTCTCTAATGCGACAAGTAATTTAATGCGTGCTTTTTGTGCATTTAAGCCGTATGTGAATACAATGCCCATATCTTTTAAGTGTTTACCGCCACCTTCATACGAATATACGTCTTGAACGATACCGTTGAAACAGCGAGAAACTAATACGACAGGAATACCTTTATTTAATAATCGTTCTAGACTAGGAAGTGTTCTTGGAGGTAGATTACCTTGTCCAAGCGCTTCGATAACAATACCGTCTACAGGAAGATTTTCGATTGCTGCTAATAATGTATCATCCATGCCGGCATATGCTTTTAGAACAACTACATTTTTAGATACTTTGTTTATCGTATATGTTTCGTGATGTACTAAAGCGTGATGGAAGACAACACCGCGTTTTGTTACCATTCCAATTGGTCCATATTGTGGGCTTTGGAATGTTGCGACATTACTTGTATGTGTTTTCGTTACATTTGTAGCGCAATGAATTTCGTCGTTTAATACGACTAAAACACCTTTTTCTGCAGCTTCATCACAACTAGCAACTTTTACAGCTGATAAGAAGTTATATAGACCATCAGCACCTAACTCATTGCTAGAGCGCATTGCACCTGTCACAACAATCGGAATGGTTGCTTGTACTGTTAAATCTAAGAAATAAGCTGTTTCTTCTAATGTATCCGTACCATGCGTAATGACTACGCCATGAATGTTGTCTTGTTTTACTCTTTCATCAATGATGACTTGTAATTGTAACATTTCGCTCGGTGTCATATGAGGAGATGGTAGATGGAACACATCTTCAACGATTAAATCAACATCACCTTCTAAATCAGGAATGAATTTTAAAAGAGGATTTTTTTCACCTGGTTGTACGACCCCAGTTTCTTTATCTTCCTCCATTGCAATTGTTCCACCTGTGTGTAAAACTAGGATTCTTTTCAATGCTTATACCCCTTTCAAGTAAAAAAATACATTTAGAACATAACATGTTTTGAGTAAATTCGACAATGGAAATGTATAAAAGTATGCCTCGAAAATGACAATAAAATTAACTGCTATATGTACGATGTATAAAATCACGAAACGAAATGTGCAAATATAGTATAGGAGGGGGCAATTATGTTGAAAAAGATGGAGAGAATTTTTATTCGTATATTAATAATACAATTCATTTGTCTTTCTGTTGTACAATTGTTATTTATACATAAGTCATCAGTGAAATATTTATCTAAAATTGTTTATTACGAAGGTGTCATGGTAAAAAATAAAGCAGAAATCTTGCAGGTGAATAGGTAGTTTTCATTTTCTTCTATGAAGGATTATGCTACAATAATTGAGGATTTAATGACGTGAAGCAAATGAAAAGAAGCAGGGTGAACACCTGCTTTTCGTTTTGTTTTATAAGTGAAAAAATGAGGTGTTACAATGGATAAACGAATTTCAATTGCTATAGATGGTCCAGCAGCTGCTGGGAAAAGTACAGTGGCAAAAGTTGTTGCGAAGGAACTTTCTTACGTTTATATTGATACAGGCGCGATGTACCGTACGCTTACATATGCAGCCCTTGAACAAAAAGTAGATATTGAAAATGAAGAACAGTTAATGGAAGTTGTAAAGAATGTAAATATTGAATTTCAACAAGGAGAAAATACGCAGCTTGTATTTTTGAATGGACAAGATGTTTCTGAAGTAATCCGTACACCTGATGTGACGAATCGAGTATCTATTGTAGCGAAGCATCGCCTTGTTCGTGAAGAAATGGTACGTCGTCAGCAAGAGTTAGCGAAAAAAGGCGGCGTTGTAATGGACGGCCGTGATATTGGTACACATGTATTACCGGATGCTGAAGTGAAAATCTTTATGCTTGCTTCTGTTGAAGAAAGAGCGGAAAGAAGGCATTTAGAAAATTTAAATAAAGGTTTCGATTCTAATTTAGAGCAGCTAAAAGAAGAAATTGCTCAGCGTGATAAATTAGATTCAGAACGCGAAGTTTCTCCACTAAAAAAGGCTGATGATGCATTGGAATTAGATACGACTTCTTTATCAATTGAAGAAGTTGTCCAAAAAATTATGAGTATTGTTTCAGGAGTGTTTGCGAAATAAAGAAAGGGGATAATCCTCTTTCTTTTTTTGTTGAAATAGAAATGTAAAGGATACGTGAATTGTGAGTCTCTTTCCTTGACAAATGGGCTGATTTGTAAGAAGTTAGTTAAAGAGGAATAAAACTGTCAGAATATATTCGCTATTATATTTCAAAACATACTTTTTTCAAGCTGGTTTTGCTGTATACTATTTATATAGGTTTAATATATTTTCTTGTGAATGGTATTGAAAAAGAGTATGTGATGAGAAATTCTTAAACATGCAAATGAAAACTTTGTTTTCATTTCGTATATACATAAAAAATGCTTTGTCAATTCTGTAGGGAGGTATTTCCATGGTAGAGAAAATGAATGAAGAAGTTATGGATTCAAAAGAATTACAAGTTGGTGACGTTGTTACAGGTTCTGTAACGAAAGTTGAAGAGAAACAAGTGCTTGTAAATGTTGGATACAAAACAGATGGCGTAATTCCAATTAGTGAATTAGCTAACGTTCATATTGAAAAAGCAAGCGATGTTGTAGAATTAGATCAAACACTAGAGTTGAAAATTATTAAATTAGAAGAAGATGATCTTGTCTTATCTAAACGTGCTGTTGATGCAGAAAAAGCATGGGTAGAATTACAAGAGAAATTTACTTCTGGTCATGTATTTGATGTTACTGTAAAAGATATTGTGAATGGCGGATTAGTTGTGGACCTTGGTGTTCGCGGTTTTATTCCAGCTTCACTTGTAGAAGTACATTATGTAGAAGACTTTACTGACTATAAAGGTAAAACATTAGCGGTGAAAATTGTTGAATTAGACCGTGAAAAAAATCGTGTAATCCTTTCGCATAAAGCGGTAGTAGAATTAGAACTAGATTCTAAGAAAAAAGAAGCAATTTCTTCATTAAAAGAAGGTGACGTTGTTGAAGGAACAGTGCAACGATTAACTGACTTTGGTGCTTTCGTTAACGTTGGTGGCGTGGACGGTTTAGTTCACATTTCACAAATTTCACACGAACGTGTAGAGCAACCTTCTGAAGTATTAGAGCAAGGTCAAAAGGTTAAGGTAAAGGTGTTATCTGTTGATGCTGATACACAACGTATTTCTTTATCAATTAAAGCGGCTCAACCAGGACCTTGGGAAAACGTTGCTGGCGAAATAAAAGCTGGAGATATTCGTGAGGGAGTAGTAAAACGCCTTGTTACATTTGGTGCATTCGTTGAGATTTTACCTGGCGTTGAAGGACTTGTACACGTATCTCAAATTGCAAATCGTCACGTGAAAAACCCGAATGAAGTATTGGAAATGGGACAAGAAGTAAAAGTGAA
This sequence comes from Bacillus cereus group sp. MG20, assembly GCF_040459885.1. Classification (NCBI taxonomy): domain Bacteria; kingdom Bacillati; phylum Bacillota; class Bacilli; order Caryophanales; family Bacillaceae; genus Bacillus; species Bacillus cereus group sp. MG20. The sequence goes on from NZ_JARVHF010000001.1 coordinate 4,223,593, forward strand.
AGTACTTGAAGTTCACGTAGCAGAGAAACGTATTTCTTTAAGTATAAAAGAAGCGCTTGAGGAAAATAATGTAATTGAAGATTATAGTCAGTATGAGCCAAATGCTGATTCTGCTACTTTCCAATTAAGTGATATTATTGGTGAACAACTGAAAAAATTAAAGAAATAATGAGGGGTACAAGTGGTAAGGGCAAAACGTAAATTAGATCATATTGAATACGCTCTTTCTACTGGTCAGTCTCGTACGCATGGCTTTCATGATATTGATTTTGTGCATCAAAGCTTGCCAAATTCAAATTATGACACAATAACATGTGAAACAAAAATCGGCGAACTTTCACTAAGTTCGCCGATTTTTATCAATGCGATGACTGGTGGCGGAGGAGAGAAAACGTTACATATTAATGAGCAATTAGCATATGTAGCGAAACAGCATAACCTTGCTATGGCTGTAGGGTCGCAAATGGCGGCGTTAAAAGATGAAAATGAGGCTGCTTCTTATAAGGTGATTAGAAAGGTAAACCCGAATGGTATTTTCTTTGCTAATTTAGGTAGTGAGGCAACTATCGAGCAGGCAGAGCGTGCCGTTGATATGATTGAAGCGAATGCATTGCAAATTCATTTAAATGTCATACAAGAGTTAACGATGCCAGAAGGAGACCGTGACTTTACTGGTGTACTTCAGCGCATAGAGAAAATTGTTTTAAATAGTAAAATTCCTGTCATTGTAAAAGAAGTTGGATTTGGGATGAGCAAGGAAACAATGCAACAGTTAGCGAACGTAGGTGTAACGGCAATTGATATTGGTGGGCAAGGTGGTACGAATTTTGCTGCTGTTGAAAATGAAAGAAGACAGCGAATGCTTTCTTATTTTAATAACTGGGGCATACAAACAGCAACCTCGATTATTGAAGCAACCTCTACAAATAATAACCTCTCTTTTATTGCATCAGGGGGTATACAGACAGCGCTTGACGTAGCGAAAGCAATCGCATTAGGGGCGAATACAACTGCGTTTGCTGGTTACTTTTTACGTATTTTAATGCAAGATGGTATCGAGAAATTAGTGGATGAAATTGAGCTTCTACATACAGATTTGAAATTTATTATGACAGCTCTTGGTGCGAAGACGATAGAAGAGTTGCAATCTGTACCTCTTGTTGTAAAAGGTGAAACATATCATTGGTTAATGCAGCGTGGTATTGATACTGCGCATTATAGTAGGAGATAAAAAATCAACCGTTCGGTTGATTTTTTTGTTTTGTTTTCTTTCTCGTAATATAAAATGGAATTGGTATTTTATAAAAATTGTAATTGAAAAAAGGTTAAAAAATGAAGATGATTAGTTACTAGATTTTTGGAGAGGGCTGGATTTTCTAAAGGAAATAGGTGGAGGTAAAAAAAGTGATAGGAGGATATAGTACACAAAATATTATTTCAATATAAATAAAAATCATTAAAATGATTATGTAAAAGACGGTTTCGTACAATATCGAAACCGTCTTTTTGTATTCATTAGTGCTGGTTTTGTTTTCGAGCCTGCTCTGGTGTATCAAGTCCAGTTGCACCTGGATATTGTAGTGATTGATCACGATCAGATTCAACGCGGCGTGATTCTCGTAGTTTTCGTTCTTGGCGATCTTTACCCATAATGAATAACACCTCCTTGTTAAAAGTGTTGCTGTTATAAGAAAAAACTATGCGTAAATAAAGTGGATTAACTTTCATAAAAAATTCCCATAATGGAAAACATAGGAGGTGAAGTAGATGGATGGAAGTACTTTTTATTTTATAGCTTGGATAGGGTGGGTTGTCGTAACCTTTTTTATGAAAAAGGACCATATTCGGTGGAAGTTAGGCGCTTGTATATTGATTTTTATAATTTGCTCTCCGTTACATGTAACGATCGCCTCATTCATGGTATCAGTAAATGCTCTTTTACTTTGTATTATTTCTTTTATAGGGATCGCGCTGTATTCTGTTTGGAAAAAATTATATAGCTTACTTTCGGCACTTATTATTGCGATGTTATATACAAGTTTTCATCTGTTAGAGATATATGATCCGATTTGGATTGTGGTGGATAGAGTGTTTCTGCTAAGTAGTGCTCTTGTGTATGCATCGGTGTTATTGCATGGGGATCGCATATTACGATTATGTTCCCTATATGTAGGGATGTTACAAGGAGAGTTGCTAGTGACATTTATTTTTCGGAAATTGAATTTTCCATATGATTACGGTAGTTTAGCATTTTTTGATATCGTCGCCGTTTCTACATTATTCATGGCAGTATTGTTTTGGATTGCAAAAGCATCAGTATACATGGAACAGTTTAAGAGAAAAACACGTAAAAGAAAGGCGAGGGTAATACATGACTGAATATACACCAGCCATTTTATGCGGCGTAATAGCGGGGACAGTTACAAGGGTGTTAATGCTTCGGACGGATACACGGCAATATCCGACGAGGCTACATGGAAAGATTATTCATATTGCAATGGGGTTAATTGCAGCAGCTTTAGGAGCGATTGCAATCCCATCTATTTTGAAAAAAGATTTTTCTGCCATTACATTTCTTACGTTAGCAGCGACACAATTTCGTGATGTACGTAATATGGAAAGAAATACACTTCAACAATTAGATGGATATGAGCTCGTACCGCGTGGAAATACGTACATTGAAGGGATTGCATTGGTTTTTGAAAGTCGCAACTATTTGGCGATGTTAACGTCGTTTGCAACGACGTTTGCGTATATAGGGTTCCGTTCATGGATTGCTGGAGTAATTATGGCTATAATCGCATTTTTTATTGCGAAAAAATTAATGTCTGGTAGAAGGCTCCATGACCTTGTAGATATTGAGCATGTTCCGCTGCGTTTTGAAGGAGCAGGGCTTTATATCGATAATATTTATATTATGAATATTGGATTGCCGGTGAGGCAAGAAGAGATTATGAAATATGGCATGGGGTTTATATTAAAACCGAAATCCATTGATGCGATGGTGACAATCTCAAATTTAGGGCAACGGCAAGCTATTTTACACGATGTTTCGGTGGCGTTAGGGATTTATAGAGATTCTGGTACACCAGCGCTTGTACCGTTAGCAAAGCGTGATTTAGAGGATGGCAGGGTTGGGATTTTTGTCTTACCGCAAGATCAAGATGCAGAGAAAGCGATAAGTGTCATAGGAAATGTACCAACGTTAGAAAGTGCTGTCCATATGTCATCGGAAGCCCCGAAAGGAAGGGGAGATAAGAGATGATGTTAGAAAGCGTTATCCTGGCAGTTATTACAACAGCGCCAGAAAAATTTGCAGGTGGTGCTCCTTTATTTGTTTGTGAGTCGATGGAGGAACTAGAATTTGTTGCAAATAATTTAGAGGCAATTTTAGATGGTATTGCGCATCGCTTACAAGAGAATGTATATATTATTGTGAAACATTAGGAACGTGTGTTATAATGTGAGGTGTTTTGATACGTTGAGAAATATTCTGGAATGCAAATCCCTTCTTGCACAAAGAAGGGTTTTTTACATAATAAACAGAAGCAAGTTGAAAGGATGAAAGTATATGCCGAAACCAGTAATAGCAATAGTAGGCCGCCCGAACGTAGGAAAATCTACTATTTTCAATAGAATAGTTGGAGAAAGAGTTTCAATCGTAGAAGATATCCCAGGTATAACTCGAGACCGTATTTATAGTGCGGGAGAATGGTTAAATCATGAGTTTAACATTATTGATACAGGTGGAATTGATATTGGAGACGAGCCGTTCTTGACACAAATTCGTCAACAGGCGGAAGTTGCGATTGATGAAGCAGATGTTATCATTTTTATGACGAATGGTCGCGATGGTGTAACTGCAGCGGATGAAGAAGTTGCTAAAATTTTGTATCGTTCTAAAAAACCAATTGTACTTGCGGTAAATAAAGTTGATAATCCAGAAATGCGTAGTGATATTTATGATTTTTATTCATTAGGATTTGGCGAGCCATTCCCGATTTCAGGTACACACGGTTTAGGACTTGGTGATTTGTTAGATGAAGCTGCAAATCATTTTCCAAAGATTGAAGAAGAAGCGTATGACGATGAAACAATCCGTTTCTCTTTAATTGGACGTCCAAACGTAGGGAAATCATCGCTTGTAAATGCACTTCTTGGTCAAGAACGTGTAATTGTAAGTAATATCGCAGGAACGACGCGTGATGCTGTCGATACACCATATAGTAAAGATGATCAAGATTATGTAATCATCGATACAGCTGGTATGCGTAAAAAAGGAAAAGTATATGAAAGTACAGAAAAGTATAGTGTACTTCGTGCACTTAGAGCGATTGAACGTTCTGACGTTGTTTTAGTTGTTTTAGACGGAGAAGAAGGAATTATTGAGCAAGATAAAAAAATCGCTGGATATGCTCATGATTCAGGACGAGCTGTTATTATCGTTGTAAACAAATGGGATGCAGTGAAAAAAGATGAAAAAACAATGAAAGCATTTGAAGAAAACATTCGTGCTCATTTCCAATTCTTGGATTATGCACCGATTGTATTCTTATCTGCAAAAACGAAAAAACGTACACAAACGTTATTACCGGTTATCAATGAGGTAAATGAAAGCCATAGTATCCGTGTACAAACAAACGTATTAAACGATGTAATTATGGATGCGGTAGCGATGAATCCAACACCGACTCATAATGGTAGCCGTCTGAAAATCTTCTATGCGACACAGGTTGCGGTAAAACCACCGACATTTGTTGTGTTTGTAAACGATACAGAATTAATGCACTTTTCATATGAGCGCTTCTTAAAGAATCGTTTACGTGAAGCGTTCGGTTTTGTAGGAACGCCGATTCACATTATTGCTCGAGCAAGAGACTAATGGAGAGGATGTGATTTTATGACAAAAATCACAGTAGTAGGAGCAGGTAGCTGGGGAACAGCGTTAGCGATGGTATTAGCTGACAATGGACATGATGTACGTATTTGGGGAAATCGCTCAGAACTTATGGATGAAATGAATACGAAACATGAGAATAGTCGATATCTCCCAGGCATTACATTGCCAAGCACAATCGTAGCCTACTCTTCTTTAGAAGAAGCATTAGTAGATGTAAATACAGTACTGCTAGTAGTACCGACGAAAGCGTACAGAGATGTATTACAAGAGATGAAAGAAATTGTTACAGAACCGATTACTTGGATTCATGCGAGTAAAGGGATTGAACCTGGTACGTCAAAACGTATTTCGGAAGTAATCGAGGAAGAAATTCCAGAGAACTTAATTAAAGATGTTGTTGTATTGTCTGGACCGAGTCATGCTGAAGAAGTTGGTTTACGACAAGCGACAACAGTTACGTCTGCAGCAAAGCGTATGGAAGCGGCTGAGGAAGTACAAGATTTATTTATGAATAGTTATTTCCGTGTATACACAAATCCAGATATCGTTGGAGTTGAACTTGGTGGTGCGTTAAAAAATATTATCGCATTAGCTGCTGGTATAACTGATGGTCTTGGATTAGGTGATAATGCAAAAGCGGCATTGATGACACGTGGTTTAACAGAGATTGCTCGTTTAGGAAGAAAAATGGGCGGGAATCCGTTAACGTTTGCTGGTCTAACTGGTATGGGAGACTTAATTGTAACTTGTACAAGTGTTCATAGCCGAAATTGGCGCGCTGGAAATATGCTTGGAAAAGGACATTCTTTAGAAGAAGTGTTAGAAAGCATGGGTATGGTTGTGGAAGGTGTAAGAACAACGAAAGCTGCTCATGAATTGGCAGAGAAAATGGAAGTTGAAATGCCGATTACAGCTGCTTTATATGACGTGCTGTTCAATGGGAATAACGTAAAAGATGCGGTAGGCTCATTAATGGGACGTGTTCGAAAACATGAAGTGGAAGCTATACCTGACTTACTGTAAAGAAAAGCGACAGAAGTACATTTGTACTTCTGTCGCTTTTTTATTTTATGGGTCTTTTCACCATTTATTTATTTTTGCATAGGATGAAGAGTAACTTGAGGAGAGGGTGAAAAGAATGGATAATAACATTTTTAATAATATTGAGAAGGAAGCGAAAGTAAATAAAGAGGATATTTTTAAATTAGCATCATCCGTGCAAAATGCGAATTTACGTGATGAAACTGTACTTCGTCAATTGATTCATCAAGTGGCTCTTATGGCGGGACGTGAAGTGCCGAAAGAGCAAGAGGATCAAATTGTAAAAGCAATTATTAATAATAATATGCCAGCGGATTTTGGCTCGTTAAGCAAAATGTTTAAAAAATAAATTATGAGAAACAAAGAGTTTGTAGATTGCATATGATAGCCATGAAAGAATGGGAATAGAGCTGTTTTTGGGCATATTTGGTCAACCGAAGCGAGAGATATAATCGCTTCGGTTTTATTTTTATCTAGATTGGTGGAAGATGCTGAAAAACCTATTGATTAAAGTTACATATTTGCGATTTGTAGTAAAATGTTCTTTTTGTATTTGTTTAAAGATTTTAATTTGTTAAAATAGTATAAAAATAGATTAATAAAAAGGGGTGTGTATATGTCAGAAGGGCTTATGAAAATGTGGTTGGCTTTAGGGGCAATTGGATTTATGTTTTTTGCAGTAAGTTTTATTTTATTAAGTAGACATAAAATAAAGAATAAATTTTTGAAAGGGATTACAGCGTTAGTAGCGTACACCCTTATGGTTGTGTCAGGAATTGTTATTTTTCTTGTTGTATTTAGTGGACCTGTACAACAGTAAATGGAATGGTCTCGAAAATACTACATACGGAGCAAGTTATATTAGTATGAAAAGGTGATGCTAGTGAAAAAAGTCCATATTATTTTAATATTTTGTTGTATGAGCCTTTTAACGGGGTGTCTGTATCCGAAAGAAAATATGAAGCAAAATGCGGTTCCTTATGAAGATCAGCTACAGGTTGTTCAAAAAGCTGTTGTGACATTTAAGGAGCAAAATGATGGGATATTGCCAATTAAGACGAGGGATATGAGTACACCTATTTATCAAAAGTATCCAATCGATTTTCAACAGATTGCTCCGCGTTACATACAAGAAGCGCCAGGGAATGCATATGAAAGTGGAGGAGTATATCAATACGTATTAATAGACGTTGAAACAAATCCAACAGTAAAGTTAATTGATGTTAGGATGGCTGAACAAATTCAGGAATTATCTTTAAAACTTAGGATGTATCGTGATGAACATCAATATCCACCTTTTAAAAAAGTAATTTCAGATGGTGTATATGAATTGGATTTCAAAAAACTAGGATATAAAGATGTGCCACAAGTGACAAGTCCATATTCTGGTAAAGGGCTTCCTTTTGTAATTAATGAAAAAGGAGAAGTTTTTGTTGATTATAGAATCGACTTATATGACGCTTTGAAAAAAAATGAAGGGCAGTTTACGGAGGGAGAAGATATTCGAAATATACTTTCGAAAGGTTCCCCGTTTGTACCAGCTTATTCTTTACCGTACACAGTAAAGAACGGAGAACCAATTTTTTTAAAATCATAAGTCATGAACCTTTCTTTTAGTGAATAAGTTCTAGAAGAAAGGTTTTTTATGTTATACAACTTACGATGCAAACAAAAGATATTTTTTAATAGTCATATGAAATTGGACAAAATTATATGATATATTGTCCGAACTTCTAGAATACCATTATATTATATCAGATATTATAGGCAACGTTAGAGAAGGTATTAGTTGACTATAAACGCGGAATTATTCCCAAAAATTTTGAGGGAGGGAATCACTTGGAAAAGGTAGATATTTTTAAAGATATTGCAGAACGAACAGGCGGTGATATTTATTTTGGAGTTGTAGGAGCTGTTCGAACAGGGAAATCAACATTCATTAAAAAATTTATGGAACTTGTAGTTATTCCAAATATTGAGAATGAGTCTGACCGTCAAAGAGCGCAGGATGAATTGCCTCAAAGTGCTGCTGGTCGTACAATTATGACGACGGAACCGAAGTTTGTTCCAAACCAAGCGGTTTCTATCGAAGTAGATGAAGGACTTGAAGTGAACATTCGATTAGTAGATTGTGTTGGATATACGGTTCCAGGAGCGAAGGGCTATGAAGATGAGAATGGCCCGCGCATGATTAATACCCCTTGGTATGAAGAACCTATTCCATTCCATGAAGCTGCAGAAATCGGCACGCGTAAAGTAATTCAAGAACATTCAACAATTGGTGTTGTAATTACAACAGATGGAACAATTGGTGAAATTCCAAGAAGAGATTATATAGAGGCAGAAGAACGCGTTGTAAATGAGTTGAAAGAAGTAGGAAAACCTTTCATTATGATAATTAATACGGTACAGCCGTATCATCCAGATACAGAGCAATTACGCCAAAGTTTATCAGAAGAATATGATATCCCGGTTATTGCAATGAGTGTGGAGAGTTTAAGAGAAACAGATGTATATAATGTACTTCGTGAAGCGCTATTTGAATTCCCTGTATTAGAAGTGAATGTGAACCTTCCGAGCTGGGTAATGGTGCTAAATGAAGGGCATTGGTTGCGTCAAAGTTATCAAGAAGCAGTTCAAGAAACTGTGAAGGATATAAAACGTCTTCGTGATGTGGATCGCGTTGTTTGGCAGTTTAGTCAATATGAATTTATTGATCGAGCGAGCCTAGCTGGCATTGATATGGGGCAAGGTGTGGCGGAGATTGATTTATATGCGCCAGATGAATTATATGATCAGATTTTAAAAGAAGTAGTAGGAGTAGAAATTCGAGGGAAAGATCATTTATTGAAGCTTATGCTCGATTTATCTCATGCGAAAATAGAATACGACCAAGTGGCAGATGCATTGCGTATGGTTAAGCAAACAGGATATGGTGTAGCAGCCCCTGCGCTAGCGGATATGAGCTTAGATGAGCCAGAAATTATTCGTCATGGTTCAAGGTTTGGTGTGAAGTTAAAAGCGGTAGCGCCATCTATTCATATGATTAAAGTAGATGTAGAGTCAACGTTTGAGCCGATCATTGGTACTGAAAAGCAAAGTGAAGAATTAGTTCGTTATTTAATGCAAGATTTTGAAGATGACCCGTTATCAATTTGGAATTCTGATATATTTGGACGTTCGCTTAGCTCGATTGTTCGAGAAGGAATTCAGGCGAAATTATCTTTAATGCCAGAAAATGCTAGATATAAATTAAAAGAAACGCTAGAAAGAATTATTAATGAAGGATCTGGCGGATTAATTGCGATTATACTATAAGAAAAATCCCTCTCACTGTAGAGGGATTTTTTGTTTTTTCGATTATAAAATAGAAAAATAAACAGTCATTATCTAATACATTGTTGTAAATTGTCAAGTTTCATCAGATTTTCACATTTTCAGAGTAACAATTTCCTTAAAAATATTGAATTATAAAGGAGAATCGTATAATATAGGCGTTGATAATGATTTATCTACATCTTTGTAGTATAGAATTTGTAAAAATTGCCTACAAATGAAAGTAAGACTCATTTTATGATCATTATACAGTCTTATCTTTGGGAGGAGGTGAATGGCATGAACAAGACAGATTTAATCAATGCTGTTGCAGAAGCAAGTTCCCTTTCTAAAAAGGACGCAACAAAAGCAGTAGACGCTGTTTTTGATTCTATCTTAGAAGCTTTAAAACAAGGTGATAAAGTACAACTGATCGGATTCGGTAACTTCGAAGTTCGTGAGCGTGCGGCTCGTAAAGGTCGTAACCCACAAACAGGTGAGGAGATTGAAATCGCTGCAAGTAAAGTACCTGCATTCAAACCTGGTAAAGCGTTAAAAGATGCGGTTAAATAATCCTTACATATTAACAGGGAAGAAGAGTTTCCTTTTTGGGAACTCTTCTTTTTGCTTTTAAAAACATAAATATGCTAGAATGTGTTCGTATCACTTTTAGGTTTTCGGGAGGGCTAGCGGATGGCAAAAGTTAATTTAGAACAAATTGAACATGCAGTACGCCTTATTTTAGAGGCGATTGGGGATGATCCAAATCGTGAGGGAGTACTTGATACGCCAAAGCGTGTTGCAAAAATGTACGCAGAAGTGTTCTCAGGTATGCATGAAGATCCGAAAGAGCATTTGCATAAAGTATTCGGAGAAGATCACGAAGAGCTTGTACTAGTAAAAGATATACCATTTTATTCGATGTGTGAGCATCATTTAGTTCCATTCTATGGAGTTGCTCACGTTGCATATATTCCGCAAGGTGGAAAGGTGACAGGGTTAAGTAAATTAGCTCGTACTGTAGATACAATTGCACGTCGTCCACAACTGCAAGAACGTATTACATCAACAGTAGCCAACTCTATTATGGAAGTACTAGAGCCTCATGGTGTAATGGTAGTAGTAGAAGCAGAACATATGTGTATGACGATGCGTGGTGTGAAAAAACCAGGTGCGAAAACAGTAACGACAGCAGTGCGTGGTGTGCTTGAAAATGATGCTGCAGCGCGCAGTGAAATTTTATCGTTTATTAAAGCGAAGTAAAGAAAAGCGGGAAACTGCTTTTCTTTTTTTTTTTAGTAAATAAATGATATAGTTTTAGCTAGACAGAGTGAGATTAGAAAGATTGCTTACATGAATGGTAGGTGTAGCCAAGTTTTGGTTATAGAAAATAGAGTGTATGTGTTATAATAAGTTTTATGAATTAGAAAACAAGGGTGATTTTTTGTGTGTGACATCTACGGAGGGTATGCGGGTATAAAAGAGAAATTGATGGAGAAATTACGCCATCCTTATTTTATAAACTATATTGAAGAACCATTTATTGATGAAGAAAAGATAGCATTGTTATATGGTGCTTTAAAGAGTGCAAACTTACATATAGAACAAATTGAGCATTACGTAGTAACAATTATGCTTGTACAAATTGCGCTTGATACGCATGAAAGGGTATCAAATAAAGCAGGCGAGGAAGAGATTGAATTCCATAAATGTCGTCAATTAACAGTACTTGCAGGCGATTACTATAGTGGACTATATTATTATTTATTGTCTATGAATCGTGATATTGTTTTAATTCGTGCACTTGCTGAAGGAATTAAAGAGATAAATGAACACAAAATTATGTTATACCAAAAAGCGCATGAAACGACGGATGACATAATGAAAAGCGTAGTAACGATTGAGTCTGCGCTCCTTCAAAAAACATGTGATCATTTTCATTTATCACATTGGAAGCCATTTATCACATACGTATTAGGTGGAAATCGCCTTCAAAAAGAAATTCAATTGTATGCTGATAAACAACATTCACCTGTTTTTCAAGCGGTGCAAGATGCTTTAGGGGATAAAGCAGAAGTAGTGATTAATGGTTGGATGATGGAATTGAGAAAGAAAGAAAAACAATTTTTAGAAAATCACACAGACGTAAGTGAAATAAATTCTGTGTTAAGGGATAAATAGAAGACATAAGCAATTTTACATTGGAAGAAGGTACGAGCATGCAACAATCAAAAGAAGAAAGAGTACATGACGTATTTGAAAAGATTTCTGATAAATACGATGTGATGAATTCTGTAATTAGTTTTCAAAGACATAAAGCGTGGCGTAAAGAAACGATGCGAATTATGGATGTACAACCTGGCAGTAAAGCGCTTGATGTATGCTGCGGAACCGCAGATTGGACAATTGCGCTAGCTGGAGCGGTAGGTGAGCAAGGAAAGGTTGTTGGCTTAGACTTCAGTGAAAATATGTTATCTGTCGGTAAGCAAAAGGTAGAGGCGTTACAATTAAAACAAGTAGAACTTCTACATGGGAATGCAATGGAGCTTCCATTTGAAGATAATACGTTTGATTATGTAACAATTGGGTTTGGTTTACGTAACGTACCGGATTATATGCACGTATTAAAAGAAATGACGCGTGTAGTAAAACCAGGTGGAAAAGTAATCTGTTTAGAAACATCTCAACCAACAATGATTGGTTTTCGACAAGGGTATATTTTATACTTTAAATATATCATGCCGTTATTTGGAAAGATGTTTGCGAAAAGTTATAAAGAATATTCATGGCTTCAAGAATCTGCTAGTGCATTCCCAGGGATGAAAGAATTGGCCCAAATGTTTGAGCAAGCTGGACTTGAACGTGTGCAAGTGAAACCATTTACTTTTGGGGTAGCAGCGATGCATTTAGGTATTAAACCAGAATCAAAATAGAAAAAAGAAAAAAGAAAAAAGAAGTTTTAGGTTAAGGTGAACAATATGAAGTTACAACTTATGTACTCTTTTTTACGATCGGATATTAATGTGATAGAAAAAGAATTAAAAAAGACAGTTGCTTCTGAACAACCATTAGTAGAAGAGGCAGCATTACAACTTATTGAAGCTGGTGGGAAGCGAATTCGTCCTGTATTTGTGTTGCTTGCAGGGAAATTTGGAGATTATAAGTTAGATGCGATTAAGCATGTTGCTGTTGCGTTAGAGCTTATTCATATGGCTTCTCTTGTTCACGATGATGTTATTGATGCTGCATTTTTACGACGCGGCAGTGCGACTGTGAATGCGAAATGGGGAGATCGTATTGCGATGTATACAGGGGACTATTTGTTCGCTAAGTCTCTTGAATGTATAACAAATATCGAAATCCCAGAGGCGCATCAAGCGTTATCACATACTATTTTAGAAGTCTGTAAAGGTGAAATTGAACAAATTAAAGATAAATACAATTATGACCAAAATTTAAGAACGTATTTAAGAAGAATAAAGCGAAAAACAGCATTATTAATTGCCGCGAGTTGTCAATTGGGAGCGATTGCTGCTGGTGCTAATCGTGATACAGTAAATCGTCTATTTTGGTATGGATATTTTGTAGGAATGTCTTATCAAATTATTGATGACATTTTAGACTTCGTTTCCACAGAAGAGAAACTTGGAAAACCTGCTGGTGGAGATTTATTACAAGGAAACATAACGCTCCCTGCTTTATATGCGATGGAAGATCCAGTACTTCGTCAAAAAATCACATCTGTACATGAAAATACAACAGCAAGTGAAATGCAAGAAATTATTGATGCTGTAAAAAATAGTCCAGCAATTGATCAAGCATTTGCGTTTAGTGAACGTTATTTACATAAAGCTTTAGAAATAATAAAACCACTCCCACGTGGAAAAGCAAAGTATGCATTACAAAATGTTGCAAAGTATATTGGAAAACGAAAATTTTAATGTTTATTCTAAAAAATAAAATAATCTCTCTATTTCAAAACTATTGCACAATTGTGATAAGGGTGATAATATGTGTGTGGGGATATACAATTACATACATAATTCAGAAGTGGAGAGATTTTTTATGGAAAAAACATTTCTAATGGTAAAACCAGACGGTGTACAACGTGCCTTCATTGGGGAAATTGTAGCTCGTTTTGAGAAAAAAGGCTTTCAATTAGTTGGTGCAAAATTAATGCAAGTCACTCCGGAAATTGCTGGACAACACTACGCTGAGCATAAGGAAAAACCTTTCTTTGGTGAGTTAGTAGACTTTATTACATCTGGACCTGTATTCGCAATGGTATGGCAAGGTGAAGGTGTAGTAGATACAGCGCGTAACATGATGGGGAAAACAAGACCACATGAAGCAGCTCCTGGAACAATTCGTGGAGATTTCGGTGTAACTGTTGCGAAAAATATTATTCATGGTTCTGATTCTTTAGAAAGCGCAGAGCGCGAGATTGCTATTTTCTTTAAAGAAGAAGAATTAGTTGACTACTCAAAATTAATGAATGAATGGATTTACTAATTATTTTGAAATAATTTGTAAACGCTTTAATCACTGTGATAATAGTAAAAAGTGCAAGGAGAATAGGGGTATTCTTTTTGCACTTTTTTTATTTTCAATTAGTTACGAAGTTTGAGCTGTTATGATATATTGATATTTAAATTAGGCCTATCGGAAATATAGAATAAGAAAATGGTCGATTTATGATATAATTTCTTTAATATTTTTAGAATGATAAAAGTTAATATAGTGAGATAAATACATATACGAAAAGAGGAATAACGTATGCGATATATTACAGCTGGTGAATCTCATGGTCCGCAACTTACAACGATTATAGAAGGTGTTCCAGCAGGATTGTCTTTAGTAGCGGATGATATAAACGAAGAGTTAGCTAGAAGGCAAAAGGGATATGGGCGTGGTAGACGCATGCAAATTGAAACGGATCAAGTGCAAATTTTAAGTGGTGTTAGACATGGAGAAACATTAGGTTCCCCTATTGCACTCGTTGTTGAAAATCGTGATTTTGCCCATTGGACAAAAATTATGGGGGCAGAGCCTTTAACTGAGCAGGAAGAAAAAGAGATAAAAAGGAAAGTGACAAAACCAAGGCCTGGGCATGCTGATTTAAATGGTGCAATTAAATATGGTCATAGAGATATGAGGAATGTACTGGAACGTTCGTCAGCGCGCGAAACGACGGTGCGTGTTGCTGCTGGTGCGGTTGCTAAAAAGGTGTTAGCAGAACTTGGTATTAAAGTGGCGGGCCATGTAATTGAAATTGGCGGTGTACAAGCTAAGGAGGTTACGTATAGTTCAATTGAAGAATTAAAGAGTATTACAGAAGCATCTCCTGTACGTTGCTTAGATGACGAAGCTGGTAACCAAATGATGAAAGCGATTGATGATGCGAAAGCAAATGGTGATTCAATTGGTGGAATCGTTGAAGTAATTGTGGAAGGAATGCCAATTGGAGTAGGTAGCTACGTGCATTATGATCGAAAACTGGATGCGAAATTAGCAGCTGCAATTATGAGTATTAATGCTTTTAAAGGTGTCGAGATTGGAATTGGTTTTGAAGCAGCGCATAGACCGGGAAGTGAAGTTCATGATGAAATTCTATGGAATGAGGAGCATGGATATACAAGAAGAACAAATAATGCAGGTGGATTAGAAGGCGGTATGACGACTGGAATGCCAATTGTTGTGCGCGGTGTGATGAAACCGATACCTACACTTTATAAACCTCTTCAAAGTGTAGATATTGATACGAAAGAGCCTTTTACAGCGAGCATTGAACGTTCAGATAGTTGTGCAGTGCCAGCAGCTAGTGTCGTTGCAGAAGCGGTTGTGGCTTGGGAATTAGCAACAGCTTTAATAGAACAATTCGGATTAGATCGTATGGAACTAATTCGTGAAAATATTGAGAAACATAATGAATATGCGAGGGGATTTTAATGGGAAACATACATATTCAAACGAAATCAAAAGAATATGATGTACATGTTGGTAAAGAAGCGTTGTCAAACTTAACAATGATCGTTCAAAATATGCAGCCAGCTGTATCTAACGTAATGATCATTTCAGATGAAGCTGTTGCATCACTACATTTACAGACAGTTATCGATGCATTACAAGTGGAGCAGGACGTGTTTTCATTTGTTGTACCAAGTGGCGAAAAAGAGAAGTCTTTCGAAAATTTCTATGCGGCTCATACGTCAGCTCTTGAAAATAAATTAGATAGAAATTCTTTAATTCTTGCACTTGGAGGCGGAATGATTGGAGATTTAGCTGGTTTTGTTGCTGCATCTTTTATGCGGGGTATTCGCTTTGTGCAGGTTCCGACGACTTTATTAGCGCACGATAGCGCAGTAGGTGGGAAAGTAGCGATTAATCATCCGTTAGGTAAAAATATGATTGGTGCATTCCATCAGCCAGAAGCGGTTGTATATCATACACCGTTTTTACAGTCTCTTCCTGAAAAAGAGTGGCGTTCAGGTTATGCAGAGGTGATAAAGCATGCTCTTATTGGTGATGTGGAGCTATATCATTGGTTAAAAGAAGAAGTGCAAACATTAGCGGATCTTCGTGATGAGAAGTTAATCCATATATTAACGAAGGCGATTCCTGTAAAGGCAAATGTTGTGTCACAAGATGAAACAGAGAAGGGTGTACGTGCCCATTTGAACTTTGGACATACGTTAGGACATGCTCTTGAAAAAGAGCTAGGGTATGGGAATATTACTCACGGTGACGGCGTAGCGGTTGGAATGTTATTCGCCATATTTTTAAGTGAGCAAGTGTACAAGGTTGATCTTGCTTATGAAGATATGAAGCAGTGGTTCTTGAAATACGGCTATCCAAAAATGCCAAGAGATTTGAATGTAGAGCGCCTCGTTCAATTGATGAAACAAGATAAGAAAGCAAATGCAGGAGCAATTCATATGGTGCTTATGCAGGAATATGGGGTAGTGAATGTCGTATCTATTTCAGATGAGACTGTTCATATTGCGTTAGAGGCATTTCAAAAAGATATGGTTTAAAATGATAGCGAAGTGTTGTGAAGTGCTCATTTAGAGGTATTCTCGTAATAGTGACGGTTATGATAAAAGATTACAGTAAGGGGCTATAACTGTATTGTAATCAAATTGAATGAAATGACTGGGGGAAGAAAAATGAGAGTGAAAGAGCAATTGTTAACTTTGAGAGCGTATGTGCCTGGGAAAAACATTGAAGAAGTAAAAAGGGAATATGGATTATCGAAAATTGTGAAATTAGCATCGAACGAAAATCCATTCGGTTGCTCAGCGCGTGTGACAGAAGCATTAACTTCTTTAGCGAGCCAATATGCCCTTTATCCAGATGGATATGCCTTTGAACTTCGGACAAAAGTAGCGAAACATTTAGGTGTAAAAGCAGAACAACTACTATTTGGTAGTGGATTAGATGAAGTCATTCAAATGATTAGCCGAGCGTTACTACATGAAGGAACAAACGTTGTAATGGCGAATCCTACGTTTTCACAATATCATCACCATGCTGTTATTGAAGGAGCAGAAGTTCGTGAAGTATCACTTAAAGACGGTATTCACGATTTAGATGCAATGCTAGAGCAAGTAGATGATAAAACGAAAATTGTATGGATTTGTAATCCGAATAATCCGACAGGTACATATGTTGAGAAACAAAAATTACTTTCATTTTTAGAATCAGTTCCTAAGTCGGCTCTCGTTATTATGGACGAAGCATATTATGAATACGCGGAAGCAGAAGACTATCCGCAAACATTGCCACTTCTTGAAAAGTATGAAAATCTTATGGTTTTACGCACGTTTTCAAAAGCATATGGTTTAGCTGCTTTTCGTATCGGATATGCGATTGGGGATGCGAAGTTAATCGGACAGCTAGAAGTAGCGAGGTTACCATTCAATACATCAACTGTAGCGCAATCTGTAGCACTCGCTGCATTAGAAGATCAAGCCTTTTTACAAGATTGTGTGAAAAAGAATGCTGAAGGTCTAAATCAGTATTATGCATTTTGTAAAGAATATAACGTATTCTATTATCCATCTCAAACAAATTTCATTTTCTTAAAACTTGGTATACCAGGTAATGAAGCTTTCGAACGATTAATGAAAAAAGGATATATCGTTCGTTCTGGTGCTGCATTTGGTATCGATGATGGTATTCGTATTACTGTCGGTTTGAAAGAAGAAAATGATGAAATTATAGAGTTGCTGAAAGAGCTTGTAAATGAGCAAGTACAGAAAGAAGAAACATATTCTTAAGAGATTGTGAAGGCTCCTATTATAGGAGCCTTTTTTATCGTATTAAAAATAAAGGTTGAAGACTGGCAATTAAGTTGTTCTGTAAATCACGGTTTGTATGGCTTGATAATTAGTGAGAGAAGTTATTTGCACGGTCATAAAAGAAAGCGGTACAATAGAAGATGATGATAAGGTATCGGTGTCATATCCGAACCTTTTGAACAATTACCTACTCTGTAAGAAGAAGTATAAGAAGAAGCATGCTCATTCTAAAGGTTGCGTTCTAACAGTGAGTTGCTTATGATAAATGAACAGAAGAGAATATTTTTTAGAATTAAAGGAGACGTTTATGCAAAAGTTTGAACAAGCTGTTTCATATATTGAAAATGGTGAAGCGGAAAAAGGATTACAATTATTAAAAGAACAATTAAAAATTGCAAATGATGAAGAGAAGTATGATATCGCTCGTTACTATCATACACTTGGATTTACAGATGAGGCATTAGCGATTACTGAAGACTTACGTTTACTGTATCCGGAAGAAAGTGAATTCACTGTATTTTTAGCAGAATTATATATTGATTTAGATAAAGAAGATGAAGCGATTGAAGTACTTCATGATATTCCAGAAAATGACGATTTATATGTTCAATCTTTATTACTTGTTGCAGATTTATTCCAAATGCAAGGTTTTGATGATGTAGCAGAGCAAAAACTATTAAAGGCAAAAGAAATGATGCCTGATGAACCTGTTATTACGTTTGGGTTAGCAGAATTATATAGTAGTAAAGGTGAAGAACAAAAGGCAATTACTTATTATGAATCGCTATTAGCTGAACATAAAGTAATGGGTGGTGTTGTGATCGCACTTCGCCTTGCAGAAACGTTAAGTGCGATTGGAAACTGGGAAGAGGCGATTTCTTATTATGAAGCAGGCCTAGAGGAACAAAAAGATATTCACTCATTATTTGGATATGCCTTCACATTATACCAAGGTGAAGAATATCAGAGAGCAATCGGTGCTTGGCAAGAACTAAAAGAATTAGACCCTGAGTACGCATCACTGTACATGTATTTAGCGAAAAGCTATGAAAAAGAAGGAATGCTTCAAGAAAGCTATGAAACGCTTCATGAAGGAATTAAAGTAGATGAGCTTTCAGTTCCGTTTTATGTAGAGTTAGCGAACATTGCGGCGAAATTAGGAAAAATAGTAGAAGCAGAGGAAGTTCTTCAAAAAGCACTTGAGTTAGACCCAGGGCATTTAGGCGCAACATTAAAATATGCGTATATCTTAAAAGGACAAGAAAAGTACGAAGAGTTAATTGCAATTGTAGAGCGTGCTATTGATAGTGGAGAACCAGATACACAACTACTTTGGGACCTTGCGTATGCAAAAAAACAATTAGAAATGTATTCGGATGCATTAAAACACTATGAAAGTGCATATACTTCTTTTAAGAATCATCCAGACTTCTTAGAAGAATACGGTTATTTCTTATTGGAAGAAGGAAAGCGAAAAGAGGCGAAAGAAGTATTTACCCAGTTATTACAACTAGACCCGACACAAATTCATATTGAAGAGTTGTTATATAATTTAGAGGATTTTTCATAAGTTGGAAGGAAACTGAATGCCGCTTCTTGAATCTAAAAAGAAAAGAGAAAGACAGAGGAGGGACTTAATTGCTATGAATACCCCTGTTTCTGTAAACGAGAAGAAGGATTTTGTAAAATGGTTTTTGAATAATTACCAACTGAAACAGCGTGAATGTGTATGGATTCTGAATTATTTAATGAGTCACGACCAATTGATGCATAAAGTCCACTTCGTAGAGCATGCAAAATATTGTCCGCGTGGCTTAGTGATGTCAGCGAATTGTGTGAAAGACACACCGTTTCACTTTTTTAAACAAAATGTTATGACAACAGATGCTGAAAAATCGTTTCATGATATTCGTTTAAATCGAGATGAGGATATTTATATTCAACTCAACTTTAAATCATCGTTTCAAAATGCGAATTATGTAGCTGTATTAGAAGAAAACCCATATCTACCAAAGCATATTGAAGTAAATGAAAAAGATCGTTTACTTGCAGAAAGGTTTTTGGAAGAAAGTGTATTTTCATTTAGGAGAGAACGCCTTTTGAAACAAATTGATGAAGCGTTAGATAAGCAAGATAAGGAAGCGTTTCATAGATTAACGGCCGAGTTAAAGACTTTATAGAATTTATTTGGATTAATAAATTTTTACAAATTTCAGACTTTCACCAAGAAAAACTACCTATATTGGGTAGTTTTTCTTTTTTTACCTCTTTTAGTATGGTTTAATATATATAAAGTGAAAGTTCTGTCATTTGCAAGTGAAGGAGGGAAGGAATTTGAAGTGGAGTGTAAAAGATGTGGAACAGTTTGAACAAGCAAGAGAGTATGTTGATACAGGAGTAATACCGCTTTTATCAATTTCGGCAGCACAAGAAATGAAAATGGTTGTAGAACAAGGTGAATTTATCGAATTGTTGAGCACGGAATTGGAAAGAGAGTATAAAGGAAGAGTGCTTTTACTACCTGCGTTTACGTATTTGGTAGAAAGTCAAAAGAATGAAAAAGGTCGTTTGCAAGAATGGACAAATCATTTACGAAGCGAAGGTTTTAAGCATATTGCTTATGTTACAAGTGATTTTTCATGGAAAGAGGATATGCAAGAGTTACAGGGAGATTTATTTTGGTTTCCTTCATTAGCATTAGAACAATTTAGTGATCAAGCAAAAAGAGAAGTTATTCATGCGCATATAAAAAATATAATGGTGATGTTGGAAGAGAAGTGGGGAAACTCGCAATAAACAGAAAGTTCTTATTATTATGAGTAGTATGATATTGACCTGTGCATGAGCGTATTATATCATGATAGTGTCCTAGTTTTTATTTTTTATATAATTTATCACGAGGGGACAATTTCTGATAGAGGGGGGAAATTTTCGTGAGCGAGAAAGAACATCGCGTGTCAAGAAGACAATTTTTAAATTACACACTCACAGGGGTAGGAGGCTTTATGGCTGCCGGTATTTTAATGCCGATGACGCGATTTGCGCTTGATCCGGTGTTAAGAAAAGAAGCCGGAACAGATATGGTTGCTGTTGCGCAAGTAAAGGATATTACAACAGAGCCGAAGCGTTTCGATTTTAAAGTGAAACAGGTTGATGGTTGGTACAAGTCTGAAGAACCAAAATCGGCTTGGGTTCATAAAGATGAAAGCGGAGACATTGTTGCGTTCTCTCCAGTATGTAAACATTTAGGATGTACAGTTAACTGGAATTCGGACAAAGCACATCCGAATCAATTCTTTTGTCCATGTCACGGGGGTCGTTATACAAAAGATGGGATGAACATTAAAGGTACGCCACCCCTTGCTCCGCTGGATGTGTACGAGTCTAAAGTGAAAGATGGAACGCTGTATCTAGGAAAAGCGAAGCCAAGAGGGGGTGCAAAGTAGATGTTAAATAAAATTTATGATTGGGTAGATGAAAGATTAGATATTACACCGATATGGCGTGATATCGCTGATCATGAAGTACCTGAACATGTAAACCCGGCACATCACTTTTCTGCATTCGTCTATTGCTTTGGAGGACTTACCTTTTTCGTTACTGTAATTCAAATTTTATCTGGAATGTTTTTGACGATGTATTATGTGCCTGATATTAAAAATGCTTGGGAATCAGTTTACTATTTACAAAATGAAGTTGCTTATGGGCAAATTGTTCGTGGTATGCACCACTGGGGTGCTAGTCTCGTAATTGTAATGATGTTTTTACATACACTCAGAGTTTTCTTCCAAGGTGCGTATAAAAAGCCCCGTGAGTTAAACTGGATTGTTGGTGTTCTTATTTTCTTTGTTATGTTAGGTCTTGGTTTTACCGGATATTTATTACCGTGGGATATGAAAGCTTTATTTGCTACAAAAGTAGGGATTCAAATTGCAGAGCAAACACCGCTCATTGGTCCTTATATTAAAACATTACTCGCTGGTCATTCCGAAATTGTTGGCGCTCAAACATTAACTCGCTTCTTTGCTATTCACGTCTTCTTCTTACCAGCAGCACTTCTAGGTTTAATGGCCTTCCACTTCATCATGATTCGCAAACAAGGTATTTCCGGTCCACTATAAGAGATTGCTAAATTAAAGGGGAAAGAACTAAAGGAGGGAGATTATGCATCGCGGCAAAGGGATGAAGTTTGTAGGAGATTCTCGGGTACCGGTAGCTCGGAAACCAAATATTCCAAAAGACTATTCTGAATACCCAGGGAAAACAGAAGCATTTTGGCCGAACTTCTTGTTAAAAGAATGGATGGTTGGTGCAGTTTTTTTAATCGGTTATTTATGTTTAACAGTGGCGCATCCGTCGCCGCTTGAGAGAATGGCGGATCCAACAGATGCTGGATATATACCACTTCCAGATTGGTATTTCTTATTCTTGTATCAGTTATTAAAGTATTCTTATGCTTCCGGTTCATTTACTGTAATTGGAGCGTTTATTATGCCAGGGATTGCGTTTGGTGCATTACTGTTAGCTCCATTTCTTGATCGAGGTCCAGAAAGACGTCCATTGAAGCGTCCTGTAGCAACTGGATTTATGCTTTTAGCAATTGCATCGATTATCTTTTTAACTTGGGAATCTGTAGCACACCACGACTGGGAAGCTGCAAAGAAACAAGGAGCAATTGTAAAAACCGCGCCAGTTGATAAAAATGATGATGGCTATAAATTAATGCAAAAAAATACTTGTTTAACATGTCATGGTGACAACTTACAGGGCGGGGCGGCAGCACCAGCACTGCAAAACTTAACTTTAAAGCCAGAAGAAATTGCTAAAATTGCGAAAGATGGAAAAGGTTCCATGCCTAAAGGTGTATTTAAAGGTACAGATGAGGAACTGAAGAAGCTTTCGGAATTCGTTGCAAAGTATAATAAAAAATAATAAAAAGCTGACTACAAAATTTGTAGTCAGCTTTTCTATTTAGTTGGATGAAGTTTGTTATAATAGAGTAGGATTTAGTGAATGAATTACTTTGCTTGAAAGGTGTTGGACATACAGATTGGTGTACTTGTATGCAATGTTAAGACAACGCTCGGTATTATTATTTTTATTGGTTGTTAACATATTAGGTACAATTTACGGGTTTATATGGTACGGAAATCAACTGAAAGAAACGTCACCTATATTTTGGCCGTTTGTACCAGATAGTCCTATGGCGAGTCTCTTTTTTGTCTTTGTTTTAATTGCTTTTTTGACAAAGAGAAACTGGGGATTAATAGAAGCGCTAGCGATTGTTACTTTAATAAAATATGGTATTTGGGCTGTTGTTGTAAATGCGATTATGATTTACGTAAAAGGTCCTATTGGCCTTATGGGCTACATGTTAATGCTTTCGCACTTTGCGATGGCAGTGCAAGGTGTTTTATATGCTCCATTTTACCGTATAAAAAAATGGCATTTTATAGTAGCGGGTGTATGGACGTTGCATAACGATGCAATTGATTATTTATTTTGGCAAATGCCACGATATGGAATTATGCATTTGTTTGTAGAGGAAATTGGTTATTTTACGTTTTGGTTAAGCGTTGCTGTACTATGTATTACATATTATTGTTGCTTACGTGAGCACAGGAAACAATTTTCTTTATGATGGTTAGAACATTTAGGGGGAGAACATGGAGAAAAATAAGAGTGGTACAAAAATATTGGATCGATTGATTACTTTAGTTGTTTCATATAGCATAGCATTTTCTATTTTTGCACTCGCAACAACGGCAGTTGTGTATGGAAAATGGCTGTATTATTTTGAAATTGATTTTTTAAATATTCCTGATTTAGCGGATATGACGAAGGATGAAATTAAAAGAAATTACGATGTGCTTATTACATATTTATCCCCGTTTTATGACGGAGCATTACATTTGCCAACATTAGATATGTCTACAAATGGCCGTATTCATTTTGTAGATGTTAAAAATATTTTAGTAAAGATTCAATATGTGATGTATGCGACAATTATGATTGCAGTGATAGGTGGAATTTATTTATTAAAAAAGAAAAATGAAAAGTTTTTACTGCACGGATCGATTTTAACAATCATTTTTCCGATAGCGCTTATGTTACCAATCGCTATTAATTTTGAAAAGAGCTTTGTATTATTCCATAAGCTTTTATTCAGTAATGATTATTGGATGTTTGATATTGAAACGGATCCAGTTATATTAATGCTACCAGAGGAGTTCTTTATGCATGCTGCGTGTGCTATTTTATTATTCATTTTAGGTGGTAGTATACTTTGTTATAGCTTATATAGATATTTCGTAAAAAAGAAAAGGATGTCAAAGAAAAAATTCTCTGCTTAAAGAGAATTTTTTCTTTGTAAAACGATAATATATTTTTCGGTTCAGTTCTGTTCTATTCTTGTCCCAATTAACATATTTTGTACTAGTAGTTATAGGGGGGACCGGGATGAAGAGAACATTAATTGGATTGATAGCATTTCTAATTATAATGTTTCCGTTACGTATATATGCTGAAGAGTGGAATGAGCTAACAGGGTTGTTAGACGACTCGTTACAGTTAGTGAAGCGTAATGAAGATGAAAAAGCGGTACAAGTATTACAACTTTTCTCAGAGCAATTTTTAATGAAGGGGAATGAAAAGAAGCATGAAGTAACACCAGATCAAGTTAGAGTTATTTCTTTAGCTTACGACAAGGCGCAGCAATCGCTCTCTGAAGAAGGTTTAGGTAAGCAAGCTAAAATGGATAATGTGTTGGCATTACAACTTGCTGTTGATGCACAAGTATCGAAATATCAACCACTTTGGATGGAAAGAGAAAGGAAAGTAATGGATGCCTTTTCTCAAATGGAAAAAGCGATGGAAAAAGAAGATGCTGGGCAGTTTCAACAAACATTAAATACATTTTTAAATGAATTCAATATTATTTATCCAAGTTTAATGATTGCTTTGCCAGAAAACGAGGTACAGCGTGTAAATGTTCATTTATCTTATTTGGATGAATTTCGTAACGTTATGTTAAAAACGAAAGGTGGCCAAATGCAATTAGGGATTATTAAAGGGGATTTGCAAAAGATATTTCACACAGTAAAAAAGGATGAAATTGCACCTTCTCTCATTTGGTTTATGACAATTACTGGGGGACTTATTTTATTCACATTAACTTATGTTGGATGGAGAAAGTATAAAGGAGAGAGAGAAAAAAGAAAAAGTAATGTGCATTCTAAAAATAGATAATGTAATAAGTAAAGATATGGATTGTAAGGTTTATTCATTGACAATAGTGGCAGAAGAAAATAGAATGAGAAGTACTATAATTAAAACTTCAATGGAGGTTCATGATGTTTTATTTAATTTACTTCGCGATCATAATGATCATACCGTTGTATGCACAGTCAAGAGTACGAAGTGCCTATAGCAAGTATTCACAAGTTTATTCAACATCAGGTATGACAGGAGCGGAAGTGGCTCGAAAAATTTTAGATGAAAATGGATTATACAATGTAGCTGTGGAAGAAACACCAGGTCATTTATCAGACCATTATGATCCAACGGCCAAGACGGTTCGATTATCAACAGATAACTATTATGGACATTCAGTTGCTGGTACAGCAGTGGCAGCACATGAAGTAGGACACGCAATTCAAGATGCGCAAGATTATAACTTTATGCGTATTCGTCATTCGTTAGTTCCTGTGGCGAATTTTGGATCGAATATATCATGGGTATTTATTATGATTGGTATATTTGCGACAATGTCGAAACTATTGTTATTAGGAATTATTTTAATGGCTGCAGGTGTTGTGTTCCAACTTGTTACATTACCAGTTGAGTTCGATGCTTCAAAGCGTGCAATGCAACAAATTGAAGCGTTAGGTATCGTATCAACAGATGAATATGGCCAAGCTCGTAAAGTATTAAATGCAGCAGCATTAACATATGTAGCAGCTGCAGCTGTAGCGGTATTTGAATTATTACGTCTCGTATTAATGTATACTGGTATGCAGCGTAGCGACGACTAAAGACTATCAATTTTGATAGTCTTTTTTTGTTGTGTGGATTGAATTATATAATGTATTACAAATAGAAATAATAGAAGTAATGCGGAAAGGCGGTGGGGGAAATGAAATATCCAGACCATTTAGTAAAACAAGTGAAAGAGCGTAGTGCTCCTTATCAACTAGAAGGTTTTTTAAGTGGACAAGGTCCTGAAAATCCCAAATTTATGTTGTTAGGAGAAGCGCCTGGTGAAACAGAAATTCATAATGGGATTCCGTTTAGCGGGAGGTCGGGAAAACAATTAATGGGTTTTTTAGAGCGTATTCACGTTACGAGGGAAGAAGTATATATTACGAGCGCTGTTCGGAGTAGACCTTATAAATGGCGAGAGAAAAAAGAACGAAATGGTGAAAGCATACAAAAAAAGTATAATAGAACGCCAAATCAAGGAGAAATAGTTGCCCATGCGCCTTTGTTAGATTATGAATTAGAGAAAATAAATCCGAGGCTTATCGTCACGCTTGGAAATATTGGTCTTCAACGTTTAACAGGAAAAAATAAAAAAATCACAGATGTACACGGGCAATTATTAAAACAGCCCATTCAAAAATTAAAGGATATGCAAAGTGCAGAGTTTACATGGTCAGAGAATGAATATCATGTTTTTCCAACTTTTCATCCAGCTTCCATTTTTTATAATCGGAGTTTATTGGAGCTTATTTATGAGGATTTGGAGAAGCTTAAAAGACTTGTAATAAAAAACTAGAAAAGCTAAGGCGCTTTTCTAGTTACATTTAATTATGTAAAGGGTTTTTATTTTCATCTAACGTAAATCCTTCACCAACTACATCATGTACATCACTTACAGCGACAAATGCATGAGGATCTACTGAAGTAATAATATTCTTTAATTTCACGATTTCATTTTTAGCAACAACGCAATACAGTACGTTACGTTCCACTTTTGTATACGATCCAACAGCCTTTAAAAAGGTTGCTCCGCGCTCCATTTCAGATAAAATTTTGGCAGCAATTTCATCGTTTTTCTCTGAGATAATAGTCGCTCCTTTGGCGGCATAGGCTCCTTCTTGCATAAAATCAATGACTTTAGCCCCGATAAAAACAGCAACTAACGTATACATACCCTCGCGGTATGATAAATAGGTAAGAATAGAGACGACGATAACGACAGCATCGAACATAAACATCGTTTTACCCATACTCCAGCCAACATATTTGTGAGCTAGTCGTGCGATAATATCTACACCGCCAGTAGTCCCGCCATATTTAAATATTATCCCAAGGCCGATACCGATAAATGCCCCGGCGAATAAAGCTGCGAGTGTCATATCATTTTGCAAGTTTAAATGTAAGTTGAGCACTTCGTAACGCTGGAAAATCCATAGAAATAAAGATACGCTAAATGTGCCGATTAATGTATATAAAAATGTCGTTCTGCCAAGTAACCTCCAACCAATAAAAAATATAGGGATATTTAAAATTAAGTTTGAGTAGGAAGGATCAAACTTAAATAAAAAATACAATAATAGTGTAATACCAGTAAACCCACCTTCTGCAAGGTGGTTTTCAATATTGATATTGACAATACCGAAAGAAAATATAGCGGAACCGATTAAAATAAAAATAATATTTCGCATCTTCAATTTTGATGTCATATAGAAATCCCCCTAATTATGTAATGATTACATTGCTCCGCTGAAACGGTAAAACATAATAATAAGTAATTTCTAGTTGCTAGTGAAAATAGTAAGAACTCGATTAGTATGGGCTAATCTTTTGCAAAAAGCGCAAAAGAAAGTTTCACTTTATTATAGTCTATCCAAAAAAGGGTCGCAAATAGGTGTTTGGCGGGGAATAATATTTGTCAAATCGCGATGAATTGGCTAACATGAAAGAGGAAGGATTAGAGGTGAATAGTATGGAAGCAAAAACGATGAAAGATATGCAGAAAGAAGTAGATGCATATATTGGTCAGTTTAAAGAAGGTTATTTCAGTCCGCTTGCAATGATGGCTCGTTTAACGGAAGAAATGGGAGAGCTTGCGAGAGAGGTAAATCATTATTATGGTGAGAAACCGAAGAAAACAACTGAAAAAGAAAGAAGTATTGAAGAAGAGCTTGGAGATGTATTATTTGTTATGATTTGTATGGCAAATAGTTTAAATATTGATTTAGAGACAGCACATAACATTGTAATGAATAAATTTAATACACGTGATAAAGATCGCTGGACACGTATTGATGAGGGAGAGAAAGAATAATGAAAGAAATTAAAGTAATTATCGCCGGACCAAGAGGACGTATGGGACATGAAGCAGTCCTTCTTATGGAAAGAACGGAACATTTTAATTTAGTAGCAGCAGTGGATTATAAGCATGGTGGTGAGAAGATTTCTGATTTACCTGGCATGCCAGCATTACATGCACCGATTTACGCTGATTTACATACTTGTTTAGATGAAGTAGAAGCAGATGTGTTGTTAGATTTAACAACACCAGAAGTTGGGAAACAACACGTTACACTTGCAGTTGAGCGTGGACTTCGTTCTGTTATTGGTACAACTGGATTTACAGAAGAAGAATTGGCACATTTAACAGAGAATGCAAAAGAAAAAGCAGTAGGAACAATTATTGCTCCAAACTTTGCAATTGGTGCAGTTCTTATGATGAAATTCTCACAAATGGCAGCGAAATATTTCCAAGATGTTGAGGTAATTGAATTACATCATGATCAAAAATTAGACGCACCATCTGGTACAGCTGTAAAAACGGTAGAATTAATTCGTCAAAATCGTGAATCAAAGCAGCAAGGTCATCCAAATGAAGTAGAGCAACTAGCAGGTGCACGTGGTGCAAATGTAGACGGTATTCACATTCATAGTGTACGTTTGCCAGGGCTTATTGCACACCAAGAAGTAATGTTTGGTGGAGATGGACAAATGTTAACAGTTCGTCATGATTCATTCAATCGTGCATCATTTATGTCAGGTGTAAAACTATCAATTGAGACAGTAATGAACCTTGATCATCTTGTGTACGGTTTAGAAAATATTATCGACTAAAGGGGAGACAACGGATGAAAATTGCCTTAATCGCACATGACAAAAAGAAAAATGATATGGTTTCGTTTGCATACGCATATAAACCAATTTTTGAGCAACATGAATTATTTGCAACAGGAACGACAGGGCTTCGTATTATGGAAGCGACTGGATTAGTTGTAACAAGATATCAATCTGGCCCTCTTGGTGGAGATCAAGAAATTGGTGCAATGATTGCAAAAAACGATTTAGATATGGTGATTTTCTTCCGCGATCCATTAACAGCACAGCCGCATGAACCGGATGTGAATGCATTGCTTCGTTTATGTGATGTATATGCGATTCCACTTGCAACGAATATGGCAAGTGCTGAAATGTTGATGCACGCATTAGAGCGAGGAGATTTAGATTATCGTAAGTTAAGAAAATGAGGGGAACAATTATGAGTGGATTACATATATTAGCGTTTGGTGCTCATGCCGATGATGTTGAAATCGGCATGGCTGGTACCATCGCTAAATATACAAAGCAAGGGTATGAAGTAGGTATTTGTGATTTAACAGAAGCTGATCTTTCTTCCAATGGAACGATAGAGTTGAGAAAAGAAGAAGCAGAGGTCGCAGCTCGTATAATGGGAGTAAAAACGAGGCTGAATTTAGCGATGCCAGACCGTGGTTTGTATATGAAAGAAGAGTATATACGTGAAATTGTCAAGGTGATCCGTACATATAAACCAAAACTAGTTTTTGCGCCATACTATGAAGATCGTCATCCAGATCATGCAAATTGTGCAAAGCTTGTGGAAGAGGCTATTTTTTCAGCAGGAATCCGTAAATATATGCCGGAACTTTCACCACATCGTGTGGAGTCTTTTTATAATTATATGATTAATGGTTTTCATAAACCGAATTTTTGTATAGATATAAGTGAGTACCTCTCTATAAAGGTGGAAGCATTAGAAGCATATGAAAGTCAATTTTCAACAGGAAGTGATGGGGTTAAGACACCGTTAACAGAAGGATACGTTGAAACTGTGATTGCTCGTGAGAAGATGTTTGGAAAAGAAGTTGGAGTCTTGTATGCCGAGGGATTTATGAGTAAGAAACCGGTTTTATTACATGCTGATTTATTAGGGGGATGTAAATGAAATTAAAAATAGGTATTACATGTTATCCTTCTGTAGGTGGTTCTGGAGTTGTTGGAACAGAATTAGGAAAGCAATTGGCGGAACGCGGGCATGAAATTCACTTTATTACATCGGGTTTACCATTCCGGTTAAATAAAGTATATCCAAACATATATTTTCATGAAGTGACGGTAAGCCAGTACTCTGTATTTCAATATCCACCATACGATTTAGCGTTAGCAAGTAAAATGGCAGAGGTTGCACAAAGAGAAAACTTAGACATTTTACATGTGCATTACGCAATACCACATGCAATTTGTGCATATTTAGCAAAACAAATGATCGGAGAGCGTATTAAAATTGTTACAACCTTGCATGGAACAGATATTACTGTGTTAGGTTCCGACCCTTCGTTAAATAATTTAATTCGTTTTGGTATTGAGCAATCGGATGTTGTTACTGCTGTCTCGCATTCATTAATTAACGAAACGCATGAGCTTGTAAAACCAAGTAAAGAAATTCAAACGGTATATAACTTTATAGACGAACGTGTATATTTCAAACGTAATATGTCTCAATTAAAGAAAGAATACGGTATAAGTGAGAGTGAAAAAGTACTTATTCATATTTCGAATTTCCGTAAAGTGAAACGTGTGCAGGATGTTGTTGAGGCATTTGCTAAAATTGTTAAAGAAGTAGATGCGAAGTTGCTTCTTGTTGGAGACGGACCAGAATTCTGTACGATTTTACAGATAGTGAAGAATTTACATATTGAAGATCGTGTTTTATTCCTAGGGAAGCAAGATAATGTTGCAGAACTACTTGCGATGAGTGATTTAATGTTGCTTCTATCAGAGAAGGAAAGTTTTGGTCTTGTTTTATTAGAAGCAATGGCGTGTGGTGTACCTTGTATCGGAACACGGGTTGGAGGTATTCCAGAGGTTATTCAACACGGGGAAACAGGATATTTATGTGAAGTTGGCGATACAACAGGAGTGGCAAATCAAGCTACTCAGCTATTAAAGGACGAGGAACTTCACCGTAATATGGGAGAACGAGCAAGAGAAAGTGTTTATGAGCAATTTCGCTCAGAAAAAATTGTTTCACAATATGAAACGATTTACTATGACGTACTAAGGGATGACAAAAATGGAAAGATTTAAAAAAGCTAGTTCTATTATTGAGACATTAAAACAACAAGGACATGAGGCTTACTTTGTTGGTGGGAGCGTACGAGATCTTATTATCGATAGGCCGATTGGAGATATTGATATTGCGACATCTGCTTTACCAGAAGAAGTGATGGCTATATTCCCAAGAAATGTTCCTGTTGGTCTTGAGCATGGAACTGTAATTGTTTTAGAAAATGGTGAGCCTTATGAGGTAACTACTTTTCGAACAGAAAGCGAATATGAAGATTTTCGAAGACCTAGTAGTGTTCAATTTGTTCGTTCATTAGAAGAGGATTTAAAACGTCGTGATTTCACGATGAATGCAATTGCTATGACAGAAGAAGGCGAAATGGTTGATTTATTTGCTGGACAGGAAGCCATTCAACAGAGAGAAATTGTGACAGTTGGAAATGCTGCGGATCGTTTTCAAGAAGATGCCCTGCGAATGATGCGTGGTATTCGGTTTGTAAGCGCGTTAGGTTTTTCATTAGAAACGAAAACGAAGCAAGCGATTGAAACGTATGGACATTTGCTAGAACATATAGCAATTGAGCGCATTACAGTAGAGTTTGAGAAATTGTTAACTGGTACATATTGTGTGAAAGGTCTCAAAGAATTAGTAGAGACGAAGCTATTTTCTCATTTGCCATATTTACAAATGTCAGAAGAGAGACTGTTAAAAGCTACGCAGTATAAATGGGATTCTTTCGAAACGGATATTGAGGCGTGGGCATTTTTCTTATATTGTATCGGAGAAGAACATCCATCTGTCTTTTTACGTCAATGGAAGTTTTCGAATAAAAAAATAAAAGATATTGTTGCAGTTTTATTGGCAATCCGTACTAGAAAGGAGAAGGATTGGGATACAGTCCTTCTTTATAAAACGGGAATTTATATCGCTGAAATGGCAGAGAGAGTATATGAAGCGATGATTGAAAGCTATGATCCTACATCTGTTAAACGAGTACAATCAATGTTTCATGCATTGCCAATCCAGGGTCGTCAAGAAATGAATGTGACTGGTAATGATTTATTAAACTGGGCAAACAAAAAGCCTGGTCCGTGGGTTGCTGACATGCTTCAGAAAATCGAGGAAGCAATTGTAAAAGGAAACGTAGTTAATGAGAAAGAGCGTATAAGGGAGTGGCTGCAAGGATGCAATCTACTATAAGAAAGCAGTTATTACAAGTTTTTTCTGAAGCGGATGGCGAGTTTGTATCCGGCCAAACGATTAGTGATAAACTTGGTTGTTCAAGAACTGCTGTGTGGAAACATATGGAAGATCTCCGGAGTGAGGGATATGAACTTGAAGCTGTGCGCCGATTAGGTTACCGAATTGCAAGTAAGCCAGACAAAGTGACTGCTAATGAAATTCAGTTAGGGCTACAAACGAAGCGAATTGGTAGAACAGTGTATTTTGAAGAAACTGTTGAATCAACGCAGCACATTGCAGCAAAACTTGCTTATGAAGGTGCAGAAGAAGGAACTATCGTTGTAGCAGAAGAACAAACAGCGGGAAGAGGTCGTTTAAGCAGAAAATGGCATTCACCAAAAGGAACAGGAATTTGGATGAGTATTATTTTACGCCCATCGATTCCAGTTCATCATGCACCGCAACTTACTTTGTTAGCGGCTGTTAGTGTTGCACAGGCAATTGAAAAATGTACAGGTGTAGACGTGGGAATAAAATGGCCAAATGACATTTTAATTCAAGGTAAAAAGGCTGTAGGTATATTAACAGAAATGCAAGCGGATCCTGATAAAATTAATGCTGTCATTATGGGCATCGGTATTAATGCGAATCAAAAGCAAGAACATTTTGATGAAGAAATTCAGCACATTGCTACTTCATTAGCGATTGAATCAGGTAAGCCGATTGTTCGTGCAGAACTTATGCAACAAATCTATTTACAACTAGAAAAATTATATGAAGAGTATTTAAAAAATGGTTTCTCTGTCATTAAAATTCTTTGGGAAAGTTACGCTGTGAGCATCGGGAAAGAAATTACCGCTCGAACGATGAGAGAGACGATTACGGGGTTAGCAAAAGGAATCACAGAGGATGGTGTATTACTTCTGGAGGATCATGAGGGGAAAGTACATCATATTCATTCTGCAGATATCGAAATTAAGTAAAAGAAGTTCCTCTTTTGGAACTTCTTTTTATTTCAATATTTTTGAGTTAAATTTGTAACATGATAATAAATCCTTTTCATATTTAAAGTTCATTTCAAGATATCTTCCGTCTAGTTGGCCTGGCATGTTATTTGACGATTACTTTGCCTTCCATTCCTTTAAGGAGATGGTATCGACATATTAATTCATATGTACCAGCATTTTTAGGTTTCACGGTAATATTCTTTTCTTTTCCTGACTCAACTACGACGTCAATGCCGAGTTTTTTCACTGTAAAGGTGTGCTCGTTTTTACCTTTATTTTTCAATAGTAATGTTGTTGATCCTTCAAGCGGAATCGTGATGACATTTGGATTAAAGTAATCATCATTTAGTTCAACCTCAATCACGTTCGTTACATCGGTGGGTTGTGTTACGACATTAACTGAGGCAAATACATGGAAGGATCCTAAAGACATCCACCATACAATCATTACAAGCAAACTGCTGAATCGAAATAACCACCTGTTCATAGACATCTGCAATTCTCCTTTGTTAAGTACTTTTCCTCAATTAACCTGCATCATTAGTTTAAGAGTTATACTATACAGTTAAATTGATTACAGAAGAAATTAACTTGGAATTTTTTAACATGCGTTGAAAAAACATGTATCTTTTCAGGATTGAATTATCTATAAAAACTTTATCCCGCTATTTACTGGGCAATAAGACCTCCACCTCAAAATTCAGCGGAAGCAAAGAAGTTAGGTGGGGATCGGGCTGATTAAAGTTTCACTTTCTAGCATATATACTCTCTTATTAAATTTCATATACCGTAATCAGAATAAAAAATTATTTTTTCAAAAAAATGTAGTAATTCCCTTTTGTAGTTTGCTATAATTAGTTCGAATGTGGGCAGTATCAGAGCGAACTGCACCATGATTCGAAGTAATACGAAAAATAATAACTTGGATTCTGCCTTGATCCAATAACGGACTGGGACAGAGGGATGAATAATGCCGACTAACACACAACCCTTCTGCCCTTTTATGGCCAGAGGGGTTTTTTATATGATTGCGGCCATCTCCTCTCTCCTGCATAAAGGAGGAGTAGTTTTTGAAAACAAAAACAGATTTTTTGAAGATGAAAGAGCAAGGTGAGCCGATTACAATGCTAACGGCGTATGATTATCCATCTGCTAAATTAGCAGAAGAAGCTGAAGTTGATATGATTTTAGTTGGAGATTCTCTTGGAATGGTTGTACTCGGATACGATTCAACAGTACCTGTAACAGTAGAGGATATGATTCATCATACGAAAGCTGTACGCCGTGGAGCGAAAGAGACGTTTATTGTAACTGATATGCCATTTATGTCGTATCATGTATCATTACAAGAAACGATGGTGAATGCACGCCGCATCGTTCAAGAGAGCGGGGCGCATGCACTGAAGGTAGAAGGTGCTGGAGAAGTTATATCAACGATTCAATATTTGACGAACGCAGGAATTCCTGTTGTAGCGCATTTAGGTTTAACCCCTCAATCTGTAGGAGTGTTGGGTGGATATAAAGTGCAAGGAAAAGATGCGGAGAGTGCAAAGAAATTAATAGAAGATGCAAAGAAATGTGAAGAAGCTGGTGCAATAGCGCTTGTGTTAGAATGTGTACCAATGCAGTTAGCAGAACTTATTTCAGAGCAACTAACAATACCGACAATTGGGATTGGTGCAGGACAAAAAGTAGATGGGCAAGTGCTTGTTTATCATGATCTTATCTCATACGGCGTGAATCGTGTGCCGAAATTTGTGAAGCAATATACATCTGTTCAAGAGGAGATTGTGCGTGGGATTTCACAATATGTTACTGAAGTAAAGACAAGGCAATTTCCTGAAGAAAAACATTCGTTCACAATGAAAGAGGAAGAATGCTTAGCGTTATACGGAGGAAAACAATAATGAAAATCGTAACTACAGTGCAAGAGATGCAGCAAATTACAAACGAACTTCGTGCAAGTGGAAAGAGTATTGGTTTTGTTCCAACGATGGGTTATTTACATGAAGGGCATGCTACCTTATTACGTAAGGCAAGAGAAGAAAATGAAATTGTAGTTTTAAGTGTATTTGTAAACCCGCTGCAATTTGGCCCAAATGAAGATTTAGATCGATATCCTCGTGATATTAATAGAGATGAAAATGTAGCAAAAGAAAACGGTGTAGATTATTTGTTTTATCCGAGTGTAGAAGAAATGTATCCAGCAGAACAAACAACAACAGTAGAAGTTGTGAAGCGCACGGACGTATTATGCGGTCAACAAAGACCTGGTCATTTTGCTGGTGTTGCAACTGTACTAATGAAACTATTTAATATTACGCTGCCAACGCGTGCTTATTTCGGTATGAAAGATGCTCAACAAGTTGCAGTAATTGAAGGATTTGTAACTGATTTCAATATTCCGGTTACAATCGTACCAGTTGATATTGTAAGGGAAGAAGATGGATTAGCGAAAAGTTCTCGTAACGTGTACCTATCACCAGATGAACGTGAAGAGGCTCTTCATTTATACCGCAGCCTATGTATAGCGAAAGAAAGAATTGAGGTAGGTGAACGTAATCCGGAAATCATTACAAATCTTGTGAAAGAGTATATTGAGACGCATACGAAAGGCACTGTAGATTATGCGGATTTATATGCATATCCGTCATTAACAATGGTAGAGAAAGTCGAAGGACGAATCATTTTAGCTATTGCAGTTAAGTTTGAAAATGTAAGATTAATTGACAATATAACATTAACGGTTAAATAAGGGGGAGCACCTATGTTTCGCACAATGATGAGAGCAAAGTTACATCGTGCAACTGTAACGGAGGCAAATTTAAATTATGTAGGTAGTATTACAATTGATGAAGATTTAATGGATGCAGTAAATATTGTAGAAAACGAAAAAGTCCAAATTGTAAATAATAATAATGGTGCTCGTTTAGAGACATACGTTATTAAAGGGGAACGCGGTAGTGGTGTTGTTTGTTTAAACGGTGCTGCGGCAAGGCTTGTACAACCAGGGGACAAAGTAATTATTATTTGTTATGGGCTAGTTACGGAAGAAGAGGTTCATAAACAAGAACCCAAAATTGCAGTACTAGACGATAATAATCAAATTATTGAAATGTTAGGTGCTGAAAAAGCGGGTACGATATTATAAGTAGAAAGGCTATCTCCATTGCGGAGATAGCTTTTTTGTGCATCTTTTCATTAAGATGAGATAAAACGTGGTATAGTAACATTATATAAATTATTGTTGTTTGAAAGGTAAGAAATTGAGGTGTTACATATATGAGTAAGCGTTATGTCGTTGTTGATTTAGAGACGACAGGGAACTCCTGGAAAGATGGGAAGGATAAAATTACCCAAATTGCAGCTGTTGTAGTAGAAGATGGAGAGATATTGGAGATTTTTTCGTCTTTTGTTAACCCAAAGAGAGAGATCCCACCATTTATTACAGAATTAACAGGGATTGATGAAAGTCTTGTAAAACAAGCCCCGTTATTTCAAGATGTAGCCCCGATGATTGTTGAGCTATTACAAGGTGCGGCTTTCGTTGCGCATAATGTTCACTTTGATTGGAATTTTTTAAATGAAGAATTAAGACAGGCTGGATATACAGAAATACATTGTCCTAAAATCGACACGGTTGAATTGGCTCAAATTCTTTTGCCGACAGCTGATAGTTATAAATTACGTGATTTAGCTAAGAAGCATGAACTAGAACATGATCAACCACATCGTGCGGATAGTGATGCTCTTGCAACAGCGGAATTATTTTTACAATTTTTAAATGAAATTGAAAAGTTACCACTTGTCACGTTGCAATCACTTTATGAATTAAGCGATGTGTTCCAAAGTGATATAGCTGATGTGCTTTCTGAAAATATTTTAAAGAAAGTAATGAATGGTAAAGAAGATATAGCGGAGTATGAAATACATCGAAATATTGCGCTGAAAAAGCGGAACTATTCCTTAAACCTTGGAGAAACGTGTTCATCAAAGTTTGATGCTTTCTTGAATAAAACGATGGATAAATTGGAATCACATATGCCAAAGTTTGAAAGAAGAGAAAGTCAACAACTGATGATGAAAGAGATATATACGGCGTTAAGAGACTCTCGTTTTTCACTAATTGAAGCCGGTACAGGAACAGGAAAGACTCTTGCATATTTGCTTCCTAGTCTTTATTTTGCAAAGAGAAAAGAAGAACCTGTCATTATAAGTACACAAACGGTACAACTCCAACAACAAATATTAGAAAAAGAAATACCGTTATTACAAAAAATAATGCCATTTTCATTTGAGGTAGCTCTTCTTAAAGGAAGAAAGCATTATCTTTGCTTACACAAATTTGAGTATGCTTTACAAGAGGAAGAAAAAAATTATGATATGGCACTTACGAAGGCGAAGATTTTAGTTTGGCTATTGCAAACTGAAACGGGTGATCAAGACGAATTAAATATTCCTGAGGGCGGAAAGTTACTTTGGAATCGTATTTGTAGTGATGCGTATAGTCCAGGCGGTATGCAAAGTAATTGGTTTAGTCGTTGTTTTTACCAGCGAGCGAAGAATAAAGCTTTATTTGCAGATATCGTTATCACAAATCATGCGTTATTATTTCAAGATTTTTCAAGTGAAGAACCGCTGTTTGCTTCATGCGAACATATTATTTTTGATGAAGCTCACCATATTGAAGAAGCTGCGAGTAGAACATTGGGTGAACAGTTCTCTTGTATGTATTTTCAATTGGTTATATCTCGTCTTGGGACGCTAGAAACAGAAGATGTACTCTCCAAAGTATATAAAATGATGAAAAAATCAGAGCAAGCATCTCGTTCAACTTTCCGTATGATAAGTTATAGTTTGAAGGAACTTAAGTTTGATGCGGATGAACTCTTCCAAATGTTACGTACTTTTATATTTAAACAAACAAAGCAAGAACAAGGAACGAATAATATGCCGCTCATCTATAGATATAACGCAGAACTAGAAAAAGGTAAGTTGTGGGATAGTATCGTTGAATTAACAAATCGTTTTATATATGAATTAAGAAGGGTAGTAACTGCTCTTGAGAAGCAAGTGGATATATTGCAAAGTAAGTTAGAATGGGAGATGCATGTTGTAACAGGTGAATTTATGCATTTAATTGAGTTGCTGAGAAAGATGGCAGAATCATTACAGTTACTCGTATTAGAAAAGAATTCGTATGTAACTTGGATGGAGACTGAAACGAAAGGGACGATTCATTCAACAGTTCTATATGCACAGCCTGTTCATATTGGTGAAAGATTTGCTGATGAATTTTTAACAGAAAAAAAGAGTGTTATTTTTACATCCGCAACACTAACAGTTAACGATACGTTTGATTATATAAAAGAGGAACTTGGTTTACATGATTTCGCTCCAAATACTTTAAAGGTTCCATCGCCATTTCGTTATGATGAACAAATGAAATTAATGGTTTCAACGGATGTACCTTTTATTAAGCAAGTAAGTAATGAGCGATATATTGAATCTGTATCGGAACATATTGCAAAGATAGCGAAAGCCACAAAGGGCAGAATGCTTGTTTTATTCACTTCGTATGAAATGTTAAAAGAAGCGTATGCGAATTTAAAAAATAATGATGAATTAGAGGGTTATTTATTACTCACACAAAGTGTGAATAATAGAAGTCGAAGCCGTTTAATTCGAAAGTTTCAAGAGTTCGACAAATCAATTTTATTAGGGACGAGCAGTTTCTGGGAAGGGATAGATATTCCAGGAGATGCCTTAAGTTGTCTTGTTATTGTCCGTCTACCATTTACGCCGCCTCATCAGCCGATGATGGAAGCGAAAGGTGAGTGGCTAAAAAATCAAGGTGAGGATGTATTCGCTAAATTAGCGCTGCCACAAGCAATATTACGTTTCAAACAAGGATTCGGCCGCTTAATTCGAACGAATACAGATACAGGAACGGTAGTAGTGTTAGATCGTCGTTTGACGAGTTCTTCCTATGGAAAACGATTTCTACAATCGATCCCTAACGTACCTCTTTATGAAGGACCATTAGAAGAATTATTAGTACAATTAGAAGAACCATCAAATGAATAAAAATGGAAGAAAAATACGCCTGAAATACTTATAAACTTCAGGCGTAAAAAATGTGGGTAGGAGGAATTTTATTTTTCTTACTTCTTGTATACAAAATGTGTTGGTTTTCGACTTGAAACCTTTTTTTGCTGTACATGTCCTGCTATAATAGATGGGTGATGAAGCAGGGGTTGTAAAGAATGTACTCTTATTGTAACCGCATTGCGTTCTTCTATAATTAGAAATTTTTGTGTAACGGAGGAGTTTTTTCATGGAGAAGAAAATCGAAGTACTATCAACGACGCGTATTAAATATTCGTCTGATTTGTATAAAATTGTTGATAGTTTGAATCGTACGTTAAAAGAGCAGGACCTCATGTTCGGACTAGCATTAGACGAAAAAGATAAAGAAACAGCTGTATTTACGATTTACAGAACGTAGTGATACAATGAAAAAGTGGATCTTTGCAATCATTATTGTTATCGTTGCTAGCGGAATATATGGGGCGTATGTTTATAATAAAGCAATGGGGAAGAAAATTCCAAAAGAGTCGAAATTTGTAGAAATTGCTAAAGAAAAAGCAAAGCTTACAAAGGTGAAATCTGTTGATTATTACAACGGAAAATCTGCATATATAGTCGTGCAAGGTACAGATGAAAAGGGAGAACAACTTATCGTTTGGGTGCCGGAGAAAAAAGGGGATACTGTAGTAAGGAAAAAGAGCGAAGGTATTTCTGAAAAAGAGGCTATACAAAGAACATTAGAACAAGTCGGCAATGAAAGTAAGGAATCAAAAAGTAAGCCGAAAGAGATTATGAAAGTGAAATTAGGCTTTGAAAATGATGTACCACTATGGGAAGTTACATATATTGATGATGACAATCGTTATAGTTATTACTATCTTGAATTTAAAGATGGAAAATTTTTAAGACGATATAGCATTGAAAAATAGATGTAGGGGGAACTACAAATGAAATTAGCAAAGCGAGTAGCTGCTTTAACACCGTCTTCAACTTTAGAAATTACAGCAAAGGCACAAGCATTAAAAGCAGAGGGTCATGATGTAATTGGATTAGGGGCAGGGGAACCTGACTTTAATACACCAGAGCATATTATGGATGCTGCACATAAAGCGATGTTAGAAGGGCATACGAAGTATACACCAACAGGTGGATTACAATCGTTAAAACAAGAAATTGTGAAGAAATTTACTCGCGATCAAGGTATTGCGTATGATCCATCTGAAATTATTGTATGTAATGGCGCAAAGCATGCATTATATACATTATTCCAAGTATTACTTGATGAGGGAGATGAAGTTATCATTCCAACTCCTTACTGGGTAAGCTATCCAGAGCAAGTAAAGCTTGCTGGCGGTAAGCCGGTTTATGTAGAAGGTTTAGAAGACAATGAGTACAAAATTACAGCAAAGCAGCTGCGTGAGGCAATTACAGAGAAAACGAAAGCAGTTATTATTAATTCACCGAGCAATCCAACAGGAATGATTTATAGCAAAGAAGAATTACAACAGCTTGGAGAAGTATGTTTAGAACATGATATTTTAATCGTTTCTGATGAAATTTATGAAAAATTAATTTATGGTGGCGTAGAATATACATCAATTGCCCAGCTTTCTAATGCATTAAAAGAACAAACACTTATTATTAATGGTGTATCTAAATCTCATTCTATGACAGGATGGCGTATTGGATATGCAGCAGGAAATAAGCAGCTTATTAAAGCGATGACGAACTTAGCGAGTCATAGTACGTCAAACCCTACTTCAATCGCTCAATACGGCGCAATTGCGGCATATGCAGGCTCACAAGAACCTGTGGAAACAATGCGTCAAGCCTTTGAAGAGAGATTAAACATCATTTATGATAAATTAATTCAAATCCCTGGCTTTACTTGTATTAAACCGCAAGGTGCATTTTACTTATTCCCTAACGTAAAAGAAGCTGTAGCTTTATCAGGATATGCAACAGTTGATGATTGGGCAAAGGCTCTATTAGAAGAGGAAAAAGTGGCTCTTGTACCAGGTACAGGATTTGGTGCTCCAAATAATGTTCGTTTATCATATGCGACATCTCTTGAACAAGTAGAGAAAGCATTAGAACGCATCCATACATTTATGAAAAGTAAAGTGCAAGCTTAATTTTATATTTCATTCATGTAATATAAAAAACCTCCCTATTGATGGGGAGGTTTTTTTGACGAATTGTGGCAAAAAGAAATAGCTAAAGGTGTGTTATACTAGAGAGCGAGGTGTTTGGTGATGAAAAAGAAAATGATGCTACAGTGGTTTGAGCAGGGAAGCATTGCAATTCCAAAATTGCTTATGATGCATTATAAAAAATTAGGTTTAAATGAGACGGAATTTATGGTTGTACTTCATGTACACACATTTTTAGAATCAGGTAATTCGTTTCCGACTCCTTCAGAGATTTCTGAACGGATGACGATAACGGAAATGAAATGTATGGAAGTAATTCAAGCGTTGATTCAAAAAGGTTTTTTATCACTAGAAGGTGGACAAAGATCAGAAGCAATGATGTGCGAAAGTTATTCTTTACAACCGTTATGGGAAAAAATATTACATTTCTTAATGGATGAATCAATAGAGGAAGATCAAAAAGAAAAAAAACAGCTGCAAGTAAATTTATATACAGTATTTGAAAAAGAATTTGGAAGACCACTTTCGCCGTTCGAATGTGAAACGTTAGGAATGTGGGAGGACCAAGATCAACATCATCCAAATTTAATTCAGGCAGCTCTTAGAGAAGCTGTAATGAGTGGGAAACTAAATTTC
Source organism: Bacillus cereus group sp. MG20 (assembly GCF_040459885.1). Taxonomy (NCBI): domain Bacteria; kingdom Bacillati; phylum Bacillota; class Bacilli; order Caryophanales; family Bacillaceae; genus Bacillus; species Bacillus cereus group sp. MG20. The sequence goes on from NZ_JARVHF010000001.1 coordinate 4,265,556, forward strand.
CGATATATTGATCGTATTTTATTTGAGTGGAAAAAGAATGGAATTAAAACGGTAGATCAGGCTCAAAATCAAGGTCAAAAATTTAGAGCGAATCAACAAAGAGCACAACAAATGACAAAACAAGAGACGAAATTTACTGGAAAAGTGCCTTTTTATAATTGGTTGGAGCAGTAATATAGGAGGAGAAATATGCTTAACAAAACGCAAATCCGTTATTGTTTAGACACAATGGCGGATATGTATCCAGAAGCGCATTGTGAATTGGTTCATGATAATCCATTTGAACTTGTAATCGCGGTGGCGTTATCTGCACAATGTACAGATGTACTTGTAAATAAAGTGACAAGAAATTTATTTCAAAAATATAAAACACCAGAAGATTATTTAAGTGTTTCTCTAGAAGAATTACAACAAGATATACGCTCTATCGGATTGTATAGAAATAAAGCAAAAAACATTCAAAAATTATGCCGAATGTTATTAGATGACTATAATGGGGAGGTACCGAGCGATCGAGATGAACTTACGAAATTACCCGGTGTAGGAAGGAAAACAGCGAATGTTGTAGTTTCCGTAGCGTTTGGGATTCCTGCAATTGCTGTCGATACACATGTGGAGCGAGTGAGTAAACGATTAGCGATTTGTAGATGGAAAGATTCTGTGTTAGAAGTAGAAAAAACGTTAATGAAGAAAGTACCGATGGATGAGTGGGGGGTTACGCATCATCGTATGATTTTCTTTGGACGTTATCATTGTAAAGCACAACGACCGCAATGTGAGGAGTGCAGACTGTTAGAAGTATGTCGTGAAGGAAAGAAGCGAATGAAGGTGAAATAAGGGATGGAGCGAGTTATAGAAATACCGAAAGAATTTCACTGCTTACCATTTTTTAAAGAAAGCGTAAATTCAATTGAGTATCATACAGACGATTCTTTTGAAGAAATAATACAAAATACTTACTTTATATTTGATATTGAAAGACAGTATGAGCCATGGAAGGAAATTGAAAACAGTATTCCAGCGATGTTGAATGTATGGAAAAATAAGCATGAAGACATTGCTATACTGTTTCGAAATAGAAATAAGCAAGAGGCTGAGGGGCCAATGATTCTTTTTGCAGCTCACTTGTTATCGGTTGTCTATTGGCTAAATGAGCAACCTGTTCATAGTTTGAATGAAATGCAAATAAATACGAATAAATTAAAAGTGCAACCTGTTAATTTTATGGAAAGATATTCATTCATAATAAAGAAACCGAGTAATTATCATTCTTATATTCAATTAGCGCAGTTGTATATCGAAATAGAAAAGCTATATGTAAAGAAAATGATAACAAAAAAGAAGTCCGCTTCTCGTTAAGAGAAACGGACTTCTTTTTTGTTTATTAGGACTCTGTTGTAATAACAGTACCGTCTGCGTGAGGTGTATCTCCTCCGGTATTTTGATGTTGCTGTTCTTGTTGTTTCTTAGCATCTTCTTCAGCTTTTTTCTTGGCCTCTTCTTCAGCTTTCTTCTTAGCTTCTTCTTCAGCTTTTTTCTTAGCTTCTTCTTCAGCTTTTCTTCTAGCTTCCTCATCAGCTTTCTTTTGAGCTTCTTCTTGCTGTTTACGTTGTTGTTCCTGTTGCTGTTCTTGTTGTTTCTTAGCCTCTTCATCAGCTTTTTTCTTAGCTTCGTCTTGTTTTACTTTATCTTCATTAGCCTTTTTCTGGGCTTCCTCATCAGCTTTTTTCTTAGCTTCTTCATCGGCCTTTTTCTTAGCATCTTCTTCAGCTTTTTTCGCATCTGGAGTTCCGCCAGGCGCAGTGAAGGATGCACCAACTGCTGGGCTTGTTCCAGTGCCTTTTTTCGCTACTACAGAGAAGCTGTAAGTAACACCTGGTTTAATACCACCAAGAGTAGCTGTCGTACCACTTATTGATAGGCTACCACTTGAACCGTCAGTTGCTTTATAGCTGGCTGCATATGCATCAACTTCTGCTGGTCCAGACCAGTTTAGTGTAACTGTGCTAGCGCCATCAAAAGTGACATTCAGACCACTAGGAGCATCTACTTTAATTTGTTTAATTGCATCTTTTTTCGCACCTTTTACGTATAACTCTCCGTTTATTTCTTGTACAGAAGAAGGACGTTCAAAGCGTGATTTATCTGTAGCGAATTTGCTCATCATTACTTGGAACATTTGCTGTGCAATTCTAGTGGAGCGATCGCTAACATAATTTTTTGGACCATCTTTTTCGTAACCGGTCCAAACAGCCATTGTGTATTGTGGCGTATATCCAGCAAACCAGCTATCTCTGTTTGCATCAGCTGGGATGTCATATTTTTGAAGAACTGATTCATCAAAGTTTTGTGTTCCTGTTTTACCTGCTACGTCAACACCTGAAACGTATGCTGTTGGACCTGTACCACCAGAACCAGGTTTTACTACGTCACGAAGAACGTCAGTAACCATATAAGCTGTATAGTCTTGCATTGCGCGATGTTCTTTCGGTTTAAAGCTTTTCTTTTTCCCGTCCGGGAAGGTTACTTCTTTTACGAAGTGTGGTTTATTATAGTTACCACTATTACCAAAGGTTGCATATGCACCTGCTACTTCTAATGGAGAACTATCGTTACTACCGATTGCTGTTGATTCGTAGACTTTTCCTTCTTTAAAGGTCATGCCTAAACCTTCAGCAAATTCTTTTGACTTATTAAGACCAACTGTTTGTGCTGTCTTTAAAGCTGGAATGTTTAATGACTTTTTCAAAGCTTCACGTAGTGAAACGTCACCTTTGTAACTCTTTGTTGCATTTTGTATTTTCTTACCATTGGAATACGTATACTCTGAGTCGTTTAATTGATGGTATGTAGACCATTGTAAATTTTCAATTGCCGGACCGTAGTCGAAAATTGGTTTCATTGTTGAACCAACTTGGCGTTTTAAATCAGTTGCCATATTATGACCTTTGAAAGTAGACTTACTTTCTTTACGTCCAGCACCAATTGCTCGAACTTCTCCAGACTGTGTATCCATAAATACGAATGACCCTTGGAATTGATCGTCCGGATACTTAATAAGATTGCCATCCATAATTTTGTCGGCGTAATCTTGAGCATCTTGATCAAGTGTTGTATGAATCGTTAAACCATCTGAACCGATATTTACATCAGGATATTCTTTTTCAACTTCTTTTACAACCGCATCTAAAAATGCTTGATACTTCATCTCAGTTACTTCTGAAGACGGTTGAAGGCCCTCAGTTACTGGAATCTTAACGGCGTTATTCATTTCTTCTTTTGTTATATAACCATGTCGATTCATTAATGATAATACGACATTACGACGATTTGTTGCTCGTTCAACATTTTCCTTTTTTGTTGGATCATAAATGTTTGGACCTTGGGGTAAACCAGCGAGCATAGCAGCTTCATGTAATTGCAAGTCTTTTAAATCTTTACCATAATATTTTTGCGCTGCTGTCGCAATACCGTATGAACGGTTACCTAAATTAATCTTATTTAAGTACATTTCTAAAATCTCATGTTTAGAGTATTGTTGCTCTAATTTGTAAGATAAGTACCATTCTTGCACTTTTCTTTTAGCAGTTTTGTCCATCGTTAGAAAATAGTTTTTAACGACTTGCTGTGTAATCGTACTACCACCTTGGGAACCGAAACCACCAGTGACATTTTCCATAACTGCTTTTGTAGTTCGTTTAAAGTCAATTCCATTATGATCATAGAAACGCGAATCCTCAGTTGCAAGGAATGCATTTTCAACTACTTTTGGAATTTGATCATAAGTAACATGCGTTCGTTTTTCAGCACCGTATTCATAGAAGAAATTTCCGTTTTTATCAAGAAACTTTGTTGATAAAGGATTAACAAGTTTGGATTTATCTAATTTTGGAGCGTCCTTTACCATAACAAAGAAAGCGGAAACGCCGGCTACAAGACCAACGATACCAAGAAGTAGACAACCTATAAGGAATTTCTTGAAAAAGGAGCCTTTTTTCTTTGGTTTTTCTTCTTTATTTGTTTTTTTCTCTTGATTTTTTACATGATTTCGTTCTGTACGAGAACGATAATTATCTGACATTATACTTTCTCCTACCTTTCATTCTCTCCCCCAAAAGTCGAAAAAAGAGCCTTAGTGATGACTCTATCACGAAAAATAAACCGTGTCTAGTACACGGATATAGTCAATCCGAGGGTGATAACCGCATGATAATAAGGATCCATGCTCTTCTATTTCTTCTTTCGTAATCGACTTGCGTCCACCTGTATTTTGACGATTCCAAAATGCAATAATATGTTTTGCATCTAATAAATAAAATTCATCAAAAAGTGTAAATTTAATAATGACAAATGCAATTCCATTATGAGCAACCACTTGCTTCATATGTTCTATTTGATGAAGGTGGAAGTTTTGAAGTGGGAAACTAGTTTTATTTTTTGTTTCCTTTGCTTCAAAATCGATGTATTTCCCTTTGTATACACCGTTGTAATCTGTCGTAGAAGGTTGTTTAAAATACGCTTCTTTTACCACTGCAGCACTTCGAGCGGGGTAATCTACTTTTACAATTTGAAGAGGTGTAGGCTTTTTATGTACACATGCAATATTATGGGTTAAGTAATATTGATTTGTTTCATTCAATTCCTCTTCAAGGGACATACCTCTATTACTATAAGTATGTGTTTTTATAGGTGTTTTTTGAGGTTGTGAAGCTTGATTATACCTTTTTCCATTTGGGTAACGAATGGTCATAGTGTGTCCACTCCCAACTTGCTAAGAATTACTTACAAAGGTGATTATATCAAAAAATGAAAAAAGATGTGACCTTTTTGATGAAAGGTATGATGACTTATTTATGTTTACATGGAATGATTATATGAAAATTAAACAAAATCGAGAAAAAAATTTTTGTACAGAGAAAGAAAAAGCGATCATTCGCAATATTAAAAAGAAAACAGAAATAGCTAATGTGGACAATATTTCTCGGACACAATCTTATCACGAATATTATTTAAGAAATAGTGAAATCAGGTGGGCCTTTTTAGCGAGTATGGTTTCGAGAAATGCGGGATGGAATATGACTGATTTAGAAGGGAGATATTATGCCACTGTATTACCTGAAACGGTAAAAAAACATTTATTTCTTCTGTACGAACAAGCTAATTGGATTATTTTCTTAGATGCATTTCCTCAGCTATTATTGTATGAGGAAAGTAAGAAGAGACGGGCACCTCTCTTTCATTTGTTGCAATATTTCAGCGTATCAATTTTTATGGAAAAAGAATGGTTACTTTTCTGGGAAAGAAGAGATATGAATAGGCTTATGACAGCGCTTATTATAAATGAACAAAATAAAATTCAAAAACCAGTCATTGAGAACACATTTTTTAAAAAACATGTATTCCATACTGCACTTTTTAAAGTACAAGAAAGATTTCATATTAGTGCAGTTATCTTCCCAACAATTGAAGGGAGGATGTATGGATTTTCGGTTTATCAATTTGAAACGTTACAACAGCGTATAGAACTAGGAAAAAAATTAGCATGGTTATTATTTCATCCAATTTATAATGGTTCGTTTTATAAGTTTGCATTGCAAACTACACATACTGGGTCTAGAGAAGATTATGAAGTTTACGCACAGGAAACTCGAAAGTCTTATACGCCAACACTTAGAGATATTTATCCTGTTATTTTACATGAAGAAATAAAAATGAGAGATTGGTTTTGTGCAAATATGAAAATGAATGTGCTATTTGTACTTGAAGAACCTAAAGAGGAAGTTAATATAACAGAATGGTATAGAAGAAAGAGAGAACAAATCTATAGGCTATCTATCGTAAATCGTTTTGCTAAAAGGATGGATGAGTTCATGATATAATAAAAAAGAAGTCCCGTCTTCCATTTTGAAGACGGGACTTCTTAATTTGAAACAATCCTGCTATGCGTGCTACAACTTTAATTTCAAAACGTAATGCTAGTAGGAGATTAAGGATGATTTGAAATCTACCTGTTCGTAATAAAGTCTCGCTTTATGTAGCAGGGAAGTTTGGACCATCTAGCTTTGGATTGCCAGTCTCAGGTTTATTTTGTTGTTTGTTTTGGTTTTTCTTTTTTTCATTTTTGTTCTTTGCCATTGTAATACACCTCCTTTTTGTATTGTTACCATTTCTATAAATGACATACGAAATGATTTCTTTGACGAATAACAACTAGTTTTGTCATGTGGGCAGGAGTGGTGAATCATTCGGCGAAATTACATGACAAAGGAAAAGCAAAGAAGGAGGCGTTTTGTATATGGCGATGGTTCAGAAGGAAGATGTAATGAAAAAAATGGATCAAATGTTAAGTTCTCTCGATTTGCTGGAAATGAATATAGGGATTAGAATGAATCATGCATTAAAGGATGCGAGTGAAAAAATATGCAATAAGATAGAAATAACAGAAATGCATATTGAACATATGGAAAATAAATTAGTGCATCACGAAGAAAAAGGGAATTGGGTAAAGACATTTCAAAACGTCGTAGTGAGTGCATAATAAGGTGGGAAAGAAATGAAGAATGAATCATTAATACAGTCTTCAGAAAAACTCATGCAGTATAATAATGAAGCGAATGTAAAAAAAAGAGAACTAACCGAATACGACTTTTATAAGGATATGAAACCGTTTGTAGATATGGTAGATGAGGAATTAGAGAAGTGGAAAGAATTAGCTTATACGTGGATTAAAGAAGAAAAGCCAAAGTATATACATGTACAGCAAATTGATCAAGTATACGATAATTTACAAACGAATGTGTTACAATGCTTTGTAAATAAAGGTAAAGGTAAACGATTCTTTGAAACACACCAAGCCGTTTCGTATACTTTGCAAAATATAGTTGAGCAATGTAAATAACAAGAGGGAGAACCCTCTTGTTATTTTTATGCTTCTGTCATTGTTGTAGGTTTTGTTGCGCCGTTTATTTCTAATTCTTTTATTAATGTTCGATAATCTGATATGCATATTTTTCCTTCGAGATACCAATGTCTCGCAAAGTCTAATAATTCATTTGCATTCTCTGTGCAATACCCCTTTTTTTGAGAAAACGCTTGTTTTAAATCCCCTAATACCATGTTGATTCCTCCCCCATGAGAATCTTCTTCTTAATTATCATAGCATGGAAGGGTTTTCTTTTTTAATTTTTTAAAAATTTAAACTTCCGACAAAAATAGACAGATACTCCATCACACATATTATTTTATAGGTACATATTATATATGTAGAAACTTATGTAAAGGAGGAGAGAATGCATGTTTCAACAATCTAACGTATATCAGCAAACGTATCCATATGCACAGCAAAATATGTACCAATATAATACGGATACATATTTACGGTATAATATGTATCCTTTCGAGCCTTATTATGGAAATCAAAATTATTATCAACCGTTTGAAGTGTCATTTATGAATCAAGCTCAACAACAGCAGCAACCTTATGTAAATCAGGCCCAACAACCACAACAGCAGCAACCTTATGTGAATCAAGCTCAACAATCACAAGCTCAGCAACCATACATGAATCAACAACAGCAGCAGCCTTATATGAATTCACAATATTATATGCCACCACAAGCGCCCTATGCTAATCAACAAGGGATGTTTTATCCACCAAAACAACCGTATCCGACACAGAGTAAACAAAAGCAACAACAGCCAAGTCAGTTTTCTAGTTTTGTTTCTCAATTTAAAACATCAGATGGTAACTATGATGTAAATAAAATGATGAACACAGCTGGCCAGATGATGAATGCGATGAATCAGGTGACAGGTATTGTAAAACAAGTTGGAGGCTTCTTTGGTAAGTAATGTTGGAGGGTTGTCTATGAAAGTATTGTATATGAAATAAAGGACTAGACAAATTTCCTTGTAATAAATGGGTATATATAACAATCGGCTTTCTCTCTTTTCTCATACTGTAAAGTGTAATCAGATTTTTTTAACGAGAGAGGAGAGAAAAAACTATGCATCATTGTCATCCTTGTTTTGGAGGGCATAAGCCTGTAGGACCTATTTGTACAACTGCTCCTGTCGTTCATCCGACGAAACAATGCGTAACACACTCTTTTTCAACAACGGTGGTGCCACACATTTTCCCAACACATACAACACATGTACATCATCAACAAATTAAAAACCAAAACTTCTTCCCACAAACAAATTCAAATGTAAATGTTGTGGACCCAATCGACCCAGGATTCGGCGGTGGATGTGGACCGTGTGGTCATGGACATCATGGACATCATGGACATCACGTATCTCCATTTGGTCCAGGACCAAATGTATCTCCGTTTGGACCAAACGTATCACCATTCGGACCGAATATTGGACCAAACGTATCACCATTCGGTCCAAATATTGGACCAAACGTTGGTGGAATGTTTAAAAAGTAAATGATATGTTAGAACTAGCGAAATGCTAGTTCTTTTTTTGTAATTGGAGTGTTGATATGAAAGTTATTGCAGTAACAGGATATAAGCCATTTGAACTTGGAATATTTAAAAATGATCATCCAGGGGTGGAGTGTATAAAAAAGGCATTATACCGTAAATTAACCACTTTTGTAGAAGATGGTTTAGAGTGGGTTATAATAAGCGGCCAGTTAGGTGTAGAATTATGGGCTGCTGAAGTTGTTTTTGAAATTCAAGTAGAATATCCAGATTTAAAATTAGCGGTATTCACTCCGTTTTTAGAACAAGAAGAAAATTGGAAAGAAGATAATCGTGAATATTACGAATTTATTCTTTCTCAAGCAGACCATATTGATAGTATCACGAAAAGGAAGTATGAAAGCCCAGAACAATTTAAATTAAAAAATCAATTTTTTATTGAAAAAAGTGATGCGCTTTTAGCGGTATATGATGAAGAAAAACCAGGAAGTCCCAAATATATTGTAGAAGCAGCAAAGAAAAAAGGGGAAATAGAAAATTATCACAGTTATTTCATTCTTTTTTCTGATTTACAAGATATAATAGAAGAGGAACAGTGGAATAATGCAGAGTAATATGTAATATAGTACTCGTATATATGATTGACAAAAAGCATTGTTTCTGAAAAAATTTAGTTAATGAAAGTTTTGGTAAAAATTTGAGGTGAAGAAAATGATTTCGGATAAAATTAAATTAACAGCGAAAGATATTTTAGAAAAAGAATTTAAAACAGGTATGAGAGGTTATCAGCAAGAAGAAGTAGACAAGTTTCTTGATATGATCATTAAAGACTATGAAGCTTTCCACAAAGAGTTTGAGCAATTAAAGCAACAAAATGCTCGTTTAAAGCGTGAATTAGAGGAACAAAAACTAGCAGTAACGCAAGTTCCACAACAACCTGTACAAACACCAGTTGCACAACCGGTTTATAACAACACGAATACGGATATTTTAAAACGCTTATCTAACTTAGAAAAAGCTGTATTTGGAAGTAAGTTATACGAATGATGTAAGGTGGGAAAAGGTTTAAGCGTTTTACATAGAAAAAAACGTTGCAAAATCTTTTTGTTTCCACTATACTAATGGATGTCATAACGTTTGGGTAATCGCTGCAACGCCAACGTTGTAGAGGAAAGTCCATGCTCGCACGGCCTGAGATGGCTGTAGTGTTCGTGCCTAGCCAATTCATAAGCTAGGGTATTCTGGCTGTAAGGCTGGTTTAACGGCAGGGAAAAAACCTAAGTCCTTTCGGATATGGTTTGACTACCTTTAAAGTGCCACAGTGACGAAGTCCTTGAAGAAATGATAGGAGTGGAACGAGGTAAACCCCACGAGCGAGAAACCCAAATAATGGTAGGGGAATCTTTTCCAAGGAAATGAACGACGGGAAAGGACAGGTTTTATAACCTGTAGATAGATGATTGCCACCGGAGTACGAGGCGTGGGCCGTTTGTAGTACAAAGGAACAGAACATGGCTTACAGAACGTTATGAACCAACTATGAAATAACTCAGCTCTCCTTTGTTAGAGGAGGGCTTTTTATTTGTATGAAGTTGTAAAGTATGAGTTAAAATGGTTAATGAGAAAATTTTTCGTAAAATGTAATGATTAATAGGACCAATTGCTATTAATTATTGTTTGAATATACATAAGAGGTGAATGCAAATGGGAAAAGTTACTTTAATTGCAACAGCGGCAATGGGTATTGAAGCGTTAGTTGCCCGAGAAGTTCGCGATCTTGGTTATGAATGTCAAGTAGAAAACAGCAAAGTAACATTTGAAGCAGATGAAAAGGCGATTTGTCGTACGAATTTATGGTTGCGTACTGCGGACCGTGTAAAAATTAAAGTTGGCGAATTTAAAGCAACAACATTTGATGAGCTATTTGAAAAAACGAAAGCATTAAACTGGGGAGATTATATTCCAGAGAATGGCGAATTCCCTGTTATCGGTAAATCTTTAAAATCTGAATTATTCAGTGTTTCGGATTGCCAACGTATCGTTAAAAAAGCTGTCGTTGAAAAATTAAAAACAACATATAAACGTACAACTTGGTTTGAAGAAGATGGTCCGTTATTCCGTATCGAGATTGCAATGCTCAAGGATATTGCAACATTAACAATTGATGCGAGTGGTGTTGGACTTCATAAACGTGGATACCGTATGGATCAAGGGGAAGCTCCGTTAAAAGAAACATTAGCTGCGTCTTTAATTAAATTAACAAACTGGAAGCCAGATCGTCCATTTGTTGATCCATTCTGTGGATCAGGTACAATTCCGATTGAAGCAGCATTAATTGGACAAAACATTGCACCAGGATTTAACCGTGGTTTCGCATCTGACGAGTGGGGCTGGGTAGGTAAACAAAACTGGCGTGAAGCTCGTCAAGAAGCTGAAGATTTAGCGAACTATGATCAACGCTTACAAATCATTGGATCAGATATTGATCATCGTATGATTCGAGTTGCTCAAGATAACGCAGAAGAAGTAGGCTTAAGCGATTTAATTACATTTAAACAAATGCAAGTAAAAGATTTCACAACAAAAGAGGATTATGGCTACGTTGTAACGAATCCTCCATACGGAGAACGTTTAAGTGAAAAAGCACTCGTTGAACAACTGTATAAAGAAATGGGACAAGTATTCCGCCCGTTAGATACATGGTCAGCGTATGTATTAACAAGCTACGAAGCATTTGAGAAGTGTTACGGAAAAGATGCGTCGAAGAAGCGTAAACTATTTAACGGATTTATCCGTACAGATTACTACCAATACTTCGGAAAACGTCCACCGCGTAATTCATAGTATAAAACTCCTCCAGCGCGCATATACTGGCTATTATGTAATGCGTAAAGGAGGAAGTGATATGGATAATTTCCAATTATCAATGATTCAAAAAGCTATTCACCGTACGTATGATGAGCTCGGAAAAGAAGTGGATAGTCAAGGTGCGATTGTAGATGAAATACAAAAAGCACAAGAAGAATATTTGTCAGCTCTTTCACATGAAACAGCGATTGATAAACGGTATTTAAAGTCATTAATATAGAAGAAAATTTTCCTTTTTCGAAAGGAAAATTTTTTTTCGTGAATTTCTATGTATTGCAACAGGGGAAAGCAAATGCATACATATGCGTAGCAGTTGCTATTATTTTTTATAGAAAAACTTTTTGGTTGGAGGCTAAGGATGTTTACTGAGAAGAGATTACCATTTGAAGTAGGAAAACAAGATAATTTTTATGATAAGTTGAATGAGTGGATTGGAGATGTGTTTTACGACATCCTTCCGGAAAAAGGCTTTGAAGAGCGTGATGAACAAATTTTTATGGCGTTTCAGTTAGAACGCGCTTTCCAAGAAAAGAAAGTTATGTTCGCAGAAGCTGGTGTAGGAACAGGGAAAACAATTGTATATCTTCTATATGCAATTTGTTACGCGCGTTATACTGGGAAACCAGCTATTATTGCTTGTGCAGATGAAACGTTAATTGAGCAGCTTGTAAAAGAAGAAGGGGACATCGCTAAGTTATCTGAAGCATTAGGGCTATCTGTTGATGTAAGGCTTGCAAAATCAATGGATAATTATTTATGCTTACGTAAACTTGAAGATGTTATGAGTGGACGAGCTCCAGAAGTAATTGAAGACGTATATTACGAGTTACCACAGTTTGTATTCGATCATGGTACGATGCAAAACTTTACTCACTATGGTGACAGAAAAGAATTTCCACTTTTAAATGACGAAGAATGGTCAAAAGTAAATTGGGATTACTTCCAAGATTGCTTTACTTGTGATTCTCGTCATCGTTGTGGACAAACTCTTTCTCGTGAACATTATCGTAAAGCAGCAGATTTAATTATTTGTTCTCAAGATTTCTATATGGATCATATTTGGACGTACGATGCTCGTAAGCGTGAAGGGCAAATTCCGTTATTACCAGAAAGTAGCTGCGTTGTATTCGATGAAGGACATCTTGTAGAATATGCAGCTCAAAAAGCTTTAACATACCGTTTAAAGCAAACGATGATGGAGCAACTTTTAACGAGATTGCTACAAAACGATATTCGTGAGGAGTTTGCACATTTAGTAGAAGAAACAATTTGGCAAACAGAGCGATTCTTTGATGTGTTACAAGAAAACAAAAAAGAAATTGCCGGTTCTGATCGTTTAGAAATTACTGTGACAGAAAAAGTAACAGCTGAAGCGAAACGACTTTATGCAAAAATTGGTGAAGTTGGAGATGCATTAGTATTCGAAAGTGAAATGCATACAGTAAACACGTATGATTTAAATATTGTTGATGAGCATTTAGATGTATTAGAACATTCACTTCGTCTGTTCATGCACGAGAAAAATGTAATTACTTGGGGTGAAGAAGGTGATGGTGCCTTCACGTTAGTGATTATGCCGCGTGCAGTTGAAGAAGTATTACAAGAGAAAGTGTTCTCGAAGAAAATACCGTATATTTTCTCTTCTGCGACATTATCGAACAATGATTCATTCGCGTTTACAGCTAATAGCCTAGGGGTAAAAGATTACTTATCATTCTCAGTTGCTTCACCGTTTGATTACGAAGAGCAAATGGCAGTAAACTTACTATCGCATACGAAAGAAAATGAATGGGAAAGAAAGTGTCAATATACACTTGAAAATATACAAAAAACAAATGGACGTACGCTTGTATTATTCCGTACAACGCAAGAGCTTGCAGCGTTCAAAGAGTATGTAAGTAAGGAGCAAATGTCGGTTCCGTTCTTATATGAAGGAGATCAGGAAATTAGCCAGCTCGTTTCTCGTTTCCAAAATGAAGAAGAGACTGTACTTTGTGCGGTTCATTTATGGGAAGGTTTAGATATTCCTGGTTCATCATTATCACACGTTATTATTTGGTCATTACCATTCCCTCCAAACGATCCTGTGTTTGAAGCGAAACGTAAGCACGTAAATGATTCATTCTGGGATGTAGATGTACCATATATGATTTTACGACTTCGTCAAGGAATTGGGCGTTTGATTCGTACAAGTGAAGATAAAGGTGCTATATCAATCTTCTTATCTGATTCAGAAGATGAGAAAGTAGTTGCAGCTGTGAAAAATGTACTGCCAGTAGAAGGTAAAGAATTATAAGGAGAAAGCTTGGCGCTTGCCAAGCTTTTTTTCTATTATAAAAGGAATTTATGTTTCCGTGTCGAATTAAGTTTGAGGTAGAAAAAGGAGGCTTTTATACGATGACAGTTGCTACATATGAGGTAGAAAAACAATTTTTAACATACGTGAAGAAGATACAGAATTACGAAGAAGCATTAAGTTTAATGTTTTGGGATTTAAGAACAGGTGCACCAAAAAAAGGTGTAGATCAGCGTTCAGAAGTAATTGGTATGCTTTCGTCAGAAGTGTTTGCTATGTCGACTTCAGATGAGATGGGAAACTATTTAACAGAACTTGAAGCTTTAATACGTGAAGATAAACTTTCTGAAACGACGAAGAAAATGGTTGAAGAGTGTCGGAAAGAATATGATAGAAATAAAAAAATTCCACAAGCTGAATATGAGGCTTATGTGAAATTAGAAGCGAAAGCAGAGAGTGTGTGGGAAGAAGCTCGCGAAAAATCTGATTTCGAAATGTTCCGCCCGTACTTAGAAAAAATTGTTGAATTTAAAAAGAAATTTATTACATATTGGGGTTATGAGACATATAAATACAATACATTATTAGACATGTATGAGCCAGGTATTACAGTAGAAGTTTTAGATCACGTATTTGGTCAACTTCGTGAGCGTATCGTGCCGCTTGTAAAAGAAATCTCTGAGTCTAAAAAAGGATTAAAAACAAGTGCTTTATCGGAACAATTTTCAAAAGAAAAACAAAAGAACTTTACATTAGAACTATTAAAGCAATTGAATTATGACTTTGAAGCAGGTCGTCTTGATGAAACAGTACATCCTTTCGAAATTACATTAAATAGAGGGGATGTTCGTATTACGACACGCTATGATGAAAAAGATTTCCGTATGGCTGTATTTGGAACAATTCATGAATGTGGTCATGCAGTATATGAACAAAACATTGCAGAACAATTTGAAGGTACACCACTTTGCAGTGGTACATCTATGGGTATTCACGAATCACAATCATTATTCTTTGAGAACTTTATCGGCCGTAATAAATCATTCTGGAAGAAAAATTATGATTTATTAAAAGAGTATAGCGATGGTCAATTTGATGATATGTCAGTCGATGAGTTTTATGATGCAATTAACGAATCGAAGCCGTCATTCATTCGTATAGAAGCAGATGAGCTTACATACCCGCTTCATGTTATGGTGCGTTATGAATTAGAGAAAGAATTATTTGATGGTACATTACAAGTGAAGGACTTACCAGCAGCTTGGAATGATAAGATGGAAGCATATTTAGGAATTCGTCCGGAAAATGATGCGCAAGGTGTATTGCAAGATGTTCACTGGGCTGGTGGCTCATTTGGATATTTCCCATCTTATGCGCTTGGTTACATGTATGCAGCGCAATTTAAGCAAAGAATGTTAAAAGACATTCCGAACTTTGATGCATTATTAGAAGAAGGAAAGGTAACACCGATTCGTGAATGGTTAACAGAACATATTCACCAATATGGTAAAACGAAAAAGCCGCTTGAAATTTTAGAAGATGTAACAGGTGAAGGCTTAAATGCAAACTACTTAGCCGATTATTTAGAAGCGAAATATAGAGCGATTTATGAGTTGTAAAAAAAGAGCTGCTTAATTGCAGCTCTTTTTGTTAAAGGGGATGGGAGAATGGGTTATACATATACAGTAATGAAGCAAGAAGAAGCGGAGGAAATTGCGTATAACTGGCATTATGAAGGGAAATATTCTTTTTATGATATAGAGGCAGATGAAGAAGATTTAGCTGAATTTTTACATGATGAGAGTAGAGGGAATCATACATTTTCAGTGAAGCAAAATGGCATTCTCGTTGGTTTTTTTACTATTTGTAAAATAAATAATGGAACGGTTGATATAGGACTTGGAATGAGACCTGATATAACTGGCAATGGATTTGGTTTACAGTTCGTGAATGCTGGACTAGCTTTTAGCAAAGAAAAATACGGATGCAATTATATAACACTATCAGTAGCGACATTTAATGAGAGAGCAATCAAAGTGTATAAAAGAGCAGGATTTGAGGCGGTTGGAACGTTTATACAGAAAACAAATGGTAGTTGTTTTGAGTTTTTGAAAATGAACTACATATGTAAACATGATTAAAAAACAGAGGGGTCTTCTGTTTTTTATTTTGATTTAGAAATATATGATACATATTTTTGTACTTGTTGTATGTAATAGAGGGTTTTGAAATTTTCGTAAAGGATGTGTATGATAGAAGTTTAGTAGCGAATAGTAGGTTTAGCAAGGAAAGGTAGAGGTAGTATGATTACAATTAAAACGAAAAATGAAATAGATTTGATGCATGAATCTGGAAAATTACTTGCTTCATGTCATAAAGAAATTGCGAAAATGATAAAGCCAGGTATAACGACGCAAGAGATTAATACGTTTGTTGAAATGTATTTAAAAAAGCATGGTGCCACATCTGAACAGAAAGATTACAATGGGTATCCATATGCGATATGTGCATCTGTAAACGATGAAATGTGTCATGCGTTTCCGGCCGATGTTCCTTTAACTGAGGGTGATATTGTAACAATTGACACGGTAGTAAACTTAAATGGGGGTCTTTCAGATTCTGCTTGGACGTATAGAGTTGGAAAAGTTTCTGATGAAGCAGAAAAGTTGTTGTTAGTAGCTGAGAATGCTTTGTATAAAGGAATTGATCAGGCGGTAATTGGTAATCATGTAGGAGACATTGGCTATGCAATTGAAAGTTATGTAACAAATGAAGGTTTTTCTGTCGCAAGAGACTTTACGGGACATGGAATTGGTAAAGAGATTCATGAAGAACCAGCAATTTTTCATTTTGGGAAACAAGGACAAGGACCTCAGTTACAAGAAGGAATGGTAATTACAATTGAACCGATTGTAAATATAGGTATGAGATATTCTAAAGTAGATTTAAATGGGTGGACTGCACGAACGATGGACGGGAAATTATCAGCTCAATATGAGCATACAATTGCGATTACAAAAGATGGGCCAATCATTTTAACGAAGTTGTAATTGGAAATGAAAGAGTTTGCAAAACTCGAACAAAAATAGTGGTTTTTAAAAATTTGTACGTGTTTTTTTGATAAATGCTTTTCAAAGCATAAAAAGTACGTTATAATCCTTCTATAAAATAAATAGTTAGCTACACTCATATAATCGCGGGGATATGGCCTGCAAGTTTCTACCGAAGTACCGTAAATACTTTGACTATGAGTGAGGACGAATATAATTGCTTGTTTAGCATTCTTTTTTGCGAAACTCCAAAAGCGCGTCTCTCACTTGTAACGAGTGGTGGCGGCTTTTGGAGTTTTTTTATTGCATAAGAGGGGGAACAAACATGAAAGTATTACAAGAAAAGATTTTGAACGAAGGAAAGGTTTTATCTGGTGATGTATTAAAGGTGGATGCATTTTTAAATCACCAAATTGATCCAGTACTTATGCAAGAAATCGGAAAAGAATTTGCCAAACGTTTTAAAGAAGAGAACATTACAAAAATCGTGACGATTGAATCTTCAGGCATTGCACCAGCGGTTATGGCTGCATTAGAGCTTGGTGTAAAAGTAATTTTTGCACGAAAACGTAAATCGTTAACGTTACAAGATAATATGTACGTTGCAAACGTATATTCATTTACAAAACAAGAAACAAATGAAATTTCATTATCTCGAAATCATATTGATGAAAATGATCGCGTGCTAATCATCGATGACTTTTTAGCAAACGGTCAGGCTGCTTTAGGTTTAATGAGTTTGGTAGAGCAAGCAGGAGCAAGTATTGCAGGAATTGGAATTGTTATTGAAAAAGCATTTCAAGATGGAGGAAAGAAGCTTCGTGAACAAGGCGTTCGTGTTGAATCACTAGCAGAAATTGCATCACTTGATAACGGCACAGTTACATTTGTACAGCAAGAAACTGCGGAGGTGAAATAAACGATGAAGCAGCATCCATTTAAAATTGCATCGCTTGGTATGCAGCATATGCTGGCAATGTATGCTGGAGCAATTATCGTTCCGCTTATTGTGGGCGGTGGACTTGGTTTAAATCAAAAAGAATTAACATATTTAGTCTCAATTGATTTATTAATGTGCGGCGTTGCGACAATTTTACAAGCATTATCAAATCGCTTTTTCGGTATTGGACTTCCCGTTGTACTCGGTTGTACATTTACAGCCGTTGGACCGATGATTGCGATTGGAAAACAATACGGTGTGTCTTCTATTTATGGAGCAATTATTGCTGCTGGGTTATTCGTTGTTATTTTTGCGAAATTATTTGGAAAGCTTGTAAAACTATTTCCACCTGTTGTAACAGGATCTGTTGTTACTGTAATTGGAGTTACACTTGTTCCAGCAGCAATTAATGATATGGCTGGAGGAGTAGGAAGTAAGGATTTCGGTAGTCTTGAAAATTTAGCATTAGCATTTGGTGTGTTACTATTTATCATCATTATGTATCGTTTCTTTGATGGATTTATTCGTTCAATCTCTATTTTACTAGGTCTATTGTTCGGTACAATCGTTGCAGCGTTTATGGGGAAAGTAAGCTTGCAAGCGGTTGGAGAGGCTGATTGGTTCCATGGTATTCAACCATTTTACTTCGGTACACCAACATTTGAATTAACACCAGTTATTACGATGATTCTCGTCGCTTGTGTAGGGATTGTAGAAGCAACGGGTGTATACTTTGCATTATCTGATATTTGCAATAAAAAAATCGGTGAAAAAGAATTAACAAAGGGCTATCGAGCAGAAGGATTAGCGATGGTGTTAGGTGGTATTTTCAACGCGTTCCCATATACAACTTACTCTCAAAACGTAGGACTTGTTCAATTAACTGGAGTAAGAAATCGCGTTATTATTTATACTTGCGGTGGTATGTTAATCGTTCTTGGATTCATTCCTAAAATCGCAGCTATTACAACAATCATTCCGAAATCAGTACTTGGCGGTGCTATGCTCGCAATGTTCGGTATGGTAATGGCATATGGTATTAAAATGTTAAGTAGCGTTGATTTTGGCAAACAAGAAAACTTATTAATTGTTGCATGTTCTGTCGGAATTGGGCTTGGGGTTACAGTTGTTCCTACATTATTCTCACAACTTCCTGAAAACATTCGTATTTTAACAGATAACGGAATTGTACTTGGAAGTGCGTCAGCAGTACTTTTAAATATCGTATTTAATATGGTGCCGCAGCGTAAAGTGAAAGTAAAAGAAGAGCCGGTGTCTATGCAAAGTGCAGTAAGAGAAGCGTAAAAAAGCAAGGTCTCGTTATGAGACCTTGCTTTTCTTTTTAAGTGGCATCATTTTCCCGTAAGTACCAAGACGCCAAATGTACTCAAGTGGTCCGTATTGGTAATGTGAAAGCCACCAGCGGCTAATAAAGATTTGTAACGTGTAGAAACTAATGCAGAATAGTGGTCCAACCCATAGTGGAGCCAGATAATCATTTTTAAACAATAGCCCGAATACAAGTAATGTAACAATTGTATGCGAGATGTAATTTGTTAATGCCATTCGTCCAACGTATTGGAATGGACGTAATAACGTTTGCCATTTTTCTTTTTGTAATAAACGCATTAACGTGACAATGTAGAAGATGAACAATGTCTTTCCGCTTATCATCGTAATGCCCATAAGTGAAAATGGTGTGTATGGTTGATTGTTCATAAAGAAGTAAACCATAATAAACCACATCGGTAATGTTAAAATGAACATAATGATTTGCCATTTTTTAAGTTTTGGATCTAATTCCTTAGCACGGCGGAAAATGTCTTTTTTACCGGTATATAATCCGAGTAAAAACAATCCTAGTGTTTCAGGAAGCATAATAAGACTGTTACTTATTGCTTCAGAATAGAAAGAATAGAATCTGTCTGTAATTTGTAAGCCCCAGTTTTCTAACGGCATAATGGCTATGGAAAGGCCTAGTTCATCTACCGGCACTAATAACATGACAAGAGAACCTAATAATGTGAACAATTGCATGAAACTTAATAGTACAATTGACCATATTAAAATAGTACGTGTCTTTCTTTTGTAAAATAAAAATAAGAAAAACCCGGTAATTGCATAAGTATGTAAAATGTCACCGTCCCATAAAAGAACGTAATGTAAGAACCCGAATAATAATAAGATAAGTAAGCGGCGAACAAACAAAGTTTTTGGACGATCGGTCTTCGCCTCAGCACGATTCATAAAAATATAAAAACCTAATCCGAATAAAAACGAAAAAATTGTATAAAATTTCGTTTGAATAAACATATCGTAAAATAGGCGAATATAGCTGTCTATCCCTTCGTAAATTCCTGTAATATCACGTGAGTCAACCCCGGCAATAATTGGCCAGTTAACAAGAAAAATACCTAATACAGCTATTCCTCTAATAATATCAATGGAGTGTATCCTCTCGCCTTGTGTGAGATTTTGTGTCATTTTTTTCCTCCTTGTTAAGTAATTCCCTTTTATTATACAAAATGTAAGATGGAGGGGGTAGGGGATATTTCCATTTTTTTAAACTGTTAAGTTATGTAGGATGAGATATAATAAGAGTGCACAACAAGTTTTAACCTTTTTCAAAACAGGCAGTAAAGCTCCTTCTTATAAGGAGCTTTCTTTATGAAAAGTGTTGATAATGATTCTCTTTAATGATAAAATGTATTCAAAAGTGATAATCATTATCAAAAAAGGTTGGTGCATGAGTATGGTATATGCATTAGTAGCAGGTACAGTTGCTGTATATGCAGTTATTGCAAAGTATGTTTTAAATGGAGTAGGAACAGCAAAATGAGTGATATGACATAAAATCCCTTTCATTTGTAAAAAGAATGAAAGGGATTTTTTATTTTTAATGAGAATATGCTGAAAATTTAGTATGATAGTAAAGTGAAACTGTAATCAATGGGTAGGTGTAACTCTCACTGGTTATGAGCTCGCAATTAGCGGGGAAAAGTATATACATCTTGGATAAAGGGGAACAAGGGGATGACAAACATAGTACAGACAAACGGTATGAAAAAACTTGTTTGTTTTTATGAAGAGTGGCAAAAACACGGCGATGCAGAGAATAGCTTAAAGTTGTTTGAAGTAATTCAAAAATATAAACGAGAGCAGCTTATGATAGCGTTCTGCGGTCACTTCTCAGCAGGGAAATCAACGATGATGAATCATCTATATAAAGCGCAGTTGTTACCAACAAGTCCAATTCCGACAAGCGCTAACGTCGTTAAAATTGAAAAGGGATTTGATCGTGTTGTTGTAACGATTAAATCTGGAGAACAGTACGAATATGACGGTGCATATTCAGCAGAAGAATTAAAGCAAATTTGTAAAGATGGCGATGAGGTAATTGGTGTTCATATTTATCGGAATGATGCACCAATTCCTGAGGGTGTTATGTTAGTTGATACACCAGGGATTGACTCAACAGATGATGCCCATCAACTAGCGACAGAATCAACGCTACATCTAGCAGACGTAATTTTTTATATGATGGATTATAATCACGTCCAATCGGAAGTGAATTTGCAATTTGTTAAAGAATTGAAACAACGTAATAAAACGGTTTATCTCGTTGTAAATCAAATAGATAAACATAAAGAAAATGAATTATCATTTGAGGATTATAAAGATAGTGTGAAACAATCGTTCTCTAACTGGGATATTGAAGTAGATGGAGTTTATTATACGTCATTACGAATGATGAACCATCCACATAATGAAATTGGAAGCTTAGAAACATTAATTACTTCTATTATGAAAGAAAAAGAGCAGTATGTAAGAGAGGGAATGGAGCGAGAAACAGAACATTTAATGGGAGAACATTTCTCGTTTATTGTTTCTGAAAATGAAAAAGCTCTTTTGACATATGAGGAAGAGTTAGCATCACCGCTTTTGATTTCAGAAATAGTTGAAAAGAAAGAAGAGCTAACGGAAACTAAACATCGCGAGGCTAGTAAAGAATCTCATGTGAGAAACGAATTTATAAAAGGTTTACAAGCTATATTAGATAACGCGTATTTAATGCCATTTGAAATGAGAGAATTGGCAAATGCATATTTAGAAACGAAATTAACAAAGTTTAAAGTTGGTTTGCTATTTGCGAAAGGAAAGACGGAGCAAGAAAAACAAAGACGTGTAGAGGCGTTTTATTCTGCCCTTCAAAAGACTGTTGAAACGCAACTTGATTTTCATGTGAAAGAATTTATTGTAGCCTTCTTAAAAGAAGAAGGATTGTTCACGGAGGAAATTGGGAAAGACATATATGCTTTAGAAATTGCTTTTGGACCAGAAATGTTAGCTGAAGTCATTAAACAAGGTGCAGGTTTCACAGGTGATTACTTACTTCTTTATACAGCGGATGTAGCGAATGAACTGAAGAAACGTTATTTTACAAAAGCACAGCAAATTTTTGATAAAAGTGCAGTTGTTTTAAAGCAAAAAGTGAAGGAAGCAGTTGCTCGTATGGAAGAAGAGATTGAAAAATATACGATGTTGCAAACGGCAAAAGAGACGGAATTACAATACAGTAACAATTTAGAGACATATGAAAGTTATTTACAAAATGTTTGGCACGAGCGTGTTGCTACACCAGAAGGATTGCAAATAGAGGAGATATTGCAACGTGAAAAACAAATTGTTAGTGAGAAATTCACACTACAAGAGCAGGAAATGGTAAATGATAACGTAGTGGCTCATGAAGAAGAGATAAAAGGAACGGCAGCTTTAAATATTCAGCGTATATTAGAGAAAGTGAAGAAAGCTGAAATGATATTAGAGCCATTGCCAGCGCTGAAACATGTACAGCAAGAGGTGATAGAAAAAAGGCGTCGTGTGGAAACGAAACAATTTACAGTAGCGTTATTCGGAGCTTTTAGTGCTGGGAAATCATCATTTGCCAATGCCTTACTTGGTGAGAAGGTACTTCCTGTATCACCAAATCCGACGACGGCAACGATTAATCAAATTTTGCCGGTTACAGAGGAAAAACCACACGGAACAGTAATGGTTCAATTCAAATCAAAGCAAGCTCTATTAGAAGATATGAAAGCTGTTTATAAGCTGTTTCATTATGAGATTACTACGTTAGATGAGGCGTTAGCACAAATTGATAAAGTTATGAAATATCCTTCACCGACTGGGAAGCAAAAAACAACATTTAGCTTTTTACGAGCGGTACAAAAAGGGTATGATGCAGTTTCTACTTATTTAGGAGAACAAGTACAAGTCACATTAGAAGAGTTCTCTGATTATGTAGCGAATGAAGAAAAATCATGCTTCGTTGAGTATATGGAGCTTTATTATGATTGTGCTTTAACAAGGCAGGGAGTAGCGCTTGTAGACACACCTGGAGCGGATTCTATTAATGCTCGCCATACGGATGTTGCATTCCAGTATATTAAAAATGCAGATGCTATTTTATTTGTAACATATTATAACCATGTATTCTCTCGTGCTGATCGTGAATTTTTAATTCAGCTTGGGCGTGTAAAGGATACTTTTGCCCTTGATAAAATGTTCTTCTTAATTAATGCGGCGGATTTAGCAGAGTCTGAAGAAGAACTTGAAATGGTAAAAGGTTATATCGCAGATCAGCTACTGCAATACGGTATTAGAAATCCGCGTTTATTTGCAATTTCAAGTTTATGTGCGCTTGAAGAGAAACAAGGAAAGAATGTTGAAAAAGAGAAGTATGGTATTTTACAAAACTCTGGAATTACTAAGTTTGAGGAATCATTTACGTCCTTTATGATGAGAGATTTAATGCTTGTTTCTGTGCATGCTCTATATGGTGCGTTGCAAGGGGCAGATCAACTTTTAGTAAACATGATAAATGGTGCAAAGCAGGGGAATGAAGAGAAAGAGAAGCAAACGAAAAAATATGAAGCAGAGCGTGATCAACTACTTCATATTATTTCATCATATAGTGTACTTGCTGAAGAACAGGCGATGCAAAATGAAGTGAAAGAGTTGCTTTATTACGTGCAACAGCGTCTATTCCTACGTTATAACGATGTGTTTACTGAATTTATTAATCCGGCGTCACTTCGAACGGATGGAAATGTGAAAACACAATTGCAACAGTGTGTTATGGAATTAGTAGCATTTATTCAGCATGATTTATTACAAGAAATGCGTGCGACATCATTACGTCTTGAAAAATGGATAGACGAAGCGATGAAGCGTGCAAAGGACGAAATTGTAGTGAACTGTAAAGTAGAAAATCAATCAATTTCTATGAATGGAACAGTTGAGTATGAATATAAAGATATTACACATAAAGAACCGTTCCCTTCAGTTGAAATAAAAGATTTCAAAAAAGCACTGGCACATTTTAAAAATGAGAAAAGCTTTTTTGAAAAGAATGACAAAGCTTTTATGCAAGAAGACGCTAAATCTGTATTAGAACCGCTTGTATCAAACTATGTAGCCGATGAAAAAGATTTATTTGTCCATCATTATAAGCAAGAATGGGATATGAAGTGGAACTTATTCCAAAAAGTGATGCAACAAGATGTAATGAACTATTATGAAAGTATATTGTTTGCATTGGCTGAAACGATCGATGTATCTCTATATGAACAAAGTAAAGAACAATTGCACAATCAGTTAGTAGAGATTGAAAAAGAAATTTATGTTATATAGTCGTTATGAGAAAAAGATTCGTTCAATTTTCTTTTGCAGTACAGTATCTAAAGATTTGACAAATCCAGCAAATTCATCGGTAGAAATCATATGAGTAAGAACGAGTCGTCTGCCATCTGGTGTTTCACCGCATAAGACGAATGAAGAAAATTCGTATGTTTTATTTTCAACTACTAATTTTGGATAGGAATACGTGTCGCTTTTCTTCTTCTTTCCATCAATAGAGATGACGTTGCATTTTTTCTCATTGTTGTCCATGGTGAATCCCTCCTTTCTATTATTTATGGTAGACAAGGAGGGTTTAGAACAATAGAGATGGGGGGATTTTTTATGTCTTTTGTAATAGAACGTATTTTAAAAGAGGCTATACCGAAGTCTTTATTGCTACTTGCTGATCCAAGTGAACGGCAAATAGCTATATATGTACAAAGAGGGTTAACATACGTAGCAAAGCAAGGGGGCAGCATCATCGGTGTGTATGTTCTTTTGGAAACAAGGCCGAAGACGATGGAAATCATGAATATTGCGGTTGCAGAGCATTTGCAAGGAAAAGGGATTGGGAAGAAGCTATTAAGGCATGCCGTAGAAACTGCTAAAGGATATGGTATGTCAAAACTTGAAGTTGGTACAGGCAATTCTAGTGTTTCACAACTTGCTTTATATCAAAAATGTGGATTTCGTATTTTTTCTATTGATTTTGATTACTTTTCGAAGCATTATGAAGAAGAGATTATTGAAAATGGCATTGTATGCCGTGATATGATTCGGCTTGCAATGGAATTGAATTAGAACGTATAACTTATTTAGGGGGAAGAGAAGATGGAAGTACATAAAGCAATTACAGCACATTCTCGTAAACAAAATGAAAGTGTAAAAGCATGTTTACAATTAGATGCGCAGCGTGAAGCAGCTATTGAAGCAGCCGTATCTCTTGCGTCAAATGGGAAAGAATTTTCGGTTGATGTCATTAATGTTGTAACAAAGCAAATTAATGATCTTGCAAAAAATGGTGTTACCTTGCAGCGTAAATATGTTACAGAAGAAATGGTTATGGAGTATGTAAGTCGTTTACAAGAGAAAGAAGGTCGTTAAAGATGATAGTTACAGTCGAATGGTTACGTGAGCATATAGAAGATGAGAACGTCCGTGTAATCGATTGTCGTTTTGATTTAGCGAATCCTAATTGGGGTAGAGAAAAGTATGAAGAAGAACATATTCCTCATGCGTTATATTTTGATTTGAATTTAGATTTATCAAGTCCTATAGCAGAACATGGTGGCCGCCATCCGTTGCCAAGCATTGAAGAGTTTGCGGACAAGCTTTCGGAGGTTGGTATTGATGAACATACGACAGTAATTGCGTATGACAGTCAAGCTGGTGCAAATGCTGCTCGTTTATGGTGGTTATGTAACTATGTAGGACATGAGAAAGTATATATATTAGATGGTGGTTTCCCGGTTTGGAAAGAGAATGGACTACCGACAACAACGGAAATTCCTGTTGTTATACGAAAAACATTTAAAACAAACATACAAGATTATATGCTTGTATCGATGGAAACAGTAAGAGAGAATATCCAGGCAGGTGCAGATGTTACGTTAATTGATTCAAGAGAGCCAAAACGTTATGCTGGTGTAGAGGAACTTGTCGATCATAAAGCAGGACATATTCCGACAGCAACAAACTATTTTTGGAAGGATGGAATGTTGCAATCAGGACAATTTAAGAATGAAGCTGAGCAACAAGAACGATTCCAAAATCTGTCGAAAGATAAGGAAACCATTGTATATTGTGGTTCTGGTGTTACGGCATGTCCAAATATCATTGCGTTAAAATTGGCTGGATTCCAAAATGTTAAATTGTATGCAGGTAGCTGGAGTGATTGGATTTCTTATCCAGAAAATCAAATTGCAAAAGAAGAAGATTAATCACTTGCATGCAAAAATAATTTGTATTAAAATAAGGTCACAAGCAAGAGATTGCTCGAAAAACTTTGTATTTTACACATTGGAAACAATGTGATAATATAACGACAAGTAAATAATACATCCTGCGGTGTACGTAACTTATTTATGTCTAAAACCGATGTTAGTTATACGGAAGCTCAATATTTAGCGACCATCATCAAGCCTTCCTTGTGGAGGAAGATGTACGGTAACTGTGAGGGCATCCACCTGCGAGTAGCGGGTTTTTGGACATTTACGAGGAGCGGCACGTGCGGGGGTCTTATTTCAACTAACCTTATATAAAATTCCTACGGTGTACGTAGCTTATGCATGTCTTAAACCAATAAGTTTAATATGGAAGTTCAATATTTAAATGTAGCTAACATGCCATCTTTTTAAGAAGGAAGTTACAAACATTTGTGAGAGCATCCACCTGTGAGAGCAGGTTTATGGACATCTAGAGAGAACGGCATATGTGGGGCTATATAAAAACCTTACGTTTTATACGTAAGGTTTTTTTGTTGCATAGATATATCAATATTATCTTGATTCACCTGTGAAGTTTCCGTAATAAATGTAGCACTTTCTGTCTTCATCAATCTCTCTTGAATCCAAGGAGAATTCCATAGACATGCCGTCTCGCTGAATATATATAATATCTGAATGAAGAGATGGTAAAATTTCTTCGTAGTTCCATACATCTTGACTATCTACTAAGCTTGAACTCGTTTCACTTAGTTCTCTAATTTCAAAACCGATGTGGGAGTATGTAGGGTCTGAAGGGTCATTGGCGAAAACTTCTTTTTGAATATAAATAACTGCTGTTCCGTCTGGATCAACCGAAGTTGCAGTAACAACATAAGTATTTTTCTCTTTAATAAAATATTCACAAGTCATGCGTGCGATAATTTCAGAATTAGAAATATTGGCGTAGTTCCATAAAGCAGGATACCCTTTCGTTTCATCATTAAGTCGATATTCTAAGCGCATTTAATCCCTCTTCTTCCTTTTTCTTCTACTTTATCATGCCATCCTATATAATAGGAATAGAATTTAAAAAGGGGAGTGCGAAGGTGACAAAAACGAAATGGCTAGTAGGTGGTGTCGTAACGTCTTTAATGACTGGCACTTTATTTGGCTGCGCACAAGATCTTCCCCCAAAACCGAATGATAATAGTTGTTCTGATTGGGATTGGGATGATGAACTTGGGGTATGGCAGTGTGATGATAGTAGTTCAGGTTATCGTGGGCATTACTTCTATGGTGGGCGATACTATCAAAATAAATCCACTTTTAAAAATTCATCGGCGTTTAAATCGTATCAATCGTCTGCTGAATTTAAAGGTGGAATTGGAAGCGGTTCAAAGGGAGGATTTGGGGGCTAAAATATGTCGCAATACATAAGGGATCGAAAAGAATTTTATTTAAAATATCCGAATTTTTGGTCGGATTTATATGAATGTGAGTATAGTTTGTTTCATGTTTTTTCTATAACAAATCAGACTTTGGACCAATTACACTTAGCGACTGAACGAATGGGGAAAATATTTTTTAAGACTGCTAGACTGCTGCGTAATTTAAGTGACGAACAGCTTCTAGATCTTGGCTTTCCATCCGCGAGTTTATCATTCATTAGAATGAAAGGGATTTATCCTGAATCTGTAATTTCGCGATTTGATTTTGCTGTAACAGAGGATAATAAAATCAAAATGCTTGAGTTTAATAGTGATACACCAACTTTTATTGTGGAATGTTTTCAAATGAATGGGAAAGTATGTGAAAATCTAGGCTATGATGATCCAAACTCGGATCAAGAACGATTGCTATCTTCTGGTGTAACGAAAGCAGTAATGGAAGCGACAAAGGGATTAGATAATCCAAATGTTGTTTTTACAGCACATCATGAACATATCGAGGATTGGAATACCACTATGTATTTAAGTCAGCTATGCCATGTTGAAAATAAAGTAGTGCCAATGTCAGAACTTAGAATTACAAAGGATGCTCTAGTCGATAAAGATGGGGCGAAGATTGATGTTTTATATCGCCAAACATATCCGATAGAAGATTTAATTGAGGATCAAGATCCTGAAACAGGAGATTTGGTAGGTGTGGAACTGTTACAACTTGTAAAAGCCGGAAAGCTTTTTATAATAAATCCTTTGTCAGCATTTTTACTTCAGCCAAAATCAATTCAGTGTCTTATTTGGGGGTTAGCAGAAGAAGAGGTCTTTTATACAAATGAGGAACAACAGTGGATTAAAGAATATATGTTACCTACATATTTAGAACCAGATTTATTTTTAGGAAAAGGTTCTTTCGTTCAAAAACCTTCATTTGGGAGAGAAGGAGATACAATTACGATTCGCGATAAAGACGAAAATATTATGCTTCAAAATGCACAGGAAACGTATAAAGCGTCACTGCCGATATTTCAAAAGTATACCGAACTGCCAGTCGTATCCTTGGAAACAGAAAAAGGGATCGAGAAACTGTCATATGTGTTTGGTTCGTTTTTAATTGCTGGAAAAGCGAGTAGTATCGGTATTCGTGCGGGAGAAAAGATTACAGGAAATGAATCGTACTATTTACCGGTAGGTATAAAAAGGAGGGGAAAAAATGATTAATTTTTTATTATATTTAGCAGTAACACTCGGCCTTTTATGTATAGGTCTGTTCTTGATGGAAGTGACAACGAAAGTAAAGGAATTTAAGTTAATGGCTCAAGGAAATAAGGCGGTAAGCTATGTGCTTGGAGGACGATTACTTGGGTTAGCTGTTGTTTTATATTCGACAGCAGCTAATTCAATTTCACTTCTTGATATGATTTCGTGGGGAGCAGTTGGGATTTTGGCTCAAATTATCGTCTTTTATTTAGCTGAGTGGCTTACACCACGCTTTAATATAAACAAAAGTCTCGAAGAAGATAATCAAGCAGTCGGTCTTTTTCTTATGTTTTTATCGCTTTCGATTGGGATTGTAATCGCTGGTTGTATAACTTATTAAAAACTTTACGTTTAAACGTAAAGTTTTTTATTTTATCCCGCTATTTGCCGGGCAGCCCGATTGGTGAGGGCTAATAATCAGTGGGGGATGAACAAAACCCCCACTGATTAAAGTTTCACTTTATATACGTTAGTTTGCCATACCTTTTGAAAAAATTGTAGGCTACTGTTGACATCTATTTTAAATAAGAGTAACATTTTCAATGTAATGAAAATAAGTCTCTGTTAGGTGAGGCTCCTGTATAGAGAAATGCTACTGCCCAAAAATGTCGAGAGACGCCAATGGGTCAACAGGAATGATCGAATTAAGGTTTTTCTTAACGTAGCTGGTAATGTACCTATGCTATACAGTGCTAAAACTCGGTGAGGGAGAGGTCCGTAGATTTCTAATTATATTAGAAATCGTTTATTTGTGTATGTAATGGCCACTACTCTCTTAAGGGTAGGGGTCTTTTTTGTTACCAAGCTATGAGTAATTTCATAGTATAAACTATAAAATTAAACGAGGAGGTGAGGAGCATGTCAAATTCTGACTCGGTTCCGTTACCCATATACTTCAAATCAAAAATATATGATGTAGGCAGGAAACGATTTGTTCCTCCCTCTATATTTATCACAATGTAGCGTTTATAAAGCGCTAGACACTTTCACAGTAAAGTGGATAAATTGAGAAACAAAGCGTTTCTTCCTATGTTGTAAAGGAGGAGACGATAATATGTTATATGCAAACAAAACTGTGGGTAACACGTCATATAAACTAAATAAAAAATCAATAAAAGAACAAACAATGCTCCAAAAAAATAAAGATTTATTAATTGAAATTGCAACAAGAGATGTAAAATCTGTATTTGCATATTTTAAAACAACAAGAGACGGACTATCAATGAAAGAGGCGCAAAAACGTATTCAAGTATATGGCCGAAATGAACTAACTTCAAAAAGAGCAATTCTTGCAGAAGTAATGATGAAGCTTGGTGGCATGATTCCAGGTTTTTCAAAACAACGTGTGTGTGATGAATTACAACGTGAAACGATTACTGTATCTAGAGTAGAATGTTCTAGTAGTACAGGGCTAAATAGTGAACTGAAAATGATGGAGATACCAGTGCAAGAACTTGTACCTGGAGATATGATTTTTCTTTCGGCTGGAGATGCTGTGCCAGCTGATGTACGTATTATTTATGCAGATGATTTATTAGTGAATGAGTCTGTGTTAACGGGAAACGAAGCGAGTATAGAGAAGTTTGAAAGCTGCTATCACCTTGAACGTAAACGATTTATTCCATTAAAACGGATGAAAGATTATAATCCACTTGAGCTTGAAAATGTATGTTTTAAAGGTTCACATATCGTTAGTGGAAGTGCAAAGGCTGTCGTTGTTTCTACTGGAAAAAATACGTATTCAGGCATATTGCATACTTGTTGTAGTAGAACGTCTTAATGTGTTAATGGTGCTAAATATACAAAAACAATGTATAATAGACAAAGTTGAGCAAAAACGTAGAATGGTAATCTATTTATATAACCTTACGTGATAACGTGAGGTTATTATTTTTTTAATAGGAGAGGAATTATGAAAAAAGTATTATTAGTTGATGGTATGGCACTATTATTTCGTGCTTTTTACGCAACAAGTGTCTACGGACAATTTATGAAACGACAAGATGGAACCCCTACGAATGGGATTCATGGTTATATGAAACACTTGTTAACAGCTACGCAAGCGATTGAACCAACACATATCGTTACATGCTGGGATATGGGAAGTACGACATTTAGAACAGAATCGTTCTCGAATTATAAAGCAAATCGTGCAGCGCCACCAGAAGAATTAATTCCTCAATTTGATTTAGTGCAAGAAATGACTGCGAAATTATCCATTCCAGTTATCGGTATGAAAGGCTACGAAGCGGACGATTGTATCGGTACGCTTGCAAAACAATACTGCAATGAAGCTGAAGTTTATATTTTAACTGGTGATACAGATTTACTTCAACTTGTTGATAAGAACGTTACGGTTATGCTTCTGCGTAAAGGAATTGGAAATTACGAATATTACACACCGGAGAAAATCATGGAAGAAAAAGGTGTAGAGCCTTGGCAAATCGTCCATGCAAAAGCTTTCATGGGAGATACAAGTGATAATTATCCAGGTGTAAAAGGTATCGGTGAAAAAACAGCGTATAAGCTTATTCAAGAGCACGGAACAGTATCCGCTGTACTAGAAAATGTAGAATCATTAACAAAAGCGCAGCGTACGAAGATTGAAAGTGATTTAGAGAACTTAAATATTTCGTTGCAATTAGCACAAATTCACTGTGAAGTTCCAATTTCATGTATACTAGAAGAGGGATTACACACAATGGATGAAGAAAAACTTAGATTTGTTTGTGAAGAAATGAATTGGGGAAGACCTGAAATATTAATAAATATGCTATAAATAGTTTGGAAAGAGGGATGTTGCATAAGTCGAAATTTGACTTGGTGACACCTTCTTTTTGTTTTTGTAAACAGTATTATAGTAAATAAAATTATGTCGAACTCAATTTTAAATATATAAATGTTTCGACAAGATATAATGATAAAAGTTGATGGGAATAGTAATTTTTATAATGAAGTGAATTAATTTCAACATAGTTTTAGAGAGTCTTTTTTTCGTGTTCACAAAGTTGTCAGAAAATAAACGGAATTTTCATATGAAGTTCAAATAGAATTCACAACAATCAATTATTATAAGGACACACAGATAATTCTTTATCTTTTATATAAACCATCCCCCAAGGAGGACAATGAAAATGAGAAAAAAAGTGAGAAAATCTTTTAAACAATTATTAATTGAAAATAAACAATCACTATTAAATAATAAAGAAAATATGAAAGAAATTGAAGAGAGAATTGAGAAACGACATGTAGCATATAGTGGTGCCAGTAATTAAATAAAATAAAAAAGATAGCCTATGTAGGCTATCTTTTTTATTTTATATTGAAAAAACGCTATTCATCTCTTTAATTTTGTAAATATGCAAGAAATTTTTATAGTGTTTTTCTATCAATATTACTCATTTTTCGAGGTTGAAATTGGTATATACCAATTTTTGAGATTCGCTATTCATAATATTACAAAAAATGTTACAATACACTCAAATTTATACTATAAAATCATTTTAATATGAAAAATTGGAATGAAAAGAAAGGAGAGGAATATGAATAAAGATGTCGCTTTGAAATGATTATTATCATTTCATTAGGAGTTGATGTAAAAAGATGAAGAGATACGAAGAATTGGATTCTATAAGAGGGATTTCTTCATTAATAGTAATGATCGGTCATCATTTAATGATTTTTTCAGCATTTCAAAATTACAGTTATGAAGATAATAAACCATTTGTTGTGTATCTATTAAAAGAAACGCCTGCTCGTCTTATTTTTAGTAGTGGTAACGAATCTGTTATTATCTTTTTTGTTTTGAGCGGATTTGTTTTGTATGAATCTATTCAAAAAACCTATAGTAGCTATGGGGCATACCTTTTAAAACGTATATGCAGAATATATATTCCCTATATTGTGGCAATAATTATAGCTATTATATGCCAGGCTACAATTAGTGAATATGGTATTTCTTATTTAAGTGAATGGTTTAATCGCTCATGGACGATTGAAAGTTCTCCAAGCTTAATAGCGCAACATATTTTATTGGTTGGGAAATATAATACAGATGCATATAACGGTGTGATTTGGTCACTTGTCCATGAAATGCGAATATCAATAATTTTTCCGTTAATTTTGATGATTTGTTTACGAAAAACGTTAAGGTGTTCATTACTATTATTGTTTAGTTTTAGTATATGTTCTGTCGTAATATTATTTTTGTTTCGCTCGGGCTTAACATTAACAAGCTATGCATTAACGTTGCATTATACGGTGCTGTTTTTATTGGGGGCACTAGTTGCGAAGTATAAAAATAATTTAATAGTTTTTTATAGTAATTGTACTAAAAACACGAAAATTGCATGGTTTTTATTTGCGATTTTACTTTTTATGTATGAAGGACTTATTGGAGAAATTAAAGTACTCAATAATTTTATATTTCGAGACTACGTAGTGGCGATAAGTGCAAGTCTATTTGTCATATTAAGTTTGTCAATATCAACTTTGTCATCCTTGCTACGCAATAAATACTTGTTATATTTGGGGAAGATTTCTTACAGTCTTTATTTATACCATATTATATCGTTGTTTTCCCTTATATACATGTTCCATGAAATATTACCGTTGCCTATTATTTTAATTTTTTCACTTATATTTTCGTTTATACTTGCAATACTTTCGTATATATATGTAGAAAAATTTGCATTCAGAGTCGGAAAGTATGTAACAAAACAAGTGGATAGAAAGAAGAGAGGGGTATCTGTAAAGAGTGACTTGCAGGATGTTATTCAGAAAAGGGCGGTGAAATAATTGAAGCAAGAAATGAGTATAAAAGATTTTCAACAATTATTGAAAAGAAGATTCGTAACGATTATTTTAACGATGTGTTGTTTAACCGCTTCTTTAGTTCTTATCTCTATGTATGTTTTAAAGCCGTCATATCAATATTCAACGCAAATTCTTGTTGGGAATTTAGATGAGTTTAATAAGGAAAATTCAACAAATAAAACACAAGAAAATAAGCAACTAGTAACATCGTATGTTGATATTTTAAAAAGCCCATTAATTATTTCAACAGTCAAAAAAACTTTGAAATTAGAGCAATCAAGTTATGAATTAGCACAAAAAATCTCGGTAGTGAATACGGACAATTCACAAATTGTAACTGTTACAGTAAAAGATTCTAATCCGAAAGTTGTGAAAGACATTGTAAAGACATTGGCAGAGCAATCACAACAAAGTTTTCAACAGTACACAAATGTACAAGGTGTGAAAGTGTTGACGGATCCTGAGTTACAGGAACAGGCTGAAAAATTGTTTCCGAAATTTCAACTGATCATTCCTATTTCTTTAATTGTTAGTTTTTTTGTTGGGATAGGTTTAGCTGTATTTCGAGATTATTTTGATGAACGTATATACACGGAACAAGATTTAGAGAAAATAACAACAGTCTCTGTTATTGGTCACATAAATGTGAAACCGAATAGAAAACAGAAATCTACAGAGATTGATAAACAATCATCTATATATCGAGGTGAACATGTCGATGTTTAGAACAAAGAAACAGCTGCCATTCGATTTGCATGATGATTTGATGAAAGAGCAGTTTTATACGGTGTATCACGAGCTGAAAAAATCTGGAAAACAACTATTCACAGTTAGTTCAACGAAGGACAGAGGGATTGTTGCCTCGCTTATAGTAAATATGGGTCTAGTGTTTGCAGAAATGAAGAAAAAGGTGTTACTTATTGATGTGAATTTTTCTGACCCTAAACTACATGTATTATTACAAAGTGATCACATGATAACCGTAAACGATATAATAAGCTCTTCCCCCTGCAATTATGAATCTTTTTCTAGTAATTTGTCTAAATACTTATATTGTATTCCTGCAAAAAAAACAGTACACACAGGGACGCCCTTAGTTGCTATGGATGAATTTGATAATGCGATTGTTAAGTGGAAAGAAGATTTTGATTACATTTTCTTTTATTGTTCTGAAGTATTTGATCTTCCTGCTACGCACATTATTGCAGAGAAATGCGATGGAGTGGTCTTAGCGGTTAAAAAGCGAAAAGATTCACTACGTACAGTGCAAAAAGTAATAGCGGATATAAATAGGAAAGAATGTGAATTAATAGGTATAATTTTATATTCTTGAATGTGGGGGTAACGATTCATGATTCGTGAAACAAATCAAGCCAAGTTGTATACGATTCCGGCTCAAGAAAAGCCTAGCATATTGAATCGAAGTGTAAAACGCTTGTTTGATATTATATTTTCACTCATATTGTTACTATTAACGATACCAATTATGTTGTTCTTTTGTATTATGATTACTTTAGAAACATCAGGTGCTCCAATTTACTTTCAAGAACGTTTAGGTATAAACGGGAAGAAGTTTAATGTATTTAAATTAAGATCGATGGTAAAGGATGCTGAAATAAATGGCCCGCAATGGGCAAAAGAACATGATTCAAGAATTACAAAAGTTGGATTGTTCATAAGGAAAACGAGAATTGATGAATTACCGCAACTTTTAAATATTTTAAGAGGAGATATGTCTTTTGTAGGCCCTAGACCAGAGAGAGAGTTTTTTTATAATGAGTTTGATACGTTTATTCCAGAATTTAAGGATCGTTTAATGGTAAAACCAGGATTAACAGGATGGGCACAAATAAATGGAGGATATAATCTTGATCCAAAGGAAAAGTTGAGGCTGGACATGGAGTATATTGAAATGAAAACATTTCGGATGGACATCCGTATTTTATGTAAAACCGTTTTAATTGTATTGAACGGTAATGGTGCAAGATAAATATATATGTAAACAAACAACATATGTAAGTAGGTTACTTGCAAAGGAGAACTTGTATGGGTAGATCTATTCTAAACAATATTATCCATCTATTTTATAGTACGATTTTAGCTAACCTTCTTCAGGCCGTCAGTTTAATTGTTTTAGCAAACTTTTTTAACGCACAACATTATGGGATGTTTAGTGTTGCCATAGCAGTGACGTTTGTTATGTTATTTTTTACAGACTTAGGACTTAGTAATACGTTTCTTCGAGAAGGGGCAAAGGATGGAGCAGATTTAGAGAAGATTTTATCATCGTATATAAAAATAAGGATGATTCTACTTATTCTTATTTCTATAATCGGTTATATTGTTATTCATTATATGTATGCGGATAAAAATTTAATTTATATGATGATAAACGTAATGTTTTTCATGTTAATAGGATTAACTTGGCAAAACATAGGAATTGCCTATTTTCAACTGACGGAACGTATGAAGTATATAGCGCTCATTAAAGTTGTATCAGCATCGGTTGTCATTATAATTACATGTTTTTGTATTTTCGGAGAGTTACCGGTGTATGTAACGGCTCGCTTATATGCTTTTGGGTATATGATCGGTGGTTTATTCAGTATATATATCATGAGAAGAAAGACGAAAATGAATATGAAAGTCGTAATTCATAAAGCTTTATTTTGGCAATTAACTCCCTTTATTATTAGCGGTTTTTTAATAATGAGTACGCCACAATTAGCACCTATCTTGCTTAACTATACATTGCCATTAAGTATGGTAGGTGTTTTTGCAGTGGCGTACCGGATGCCGGCAGCTTTATATCAAGTACCAGGGGTAATTGCAGGTGCATTTTTTCCAGTTCTCTTTAAGCATTATAACCAGAATAATATAGAAGAGCATACGAAATTAAATTTGCTTCAAATTAAATCAATGGCGATTGTAGGAATATGTATGACGATCGGTTTATATCATTTAGCACCATACTTTATTTCTATATTTTTTCATGAAGAATGGCGCAATGCAGTAGAACCACTCCAAATATTATCATTTCTTATTGTGCTACAAAGTTTAAATATTGCTATTGCTGACGGTTTAACGACGAGTGGATGTCAAAATAAGAGGACTGTTGTGCAGTGTGTAGCATTGGTGATCGGTGGAGTTATGCTTTATAGCTTTAGTAGTCTTGGTGGAGTGATAGGAGCGGCATACGCTATGGTTTTATTTGAAATAGTCGCTTTAGTGGGATATATAGCGGTAAGTGTAGTGAAGAAAAAAATTGTATTCCAAATTGTAATACCGTATACAATTTATTTTGGTGTAACCTTTATTGGAGTGCAATATATATTACATACATATCATTTAATTGCGCTTGTTCTTAATATACTAATTGTAGTAGCTGCCATATTCCTATATGATTATGAGCTAAAAAAACTTCTTCTTTCTTTTATAAGAAAAATACGCAAAAAGGATTATATTACGAAACAGGGGATATAGCCTATGGAAAATAATATGAAAGTATCGATGGGATGGATTATTCTTCTAATATTATTTGTTATGTTAAGTAAATACAATTTATATATTGGATTTTCATTGAAAATATATATGATTTTTTTAGTCATATATTTTTGTTTAACAATTAAAGACTTTCATATTCAAAAGTTATATTTTCATGAAGTTATATTTTTACTGTTTTATTTCATTTATTGTTTGAGTGGAATTCTTTCTATGTATTTAAATGCTAGTATTCGTATGATTTTTGGCGTGCTACTTGTTTTAGGATGCTATTTTATAATGAGGAATTTATTGGGCAATACTGAAATAGTGGTACTTGAATCATCTATTGCTTATGTAGGAGTAGTATTTAATGTAGTAAGTCTAATACTCTATATAATCGGTTTACAATACTTTAGTTTATACGGTGGAGAAGAGAGAGAAATTTTTGCCGGGTTATTAGTTGATAGAGGATATCCACGGTTAATTGGATTGCTAGATGATCCTAACATTTTTATTTTCTATAATACAATATTTTTTATGTACTATATGACGAATTTACAAAATATTACTAACATCCTAGGGTTAATTTTATGTGTTACGACGAGTTTATTAACCTTTTCAAGAGGGGGGATATTAGCGCTTGTGCTTGTCGTTTTTGTATATATATGTATGTCTAGTTTCGCTAAAAAAATAAAAATAATTATGAGTTTAGTATTGTTTAGTGTAGTTATTTTTAGTTTATCGAATAGTGTAATGGGGGGCCAATTAGATGACATATTAAATAAACGAATTTCTGATTTTTCCCATGATAATGGAAGTGGTAGATTTACATTATGGGAAGCTGCTTTTAAATATTATTTATCCAATCCATATATCGGAATCGGTGCTTTTAACTTTTCGAATTATTATGAGTATCAATTTAATGAAAAATTATATGTACACAATACATTTTTAGAAATTTTGTCTGAATCGGGTACAATTGGTTTTCTTCTATATAGCGCGTTTTTATTCATATTAATGTTCAAGCTAGCGCAGCATACTTTGTTTCGTGAAAAACCATATCTTCTATTGACTATGATTGCATTTTTATTTCAGATGATGTCATTGTCACTCATTATTAACGAAGCGTTCTTTTTATTTTTAGCAGTTGTTGTGAAGTATATTTCAATATATGAAGGAAGGGGAAAGATAGATGGTAAAATGTCTATCAGCACATAACGAGCCGCCTTATGTTTCTGTAATAACACCTTCTTATAATAGTATACGATTTATAGGTGAGACAATTTCATCTGTACAGAATCAATCGTATGAAAACTGGGAAATGATTATCGTTGATGACGGTTCAACCGACCAATCTGCCGCAAAAATTAAAGAGATAATAGAAGGAGACTCACGAATTAGGTTATTATCATTAAAAGAAAATGTTGGTGCTGCTAAAGCTCGGAATTTAGCGATCCAAGAGGCAAGAGGAAGGTATATTGCCTTTTTAGATAGTGATGATATATGGTTGCCGCATAAATTGAAGACACAATTGTTATTTATGGAAGAAATGAATATAGCTTTTTCATATGCGTCGTATAGTTTAATTGATGAAAATGGTAATGAACTAAATTGCGAAGTGAGTGTACCAAAATCTGTTGACTATCATTATTTAGTAGGAAATACAATTATCGGGTGTTTAACAGTGATGATTGATCGTAAAAAAATTCCGTATGTCGAAATGCCTAGTATACAGCCGGAAGATACAGCGTTATGGCTGAACTTATTACATGAAGGGTATGAAGCAAAAGGGATACAGCAAGTGTTAGCAAAATATAGAATTGTTACAAATTCTGTTTCTAGAAATAAAATTAGAGCAGCTTTTCGGTATTGGAAATTGTTAAGGGAACAAGAACGACTGAATTCGGTGCAAATTTTTTACTATTTTAGTAAGTATGCTTATCATGCTTATAAAAAAAATAAAATCAATGTAGTTGGGAAGACGCAATTATGAATATACTGTTGATGACAGATAAATTGATAACTGGCGGAGCCGAGAGCTATTTCTGTAAATTGGAAAGTAATTTGCGTTATGATGATTTTAAGATTTATACAGCTGCAGGTGATGGAGAACTATATGAATCTCTTACTAGAAAAGAAAATTTTATATTACTTAGTCGATGGAATCATTTGAGAAATCTTTATTATTTACGAAACGAAATTTGTAAACGAAAGATAGAACTTATTCATGCAAATAGTTTGCGAATGGTATTATATGCTTTTCTAATTCAAAAGTTTATTAAAAAAAAGATGAAAATTGTTTATACGAAACATAATGTAACGATATTAGAAAAGAAAATGCCAACGCTTTTTCGTTATTTCATGAATAAATATGTAAACAATATTATTACAGTAAGTGAGTTTGAAAAGAATAATTTAATTTCAATTCATGTAGCAGAAGAAAAAATAAATACAATTTATAACGGTGTCGATATTGAAAAGTTTTTATTCCAGCAGAAGAAGAAAGAATCTACATATAAAATAGGGATATTAGCTAGATTATCCAAAGAGAAAAACCATCAACTATTTGTCAAAATTGCAAATATGTTGAAAAAGAGAAATGATTTTATGTTTTATATTGCTGGTGATGGACCAGAGAAAGAATCGATTATGAAAGAAATAGAAAAATATGGATTGCGGCAAAGGGTGAAGATGCTAGGGAATATTTCAGAGCCGCATGAGTTTATAGGGAATATGGATGCCTTACTTTTATTATCTTTTCGTGAAGTGTTTCCAATGGTAGTAATTGAAGCGATGGCTACAGGGACACCAATTGTTTCAATAGATGTTGGCGGAATACATGAAGCGGTAATAGATGGAGAATCAGGTATTTTGATATCTGAATATTGCGAATCTGAATTCGCAAGTGCACTTGAAGAACTACAAGGGAATGAAGAAAGGGTAAATGATATTAGATTGAAAGCACGAGAGAAAGCAGTGAGGTATTTCTCTTTAACTAAAATGATAGAAGAAACGAAAAATATATATGAGTTAAACAAATGACCGGGTAGGTCGTTTGTTTTTTTTATTATAGAAACTTTTAAGAGAGAACTCACATATTATATGAAAAAAGGTAATATGAGGAGTGAATTTATTTTGTCAGAATATATTTCTTCCCAAGAAGATTGTGCGCCAGAAAGTAGCGTTCACATTGATTGTTTTGGCGCAGTTCCAAACTCGGGAAATGATAGCTCATTAGCAATTCAGCAAGCTATTGATTATTGTGTAGCGAATCGAATTTCGACGGTTAGAATTACAGGGGTAAATACGTACAAAATTGTAAAGCCGATTGTTATTAAATCAAACGTAAGATTAGAGTTAGATCCTACCGTAACGCTGCAAATTGATGGGGATTTTAATGCATTTGAGCTACAAAGTAACGCTTCGATAGTTGGTGGTACTATTCAAGTTATAAATTCATTGTTTCAATCTGCTGTTATTTATGTTTCTGGTTCACAACAAATCGAAGTACCTAATCAATCTGTTATATCAAATATAAATATAATAAATACAACTCCATCGTATAAAGGAAAAGCTATACATTTTTATTGTCAAAAGGCATGGGATTATATTAGTTTCTTTCAAGTTAAATTTATTCAAATTAAAAACTTTCAAACTGCAATATATTTGAAAACAGAGTATATAGATGATATCAATACACCTTGCTGGATTAACGCCAATGTATTTCAATCAATATTTATTGATGGATGTGTGTATGGGATTGAAGTAGATGGAAATAGTGATTTGCCAAATGAAAGTTCAGGAAATACGTTTCATGATATTCAAGTGCAATGTAGACAACAAACGAAAAAAGCAATTCGTTGCTCAGGTGCGTATAATACATTTGATTGTATGATTTGGGATACGTACCGGATGAGTAGTGAACAGATTGTCATTGAATTTTCTTCTAATTCGCATCGTAACTACCTTTTTTCAAATTTACTTTCTACAACTATTGTAGATAAAGGACAATACAATGTTTGTAAGTCTACCTATGAAGAATCTCTTCGAATTCAGTTACCGATTACGTTAAATAAACCACATTTAATAGGGAATCAAGATGATATTTTAGTAAATGCTCAGCAGAAGTATACGATTAAGCAAGTAAGTGGGAAAGTGCCTTACGGGGGGAATCTCGCAAATTGCTTTAATTTAATAGATGAACAAAGTGTAAACTATATTGACGTTCCAGATAGTAATCCAGTTGTAATTGAACTGGATTTTACGAAAAAACCAATACAAATGTTAAATTGTTTTGGAATGTATTTTGGGTGGGGAGAGAGCCCAAAGAAAATTAAAATTGAATATGCATTAAGCGCAACTGGAAGTTGGGTTATCGCGTTGGATGTTCCGTTAAATGTTGGCGATACAATTATATCGAATATGAAGGCGAGTCAGATATATAAAGTTAGAATTACATTAAGTGGTTATTCTCAAGATCATAAGCGTTTTCGAATTAATCGTATTTTTGCAAGGTCTTCTATGGAAAACGGGAACGCTTGGTTAGCGACAACTGGTGGAAGAATGTTTGGAGATATTGAAATAGAGGCAAGTAAAGGTATAATCATGAAGACTGCTAGTGGAGTGAAATGGAAAGTTACTATTAATGAAGCTGGCCAACTTATTACGACTAAGATAACTTGAGATGTTGTTTAATTGTATATCCTTGGACGAGTTACAACGTAGTGGGATATAGGTAATGAAAAAGAGATTGTAATTTGGTTTCAACCAAACTACAATCTCTTTTTTGTTTCAATTACTTCCACCAAATCCAAGTCCAAAGGTAATTTCGTATATTTCGAGGAGTAATGCGAATGAAGCGTTCACCGTCAAAGAAGCAATTTAAATTTGGAAGTGTTTCATCTGGATTTTCTGGAACAAAAGTGACGATGTTTTCGTTACTTGTAACGGTTACTGTAATTGGTGGGTCGGTAGGCGAGACTTGAAGTTGTAACGAAATATTGGCCGTATTTTTAAATTCATTATTAACAGGTGGACTTATTACTTGTACTGTGAATAATACGATAATTGTTTCGTTTGGTTCCAAATTAGTGGCAACTAGGAAACCGATATTCGGATTCGCTAGTGGAGAGCGTTCACCGTTAATAAAGACAGTGCCGTTTATAAATTGTAAACCTGCTGGAATGGTATCTTGTAAAGAAATATTTGAGAGTGAAATTTCGGAAGTATTTGTAATACGCACCGTGTAATCAAAATATTGATTTA
This sequence comes from Bacillus cereus group sp. MG20, assembly GCF_040459885.1. Classification (NCBI taxonomy): domain Bacteria; kingdom Bacillati; phylum Bacillota; class Bacilli; order Caryophanales; family Bacillaceae; genus Bacillus; species Bacillus cereus group sp. MG20. The sequence continues at coordinate 4,308,010 of NZ_JARVHF010000001.1, forward strand.
AATAAGCTGAGCTGACGGAAGCATTTTTCGTGACTGTTGTAGTTATAAATTGAACTGGTATACGAACGATATTTGAATTAACAATGAAAGTAATAATTGGATCCTGTGGTGTCAATTGAAAGGCAGCGGTAACTGTTGCAGAATTTATAATTGTACTATTTGAAGGAATAGAAGTTACGAGAACTTGGAATGTTATAGTTGCTACTGAATCTGCAGGTAAAGAGCCGATATTAATACCAGTGTCTGGACGAACATTTGGAACGGGAGTACCGTTAATTGTTACGCTGTTTTCTATAAATGTTGTACCAACTGGAATTGTGTCTATAACAGAAGTACTGATTGTCGGAATTGGGGAGTGATTAAATACCGCTAATGTGAATGTAATGATATCTCCTATAACGACAATAGATTTGTCAGTTGTTTTTTCAATACGAACCATCGGATCAATGACTGTCGTTGTAACGGTATTTGTTTGCTTTGTAATTTTAATAGGTGGTTTTGTTGGATCAATGATAACGGTATAGGAAACAGAAGCATCGTTATTAATTGTAGGTTGAAGAGTAGAAGAAGATATTGTCACTTGGAACGTAATAATAACAGAGTCATTAGGAGCAAGATTTCCTAACGTAATACCATTTTCAGGATTCTCATTAGGCTGATTGATTCCGTTAATCGTAACACTACCAGCAACAAAAGTCGTATCTATTGGTACGGTGTCTATAGCAAGAAGGTCTTCAATCGTTACATTACCGCTATTCATAATCGTAATTGTATACGTTAAAGTTTGAGCAGGTAAGGCATTCGTTACATCAACAGCTTTTATCGCAATGACATTATCATTTTGGACAGTAGTTGTGACGGTGTTTGTTGTAGTCGTATTTGTAACAGGTACGTTATTTGGGTTGACTATATAGTTAAAAGTAGTAATTGCGTTGTTGTTTAGTTCATTTGGTGTTGGAATAGAAGTCACAGTTACTTGGAATGAAACGATAGCATCTTCACCAATAGTTATAGTACCAATTGGTATGCCGCTTACTGGATTCACTCCTGGAAGAGTTTCTCCGTTTACAATGACGCTATTTTCTATAAACGTAGTACCTTGAGGAATAATATCTTGAATGATTACATCATTTACTGCAACATTACCGGTTTGATTTAGTGTAATCGTATACGTTAACGTATCACCAACCGTTGCAAATGCAAGGTCAACAGCTTTATTACTATTCAAATTTGCGTGATTAATTTCTGTTGCGGCAGCTGATGAAATAATAGTTTCGGTAATAGGTGGTCGATCTGGTAACGTGTATTCATATTCAATTGTACTCGTGTTAGAGATTGGATTTGTTTGTGGAATCGAAGTAACCCGTACTTGGAATAGAATAGTTGCTGTCGTATTAGGTGGAATGGTATCAATTTGTATACCGTTAAGAGGGTTTTCATTTGGCCGAGCGTTGCCGTTCACGATAACACTATTCTCTATAAAGCTCGTATTTGCTGGGATGATATCTGTAACAATAATGTTTTCGACTTGTATATTTCCGTTATTTATGATGGAAATTGTATAAGGGATGATAGTTTGTAAGTCAGCATATTGGATAGGCGTTGTTTTTGTCGCAATTACATTAGCGGAAATAACTTCAGTGGAGGTAATATTGCTAGTCGATATTTGTTCTTCCACGTTTATTGTATAACGAGAAGTTGATTGATTTTGAACATGACCGCTAGCAGGAAGAGCTACGACGGTAACAGAAAATGTGACTGGGATAGAAATGTTAGGAGCAATCGTTCCCACAAGTATACCTACACTTGGGTTGGCGTTAAGCTGAGGAGTGTTATTTACTAAAACGCTACCGTCAATAAAGGTTGTTCCATCAGGTATATTGTCTGTAAATACAACAGCAGTGGCATCCGTATTCCCTGTATTCGTTAAAGTTGTTGTATAAGTTAAAATGTCACCAATCGTTACAGAGGTTAAATCAACAGTTTTAAGTGAAACGATATCAGCATCATTAATTTGAACGAAAGTAGTATTGGAAGTAGTAGATTTTTGAATTGGTGCAAAGTCAGGATTGAAAATAAAGTCGTAGACGATGTTTGCAGTATTAGGTGTTGGATTTACAGTAGGTAAATTCGTAACGGAAACTTGGAATGTTATTGTAGTCATTTGACCTGCTGCGACATTAGGAATGGAAAAGCCGATATTCGGATCTGCTGCAGGAAGTACAGTATTATTAACTATTACACTTCCTGGAATAAATACTGTTCCATCTGCTATAGTATCTGTAAAAAAGATGGAATTAGTTGTAGCCGATCCATTATTTTGAATGAATACTGTATATTCAATGGTTTCATCAATAGTAGCTAATACAGTATTAGCAGATTTTGTAGCAATAAGAATAGCATCAATAAATTGTATGTTTGTAGCATTGGAAGAGGTCGTTTCTGAAATTGGTGGTGTGCTTGGGTCTGGTCGATACTCATAGTGAATGACGGCGATATTATTAATGTTATTTTGTGGCGGTATAGAAACTACGCTTACTTGGAACGTAACAATAATCGTATTATTTGGAAGAATTATATCAAGATTGATACCGGTAATTGGATTTTCGTTAGGTCTTGGTACGCCATCTACAAGAATGCTATTTGGAACGAATGTGGTGCCAGAAGCAATTGCGTCAAGTAGGAGAGTATTTGTAATAGGTATTGTACCGGCGTTTGTAACTGCGACTGTATATGTGATGATTTGACCGATACGTGTAATGGATCTGTTAGCGGATTTAATTGCACTAACATTTGCCGTTCGCACTTCAGTATTTACTGCATTTGATAACGATCTACGCTGAATAATTGGAGAACTAGGTTCAATTTGGTATTCGTACGAAGTGTCTGAAATATTAATGACTGTATTGCCCTCTGGTATATTTGTAAGTTGTACTTGGAATGAAATAGTGACTGTTTCATTTGGTTGTATCGTGCCGAGAGTTACTCCGTTTTCAGGATTCACGCCAGGCTGAATTACATTATTTATTGCTAAGCTATCTTCAATGAATATAGTACCCTCTGGAATGTTATCAATGAACACGATATTGTTAGCCGGAACGGTTCCTATATTTTGTAGTGTATTTGTGTAGGTAATCATTTGCCCGATTGATACGAAATTTACATCCGCACTTTTAACAGAAATAATATTTGCATTTTGAAGTGATGTTGTAACAATGTTAGAATTTGCAGAGCGATTTACTGGTGGGGCTGTAGGAATACTTACATATTGGTAAGTTGCTAAAGATTGATTTACAATTTCAGTTTCATTCGGTGGATTATTTGTTTGCACTTGAAATAGTATCGTTTTGGAACTGTTTGCTGGAATTGTTCCAATCGGTATACCGTTTTCAGGATTTACATCTGGCTGAAGGACACCGTTAATTGTGACACTATCGGGAACGAATGTAGTCCCAGCTGGGATAGAATCTGTGAAATTAATATTTATTGCGTCAACATTACCGATATTTTTCACTTCAGAAATATAAAGTATAGTTCCACCGATATCTATAGTTGTTGGATTGGATGTTTTTGTAATTGTCAATTGTGCTTGCACGAAATTTGTAATGACGATATTACTAGTAGATGTTTCAGTAATAGGCGGTTGCCCTGGGTCTGGTTGGATTGTATATGTTGTATTGGATTGATTTGTAATCGATTTTTGGGAGAATGAATCGTTAATAAGAATTTGGAACGAAATAAGGTGAGTAGCGTTTGCTGCTAAAGTAGGTAAAGTAACACCTACATTTGGATTGGCATCAAGTATAGTTGTTCCGTTAAGTGTAAAACTATTTTCTACGAATGTAGTATCTTGGGGGATCGTATCTGAAAATATGAGATTAGTAGCTGGAATATTTTCGGTATTTTCTAGTGTTATTGTGTAAGTCAAAATATCACCTGTTGTTGCTTGCTGTGCATTGACTGCTTTTAAAGAAAGGATAGTCGCATCCGAAATTTGTGTGAAAGCAGGATTAGACGTAATTGTTCGAGAGATGATAGGAGCAGTTGGATCAGTGATAAAAGTATAGTCAATACGGGCTGTATTAGAAATTGGGTTTACGCTTGGAATAGATTGAACGATAACCTGGAATGTTACAGTGACGATTTCTGACGGTGTGATGGAGTTTAATGGTATCCCTACGTTAGGATCAGCATCTGGAACGGAAACGCTATTAATAGTTACGCTATTCGGAATAAAGGCAGTTCCTTCGGGGACCAAATCTGTTAAAGTAACTGTATTTGCAGTAGTATTTCCGTTATTTTGAACGACTACTGTGTAAGTGATTGTACCGTCAGTAGATTGTACGAGAGAATCTGTACTTTTAATTTCGGATAACGATGCATCAACAACAGCTGTATTAATCGTATTAGACGAGGATGTTGCTGTAACAGGAGGTTGACTTGGATCGACAATATACGTGTAACTTGTAAGTGCTTGATTTATAATTGCTCCTTGTGGTGGAATAGAACTTGCAAGAAATTGGAACGTAATAGTAGCGGAATCACCTGGTGCGATAATACCAACGGGAATACCGAGAGTTGGACTTGCATCTGGAAGTGAAATCCCGTTGAGCGTAACACTATTTGGAACAAATAATGCTCCTTCAGGAACTCCGTTAATGAGTAATACAGAGTTTGCAGGGAAGTTTCCAGTATTCGTTAATGTTGCTGTATACGTAATTACATCCCCGATAGACACAATTGAACGATTTGCTTGTAAAACAGTTGTAACAGTCGCGTTATTAATTTGTGTTGAAGCGCTATTAGAATTTATCGTGCCTGTAACAGGAGGAGAGGCCGGATCAACGATGAATGTGTATTGAATAGATGCTACGTTTGTAATCGGATTTGAAGGTGGAGTTGATGTAACTATGACTTGGAAAGTAACGGTTAAGGAACTATCCGAGCTAATTGTTCCGATATTCACTCCGTTATTTGGATTTGCACCTGGAATTGTACTCCCATTTACAGCAAAACTATTTTCAACAAAGGTTGTTCCTGCTGGAACTGGGTCTGAGAAATTTACATTCGTAGCGTTTGTATTGCCGCTATTTTGAATCAAAACTGTATAAGTGATCGTATCTCCAATATTTGCAAAGGCTGTATTAGCAGTTTTTACAGCTGAAAGTATTGCTGTATTAATAGAAGTAACGAAGACATTCGTTTCCACATTGCCAGGCTGAGCCAGTAATGCATTGCCTACGTTATATTGGAAGTTAACAAATCCTAAGTTTTGGAGTTCAGGTGTGAACGTTGTTGGATTACTTACGATTTGTACTTGGAATATGATTGTAACAGTTTGATTTGGATTGATTGTATTTATGCCAACACCGTTAATAACCGAAGCGGATGGTAATGGAGTGCCATCAACAATAACTGATCCTGCAACAAATTGTGTCCACGATGGTAAAGGGTCTGAGAATATAGCGTTGTTAGCAGGAATATTGCCTGTGTTCGTAATAGTCGTTGCATACGTAATCGTATCACCAATCGTTGCAAAAGTTTTATCTCCTATTTTAATAGTATTTAAAATAGCACTTTCAATTTTTGTTGTAACGTTGTTAGAAATAATATTTTTTGAAACTGGAGGATTAGCTGGATTAACGATATGTTGAAAGCTAACGCTAGCTTGATTAGTAATTGGATTTATAGGCGGAATTTCATTGGCGATAATGTTAAATGCTACGATGACAGATTCGTTTGGCGCGATATCACCGATTGGAACGCCTGTAATGATATCTGCATTTGGGATGCTAGTTCCGTTCAGTGTAAAGCTATTCGGTTCAAAGGAAGTTCCGTCTGGAATAAGGTCGGTAAAAATAACATTCGTTGCACTCACATTTCCGCTATTTGTAATTGTAACGGTGTAGGTAATATCCTGCCCGATATCTACCGTAGATACATTTGAATTTTTTTGTGCAGTAAGGATAGCGCTATTAATTTGTGTTGTCGTTGTATTAGATTGATTGGAAGTTGTAATAAGTGGCTGGCTAGGATCAACGACATAATGATATGTGGTAGAAGCAGAGTTAGAAATGGGATTAAGTGTTGGAAGTGTAATAACAGTTGCTTGGAATGTAACGATTGCCGTATTACCACCATTAATGGAACCAATATTTACACCAGTTGATAAATTGGCGTTTGGAATGGTTTGCCCATTAGCTGTGAAACTATTTGGAACGAAACTTAAATTGCTATCAAGAATATCGATAATAGTTACATCAGTTGCGGTCACATTCCCGGTATTAGGGAGGTTAAGTGTAAATGTTATTGTATTACCAACATCCGCAAAAGTAAGGTCTGCTGTTTTTGTGCTAATAATAGTTGCATTGTTTATTTGAAGGAGTGTAGTGTTGGAAGTAGTTGCACTTGAAACGGGAGGATTAACAGGATCAACAGTAAATTCATACGTCGTTGATGCTGTATTTGGTGCTGGGTTACTAGGGGGAATATTGTTTACTGTAACTTGAAAGACGATACTATATATTTCATTTGGTGGAAGTGTTGCAAGTAATACACCCGTATTTGGATCCGCGTTAGGTTGTAAAACGCCATCGACAGTTAATGTGTTAGGAACAAATGTGAGTCCACTTGGTAATGCATCTGTGAATACAATATTAGTTGCATCGGTATTGCCTACATTGGTAATAGAAGTAGTATAAAAAGCAGTTTGCCCGATATCTGCAAAGGATACACTTTCATTTTTCGTCATAGACAATATTGCTTCGTTAATTTGGGTTGAAACAGGATTACTAATTGAAGTTTCTGCATCAGGCGGTGAGACTAATTGATACGATGTTGATGAGAAATTTACAATTGGGTTTTGGGTGGGTAATGATGTTACAGTAACTTGGAACGAAACTGTTACTGTAGTCCCGGTTGTTATTGTCCCAATATTCACACCGTTCGATGGATCCGCCCCACTTTGAGGAACTCCATTAATAGAAAATGTGTTTGCAATAAATGTAGTGACGCTTGGCACTGTATCTGTAAATATAACATTTTGTGCAGATGAGTTTCCATTGTTTGTTAAAACGACAGTATAAGTGAGTGTGTCTCCAATACGACTAAAGGATTTATCGACTTGTTTTAATGAAAGAATGTTAGCTGTATTAATCGTAGTAAACACTGTGTTTGAAGTAACGTTTCTTGAAACGATCGGTGCATTTGGCTCAGCGATAAATGTGTAAGAAGCAGTAGCGGAATTGGCTACAGGATTTTGGTTTGGTGTAGAAGTAGCAGTAACTTGAAATGCGATAGATATTGAGTTGTTAGGAGCAATTGATCCGATTGTTATACCTGTATTAGGATCGAGTTCGATGTGTATACTGCCATTGATTGTGACACTATTCGGAATGAACGTTGTGCCGTCTGGAATAAGATCAGTGAAAGTAATATTAGTTGCATTTGTATTGCCATTATTCGTTAAAATGGTTGTATAGGTAATGGTATCACCTAGTGTTACAATTGTTTGATCGACCGATTTTACCATCGTTATCATAGCATCTAGTACCGGGTTTGTAACGATATTCGTGGAAGTAGAAGTTGTAATAGGAGTTCCGTTTGGATCGACAGTATAAGAATATAAAATTGTGTCATTACCCATAATTGAACTTGAAGGGGGAACAGAAAGAACATTTGCTTGGAAAGTAACGGTTACTGTTTCACCAGGAGCGATATTTGGTATAGTTACTCCAAGTGCTGGTTGCGCACCAGATTGCTGAACCCCATTTATTTTGACTGAGTTTGGTATAAAGGTAGTGTTAGCTGGAATTGCGCTCGTGAACGTTATATTCGTTGCAGTCGTATTTCCTGTATTTGTAATAGTTGTTGTATACGTAATCGTATCTCCAACAGAAATGATAGATTTATCAACGCTTTTTTTGGTCGTTAATATTGCACTATTAATTGTTGTCGAAACAGCATTAGATACGTTCGTTTGTGTTACGGCAGGTTGGCTAGGATCAACTACATGTGCAAATTGTACAGAACTAAAATTAGAAATTGGGTTTATACTTGGAATGTTTGTAACAAGTACGTTGAGAGTAATCACGGCCGTTCCATTTGGGTTTATATTTCCAATCTGAATCCCGTTAGATGGATTTCCGATTTGCTGTGTACCAGAATCGTTTGTAAGAGTGCCAGATATGAATGTCGTCCCATCAGGTAAAGTATCCGTGAAAATTATATTTTGTGAAGTGACATTTCCAGGGTTACTTAATGTAATTGTATAAGAAATTGTATCACCAATCGTTGCGAAAGTTTTATCTACAGATTTGATTGCCACAATTTCCCCAGAATTTATTTGTGTCGAAACAGAATTAGATGTCGTATTTCGTGAAACAAGTGGTAAATTAGGTCCTGTCATAAATTTATAATCAATAGAAGCGCCGTTTACAACCGGTGAGTTTGGTCCGCCTGGTCCAATTGTGAAAATTGGATTTGGAATGCTAACTACTTGCACACGGAAGGTAACATTTATAAAATCTCCTGCAATAATATCCCCAATTGGTATCCCGTTCGCTGGATTTACTCCAGGTAATAAAACTCCGCCTACTCGAACGCTATCTTCTATAAATACTGCGTTATTTGGAATCGGATCTGTAAAAATGATATTCGTAGCAGTTGTGTTTCCTACATTTTCTAATAAAACTGTATACGTTAAAAATGAATTTCCAGGTGCTATGTCAGAAAATAGCCGATCCACACTTTTCGTTGCTTGAATAATCGCTTCGTTAATTTGAACTAAAGTTGGATTACTTGTAGCTGTTTCTGTCACCGGCGGCTGGGTAGGATCAACAATGATCGAGTATGTCGTGCTAGACTGGTTCAAAGTTGGATTTGTAACTGGTATTGAGCCAACGATAGCTTGAAAGCTAATTGTTGTCGTTCCTCCAACTGGAATTGAGTCTAAAGAAATCCCGCTATCTGGTCTAAATCCAAGTTGTGGGATGGTATTAATTTGTACGCTATCAGGAACGAATGAAAGTTCAGGTGGTAATATATCGATAAAAACAGGTGTGTTTGCGGTAGTATTTCCGCTATTGATGAGGGTAGTTGTATACGTAATTGTATCTCCAACAGCAGCAAAAGCACTGCTTGCAGTTTTTGTTGCGATAACAGAAGCAGTATTTACTTGTGTAAAGGTTTTATTAGATTGAACTGTTCGTGAAACTGGCGGTTCATTTATATCTACAATAAAGCTATATTGAAGCGATGATTTATTCGGGATTGGATTAGGGTTTGGAAGTGTTGTAATGTTTACTTGAAAACTGAGTGTAGCAGATGCATTTGAATTCAAGTTACCAATATTGATACCGTTTTGTGGATTTGCATTCGGAACGGTTACACCATTTATCTTAAAGCTATTTGGGATAAAGGTAGTACCGTTTGGAATTGTATCAGTAAAAATAATGTTGTTCGCAGTAGTATTTCCGTTGTTTGTAACAGCTGAAGTGAATGTAATTGTATCACCAATTGTAGCGAAAGTTGTACTAGCGCTTTTATTTATTACTAAAGTAGCGTCAATAATTGGTGTAACAGTTGTATTTGTTACGGTGCTACCAACAGCAGGAGATTGGTTTGGATTTACGGTATATTCATAATTTACAAGAGCATTATTTGTTAATGTGCCACTAGGTGGTATCGCTAAAATTTGTGCTTGAAAAGTAATGAATACAGTATCTCCTGGCGAAATATCTGCCAAGTGAACACCAAGTGATGGATCTAATCCTGGTTGTGGAACATTATTGATAGTTACGGAGTTCTGGATAAATGAAGCTCCTGCGCCAAGCCCATCTGTTAAAACAGTTGCACTAGCAGGGATATTACCTGTATTTGTTACTGCAATCGTATAAGTAACAATATCACCAATTGCAGCTGTCGGTGTATTCACAGACTTAGTAGCGACAATAGTAGCGTTATTAATTTGAGTTGTTATTACGTTACTTAACGTATTGGCGGATGCTGGAGGTAAGTTAGGATCTACGACATACTGGTACGTTGTATTACTTTGGTTCGGGATTGGATTTGGATTTGGGATAGAATTTATTTGTACTTGGAATGAGATGATTGTATTTGCATTCGGATTTATTGGGTCGATTGCAATTCCGCTTGCTGGATTGACATTAGGCAGTGTATTCCCATTTACAGTAACACTATTAGGAATAAACGATGTTCCGTTTGGAATTACATCTGTAAATATTACATTTGATGCAAGTGTGTTCCCGTTATTCGTTAAAGTAGTCGTGTACGTAATAATATCATTTACGTTAGCAAACTGTTTATCTGAAGATTTAGTAGCGGCAATTGAGGCGTTATTAATAGTTGTCTGTACAGTGTTAGAAGCAATCATCTGCATCACAGCAGGTTTGGATGGATCATACGTATATTGGAATGTTGTGCTTGATTGATTTGTAATTGGGTTTACAGCAGGGATAGTTGGTACAAAAACTTGAAATGCAACGGTGCGTGATGAATTCGCTCCTATCGTACCAATTGAAATGCCGGTGGCAGGATTTGCGTTAGCTACAGGGACATTATTAATCGTTACAGTATTAGGAATGAAGAGGGTACCCGCTGGAATGATATCTGTAAACGTTACATTAGCAGCAGGGATATTCCCGTTATTTGTTAAAATAGTTGCATATAGTATGACATCACCAACATCAGCGAAGTTTGTGCTTGTGAGTTTTGTAGCAACGATATTAGCAGTATTAATTTGTGTAGTTACTATATTGCTAGCAGCGTTTCTAACGAGAGCAGGTAAGTTTGGATCAGCGATAAAGCTATATTGAAGTGAAGCGCTGTTTTGAATTGGGTTTGGTGAAGGTAGCCCATTTGCACTTATTTGAAAAACAATCGTTGTAAAACCACCTGAAGGAATGGAGCCGACTTGAAGACCGGTACTAGGGTCTGCACCTTGTTGTAAAGTACCACCTATAAAAATACTATTTGGTACGATAGTGGAGCCATTAGGGATTATATCGGTAACAATAACATTATTTGCTGTAGTATTGCCAAGATTAGCTAAAGAAATTGTATATGTGATTGGTTGCCCGACGTCGGTGATAGTTAAATCTACTTCTTTGACAATAACAACATTTGCTAAATTAATTTGTGTACTTACAGTGTTACTTACAGATGTTTCTATAGTTGGTGGATCACCCGGATTTAGAATAAAGCTATACTGTGTACTAGATGAATTTACTGTTGGATTTTGTGTTGGTAAAGAGGTGACGGTTACTTGATAAGAGACGGTAAGTGAACCGTTAGCAGCAATGGAAGGTAGTGGAACACCTATATTTGGATCTGCGTTATTTTGAAGTACACCATTAATAAGAAAAGTGTTTGGAATAAAGGTAGTACCGTCTGGATTCGTATCTACGAAAGTAGGGCTATCAGCAGAAACACTTCCTGCATTCGTCAAAGTAACAGTATAAGTTAATGTATCCCCTACGGTAGCGAACGCTCGATCCACTGTTTTGGCTGAAATGACATTTGCATCGTTTACTTGAGTAAATGTAGTAGTTGAAGTAGTGTTCTTACTTACAGGTGAAGCGTTTGGATCAACGATAAAGTTATAGGAGATGGAAGCGCTATTTGAAATAGGGTTTGGATTTGGAATGCTAGTTATTACTACTTGGAATGAAGCTGTAATTGTAGTATTAGCATTGATGCTACCAATATTGATGCTAGCTGGTGTAACGCCTGGCTGAGTAACACTGTTAACTATAACGCTGTTTGGGATAAAGGCGGTTCCATTCGCAATTGAATCAGATAGTAATATATTGTTCGCTGCAACATTTCCATCGTTAGTAAGAGCAAAGGTGTAAGTTAATACATCGCCAACTTCCGCAAACGTTTTATCTACAGATTTATTAACATGGAGATTTGCTAGTCTAATTGTTGATGTAACAGAATTAGAATTTGCTGTTTTTGAAGTCGGTGGCAAACTTGGATTTACAGTGTAAATATAAGAGGCGAAAGCGTTATTAATAATAGGGTTTTGGGCAGTAATGTTAATGACTGTTACTTGAAAGGATAAGGTAAAAGTAGCTCCACCAGGAATTGTGCCGATAGGTAAAGCAACGAGAGAATCTACATTCTGCAAAACTCCGTTTAGTGTTACAGTACCAAGAGTCAATATCGTACCGTTTGGAAGTGGATCTGTTAGTTGAACGTTATTAGCGGCTGCATTTCCACTGTTTGTAATAAGGATTGTATAACTTATCGTTTCGCCAATTGTGGCAAATTGTTTGTTAGTTGATTTTGTTAATGTTACATTCGCATTGTTAATTTGAGTGGAAACGAGATTAGAAGAAATGTTTTTTGTAACGGGAGATTGGCTAGGGTTGACGGTATATTGATAAGAAGCGCTTGATCCGTTAGATACGACATTTGACGCGGGTATTGTATTTACTACTACTTGAAATGCAACATTTTTTATTGTGCCGCTTGGGATGGATCCAATGTTCACGCCGGTAGCAGGGTTTGCGCCCACTTGTGTCGTGCCATCTATTGTTAAACTGTTTAGAACAAAAGTTGTTCCAGTAGGAATGATATCTGTAAAAATAACATTGTTCGCATTTGTATTACCTGTACCTGTAAAGGAAACGGTGTACGTTAGTGTATCACCAATATCTGCGAAATTTTTATCTACTGCTTTTGCCATTGTTACAGTCGCGTTATTCACTTGAGTAGATACGATATTGGTCGTATCAGTCCCACTTACTGCAGGTTGATTTGGTACAGGAATGTATTGATATGTTGTTGTTCCACTATTTAATATTGGGTTTGTTTGAGGGATAGAAGGAACGAGCACTTGGAATGAAATAGTAGTAGTGGAATTTGCGGCAATTGAACCAATTGTTATACCATTAGCGGGATTTACGCCAGCTTGAGTAACTCCGTTCACAGTTACACTCCCTGGAATGAAAGTAGTCCCGCTAGGAATCGGATCCGTATATATCACATTCGTTGCAGCGATATTTCCTATATTAGCTAAGGCAATACTGTAAGTTAATGTTTCACCAATATCGGTAAAAAGTTTGTTAACTGATTTTGTTCCATTAATATCTGCAAGGTTAATTTGTGTTCCAGCAGAGTTACTTGTTGCAAGACCATTAAAAGTTGTTCCTCCGGCGATTGGTGTATATTGAAATGTAATATTAGCAGTGTTAGAGATAGGGTTTTGACTTGGAAGAGAAACGACAGTAGCTTGGAAAGTTACTATACGAGAAGCACCATTATTAATTGTTCCAAGAGATATACCAGCCGCAGGATTTGCATTTGTTTGTGGTACGTTATCTACTGTTACAGTGCCGGGTATAAAAGAAGTACCGTTAGGGAGACTATCTATAAAAATAGCGTTATTGGCAGGAAGAAGCCCGGTGTTAGGGATAGTAACTGTATAAGTGAGAATATCTCCAATTGCAGCAACACTTTTATTCACGCTTTTCGTCGCTTGTATATTTGGTGAGTTTATATTAATTTGTAAGCCTACTGTATTTAACATATATGCGTCTCCGTTAGTAGTTAAACGGATTGCGGCGGATACTTGTGAGTTTGTTAAATAAGGAGAAATATCAATGGAAGTAATATCCCAGCCCTGTCTTCCTGCGGAAATGTTTGTACTTGTAGAAGCACTTTGATTTCGCGTTCCAAATGTCCCAGTTGTATCTAAGTTTCCTGCAGCATTATTAACTTGAGAACCAAAGAAATTATTTATAGCATTGTTTGGTCCAGATAAAGCATTTAATGAACTGAAATTTGGTCCAAATAAAGCTTGATCCCCGGTTAAATCTGCATCTCCTTCGGTAGAACTTAAAAATAATCTCCCGCTTACTGGTCCTCCTGAAGGTGTTAAAAATCCAGAAACAGATACATCGGCACTACCAGTTTCTGCAGAAACACGGTTACCAGCTACATAAATGGTTAAGTTTCTTGCTGGCAATGTCCCGTTTTGATAAGCGACGATAAGCGTCCATCCAGCCGAATTAATTGTTCCATTAGAAGCATCTATAGGATCTACAAGTCCAGGAACCGCTCCTGTAGTATAGGAACCAGCACCTCCCGCTTGAATAAGAGTTGTTACGTCTGCTGAACGAGTGTAAAAGCCAAATGTAATAGAGTTTGAAACGAAAGTTTGATTTGAAGCCGTAACAGCTGAAGGAGTAATCGAGTATGTTGAAATAGGTGTTGTAAAAGAAACTGGGTTTCCTAATACACTCGTAATGTTTTGATCACGAGATAAATAGTTTCCACCCCAAACGAGTTCTGCGTAAAGAATAGTACTACCAGCAGGGATATTTAAAATAGCGGTAGAACTATTTTGTGTATAGTTTAACGTTGTACCAGCAGGAAAAGTAGGTACTTGTAAAGCAGTATTCGTAGTTGCGAATGCACCAATTGCCCCGATTGTACCAGCACGGTTTTGATTACTAATTTTACTTAAGCCTAAAGTATTTCCTGTAATAGCGAGTGCGCCGTTAGTGGTGGTAGAAAATCGATTCGTAATGGGCATGTTGTCACCTCATTTACAATATAGTCTTGGTCAAAATAACATATGTGTGTGACAAATAAAGGGAAACATGTACAAGTTGATTTAGTAATAATGATTTAAATGTCTAGATAAGGGGATGGAGTATGAGTGAATTAGAAATTAGGTTGGAGCGTCTTAGGGAAGAACAAATAGGCGATATTGTACCATTATCTTCTTATATTGGTTGGGATTATAACAGGGAAGAAGTTGAAACAATTTTTAACTCAGGTATTGTATACGGCGTATGGAATGAGAGAAAGGAACTTATTGCTAGCGCAGCAATAATATTATATGGGGAGGCGTTGGCATCTATCGGAATGGTAATTGTACATCCAGATTATAAGGGAAGAGGAATTGGAAAGATGATAACAGATTCATGTATTAAGAGTGTACTAGCTCATACTCCCATTATGTTGATTGCTACGGATGAGGGAAAGCCTTTATACGAAAAGTTAGGATTCAGGGAAGTAAGCTATGTTTCTAAATATATATGTAACTCGTACAATGCGAATAATCATTGTATAGAAAATGAAGATTATATGATGAATTATGAAGAGTGTGATTTAGAAAAAATAATAAAAATAGATGAAAATGCGTTTGGAACAAATCGAAAGGTGTTTTTAAAGAAAAGGATTATGCAAAGTGAACAATGCAATGTTGTGAAAGATAAGGAACAAAATGTACTAGGATATGGTTTGAGTATACAAACGCCAGAAAATAAAATAATAGGACCAGTCGTTGCTAAAAATAATGCGATGGCAATGAGAATAGTACATGATTTAGCAAGAGGGCATAATGGAAAATTAAGAATGGATGTACCAGAAGGAAAGAACGATTTTATGAAAGAATTAGAGATTGCTGGTTTTAAAAAGGTGAATACACCACCAATTATGATGAAAAATAGTAATCGGTTATTAAAAAGAAATGGTGAACTATATAGTATTGCAGCGCAAATTTTTGGATAAAAAAAGAATCCTTTTAAATGAAGGATTCTTTTTTTTATCCCGCTATTTGCCGGGCAGTAAGACTCCCACCCAAAAAATTCAGCGGAAGCAAAGAAGTTAGGTGGGGGATCAACAAACCACCACTGATTAAAGTTTCACTTTATCCAATTTAATCACGATATTGGTCATGAGTTGGCTGAAAGAGGTCTTCCTCGATATCTCTCACCATAGAAAAATTATCAACGTTATAATGACCGTGTAAAGTTTTATTGTGATGACCAATAATTTGTTCTGCAGACAATACGTTAGAATCAGTTGTTGAATGCCCGTTTTTAATTAATGTAACGTCAAATCCTTGTACAGTTGCTGTCCTAACCGCAGTGTCAATGCAATGTTCGGTTTTACATCCGCCTATAACAATATGATTAATGTTTTCTTCTTTTAAAAGTTCAAGTAAAGAAGTGCCGTAGAATGAATTGGTTGCTGCTTTATTAATAAGGATTGCAGACTGGGGTACTTGAATTTGATTATGTACTTCAAATCCTTCGCCACTACCAGAAGCAACATCGATATCTCTTACGAAAACAATAAGAGCATTTGAATCTATTGCTTTCTGCAGTGCTATATTTAGTGTAGATAATAGCTCGGTTTTACGAAAAACTGCATTTTCTTGCTCATTTCCATCAATTAATTCTTGTTGAGCGTCGATAATTAATAGTGCTTGTTTCATCGTGTCTCCCCTTTAATATGAAATAAGTTCCACTTTACATATTCCTTCAGATTGTTAGAAAATCCTCCATTGTAAGCGAAGTAGAAGATTGATTTACAAAGTTGTCAAAGAAATTTCATTCTCATAGTGTGTAAAAACATGTATGATAGGAGATGGAGAATTTTTGAGTAGGTGGGAATAACATGCAAACAGTAGAAGATTATCTTTCATTCTTACATACGAAAGGATTTAAATTATCAGAGGAAGCGCAAGGGTTTATTATGTTCGGACAAGGATATACTGGTGCGTCTGATGGGATTGTGAACGCAGCAATAGAAGCGACAATTAAACATCAATTGCAGTTTGATGGTAGTTATTTCGTTGCGTTATTAGAACGATTGAAAGAAGAAGAAATTACAGATAAAAAAAGCGCTAAGGCTTTTATGCGGAAGTTACAAGCGTAACTTCACGCAGCCTGCGCTTCTTTTTTTGTTTTGGAAGGTAATTCAACAAAAATCATGCCTAGGAAAATACATAGACATCCGATAATAGCAGAAATAGAAAGTTGTTCATTTGCAACGAGAACGCCTGTTAAGGCAGCAAAAACGGGCTCCATTGCGAAAATAATTGCTACTCTCGTTGGAGAAGTGTGTTTTTGTGCCGATGTTTGAATGAAAAAAGCAATAGATGTTGCAAACAGGGCAGTTAGAAAGAGTGCGAATAAAAAGGATTGATTCGTCCATAGTGATACTGAAAATAACTTTTCCCAATCTTCAAACAAGAAAGCGCAAATAGAAGAAAATATACCAACAGCTAATACTTGAGATGTGCTTAATAATAAAGGTGATATTTTCTTAGAAAAGAAGCCGTTAATAAGAATATGGGCAGCGAAAGCGACTGCACAACCGAGAACAAGTATATCTCCTATATTTAATTGGAAAGAATCAGCAGCTGTTAATAAGTACAAACCTGTTGTAGCTACAGCAATACCAAGTACGATGAAAATGGTAGCTTTTTGTTTTAAAAAGATAAATGATAAGATTGGGACCATAACAATGCTTAGCCCAGTTAAGAAACCTGCTTTTGAAGATGTTGTATAGAGTAAGCCAAATGTTTGCAATAAATAACCGACAAATAAGAAAAAACCAACGATTATCCCTGCCGTGCTACTATGTTTTATATCTTGTTTTGAAGTTTTTTGTGAGAAAATAATTTGAACGAATAATAAAATAATTCCAGCGAATAAAAAGCGAATACCATTAAACGTAAATGGACCAACGAAAGACATAGCGTTTTGAACGACAACAAACGTAGCTCCCCAAATAAAAGAGACAAATAATAAAGCAAGAGGAGCAATCCACTCTTTTTTCACACTCATACCCCCGTTAATTTTGTAAGATAGCTTTTCTAGCTAATTCATCAGCTACTTTATTTTGACTACTTGGAATCCACTTAATAAAAAAGAGATCGAAGTTTTTTATGTACTGCAGCGCTTCATCTAAAAGAGGTGCAAATATTTTATTTTTTGCGTATTCCTTTTCAACAGCCCGTTCGACAAGCTGGGAATCTGTACGAAAAGAGACAGTGCTATAATTATGCTCGATGCAATATTTTAATGCTAGAAGTAAAGCGCGGTATTCTGCTTCATGATTGGACATTGTTCCAAGTGGTAATGATAATTGTACAGGCGGCTGAACGCCTTTAATAAACACTCCTGCACCAGAAGGACCAGGATTTCCTTTTGATGCACCATCAATATATACTTCAATCAAAATGAGAAACCTCCAAATTATAAGATTATCCCCTACTTAAATATTTTTTGAAGTAGGGGATAGAGTAGTTATCCGATTGTGATGCTATAACGACATGTAAATGTTTCATTCGCTTGTAAAGATTGAATTCCCTTTTTGTCCTTGAAATCTTTTGCTGGATTTATTTCATCAGCGATTCCATACCAAGGTTCAATACATAAGAAAGGTGCGTTATCCCCTGGTGTCCATACGCCAACAAATGGGAAGCCATCAAATTCTACTTTTACAAATTTATTATGTTTATGAGAACGGATCGAAATTTCATTCGTATTCATATTTTCAAAAATAAGCGCATCATTTTTGAATAAATCATATGTAAGTGGCAATTCAGTTGTATTTTCAGCGATTAATTGCTTTTTGTTTGAAAGATAAGGTCCTTCTAATACGCTTGTTTCTAAGCGTTCCGAACCATTAAATGATAAATGATAATCTGTAAATGATTCACCGTCCAATAAGGGGAAGTTGAATCCAGGATGTGCTCCGATTGAGAAGAACATCTCTTTAGAAGTAGGATTGTTTACTTCATATGTTACATGAACGCTTTGTCCATCTAGCTCATAAGAAACGAGTAATTCGAATTCGTATGGGTATTTTTTTAATGTTTCTTCATTACTAGTAACGATATAAGTGATTTTTGTTTCGCTTTGTTCTTTCACAGAGAAAGTAAGATCACGAGCGAAACCGTGTTGTGTTAATGAATATGGTTTACCGTCTACGTAGTATGTATTATCTACTAATCGGCCGACAATTGGGAACAAAATTGGTGCACGGCGTCCCCAATAAGTAGAATCACCTTGCCATAAATATTCTGTGTTGTCTTCTTTTAAGCGAACGCTCTGTAATTCTGCACCTTTGTCAGAAATGGAAACGATCACTTTTTCATTTTGAATTGTTGCTGTCATGAAGTGAAACCTCCTAAATCTTTCATATGTTTCATTATACGTTGTCTAAAAGGAAAAAGGTAGTTTATGATAGGAATCTATTGACGAAAGAGGGGCTACCACGTAAAATATAATCTTGTTGCTTAAAAAACGAATAACGTGGTTCGAAACCATCCCACGTAAAAAAACTAAGGAGATTTTGTCATGAATATTAGAACTTTAGTCGGTAATGGTATTTTAGCGGCATTATATATTGCTGTTTCTATGCTTATTCAGCCATTTGGCTTTACGAATGTACAATTTCGTATTTCAGAGATGTTTAATCATCTCGTTGTATTTAACAAGAAAGCAATTTACGGAATTGTATTAGGTGTATTTTTAACGAATCTCTTTTTCTCACCTATGATCGCTTACGATTTAGTATTTGGAGTAGGGCAATCTATTCTTGCGTTAGTTGCAACGATTATTTCTATGCGATTTATTAAAGGTGTTTGGGCTCGTATGATTTTTAATACAGTTATCTTTACAATTACAATGTTTATGATTGCAATTGAACTTCATCTTGCATTGGGTTTACCATTTATGTTGTCTTGGTTAACTTGTGCAATTGGTGAATTTGTTGTCATGGCGATTGGTATGCCTGTAATGTACTGGATTAATAAGCGAGTACAATTTGAAAGATTTATGTAATAGATGAAAGAGCTATTCCTATAGGGATAGCTCTTTTTGTATGTAATCATATTGAATATAATGCTGTGACTCTAGATAAAATATAATAAAATAAAGTGAGGCTTCAATTAGCCGGATATATATAAGAAGTCTTACATAAGGGGAATGTAGTATGAAATATAAAATTCATTGGTTGTATAAAACGAAGCGTGGATTGCAGACGGAATTAACAACAGAGTATATGAACATAGAAGAAGTACTTCAATTTGCAGAGGATTTTGAGAAAACAGGAAGAGCTAAGGAACTTTTATTTTACGATGAAATGGACGCAGAATGGTCATTAAAAGAGATGAAAAAGTTAAGTAAGCAAGTAGAGGAAGAGCCCCAAGAAATACTAGTTTATTTTGATGGGGGGTATGATGTGCAAACGAAAGAAGCTGGCGTTGGTATATGTGTGTATTATAAAAAAGGAAATACAAACTACCGCATTCGCCGCAATGCATATATAGAAGGTATATATGATAATAATGAAGCGGAATATGCATCATTATTATACGGTATGAATATACTCGAGGAACTAGGGATTAAGTATGAAGCAGTTACACTTCACGGAGACTCACAAGTGGTACTGCAGCAATTAGCCGGAGAATGGCCTTGTTATGATGAGCATTTAAACCATTATTTAGATCAAATTGAACAAAAGGCGAAGCAAATGAAATTAAAACTTGTATGTGAACCGATATCTAGAAAACAAAATAAAGAAGCACATCAATTAGCAACGCAAGCATTAGAAGGGACAGTCATTGATAGTCATAAAGAAATAACCGAATAGAGAGGTGCAAAGGTGGATAAAAAGCAACTCATTACAGAGGTAAATGACTTATTAGAAACATATTGTGAAGGATGTTTCTTGCGAGAACATAATCGAAAGACAAATAGTAAATATTATGCTCATTCATTTTGTATAAGACAATGTACAGTTGGAGAAACATTGAAAAAGTATGGAGAACAGTTGTCATAAAAAAACATCCAGAGAAAATTCTCTGGATGTTTTTTAGTGCTTTGCTTCGTTTAATTGCTGCTCGCATTTGCTTAGTTTCTTTTCCTCGTTCATTAAAAATGGTTCATCTAAATCTACTGCAACAGATTTCATAATTTCAAGCTGTGAGCGAGCTGCTTCTACTGCAGTAGTAGCATGCTCTAATGTATCTGGATCCATTGAAATTGTTGCTGATCCTACCATTTTTTGTGCTGTTTCTACACGGAATTTTACTTCTTCAAAATCATTTACTTCTGATCCCATTGTTACTGCCTCCTTTGTATATTGCGCATTTCACATAGTTTTTGCTCTGTAAAACGGAAATATACAAAGGAATAATAAAGGAGGTTACCAAGTAAGGTAACCTCCTGTTATATGTTGGATTAAAGTTTTACTACGTTAGCAGCTTGAGGTCCGCGGTTACCTTCAGTAATGTCGAAAGATACTTCTTGACCTTCTTCTAAAGCTTTGTAGCCGTCTCCTTGAATAGCAGAGAAATGTACGAATACATCGTCAGCGCCTTCCATTTCGATAAATCCAAAACCTTTTTCGTTGTTAAACCATTTTACTTTTCCTTGCATGTTATAATTCCTCCTAAAAGCGTTTACTATTTTCATTTAGTGAAATTCATTTAAAAAATAATATAAACTAAAAATGCTATATTCTTGAATATTCTGCTAAATGATTAATTTAAATATACACGAATTGGGAGAATTTAGTCAAGTAAGCGATTTTATTTTTTGTATTTTTAAATAATTTTTCAGTCAAATTTTTAAATAGGTATAGGACAGGCCGAGTATGTAATATTCTTAATTGAATGCTATACATAATGAGGTGAAAGAATGAATAAGTCTTATTTATTAGATAATGAAGGAATAAGAACGAGAACCGACATACCGGATTGGGTTGCAAAAGAATTTGAGATTTTTTCAAGTGTCGTGTTAGAACCAACTTTTCCATGTTATTTCGGTTTAACAGCTTTGAAAAAGAATGAACTTCGTTATTCATTTCTGTCTCATAATGATTGGAGTCATTTGCCGCATACAATGTTATCTTTTTTAGAGTTAATGAAAGAGAGGCCGATTGTAAGAAGGGGCTTTTTCCTTTTTATAGAACCGGAATGTGAAGAACAATCACTCGAATATTACCGTGATTATTTTTGGAAAGTGCTACAGTATTTGCATGAAAACGATGATCAAGCATGGCCAAAGCAAATTCCTGAAGATCCAGACCATTATTTATGGGAATTTTCATTTGGTGGTGAGCCAATATTCGCATTTGGAAATGCGCCAGCTTATAAACAACGAAAAACTAGACATTTAGGGAATGCTCTCGTTATTGGGTTTCAGCCACGCACTATTTTTGATGGATTAGAGGGAGATCGTCCTAAAGGAGCATATTCAAGACAAATGGTCCGTGAGCGAGTTGAAAAGTGGGATCAATTGCCGAAACATCCTAACATTAGTCATTATGGTGACCCAGAGCATCGTGAATGGAAACAATATTTCATAGGAGACGATGTAGAACCAATAAAAGGGAAATGCCCGTTTCTTCATAAGATAAAAAAGTAAGAGCCATCACCTAGATGGCTCTTTTGTATATTTTGGATAAAAAAGGGTATTTTATTATGAAAGCTAGTCTATTTTTTCAAATTATATCATTAACTAGTAATAAAGAGAGTAGAAAGGATAGAGCGATGTTTGGAGCAATTATACAGCAAATCGTATTAGGTATTTCATTAGCTGCACCAGTAGGGCCGATTAATATTGAAATGTTAAAACGAGGAATTGAACGTGGGTTTTGGCATGCTTGGGTTGTTGGAATTGGTGGAATGACTGCAGATGTTTTATTTATGTTACTCATTTATTTCGGTTTATCTTCTGTGTTTATGTATACATATGTACAAGCCTTCATGTATTGCACGGGTTTTTTCTTGTTATTTTATTTAGGATTTCAAAGTGTAAAACAAGGAATTTTCCACTCGAATATGGAATATAAAAAAGAAGAGGTAGGTGGCCTTAAACAATCGTTTATGGCAGGATTTTTAATTGCGATATCCAATCCATTAAATCTTGTTTTTTGGTTTGGTATATACGGAAGTACACTTAGCTCATTACTTACGAAGGTAACGAAACAAGAAGCTTTTTTGTACAGTCTTTGCATTATTGCTGGCATTATTTTATGGAATTTAAATATTGCTTTTTCTGTACATTTTGGAAGAACTTTATTAAAACCAAAAGCACTTGGCTACATAACAGCTGGAGCAGGTATTATTTTAGTAGGTTACTCTATACATTTTGCATACAAA
This sequence comes from Bacillus cereus group sp. MG20, assembly GCF_040459885.1. Classification (NCBI taxonomy): domain Bacteria; kingdom Bacillati; phylum Bacillota; class Bacilli; order Caryophanales; family Bacillaceae; genus Bacillus; species Bacillus cereus group sp. MG20. The sequence continues at coordinate 4,330,952 of NZ_JARVHF010000001.1, forward strand.
GCTTTACAGTTGTTCACATAAGATTGAAGGGGAGATTTTTATGTATCGAACCACTATTGACGGAAAAGAAATTATCATTACGTTAGCGCCAAAAATCCGAAAAGAAATTACTGATAGAAATCCACTATATGAAGCGGTATTTCATAATGCTGCAAGATTGCTACAAACAAAGCAACCGACGTTTGCAGTAAATCATGAAATATTTGGTCTCATTATTGGAGAAGTGCAAAGAGGAGAAGTAACAGTGTTTGCAGTGGAACATATTATTCCGAAGCAAAATATATTTGGACCAAATAATTTTTTCTCGACAATAGAACAGCAGGCAAATTTGTAAAGTGAATAGAATAAGAATAGAAAAGAAATAGTCGTAACGATATGTTGCGGCTGTTTTTTGGGAAAAGGGGGAAACAAGATGAAGAAAGTGGGGAAAGAGTTCTTTTTACAACATGATATCGTTATTATGTATAGCATTCTATTTATTTTCATTATTATTTTAAAAATGCAATTTTTCTCTTGGATTGGCATGTTAGCATGCATGTTTGGGATTGTTTTCTATACACTTAATGAATATATGACACATCGTTTTTTATTCCATATAAAGCCACCTAAAAACACATTTCTATTAAAAATGTTAAGAAGATTACATTATGATCACCACGTATATCCAGAGGATTTAAAACTTTTGTTTTTACCTGTATGGTTTAGTATACCTAGTTTTACTATTTATTTGCTTATAGCATATGGTATTACAAAAAGTGTTACTATTACACTTTCATTTGGAATCGGAATGATTATCATGCTGCTCGTTTACGAATGGAAACATTATATTGCCCATAGACCGATTCGTCCCGTCACTAAGTTTGGAAGATGGCTAAAAAAACAACATATATTACACCATTATAAAAACGAAAAGTTTTGGTTCGGTGTTTCAAATCCAGTATTCGATTTTATATTTGGAACACTTAAAGACGGAAAAGATGTTGAGTTAAGCGAAACAGCTCGTAATTTGGAAAAGGAAAAAAAGACAAAAGTAGTGCGTTAAGCACTGCTTTTGTCTTAATGAAGAAAAAAAGTAAGGTGTCACTTTATTTTGAAAAAGTATATTAAAAATTTGGGGGAAATTGCCGAAAAATGTCTATCGAAAAATCTTTGCATGAATGTATGGATTGTCTAAAATGAGTATAAGTTTCTGAATATTTATAAAATTTAACCTTAGGTATGCAAGGGGGAAGTGTATTTCAAGTAAGAGAGGGGATCGGTTAATGAAACGAGATGATACGTCAGCACGTAAGTTGCAAAATGAGGTGAATTATACAGAGGTTGTTCAGTCGGAAGAATTTCAATTGTTATTAAATACGAAAAAGAAGTTTATCATTCCAATGAGTATTTTCTTTTTTAGTTTTTTTATCGCATTACCTATTTTAACGTCGTATTCAAAGGTGCTTAATACACCTGCATTTGGTGACGTTACATGGGCGTGGGTATTTGCTTTTTCCCAATTTATTATGACATGGGCACTATGTATGATTTATAGCAAAAAAGCAGAGTCATTTGATGAAATCTCCCAAAAAATTCTGCAAGATATGCAAAAAGGGAGGGGCTGAACTTGAATACTACTGCATTTGCACTATTTTTAATTATTGTTCTTGGTACGCTCGTCATAACATATTTTGCATCGAAAAAAACGAAAAATGCGAGTGAATTTTATACGGCCGGAGGGGGATTAACTGGTTGGCAAAATGGTCTGGCCATCGCTGGAGATTACATGTCTGCTGCTTCATTTCTTGGTATAGCCGGAGCAATCGCATTAACTGGGTTTGATGGATTCTTTTATAGTATCGGTTTTTTAGTTGCTTATTTAGTTGTACTGTATCTTGTTGCAGAACCGCTTAGAAATTTAGGAAAGTACACTTTGGCGGATATGATTGCAGCACGCTTTGATGCGAAAAAAGTTCGCGGAGTTGCAGCTCTTAATACGATGACGATTTCTATCTTTTATATGATTGCACAATTAGTTGGCGCGGGTGCACTTATTAAATTATTATTAGGGATTGAATATACGACATCTGTATTAATCGTTGGAACACTTATGACGGTGTATGTTATTTTTGGAGGTATGACAGCAACGAGCTGGGTACAAATCGTAAAGGCTGTATTACTTATGGCTGGTACGTTTATTATTTCTGTTATCGTTTTCGCAAAATTCAACTTCAGCGTGACTGAAATGTTCGCTCAAATGAAAACAGCTACACCTTTAAAAGATTCATTTTTAAATCCAGGTGTAAAGTATAAGGATGGTCTTGATACACTTTCTTTAAATTTAGGACTAGTACTTGGTACAGCTGGATTACCGCATATACTTGTCCGATTTTTTACAGTACGTGATGCAAAAACTGCGCGTCAATCTGTCGTATATGCGACGTGGTTAATTGGTGCATTTTATATTATGACGATTTTCTTAGGATTTGGTGCGGCAGCGTTTGTAGGAAATGAAGCGATTATTAAAGCGAACCCAGCTGGTAATATGGCGGCACCTTTATTAGCCAAAGCGTTAGGTGGAGACTTCTTATTTGCTTTCGTATCAGCAATTGCTTTTGCAACGATTTTGGCTGTAGTGGCAGGTCTTGTATTAACAGCAGCATCAGCATTCGCTCATGATTTTTATAATGAAATCATTCGTAAAGGAAAATCAACGGAAAAAGAGCAAGTATCCATGGCTCGTTATGCATCTATTGGAGTAGCGATACTATCTATCATACTTGCATTATTTGCCCAAACATTAAACGTAGCATTTTTAGTATCATTAGCATTTGCAGTTGCAGCGAGTGCAAATCTACCAGTAATTTTATTTACAATATATTGGAAGCGTTTTAATACAACGGGTGCTATTTCGGGTATGATTGTAGGTCTCGTATCAGCAATTGTTCTCGTAGCGTTGAGTCCGAATGTTTGGAATCCTGTAGCTGGAAAAGCTATTTTTGTTGGGGAAGCGTTATTCCCATATACGACACCAGGAATTATTTCAATTCCACTCGGATTTCTTGCAGCATATTTAGGAACGGTTTTATCTAGTAAGAAAGAAGATGAAGCGAAATTTGATGAAATTCTAGTGAAATCTAATACTGGTCATGGCATTAGCGATGCGTCTTCACATTAAATAAAAGAGGAGCTTTTCGATAGATAAGAAAAGCTCTTTTTTCTTTTGTCATTTTCTTGTAAATATTACTGATTTGTAAGTAGGATTTGTCTTAATTTTGTGGAATGAAAATAGCAGGGAGAAATTTAAGTCATCATGGCACCAGCGCAGCTTTTGTGAAAAATAAGTTGTTATGGAAGGTGGAAGTAATGATGAAAACGAAGCAAACTGATGAATTATTAGCAAAAGATGAGCAATATGTTTGGCACGGAATGCGTCCTTTTAGTCCAAATAGTACAATGGTAGGGGCAAAAGCTGAAGGGTGCTGGGTTGAAGATATACAAGGAAAAAGATATTTAGATGGTATGAGTGGCCTTTGGTGTGTGAATAGTGGATATGGAAGAAAAGAGCTCGCAGAAGCGGCTTATAAGCAATTACAAACATTATCATACTTTCCAATGTCACAATCCCATGAGCCAGCTATAAAGCTTGCTGAAAAGTTAAATGAGTGGCTTGGGGGAGAGTATGTTATTTTCTTCTCAAATAGTGGTTCAGAAGCGAACGAAACAGCTTTTAAAATAGCAAGACAATACTATGCTCAAAAAGGTGAACCACATCGTTATAAATTTATGTCACGTTACCGTGGGTATCACGGGAATACAATGGCGACAATGGCAGCGACGGGACAAGCGCAGCGTAGATATCAATATGAGCCGTTTGCTTCAGGTTTTTTACATGTAACACCACCGGATTGTTACCGTATGCCTGAAATTGAAGGACAGCATATTTATGATGTAGAATGTGTGAAAGAAGTCGATCGTGTTATGACGTGGGAATTAAGTGAAACAATTGCTGCGTTTATTATGGAACCTATTATTACAGGCGGGGGCATATTAATGCCACCACAAGACTATATGAAAGCTGTTCATGAGACGTGTCAAAAACACGGTGCCTTGCTTATTAGTGATGAAGTGATTTGCGGTTTTGGACGTACAGGAAAAGCATTCGGATTTATGAATTATGATGTGAAGCCAGATATTATTACAATGGCAAAAGGTATTACGAGCGCATATTTACCATTATCTGCAACAGCTGTGAAAAAAGAAATATATGAGGCTTTTAAAGGTAAAGGAGAATATGAATTTTTCCGCCATATTAATACATTTGGTGGAAATCCAGCAGCTTGTGCATTAGCACTTAAAAATTTAGAGATTATGGAAAATGAAAATTTAATTGAGCGATCTGCACAAATGGGTTCCCTTTTATTAGAGCAACTAAAAGATGAAATTGGGGAACATCCACTTGTTGGGAATATTAGAGGAAAAGGTCTATTAGTTGGGATTGAATTAGTAAATGATAAAGAGACGAAAGAGCCAATTGATAATGATAAAATAGCAAGTGTTGTAAATGCTTGTAAAGAAAAGGGCTTAATTATAGGACGAAACGGTATGACAACAGCAGGATATAATAACGTTTTAACATTAGCGCCGCCTCTTGTTATTTCAAGTGAAGAGATTGCTTTCGTTGTTGGAACGTTGAAGACAGCGATGGAGCGTATTTAATAAATAGAGAGAGGAGCGAGCTGTAATATAAGGCTCGCTCTTGTTTAGTAGGAGGGGACTTTTAATGGAGAAATATGATCCTAACAAACATTATCACATCGGATATTATGAAGACGGATATGATTTAGAAGTGACGGCGTACAAAAGAATAAATGAACCAGTTTGGGATGCTTATATTCCGCACTATGAGGCAGACGATTTTTATAAGAAAGTGGAGGGAATGAAGCTAGGTAAATATATAGATGATTATGGCATTATGGTGTATTCATTTGGGAATGATATTGATGATGATGAAGCACGAATTATTTTTGAAAAATGGTTAAAAAAGAACGGGATTGTTTAAAGATAAAACAAAAAGGAGATTGCTATCTTATAAAATAGCAATCTCCTTTTATTATAGTAAATTTATTTACTTGCTTTCATTGCTTTATCTTTTGCACCAAAAGTGTATTTTAACATTGGTGGTGTAATCATTGTAGTTAAAATAACGACAATAACGATTGCTGTAAAGTAATCTTGTGCCAATAGACCTGAAGAAAGTCCTGTTCCTGCGATGATAAGTGCAACTTCACCACGAGAAACCATTCCAGCACCGATAATTGCAGAAGACTTAGCGTCAAATCCAGTCATTCGAGCACCGAATCCACAGCCGATTAATTTCGTTAATACAGCGATAACAGTTAATGCTAAGATGAACCAAATTTGATTGCCGATACCGTCAAATGTAATATTCATACCGATACTAACGAAGAATACGGGAACGAACATAGCGTAAGCAATTGGTTCTACTTTCTTTTCTACTTCATGTTTGTAGTTTGTTTGAGAAATTGCAATACCAGCAGCGAAAGCACCGATAATACCAGCAATTCCTAATAATTCGCCGAAATATGCGAATGAGAAACAGATGATAAGAGCCGCGCTCACGATAGACTCAGATACGCGCAGTGGTGATAACCAGCGCATAATCGCAGGAACACCTTTCCATCCGATTAAAATAATAGAAGCGAAGAATACTACTTTCTTCAAGATAACCATTGTTAAGTTAACATCATCAGTACCTAAGAAGCTCATTGCAAATGCTAATAAAATAACAACAAGAATGTCATCAAATACAGCGGCTCCAAGCATCGTCGTACTTTCACGTGTTTTCATTTTACCTAAATCACGAAGTGTTTGTACGGAAATACTAACACTTGTCGCACATAGAAGTAATCCTAAGAATACAGCGTTTCCTTGTTCCATTCCCATCACAAGACCGGAAACGTAACCACCTACGAATGGAAGAATGATACCTCCGAGTGCAACTGCTAAAGAAGAATTACGATTTGCGTTTAATTCTTCTAAGTCTGTTTCAAGTCCAGCCATAAACATTAAAAGAATAACTCCGACATTACTTAATTGAGTTAGAAGCTCTGAATTTTCAATCCAACCTAATACAGCTGGACCGATAACGATACCGACAATTAATTTACCTAGTACAGAAGGTTGACCTAATCTAACACTAAGATCACCAGCAAGCTTTGTACTTAATAAAATAAGTGCAATTTGAAAGAAAAATTCGAATTCCATCTGATCCTCTCCTCGTCATTTTTAATTTTATCATACGATTTCTCGGAATTTGCCTAATGAAAATATGTAAAACCCATTAAACAAAAGGGTCTGATTACAAGTTCTTTTGAACCTGTAATTTGAACCTGTAATTAATATATAATAAAATTTATTAAAAATCAATGAAAAAATAGCAGATTTTCATGATGGAATTTGATTTAGGTATGAAGGGAATGGCTATATAATAAGAAGAAATAAGGCAATATTTTTAATGAATTGGAGAAGGAAACATGTTATTAAATAAACGCTTTACAATTGGAGAAATGGCAAAAATGCATAATATCGCAGAATCTACATTGAGGTATTATGATGAAAAAGGAATTTTTCATCCGTCCATTGTTGATCCTCAAACGAATTATCGTTATTATACAATCGATCAATTTTCACTGTTAGATACGATTAAATTTTTACGCCAGTTAAATATTCCGTTAAAGGAAATTAAGAAATATATTGATGAAAGAAATCCAACATACGCACTCAATTTACTGGAAAAACAACAAGAAATGATGCTGAAGAAACAAAGAGAAATTGAATATGCCTTAGCAAAAATGGAACATAGAATTCATTTAATTAAGGAAGCAACAAAAGCAAAAGCTGAACAAATGGTAATTAAAGAGATCCCGCAGCGGAAAATTACAGCAATTGCGGTTGCTCCAAATACGACGGATGATATGTTTGAGTACTACATCCATTCGTTGCAAAAAAATATGAGGCAAATGGATGATAGTTTATTTTCTGGAGATATTGGTGTAACTGTTGCGAAAAAAGGATTAATGCAAAATGAGTTTCAAGCATATAGTAGTGTTTTCATTCTTTTGGATTACATGCCCTTTCAAGTGAATAGTTCAGATGAAATTAAAGCAGGTATATTTGCCTGTGTATATCACCACGGGCCATATGAAGAAACTGATGAAACATATAAGAAATTAATAAAATATATTGATCAAGAAGGATATGAAATAGACGGAGATTCGATTGAGATTGCATTAATTGATTGGTCTGTAACAGAAAATCCAGAGGAGCAAGTAACAGAAATTCAAATTCCTATAATGAAAAAACAAAGCAATAAGTTATAGGACTCGTATAATTACAAATGAGCATCAAACGCAATAATTAAGTTACCTATTTTTTAATTCACTATTGACCTTCAAGTTACTTGAAGGTTTAAACTGAGGAAAGAGAGTTGAAAAAAGGAGCATATTAGAGTATGGAAGCAACAGAAAAATTAAGAGAAAAACCCATAAAAAGTTTATTTATTTCTTATTTAATACCAGCTGTTCTAGGAATGGTATTAATGTCAGTTAATATTGTAATTGATGCGGTCATGATTAGTAGAGGAGTTGGGGCGAACGGTTTAGCAGGAGTAAACGTGGCTATTCCAGCGTTTTCGATTTTTTTCTCTATTTCATTATGGATCGGAATGGGCGGGGCAACGTTATATTCCATTGCATTAGGTGAAAATAAACGAGAAAGAGCAAGGTCTATTTTTACTCAATCCATGACGGTAGCAGTTGTTATCGTAGGTGTTTTAGCGGCTATTTGTTTATGGAGAATAGAAGATTTAGCATACTTATTTGGTGCAAATGAAGTGATTTTACCATATGCGTTAGACTATTTACACGTATTATTAACATTTGGAATGATATACGTTTTAGAAAATATTTTAAGTACATTTATACGAAATGATGGAAATCCTAATTTAGCAATGGCAGGTCTTGTTGTAACGGCTGTATTAAATATAGTATTTGACTATATCTTTATTTTTATCTTTGGATGGGGGGTAACAGGTGCTGCTTCAGCGACTATTCTTTCGGCAGCGATTGGTTTTCTTGTATTATTAACTCATTTCTTTAGAAAAAGTAGTATTTTAAAATGGACGAAATTCCATTTTGAATGGGATACTGTCAAACAAATTATGGTGATTGGTTTCCCAAGTTTTACAGCAGAAAGTACGGTTGCAATCGTAACGATTGGTTTTAATATCGCATTCGTCCAATATGCAGGAGAAGTAGGAGTAGCTTCCTATGCGATGGTGAATAGTATTCATGCAATGGCATTACTATTATTCTTCGGTGTAGGTGCTGCATTGCAACCGATTGCTAGTTTCCATTACGGGGCAAACTTATCAGAAAGATTGCGTGAAGGATTGCAGTTTGCTGTGAAAATTGCTGTTGTACTTGGGGGCATTGCGATAATTGTCGGATTATTCTTCGGGAAATATATCATTGGTCTATTTGATGTCCAATCTCCAGAATTATTGGAGTTAACATTAACGGGTATTAGCTTATTCTTTATTCAATACGTATTTTTAGGCTATAACATTGTGTATGGAGAGTACTTCCAATCAGTGCGACAAACGAAGAAATCAGTACTGATTATAATGAGCCGAGGGTTACTATTTATCATTCCATTGTTATGGATTATGCCGAAATTATTTGGGATAAACGGAATTTGGCTCGTTATGCCAGTTGCTGAAGTAATGACAGCAATTATCGTATTTACGATGAATCGTATGAAACATCCTGTTCCATTAAATATGGCAGGAGAGAAAGAAGCGATATGATGAAGAAAATCCCCTTAAGCAATTAAGGGGATTTTTTTATTCCTTTAAACTAATCGCAAAAGATCCATCCGTTTCTTGAACAGAAGCGAAAGCAACGTTTTTAATATTTGTAATTCCTTTTTCTTTTAATTCTTTATATAACCATTTTTCATCTTTATGGATTAACTTTAAGTTATCGTATTGAATTTGTGAATCGACGATAAGTGCAATTGGTAATCCAGCATACTTAACATCTATGTTTAAATCTTTTGGAGTTAATGGTACAAGTTCTCTTTTTGGTAAAATACTAATAGCTCCGTTCGCTTCTAAAATGGCGTATTCAATTTCATGAACACTCGGATATCCTGCAACGCGAAGATTAGAAAGTAGTTCGGCAATGGGATATCTACTTTTTTGTAAGTTCTCAAAAATAATATCACCATGTTTAATTAAAATGATAGGGTGTCCGAGAATAAAACGATTTAGTTTGTTGAATAGGCTTAATTTTGTAAGGAGTAAATGTAAACATGTAATAACAACCATACCGAGAAATGCTTGTAAAGCACCAGAGACGGGTATGGCCTGGAAAGCTAAATAAGATAAAAAGATTATAGCCCCAAAATCATGAGGAGTTAGTTGTGCTAACGCGGATTTACCGAGTAACTTAAGCGATAGTAAAAATAAGATGAAAAAGAACGACACGTTACATAAAAAGAGAAGCAATAGAGACACTCCTTGGTGTAAAGTTGTACTTACTATTCCCGAAAGTAATATAAATATTACCTTTCAGAGGATAATTTAGGGTTTATTGGAATTTGTCTGTATACAAACAAATAAATGGATATTATCATGAAGGAAGTAAAAGAAAATAGGAGTATATGAGTATGAGAAAGAAGAAAATAATAAAGTGTATTTTAGTTGTTATAATGATTTGCGCCGTATATGCGGGGTTTTTACAATATCACATTTATAAGCATGGACATATGAATGCAAGTGAAGATGCTGAGTACATAATTGTACTAGGATCGAAAGTAAATGGAACGAAACCATCTTATTCATTGCAATATCGTATTGATAAAGCAGCTGAATATTTAAAATCACATGAGAAAACAATCGCTATCGTATCTGGAGGACAAGGAAAAGGTGAAGACATTTCAGAAGCATTAGCAATGAAACAAGGACTAATAAAACAAAACATCGCAGAAGACCGTATTATAATGGAGGACAAATCTACGAGTACAGATGAGAATATTACATTCTCAAAACCGTTAATTCCAGCCGATATGAAAAAAGGTATGATCGTAACAAACGATTTTCATATGTTTAGAGCGAAAAAAATAGCTGCCAAACAAGGTTTACAATTAGAAGGTCTTCCGGCAAAAACACCGAGACCAATCATCATTCCATCGAATGTACGAGAATATTTAGCCATTACACAGTATTGGTTTATGAATCGAATATAGTGAAAGTGATCCCGTCTGAAACTTCAGACGGGATTTAATTTGAGGAAAATCTTACAAATATGTCACGTTAGTGAAAGGTAAAGCGATAGTTTCTAGAATGATTTCCTGACATAATGAAAGTAACAAAAACTATTTAGAGGTGAATCGGATGAAAGGAAATAATATTTTATCTTCGTTATGTTACTTTAGTATCTTTTTTGCACCATTTTTACTACCAATTATCGTGTACTTTGTTGCAGAAGATGAAGTGAAGTATCACGCGAAAAAAGCATTTTGGTCACATGTTTTCCCATACGCAATCTTATTTGGAGGACTAGCAGTATCAGGAATGTACGGTTTAGGTTTCAATCAATCTGACGGTGCTGGAATTGGAATGATTATCACATATACAGTGTTCATTCTTGTAGGAATTTACTACTTCATTTGGAATATCGTAAAAGGTATTAAAGTCTTGAAAACGGCGTAATAAGACAAGAAAAAATTTCATTTAAATTACCGTTAATATAATTTCATTTACCGTATTCATAGACGTTTTAAAAAAAGAGCAATTCAAAAAGAATTGCTCTTTTTGTGCTTATAAGTTGTGAATATTGAAAAAGATGTGTTAATTTTTCATTATGAAGAGAAAAAGGAGTGATTTTCATGAATGAGATAATACATAAGATAGAGCAACACGTTTCAGTTCGTAAATATAAAGAAGAATCAATTCCGAAAGATGTAGTAGAAAAAATGGTGCACGCTGCACAGCATGCGGCTTCATCACATTTTGTACAGGCGTATTCTGTCATATATGTAACAAATCAGGAATTAAAGGCTAAATTAGCAGAGTTATCCGGAAATCGCCATGTGAAAGACTGCGCAGCATTCTTTGTTTGTTGTGCAGATTTAAAACGACTTGAAATTGCATGTGAAAAACATGGTACAGAGATAAAGCATGAAGGGGTGGAAGACTTTATCGTTGCGACGGTAGATGCTTCACTTTTTGCGCAAAACTTAGCGTTAGCAGCAGAGTCATTAGGATACGGTATTTGTTATATTGGTGGTATTCGTAATAATCCGAGAGAAGTGAGCGAATTGCTTCATTTACCAGATAAAGTATATCCTGTATTCGGAATGACAGTCGGTGTACCAGATGAAGAACATGGAGTTAAACCACGCTTACCGGTAGCAGCGGTTCTTCATGAAAATGGATATGATGAAAAGAAATATGATGAATTATTAAATGAATATGATGAAACGATGAACTCGTATTACAAAGAAAGATCATCAAACAAGAAAAGCGTAACATGGACGGAATCAATGAGTTCGTTTATGTCTAAAGAAAAAAGAATGCATATGAAAGAGTTTTTAAGTGAAAAAGGATTAAATAAGAAGTGAGTAAAGAGGCAAACCTGTGATGCGGGTTTGCCTTTTTTGAAAGGAGAAATACCTAAGATCAGAAAGTTGTCTATTCTTTCTGATCTTAGGTATTTCGTTTGTTATCATATATATAGAAATAAAAGTTAATAAATTTTTACAAAAGTGATAGAAAATGAGAATGAAATACCAATAGTAAGTAAAGGCAGCTGCTAAAGGGGAACTGAGGAAGGAAGATGCATATGATTTTCGATTCTGAAGAGGATTTAATTATAGCTATGAAAAAACATGATCAAGATGCTTTGAAAGAAGTGATTGATCAATATGGAAAATTAATTTTGTACATTAGTCATAAATCATTAAGTACCCCTACTGAAAAACAATATGTGGATGATTGTTATAACGATGTATTTACTGTTATTTGGTTTAATATCGACCAATTTGATACAGAAAAGGGAAACTTAAAATCTTGGATGATTGGTATTACTAAATTGAAGGCATTGGAATATAAAAAGAAAGTATATAAAGAGAATAAAATCGATAAGGACGTAGAAATAGATACAAGTGTCCATGATAGGTATGAAATAGAACAAGAAGAAGAGATTATGAAAATTGTTCAAGATTTAAATAAGAAAGATCGATATATCTTTTTAAAGAGGTATATTGATGGATATTCCATTGACGATATTGCAAAAGAATTAAAAGTAACGGCAGATTATATATACAATCGAATTTCTCGTGGGAAGAAAAAACTTCAAAAACTGTGGAAAGGGAGTGTGTAATATGGATAAAAGATTATTATCGATGTTAAATGAGCTCCAATATTCAGAGGAAGAAATTACACGTTTAGAGAAAGAAGCAAATGAGTCTATCAATATAGATAAGTATTATGTGAAAAACGGGGAGTTATTGAAGAAATTAACGGTACAAATGTTGGAAAAATCAGTTCGGAAAGAGTTGCAAGAAGGAGAGGAAATACAATGTGAAATATTAGTGGAAGAAGGAAGTCTTGTAAATTCTAAAGTTATACCTAATATATTAACCACAGGTGCTACATTTTATTATTACATTGTTTTAACTAATACAAGGTTACAAATTATAGCGTTAGATTGTTATTTTAAAAAGTTAAATGAATACAGTGTATTAGTAAACTCAATTCAAGCAGTTTCGCAACATAAAAAAATGAAAAATGTATATGGAATTAAAATAAATAACAATTATATACAATTAGGAAGTAAAGAGTATAATCAAGAATTAACAGTTTTAATTGGAAGGCTAAAACAATGTGGAGTGAAAGAAGAGAGATATAAAGATTTCGAAAAAAGTTGGATGATTTTTTTCAATGTGTTTGTAATAGCGATAGCTGGGCTTCTAGTTTTAAAATATTTAATGTGAAAATAAAAAGCGGCATAATAGCCGCTTTTTATCGTTTGGTTAGTATTTTATTTATGATTTTGTATTTTGAAAAACTTACTTATAATAAATGCAAACTTTCAATAAGAAGATACATACCCGTGCAACTTAAAAGGATGTACGTAAATATTTTGAAAATTCGTTTATTAAGCCGTTTGAAAATAATTTGCCCTATATACAAACCTAGAAATACGATTGGAATAGCGTAAAAACTTGATTCCCAAATTGTTTTGTTTGTGTCAGTAAAGAGTATTTGAGTTAGTAGGCTAATGAAATATATAAATAGATAAAAAGCTAAAGTAGTTGCTCTCAATTTCTCTTTTTTCGTATCAGTTCCTGTAAAGTAAAGTAACAGGGGTGGTCCTGGCATACCGATACTTGTCGTTAAAAGACCGGATAATCCGCCCACTAAGAAATCTCTAGATTTTGTTGATTTAATCTTAAAGTTGCATATTAGCATCAACGTTAATAGTAAAAGCAGGATGCTAATTGCTAATTTAAAAGTGTTGATGTTAATGGAAGTGAAAATGAAAATGCCAAAAGGAACACCAACTATACTTCCGAAAATTAATCTTTTCAGTAGTATAAAATCAATATCTATTCTTATTTTCCAAATGAGTGATATGGAAATAATTAATGATAAAATGATATTTATTTGTATAGCTTCTTGTGGTAGAAATAACATGAGTAAGAAAGGTGTTGCCATAATAGAAAAGCCAAAACCTGTACTTGTTTGTAAAATAGAAGCTACTAATATAATACATATGAAAATGAATATAATTTCCAAAATAGCCCCCCTACATAATCAAATTTAATAAATATTTTAACATAAAGTGAAACTTTAATCAGTGGGAGGCTTACTGCACGGCAAATAGCCGCTTTTTATGTTGCATTTAATATTCTAATGATGATTCTGTAGTTTTAAAGTATTTTTCTCGTGAAGGAGTCATTACCCGGATTGCTAATAAACAGGAAAGGAAAAGAATGAGTAACGAGCTACTTATTACAGTAAATTGAACGGAAAGAAATTGTGCGGATGCCCCAATTGCTAAAACAAAAAAGATTTGGATGAAATTTTTTATGGAATCAAACACGCTATCGATACGTCCTATCATATATATAGGGATGTTATTTTGATAAAATGTTATAAAGCCAGTACCAGCAAATGATGAAGAAATACCAAGTAAAATGAAACCACCTGCTGCGACTATAAATGAATTTGAAAAGGCGAAAATTATATAGCCTATTGCTGTGAAAATCATACCTAATCCGATACAATGTTGAATTGGTAATCGTTTGGCAAAGAGAGAGACGAGAAATGAACCGGAAACGTAAGCAGCGCCAGTTATACTAACAAGCATACTGTATTCTATATCGGTTAAAAACAGTACTTGCCTCGTAAAAACAACTTCTTGTGAATCGAGTGCCATAGAAACAAGCATAGTCGCTTGAAATAAAACGAATATGAGAATAATGTACGTTTCTGTTCGAGCGAACGAAAAAACTTGTTTCCAATCACTTCGTAATGTTTGTACAAAAGTATTTGCAACTTCTTCGTTTTGCTTTGTTTGTAATGTAATGTTTGGCAAGAAGTAAATGAGAATGGTAGAAAGTAGAAATGAAAGTGAGTTGCAGTAAATAACAAAGGCTGCTGAGTACGTGGTGAGAAGTATTCCAGCAAGAGCTGGACCGATAATAAAAGCCCCGTTTGTACATAGGCTATTCCATGCATTAAATTGAGCGCGCTCTTCAGCTCGTATGAGCATTGTTTTATAAGTAAATGAAGCTGGATCGAAAAATGATGTAGCGATGCGAGTTAAAAAGATGAACATATAAATGGCCCAAATAGAATCAAATAATGGAATACAGCCAATGAGAGCTGCTCGAATTATATCTGTGATGAGCATAATGGACCGTTTGTTTAATCGATCTACTATACTACCAGACCATATTTTTGTAACAACAGTGGCGATTGGACCAACAATCCATAATCCTGCTACAGCAGCAGGTGAGTTTGTGCTATTTAACACCATTAAGTTTAGAGCGATGAGATACATAAAATCACCTAAACGAGAAATTCCTGTTCCCGACAATAATAATAATTTATTTTTCATGAATAAATGGTCCTTTCTTTCATTGTTTTTTAATCCTGCAGGAAATAGCGTATTCCTCTTCAGAGTTTGATTGACGAGCGGTTTTGTTTTCCCAGCGTAATAAAACTTGTGTAATCTCCCAAGTAAGCTGTTGTAATTCCTCTGGAGTTAAAAATAAATGAGATACAATATGACTACCTGTATTCGTTCCTTCTGTGCCGCTTTCTTCAATATAGAAATGAGCAGCTTTTGCTTTATAATATTTTTCAATAATCCCTCGTTTTTCCTTCGTTTCTACTAATTCAAGCAACCCTCCATCATATAAAATTTGAACGTGATAATGTACGCTTCCAGCAGATTTATTTAGTTTAGTAGCAACTTGTTTTGCAGTAAGTGCTTCATCTTTTAAAAGGTGAAGAATTTGAATGCGAGTTGCATTGGAAATGAGCTTCTGCTGCTCAGCTGAAATAGTAAGTCTATCGTCAAACATTATGGCACCCCTTTTCTTATAATCTAAATTTATTGTACATTCTAAAAAATTAGAACATAAGGAAAATAAATCGTCTTTTTCCTCTGTATTTCGACATAAATAAAAATAGCATGTTTATAAACATGCTATTAAGTAGAAGGAGATTCTTCATTAAATTCCCCGCGATAAAATAAAAACAGCCATATAAAACTTACAAAAATACAACATATAGCTAATAAACTGCCAATCATTTGAGGAGAAAGAATTTCTAACAGCCCTCCTGTAAAAAACATCGATAACTGAATAAGAGATCCGTAAATAGAATAATGGAATGAAAAAACTTTACCTATCATATTTTCGTGTGTGTAAGTTTGAAGTAATGTCGTATCAAGTGGAACGATGATTCCTCCTGCTATACGCATACAGAATAAAGTAATGATACCGATAATAAGTTGATCGGATAGAATGAATCCGAGAAAGAAAATTCCTTGTAATAAGTAGGCCCAACCGAATACTTTTTTCATTTTTTCTTTATTATGGGATATATAAAGATTAACGAGAAGGCTTCCTATCATAAGTCCAGCCCCTTGAACCGTATATAAAATCCCAATGTTCGTATGGAAAATTTTTCCGGCATAGATCGTTAGAAGTAGTTGATAAGCGCCTCCAATAATCCCCCATGAAATGCCGACAAGAATTAATGTTAAAATGATTTTTGTTTGTAATATGTATGTATAACCACCTTTTATATCAGTGAAAAATGCATTGTTCTTGTTACAAGTATCATGAGCAGGAATACTCATATTATAAATAAAATAGGCTGAAAGAAAGTATGATAGGCTATTTACTAAAAAAGCGAACTCAATATGTAAAGATTGTGCAATTACTCCGCCCAAAGAGGCCCCCATAATAGACATAAAACCATTAATTGTACTAGAAAGAGAGTTAGCAGTTACGAAATGATTTTGGTGTACGATATTTTTTAGGGTTGCTTGTTTAGCCGGTTCAAATAAACAAGCAAGTACAGATAAACATATATTAGCAATGAAAATAATCTCAATTTTATAGCCTGCGAGTAAGTATGTAAGGACTAGAATTCCCCGTGTAATATCGGTAAAAATCATAATATTCTTTTTAGAGAAACGATCTACAATTCCGCCTATGAATGGACTAAGAAGAAGCTGTGGTAAACCTTTACTTATAAAAGTAAGTGCGATTATAAACGGCGATTCCGTTATGCTGTAGACAAATGTTAATAAAGCTACCGTATGGAACCAATCCCCAAGTACACTTAATGTTTGCCCATAAAATAGTTTATTGAAGTTTTTATTTGTTTTAAGAAGTGTGGAATAAGAAACGGACATAAATAGATTATTCCTTATGTAATGACGATGTTTGAATTTGTTCTTTCCACTCACTCAAATACACTTTTTCCGCTGTAGGAAGTCCAACAGGTAATTGTGCAATCAATTCTAAACTATTTCCATCAGGGTCGTTAAAGTATACGGCTGCATGTGCTAATTCCGGAAAAACAATCGGTTCAATTGGTTCCATTCCAAAGTCTTTTCGTGCTGAAATTCCTTTTTGATTTAGCCAATGAATCGCATTTTCTAAATCATGTAAACTTACTTGAAAGGCGATATGTCGTAAAGAGGGGTGATAATTCACTTTGTATTCTGTGCCTTCCCAAAGGCCGAGCCAACTCTCATTTTCTTTAATCCAAAAGAAAGCAATATTATCTCCTCTTTTATATAATTTTAGCCCTAGTGATTCATAGAAAGGTATTGATACTTTTAAGTTGCGGACAGGTAAATGTGCTTCGTAAAGACCTCTAATCATTGTAATCCCCCTTAGTAAAAATGTTTCTTATTCCATAGTAAACAATATGTTGCTAGTTGAAATCGCAAATAAGAGGGATATAAATTCATACGAAAGTATGAAAAAAACAGCTCAAATATGAGCTGTTTTTCTATAGTTTTTAGTTCATTTGTCAAGGATAGGATATATTAATATCCGTATCCGCCGCCACCCCAACAGCTACATCCGATGATGATTAGAAGGATGAATAGTACGATAAGCAAAGCAAATCCACCGCCGAAACCAGCGCAACTTCCACCATAACTCATATGTTTTCCTCCTTTTTAGTAAGTTAATCTATATGGTTCATGGACTACTATATACAGTATGTTTTTTGTATAGAAAACGAGCCAGTCTCATTTATAATTAGACAAATGCCTGTAGATTCATTAGGATTGTATGTTAGTGATTTGTAAATAAACCTTTACATGATTCGTAATTTAGGCATAAAAAATAAAAAATTGTAAAAAAAACCATTTTTTTATTTTTTTATGAGAGAATATGTACTATAATTTTACAAGTAATATTATGGGAAAAGGGAGTTTTAGTATAGAGATGGAGATGGGACAATTACAAAATAAAATAGAAAACAAAAAGAAAGAATTAATTCAACTTGTTGCGAGACACGGATTGGATCATGATAAAGTTTTGTTATTTAGTCGTGATTTAGATATACTAATTAATAAGTTTATGAATATAAAAGACAAAGTGCATAAATAAAAAATTTATAGTTTTTTATATTAAGATGTTTCACAGAAAGGAGAGGACAGTAATTGGAACATTTACAGGAAGAATTGTATAAACAAATAAAAGAAGAAAAAGGTACAGTTACAATTTTCTTAAAGAGTGGCGTTAGAATAGTAGGAGAAGTTGTTGGAGTAGATAAATTTACAGTTTTAATTTTAGTGGATGGAAAACAACAGCTTATTTATAAGCAGGCTATATCAACAATAATGAAATAAGACACTCTTGTTGAGTGTCTTATTTCATTATTGCTTGCATGCCCCAACATCAATGCCGGCAGCAATTAACTTCTTTTCTCCATCTTGTTCAATAATTTTTTGTAATTTAGATAGGAAAGAATCAAAGTTTGTATGCTTTGCTACTTGGAATGTCATTTTATGTTCAATTGGTAGCCACGTATCAATATCAGCTTCGTTATGCTGGATTTTCACCTCAAGTTTATCGAGTGCATTAGCAACTTTTGCTTCGTACGTTTCTTTTGCTTCAAACTCCATCCATAAGTCATATAATTCCTCACCGAGAGAACCTGTTAACGTTTGTTTAATATTTAAAATAGCTTCTAGTTCATTTTTTTGTTTTTGTAGCTGTAATTCGTGACTATTCATCGTATCAAATGCAGGGATATCACCAGCTTCGGCTTCGACTAGGTCGTGAATAATAACCATTTTAAGTAATTTCTCAATATTTACTTTTTGATCCAAATAAGGTTCAACTAAAATGGCCATTAGAGACATACGCCATGTATGTTCGGCAACACTTTCTTGACGCCCGTTGGAAAGCCAGCTATGTCGCATTTCATATTTTAGTTTTTCTGCTAATGCAATGACTTGTAAAATGTTGTGTTCCATCGTGAGCCTCCTCATGTTTTTATACCATAATTCTAATATAGAAATGAAATGTGTCAATTTCATGAGTATATTGCGATAAACAGATGATAAGCGTATAATACATGTTATATGTGAAAACGTATTATTAAAATAAAAAAATGTTATATGAAAATGGAAAGGAAAGGGCAGAAATATGGGAGAAAAAAATCAAGTATTAGCTAGACCACAAAGAAGAAAAAGGAAGTTTGATATTTCTAGCCCAGTGGGCATTATAGTAGGTTTCATCATAGTGATAGCGGCGATTATGCTTGGCGGCGGTGGAATAAAAGCTTTCAAAAACTTTTTAGATATTTCATCTATTTTAATTGTCATAGGGGGAACAACAGCGACAATTGTTGTGGCATATCGATTTGGAGAAATAAAAAAATATACGAAAAGTATTTTCACTGTTTTACATAGAAGAGAAGAAGATTTAGAACAGTTAACGAATTTGTTTGTTGATTTTTCGAAAAAGTCTAAAAAGAACGGCTTGCTTTCTTTAGAGGTTGATGGAGAGCAAGTAGACAATCCTTTTATTCAAAAAGGAATTCGATTAATGTTAAGCGGTTACGATGAAGATGAATTAAAAGAAGTGTTATTGAAAGATATTGAAACGGAAGTGTATGAGTTAAGAAAAGGAGCGGCATTATTAGATAAAATTGGTGATTTTGCTCCAGCTTGGGGAATGATTGGTACGTTAATCGGTCTTATCATTATGCTCCAAAACTTACAAGATACATCGCAAATTGGTACAGGGATGGCAGTTGCGATGTTAACGACATTATATGGGTCTGTACTTGCGAATATGATTGCAATCCCTCTGTCGGAAAAAGTATACCGTGGTATTGAAGATTTATATACAGAGAAGAAGTTTGTAATAGAAGCAATTTCAGAATTGTATCGCGGACAAATCCCTTCTAAATTAAAGTTGAAACTGGATACATACGTATACGAAACAAAGGTAAAAAAGGTAAAAGGAGCAGCCTAATATTTCAAGGAGTGGTATGATGAGTAAAGGACCGCAAAAGGGATCGCCTCGTTGGATGACGACTTTTACAGATTTAACGATGTTATTATTAACTTTCTTCGTATTACTAGTTGCTACATCAAAGCAAGATGCAGTAAAATTGTCAAAGATGCTTGAAAAGTTTAGTGATACGGGGCAAGTAGATGCAAAAGTAATGGAAAATACAATACCAGATATTTCACATGAAAAAAATGATGAAAAAATGATCTCAAAAAAGAGAATGGATGAATTATATAAGAAGTTGAAAGCGTATGTAGATAATAACGGTATTAGTCAAGTGAATGTATATCGAGAGGATACAGGGGTAAGCGTCGTTATAGTAGATAATTTAATATTTGATACAGGCGATGCGAACGTTAAGCCCGAAGCGAAAGGGATAATAAGTCAATTAGTTGGATTTTTTCAATCCGTACCTAACCCAATTGTTGTAGAGGGACATACAGATAGTAGACCTATTCATAACGAGAAATTCCCTTCTAATTGGGAGTTATCTTCAGCACGAGCGGCAAATATGATTCACCATTTAATTGAAGTGTATAATGTGGATGATAAAAGGCTAGCTGCAGTAGGATATGCAGACACAAAGCCAATTGTACCAAATGATTCACCGCAAAACTGGGAAAAAAACCGTCGCGTTGTTATTTATATAAAAGAGTAGTATATTATTATTTTAATAATAAAATAATAAAAATACGAAAATTCTTTTAAAAAAATATTAAATTTTATCATTTTATTTTGTATAATGAGTGAGAATGATAAGGTGAAATATTAAGATATATTTATACATAGAAGGAGAGAATTAAAAAGAATGGCACATAAAATTTTAGTAGTAGACGATGCGATGTTTATGCGAACGATGATTAAAAACTTATTAAAAAGTAATGCTGAATTTGAAGTTATCGGCGAAGCAGAGAATGGGGTAGAAGCAATTCAAAAGTATAAAGAACTTCAACCTGATATTGTAACATTAGATATTACTATGCCAGAAATGGACGGGCTTGAAGCATTAAAAGAAATTATTAAAATTGATTCAAGTGCAAAGGTTGTTATTTGTTCTGCAATGGGACAACAAGGTATGGTATTAGATGCAATTAAGGGCGGGGCAAAAGACTTTATTGTAAAGCCATTCCAAGCGGATCGTGTAATTGAAGCTTTAACAAAAGTAGCAAATAGTTAATATAGAAGGGGTGCCACAAGGAATCAAAACAGTGATAGCGGATCGACGTGTGGCCCCCTTTTTTCTCATTGTAAAACACTAAATTGTTATACATAAATGAAATGTTTGTTAGACAGGTAGGGGATAAAAATGCAAACAGATCTATTAAATATATTTTTCGAAGAGTCAGAAGAACATTTACAGTCGCTAAATGAAAATGTGCTAGTGTTAGAACAAAATCCTGCTGATATGGATGTTGTAGGAGAAATATTCCGATCCGCTCATACATTCAAAGGTATGTCTGCGAGCATGGAATTTACGGAAATGGCTGATTTAACGCATAAGATGGAAAATGTGTTAGATGAAATTCGTCATGGAAATATAGTTGTAAATGCGGATATTATTGATGTGATTTTTGAGTGCATTGATAATTTGGAGAAGATGGTTGCAGATGTGCAACAAGGTGGAATGGGCAATATTGATGTAGCCTCAACTAAACAGAAATTAGAAGCATTATTGAACGGTAATGTAGAAACTCCTACGGAACATATAGAGCAAAATCATATAGACACCGATGATGGAGTTTCGCATGAAGTGCATATAACAGTTGAACAGCAAGCGATTTTAAAAGCAGTACGTGCCATTATGTGTATTGAAGCATTGCAAAATGTAGGGAATATACAAAAAACAGCTCCGAGTATTGAAGAAATTGAAGCAGATGCTTTCGGATTTGAATTTACAGTATTTATGGATACGGATTGTAGTATAGAAGAGTTGAAACAAGTAGTACTTCATGTTTCTGAAATTGAGAAAGTGGAAGTAAAGCAAGGAGAACCTATATCGAAGGAAGTAGCTTCTAAAAAAGTCGTGACACAAGAAGTTGTGCAAGTAGAAGAAAAGCTACAACCTGCTGTGGTTACGCAAGTAAAATCACCGATAGAGGCAACGAATCAACCTTCAAGTACTATGCCAGCTAAAAGTACTACAAAAACGAAAAATGCTAAAGTGGAGAATCGTTCAATTCGTGTTCAATTAGAGAAAATCGAAAGATTAATGAATATGTTTGAAGAAAGTGTAATTGAACGTGGGCGCATTGATGAATTGGCTCAAATAATTCAAAACAAGGAGCTAATTGAACATTTAAATCGATTAGGCGATATTTCAAAAGATATTCAAAATGTACTATTAAATATGCGTATGGTGCCGATTGAAACTGTGTTCAATCGTTTCCCACGTATGGTACGTATGTTAGCGAAAGATTTAGGGAAAAAAATCGATTTACAAATTACAGGTGAAGATACTGAAGTAGATAAAATTGTTATTGATGAAATCGGTGATCCGCTCGTTCATTTAATTCGAAATGCAATCGATCATGGTGTTGAAACTGTAGAAAAACGACGTGATGCAGGTAAAAATGAGACAGGTACTATTAAATTAGAAGCCTTTCATAGTGGAAATCATGTCGTTATTCAAATTACGGATGATGGAAACGGTATTAATAAAGGGAAAGTATTAGAAAAAGCGATTAAAAATGGCGTTGTAACTGAAGCAGATGCAAATAGATTAACAGATCGTGAAGTGTTTGATCTTATTTTCCAACCAGGATTTAGTACAGCTGAAGTTGTATCAGATCTTTCTGGACGCGGTGTCGGATTAGATGTTGTAAAACATACGATTCATAGTTTAGGTGGACATTTAATCATTGATTCTGAGGAAGGAAAGGGAAGTACATTTAGAATTGAACTTCCGTTAACGTTGTCTATTATTCAATCTATGCTTGTTCAAACGAATGATAAGCGTTATGCTTTACCTCTTGGAAATATCGTTGAAGCAATTCGAATTAAGAGAGAAGACATCCAATCCTTACAAGGAAAAGATGTGTTAAATTATCGTAATCAAATTATTGAAGTGAAACATTTAAGTACTGTATTTGGTGAAAAAACAGTAGATGAGGCGTTTGCGTCATATGATGGTCAAATGGTTCCTGTGTTAATTGTTCGTAATACACATCGCAGCTATGGACTTATTGTAAACACAATTATCGGTCAAAGAGAAATAGTCTTAAAGTCATTAGGTGACTTCTTTGCAGAGAGTTCTAACTATTTCTCTGGTGCGACGATTCTCGGTGATGGACGAGTGGTCCTCATTTTAAACCCAGAAGGTTTATAATAGGAATGAAGGAAAGCTCCCCACTTGTATACAATTGGGGAGCTTTTTGGCTAATCGTTACTAATTTAATAATGGGAATACATACATATTAACGTTTTATATAATAAGTTTGCTAAAATCAAATGAGAGTTTATATTATTTGATAGAAAAACAGAAATGAGGAGGCAGGGAAAATGCCTGAGCAACACACAAAAGGGGATACGAGCACGATTGTGCTAGAAAAAGAAAATGAGCATTTAACGCCTCAAGAATGCGATATTCTTGGCGAAATTGCAAATATATCATTTGGTTCAGCTTCGACTGTATTATCAACGATTTTAAATAGGCAAGTAAGCATTACTGCTCCTCGCATAGAGTTGGTAGATTTATATGATTCAAGAGATGTCGAAGTTCCACATGTTGTATTAAACATTCATTTTACAAAAGGATTAGATATGGAAAACCTTCTTGTTCTTAAACAAGATGTTGCATTGTCCATTGCTGATTTAATGATGATGGGAACAGGTGAAGTGGAGGATGGAAAAGAACTTGGTGAATTAGAACTAAGTGCTGTACAAGAAGCGATGAATCAAATGATGGGATTCGCAGCTACATCTATGTCGGAATTCTTCCAAGATACAGTAGATATGTCTCCGCCGACGATTAATGTTGTAAAGTTATCAGAAGAAATGGAGAAAATCTCTGAAATCGATGGGAATCATACGATTGTTAAAGTGTCGTTTGATTTAAAGATAGATAATCTTGTAAACTCTAAACTTGTACAAATTGTTTCAGTTGAGCATGCGAAACAAATGGTAAATAAATTAATGCAATTATCTGGTGGAGTAGAAGAAAAAGACGAGCCAGCAGAAGTAGTGGAAACTGAGATTGTAGAAGAAGTTGAAAAAGAGCATTTAACACAAGAAGAGAAAGATGTGCTTGGTGAAATTGCAAATATTTCAATTGGTTCCGCTTCAACAGTATTGTCAACGCTTTTAAATCAGCCAGTTACAATTAGTACACCAAATGTGGAAGCAATCAATGTTCGTCATTATGATGGAGTACCAGTGCCATTTGTTATTTTAAATGTTGACTTTGTTGAAGGGCTAAAGAATGAGAATGTATTCGTATTTACGAAAGATGTCGCCTTAACAATGGTAGATTTAATGATGATGGGAACAGGTGAAGTTGATCCGGAAAAAGAGCTTACTGAATTAGAACTGAGCGGTATTAAAGAAATAATGAACCAAATGATGGGTCACGCTGCTACGGCGATGTCAGAAATGTTCCAAGAAAAAATGGACATGACGCCGCCAAATGTTAAATTTGTAACGTTAAAAGAAGAAATGGAGTATTTGGGAGAGTCAATGGAAGTGGACGAACTCGTTCAAATTACGTTCAATCTTGAAATTGGTGATCTGCTTCAATCGAAAATGTATCAAATTTTGCCAATTTCTGAAGCGAAAGAAATGGTAAGGCGACTTCTGTATCCAATGGTGGAAGAAGAAGAGATTGCCACAGAAGAAATTGAAGAAGAAAAAATTGTAGAACCAGTTGTGCAACCTATTGAATTTAAAGAAGTAAAACAAATGGAACCAGTATATATGGACACGTCCATTCTACAAAATGTAGAAATGAACGTGAAATTTGTATTTGGAAGTACAGTGAAAACGATTCAAGATATATTAAGTTTACAAGAAAATGAAGCAGTTGTACTAGATGAGGATATTGATGAACCAATTCGTATTTATGTAAATGATGTATTAGTGGCGTATGGTGAACTTGTAAATGTAGATGGATTTTTCGGAGTAAAAGTGACTAAATCACTATAAGGCATTGAAATAGGAGTTTGAACTAGTAGATGAAAAACGTAAAGTTTGTTCTAATGAGTTGGCTATGCATACATGTGTGCTTGTTCTTCCCCTTGCAAAGTCAGGCTGAGGAACAAATTGAGCCAGATCAAAAAATAAATGAAGTGAATGTACAAGAAGAAAATAAGGAATCTCAAGAACCGCCAGAGCAAGTGGAAACGAAACAAGATGAAGAGAAACAAAAAGAAGCAGAACAACAAGAAGTAGCAAATAAACAATTGAGTGAAAGAAAGATAGAAACAGAACAGGGAATTATTACAGTAAATAAGCTGGAGCTTAAAGTTGGCGAAGAGGTGCGAATTGCTGTAGAACCAAATGGGAAAAACATTCAAAGTATGAAAGGTATATTGCAGTTACAAAAAAATGGCGAGCAATATGCGCAAGAAAGAATGTTATCTTTTGAGTATGATGAAGAAACGAAGAGCTGGGTTGCTAACTATAAAGCAGGGGATTTTGATTTGCAAGGTGATTGGAATCTTCAGCTCGTTCAAAGTTACAAAGAGAATGAGAAAGAAGAGCTCATAAAAAATGAAGTGAAAGTCCCGCTCATTCGTATTAAAAATGAAACGCCAACTATAGATAAAGAATTGCCAAAGTTACAGAAAGTTACTATTGATGAAGTAAAAGAGAACTTAGTTGAACGAAAACAGGGAGATTCTATACATATACGAGTAAAAGCGTCAGATATAGAATCGGTTGTAAAAGAAGTGCGCGTTACATTAAAAGGGAAAGAAAATAAAGAGCTTTCCTTTTTATTAGACTACAACAAGCATGATATGGATTGGCAAAAAGTATTTGAAATAACAGAAGCATTGCCGGCTGGGCCATACGAATTACTTGTAGAGATAATAGATGCAGCAGGTAATAAACTTGTTGAGGAAAGTGAATATACCATTTCTGTTTTGGTGCCAAAAAACGAAGATGATAAAAAGATAGAAGAGAAAGAAAAAGAAGAAAAATTAGATAATAAACTAGAAAATGAATTAGAAGATAAGAAAGAAAATGAGAAACAAGAAGATTCGAAAGTCAAAAACCCGCTTCCAGAAGAAAATTTGCCAGTTGTTCAAATTCCGAAGCAAGATGAGATAGTAAATAAGTTTATAAAAGAACCGTTGAAAGAGAAAGAGGAATTTACTTACGTTATAAAAGAGCCGTTCGAAGACAACAAGGAAGTACATAAGGGGAAGGACCAAAAAGAGAAAAATAACAAACAAGTTGCCTCTAAAAAGAAAGAACAAAAAGAAGAACCGAAAGACAAGAAAGAAGAAAAAGGTGAACAGGGAGTACAAGCTTCGGATGTATTTACTATCATGTCAGGTTTGTTCGTACTGTTTTTAGTTTTAAAGAGTAATAAAGAATGGGGCTAATTATTTCATAGTAGTGGAGGCGCTTAAATGGAGATTAAACGTACGACAATTGAAGATAAGACGCTACAACCATTAAAACAGCCTGCAGCTATTTCGGAACATGAAATCCAGAAAGAACGAAAGCGTAGCAATTTAGTGTTTACTGGACAGTCTAAAATTATTTCGAAAAATAATGAGATAGGTATTTTACTTGCAAGTTTAAGTGATGGAAAGATTATGAAGGAAATGCTTTCTAAAGAGATGGATACAGTGTTACAACTTTTTAAAAAGTTACATACGTTATCTGAAGAAGGAAAGCAATCAGAAAAAGTGTTTGAACAAGTAATTAGAAGCCTGCAAGGACTTATTAAGCAGGCGCATATAAAAGAACTTCCTTTGTTAGATGGAACATATGATTTCGCTGAAGTGCAACTATCATTTGGTAGAAAAGTACATATTCCTTTACTAGATGTAAGTGCACTCATCTCTAGAGTGGAAAGTGATTCTTCAGAAGGAAATATAAATTTGATGGTAACGGTTATTACTGCTTATATAACGAAATTGTCTAACGAAACGATTTTAATTAGCGTTACAGACCGCATTGCTAAAGATCGGGATGTAAGTGTATGGAGAGCGCTTGCGGAAATGAACATGACACAATTATCACAGGCATTGAAACAAACGATGCAAGAACATAAATGGTCTATGACGTTTCTTTTTCTCTTCATATGGATTGTCGGTATTATTTTAATTCGAGTTATGTAAAAAGGTCGTCACTCCATTGTGACGACCTCTTTTATATTTTTTCGTAGAAGAATGTATCAAATCGCTGAAGATTGTAACGTTCGGGTGTTAAAATTTGTTCCGTACTACCAACAAATAGTACACCGCCTTTTCGTAAAGAACGACTAAATTTTTCGTAAAGTTTTATTCTTGCTTCTTCTGTGAAATATATCATTACATTACGACAAATAATCAAATCATAATTTGTATCGAATGACTGCATTAAAAGGTCATGTTGTTTAAACGAGACGTTTTGTTTAATGTTTTGATGCAATGAATATAGAGCATTCTCTTTTGTGAAATGACGTTCTTTCAAATCAGTAGGTAATTCCTTTAACGAACGTTCCGTATATTGAGCGCGTTTTGCGGTTTCTAAAATATGAAAATCAAGATCTGTTGCTTGAATTTCAAAACGAAATGGAGCTAGATACTTTGATAAAATTAAAGAGAGTGTATATGGTTCTTCACCAGCAGCGCAAGCGGCACTCCATACCTTTAATTTTCCGCTATTTTGTTCGAGTAATTTTGGTAGTGCTTTCGACTCTAAAGTTTGCCATCGTTCTTTATTTCTAAAAAACTCTGAAACGTTAATTGTAATATAGTCAATAAAATTTAAAAATAAATTTTGATCAGCGCGTAATTTGTTTAAAAAATTAGTGTAGTTTTCGAAGCCTTTTCTCGAAATGAAAGCATCGATTCTACGGCGCATTCTATCTTGTTTATATGAAGCGATGTCCATATTGAATTGTTGTTTAAAACTCGCGATAAAATGATCATAATCTTGTTCAATTATCATATTTACAATGGGCACAATAATGGTATTGTGCCTCCCCCTTTACATCATACGAATTTTTTGTTCAAAGCTTTTTTTCATTTGCTTTTCATGTAATCCTGGTAAATCATAAATGACAGCATCAATACCTGCTTCTTTTGCAACATCGACAGGGATGACAGATGTATGTTTGTCCCCATTATAAAAACAGAGAACTAAATCAGTGTCTTCAATAATTTGTTTAACAAAAAACATATAATCTGATCGGTAAATGGAGTCAGAAGGATGATCAAAAGCAACATATTCGGCTCCGTGTTTTTTTAAGTAATCAACGACTTCTTGAAATTCATCTGTAATTGCTTGCAATGGTTGCAGCGTGTAAAGGCATAAATTTTGAGCGAGTCTTTCATTCTCAACGAAAAAACGAAGAACCTCATTTTCAATAGATTTATAACATAATATGTAAATTTTATGTTTGTGAGCATAGTCAGTTAAAAATTTTTTAATTTCTTCTTGATCTAATGCTGTTAATTGATTTGAACCACAAAGGAAAATATTCATAGAATTGTGCCACCTCATGCTAAATTGTAACATATCTTTTATAAAAAATAACTGCAAAATATTACTGTTCAGAGTATAATTATAAATAACTGGATTTTACGATTAAGTTTAGGAAGAAATAAAAAAATAAATAGGTGATATATATGCTACGTTCTATCTCGCATAATCCAATTTTATCGCATATACCGCCTGCTACTCAAATGCCGAAAGAAGCAAATGTCAGGACAGGACTTGCATTTTCGGATAATTTGCATGCAGATCCGAAAAAAGATAAATTACTAGAACAAATGGAAGCGTTTGTCGATAATATTGGAGAAATTAAAGAGAAAATTGAAATGGAATTAACGCTTGATAATGTAATGGAATACAAAAATACAGTAAAATCATTTTTGAATTTTTACGTGGATAATGTATTGCAGTATAAAGATGTCATGTCTCGTCACCCGCGTTACGGATATTCACAGAAAATGACGATTGTGAAACAGGCAGAAATGGGATTGAATGAATTAGAAGATGTTATGAATTTAATTAATACGAAAACAGGACATTTAGAAATGTTAAATCAAATTGGAGAAATCCATGGTTTAATTGTGAATTTAGTCTTGTAAAAGGAAGGAAGCTATATGTACATACAATTATATGAAAAACTCGTTATTATTCAAAAAGCGTATGAAAATATTCAAGCGCTTGGAGAGCAAATATATGAGAATTTAAAAAATAAAAATGTAAATGCAGTTCAAAAATTGCAAGTAGAGCAATTGCAGTACATTGATGGCTTAAAAGGGTTATCAAGCTCATTTGAAGAAATGGTTGTTCAGTTCTGTAAAGAACAAGGAGTTGAATCGTTTCGTGTAAGTGCGTTATTTTCGTATTTTTCTCAAGAAGAAATTGAAAAAATGAAAGAATTACAAAAAAACGTAACTGAATTAGAAGAGAATGTAAAAATGATTCTTTTGAAAAATCAATATTACTTAAACGTACTATTAAAAACTACAGAAAGTATTGTGGATTCTGTTTCTGAATATAACTTAGAGCGAAACAATAATTCGCAAATCTTTATGAACGAACTATTGTAAAGGAGAAGTGAAGCTTTATGAGATTATCTGATTATAATACACCGCTATCGGGTATGTTAGCGGCTCAAATGGGGTTACAAACAACAAAACAAAACTTGTCTAACATTCATACACCGGGGTATGTTCGTCAAATGGTGAATTACGGATCTGCTGGAGGGAGTAAAGGGTATGCACCAGAACAAAGAATAGGGTATGGTGTACAAACATTAGGTGTTGATCGTATTACAGATGAAGTGAAGACAAAGCAATATAATGATCAAATGTCACAGTTCTCTTACTATGCATATATGAATTCTACTTTGTCGCGAGTAGAGTCTATGGTAGGAACGACAGGTAAAAATTCATTATCTAGTTTAATGGATGGGTTTTTCAATGCTTTTCGTGAAGTTGCAAAAAATCCGGAGCAATCAAATTACTACGATACATTAATTGCTGAAACGGGGAAGTTTACAAGTCAAGTAAGTCGTCTTGCGAAAAACTTGGATACAGTGGAAGCACAGACGACAGAAGATATTGAAGCGCATGTTAATGAATTTAATCGACTTGCTGCTAGTTTAGCAGAAGCGAACAAGAAAATTGGACAAGCTGGTACACAAGTACCAAATCAACTATTAGATGAACGTGATCGTATTATGACAGAAATGTCTAAGTATGCAGATATAGAAGTATCGTATGAAGCTACAAATCCTAATATTGCAAGTGTTAGGATGAATGGTGTTTTAACTGTAAATGGTCAAGATACATACCCACTTCAATTACAGAAGGATAAAAAGCCAATGTCTGTACAAATATCTGGAACAGATATCCCATTAAGTGGTGGAACAATTTTATCGGCAATTGATACGAAAGCAAAGATTACAAATTATAAAGATAATCTGAATGAGTTTGTAAATTCGTTAAAAAAACAAGTGAATAATACTATGAAGAAAGAGCTTTTTGTAGGAGAAGATGCGAAGAAGCTTGAATTGAATCCTGATTTTATAAAAGATATTTCAAAAATGAAAATTTCGGCTGAAACTGCCAACAACCTTGCGGCTATTACAGATAAAGGCTATAAGGATGGACTTACATATAAGCAAGCCTTAGATCAATTTTTAGTTGGTGTAGCCTCTGATAAAAGTTCAGTAAATGCATATCAAAATATTCATAAGGATTTATTAGAAGGTATCCAGCAAGAAAAGATGAGCATCGAGGGCGTAAATATGGAAGAAGAAATGGTTAATTTAATGGCCTTCCAGAAATACTTCGTGGCGAATTCTAAAGCTATAACTACTATGAATGAAGTGTTTGATAGTTTGTTTTCGATTATTAGATAAGGAGTAGTCATGTATAGTTGGTAATTGGAAATATTTAAGGAGGAGATAGAAATGAGAGTATCTACATTTCAAAATGCAAACTGGGCAAAGAATCAGTTGATGGATTTAAATGTGCAACAGCAATACCACCGAAATCAAGTAACCTCAGGGAAGAAAAACCTTCTTATGAGTGAAGATCCACTTGCAGCAAGTAAATCATTTGCGATTCAACATTCATTGGCAAATATGGAGCAAATGCAGAAAGATATAGCGGATTCGAAAAATGTATTAACACAAACTGAAAATACTTTACAAGGTGTTTTGAAATCTTTAACAAGAGCAGACCAGTTAACAGTACAAGCGTTAAATGGTACAAATAGTGAAAAAGAATTGCAGGCTATTGGTGTAGAGATTGATCAAATTTTAAAACAGGTCGTCTATTTAGCGAATACAAAAGAACAAGG
Organism: Bacillus cereus group sp. MG20; assembly: GCF_040459885.1. Classification (NCBI taxonomy): domain Bacteria; kingdom Bacillati; phylum Bacillota; class Bacilli; order Caryophanales; family Bacillaceae; genus Bacillus; species Bacillus cereus group sp. MG20. The sequence goes on from NZ_JARVHF010000001.1 coordinate 4,362,560, forward strand.
TCGTTATATTTTCGGTGGTGATAGTGCAGAAAATCTGCCATTTACAGAAGATGGTACGTACCAAGGTGGAAAAAATGATGTGAACTGGAAACTAAATGACGGCTATGAATTCAAAGCGTTCCGTAACGGAGAAGCATTATTATCCCCGGTTATAAAAACGTTAAAACAGATGAGTGAAGCGATGAAAAAAGGTGACCAAAAAGCATTAAAACCGTTATTGGAAGAAAATAAGCAAAACTTAGATGGCATCATTAACCGTACAACTGAAGTTGGTTCGACAATGAACACAATGGAGACGTTTAAAACAATTTTAAACGAGCAAAATGTAGCACTTCAAGAAAACCGTAAAGAAATTGAGGATGTTGATTTAGCTGTCGCAATTTCTGATTTAGCTTATATAAACGCAACATACGAAGCAACATTAAAAGCTGTTAGTACGATGAGTAAAACGAGTATTTTAGATTACATGTAAATGATAAGGAGTGAAAAATATGGCAGGGACAATATCTAATTATGGTGACAGACAGCAAATATGGAATTTAGGAAATAACATAATAGATACAAAGAAGTTAGTAGATTTAGAGTTACAAGCATTGGAAATGAAAAAATCACCATACACTACACAAAAACAAACGTTAACAAATGAAAACAAAGTTTATGCGAGCATGAAAAAAGAGTTTGCAAATTTTGTGCAAGTATTCAAAGATTTAAACACATTTAAAGGTGATGAAAAGAAAACAACTTTATCCAAAGATGGTTTTATGACAGCGCAGGCGGATGCTGCTGCAATTCCTGGAACATATACAATTACAGTAGAGCGAGTAGCAGAAAGGCATCAAATAACTACAGCTCCACTTACTCCCCCAAAAACTCCTGAAGGTACGGAGCAAAAATTTAGTTTAGATTTAAAACTTGGAGTAGATGATGTATTTCAGATAAATGGAAAAGAAGTTAAAATTTCAAAAGATATGACGTATAAAGACCTTGTCAATAAGATAAATAATGGGAATTATGGTGCATCAGTATATACATTAGGAGATCAACTATTTTTCACATCAACTACTGCAGGAAAAGAGGGAGAGCTGAAATTAACAGATGGTGCCAATGGCTTTTTACAAAATATAGGGCTAGTTACTTCTGCGAAAAATACGGATGGAACGAATGCCATTGCACATCAAGTGACAGGAGCAGTAAATGCAGAATATACAATAAACGGAATTAAAGGAACTAGTAAAACAAATAAGATTGATACAATTCCAGGATTAACTATTAACTTAGAAAAGGTAACTACAGAGCCAATTAAATTAACTATCGAAGATTCAGATATAAAAAATTCGATAGATTTAATCAAAAAAATGAAAGATGAGTATAATAACGCTGTTAAAAGTTTAGATTTATTTTCTGGTGAAAATGGAGTAATGCAAGGGAATAATGTTTCATTTGCTATCAGTAATGCAATGACAAGCATTTTTAAATTTTCACAAGATGATAAGTATTTATTTTCTTTTGGAATTCAAATTGATAAAACAGGAAATATGACTCTTGATGAAGAAAAATTGAAAATAGCTTTTAAAGAGAATCCAGAATCTACAAAACAATTTTTCTTTGGCTTTAATGGTATTGGTCATGATATAGATAAAAAGCTTGAGGGAATCTTTGGAGATGAAGGGATTATCGGAAAACGCTCTAAAAGTATTGAAAAGCAAGTGACTGATTTAGAGAGAAAAATTCAAGATATTGATACAATTAATAAGAAAAAACAAGAATCAATTATTGATAAATATGCAAAGTTGGAAAGCCAGCTAGCATTGCTTGATAGTCAGCTGCAGACAATCAAAGCAATGACAAAAACCAAAAGTGATGATTAATGAAAGTTGAGGAAGTGATTATATGCAAGCATGGCAACGTTATATGCAAAATGATATTATGACGAGTAATCCGATTAAAAATACAATATTTATTTATGAAAGATGTATCGTAGAGTTTCGTAAATTAGAAGAACTTTTAAATACATTTAAACTTCAAGAAGGAGACGACCTTCTTGAAAAGTTAGAACGTATATTTGAAGAGTTGAAGCTTCAATTAAATCCTGATATTTCAAAAGATTTATATGACAGTCTATTTGGTTTATACGATTGGATTAGCATTCAAATTCAAACGATGAAAGTAACGCGTGAAGCAAAAGACATTGATGCGATTGTACAAGTGTTACAAGATTTAATAGACGGTTACCGTGGAGCACTTGAAAATGAACAATGATATTTATCGAACGTTTGTCAGCTGTTTTAATGAAATCGGTGAATTACAAGTGTCAGATGAAGAGTTTGCTGAGAAGAGTGAGATGTTAAATCGTTGGATGATGACACTAGATGAAGAAAGACGTGCACAAGTTGCAGCAGAAGTAAGCCCATTCATTATTAAGGCAGCGCAGCATATTCGAGATAAGCAAAAGATTTTGGAAGAAATGATTATGGAAAATGATGGGCGAATGAAGGCTAATTCATTTTACGGTAAATATTAATAATAACGTCTGGAAACAGATTCCCCTTTTAAAAGGGGGTCTATTCCTTCGTTTACATAAAGAACTCCGCTGATTGAGGTTTCATTTTATGACTGTGATGAAATAATAATTGTAATCTAAATAATAGAAAAATGGACTTTAGTTTGTAGTTTATATATTGAAATGTTCTATAGATTACTATGTGTATACAGTTTTTTGCATTCTTTTTTTATATTTTTGTATTTTTCTAAAGACAACAATGAAAAAATGGAATAAAATATGTAAGGGTACATAATAGTAAATATTTTAATAAACACATATAAGAAAATAAATAATGAAGTGAAACTTCTATCAGTGGATCATTAAGTTAGAAAAGGAAGGGTGTGGAATATGCCAGATTTAGTGAGTGATGTAAGCCATTATATGAATTATTTAGTGACGAAACGAAATACTGTTTCTAGTAATATTGCAAATGCGAATACACCTGGCTATAAAGCACAAGATGTAACATTTGCTGAGCAGATGAATAAAAGTAGTGCGTTATATAAAAATAATGCGGCTGATTTAAAGAGCAATCCAGATTTATATCAAACGAATGAAATGCACTTACCGACAGTAAATACGAAAAATACATATGCAAAGATTCAAACAAAATCAATGCAAACGAATAAAGACGGAAATAGTGTGGATGTAACGACAGAAATGCTAGATTTAATGAAAGCAAATCAGTTATACGGTATTTCAGTTAACGCAATTAATACACAATATGCAATTAACCAAGCGGCACGCGGACGTTAAAAGTAGAAGGAGAGACAACGGATGTTTCAGGCAATTAATGCAAGTGGCTCAGGGCTAACGACAGCGAGAAAGTGGATGGAAGTTACTTCTAACAATATTGTAAATGCGAATACGACGGCGGCTCCGGGGGCAGATTTATATGAGCGTCGTAGTGTGGTGCTAGAATCAAACAATAGTTTTGCAAGTATGTTAGATGGGGCTCCTACTAATGGAGTAAAAATAAAAAGTATTGAAGCAGACAAAACGGAAAATTTAGTGTATGATCCGACGCATCCGCACGCAAATGAAGAAGGATATGTACGTTATCCAAATATTGATGTAACTGCTGAAATGACGAATGTAATGGTTGCTCAAAAAATGTATGAAGCGAATACGAGTGTATTAAATGCAAATAAAAAAATGCTTGATAAAGATTTAGAAATCGGCCGAGGATAAGGGGGAAGATAATAATATGAAAATCCAACCAATGTTACATACACAACCATTTGGAGCAATTCAGTCAATTGGTGCACCGAAGACTTCTCAAACATCTGTAGTTGAGGGGAAAAAGTTTATTGATTTATTGGAAGATATGAATCAAACGCAAAACAATGCGCAAACAGCAGTATATGATTTACTAACTAAAGGGGTAGGAGAAACACATGACGTTTTAATTCAGCAAAAGAAAGCTGAATCTCAAATGAAAACGGCTGCTCTCGTACGTGATAATCTTATTGAAAATTATAAGTCACTAATTAATATGCAAATTTAGGAAAGTGGACGGGTGTGTTTAAATGGAAAAGATGAAAAATGTTATCCAATCGTTAAAAACGTGGCATAAGTTAGTAATCGGTGCTGCGCTTTTAGCGATTGTAACAGGAGCACTTTTATACTTCACCTTGCCAGATAAATATGTTGTTGTATATCAAAATTTAAATGATGCAGATAAACAAGAGATTACAGCAGAATTATCGAAGTTAGGTGTCGATTATCAATTAGCGGCCGATGGTTCGATTCGTGTGCAAAAGAATGATGCTCCATGGGTTCGAAAAGAAATGAATGGGATGGGCTTACCGTTTAATTCGAAAAGCGGTGAAGAAATTTTATTAGAAAGCTCGCTCGGTTCAAGTGAGCAAGATAAAAAAATGAAGCAAATTGTCGGTACGAAGAAGCAATTGGAGCAAGATATTGTAAGAAACTTTGCGACAGTTGAAACGGCAAATGTTCAAATTACATTGCCTGAAAAAGAGACAATTTTTGATGAAGAAAAAGCAAAAGGAACAGCGGCGATTACGGTTGGAGTGAAGCGTGGACAATTGTTAACAGCTGATCAAGTTGCAGGTATACAGCAAATGATTAGTGCAGCGGTTCCTGGTGTGAAAGCAGAAGAAGTAAGTGTTATTGATAGTAAAAAAGGTGTTATCTCAAAAGGAGCAGATGAAGCACATTCTAGTAGTTCCTCTTCTTATGAGAAAGAAGTTGAGATGCAGCACCAACTTGAAGGTAAATTAAAGCAAGACATTGATGCAACGTTAATGACGATGTTTAAACCGAATGAATATAAAGTGAATACGAAAGTATCTGTAAACTACGATGAAGTTACACGTCAGTCAGAAAAGTATGGTGATAAAGGTGTACTTCGTAGTAAACAAGAGCAAGAGGAAAGCTCTACTGCGCAAGAAGGGGCAGATACGAAGCAAGGTGCTGGTATTACAGCGAACGGTGAAGTTCCAAACTACGGTACGAACAATAATCAAAATGGTAAAGTTGTCTATGATAATAAAAATGGTAACAAAATCGAAAACTATGAAATAGATAAAACAGTTGAAACAATTAAGAAACACCCAGAATTAACGAAAACAAATGTTGTTGTATGGGTAGATAATGATACGTTAGTAAAACGTAGAATGGATATGACAACTTTTAAAGAAGCAATCGGAACAGCGGCAGGACTTCAAGCTGATCCGAACGGTAACTTTATAAATGGTCAAGTTAACGTTGTAACTGTTCAGTTCGATCAGCCGAAAGCCGAAAAAGAGAAAGAGCCAGAAAAAAGTGGTATGAACTGGTGGTTATTCGGTGGAATTACAGCTGGCTTATTAGCAATCGGTGGTCTAGTATGGTTCTTATTAGCAAGACGTAAGAGAAAGAAAGAAGAAGAGGAATATGAAGAATACTTAGCAGAAGAGGAAGTGGCTGCAAGTAATGAAAGTATCTTGGAAATTCCTGAAGAAAAAATAGTGCCAGAGCCAAAACCTGAACCAGAAGAACCGAAAGAACCAACGTTAGATGAACAAGTGCAGGATGCTACGAAAGAACATGTAGAAGGAACTGCAAAAGTAATTAAAAAATGGTTAAACGGACAGTAAGGGAGGAACAACGATGTTAGATGAAATCTCCTCCAAAGAAAAAGCTGCCATCCTTATTCGTACATTAGAAGAAGGGGTGGCAGCAAAAGTCATTGAATATATGACAGCTGAGGAAAAAGAAGTATTACTTCGTGAAATCGCAAAGTTTCGTGTATACAAACCAGAAACGTTAGAAAATGTACTAGGAGAGTTCTTATATGAACTAAATGTAAAAGAATTGAACTTAGTCACTCCAGATAAAGAATACATTCGTCGCATATTTAAAAATATGCCAGAAGACGAACTGGAAAAATTATTGGAAGACCTTTGGTATAACAAAGATAATCCATTTGAATTCTTAAATTCACTTACAGATTTAGAACCACTTCTTACAGTGCTTAATGATGAGTCACCACAAACAATTGCAATCATCGCTTCTTATATTAAACCGCAACTTGCGTCTCAATTAATTGAGAGATTGCCAGATCATAAACGAGTAGAGACTGTAATGGGTATTGCGAAGTTAGAACAAGTTGATGGTGAATTAATTAATCAAATTGGTGAGTTGTTAAAATCGAAATTAAATAATATGGCATTCAGTGCAATTAATAAAACTGATGGCTTGAAAACAATCGTAAACATTTTAAATAATGTTTCACGTGGTGTTGAAAAAACAGTCTTTCAAAAGCTGGATGAAGTCGATTATGAGTTATCTGAGAAAATTAAAGAAAATATGTTTGTCTTTGAAGACTTACTTGGTCTTGAAGATCTTGCGCTTCGCCGTGTATTAGAAGAAATTACAGATAACGGTGTTCTTGCGAAAGCACTTAAAATTGCAAAAGAAGAAATTAAAGAGAAACTATTTACATGTATGTCTTCAAACCGTAAAGAGATGATTCTAGAAGAATTAGATGGCTTAGGACCGCTTAAGATGACGGATGCTGAAAAAGCACAGCAAACGATCACTGGTACAGTGAAAAAGCTAGAGAAAGAAGGAAGAATTATCGTTCAAAGAGGTGAAGAGGATGTCCTTATTTAAAAACAGAATTCCGAAGAATTCTGTTTCTTTTTCTGAAGAAACGTATGAATTACAATTTCCAAAACCAGCTTCAGTTCAAATAGAAGAGGAAGAATTACAAGCTGATCATGCAGAGCTTCGCGCCCAGCAAGAGTCATTACATATGGAAATGAATCAGCTAAGGCAAGAGAAGCAAATGCTAGAACGAGAGCGGCAGCAGTTATTACAAGATAAAGAACAATTTCAAATGCATATTCATGAACAAATGGAACAGATGGAAGCAGCGCGTGTGCAGTTTCAAAAAGAACAACAAGAAACAGCATATGAATGGACAGAGTTATTATGGGATCAATCTTTTCATCTAGCAGAAAAAATCGTGAATCAAGCGGTAGATTCACGATCGCTTGATGTGTTACCTATTTTAACTGGCATCGTGCAAACATTGCCAACTTCGTTTGAAAAATTAATCATTACAGTACATCCAGAAACGTTTGAACGTATTCAAGAAGAGAAGGAGAATACGAAAGAATATTGGTTACTACAATTAGTAGAATGGAAATATGATTTCTCCCTGCAGTTTGGTGAATTTGTTCTGGAAGAAGAGAAAGAGTTCTTTGAATTTAAATTTGCACCTATATTTGCGAAACTTCGTCAGAAATGGGAAGAAGAGAAGTTATTTGAGGAGCAAAATGTATGAGCCGCCTGTTAATGAATGAGAACGAAAAATGGAATAAGTTCATTGAAACACCACTGTATACGAAAGTAGGCAAAGTTCATAGTGTACAAGAACAGTTTTTCGTAGCAAAAGGGCCGAAAGCGAAGATCGGAGATGTTTGCTTCGTTGGAGAACATAACGTCTTATGTGAAGTGATTGCCATTGAAAAAGAAAATAATATGCTACTTCCATTTGAACAGACAGAAAAAGTATGTTATGGAGATTCAGTGACTTTAATTTCAGAAGATGTTGTTGTACCACGTGGTAATCACTTGCTCGGAAAAGTGTTAAGTGCAAATGGTGAAGTGTTAAATGAGGAAGCTGAAAACATTCCATTACAGAAAATTAAACTAGATGCACCGCCTATACATGCATTTGAACGTGAAGAGATTACCGATGTATTTGAAACAGGAATAAAATCAATTGATTCTATGCTAACAATTGGTATCGGTCAAAAGATTGGTATTTTTGCTGGGTCAGGTGTTGGTAAATCTACTTTACTTGGAATGATAGCAAAAAACGCAAAAGCTGATATAAACGTTATTAGTTTAGTAGGAGAACGTGGCCGGGAAGTAAAAGACTTTATTCGAAAAGAGTTAGGCGAGGAAGGTATGCAAAAAAGCGTCGTTGTTGTAGCGACGTCAGATGAAAGTCATCTTATGCAACTTCGTGCAGCGAAACTCGCAACGTCTATTGCTGAATACTTCCGTGATCAAGGCAATAATGTATTACTTATGATGGACTCTGTTACTCGTTTTGCCGATGCCCGTAGAAGTGTTGATATTGCTGTTAAAGAGTTACCGATTGGTGGTAAAACACTGTTAATGGAAAGTTATATGAAGAAGCTGTTAGAGCGGTCCGGAAAAACACAAAAGGGATCTATAACAGGTATTTATACGGTGCTTGTTGATGGGGACGATTTAAATGGTCCTGTACCAGATTTAGCACGTGGTATTTTAGATGGACATATTGTATTAAAGCGTGAGCTTGCAACGCTTAGTCATTATCCTGCAATTTCAGTATTAGATTCAGTAAGTAGGATTATGGAAGAAATTGTTTCGCCACATCATTGGCAACTTGCAAATGAAATGAGAAAAATTTTATCAATTTATAAAGAAAATGAATTGTATTTTAAGTTAGGAACGATTCAAGAAAATGAAGAAAATGCTTATATTTTTGAATGTAAAAATAAAGTAGAAGGTATAAATACGTTTTTAAAGCAAGGTCGATCGGATAGTTTCCAATTTGATGATATCGTTCAAGCGATACACCATATAGTATAAGGCCTCTGCCCAAGAGGTCTTATTTTTTTGTTTTTTAATATTTCACAGATTTTTTTGGAAAAAAACTATATAATAGAAAAAGAGAACGTTATAATAGGAAGGGGCTATGAAAACAGGTGGATAAACAGCAGTACGACACAATAAAATTGCAAATAAATCAAGAAAAAGAACATATTTTAAAAGAAGTGTATGAATTAACAGCTGAAAAAAGAAAAATAGAACAAAAAAAAGAATATGATTTATATGTTGTGAAATCGCGTAGTAAAGTCGTACAAACTGGGCAACGTATTATGGCTGGCATGCTTTCTTCACATACGTTTTCACCTGAAAGAATAGAAGAATGGAATCGAAAAATTAAAAAAACGGAAGGTTTTATTCAAAAAAATGAAAGCCTTTTAGAGCAAGTAAAAGAAAAAGAACGTGTCATTGATGAGATGTATCAAGAAAATTGTAAAAAGCTTGCGAAAGCACAAGAAAAGCTGGAAGAAAAAATGCTTCTGGATTTGAAAATGTGTATGAATGGATGAGGTGAATGTAGTGATACAGTCTGTATTACCGGTGCAACAAAGCTTACCTCCGCAAAAAGAAAAAGGGCTAGAAGTACAATCAAAAAATGAAGATTCTTCATTCGATCGTACGATGAGAATGGAAAATAAAAAACAGCCGCAAACGGAGAAAACGAAACGAGAAGAAGCACCAACAGAAGAGAAAAAAGATTATATTCTTTCTAAAAAATCGGTAACGAAAGAAGAGCCTATTGTAAAGAAAGAAGAAAAAAAAGAGACAGAACAGTTGTTATTAGCTGTATCTGAGCAAATGGTTGCAATTGAGCAATTACATGTGCAACCGGAATTGCTATATCAATACATACAAAAAATACAAGAGCTATATAAAGAATATGGCAATATTAAACTTAATGAATTACCTGCAGCTGAATTACAACAATTACAAGAACTTCTTTCAAATATGAATATCAAAAATGCTATATGTTTAGAAGATACAATGCAAATGGTATTAGACAAAATGAAGATGCCAGAGCAAACGATGCAAGCATTGAAAGTTGTAGAAACAGAAACTTGTAATATTGCAAAGGAACAAGAAGAGTCTAAAGAGGTAGATCTTCCGAAACTTGAGAGCGATGATGCAAAGGTAGAGTTGCCAGAGGTTGATGCATTAAATGATTCGAGCTCTGCAGGTGCAGAGTTATTAAATAAAACGACGAGTACCGAACAAATAGGGAAATCAAATAGTGGTGCTGAGAAAGTTTCATTACCTGACTTAGGAAAGAAAATGGAAGCGCAAGTAGAAGCGCTGCAAAAATTTGTAGTGAAACAAGAACGTGTTTTATTCCAGTTAAATCCAGAAAAACTTGGTACATTAACAGTGTTTATGAAAAAACACGGAGATCAAATTGACGTTCACGTAGAAATGGAAAAACATGATGCGAAAAAACGTGTTGAAATCATTTTTGATGAATTGAAATTAAAGTTAAAAGAAAAAGAAATCAATATTCAAATTAGCTATTCAGATAAAGATGAAAATCGTAAAGAACAGCGAGAACAAGAGCAGAGGCAAAAACAGAAATTAGCAAATACAAATCATGAAAAACAACAATCAACAGAATTTGCGGGATTATTGGAGGAATAAAGCGTGCCAACAGTTGGGTTAAATACAACGAGTACAAATCATATTCCGTTACAAGCAGGAGCGCAAGCAAAAAACGCATCTGTTAATGGTGTACAATCGCCAGTGCAACAAACAAACGGATTATCAGCAAGTAATCAAAAAACACCCGGTATTATGGATAAAGATGATTTCCTGAAACTTTTTTTAGCAAGCTTTCAACATCAAGACCCGTTTAATGCGATGGATATGAACCAAATGATGAATCAAACGGCTCAACTATCGCTTATGGAGCAAGTACAAAATATGACGAAAGCAGTAGATAAACTACAATCAACGATGTATACGACAGCTCTTGATGGAGGGATGAAATTTTTAGGAAAGTATGTTAGAGGTATAAACAATAAGGGAGAGCAAGTGACTGGTCAAGTGGAAACAGTTCGACTTGCCGAAAATAACGATGTACAACTTATTGTTGATAATCAAGTTGTCTCACTTCGTTTTGTAGAAAGGGTTTCAGATAAACCGATAGCAGAAGCAAATCCAGAAGATGAGAAGAAAGATGATATAGAAAAAAATGAAGAGGTTAAGCAAAATTAATAAAAGGAGTGTATATAGGTTATGATTAAAGCGTTATATACAAGTATTACAGGGATGAATGCAGCACAAAATGCATTAAGTGTTACTTCAAATAATATTGCAAATGCACAAACAGTTGGATATAAAAAGCAAAAAGCTATTTTTGATGATCTGCTATATAATAATACGGTTGGTTCACGTGGGGATGGTGCTTATGCTGGTACGAATCCAAAGAGTATTGGTAACGGTGTAAAGTTTAGTGGGACATCTACAGATTTTAGTGATGGTTCTATTACTTTAACTAGTGATAAAATGGAGACAGCCATAGAGGGAAATGGTTTATTTTTAGTTGGCGATCGTAATAGCGGAAATGTAGAGTATACGAGAAAAGGGTCTTTCGGTGTATCGAAAGATAACTATGTTACAAATACAAGTGGTCAGTATGTGCTAGGGTATGGTGTGAAAACAGGAACTCAAGAAATAGATTTTTCTTCACGACCAAGTCCAATTCATATTCCAATGGGATCAGCTGTTGGTGGGATTCAAACAGATAAAGCAACAATAGGTGGAAACCTTCCTAGAAATCAAAATGCATTATCTCACGAATTCACAGTTTTTGATGAGGAAGGGAACTCGTTAACGTTACGTGTAAATATTAAACAAAAGACTACAAAAGAGACTGTAGATGGTAAAGAAGTTGAAAAGCCTGTGCCAGGTGAATATACGTATACAGTTTCTGTAAGAAATGATTCTAAAAACGAAAAAGAGTTTAAGCCGGTTGAAGGCATGACGGGCGAAAAAAATCTTAAATTTGATACATTAGGAAATCTAAAGGAGACAGATGAAGCTGTACAAAAAAATCCAGTAACTGGTGAAATTACTAAAGGTGGAACGGTTAAAATTCCTTTTGGTAAGGGACTGACACTGGACTTAAGTGGTTTAACAAATTATCCAACAGGGAAAACTATTTCTACAACAGAAGTAACGGGGCGTCCAGCTGCAATTGCAAATGACTATTCAATTTCTGACGGTGGTTTCGTTATGATGAGATATTCGGATGGTAGTATGAAGGTTGTAGGACAACTAGCTGTAGCTACATTCCCTAATTCAGGTGGATTAATGAAAACTGGGAATGGCAATTACATTGCCACACCATCAGCAGGGATTCCAGGGATTGGTGTGGCAGGTGAGAATGGTGCAGGTAATGTAAGAGGTTCAGCAAAAGAAAGTTCAAACGTAGATTTATCTGTAGAATTCGTTGACTTAATGTTATATCAACGTGGATTCCAAGGAAATGCGAAAGTAATTAAAGTGTCAGATGAAGTATTAAATGAAGTTGTAAACTTAATTCGATAATGTATTATAAAGAAAGATCGTAATGTAGTAGAAAGGGTTTTTATTCGTATGACAAGACAAGAACGAATTTTACAATTGCCATTTTTCGAGAATAAACGTGAACTTGCTGAGCAAGTGCTAAAAATGGAACGAGAAGAGCATGTATATTTACCAGATCAATTTGAAATTAAGCAAGTGCCCCCGTATTCATTTGCTGAAAAGAAAGCGATTATTGGTCGTATTCATGAGTTTTATTTCGTCAGTGTTGGTAATGATGGCGCATGGAAGTATCAACTGTTTAAGGACGAGATGAAGTGCCGTGAGTTTTTTGTTACATTATCAGGCATTACAGATCAGCAAATTGCGTTTTGGTTCAACAATATTGAGTTGCTTAAAGGCGCTTAAAAGTGTTTTTAGTCTTAGGTGGCTCGGAGCTGTAAGAAGAGAACTATAGAAATCTACTGGAATGGCTGAACAATAATCTCTTTATAGCAAGCCAGTACTTTTTTATAGTCTGTGAGTTGTGACAATAGGGCAATGAAATGAGAGTATGCTAGTTTCATTTTATATGTTTGTGATGATAGATTTTTATAAAAGGAGAGGTGAGGAGGATGGCGCAAAATAAGTATCGCGTTACATTCATTTCGCCGAGTGAGGTTGAGCAGCGGACTGTAATGGGGGCGAATAGTTTGCCAGATTTAATTCGTAAAGTAGAAAGTATTATCGCAGATCCAAATGGTTATTTTGTAAATGATAAAAAAAATAATTGCTATTTTAAAGTGATTAAAGAAAATGTTACGTTTATTCAATATGAGTTACTATTTTCGGATAAGGAAATTCATATTGAAAAATTAAAACATATAGCACCGGTAGTATTAAAGCGATTATTCGAAAAAATAAATGACCCGGAATTATATGCACTTGCGCTACTTGATGTTGATATAGCAACGAAAGAATATGTGTTAGCAGAAATGAATTCTGAGCTGAGAATAAGAGTAGAGACGGAGCTTTCGAAAAAATGGGAAGCAATGCCGACAGAAATTGTAGGGGCGCAAGAAGTGTTATTAGAAGCACTTGCTTCTTTTATACAAGATTAATTGTTTTTTAATAAAATGAATCGATCGACTATCTATATTTTTTATATAGGTAGTTGACTTTTTCTCTTTTATAAAGCTTAATAATTAGATATACGGAATTAATGGAAGGGGAGCGACACCTTTATGTCACAAGCACAAAGTATTTTATTAGAAAGCGGAACAAATGAATTAGAGATTGTTACGTACACTGTTGGTGAAAACCTATTTAGTATTAATGTAATGAAAGTACGTGAAATCATTAATCCATTCCCTGTTACAACTGTGCCAGAATCTCATCATGCAGTTGAAGGTGTTGTTCAAGTACGTGGTGAAATTTTACCTGTTATTAACTTGGCAATGGCTCTTAATTTAAAGTCAACAAAGCCACTTGATCAAACGAAATTTATCATCTCAGAATTAAACCAAATGAAAGTTATTTTCCGCGTTGATGAAGTGCATCGTATTCAACGTATTTCGTGGGAACAAATTGATGAACCAGCTTCATTATCTATGGGACTAGAAGAAACGACATCTGGTATTGTAAAACTAGATGGCAAAATCATCTTACTATTAGATTATGAAAAAATTGTATGTGAAATTAGCGGCACTGGTTATGACAATAAATCAATTGCAGGGTTAGAACAAAAAACAGATCGGGCTGAAAAAGTAATTTATATTGCAGAAGATTCAGCGATGCTTCGTCAAATATTAGAAGAAACATTATCATCAGCTGGATATACGAAAATGAACTTCTTCAGCAATGGTGCAGAAGCGTTAGCGCAAATTGAAAAATTAGCGAAAGAGCAAGGCGAAAAAATGTTTGAACATATTCACCTGCTAATTACGGATATTGAAATGCCAAAAATGGATGGACATCATTTAACGAAAGTGGTTAAGGATAGTGAAGTAATGAATCGTTTACCAGTCATTATTTTCTCTTCATTAATTACAAATGAATTATTCCATAAAGGTGAAGCTGTAGGAGCAAATGCTCAAGTAAGTAAGCCAGATATTCAAGAGCTAATTGGTTTAGTTGATAAGTTAGTGTTGTAAGAAAAGTACTTTTTTAGCTGGAATAGAGGAACTAGCTATGTGTGGCAGCGGTCAGTGCCTAATAGAGACCCATGCGATGTAAGACCAGAGATATGGAGTGTTTTTTGGGTAAATGGGACGAGAGAGCCGCCGAGATAGCTTTAGAAGAAGCGAGACTTCGATTGAGGATTTGAAGACTGGGTTTATAACTCTATTCTGTTAGAGAGAGGAAGGAACTAGCCATATATAGCATTGGCTAGTTCCTTTTTAGTATTCTATACTTTAAGCTGATAGAAAAATGAAAGGTTTCTGGGGTGTTTGGCGCTGTATGTATCAAAAATCTTCATTTGAAGATTTTTGATTTAAAAATATTAACAAACGTATTTTCGATGGTTATTTTAGTAATATTTCGTGGTAACGCAAATTTTTTCGGTGAAAAAACATTCAAAATACCATATAATATAATTAAATGTAATTAATATGCAATTTTGCATATTAATAAAAAACATTTTCCAAATTTTTATACTTTCTATACATTTTTGTATGTTTATTATTTGACAGATAATTTCGAACTGTTATAATATGGATATGTAAAAATTGCTATTTTCTTAAAAGACATGGGAGTCAGATGAGAATTGTGAAAGGATGAGGGGGAGTGGCACAAATTATGTATCACCACACAGCAATTAATGTATTAGGTCTTTTACAAAACATGTCAAATAATAAAATGAACGATATGCAACTAGAAGCGGAATTAAAAAAAATAGAAAAAGAATTCCAAGTAAAGTATGAAGAGTTAGTTGATTTACATAATAGAATGGTATTATTTCAAATAGATATAGAAAAAAATGGCGGGATGCGAGCATATGAAAAATCAGCAATTACATGGCTGAAGTCTGAACTAGAGCTACTGTATGAAGTGTATCAATTTTGTCAACGTCACGGTTTAAACATTTTAAATATTTCAAAATACGTAAGTAAAAATGAACTAAATCTTTTTCCAAAAACAGAAAGTCAATTGCAAAATACGTATTATAAATTGAAAAAACGTGAAATACCGTTTGAAAATATTGAAAAACAAAAACCAGGACGAAAGCGAAAATATATACCAGTAAAAGAGACAATCGTTGCAAGAAAACAAGAAAACGAGTACGAATTAAAAGAAGAAATCCAGCATAAAGAGGATGAAAAAAATCTTGTAACAGTTATATCTGGTATCGTTGATAACTTTGAAACAATTAATCAATGTAGTGAAAGGAAAGAAGACGAACTACATCAGTTTATGGAAGGTATTTATAAGCTTTCTAGCATGGCAGCAGGGCGTTCTAGAGAAGCGAAGAATACACGTAGTCTAGAAGGTGAATTGCATTCGTTACAACTAGAAAATGAAAGGCTAAAAGGAGAGAAAGAAGAGCTTGTACAAGATATTAAAGGTATGACGCAGCTTTTAATTCATTTCATTACAAGTTCTGATATCGATCAAATTCGTAAATTACCAACTTTCGTACAAGATTGTAAAATGGAATTACATAAACTTGGGCTATATAATGCACAAGACGGAAAAATGAAAATAATGGTTGACCGTAGCGGACAAGTTATGACGGTAACACAGTAATAAAATTTGGGTACAAAATAAAAGGGAGATACATAGTTTATATGTATTTCCCTTTTGTTTTGTATGGAATCGTTCCAAAGATGGAAGATTTATTTTTATGATTGTAGTAGTTTAGAGACCATTTGCGGAATTTGGTTCGCTTGTGAAACCATACTAAGTGCAACTTCAGTCAATAATTTGAACTTTAAAAAATCACTCATCTCCTGCGCCATGTCTGCATCTTCAATTCGAGATGCAGCATCTGTTAACGCCATACTTTGACTATTTAAATTTTCAATATTAAATTGTAAACGATTTATCATAGCACCAAGGTCGGCACGATGAAGTGACACACTTTGTAAAGCATCTTCAATTTTAAGAATCGCTGCTCTTGCTTCTTGTTCTGTTGAAATCTTGATGTCATGTTGGGTAGGGGAATGGGGAATATGTTTCGTCATATGTACCGTATGACCGATATCGTCTAATGTAATAGGACGGTTTTGACCGTCAAATACGGATAAATCATTAAACTCAGTCGTCTCGACAATATAGCCAATTTCTTCTGTTAAAGAATGAAACTCTTTATTCAGCGAATTACGATTTTCATTTGAATTTGTACCGTTTGAGGATTGAACAGCTAAATCACGCATACGCTGCAAAATATTCGTCACAGTTTGAAGGGCAGCTTCTGCCGTGCGAAGCATTGATATCGCATCCTCATTATTACGAATCGCCACGCGCATACCACTTGCTCTCGCATGCATTCGAGTCACAATTGCAATATTAGCGGGATTATCCGAAGCGTTGTTCAACTTCTTACCAGTCGCCAAATGCTGCATTGCAACATTCATACGTTTCTCATTCTCATACAACGACTGCCTAGCATTCATACTTAAAACATACGTACCAATACGCATAATAGACACTCCTTATAGATTGTTAGAGTCGGTATCTTTTGATCTAATAAACAGTTATGGAAGGATAGAGGGGCTTATGCTTATTTACTGTTTGTGTTTTAACATAAGAGGGAATCAAGATAAGCACTGACCGCTTCTAAGCATCACGGATACTCTCTTCCACATAAAAAAGAAAGTTTTATAAATAATCTATCTATATAGAAAAAATAAACCTCTCTGCAAGCAGAGAGGTTTATTCAGGAAATTAACTCAAATAGCTTATTGTAATAATTTAGAAACCATTTGTGGTGTTTGGTTAGCTTGAGAAAGCATGCTGATGCCAGCTTCGTTTAAAATTTTGAACTTTGTCATGTTAGACATTTCTTTTGCCATATCAGCATCTTCAATTTGAGAAGCAGAAGCTGCCATATTAGTAGCTTGGCTCGTTACGTTGTTTAAGTTATGGTCTAAACGGTTTAATTGAGAACCGAAAGTTGCTCTAGCGTCAGCAATATTTTGAATAGCAGTGTCAAGAGCTGTGATTTGAGCTGGTGCAGAAGCTGCATTTAAAGCCTTATCTGCGCCTGTAGCTGTGGGTGTAGCTAAAGTTGCAGTTGTTATAGCTTTTGTATCGATAGCTGCGATTGTCATTGTATCACTTGAAGCATCAGAAAGTTGAATCGTGATATCTTTACCATCAGTACCTTTATTTAAAAATGCGTTACCGTTGAAATTTGTTTTACCAGCAATATGATCAATTTCTTGTGCTAATGCTTGATACTCTTTGTCCATAGATGCGATATCTTTATCGTTGTTAGTACCGCTTGATGCTTGTGTTGCAAGGTCACGCATACGAAGTAAGATGTTTGAAACTGAACCTAATGCAGCGTCACCAGTACGTAAAGCAGACATAGCATCTTGTGTGTTACGTGCTCCAACGTTTAATCCGCCTTCTTTCGCACGCATACGAGTAGCGATAGCTAATCCAGCTGCATCGTCAGCTGCACTGTTAATTGATTTACCGCTAGATAAACGGTTCATAGATGTATTCATTTTGTCTTGGTTTTGTCGCATGTACTCTTGTGTACGCATGCTGTTAATGTTTGTATTAATTCTCATGATAGGAACCCCCATTAATTTTTAATTATTTAAAAGAAAACTCTTTATATACTACAGAGAGTATATGTTCAAATAGCTTATTGTAATAATTTAGAAACCATTTGTGGTGTTTGGTTAGCTTGAGAAAGCATGCTGATGCCAGCTTCGTTTAAAATTTTGAACTTTGTCATGTTAGACATTTCTTTTGCCATATCAGCATCTTCAATTTGAGAAGCAGAAGCTGCCATATTAGTAGCTTGGCTCGTTACGTTGTTTAAGTTATGGTCTAAACGGTTTAATTGAGAACCGAAAGTTGCTCTAGCGTCAGCAATTTCTTGAATAGCAGTGTCAAGAGCTGTGATTTCAGTTGCTGCAGTTGTAGCATCTAATTTCTTTGTACCATCAGTTGCTAACTTAGTAGTTGTTATATCTTTTGTATTGATAGCTGTGATTTTCATTGTATCATTTGAAGCATCAGAAAGTTGAATCGTGATATCTTTCCCACCAGGACCACCTAAAAATGCGTTACCGTTGAAATTTGTTTTATCAGCAATATGATTAATTTCTTGCGCTAATGCTTGATACTCTTTGTCCATAGATGCGATATCTTTATCGTTGTTAGTACCGCTTGAAGCTTGTGTTGCAAGATCACGCATACGAAGTAAGATGTTTGAAACTGAACCTAATGCAGCGTCACCAGTACGTAAAGCAGACATAGCATCTTGTGTGTTACGTGCCCCAACGTTTAATCCGCCTTCTTTTGCACGCATACGAGTAGCGATAGCTAAACCAGCTGCATCGTCAGCTGCACTGTTGATTGATTTACCGCTAGATAAACGGTTCATAGATGTATTCATTTTGTCTTGGTTTTGTCGCATGTACTCTTGTGTACGCATGCTGTTAATGTTTGTATTAATTCTCATGATAGGAACCCCCATTAATTTTTAATTATTTAAAAGAAAACTCTTTATATACTACAGAGAGTATATGTTCAAATGGATTATTGTAATAATTTAGAAACCATTTGTGGTGTTTGGTTAGCTTGAGAAAGCATGCTGATGCCAGCTTCGTTTAAAATTTTGAACTTTGTCATGTTAGACATTTCTTTTGCCATATCAGCATCTTCAATTTGAGAAGCAGAAGCTGCCATATTAGTAGCTTGGCTCGTTACGTTGTTTAAGTTATGGTCTAAACGGTTTAATTGAGAACCGAAAGTTGCTCTAGCGTCAGCAATATTTTGAATAGCAGTGTCAAGAGCTGTGATTTCAGCTGCTGCAGTTGTAGCAGTTAAATTCTTAACTGCATCATCTGGATCAGGTCCAACTGCTAACGTATCAGTTGTTAATTTCTTTGTTTCGATAGCTGCGATTGTCATTGTATCACTTGAAGCATCAGAAAGTTGAATCGTGATATCTTTACCCTCACCAGGATTAGTACCTTTATTTAAAAATGCATTACCATTGAAATTTGTTTTATCAGCAATATGATTAATTTCTTGTGCTAATGCTTGATACTCTTTGTTCATAGATTTGATATCTTTATCGTTGTTAGTACCGCTTGAAGCTTGTGTTGCAAGATCACGCATACGAAGTAAGATGTTTGAAACTGAACCTAATGCAGCGTCACCAGTACGTAAAGCAGACATAGCGTCTTGTGTGTTACGTGCTCCAACGTTTAATCCGCCTTCTTTTGCACGCATACGAGTAGCGATAGCTAAACCAGCTGCATCGTCAGCTGCACTGTTGATTGATTTACCGCTAGATAAACGGTTCATAGATGTATTCATTTTGTCTTGGTTTTGTCGCATGTACTCTTGTGTACGCATGCTGTTAATGTTTGTATTAATTCTCATGATAAGAACCCCCATTTTTTTATATTGATTTTTCTGTTAATTGATAAACGTAAATATGCAAAAAAATCAATTTCGAGATTAATTGTAATCCTTGGTATATATCGTGTCAACGATTAATTGTAATTATTGAATATAAAAAAATGATAATTTTCTATTTGTTCATTTTTTTATTACAATATTATCAAAAGGATTATTGCAAACTTTAAAAAAAACTCTAATATTAGATTATCTTTGTTTACCGAAAAGGTGATATTATGATAGTTGGAAATATAGTAAAAGAAGTGCTTGCATATAAAAAAGGACAGATTCAGCAAAAGCTAAGTAGTCCACAAGCATTTGTTAGTAGTCGTTTTCAAGAGAAGTTGCAGAGTGAACCTGCGAAGGAGACGAAGGCTACTACGCAGCCGGCAAAAATAGAAGATATGAGTCAGCCGGTACAATCTACGAAAATAGAAACGGTTGTTAATAAGCCGGAACAATCTATTAATAAAGTAGATGAAGCGAGTAAGCCCGAAGAAAAGGGTGAAACGAAAAAAGTAGATGAAGCGAGTAAGCCCGAAGAAAAGGGTGAAACGAAGAAAGCAGATGAAGTGCAAGTTGCGCAAAAAGAGTTTGAACGACGTTTCCCAGAAACGAAAAATGAGGCCGCTGATACGTGGGGATTAACGAAGAAGTATAATATTCAAAAAATACGTTCTTCCAATGAAGGGAAGTATGAGGATATTATTGATCGAGTAAGTCGTACATACGGAATTCCGAAAACGTTAATTCAAAAAATGATTGAAGTGGAGTCTAATTTTAATCCGAAAACGGTGTCACATGCCGGTGCGATGGGACTTATGCAACTTATGCCAGCAAATGTGAAGGAGATGGGTGTGAAGAATCCCTTTTCACCAGCTGAAAGTATTGAAGGTGGCGTGAAGGAGTTAAGCGGTTATTTAAAGAAAAATAACGGCGACTTAGTATTGGCACTTGCTTCTTATAATGCTGGTCCTGGTAATGTGAGAAAGTACGGAGGCGTACCGCCATTTAAAGAAACGCAAGGATATATTAAAAAAATATTAAATATCGACGTTTCAAAATAAGAAGTTTCATATATAGAGAGAACATGAAATTTTCGTGAACATGATATGGGAGTTGGCTAGATTTGAAATTACAAGATGATATTCCGTTAACAATTTATTTTGAAATCGGAAATACGAAAAAGAAAATTGAAGATCTGCTTCATATTACGAAAGGTACATTGTATCGTCTTGAAAATTCAACGAAAAATACGGTGCGTCTTATGCTTGAGAATGAAGAGATTGGAACCGGAAAGATTTTGACGAAGAATGGAAAGATGTACGTTGAAATCGTTGAATTAAAAAGGTAGGGAAGGGGATTGTCATGAGTGGCGAAAAGTTAAGCCAAGAGCAAATTGATGCCCTGCTGAAGGCGGTAAATGAAGGCGAGGAAATGCCAGCTTTCGCACAAGAAGCAGGAAAGCAAGAGAAATTTCAAGAGTATGATTTTAATAGACCAGAGAAGTTCGGTGTTGAGCATTTACGTAGTTTGCAAGCGATTGCTTCTACGTTTGGGAAACAGACGTCACAGACGTTATCAGCGCGTATGCGTATTCCAATTGAACTAGAGCCTTCAACAGTTGAGCAAGTTCCATTTACGAGTGAGTATGTGGAGAAAATGCCGAAAGATTATTATTTATATTGTGTAATTGATCTCGGTTTACCAGAGCTTGGAGAAATTGTTATTGAGATTGATTTAGCATTCGTTATTTATATTCATGAATGTTGGCTTGGCGGAGATAGTAAGCGTAACTTTACGATGCGCAGACCGTTAACAGCATTTGAGTTTTTAACGCTTGATAATATATTCTTGCTTCTTTGTAAAAATTTAGAGCAATCATTTGAAAGTGTTGTTGCGATTGAACCAAAATTTGTAACGACGGAAACAGATCCGAATGCATTAAAGATTACGACAGCGAGCGATATTATTTCATTACTTAATGTAAATATGAAAACAGATTTTTGGAATACGACGGTGCGTATCGGAATTCCGTTCTTATCTGTTGAAGAAATTATGGATAAGTTAACGTCTGAAAATATTGTCGAACATTCTTCGGACAAACGTAGGAAGTATACGTCTGAAGTGGAAGTGAAAGTAAATCAAGTGTACAAACCTGTTCACGTTGCGATTGGTGAGCAGAAAATGACAATGAGTGAGATTGAACAAATTGAAGAAGGCGATATTATTCCGCTTCATACGAAAGTTTCGGATGAATTACTTGGTTATGTAGATGGAAAGCATAAATTTAATTGTTTTATTGGAAAAGATGGAACGCGTAAGGCGCTCCTATTTAAAAGTTTTGTAGAGTAGGAGGATCCATATGAAGCATGAAGTATCTCCCGTGTCATTAATGGGATTAGAAGATTTTGCAGGAAAGCGAAATGAAGCAGGTAAAGCACATATTGATACTGTTTCAGATATTTCGATTGAACTTGGTGTAAAGCTTGGAAAGTCATCTATTACGCTTGGTGATGTAAAGCAGTTAAAAGTTGGCGATGTTCTTGAAGTAGAGAAAAACTTAGGACATAAAGTAGATGTGTATTTAAGTAATATGAAAGTCGGCATCGGTGAAGCAATCGTAATGGACGAGAAATTCGGTATTATCATTTCTGAAATTGAAGCTGACAAGAAACAAGCGGCGCTTATGAAAGCGCAAAGTCAAATGCAAGATAAAGAGTAGAGGAGGAGTCATATGTCGTATATGACGACCTTATTTCAAGTCGTTTTACTGTTTGGTGCGCTCGGTTACGGTGCATATTATATGACAAAAAAGACGCGCAAACAGCAGTTTTTTAAGCAGGGTGAAAATGGCCATATTCAAGTAAAAGACGGCGTGTATTTAAATCATCAAACGAGTGCCTTTTTATTTGAAGTGGACGGAAAGCAAGTGTTCACTGTTATTAGTAATAACGGTGTACAGTCTGTGCAATTAACCGGAACAGGAAATCAGTTTCAACAAGCACTAGAAGACGCGGTGAAGACTGAAACGAAAAAAGTAGAGGATCCATCATGAGAATAAAGAAACAGTTATCATTATTAGCCGTTATTTTCGTATTTTCTATCGTTTTTTCAATTATTTTTGTAAATCCAGCGTATGCGGCCCCGAACGGTTTTATTAATTTCGAAAATGGAAAAGAGTTTACGAGTAATTCAAGTGTACAACTATTTGCGCTCGTTACCCTTTTATCATTATCTTCTTCTATCGTTCTATTATTTACACATTTTACTTATTTTATGATCGTTCTTGGGATTACACGTCAAGGACTTGGGGTAATGAATTTACCACCAAACCAAGTGCTTGTTGGACTTGCATTATTTTTATCACTCTTTACGATGCAGCCTGTACTCGGGCAACTGAAGAGCGATGTGTGGGATCCGATGACGAAAGAGAAAATAACAGTAAGTCAAGCTGCGGAAACGACAGCTCCTATTATGAAAGAATATATGTCAAAGCATACGTATAAGCATGATTTGAAAATGATGCTGAAAGTACGCGGAGAAGAGTTGCCGAAAGATTTGAAAGATCTTTCCTTATTTACACTTGTACCATCCTTTACGTTAACGCAAATTCAAAAAGGTTTACTAACAGGGATGTTCATTTATTTAGCGTTTGTATTTATAGATTTGATTATTAGTACACTTTTAATGTACCTCGGGATGATGATGGTACCGCCGATGATTTTAAGTTTACCGTTTAAAATACTCGTTTTCGTATATTTAGGTGGATATACAAAAATCGTCGATATTATGTTTAAGACGGTCGCCTGAAGCGCTTGATGCTATGTGATAGGAGTCATATAAATGAATACGTCACCAATTATAGATATTTTCCAAACCTTTTTTTATAAAGGGGTTATGATTTTAATGCCGATTGCCGTTGTAAGTCTGATTGTCGTTATTATTATCGCGGTTATTATGGCAATGATGCAAATTCAAGAGCAAACGCTGACGTTTTTACCGAAAATGGCGAGTATTGTGCTCGTTATTATCATTTTAGGTCCGTGGATGTTCCAAGAGTTAACGATGCTTATTTTAGATTTATTTGATAAAATCCCATCGCTATTGCGTTCGTACTAAGATAGGTGAACTGAAATGAATATGGAATTATGGGCGGCGACGTTTTTTGCGTTTTGTCGCATTACTTCATTTTTATATTTTTTACCGTTTTTCTCAGGCCGATCCATTCCAGCAATGGCGAAGGTTACAGTTGGACTTGCTCTTTCAATTACAGTGGCCGATCAAGTGGATGTCTCTCACATCAAGACAGTTTGGGACGTTGCAGCTTATGCAGCAACGCAAATTGTAATTGGATTATCACTTTCAAAAATTGTAGAAATGCTGTGGAACATTCCGAAAATGGCAGGGCATATTTTAGACTTTGATATTGGTTTATCACAAGCAAGTTTGTTTGATGTAAATGCAGGGTCACAGTCCACTTTGCTATCAACAATTTTTGATATATTTTTTCTTATTATTTTTATTTCACTTGGCGGCATTAACTATTTCGTTGCCACTATTTTAAAGTCGTTTCAATATACAGAGGCGATTTCAAAATTGTTGACGACTAGTTTTTTAGATAGTCTACTCGCAACGTTATTATTTGCGATCACATCAGCGGTTGAAATTGCTCTGCCGCTTATGGGAAGTTTATTCATCATTAACTTTGTTTTAATTTTAATCGCAAAAAACGCTCCGCAATTAAACGTTTTTATGAATGCATACGTAATTAAAATTACATGTGGGATTTTGTTTATTGCGATGAGTGTACCGATGCTCGGTTATGTGTTTAAAAATATGACGGATGTATTACTTGAAGAGTATACGAAACTATTTAACTTTTTCTTAACGAAGTAGGGGGACGCGCATGGCAAAGGATAATAAAACAGAAAAGGCCACCCCGCAGAAGCGTAAAAAATCGCGTGAAGAAGGGAATATTGCCCGGAGTAAAGATTTAAATAATTTATTTTCCATTCTCGTATTAGCAGTTGTCGTTTATTTCTTCGGAGATTGGCTAGGTTATGAGATTGCAAATTCCGTAGCGGTGCTGTTTGATCAAATTGGAAAAAATACAGATTCAACCGAGTATTTTTATTTAATGGGGATTTTATTACTAAAAGTATCGGCTCCAATATTAATACTCGTATATGCTTTTCATTTATTCAATTATATGATTCAAGTCGGCTTCCTATTTTCTTCTAAAGTCATTAAACCGAAAGCGTCACGTATTAATCCGAAAAACTATTTTACGAGATTGTTTAGTCGTAAAAGTTTAGTAGATATTTTGAAATCACTGTTTTACATGGGATTAATCGGTTACGTTTCGTACGTTCTCTTTAAAAAGAATTTAGAGAAGATTGTTAGTATGATTGGATTTAACTGGACAGCGTCACTTACTGAAATTATTAGTCAAATTAAATTTATCTTTTTAGCCATTTTAATTATTTTAATCATTCTTTCTATTATTGATTTCATTTATCAAAAATGGGAGTACGAACAAGATATTAAGATGAAAAAAGAAGAAGTAAAAAGGGAGCATAAAGATAATGAAGGGGACCCGCAAGTAAAAGGGAAACGAAAAAACTTTATGCATGCAATCTTGCAAGGAACAATTGCGAAGAAGATGGATGGCGCAACGTTTATTGTAAACAACCCGACTCATATTTCGGTCGTACTTCGTTACAATAAACACGTTGATGCAGCACCAATTGTCGTTGCAAAAGGGGAAGATGAGCTCGCATTATATATACGAACACTTGCCCGTGAACAAGAAATACCAATGGTGGAAAACCGTCCGCTTGCTCGTTCTTTATATTATCAAGTCGAGGAAGATGAGACGATTCCAGAAGATTTATACGTAGCTGTAATTGAAGTTATGCGCTATTTAATTCAGACGAATGAACTTGAAGTATAATAGCGCGTTTGGAGGAGATCTCTTTGTTTAAGATAGATTCTGCAAGAACCTATTTTTCTATCTTTTTAGCAGCGTCATTCGTAGTGGCGCTCTTAATTCCACTTCCACCATTTATACTTGATATCATTATCGTTTTTCTACTAAGTATGTCAGTACTTATTTATATGCGAGCGACAAGTATTAACGAGTGGGATGAATTAAAGTCATTTCCGACGATGTTGTTATTAATCGGGATTTTCCGCGTATCGATTAACGTTTCGACGACGCGAGCGATTTTGACAGACGGAAATGCCGGTCATGTTATTGAAGAGTTCGGCCAGTTCGTAATTGGCGGAAACTTATTAATTGGTATCGTTATTTTTACAGTATTAATCATATTCCAGTTTATCGTTGCAAACGGTGCATCTCGTACAGCTGAAGTAGCAGCTCGTTTTACACTTGATTCTTTACCGGGGAAACAAATGTCTATCGATGCTGATTTAAACCAGCGTATTATTTCAGAAAAAGATGCACAGGCAAAACGTAAAAAATTAAATATGGAAACAGAGTTTTACGGAGCGATGGATGGTGCCGGGAAGTTCATTAAAGGGGACGTTATTTTCGGGATTGTCATTTTATTCGTAAACATTATTTTCGGTTTAATTGTCGGAATGATGCAGCAAGGAATGAGCTTTGCAGATGCAGCTCTTCATTATACACAGTTAACTGTCGGTGACGGAATCGTAAACCAAATCGGTTCGTTAATGCTTGCAATTTCAACAGGTATTATCGTAACGCGTGTATTTGACGGCTCACCGGATACAGTAACAGAAGGTATCTTTAAAGAGCTATTAGCACATGAAGTTGTTGTATATGCGCTCGGTGGTTTGTTTATCGCAATGGGTATTTTTACTCCGCTACCGTTTTTACCATTCGCACTCGTTGGTGGAACGATTATCTTCTTAGGCATTCGTAATAAAAATCGAATAAAGAAAGAAAAAGAAGACGAGCTTCAAAAAGAATTAGAAATGATTCAAGGTGAAGATGAGCAACTGCAACAAGTGGAAGATTCATTCGGAGTATTTACGGATAAATATCCGATTATTGTAGAACTCGGTTTAGATTTAGCAGCACTTGTAAAGCAGAAAATTAACGGGGAAACAGCTCGTGATAAAGTTGTTCTTATGCGGAAGTCGATTATTACTGACCTCGGTATTAACGTTCCTGGAATTAACTTTAAAGATAATACGAGTTTTAGACCACGTGGTCGTTACATTATTCGTATTAAAGGTGCGAAGGCGGCTGAAGGTGTTTTAAAATCAGGTTATTTATTAGCACTGAAAACACCGAACGTAATGGCTGATTTAGATGCAGAGCCAGCGAAAGATCCAATTTTCGGTGAAGATGGATATTGGATTTTAGAGCATATGGTGCAAGATGCACAAATGAAAGGCTATCAAGTGTTAGAGCCACTTAGCATATTAATTACACATTTAGATGTTATCGTTAGACGTAATCTTCATGAATTAATTCAGCGTCAACATGTAAAAGACTTAATTAACTCGCTTGAAAATGATAATGGCGTTCTATTAGAAGAGATTAAGAAGAAAGAAATTGATTTATCACTCGTTCAAAATGTTATTAAACAACTTCTAAAAGAAGGTATTTCTATTCGTGATTTACCAACAATTATTGAAGGTATTATTGACGGAAAAGAAGTGTATCAAAACCACGTTGACGGTGTGACATCATTTGTTCGTGAATGTATTTCAAAAGTTATTTGTGAAAATGCGAAAAATCCGGACGGAAAAATATATGCAGCGCTCTTCTCTGATTCAATTGAGTTAGATGCGGATGTTGTGAATAATTCATATCAAGGTTACTTATTAAACTGGGATTTAGATTTAGAAACACGTGTCGTTGAGCAAGTGCAACGCGTCTTTAAGCAAGCACGTTTAATGGGAAGAGAACCAGTGTTATTAACACGTAGAAAAGATTTTAGATTTGCGATTGTAAGACTGCTAGAACGTTATCAAGTGGAAGCACAAGTACTTTGTATTAGCGAATTAGCACCAGAAATTGTTGTGGATCAAATTGCCTATATTGAATAGTAGGGGGTGAAGTAATGGAAAGTACAGAAAAGAAAGAAGCGTTAATGCGAATAAAAGCAGCTTCGAAAAATGAATTGTATCGAAAGTTATTTGACCAATATGGTACAGATTATTATTACGTTGTCGATGAAAGTGTAAAACGAAATATACCGTTTTTCTGGAAAAAGGATTATGAAATGTTAGTTGCTTTTCCAGAAGAAAAACAGGAAGAAGTGAATGAAGGTACAGCACAATTTCATGAACAGTTAATGGATGTCGTGAATGATCCTTCAGAACAAATTGTGAAGGCGAATGGAATTCAATCAGTACTGCACAATTTAGAAAACGTAACGACTTCTATGTCATACGCGGCAATGCAAACAGGAAATAGTGAAGAATGGGCAAGAAAAAAAGAAAAACTATTAAAGCTGTTTGAAAAAGGGATTGTCGTGGTGAAACAGACGAAAGAAACGGAAGTACCGAAAAAGAAAAAAGTTGTGAAACAAGTCGTTCCGGTAAAGAAAGAAGAAGTAGTTCCAAAGAAAGAAAATCAAGAATCTGTACCGTTTATTATTCAAAAAGTAATTCGGATGCTAGAACAAAACGATGTAGAACAATATTTCATTTATGCATATGCTGAAAAGTTAAAAATAAAGTTTGAAAATGCAACGATGATTACAGAAGAAGAAGTTATCAGGTACATATTGGAAGATATGAAATCTCATTTCAATACGGAAAACGTCTTTGAAAAAGAAGTACAAACAATCGCATTAATCGGTCCAACTGGTGTTGGTAAAACGACGACGCTTGCGAAAATGGCATGGCAATTTCACGGTAAGAACAAAACAGTTGGTTTTATAACGACAGATCATTCGCGCATAGGGACAGTGCAGCAATTGCAAGATAACGTAAAAACAATTGGATCTGAAGTAATTGCTGTGCGTGATGAAGCTGCAATGACAAGAGCGCTTACGTATTTTAAAGAAGAAGCACGCGTCGATTATATTTTAATTGATACAGCCGGAAAAAATTATCGTACGACAGAAACAGTGGAAGAAATGATTGAAACGATGGGACAAGTAGAACCAGATTATATTTGTTTAACGTTATCAGCTTCGATGAAAAGTAAAGATATGATTGAAATCATTACAAACTTTAAAGATATTCATATAGATGGTATTGTGTTTACAAAATTTGATGAAACAGCAAGTAGTGGTGAATTGTTGAAAATTCCAGCAGTATCATCAGCTCCTATTGTATTAATGACAGACGGCCAAGACATAAGGAAAAATATACATATCGCTACAGCTGAACATTTAGCGAAACAAATGTTACAAACATCGTAGAAAAGAGGTGAAGAATAAGGCGCTTGCCTTATTCAAACGAATATGAACGGTCTTTATATAGGTTCTATGGGTATGATGAACTACATGCAGCGAATTAATGTTCATTCGAATAACGTTGCAAATGCTCAAACGACAGGATTTAAAGCAGAAAATATGACGTCTAAAGTATTTGATGTACAAGACACATATCGCCGCGGAGATGGGGCGGTAACAAATATCGGTTCGGTCGATTATGCTGTAGTACCAGCTGCAACACATGTGAATTTAGTACAAGGAAATATACAAATGACAAATAGCGCTACAGATTTCTTTTTAGATGACGGCGCAGCCGGCACAACATCATTTTTCGTTACTTCTAAAAATGATGAAACGTTTTTAACGAGAGATGGTAGTTTCACATTAAATAGTGATCGTTATTTACAAACATCTTCAGGTGCTTTCGTAATGGGAGAGAATAATGAGCGTATTCGTATTCCGGAAGGAGCAAAGGTTGCTGTACAAGCAGACGGTACATTATATGATGAAGTAACACAAAATAATATTGCTCGTTTACAAACAAAAACAGTAGATGCAGAAACGAATGCTCGACTCGTGCAACGTGAAAATAAAAGCTTTACACTAGCAGAAGGAAACATTGCTAATTTACCGAACGGAACAGGAATAGTAAAAAATCATATGCTAGAAAATTCAAATGTAGATATGACGAAAGAGATGGCCGATCTTATGACGGATCAAAAGATGATTCAAGCATCACAGCGCGTTATGACGTCATTTGATAAAATTTATGAAAAAGAAGCGAATGAAATATTGAGATAGTGGACTCCTAATAAAGGAGTCTTTTATTAATTTCAAATTTCAGAATTATCAATTGACTTTACAGAACTTCTTTTTTATATTAGTAGGTATAACTATAACTACTAAAGAGGTGAGAGTATGACAACGGCATTATATTTAGAAGATGCATACAAAACGAGTTGTGAAACAGAAGTGATAAAAGTAGAAGGGAATAAAGTATTTGTAAAAGAAACAGTTTTTTATCCAACTGGTGGAGGGCAGGAATGTGATACGGGTGTCATTGTACAAGATGGGTCTGTATTTGAGGTTGAAAAAGTAAAGAAGGAGCAGGGAGAAATAGTTCACTATATAAAAGATGAAGCTCAAGTAAAATTAGGTCCAGTTAAATTAGAGATGAATTGGGAAAGACGTCATAATTTAATGCGTCATCACTCTTTACTGCATCTTATCGGAGCTGTTGTTTATGAAAAGTATGGGGCTCTATGCACCGGAAATCAAATTTATCCTGATAAAGCACGTATCGATTTTAATGAGTTACAAGAGTTATCGAGCGTGGAAGTAGAAGAAATTGTTGAGGAAGTGAATAAACTTATTAAGCAAAATAAAGAAATTTCCACTCGTTATATGAGCCGCGAAGAAGCAGAAAATGCTGTAGGAATGATTAAAACAGCAATAAATCTCCTGCCAACGACTATCCAAGAAATCCGCATTGTTACAATTGAAAATTTAGACGAACAAGCTTGTGGAGGCACACATGTGAAAAATACGAGTGAAATAGGAACACTTGTTATTGATAAAGTAAAAAGTAAAGGGAAGCAAAATCGTCGTTTTGAAGTAAGGGCGATTTAGATTGTGAGGGGTTACCGATGGATGAAATTATAAAGGAATTACAAAAGTTAGGATTTTCCCAGTATGAATGTAAAGCGTATATTGGATTGTTAAAACACTCCCCAGTAACAGGCTATGAAGTGAGTAAACAAACAGGAGTACCTCGTTCTATGATTTACGAGGTACTCGGTAAGTTAATGGATAAAGGAGCGGTGCATATTGTACCTTCCGAACCAGTTAAATATGTACCAGTACCAGCTACCGAATTAATGAATCGAATGCGAAAAGACTTTGAAAAGTCATTTGAATTTTTAGATGAGAAATTAAATTGTTTAGAACAAGAGCGACAAATAGATGTAATTTCGCATATTCGTTCAAATGATCGTGTTTTGAAAGAAATATGCAATATAATTAGTAGAGCTAAGGAAGAGTTATGGGTTTCTGTATGGGAAGATCAAGTGTATGAAATTGAGCCATACATTCATCAAAAGGAAGAGGAAGGCGTACATATATTTTCAATCTTATTTGGAGCTCCAGAAACAAAAATAGGAGCGACGTTTCACCATAATTATATGACGCCTCACGTTGTTGAAAAGAGAATGGGTGTTCATTTAACTGTTATTGCTCGTGATGGAGAGGAAGTATTAATTGCGAACTTTTCAAATGATAGCACTTCATGGGCCGTTACAACGTATGACCCAGCGCTAGTTCTCGTTGCTACAGAGTATGTAAGGCACGATATTATGGTTGAAGAAATCACAAAGGAATTTGGAGCTGATAAGTTAGATACGTTATGGCGTGAAAATATAGATTTAGTTCATGTCGTAACAGGAAAACGAACTTTAGAAGGAATGGAGGATGATAGAGATGAGTAAAGCTGAGGCACATGTAGCTTTGCAGAGCGATGATACATTTCAGCAAGGAGTAAAAGATTGTTTACCAACTGTATTTGGTTATTTGAGCATCGGTATAGCAGCTGGTGTAATTGCAAAAACAGCCGGTTTTTCTATCATTGAAATTGCATTTATGTCCACTTTAATTTATGCAGGTTCTGCCCAATTTATATTAGCTGGTATGTATGCAGCCGGTGCACCTGCTTCCGCAATTATTTTCACTGTATTTTTTGTTAATTTACGCCATTTATTAATGAGCGCAGCGCTTGCACCGTACTTTACGAAAATTCCTCTATTTAAAAACTTAATCATCGGTTCTCAAATTACAGATGAAACTTTCGGCGTTGCAGTGCAGCATGCAGCGCAAAAAGGATATTTAGGTGAAAGGTGGATGATTGGGCTTAACGTAACAGCGTATTTAAATTGGATTCTTGCTACTATTATTGGTGGGCTGTTTGGTGAGTGGATACCAGATCCGCATACATACGGGATGGATTATGCATTACCAGCGATGTTTATCGGATTATTTGTTCTTCAGCTCATAAGTAGTAAACCAACACTAGTAATTCATTTAAGTGTTGCAATTGTAGCGATTATTATCGCATACGTTTCACACCTATTTATGCCAGATAGTATAGCGGTTATTATCGCAACATTACTAGCTGCGACGATTGGAGTGGTGATTGAAAAATGGAAATGAGATTAGATGTATTATTACTTTTATTAGCAGCAGGAGCTGTTACACTCGTGCCACGTATTTTACCTCTACTCGTATTTAGTAAACTACAAATTCCAGACTGGGGTTTAAAATGGTTAAATTACATACCAATTGCAATATTAGCAGCACTTTTAGCACAAGTATTATTTATGCATGAGACGATGCAGTGGGATTACCTTATCGCAGCAATTCCAACATTTCTTGTAGCGATATATACTCGTAGTTTATTAGGTACAGTATTAACAGGAGTGGTTGTGATTATTTTGTTACGTTTCTTTTTCTAAAAAGGATTACGCTCATATAATAGCGAAAGGTGTAATAACATGAAAAATATAGGGGTGGTGTTATGATACTTTTAACGATAGGAGCAATTTTGTTAACGTTGTTTATTTTCTTTATTATCGGTTTCGTTACGTTTATGATGTTTGTTGATAAGGCGACACCTCAAATATATTATACACCTTGTGAATCAGTGACAGTGAAAACTAAAGGTAAACATAGAAGGAAGAAAAGTTGAAAGTTGGCTTTTCTTCCTTCTTCTATTACATCCCCGAAAGAACTAACAACAATAACCCAAATAAAAAACTAATAAAGGAAAGAAGAACGATACATATGGAAAATACACGATTATTTCTCCATTCGTGCCAAAAAGCGATAAATCCTAAAATACAAAGGAAAAACCAAATGGGCAGGAATATGAACTCGCTAACTTTCTCGGGGAGTAACGAATAAAAAGTTGTTACATATAAAATCCAATTTGTAAAAAATAAAATGCAAATGATAATAGATTGTAAGTAGGGGCGGTTGAAAAATATCCTTTTTTTACGGTTTTAAAAATGATAGTTAGCGCTGAGATAAAGGCAATGAGTATGAAAACAAGTAAGAGTAATGTCAGCGTCATTTTGAGTCTCCTTTATAAGATTGTTTTTATCACGCATGGGAGTAGGACCCACATCTTAAAACTCAACGTAAGAAAAGAGATTAGGTGGGGGATGAACACCCCCAACTGATTGAAGTTTCACTTTACAAGAAATGAATCTATTAAATGGTATGCTTGCTTTGTAGAGTGCCCGTTATATTTTTTAGTGTACGGATTTAGAAATCCATGTTCACCGTGTAGTTGTTTTATTTCTAATAAAGGATTATTTTGTTGCTGCAATGTTTGAATTAAAGAGGATACTGAAAAACTAGCTTCTTTTTCAGGAAATATAAGTAGTGTAGCGCATGTAGGCTTTATGTGAACATAGTCGCGTATACGAGAACCGTAACATCCGATAATAAAATCTATTTCCGGATTGTTACTACATAGCCATGAGATGGTAGCTCCAACACTAAAGCCGATAAGTCCAATATGTGTATAACTACTAGAAAGATGAGAAATGAATTCTTCAATTTGCTTTTTTCCATAATCAAATCCAATATGATTTATAAAATGTTCATATGCTTTTTCTTCATCACGATAATGAAATGCATGTTGCGATTGTAGAAGATTAGGACAGAATACGTCTATATGAGATGAAGTAAAGTGGTTGGTAACGTGATGCATATGGTCGTTCACACCATATATTTCATGAACAACAATGAGAGCTACTTTTTTCTTCATAGTTATAAAGTACCTCTATGAAACTTAAATTCTTTCTCAACAAGGCAGATACGCAGGTGGAAGTTTTCATACCATTGCTCACGACCTCTTTTTTTCGCTTCTTTATGTAAGGCGTTCTTTTTCCAATTTTCAATCGCATCAAGTGATTCCCAATAAGAAATTGTTATTCCGAGTCCAGAATTACCTCGTGCACTTTCTACACCTAAAAATCCAGGTTGTTGCTTTGCAAGTTCCTCCATTTTTCCGGCAACGGTATTATAGTCTGTTGTATCATTTAATAAATTAGAAGTGAATATCACCGCATAATAATGATTCGCCTTTTGTGAAGTATTTTCCATATAAAATCCCCCTTTAATAAGTATTTTAGCATGTAAAAAAAAGAAAAGAAGCATGACGCTTCTTTTCTTTTTTACGCTGTGAATTTTAATCCAGCATATATTTTATGCCCCTTTTTTTGAATCCAACATACTTGTGCATTTCTCTTTTGAATATTACGTTCTTCCATTGTTACTTGTATAATTTGGTCAATCACAAGAGGGGTGTTCGTTTGTACTTGGCACCCACCTGTACTATAGTTGATAATGGTCGCTTCAATCGGCATCCCATTCATATGCAATGTTCCAGAAGACATCAGTTGCTCACGTATATGTTGCCTGCGAAATTGTCTTGGTGCTTTTTTTGTATTTTTTATGAAAGATGCAATTGCTAGTGTAAGAAATGCTTTATCGTACACCTTTTCCACCCGGTCATTAACCGGTTTACTAAATAGATGAAGAATGAGTTTACAATATTGCTCATGGGATACATCATCAAATGATACACCAACTTGTACAGAATTTTCTTGTCTCCGAATCCATTTTTTTGTACTATGAATCTTTTCTACCTCGCCAAAAGATAGCGTATAGGAAGATAGACTTGATAAAGTTTCAAATGGAATGGAGGGATCTAATTCAAAACGTGCCCCCGTTTCACTAATATCAAGGACACTGCAAGAAATAATCATATCTTCGGCATATAAAGTACCTGGTAAATTTACTACGAAACGTTCTGAATTTCGAAAACGCGGTCTTTCAAATGCTACAAATAGTGAAGTGACAATAGCTATCCCGTTGTATAGTACCCAGAAAATATTAATATATAAGCTTTCTCTTTCAATATGATATTGCTCAGGATATAAGAGCATAAGTGTTGCTCGAATCAGTGCAATAATTGTTAAAATGAGTAATACGAGGTGAGGGACGCTTGCAATCCATAAAAAATGCCTTGTATTATTTTGAACTCCCTTTCTTGTTACATGAAATTGGAACTTTTTACGTAAGAAAGTTTCTGATAAAATAGCAAATCCCATATAAGGAGCCATAGCAACTTCATACACATGACTCCACGTAGTTGTTCGTTTTTTATTAGAAACAGCTTTGAAAATAAGCTGTGATGTTAAAAAAGCAGGTGCCCAGAACATAAATAAGTGCATAAAATTAATTTCTAAACTATAAATATCAAATATTAAAAACAATAGCGGTGCTAGTAAAAATATCATTTTATAAACACCGAAAAACCAATAATGAATTCCATCTGCATATAAAAGACGCTGCATAAAAGATAATCCTTTTATAGTGAAAGGATTCCACTTTTTTACGACTTGAATATTCCCTCTACACCAGCGGTCCCGTTGTTTTAATAAATCACTAAATGTTTCTGGGGATAATCCAACAGCAAGTGTTTCATTGACAAATATAGTTTCCCATTTGTTAGCTTGTAGTAGCATACCAGTTGCCATATCCTCAGTAATAACTCCAGTCGCAAATCCTCCAATTTCTTCAAGAGCGGTGCGGCGAAATAGAGCGTTACTACCAACATACATCGTAGCATTAAAGCGATCTTTTCCTTCTTCTAACTGGCGCATAAAGAAATCTTGTTCATTGGCGATGTTATCTTCAAAAAACAAATTATATTGGAAAGGATCAGCATTGTAAAAAACTTGTGGTGCTTGAACGAATACAACATTATTTTTAGAAAAATAACCAATCGTTCGCTCTAAAAAGTTAGCTCGTGGTATCATATCAGCATCCATTGTTACGATAATATCACCTTTTGAATGAAGCATCGCATGATTTAAAATCCCAGCTTTTGCATGCTTATTTTCGGTGCGAGTTATGTGATGAACAGAAAACTCTGCCGCAAGTTGCTTTACACTTTCACGGCGCCCGTCGTCACAAATATAAATGTTTAGTAACTCTTTCGGATAAGTAATCAACGTACAACCAGCTATAGTACGTTTTAACAAATCGATCGGTTCATTGTAAGTTGCAATAAATATGTCGACAGTAGGTAGTTTTTCGAAAGTGGATAATGGTACTTCTTTCCGTTTATATGGCTTCCATGAAACAATGCTGAAAACGATAGATTGTAAGTAACCAGCCCATTCTGTAATTAACAATATAATAC
The DNA here is from genome assembly GCF_040459885.1 of Bacillus cereus group sp. MG20. Classification (NCBI taxonomy): domain Bacteria; kingdom Bacillati; phylum Bacillota; class Bacilli; order Caryophanales; family Bacillaceae; genus Bacillus; species Bacillus cereus group sp. MG20. The sequence goes on from NZ_JARVHF010000001.1 coordinate 4,398,957, forward strand.
CAGCGATAATACTTATGAGATTAATAGTTGGTAACGAATAAAAAGTTCGCCAAATAAGATAAATAGCATTACAAATGAGAAATAGAATAATAAGTAATTTTTTTGACCATAAATATTTGTGTGCAAGGGCGTAAGTCATAATGATTACGAAAAAAATAATACCTAAACCTTCGTATATAGAAAGGCTCATACAATTCCTCCTTTATGAATAGAGTGGGAAATAGGAAAAAACTTTATATTATTCATCTATAAAGATTTAGTTATTTCCAAGTCAAACATTATCACAAAATATAGGTTTAGAGTATAAATTTTACATTTTCTTATTATAAGCTTAAAAAATTAGAAGAAATAATAGTTGTATTTTTGATTCATAAGAAAAATGCCACTTCAAAAGAGAAGTGGCATTTCTTATATTTCCTCTAAGCTATTAACTGGAACAGTTAATTCGCGTTCTGGGTTTTTTACTTCATATATGCGGGCGGTTTCATTGCTTTCATCGACGTGTTGAATCATAACAGGCATGCCTTGAAAACTGACATTGGCTTGTTCCGCTGACACAGAAAGCTCTATTGCACGTTGTATATTCATTTATATTCCTCCCATCATTATTATCTTTGCTAAAAAAGAGGAATAATATACCATTTAGAGACATTCTTAAAGTTTTTGTATTATTTGTAATGTTTCTTTAATAAATGAAGAAAAGATGGAATCAGGATAACCATCTATCGTTTGAACTGCTTCTTTTGCTTCTTTCAGAGCAGCTGGTTTATCTTGAAGTTCTATATGACACAGGGCACGATATGAGCCAGCTGTTAATAACCATGACTGATCAAGTGGATGACTCATATAATCTGGAATATTAGCACGTTTTAATGTTTCCAAAGCTTCCTCGTAACGTTTTAAACCATACAGAGATTTTCCTTTTTCAAGATAATACAATCCATCTTCTTGAAAAATCGGTACATCTTTTAGTTTTTCTCGGAATTGTTCTAAATGTTCTAATGCAATTGTATATTCGTTTGTAACGGTATTGTAGTAATAAGCTTTTAATATATCTATATTTGCAGCGGATAAAGTATCTTCTGTAAAAATGGCAAATTGCTCCGATTTTTTTATGTAATATAAATATCGTTCTTTATCGGTTGTAATGATTTTTTGATAAGATAAAATACGGTAAAATTCATCTGTTTTATAATACACTTGATGTTTTTTTGAAAATGCAAGTGCATCTAAAATGATTTTTTCACATTTTTCATAATTACCATATGCGAGTAAAATAATTGCTTCTTTTAAATATAATTGTATATGTGTAATAAGATCCATTTCTAAATTCTTCGTTTTATATTCATCGCGAATTTTGGTAATCAACTGTAAACATTCTTTATATTTTTTCCGTTTGTAGAGCATATAGTAAAACAGTAGTTTCGTTTCAGTACTTTCACGATACAAAGTATATTTTTCAAATATAGAAACAGCTGTTTCAACGTAATATTCAATATTATAATCGTTCATAATGGCCGCTCCAGTTATGAACTGTTTATATAAACGTGCTGTGTTTAAAGTAAGGGGTAGTTCTTTTTGAACGATAGGTAGTAAAGTCTTGTATACTTCATCGCATTTATTTGATTTTATTAATGGCTCCATTTTTTGAATGAGTTCCACAATTTCTTCTTCATCTTCTTCTAATAAAAAGCTAGTTTCACATTCAAGTTTTTCCGCAATATATTGTAATGTTTTCATAGAAGGTGTAGCTTTTCCATTTTCAATTTGACTAAGCATACTTTTTGTCAGTTCCGAACCTGCCAGTGCTGTTTGCGTAAGCTTTTTATCTTTTCGTAATGCTTTAATTTTTTCACCGAGAGTTGCCATATTATTGCTCCTTTATATTTAAAAAGTTTAATTGTATTTAACTTTTTGTTGTGAAAATTGGAAAGTTGATTATATAATAAGTTTAACACAATTTAACTTTTAAGGGGAGAGAGTCAAAAATGGGAGATATAAGTATAGGAAAACATGATTCAAGAATGAAGATTGCAACTAGAAATATCATTTTAATGATGATTGGAAAAATGACGTCTTTATTAGGCGCAGGTATTTATACGTTCGCAATGGGGTTATATGTATTAAAGACTACTGGTTCAGGGATGGGTTTTGCAATTACGCTCGTTTGCGGATCACTTCCAAGGATGATCTGTGGCCCAATTGCTGGTGCTGTAGCAGACCGTGTGAATCGAAAATGGCTTGTCATTGGTACTGATTTATTAAGTAGTTTAACGATGCTTAGTATGTTTATTCTTGCTACTATATTTGGGCCATCACTTCTTTTTATTTATATTTCAGCAGCATTATTATCAATTTGTGCAAGTTTTTATTCTGTTGCATTAACTTCGTCTATTCCGAGTTTAGTAGATGAAGGACGTATTCAAAAAGCGAGTGCTTTAAATCAAACGGCGGCTTCTTTATCAAATATTTTAGGACCGATTATTGGCGGAGTTGTATATGGTTTCTTTTCAATTAAATCGTTTTTCCTATTGAATAGCATTACGTTCTTTTTAGCGATTATTTTGCAATTATTTATCGTATTTGATTTATATAAAAAAGAAGTGGCTGAAAGTACAGAGCATTTCTTGACGAGTATAAAAGAAGGTTTTTTATATGTAAAAAGACAACGTGAAATATATGGTTTAATGAAAATAGCATTGTGGGTAAACTTTTTTGCGTGTGGTCTAACAGTTGCACTTCCGTACATTATCGTCCATACATTGCATTTATCTTCAAAGCAACTCGGTACTGTAGAGGGAATGTTAGCAGTCGGGATGCTAATGGGAGCGATTGCTTTATCAGTGCGTAAAGAAGTGAATAATCCGTTTCGTTCTATTTATACTGGACTGTTTTTGTTTGCAGGTTTAAGTTTATGTACAGTCTTTCCGTTGTTAGTTATCATTCCAAAAGTAGCAAGTTTTATTTACTATATTGCTTTTATGATGTTAACTGGTATAGCAATTATGATTGTAAACATTCCAATGCAAGTACATATGCAAAAAACGACAGATCCGAGCTACCTAGGGCGTGTGTTTGGCCTACTTGAAACAATTGCGACTGCAATCGCACCACTTGGTATGATTGTATATGGACTACTATTAGATATGTTGCCAACTAGCATTGTTATGATGACAATAGGCGGAGGGTTATTGTTAGTTGTATTAGTTGGAGTAAAGCAACATATGGCGAAAAAACAAGTAGATGTGTCCGCTTAAAAATAAGAAAATAATAAAAATTTGACTTATCATTATAAAAATGACTAAATTAGTATTTTAGTTTTTGAAACTCTTTTTCATGTATGTTAAAGTAAAGTGAGCTTGCAAAGAAAAGGAGACAACAGCATGAAAAAATTAAGTTTTGTTATGCTTTTTCTATTAGTCGTAATGGCTGGATGTAGCAATTATGACACATATATTGAAACAGGTATGCAATCATTGAAAGATGAAAAGTATAGTGATGCAACAATGTGGTTCGAAAAAGCAGAAAAAGAGAAATCAGGAAATGAAGCGAAATCATATAAAGAAGTTGCTGAGAAAATGGATCACGGAGCAACAGCATTAAAAGATGGTAAGTATTTAGAAGCGAAAGACATTGCAAATGAAGTGTTACAAAAGAAAAAAGATGCTGAACTTGAAAAAGCTGTAACATCAAATGCAGAGAATATGCTTCAAAAAGCAAAAGATGTGGAAGAGAAAGTAAATGAAAGAGTGGCAAAGCGTAGAAAGGTAGAAGAAGAAGGAATCGATAAAATTATTAAAGCTGTCGATAGTATAGATGAAGTGAAAGAAAAAGAGAAGAAAGTATCAGAAGCATTAGATAAGGCTGAAGAGGCGCAAGCAAAAATTGAGGCAAAGAAAAATAAATAGATTTATAGTTTGAAAGGCTGTCGTGCATAACGACAGCCTTTTAATTTTTTGTTGCAAATGAAGTGATGCTATGTAGTAAAAAAGAAATGATTTTAGAATTCCATCTGTCCTCATGATGAATCGTATAAATGTTACGCTGAAATTCAAATTCAGGGATTGGTATATAGCATAGCTCATTTCGTTGTATTTCTTGTTCGATAGCAAGTTTAGAAATAAAGGCAATTCCATTACCATATTTTAAAATTTGTTTCATCGTTTCTAATGAGTCTAATTCAATTTCAGATTGGAATGTAATGTTGTGCGCCAACGTCCATTGTGTAAGTAAATCTCTCGTTGTAGATGGATTACGATGCAATAGTATGCGTTCCTTTTCGATATTTTGTAACGATACATTGTCTTTCTTTGAAAAATGATGTTCTTTGGAAAAGGCAAGAACAAGTGTATCGGGCATTATATTCGTTTGTTTTAAAAGTGGTTCATCAAATGGAGCAGCGGAAATTATCCCAAGATCGATTTCGTGATTTTGTAGCATCATTCGAATTTCAGGGGCTGTTTTCACTAGTAGCGTTATTTTTATATTGGGAAATTCACATTGAAATTGATGAACGACTTCTGGTAAAAGATAAGTCGCTGGTACATAACTAGCGCCGATTGTTATAGCACCTTTATGAAAATCTTTAAACTCTTGCGTGACACGTCTGGCTTCTTTCATAAGTGCATCTATTTTACAAGCATAATGGTGCAAAGCCTCACCAGCCTCTGTTAAGAAATACCTTCCAGAACGTAATTCGAATAGAGATACACCGAGTTCTTCTTCTAAGCTTTTTATATGAAATGTAATAGTTGGTTGTTTAACGCCAAGTTTTTCTGCAACGATTGTAAGCTTTTTGTATTTCTTAATAAGTACTACAATTTCTAATTTTAAGAGATTCATTATGAATTGCCGCCTTTTTTATTTTAACTATAGAAAAAATCTATAGAAATAAATAGTTTATTAGAAGTTTTTTAATTTAATCTTTACAGTACATTAACATTCAGTATAAATCTTCCATATAGAATGAAAGCAGGTTAAGAATGAGGTGAGAGAGGTGAAACGGTGGATATTACAATTAGTGGATTAGAAAAGACATTTGGAAAAATACAGGCGTTAAAGCCGTTGCAGATTGTAATGAAACAAGGGGAATTTACTACACTTTTAGGACCTTCGGGGTGTGGGAAAACGACTTTACTTAGAATGATAGCAGGGCTTGAAGAACCGGATAAGGGAGAAATATATTTTGGAGACCAGTGCATGTATTCTGCTGCAAAAAAGATAAAGACATCTCCTCATGAACGGAATATCGGTATGGTATTTCAAGATTTTGCTTTATGGCCGCACATGACTGTTTTTGAAAATGTTGCATTTGGTTTAAGAGCTACAAAGCAAACAAATCAATTGCGAGAAAAAGTAGAAGATGCGATAAAGCGAGTTCGCCTGCAAGGTATGGAGAAAAGGTATCCACACGAACTTTCTGGTGGACAGCAACAACGTGTCGCATTCGCTAGAGCAATTGTAACAAAACCTCATTTTATTTTGTTTGATGAACCGCTAAGTGCACTCGATGCAATTTTGCGAGAAGAAATGAGAATAGAGCTTATGGATATCGTTCATTCCATTGGTTTAACTGCACTGTATGTCACTCACGACCAAACAGAAGCAATGTCAATGTCAGACCAAATTATTGTCATGAAACAAGGAGAAGTATTACAAAAAGGAACACCGGAAGATATTTATGTGAAACCGTCTCATGAATTTGTTGCCAAATTTGTTGGTAAGGCGAATTGGCTTGTAGAGGGTAAAAAAATGGTTCGTCCAGAGCATGTGAGCTGGACGAAAAATGAAGTGTGCGAAATGTATACAGGTGAAATTAAGCACGTTACATATGTAGGAGAACGGTATGAAATAAAAGTAAACATGGGGGCACTCGGAATATGGACAGCTTATCACAATAGTAAATTAAGCATCGGTAAACCAGTATCGTTATATGTGCCAAAAAAATGTATTCATCATATAGGGGGAGAATCATATGAAGAAATTCAGTTCGCTTAAGTCTTTATTTGTATGTACTTTATTATTTTCGGCTGTAGTAACAGGGTGTAGTTCAAAGACAGGCAATGCAGATGCAAAAAGTAAAAATACGACTGAAAAGAAAATTGTTGTATATAGTGCAGGGCCAAAAGGGTTAGCAGAAAAAATTCAAAAAGACTTTGAAAAGAAAACTGGTATAAAGGTGGAAATGTTTCAAGGGACAACTGGTAAAATTTTAGCGAGAATGGAAGCTGAAAAGAAAAATCCAGTCGTTGATGTAGTCGTACTTGCATCATTCCCAGCGATGGAAGGATTAAAGAAAGAGGGTCAAACGTTAGCTTATAAAGAAGCGAAACAAGCTGATAAGCTGCGTTCTGAATGGTCAGATGATAAAGGACATTATTTCGGGTATAGTGCTTCAGCATTAGGGATTGTGTACAATACAAAAAATGTGAAGACAGCGCCTGAAGATTGGAGCGATATAACGAAAGGGGAATGGAAAGGAAAAGTGAATCTTCCAGATCCAGCACTTTCAGGTTCAGCTTTAGACTTTGTAACTGGATATGTGAAAAAGAATGGAAAAGATGGATGGAATTTATTTGAACAACTTAAGAAAAATGAAGTTACAGTAGCAGGAGCAAATCAGGAAGCGTTAGACCCAGTTGTAACAGGTGCGAAAGATATGGTAATTGCGGGTGTTGATTATATGACGTACAGCGCAAAAGCAAAGGGTGAACCTGTTGATATCGTATATCCAAAAAGCGGAACAGTTATTAGTCCACGCGCAGCGGGGATTATGAAGGATAGTAAAAATGTAGAAGGCGCAAAAGAGTTTATTGATTATTTATTATCCGATGATGTACAAAAACAAGTTTCTAAAGCGTATTTATTGCCTGGTAGAACAGATATAAAAGCTGAAAATAGACCAAATGTAGAAGAGATTCCAGTATTAAATATTGATTGGAAAACAGTTGAGAAAGAGCAAGATGAAATAGGAAAACAATTTAAGAAAGTATTTCAATAAGATGGTGATTCCATGGTAAATCGATTCGTATCAGTAAGACAAGTTGGAATGACGGTAGCGTTATTGCTTGTGGCGATGTTAATCGTCATTCCCCTTTTTCTTATTTTATTTTCTAGTATATATGAAAATAGCAGTTGGAACTTTTTAAAGCCTTTTGAAGTGATACAGAGTGGTGGATTAGCTGGGATTTTTCTGAATTCGCTGCTTCTAGGTGTACTCGTTGTAATAGGAGCTACAATATTTGCATTTCCATTGGCGTTTATTATGAGCAAAACAGATGTAGGAAAGTATAGTAAGTTAGATATTGTTTTTATGATTCCATTTATGACACCGCCGTATATTGGATCAATGGGCTGGATTTTGTTCATGCAACCTAACGGCTATTTTGAACAATTTTTTCCGATGCTAAAGACAGTTTCATCATCGTTTTTTAGTTTAGGAGGTATGGTCTTAATTATGAGTCTGCATTTATTCCCATTCCTTTATTTCATGCTGAAAAACACGTTACTTCAGATTGGGAGTAGTAAAGAAGAAGCTGCAGCAGTTCATGGCGGAAGTTTTTTCTATCGTTTAAGAAAAATAATATTGCCGTTATTAGTATCAAGTTATGTAATGGGTGCTTTACTCATTTTCGTAAAGACGATTGCTGAATTTGGAACACCGGCTACATTCGGACGTAGAATAGGATTCCACGTGTTAACATCAGAAATCCATAAATTTATTTCGAGTTGGCCAATTGATTTTAGTAGTGCAACAGCATTATCTTCTTTATTACTTAGTGCTTGTATGCTTATTTGGTATATGCAAAATGTATTGAATCGAAAGTATTCATATGCAATGGTTAGTGGAAAAGGTGTGAAATCTAAAAGATATACTTTGTCTATATTTACGCGCGTTGTAGCATGGATGTATGTAATTGGTTTATTAATAGTATCAATTGGAATTCCATACTTTTCTATACTTATTGCTTCTTTGTCAAAATTAAGAGGCGGCGGTTTACATGTAAATAACTTTACAACAAGCCATTATGAGGCATTGTTTACAATAGGATCTCCGGGATTAGAGGCTTTATGGAATAGTTTTCTTTTTTCACTCGTAACAGCGATTATCGCGGTAATGATTGGAGTCTTTTTGGCACTTATGATTCGAAAGGGGAAAAAAACCTCTGAAAAATGGCTTGATATGTGCGGTATGTTACCGAATATGGTACCAGGAATCGTTATGGTTGTAGGTCTTATTCTATTTTGGAATTCACCATATATGCCTATGTCAATTTACAATACACCAATCATGGTTATCGTAACGTATGTTGTTCTGTTTTTACCTTACACGGTGCAATATGTAAAATCATCACTCGGACAAATTGATGATTCTCTCATGCAGGCAGGAAGTGTTTTTTCTGGAAATTATATTTATATTTTTAGAAAAATAATAATGCCTCTTATTATCCCAGGCATTCTTGCTGGATGGGCGATGACATTTACAATTTCGATAAGAGAGTTAGTAGCATCGCTTCTCGTATTACCTCCATCAGTAGAAACGTCAGCAACGTTTATTTTTGCTCAATTTGAACAGGGTGAAGTATCTATAGGCATGGCGATGGCCGTTGTTTCTGTTGGACTTACAACAATGTGCTTATTACTGCTGCAACATATGGAGCAAAAGCGAAAAGGGGTAGCATGATGAGAGTAGAAGTATGGGGAGGAGCTGGAGAGTACGGTCGCTCCTGCTATTTTGTAAAAAATAAAGAGACGAAAATAGTATTTGATTGTGGTATTAATCGATCTTATGAGGATAGTTATCCAAAAATAGAGAGAGAAGCTGTTCCATTTTTAGATGCGGTATTTTTATCACATATTCATGAAGATCATACGATGGGTTTACCTTTATTAGCGAAGTATGGCTATAAGAAAAAAATTTGGACGACTCGTTATACGAAGGAGCAACTGCCGTTATATTATGAAAAATGGAGAAACTATAATGTGATGCAAGGGTGGGATTTACCTTATAGCGACCAACACATAAAAGATTTAAATTATGTATGTATTGATGAGATTAGCAATCCAAATGAATGGGTACAAATTACTCCTACATTGCGGTTTCAATGGGGATATAGTGGGCATGTATTGGGAGCTGTTTGGTTTTTAGTTGATATGTATAATACATACGTATTTTATTCAGGCGACTATTCAGCAGAGTCTAATATACTACGAGCTAATTTACCTGAGAAATTGGGCCACAATATAAAAGTCGCAATTGTGGATGCCGCTTATCACACAGATGATGTTTCGCAAAATGAACGTGTAAACGAACTATGTGCAGAAATTGAACGAGTTATGCAAAATAAAGGAATAGCATTATTACCGCTGCCACAACTTGGTAGGGCGCAAGATATAGTATTGTATTTATATGAACGATATAAAGAATTTCCTCTTATAGTAGATAAAGAAATCTTGGCTGGATTTGAAGAGATGTTCGCATATAAAGATTGGATAAAAAATAATAAAGAACTTAAATGGGTTATGAAGAGTCTAAAAAGAAACATAATAGTGATGGATAATGACATTAGTATGCAAAATAGTTACGGAATAGTTGTAATGAGTGATGCGAATATGCAAACGAAACGAGCACAGTTATACTATGAACAGCTTCGGAATGAAAAGCGGAATGCCGTTATTTTTACTGGGCACATTGCGAAAGGGAGTTTTGCAGAAAGAGTTATGAAAGAACCTGTAAGGAGTACATGTAGGGTGAAGCGAGTTCCGTATAAAGTTCACCAAAGTATAAGAGACGTTAAAGAGATGTTAAATACATTATTACCAGAACATACGGTGCTAGTACACGCTTTGAAAGAGGATACAGATCGATTACAACAAAAGCTAAGTACAGCAGGATATGAAAATGTATATTCACTTGCAATGGAACGTATAGAAGTCATTTAAAATACAAAGGGGATAGGTATATGAAAAAAGTATTTGTATTCGTAAGCATTTTCTTTTGTTGTTTCCTTTATAACGTTAAGGAAGGGTTTACTGCTAGTCCAATGAAACCTAGTTTTGAAGTGAAGTTATTATTAAAGCCAGAACAAGTATTAGGTTATAACAAAGAGATGAAGCAAGAGGTGCTAGAACATTTCCAGGCTGGTACAAAATATGAAAGAATACAAGTGCAATTTTTAGATACTGCAAATAAAAGTTTAAGTGATGAAGGTTGGTTTGCTAGAATTCGAAAGAAAGAATTTAGTAAAGATTTTGAACTAACATATAAAAAAAGATATCCTATTCAAAATGGTGTAATTCAAGATGCACTAGAAGTAGCTAAAAAAGAAGGATTCGATAGTAATACGGATAGTTATGAGGCGGAAATAGATTGGGGATTTGAGAAGAAAACATTAAGCATTTCAAATAAGAAAAGTTACAGTGCTAAAGGATATGGGATACTTGATTTACCAAATGAACAAGCTGCTCAAAACATGTTAATAGAAAAATTACCAGGGAAAATGAACAAATGGTTGTATACAAATTGGGGAGAAGAGATGTTAAAGAATTCCCGTATTTACGGTCCTGTATTAATGAAGCGATATACAGGAGAGTTTGAAAACATAAAAGCAAATATTGAAATTTGGCCATTAAGTAATACTGGGAAATTAGAAGATGACTTCGTAATAGAAGTGTCATTTAAAACAAATGAAGAAAGTATTGCGACAAAACAAAGGGAATTATTAATGGCGAGTTTAGAGAAAAAAGGCTGGTTGTTACCGAAAGATAGTTTGAAGACAGAGCTTATTTTTCAGTAAATAGTAAAAAGGAATCCATATGCCATGGATTCCTTTTTATATATGAGCATTAAGCTAAATCATGTACAGAGATAATAAAGTTGTTTAATTTACAATAAAGTCATTTAAAAAATAATATAGTTGTTTAAAAATCCTTCTTCTACTAACGAGGCAGGTTAGTGGAAGAAATAGCAAGTGGGTTTAACTAGGAGAAGTGTCTTCTGTTTTTTAAATTAAAAATATCGATAAATTAGGATTTATTTACTTAACATTATACTTATTTTCGGACCGAGGCATCTAATCGGTGAGTATATACAAACCAAGTAATGCTTGCTGTTAATAATGTTGACGAAATTAAAGCTGTAAGAACACTATATGTTTGCCAAATAAGTATCGTTGACCAATCGAAGGCAAAAAACATTATACACTGGGCAATCGTAGCGATTAGGAAAATAATTGTTACGATTGTTCTCTTTTTTGTCATTGGCTGCTGCTCATTCGTTTTCCTTTTTCTTAATCCTAAGAAAAATAACAGAACGGCTAATAGGCAAAGAATAATTGTGGTAGACGACAAAATGATGTCCAAAAGCTGTGTGTCGCTTATCTCGTATGACTGAGTTAGATTGCCGCTTAATATATTTTTAACTTTTAGTACCAGGTTTATATTGGTATTTGCGCCGTTGCTCAGTAAGCAGATGGCTGTTCTTTCATTTGGCAGTATGGCTACTTCGGTACTAAAATTTGGATTACCCCCAGTGTGTTCTATAAACGTTTGTTCGGCGTTTACCGACCAACCTGCCGCATAATACATATCATTGACAGCCGAAACAGACATATCACCCCTATGTGATTTTTCGATAGCCCTGTGAAATATTTCGGGTATGTCCTGCACAATACCCATTTGTATGCCCATCCAACGCGCCATATCTTTTGTATTAGAAATGATATAGCCGGCAGGTTTATTCCCAGCATAATCCGGAGCGTTAAATGGAGTTGTTATAAAAAAGGAAGAACGGTAGCCCTGTGCTAACTGTCCAGTGGCTTGAGCATCTTCTTTATAAACATACGTCTGGTGAAGACCTAAGGGTATAAATACCTGTTCCTTCATAAAGTCTTCATAGCTTTGTCGTGATACAATCTCAATAACCAAACCCAATACGTCATAATTAACGGTTCCATAGTTATATTGTTCACCGGGAGAGAACGCCAATTCTGCATCTACCAGCTTTTCCACGGTCTTTTGCAACATATCAGGCGTATTACCTTGTGGAATATTTTGGATATGTCTAATATTTGTTAGGCCGCTGGTATGGTGAAGAAAGTTATTTAGTGTAAGGTTTTGCATATCAACAGGTTTACCTTGATACTTTAACGTAAACCAAGGTAAATATTTTTGGATAGGGTCAGTCATTGATAGCAGCCCTTGCTCTTCCAATAGCAAAATCCCCATACCAGTAAAAGCTTTACTCACCGAGGCCAACTCATAGAGTGTATTTTCACTTGCAGACAATCCCTTTTCAAGATCTGCATACCCAGAAGAAAAGTAGAACACTTCACCATCAGCAAGTATTGAGATTGACATTCCAGGCACACCTGATGTACGACGGGCATCATCTAGCAATGCTTGTATTGCCTCAGATTTCGAATCTGACAACGCATAACTTTGTGTTGCGAATCCTGGGAATAATATAAATATCGTTAATACAAAAACAATAGTCTTTTTCATACACTCTCCTTTTTGAAGAATTATAAGGATATAAATAACTTATTTTTATAACTATAAACTAAATTCTAAATTATCTTTCTATTTACCTATATAATATGAAATAATTGTGAAGAGTTACACTTAAACTAACGGGGGCGTTAGTTCAATAAGAAGTAAACAACTTTATTATTCATTTTTTAAGCATTACATAAGCAGATGGATATAATTTGAAACAACTTTAAAGAGGCTTGCTGCATATAGAATGTAGTAAGCCTCTTATCTTTTTTAGTCAAAATTCAATAACTTTATTATCACTATACAAATCAGCTGACACGAACATATCACTATTTTGAAGATTTTTAGAGCGTAAACTATAAGCAACTACCTTCTTTTTATATTGTTTTACAACATCAACATGCTCTTCATGACTGTAAATATAAAATGTGAAATCTTTTTTACCACGTTTTGCATGGATAATTAAAGGAGTGCCTTCATTATGGGGTGGTGCATAATAGCGATCTAAAAATAAACCTTCGTTAAAATCATGAATAATTTTTGATTTCTGTTCGCCTTCTACGTTATTTCCGTGAATTGTAATAGTCACATTCTCTTCTTCAAGTTTTGGATGTGTTTCGTACTTGCTAATAATGGATTCAATAACAGTGTTAGGAAGGCTAGAAACGATAATTTTAAATGCTCCAAATACAACTAACATTACAATAAACCAAGTCGTCATAGTAATCATCCCCTTTATTCTATTTAATAATATAACTCATATGGTAATAGTACATATGGTGAAGTTTTGTATAATTTGTGAAAAATATGCCATTTTTACGAACGAAATATTAGAAAAATCAATTTTGTTACAAAAAGTTGAAATTGAAGTATTTTAAAAGAAAAAGGTTTATAATAAAAATATAACTAATAACCACATTACTAATTATAAGGAAGTGTAACTATGAGTACTGTAGCAATCGTATATGGTATTATTCTTTCCACAATTATTGTTTTGTTTTTCGTTGGGGTTTCACGTTATATTCATAAATGGAAAGAAGGCGTTGCGAAATTAAATCACATTGAAGAAGAACTTAGTGATTTAATGTTACATCATGGTAAATAAAAAGATAATTTTTTAACGAAACAATGTGAAGAATATCACAAAACATGCTCTCATCATGAAAGCATGTTTTTTTGTTATGTGAATGTTAGACATATTCATGAGATTTTTTCGTGCAATACAGTGTGAAATAAAATAATAATTCTTTATGTGTAGGAAGAGTTATTCTGTTTTGTATAATTTTGTAATTTATTTCGGTATAATTATGATATAGAAGGAAATTTGTTAGAGGAGGTATATTGTGAACATATTAAAGATTATAGGAATTGTTGCAGGAGTGATTATAGTAGCAATTATAGCTTTCTTTGTCATAATGAAGTATTATTTGTCAAAAAAAGATTCTGATTACGTATTAACCTATATAAAAGAACATAAAGACGCTGAGACATGTTCATTACTGATTAGAAAAAATGGTGAGATATTAACATCTATAAATGAAAATAAAAAATTGCCATTAGCGAGTACGGCAAAAATCGTAATAGCAGTTGAATTTGCTAAGCAAGTGTCAGAAGGAAAAATAAGTCGTGATGAACAAATTTCATTGCACGAGCTAGAAAAATATTACGTTAAAGATACTGATGGTGGAGCACATCCTAACTGGTTAGAAGATGCCAAAGCGAGAGAATTAGTGAAAAATGGACAAATCGCTTTAGAAGAAGTCGCTAAAGGAATGATTCATTATAGTTCTAACGCAAATACAACATATTTGTTAGATAAGCTTGGAATAGAAAGAGTAAATGAAAGTATAAAAGAGTTAGAGCTTACTAGTCATGATAAGTTCTCTTCGTATACAGCTTCACTATATATGAGAGGGTATGTAGAAAAAGAGCTTCATAAGCCAGAAAATCAATCATTAGAAATGATACGTAACATGTCAAAGGATGAGTATAATAAACATGTGTTACAAATTCATGAATGGATGAAAGATGAAGAAGAATGGAAAAAACGTGAAATTCCATTAAAGGTAGATATGGAATTTCAGCGAATTTGGTCAGATCGATTAGTGAGTGCAAACGCTAAAGATTATATGAGTATAATGGAAAAAATAAATAGTAGAAATTATTTTCCTAAATTAATGCAAGAAGAAATCGAGAATATTTTCAAAAGAACAGTTAATAATAGTAAGTTAGAATTTGCGGGGCAAAAAGGTGGTTCTACCGCATTCGTATTGACAAAAAGCTTGTATACTACAGATAAGAAAGGGAATAAAGTAGAAGTTGTAATTATGTTTAACAATATAGAAGATCAAGTTGTATATCAAAAGCTGAGAAATAATATAAATTATTTTATTCAAGATGCTATAACAGATGAAGAGTTTAGAAATAAATTATAATAAAATAATTTTATTATGTAAACAACATACTATTAAAGGTAGGTATTGAGATGAGGTTGAATGAGTATATGCTTGAAACGTTTCCGAATTTAGAACTTAGACCACCTCTATTTTATAATTGGGATATTGGTATTCGTTTTAGATTAGGTGTGGACTATGATTGTAATAACATTTATGAAAATTGTCTATATTTAGAAGGCGTTTATAAAAGGACGATTACTTTATTTCAGTCTTTACATTCAACAAAAGATGATATTTATATTGTAGTGGATGTAAATGACTATGCAAACGGTGAAATTTTCAAACAGAAATTGAATATCTTTTCTAAGTATGTCAAAGAGAAGTCCGATTTGTTTAAGTTACAGAAAAATACAATCCCTTATGTTTTTCCAGAAGAAAATGAAGATGGAGCATATAAAACACATAGATATACTTTGAAATGTAAAATCTCTGACTTTACATACATTCCTATGCTAAAAGCAATTTGTAATCAAGATATGGGAATAAAACCGAGTATTTTTCATAGGGTGTATTTTATAAATGTTAACAAGAATACTATATTTCACGTCTATGATGATAGAGGTTGTGATGTATTAGCTACCTCTCCTGATACAATTAGGGATATTTATAATACATATAATGATTGGATATTAGAATACGATAGAAATAAAATTGATAAAGTATTTAATTGAATGTAGTCTATTTTAAATGAGGGAAACATCATATGGGGTGTTTCCCTTTTATTAATATGAAAATCAACATTTAAATTGAAAGCACTTATTATAAAGGTAAAGGGATTTGATGGTAATGTATTGAATTTGAGTAGAAACGGAAAAAGGAGATGAATAAATGACAACAATCTATTTCGTTCGCCATGCCCATTCTACCTATACAAAAGAAGAACGGGAGCGACCTTTATCTGAAAAAGGGTACTTAGATGCAGAGAATGTAACACGCTTATTAAAAGATAAACATATTGATGTTGTGATTTCTAGCCCGTATAAAAGAGCAATCCAAACTGTACAAGGAATTGCGCATACATATAAATTATCAATACAAACAGAAGAAGATTTGCGTGAAAGATTATTGAGCACAGAGCCGGTATCAAATTTTAATGATGCTATGCAGAAGGTGTGGGAAGATTGGAGTTTTGCATACGAAGGCGGAGAATCGAATGATGTCGCACAAAGGCGCGCTGTAATATGTATGCAAAATATATTAAAACAATATGAAGGTAAGAATATTGTAATAGGTACGCATGGAAATATTATGGTATTACTCATGAATTATTTTAATTCGAAATATGATTTTGAGTTTTGGAAAACACTTCATATGCCTGATGTGTATAAATTAAATTTTGATAAAAATCGTTTCATTTCTGCTGAAAGAATAGAGAAAACAGGTCATCAGTTAAATATTTTGTAAAAGTTTATCAAAAAAAGAGGAAAGAGAGAAGTTATTGTAGAAGTATGACTTTGTAACATAAAAAATATATGTTAAAGGAGGCTGTTTACATGTTTGAGAAAGAGAAAGAAGGGCTTATTGAAGTTCAAAACGTATATGAAATTGCACCAGAAGATGGAACAATTATTGGTATGGCAACGGAAGAAGAAATGGAAATTGCTGCTGAACTAGAGTTACAGTACTATGCCCATTCTCGTTTGTTAGAAGCAAATATTCAGTTAGACGGTTCCTCCTACAAAGAGTTACTTCAGGAGTTCCAGGAGTACGAAAGAAAATCAATGAGCTTTTGGCGAGCGATACATAAACGTTTAGCTGTGCCATGGGCGTGGGTACTACGTATTGATGTTGCGAATGGTCCTATATATGTAAGTAATGGAAGTTCATATTACGAAGAAATCGATGATGAAGAAGATTATGAATAGATAAGTAAGGAAGCAGCTTTAGTTGCTTCCTTTTTTTATTTGTAAGAAATGAATCGCCTCAATAATAATATCTGGTCGATCATTTTCTATACCGTGACTAGCATGTTCGGCAAGCATATATTGGTTGTTAGTTGAGAGGTGTAATTGTTCGTGAATTAGTTCTTGCCACATTGCTTCAAGTTGTGTTGCTTCCTCTTTAGGCATGCCGCCATTAGTCAATTGAGTAATAGAATATTGAGGATCTCTACCGATAACGATTAATGGTATTTCTAATGTTTTACATAGCTCTTTTAGTGAGAGAGCACAGTTTTTCCACTCCGATAGTTCAGAAGCTGTCGCTTTATATAATGAAGGCGAGGTAGAGAATTCAATTTGCTGTTTTGATTGATCGGTGAGCATAGGTTTTAGTTCAGTATAAAGTGTGTCTACATCCATTTTGGAATATATATTATATTTTTGAAACCAAACATCATCAGAATCAGTTTGATCAGAAATTGGTAAATGAAGTTCATCTAAACGGTGTAAGTTCATCGAAGTAGAATCAACTAAAATAAGTGCTTGCAGCTTATCTTCATGTAACATTGCAAAATGTTGTGCACATAATCCTCCATAGGAATGACCGATTAGAATAAATGGCTCTTGAATAGCTAGTTTGTTTAGTAACATATGTAGCTCTTTTGTAACTTGCCTTATTGTACGTGGCTGATTGCCTAAATCACTTTTCCCGTAACCTGGGCGATGGTATGAAACGACTGTAAAGTGCTCTGAAAGCTTTTCTATAATAGGAAACCAATCATAAAATGAGCAACTCATTCCGGTTTGAATGACTACAGTTTGTTTACCAATTCCTTTTATATGTACTTCTATATTTTGCCCCATTATTTCTACAAATTTATGAATGTTAATTCCTCCTAAGCTTGAAATAATTTTTGACAAGCAAAAACGATACACCAAACACCTATACCAAGTAGGACAGATGTACTAAGTGTAAATGAATTTTTTAAACCAATATAGACAATAAATAATAATAGTGCTGATGCGGGGAATCCATATAATACCCCTAAAGCAAATTGACTCAATTCTTGTTTATTTCCGCCTTCGAATGAAATCCAAAATAGACTAAGTAAACTCACGAGAGGAAGGGCAGCAATAAAGCCACCTATCGTACTGTAGTGTTTAGCGACTTCAGTGATAACGCCGATAATAAGTGCCGAAACGATTACTTTAACGAGGAAATGCATATTTTGCCTCCTTCGCTAATAACGAAAATGCTTTTTCAATTAATTGTTGTTCTTCTTTTGATAACTGTGATTCTAATATTTTTATCTTTTCTTTATCTAGTAAAGTATGTTTTTCTAATCCTTCAATTCCTTCAATTGTTAATGTAAGGTTTACAACTCTTTCATCTTTTTTATTTCGCTCTTTAATGATGAAGCCCTTTTGAATAAGGCGCTTTATGTGTTCAGACGCTGTGTTATGAGAAAGACTAAGCTCAGTAGCTACTTTTCCAATTGTTATATCTTTCTCACGAGAAACGATTTGTAAAATACGAATTGCTTGGTGGGAAAGGTTGTCCTCGTATTCGTATCGTAAGTGATAATAAATGCTCTCCCAATGTTGATTAATGTTGTTCATAATAATAAATCCCCTTTTTTATATCGTATAGTAAGATATATTCGTTGTTTTAGAAATAAAATCCTTTTATTTGGATAAGAAATGTTGAAAAAGTTTATTTTTATTGAAATATAAGGTAATCTATGTGTAAAGGTATACATTTAGCAAGAGAGAGGATGATAGCTGTGAATACATTCAAATGGATTAGTCATGAACAGATGTATGTAGATGAAATACATGTTGAAAAATGTGGTCCTCTTTCAGTCGGCGTATATGGGGGGAATCAAGAGAGTGATGCATATGAACGAGGAGATGCGGTGCTGGCTTGGTGGGATCCTGAATTACAATTTGAATTTGTTATGATTTTTGATACACATCACAAAACAAAAAATATAGATTATATAATAGAAGCGATTTCGGAAAGAAAAGAAAAACTAAAAGAGTTATTCTCATATCCAATACATTTAGCTTTCCATCATACACATATGTACCTATTAGCGTTATTTACAGATGAGTTATTTATTAAAAAGTGTGATCAAGATGATGAGGAACTCGCTTGCTTAATTTGTTTACGAAAAGGCGAATTTTTATATTGGTTATCAGTTGGTGATTGTTTCGCGTATTTATTCCATTCTGAGAAAACGAAAAATGGAAAAGGACGATTAAATAAACGGAAGAATTACGAATATATTGGCAGGAAAAATATTTTTGCAGCAAATACACCTTGCTTTACGTCAGGTGTAAGAGGATTAGAAAAAGGAATGAATCACATTGTAATGGCAACGGACGGTATTTTAGAGTGTGACAAACGAAGGTTTGATGATGATCAATCTTTAGTAGAAATATTACACGACGGAAATAGCTTGCAGATTGAGCCCGTATTAACAAATGTACTGCAGTGGAAAGGTAGAGACTGTGCCACGATTATTGGATGGTCTATTGATACTGATAATAAACAATGTGCTAATTAATATAAAAGGAGTTCAAGGTTTTTATCCTTGAACTCCTTTTTGTTAAGCAATATGGATGTGATATGTTTTCAACCATTCATTTACTTGTAGCATATACTCCATGGCACTTCTTGCCTCAAAATTGTTAATCTCTTTATTACTTTGATCAGCAATTGAAAGTAAGATGGAATGGTTAATAAGTGAGAAAATAGGATTGTTTTTATTGTTACACATATCAAGTGTTAAATTACGGATTGTTTGTAAGTAGAGTGGATCTTGTGAAGTTGGATAAGCGCTTTTTCTTCTATTGCGTACATCGTCAGGTAAAGCTGGTTGTAGTGCTCTACGTAAAATGCCTTTTTCAATATTATCAATACTTTTTATGTTGAAAGGAACATTCCATAAATATTCAACTAATCTATAATCACAAAACGGTACACGAACTTCAAATCCAACAGCCATACTCATGCGATCTTTACGGTCAAGTAAGAAAGGAAGGAATCGTGTTAAAAATAAATAAAACATTTGACGTTGTTTCGCGGATTTTTTACTTTCGCCTTCAAGAGTAGGTACTTCAAGTATCGCCTCTTGGAATCGTGTATCAATATAGTCTTCTAGATTACATTGGTTACTTACTTCATTTAGTAGAAGAGGAGATGTATTTTTCCAATTTGTTAGCCAAGGAAACTTATCTACATATAGTAGTTCTTCTTGATGAAACCAAGGATATCCACCGAATACTTCATCAGCCGATTCGCCGGATAAAGCTACGGTCGCATCTTTTTTCATTTCGCAAAATAGTAAATATAGTGAAGTTTCCATTTCACCAGCACTCGGTAAATCTTTTGCATGAAGGGGAACGAATAATTGATTTGCTAATTCTTCAGCATTCACAATAATATCATGATGCGCTGTCCCGACATGTTCAGAAACGCGTTTTACCCAAGGTGCATCTAAACCAGTGCGAGCAAATGTCAGTTCGAAGTCTTTTGCGCTATTTACAAAGTCAACAGAATACGTATGAAGTATTTTATTTTCAGCAGCAAATTCTTTACCCGCAAGTGCAGTAATACCGCTAGAGTCTAATCCGCCTGATAACATACAAACGAGAGGAACATCGGCAATTAATTGTCTTTTTACTGTATCTTGTAAAATAGATAAAATATGCGAAGATGTATCTTCTATAGAGTCTGTATGGAACTTACTTTCTAAATTCCAATACTTCGTAACTACTTTTTTATGACGTGTAAATGTTATAGAATGTCCAGCACGTACTTCTTGAATATTTTTAAAGACGCCACATCCTGGAGTGCGAAATAAGCCTAATCCAAATACTTCATTTATTCCATCCGCATCAATTTCAGCAGGGACAGATGGATGCGCTAATAATGCTTTAATTTCAGAGCCGAAAATAATACTGCCATTTCTTTCTGTAAAAAAGAGTGGTTTTACACCTAAATGATCTCGTGCTAAAAACAATTGTTGCTTCTGATCATCCCATAAGGCAAAAGCGAAAATTCCGTTTAAATGTCGTACGCAGTCTTCTTTCCACTCTAAATAAGCATGCAGTAATACTTCTGTATCTGAATGGGTTTCAAATGCATGCCCACATTTTTGAAGCTGCTCTTTAAGTTCCCGGAAATTATAAATTTCTCCATTATAAGTAAGAGCATACGTATAATCACCAGCACGGAATGTCTTCGGCTGTGTCCCGCCTTCTGGATCAATTACAATTAAACGCCGGTGTGCAAAGGCCGCATGAGGTGAAAACCAAAATCCTTCAGCATCCGGACCACGATGCTGAATACTATTTGCCATCTTTTTTAAAATAACATGTTGATTTGAAAGGTCTTCTTTCCAATCTACCCAACCTGTAATTCCACACATACATATCTCATCTCCTAATTTAAAATAGTAGATTAACGAAATAAAATATACACCAAGTTAAAGAATGACTATATAAATAGTGTACTACATGAACCAAAATGTAGACTTGAGAAAATTTTCTTTGAACGCATAGTTATGTGAGACAATGGCTAACGAAAAGTATTCCATTACATACAAAAAATAAAAAAGATGAGAGAAAAAATTTTCTCAGACGTTATATAGGGTGTAAAAGCTTTTACAAAACAATAAGGGGAATCGCTACATGAAATCAAATGAGAAAAATTTTATAAAAAGATTACAACGGCAAAAAGAAGACGCGTTAGAATTTGTTGTCGATACATACTTACCACTCATAAAGGGAATCACGCATAAAGTTCTACTTCCAATTCAAAATGATGGACTCATAGAGGAATGTATAAACGATATATTTCTTTCCATTTGGAATAACGCAAATAAATTTCATGGAGAGCCGAGCGATTTTAAAAAGTGGATTGCAGCGATTGCGAAGTTTAAAGCAATTGATTATTACCGGAAATCGACTAAAAAAGTAGAAATCATTTCAGATGAGTTTCATATCAGTACAGAAAAATCAGCAGAAGACGAATTAATCGTTATGGAAGATAGGGAAGAATTATTGAAGCTCATTAATCAATTAGAACCGCTAGATCGAAAGGTGTTCATTATGAAATATTTACTTGGTATGAAGACAGAGGAAATAGGTGACAAGTTAGGATTAACTCGGGCAGCAATTGATAATCGAGTGTACCGGGGGAAAAAGAAACTACAACAAAATGCTACGAATATTAGTTTTGGAGGTAGTGTAATATGAAAGACATTTATGAACTATTAAATGATATTGAAATAGATGAAAAAGAACTAGAGGAAATTGAGACTTCTGAAATTGAAAAGGAAAAAGTAAAACGAAATGTAAAACAATCGATACGTACGAAGAAAAAGATGAAAAGTTGGAAAAAAGGTGTCGCTGCTGCATCTATTTTAGTAGGCTTATCAGTTGCAACTCTTGGTATCGGATTTCCTACATATGCCGGGGGATTGCCAATTGTAGGTGACATATTCCGATTTTTAGATAATGGTAGAACGGGGTTATATGAAAATTATAAAGAGTTTTCGACTGAGTTGAATATGACGAGAGAGAGTAATGGAGTTAAGGTTACAATTAATGATGCTGTGTTCGATGGTAGAACAATCACAATTACTTATTCTATTGAGAGTGATAAAGATTTAGGTGAGAAACCGTTCCTATTTGGTAGTCCGCAAGTTAAGGGCTTTAATGGTGGGGGAGGTGGTTCGAGCGTTACAAAAGTTGGAGAGGGAAAATATGTAGGTATGATTACGATGAGTGGTCATAGTAATGAAAGGCTAGATGTTGCAAATGTTTGGTGGGATATAGAGGCAATTGAGTTGGATTATGAAGGTAATGTAATAAAGGGGAACTGGAATTTCGCACTTAGTCTAAAAGCAATGGATAGTAAGGAAGTAAAGGTTAATGGGGTTTCTGAAAATGAATTAATAAAAGTAAATATAAACAAAATGGAAGTAACCCCGATGTCCTTTATCATTTTTTTCAATCAGGAAGAATCTAAGGCGTTAAGAAGTATATGGGATAGTGCGGATGTTGAGTTAGAAATAAAAGATGATTTAGGAAATCATTATACTGGTGAAGGAAATGGCGGAAGTAGTACAGTAGCAGAGCCACATAAAAGTAGTTGGAGTGCCACCTTCCAAAAACTAAACGAAAATGCAACAAAGCTTATCGTTACACCTCGCGTGCACTTGCGAGTACATACACCTGAAAATCATGGTGGAATAGAGTATGTGAATGGGAAAGAGAAGAAAATAGAAGTGCCGAAAAAAGAAGCGAAGAGTAAAGATATTGTGTTAGATGATATTGTCATTGATTTAAAGAAATAAAAGAGAGACTGCCTAAAACCATTTAGGCAGTCTTTTTTTCGTTAAGAACTAGTAACGAGCAATGCATGCGGATGCTGCGTTTTATATTCATCTTTCCACGGAATATTTAGTTGTTCCCACGATTCGCCGCTATCATTGGATTGAAAGACGCCATTGTTATTTAACGTGTAAAACGTATGTGGTTCAGCCTTGTTTGTCGCAAACATCGAAATGACTGTACCGATTGCAGATGGTAGTCCTTGTTGTACTTGCTGGAACGGAGTATCTTTCGTTTTTCGATAAATATAAGATTCATAAGGGATACGGTGATGAGCCAGATCAGCACTTGGCGCGGCAGAAACTAGAATCGTATTACAATCAGCTGGATCAATTGCCATGCTGTATAAATAATGATGTTCAAGTCCTTCACTACATGAGATCCAGCTGTTTCCATTGTTATAACTTTCAAGATAAGCACGATCAGGTCCGCCCATAAATCCGTCACCACATGATGCATAAAGACGATTTGGTGCTTCAGGGTGCATAAGTAATTGATGAGCATCGATAGGAGCACCGAATTTTTTATCAATCCATGTATGCCCTTTATCATTACTTTGAATAACAGCACCAGCTTCGATTGAAACGTGTATTGTATTAGGGTTGTTTGGATCAACTGTAATCCAGCGTACGTGATGGGTAAAAGGTCTAGGCGGGAAAGCCCACGTATAAGAAGATAATAATGATTTCATATTTTTAAGTTCAGTCCACGTTTCACCACCATTTTCAGAGCGAAATAAAGCACTCGGTTCTGTGCCGACATAAACGACCCCATATCCGTTCGCTTGTTCATTTGAGCTTATTGTTATGGAAGTGATAGAGGAGTACAAAATACCATCTTCTTTAGGAAAATCAAAGTAACGATAGGAATCCCCAATTGGTCGCCAAGAATCCCCACCATCATCGCTTAACCATAAACCTCGTCCAAATGTTCCGCAATATACACGGTTTGGGTGGAGCGGATCAACAGCGATACAGGTAGGTTGCATATTTTGTAAGTGATAAGTCGTTTCATAGTTATCATATTGTTCTTTCACTACAACAAGTTCACGTTCCATACAGAGAAATAAACGTTTCATTTAAGTAACCTCCTTAAAAAATCTTTCATTAGTAAACAATATGAAAATAAAAAAGAAGTAGTCTTGTTTTATTTGAGAAAAAGGGATTGTTTAAAAAGTAGCGAAGTGTGTATACAGAGGAAGCGGGCGTTTACAATCAGTCAATTCGGGATAAAGATGGGGAGTTTGTTTCATACTAACATACAGATATTGTACTTAAAGGAGTATAAGTATGGGACATTCGCATAATCATGGTCATTCAAAAAATAAAAAGGCGTTACTAATTGCCTTCTTACTAACAACAAGTTTTATGATTGCAGAAGTTGTTGGTGGATTTGTAACAAATAGCTTAGCACTACTATCTGACGCGGGGCATATGCTAAGTGATGCAGTATCTTTAGCTTTAAGTTTACTTGCGTTTAAGCTCGGAGAAAAAACAGCAACAACTGTGAAAACATATGGATATAAGCGAGTCGAAATGTTAGCAGCATTATGTAACGGTGTCGTTCTAATTGTCATTTCGGTATACATTTTTATTGAAGCAATCCGTCGTTTTAAAGAACCAGTTGAGATTGCTAGTAATGGGATGCTCATTATTGCAGTCCTTGGTCTGCTTATTAATATTTTATCAGCTTGGATATTAATGAGAGGCGGAGATGTGAAAGGTAATTTGAATTTAAGAAGTGCTTTCCTGCACGTACTAGGCGATCTATTGGGTTCCGTCGGAGCGATTATTGCTGCGTTACTTATTAAATTTTTCGGATGGACTGCTGCAGATGCGATTGCTAGTATTCTTGTGTCTATTTTAGTCATTATTAGTGGATGGCGTGTAACACGTGATACGGTTCATATATTAATGGAAGGTGCACCACAGCACATAAATGTTGAAGAGGTAAAAAGTACATTATTAAATATTCCGATTGTCAAAGAAGTTCATGATTTGCACATATGGTCTGTCACATCGGATTTTCAAGTATTAACTTGCCACTTGATTATTAAAGGTAATGAAACGCAAAGTGTTTTAAAAGAGGCTACGGATGTATTAAAGGAGAAGTTTCATGTAGAACATGTCACCATTCAAGTAGAAATAGATGGTGAATTTCACCATGATGAGACAACTTGCAAAGTATGAAAGAAAAAGGATAAGAAAAAGTGTCATAACATTTTTCGCACGGCATACATATATATAATGTGGCCACAAATACTTTGCAAGGTAAATATTTCATGAAATTACTTTACTTATAAAGAGTCATCTTTTATAATCAAAAGTGGTAATTGATAGAGATTATCATTTTCAATGATTGTAGAAAGGAGTTTTTTAAAAGATGAGTAGTCAACTCCGTTTTGCTGTTGAAAATCGTAAGAGGCATTTAATTGATGAGTTAATTGGAGCAGGTGTGTTTAAGATTCGCGACCGACAATTATACGAGCTGTCTTTAGAGGAATTGGAAAAAGAGTACGAAGATATGGAAGATTATGCGAATATTCAGGCGTAGCTATATAGATTAGTAAAAGGAGAGCTGGTTACGATTTTGTGTAACCAGCTCTTTTTTTACTTCGTAGAAATTATTTTTTGTATTTCTTTCATGGGACGGAGCCAGTTTTGGGTCATTATTTGTTCCATTTGTTTTTCGTCCTGCTTCTGTAATGCTTGAATGATAGAGTGATGTTCTTCAATAGATTGACTTGCTGGAACAAAGTTTTGGAAAAACAAATATTCAAGACGTAAAACGTGAAGTTGCATATTTTCTAGAAAGGGTTCAATATATTGATTTTTAGCAATAGAAGAAATTGTATTGTGGAATTGTATATCTAATTCTAAAGCTTGTTTTGCGTTTTTTTTCTCTATAGAGTGCTGAAAATGATCATTTATTTCAGAAAGTAGTTGAATATCAGCGTCTGTAATGTTTTGAAGAGCTTGCTTTCCTATAATAGAGTGAAGACCAGCCATCGTTTCATAAATGATAGATACGTCGTCTAACTTAATAGGAGCAATTTTCGTTTTTTGCCCTGGTACCATTTCCACTAATCCAGAAAGCTCTAATATTTGAAGTGCTTCCCTTACAGGTGTTCTGCTTACTCCTAGTGCCTCAGCCAATTCCCCATCATTAATTTTTTCATTGGGCTTCAGTACACCTTCAATAATCCAATTTTGTAGTTGATTTAAAACGAGTGATTTTGCTGAAATTCTTCCTGGTTTTTTATAATTTTGAGGGACAGGCATAGTGAATTCAATCCTTTCATTGTATATTTTCCTTTTTTGCATGAACAAGCTTTAATTTTTCTTTCCCTTCATCCGGCTTTTGGCTTAAGATGAGCACCATTACAATGACACAAAAAGCGCCTAATAACTGAAAAGATTGAAATGGCACGTGCAATATAAGTACAGAAGAAATAATAGCTGCGAGTGGTTCTGTGCAACCAAATAATGTTGTTTCTTTCGGAGTCAGGTATCTTATGCTGTCTAAGTATAAATAAAAGGCAATAAGTGTCCCGAAAATGACGACAAATGTGATGAGCGGTAGGGTACTTAGTTTTACATATTTCATAGTTGATAATAAAATGAATTCGTTTGTAGAAATAAAGTGTACAATCGTTACACCAATACCCCCAATAATCATGCCCCATCCAACGATAACGGAGGAAGACCATTTTTCTAACAATTCCTTTGAATATAAACTATAAAAAGCGAGAGATAATCCAGATAAAACACCCCAAATAATAGCTGGTGTAGAAACAGCCAAGTTATGAACAGACCCGTTTGTTAGTAAGAGAAAAGTGCCTACTAATGAAAGGGTAATTGAAATGAAATCAATTTTTGATGGACGAACGTTCCATTTGAAAAGTAAGTATACAGTGATGAATATAGGAGCTAAATATTGTAATAATGTTGCCACGGCAGCATTTCCTTCTTTAATTGAAGCGAAATACGTATACTGTACAGCAAGCATACCGAATAGACCAAACAAAATCATTTTAATAGCATCAGATTTTTTTTTCCAAATGCCAAATATCTCTTTTTTTCTCGTTCCGAATGAGGAAATAATGAGCAAAATAATTCCAGATATAAGTAAACGGATCGTAACTAACCATTCGGTTGAAACATTGTCATATTGAAAAAGTTGTTGTGCAGCTGTACCAGACAAGCCCCATAAACAAGCACCGATTATGACCATTATAATTCCTTTTAATCGATTTGAATCCATATGATCTAAAATTCTCCTTTCTAAAAATACAAATTGAATACAATATGCAATATATCACATAATGACTCGTTAATAAACTGAAATTTCTAATTTGTTTTTTATGTATAGTAAAATATTGTAGAGGAGGGGGAGTATATGTTAGCTGGATTTTTAGTTTGTTTATTTGTTGGGTTACTTATCATTTTTTTAGTGTATCAAATACATGTGAAAAAGAGGTTGTTTTTGTTAGCAGGATATCAAGAAGAAACGTTTGTTGGAGATAAAAATAAATTAGCGAAGCTTTCAGGAGTATTTTCTTATATAGTCGGAGTTGCTACTATAATATTACCGCTTGGCTTAGAAAAAATAGGTGATGTAGTTGGTATCATATATGCTATATTAATTGTTTTAGGTACAGTTGTATTTATAATTAAAGCAAACCTATTAAATAAGAGTGCTATAAAATAAAAAGGCTTCATTCTACTGAAGCCTTTTATTAATTATTATGAAGTATAAGTAAAAGCCGGAATAGGATCAATAAATGTATTCCACTTTTGTCCCATTTCCTTTTCTGTTAATAGACAATCATCTAATGATTGTTCAATCACAGAACGATTCATATCAATACCGATAAATACGAGCTCAGTTATTCGATCTCCATATCGCTCGTCCCAGTTTTTTAATACTTCTGGTTCTTCTGCAATCATTTGATTTCTTTCAGTTTCAGGTAATGCGGCTATCCATTCACCGGCTCCTTGAATTGTAATAGAGGAACCTGCTTGAGATAGAAGCCCTATCATATTATTACGAGATGCGAGCCAGAAGAATCCTTTCGCTCTTACAACATCTAAAGGCCATTTTTCTAGCCAATTCATAAGGCGCTCGGGATGGAAAGGATATTTGCGACGGTAAACAAAGGAATTGATACCGTATTCTTCCGTTTCCGGTGTATGATGTTCACTATTTAATTCTTGTATCCAGCCGGCCGATTGACTAGCTTCTTCATAATTAAATAGATTTGTGTTTAAAATTTCTTGTGATGGTACTTTGCTAAACGAAGCTTCAAGAATTTTTGCATTAGGATTTAATTTTTTTAGTAAATGATGAAGCTCTATCACATCTTCTTTTTCTAGCAAATCTATTTTATTAAGAATAATTACGTTTGCAAACTCAATTTGATCTATTAATAAATCAATAACTTCCCGGGTATCATTCTCATCGATTGCTTGTTTTCGGTCTAATAAACTTTCTCCGTCTGCAAAATCATCCCAAAACCTATTTGCATCTACAACTGTAACCATCGTATCGAGGCGACAATTTCTCGTTAAATCAATGTTAAGAACTTCGTCTGTATAAGTAAATGTTTGAGCAACTGGAATAGGCTCACTTATACCAGAAGATTCAATAATAATATAGTCAATATCACCATTTTCAACAAGACGATTCACTTCTATCATTAAATCTTCTCGTAGTGTACAACAAATACAGCCATTTTGAATTTCTACTAGTTTTTCCTCCGTACGTGAAAAACCACCCTTTTTTATAAGAGATGCATCAATGTTTACTTCGCCCATATCATTAACGATGACAGCTACTTTTAAGTTATTCTTATTAGTCAAAATGTGATGTAGTAAGGTAGTTTTTCCAGATCCTAAAAAACCACTTAATACAGTGATAGGTACTTTTTTCATGAAATGATCTCTCCTTTAAATCGTAATGATTACGTTTTATGTTAAACGATGGGAAAAGAAAAAGCAAGAATAAATCATAATGATTACGATTTAAGGATAGAAATAGACTATAAAATTTGTGCTGTAGTATGAAGCATTTGGACAAGCACATGTTTACATATAAATAAAATGGAGGCGAGAAGCTTGGTCTTTAATAGAGTTTCAAAAGAATTAGTAGGCATAGCTCTTATCGCTATGTTTCTCTTTTTATTATTTTTTGTAGATTTTACAAGTCTAGCAAATTTGCACAAAAATATGCCACAGGAATGGTTGAATGTGAATACAGTATTTTTAAGTATCATTTTTGAAGCAATACCCTTTATTTTATTAGGGGTAATTGTTTCTTCATGTATTCAAGTGTTTGTGACGGAAGATATGATTCAAAAAGTAATGCCGAAATCTCCGATTGTTGCAATGATTCCGGCAGTATTTGTGGGAGTTCTTTTTCCAATGTGTGAATGTGTCATTATACCAATTGTAAGAAGGCTCATTCAAAAGGGGTTACCACTTCATGTAGGCATTGTTATTTTACTGAGTGCACCCATTATGAATCCAGTTGTTTTTTTATCTACTGTATATGCGTTTCAAAAAAATGATTACGTTGTATATGCACGCTTTGGGATAACAATTTTAGTTGCTCTATTCATAGGTCTAATTGTGTATTATTGCTATCGCGAAAGAAATGTTTTAAAAGACGTAGAGGTTTCAGTTCAAACAAGCAATAAAAAGAGTTGGAAAGATGTTATGAATCATATTGTAGATGAGTTTTTTGATACTGGTAAGTATTTATTGATTGGTGCTTTTTTAGCAAGTGTATTTCAAACGTTTTTTGATCGGAATGTACTGGATGCAGTAGCACATAACGAAGTAATTGCCCCCTTTATTATGATGGGATTTGGTTATGTTTTATCAATTTGCTCTGCAGCCGATGCTTTTATAGCGGCATCTTTTGGACATGTTTTCTCGGTAAAGGCACTTCTCGCATTTCTTGTGTTTGGGCCTATGCTTGATATGAAAAATACGTTAATGCTATTTGCATATTTTCAAAAGAGATTTGTATTCTTTTTGATGGGAATTGTGATTGTATCTGTGTATACCATCGTGCAAATCATAATGTTATAGAGGAGGTGAAAAAGAATGGAGAAAGAGGAGCAGAAGGCGTATCATCGCTATATACGCGGCATTATTTTAATTGGTTTAGCAATGCTCTTATTTAAACTACTTGTAACAGGGAATATTTATAATTTTATCGCTCCAAAAATGATCAAATTTACGTATATAGCTTTTGTAGTAATTTTAATTTTTGGTACTGTACAAGTTTGGGGAGATGGAAGAGAAAAACAGCATGATTGTAATTGTTGTAAACATCATACAACATCAAAATCAGGGATAAAAAGTTTCTTTGTATATGTTTTATTTGTCGTTCCGATAGTTAGTGCTTTTCTCTTTGGAAGTGTAACAATTGATGGAAGTTTAGCAGGAAAAAGGGGTATGAATCAAAGTGTGCAGGCGAGAAATCTGGAAAGGAACGAAAAAGAGGGGGAACAGGTTAAGTTTGATGGGCGAGAAGTATCAGTTGATCCAGAAGAAACATCAAATTTATCAACGACTTATAAAACGGAAGAGCAAGTAGTAAAAAGTATGTTAGGACAGCGTAAACTACAGGTAAAGGATAAGGACTATGTTCAAACAATGAATGTAATTGGCCAAAATGTTAATTGGTTTAAAGGGAAAGAAATTACATTCTTAGGGTTTATATATAAGGATAAAGATGTGACGGGTAATAAAGCAGTAGTGGCTCGATATGGTATAACTTGTTGTATTGCGGATGCATCAGTCTGGGGGATGATTGTTACCGGGAAAAATATTGAAAAAACTCCAGAAGAAACATGGGTGAAAATAACAGGATTATTAGATGAAACGACATATAAAGGAACAGTCTTTCCACTTGTAAAAGTAAAAAAAATCGAGAAAATTAATAAGCCAACTGACCCATATGTATATGATGCTTTACCTTAATAGAAAAGAAAAAATTCTTCATATTTTCATGAAATAGAATCATAATCAAGGCGATAAAAAAATAAAGATAAGAGTAATTTGGTTTGTTAAAAATATGTGCAGAAGGAGTTATGCGATGAACTGGGTTACTCATAAACCATCATTTGAATTTGAAACATTTAGTCCTATTATTCGGTTACAATCTGCGTGGAGTGGACATTTAGATTTTGCATATGACTTAGTGCGATTTGAAAAACCAGAAACTTTAGTTGAGTTAGGTACACATCTAGGTGCTTCTTTCTTCAGTTTTTGTCAGGGAGTAAAAGATGGAGGGTTATCGACTAAATGCTTTGCAGTAGATACTTGGGCTGGAGATGGGCATACAGGTCCATATGGAGAAGGAGTTTTTCAAATAGTAGAAAAAGTAGTGAGTGATAACTACCTTAATATAGGAAATTTAATTCGATCTACTTTTGATGATGCTGTAGAGCGGTTTCAAGATGAAACGATAAATCTTTTGCATATTGATGGCTATCATACGTATGAAGCTGTTTCTCACGATTATAATACATGGCTACCGAAAGTCGCGAAAAACGGTATTGTATTATTTCATGATATTGAAGTTAGAAGTGGTGATTTCGGCGTATATAAGTTTTGGGATGAGGTAAAAGCGAAGTACCCTCATTTTCAATTTGCGCATTCATATGGACTGGGAGTGTTATTTCCGAAGGGTTGTAGTGATAAGTTTGAAGAAATACTTAAAAATAAAGAAGAAATACAAAATATGTATAAATAAAGGTAGGGCATGCATCATTTTTATGATGTGTGCCCTATTTTTTGCGTAGAAAATAATGGTGTGAATTAAAAAGTTAAGATAGTTGTAAAAAGTTTTGTTGCAGCAAATATTAAAAAAGTTAGTATGGGATTGTTCCTTGTAAATAAAATAAAGCTTTAATACGTTCATATCAATCCGGGATTTTACAGTAGTTAATTTCTTAACTAGGTACTTTGCACTTACTAAATTTTGATACAAGGGTCTTATTGACCGAAAATATCGGGATAAATAAAAATACAACATTTTTTATATTTTTCATTGCGAAAAACGTAATCTACTTTTACAATAGAAAGGGTTGTGAATATATTATACTGGAAAAATAAATCGAAATAATATGAAAATTTTGTTTTGTCTTCGCTAATTGTATATTACATACATGTAAGACGACATACGTCATGTTATCGACTTGTAAGGAGAGAAAAAAATGAAAAGTGTAAGATTACCATCGATGCTAGAAATCATAGTTCTTTTATTACTATTTCTTGCTGTTGTCTTTTCCTTCCAAACGATTTTTGATCTCCCAATTCAATTAGCGCTATTTATTTCATGGTTTTTAGTAATTGCGCTTGGATTAAGATTAGGATTTCGTTATCAAGAATTGCAAGATGCAATTACGAAAGGGATTTCTAACGGATTAGAAGCAATACTGATTTTAGTTGCAGTAGGTGCTTTAATTGGAACATGGATTGCTGGTGGGGTAGTACCAACATTAATCTATTATGGATTAGAATTTATTCACCCTAGCATATTCCTATTAGCAACATTAATTATTTGTTCTATAACTTCTATCGCAACAGGAACGTCTTGGGGAACAGTGGGAACAGCAGGTATTGCTATGATGGCGATTGGTGAAGGACTTGGTTTACCACTTCCGCTTGTTGCTGGTGCAGTTCTTTCAGGAGCTTATTTCGGCGACAAATTATCACCACTTTCTGATAGCACAGTTCTTGCAGCTTCTATGGCGAAAGTAGATGTTATTGCTCACGTTCGAGCTATGCTCGTATTAGATGTTCCGGCTTATATTATTACTAGTATTATGTTTACTGTAGCTGGTTGGATGTATGGCGGCGATAATGTAGATTTGAATCGAGTAGAATTTTTAAAAGAAGCTTTATTAAAGCAATTTGATATTAAAATATGGATGCTTGTTCCGGCGGTCATTGTTATCGTTCTATTAGCGATGAAGAAACCGTCTATGCCAACGATTGCAATGGGAGCTTTAATTGGTGCAATTTGGGCAACTCTTTTCCAAGGGATGAACTTTGGAGAGGCGATTGGAACAGCTTATAACGGATTCTCAATTCAATCTGGTGTTGAGTTTGTTGACAAGTTATTAAACCGTGGTGGAATTAACGGCATGCTTGGCTCAGTAGCCGTTATTATTTTCGGTTTAGGATTTGGTGGATTACTTGAAAAACTAGGTGTTTTAAAAGTAATCGTATCAAAATTTGAGAAGAAATTAAATTCTGCAGGTAATGTAACATTGTCTACATTAATCGTGGCATTCTTAGCTAATATATTTGGTTGTGCGATGTATGTATCACTAATTTTAACACCAAAAATTATGGAAGATAGCTATGATAAATTAAAAATAGACCGTCGTGTATTAGCGCGTAACTCAGAAGTAGGTGGAACGTTAACTTCAGGTATGGTTCCATGGTCTGATAATGGTATTTTTATGGCTGGTATTTTGGGTGTAGCAACGTTCTCATACGTTCCGTTTATGTGGTTAAGCTTCGTATCGTTAATTTTAGCAGTTATTTACGGATATACAGGCAAATTCATCTGGTATGTAGATGATGCAGATAAAGGAAAGCAAGCATCATAAAATAAAAATCACCTTCTACAATATGTAGAAGGTGATTTTTTTATTTTTTAATAGCATTTTCTGAAGTTATTTCATTCTCATATTTAGCAATTTTTTGTTGTATCTTTTTTAAGTTTTTTTCAGTGTCTTGAATGAGCTGTAAGACATTGGTCTCCTGTTGTTTCATTAATTCTAACCTTTGAAGGATGGTAGATTCTCCTTCCATAGACCAGTCGATAAATTGTTTTATTTTTTGAATTGGCATACCAGTGTTTTTTAAACACAAAATCATCTCTAAATATTTCAGTGCTTCTTCATCAAAAACTCGATCTCCTTTTTCGTTTCTTTGCAGAAAAGGAAACAGTCCTTGTTTATCGTAATAACGTATTTGAGAAATAGTTAAATGTTGCATTTTGGCGACTTGCCCAATTGTATAATACATATCATTCATCCTTTTATTACCAAGGTATAATGCCATCTTTGTTAAATATTTTACCATTATAGTTTGTTTCACTTAATGCATATTTAATAATAATTTTAGCACTTTCAGTGGTTGTATGGCCACCGGGGGAATTTCCATTAAGATCCGTAGTTGTAAAACCAGGAGTTACTCCAAATACTTCTGGACCGTTAGTGGCAAATTCTTTACTAAAAGCTAATGTTAAAGCATTAATAGCTGTTTTGGAAGAATTATATCCTAGTGTATTAATTGGATGTGTTTCACCATTAGCAAACATTGTTAGTGAGGCCATGTCAGTTGTTACATTTATGATTTTACTGTTGCTTGATTTCTTTAATAGTGGTAAAAAGGCTTGCATCATTTGGAAAGTTCCAAAAAAGTTAACTTCAAATCCTTGGCGTAAAGTTTCAATATTTAATTCACTAGGTAGCGTATTGAAGTCTAGCGCTATGCCTGCGTTATTAATTAATAAATGTAAGTGGTCAGTCGTTTCGTAAATTTTCTTTGTTGCTTCTTGAATGGATTGTGAATTTGAAATATCTACTTGAATATAGGAAACGTTTGAAACATTTAAAGATTCTACGGCTTGTTGTCCAAGTTGTTCATTACGAGCACCTAAAAATACGTGATAATCTTTTTCTGCTAATTGACGAACAAGTTCATATCCAATTCCTTTATTCGCACCTGTTATAAAAGCATATTTTTTCATATTGAATTCCTCCAGTAGTGTTATAGTAGGTTACAATGGAAAGGATACAGCCTAAACTTAAGTTTAGGTCAAGAGGAATTTTTTAAAATAAATATAGAATATCTATATATAAGAGTGAGAATTCTTATCATTTAAGAGAAAGTCTGTTATTATAAGAGATGTAGGTATTATATTTTCAAGGGGATGAAAACATGGAGTACAGAATTGAAAGAGATACATTAGGAGAAATAAAAGTTCCAGCTGATAAATTATGGGCAGCACAAACACAACGTAGTAAAGAAAACTTTCCAATTGGAACAGAGCAAATGCCGCTTGAAATTGTAAAAGCATTTGCAATTTTAAAGAAGAGTGCAGCGCTTAGCAATCAAAAATTAGGAAAGCTATCAGAAGAAAAAGCAGAAGCAATTGTAGAAGCTGCGGATGAAGTGATTGCAGGGAAATGGAATGAACATTTTCCGCTTGTCGTATGGCAAACAGGTAGTGGTACACAGTCAAACATGAATGTGAATGAAGTAATTGCAAATCGTGGGAATCAAATTTTGAAAGAGAAGGGATCTGACGTACACATTCATCCGAATGATGATGTGAACATGTCACAAAGTTCAAATGATACATTTCCAACGGCGCTTCATGTAGCTTGTGTAATCGCAGTAGAAAATCACGTATTACCAGCAATTACGAAATTAAAAGAAACTTTAGCAGAAAAAGTAACTGCATTTGAACATATTATAAAAATTGGTCGTACACATTTACAAGATGCAACGCCGTTAACTTTAGGGCAAGAAATTAGCGGATGGCACCGTATGCTTGAAAAAACAGAGCGTATGATTGCAGAGAGCAATACATATATGAAAGAGTTAGCAATTGGTGGAACTGCGGTTGGAACAGGTATTAATGCTCATCCTAAATTTGGTGAGATGGTATCAGAGGAAATTAGTCAATTTACAGGTAAACAATTTGTTTCTGCACCAAATAAGTTCCATGCATTAACGAGCCATGATGAAGTTGTATATACTCACGGTGCATTAAAAGCATTAGCTGCGGATCTAATGAAGATCGCTAACGATGTACGTTGGCTTGCAAGTGGTCCACGTAGTGGTCTTGGAGAAATTATTATTCCAGCAAATGAACCGGGAAGCTCTATTATGCCAGGTAAAGTAAATCCAACGCAAAGTGAAGCGTTAACGATGGTTGTAGCGCAAGTAATGGGGAATGATGCAACAATCGGATTTGCTGCGAGCCAAGGTAACTTTGAGTTAAATGTATTTAAACCTGTTATTGCTTATAACTTCTTACAATCAGCTCACTTATTAGCGGATGCAATTGTTTCGTTTAATGACAATTGTGCAGTTGGTATTGAAGCAGATGAAGAAGTAATTAATGAAAATGTGAATCGTTCACTAATGCTTGTAACAGCGCTAAACCCACATATCGGATATGAAAATGCAGCGAAAATTGCGAAGCATGCTCATAAAGAAGGATTAACTTTAAAAGAAGCAGCATTGCAATCTGGACTACTAACAGAAGAGCAATTTAATGAAATTGTAGATCCAAAGAAAATGATTGCTCCAAAAGAGTAATAGAAAAAGCCAGGGTTCTGAGTATAGAATCTTGGCTTTTTTGATGTTCATTTTTATGTTTCATCTACTTGCAATACTGCAAGCTTCAAAATATATTATTTGTTAGCGGGCGTATTCATTACTTTCATCTGTGGGCAGTTCTCTTTTAAGAGTGAAATGAATTTTTCTTCTTCTTGTGGTACGAAAGTGGTCACTGAGTCAAATAAATTATAATTAATTTCTAATTGTTGCCTCGTCCATTTTTTTGAACGAAGTTTTTTGCCAGAGTACTTAATATGGCGAATGTCTTTAAATGGGATTTCAGTACGAAGTATGAAACCGTGTTTTACAACAAGAGATGATTCCGTTACGTTGTAGTGAGAGAAATAGAATGAAGAAAGATTCACGATATTTAATAGCATCATGAGAGTGAAAAAAATAGAATTTTCATTTTGGAAGAATAACGAAACGAAAAAAATAATTATAAATAATGTAATGAAAATGACGTGGAATGGATTTTTTTTCGCTTTAAACTTCAAGTTAGTCACCTCGGTATACTTGTTCTTTAACTAAATTAAATCATAACATTGTGATAAAACGTGTGAATATGCATAATTGCATATTCACACGTTTTATTATTCATGTAAAATTTCTTGATGGGATAAATTCAAAAGAAGTTTTGTAATAGTGGAGTGGCATGAAGTGACTTACAAGAATAGAAAGATAG
Source organism: Bacillus cereus group sp. MG20 (assembly GCF_040459885.1). Lineage (NCBI taxonomy): Bacteria > Bacillati > Bacillota > Bacilli > Caryophanales > Bacillaceae > Bacillus > Bacillus cereus group sp. MG20. The sequence continues at coordinate 4,436,260 of NZ_JARVHF010000001.1, forward strand.
CGTTAGTCATAATTAGTTGTATGATGATTATGAGTAGTTGTGCTAATAAATTTGTTGAAGATAGAAATCGAAAGCATACATTTGTACAAGTAAGTAAGGTTTTAGTAGAGACTGTAAATAGAATATATAAAAAGTAAAGGATGTTTTCTTATACGAAAACATCTTTTTTGTAGTTAAAATTGAATACTGAAGTTTTGGAATGAGTGAATACCAGTTCCATATTCACTAATCGCATATGTATTCTGTGCAATTTGTTTAACGGTAAACTAAGGGTCTTGAAGAATATTTATGTTCTATTTCACATCCTATAAAATGAATTTGTATAAACATATTCGCTTTTCGTTGTATTAAACCCTTTTGTTAGATGTTTTTATAAAAGTTTGTAAAATGGGTAAACGAAACATTGAAATGTTTGTTTGCGTTGTGATAAGATGATGAAGTGATAATAAACGTTATGCTGATTTGTTTAGTTTTAAATAAACATTTTAAAGGAGTGTTTAGTATGAGTGATATTTCAGAGAAGTTTTGGGATGCGTCAATAGAGGAATTAAAGAAAGGGTATGTGTTTGATGAAGAAAAAGAGGAGTACATTTGCTTAGCTTGTGGTGAAACATTTATTAAAGGTGTTATTTATCAAGATAATCAAATTTTGTATGAAGCAGAGAAGTTCGTCCAATTGCATATTCAAAATGAGCATACGTCTATGTTTGATTATTTGTTAAATATGGATAAGAAATTTACTGGTTTAACGGATTTACAAAAGAAAATGGTTCAGTTTTTCCATATGGGACTGAATGATAAAGAAATTGTAAAAGAAATGGATGGCGGAAGTACATCAACAATTCGTAATCATCGATTTACACTGCGAGAGAAAATGAAGCAAGCAAAAGTATTTTTAGCGCTAATGGAATTATCAGAAGAAAAATCAAAAGTACAAACGAAATTTGTGCCAATTCATAGAACAGCAACGATGGTGGATGATCGATACAATATTACGGAAGAAGAAAATAATGAAGTATTAAAAGCTCATTTTACAGAAGGGTTAGATGGACCTCTCTCTAAATTTCCGAAGAAACAAAAGCGTAAATTAATTATATTGCGCCATTTAGTGAAGAAGTTTGATAGTAATAAAAAGTATACTGAAAAAGAAGTAAATACAGTGATAGAAAATGTATACCCTGATTTTGTAACATTAAGAAGATATTTAATCGAATATGGATTTTTAGATCGAACAGCCGATGGAAGTCAATATTGGGTGAAGTTATAATTATACGAAAAGAAAATGAATAGAAGCACAGTATTATAACAACTATACAAAGAGATAGAGATTGAAAATAGATGTTTAATAAAAGGAGAAATGAAATTTGAAACCACCTGCAGATAACAATAAAGAAGGTGCGGAGTCACATAAGTTGGAAAGTGAGAGTAAACCGATTTGGAAATCGATGTCGATGTTTTTAGTACCGTTATTATTAAGTAATGTACTACAATCAGTTGGACAATTATTTGGTATGGTAGTAGTAGGAAGATGGCTTGGAGTTAATGATTTAGCGGCTATATCAGCATTCTTCCCATTATTTTTCTTGCTCGTTTCATTTGTAATTGGTATCGGTTCAGGAAGCTCTATTTTAATTGGTCAGGCGTTTGGTGCTAAAAACGAAGATCGTTTAAAAGCTATCGTTGGTACGACGTTGACGTTTACCTTTATTATTGGAGTTGTGTTGGCGATAATAGGCAGTATTTTTGCGATGGATATTATGCGTCTAATGGGAACGCCAGAAAATATTATTGAAATAAGTGTACATTATGCACGGATTTTATTTATATCGATGCCAGTATTATTTTTATATTTCGCATATACAACATTTATGAGAGGTACAGGAGATTCTAAAACGCCATTTTACTTTTTAATTGTAAGTACAGCGCTAAATATGATCTTATTACCGATTCTTATTTTTGGATGGTTAGGAGCTCCGAAATTAGATGTGTATGGAGCGGCCTATGCATCTGTTATATCTACAGTTATTACGTTTATTGTCATGCTTGTGTATTTAAAGAAGAAAAATCACCCATTACAACTAGATGGCACGGTTAGAAAATACCTTCGAATGGATGGGGAGTTATTAAAGCTATTGCTAAGGCTCGGTATACCAGCAAGTATAAATATGATATTAGTATCATTATCTGAGATTGCCGTAATCGCATTTGTAAATCGTTACGGTTCGGATGCAACAGCTGCTTACGGCGTTGTGAATCAAGTTGCAAGTTATGTACAAATGCCAGCAGTTAGCCTTGGTATTACAGTTTCCATTTTTGCGGCACAATCGATTGGTGCGAATCAATTTGATCGATTGCAGAAAGTTGTGAAGGCTGGAATTATTATGAACTACGTCATCGGTGGTTTGTTAATATCTCTTATTTACTTATTCTCAAGAGACATCTTATCACTATTTTTAACGAGTCAAACTACAATTGAAATTGCTCATAGCTTAGTTATGATTACGTTATGGAGTTATTTAATTTTCGGTCATGCACAAATTATTAGTGCGACAATGCGAGCGAGCGGTACAGTACTTTGGCCAACTGTTATTGGAGTTGTTTCAATTTGGCTTGTAGAAGTACCCGTAGCATATTATCTTTCTTACCATACAAGTCTTGGAATAGAAGGCATTTGGATCGGGTATCCAGCAGCATTTATTGTCAGCTTAATATTACAGTATGCATATTATAAGCTTTCATGGCAAAAGAAACGAATTACACGATTAGTTAGTTAAATAGAAAAATGTCCCTAAGTTATTAGACTTAGAGACATTTTTTCGTAAGTGCAGGTTTACAAATAGCTTTTTAAAGTGATATCAAAATGTTGTCTAATGAGTGTTTTATCACTCATATAAAACTCCCACGCTTTTTCCGGTTCACCGATAATCTCAAAGGATTCCTCTGTAATATATAAAGCGCAATTATCCTCGAGTGCAATTCCTTCTATATTCCCTTGATGATTTTGTAAAAAGGAATGGAAGGCGTTCATTCTGTTTAATTGATTATAATGTGGACAAAATCTTTTATTAACAATCCCCCATCCGTTACTCTCTATATAACCAGAACCTTCATAATCTGATCGGATACTAGACGTGAACCAACACATAGCACCAGCGCTATAACCAGCAATAAGTGTTCCTTGCTGCAGAGCCAATAATAATTTTTCATCGAGTCTATGTTCTTTCCATTGCGTAAGCATGTGAATATAGTTCCCGCCACCTAAATAAATTAAATCGGCTGAATGAATCATCTCGTCTATTTCATACTTTGAAGGTGAATCTGTTGTAGTACGTAAAATTTGTACTTCACAATGTAATTGTTTTTCAAACGTGTCTAAAAATAATTTTATATAGCTTTCATCATCATGACTAGCCGTTGGAATAAACAATATTTTTGGGTACTGTTTATTTGTTAATTCTATAAGGCGTTCATTAATAGGCAAGTGATTTGAATCTTGTAAATCACCGCCACCAATGACAGCTAATTTCATAGTAAAGCACCACCTAATCATTTTTGTTATATAAAAATTCGATAGAAGAGAGTTACATTCCTTCCGTAATGTAATCAATAATTAGAAAATATAGCTTAAGTATATCGGAATAGTAAAGAAACTACTGACTATATATACCAATGCATTAGAAACCATTCATTGATATATAATATTTCATACTAATGTTTCAAAATATGGAAAAAATATGTTTAAATAGATATAATGACGCATTCATTCATATTGAATTTATACTTATATTTTAAAAGGGTATCGGAAATAATAGCGATTTTCTAAAACAGTTTTTACTTTTAATAGGAAGTTGTATTACAATATGGTAAAATTATTTCAATATATTTATTTAATATGAAATACAAAGAAGGAGCGTGAAAAAAGTGGATTTTCGATTTGAATTTACAACGAAGCTGAAAGAATACTTAGACGATGAGAAGGATGAAAAAATAATAAAAGATGGACATAGAGATGTAATTTTTCACTATTTATATGCGTTAGAGACTGAAATTGGCGTTGTTAAAAATCCTAATTTTACTTTTTTTGCATCAGGAAGACGTTCACATATAGTGTTAGAAAACGTTGAATTTAAAACAGAAGTAAATGTAAAAAGTAATATAATTGAAATTACAAAAATCGTGGATAATGTAGCTATTCCATTAGATACTATCGTAGCGAAAGATCGGGAATTATTTGCCCTTGGGCGTAATGAGAAGTTTAGTGTACAAATATTAGAGCAGTACCTTTTTGATACATTTGGAGAAAAATTAGGTTTAAAATGAATGGAATAGCCTATGTATTTATAGGTAGTTAATTTTCGTATATATCATTTACGTTTGACCTTTCATTTAATTTATACTACAATTCGTAGTGTGAAAGGAGTTGTACAATGTTTACTCAAAACTATAAGTTAAATGAGCACGGGTTAAATCATTTCTTTGGACCGCTTGAAGCAAAAATTATGGAGATTGTTTGGTCTAGCGATGGTATTACGATTAAAGAAGTGCAGCAGAAATTAAGTGAAGAATCACCTGTGAATTTTAACACTGTTATGACAGTTATGAACAGGTTAGTAGAGAAATTACACTTAGAAAAACAGACTGTGAAAAGAAGTGGCATATATCGTGCTGTACAAACGAAAGAAGAATTCTTATCCAATCAAACGAAGAAAATGACACAGGAATTGATGGGGGAATTTGGAGATTTAGTTGTAAATCATATGTTAGATGAGTTAGAGCAGGCTGATCCGACTTTAATAAAAAAGTTAGAAGACAAATTGAGTCAGTTAAAAAAAGAGGATTAATGAAATGAAATGGCAAATGCGTAAAATCGTATTGTTAGCAGTAATTGTTAGTACCCTCTTTTTCAGCTTGTTACTGTATTACGTTACATATCCATTTCTGTTTCAAAATAAGATGTTCCTTCTTTCAAAATTTTGCTTGTTCCAGTTAGAAAAACATATGAAAGAATTATCGCTGATTCGTATAATAATCGCTGGATTATTATTACTTACTGTATTAATCGTGTGCAAAAGAATTTGGCGACAATTTTTCTATAGTAAAAAATTACAAAAAGTACTTATCCCTTTCATCCGAAAAGGAAAACAAATATATATATTGCCGACTACGGAAGTTGCGGCATTTACAATTGGGCTATTTCGTCCGAAAGTTGTCATGTCAGAAGGGATGCTTCAAACATTTTCAGATGAAGAAATGGATGCAATTATTTTCCATGAAGAATATCATCAAAAGAATTGGGATCCGCTAAAATTATTTTGTTTTACGCTATTAGCAGAAGGAATGATGTACATACCAATATTAAAAGGGTTGTTACAGCGATATCATACGTATCAGGAACTAGCTGCTGATAAATATGCGATGCAAAAAATGGAATCCTCACTTGAGTTAGGTAGCGCGTTATTAAAATTAATTAAAATAAAGACAATGGAAAATCGATGTGTTACAGCTTCATTTGCAAAAACAGCAATAAATTTACGAATCGAGCAAGTGTTAAATGAAAAGGTTGTTAAGCTTACTATTCCGTTACATACGAATTCGGTATATGTAACAGTAGGTTTATTCTGTATGTCGGTTGTACTTATTGTCGGAGAGTGCATATAGCCTCTTTTTTTTAGAATAAACACTACTCATTGTAGTGTTTCAGGGGGAATAAAATGAATGCAGCAGATTTAACAATTTGGCTTGTGGCTGGGGCGGGAGTATTGTCATTTATATCACCGTGCTCTTTACCGCTATATCCATCTTATTTATCTTATATTACAGGTGTGTCTATTCAAGATTTAAAAGAAAATCGTGGGATTATGCAAAAATCAGCGATTATACATACAGTATTTTTTATGATCGGATTTTCGGTTATATTTTACGCGTTAGGTTTATCGGTAAGTTGGATTAGAATAACATTTTCATCTAACCAAAAATTGATTCAACAAATTGGTGGGATTTTTATTGTTTTAATGGGGCTATTTATGACGGGCTTGTTTCAGCCTAAGTGGCTTATGGCAGAGAAAAAGGTGCAGTATAGAAGTAAATCGACTGGATTTATTCGCTCGATTTTAGTCGGTATGACATATGCAGCGGGTTGGACGCCATGTGTTGGACCGATATTTTCAGCTGTACTCATGCTTGGCGCGACGAATCCTGAAGGGGCACTTCTTTATATTACAGCGTATACTCTTGGGTTTGCGGTTCCATTTTTCGTGATGGCATTCTTTATTGGGAAGGTAAAATGGATTGTTACATATGCCAATGTCATGATGAAAATTGGCGGTGGAATGATGATTGTAACGGGTATTTTATTGTATACAAATCAAATGACGAAAATTACAGCATTCTTTATTCGACTATTCGGTGGATTTACAGGTTTTTAAAAATGAGGAGGAAGAAAAGTGAAGAAACTAATTGCTATTATACTAGTAGGTGCTCTCGTTTGGGCGGGGGTTAACTTTTATAATTCAAAGAAAGAAGAAAAGGAAAGAAAAGCAAAGCAAGCAGAGTTACAGGAGAAAGAAGTATTACCACAAGTCGGTTTTAAAGCACCTAGCATCACATTAAAAGGATTAGACGGAAAGTTGCAGTCGTTAAATGATGCTAAGGGAAAACCATATATTATTAATTTTTGGGCATCATGGTGTGGGCCGTGTGAAATGGAGGCACCTGATTTAGTTCATATGTATGATAAATATAAAAAGGATGTTGAAATTTTTGCGGTGAATGCAACTGTTAGTGACCCAGTACAAGAAGCAAGCGCATTTGCTAATCGCTATGGGTTTGAGTTTCCTGTTCTATTAGATATGGACGGAGTAGCTGGACTAGATTATAAAGTATTCTCTTTACCGACGACATTTTTTGTTAATAAAGATGGAATTATAGTAGATCATGTACGAGGTGTATTACCACCAGATCAATTAGAAAAGAAATTTAAGAAATTGATTGAGAATTAAAAGGAGATTTCGTGACGATGGAGTGGATCGTGAGGTTACAACCCATATCTCTTATAATTGGAAGTCTATTTGGATTTGTGTTGATGAAACGAAAGATGAGGCATCAAAATGTATCATATGAAAAAATGATGGATGCCGTAACAAATGCTTTTCTTATCATCGTATTTGTATGGAAGTTTGCACCATCAATTTTAAATCCTGTATGGGCCTTTGGGGCGCCAGTGCAAGCAATATTAGCTGTTGGAAGTATGCAACATATTGTAGTAGGATGCGTGATTGCGAGTGTATACATTGTTTGGAAAAGTAAAAAGGAGCAATTTTCGCTTCGTATTTTACTTGATGCATTGCCTTTGGGTCTGTGTGTGAGTATTATCTTTTATTTTCTATTACATCATGAAGTAGGTGCACAAACGACACTACCATGGGGAATGAAAATATATGAATCTAAACTTTTATATCACCCTATTTTCGTATATGAGATCAGCCTTGCTCTTTGTATAATGGGCTTGTTATGGATGAAAAATGAAAGGCTCGGAAATGGAAAGAATATAAGTGTTTTTCTAATTATTGAGGGGTTTGCTCATATTATTATTTCGCTTGTTAGTGAACAAAATTCGGTTCTGTTTGGTCTATCAGCAGAGCAAATAATGAGCTTTTGTATTATTAGTTTAGGGATTTTGTTGGTGCCGAAAAAATAAAAGATAGCCATGTACAGAGAGTATATGGCTATCTTTTATAAGCATATTTCTTCATCATATGCTAAATCATTATATTGTAGAAACCTAAAAACCCCTTTATTAGGGGTTTTTAGGTTTCTATAGGTCTGCATGTGTTTCTTGTTTATCTGTATCCCATTTTGGAAGTTGTTTTGCTTGTTGACTTTCAGTAAAATTATTAAATCCAAAAGCAAGTATGCATGTAAAGGTTAAAATAGCTAAACTAATCTTTTTCATTATCTTAGTGCCTCCTTAGTTAATAATTTTTGTTTTGCTTCGTAAGTATTGAAAAAATATTTTTGAGATTTCTCTATTTTATTCACTTTATGAAATTCTACTGCTAATAATTCGTAATATTCTTGTACATAATCGTATAATTCTTTACTGTTAAAATATGTAGTGCCTGCAATGATTGCGTTTTCTAAGTCGTCTAGAATACCAGTGTGTTGTGTTTTTAAGATAGTGAAATGGTGTTTATATTCTTGATTATTTAATTCATTACAAATTTCTAAGCCTTTTTGAACCCAATCGTTTGCAATTTCTTTTTCATTTAAACTAAAATGTTCTTTGGCTTGTAGAAAATTGGCTTTTAGGTGTTTAGGTAATTTGTTTGTAACTATTGTAAGATGTCTAATAGCAAGGGTTGATAGATTTTGAGAAGAGTAGAGCCAACCTAAGTTATTTCGAACTTTTAAGATTAGTGTATCGTCTTTCAGCTTTTGTAAAATATTGATTGCTGAATTATAGTTCTCTTCGGCTTGTTCGAATTGTTTTAAATAAACAGAACATGAGCCTAAAATGTTTTCGCATAGAGCTATTTTAATTTCATAACGTGGATATTTTGAGAAAATCTCTTTAGCTTGATTTGCATAATTGATTGCTGTAAGTGGTTTGTTTGTATGGTGATTAAATATAGCGAATTTATATTTATATTCAGCTTCTTCTAGTTCGCCTGGTACATGTTTTAAAAGGGATTCAGCTTTTTCGTATTCTTTTTTTGCTTCATCATAATTTCCAATAATGGTAGCATGTTCAGCTTTAAAAAAGTGATAATAATAAGTAATAAAGTCTTCAGTTATTGGATTGTCTAAACGAACAATTTGACTAAAAGTATCATATTTAATGTTTGTCCAATCGGTTAGGACCTTATATTTAAAGTTTAGTAGGGAGTAGTAAAGCGATAGATTTTGATCAGCTTCAATTTTATTAATCTGTTTCTCTATTTTTTCTTTTAATTGTTTCGCTTCAATTAATTGCTCCGCTACCATTACTTGATATAAAATGTTTAATTCGTTGACAATCTGTTCATGCCCTTTTAATAACACACTCATTATATATTCCCCCATTCGATAAAAGTATCCTAATTTAATTATTTCTATAATAGCAAAATAGAAGAAGTATAAGAGTGATTTTACCATATTTTTCAACAAAATTCTGAAAAATTAATTAATTTTTACATATTTCTTATTTTTATGTGAATATTACAAGTGCCTCTGGTAGTGGTGGGATGAATCTGACTCATGATACGTTAGCATCAATGGGAGGGATAGTTTTACTTGTAAATATGTTTTTAGGAGGATTGTTCGGATTGGGTCCAACTGTTAAGTTTTTAACAAAAATTTCACTTTCTTATTTAATAAAAACAGGATAATCCTCATTTTATAAGAATCATCCTGTTTTTATTTATACATTAAAAAATCGGCGGAGTAACAGAAAATAAAACTATCGCGTTTTTTTCAAAATGATTCACCCATTTATGCTTTAAATAAGCAGGTATTTTTACACTGTCGCCAGTTTCTAATACGTACTCTTCCTCATTTAAATATAATGTGATTTTCCCATCTAAGACAAATGCTAATTCTTCTCCTTTATGTTCTAGCACATTTTCTGATGAAGCTGTATTAGGCGGGACGGTCATAATTGCTGTTGCTAAATTTCCAGTGAAATCAGGTGAAAGCATTTCATATGATAAATTATCAATAATCATTTTCTTTCGTTTATGGGAACGTACAATTAAATCGTCTGTATTTGTATCTTCAAGTAAAAAGCTAAATGTTGGCACATCAAGAGCTTTAGCAAGCACTTTTAATGTTTGGATAGAAGGGTTAGCGGACCCGCGCTCAATTTGACTTAACATTGATGGTGTAATATCGGCCATCTTTGCTAGTTCTTTACTAGTTAAACCTTTTTCTTTTCTTTGTTTTTCAATTTTTTTACCAATATCTATATTTTCCATAATGAAAATCTCCTTAATAATTATTAAATTATATTTAAATAAATTAAATTAAAATTAACTTAATGGGATTATTTGTGTTAAACTATATTAAAATTAATTTAATTATAATTTATTGTATGGTGAGCTACAAGGATATAAGGAGGAAACAAAATGAAAGAAATAGGGGCATTACAAGCAGAATATCCATTAGTGAATAAGCTTATTGCAACAGAAGAAGTATTTTGGATAAATCCAAACATAGAAAAGTATGAAACAGCAATAAAAGATTCACCACTTAATGAAGAGAATGTAAAAGATGCGGAGGAGAGATTAAAGCGTTTTGCACCATATATTGCGAAAGTTTTTCCTGAAACGAAAGGGGCGAACGGCATAATCGAATCACCTTTAGTGAAAATACCTTCTATGAAAGAAGCTTTAGAGAGAAAATATGAGCAACCTATTTTAGGAGAATTATTATTAAAATGTGATAGTCATCTTCCAATATCAGGATCAATTAAAGCTAGGGGCGGCATTTATGAAGTGTTGAAACATGCTGAGCAACTAGCATTGCAGCACGGAATGGTAACAGAAGAAGATAATTATTCCGTTTTAGATAGTGATACATGTAGAGAGTTTTTCTCGAAATATTCAATTGCAGTAGGTTCTACAGGGAATTTAGGACTTAGCATAGGGATTATGAGTGCGAATCTAGGTTTTAATGTAACTGTTCATATGTCAGCAGACGCAAAAGAATGGAAGAAAGATTTATTAAGAAGTAAAGGTGTAAACGTTATTGAATATGAAGATGATTATAGCAAAGCAGTAGAAGAAGGAAGAAGACAAGCGGATGCGGATCCTAGCTGTTATTTTGTAGACGATGAAAACTCGCATGATTTATTTTTAGGATACGCAGTAGCAGCATCACGATTACAAAAGCAATTAGAAGAGTTAGAGGTTGTAGTAGATGAAAATCATCCTTTATTTGTTTATCTTCCGTGCGGAGTAGGAGGAGGACCTGGCGGAGTAGCATTCGGTTTAAAGTTATTGTATAAAGACAATGTTCATTGTTTCTTCGCAGAGCCAACACATTCTCCTTGTATGTTACTCGGCTTAATGACAGGCCTTCATGACAAAATTTCCGTTCAAGATATCGGAATTGATAATGTAACAGATGCGGATGGACTTGCGGTAGGAAGGCCATCTGGATTTGTCGGTAAAACGATGGAACCATTTTTGAGTGGGAATTACACAGTAAGCGATGAAGAGTTATATAGATTGTTAAAAGAACTAGCTGATACGGAAAATATTTATTTAGAGCCTTCTGCACTAGCAGGTATGATAGGGCCAATGAAAGTATGCAAAGAAGGTGAGTATTTACAAAAGAAACAGGTAACAGAGAAGGTGAAAAAAGGTACTCATATTGTGTGGGGAACGGGTGGAAGTATGGTTCCAAAAGATGTAATGAATGAGTATTATAGGAAAGGTTTGGATTTAACGGTATAAGAAAAATGAGGCTAGTTGTAGCCTCATTTTTTCATGTACATAAAAATCTTTGTTATTTTCACAATAGTTCTTTATAGTATATATAAAGGATAACTAATATTGAATAAATACAACAAAAAAGCTTTATTTTACATAATAAGAGGATGTGTATACGATGTCATTACAGACTAAATATATAGCGGGTATTTCGCTTGGGGTTATGGGTGTCGGCTTTGCGGCTTCTATCCCTTTTCAAGGAACGGTAGCGGGAGAGATTATACAAGGGGGATTTGAAGCTGGATTGGTTGGTGGACTTGCGGATTGGTTCGCGGTTACAGCTTTATTCCGTCATCCGATGGGAATACCAATTCCGCATACAGCTTTGTTACCTAAAAACCGTAAACGGGTAACGAAAGGACTCATTCATACGTTAGAAAATGAATGGCTGACGAAAGAAAGTATTACGAATAAAGTAAAAGAGATGCAGTTAGTACAAATGGTACTGCAAATTGCTGAGAGAGAAATGCAGTCTGATGCTGTGAAAAAGGGGATTGTAACGATTGCAGAGAAAGCAATTGTTACAATAGATACAGAAAAGTTAGCTGTTATTATTGAAAAAGAATTAAAAACATATTTGCATACAATTAATACAAGTAACATTTTACAAGTGCTTGTTGATCAATTAGTTGTGCAAGAATATGATGAAAAGACACTTGATTACATATTAGTGAAGGTAAAAAATTGGACAGCGCAAGATGAAGCTCGTTACCAGCTCGGTAGCTTAGGTATGAAGGCGATGGAAAATATAAAAGTAGATGGATTCTTGCAGTTTACTTTGAAATCATTTATGAATATTGTAGATGAAGATAAAATTGGCGGCATTTTGCAGAAGTTTATCATTAGTAATATTAACAGCTTACAAGAGGCTGATAATAGCACAAGACAACTTATATTAGCGAAGATTCGTCAAGAAATTATCAATGTAAAAGAAAATGAAGCCTTATTACAGGAATTAGAAAATTGGAAAGAAAAGTGGATTGCGAATTGGAATGCTACTGACAAAATAAAAGAGATGCTAGAGCAAGTACAACAAAGAGCAGTTGCTTTTGTAAATAATGAAGAATTTGCTGATAAATATGTTATTCCATTTTTACAAAAACAAATGAACAAAATAAAAGAAGATGAACAAACTGTTCAAAAAATAGAGGAGTGGTTACAAAAGCAAGTTGTTACACTTGTGGAAAAAAACCATTCGAAAATCGGTAAGCTTGTACAAGAAAATCTTGATAAGTTAGATGATAAAACGTTAATCGAAATGATTGAAAATAATGTCGGTAAAGATTTGCAGTGGATCCGAGTGAACGGGGCGGTTTGCGGATTTATGATTGGATTAGTGTTAGAAGGAATTAAAGCGATTATATGAGAAAAACCTTCCGCAATTGCGGAAGGTTTTTTATTTTTCGAGAACACTCATATTCAAATTATAAGCTTTCTCAATATTTAACTTGTACGTGCCATTTCCAGTTTTAATCGAATTTTTATACCAATGTTCTTGGTTGTTTAATTCTGGATGTTCTTCTGGAGAAGTATTTTCTTTTTTCGTTAAATCTTCTACTTGTTCCCAAGGTGTGCTTCCATGTGTTTCTTTTTGATTTGTTACTGCTGTTAAAGATACATCACTCTCTTTTGCAAGATGGACAGATACTCTTGAGCTTTCCTGTACAAACCAATTAGTTTGTAATTGACCTGGATAAAGAGATAGTTCGTTATTTGAAGCACGGATTTCCACATTTTTATTTTGCGGAAGAACAAGCGTTGGTTTCACCTGTGGTGCTGAATTAAATAACGTATGCTGAACAGGTAATGATTTTAAAGTGATATACATCGTTTCTCCAGCCGTTTGAACTGAAAGGAAATCATCTCGTTTTAAATTGAGTTTTTCATTTGCTTTCGTCGTCATTTCATAAGTTCCCAAAAGGTGAATTTGATTTGTATTATTTCCCTCTATCGATAGAGGCTGATGACCTGCATCTACTACGATTTTTTTGATAGATTCAGGTATATCAAATTGTCCGTCTGGAATATTACTCGTTTGCCTCGTTGTGTTAATAGAGTGACGAACTTCTTCTAGTAATCCAGTTGATAATAAACAGTAAAAAGCAATTCCGACGCTTCCTAAAACACCGATAAAGAAAATACTAAAAATATCATATTTAATAAATGATTGTTCCTTCTTAGAAAATAGAAGGTATAGTAAAACTTCAGCTCCAAGTATGATAAGTAAAACTGGCCACCATGCAGTTAGTGTATCTAATACTTGAATTCCTTTTACGACTGAAAATAGTAAAAAGCATCCTAACGATATAATAGAAAGCCCCATTGAGAATGTTCCAACACGCCAAGTCCTCATTCGCTTGTCCCACCTTTGTTTTCTTTATTTCCAAGTAACAATTTAAAGCCGCCGCCAATTAAAAGGAGCGCAACGATAGATGTCTGGAAATAGCGATAATATAGTTCACTAAGATGAATATTAAATATAGTTACAAAATAATCATTCAAAATAGGAAGGACTGTTTGATTTAATAAATAATAACCACCGAGTGTAATTAATCCGATACCGATCCATCTTTGATGATTTATAAAATAATCGATAATGGGTTCGTCTTGTACTCGTTCTTTTCCGTATTTTGCTGTTTGCTGTAACGCATCAAAAAAGCTATAGAACCAAATGATTGGTACTAAAAATAAAAACGCAGAAAGTCTTAATAAGTCGAGTAAATAAATAGATAGTAAAAAGGCTGCCATAAGCTGAAGACCACGGCGTTGTAAACCTAAATACATATGACCTGCTCCAGGGAACATCGCTAAAATAGAAGCAAATGTTTTACTTTTCTTTCCTTGCTCTCGATGTTCTTCAAAATCTTCGAAAATAGTACGGTCATCTAGTTGCTCGCCACGTTCTTTTTTCTGGAGTTGCTGAACAACATCGAAGAAATTGTAAATCCATAAAACAGGTAATGTAATAAGGAAGATAAGAAAACTTTCTTGCGATGTTAAAAGTGCAACGAAAATAATCATACTTCCGATTCCTGTGCAAGCTACTAAAAATGTAAGTCCACGTTGCATAAGTCCTAATTGGAAATGGCCAAGTCCAGGGATGATGGATAGGAGAATGATATAAAATCGCTCGCTCTCTTTAGAGGAATTTATCAATTCTCCAGCTTCTTGTTTTTTCGTTTGTTTTATAATGGTGATAACTAAATCTAGTAAGTTAATTACCCATAGAACAGCTAGTAAAAATAGAGAAAGAAAAGCAATATCACGTCCTCTTACTACTATGGTACAAAATACTGCAAAGGAGAATAGAAATAAAGATCCTCCGCTATATAGAATAAACCGTCCTAGCTTTTTTAAGTATAAATGTCCAAGCCCAGGAATTAGCCCTAATACAAGTGCTAAAAAGGGGTTTTTATTCATGCTTTAAACCTCCGTCCTTTTTTGATGTATCTACCGATTTGTTTACAATTTGTTGTGAGATAGAAGACTCGTTATGTTTTGAAGATTTCTCGAAATTTGATGTCGCTGTAAAAATATATTGGAATAAACCACTTACCATAAAAATAATTGTAGCTGCAGTCGCAATTATGTAGTGAATAATTGTGCGTTTTAGTGAGTTTGTTTTTATATTTTCATTAGGTTGTAGCGTTTCAAAATTAATTTGCGTCATAACTTCGTTCGTAAATGAATCATCATTTATCATTGGAAGGTTTTCATGTTGTTCATCAATATTTTCCATATAAAGTGCTAAACAATGATCACATTCATAAAGGTGTTCTTCCATAGATTTACGTTCATTGTTTTCTATAAAATCTAATGTATAATTGCGCCAATCTTCTTTTGAATAATGCATCATAGAAACTCTTCCTCCTTCCAATGTTTTTTTATCCATTTTCTTGCCCGATACAGTTTCATTTCTACTGTTTTCACTTCGATGTTTTCTTGGAAAGCAATTTCTTGATAGCTTTTTTCCTCTAAGTAATGCGCGAGAACAACGTCACGGTAATTTTCCGGAAGTTCTCTCAGTTTTTGAGCAATAAGTAATTTTTGCTCTTTCGTCAATAGTAAAGCTTCAATGTTATGAGAGGATTTTATATTTTCCTCTGTTTCTTTACATAAGGAGAGTTCTTCGTGTTCTCTAGCTTTCTTTCTCTTATAATCAATAGCGTGATTGGTGGCAATACGTGCCATCCACGTTTTTAATCCGCGAAATTGATAATTTGGGAGAGAGGTATGAATTTTTACGAATACTTCTTGTGTAACATCTTTAGCATCTTCTTCATGTCTTAAAATAGAAAAGATAACTTGAAAAATATAATGACGATATGTTTGTACAAGGATACGAAAAGCATGCTCGCTTCCTTGCTGTGCTTTTTCAATTAATTGTTTTTCCTCAATCGGTCTCTCCCTCCTTTTTGACGCATTCTATTATATAGACGTAAAGAATGATAAGTCACCCTACACATTTTGTAAAAAAAGAATAATATATTTTTTGCAGGAGTGCTAGATGAAAAAAGGTGTGAAAAAATGGTAAAGAGAAGTATATAATGAGCAAGTAGGAAATGTTACGGGAAGAAAGGATGTGAATGTTAGTAGGGGAAGGGCCATACTAACAAACATGAAAATTAAAATATTAATAGCGGATGATAACTCTTTTATTAGAGAAGGCATGAAAATTATTTTAAATACATATGAAGAGTTTGAAGTTGTAGATACAGTAAATGATGGAAAAGAAGCAGTGGAGTATTGCAAAAAGAACGATGTTGATATCGCTCTATTAGATGTTCGCATGCCAAATATGAACGGGGTAGAGGCGACGAAGTTCATTTGTGAAGAGACGAAAACAAAACCGCTTATTTTAACGACGTTTGATGATGATGAATATATTTTGGATGCAGTAAAAAACGGAGCGAAAGGTTATTTATTAAAAAATAACGATCCGGAGCGTATTCGTGATGCGATAAAAGGGGTTTATAACGGTCAAACTGTTATGCAAGATGTTGTTCTTGATAAAATTAAGTCTAATTTAATGGAAAGTAAAGAGGAAGAATGTAAAATTGATAAGAGCCTTTTCACAGAAAGGGAGCTTAGTATTATCGCATTAATTGCAAAAGGTTTCTCAAATAAAGAAATTTCGAAACAGCTTTTTATATCTGAGGGAACAATTGCAAATTATATTACGTCAGTTTTAGGGAAAACTGAACTTGAACATCGCACACAAATTGCGATTTATTACTTAACAGGGAAAGTAGATTAATGATATGGAATTTTGGTTAACTGTAAGTAAATTAATTGTCTTTTTATATATTGTGTTTAGTTATATTTACGTAAATGTAGCAAATTTACCATGGGTTATATTTACTTTACTTATTTACCTCTCTGTAAACGTAATGATTTCTATATTTAAAAAAGATACGTATAAAAAAATATTAATCTGTATGTCCATTGGCGTAGTTATGTTATTTACATGGAGGGTTCATCCATTTTTTATTTTGTTTTTACCTTTGAACTTATACGAAATTACATTCCATTACATAGAAAAGAATTGGCCACGCTTTGTCATTATGATGCTCCCA
Source organism: Bacillus cereus group sp. MG20 (assembly GCF_040459885.1). Taxonomy (NCBI): domain Bacteria; kingdom Bacillati; phylum Bacillota; class Bacilli; order Caryophanales; family Bacillaceae; genus Bacillus; species Bacillus cereus group sp. MG20. The sequence goes on from NZ_JARVHF010000001.1 coordinate 4,453,304, forward strand.
ATTACGATTGCAGATGAAAGTATTCGAATGACTTATGGATTAATTGTTGCATTTACTTTTCTCGTTTTAACTATGGCAGATCGATATATATCGCGTGTAGTAAAGCTTGAATCGCAAAATGATAAAATGCGAAAAGATATGCAACGACTTACGAAAAGTTTACATGAAAATAAAGAGTACATAAGACAATCTGAATACACATTTAAGCTAGAAGAGAGAAATCGGTTATCGCAAGAAATTCATGATAAAATTGGTCACTCGATGACGGGTGCACTTATTCAAATGGAAGCAGCAAAAAGGTTAATGGAAATAGATAAAGAAAAATCTGCGGAGTTATTACAAAATGCAATTCACATTTCAAAAGATGGAATTGAAAGTATTCGCATTACATTAAAAAATATGAAGCCACCAACTGAGCAAATTGGTATTCATCGTATGAAATTATTCATAGAGGAATTTGCCGGTAAGAATGATGTGAATATTCCTTTTGTATACAAAGGGAACTTAGATATGATTTCTCCCATTCAGTGGAAAATTATCGGTGAGAATGTTACAGAAGCACTAACAAATGCAATGAAATATGCTGATGCGACAGTTATTTCTATAGATATTCATGTGCTTAACAAGATGGTTAAGGTGCAAGTGAAGGATAACGGGAAAGGCGCAGCTCTTGTTAAGAAAGGTCTCGGTATTATGGGGATGGAGGAGCGAACAGCATCAGTAAACGGCAAAATTATTGTAGATGGAACAAGTGGTTTTTCAGTGACAATGTTGTTTCCGATATAAGAGAATGGGACGAAGATGAATCATCTCATATGAAAAAAGTGAATATTCTCATGTGAAAAGAATGAACTTCTGCACTGAGCAGGTTCATTCTTTTTGTTTATAATAACAGCAGAGAAACCGAAATAGGGGTGAAATGATGAATACATTAGAAATTAAAAATTTAACGAAAAAATTTGGTGATTTCATCGCAGTTGATAATATGTCTTTATCTATTAAAGAAGGAGAAATATTTGGCTTTTTAGGATCGAATGGTGCTGGTAAGAGTACGACAATTAATATGATTGCTGGTTTGTTAAGAAGTAATGAAGGCGAAATTAGCATACTAGGAAAAAATATAAAGAAACATAATCGATTTGCAAAGATGAATATTGGTATTGTTCCGCAAGATATTGCGATTTATGAAGAGTTAACTGCTTATGAAAATGTGAAGTTCTTTGCTGGATTGTACGGATTAAGAGGGGCCGAACTAAGAGTGAGAGTAGAGGAAGCACTTCAATTTGTAGGACTTAGTGATAAACAGAAAAGTTATCCGAAAAACTTTTCTGGCGGGATGAAGCGAAGATTGAATATCGCTTGTGCAATTGCACATAGACCGAAGTTAATTATTATGGATGAACCGACAGTTGGAATTGATCCGCAGTCAAGAAACTATATTCTTCAGTCTGTCCGGAAGTTAAATGAAATGGGAAGCACTATTATTTACACGAGCCACTACATGGAAGAAGTAGAAGAGATTTGTACGAAAATCGCAATTGTCGACCACGGTAAAGTGATTGCAGAAGGTACGAAAGAACAGTTAAAAGCGATTATTACAGATACGAAAGATATTTGGATTGAAGTGAAGTCAGTAGAAAATTTAGATGTAGAAAAGTTAAAAGAGATCAACGGTGTGAAAGCAGTTCAAATTGAAGAAAACGTAATTAAAGTGAATTCTGATGCGGGATTAAATAATTTAAATAAAATCATTCAACACTGTATCAATCATGATATTGAAATTCGTTCATTAGAGGAGCAGGCTCCCAACTTAGAAACAGTATTTCTTACATTGACGGGAAGAAACTTACGAGATAAATAAAAAGTAAATGAAGAAAAGGTAAAGGGAGGTTCATCAATTGAACATCTTCAATATTGCAATTATGCATATTAAAAGAGATTTCAGAGACGTAAGGACTTTAGTTTTTATGTTAGCATTTCCGATTGTGCTTATGCTTGTGTTAGGAACAGCGTTAACCAACGCATTTAATAGTGATAGTCATTCGATTAAAGATATACAAGTGCTATATAAAGATGAAGCGAGTAGCACGTTTTCTCAATCATTTGAAGCATTTACGAAAGAAGTGGATAAATCAGGTATTCATTTTAAAAAAGCTTCCGGCAGTATAGATGGGAAAGAAGAAGTGAAGCAAAATAAATATGCCGCTTATGTAGAGTTAAATAAAGATGGTGCAAAATTTTATGGAAGTGACAAAAGTAGTATTGAGGGAAGTATTGTGGAAGGAATGCTTACAACATTTGTTGATAAGTACAATGTAGCGGTCGAAGTTGCAAAAGTAGATCCTACTAAGGTTAGTACGGTTATTTCAAACGGAAATCATAATGATTATATAAAAGAAACATCTTTACAAGCTGCGAAAAAACCAGGTTCTATGGATTACTATGCGGTTGTAATGACAACGATGATTGCACTATATGCTGCGATGGGAGCGAGTTCTTTAATTCGAGGAGAACGAATACGTAAAACAGGAGATCGTCTCATTGCTGCACCTATAAGTAAAGCTGAAATATTCATTGGAAAAGTACTTGGTAGCCTAGTAGCAAATGCCCTGTGCATATTACTCGTCATGTTATTTAGTAAATTTGTTTTTCAAGCGAATTGGGGCGACCATCTTGGAATCATATTTCTTATTTTATTAACACAAGTCTTTCTAGCAATTAGCTTCGGTTTAGGAATCGGATATATTACGAAAACAGCTGAAGCGTCTAGGGCAATTATTATGGTTGTTGTGCAATTAGCTTCTATTTTTGGAGGTGCATATTTCGTAGTAGAAGAAAATTTCGTTACGAACTTATCGCCATTAACTTGGGCAAATACAGCTGTTATGAAAATTATTTATGCGAATGATGTAGGGGCAGCACTACCAGTCATTTCTTTAAACATTGGAATTTCAGCACTCTTTTTATTAATTGCAATTATTGCATTACGTAGACGGGAGGGGCTATAGTATGAAGGATATTTTATGGCTCATACAAAAAACGTTATCTGTGCTTTTGAAAAATAAAAAAAGTTTACTCATTATAATTAGCTTGCCGATAATAGGGACGCTCATTTCCTTCTCGATATACGGAAATGCAGGGCAAGGAACGTTAAATATCGGGATTGTAAATAAAGAAAATGAGCCGATAGCAAATGATACGATAAAGTTTTTAGAAGGATTAAATCATGTGAATGTGAGTAAGGTTAAGGAGTCTGAAGTAGAAGATAAACTCACTTCCAAAAAACTTGATGGAGTTATTACATTAGATTCTGGTTTTTCAAAAAGTGTTCGAGAAGGGAAACCAGAGCATATTGAAATTTCATCGATTAAAGGTGATCAAGTAACAGGATTTATAAAATCATATTTATATAATTATATTGATAATATAGCAGCTATTAGTAAAATAGCAGGTACAGATCAAAGTGCATTTGATAGTATGTACGCAGGATATCAAAAAGGTTCAATTAAAATGAAAACTGAGACGCTAGAAGATACTTCGAAAAATAAAGATATGACAAACCAAACGATGGGTTATCTTATTATGTTTATGCTATTTTCAGCAGCGAACTTATCAGGTTATATTTTAAAAGAAAAAGAAAATAGAACGTATTTTAGACTCTTATCAACGCCGATAGATGGGAAGAAATTTATATTATCTAATGTCGGGGTAAATATGATAATACTAACAGTACAAATTTTGATTACAATCCTATTCCTAACGAATGTTTTTCATACGAATATCAATATGCCTTTCATAGTGATGATGGGCGTACTAATGCTATTTGCATTAATCGCAATTGGAATATCATTAGTCCTTGTAGCTTTTTCGAAAAACTCAGCATCGGCAAATGCACTGCAAAATATGGTTATTGTACCGACATGTTTACTTGCTGGATGCTATTTTCCGTATGACATTATGCCAAAAGCAGTACAAAAAGTAGCTGATTTTCTTCCGCAGAGATGGCTATTAGACACAGTATCAAAACTACAACAAGGAATTCCAATTTCAGATTTGTATTTAAACATTTTAATCTTATTCGCCTTTGCGGTAGCATTCTTCTTAATTGCTATTTATAAGTTTGGAAGAAATAATGATGCGAGAAACTTTGTTTAATATGAAAAGGGTGTGACGTTAAGTCGCATCCTTTTTTGTATGAAGCATGAAATCTAAATTTGAATGACAAAATAGAAAGGTGGAAAGAAAATGAGCGGAAGGAAATTAAAATGATTAAAAAAATATTGCGAGTTACTTCTATTGTTATTGCTATTTTCGTTTTTATTTTAATATGGATGCATATCGATGTTACCTTAGGTAGGAAAATGGAAGCTGGGAAAAACATGCCGACAGAGTATGCGCCTCATTATAGTGACTTTCAATTATATGTAGAAGGGAAGCCTTTTTATAAACAATTATTTACTGATATAAGAGAAGCGAAAAGCTCCATCTACACTTATTTCTTCATTTTGTCGGATGATAAAAGTAGCCATACTTTTTTAAACTTATTAAAAGAGAAGGCAAAAGAAGGATTAAACGTCTATTTATCAGTTGATCGCATTAATGATTTATCATTTGAAAGAAAGGTGATAAATGAATTGCGGGAAAGTGGTGTACATTTTACATATAGTAGAAAACCTACATTACCATTCGGATTTTATTCACTTCACCATCGTAATCATCGCCGTATTACGACGATTGATGGAGAAATTGGCTATACAGGCGGATTTAATATAGGAGATGAGTACTTAGGGAAAGATAAGCGATTTGGATATTGGCGTGATTATCATGTGCGGCTTAAAGGAGAAGGAGCAAAAGATTTAGAACAGCAATTCGCTTTAGATTGGAAACGAGATACGAAAGAAGAGATAAAGAGAAGTACGAATAAAGCTAGTAAAGGGACTACATTACATACTATGACTAGTTACAATGGGCATTACGTTGCTGAAAAATATATAGAGCTCATAAAACAAGCTCAGCACTCCATTGTAATTGCAACACCGTATTTTATAGCGAAAAATAAAGAATCTATGAATGCTTTAATCGCGGCGCAAAAGCGTGGTGTTACAGTAAAAATACTTTGGTCATATAAACCGGATCTACCTCTTATAAAAGAAGCGGCGTATCCATACATACGTCAAGCTGTTAATAATGGGATTACTGTATATGGTTATAAAAAAGGAATGTTCCATGGTAAATTAATGCTTATTGATAATGAATTAACCGTTATTGGTACAACAAACTTTACTTCGCGTAGCTTCAATATAAATGATGAAATGAATTTTTATATTTATGGTGGTCCTATTGTAGGACAAGTTAATAAGGCGTTAACAGAGGATTTTCATGATTCGAAAGAAATGACGAAAGAGTTTTTTGAAAAGTTATCTTTTTGGGAGCGTTGTAAGGAGAAAGTGGCGGGATTGGTTGACTTCTATTTGTGATGATGAATTAGGAAAGGGTGCCTACAAAAGGCACCCTTTTTGGTGGGGAATTATTATTTTTCATGCACCAGCATCGTAACATCATCATTGATCAACGTCCCCACATGTTCGCCTAAACATATTTTCTTCATGACACCAGGCTCATCAAAGTTAAAGACGTGTGCTGGTAAATTGTAGTCCCGGGCAAGCAGTAATGCCGCTTGATCCATGACTTGTATATTTTGTCTAACGACATCATTATAGTTTAGTTTGCTGTACATTTTTGCTGATTTATTATGCTTTGGATCACTTGTAAAGACGCCATCGACCCCTTGTTTTGCGACTAATATGGCATCACTATTCATCTCGATGGCTCTTTGTACACTTGGATAATCTGTTGTCACGAACGGTTGGCCGTTTCCGCCTCCAAAGATAACGATATAACCGTTATCTAAATGGTGGACTGCACGCAAGCGAATGTATGGTTCAGCTACTGCATTAAATGGAATGGAAGTCATAACGCGTACTTCTCTATTTGTTTTACTTGTTAAAACACCGCGAAGCATTAAGCTGTTAATGATTGTACCTAGTGTACCGATATTATCAGCTTCTACGCGATCGATTCCCCATTCTTCAGCTAGATGCCCCCTAAAAATGTTACCGCCACCGATGACGATGGATACTTCGATACCTAAATCAACAATGGATAAAATTTCGTTTGCGATATGTTCTAATCGTTTGGAGTTAAAGCTATTTCCAGTTTGATCGGCAAGTGCACCGCCGCTTAATTTAATTAAGACACGTTTATATGGTCTCATAACAATTCCCCCTATATAGATCGCAATAAAAAAGGAACAAAGGCGAATGCCTTTGTTCCTTTTTAAGAAAATGAAAAAGAAAAGAAGAAGATAGGACGAATTGCTTTGTATAGTTTTTCATAACATCCACTCCTTTTCCTTTTGATTTGTTGTAAGTATATATCTTTTTGATTATACGAAATAATCTGATTGCTTATCAAGTTTATTTTATCGTTTTTTAACAAAATGGTGTCAATGAAAAAAAGAAGAAAAATATTTGAATTTTTTGTGACGAACTTGTAGGTTTTTGTATGATTTTGTAGGTTCGCTTATAAGATGTGTGAGTAGCTTTTATAAATTCAAATTGAAAGCGTTCGCATGAAGGGGATGAACATAAATGAAAAAATTCGGATTGGCAACACAAATTTTTGTCGCGCTTGTTTTAGGGATTGTAGTAGGGGCAGTCTTTTATGGCAATAAAACGGCGATTTCTTATATCACACCAATTGGGGATATATTTATTCACTTAATTAAGATGATTGTAGTACCAATTGTTATTTCAGCATTAATTGTTGCGGTAGCTGGTGTAGGAGATATGAAAAAGCTTGGGAAACTGGGCGGTAAGACAATTCTTTATTTCGAAATTATTACGACGATTGCTATTTTAATGGGATTACTTGCAGCGAATATATTCCAACCAGGTACTGGTGTTGATATGAGTAATTTACAGCAAAGTGATATTTCTTCTTATAAACAAACAGCAGATGCAACGGAGAAGAAAGGTTTTGCTGAGACAATTGTTCACATTGTACCAAAAAACGTATTTGAATCGATTGCACAAGGTGACCTATTACCGATTATATTCTTCTCAGTATTATTCGGCTTAGGAGTTGCGGCAATTGGGGAAAAAGGAAAGCCTGTTTTTAACTTCTTTGAAGGCGTACTCGAAGCAATGTTTTGGGTTACAAATCAAGTTATGAAATTTGCACCATTTGGTGTATTCGCATTAATTGCCGTTACAGTTGCAAAATTTGGTGTAGCAACATTACTTCCGCTAGGAAAACTAGTGCTAGCTGTATACGTAACTGTTATACTATTCGTTGTGATTGTATTAGGTATTAATGCACGAATGGTTGGAGTAAACATTTTTACATTAATAAAAATTTTAAAAGAAGAACTGATTCTTTCGTTTACGACAGCAAGTTCAGAAGCTGTTTTACCTAATATAATGAGAAAAATGGAAGAGTTCGGTTGTCCGAAGGCAGTTGCCTCTTTCGTAATTCCGACAGGTTATACATTTAACTTGACTGGATCGGCTATTTATCAAGCGTTAGCGGCATTGTTTGTTGCCCAAATGTACGGTGTGCACATGTCACTAACGGAGCAAATAACGTTATTATTCGTTCTCATGTTAACATCCAAAGGTATGGCGGGAGTTCCAGGTGCATCGTTCGTTGTTGTATTAGCAACGTTAGGTTCAATGGGGCTACCACTAGAAGGTATCGCGTTAATTGCGGGAATTGACCGCATTTTAGATATGATTCGCTCATCTGTCAATGTATTAGGAAATGCATTAGCGGCCATTGTTATGTCGAAGTGGGAAGGCGAATTCGATAATGAGAAAGCAAAACAATATGTAGAAACAGTCAAAGAAACAAAAGCAGCATAAGAAATCGTTAAGGAGTGAATAATCATGGCAACATTAACTGAAGTTAAAAATGGTGTTCGAATTGAAAAAGATTTTTTAGGTGAAAAAGAAGTACCAAACTATGCATACTATGGCGTACAAACGATGCGTGCAGTTGAAAACTTCCCAATTACAGGATACAAAATCCATGAAGGTTTAATTAGAGCATTCGCAATTGTAAAAAAAGCAGCAGCACTTGCGAATACAGATGTAGGAAGATTGGAATTGAACAAGGGTGGCGTGATCGCAGAAGCTGCTCAAGAAATTCTTGATGGAAAATGGCATGATCATTTCATCGTAGATCCAATTCAAGGCGGAGCAGGTACTTCAATGAACATGAATGCAAATGAAGTCATTGCCAATCGTGCTCTTGAATTATTAGGAATGGAAAAGGGAGACTATCACTATATTAGTCCAAATAGTCATGTAAATATGGCGCAATCAACAAACGATGCATTCCCAACGGCGATTCATATCGCAACATTAAATGCATTAGAAGGCTTATTACAAACGATGGGTTATATGCATGATGTATTTGAATTAAAAGCAGAACAGTTCGACCATGTTATTAAAATGGGTCGTACACATTTACAAGACGCTGTGCCAATTCGCCTTGGACAAGAATTTAAAGCGTATTCTCGCGTACTTGAACGTGATATGAAACGTATTAAGCAATCACGTCAACATTTATATGAAGTAAATATGGGAGCGACTGCAGTTGGTACAGGCTTAAATGCAGATCCAGAATATATTGAAGCAGTTGTAAAACATTTAGCTGCAATCAGTGAATTACCGCTTGTTGGTGCAGAAGATTTAGTAGATGCGACGCAAAATACGGATGCTTATACTGAAGTATCTGCAGCACTTAAAGTATGTATGATGAATATGTCTAAAGTTGCGAATGACCTTCGTCTAATGGCATCAGGTCCACGTGTTGGTTTAGCTGAAATTATGTTACCAGCTCGTCAACCAGGTTCTTCTATTATGCCAGGGAAAGTAAACCCTGTTATGCCAGAAGTTATTAACCAAATTGCGTTCCAAGTAATTGGTAATGACCATACGATTTGCCTTGCTTCAGAAGCAGGACAATTAGAATTAAATGTTATGGAACCAGTACTTGTTTTCAACTTACTGCAATCAATTAGCATTATGAATAACGGTTTCCGTGCCTTTACAGATAATTGCTTAAAAGGAATTGAAGCGAATGAAGATCGCTTAAAAGAGTATGTTGAGAAAAGTGTAGGAATTATTACAGCCGTGAACCCTCATATCGGTTATGAAGCTGCAGCTCGCGTTGCGAAAGAAGCAATTGCGACAGGGCAATCCGTTCGAGAACTTTGTGTGAAAAATGGTGTACTGTCACAAGAAGACTTAGAGTTAATTCTAGATCCATTCGAAATGACACATCCAGGGATTGCAGGAGCAACTCTTTTAAAGAAAAATTAAAAGAAGAGGGGGGACAAGCCCCTCTTTTTTGTTTACAATATAGAAATGCTATATATGAATAGAGGTAGGGATGTTATGAGCAAGTTTACAGTAGCTTCTAATGGTGCATTAGAAACAACATTAAGAGGAGCAGAAGTATTATCAACACCACTTTTAAATAAAGGGGTAGCTTTCACACAAAATGAAAGAGAAGAGTTAGGTTTAAAAGGGTTATTACCGCCAGCGGTTTTAACGTTAGAAGAACAGGCACGCCGAGCATACGAACAATTTAGTTCGCAGCCGGATGATTTATTAAAGAATGTATACTTAACTGCGTTACATGATCGAAATGAAGTATTATTTTATCGTATATTAACAGATCATTTACGTGAAATGTTACCGATTGTATATACACCAACTGTCGGTGTAGCAATTCAAAGGTATAGCCATGAATATCGTAAACCACGTGGTATTTACTTATCAATTAACGACCCATCAGGTATTGAAGAAGCGTTTGCCAATATCGGTGCAACAGCTGAAAATATTGATTTAGTCGTTGTAACAGATGGAGAAGGTATATTAGGAATTGGTGATTGGGGTGTTGGCGGTATTAATATCGCAATCGGAAAATTAGCTGTTTACACTGCCGCAGTTGGAATCGATCCTAGCCGCGTATTACCGGTAATTTTAGATGTAGGTACAAACCGTGAGGAACTATTAAACAATCCATTTTATATTGGAAATCGTCACCCTCGTATAACAGGTGAAGCTTACGATGAATTTATTGATACGTTTGTACAAGCGGTAAATAAACAATTCCCGAAAGCACTTTTACATTGGGAAGACTTTAGCTCTCGTAACGCACGAAAAATTTTAGATAAATACCGTCATGACGTTTGTACGTTTAATGATGATATTCAAGGTACAGGTGCAGTTTCACTTGCGGCAGTATTATCGGCAGTGAAAGCTTCTGGTGTACCGCTAAGTGAACACCGCGTTGTTGTATTTGGTGCTGGTACGGCTGGAATCGGTATCGCAGATCAAGTTAGAGATGCGATGGTCCGCGTAGGTGTATCTGAAGAAGAATCATATAAGCGTTTCTGGTGTATTGATCGTAACGGGTTAGTTACAGATAATATGGAAGATCTTCTTGATTTCCAAATTCCGTACGCAAGAAAAGAAGCAGAAGTAAGTGAGTGGAAAGAAAATGATGTGATCGGACTTGCTGAAGTTGTGAAACATGTAAAACCGACAATTTTAATTGGTACATCTACTGTTGCAGGTGCATTTAAAGAAGAGATTATTAAAGAAATGGCTTCTCACGTAGAAAGACCAATCATTTTACCAATGTCGAATCCGACGCCACTTGCTGAAGCAAAACCAGCAGATTTAATCGAGTGGACAGAAGGAAGAGCGTTAGTTGCAACAGGAAGTCCATTTGAACCAGTTACATATAACGGTGTAACGTATGTGATTGGACAATCAAATAATGCACTTATTTTCCCAGGGCTTGGTCTTGGAACAATTGTAGTACGAGCAAGCGTCATGACGGATGGAATGTTCGCAGCGGCTGCTGAAGCAGTTGCAAGTATGGTAGATACAAGTCAGCCAGGAGCACCTATTTTACCAGAGGTCGAAGAATTACGTAATATCTCAGAAATGGTTGCAATTGAAGTAGCGAAAGTTGCAGTTGCAGAAGGTGTTGCAAGAGTGAACTTAAGTGATAACGATATCAAGATGGCAGTGCAAGAAGCAATGTGGAAGCCAGAGTATCGCCAAATAAAAGCGGTAGAAAAGGTTAGAATATAGAAAGAAAGCCCGTTTATAACAATAAGCGGGCTTTCACTTTTACTACTGAAAAAAGTATAGGAAGTGTCACCTTTGAATTGGAATCAATTATGGAAGAAAGATATGTCCCTTTTAATTATATTAATGGTCGTTGTTCCGATTGCTGGGGAGCTGAACTTTCATCCCTTTAATGATACGTTTCGAGTTAGCTTCGGTACACCGCTATTCTTCTTTTTATTATTATTTTTAAGAAGAGTACCAGCAGGAGTTGCAGGTATTCTTGTTGGTATATCTGTAGTCTTATTCCGAGTATGTCTTGACTGGATCATGCAAGGTTCATTTCATATGACAGAATCATTTTATTTGCGTTATCCTGTGTTCTTCTATTATTTTATTTATGGCAGTTTTTTTTCGCTTTGTAGGGTAAATAAGTTCCATCAGAAACCAATCATTATTGGATGCCTTGGAATTTCAATTGAAATTGTTGCAAGTATGTCAGAACTTGCGTTTTATCACATGTTAGTACTAGGTACAACAATAACGATTTCTGAAGTGAATAAACTTATTATTATTGCTATTTTTCGTAGTTTCTTTGCACTTGGTTTTTTAAATATGATGAATTTATATGAAACGAAATTAAAAGAATCGCAAGTTCGAAAAGAAAATGAAAATATGTTAATGCATCTTTCTAATTTATATGTGGAATCTGTTCATTTGAAAAAGACGTTACAAAATGCGGAGTTAATTACACAAGAAGCATATCAACTATATCGAAATTTACAAGTAAGCGCTGATTCAAGTAGTAAAACAGCATTGAAAATAGCGGGGGAAGTGCATGAAATAAAAAAGGATAATCAAAGGATATTTGCAGGGTTATCTAAACTGTTATTAGATAAAAATGTGGCTGAATATGTAGAAGGACATGAGTTAGCAGAAATGATTGTTAGAATAAACGAGAAGTATGCTGAAATGCTAGAAAAGGATATACGTTTTTCTAAACATATAGAAGGTGAGCATGCTGCATACCACGTGTATACAGTTCTATCAATTTTTAATAACCTCGCTGCAAATGCAGTTGAAGCAATTGAAGATAAAGGTGTCGTTATTATTAAGCTATATAAAAGAGATCAACATATATTTTTTGAAGTAATTGACGATGGACCTGGTATTGCACAAAAGTATAAGAAATTAGTATTTAAGCCAGGATTTACTTCCAAGTATGATCAAACGGGAACACCGTCAACTGGTATTGGGCTTTCTTACATAAATGAAATGGTAACAGAGCTAGGCGGAGAAGTGAGATTAGAAGGCCGAGAAAATAAAAGAGGATGTAAGTTTATCGTTTGTTTACCAGAGGGTAGTTTAAAGCGGGAAGGGGAATAGATTTGTTTTATTATATCGTAGACGATGATGAAGTTTTCCGTTCGATGCTTTCGCAAATTATTGAAGATGGAGATCTTGGAGAAGTAATTGGTGAGGCGGATGACGGAGCTTTTATTGAAGCGGATCAACTAAATTTTAAAAAAGTAGATATTTTATTTATTGATTTGTTGATGCCGATGAGGGACGGAATTGAAACAGTTCGTCACATTGCGTCAACTTTCACGGGGAAAATCATTATGATTTCTCAAGTGGAATCGAAGCAGCTTATAGGTGAGGCATATACACTTGGTGTAGAATATTATATTACAAAACCATTAAATAAAATCGAAGTTGTATCTGTTGTACGCAAAGTGATGGAGCGTATTAGATTGGAGCGTTCTATACATGATATTCAAAAATCATTGAATAACGTGTTTCAGTGGGAAAAACCGCAATTGCGTACTGAACCAGTGCAAGAAGGAAAAAAGATAGGGGATTTAGGACGCTTTTTACTATCAGAACTCGGTATTGCGGGAGAGAATGGAAGTAAAGATTTACTTAGTATGCTGGAATATTTATATGGTCAAGAAAAGGCACAGACATTTGAGTTTGGCTTTCCTGCGTTAAAAGAAATTTTTCATCATATTACGATAAGGAAATTAGGGGATCTAGCTTTAGGTGCGGATATTGATAAAGAGAAAAAAGCGTCTGAACAAAGAGTACGTCGAGCTATTTATCAGTCGTTAAATCATTTGGCTTCTTTAGGACTAACAGACTTTTCAAATCCAAAATTTGAAAGCTATGCTCCAAAATTTTTCGATTTCACCGTAGTTAGAAAACGGATGACAGAAATGACGAAAGATGAACTCGCATCTTCTGGTCATACGCGAATTAATACGAAGAAGTTTATTCAAGTGTTGTATTTTGAGGCGAAGAGGTTGATGGAGATAGAGTGAAGAAGATGCTTATAAATAAGCATCTTTTTTTGTTAAATCAACATTTTATATTTTCTCGTGGAGCATGTAAAATGTTAAGTAAGAGAAAATGGTTTTATATTAAGGAAGTGTCAAAGCGATGAGTTTCACATTGAATAAATCGATTATTAAAGAAGTGTGCGGAGAGACCTCATATAAAAGAGGTGAAACCTATTATAAATCAAATAAAGTGATAATAGATCATTACGATGAAAATAAAGAAATTTGTGAGGCGACAGTAAAAGGGAACGAGGATTTCCATGTTACAGTAGCAAAAGCCAAAAAGGGTGATGTTGTTGCAGAATGTAGTTGTCCTTCATTAGCGTCTTTTCAAACGTACTGTCAACATGTTGCAGCAGTATTAATACAAATAAACTATAATCAACAAACAGGTGGAATGAGCTCCACTAGTAACAGAAATGATCAATTGACAAGTGGTATGTTTCAGCTGTTTGCAGACAAACCACTGAGGCCAAAAAGTAAACAACACCGTTTTGATACACGTGAAATATTAGATGTTGAGTTTATATGTACACCAGTAGCTACGAGAAGTGGTGGTGCTCTTCTTGGAATTCAATTGAAACTTGCCAAGGTGTATTTCATAAATCATATTAGAGAATTTCTTTCTAAGGTGGAGAAAAGAGAGTCTTTTCATTGTTCAAATGAATTTACATATACACCAGATGTACATAGTTTTAAACAAGAAACGGATGCAATTATTCAGCAGCTCATTAAAATGTATCATAACGAAAAAATGTATGAGGATGCGCTAGAAGTACATGCGAAACAAGATGAAAGTATGATATTTATACCACCAGCTTCATGGAAAGATATGCTCTCTTCACTTTCTAAAGTTGAATATGTACAGCTGAAACAAAATAAACAACTGTTTCAGGGATTACAAGTTTCAAAAGGTTTGTTGCCGTTACACTTTGAATTTACGAGGGGAAATAATGGCGGATTTACACTTCATATAGATGGTCTAAATCGTGTACAAGTTATGGATATGTATAACAATGCACTTTATGGTGGGAAATTATATCACTTACACATTGAAGATTGTATGCGACTTATTGAATTACAAAAGATGATGAGTCGCTCAAATAGTAATCAGTTTTATATTCCAGAAAGTAAGATGGAACATTTCGTCGCGAAAGTTGTACCAGGATTAATGAAGCTCGGAACTGTACACATTGATGAAGTAATATCGGATCGTGTTGAAACACCTTCGCTAAAAGCGAAATTGTATTTAGACCGCGTGAAAAATCGCTTATTAGCAGGTCTTGAATTTCACTATGGGAACGTCATGATTAATCCGCTAGAAGAGGATGGACAGCCGTCTGTTTTTAATCGTGATGAGAAAAAAGAAAAAGAGATTTTAGACATTATGAGTGAAAGTGCCTTTGCAAAAACAGAAGGCGGTTACTTTATGCATAATGAAGAAACTGAGTATAACTTTTTATATCACGTCGTGCCAACATTAAAAGGTTTAGTTGATATTTATGCGACGACAGCAATCAAATTGCGAATTAGTAAAGGGGATGCAGTTCCTCTTATTAGAGTGAGAAGAAAAGAAAGAATTGATTGGTTGTCATTTCGTTTTGATATAAAAGGAATACCAGAAGCAGAAATTAAAGGTGTATTAGTGGCCCTTGAAGAGAAACGTAAATATTATCGATTGACGAACGGTTCGTTTTTGTCGCTAGAGAGTAAAGAGTTTAATGAAATTAATCAGTTTATAAAAGAATCAGGTATTCGGAAAGAATTTTTACATGGAGAAGAGGTAAATGTTCCGCTTATTCGGAGTGTAAAATGGATGAACGGACTTCACGAAGGCAATGTTTTAAGTTTGGATGATTCAGTTCAAGAGTTAGTAGAAAACATTCAAAATCCGAAAAAATTAAAGTTTGCTGTGCCAAATACTTTAAATGCAGAAATGAGAAAGTATCAAGTATATGGGTTCGAATGGATGAAAACACTTGCTCATTACCGTTTTGGCGGTATTTTAGCAGATGATATGGGACTTGGAAAAACGTTGCAAAGCATTGCTTTTATAGATTCTGTTTTGACTGAGATTCGAGAAAAGAAACTGCCAATATTAGTCGTTTCACCATCATCTCTTGTTTATAATTGGTTTAGTGAATTGAAAAAATTCGCCCCGCATATTAGAGCAGTTATTGCAGATGGAAACCAAGCAGAGCGCCGGAAAATTTTGAAAGATATAACGGAATTTGATGTCGTAATCACGTCATATCCATTACTGAGAAGAGATATAAGATTATATGCAAGGCCATTTCATACACTATTTCTTGATGAAGCACAGGCGTTTAAAAACCCTACAACGCAAACGGCAAGAGCTGTGAAAACAATTCAAGCTGAATACCGTTTCGGACTAACTGGTACACCTGTAGAAAATTCATTAGAAGAGCTATGGTCTATCTTCCATGTCGTCTTCCCGGAATTATTACCAGGAAGAAAAGAGTTCGGTGATTTAAGGCGTGAAGATATAGCGAAGCGAGTGAAACCATTCGTATTAAGACGATTAAAAGGAGACGTATTAAATGAGTTGCCAGAGAAAATAGAGCACTTACAATCATCGGAGTTATTACCCGATCAAAAGAGTCTCTATGCTGCTTATTTAGCGAAGTTAAGGGAAGAAACGTTAAAGCATTTAGACAAAGACACGTTACGTAAAAATAAAATTAGAATTTTAGCTGGTTTAACGAGATTGCGACAAATTTGTTGTCATCCCGCTTTATTTGTTGATGATTACAAAGGAAGTTCAGCTAAATTTGAACAACTGTTAGAGATTTTAGAGGAATGTAGAAGTACAGGGAAGAGAATATTAATTTTTTCTCAATTTACGAAGATGCTTTCCATTATTGGTCGTGAGTTAAATCGACAAGCAATTCCATACTTTTATTTAGACGGGAGTACACCAGCGCAGGATCGTGTAGAGCTGTGCGATCGGTTTAACGAAGGAGAAGGAGATCTATTTCTCATTTCTTTAAAAGCTGGTGGTACCGGACTTAATTTAACTGGTGCAGATACAGTAATATTATATGATTTATGGTGGAATCCAGCTGTTGAACAACAAGCGGCCGATAGGGCGTATCGAATGGGACAAAAAAATATAGTGCAAGTTATAAAGCTAGTAGCTCAGGGAACAATTGAGGAGAAAATGCATGAACTGCAAGAAAGTAAGAAAAATTTAATCGCTGAAGTGATTGAGCCGGGAGAAGAGAAATTGTCCTCAATCACAGAGGAAGAAATTCGAGATATTTTAATGATTTAATATAAAAAAGCTATGTCTTCAAATGTATGAGGGCATAGCTTTTTTGTTGTAATAATTATATTTTGTTTTGTACAAAGTAAAGAAATCAAATGTTATTTAAATTACTTCTTTGTACCTTTACTTTTGTATGGTTTGGCAGCTGCCTTTTTCTTTGCACTTGATTGCCAACGGTTCCATCCTTTACTTCCTGTACCTTGTCCTACACCTTTTTTCGGTTTTGCTTTCGTTTTACTCATATGATCACTCCGTTATATAAAAATCTTATTTGATAATAGTCAATGATTTAGAAAATACTCTTTATAAATGACTATGATTGCTTTAAGTAAAAATAAACTGCTTGAATGCTATAGTATAACATGAATTTGCAAGTAAACTGAAAGGAATTATAAAGAAAATGAAAATAATAAGAAATACTGCAGATTCTATATTCCGAACGATCACATTAATTGTTGTGTATACGTTAGTTTCGGTCAGTGAAACATTTTTTGGATTGAAGAGGCAGAAAAAGTAAAGATGTTAAATTAACAACAATCAATAAAGCCGCAAAATAAAGAATTGAAAAACATTTTAAAACTTTTTGTTGACTTTCTTTATTTTTTGTATAGAATAATCATTAATAAAATGTTTCAGAGATGTGACAACAAAACGACTATGAAAGGACGAGTAGTAGTAGGACGTAGTTTAAGCGAGTCAGGGGTGGTGTGAGCCTGATACGAAGCCTATTATGAAGAACCTCCTGGAGTTGCTAACCGAAATCCTTTATAGGAAAGTAGACTTAGCCGGGAACTTCGCCGTTACAAGAAGAACAGTATCGAGATATTTCATCTCCGTATTGTATAAGTGAGCAACCTCTGTTGCTAATTTGGGTGGTACCGCGGAACCAAAGCCTTTCGTCCCAGTTTTTTGGGAAAGAAGGGCTTTTTTTGTTGGCTTCTTTTCACAACATCCAAACATTTTAGGAGGAAACCACCATGTATCAATCATTAATGACAGTAAGAGAGACTCAAATCGCAATTAAGGAAGTTAAAACATTCTTCGAGGACCAATTAGCAAAACGCCTTGAACTATTCCGCGTATCTGCACCATTATTCGTAACGAAAAAATCAGGATTAAACGATCACCTAAACGGTGTAGAACGTCCAATTGAATTTGATATGTTACATTCAGGAGAAGAATTAGAAATTGTTCATTCACTAGCGAAATGGAAACGATTTGCATTACATGAATACGGATATGAAGCTGGTGAAGGTTTATATACAAACATGAACGCGATTCGTCGTGATGAAGAACTTGATGCAACGCATTCCATTTATGTTGACCAATGGGATTGGGAAAAAATCGTTCAAAAAGAATGGCGTACTGTTGAATACTTACAAAAAACAGTACAAACAATTTATGGAATATTCAAAGATTTAGAAGATCACTTATTTGAAAAATATCCGTTCCTTGGAAAGTATTTACCAGAAGAGATTGTTTTCGTTACTTCTCAAGAATTAGAAGATAAATATCCAGAATTAACACCGAAAGATCGTGAACATGCAATTGCAAAAGAACACGGTGCAGTCTTCATTATCGGAATTGGTGATGCACTTCGTTCAGGTGAAAAGCATGACGGACGCGCAGCTGATTATGACGATTGGAAATTAAACGGTGACATTTTATTCTGGCACCCAGTACTACAATCTTCATTTGAGTTATCATCAATGGGAATTCGTGTTGATAGTAAATCGCTTGATGAGCAGTTAACGAAAACTGGTGAAGACTTCAAACGTGATTATGATTTCCATAAAGGTATATTAGAAGACGTACTACCATTAACAATCGGCGGTGGCATTGGACAATCAAGAATGTGCATGTACTTCTTACGTAAAGCACATATCGGTGAAGTTCAATCTTCTGTATGGCCTGACGATTTACGTGCAGCTTGTAAAAAAGAAAACATTCATCTGTTTTAATAGAAGTGAGGGAATAGCTTAAATATAGAGCTATTCCCTCTTTTTTTAATTGTGTAAACGAATGGTTTACAGAGAGTTTTACTAATGGTTTCTTTCATTTATATCTCTTTTTATGTAATAATTTGTTAAAGGAGGGGACGTTATGAGCATAGGAGAGCAGCTAAAAAAACTACGAGAATCAAAGGGGTTTTCGCAAGAGGATGTTGCTAAAAAGATTGGTGTGACGAGGCAAGCAGTGTACAAATGGGAAAATGATAAAAGTTATCCTGATATTGATAATCTAATTTTATTTACTAAGCGAAATGTACAATGTTACGCTTGATGAGTTAATAAAAGGGAAACAGAATATTAAAGAAAAAATACATATTGATGAAGAAGATGAGGATTTTGAGAAAGAGAATGATTTTGGTTTTTATATTGGGTTTGGATTGCTAATTATGAGTGCATTCATTGATTATGAAGGAATACAAGTATTTGTATTAGGAGTTGCACTATTCATGATGGTTTTTTATTCGAATGTGAAGAAAGTTATTTTGAATGAATATAGATCGTTTTTTCAAGAGAAAGAGCGAAAAGATATATGTGATAAAAAGTGAGAAGAGTTAGTTATATTTCCTAGGAAAGGGTATAACGAATATTTTTATTGTATTATAATGATTTTGGGATATCGGTAATATGAAAGCTATTTGGGTAGATCCTTGAAATCTATATGTAAAATGATAATAAAGTTATTTAATTTTAAAAGCTCAAACAAGCATAACCCCGTTCTAAAGCTAGGACGGGGTTCAAAATATAATAATAAAATCGCTTAAGAGTCTACGTTTTATTCAATGATAGTGCCTTTTTATAAAACGTCACTTGCTTATTTATTACCGAGTTCTTCCGCTAAACCGATTAAAATTCCTTCGACTCCACGAATGTAGCAGAGACGATACGAGTTCTCGTACTGAACTACTTCGCCAACGAGCTCTGCACCATGCTTAGTGAGTCTGGATACCATTTCGTCAATATCTTGAACGGTGAACATGACGCGTAGATAACCGAGGGCGTTTACAGGAGCTTTTCGGTGATCTGCTATAGTAGGAGGGATGAGAAATCGCGAAAGTTCAATTCGGTTGTGGCCATCTGGAGTGACCATCATAGCGATCTCTACGCACTGAGAACCGAGTCCAGTTACGCGACCAGCCCATTCACCTTCGACATTGGCTCGACCTTCGAGATTCAAGCCAATCTCCTCAAAGAAAGAGATTGCGTCATCAAGGGATTCTACAACGATGCTGACATTGTCCATTCGTAGTAATTTGTTTTTTGCCATAGTCTTATCTCCTTATGTATAAAAATTTATTATTTAATCATCCTCATAATTATACTACTAAGTAGTTACAAATTCCTTTCAGTCAAAAACACCTTGTCATAGTATAGGAAAATGTGACAAGGTGTTTTTTTATATGTCATATAGCATCTTGTTAACGAACAGCTTTTATTTAATAGGAAGGAAGTAGATTAATATGATTTTTTTATAAGTGTTACTGAGCATATCAAATTAGCTCATTTGTACTAAAGGCTCAATTTTCGCCATAAATGATTGATGTAGCGCCTCAACCCCTGTTACTAAATGAAGGCGGTCAATAACGACAGACACTTTAATTTCTGATGTACTTACCATTTTAATATGAATATCTTCTTCTTTTAAAGTAGTAAACATATTTGCAGCGACACCAGGGTTAGATACCATGCCAGATCCTACGATTGATACTTTTGCTAAGTGATTTTCATGTTCTACAGATTCGTAGTGAAGAGTTTCTTGATTTTGTTCCAAAACTTTTAAAGTTTCTCTTAAATCATTCGAGTGAATGGAGAAAGAGAGATGTACAGTTCCTTCATTTGTAATACTTTGAATGATGATATCTACATTAATGTGTGCTGCTGCTAATGTAGAGAAAACTGTTGAAAGCGAGCCTTGTTCTAGTCCTTTAATTGTGACACGTGTAATGTTATCCTCAAATGCAATACCTTTAACGATTGATTGTTGTTCCATGTTACATTCTCCTTTTACAATTGTTCCGTTTTCTTGTTCCATACTTGAGCGAACTTCTAAAACTACGTTATGATTTTTAGCAAACTCAACAGCGCGCGGGTGTAATACGCCAGCACCGAGATTAGCAAGCTCTAACATTTCGTCATAAGAAATTTCGTCTAATTTGTAAGCGTCTTTTACAACTCGTGGGTCCGTTGTATATACGCCTGTCACATCCGTATAAATATCACATTTTTTTGCTTTAAGTGCAGCGGCTAGTGCGACAGCAGTCGTATCAGAGCCACCACGGCCAAGCGTTGTAATTTCATTTTCTACAC
The DNA here is from genome assembly GCF_040459885.1 of Bacillus cereus group sp. MG20. Taxonomy (NCBI): domain Bacteria; kingdom Bacillati; phylum Bacillota; class Bacilli; order Caryophanales; family Bacillaceae; genus Bacillus; species Bacillus cereus group sp. MG20. Next base: position 4,474,398 of record NZ_JARVHF010000001.1, read on the forward strand.
TTATACCTTGGAAACCAGCTACGATAACAATTGTGCCTTCAGCAAGATAAGATTGAATACGATCTGTATGAATGTCAGTAATCCGTGCACTACTATGTACAGATTCTGTCGTAAGACCAGCTTGCCACCCTGTTAATGAAATTGCACGATAGCCTTTTGCTTGCAGTGCCATTGTTAATAATGAAATAGTTACTTGTTCTCCTGTAGATAGAAGCATATCCATTTCACGTTTACTTGGATTTTCTGTAATAACGTTAGCGAGTGCGACAAGTTCATCCGTGCTTTTTCCCATTGCTGAAACGACAGAGACAACGCTATGACCTCGTTCATATTCTTCAATAATTAAATTTGCTACATGTTGAATGCGCTCGACGCTTCCGACAGAAGTGCCACCAAATTTTTGAACAATTGTTTCCATTACAAATTCCTTCTTTCGTCTATTTTTAAGAATAGATTAGGAAATATATAAATCCCAATACTCCTGTAGTTACCAGAAAGACAAACAAAAAACACCATCTCAAATAAGTGAGGATGGTGCTGTTACAGGAAAAGGGAAACAGAAAACGGAGCTAATAAAAAAACCGCCAAAAAAGGAATATCATAAAAAATGATATCTCTTTTTTGTAGATAGCTCTTCATACGTACACGTCTGTACATATGACAGTTCTGTTTCTATTCGAAAACAGCCCCAATTGATAAATGCAGAGAAACTTATCAATTTCGGCAATACTTCCTTTCATCTAAGTTCATAGACATCTCTGTGTCTCCATTAGAATACTCATAAGTATCGCAACCTCTATCTCACGTTTTAGGCGAGAGTGTTTGATTTATGAAGTTGTTGGTAACATTTGTTTTATAATAATTTAAATTTTTCGGGGAATCAAGTGTTTTATATATATTTTAAAAATTCTTTCTTTTTTCTGAGGAAGTTTGTGAAAAATGTAGCAAAATAAATTCATTGCATGTACATTAAACTTATAGTGCATAGGAGGTGGGAGAATGAAAAGGAAACAGCCTATTTATGTTGCGACAAAAATGAACACGACGATGGGAAAATTATGGGAATATACGCAAGAACCAGATATACATACAGAGTGGGATGCTCGCTTTACTGAAATTTCGTATTTAGAGAAAAAAGAAGGAGAACCACAGAAGTTTTTGTATAAAACAAAGATTGGATTTGGGCTTGAAATAGCTGGAGAAGGGGAATCAATAGGTGAAATAAGAAAAGAAACTGGTGAAAGAATTTCTTCTTTAAAATTTTGGACGGATAATACATTATCTCTTATTCAAATAGGACGTGGTTATTGGAAGTATACGCCGAATAAAGAATACATCCATTTTGAGACACAATATGATTATGATACAAGATTTGGTCGTATAGGAAATGTGATAGATTCCTATATTTTTCGTCCGTTATTAGGTTGGGCGACTGCTTGGAGTTTTGATGCCTTAAAATTATGGTTAGAAAAGGGGCTTCATCCTAGGTTACTAATTAGAAGAACAATGACGTATTGGCTCGTATGTTTTTTATTTGCTTTTGTATGGATATATCAAGGGATAGTGCCAAAACTACTTTTTACTCATTTAGAAGAAGTAAAGATGCTTTCTGTATTAATCGGTTCAAATGAAAATAGTGTATATATACTTAAAATAATTGGGGTGTTAGAAATAATTTTCGGTGTTGTATGGCTGTTGCCAATAACAAAACGAAAATTATTTATACTGCATATTATTGTATTACTAGTTTTAACATTAGCGGCAGGATTTACGAATATTGCAAGCTTTACAGGGCCGTTTAATCCGATTACATTAAATGTTCTTCTAATGGGGTTATCAATTGTCGGTTATATAAATAGTTTCGATTTACCAATAGCGAAAAATTGCAATAGGGCGAGAAAGGGATAAGTGTATGGCTAATATATATGAACGATTATTAGGGGATACCTATAAAAATCTTCATCCTGAATTGCAGAAGCGTTATGCGATTACAGAAGAGAATAGTTTTACAGGTGAAGGAAAGATGGATGAAATTTACGGTGGCTCTTTTTTCGTGAAATTTATATTAAAAATTGCATCGAAGTTTCGAATGTTTTTCTCAGAAAGAGGAGAGGAAATTCCATTTACGATACAAAATACAGCTGAGCGAGATGAATATGGACAAGAATTAGTAAGGTGGAATCGTACTTTTTATTTTCATAATAAGAAAAGATATTTTAATGCAGTTATGCAATTGGATGAAAAAGAAAATGAAATTGTAGATTATTTTGGCGAACCACATTTACTCGTTTCTACACTGCATTTTCATATCGATGAGTTAGGTGCAATGCATATTTCTTCAAAGAAACAATGGTTTTATATGTTTGGAAGAAAAATTCCGTTACCAAAATTTTTGTATGGTGAAGCAAAAATTGTTGAAAGTTATGATGATGAACTACAATGTTTTCGAATTCATGTACAAGTACGAAACCCGTTAATTGGCTCGCTTTTTTCATATAAGGGAACATTTATGGAAAGGAACTAAATGATATGAAAAATATAATATTTGGGCTTGCTTGTTATGTTGTTTTTCTATTATGTGAGCGGTCGAATACAAATCCAGTTGAAGCAATTATATTATTATCTGTTTTATTATTTATACCAATGTCACTTTGTATTATTGATAAAAGAAAAAGAGATGGATCGTATTTATTATTTTATAAATTCGTATCGTTTTTATATCCAATCGCAGCAATTTGTGCAATGCTAGCTTTCGTCACAAATCACTATGTATTTGCGCTAGTTTGGTTTGTATATACAGGAATCGTTGCGTTATTTGGTGTAAGTAGATTGCTAGAAAGAGGATGGAAGCCGTTAGAAGAGATCGCCATAGATAGTGCGTTTATTTATTTGTTTTTAGGTGGTTTTTGGTTTTTTGCTTCAGCAGCAAAACTTTCAATTATGCATTTTAGCTCTGACATTGTTTTACTCACAGCTGCACATTTTCATTATTCGGCGTTTCTATTGCCATTATCAGCTGGTTTAATAGGGAGAAAAAGAGAAAAGAGAAGTAAAGTATATGATGCTATTATGTTTATAATCATGATTTCACCTATGACAGTTGCAATAGGAATTACATACTCGAGAATATTTGAATTTTTTGCAGTGCTCCTATATTTATGTGCGATTTATGGATATGGATTTTACGTTTGGAGAGCAAAATTTAATGCTATCAGTGCAAAGATTCTTTTAATCGTTTCGTCTAGTACACTCATGGTTACAATTATGTTCTCACTTATATACTCATACGGGAATTTGAAGCATGTAATGACGATTACAATTGCTCAAATGGTTTGGATTCACGGTGTTGTCAACGGAATTGGAGTAGCGTTACCGGCATTTGTCGGCTGGATGATCGAAAAGAGTGTTCCGAATTATAAATACTATGGGAAACCAATGAGTAAATTAAGAGGAAATGTGGCAATTGGTGAGGCTTTTTTATATAGCGGCAATTTAGTAGGCAGTAAGGAATACAACGGTTTAGTTGATCAAATAACTGATTTTCATAGTGAGTCATTTGACGTGACGGAGGTACCTTTAAGTATTATTCGTTTTTATGAAAATACAACAGAGTATGAGTTGCAATCAAATATTAAATGGGCTCGTTGGTTCCGCCTATTTGCATTTTGTTATGAGAAAATGAGCAAGCATGTAGGACAAATACATTTAGGAATGGGCGACAAGTGGGAAACGATGCATGGCTCTATCATTGGTGTAATGGATGAGGAAGATGGAAGAGAGAATGTAAGGGCTTGGCTAAGGAAAAATGAAGCAGGTGAATCTATTTTTGTAGCTCTTTATTCAAAGCATACAGATAAGGATGAGACATATATGAATATCGCCTTGCCTTTACCTTATTCGAATATGACTGGTATTTTGAGGCTATGTAATGATAATCATGATTTAATCATTACTAGTAAGTTAAGAGAAAATGGCCAGGGAGATGAGGGGATTTATTTACATACTCGGTTCTTAACAATCCGTTTACCGTTAGCAGAGACTTTCATCATTACAGAGGGGAAGGATAAAATGTTAACAGCTCATCATAGCATGTGGCTATTTGGACTTGAATTTTTACATATTCATTATAAGATTGAAAAAATTGCACAGAAGTAAGAAAGGCTTGGATGGGTTTCCAAGCTTTTTTATGTATGGGTAATTGTCATAGAAATTTGTTTATTTAGCTCATTATCCCAAACACGTTGAATTTCAAAAGTGCCTGTTTCAAAAAATAATGGGAATCTTTCTTTAAACCAAGTTTGCATAGGTAGCTTTAGTGCTGTATCGATTGGTATCCATAAGAAAGAATAAGCCCTAAAGAAATTAGGACTTATTCTTCATTAAATACAAATGTTTGTTTCATTTTTTTACCTTCATTTACCGGATGGCCGTTATAAGAGAAATTCTTTTCTTCCCAAGTGATCACAACTTTAAAATTATGACTATTAAAGTCTAATGGGAATACCATGTAGTCAAAGCTTGTATGACTTTTAGAAATATTTTCATTAGGTGTAGTAGGTTTAAAGGTAGCCTTAGAGGTAGGATTGTTATCAAGTATTTCCACGGATACGTTTGATACATCATGACCGATGTTTTTTACGAGTAAACTATACGTATCAAATACACCTTGTTTCGGCTGGATTGCTTGCTTGTTTGAGTTATGAGATTTATCAATTTCGACATACCATTGTTTAGACTTTGATGCAATCGGTAGTGACTGAAATGTGTAAGCACTAGCTTGCATTGGTAGTGCTAAACATATAAGCGTAAAGAGAGTTAATATTTTTCGTTTCATTTTTTGAGAGCTCCCATTCTTTAATGGATTTACTTGTTATTATCTTCTTTTTACGAGTGAATATACCATATAATGTAAAGTAGTTATTGTGAGTAGTGAATTAATATCTTATTCACTACTCTTATAGCTGGCATAATTACGTATGTAGTAAGAAAGAATAAATTTATTTTTTCTATACTTAGATTGCCGCCCTTTTTAAAAGGGCTATTTTTACGTTTTAATAAAAAGAATATCCTAAGAGTTCCGTATAAATTATTTATTTTAATGTAGTTAAATGTGCTTATATATGTGAAATTAGAGAAGGAAGCTGTGTAGAGATGTTTCTACACAGCTTTTTAGGATATGAAAAAACTTCCAAAATATGTTAAAATAATATTGTCATACAACAAGGGGGATTTGTTTTATGGAAAATGGACATCTTGCTAAAGTAGACTTAACGAAAAAAATTGAATCAAAATCTAAGTACAACAAGAAACTCGAAAAATATCAAAGGCGCTTATTAGCATTACAACAAATTTTGAAAGAAGAAAAAATCGCGGTTATGCTTGTTATGGAAGGATGGGATGCGGCTGGTAAAGGTGGGGCAATTAAGCGGGTGACGGAACATCTTGATCCACGTGGGTTCCAAGTAAATCCAATTGGAGCACCTGCACCTCATGAAAAACGTTACCATTATTTGCAACGTTTCTGGCGCAAAATTCCACAGTACGGGCAAATCACCATTTTTGATCGCTCATGGTACGGTCGTGTGTTAGTTGAGCGTGTTGAAGGATTTGCTACAAAGGAAGAGTGGATGAGAGCATATGATGAGATTAATGATTTTGAAAAACTACTAACAGATGACCATTACATAATAGGGAAGTTCTTCTACCATATAAGTAAAGAGGAACAGTTAAAGAGATTTAAAGATAGAGAGAAAAATCCTTTGAAAAGATGGAAAATTACAGACGAAGATTGGCGTAATCGTGAAAAATGGGATGAATATGTTGAAGCAATGGAAGACATGTTTGAAAAAACAAGTAAGCCAAATGCGAAGTGGCATATTATTGAAAGTAACGATAAATTGTATGCCCGTGTGAAAACGTTAAAAATCATTATTTCATTCATTGAGGATTATTTCTTAGAACATGGTATAGAATTGCCTTCTTATTATTATGAAATGAAAGAGGATATTGAAGTTTTGCAAGATGTAGGTGTTAAAGAGTAAAAAAGAAAATGGTCCTGTGAATTGGTGAAACCAAATTATGGGGCTTTTTTATTTAGAAACATTTTACAATTAACAGAATAAGGTATATAATCAATAATCATATTAACATTGTTAATATGATTATTGATTATATACTATGTGGGGGTTTTACTTTGAAGGGAAGAGATGTTGTTTTAGGTTTACTAATGGAAAAGGAATTGTCTGGTTACGATATTAAAATTGTGTTTGAAGACGTATTTACTCATTTTTTTGATGGAAGTTTTGGAATGATTTATCCAACGTTACGACAATTGGAGAATGAAGGGAAAATAAAAAAAGAGGTTGTCATGCAAGAGGGAAAACCGAATAAGAAAATGTACTTTATTACAGATGAGGGGCGTGAAGAATTTTATCAATACATGCAGACACCTGTAGAGAAGGATGTTTTACGTTCGGATTTTTTAATGAGAATGTATTTTGGTAACTATAGTAATGATGTAACAATAAAAAAATGGATTAAAGATGAAATTGAAAGAAAAGAAGCGTACATTGCAGATCTTCGATTGAAATATGAAAAGTGGAGAGTAGGTATTACTTTCGTCGAAGAAATTTCACTAGATGTAGGTATTGCATCGTATAGTGCACAAGTGGAGACTTTGAAGAAAAAATTAGAAGAGTTAGAGGCGAAAGAAAACAATAAAACAGAAGAATGAAAAACGCGTTCACAATAAATAAAGGGGTATATAAAGATGGAGCAATCAAAGGGTATTAAGATTGTCTTTTTAATGTGTCTAGGTATCTTTCTTTGTATGATTGATACGACAATTATGAATATAGCTTTACCGGCAATACAATCGAGTGTAAATACTTCGTTAGAAAAGATGTCTTGGGTATTAAATGTTTATACAATGACGATTGCAGTACTTGCCATTCCGTTAGGGCGGATAGCTGATATCTTTGGAAAAGCAAAGATGTATATTCTTGGTCTGGTGATTTTTGGTGGTGGATCGGTACTTTGCGCTTTTGCTAATACAGGTGATTTTCTTATTTTTTCTCGTTTTATACAAAGTATTGGGGCAGCGATTTTATTTCCAACAAGTATGGTAATTGGTGTATCAGCTATGCCATTAGCTAAGAGGCATGTTGCGCTTGCGATTTTAGGAGTAACACAAGGATTGTCAGCTGCTATGGGACCAGTAATAGGTGGAATTATTACGCAAAATTTAGGATGGAGATGGGTGTTCTTCGTTAATGTTCCGGTTTGTATAATAGGAATCGTGTTATGTTGCATCATGCTACAAATAAAAAATGAAGAACGTATTATTTCAAAAATAGATTGGATAGGACTACTATTAAGTAGCACAGCAATTTTTTCATTTACTCTCATATTAGTAAAAGGTAATACATGGGGATGGCAAAGTAATATTGCTTTGTCTTGTTATGCAATTAGCACTATTTCTCTTATTCTATTTGTTTTAGTAGAACGAAAGATTCATAATCCAATGGTGAATTTAAAGTTATTTCAAGATCGAATGTTTGTCGGAGCGTCTATCGTTGTTATATTAAGTAATTTATTTTTAATTGGAGTTACTGTATTGCTTCCAACGTTCTTGACGAAACTACAAGGTCGAACGGAAATTGAAGCGGCTTTTTTAGTGACACCTATTTCAGCAATGATATTTTTTGTCTCACCAGTTGCAGCAACTTTAATTAAAAAACTCGGAAAAGTAACTATTATTTTGTCAGGATTTCTTATTATGGGGCTTTCCTACTATTGGTTGCAAATGATTGATGTTCATTCAACAAATATAGAAATTATTATTCCATGTATGATATTAGGTGTTGGATATGGTTTAGTAGTGGGGCCAATTACAGTTTTAAGTGCGTCTTCGTTTGAAGGAGAATTGTTAACTGCTTCTCAAAGTGTTGTATCAATGTTACGACAAGTCGGAATTGTATTGGCAGTCGCAATATTTGTCTCTAACTTAACTCACAATTTAACTGTAAATAAAGAAAAAGTATATCGTTATGCAGAAGAAAAGGTGCGTACTATTCATGTGAATAGTACTGAGCAAACTGAAATTTTACAAATGACTAAAGAGAAAATAGAGAATCAAAGTTTAGAGTCGAATATAAATAAGAAACAAAATGCAATGACAATGGGATTAAGTAAAGAGAAAAAGGAAGAATTGATTCGCGACAAGACGGATGAAATATTAAGAAAAGTTCCAGTAGAATATAGAGATGTAAAAAGAGAAGAAGTTATGAGGCAAGTGACAAAAGAAGTTGAAAAACAAGAGGAAAGTATAAAGAAAGAGGTACTCACATTTTCAAATGATGTGAATCATTATGCCAAGAATCAGATGGCTATGAGTTTTACAGATTTATATAAAGCAAGTGTGCCAATTATTTTAATTTGTGCTTTCGTAAGTTTGTTGTTTTGGGAAGGGAAAGCTTTGAGTAAAAAGAGAAGGGGAAGATTAGTAGAAGAAGCGTAAAGAAAAACAGGCTATAGCAGCCTGTTTTTTTCATTGTTTTCTCCTTGCATATTGTGAATAGTAGTATTTTTAATATAGCATGGGATAAGTCGAGTATGATTAGAAAGTTTTTTAGAATGAAAGGGATGAATGGAAAATGCCATTGAATATGTAACGTTATACATAGTACATTAACAAGAGGGATTAATTTTAAAAGGAGGATGGGGAATTGCTAGATAAGGCAGGGGCTTTAATAGATAATCATGTGTACACAGAAGAAGAGCAACAAAAACTATACAAACGAACGTTAATAATCGTCAGCATTTCACAAATGTTTGGCGGTGCAGGACTAGCTGCTGGTATTACGGTGGGAGCACTTCTTGCGCAGCAAATGCTTGGAACAGATGCGTTTGCAGGATTACCAACTGCTATGTTTACATTAGGATCGGCATTAGCAGCTTTCATAGTAGGGAAGCTTTCGCAACGATATGGACGCCGGATAGGTCTTGCAACAGGGTTTATAGTAGGTGGATTTGGAGCAATTGGTGTTGTAATGGCAGCTTTAACAAATAGTATTATTCTTTTACTTATTTCTTTACTTATATATGGTGCTGGTACAGCCACGAATCTACAAGCTCGTTATGCAGGTACAGATTTAGCAGATAAGAAGCAGAGAGCAACGGCTGTTAGTATTACGATGGTAATGACGACTTTCGGTGCAGTTGCAGGACCAAATTTAGTAGGGGTAATGGGAAGTTTTGCTCATTCAATTGGAGTTCCTAAACTTGCAGGTCCGTTCATACTATCGGCAGCAGCATTTATACTGGCGGGTCTAGTTCTTTTTGTTATGCTTCGTCCAGATCCTTTGATTATTGCTAACATAATAGAAAGATATAAACAGGAACATACATATAAAGGACAACCAATAACAGAAGAAGCGAAAGAAAATAAACGAGGTATTACAGTTGGAGCAATCGTAATGATACTTACGCAAATAGTGATGGTTGCGATTATGACGATGACGCCAGTTCATATGGGACACCACGGTCACGGTTTAAGTGCAGTAGGACTTGTGATAGGTTTTCATGTAGGTGCAATGTATCTTCCATCTCTCGTTACAGGAATGTTAATTGATAAAATTGGCCGAACTACAATGAGCATAGCTGGTGGAGTGATTTTACTTGCAGCGGGTGTCATAGCTGCGATAGCGCCAAGTGATTCTTTATTATTATTAATCGTTGCTCTGTCTTTACTTGGGCTAGGATGGAACCTCGGATTGATAAGTGGTACAGCACAAATCGTTGATTCCACAACACCGTCTACACGTGCTAAAACACAAGGGAAAATAGATGTTTTTATTGCGCTAGCTGGAGCTTCTGGTGGAGCAATGTCAGGTATGGTAGTAGCGAATTCAAGTTATGCGGCATTGTCATTGGCTGGAGGCGTGTTAGCGTTATTACTTATTCCTGTTGTGATATGGTCTCGAAAAGGGGCAAGAAATTAAATGAAAAAGAGGTTCTAGTTACTGACTAGAACCTCTTTTTATACACTTAAATTAAATTCCACTCTACAATAAGTCCTAAATGCGTAAGTCCGCCACCAAATCCGTATAGTAAAAGTGTGTCTCCGTTATTTAACCTTCCTTCTTTTATAGCTAAATTTAAAGCGAGTGGAATGGTGACTGAAGAGGTATTCCCCATATATTCCACGCTCGTTAATGTTTTTTGTATTGGAATTTGAGATTTTTCGCAAATAGATTCGATCATTCGTAAGTTAGCGCTGTGGGGTATGAACCAGTCTATATCATCTACTTGCATATTTACGGTATGTAATAAATTTTTTATGCCTTTTGGTACTGTGCGTGTTGCCCATTTATATACTTCTCTTCCATTTTGAACGATTTTTTCATTTGTTTGCAGTGGTGTGCCATTCATAGTAGTAGATAAGTTTGTTCTATATAGATGAATGCCGCCATCACCGTTTGTTCCCATGTGAGCAGCGATAAAGCTTTGGGTGTTTTCATCTCTTTCTAATAAAATAGCACCAGCACCATCACCGAATAAAATACAGGTCGTTCTATCGGTATAATCAGTAACTTTAGATAATGTCTCTGTCGCTACGACAAGTACTTTTTCATGTGAACCAGAAGTGATTAAGCTATTACCGACGTGTAGTCCATATGTAAAACCAGCACAAGTTGCATTTAAATCAAAAGCTAGTGTATGAGGTATGTTGAAGTATTGTTGTATTTGGCAAGCAACACTAGGGAAAACGTAATCGGCAGTAGTAGTAGCGACAATGATACAGTCGACATCTTCTAAGTTTTTCTTATATGTTGTACATAAATTTTCAATTGCTTTAATGGCTAAGTTTGAGGAGTATTCTTCGTCGCTAGCGATTCTTCTTTCCTTCATTCCTGTTCTTTGTACAATCCATTCATCATTCGTATGGACCATCTTTTCTAAATCGTTATTAGACAATATTTGATCTGGAACATAAGTACCAATTGCAGTAATACGAGATTTAGAATGCATAGGAACATCTCCTAATTTTTATTTTTATAACCTGATACTAATATCAGGTTATAAAAATGTCAATAAAGATTTTTGTTGTATTAAAACGATAATACTTAACTTACTATGAAGGAATTTGGCGAGTGCTGTAAAAATAATATACGAGAAGTTTCTAAAATTGATAATTGCTTTTGTTATTTTTTATTGTGAGAAAAACTCGCAAAAAATGACGATTAAAGTAAAAATATAAAGATTTTCTTTAGTGTGATATAGGTTGTTAAACCTTGTGAAAGCGAATTACTTATGCTACACTTTATGTAACTTAAAATGAACGGAGGGGCTTCCTTTGATCTTAATCAGATTACGTCTCAATACTTTGTGCCAATAATTGAATAGCGCTCAAAGGCTCTGTCTGTGTACAGAGTGAACGGGATTGGTCTGCCTATTTTAAAGGAACCCTTTATTAAGCTTATATGTGAAAAAGAGGGAGGGACGAATACGCCCTCTTTTTGTTTTGCCTTTATAAATAGAATGGGATTGTATAAGTGAACACTTACTGTGGATACGTATACAATCTTGGGACTTTTTGACTATAAAATAGGATGAAAGCATAGCTTTCTTCTATTTCTTTGGTGAACCCTTATCCGTTTACGAAAACACAGGCAGCGACCTGTGTTTTTTATTTTACGTAATCGAAATGGAGGAATAAATATATGGAAGAAGTATTACAAAGAGCAGTTTTAGTTGGAGTAAATGTAGGTAATGAAGATGATTTTGCATATTCGATGGAAGAGTTAACAAATCTTGCGGAAGCTTGTGATGTAGAGGTAATTGGGCAAGTAACGCAAAATTTACAACGAGTAAATCCATCGCATTATATCGGAAAAGGAAAGATTGAAGAAGTTGCAGCGTATGTACAAGAAATAGATGCGAATATGGTTATCTTTAATGATGAATTATCTCCTTCACAAATTCGAAATTTAGAAGAGGATTTAGATTGTAAGGTAATTGATCGTACCATTTTAATTTTAGATATTTTTGCGCAACGTGCGAAAACGAAAGAAGCACAGCTACAAGTAGAAGTAGCACATCTTCAGTATATGATGCCTCGTTTAATCGGTCTTCGTGAATCGTTAGGGAGACAGAGCGGCGGCGTTGGTACGAAAAATAAAGGTGTCGGTGAAAAGAAGTTAGAGTTAGACCGTCGTAAAATTGAAGAACAAATTTCAGTGTTGAATAAAGATTTAGAAGCGCTCGTTGCCCAGCGTCAAACGCAGCGAAAGCAGCGTAAGAAAAATGAAATACCTGTTGTAGCATTAGTAGGTTATACGAATGCAGGAAAGTCAACGACGATGAATGCAATGCTTGAAATTTATAATGGTACAGAAGAAAAACAAGTATTTGAAAAAGATATGTTATTCGCGACGTTAGAAACATCTGTACGAAATATTGATTTGCCAGATAATAAATCATTTTTATTAACAGATACAGTTGGATTTGTAAGTAAATTACCACATCATCTTGTGAAGGCGTTCCGTTCAACGTTAGAAGAAGTAGCGGAAGCAGACCTACTTATTCACGTTGTAGATTACGCAAATCCAAATTATGAACAATTAATTGATATTACAAATGAAACGTTAAAGAAAATTGGAGTAGAAAATATTCCAACGATCTATGCTTATAATAAATCAGATATGGTAGATGTTAAAATTCCGAAAGTGCAAGAAGATCGCGTTTATTTATCAGCGAAGAAACATGTTGGAATTGAAGAACTTGTAGAAATGATTCGCTCACACATCTATAAAGAATATACGAAGTGTGAAATGTTAATTCCATATGATCAAGGACAGGTAGTTTCGTATTTCAATAATCATGCACACGTTTTATCTACGAGTTACGAAAACGAAGGTACCAAATTAGAAATAGAATGTAAGACGAGTGATTACGAGAAGTATAAGCATTTTGCAATTTAATGTAAGAGGCAACCCAGTATGTGATTGGGTTGTCTTTTTTTGTACTGTTTTACCGCTGAAAGTTACAAGGATGCAAGCCAATGACGGGAGTTAAGTTATATTTCTGGAAAAAGAAATGAAAGCAGTATAGAATAGAAATGTTTCAAAAGTCAGAATTTATTACACCTACTGTAATAAATATATATTTTGTACAGAAAGGGGAGATTCACATATGCAGGCAGTTTCACACAAAAAAACTGTAGAAACACCGACAATATATCGAATTTTATTTGCGATTAGCTTTGGGCATTTTTTAAATGATTCGATGCAAGCAGTTGTGCCGGCGTTGTTTCCTATTTTGGAAAAAACGATGAATTTATCCTATATGCAAGTAGGGTGGATTGCGTTTGCATTAAATATGACGTCATCGATTATGCAACCGGTGTTTGGTATGTATTCAGATAAGAAGCCGTCACCATTTTTATTACCACTCGGCATGTTTTCAAGTATGCTTGGAATGATTGGACTCGCGTTTGCACCAAACTTTATTATTGTTATTATTTCTGTTTTATTTATTGGTTTAGGTTCCGCGGTCTTTCATCCAGAAGGCGCTCGTGTTGCGTATATGGCGGCAGGTGCAAAACGAGGGTTAGCGCAAGCAATTTATCAAGTTGGGGGAAACACGGGGAATTCTCTAGCTCCTATTTTTACAGCGCTAATTTTCGTTCCACTCGGTCAAATTGGTTCATTAGGTTTTACAGCATTTGCAGCAGTAGGAATTGTATTATTAATTTTCGTATCGAATTGGTACAAAAATGAATTAGCAACCGGTGCTGTAAGAAGGAAGAAGAGGGCTGCACTTGAGGCGGAAAATGCAATTGTAAGTACACACATTAAATTCGTTATTATACTTCTTGTTTTTCTTACTTTTGTACGCTCTTGGTACGGTGCTGGTATCGGGAATTTCTATCAATTTTACTTAATAGAGCATTACGGTTTATCTATAAAAAATGCCCAGTATTTCGTATTCGCATTTATGATTGCTGGTGTGTTAGGAACTTTCTTCGGAGGACCGTTAGCAGATCGATTTGGTAAGAAAAATATCATCGTATTTTCAATGTTAGGTTCAGCGCCACTTGCACTGTTATTACCACATGTCTCACTTGTGTGGGTCGTACCGTTATTTTTATGTATCGGTTTTATTAGTTCAAGTAGTTTTAGTGTAATTGTTGTATATGCACAAGAGCTTGTACCTGGAAAAGTGGGAATGGTGTCAGGATTAATCGTAGGTCTTGCGTTTGGACTTGGAGCATTAGGTGCTGTAGTTCTTGGGAAATTAGCAGATATATATAGCCTGCAATTTATTATGCTATTATGTAGTTGTCTACCATTAATTGGACTCACTTCATGGTTACTGCCAAGTGATAAGAAAACGATAGAATAGGGGATACGCTATGAAATTGTGTGAAAACGTTACGGAATTAATAGGAGATACACCTGTCGTCCGATTATCTAAATTTATTCCGGAAGACGCAGCAGATGTGTATGTGAAACTAGAAATGTTTAATCCATCGCGCAGTGTGAAAGACCGTGCTGCTTATAATTTACTTCACGTTGCAGAAGAAAATGGTCTCATCAAACCAGGAGATACAATTATTGAACCGACAAGCGGGAATACAGGGATTGGTTTAGCGATGAATGCAGCAGCTAAAGGGTATAAAGCGATTTTAATTATGCCAGATAATATGTCAAAAGAGCGTATTAATTTATTGAAAGCATACGGAGCAGAAGTAGTTTTAACACCAGCAGAACAAAGAATGCCAGGAGCAATTGCGAAGGCGTTAGAACTGCAAAAACAAATACCGAATAGTTTTATCCCGCAACAATTTGAAAATCCAGCTAATCCGAATATTCACCGTTATACGACTGCGCTTGAAATTTACGAACAAATGGATGGAGAGCTGGACGCTTTTGTTGCAACGGCAGGAACAGGCGGAACGATTACAGGGACTGGTGAAACGTTAAAAGAGAAATTACCAAACTTATATATTGCAGTAGTGGAACCGAAAGGATCTCCCGTTTTATCAGGTGGTGTACCAGGTCCCCATAAACTAGTAGGAACAAGCCCAGGGTTTATCCCGAAAAACTTAAATACAGAAGTGTATAACGAAATTATTCAAATTGCAGACGAAGAGGCTTTAACGACAATGAGAAACTTAGCTAGACAAGAGGGATTATTAGTTGGGCCGTCTTCCGGAGCATCTGTTTACGCTGCAATCATGATAGCGAAACGTCTAGGCGCTGGTAAAAAAGTTTTATGTATTGCGCCTGATACAGGTGAACGTTATTTGAGCATGGGGTTATTTGAATAAAAAGGATAGAAACACCTTAATAGTGAATAGCTGCTATTAAGGTGTTTGTTTTATGGAATGAAGAGGGGGAGAAGAACAATGAAACTATTAAAACCAATCCATGAATATAGTGAGCATATTACGGCGTATAGACAAGCGTTTTTACACTCAGGGGAACAACCACATGGAAGTAGTTCTTTACAAAACTTTGATTCTCTTGATGAATGGTTTGAAAAAGTGAGTAAACAAGAACTAGGAGAAAATTTACTAGCTAATCGAGTGCCATCTAGTCAGTTTTTAAGTTTTGAAAAAGGGGAACTTATAGGTTTTGTGAATATTAGACATAGATTAAATCCAGAATTATTACGGGAAAGCGGTCATATTGGATATAGTGTCCATCCGAATAAACGTCGCCACGGTTACGCTACGAAACAACTACAACTTGCATTAGCTGAAGCACAAAAATTAGGATTGCAGAAAGTATTAATAACTTGCGATAAATCCAATATCGGTTCTGCTAAAACGATTCAAAAGGTTGGAGGTGTGTTAGAAAATGAAGTAGTTTCTTCTCGTACTGGTGAAGTTATTCAGCGCTATTGGATAGAAATATGATGTAGTAGGAATTTGAAAAGGTAATGCAAGCTGTAATATCGAAATGGATAAATAAAATATAGGGGATTACTGCAATTTTAGGGGGAAATGAAATGGGATTAAAAGAGAAAGCGATAGAGATGTCAGAGATTTATAGGAAAAATCCGAAAGTAGAAGCTATTATTTTAGCGGGTTCAGTAGCTAGAAAGCTTGAAGATGAACATTCAGATATAGAATTACATATTTTATGGTCAACACCGCCGGAAGATGAGGATCGTAGGGCCCCTATTTATCATATTGATGGGAAAATATTATCGTATCATCCGTATGAGGAAGAAGAATGGTCGGAAACGTATTTAACGAAAGAGGGAATTAAATTAGAGATTAGTAACTTTTTAACAGAGACAGTAGAGAAAGTGATTTCGGATGTGGTGGATCAATATGATATAAGTTATGAAAAACAATGTGTTGTATCATCCATTCATGATGGTGTTAGTTTGTATGGAGAAGGGAAAGTGAATGAATTAAAAGAAAAAGTAGCGGCATATCCAGATGAACTAGCAAAACGGATGATTTCAGAAAATCTATGGTTAAGTAATCGTTGGCACAATCGAAAGGCGCTTTTAAAACGGAAAGATTGGCTTATGCTTTATGATGTTATTTGCGAAGTACAAAGGAACGTATTCGGTGTTTTATTTGGTTTGAATAAAATGTATGTACATCATCCAGCGTTTAAATGGATGCCTAATAATGTGGAACGAATGACTATTAAACCTGAAAATTTATATGAATGTATGGCGGACACATTAATAGGGAGTCCAGATAATAGTGTGCAGGAGTTAGAGTTGCTAATAGAAGAAGTGTTGCAACAAGTTCATACATACGCGCCAGGAGTAAATGTGGATGAGCAAGAAAAATCTATTTTTTATTTTGTGAAATAGAAAATAGTAATAAGGGGGAAGTTATGGGTTTTTTTAATAGGTTTTTTAAAAAAGTTGAAAAAGTAAATGAGCAAGAAGCCACTCTTCATGAATTAAGTGAAGAATTGTATGTTGAATCACCGGTAGAGGAAGCGACTAGTTACTGGGTATCAATGGCACAAAATATAATTGTTAATGCTGTAAAGGCGGCTGACAATGATGTGGAACGTGCCTTCGTATTATTGAATTTGAAGAAAGGTGAGGCTTCATTTGATATTTTCTATCAAATAAATGGGCAATTGTATTTCTGGGATCAGCTAGAAAATGAGACGATAAGAAATAGAATTCAGAACGAGTTGTTACCGCAAGCTCCAGAAGTTTCAAATGCAGTAAATGAGCAATTTCATGAAGCTGCTCACCCTATAATTTCGTTTGCGCAATTGCAGTTTGAATGGGAAACGAAAGCCTGGTTTTCACATATAATTTGGGAAGATAACCTTGCTGCTCAATTGCCCAAAACTCAAATTCTAAATGAATGGTTTCGTGTAATTAAAGAAGAAACGAAAAATAGACCACTGGATAGTGATGCGAAATTTTCTTGGTATCCATCAAACTCTTAAAAAATTAATACAGAGAGACAAGTTATGTTTCTAGATGATTTGTATTATTGAATAAGTATCAATAATACGTAATTCTTTTTCTATTGCCTGTTAGAATTCGTTATGTACTAATCCACTTGTTTTCTAAACTAAAACTCACATTTCGAATTTTGAAATAGATTGTAATACATAAAAATTCGAAATATAAGTTGACACTATTTTTAATGTGTGATAAAAATGATAGTAATCAATTCGGAAAATAATATTTGGGCAATGAAAGGGTATAGTAGTGAATATCTCCCTATTTCAGAGAGCTGATGGTTGGTGTGAATCAGTATATAGATTATTCATGAAGTTCGTCCTGGAGCATCTTTCATAAATCTCGCATTATGAGGAAATGAAAGACGGTAGTTTATACCGTTATCAAATAAAGTGGTGAAGATTTTTTCACAACTAGGGTGGTACCGCGATATTTATCGTCCCTACGTATTTACGTAGGGACGTTTTTTATTTAGGTCCTAACTTTGTTGTGTCTTCATAACTAGGGTGGTACCGCGATATTTTATCGTCCCTACGTTTTTGCGTAGGGGCGTTTTTATTTAGGTGGTTTCTTAGTGTTCTTCACAACTAGGGTGGTACCGCGATATTTTTGTCGTCCCTACGTATTTACGTAGGGACGTTTTTTTATTAGGGAGGAAGTGAACGTATTAGAAAAGAGTATTGATAGAACAATATAAATACCAAATTGTAACAAAGAAAAAGAGATAGAGAGGAGATTAACAAATGAATTCACAGCAATGGACATCGAAATTAGGTTTCGTATTAGCTGCAGCAGGTTCGGCAATTGGTCTTGGGGCGATTTGGAAATTCCCATATATGGCCGGCATTGGAGGAGGCGGAGCGTTCTTCCTAATTTTCATCGGTTTCACATTATTAATTGGTTTACCGCTATTATTAGCTGAATTTGTTATTGGAAGAAGTACACAAAAAGAGGCTGTCGATGCATATAGAGAGATTGCTCCTAAAACGTTATGGCCTTGGTTAGGTAAATTAGGAATTGTAACATGTTTCATATTACTTTCTTTCTACAGTGTTGTAGGGGGCTGGATTTTATTATATTTATGGAATGCAATTACAGGTAGACTATGGGAAGGAAATGGAGCATACGAAGCTACGTTTGGTGAAATCATTTCCAATCCATATTTAGCAGTTGGATCACAGCTATTATTCATCCTTATTACTATTTTCATCGTAAGTAAAGGTGTACAAAATGGTGTTGAAAAAGTAAATAAATATTTCATGCCAGCATTATTCGTTTTATTCTTTGTATTAATCGTTCGTGCACTTACATTAGATGGTGCTGGAGAAGGCGTTCGTTTCTTCTTACAACCTGATTTCTCACATGTAACATCAGAAGTTATATTATACGCAATGGGGCAATCGTTCTTCTCATTATCTGTCGGGGTAGCCGTTATGGTAACGTATAGCTCGTACTTACCGAAAGAAGAAAGCTTACCACGTTCAGCATTTTCTATCGTAGCCTTAACTCTTGTTATTACATTACTTGCAGGACTTGCAATTTTCCCAGTTGTGTTCGCATTTGGAATGGAACCATCTCAAGGGCCGGGACTATTATTTATCGTGTTGCCAGCTATTTTCAGTAAAATGGCGTTCGGAAAATTATTCTTCATTGTTTTCTTATTACTATTCTTCTTCGCTACGATTACATCAGCAATTTCGATGTTAGAAATTAGTGTTGCATCGTTAACATCAAAAGGTAAAGGGAAACGTGAAAAAATGGCCTTAATCGTAGGGTTATTAATCTTCGTTGTTGGGGTACCATCAGCATTATCATTCGGTATATTAAGTGATCTGAAGATTTTCGGGAAGACAGTCTTTGATTTAGCGGACTATGCAGTAAGTAACGTATTAATGCCACTTGGTGTATTATTAGTTTCTATCTTTGTTCCTTTAAAAATGAAGAAAGATGTATTAATGAAAGAGCTAGGTGTAAGTAAAAATAAAGGTTATAAACTATTCGTATTATGGTTATTCTTACTTCGTTATATCGCACCAATTGCGATTATTATCGTATTCTTAAATGTACTTGGCATTATATAAAAAGAAAGGTAGCGTATCATACAAAGATACGCTACCTTTTTATTTTGCTCTTTTTTGCAATTCATTTACTGTTACGAACTGATAGCCCTTCTTAGATAAAGAATCTAAAATACCTTCAATCGTTTGTAAATTTTCATTAGACTCATCATACATAGAGTGCAGTAAAATGATAGAACCTGGTTTTACATTTTTATTAACGTATTTAATTTTATCAGCCGCAGATTTATAAAAAGTATCGGGCTCAAGATCCCATGTGATTGTTTCGATATTGTTTTTATTTAAATAATATGGCAGCCCTATTAACTTCTTACCGTTAGGGGGCCTAAAATCAATTTCGTCTGTAAATCCTGTTTGGCGGATTAATGAATTCGTTTTTTCTATTTCATCTTTAATAAAAGAAGGTATTTTGAAAACCATTCTATTATGAGAATATGTATGGTTTCCAAGTTGGTGCCCAGATTGCGCGATAGCTTCTCCTAACGATAAACTTTGCTCTAATTCATTTCCAATTAAAAAGAAAGTAGCTTTAGCGTTGTATTTATCTAGTAGCGGTAATATTTGTTTTACATTGTTAGTAGGGCCATCATCAAAAGTTAAAGCAATCACTTTTTCATTTGTTTCTACGCGTTGTGTTAAATCTCCAAATAATTGAAAGCTTCTTGCATTCATCAATTTGTATGTTCCAAATAATGCCGTGATAATAAAGAATAGTGTAACGATTGTAATGATAATTTTTTTCCTCATAATGTAACCTCACAATGTTTTTTGATTCAATTAAAAAGTATTATATCAAACTAAGTAATTTCGTGCTTTAAGAAGGGTGTGGATGCAAGGAGAAGGAATTTATCATATAATAAAATACAAAAGGTATATTAGGAGGTGTTTATATGGCGATTATAATTCAATTGCCAGACACTGCAACGTCTCATGCAAAGCCAAGTATGGAAATGGCGATACTTTGCGTGAGGTAGACAAGTAATATACAATCGCCTATATGAGCTCGTATCATTTTTTATATTTGGCTTTGCACCTTATTGAAATGAACCATAAAAAATAAGGGGCGAGCAGAAATGAAATACGTAAAAGCTAATGCTGTTTTACCAGAGAGTTTAATTACTGAAATTCAAAAGTATATACAAGGTGAAACAATTTACATTCCGAAACAAGAAACGAAACATTATAAATGGGGTACACGATCTGGCGGAAGAAAACAACTAGATGAAAGAAATAAAGCAATTAAAGAAGCGTTTAAAAGTGGGATTGCTATTCATCAACTTGCAGAAGAATATTTTCTTTCTGGGGAAACGATTAAAAAGATTGTGTATTCTAAATAAGAGGAAAAGAGTCTGATTCATATATTACTTTGAATCAGACTCTTTTTGTTTTATGTGTATTGGATATATGAGGTGTGAACGGGCATGATAATAGAAAAAATGTGCCGTTTTTTTATTAAATGGTATACAGAGCACTTGAAAAGTAGAAAGGTGAACATATATGAATCATATTGGACAAATAACGATAGAGCTTTTAGTTGGTTTTTTTGTTCTATTAATTGCTACAAAAATATTAGGGAAAACACAAATATCTCAGCTAACGCCATTTGATTTTATTTCTGCAATCGTCCTAGGTGAGCTCGTTGGAAATTCAATATATGATCCTAAAATTAAAGTATGGTCTATTTTATATTCAGTATTTGTTTGGGTAATTTTAATTTATACTATAGAAGTGATAACACAAAAAGTAAGAGGAACAAGAAGGTTTTTTGAAGGGTATCCTTCAATTATTATTCGTAACGGAAAGATTGATCGTGAACAATTAAGCGTAAATCATTTGGATATAAACCAATTACAACAAATGCTTAGGCAACAAAAAGATATATTTTCAATCCGAGAAGTTGAATATATGATATTGGAACCGAACGGAAACATAAGCGTTCTGAAAAAAAGTAAATACGAATCTCCTACTATAAATGATTTAAGTTTAAAACATAAGCCTGTATACTTACCAATTTCATTAATTAGTGATGGAAAAGTAGTTAAGGATAATTTGAGGGAAGCGGGATTTGATGAAGGATGGCTTTATAAACAAATAAAGCAAAAAGGAATTACTAAATTTGAAGACGTATTATATGCGGAATGGAAAACAGATGATGGCTTCTTTTGTCAGGAAATGCAGCGGTAGAGAATAAGTGATATATGTAATGTTTGTTTCTAAGTTATCTTTTACATATCAAAAAACGTAATCATTGTATACAATAAAACTAGATCAACAATTTGTATGGAGTGATAAAGATGGAAGCGTTTATTAGAAGTGATCAATATAATTTTATAAAATCACAAGCTTATATTTTAGCAAACGGGCATGCAACGGCAAATGATAGAGGTGTAATTCAAGCGTTAAAATCGCTTGCGATTGAAAAGATAATACATGTATTTGAGAATTTAACGGATGAACAGAAAGAGTTAATTGATACGGTATTAACAGTTCAAAATAGAGAAGATGCAGAATCATTTTTAATGAAAATAAATCCGTATGTAATTCCGTTTCAAGAAGTTACAGCACAAACATTAAAAAAATTATTTCCTAAAGCGAAAAAGTTAAAACTTCCTGATATGGAAGAAATGGATATGAAAGAAATATCTTATTTAAGCTGGATTGATAAGGGGTCAAGCAGGAAATTTATTATAGCGAAAAATGATAAAAATAAATTTGTTGGTCTGCAAGGAACGTTCCAAAGTTTAAATAAAAAAAGCATTTGTTCGTTATGTCATGGACATGAAGAAGTAGGAATGTTTTTAGTTGAAATTAAAGGCGATGTACCAGGAACTTTCGTTAAAAAAGGAAACTACATTTGCAAAGATGGTGTAGCTTGCAATCAGAATATGAAATCGCTAGATAAATTGAACGATTTTATTGAACGCTTGAAGAAATAACGAGAAAACCTCTAGTATTTAAACTGGAGGTTTTTATTTTTTGAAGAAGTAAAATAAGCTTTCTTTGTAAATGTAGATTTATAATGAAATTTGATAAAAATATCTATTATGATACAGTTGCTTATATGCAAGGAGGTAAAACATGGATTACCTTTTATCGAAAGAAAAAGTGAAGCGATGGCCCAAAGATATGATAGCGGCGGGGCGTTGTCATACAGTTGGCCTGAAATCGGATGGCACGGTAGTAGCGGTGGGCCGGAATAAAGAAGGGGAATGTAATCTAAGTGGCTGGCGAGATATTGAAGCAGTCGCAGTGGGCAATGTTCATATGGCAACGAACACGGGTAATGCTCATACAATCGGTCTTACATGTGACAGTACTGCGGTAGCAGTGGGTTGGAATAAGCATGAACAATGTGATATAAACGATTGGCATAATATTGTAGCAGTTGCGGCAGGGTGGCGTCGTACTATTGGCCTGAAATCGGATGGCACGGTAGTAGCGGTGGGCCGAAATAAAGAAGGAGAATGCAATGTAAGCAGTTGGCAAGGTATTGTGGCAGTCACAGCGGGTGACTGGCATACAGTCGGTCTTAAATTGGACGGCACATTGACGACTGTGGGGAATAATCGATATGGTCAATGCAATGTAAGTAGCTGGCGAGGTATTGTAGCGGTCAAGGCTGGGTATCTTCATACTGTTGGTCTTAAACGAGACGGTACGGTGACAGCAGTGGGGAATGATAAACATAACCAGTGTGATGTAAGTGGCTGGCGAGATATTGTAGCAATAGCGGCTGGTACGAATCATACAATCGGACTTAAATCAAACGGTACCGTGGTGGCAGTGGGTTGGAATGAGTATGGTCAATGTAACGTAAGTGATTGGAGAGATATTGTAGCGATAGCGGCTGGTTGTGCACATACAGTCGGACTAAAATCAGACGGCACGGTGATAGCGGTAGGTAATAATGAATTTGGCCAATGCAATGTAGGTAGCTGGCGCGACATTCGGTTGCCTGGCAAATAGTCAATTTACAATAAATCATTAGTAATATTATTCTATTTTAGGAGTAATTATGGAATAGGATATGTAGAAAATAATTAAACTTAAATCTGCTGAATAAGAATCTCTTTTGAAAAGGGATTCTTATTATTTTTCATAAAATGAGGGTATAAATGGAATTTTTGAACAAATTTTATTTCAAAATTACAGTAGAAGATATAAATTAAAAAGTATAGAGGAGATAAAGGAATGCTTAAAAGGTTTTTACTTTCTTTACCGGATGTTTTACTTATATGTATCGTTCTCTACATAATGTACACAAATTCTTTTAGTTTTGGACAGATGCTAGTAATTTCCATTTCAATCGGAATTATTGGTGGTCTTGCTATTAGAATTTGTAAGGATGTATTCACGTATATAAGATGGACAATTAAACAAAGAAAAAATTGAATATGTTTAATAGTTATTAGGAGGGAATGAAATGACTAAGAAAAAGAATAGAGTGAAAAACGAGATAGTACTTTGGTCACTAACAGCAATTGTTCTATTAATTGTATGGTACTTTTATCAAAAATAAAAACGCATCGTACTCAAAAAGCACGATGCGTTTTTATTATTTTTTTTGCCAATTTTCTTTTATAAAGTCTTCACGACCAGATTCCTTTTGCTCAGTAGCATATTTCTCTGGATTCTTTTTATAGAAATGTTGGTGGTATTCCTCTGCTTCGTAAAAAGGTGTAGCAGGACGAATTTCAGTCACGATTGGATCTTTAAACATACCGCTTTCTGCAAGAGCTTGTTTTGATTTTTCAGCAAGCCCTTTTTGTGTTTCGTTATGATAAAAAATAGCGGTACGATAAGATGGACCACGGTCAAAAAATTGTCCGCCATCATCAGTTGGATCGATTTGTGGCCAATATAAGTCTAGTAATTTCTGATAAGGAAAAATAGAAGGATCGAATGTAATTTGAACAACTTCTAAATGTCCAGATGTTCCAGCTTTTACTTGTTCATATGTTGGGTTTTCTACATGACCTCCTGCATAGCCAGAAAGTACTTTATGAATACCAGGAAGTTCATCAAATGGTTTTACCATGCACCAAAAGCAACCGCCTGCGAAGGTTGCGAGTTCGTATGTTTTTTCGGACATTGCTGTAATCCTCCTAAATGTATATGTTTTATATAGTATTATATAAATTGTTTCATTGCGCAATAAAAAAGATTTGAAAATATATGTTTTTTACAAACAAGATCCTCCGCTCACATCAATTAATTGTCCAGTAACCCAGCGGCTGTCTGGAGAAGCAAGGAATGCAGCAGTATCGGCAATGTCTTCTACTTCACCTAAGCGATTGAAAGCGGAAATAGTAGTAGCGTACTGCTTCATCATTGGGTCGCTCAAGAGTTCTGCGTTCATATCTGTTTTAATAAATCCTGGAAGTATTGCATTCACCGTTATTCCTCGTGCTCCAAGCTGTTTTGCTAGCGTAAAAGTCATTGTATTAATAGCGCCTTTCGTCATACTATATGCAACAAAATCAGGTAAAGAAATGCGGGTGGCAGCGGATGAAATATTAATAATTCGGCTATTGTCACGTAAACGTGGTAGTGCTAGTTGAATGATAAAGAATGGAGCTTTTGCATTTACTGAAACCATTCTATCAAAAAATTGTTCAGTCGTTTCTTCAATAAAAGCACCAGGACCAATGCCAGCATTGTTTATTAAAATATCAAATTGTGTTTCACCAGTGCGCATTTGTAATTCAGTATCTAAAGCGTTATAAAGGTTTTCTACACCGTGTAAGGATTCTAAATTTGCGCCGATAGAAAAAGCTTGGCCACCATCTGATCGAATTTCATGAACAGTTTCTTCAGCGTCATCTTTTCGATTACCGTAATGAACAGCAACCAATGCACCGTCATTTGCTAAACGTTTAGCGATTGCTCGTCCAATTCCTCGGCTTGCTCCTGTAACTAACGCTACTTTCCCTTTTAACATAGTTTCCTCATCTCCTCATAAACTTTATAAGTTTTTCTTTATGTAGTAATGCAAACATACTTAAGTAATATATGAGTGTATGTAAGTAATGCATTCCAATTTTGATTTGAGAAAAAATAAATAGAATGAATTTTGATTTTTTTGAAAAAACATGTTGACAAGGAAAAGAACAACGTCCTATAATACGTGTAACAAATAAAAGTTAATTAAGAATTTTCTAACTTTATATGTTGTATATGTAAAGAAGAGGAAAGTAGATGATTATGATCGTTTCAGAGAGCTACTCCAAGGCTGTGAGGGTAGTAACAATCGAATCATTGAAGATCACCTCGGAGCATCGCTTGCGAAAGGGAAACTGAGTAGAGGGCGGCGGCATCGTCTCCGGTAAAAGGACGGAGGTCTGATTGGACCTACAAAGCTTATATTTCGTGAGAAGTATAAGGAAGCTGAGTGGTAACGCGAAACTCTCGCCTCAGCAATCAAAGCTACTAAATTGTAGTAGTTGATTGCTGAGGCGAGAGTTTTTATTTTTAAAAATAGAAGAAGAGAATGCGTAGAAGAGGAGAGTAAATGATAAAGATTGTTTCAGAGAGCTGCCCCGAGGCTGTGAGGGTGGTAACAATTCACTCATTGAAAATCACCTTGGAGCACTACTTTTGAAAACTAGTAAAAAGTAGCGGGGTTGTTCCCGATAGAAAAACAAAAGTCTAATTGGACTTGCAGAGCTTATATTTCGTGAGAAGTATAAGGAAGCTGAGTGGTACCACGATTCCCTCGTCTCAGCAATGGATTGCTACAAGTATGTAAGTAATCGATTGTTGAGACGAGTATATTTTTAAGGTTTATATACTGAATATTCTGTTAAAAATACTCATCTCAGCAATCGATGTAGAAATAGATTGCAAAAAATAGAGAAAAAAGAGGAGCGATGTGAGATGGGAAACCAGTACATTTACATGAATGGGGAATTTGTAGAAAAAGAAAAGGCAGTTGTTTCAGTATATGATCACGGTTTTTTATACGGAGACGGTGTATTTGAAGGGATTCGTAGTTACGGAGGAAATGTATTTTGTTTAAAAGAACATGTGAAACGATTGTATGAATCAGCGAAATCTATTTTACTAACAATTCCAATGACGGTAGAAGAAATGGAAGAAGCAGTTTTACATACACTCCAAAAAAACGAATATACTGATGCTTACATTCGCTTAATTGTCTCAAGAGGAAAAGGTGACTTAGGGCTCGATCCGAGAAGTTGTGTGAAGCCGAGCGTAATTATCATTGCAGAACAATTAAAGTTATTCCCACAAGAATTTTATGATAATGGGCTAAGCGTTGTATCGGTTGCATCAAGACGTAATACGCCAGATGCGTTAGATCCACGTATTAAGTCAATGAATTATTTAAATAACGTACTTGTAAAAATCGAAGCAGCACAAGCAGGAGTGTTAGAGGCTCTTATGTTAAATCAACAAGGATATGTTTGTGAAGGTTCTGGTGATAATGTTTTCGTTGTGAAAGATGGAAAAGTATTAACCCCGCCATCCTATTTAGGAGCATTAGAAGGTATTACGAGAAATAGTGTTATCGAGCTATGTAAGCGACTGAGTATTCCGTGTGAGGAAAGACCGTTCACTCGCCATGATGTATATGTAGCGGATGAAGTA
The DNA here is from genome assembly GCF_040459885.1 of Bacillus cereus group sp. MG20. Classification (NCBI taxonomy): domain Bacteria; kingdom Bacillati; phylum Bacillota; class Bacilli; order Caryophanales; family Bacillaceae; genus Bacillus; species Bacillus cereus group sp. MG20. The sequence goes on from NZ_JARVHF010000001.1 coordinate 4,501,547, forward strand.
TTTTTAACAGGAACAGCAGCGGAGTTAATTCCAGTTGTAAAAGTTGATTCCAGAGAAATTGGAGATGGGAAACCAGGAAGTGTAACGAAACAATTGACCGAAGAATTTAAAAAATTAACGAGAGAAAGAGGAGTACGTGTTCCCGGGCTGACGGAAAGCTTAGCGTAAATAAGGAGAGGAGTTAATGGAAATGAAGCAGCAGTATACAGCGTATGAGAAATTACAGTATGAAGAAATGACAGGCGCTGGGCACGTGATTCAATGTTTGAAGAAATTGGGTGTAACGACCGTTTTCGGCTATCCAGGCGGAGCGATTTTACCAGTATACGATGCGTTATACGAAAGTGGTTTGAAACATGTTTTAACTCGTCATGAACAAGCTGCCATTCATGCGGCTGAAGGATATGCGAGAGCTTCTGGAAAGGTTGGGGTAGTCTTTGCTACCTCTGGCCCAGGGGCGACAAATTTAGTTACGGGTTTAGCAGACGCTTATATGGATTCGATTCCTTTAGTTGTCATTACCGGGCAAGTTGCAACGCCTTTAATTGGTAAAGATGGATTTCAAGAAGCGGATGTTGTCGGAATTACAGTACCTGTTACGAAGCATAATTACCAGGTTCGTGATGTGAATCATGTATCACGAATTGTGCAAGAAGCTTTTTATATCGCCAAAAGCGGGCGCCCGGGACCAGTATTAATTGATATTCCAAAAGATGTTCAAAATGCAAAAGTCACCAGTTTCTTTAATGAAGAAGTTGATATTCCGGGGTACAAACCAGAACTTGTACCAGACAACATGAAACTTAGAGAGGTGGCTAAAGCAATTTCAAAATCTAAGCGTCCACTTCTTTATATTGGAGGAGGTGTCATTCATTCAGGTGGATCCGATGAACTCTTCGAATTCGCAAGGGAGAACCGTATTCCAGTCGTTTCAACTTTAATGGGACTTGGTGCATATCCACCGGATGATCCATTGTTTCTAGGGATGCTTGGTATGCATGGGACATACGCTGCTAATATGGCGGTAACAGATTGTGATTTACTACTTGCATTAGGTGTTCGCTTCGATGATCGTGTAACAGGAAAATTAGAACTTTTTTCTCCGCACTCGAAAAAAGTACATATTGATATTGATTCTTCTGAGTTTCATAAAAATGTAACTGTAGAACATCCGATTGTTGGTGATGTAAAAAAAGCGTTACACATGCTGTTACATATGTCTATTTATACACAAACAGACGAATGGCTTCAGAAAGTAAAGACATGGAAAGAAGAATATCCACTTTCTTATAAGCAAAAAGAATCTGAGTTAAAACCACAGCATGTGATCAACTTAGTAAGTGAATTAACGAATGGTGAAGCGATTGTCACAACAGAAGTAGGTCAGCATCAAATGTGGGCTGCTCACTTCTATAAAGCAAGAAAACCTCGGACGTTCCTTACCTCTGGAGGATTAGGAACAATGGGGTTTGGTTTTCCAGCGGCAATTGGTGCTCAGCTAGCTAAAAAAGAAGAACTTGTCATTTGTATTGCAGGTGACGCTTCTTTTCAAATGAACATTCAAGAACTACAAACAATTGCTGAAAATAACATCCCTGTAAAAGTATTTATCATAAATAACAAATTTTTAGGGATGGTAAGGCAATGGCAAGAAATGTTTTATGAAAATCGTTTATCAGAATCAAAAATTGGATCACCAGATTTTGTGAAAGTAGCAGAAGCTTATGGAGTAAAGGGATTAAGAGCAACAAATTCAACCGAGGCAAAACAAGTGATGTTAGAAGCATTTGCTCACGAAGGTCCTGTCGTAGTTGATTTTTGTGTAGAAGAAGGTGAAAACGTATTTCCGATGGTTCCGCCAAACAAAGGGAATAACGAAATGATTATGAAGAGGTGGGAAGAATGAGTCATACTTTTTCACTCGTTATTCATAACGAGCCAAGCGTCTTATTACGTATAAGTGGGATTTTTGCTCGGCGTGGTTATTATATTTCTTCTTTACATTTAAAAGAAAGAGATACTAGTGGTGTTTCTGAAATGAAACTCACAGCAGTTTGTACTGAAAATGAAGCGACATTACTTGTTAGTCAGTTGAAAAAATTAATTGATGTTCTGCAAGTAAATAAATTATAAGGAGTGTATGGAATATGAAAACATATTATGAAAAAGATGCAAATGTAGAGTTATTACAAGGAAAAACTGTTGCAGTAGTTGGTTATGGATCACAAGGTCATGCGCAAGCACAAAATTTACGTGATTCTGGTGTAGAGGTTGTAGTTGGTGTTCGTCCTGGTAAGTCGTATGAAGTAGCGAAAGCGGATGGATTTGAAGTAATGTCTGTTTCAGAAGCGGTTCGAACCGCACAAGTTGTACAAATGTTATTGCCAGATGAACAGCAAGCTCATGTGTATAAAGCAGAGGTAGAAGAGAATCTTCGTGAAGGACAAATGTTACTTTTCTCACATGGATTTAACATTCACTTCGGACAAATTAATCCGCCAAGTTACGTAGATGTAGCGATGGTCGCACCAAAAAGTCCAGGACATCTCGTTCGCCGTGTATTCCAAGAAGGAAATGGTGTTCCGGCATTAGTCGCAGTACATCAAGATGCTACGGGCACGGCATTAAGCGTAGCACTTGCGTATGCAAAAGGTGTAGGTTGTACACGTGCAGGTGTAATTGAAACGACATTCCAAGAAGAAACAGAAACAGATTTATTCGGAGAGCAAGCTGTACTTTGTGGCGGGGTAACTGCACTTGTGAAAGCTGGTTTTGAAACATTAACAGAAGGCGGATATCGTCCTGAAATTGCATACTTTGAATGTTTGCATGAATTAAAGCTAATTGTTGACTTAATGTACGAAGGTGGATTAACGACTATGCGCCATTCTATTTCAGATACGGCAGAGTTTGGAGATTATGTAACAGGATCGAGAATTGTTACAGATGAAACGAAGAAGGAAATGAAGCGTGTTCTGACAGAAATTCAGCAAGGTGAATTTGCGAAGAAATGGATTTTAGAAAATCAAGCAGGGCGTCCGACGTATAACGCAATGAAAAAAGCAGAACAAAATCATCAATTAGAAAAAGTAGGAGCAGAGCTTCGTGAAATGATGAGCTGGATTCATGCACCGAAAGAATTAGTAAAGAAATAGAGTAAGAGAGTATAAATGAAAAATATGTAAGAGGGGATTTGACAAGATGAGAAGTGACATGATTAAAAAAGGTTTTGATAAAGCACCGCACCGTAGTTTATTAAAAGCAACTGGTTTGAAAGATGAAGATTTTGATAAACCTTTCATAGCGATTTGTAATTCTTTTATTGAAATTATTCCAGGGCATAAACACTTGAACGAGTTTGGGAAACTTGTAAAAGAGGCAGTTCGCGCGGCAGGTATGGTACCATTCGAATTCAATACAATTGGAGTTGACGATGGTATTGCGATGGGACATATCGGTATGCGTTATTCTCTTCCGAGTCGTGAAATTATTGCAGATTCAGTAGAAACGGTTGTAAATGCACACTGGTTTGACGGCATGATTTGTATCCCAAACTGTGACAAAATTACACCAGGTATGATGATGGCTGCACTTCGTATTAACATTCCGACTGTGTTTGTTTCAGGCGGCCCGATGGCGGCTGGAAAAACATCTAAAGGAGAAGTTGTTGATCTGAGTTCCGTTTTTGAAGGAGTAGGAGCTTATCAATCTGGGAAAATTTCAGAAGAAGAATTAAAAGATATTGAAGATCATGGCTGTCCATCTTGTGGCTCTTGTTCGGGTATGTTTACCGCGAACTCTATGAATTGTTTATGTGAAGTGTTAGGTTTAGCTCTTCCTGGTAACGGGAGTATTTTAGCAATTGATCCAAGACGCGAAGAGTTAATTAAACAAGCAGCAGAGAAATTGAAAATTTTAATTGAAAGAGATATTAAGCCACGTGATATTGTAACAGAAGAAGCAATTGACGATGCTTTTGCACTTGATATGGCGATGGGTGGATCAACGAATACAGTATTACATACGCTAGCACTCGCACAAGAGGCAGGACTAGATTATGATATGAACCGTATTGATGCAGTTTCAAGACGTGTACCCCATTTATGTAAAGTAAGTCCAGCCTCAAATTGGCATATGGAAGATATTGATCGTGCGGGCGGGATTAGTGCAATTTTGAAAGAGATGAGCCGGAAAGAAGGAGTACTTCATCTTGATCGAATAACTGCTACTGGGCAAACATTAAGAGAAAATATTGCTGAGGCAGAGATTAAAGATAAGGAAGTTATTCACTCTCTCGAAAACCCTCATAGTGAGGAAGGAGGATTGCGTATATTAAAAGGCAACCTTGCGAAAGATGGAGCAGTTATTAAAAGCGGTGCAACAGAAGTAAAGCGTTTTGAAGGACCTTGCGTTATTTTTAATTCACAAGATGAGGCACTTGCTGGCATTATGCTTGGGAAAGTGAAAAAAGGAGATGTAGTTGTCATTCGTTATGAAGGACCAAGAGGTGGCCCTGGTATGCCAGAAATGTTAGCACCAACATCAGCAATTGCTGGAATGGGATTAGGTGCTGAGGTTGCATTATTAACGGATGGACGTTTCTCTGGAGCTTCACGTGGAATTTCAGTAGGACATATTTCACCAGAAGCAGCAGCTGGCGGGATGATTGCACTTCTTGAACAAGGGGATATTGTATGTATTGATGTTGAAGAACGCTTACTAGAAGTAAGAGTGAGTGATGAAGAATTAGATAAGCGTAAAAAAGAATGGAAACGACCAGAACCGAAAGTAAAAACTGGCTGGCTCGGACGTTATGCACAAATGGTAACATCGGCGAATACAGGGGCTGTCCTGAAAATCCCACATTTTGATTGAGCCAATTTAAAAGAGATAAGGATGATATATAATGGTGCAAAAGGTAAAGGAGAGAGTGAAAATTGAAGATATCTTAATGGCTCATAATTGCCTGAAAGATATCGTTATTAAAACACCGTTACAACGTGATACAGTTTTATCTGAGAAATATGATTGTGACGTTTATGTAAAACGAGAAGACTTACAATTAATTCGCTCTTTCAAAATTCGTGGTGCGTACAATTTAATTCAAAGCTTACCGAAAGGAAAATTACAAAACGGTGTTGTTTGCGCAAGTGCTGGTAATCATGCGCAAGGAGTTGCTTATACGTGTAATTTATTGAAGATTACGTCAAAAATATTTATGCCCACAACAACACCGAAACAAAAAGTATCACAAGTACAATTTTTCGGTGGTGATTTCGCAGAGATTGTATTAGTTGGTGATACATTCGATAGCTCTTTCCAAGAAGCACAGCGCTATTGTGAAGAAAATAAGATGACATTTGTTCATCCGTTTGATGATCCGTATGTCGTTGCAGGTCAAGGGACAGTGGCAGTTGAAATTATGCATGATATGGAGAAATCAGTTGATTATATCTTTACAGCAATTGGCGGTGGTGGATTAGCATCAGGAGTTGGTACATATGTAAAAGGTGTTAGTCCTACTACAAAGGTTATTGGTGTAGAACCGATGGGAGCTGCATCTATGAAAGAGGCTTTTCTTCAAAATGATAATGTCGCATTAGAGAAAATAGATAGTTTTGTTGATGGGGCAGCGGTTAAAAAGGTAGGAAAGTTAACTTTTGAAACTTGTAGAGATGTAATTGATGACATTGTTTTAGTACCAGAGGGGAAAGTTTGTACGACGATTTTAGAACTGTATAAGAAAAATGCGATTGTAGCTGAACCGGCTGGTGCACTCTCTATTGCAGCCCTTGATCTATACAGGGATGAAATAAAAGGTAAAACAGTTGTATGTACGCTAAGTGGTGGAAATAATGATATTGATAGAATGCAAGAAATGAAAGAACGTTCTCTCATTTACGAAGGGTTAAAGCATTATTTCATCATTGAATTTCCACAGCGTTCAGGTGCGCTAAGAGAATTTCTTGATAAAGGATTAGGACCAGAAGATGACATTACGCGCTTTGAGTATATTAAGAAACATAATAAAGAAAATGGTCCAGCATTAGTCGGCGTAGAATTAAAACATAAAGAAGATTATGAGCAATTAATTACTCGCTTTAAAGAAAATAATATTCAATTTATGGAACTTAATAAAAACCCTGTTTTGTTTGATTTGCTTATTTAATAGAAGGAAAGAGTTAGAATGTAAATAAAAAAGATAGATACAAGCGAGGGAATATAGTGCTTGTTCTATCTTTTTTATAGTTAAACTAGGTACTCATTAAATTCAAGAAGAATAAAGCTAGCTAACCAAAAGAGTATCGCAATACGAATGATTACATACATTGTAAATTCAAAAGGAGTAAGATTTCTCTCTCGCTTTATTTTTTTAAATAGTCTCACAGAATAAAAGGAACATAAAAGTAGAACTGCTATAGAAATTTTATAAACGTTCTCTAACAAACTTACATTTTCTAATAAGTCTTTCAGCATGTTTATCACCTATTCTGTAAAGTATATTACAGAGAAATAGATCTTGAGCTGTCTAGTTTCGTTTGTTTTTTATTTTCCCTGTATCATCAATTTCTACATCAGTTGAAATTGTTTGTAAATATTGAAGAGCTTTTTTCTTTTCTCCCTCATTTACAGGGGAAACTTGGTTGTTGCGAATGATATAAGGATTGAATGACATTTGGACATCCTTTCCTTTAAAAGTTAAAGTTAATACGCCAGTTTCAGCGCTTTTCCCATTCACATAACTCGGGAATAAAAAGTTACCTAATGAGTAAGCGATAGGAACTTTATTATAATACTCAAACCCTTGTAACCAATGTGGATGGCTTCCGACAATTGCGTTAGCTCCTGCTTCAACCATTTTAGGTACATATTGCTTTTGGTATTCTACCGGACGATTTGATTTTTCAACGCCCCAATGCATATAGACGATTAAATAGTCTGCATCTTGTTTTTGTTCTTTAATTGTTTTTGTTACAAGATTTAAATCATAGCCATTCGCAACGCCAGGTTTATTCTCACCAGCTACCCAATTAGAATCAGGCATAAATCGAACGAAGGAAAGAAATTTAAACTTTTTCCCTTTTACGGTCATTTCTCGTGCTGTATATGCATCTTTCGCATTTTTTCCGGCTCCAATGTAAGGGAACTTTAATTTTTCTACGTGAGAAATCGTATCTAATAATCCATCTTGCCCATAATCAAGTGTGTGGTTATTCCCAATATTTACGATGTCATATCCAGTGTTTTTAATAGCTTGTAGTGTAGATGGATCACTTTTAATCCAAAACAGTTGCCCAGGTGCTTTCTTTTCTTTCGTTGTAAATGCCGACTCTAAATTCACAAAAGAAATATCAGCTTTTTTTATTTCTTCTTTTACATGTTGAAATGGGTAATCAGCCCCATTCTTTTCGATTATAGGACGTAATTGCCAATCAAACATTGTATCACCAGAGAAGGTGAGTGTGATTTCTTGGTCTTCTATTTTCTTTTCGCTTTTTGAAGCGGTTTTACTAGATTTGTTTTGCAAATCGGGTTTGTCTTTTGCTTTTGAAATAAAAGAGTAATTGATTAATAAAACAATCGGTGTAATGAAAAAGGCTATTAACAAAAATCGTTTTAGTAAAGTTTTCATATATACCTTCCCTTTTAATATTATCCCGCAATTAAATTAACACTGAATCTATTAAAGGTAATTAAAGTTACAAAAAATAGCGGGTTATGTAGTGGAAAACATTTGTTAATATTCTCAATATTAAGTTAACATATAGATAACCTGTAAATCAATGTATAAACCAAAATATAGAAATAAAGAATTCGAAGGGTGAAGAATGAGAAATGGTTATATTAGGAGCAGTTGTAAATGGGATTTGTATTATATTTGGTACTTTACTTGGTAAATTATTTAGTAGGATTCCAGAAAGTATGAAAGGGACGATAATGCACGCAATCGGTTTAGCGGTTACTGTGCTTGGGCTTCAAATGGCATTAAAAAGTGAAAACTTTCTTGTTGTCATACTGAGTTTAGTGATTGGTACGGTAATTGGAGAATGGTTACAATTAGAAGAAAAGTTAAAACATTTAGGGGATTGGCTAGAAAATAAAGTTGGATCGAAAGGAAAAGGTAGCATATCAGAAGGTTTTGTAACAGCTACTTTAATTTTTGCAATTGGCGCGATGGGGATACTTGGTGCACTTGACAGTGGGATTCGCGGAAATCATGATATTTTATTTACAAAGGCGATTATCGATGGATTTATTTCTATTATATTAACGACAACTCTAGGAATTGGCGTAGTATTTTCGGCGATTCCAGTTGTTTTATATGAAGGTGGTATTGCAGTTTTTGCAACACAAATTAATAGTTTTGTCCCAAAAGAATTAATGAACCAATTTATAGTGGAGATGACGGCTACGGGCGGCATTATGATATCTGCTATTGGATTGAACTTGCTTAGTATTATTAAAATCAAGGTGGCAAATTTACTTCCAGGTATATTGGTAGTGGGTGTAATTGTTTCAATTATTTATGGTTACGGTTTGTTAGTAAATTAGTAGAGGATGGAAACACATATGGAGGAATTTCAATATACAAAACGTGTGCATAAAATATTGGAGATTGCAGCAAAAGAGAGTGAGTGTAACATAATTCAACCAGTCCATCTGTTTATAGGTATGTGTAAAGAAGGTACAGGAGTTTGCGCTGAGTTATTTATGTATTTGTTTCATAAAGTGGGTCCAGATTTTTTAGAAAAACTTTCGTTACGAAAACGATTCGATTTACATAATCAAGAGTATAAAAAAATAGGGCAATATAAACTATCTTATAAAGCGATAGAAATTTTACAAATAGCGAAGAAACGTATGGAACGCTTTCAGCAAGTAGTAATCAATGAAGGACATGTTATGTATGCATTATTTCGTGTAGATACAGATATTGGCGAATTTATACATACACAAATGCAAGAAGATATATTACGTATTACAGCTGCACCGAGAGACTTAGCGGTTGATTTAAATAGTTTTAAATCTATTTATAATACATTATTTTGTCATGTAAGAAGAGCTAGTCCTTCTGATTTTGATAAGTTATCACGATTTGTGGCGGATGAATTTGGTGAACGGTGGTTACAGTCGGTTGATTACGGATTTCGGACATATAATGAAAAGTTACCTATCTATATTGCACAGCAGGAGGAAGTGATAATTGGTTTCGCCTGTTACGATGTAGTGAGAGGAAAGAAAGGATTGTTTGGTCCGATGGGCATAGCGAAACAAAATCGAGTGAAAGGTGTAGGAAAAGAATTATTGCATCATTGTTTATATAATATGAAGCAAGATGGATATGAATATGCGATTATTGGACAAGCAGGTCCCATTGAGTTTTACGAGAGAAATTGTAATGCTCGTTTAATACCGATAAATAATAAGTAACCAACTTCATATAGAGGAGTTGGTTTTATTATGAAAATGATGTAGAGATGTAGTGGTTTTTACTAGAAAATAGCGGGTTTTGTAGTAAATCTTGCATATAAAGCAAATTACTAAACTTTTTACAAGAAAGGGTGTAGAATGGGTATCTAAAGAAAGAAGGTGTGAAAATGGCCAGCTGGAAACGGAATTTAATGATTTGTTGGCTAGGTTGTTTTACCACTGCAGCCGGTATGAGTTTAGTAATTCCTTTCTTATCTTTTTATATTGAGGAATTAGGAGTAACTGGCACTTCAAATATTGCACAGTGGTCGGGACTTGCATTTGGTGTAACATTTTTAATGGGTGCGATCGTATCGCCAATATGGGGAAAGCTTGGTGATATACATGGACGGAAATTGATGCTTATTCGTGCGAGCCTCGGTATGGCGATTATTATGACGCTTATGGGGTTTGTAACGGATGTGTATCAACTAGTCGCACTAAGATTTTTAATGGGAGCAGTATCTGGTTTCCTTTCAACCGCGATGACATTTATTGCAGCAGAAACTCCGAAAGAACATTCAGGTTGGGCGATTTCCACAATTTCAACCGGGGGCGTGAGCGGCTCATTACTTGGCCCATTACTTGGTGGTTATTTGTCTGAGTTAATTGGAATGCGTCATGTCTTTCTTGTTACAGGAGCTTTTTTATTCCTTTCCTTTCTCATCGTTTTTTTCTTCCTGCATGAAGAAAATCACTCTGCTCAAGCAAAAAAAACACAGCCGAAAAAAGTATGGACGATGGTCCCAGCGAAGCATTTAATTATTAGTTTATTTGTAACAACATTTATTATTCAACTTGCTAATATGTCAGTTCAACCCATTGTTACATTGTACGTGAAAAATTTAGTAGGTCCTCATACTGCACATATTGAAACAATTGCGGGTGCAGTTATGTCAGCGACAGGATTAGCAGTTATTTTGGCAGCACCAAGACTAGGAAGATTATCAGATCATATCGGTCCTCAAAAAACGTTAGTTGTAGCGTTGTTTGCAGCTGGAATTATTTTTATCCCGCAAGCATTTGTAACCTCAGCTTGGCAACTATTAATTCTTCGATTTTTATTAGGTATCGCACAAGCAGGATTATTGCCTTCCGTACAAACTCTACTAAAACAACATACACCAACCCATGTTACGGGACGAATATTTGGATATAATCAGTCGTTTCAGTTTTTAGGAAATATGATTGGGCCAGTGCTCGGGGGACAAATTGCAGCGCATGCAGGCTTCCAATATGTTTTCCTCTCTACATCATCACTATTATTTATTGCGTGTATTTGGGTTTATTTTCATAATAAGAACGAAGAAGTATCAGAGAAACAACGTTTGGAAGTTAGTTAACTAAGTGAATGAAAAAGAAAAAGGATGAAGCAACATGTGCTTCATCCTTTTTCTTTAAAATCGAAGACAGAGATAACTTAATGTACCAAGCTCATAACTACGGTGAATGACTTCACCGCTATTCTCGCCACTTCCCATTGCAATAAACAAAGGAACAAAATGCTCTGCTCTTGGTACGGCTAATTGTGCATGAGGAGCATTATTCTCCCAATTAAACAATACATCTTTATCGTTATTCTGCATATGTTTAATAATCCAATCATCAAATTCAATTGCCCATTTTTCAGGTGTAGTTTGATTCCATTTCAGTGCTCGTAAATTATGAACGGTAACGCCACTACCGATTACTAAAATATCTTGTTGTCCGAGTCCTTTAAGTGCTTCTCCAATTTCAAATTGTTCTTTTGCAGAAAGGAATGGATTTACTGATATTTGCACGACAGGAATATTTGCTTCTGGATACATGCGATGCAGGAGTGTCCATGAACCATGATCTAAACCTCTCGTCATATTATGATGGACTGGAATACCTTTGTTCTTAAATTTTGTTTCTAACATAGATGCAATGCTAGAAGAGCCTTTCGCACGATATTTGATTTCGTATAACTCAGGGGGGAAACCTCCAAAATCATAAATTGTTTCATATTCGTTATCTGATGAGGAAATCGTTAATACTTCACTTTCCCAGTGAGCAGTGAAAATAACAATTGCTTTCGGTTTATATGTTTCTCCAAGTGTTTTTAAAAATCGTGTATAGTCTGTATCTTGAATAGCGAGCATAGGCGAACCATGTGCTAAAAATAGTGATGGCATCATAACAGTAGAAACCTCCTAAAAATTATATAATTACTTTATGTAAGTAACTATATAATTTTATTTTTGATTCGTCAAGAGATTAGTTTGAAAGCAAGTCTGAAAAATACATCATTTGTCATAATGAAAGCAATTACATATAATATAAAATAAGAAAAGTGAATGGATATTCATTTTTCTTAAAGGTATACATAATAAATTTGGGGGCTGACGAAATGAATGTACAGGAAAGTTTCGTTACGGCATTGGATGGATCGGAAATTTATTTGCGTAAATGGTTACCAGAAGGAGATCCGAGAGGAATTATTCAGATTGCACATGGCATGACAGAGCATGCAGGGGTGTATACAGAATTTGTAGATGCTTTATTGGAAGCAGGTTATGGTGTTTATGCGCATGATCATAAAGGACATGGGAAAACAGTAAAAAAAGAAGAAGATTATGGTCATTTTGAACCAAATATAGGGTGGAATCAAGTTGTATCGGATGTTATCTTTGTTTCAGAAAGGATAAAAGAAGAACAGTCAAGTCCTTTGTTTTTACTTGGACATAGTATGGGTTCTTTTTTATCAAGACGTGCTGTACAACATAGGGGTGAACTATATGATGGATTTCTAATTTCAGGAACAGGTGGAAATCCAGGGCTTTTAGGAGCTATTGGTCATAAAGTAGCAACAATCGAAATGAAATTGCGCGGGGCAAAAACGAAAAGTCCAATGTTAAACTTTTTATCTTTCGGAAACTTCAATTCGAACTTTAAGCCAAATCGTACAAAATTTGATTGGTTATCTTCAGATAATAATCAAGTTGATAAATATATTGCGGATCCGTTATGTGGTTTCATTTGTACGACGAGTTTTTACCGAGAATTATTTTCTGGAGTATTAGAAGTAAATAAACTAGAAGAATACAAGAAGACGCCAAAGAATCTTCCAATACATATATTCTCTGGTGATCGTGATCCTGTTGGCGATATGGGGAAAGGTGTAAAAGAAGTATATGAAAACTATAAAAAATGTGGTGTGAAAGACGTGACACTACGTTTATATGAAAATGGTAGACATGAAATGTTTCATGAAGTAAATAAGGATGAAGTATTTAAAGATTTAATTTCGTGGTTAGATGCGCATAATAAATGAGAAAGATAATCCCAAACTGTTTGTAATTTGGGATTATTTATTATACAGAAATAGGGGCAATAAATTCTTAAATTCACTTTACTTAATAAAAAATAAATCTTATTCTATAGTCGTTCAAAAAATAAAGAAATATTGTATGAGAGGAAATCTCACTTTTCTGAAGTGAGGTTTTTTGTAGTAACGAAGTAATAGTGAATAAAACTAATTTTAAAAGTAACCTAAAATCAAACTTTTTATAAAGCAACAGATGCTCGTTCATAATAGTAGTATAATAGTGAATGAGGTGTTAATAGAATGGAAGATAGAACGTTAGGTTTATTACTAGATGTTGTTGGGGAATTATTTTCAGATGAAATTTCAATTGCTGTTTCGAATACGAAAGAATATATTTACTATCGGCCAAGTAAACGAATTGATTTAAAGATTAGTGTCGGGGATCCTATAAAGGAAGGAACGATTGCTCATAAAGCGATGGTGATGAATCAAAAAACCTCTGAGTTTATTAATCGGGATGTTTTTGGTATTCCTTATCATGGAATGGCTGTACCATTTTCAAACAATGGAAAGCTTGAAGGGTGCGTAACGGCAATTTATCCAGCTTTAACGGATGGAAAGTCAGTTGTTACTTTAAAAACAACAGACGGCTGGATTCCGGTTCCTTTTTCAAAGGTTATGTATTTAGAGGCTAAAGATAAAAAGACGTATGTGAATTCAGAAGAGTTATCAGGAACACATAAATACTCTCTGCAAGAATTCGAATACTTGCTTCCGAAAGATTCATTTATTAGATGTCACCGTTCGTTTATTGTAAATGTTAATCATATTAAAGCGATTTATCCTGATACCCATTCTACTTTTGTACTTTCGATGGATAATGGTGAGAGAGTACCAGTTAGTCAATCATACGCTAGTTATTTCCGTAAACTTCTAGGATTCTAAATTTTTCTGCTTTAGAACCTAGATTTGCTGTTCTGTCTGAATTTTCGGCATTGTATACTAAAATCCCTATTTTGATAGTGTTAATGTGTAAAATAATTATGAATATTCAATGAGAGAGGGATTACATATGGAGAACAATTTAGATAGAATCAGAGATCAACATCTAAAAGATCGGGTAGTTACACCTGAAGAAGCAGCTTCCTGGATTCAAAGTGGAATGACTTTAGGCTTAAGTGGGTTTACACGTGCAGGTGATGTAAAAGCAGTCCCATTTGCGCTTGTAAACCGAGTTAAGAATGATGAATCTTTTAAAGTAAATGTTTATACTGGGGCTTCTTTAGGATCGGATGTAGACAAATTATTTGCTGAGGCAGGAATTTTAGGGAAAAGATTACCTTTCCAAGCTGACGCGACTATGCGAAAAGGAATTAATAACGGAGACTTTTTATTTGTGGATCAACACTTGTCTCATACAGCAGAGTTACTCCGTGCTGACGTTCTGGATATAGATTTCGCTATTTTGGAAGCGGTTGCGATTACAGAGGACGGAATGATTATTCCAACCACTTCAATTGGAAATTCCTTAGCGTTTTCCTTAAATGCTAAGTCTATTATTATTGAAATGAATATGGCTCAATCCGCGCAATTAGAGGGGCTACATGATCTATATGAACCAGGTAAACAAGGGGAGAGGCTTCCAATTCCGCTTGTGAAAACAGATGACCGAATTGGAACAATCGGTATTCCAATTGATCCTGAAAAAGTAAAGGGAATTGTGTTTACGAATCAATTGGATTCGCCATCGACAATTGTTCCTCCGGATGAAGAAACTGTTATTATGGCACAGCATTTAATAGAATTCCTTCGAGAAGAAGTCAAAGTAGGCCGATTAACAAATCGTTTAGCGCCGTTACAATCAGGAATTGGTTCAGTGGCTAACGCCGTATTGCATGGAATGTTAGATTCAGAATTTGAAGATTTAGAAGTATATTCCGAGGTTTTACAAGATGCAGTTTTTGATCTTATGGATGCTGGAAAAGTCAATTTTGCTTCTTGTTGTTCTATCACGCTTTCTGAAGAGAAAATGCAACAAGTATTTTCTAACTTTGAAAAATATCGTGACAAATTAATGATGCGTCCACAAGAGATTTCCAATCATCCTGAAATTATTCGTCGCCTTGGATTAATCTCAATTAATACTGCATTAGAATTAGATATATACGGAAATGTTAACTCTACTCACGTTTTAGGTACAAAAATGATGAATGGTATTGGTGGGTCTGGCGATTTTGCAAGAAATGCCCGCCTAGCTATCTTTGTTACTAAATCGATTGCGAAAGGTGGTAACATTTCAAGTATCGTTCCTTTCGTTTCTCATGTAGACCATACTGAACATGATGTAGATGTTATCGTCACTGAACAGGGATATGCCGACTTAAGGGGACTTGCGCCAAGAGAAAGAGTGGAACTTATTATTGAGAATTGTGCACATCCAATGTATCGTGAACAGCTACGAGCTTATTACGAAGAAGCAAAAATAAGAGGTGGACAAACTCCTCATATTTTAGAAAAAGCTTTTTCTTGGCATACGAACTATGCTAAAAATGGAACAATGCTTGAAGCGGTAGTAGAAACTGTATAGGTTTGTATCGTACGAAATAGTAAAACGAATGAGTGAGCTTGAAGATTAAAATTTAGAAAAAGAGAACGCCAACTTTTAGGGATGGCGTTCTTTTTCTTTAAAAAAATTGTTGAAAATCGTACTGATTATAATAAAGATTTATAAAAAATAATTTCTAATTTATGGAAATTAAAGGTTTTTTTGAAGTGCTTTCCGAATCAATTTAGTAGTGTACATATTGAAAGTGAGGAAAAAGAACCATGAAGATAAGAGAAGCATTATTAAGAGAAGCAAATGAATTAAGTGAACTCGCACTACATTCAAAAGCAACGTGGAATTATAGTGAAGAATTCATACTTGCTTGTAAGGAAGATTTAACAATTACGGAAGAGTACATAAAAAATAATTTTGTATATGTTTTAGTAAACGATAATGCGAAGATTGGTTTTTTCTCATTTTTACGTAATGATAAGGCTCTCGATTTCTTGTACATTCATCCTCATTACAAAGGAAAAGGTTACGGGAAAATACTTTGGGAGTATGTAATAGAAAAAGCCAATGAACTAGGATTAAAAAGTTTTACAATTGATAGTGATCCGAATGCAAAAGGATATTACTTGAAAATGGGAGCACAGTTAATAGGAGAGACACCATCAACTGTCTTTAAGGGTCGTTTACTGCCTCTTTTGAAATATGATGTGTAAAACTATTAATAGTAGGGGAAGATTAGAATGGATGATGTAAAGGAAAAAAGAATATATGAAGCACTAATAAAATCGTGGACAATTGAAAACCCAGCAAAGGGACAATGTGGTGTTACAGCTCTTGTCGTTCAAGACATATACGGAGGAGAAATTAAAAAGACAAAAGTAAGAGAGGTATGGCACTTTTATAACTTTATAGATGGGCAGAGATTTGATTTTACAGAGACTCAATTCAATGGGAAATTGAATTATATGGATGAAAAGTCAAATCGGGAAGAAGCATTTGCAGATACAAATGAAAAACAATATAGCATTTTGAAGGGAAAAATAACGAAAGAATTAAAATTATCTTTTGACTCTTAATCTTTAATAAGTTACTATAATGGTGGTAACTTATTAAAGGGAACTTCATAGAGTTGAAAGGGGAAATACTTTTGAAAACAACTTATGTAAACGCTACAATTGTAACGATGAATGAACAAAACGAAGTGATAGAAAATGGATATATCATTGTAGAAAATGATCAAATTATAGATGTAAAGAGCGGAGAATTTGCAAATGATTTTGAAGTAGATGAAGTAATTGACATGAAAGGAAAGTGGGTTTTACCAGGGCTTGTAAATACACATACACACGTTGTAATGAGTCTCCTAAGAGGTATTGGAGATGATATGTTATTACAGCCATGGCTTGAGACGAGAATTTGGCCACTGGAAAGTCAATTTACTCCCCAAATTGCGGTCGCTAGTACGGAATTAGGATTACTTGAGATGGTGAAAAGTGGTACAACATCATTCTCTGACATGTTTAATCCAATTGGAGTAGATCAAGACGCAATTATGGAAACGGTATCAAGGAGCGGGATGCGAGCTGCTGTTTCAAGGACTTTATTTAGCTTCGGAACGAAAGACGATGAAAAGAAAGCGATTGAAGAAGCTGAGAAATATGTGAAGCGTTACTATAACGAAAGTGGCATGTTAACTACGATGGTTGCACCACATAGTCCATATACATGTAGTACAGAATTGTTAGAAGAGTGCGCACGGATTGCAGTAGAGAATCAAACAATGGTTCATATCCACCTTTCTGAAACAGAGCGTGAAGTACGTGATATTGAAGCACAGTACGGAAAACGTCCAGTAGAATATGCAGCGAGCTGCGGATTGTTTAAACGCCCAACAGTTATTGCACACGGTGTAGTATTAAATGATGATGAGCGTGCATTTTTAGCAGAACATGATGTTCGAGTAGCACATAACCCAAATAGTAATTTAAAACTAGGTTCTGGTATAGCGAATGTAAAAGCGATGCTAGAAGCAGGAATAAAAGTAGGAATTGCAACAGATAGTGTTGCATCTAACAATAATTTAGACATGTTTGAAGAAATGCGCATAGCGACTTTATTACAAAAAGGTATTCACCAAGATGCAACAGCATTACCAGTTGAAACAGCTCTTACACTTGCGACTAAAGGGGCTGCAGAAGTAATCGGGATGAAACAAACAGGGTCACTAGAAGCTGGTAAGTGTGCTGATTTTATTACGATTGACCCGTCTAATAAGCCGCATTTACAACCAGCGGATGAAGTGTTATCACACCTTGTATATGCTGCTAGTGGAAAAGATATAAGCGATGTAATTATTAACGGAAAACGTGTCGTTTGGAATGGCGAATGTAAAACGTTAGATGAAGAGCGTATTATATTTGAAGCAAGTCGTTATAAACGAGGTTTACAAAGATAACTTTTTTAGGCTGTGGAGAGAATCTTCTCCACAGCCTATTTCTAATTTGTAAACCTCACTATATTTTTTAAAACTTTGCAACAGAAGTGATAATGCTAATACTACCCAAAAAATTTGATGTTGACGCTAGTTTTAGAGTACATTGATAGTTAGGACATGTATTTATTTTTGGTTTTTAATAAACTTATTGTATTATTGTGTATTAAATGAACTATTAAGGCGATTAAAGGTAAAGCAGCTCCAATGAGTAAAGTTACTTCACTATTAAATTTATAGTAAGTATAACTTCCAATCCATGAACCAAAGGCTCCTCCCAAAAAGAAAATAGTCATATATAATCCATTAAGTCTGTTTCTTATCTCGGGATTCAAACCAAAGATAATTTTTTGACCTAATAATAAATTTCCTGCTACACCAATATCAATGCAGATACCTGAGATAAGAATTAAAATTATGCTAAATAGTGAATGATCTTGAACAAAGAATAATAGTACGATCGATAATAGTACGAGTGCCAATGATACATTAGTCATTGTAAAAATATAACCTTTATCTGCTATTTTACCAATAGTAGGAGTTAATAAAGCTCCAGCAATTGCAACAAAGCCAAATAATGCAATTTCATTATTTGAAAAATGTAATGGCTCTGATCTTAATAAAATTGGAATAGCTGTCCAATAAAGGCTAAATGCAGCAAATAAACATGCGTGATAAAAAGCTCTTTGTTGTAAAGGAGAAGTATTTATTAGTAGCTTTACCATAGAAGTTATTAAATTTGGATATGTCATGTTACTAGTTGAGATAACTTCATAGTTGGGTAAAAATTTTAGAATTAACAGTAATACGGTAACTAGGGTTATTAATGAAAAAAAAATACCATTCTCCAGCTAAACCACTCTGTTATTCCGATAGATAATGGGCGAGCAATCATAATCCCAATCAATAAACCACTCATCACTTTACCCACATATTTACCTGCCTCTTCAATTGGCACGATTCTCATTGTTAGTGGAACTAACATTTGAGCTGCACAGGCCCCAATGCCAATTATAGTTGTTAATAGTAAAAAAATAATTCCGTTTGTCGAAATTAGCGTACCAATTAATGAAAAAATAGTTAACCCGATAAGAATTCCTATTATTTTCTTACTTTTCAATAAATCAGCCATCGGTACGATAAAAAATAACCCCAATCCATACCCAATTTGTGTCAAAGTAGTGAGCAATCCAGATAAATCAGAAGAAATGTTCAGATCTTTTACAATGAATTGTACAATTGGTTGTGCATAATAAATATTTGCAGCAAGTGAACCACAACTAATTGCTAAAATAAATATTAGAAAATTTGTCTTTTTAGTCAATTTTATCATTCCTTTTATTTATTTTGGTACGTTCGTTCCAGAAACTTTAAAAAAGAAAGACTATAGGTCTGCAATAGTCTTATCTACTAGATGATAGGCTGAATTTTTCTCTTTTTTATATTTAGACATTACATTCAAACTATGATTTAAACTTAATAAAGAATATGCAACTAATTCAGTATCAACCTCTTGTGAAATTTCTCCTTTCTTTTTTCCTTCTTCGATAACTTGCTTAAATACTTTTTCAAGTTCATTAAAATCATTTATGAGTATTTCTTCTATGGCAGGGTCAATTTGTCCAATAAGCAGTGAAGAATTAGTTATCATACAACCTTTTGGAATCTCACCTGAATAACATTTTTCAATATGTTGATAAAAAAAGGATTTAAGTGATGCTTTTGTGTTTATACCACTAAAAAGTAAATTTCTCTTTTGAGAGCCATAATTTTTATAATGTTCCAAAACTAGTTTAAATAGTGCATCCTTATCTCCAAAGCTATCGTAGAGAGTAGATCGACTTATACCCATCGTTTCAATAAGATCTGATATATATGTAGCATCATAACCTTTTTCCCAGAATAAATGCATAGCTTTATTTAAAGCGTGTTCTTTGTTAAAACTAATACTTCTACCCAATTTATAACACCTCCATTCATGTAACTTAGTATAAATATTCCGGAACGATAAGTCCAGAATATTCGTCTTAATTTCCGAAAGTTTCGTAAAATATCCGTAAATATTAATTTGGTATTGTGGTATTTAGATGCTATAAAATAGAAAGTATGTATTGAAGCGACAATTAAATTCGATTTTATTGAGGAAAAGTTAAGCTCCTATTAGTTTATATGTTTTTTTCGTTAAAAATCGAAAAGATTCCAAGGTAATCCATATCCTTTTAAAAGGATAGTTTTTTTCTTGAACGAATAAATATTCAAAAGAATGTCGCATCTTTCTGCTAGTATTTCTGCTATAATATATTACGCTTTATAATATTTTATATTTAAGGAGAACAACTCATGAAGCGAAAAAAGAGCCATTTAATGGTAATGGCACTTGTTACATCTTTATTATTAACAGCTTGTAATAATAAAGCGGATAAAAGTGACATAGAGGTTAAAAAACAAGTGTTAAATGTAACAGTATCAGAAGAAATTCCTTCTCTGGACACTGTGAAAACAACAGATGGTACATCAGCACACATTATGCAGAATATATTTGAAGGGTTATATGTATTAAACGATCAAGATCAGCCTACTCCAGCCATAGCAAAATCGTTTAAAAGAAGTGAAGATGGTAAGAAATATACATTTGACTTGCGTAAAGATGCAAAATGGTCAAATGGGGATAATGTAACAGCAAATGATTTTATATTTGCTTGGAAACGTGCAATTAACCCTGAAACAGCCTCTCAATATGCGTCCATGCTCTTTTATGTAAAAAATGCGAAAGAGATCAATAAGGGAACAATGCCTCTTGATGCACTTGGGGTTAAAGCGATAAATAATTATACGTTAGAAGTTGAACTCGAACAGCCAGTTCCGTATTTTTTACAGTTGTTAGCACTACCTATATACTTACCACAGCATGAATCATTTTTGAAAGAACAAGGAAACAATTATGCATTGGAACCTAGTAATCTCATATATAACGGTCCATTTGTATTAGAAAAATGGAAGCATGAACAAGAGTTTCAATTAAAGAAAAATACTACATATTGGGATCGAAAGAAAGTGAAATTAGATGAAATAAACTTTCATATCCTAAAGGATACAATGACAGCTGTAAATTTATATGAAGCCGGAGATTTGGATCGAGTACCTATTAATTCGCAAGTTGTAGACAAGTATAAAGGGAATAAGGAATTACATATGTCGAGTGATCCTGGAATTGCTATGCTTCGTTTTAATGAAAAAAATAACGCGTTAGCAAATAAAAAGGTGCGTCAATCTATTTCATTAGCGTTAAATAAAGATGATTTCGTTGCTCACTTTATTAATAACGGAGCAAAACCTGCAAGTGGACTTGTACCAGTTGGTCATGTAAATGAAGTGACTGGTAAAGATTTTAGAAAAGAAAATGGAGATATTTCCTCATATGATTTGCAAAATGCGAAAAAACTTTGGGAAGAAGCGAAAAAAGAGCTTGGGGTAGAACAAGTAAACCTAGGGTTCTTAACGTTCGAACAAGATAACGCAATACGTATGGCAGAATATATAAAAGGTGATTTAGAGAAGAATTTGCAAGGGTTAACGATACAAATTAAACAACAGCCATTTAAGCAAAAATTACAGTTAGAACAAATAGGTGATTACGATATAACTATGGCAAATTGGGGACCTGACTATAAAGACCCAATTAGTTATTTAGAGTTATTTACGACAGGGAATCCGAATAATAAAATGAATTATTCTAATGTTCGTTACGATGAATTAATAAAGAAAGCGAAAACGGATTTTGTACTAGATACGGAAAAACGATGGGAAGCGTTGCGAGAAGCCGAGCAGGTATTATTAGAAGATGCTGCGGTGGCGCCGCTTTATCATATTGGCTCAGCATATGTACAAAAGGATTATGTAAAAGGAATTGAAAAGCATCAATTTGGTGGTATTTATACTTATAAGAATGCTTATATTGCTAATGAATAAATACAAAAAACCTTACTTTTTAAAAGTAAGGTTTTTTATACATAAATTCTATTAAACTGATTTTAATAAAGCGTAAAAATTCGTATCATATGGGATATCATCTTGATACATATAATTTTTTAGAACGCCTTCTTTTTCAAAACCTAATTTTAATAGTACTTTATTGGAAGCTTCATTTTCAAGAAATACAATTGCTCCAATCCGCTTTAAATGAATCGTATGGAAACCGTATGATATAACCTCAGAAACAGCTTCAGTCGCATAGCCTTTTCCCCAGTGTTCAGGCAAAAAGGCATAACTTATATTGGCTCGTTTATGCTCAGAAGACCAATCGTGAAAACCAATGGTACCGATGAGTTCTTTCTTGTCTTTTAATTCGATTCCCCATTTTATACCGCTTCTTGCATTGTAACTCAACTTAAAGTTATGAATGATTTGTTTCACTTGATCAACATCTTGTAACGGTTTTTGGCCATAATAGCGCAGTACATTAGTATTAGAAAAGCATTGTAGTATACGCGGTGCATCTTCTTCGGTAAGTTCTCTTAAAATAAGTCTTTCAGTTTTTAATAAAGGAAACATATTTTCGCTCCTTTTCACATGAAAATAGAATGTATTTGTTATTATATAATTTAATCTGAAAATAAAGATTATTCAAGGCGTAAGGGAATTATTGTCTGGAAATAGATTATATAATTTATCTTAAAAAGAGTTTATAGGATTAATACAAATAATGAATTGAAAAAGGGTATTCCAAATAAAAATTGGAATACCCTTTTTTCATTACCCTACAAATGTTTGATACAGTAAGAAGATATTTAAAACGATAACGAGAGCAGCAATGATCCAAGCGATAAAGGTTGTTATGCGGTGATTAACGAGCGCACCCATAATTTTTTTATTGCTTGTAAACATAATAAGTGGTACTAATGCAAAAGCAATACCGAATGATAAGACGACTTGGCTCATGACTAGAGCGTATGTTGGATTTACACCTAAAGCGATAATTACTAGTGGTGGAATCATTGTAATAAATCGGCGTAAATATAACGGAATATGCATGCGAATGAAACCTTGCATAATAATATCACCCGACATTGTACCGACAGAAGAGCTAGATAGTCCTGCTGATAAAAGTCCAATTCCAAATAATGCAGCCGATACAGGACCTACTAAATTGGTAAATTGAGTGTAAGCAACATCTAAATCTTCAACGTGCAAGCCATTTTTAAAGAATAGTGCAGCTGCTACAATTAACATACTTGCATTAATTGCTCCAGCAATAACCATTGCAATAATAATATCGATAAATTCGAAACGAAAAATCTTTTTCTTTTGTTCGTCAGTTGTTCCGACCACACGGCGTTGTGTTAATGCAGAATGCAAGTATATTGCATGCGGCATAACTGTCGCACCTAAAATCCCTGCTGCAAGTAATATACTGTCTACACCTTGGAATTTTGGAATAAATAGTCCTGAAAGAAGGGGACTTAATTCTGGTTTTGCATAAAAAACTTGAATCCCAAAAGCAATTACTACAATGAAAATCATTCCTGTAATAATAGCTTCTAGTGGACGAAATCCTCTACGTTGAAATTCAAGGATAATAAATGATCCGGCTGCTGTAATTAAAGCGGCAGGTAGCATGGGGATTCCAAATAGTAAGTAAAGCCCCAATGCAGCTCCAATAAATTCCGCTAAATCTGTAGCCATAATAACTAGTTCACCTTGTATCCATAAGCCGATAGACACAGGCTTTGGAAAGTTTTCACGAGCTATTTCGGGTAAATTGTTTCCTGTAGCAATTCCTAATTTAGCCGATAAAGTTTGGATTAATACAGCCATTAAGTTAGAAGCGAGTATAACCCATAATAGTAAATATCCATATTGTGAACCAGCTGCGATATTTGTAGCAAAGTTGCCAGGATCAATATAAGCAACGGACGCGATAAAAGCGGGTCCTAAAAATGGTAACAGTCTTTTCCAGCCTTTTGTTTCTCCACTTAAAGCTAAGTGAGCTGATTGTACAGTTGTACTTTCAGAAGGGAGATGTTTATCTTTTGTTATATCTTTATTCATAGTAGTTTTCCCCTTTAAAATGTTAACTTGATGAAATTATTGTATTTATTCTTACTCATTATTTCAATACATTTAAATATGTTATGTGATAATTTCATTTGAACACGAAAGTTTCCTTAATGCAAATTATATGCCTTTATGCAATGGATGGTGTGATAATGTAAAATGAATTGGGAGTTTATGGTGTGGTGACATGGGGAAACATAGTGAATTAAAGGGCTGTTTTTGAAATTTATGTGAACATAAAGCTGATAATACAGCATATTAATTGATGGAATTGCAATTGTATGATATATAATATATTGGGATTACAACATAACCATAGTGTTATGATGTGTAATCTTGTTTTTTATTTTTGTTAACTGATAGAAAATAGTATAAAGAAAAGAAAATGGGATTCATTTTCTTATTATATATGTTTTGATATGAACGTTAACTTATACATGATTTTAAAAATTAGATAGGTGGTAGAAATACATTGGCAACTACAAAACCATACAGAGTATTACTATATTACATGTACACAACAATTGAAAACCCAGAAGAATTTGCTGCAGAGCATTTAGAATTTTGTAATTCACTTGAATTAAAAGGAAGAATTCTTGTAGCAAAAGAAGGTATTAACGGAACTTGTTCTGGAACTGTAGAGCAAACAGAGAAATACATGGAAGCAATGAATAATGATCCACGTTTTGATGGTATCGTATTTAAAATAGATGAAGAAGAAGGGCATGCATTCAAGAAAATGCACGTACGTCCTCGTCCAGAATTAGTTACACTTCGTTTAGAAGATGACATTAACCCACACGAAATAACTGGGAAGTATTTAGAGCCAAAAGATTTTTATGAGGCAATGAAACAAGAAGATACAGTTATCATTGATGCACGAAATGATTATGAGTTTGATTTAGGACACTTCAAAGGTGCGATTAAACCTGATATCGAATCATTCCGTGAATTACCAGATTGGATTAGAGAAAACAAAGAAACACTTGAAGGTAAAAAGATTTTAACATACTGTACAGGTGGAATTCGTTGTGAGAAATTCTCTGGTTGGTTAGTTCGTGAAGGTTATGAAGATGTAAGTCAGCTTCACGGCGGAATTGTAACGTACGGAAAAGATCCAGAAGTACAAGGTGAGCTTTGGGATGGACAATGTTACGTGTTTGATGAACGTATCGCTGTTCCAGTAAACCAAAAAGAACATGTTATCGTTGGTAAAGATCACTTTACAGGTGAACCATGTGAGCGCTATGTAAACTGTTCAAATCCAGAATGTAATAAGAAAATTTTATGTTCTGAAGAAAACGAAGCGAAATATTTACGTGCATGTTCTCATGAATGTCGTGTAAGCCCACGTAACCGCTATGTAATACAACATGAATTAACTGAAGAACAAGTAGCTGCTGCATTAGAGAAAATCGAAGCAGGGAAGTAAGCTGAATTCGTATAATAAAAAGGGTACTCCAAGTTTTATTTTGGAGTACCCTTTTTTTATTATCCAGTCCTGTCATTTGTCGTTTTTTGTCGGTAAGTCGATATATTTAAAAAATCGCTGATAAAAATTTCACTTACTGTAGCACACCAAGAATTTGAAAATAACCTTCTTTAGTTTTTATCCTCTTTTTCTTTTACAGCAGACAGTACCGTTTGTTTTACCCAAGCTTTTCTTTGTTTATGCTGTAGACCCCATTGGTATAAACTTTGGGCTCCTAAAATAAGTGAAATGACAATGCCGCTAATCGCAATTAATAGAGCGAAAAATTCAAGAGGTGACGATATTTTGTTTGAATCGGTGTTTCTTAAAAGGTCAATCATAGTAAACCCTAACATTTGGCCCACTACAGAGTAGAGCGTTAAAATTAATAATAAAAGGCTATCTTTTTTAGAGGCGACATTTTCTTGATATTTAAACAAACTATCAAGATTTTGTTTCGCGTTCGAGTATAGAACCTCAATATTAAACAGTTTTCTTAAGCGAAAGAAAATATCTTCACTTTGTGATTGGGATACTAATTCTAAAGAAAAATAATTAGCAGTGAACGAATTGATCGAATAAATTAATTTCTCTATTTCATTAGTATCTTGTTCAATGTTTAGCTCAGCATAGGCGTTTGCCATTTTTAATAAAACAATTTTATGAAATAGGTTTAATAATAAAGCGTAATAAAATTCTCCGAACATTTGACTAGCAAGTTTAGCGATTTCGCGTTCTCCTTCATTTGTTACACATGTAAAAATATGTTCTTCCATTATGAAATAACGATTTGGAGCCCATCTCTGGTAAGCGTGTTTTTTTAAATAGTCATGAATGTAAGGAAGGTTATTTGCACTCACATATGGCTTACCATCACTTGTTAATCCGGAAAGACTAGAAGTACGATAAACATCCACTTCATTAAGTTCCATACCTTCTTTTAGTGACAATAAAGTTTGGACGTACATTCTTTGGTCTTCGAAGAAAGGGAAGGTTTGAAAGTATGAACTTCTTAATCTCTTCTTTTCAAAGAAATCAGTTACACCATGAAATAAATAACCAAAAATGAATTTTTCAACTTGGGAATACTTTTTTCCGTTACATTCAATACAAATAGTCTCATTTGTATCATTTTTAGTTTCAAGTACACGGAAGCGAGCAGCGAATTCGATTGCTTCAGATAAAGTCATGTTTGGAGCAGTGTTTACTTCTGTTCGAATTGTTAAGAAGCCAAGTTCATAAGGACAAAGTGTTACATCAATAGAGTGTATCTTGAATGGGATTGAAATAAGGTTTGTTGTTAAATGTCCAGTTAAGTTAAGGTCCTTTGAATAACGTTGCAAGCCCTTTTGATGCTCTGAGTGAGGAAAGAGAATTTTATTGGTAAATGAAAGATAGTATGCTTCCATATTTTGATGTGAAACTTTAAACTCCCCATAATATGTATTTTCATCATCGAGATGATCGAGCCGAAAAGGACGAAAATCGTTTTTTTGTAAGAAAGGGAACATATTTTGTTCATATCCAGTTTTAAAAGAAAACGGGAATATAAATTGAAATATAGCTGTTGCTACATCTTTTTCCTCAATTGCTTGTATTGCCTCCATCTACATTGTTTCCTTTCCGTATATGCTATAGAAACAACATGCCCAAATTTATTTGAAAATAACCACTGTTTTATACCCGATTGAGAGTGAAAATTCAGCTTATTTAGCAGAGGACATGTATAATGTTATGTATACTAAAAGTTATAAAATTTTATTTTGAAAAGGGGGATGCTGTATGCGGATTTTAGTATTAGGCGCTGGTGGAGTCGGAGGATTTTTTGGTGGCAGATTAGTCGAAAAGGGAGCAGATGTTACATTTCTTGTTCGTAGTAAACGGAAAAAACAATTAGAGGAAAGAGGACTTGTAATCCGAAGTGTTAACGGGGATTTTTCCTTTCAACCGAAATTAATAACGAAAGAAGAGAGAACTTCTCCATTTGATGTCATTTTATTTTCAACAAAAGCGTATCACTTAAACGAGGCAATTCAAGATTTGAAGCCGTTTGTTGGCGAAAATACTGTAATCATTCCATTGTTAAATGGTATCGCTCATTTATCGCTATTACAAAAAGAATTCGGCGAAGAAAAAGTAATTGGCGGTTTATGCTTTATCGAGACGACGTTAAACGATCAAGGAGAAATTGTACAAACTAGCGCTGCCAACAGACTTGTGTTTGGAGAAATTAAGTCTCAAAATTCAGAGAGAGTAAAGCATATTTCTAAAGCATTTGCAGGTACGAAATCTAGTTTTGTTTTAAGTGAAAATATTACGCAAGATATGTGGCATAAATATTTATTTATTACTGTAATGTCCGGTGTGACAACGTTAATGCGTGCACCAATTGGACCAATCCGTGAAAGTGAAGGCGGCCGTGATTTTATCCGTAATGTATTTGAGGAATCTGTACAAATCATGAGAGTATTAGGAGCTCCCGTAAAGGAAAATATTGCCGAGGAACATATGAAAACAATTGATAAAATTTCGTATGATATGAAGTCATCGATGCAACGTGATATGGAGAAGGGTTCGTTTATTGAAGGGAAGCACTTGCAAGGATATTTACTGGATGTAGCAGAGCAATTTTCTATAGCGGCACCATTATTAGGCACTATATATCAAAATTTAAAGGTGTATGAAGAGATGACCTTTAACAGATCTGTAATAGAATTAGATGTATGAAAAAATAAAAAAGATAGCAATATATAAGTGTATTGCTATCTTTTTTATTTTTTTGTATGACAAATTATTTATTTCTTTTCGTTCTATCTGTCAAATTTATTTCCTGTTCACGTTTACCATATAACTGATTAATTTCATTTGCTACTGCATCTAAATATGAATCGGAAAAAATAGGCTTCTTTTCTTTAGACATATGGGTCTCCTTTGCGGATTTTTAATATTCATTATGTATATTTCTCAGCGGATTATGCGCAATCATTTTAATTTTTTTCTTATTAAAAATTTTTGTTTACTTTTTGAAAATAAAGGAGTATTATAATCCACAGTTTCAATTTTCTAAATCGCTGAAACCGCATGGTACGGGGGACCCGTTTTTACGGATTAGTACATAATCCGATGGGGTGAATCCTTGAAAAAGGTAGGGCTACTCATAGGCCCGAATCCGACAGCTAACCTCGTAAGCGTTATATTGAGAAGGAAGGTGGAGCTTGTGCGACAAAAAAAATAATGTCTACAAGTCTATTTCGCTATGGCTTGTAGACATTTTTTGTTTTCTGAAGAAATCGTTTACTGGCTGTAACAGGCAGTAAAGTTCGTACAAAATTATTGGAGAGTGGACAGCATTGGTTTCATCTATTAAAAGATTTTTAATTGGAAGACCGTTAAAATCAACAGAGCTTGGAGAACAAAAGCTTAATAAAACGAAAGCTTTAGCTATTTTATCTTCTGATGCATTGTCATCAGTTGCTTACGGTCCAGAGCAAATTTTAATTGCTTTAGCAGGTGTGGGAGCGATCGCTTATTGGTATTCCATTCCGATCGCTGTTGGGGTATTAGTATTATTGACAGCCCTTATTTTATCTTATCGTCAAATTATTTTTGCTTATCCGCATGGCGGGGGAGCGTATGTTGTATCAAAAGAAAATTTAGGAATGAATCCAGGCTTAATTGCTGGAGGATCTTTATTAGTCGACTATATTTTAACTGTTGCGGTAAGTGTATCTGCAGGTACAGATGCGCTAACATCTGCTTTTCCTAGTTTACATGCACATAATGTAATCATTGCGATTATATTTGTTATATTTATTACCATCTTAAATTTAAGAGGAGTAACGGAATCAGCTTCCGTTTTAGCATATCCTGTTTATTTATTTGTTTTAGCACTATTTATATTAATTGGTGTAGGCATATATAATATTTTGACTGGTCACGTTTCACCAACTTTACACACGCCGATCGGAACGCCGGTTGCGGGCATTAGTTTGTTTTTACTGTTAAGAGCATTTGCATCAGGTAGTTCTGCTTTAACAGGTGTTGAAGCAATTTCAAATGCAATTCCGAACTTTAAAGATCCTGCGCCAAACAATGCTGCAAAAACATTGCTTGCAATGGGTGCATTACTTGCTGTGTTATTTTCAGGAATTGTATTTTTAGCTTATTATTACGGAGTGACGCCGAGTAAAGAAGTAACAGTTGTTTCTCAAATTGCTGAACAAACATTTGGACGTAATTTCATGTACTATTTCATACAAGGTACAACAGCTTTAATATTAATTCTCGCAGCTAATACAGGCTATTCTGCATTTCCTTTATTAGCGGTTAACCTCGCAAAAGATAAATTCATACCGAGAATGTTTACGATTAGAGGAGACCGTCTAGGTTACTCAAACGGTATTATAATACTTGGAGTTGCTTCGATTATTTTAATTGTAGCTTTCCAAGGACAAACAGAACATTTAATTCCGTTATATGCAGTAGGTGTATTTATTCCATTTACACTTTCTCAAACAGGGATGGTATTAAAGTGGCTTCGTGAAAAACCTGAAGGATGGGCTTTAAAATTAACGGTTAATTTAATTGGTGCAGTTATTAGTTTTATCGTAATGAGCATGTTCTTTTTAACTAAATTTGCACAAGTTTGGTCGATTCTTATTTTCTTACCTGCTATTATCTTCTTGTTTCATCGAATTAAGAAGCATTATGATGCAGTGGGTGATCAATTAAGTTTAAAAACTTGTGAACCTCTTATTCCAATTGAGGGGAATGTAATTGTCGTTCCTGTAGCAGGTATGACGCATGTAGTAGAAAATTCATTGAACTATGCGAAATCTCTTTCTGCAGATCAAGTTATCGCTGTATATGTTGCTTTTGACAGAGAAGAGGAAAAGAAATTTGAAGAGAAATGGAAGGTGTGGCAACCTGAAGTAAGGCTTGTTACATTACATTCTCATTATAGAAGTATTATTCAGCCGCTAACGAAATTCATTGATACAGTGCAGTATAAGGCAAGTGAATCGAATTACCGCGTTACGGTCGTTATACCACAGTTCATTCCGAAAAAAGGTTGGCATAACATTCTTCATAATCAATCCAGTTTACTCATACGTGCGTATTTACTTTATAAAAGAAATGTTGTTATTACGACAGTTCCATATCATTTGAAAAAATAAGAAGATTTTTGAAGGATAGCTTCGTGAAAATGAAGCTATCCTTTTTGTGTATATGCTATGCATAATTGCATATGGGTTTAAAAATTATATCGATATAATTTTATCCGTTATTTGCAAGTAGTGTTTTCTGTTGTGATATGTAGATATTTCAATCAATAAAGTGAATCGGATTATATTTTGAAATAAGGACATGAAAGCTTGAAAATAAAGGGAATGAAAATACTTCTTTACGTTATATAAACAGCTGTGTTTAAATGACCTTACAGTACAAAACATATATGAAAACAAAACGAAATTTCATATTTACGCATGTTGTTTAGTTTAAAATGAATAATATTTTTACGTAATATATTCACTGTGTGAATGTGGGAATTTCGATGAAATAGAAAATTTATACAATATTATTCATACTAAACACATATGAAAAATAATAAAATGTTTTGTGACGATAAGTAAGTACTGTAGCAATACGAGAGAGGTGGTTCATACATGGATCACGGTGAGAACGTTCTCTATTTTAATCATCTCAAATTATGGGCAAGAAAATAGAATAATAAAATGCGATAGTAATAGTTGCTAATACATAGGAGGAGTTAAAGTGAAAAAGACTTTAATTACAGGGTTATTGGTTACAGCAGTATCTACGAGTTGCTTCATTCCTGTAAGCGCTTACGCTAAGGAGGGGCAAACAGAAGTGAAAACAGTATATGCGCAAAATGTAATTGCTCCAAATACATTATCCAATTCAATTAGAATGTTAGGATCACAATCACCGCTTATTCAAGCATACGGATTAATTATTTTGCAACAGCCAGACATTAAGGTAAATGCGATGAGTAGCTTAACGAATCATCAAAAGTTTGCAAAGGCGAATGTACGAGAATGGATTGATGAATATAATCCGAAGCTAATTGACTTAAATCAAGAAATGATGAGATACAGCACTAGATTTAATAGCTATTATAGTAAGCTCTATGAACTAGCAGGAAACGTAAATGAAGATCAGCAAGCAAAAGCAGATTTTATGAGTGCATATGGAAAATTACAATTGCAAGTACAAAGCATCCAAGAGAGTATGGAGCAAGATTTATTAGAGTTAAATCGATTTAAAACAGTATTAGACAAAGATAGTAACAACTTATCAATTAAAGCCGATGAAGCAATAAAAACACTGCAAGGATCAAGTGGAGATATTGTGAAATTAAGAGAAGATATTAAAAGAATTCAAGGGGAAATTCAAGCTGAACTAACTACTATTTTGAATAGACCTCAAGAAATCATTAAAGGTTCTATTAATATCGGTAAACAAGTATTTACAATCACAAATCAAACTGCACAAACGAAAACAATCGATTTTGTTTCTATCGGTACTTTAAGTAATGAAATTGTAAATGCTGCAGATAGTCAAACGAGAGAAGCAGCTCTTCGCATTCAACAAAAGCAAAAAGAGTTATTACCACTTATTCAAAAGTTATCACAAACTGAAGCAGAGGCGACTCAAATTACATTCGTTGAAGATCAAGTAAATAGCTTTACAGAATTAATTGATCGTCAAATTACAACTTTAGAAACGTTATTAACGGATTGGAAAGTTTTAAATAATAATATGATTCAAATTCAAAAGAATGTTGAAGAAGGCACGTATACAGACAGTAGTTTACTTCAAAAACATTTCAATCAAATTAAAAAAGTAAGTGATGAAATGAATAAGCAAACAAATCAATTTGAAGATTACGTTACAAACGTTGAAGTACATTAAACAGAAAAATAATTAGCGATATAGGGAGAGAAGAAAAATGACAAAAAAACCTTATAAAGTAATGGCTCTATCAGCACTTATGGCAGTATTTGCAGCAGGAAATATTATGCCGGCTCATACGTATGCAGCTGAAAGTACAGTGAAACAAGCTCCAGTTCATGCGGTAGCAAAAGCTTATAATGACTATGAAGAATACTCATTAGGACCAGAAGGCTTAAAAGATGCAATGGAAAGAACAGGTTCAAATGCTTTAGTAATGGATCTGTACGCTTTAACAATTATTAAACAAGGTAATGTTAACTTTGGTAATGTATCATCTGTTGATGCGGCTTTAAAAGGAAAAGTCATTCAGCATCAAGATACAGCGAGAGGAAATGCGAAGCAATGGTTAGATGTATTAAAACCACAGCTTATTTCAACGAATCAAAATATCATTAACTACAATACGAAATTCCAAAACTATTATGATACTTTAGTTGCTGCAGTTGATGCAAAGGATAAAGCAACTCTTACGAAAGGCTTAACTAGATTATCAAGTAGTATTAATGAAAATAAAGCGCAAGTGGATCAGTTAGTAGAAGACTTGAAGAAATTCCGAAATAAAATGACTTCGGATACGCAAAACTTCAAGGGTGATGCAAATCAAATTACATCTATATTAGCTAGTCAAGATGCAGGGATTCCACTATTACAAAATCAAATTACAACGTACAATGAAGCAATTAGTAAATATAATGCAATTATTATCGGTTCATCTGTTGCGACAGCTCTAGGACCAATTGCAATTATCGGTGGTGCAGTAGTTATTGCTACGGGCGCAGGAACACCGCTAGGAGTAGCATTAATTGCAGGTGGCGCAGCAGCTGTAGGCGGTGGTACAGCTGGTATCGTATTGGCGAAGAAAGAACTTGACAATGCACAAGCTGAAATTCAAAAAATAACTGGACAAATTACAACTGCTCAATTAGAAGTAGCTGGGTTAACGAACATTAAAACACAAACTGAGTATTTAACAAATACGATTGATACTGCAATTACAGCGTTGCAAAACATTTCAAACCAATGGTATACAATGGGATCAAAATACAATTCTTTACTTCAAAATGTGGATTCAATTAGTCCAAACGATCTTGTTTTCATTAAAGAAGATTTAAACATTGCGAAAGATAGCTGGAAAAACATTAAAGACTATGCAGAAAAGATTTATGCTGAAGATATTAAAGTAGTAGATACGAAAAAAGCATAATCGAATACGAATCGTTAGGGCGTTAAGTGTTGATGAATGATTTGAAGCTCCTGTTCAGTTGTGAGCAGGAGCTTTTGATATCCTTATAAAGAGAATAGGTGAAAAATATGCAGAAACGATTTTATAAAAAATGTCTTTTAGCGGTAATGATTGCTGGGGTGGCAACGAGTAACGCATTTCCTTTACATCCTTTTGCAGCAGAACAAAATGTAACGGTGCTACAAGAAAATGTGAAAAACTATTCTCTTGGACCAGCAGGATTCCAAGATGTAATGGCACAAACGACATCAAGCATATTTGCAATGGATTCATATGCAAAATTAATTCAAAATCAACAAGAGACGGATTTAAGTAAAATAAGTTCGATTAATAGTGAATTTAAAGGGAATATGATTCAGCATCAAAGAGATGCAAAAATTAATGCAGCATATTGGTTAAATAATATGAAGCCTCAAATTATGAAAACGGATCAAAATATTATAAATTACAATAATACTTTCCAATCGTATTATAACGACATGTTAATAGCGATTGATCAAAAGGATAGCGGAAAATTAAAAGCGGATTTAGAAAAGTTGTATGCGGATATTGTAAAGAATCAAAATGAGGTAGATGGATTATTAGGGAATTTGAAAGCTTTTCGCGATAGAATGGCGAAAGATACAAATAGTTTCAAAGAGGATACAAATCAGTTAACAGCGATATTGGCAAGTACGAATGCTGGTATTCCAGCTCTAGAGCAACAAATAAATACATATAACGATTCGATTAAAAAGAGTAATGATATGGTCATTGCTGGTGGCGTACTTTGCGTAGCTCTAATAACATGTCTTGCTGGTGGGCCGATGATTGCGGTTGCGAAAAAAGATATCGCAAATGCAGAAAGAGAAATCGCCAATTTAAAAGATAGAATTTCAGGAGCACAAGCAGAAGTCTTAATTTTGACTGATGTAAAAAATAAAACAACAAACATGACAGAAACAATTGATGCAGCAATTACAGCACTACAAAACATATCAAATCAATGGTATACAGTAGGTGCAAAATATAATAATTTACTACAAAACGTAAAAGGAATTACTCCAGAAGAGTTTACGTTTATAAAAGAAGATTTACATACAGCGAAAGATAGCTGGAAAGATGTAAAGGATTATACAGAAAAATTACATGAAGGTGTGGCAAAGTAAACAGTGGACTAGTTCTGCTGTTTATTTTTTTATCCTGTTTTTTGTGAGAGTTGAACTTGCAATTATATATAAGTTTGTCATGTGTTTTATCCATGTGTGTATAAAAATCTTTTTGTTATCGCTCCCTTTGATAGAATCCATTTTTATATGGTTTTTTTTACCGAATTTTTTAAAAATTAAATTTTATGGCTTGATAATTCGTTTAAAATGATTTAATCTTATGTCAAATGATATGTTTATCTATCAAAAATACTTTTGTAAAGATAAAGGAGTGATTGAGAATGTTAAACGCCCCATTGATGGTAAGTCTTTAGGTACAGCAGCATTGAAAAGATTGGGAAGAACTGAGTGAGCTTTCACAATAAAGAACTCTATAACTTTATGTAGTGTTTGATACCCTTCGATTAGATTTTTTGAAAAACAAATCAATATTAATTGAATCAAAGTTTAGAAATTAAATATATGAGTAGTAGAAAAAATCCATTAGTTGTTATCATGTTCTAATAAAAAATGGGAAATGGAAATTCTGAGAAAACCTGTTCAGAAAGTAAGTTAGTGAGGGGAATTCAAAACCAATTTAATAAAAGCGAGGTAAATAATATGACTTTTGAAGAAAAATTACAAGCATATGCAGAACTTACGGTGAAAATCGGTGTCAATATTCAACCAGGGCAATACTTATTAGTCAATACATCAGTGGATGCATTGGATTTCGCCCGTATAATTGTGAAAGAGGCTTATAAGGCTGGGGCAGGGCGTGTTCATGTTAATTTTTCGGATGAAGAAATGGAACGTGCTTACTTTGATTATGCCTCAGATGAAGAATTTAATCGCTTCCCAGAGTGGATAGTCAAAATGAATGATGAGCTGATCGAACGTAAAGGAGCACTATTAATGATAGATGCTACAGATCCTGATAAATTTACAGGTATTTCATCTGATCGTCTAGCTACCTATCAAAAGGTAGCAGGAGCTGCTCTGAGAAACAATCGCAACGCCGTAATGAAGGATTCAATAGCTTGGTCGATGGTAGCAGTTCCTTCACCAAAGTGGGCATCGAAGGTGTTCCCAGGTTTAGCAACTGAGGATCAAGTACCAGCATTATGGGAGGCTATTTTTAAAGCTGTTCGTATTGGTGACGGCAGTGCTATTGAAAAATGGCGTGAACATGTAACAAATTTAGAATCTCGTGCGGTCCTACTGAACGATAAAAAATATATGAAGCTTCACTATACAGCGCCAGGTACTGATTTAACAATTGCATTAGCACAACAGCATAAATGGGTTACTGGAGGTGGTAAAACTCCTGATGATACTATCTTTATGGCTAATATGCCGACAGAAGAGGTTTATACGTTACCGATGAAACAAGGTGTAAATGGCTATGTAAGCAATACAAAACCATTGGTTTATCAAGGGAATATTATCGATGGCTTTAAACTGACATTTGAAGAAGGAAAAATTGTTAAAGCTGAAGCACAGGTAGGGCATGATTTATTACAAGAGCTTATTAATGTGGATGAAGGCTCTTGCTATTTAGGTGAAGTAGCACTTGTACCACATGAATCACCAATTTCAGCATCGGGAATTTTATATTTTAATACATTGTTTGATGAAAATGCATCGAACCATTTAGCGATTGGTAAAGCTTATCCAACTTGCTTAGAGGGTGGAAGAGATTTAGAAAACGATCAGCTTGAAACGTTAGGGGCAAATATTTCTGTAACACATGAGGACTTTATGATTGGCAGCAGTGAGATGGACATTGACGGTATTCTACCAGATGGAACTGTAGAACCAATTTTCCGTAAAGGTAGCTGGGCATTTTAAGTTTTTAATTTGAATAAAGGAGTAGAGTGGATGAAACGGTTACTAAGCATAATTAGTGCAACTATATAGGTGTTTCATCTGCTTTTGCTTAGGCTGAAAACTACCTCTTTAATTAGAAGTAAAATGCATGCAAAGGAGATAGGCCAATGAATTTCTGGGAAGTTGTTTTGATAGTAGTGAATTTTAGTCTATTGAGTTGGATACTGTTAATAGGCAGAGAAACGAAAAAGTGGTCTAAATTAGCTACTTTGATTGCCGTTGTAATGGTTACAGTTCAGTTATTGGCAGAAGGTTTTAGGTGGCAGATGATTCCGGCATATGTATCCCCAGTTATCTTAATTTTATGCTATTTATTAGCTGGGCGGAAAAAGGGCTTTAGAAGTTCGGGTATATTCATAGTTAAGACTTCGTTACTATGTATCTATTTGTCTGTAGCAGTTGCGCTACCCTTACTTATGCCAGTATTTTCATTTGAAGAACCAACTGGTCCACATAAGATCGGTACGAAGCTATATCATTGGGTTGATCATCAGAGAAATGAACCATATTCGAAAAATCCAAATGATCGGCGCGAACTGATGGTGCAAATTTGGTATCCTGCAGCTGAAAAAAGCAAGGGGGATCCAGAACCTTATATTCGTAACATAAATGAGCTCTCCAAGGGATTGGAAAAAACATTGTCTATTCCTGCATTTGCATTCAGCCACATGGAATTGGTAAAGTCTCATTCGTTTATGGATTTACAACTCTCAGACTCAGAGAATCACTATCCCATATTACTCTTCTCTCATGGTTTTAATGGTTTTCGTAATCAAAACACGTTTCAAGTTGAGGAGTTGGCTAGTCAAGGATATATTGTTCTAAGTATCGATCATACCTTCGATGCTGCAGCTACCGTCTTTCCAGGTGGTCGAACTGCTTACGTACAGCCCATTAATTTAACTGATGAAGGAGATAGTCACATAAAATTATGGGAGGAAGATGTCAGCTTTGTCCTTAATCAGATAGAGAAACTTAACGAAAACGATGAGACTGGTTTCTTTACAGGAAGACTGGATACCTCGCGAATTGGAATGTTTGGCCACTCTTACGGTGGAGCTACCGCAGCACAAATACTTGCAAAAGATTCTCGTGTCAAAGCAGCTATCAATATGGATGGTACATTGTATGGTGAAATCTTGCCTGAAAGTGGCATTGGAAAACCATTTCTGCTCATGAGTGCAGAAGAGCCTGATGAAGCAGATCCCTTTGAAGTGAGGGAGCGATACGGACGTGGGTTAGCTGGTGGTGGTATGTCAATGGTCATTCCTCATACGGATCATACAAGCTTTACCGATTTACATTTGTTCTCACCTCTGTTGCAGAGCCCAGGTGAAAATCCAAAGGAAGTTCATCGTATTATTAACGAATTCAGCCTGGCATTTTTTGACCAGTATGTAAAACAGAAGGATGACGGCTCAACCCTTAAAAGGCTGATGACCAAATACCCGGAAGTGAATTTTAAAGTAAACCGATAACTTTATGCAGAAAGTAACTTCATTATAAAATATTCAATAATTAAATGAAGTGCAAACGGATTTAATAAAAGTAGAAAAATTACTGTAATTATTAATTCGTCATAAAAATAGTTAAAAAAACCAGATAAGGTAATCATTTTTTCTACTAAGAAAGCGATTCGTACCATTTCCTTTGGCTCTTGTATTTATTACATTAAAGAATTTAATTTCTTCATCGTTATCTAAATAATGAAATGCTAAAAATGAAACATTCAAAGTACTATCAGTTTCAGGAATATAATTCTTTTTGAAAAGCTACATTCAGCAGCTGGACACTTTATTTGAGATTGTTTATTATAATATCAAATGATATATTTATCTATCAAAAATGACGACTTTATACAGAAAAAGGGAGAGATTGACGATGAAGAAAGACTTGTCAGCGTTGAAGGAAGCGAGATTTAATGCAATTCTTGATTCAGCTACTATATTGCTTGTTGAAAATCCTACTGCTTCGATGAATGAAATTGCGGAATATGCGGGAATTGGAATTGCTACACTCCATCGCTACGTCGAAAGCAGGGAGAAATTGATGCTGTTCTTGGGCCATCGGGCTATACAACTGGTAAGTGATACTGTAAACCAGATTCCACTGGATGAGGAAAGAAGTGAAAACTATATCCCGGAACTCATTGAAGCGTTAATCCCTTTAGGTGACAAAATCTATTTTCTAGGTCATGATGCATCTGTATTTAACAACAAAGAATTAGGTGAAGCAGAAGAGAAGCTGAGGGAACCCTTAAGACGCGTTATTGAATTGCTACAACAAAGAGGTTACTTTCAGCAAACAGTTAGCAGTGAATGGATTTTGAATACGCTTTATGCTCTGCTTTTCCATACCTGGGAACAGGTACATGAAGGAAATGTGGCTAAAAAATCTGCTGCAGAGCTTGTTTTAAATACATTTTATTATGGTTTCAAAGCTAAGGATGAATTGAGAGGGAAGTGAACTGATTCAAATCCATGATAATTAATATTAATAATATAGAAAGTGAAAAGGAGCAATAGGATAATGAATAAAATCTCTATTGTAAAGGCTGTTCATCAATCCATGGTCGGCGCCCAGCTAAATGTAATGGCATTGGAATACATGGCGTTTCCACTTGCAGGATCTGAGGAGAAGAACACAGTCGATTGGACATTTTGTAAGCTATGGCGGCAGGAGAACAACCGTTTTAGTCATCAATACGCCTATGAAGCTCAAATGGACGGGAAAACTTTAGGGATGATTACTTGCTATCCCATACCCGTTTTAAATCGTCTTGCCTGGCCGACTTTTAAACAGCTGCTTTCGTTCCGAAGGCTGGGTTTTGTTGTTTATAACATTCTGAATATCAAAATGCTTTATTCCATGTTTACCTTGAAGGAGGGAGAAGATGACGAGTTTCACATCGGAACAATTGCCTTACTGCCCGAAAGTCGAGGACTAGGGATAGGTACCAGATTAATTGAGTTTGCTGAGGAACAAGCTTCGCTGCAAGGCTTTGCCAAATGCTCTCTAACGGTAAAGAAAGAGAACCAACTTGCCATTAAATTGTATCAGAGGATAGGCTACCAGATTACAGGTGAAATCAATAAACCAAAGTTATCGTTGTACAGAATGGTCAAAAACGTAGAACCTTACAACCATTTATAAAAAATTTGTACAGTATTAGAGGGTACCAGCACATGCCCATAAGCTTAAGGATTCAAAATTACCCCAAAGTAAAAAATGTACATTTTGTACAAGTTAACACAAAATTTTAGCTTGATAGTGATGGGATGAGGCTTCTATATAAAAAAACACAGTTTACACTCAAACTGTGTTTTTTCGACGTATAATGCTTTATCAACATCTCTTTTTATTCTTTAAAATCTGCAACAGAACCAGGCCCCTCCTCAAAGTATAAATTCCAAGGGAGGAACCGTTTTTTTATTTACTTATATACGTACAGCTGTACCACTGACAGCAACCATTAACATTCCATCACGTACAACTTCGTAATCTACGTCAATACCAACGATAGCGTTCGCACCTTTTTGTTTTGCAAGTTCTTTCATTTCGTCCATTGCAATATCACGAGCGTCTTTTAGCTTACTTTCATAAGCACCAGCACGGCCACCGACAACATCACGAACTGAAGCGAATAAATCGCGGACAATGTTTGCACCCATAATAGCTTCACCATTTACAATATCAATATACTCAATAATTTCTTTACCTTGAATTCCAGAAGTTGTTGTTACAATCATGACCGACACTCTCCTAATAAGTTGTAGTTTTGATAAGATTTCTTATGCCTTAGAAAAAGTGGTTCTGGTACCAAAAATACTCGATAGAAACATAGAGTATTTTTGCATCAAAACCTTCAATTACATATGTCTTGTTATGACATATGCAATTAAATAAAAGGAATAAAATTGTTTAACATATGTATCGCTATAACATATGCAAGGGATCTATTAGAAATAAGATAAGCCGCAGTAAGCATCACCGTGCCAGGTAAATATATAGCAAGATCCGAAAGTTGATTTGAATGAAGACCTGCAAAAATTATAATCGAAACGATGGATGCAATAGCAGTACCAACATATTCCGAAAAACGATTCACTAATATATGACGAAATATGATTTCTTCAATTATTGGCCCTATAATCCCAAATAGAAGTAATGTGAATATAATAGGCACCTCTGCGCCCCTTGTAAGGACCTGTTCTTGGTTCTCTGGCTGACCTATGTTTAGAAAATGCATAATAGAATTTTCCACAATTACCATAAGTAAAACCACCATAGGAATGCTTACTATTTTCAAAA
Organism: Bacillus cereus group sp. MG20; assembly: GCF_040459885.1. Classification (NCBI taxonomy): domain Bacteria; kingdom Bacillati; phylum Bacillota; class Bacilli; order Caryophanales; family Bacillaceae; genus Bacillus; species Bacillus cereus group sp. MG20. The sequence goes on from NZ_JARVHF010000001.1 coordinate 4,542,429, forward strand.
TTGTTTTCTCTTTAAAATAAGTAAAACTTTCAATAATTTCTTTCCTAAAGAAAATTATTCCTACAATAGCAGGTACAGTCAAACCGATGGCACTAAGAGCAAATTCTGATTCAACTAAATTACTGTTAGTTAAAAGTGATAGGCCAAATAATATGAACAAGCCAATTTGGAGTAGTGCAAACATTGTATAAACTATTAGCATAATAATTTCTTTTTTATTCATTTTTATAAAGTTCACTTTATTGCCCCCGTAATTAAATTACCTATAATCTTTGATTTTTCTTTCTGCATAACGTTCTCCTTCTAAATATATTTATATCAAAAACCGGACGGTTCGGTCTGAATCGAAATCTAATGATACTACAAGTTTCTAGTTTTTTAAACCCTTTTAACGAAATCAAAATGGTAAAAAGCAAATATATTTATATCTCAGTTGCTTTGTTACAATTTAATTCCAATAATCATTAATCATTAATCTTTTATAGAATGAAGTGAGAGTGGGGTGGTTCAAACACTTTAGCTAAACATATTAATAAAAATTATATATAATAATCATAGTCTATACGTTAAAATTAACTATATATTTTTACACCTTCTACAATTGTAGGTGAAATTAGTTGTATAACAGGACTGAATTAAATAATTGGACATGTTGATTTTGACAGAAAATTTATTTGAATGATACAGATAATACAATTTGATTACCTCTTTTCAAACTGTATTGTTTGAGGTTCACATAATATAGGGATGGATAATATATTTTTGTTCCAAACTTATTTATACTTACAAAAAAATTCCAAGAAAATAGATGGTAAATATCACCTGGAATATTAAGCTCGTTTTTATTAGGAGGATTACAAAGTATGACTAAAGTTGATAAGATTAAAGAAAAAATTATTGAAACATCTTTATATTTATTTAATACTAATGGGATAACTCGCACATCCATACAGGATATAATGACAGCTACTGAACTACCTAAAGGATCTATTTATCGTAGATTCAAAAGTAAAGAAGAAATTGTCCTTGCTGCCTATGACAAAAGTGGTGAGATTATGTGGAGTCATTTTCATAAAGCAATGGAAAATAAAAAGACAGCAATCGATAAAATCCTTGCAATTTTCCTTGTATATCAAGATGCAGCTAATAATCCTCCTATTGCTGGAGGCTGTCCATTACTTAATAGCGCAATTGAAAGTACTGGAGTATTTCCAGAATTACAAAAAGCAGCAGCAAAAGGTTATGATGATACAGTAATGTTAATGGCTTCTCTCATAAAAGAAGGAATAGAGAAACAAGAACTTAAAGAAGATATAGATATTATATCGCTCGCTTCTTTTCTTGCATCTTCAATGGAGGGAGCTATTATGGCAAGTCGCGTATCTAACGATAATATACACCATCATTATTTTATTGAACAAATAAAACATCATCTTTTCTCTTATTCTAAATAAGTGAGAACTTGCAGTGTTTCCATCCGATTTTTATAAACTTAAATTGAATACATACCCCTTATGAACAGTATCTTTTGTTTATGAGGGGTATTTGAATAGCTTTTAGACGATGTTTCATGTTTCTTATTGAACGGCTTTGTTATCGTTACTACAGGAAAAGCAATAAAGAATTACATATAAACCGATTTATATGTTTTAAGTGTTTCTATATTGGGTTTGTAAATCTACACAATAAGGTTTCATTGTATATAATAAGTGGAATAGAAGTTCAGTTAGATAAAATTCGGTAGTCGAATTTTTTTGCATAAAGCTGTATAATGCTTGTAACGAAAGGGAAATACAGGAAGGGATTTGTAATGAGTTACTATGGAAAAAGATAAACAACAATTAAGCGTTGAAGTTGCAAGATTATATTATCAATCAGATTATAGTCAGCAAGAAATTGCTAATAAATTAAATATTTCAAGACCGACGATTTCTAGATTGTTAAAGTACGCGAAAGAAAAAGGGTTTGTTCAAATTAGCATCGCTGATCCATTTGCTGATTTAGATAACGTCGGGAATTTACTGAAAGAAAAGTACAACTTGTTAGAGGCACATGTGGTATTTTCTCCAGTGCCGGAATATGCAACGATTACAGAGTATATAAGTAAATATGCTGCTGAGTATATGGAAAAGACGGTTAAAAACGGTGATATTGTTGGTGTAAGCTGGGGCATGACTATGTATGAAATCGCTAGAAAAATCGTACCGCAACATGTAAAAGGGGTAGAGGTTGTCCAGCTAAAAGGTGGTATTAGTCATTCAAGTGTAAATACATATGCGAATGAGACGATAGCTTTATTTGCAGATGCTTTTCAAACGACGCCAAGAAATCTACCTCTTCCGGTTATATTTGATAATGCAGTGACAAAAGAATTAGTGGAGCAGGATCGACATATTCATCACATTATCGAAATGGGAAAACAAGCGAATATTGCAATTTTCACTGTAGGAACAGTGCGAGACGAAGCGCTATTATTCCGATTAGGTTATTTCGATAAGGATGAAACAAGTTTACTCAAAAAACAATCAGTCGGTGACATTTGTTCACGTTTCTTTGATGGAGACGGAAATATTAGTAGCGAAGAGATTAATCAGCGTACAATTGGAATTGAGTTAGAGGAACTGAAATTAAAGAAACGCTCTATTTTAGTTGCAGGTGGTAATAGAAAAATAAAAGCAATTGATGGTGCGTTACGTGGCGGGTATGCAAATGTATTAATTATCGATCAGCATACAGCAAAAGAACTGTTACATTATCAAAAAGGTTAGAAATAAAAGGAGTTCTCAAAATGTTAATTTTGAGAACTCCTTTTATTTTGTTATGTATGAATGATAGGAGTCTTTTTTGAACACAAATTGCCTTTTTAAAAATAATTATGGATATGGAGATACATACTACCATTGTTAACATAGAAAATTTGATTATATAGGAAGTGTTCTTTGTTAGAATGCGCTTTATTTACTACAAGAAAATGCCTTTTAAAAAAGAATGAACAAAATTTCAAAAGTGTATTTACATTTGTTCAACTAAGAGTTAGAATGAAGTTGTTAAAAGATATGAGGAGTGAAGATAATGAACATTGCAAAGTTAATTGACCATACAATTTTAAAAGCTAATACTACTAAAGAAGATGTTATGAAAGTAATCGAAGAAGCAAAGGAATATAAATTCGCTTCTGTTTGTATTAACCCAACATGGGTAAAATTAGCGGCTGATGAACTAGCTGGACATGATGTAGACGTTTGTACTGTAATCGGTTTCCCATTAGGAGCAAGCACTACTGAAACAAAAGCATTTGAAACAAAAGATGCTATCGCAAAAGGTGCAACTGAAGTTGATATGGTAATCAACGTAGGCGCTTTAAAAGATGGCGATAACGAATTTGTTGAAAAAGACATTTATGAAGTAGTACAAGCAGCAAAAGGAAAAGCTCTTGTAAAAGTAATCATTGAAACTTGCCTATTAACAGATGAAGAGAAAGTACGTGCTTGTGAATTATCAGTAAAAGCTGGTGCTGATTTCGTAAAAACTTCAACTGGATTCTCAACTGGCGGAGCAACTGCTGAAGATATCGCATTAATGCGTAAAACAGTAGGACCAAACGTTGGTGTAAAAGCATCTGGCGGTGTTCGTACACGTGAAGATGCAGACAAAATGGTAGCTGCTGGAGCTTCTCGCGTTGGAGCAAGTGCTAGTGTTGCAATCGTATTAAATGATGCAAAAGGTGCTACAGATAACTACTAATCGATAAAAGCTTAAAGCAATAGATATACGTTTAAAGTATATCTATTGCTTTAATAATTGAAAAAAATGTAAGCGGATACGAATGGGAGGAAACGGCTTATGAAATACTTAATCGGTGTTTTTGGCCTCGTATTGATTTTAGGTATCGCTTGGCTTGCTAGTAATGATAGAAAGAAAGTCAAATATCGTCCAATCATAACGATGGTTATATTACAATTCATTTTGGGGTTTCTATTATTAAATACAAGTGTAGGGAATATATTAATTAGCGGAATAGCAGATGGTTTTGGAGAGTTATTAAAATATGCCGCTGACGGTGTGAATTTCGTATTTGGTGGATTAGTAAATCAAAAAGAGTTTTCGTTCTTTTTAAGTGTATTAATGCCAATCGTATTTATATCAGCCTTAATAGGTATTTTGCAACATATTAAAGTATTACCTATTATTGTGAAATCTATCGGTCTAGCATTAAGTAAAGTAAATGGAATGGGGAAACTAGAATCATATAACGCTGTTGCATCTGCGATTTTAGGACAATCTGAAGTATTTATTTCAGTTAAGAAACAACTAGGGTTATTGCCAGAGAAAAGAATGTATACATTATGTGCATCAGCAATGTCTACAGTTTCTATGTCTATCGTTGGATCATATATGGTGTTATTAAAACCACAATATGTTGTAACCGCTTTAGTGCTTAACTTATTCGGTGGTTTCATCATTGCTTCTATCATTAACCCATATGAAGTTACTGAGGAAGAAGATATGTTAGAAGTACAAGAAGAAGAGAAGAAGACCTTCTTTGAAGTATTAGGGGAATACATTATTGATGGATTTAAAGTTGCGATTACAGTAGCAGCTATGTTAGTCGGTTTCGTTGCTCTTATCGCATTCATTAATGCAGTATTTAAAGGTGTAATCGGTATTTCATTCCAAGAAATTCTTGGTTATGCATTTGCACCATTTGCATTTATTATGGGTGTACCTTGGCATGAAGCAGTTAATGCCGGAAATATTATGGCAACAAAATTAGTATCAAATGAATTTGTCGCTATGACAGATTTAGCACAAGGAAACTTTAATTTCTCAGATAGAACGACAGCGATTATCTCTGTATTTTTAGTTTCATTTGCAAACTTCTCTTCAATTGGGATTATTGCAGGGGCAGTTAAGAGCTTAAATGAAAAGCAAGGGAATGTAGTCGCAAGATTTGGTTTGAAATTACTATTCGGTGCAACATTAGTAAGTTTCTTATCAGCAACGATCGTTGGCTTATTATTTTAATAGATTCATATCATATAAAAAGGAATGGTGATTGTAATGAGAATGGTAGATATTATTGCAAAAAAACGTGACGGCAAAGAATTAACGACTGAAGAAATCAAATTCTTTATTAATGGATATACAGACGGAAGTATTCCTGATTATCAAGTGAGTGCGCTTGCAATGGCAATCTTCTTTAAAGATATGACAGATCGCGAACGTGCAGATTTAACTATGGCGATGGTTGAGTCTGGAGAAACGATCGACTTATCAGCAATTGAAGGAATTAAAGTAGACAAACATTCAACTGGCGGTGTTGGTGATACAACAACATTAGTATTAGGACCATTAGTAGCTGCTTTAGATGTACCAGTAGCAAAAATGTCTGGTCGTGGTTTAGGACATACAGGCGGAACAATTGATAAATTAGAAGCGGTAGAAGGATTCCACGTTGAAATTACGAAAGAACAATTCATTGATATTGTAAACCGTGACAAAGTAGCTGTTATTGGACAAACAGGAAACTTAACACCTGCAGATAAAAAGATTTATGCATTACGCGACGTAACAGGAACTGTTAACTCAATTCCTTTAATCGCAAGTTCAATTATGAGTAAAAAAATTGCAGCTGGTGCTGACGCAATCGTACTTGATGTAAAAACAGGTGCTGGTGCATTTATGAAAACAGAAGAAGATGCAAAAGAATTAGCACATGCAATGGTACGTATCGGAAATAATGTAGGACGTCAAACAATGGCAGTTATTTCAGATATGTCACAACCTCTTGGATTTGCGATTGGCAATGCTCTAGAAGTGAAAGAAGCGATTGATACGTTAAAAGGTGAAGGTCCAGAAGATTTAACAGAATTAGTACTTGTATTAGGAAGTCAAATGGTCGTACTTTCGAAAAAAGCAAATACGTTAGAAGAAGCTCGTGAAATGCTAATTGAAGTGATGAAAAACGGAAAAGCAACTGCGAAATTTAAAGAGTTCTTAAGCAATCAAGGCGGAGATAGCTCAATTGTAGACAATCCAGAAAAAATGCCACAAGCGAAGTATGTAATTGATGTACCTGCAAAAACTTCAGGTGTTATTTCTAACATTGTTGCAGATGAGATTGGTATTGCAGCTATGTTACTTGGTGCAGGTCGTGCAACGAAGGAAGATGAAATCGATTTAGCAGTAGGGTTAATGTTACGTAAAAAAGTTGGCGATGCAGTAAAAGAAGGCGAGCCGTTCGTAACAATCTACGCAAATCGTGAAAATGTAGAAGATGTAAAAGCAAAAATTTATGAGAACATCTCTATCGCTGAAACAGCAGTGGCTCCTAAATTAGTTCATACAGTTATTACTGACTAATGATCATTTCATTTACTTTGAGGGGGAAATAATATGGATAAGAAAAAATATATTGAAGAAGCAAACAAGATGTTATCGAAAGCGTATATTCCGTATTCTAAATTTCCTGTTGGCGCAGCGTTAGTTACGAAAGAAGGGAAAATCTATACTGGTTGTAATATAGAAAATGCTTCTTATGGTTTATGTAACTGTGCAGAAAGAACAGCAATATTTAAAGCGGTATCAGAAGGGGAGCGCGATTTTAGTTACTTAGTTATTACAGGAGAAACTGATGGACCGATTTCACCATGTGGTGCGTGTAGACAAGTAATTGCTGAATTCTGTGATCCGAAAATGTCTGTATTACTAACGAATGTAAAAGGTGATGAAAAAGAAGTGACTGTTGAGCAATTACTTCCAGGTGCTTTCACAATTGACGATTTAAAATAAGTTAAAAAGCCATTTTGCAATTATTAATTGCAGAATGGCTTTTTTGTTCATATTCCGTTCATAAACTTTGCGTAAAATGATTGCAGCCAATATGGAAAGTTTACAGCAGGAGGAATATAATGAAGAAATTCTATAATGTGGCATGTAGTTACTTATTGGTTTATGATTTTGCTAAAAAAGTCATTTAAATAGATAGGAGTGGAAAGTATGATAGCACTTTTATCAAGTGTCATAGCGGTTTGTATGGCTGTTGGGGTAATGTTTCTACGTTTTAAAGCAGCGAAAAAGCCGGTAACGAAAAAGAAAATTATATTACCACCAATTTTTATGAGTACAGGCGCGATGATGTACTTTTTACCAGATTTTCGATTAACATCGTTAGAAATAGTCGAGGCAATTAGTATAGGGCTTATTTTCTCTATTTTTCTTATTAAAACAACTAAGTTCGAAATAAAAGGCGAACATATATTTATGAAACCGTCAAAAGCATTCATATTCATTTTAGTAGGCTTATTAGCTGTACGCGTGGCATTAAAGTCATATTTAAGCCAATCAATTGATTTGGCAGAGTTAAGCGGCATGTTTTTCTTACTTGCATTTGCGATGATTGTGTCGTGGAGAATTGCGATGTATCGCTCGTTTACTAAATTAGAAAAGACAATAAACAGAGCTGGAATTTCTATATAGGAAATCCAGCTCTGTTTATGTTTTATTAAAATTCTTTAGCGCGGAACTCATTTGCTTAATTTTAAACGTATTTGAGCATCTTGTAATGCGACTGGTGTAACGTTAAGACCATTTTGATCAACAATTTTTGTGTTTAATAAAATGGAATCTAGGCTTCCACGAAATGTTTCTGTATAGTTTTGACGTAACATTTGTTGTTCTTGTTTTTCATCAACTGTTAATCCAGATGTTCTTTCTTTTTTTGATAATTCATTAATACGGAATAAAATGTTTTGCATTTGTTTTCACCTCTAGTTAGAATTAATCACATTAGTTACTTACTAATGTATAGTTATTGTAACCTATCTTTCATTAAGTGTCAACGTCTATAAAAATTTCTTTTTTGTAAGGGTATGGAGTGAAAAAGGATGTGAATAACTTAATGATACTTGAAATAGAAAAGATGTTAATATACAATACCGTAGTAGGGTATGAAATTTGTTGTTTTACATTATGAAAGAAATGAGCACAAAGGAGTATGTAATAATGAATGCAGTAATTTCAAAGAAAGAAACAATCATCTCATATACAATTGCAATTTTATTTATTTTAGCCATGGTAACAGCGGGTGTGTTATTAAATGATCCGGAAGTTATTCTGCCGGAAATAGCAGCGATGGCAATTGCTTTATGGGCGTATCGTGAGCCAGGATGGTTAAGGCAACCAGAAAAAATCTTCATTGCACCTTCAATAACAGCTGTGATTGGTTTTATGGTGAATCAAATGGATATTGCTTATTTAGGGAAAGTAAGTTTAACGCTTGTATTCATGATGCTTTTTTTACGTGTAATTCAATCCAATTTAGCACCATCTATTGCGACAGGTTTATTACCATTAGTAACAAATGCGACGGAATGGTCATTTGTTATCGCGGTATTCGCTTTAACATTTATTTTAATGGTTGGTGTTCTTATATTTAAATTGAATAACGGTATTAAGCGAAAAGTGCAAATACAGTATAAATATATGACTGTATTTCTCATACTAAATTTCGTATGGATTAGTTTATGTTGGATAACTGGTTATGAACAATTAGCAGTTATTCCACCAATATTAGTTGTTGTATATGAATCACTTCAAAAGCCGATGTACAATGAAAAAATGGCTTTTAAACAAATAGTAGTATTAACTACATCTGCAACTGTTGGAACAATATTGTACTTTGCGATTGATTCATGGATTGTAGTCACTTTATTAAATATGATATTAATGCTTATTTTATTAAAAATTGTTGGTGTACGTATTCCAGCAGTGTATGCATTTCCATTATTGCCGCTCGTATTTCCAGATGGAATGATAAAGATGTTACCAGTAGCTTCATTTGTTGCGGGAGTATTTTTATTTGGTGCAGTACTACTGTATAAAAAGTGGGAGATGAAGCAAAAGGGCATGGCAATGTAGATAGAGTAAAGATAGCTTTTAATTAGTAAAATAAATAGACACCTGTGAGTGTCTATTTATTTTATGAAAAATTTAGTTTAATTCATTTAAGTAATGAACAAGTTCCGATGCTTTAGAGAAAAATGGAGAATGATCAGCTTCTAAAGTAATAATTTTCTTGCAAGCTGTTTCTGTATTCATTCGGCGCTGAAAATCAATTGGAATCGCCCTATCTAGAGTCGTTTCAATATAAATGCGATCTATGGCTCCAAAGTTTTCTTCAGATATTTTCAGCTCTTGTTGGAAGGGTCCTAGTGGTTGAGGACGCATTTGATTAAAAGATGCTTCTTTAATAGAACCGTCTTCTGTAGCATTTAAAAATGTTTGTTCAATTAGATTAGGTATAAGTTCAGCAGTCAAGTCATTTTCATTTATAGTGAATTGCGGGCCATCTTCTCCGTCTAATTTACTACCAAGACTTTCTCCATTTCGTGGTAAGAAAGCACAAAGATATACTAATTTATCGATTTTATTTGGTATAAGTTCAGCAGTTTGAGTAATAACGATTCCACCCATACTATGTCCAACAAGAATAACCTTTTCATTTTGTTGATTTATATTAGCTGTTACTGCATCAACATAGGAATCTAACGTTATATTTTGTGAAGGAGTTGTATCTTTCCCACTTCCAGGTAAGTCTAGTGTAATAACAGTGTGACCTAAAGCCTCTAGTTGAGGTTTTACTAATTCCCATGCCCATTCACCTTGCCATGCTCCATGTACTAAAATGTAAGTACTCATTTAATCAACACTCCTCTAGGGTATATAAGTTTCATCTATTTGTAATATTGATGATGTATACTCAGTGTAAATGAAGTGGTTTCATAAATATAATGAAGGTTATTTATAGATGATATAAATATATTTTATATAAGGAGAACAGAATGAATGTTTTTGATTTTAAAGTCTTTACATATGTGGCTCGTTTAAATAGTATTAGTCTGGCAGCAAAGGAATTACATATGACACAGCCAGCAATAACACATATTATTAACAAATTAGAGAAACGATATGCTATAACGTTATTTGATCGCTCTAGACAAGGAACGATTCTAACTGAAAATGGCAAAGAATTTTTAGTTGGTGTGAATCGACTTCTAATGGAGTATGAAAAACTTGAGGAAACAGCTTTCCAGTTGAAGAATAAAAGCTTGTATAAAATTGTACTAGCTACGTATCCTTCCGTTACTGTATATTGTTTGGCGGAGTGTATTCAACTAGGGAATATTGATCATAGTCAATATGTACTTGCAGTTCGAGAAGGAAGCTATCAAGAAGTGTTAGATTGGCTATCATCAGGTAGTGCAGATTTTTCTATTTCTATAAAAGAAAATTTAATACAAGGATTTCATTATGATGTCATTGGTGAAGATCCGTATGTTATGGTTTCTTCAAAAAAAGTTCCGCCTAACCTTACTATTAATGATATAAAAAATTATCCTTTTATTATGCCGCTTTCTGGTTGCAAAGAAGTGCTCGAACCGTATTTGATGAAAAATGAAATAACAGTTAATAAAGTGATGGAGTCAGAATCAATTAGTTCAGCATTAGCACTTACTATACAAGTTAATGGTATAACAATCGTTCCGTTATCAGGACTACATAAGCAAATTATTCATGACTTCATTGTACAGCCGATAGAAATTACAATTCCACGACAACTTATTATGCAATGGTCACCTAAAAAAGAGAATGACCCGCTGTTTCTCGCGTTTGTTAAGAATTTATTAGCTCAACTACAGCAAAAGAAAAAATGAATATAATATTACAAAAGATAAGCTCATTTCACTAGAGCTTATCTTTTGTATGTATTACCAATAAAGAGCAGTATCATAAAATCCGATTAAAATAAGGAGAAAACCAGCTATACGCTGAATGCTATTTCCTATTTTCCTGCTCTTCTTCAGTAATGCCCCGTTTAATCCCAGATAGGAGATGAAGGACATTAATACGACGATAGGAAGAGCAGTTCCTATCGAAAAGAACGTTGGAAACAAGTAACCATAATTATATGATAAAGATAAAGGGATTAACGTTCCAAAAAATAGAACGAACATAGTCGGACAAAAAGCTAAGGAAAAGAAGAATCCAAGTAAAAATGAGCCAACTTCATTTTGTTCTCGTATAAATTTGATTGAGAAGAAGTTTCTTGCTTTTATAATACCTGCCAACATTAACCCCATTAAAATTAATAGGGGTCCCATCATTTTTCGTAACCATGGGAAATACAAAGTTAATATTTGCTGAATCTCTTTTCCTAAAAACCATACTAATAGTCCAAGTATCGTAAAAGCCATTATTTTTCCTAAAATGAATAACAGTAGATGTTTCCATACATGTCCCTTTTGTAAAGATTGAGTGCTATAAAGTGTAATAGCACTAATGTTTCCTGTTAATTGGCAAGGAGCAAGGGTACCTACTATGCCTAATAAAAACGAAAATAAAAGAGGTACAGATTTCGTAGTATTCGCGGCATCCATTAAAGGAGACATGAGTTGATAGCTCCATTCACTTATTGTTGAAAACACGTTATATTCACCCTTCTACTTAAATTGGAATGTTCCTTCATTAGCAATCTGCTTCCACGTATTACCCTCATCTGTAGAGATGAACACATTTGATTTCATTGTAGCAAATACGATTTCAGCTGAATTTTGAGGGTTTTGTGAAATATACATAATTGCATCTTTAGAATCTAAAGGTGGAATTTGTATGTTTGTTTCTTCATTTGTAGCAATTGATTTCTTCGTTACGATTTGCTTATTAATAGGGGCGTAAATAACATCTTCATTACTTAATGTAATTGCGGTCGATTCAAGTGATTTAGAGAATAGTTCAAATGTATTTCCGTAATCTGTAGATAAGTAAACACCGTCTTTAGCACTTACCGCGACTACACTAGATTGATTCGGATGTACTGAAAAGGAATGAATCGTACTTGAAAGACCTTTTAACTTACTATTTTTCCATTCTTGTCCGTTGTTCGTACTGAAATAAAAACCTTGTTGTAATTCAGAATTAGGACGTTCGTTGTATAAATAAATTGCTTCCGTATTATATCCGACAGCAAGGTTATGAAAATCGGATTCTCCATAAAACGCTAGCTTTTCAAGGGTATTACCGCCATCAGAACTTTTCAATAATCCTAAAGGATTTTTTAAATTTGCACCTGGTTCAGGGTGACCGCTGGCAAAGAATCCGTTCTTCGTTGCCTGAAATCCCATATAATCATGTAGCTCAGTCTTAGTTTCAAACCATTTTCCATTTTGATAAACTTTTATCCCGCTATGAGTGGCGATAGAAATACCAGACATATTTCCTGCATAACCAATTCCGTGAATGTGCTCGATTTTTCCAGATGTAATTTCTTTATAGAAGTCTTGCGGACTCGTATTTGCTGTTTCTGTATTTTTTGGTTGAGATTGCGCCGTTTCGTTCTTCACTGGTGCTGTTTCGAAGTTGCTAGAACATCCAGAAATTATTAATAAAGAAGTAATTGCTAAACCTGTTGCTACATAATGTTTCAAATTTGTAGACCCCTTTCCTATACATGAGATTTTAAGTATATGGAATAAATATCAAGAAATTGTGGAGTGGTATGCATAATTTAGCGTGGAAGGGGCCCTAGTAATGAAAATTCTCCTTTCGCTATGAGTATAATTAATTGACGAAAAATTATAACAATAATAGAATGAATTGTATTGATGATTAGTTTCACAAGCATACATAGAACACTAGGGGGATTATTATGAAATCAACATTTTTTGCTCAAAATAGAGAAAGACTAACGAAAACATTACCTGATGAATCCGTTACGATTTTATTTGGGGGACAAGCACCGCATATGTCAGCTGATGCACATTATAAATTTGTACCAAATCGTAATTTTTACTACTTAACGGGAATCGATGAACCAAATGTTATTTTTATGCTGAAAAAGTTTGGGAATAGTGTAGAAGAGACACTTTTCATTGAAAAATCAGATCCAGTAATGGAAAAATGGGTTGGGAAGACAGTTTCTAGCGAAGAAGCAGAGGGAATTTCAGGTATAAAGAAAGTTTTATATTTAGATAGCTTTGAAAAAGCAGTATCAAATATACTCTTTACAGAAAATGCGAAGCATCTATATTTAGATATAGAACGTCGCGAGTGGAATGGTACGGAGACAAAAACATTAGCATTTGCTAAACATGTAAGAGAACAATACCCACACGTAACAATTGGTAATGTATATCCGAACATTTGTGAATTACGAGTTTTTAAAACCGAGGAAGAAATTGAAATTATTAAAGAAGCGATTGCTATAACGAAAGACGGTATTTACAACGTACTTAAGCATGCAAAAGCAGACATGATGGAGTATGAATTAGAAGCTCAATTTGATTTTACACTGAAATCATCTGGCATTAAGCATCATGCGTTCAATACAATTTTGGCAAGTGGTAAAAATGCTACAGTTCTTCATTATGAAGATAATGATGCACAAATTCAAAATGGTGATTTAGTATTGCTAGATTTAGGTGCTCAAAAAGACTACTATAACGCTGATATTAGTTATACATTCCCGGCAAATGGAATATTCTCTAGTCGTCAAAAACAAATTTATAATATTGTATTAAAAGCATTAAAAGAAACAACAGAGATTATTAAGCCGGGATTAAAGTTCGCTGCATTAAATGAGCATACAAAAAAGGTACTGGCAGAAGAGTGTAAAGCAATTGGTTTAATTCAAGAAGATGAAGAGTTATCAAAATACTATTATCATGGTGTCAGCCATTTCCTTGGTTTAGATACACATGATGTAGGAACATATAAAGATAGAATGTTAGAAGAAGGTATGGTTATAACAATTGAACCTGGTCTTTATATTGAAGAAGAATCAATTGGAATTCGTATTGAAGATGACATTCTTGTAACGAAAGACGGGTATGAAAACTTGTCAAAAGATATCATTAGAGAAGTTGAAGAAATTGAAGAATTTATGAGTGTAAATAATGAACATGTAAAAGGAAACCAAGCTGTAGTTAAATAATAAAAGAGTCATCACTAATTTATTTGAACTTTATCTCGAATCGTGGACAATTAAAAAATCCATGATTCGGGATAGGGTTCTTTTCTTCGAAATACTAATCTTTAATTATTAATCCTAATAAAGTAGCAAACTGAACAGCTTGATATGTTGATACTTTACATCCTCTTAAATCGTTCACTGAAACTGTAAGTGTATCAAAGGTAGAAGAACTAATATCTATCCCCTTCAGTGATGTCTGATCAAAATTAGCTTCATCAAGACTACATAATTGGAATTCAACTTTTTTAAGTTTACAGTCAAAAAATTATATTTAATGAAGTTTCATTAAATATAATTTTTTCTAGTTTAGAATTTCCAAATGCCGCTAAATTCAAAATTGAATTCTCAAATTTAACATTTCCTAAGCTAGATTCTGCAAAATTAACCCCGATTAATTTACTGTTTTTAAATTCGACTCTATGAACAGAAGAATTGCTTAAATTAACATTTGATAAATCGCAGTTTTCAAAACAAACATCTGTAATATCAATATTGCTAAAGTCTGTATTAGTGAATTTACAATTCTTTATCACTGCATCATACAATCGCACTCTATCTACAGATTCATTTTCGAAAGTGGAGTCTAGAATTTCACACACTTCTAATGTTGGATCTTCTTCATAAAAAATATCTTGAAAATTCTTTGAAGATAACTCTGGTGAAATTTTTGGTCTATCAATTTTCATCGTATATCAATCCTCTTCTATTTGATATATTTGTGTAATTTGAGTCCATTGTCTGTAAAGAACATTAGTTCTTATTATACAAAAATCTAAGTTCTTTTGTGAAGAGCATTTTAGCTACATTTTTCTTATTTAATAATAGCAGTGTTATTGTTTCTTAAGAAATAACGTCAAAACAAATACGAGAACGGCTAATATAGTCGCTACAAGGAAAGCATTTTGTATTTCTAAAATATTCGCCTCTTGTAATGTCTCCGCTTTTAGTAATCTTCCAATTAGCTTACGTAAGATCTAATTACATCTCCTTATTTTCTTGAAAATCAACTTCTATAATGATTTTGAAAAAGAAAAAGGGGGGATTTTCCATGAAGCGATTTGTATTAGCAGCCATTACAGTCTCTGTAATATTTTTAATTGCTGCCTGTTCTGTGACGACAAATACAACAAATGATCATAAAAATATGAATGATAAAAAAACACTACAGACTGAAACAGCTACAACACCATTGAAGGTTGAAAAAGGACCAGAAGTTACTTTAATAGCGAAAGAAGAAAAGCAAAAATTAAGTAACGGTGTTATTGTTCCAGTCTGGACATTTAATGGCTCATCTCCTGGTTCAGAAATTCGGGTGAAAAAAGGTGAAAAGGTGAAAGTGACATTAAAAAATGAATTATCTGCACCAGTATCTATTCATTGGCATGGATATCCTGTCCCAAATAACATGGATGGAATTCCAGGCGTGACACAAGATGCAGTTGAACCAGGAAAAAGTTTCACTTACGAATTTGAAGCGAACGTACCAGGAACGTACTGGTATCACTCGCATCAAGATTCTGTAAATCAATTAGATAGAGGTTTGTATGGAGCGCTCATTGTAGAAGATACAAAGGAAAAATATGATAAAGATTACACATTAATGTTGGATGAATGGGTTACAGATAAAGAAGAAATTAATAAGCAGTTAAAAGAAATGACAAAAGGGCAAATAGGTAATAAATCTAAAGGTAATGAAAATGGGGAAAAGAATGATGATAAGAACGGCATGGATTATTCTGATATGAACATGGGCAGTGATAAAAAAGACTCTAGTAATATGGAAGGAATGGACCATGGAAATATGAAGATGGAAGGTCATGATATGAGTATGTACGATTTATTCACAATCAATGGAAAAAGCGGTGATTTAGTAGCGCCATTAAAAGTGAATAAGGGAGATAACGTTCGTCTTAGACTCGTCAATGCTGGTTATCTATCACATGATATACATGTTCATGGCCATGATATAAAAGTAATTGCGACAGATGGTCAACCAATAAACGATCCAAAAGTTATAAAGGATAAAGTAATTTCAATCGCACCGGGTGAACGTTATGATATTGAATTTACTGCTAATAATCCTGGGAAATGGCATGTTGAAGACCATTCAAAAAATAAAGGTGCAAAAGGAATGAAAGCTGTTATTGAGTATGATGGCAGCAAAGAGATGAAAGATAAAGCAGACGAAAAAGAAAAATTACCGAAAGTAGATATAATGAAATATGGTACTAAAAAATTAGGTAGTTTCACATTAAATCAAGAGTATACTGCCACATATAATATGGACTTAAATACGCAAATGAATGGAAATGAAATGGTATATACAATTAACGGAAAGGTATTTCCGGATATTGACCCAATTGAAGTGAAAAAGGGTGATTTAGTAAAAGTGAAGTTGGTAAATCGTTCTAAAATGGATGATCACCCAATGCATTTACACGGACACTTTTTCCAGGTGTTGAGTAAAGATGGAAAACCGATAGAAGGTTCTCCAATTGTAAAAGATACATTGAACTTAAAACCGGGTGAAGAATATGAAGTAGCCTTTGTAGCAGACAATCCGGGTAAGTGGATGTTCCATTGTCACGATTTACACCATGCTTCAGCAGGGATGGTAACGGAAGTGAACTATACAGATTATAAATCTGACTATGTTCCAAACCAAAACATTCCTAATAAGCCAGAATAATAGGAAGCAGTTATCCTTTGGATAGCTGCTTATTCATTTTTGTTGCAAGTACTAATGTATGTGTTGATCATGCCCGGATGAAGGTGAGGGAGTATGATCTGGGAATGTCGCGAATACGGCAACGATAATTACTACACTAATTGAAAGTAATAACAAAAAACGCTGTTGAATAAAAGTAGAAAAGTTCTCCGATAACAATTGAATCACACAGGACATAGTAATCGTTATAGTAAGTAAAAGGCTAATGAACAATATATTATGAGCTTGTTGAGCGTTTAACATTTCTGTAATCATTGCTCCCATCATACTTGCCATTAATCCAGAGAACATTCCTTCTAAAGCAGTATATAGGTGAAAACGTAGACCGATTAAGAAACCGATAAAACCACTAATTAAAATAGCAAGCAAAGTAGAATATAGTAATTCCCCCTTAAAGAGAATGCCTAAGTAAAAACCAATACTTAAACCGATACTCATACTAAAAGACATAATAAATACCATATACTCCATTAGGGTACCCTTACGTTTAGAAATATAGGATGTAATAAGAATCGAGGTACAGCAAAGTGTTAAGGTAGTTAACGTATAAGCAAACATTATGATACCTCCTTGTCCTATCGTTCATTTCATCATATGTTTATATGGAGGGTACTTATGCTTATTAATATCTGCATATTATCTGCACAATTTCATAGATGTAAGCAAAGGAACGCTTGATTTGTTAGGGCGTCTTTTTTAATTATAAGCATGTGAAAGAAATTGTTATATTATGAGTTTCTATTGTGAAGCCATAAAGAATAAGCGTATAATATTATAGGTCTCCCATTTGCGAGACAAACCGCGAATGATAAATAAGATTGTTGTTTTATCATCGCTTCTAAACATATAGACAATGAAAGTAACACTGGAATACAGATAGGGAGTTATAAAATGAAATTAATTATTGCCGAGAAACCAGATCAAGGGTTGGCTCTTGTTTCACAGTTTAAATATCGCCGGAAAGATGGATATTTAGAGGTAGAAGCGAATGAGTTATTTCCAAATGGAGCGTACTGTACATGGGCAATTGGTCATTTGACGCAGTTATGTAATCCAGAGCATTATCACGCAGAGTGGAAAAAATGGTCACTTAATACATTACCGATGATTCCAGAACGTTTTCAATTTGAAGTAACAAAGTCAAAGTATAAGCAATTTAACGTTGTGAAACAGCTGTTACATAATCCACAGGTAACAGAAATCATTCACGCAGGAGATGCTGGTCGTGAAGGGGAACTGATCGTACGAAATATTATTAATCTTTGTAACGTGCAAAAGCCGATGAAACGTCTATGGATTTCATCTTTAACGAAGCAAGCTATTTACCAAGGATTTAAAAATCTACTTGATGAATCAGATACAATTAATACGTATTACGAAGCATACACAAGATCTTGCGCTGACTGGGTTGTTGGTATGAATGCATCACGTGTCTTTAGTATTTTGTTAAAGAAAAAAGGAATGAATGATGTATTTTCTGCTGGTCGTGTCCAAACACCAACGTTAGCATTGATTGTAAAGCGAGAGAAAGAAATTGAAAACTTTAAGTCAGAGCCTTTCTGGGAAGTGTTTGCAACCTTTAATATAGAAGGAAAGAAATATGACGGAAAATGGGAAAAGGATAATGAATCCCGCTTAAAAGATCCTGATATGGCGAATAAAATTGCGACATTTTGCCAAGGGAAACCGGCTGTTGTGAAGGAAATGAAAACGGAGCGTAAAGAGTTTCAGCCGCCGCTTTTATTTAACTTATCATCACTGCAAGCAACGGCAAATAAAGCCTTTAAGTTTTCACCGAAAAAGACGCTTGATATAACGCAAGCACTATATCAAAAAGGGATTGTTTCTTATCCACGTTCAGATTCTAACTATGTTACACAAGGAGAAGCAGCGACGTTCCCTGATATTTTACAGAAGTTAAGTCAGTTTGATGAATATAAAGGCTTATTACCGGCTCCGGTTGAATCCATTATGAATAACAAGCGTTATGTAAATGAAAAGAAAGTAACAGATCACTACGCAATTATTCCGACAGAGCAAGTTACAAACCCAAGCAGACTATCAGGTGATGAAAAGAAAATATACGATATGATCGTAAGAAGGCTTATTGCAGCTCATTATGAAGTTGCAATCTTTGACTATACAACGATTGTAACGCTTGTAGATGAACGTGCTGAATTCATTTCAAAAGGAAAACAGCAAATTCAAGAAGGTTGGCGTAAAGTTATTTTCCAAGACGATAAAGATGACGAAACCATTCTTCCAATTGTAGCTGAAGGCGAAGAAGGAAAAGTTGTAAAGGTGAAAGTGAAAGAAGGAAAAACACAGCCACCGAAGCGCTATACAGAAGGACAACTTATTACGTTAATGAAAACAGCTGGTAAGTATTTAGAGAATGAAGAGCTGGAGAAAGTATTAAAGAAAACAGAAGGTTTAGGTACGGAAGCGACTCGCGCAGGTATTATTACGATGCTGAAAGACCGTAAGTATATAGATGTAAAGAAAAACCAAGTGTATGCGACTGATAAAGGAAAAGTATTAATTACCGCAATTGGTGATAAAATACTAGCTTCACCGGAAATGACTGCGAAATGGGAACAACGTCTTGCGGAAATTGGTGAAGGTACAGCTTCACCAGCTACATTTATGGAACAGACGAAAAAGCTATCAGCTAAAATTATTGAAGACGCAGTGGAAATGTCTGAGAAGTGGGATTTCACGGGACTACATGTTGAATCGATTGAACGGAAAGGATCGAAATTTACAACGGGTAAAAAGGTTGGTAGCTGTAAAAAATGTGATGGTGATGTAATTGATAAGTCAACGTTTTACGGTTGTTCTAACTATAATACAACGCAATGTGATTTCACCATTTCAAAGAAGATATTAAGTAAAACAATTTCGCAAAAGAATATGACAAAGCTCTTAAAAGGTGAAAAGACTGATTTAATTAAAGGCTTTAAAAAGGGCGAGAAAACGTTTGATGCGAAATTAGAGTGGAAAGATAATAAGATTAATTTTGTATTTGAGAATTAATTTGTTAAAAGAGCATGACATAAAACTGTCATGCTCTTTTGTTATTCTTTTATTTAAAATTTAACGATAAAAAAAATCCTTTAAATAATAATTTTTTATTGTAAAACGATAAATTTTGTATTAAAATCAAAATCATAATAAATGAGTGAGGTGCTTTTGTTAAAAGGTAACAACCTTATTTTTAAAATTAGAGGAGGTATAACTATGAACATTAACAATTTGATTGTTAAAAATATGGATAACCCCCATGAGTTGGAGAAGATGTATAGAAAAGATCCGAAAGCTTTTAAAAAAGCATTCTCACAAGCATGGGACCAAAACCCTGATTCTCAGGTTCTAGGTGCTTGGTATGAAAGGTTGCATTTCAAGGAGAAAGTAAATAAAGAAAAAACATCTTTGTTTCAAAAAGGTTTCTTATTCATGGGCCTTTTAGCTATTCTGGCCGGCATAAGCACCAGGGTCATTTTCCACTTTGTCGAACAGGAAGCAATTGCTCCAATTAACTTGGCTTTTGGTGTAATTCCCTTTATTGCTGCTTATTTTGTTTACAATAATACTCCCAAAAAAAGTATTATTTATTCCCTTGCAGCGTTGTTCCTAATTTCCGGGATGTATCTTAATACGTTGCCATTAAATTATAAAGACAGTACCATTCTTGCTTATTTACATCTTCCTATATTTTTATGGGTCTTAGTAGGGCTTGCGTTTACAGGAAATGAATATTCAAAAGGCAGTACAAGATTAGCCTATATAAAATTTAATTTAGAATATTGTCTTCTCTACGCCAGCATGGCAGTGAGCGGAATGATACTAGCAGTATTCACCATGCGTTTATTTAGCTTTGTTGACTTAGATATAGGAGAATTCTATTTTAGTAATGTTGTTTTATTTGGAGCAGCGGCTCTCGCTATTGTGGCTGCATACTTAGTATCAATGAATCTTAAGCTTGCTAAAAATATTACACCATACATATCTAAAATTTTTAGTCCTCTCGTCCTGATCACGTTGCTTATCTATCTTATAACGGTAATTTGGGTCGGGAAAAATCCGTTCTTGGATCGCAATTTCCTAATGGCCTTCAACGGAATCCTCCTTGTTGTATTGGCTGTTACTATATTTTCTATCGTTGAAAGTGACTCGGACGAGAAAAAGAATATTTCAGATTATATAAATTTTCCCTTAATTGTTCTGGCGCTTATTATTGACACTGTCGCATTGTCAGCCATAGTATTTAGACTTTCTTCTTACGGGATTACACCTAATAGACTTGCTGTTTTAGGAGTAAACATAGTGATTTGGGCAAATCTCATTTGGATTATGTTTGCCTATATGCGTTTCTTGCAAAATAAATCAGGACCAAAAGCTATCCAAGATGCCGTTACGAAGTATTTGCCAATATACGGACTTTGGGCAGCTTTCGTTATATTTACGTTTCCTATCATTTTTAATTAGAAAGGATCTGTTAATGTAACGAAAAGTTAATTCTCTATAACATATAAAATTTTTTGAGCCGATCATTTTATAATTGGTATTATTAAGTTTGTAGTTTCGGTAATTTCATTTGTATTGATAAATAAGAAATAAGTGTTGTATGTAATCTTTCCATAATAAAAAACGTCCCAAAATGGGACGTTTTTTATTATGCGTATTGCCGTTTTTTCTTAATAAGCAACAAAACTTGTGAAACAAAAGCTAGTACCGGTAACTCAATCAACGGTCCAATAACGAGTGCAAGTGCGATAAGAGGCTCGTCTGGAAAAGCTGTTACAGCGATAGCGAGTGCAACAGGTGAGTTTCTTGCTAACGTTGTTAAGCTTAGACTTACTGTATCTTTGTAAGATAAATGCATGATGCGCCCGATAAATTGTCCTAGTAAGAAATTAATGATGAAGAACAATAGAACAGGAACGAGTAATAATAAAACGACATTCATATTTTGAAGTAAATATTTACCTTGTGATGCAAACATCGCTACTATTGCTAAACTTAAAAATACAATTTGAGCAGAGCTGAAAAACGGAATGAGTTTATTCTCGAGAGTTTCAGCTTTTTTCATTTTATTCATAATGAATTTTGTAGCGTGTGCAAGTATAAATGGTAAGACGATTACGATAACAATACTTTCTACTAAAACAGAAACCGCTACAGTTTTCATGACACCAGCAAATAAAAATAAATAAATTGGAAGGAGTAGTACTTGCAAAATTAAATTTACAGGTAAAATTGCAGTAGAAAGTGCTACATTTCCTTTCGCTATTTCAGTAAAGATTAAGTACCAATCTGTGCATGGAGTAACCATTAACATTATAAATCCAACCCAAAGTGCTGGATGATCTGAAAGAAATAGTGCTCCTAATCCCCAAGCGAGTAAAGGTGTCCATAAGAAGTTAATAGTAAGACTTGTTCCAGCAAATTTTAAATTACGAAATCCGTTTTTTATTTCTTTTAATGGGATGCTGAGGAATAATCCATATAGCATGAAAAATAAGAAGGGGACAATAAACTGGTCTGAATACGTATGTATCATATTAAATTGTCCGAGTACGATGCCGCATGTAACAGCAAAAAGAATAATAAAAGTTTGAATCTTTTCTATAGTGCTCATGAATAAATCCTTTCTATATATGAATTTTCCTCTCTAAGTTTATTATACAAGTAATAAAGATGTATTTGGTGTTCAATTGTATTTTAGTTAATATTTTTAAGTTGAGATTTTATTTTTTATTAAAAGTTACTTGACTAAAGTAAGTGACTATATTACAATCACTTACATAAGGTAATTAAATAACAAAAAGTTTTGATAGCTTAACTTAAGGTATCTATTGGAACTTTTTCTTAGAATAAGAATTTTTATGATGATGAATAATGAATATGAAAAGAAAGATTAGGTGAAGAAAATGGGACTATTTAGCTCATTATTTGGTAAAAAAGAAGAAAATACGAATGTAGAGGGGAATAAAAAAATGTCAAAAGTATTATTTGTAAAAGCAAACGATCGTCCAGCGGAGCAAGCAGTTAGTTCAAAAATGTATGAAACATTTGTAAGTACTTATAAAGAAGCAAATCCAAATACAGAAATTACGGAATTAGATTTATTTGCATTAGATCTTCCTTATTACGGAAATATCGCGATTTCAGGTGGATATAAACGTAGCCAAGGCATGGAGTTAACAGCTGAAGAAGAGAAGGCAGTTGCTACAGTAGATCAATATTTAAATCAGTTTTTAGAAGCTGATAAGGTTGTATTTGCATTCCCATTATGGAACTTTACAGTACCAGCACCATTAATCACATATATTTCATACTTATCTCAAGCTGGAAAAACGTTTAAATATACAGCAAATGGCCCAGAAGGTTTAGTTGGTGGTAAAAAAGTAGTTGTGTTAGGTGCTCGTGGTTCAGATTACTCTTCAGAGCAAATGGCTCCTATGGAAATGGCAGTTAATTACGTAACAACTGTACTTGGATTCTGGGGAATTACAAATCCAGAGACAGTTGTAATTGAAGGGCACAATCAATATCCAGATCGTTCACAACAAATTGTTGAAGAAGGTCTAGAAAACGTTAAAAAAGTAGCAGCGAAATTTTAATTTATGATAGTAAATGGAAAAACCAACATGGATGACCGTGTTGGTTTTTTAGTCTATTTTTCATGTTAAAAAATGTATATTTATAAAATAAAAGAAAAGTTCGAAAATAGTATTGCAAAATATTATATAGCAAACTATAATGAGTTCAAGAATAGTTGATACTTAAATTAAATATTCAGAAAATTCAATTAGTTAAAATTGGAAAATGAGATAAGGAAATTTGAATGGGGGTTATATTATGGCGAATAAAGTACCGTTTTCGTTCATAGTAGTTATTGGATTAATGTTATTTGCACTATTTTTTGGAGCAGGAAATTTAATTTTCCCAGCGATGCTTGGTCAATCAGCAGGAGAGAATGTATGGATTGCTAACGCTGGATTTTTAGTAACTGGTGTTGGATTACCATTACTAGGTGTACTAGCATTTGGTTTTTCAGGTAAAGATGATTTACAGTCATTAGCAAGTCGCGCTCACCCAGTGTTCGGGATTGTGTTTACAACAGTTTTATACTTAGCAATCGGTCCGTTATTTGCAATACCTAGAACAGGAAATGTTTCTTATGAAATTGGTCTTAAGCCGTTTATGCCAGAAGGAGTAGGTTCTACACCTTTAATTCTTTTCACAATTATATTCTTTAGTATCACTTGTTTTTTTTCGCTAAATCCCGCGAAAATTGTCGATATTGTTGGAAAAATCTTAACGCCAATTAAGTTGACTTTCATCGGTATTTTAGTAATCGTTGCTTTTATACATCCGATTGGAGATATGCAAGCACCAGTGGAAGCTTATACATCACATGCATTCTTTAAAGGATTCCAAGAAGGATACTTAACGATGGATACGCTCGCATCATTCGTATTCGGGATTATCATTATCAATGCTATTAAAGAAAAAGGTGCGAAAACGAAAACACAAATTATGGTCGTTTGTGCAAAAGCGACAATAATTGCAGCATCTATTTTAGCAATTATCTATACAGCTCTTTCTTATATGGGTGCTTCAAGTGTTGCAAAGCTTGGACATTTAGAAAACGGCGGAGAAGTATTAGCGAAAGTTTCTAACTACTATTTCGGATCATATGGCGGAGTATTATTAGGATTAATGATTACAGTAGCTTGTTTAACAACTAGTGTGGGACTTGTATCAGCATGTTCTTCATTCTTCCATAAGTTATTCCCAAATGTTCCTTACAAAGCAATTGCAATCACACTATGTGTATTTAGTGCAATTGTTGCAAACGTAGGATTAACACAGTTAATCGCAGTTTCTGTTCCAGTATTAACAGCAATTTATCCACTAGCAATCGTATTGATTTTCTTAACATTCTTCCATTCATTATTCAAAGGAAGAGCTGAAGTTTATCAAGTGAGCTTAATCGTAACATTTATCATCAGCTTATTCGATGGATTAAGTGCATCTGGAGTTAACATTGAAGTAGTAAGCCAAGTGTTCACTAAATTCCTTCCGATGCAGGAAGTAGGATTAGGCTGGATCTTCCCAGCGATTATCGGTGGATTTATCGGATATGGCATTAGTGTTGTAAAAGCAAAAAATCAAGTTCAACCAGCTAGTGCGAATAAGAAAATAGGTTAAATAAAAAAGTTATAGAACTTGTTTCTATAACTTTTTTTGTTACTATTGATAAGGATAGAAAAAATAAAGTAGTAGGGGAAATAAAATGAAAAAAACAATTGATCATATCGGCATCGCAGTTCGAGATATAGATAGTACGATACGTTTTTATGAAAAT
The DNA here is from genome assembly GCF_040459885.1 of Bacillus cereus group sp. MG20. Lineage (NCBI taxonomy): Bacteria > Bacillati > Bacillota > Bacilli > Caryophanales > Bacillaceae > Bacillus > Bacillus cereus group sp. MG20. The sequence continues at coordinate 4,567,563 of NZ_JARVHF010000001.1, forward strand.
GTGTTACTAGGAACTTTAATAGATCGTTACGTAAGTGAAGCTCCTGGTGTGGAAAGCGAAGTAGCCATTCTTGAAGTGGATGGAGATAGAATTGAATTACTTGCACCGACGAATAATACGACATCTCCAATTGCCCGTTTTATTAAACAAAAAGGTAAAGGTGTTCATCACGTTGCGTATCGTGTCGATGATTTAGATGTGGCTCTAGAAGAGTTAAAAGAACAAGGCATTCGAACGTTAGAGCATACACTTCGAATTAATAAACACGGCAGAAGATTAATTTATCTTAACCCAGCGGATACTGAAGGAACGATTATCGAGTATTGTGATTATCCGGAAGAGAAATAGAAGAGGGACATTTTTTAAAAGGTGTTACGTAATAACGTAATACCTTTTTATTTATGTATTTCACATTTTCTTCACAAATGATTCACGATAACTTTTCTTCTTTGATAACTTACATAAATATATTTTATGATATAATAACAATCGACTTTAAAAATGTAAGTTGTATCTATCGTTATAGTTACTATTATATTGAAAGTTTGGAGGTGGAAGAGAAATAAAGAGTTATACTTTATAGAAATTTATATTTAACCAGGTTAATATTTCTACGGAGAATCAAACTTTGGAAGTTAAAGTAATGAAAATAGAGCAATGAGGAAGAGAGAAGTGAAATGAGTGAGAAAGTAATGAGAAGATTAGGGATATGGCTATTACTTGTGTGTGTGCTTATCATATTGATACCGCAAAGTGCATTTGCTCATGCGTACGTTGTGAAATCAAACCCTACTGAAAATGAAACATTGAAGAAAGCACCATCTGTTGTAAAAATCGAATTCGATGAAGACATACAAGTTTCAAGTTTTAATACATTGTACGTGAGAGATACATCAGGTAAAAGAGTCGATTCAAAAGATGCTCATATTGATAAAAAAAATAAAAAGCTATTAGAAGCTGGATTAAAAGACAATCTCAAAAATGGTCTTTACTCCATTCAGTGGAAAGTGATTTCAGCTGATGGACATCCAATTCAAGGAGTTATCCCGTTTCGGATTGGATTAGCGGAAGCGGAAACAGACGATATACAAGTGGAAGAGATGGGGTATGTCCCGCAAATCGATATGATTATGGAACGTGGGATTCTATATACGAGTTTCTCGCTATTTTTAGGAGTTCTCCTCTTTAATCTTATTATGTATAAAGGGAATGCAACCTCGGTTCGATCAAGGAGTAAGAACATAATATGGATCTCCTTATTTGGGATATTTATTAGCTTGTTATTCAACCTACCATTGCAAGCGAAAATAAATGCCGATGTTTCGTGGCTAGAAGCATTCAACCCTTTACTATTAAAAGAAACATTACAGCTTTCTGTTTTTGGTTATATATGGATCACTCAAATGGTTCTCATTAGTACGCTTATAATTGTTACGTATTTTGCGGTGAAGCATGAGAAGTTTTCGTCGTTTAAAGTATGGAGTATTCCAATACTATTATTTATAGGGTTACTTGTTATGAAAGCATTTAATAGTCACGCATATGGTTTAAAGTTTAAAGACATTGCTGTCGTTATGGATTTTCTACATTTATTCGCAGCTTCATTATGGGTGGGTGGTTTATCATCTATTATTCTTCTTTTACGTAATGAGGATAACAAGTGGCATATGTATTGGGATATGATTAAGCGTTTTTCACCGTGGGCAACAGGTGCTGTCATCGTGATTTTAATAACAGGCCTTTTTAACAGTACATTTTTTATTCCAACAATCCACTCGTTATTTGATACGAAGTATGGATTGGCTTTATTAACAAAGATACTTTTATTCATTTTCATGGGGATATTGGGAATTATTCATTATGTGAAAGGGAGAATGCGAGCGCAGCAAGGATTAGGAGCTACGGTGAAAGTAGAGTTTATCATTGGAATTATCATTTTCGTCATCGTAGCTTTTATGACAAACGTACAAACACCACCGATGCCTCCTACTGGACCTTTTACAGAGAGTAAGCAATTAGATAATGGATATGAACTTACGCTAAATGTAAGTCCGAATAAGGTAGGACAAAATAAATTCCATATTACACTAAAGGATGAAAAGGGACAGCCTATTACTGATATGGAACAAATGATATTGACGACTCAATCATTAGATATGAACATGGGAAAAGGTTCATTTAAAGTTTCAGTAGTTTCACCGGGAGAATATGAAGCAGAAGGTATGTATATTAACATGACAGGAAACTGGAATATACATGTTCATGGATTAACAAAATCTCTTGATAGTTTCGATACAGATTTTAAATTTATTGTCGGTGGCAGATAAAAAGAAGCTATGTATGAAAAGGAGCTAATAGAAAATGAAACGTATAAAAAAATTAGGAACAACAATGATCGCAACAATTATTGCAATGGGAATTTTTTCGTTACCTGTTAGTGCGCACGTCACTGTAAAACCAGCAACTTCTGATATTGGTTCTTGGGAGACTTATACGATAAAAGTACCAGTTGAAAAAAATGAAGCAACGACGAAAGTTACACTGAAAATACCGTCTGGAGTAGAGTTCCAACAGTATGAACCAGTCCCAGGATGGAAAGTTGAGGAGCAAAAAGATACAGCCGGAAAAGTTAAAACTGTAGTATGGGAAGCGACAGGAGAAGGGATTTTAACCGGCCAGTTCCAGCGATTTACTTTCGTCGCTAAAAATCCGGATAAAGAGCAAAAAATAGCTTGGGACGCATATCAACAATATAAAGACGGAGAAATTGTTGAATGGACAGGTGATGAAAAAGCTGAAAAACCGCATTCACTTACTACAATTGCAAAAGGTACGTCATTAACAGGAGAACATGGTGAAGTGTCTAGTATTGAAAAAAATGAGAGTACAAGTAATATGACAACGATAGCAATTGTCTTATCTATTTTAGCGATTGTATCGTCGGTAAGTGCGTGTGTTCTTGTAGTACGTCGTAAAAAGTAAGACGTAAGAAAGAGCCTACAAACAGTAGGCTCTTTCTTACGTTTATTTCATTTCAACTTGCTGCCTTACAGCAAGTGTTTTCGGTTTCATATTTACAAAACAAATACTCACAACAATAAATAATAGTCCGATGAATAAGCTAATGGTAATAGCCTCATGTAAGAAAATTGAACTTACAATAATAGCTATTAGTGGAATGAGGAAGGTATAAGCCCCAACTTTACTTGCTTCACCAGCTCCAACAAGTGTGAAGTATGCAAGCCACCCCATTGCAATAACAAAGAATGAAATAAAGAGAAGTACGCTAACAAATGGCATACTCCAAGCGATACTAGACCAGCTTTCAAACTCTGAACCAAATCCAATTAAGCAAAGGCCACCAATAATAAGCTGAAGTGTTACCATCCAAATGGCATTAACACGGTGACCAGTCTTCTTAATGAATACTGTGCCAAGTGCCCAGCCAATAGCGCATCCTAACGCGAGAAGGATTCCAATAACAGAAATATGTCCTGTTAAACTGCTTGAGCTAATAACGCCTACACCAATAAATCCGAGAACAAGCCCGAAAATTTTCAAGCCGTACATTGATTCTTCAAGCCATATCCACGAGAAAATACCGAGTAAAACTGGTTGTAGAAATACAATGGCGGAAAATAACCCAGCAGGCATATATTGAAGGCCGACAGTTTGTAATCCGTAAAATATAATGATGTTAAGTAAAGAAGAAATAACGTATAAATGCCACGTTTCTTTTAAATGTAACTCTTTGTATTTCGGTAATGCGAACAGGAGTAAAATAAATCCTCCAATTAAAGTTCGAACGCCTGCGAATAAAACAGGTGGTGTATAATGCAGGGCAAACTTTGATAAAGGCCAATTGATTCCCCACATGAAAACGAGAAAGGTAAGGATTATGGCCGTCTTAGTTCGAGAAAGCTGTGTCACTGAAAGACCTCCTTGTTGTTATTCATTTCACTATGATATGATATCGACTGTAATAAATAAAATGAATCTTTTTTATGAGGAGTATAAGTGATTAGTTATGACCATTACACAACTGCAAGTATTAATAAAAACTGTTGAGTTAGGTAGTTTTACGAAAGCTGCCAGGGTATTAAATATGACGCAGCCAGCTGTTAGTCATGCGATTTCAAGTATTGAGTCAGAGTTAGGAGTTACTATTCTTATACGTGATAAACGAAAAGGCCTCCTCGTTACGGATGTAGGAAACAGGATTCTTGTACATATTAGAGAGATTTTGAACGGTGTAGAGAAGATTGAACAAGAAGTTGCGATGGAGAAAGGACACGAAGTTGGGACGATTCGAATTGGTAGTTTTCCGAGTGCTTCTGCACATTTCTTACCCAAAATGATAAACCTTTTTAAGGAGAAGTATCCGAACTTAGAAGTAGTTCTTTGTGAAGGAACGATTAAAGAAGTTGAAGATTGGTTAGTATCGAGGGTTATTGATATAGGAATTGTTATTTTGCCTAATAAAGATATGGAGATTGTTCCATTAACGAAGGGGAAAATGGTTGCTATCTTAAGAGAGGATCATTCTCTCTGTAAGAAGGACTCTATTACAATTAGTGATTTAGAGAATGAACCAATCATATTATGTAAGGGCGGATACGAACCACCTATTATTGATATGTTTAAACAAGCAAATGTACCACTTCGGGCTGAGTATGTAATTTCGACAGTTACTACAGCTTTAAATATGATTCAAGAAGGATTAGGCATTGCAATATTAGCTGAATTATCTTTAACGAATTTACCAAAAAATGTGCAAACGAGAGAATTGGAACCACAAGTATGGAGAGAGATTGCTTTAGCTGTTCCTTCATTAAAGGATTCTTCAATCGCTGTGCAGCTATTTATTGAAGAATTTCAATCGCTATTTGCAGAATAAAAAGAAGTGTCTCATATGTCATAATGGGACACTTTTTAATTTACTTATAAAAAATCTATGAAAAGGATTGACTTATTTTTTAGTTGTAACTATAATGATTACATCGAGGTGGTGATTACGATGAAAATTAGTAGCCGCTTTTCCATAGCTGTTCATATTTTATCTATTTTGAAAAACAATCCATCTTCACTTTGTACTTCAGACTATATGGCTGAGAGTGTCAATACAAATCCAGTAGTCATTCGTAAAATCATGTCGTACTTGAAACAAGCTGGCTTTGTTTACGTAAATCGTGGACCGGGTGGCGCGGGATTACTAAAGGATTTACATCAAATCACATTGTTAGATGTGTATCATGCAGTGAACGTAGTCGAAGAAGACAAGCTATTTCATATTCACGAGCAACCGAATCCAGATTGTCCAATTGGGGCGAATATTCAAGCGGTGTTAGAAATTATTTTAATTCAAGCACAATCCGCGATGGAAGAAGTTTTGAGAAATATTACGATGGGGCAGTTGTTTGAAACTTTGCAAGAAAAAATGAATGCTTAAATAATATTTATATTTTTTTATTATTAATGTAACTAATTTGATTACAACGATAAGGTAAGGTGTAAAAGTTATGACTGTAAAAATGAAAGTATACTCAGATTTTATATGTCCGTTTTGTTTTTTAGCAAAAGGTCCATTAGATGAGGTAGCGAAAGAGAAAGATGTAGAGATTGAATGGATGCCATTTGAATTACGTCCAAGTCCATATTCAAAAATAGATCCATGGAATGAACCAGAAAAATTAGGTTCATGGGATGCTTTCATTCTTCCGACAGCGAAGAAGTTAGGAATTGATATGCGCTTGCCACGTGTTTCACCACATCCATATACACATTTAGCTTTCGAAGGATGTCAATTTGCGAAAGAACGTGGACTAGGTAATGAGTATCATCACCGCGTATTCACAGCATTTTTCCAAGAAGAGCAAAACATTGAAGATATTGATGTGTTAACAAAATTAGCGGTAGAAGTAGGACTTCCTGAGGCGGAATTTAAAGATGCTTTAGTAACTCGTAAATATAAAGAAAAGCATCAAGAAGCAATTCAACACGCATATGATGAAGCGAATATTATGGCTGTTCCAACTGTCATGATTGGAGATGAAGTCATTCAAGGGCTTGCTAGTAAAGAAACACTAGAAAGGGTCATTGATAAAGAAATTGAAAAGGATAAAACAAATTCATTTGAAGGTATGCAATGTAATACCGATGGATATTGCTAATTCGCTTGTTATGAAATAACAAAATAAATTATAAAACAAACATTTGGAGGAATTAAAATGTCAGCAACTACAACAAACTTAAAAGAAGCAATCGTGAACCGCCGTTCAATTCGTAAAGTAACAAAAAACGATGCAATTACCAAAGAAAGAATTGAAGAAGTGTTAAAAACAGCTTTACACGCACCAACATCTTTCAATATGCAAAGTGGTCGTATGGTTGTATTAATGGATGGAGAGCATGAAAAGTTTTGGGATATCGTTAAAGAAACACTAAGAGCCCGTGTACCAGCAGAAAACTTTGAAGCGACTGTAGAAAGACTAAAAGGTTTTCATGCAGGTGTAGGAACAGTTCTATTCTTTGAAGATCAAGCAACTGTAGAAAAAATGCAAGAAAATGCACCATTATATAAAGATCAGTTCCCATTCTGGTCTCATCAAGGAAATGCGATGTTACAACATACTGTGTGGATGCTATTATCTGCTGAAGGAATTGGGGCGTCATTACAACATTACAACCCAATCGTAGATGCTGAAGTGAAAGAAACTTGGAACATTCCGGCAGAGTGGAGCTTAGTAGGTCAAATGCCATTTGGTGAACCAAACGAACAACCAGCAGAAAGAACGTTCTTGCCTACTGAAGATGTAGTGAAATTTTATTAAGAAATACAATATGTAACGAGAAGGAAGCTGTGTTTAAAAACAGCTTCCTTTTTTGTAGTGGTGTTAATTTATGCGCATTTAGGGAAGAAATATAAGAAATAATACGGTGAGAAGGGAATTAGAAAAATGAATGATGAGAAAAAATATACAGTGGTAGGTACTGATGTTGAGGAAGTAAAGCGTTTAAATAAAAATTCAGGATTAACGTATAATCAAGTGAAAGAAATGTTAGCAAAGCAAATGCAAAAAAAGAAGTAATTAGATTGAAATCTTTCATTTTTTTATTTAGCATTTTGATTGGAGAGAGTTAAGTAAAAGGTAACTCTCTTTTTTGTATAGCTAAGCATCTTATAGAGTGGAGGAAGAAACATGAAGAAATGGGTAAAGGTAACGCTGTCTATCACTGGAGGCATTGTCTTATTAGCGTGTGCCGGCGGATATTACGTGTATAAAAATTATTTTCCAAAGGAACCTGAGCGTATTGTATATGATAAAGAAAGAGTGCTACAACCGATACATAATCAGCTTAAAGGAATCAATATAGAAAATGTAAAGATAAAAGAAAAAGAAGTCGTAAATGCGACTGTAGATGAGCTTCAAAAAATGATTGATGATGGAAAGTTGTCATATGAAGAATTAACGAGCATTTATCTCTTTAGAATACAAGAACATGATCAAAATGGAATAACATTAAATTCTATTACAGAGATAAATCCTAATGCGATGGAAGAAGCAAGAAAGTTAGATCAAGAGCGGGGTAGAAACAAAAATTCGAATTTATATGGTATTCCTGTCGTTGTAAAAGATAATGTACAGACGGAAAAAGTGATGCCGACTAGTGCAGGAACTTATGTATTAAAAGATTGGATTGCAGATCAAGACGCAACAATTGTGAAGCAGTTGAAAGAAGAAGGAGCATTTGTTTTAGGAAAAGCGAATATGTCTGAGTGGGCGAACTATTTATCTTTTACAATGCCAAGCGGGTATAGCGGGAAGAAAGGACAAAATTTAAACCCGTACGGTCCGATTACATTCGATACTTCAGGATCAAGTTCAGGATCTGCTACAGTAGTTGCGGCAGATTTTGCGCCGCTTGCAATTGGAACAGAAACGACGGGATCGATTGTTGCACCAGCGGCGCAGCAATCAGTAGTTGGGTTACGTCCATCTTTAGGTATGGTAAGTAGAACAGGAATTATTCCATTAGCTGAAACTCTTGATACAGCAGGACCTATGGCAAGAACAGTAAAAGATGCAGCAACGTTATTTAATGCAATGATAGGTTATGACGAAAAAGATGTTATGACAGAAAAAATGAAAGATAAAGAAAGAATTGATTATACAAAGGATTTATCAATAGATGGATTAAAAGGGAAAAAGATAGGGCTTCTTTTTTCTGTAGACCAACAAGATGAAAATAGAAAAACAGTAGCAGAAAAAATTAGAAAAGACCTTCAAGAGGCAGGTGCGATATTAGCTGATAATATCCAGTTAAGTGCTGAGGGTGTAGATAATTTGCAAACATTAGAATATGAGTTCAAGCATAATGTAAACGACTATTTTTCGCAGCAAAAAAATATACCGGTAAAATCGTTAGAAGAGATTATAGCGTTTAAAAAAAAGGATAGTAAAAGACGAATAAAATACGGACAAACATTAATTGAGGGGTCTGAAAAATCTGCTATAACGAAAGAAGAGTTCGAAAACGTAGTACAAACGAGTCAAGCAAATGCAAAAAAAGAGCTAGATAGGTATTTAGTAGAAAAAGGTTTGGATGCTCTAGTTATGATTAATAACGATGAAGTTCTTCTATCAGCTGTAGCTGGTTATCCGGAATTAGCGGTTCCTGCTGGATATGATAAAAATGGAGAACCAATCGGTGTAGTGTTTGTAGGGAAACAGTTTGGTGAAAGAGAGCTTTTCAATATGGGATATGCGTATGAACAGCAGTCTAAAAATAGAAAATCACCTAGTATATAAAAAGATTATATGAAAAATAACTGGAGTCCACCGAAATATGTTGGTGGATTCCAGTTAAACGAATCTAACAATATGAAAAGAAAAAAAGGATTCTTCTCAATTAGTAAGAAAGATTGTCTATAGAAGTTCATAAAATGTAATATATTCAATTTCCATCCATTGAAGGGGGAGGTTAATTCTTAATGAATGAAGTAAAGAGTTTTTTTCGAAGTAGAGGGTTTCAACGGTTTCTCGTTTTAATAATAGTAGCGCTTGTATTATATGCATTAAAAAGTATGATCAATTTAATATTAATTACGTTTATACTGACGTTTTTAATGGATCGATTTCAACGTTTTATTTCAAGAAAATTGAAAGTAAACCGGAAAATTGTTATTGCATGTTTGTATATAATACTAGTTTCCTTTATAGGCACAACGTTATATAAATATTTACCTGTGCTGACGATACAAATTTCACAATTAATTTATCAATTTAAACTATTTTTTCAAAATCCACCTGATAATGAAATCGTTAAATATGTACTTTCGACAATTAATGGGATGGAAGTATCAAAATATATAGAACAAGGTGTAGATGTTATATATCAATCAATAGCAAATATAGGGAAGGTAAGTTTACAAATATTATTATCTCTAATTTTAAGCTTATTTTTCTTATTAGAAAAAGAGCGTATTATTACATTCACATCTAAGTTTAAAGATAGTAAGTTAAAAATCTTTTATGAGGAAATTGCATATTTTGGTGAAAGATTTGCAAGATCGTTCGGAAAAGTAATTGAAGCTCAGTTTTTAATTGCCGTTGTAAATTGTATTCTTACTGTCATTGCATTAATTGTTTTAGGATTTCCACAGCTACTTGTATTAGCTGTTATGGTTTTCTTACTAGGGTTGATTCCTGTTGCTGGTGTGATTATTTCTTTGTTTCCACTTTGTATCATTGCTTACAACGTAGGCGGAGTTATGTACGTAGTATACATACTCGTGTTCATAACAGTAATCCATGCTCTTGAAAGTTATTTTTTAAATCCGAAGTTTATGTCTGCAAAAACAAATTTACCAATCTTTTATACATTTATGATTCTCATCTTCTCAGAGCATTTCCTCGGAATATGGGGGCTTATTATCGGGATACCAATCTTTATCTTTTTATTAGATGTACTTGATATAAATAATGAGGATGCGACTAAAAAATAAGAAATGATAGAAAATCATTAAAAGGTCATAGGGGATAATTAAGATAAAAAAGCAATCCAAAATAAATTGGATTGCTTTTTATCTTAATTAAAGAACCGGAGCCATTGTTTCTTTTAATACTTGAACAGAGTGATCGAATTTTAATTCTTCTTCTTCACTTAATTCAACCTCTAAAATTTCACGAACACCGCCGCGATTTAAAACAGCAGGCACCCCGATATAAACATCTTTTTGACCATATTGACCTTCTAAGTAAGCTGATACAGTTAATACACTATTTTCGTCGTTTAAAATTGCTTTTGTAACACGTAGAAGTGACATACCGATACCATAATAAGTTGCGCCTTTACGCTCAATAATATGGTAAGCTGCATCACGGACGTTTATGAAAATTTTGTCTAAATCTTCTTGATTATACGTGTTGTCTTTTTCAAGCAGTGTTTGTAGTTTTTGGATACCAACGGAAACATGACTCCAAACAGGAAGTTCAGTATCGCCGTGTTCTCCGATAATATAAGCGTGAATGTTGTGTGGACCAATATCGAAGTACTCACCTAACATATAGCGGAAACGAGCAGAATCAAGCGTTGTACCAGAACCGATTACACGTTCTTTCGGTAAACCAGATTCTTTCCAAGTTACGTAAGTTAAAATATCTACAGGGTTTGTTGCGATTAAGAAGATGCCATCAAATCCGCTATCCATAATACTGCGAACGATTTGTTTAAAGATTTTAGCGTTTTTCTCAACTAAATCTAAACGTGTTTCGCCTGGCTTTTGTGGTAATCCAGCTGTAATAACTACAAGGTCAGCATCTTTACAATCTTCGTAGCTGCCTTTCCATACTCTAGTTGGAGCTGGTGCGAATGGAACAGCATGACTTAAATCCATTGCTTCCCCTTCAGCTTTTGCCTCATTTACATCGACTAAAACAAATTCTTCAGCTACGGCTTGGTTAATCATGCAGTAAGCATAACTACATCCAACTGCTCCTGTTCCTACTAATACAACACGGTTAATACCTTTTTTCATTTCAAAATTCCTCGCAATTTCATTGATTTTATTATGTAAGATAATACGTCTTACTTCTATAGAGTCATATCTAGTTTATTACATTTTATAAAAGATATTCAAGTATTTGAAAATGTATCCGTGCAAATCCGCGAACAAAACATAGGAATTCAGTGAACCGAATATAATTCAGTAAAATCCTTTGTAAAAGGGGAAATGGCATGGGGAACCCATTAGCAATGGAAGAAATGCTTCATATTATTCATGCAGGGCTTGTTAAAAAGAATAACCCAAAACGGATTACGATTGCAGGTGCAGGGATTTCTGGATTAGTTGCAGGTTCTTTATTAAAAGAGGCTGGGCACGAAGTAACGATTATAGAAGCAAATAACAGAATAGGTGGCAGGGTGTATACGATTCGGGAACCATTTAGTGTGGGTTTATATTTTAATGCGGGACCGATGAGAATCCCTGACACCCATAAGTTAACCTTAGCGTATATTCATAAATTTAAACTACCTTTAAACCTTTTTATAAATAAAACTTTTGCAGATATCATTTATACGAATAACATTCAAACGAGATTGAATGTGTTTGAAAATGATCCAAGTGTACTTGAATATCCGGTTTTGGATAAAGAAAGAGGAAAAACGGCAGAAGAGCTAATGATTGAGGTATTAGAACCAATACTAAATTATATTAAGAAGGATCCTGATAAAAACTGGCTTATTGTTGAAAAAAAGTATAAAACGTATTCGCTTGGTTCATTTTTAATGGAGTATTATTCAGATGGTGCAATAGATATGATTGGGGTACTTCTTGATATGGAAGCTTATATGGGAATGTCCTTAATTGAAGTATTACGTGAAATGATTTTCTTTACTTCAACAACGAAATATTATGAAGTAACTGGTGGAATGGATAAGTTATCGAATGCATTCTTACCACAATTAAGAGAACATATTTTAATGCCGTATAAGGTTGATAAAATTATACAAGAAGATAATAAAGTAATGTTACAAGGAAATCATGAACAAACGTTAGAGCAATTTACAATAACAAGTGATTTTGCTATTATTACAATTCCATTTTCAGCGTTAAGATTTGTAGAAGTTCAGCCATACTATTTATTCTCTTATTTTAAAAAAAGAGCAATTCGTGAATTAAATTATATTGCTGCAACTAAAATTGCAATAGAGTTTAAAAGTAGATTTTGGGAGAAAGCGGGACAGTGTGGCGGTAAATCTATTACTGATTTACCGATACGGTTTACATACTATCCGAGTTATGGCATTCATACTCCAGGACCAGCTATCGTAATAGCAAGTTATACGTGGGCAGATGAGGCGTTAACATGGGATAGTCTCCCGCAAAGAGATCGTATTCGTTACGCATTAAAAAATTTAGCGGAAATATACGGTGACATCGTCTATAGTGAGTTTGTCACTGGAACATCTTTTAGCTGGAGTAAAAATCCGTATTCTTGCGGTGCATTTACAGCTTTCGAACCAGGCCAAGAGCTCGAGTTATTTCCGTATATTACACCACCATCTGGAAAAGTACATTTTGCAGGAGAGCATACGACATTAACACATGGATGGATGCAAGGGGCAATTGAGTCTGGAGTAAGAGTTGCATATGAAGTAAATGAACAGTGAATCTCTTATATTTACAAATGGTCATTCTTTTAATAAAATGATAAATATAAATCGTAATTATTACGCTTTGAATACATTTGAAGTAAAGAAATGGATGGTCGGTTGAATGAATAAAGTGGAGATTCATATATTAGGTGGTTTTTTAGGTAGTGGAAAATCAACATTATTACAAAATTTATTGTTAGCAGAGAAAAAGAAGAATAGAAAAGTTGCAGTATTAATGAATGAAATTGGTGAATACTCGGTAGATACAGATATTATTGGAAAAGAGAATGTTTTAAGAGAACTTCTTAAAGGATGTATTTGTTGTACATTAAAAGAAGAGCTTGAAATACAATTACATTCGTTATACCAACAAGAAAGACCAGATGTAATTTATATAGAAACGACAGGTGTTGCGCATCCAATTGAAGTGTTAGACGCGTGTGTCTCGCCAATTTTAGCTCCTTTTCTGGAAGTAAAATCAATTGTAGTCGTTTTAGATGCAGTAAGGTGGTTAAACCGAAGTATATTAAGTGCAAATGTACAACAGCTATTGCATGAGCAACTGAAATTTGGTAGTCACATTCTTGTTAATAAAGCAGATTTACTAACAGATGAAGATAAGAACACAGTATTTGAAGAAGTAGAGGCAATAAATGATCATGCGAAAATGTATGAGACAAAGTATTGCAATATATCTTTAAAAGATATAGAGGAAGCAGAATTTCCAAATGATGAGGAACATGAGACACTACATGTCAAACAGCATTTACATATACAAACGATGACGTATCAATTTACGAAACCGATTGAACAAGACAAATTATATGAATGGCTTTCGAATTTACCAGATAGTATTTATCGAGTGAAAGGTTTTGTGAAATTCCATGGAGATAAATACCCTCACCTATTCCAATATTCGTTCGGAGTACCAACTTTATTAGAACAAGACTTCGGTTTCCCGACAAACTTAGTAGTAATAGGAGAAGGACTAGATAAGAAACAATTGGCTGAAGGGTTAGAGAAAGTAGAACTTAACTCTAATTAAGGGGAAAAGACTAACTTAAAAATAAGTTAGTCTTTTTGTATGGTCATTACTGAAATGAAACAGTATTTTCAATTGGATTGCAGAATATATATTGATTGTATGTCCGTTTCCATTACATAGGAAGGTGATTATATATTTGTGCCGAATGTAGAGGGTACTACAAGAGTTTTCCATTATCTATCGAATTAGTTAGTCATGATTACGGACAGGGGATTTTGGCGTGTTTGATTCTATCAGAAAGTAAAGTATGGGGAGGATCACAATGTCGATGAAAAAACGTAAGTGGCTAAAGACAATGTTTACTGGTTGTGTTTTAGGTTCGTTATTAATAACGGCAGCTTGTTCAGGAAAGAAAACAAGTACAGAGGATGAAAAAACGATTAAGGTAGGAGTCCTTGCTTCTTTAACAGGACCGCTAGAATCGTATGGAAAACAAACAGTGAACGGATTTGAATTAGGGTTAGATTATGCAACTGGTGGAACTGGGAAAGTAGATGGGAAAAAGATTAAGTTTGTTGTAGAAGATACAGAAACGAAAGCGGATGTAGCAGTTAAAAAAGCTACGAAGTTATTAGAAGAAGAGAAAGTTGATTTTTTAGTTGGATCGTCTAGTTCAAGTGATACGTTAGCGGTTTTACCACTGGCCGGGGAATATGAAAAGATTATGGTTGTAGAACCGGCAGTTGCGGATAGTATTACCGGAAAGAACTGGAATAAATATATTTTTAGAACTGGAAGAAGTTCCTCACAAGATGCGATTGCAGGAGCAGCAGCAATTGCGAAAAAAGATGTAAAGATTGCGACATTTGCCCCAGATAACGCTTTTGGTCGTGAAGGGATTGCTGCATTTAAAGCGGGTGCGAAAAAATTAGGTGCGAACATTGTGAATGAGCAATACGCGGATACAAATTCAACAGATTTTACAGCGAATATTCAAAATATCATTAGTTCAAAACCAGATTATTTATTTATCGTTTGGGCAGGGGCAAATTCACCTTGGAAACAGTTGAAAGATATGAATGTGGAAGCGCAAGGTATTAAAATTTCTACAGGTGCGCCAGATATACCAGCATTAAAAACAATGGATGCATTAGTAGGTATGCAAGGTTTTTCTGTATATTATCACACACTTCCAAAAAATAAAGTGAATGATTGGCTAGTTGAAGAGCATAAAAAACGTTTTAATGGTGCAGTGCCAGATTTGTTTACAGCGGGAGGAATGTCAGCAGCAATTTCTATTGTAGAAGCCTTAAAGAAAACAAAAGGTGATACAGATGTAGATACCTTGATTAAGAAAATGGAAGGAATGGAATTTGATACACCGAAAGGAAAGATGAAGTTTAGAGAGAAGGACCACCAAGCGATGCAGACACTGTATTCTATCACATTGAAAAAGCAAGACGGTGTTGATTATCCGGTGCCAGTGTTAGAGCGAGAATTAACGATGAAAGAAACAGAACCACCAGTTCAAAATAAATAGACTGAATTTTCTGTTGTTTTTGTATAAAGAGGGGGACCCTCTTTATACATATTTCTTTCATACTCACGGCTTTAAAGGGAGGGATTTCGTGACACATTTGCTAGAGACGAAAAATCTTAGCGTATCTTTTGGTGAACATCATGTTATTAAAGATGTAAATTTAACTGTCCAAAAAGGAAAGCTCATTTCTATTATCGGGCCAAATGGTGCGGGGAAGACAACATTATTTAATTTACTAAGTGGACAGATTTCACCCACAACAGGTGAAGTGTATTTTAAAGGGCAAGATATTACAAAACTATCGATTTCAGATCGAACACGCTTAGGAATCGGTCGCTCTTTTCAGCTTACAAACATATTCCCAGAATTAACGGTACTTGAAAATGTCCGTTTAAGTGTTCAATCATTCGTACAAGATTACTATAGTTTTTTCCCGAGTTCAGCAAAATTAAAGCAACAAGTTGGAGAGGCGAGACGTTTCTTAAAAACAGTATTACTTCACGAGAAAGAGAACGTATTAGCGAAAGATTTGGCACATGGAGAGAAAAGAAAGCTAGAACTTGCGATGTTATTAGCTTTAAAAACGGATGTGTTATTACTTGATGAGCCGACGGCAGGTATTTCGGTTGAAGAGGTCCCTGCTATATTACAAGTGATTGAAAATATTAAGAAACATCCAGAGAGCACAATTGTACTTATCGAACACAAAATGGATATGATACTAGGTTTGTCAGATCATCTTATCGTTTTATTTCATGGAGAGTTATTGGCTGAAGGATTGCCAGAAGAAATTATGAAAGATGAGCGTGTACAAAGTGCTTATTTAGGGGGATTATATAGTGGCACTATTACAAGTGAATAATATAGAAACGTATTTAGATCAGTTTCATATTTTGCAAGGAGTATCTCTTGCTGTTGAGAAAGGGACGATTACTGTACTGTTTGGTAGAAATGGGGCAGGGAAAACAACGACATTACGTTCAGTGATGGGGTTTCACCGCATTGCAGATGGTGAAATTTATTATGATAGTGCAAAAGTAAGTGGATTACCTACACATTTAATTTCAAGGAAAGGAATAGGGTATGTACCAGAAAATCAAGGTATTTTTCATGATTTGACAGTAGAAGAAACATTCGCTCTTGCTAGGGGAAAAGGTGAGGAAGTAGAAGGGAAAATAGAGTGGATGCTGGAACTATTTCCGGATTTAAAGCAGTTTTGGAATAAGAAAAGTGGGCTCTTGAGCGGAGGGCAAAAGCAAATGTTGGCTATTTCAAGAGCGTTTATTAATAGTGATGGATTATTACTTATTGATGAACCGAGCAAAGGGCTATCCCCGATAATGGTGGAGAAATTAATGGTAGCTATTTTGAAGATGAAAGAGAAAACAACAGTTTTACTTGTTGAGCAAAATTTTATGATGGCTAGTCAAATTGGCGATTATTTTTACATTATGGATAACGGACGAATTGTTCATAACGGTTTTATGAATGAATTAAAAAAGGATAAGGAAATGTGTCATAAATATTTAGGAATCTCTTAACATGAATCCGAGGTGAAAAGGATGGATGTGTTAATCAATTTATTTGTAAATGGGATTTCAACAGGGATGCTCATTTTTTTGTTAGCATCAGGTCTTTCACTTATTTTCGGTCTAATGAGCGTTTTAAACTTTGCACACGGTGGTTTATTTGCATGGGGAGCATTTACAGGTGTTTGGTTATTTAATATGACAGGAAGTTATATATTAGCTTTAGTTGGAGCAGTAGCCATGGGAATGTTCCTAGGATTTATTTTAGAAAGGTTTCTTATTAGACCGGTATATGGAAATCATGTTCGACAGCTGCTCGTTACGCTTGGAGGAATGCTCGTTCTTAGTGAGTGTATTAAAATATTTTGGGGGCCAAACCCTATTAGTGCAAAATTACCGTTATGGTTACAAGGAAGTTTTACATTCGGGGGTATTATATTAATTAAATATCGTCTATTTGTTATTTTGATTGGGATAATTATTTACATTGCACTACTACTATTACTCAAAAAGACGAAGATAGGTCTTATGATCCGTGCAGGTGTAATGGATAAAGAAATGGTTCAAGCGCTTGGTATTAATGTAAAAGCGATATTTTCTTTCGTCTTTTTATTAGGAGCAGGGATGGCAGCTTTGGGAGGATTCTTATTAGCACCGTATTCGGGCGTTATTTTCGCCGAGATGGGCATGCAGTATGCAATTTTAGCTTTTATAGTAGTAATTATCGGTGGATTAGGAAGCGTACAAGGTTCAGCTATTGCTTCTTTAATTGTTGGATTAGCTGGTGCTTTTACAGCGTATTTTATACCAGATTTATCACTTGCAATTAATATGTTAATGTTACTATTTTTCTTAATAGTGAAGCCAACTGGACTTGTTGGTGAAAAGGGGTGAAATGGTGAACAACACATCGGACCGAATTAAAGTATACTTCGGAGTATGTATGCTCATTTGTTTAAGTGTATTTCCGTTCGTAAATGATTCACGGAGCCTGTTAATTTTGTTCACTCAAATCTTCATCTTTGCTATTTTTGCAATGAGTTTTGATGTATTGCTTGGGTATACAGGAATTGTATCGTTCGGTCATTGTATGTTCTTTGGGATAGGAGCATATGGGGTAGCGCTTTTATTTGATCGACAAGGCGTATCAATAACGAACTTTTTAATTGGAATAGTAGCTGCAATTATCATTTCAGCAATCGTTAGTTATATAATTGGTTTACTTTCTTTACGGCTGAAAAGTCATTTTTATGCGATGTTAACACTTGCTATTTCACAGTTGTTTTTCGTCCTTGCTGAAAAATGGCGTGGGCTCACTCACGGAGGAGATGGTTTTACATTTGGTGTACCAGACGTATTCCGTGATCGTTTTACGTTTTATTATGTAACACTTATATGTTTACTTATCATTTTTGTTCTCTTACGTCTTTTCACCAAATCTTCTATTGGAAAAGTATTAAAAGCAATTTCACAAAATGAGCAACGTGTTGAAGCACTAGGATATAAAGTGCTTCATTATAAAATTATTGCTAGCATTGTTGCAGGAGTAGTAGCTGCGATTAGCGGTGGTTTATTTGTTATTACATTACGCTTTGTCAATACGACTGTATTTTCAATTGAAATGACACTAAATGCACTCTTAATGACAATGATTGGAGGAGTCGGAACATTAATTGGAGCTATTGCTGGGTCTGGGATTATTGAATCACTAAAATATTATTTATCAGAACTAGCGACGGAATATCCGATTTTTGAAAGATGGACGATTATTCTAGGTTTATTGTATATTATCGTGCTACTCGTTTTTCCGAAAGGATTGGTTGGGACGGTTAAGAAATTGAAGAGTTTTAAAAGGAATAAGAAGGAGAAAAGTACAGAAGTGGAGCAAAACGTGTGAAAAATCAATTGTATACAAAATAAAAATCCCTCTTTTATATTCGTTAAAGAGGGATTTTTATTTTGAAAAAAGTATGTAATCAAAGTCATTTTATTAACCAAATAGTTCATCAGGGATTTGTTTAAAAGAGTTTTGATTTGTAAAAAAATGAACAGCTAATTTCTCAATTGGAACATCTTCAATTGGTACCAATTTATCATTTTTAATCGGTAAAAAAGCTATTCCTTTTCCATCATCAATAAACGCTTCCATAAGCGAATAAGAATCCAACTGTTGAAGTTGTTGCTGAGATAGATTATTTTCTTTTAGAAATTGTATTGTCTTATTCCTAAAAGGGCACTTTTTGTCATTGCTAACGAAGAAAAT
Source organism: Bacillus cereus group sp. MG20 (assembly GCF_040459885.1). Taxonomy (NCBI): domain Bacteria; kingdom Bacillati; phylum Bacillota; class Bacilli; order Caryophanales; family Bacillaceae; genus Bacillus; species Bacillus cereus group sp. MG20. Next base: position 4,586,540 of record NZ_JARVHF010000001.1, read on the forward strand.
TTCTTTTGAATAATCAATGGTACATTTTTCTTTCGCTTTTAATAAGCCTACAGAAATTGAGGTTGTGAACACTTTTTTAAACGATGCGTCAGGATAATCCTCATAAGTTATGACCATATCAACTTTTTGTTGCTGCAGTAATTTTTGCAAATGACTACTACTTTCTACATATATTTGATAATTTCTGAAATTTACTTTAATACGCTTACTTAAATAATTTGTCAAAATAGATTGTGACGTCGCTATTATATAAGAAGAACCACTCGTTTTAATTTCATCTTTTACTTCTTCTAATAGAGTTAATATTTTATTCGTGTAATCTAATAAAATGTCACCAGCAGGTAACAAGGAAACACCTTTGTTATCTCTATGTAGTAAAGGTGTTTCTAACTCTTGTTCTAATTTTTTAATTCGCTCAGTTACGTTCGGTTGAACATATCCTAACTCTTTAGCAGCTTTACTAATAGAACCCTCACTGGCTACAGTTTTGAATATAATAAGATCATTTATTTCCAAGTATCTCAGCCCCTTATGCACTATCATTATAAATGATACCAAACATAATTTATACCTATTTTACGTTAGCCACTTATCGATTTATCATAATGTATATAAGATTGAAAGTGAGTGATAAACATGATTGGAATGCAATATAAGGTCATTCTTCCAAAGGATTATGACATGGAGATTATTAAGAAAAGGGTAAAGGATAATGGCTATAAAACTGATGGTTTCCAAGAACTAAATTTTAAAGCTTATTTAATTACGGAAACGGAGAAAAACGGGAATTTTTATAACTGCTATGCACCTTTATATATTTGGAATGGTCATGAAGGGATGAATAAATTTATCTTTGAAGGGTATTACGATAACATTTTACAATCTTTTGGATGGCAACAAATACATATAGGTGTTCCATTAATGGTTAATCTAAGTGATGGATTTAAGAAAAGTAGATATGTTGTTGAATATGCAGGAAGTATTTCTCAAAGTAAAACGTTGATTGGGACTCAATTAAACATGATGAATGAAGATGTACAAAACAACGAAAAGTGTTTAGGGAATGTAATCGTTTATAATCCGGATAAATGGGGATATAGTAGGTTTGAGTTTTATGAAGAGAAGCCTGATATTGTAGTAAATAAGGGTGTTACAGTATATGAGATTTTACACATTTCACGATGAAATTTTGTTGTATATTAAAAATAAGAAAAGGAATGAAAGTCTATGCCTTTTGTGAAGATTTATTATTCTGAAAACAAATTAAATGAAGAAGAGTTGGAAAAAATGGGTGAATGTATCCATCTTTCATTAATTGAACATTTTAACATCCCTGAAAATGATTATTTTCAAATGTTCTTACCTTACCAACAAAACAAATTTTTATATAATCCATATTATTTGTTGGAAAGAGGAGAAAAGAGAACAGAGAATATGATTTATGTTTCTATTACATGTGGACCGGGAAGAACGGTGCAACAGAAAAAAGATTTGTATCAATCGGTATCCTTAAAAATAACGGAATATTCCGACGTTAAAACTTCGGATATTTTTATTACACTAAATGAGACAGCTGCTGAAAACTGGTCATTTGGTCAAGGGATAGCACAAATGGTGAAAATAAAGGGAGAAAAAAATGAAAAATGAACTTATTGAAGTACATATTAAAAAGAAAATGAGAGAAATGTCACCTGCATTTGCTCATTATAGTGAAAAGATATTATTTGAGGAAGTGTGGCGGGATGCCACTTTAACATAAAGAGAAAGAAGTTTGTGTACTGTGTCAGCACTAATCAGTCTCGGTAATACAGAACAATTACAATTTCATCTGAAGCTAGCTAAACAAAATGGGGTTATGGAGAATGAATTGGTTGCATTAATAACACATATGGCTTTTTACGTTGGTTGGCCAAAAGCTATGGCAGCTTTAAATATAGTAATGAATGAAATGAAAAGTTAAGAATAATGATAAGTAAGAATTCATGTTTATATGAATTCTTACTTATCATTATTTATGCAATACTCTATCGCTATATTTATTACATTTTATCTTGCTTTTTTATCACTTGCGTAGTAAAGTGATAGTAAGATGAACGCTAGGAAGTGATGAAACATGCGTGATAATACGATAGGATCATTAATATGGTTACGTTTAATACGATTTACGAACCAAAGTAATCAAATGTCAAATGAGTTTTTAAAACGTTTTGATTTAACGACAGCTCAATTTGATGTGCTTTTGCAAATACGTACGTATCAACCACTCACACAAATGGAGTTAGCTGAAAAGGTAACTGTTACACAAGGTGGCATTTCTCGAATGTTAACTCGTCTTGAAAAAGAAGGATATATTGTACGAAAACAAGATTGGAAAACGAAAACAATTAGTCTTACAGAGCAAGGAGAAGCTGCTTTAGAGAGAGCATTGCCAGAGCAACTTGCATTTCAATCTTCGTTTTTTGATGATGTATTAAATGAAGAAGAGCAGAAAATATTATACGAGCTGATGACGAAAGTTCATAAGCATAGCGAAAAAAAAGAATTACCGCAAGAGTAATTTTTTTTACCTCATCAATTGACTAATCAAGTGATGAGGTAGGTAATACGGAGATATACTTGACTTACCAACGTTTTTAGAAGAAAAACTAATACTACATTATTAAAGGGGAGAGTAACTATGGAAAAATACCGTATAGATACAAGAAAAGGAATTGAGTTTGGGTTATATTCAATTGGCGATCATGTTTTAAATCCACATAATGGGGAGAAAATTACGCCAGAAAAAAGAATTCACGAACTAATTGAAACAGCTAAGTTAGCAGATGAGGCAGGGCTTGATGTGTTTGCTGTAGGCGAAAGTCATCAAACGCATTTTACAACGCAAGCTCATACAGTTATTTTAGGTGCGGTCGCGCAAGCTACGAAAAATATAAAAATTGCAAGTTCCGCAACGATATTAAGTACATCTGACCCAGTTCGAGTATATGAGGATTTCGCTACCATTGACTTGATTTCTAATGGTCGTGCTGAAATCGTAGCTGGTCGTGGATCTCGTATTGGAGGATATAGTTTACTTGGTTATGATGTGAATGATTATGAAGAGTTATTTGAAGAGAAGATGGATCTTTTATTAAAAATTAATAAAGAGGAACATGTAACATGGAATGGGCAGTTCAGAGCACCACTTGAGCATGCTTCAGTTATCCCTAGAGCTAAAAATAATAACCTGCCAATTTGGCGTGCGGTTGGTGGACCGCCAGCTAGTGCAATTAAAGCAGGACGTGCAGGTGTGCCAATGATGATAACAACACTTGGTGGTCCAGCAATTAACTTTAAAGTGTCAGTAGATGCTTACCGCGAGGCTGCTCAGCAAAGTGGATTTGATCCAGCTAGTTTACCAGTTGCGACAACGAGTTTATTTTATACGGCAAAAAATTCACAAGATGCACTTAGTGAATATTACCCTCACATTAATGCTGGTATGCTTACACTGCGCGGTGGTGGGTATCCGAAACAGCAATTTACAAATGCAATAGATTACCGCGATGCTTTAATGATTGGTAGCCCACAACAAATCATTGAGAAAATGCTTTACCAATATGAATTGTTTGGCCAACAACGCTTTATGGCACAAATTGATTTTGGCGGTGTACCATTTGATAAAATTGAGAAAAATATTGAATTAATTGCTACTGAAATATTACCAGCCGTTAGAAAACATACAGCAAAATAAATAAAAAAACTGGGAGTCTAATTGACTCTCAGTTTTTTTATTTGTTATGGAAAAATGAACTTTTAGTCGAGGGAGAGGGAAGTTATTTTCTATTTTTGAATAACATTATTTCGAGTTTGAATTTTGAAAATACATTTTTCTCTTGACAAAAAATAAGCATTTATCGAGGGTAGTTTCGAGGACATTTTTTCGGTTGAAAGTCAAGTGTATGAAGAAAAAACGATTGTTTTATAGATATAAAAGTAAGCCGTATATTGAAAAAACACATTTTGCTAATGAAAAAAATCTGATTCAAAAAAATGACAAAAGACATATTTCAGACAAAATGATGTCAATAATACGTCAAAAATAACCTGAATTTACTATGCAGGTATATTATACAATTCGATTAACGAATAAAACACTACAGAAATAGTGAAAAGGTAAAAAATAGCATTACAATAGTTTGAAAAACTGAAACTTCATATTTTTCGACAATACATACAAAATGTTTTTGTCTTTTCGTATTTCTTAATAATTGAGTTTGATAAGATTGCTCAATTAACTTTTATTATAAAAACTATGAAGGAAGTGATTTTAGTATGGAAACGCTCGAATTGGCACGAATACAGTTCGCATCAACAACGATTTTCCATTACTTTTTTGTTCCGCTGTCAATTGGTTTAGCTTTTATTATTGCGATCATGCAAACGTTGTATGTGGTAAAAGGGCAAGAAGTATATAAGAAGATGGCAAAGTTTTGGACGCAATTATTCCTTATTAACTTTGCAGTAGGTGTAGTAACAGGTATTTTACAAGAATTTCAGTTTGGTATGAACTGGTCAACGTATTCACGTTTTGTAGGTGATGTATTTGGTCCCTCGCTTGCAATTGAAGGATTACTGGCATTTTTCATTGAGTCTACATTCCTAGGTTTATGGGTATTCGGTGAGGATAAATTACCGAAGCGAATTCACTTAATGTGTATTTGGCTCCTTTCAATTGGAACGATGTTATCAGCATTCTGGATTTTAACTGCAAGTGCATTTATGCAGTCACCTGTCGGGTATGAAATGGCAGCTGATGGTCGTGCACAAATGAATGATTTCTTAGCCATTATTCAAAACCCACAACTATGGGTACAATTCCCGCATACAATTACAGCAGCAATTGCAACAGGTGCATTCTTTATTGCGGGTGTAAGTGCATGGAAAATTACAAAAGGACAAGAAACTGTAGTATTTAAAAAATCTTTCCGCATTTCTATCATTGTTGGAACAATTACAACGGCGCTTGTATTATTCTTCGGTCATGCACAAGCGCAACAATTAATTAAGACACATCCAATGAAGATGGCGGCAGCTGAAGCGCTATGGAATACAAGTGAGGATCCAGCGCCATTTACAGTATTTTCGAAAATTGATACAGAGAAGAAAGAAAATTCGTTTGAAATTCAAATCCCTTATATGCTAAGTCTATTATCGTATGATAAGTTTAGCGGTCAAGTTGAAGGGATGAATCAAATTCAAAAACAATATGAAGAAAAATATGGACCTGGAGATTATATTCCTCCAGTGCATACAATGTTTTGGAGTTTTAGAGCGATGGTAATGAGTGGAACATTCATGCTTCTTCTAGGAGCTTACGGATGGTTCTTATCAAGAAAAGATCGTTTAGCTGAAAAAACGTGGTATTTAAAATTAATGGTGTATGCAATTTCTCTTCCATTCATCGGTAATACAGTAGGGTGGATTATGACTGAAATGGGTCGTCAACCTTGGGTTGTATTTGGTGTAATGAAAACAGAAGATGCTGTATCACCAAATGTAACATTCGGTGAAGTATTATTCTCACTTATTTCATTCACATCAATGTATTTAATTATGGGTGGAATTTGTGTGTACTTATTTGTTCGTACCATTAAGGGCCACAAGAATAAGAAAACGAAAAAGGATTATCAAAGCCATGATCCATTTGATAAGGAGGAAGAGTATGTTATCTCTTAATGAGTTATGGTTTTTAGTTATTGCAATCTTATTTGTTGGATTCTTCGTACTGGAAGGTTTCGACTTTGGGGTAGGAATGGTTTCGAGGTTTTTAGGAAAGAATGATTTTGAAAAACGAGTTTACTTAAATACAATAGGACCGTTCTGGCACGCGAATGAAGTATGGCTTGTTTGTGCTGGTGGAGCCATGTTTGCGGCATTTCCGCACTGGTATGCAACTTTATTTAGTGGTTTTTATATTCCGTTTGTATTTATGCTTCTTGCTTTAATTTTAAGAGGTGTTTCCTTTAAATTTCGTGCGAAAATAGATAATCATAAATGGAAGAGTGCGTGGGATTGGGGGATGTTTATTGGAAGTATGTTACCTCCTATCCTTTGGGGAGTTGCGATTGCAAACTTTATGGTAGGTGTACCTATTGATGAGAGTAAAAATGTTGTAGGTGGATTCCTGCAATTACTTCATCCATTTGCGTTACTTGGGGGAGTAATGTTTCTCCTACTATGTATTGTTCACGGATTACAATTTCTTACGATACGTACAACTGGTAAATTGAGAGAACGTGCACGAAATGCTGCAATAAAAATTGCACCATTTTCATTAATTACACTTCTTGTTTTTGCTGGTGTGGGGTTATGGAAAACCGACATTTTCACTGCTCATGGAACAGAATGGATTATGGTACCAATCGGAGCTTTTGTAGCACTATTAGTGTCCACGTTATTAAATAAAAGAAGAAGAGATGGTTGGGCTTTCTTTATGACGAGTTTAACAATCATTTTACTAAGTGCGAGTGTATTTATCGGTATGTTCCCACGTGTTATGATTAGCTCTTTAGGAGCAATGAATGATTTGACAATTTACAACGCAGCATCAGGAGCTTATGCATTAAAACTTATGACTTACTTTGCGATTGCTATTTTGCCTTTCGTTATCGGAAGTCAAATATGGAGTTATTATGTATTTAGACAACCTGTTAAGTCAGACAACGATTTGGAGTACTAATGAAAAGAAAAAGAGGACTTCCGTCTTATCCCGGTAGCCGTATTTTATATGTAGCGTTAACGATTATTAGTATTTTAGAAGCTTTTAGCATTATTGCGCAAACAATCTTTTTAGCACGAGCTATTACGTTTTTATTTCATGGAGAGACAGTACAAACAATATTAAGTGAAATTGTTTATTTTGGTATCGCGTTTGCAGCGCGTAACATAGTAGTTCGAACATCACAAATATTAGTGGAACGTTTTGCCGAAAAAACAGGGTCGTTACTAAGAAAACAATTGATAGAGGCATATTTCACATTAGGTCCAAGGTATGTTCAAACTGTTGGAACGGGTCATCTGGTTACCTTATCAATTGAGGGGATTGAGAAATTTAAAACATATATTGAATTAACGATTCCTAAAATGATTAGAAGTAGTATCGTTCCAGGTCTAATTGTACTATATGTTTTTACGCTAGATATTGAGTCTGGAATCATTTTAGTTGTAACGATTCCTATCGTGATTATATTTATGATTCTTCTCGGATTAGCAGCGCAAAAAATGGCAGATAGTCAGTATGAGATATATCGTGTACTTTCGAACCATTTTGTAGATACGTTAAAAGGTTTAGAAACATTAAAGTATTTAGGGAAAAGTGAACAGCACGAAGGAAAGATTGAAAAAGTAAGTAAAAGATATAGAAAAGCAACGATGCGTACTTTGCGAGTTGCTTTTCTTTCTTCTTTTGCATTAGATTTCTTTACGAGTTTATCAATCGCGTTTGTGGCAGTTGGATTAGGGATACGTTTAATAGATGAAACGATTATACTATTACCAGCCCTTACAATTTTGATTTTAGCTCCGGAATATTTTCTGCCGATTAAACAAGTGGGAGCAAATTATCATGCGACATTAGATGGACAAATTGCGATGGAGCAAATAGAAGAGATTTTGCAACAACAAAAAGGAATACAAAAGAAAGATTTAAATGAAGATATAGTATGGAATGCCTCTAGTAGCTTGAAATTACAAGATATCAAAGTTAATAATGCTGAATCTGAAAAGGCTATATTAGAAGGGATTAATTTTACTTGGGAAGGTAACGGTGCTATTGGTGTTATTGGTGAAAGTGGTGCAGGGAAATCGACGTTAATCGACGTATTAGCAGGTTTTTTATCTCCTTCGAGTGGAAAGATGTTAGTAAATGGTGTAGAAGTTGATGGATCTACTCGTGAAGATTGGCAAAAAAATATTGCTTATATTCCGCAGCAACCCTATATATTTCCGCTTTCATTAAAGGATAATATTCGTTTTTATGAAACAAATGCAACAGATGAAGAAGTTGAAAGAGTTATTAATGAAGTCGGCCTTCGTTCACTCGTTACATCACTTCCAAATGGGATGCACGAAAGAATTGGAGAAGGTGGACGTATGCTAAGTGGCGGACAAGAACAGCGTGTTGCTATGGCGCGTGCGCTTTTAAGTAAAAAACCAATCATTTTATTAGATGAGCCTACGGCACATCTTGATATTGAAACCGAATTTGAAATAAAGCAAGCGATGTTACGTCTATTTAATGGAAAGTTAGTATTTTTAGCAACTCACCGTCTACATTGGATGAAACAAATGGACCATATCCTTATTTTAAATAAAGGGGAAATGAAAGAAAGTGGGACGTATGAAGAACTTTTAGAGAATGAGACATTACATTTTCATAGGGAAGAGAGGGGAGAGAAATGAGTAACTGGGTTAAACCTTATATAAAACAAAATAAAGGTAGAATGACTTTAACTATTTTCCTTGGTCTTCTTGGAGTTAGTTCAGGAGCGATGTTACTTTTTATTTCAGGTTATTTAATCTCAAAATCTGCCCTTAGACCAGAAAATGTAATGGCTGTATATGTTCCTATTGTTGCAACAAGAGCGTTTAGTATAGGGCAAGCTGTGTTTCATTATATAGAGCGCTTAGTCGGACATGATGTCGTACTACGTATATTAGAAAAAATGAGAACGAAGCTATATAGAATAGTAGAACCACAGGCGTTATTTTTCCGTTCTCGATTTCAAACGGGTGATATGTTAGGAGTGTTATCCGAAGATATAGAGCATTTGCAAAACCTATATTTACGTACAATATTTCCTAGTATATTAGCGCTAGTTGTTTATAGTATCTTCGTACTTGTTATCGGTGCATTTGACCTTGTGTTTGCACTTATTGTAGGTTGTATGTTAGCTATTATCGTGTTTCTTCTTCCATTTGTATCATTACTTTTGATGAAGAAACACCATGTTACTTTAAAGCAAGGCAGAAGCCGTTTGTATCAACAACTGACAGATGCTGTTTTTGGATTATCTGATTGGCAAGCAAGTGGTCGTAAAGATGAATTTATTAATGAGTATGTAAAACAAAATGATCAGTTGTTAAAAATCGAAAAGAGAGTGAAACGCTGGTATCATATTCGGGACAGTATCATTCAATTAGTAGTAGGTATTGTAGTTATTTCGATGATCATATGGACTGGGAATGGAGCGGCAAGTGAACAAATTGCTCCTACAGTTATCGCAGCTTTCGTATTAATGACTTTATCTGTAACGAACGCGCTTATTCCTATTGCAGATGCCATCGATCGAATACCGTCGTACGTAGAATCTACCCATCGTCTTAATGGCGTAGAAAGTGATAGTGTTTTACATGATGAAACGGATTTGCATGGAGAGAAAGATTATATTGAACCAAAACATGTAGATATTGAACTGAATCACGTATCGTATAGTTATCCAGATAGTAATGAGATTGTATTAAAAGATGTATCATTACAAATAAAAGCAGGGAAGAAAATTGCTATTTTAGGGAGAAGTGGGACAGGGAAATCTACTTTACTAAAATTGTTAACAGGGGCGTTAAGCCCAGTAAATGGCCAAGTTGTATTGAATGGTGAACGAGCTCATACGAATCTTTTATCTAAATATATTTCTGTATTAAATCAAAAGCCGCATTTGTTTGATACGACAATTGGAAATAATGTAAGAATTGGCAAACCAGAGGCGACGGATGAAGAGATATGGAAAGCTTTAGAGAAAGCACAACTAGCTTCACATGTTACTTCTCTTCCAGACGGATTACAAACAAAAATGCATGAAATGGGAAAGCGGTTTTCTGGTGGGGAAAGACAAAGAGTTGCTTTTGCTAGAACTCTTATGCAAGAAACACCAATTATTGTACTTGATGAACCGACTATCGGTTTAGATCCAAAAACAGAATTGTCTTTAATTGAAACTATGTTTTCTGCAACGGAAGAAAAGACGGTTATTTGGATTACGCACCATCTTGTAGGAATAGAACATGTAGACGAAGTTATATTCCTTGATCGTGGCCAAATTGTCATGCAAGGTAGTCATAAACAACTTCTGAAAGAAAATGAAAAGTATTGTAAACTTTATGAGTTAGATAAAGGAATATGATTTGAATAAGCAATAATTGTAAAAATAGCTACGCCTAATGGTGAAGCTATTTTTTTTGTTAGATTGCAGGTGTATATGATTGTTACGAATTAAAAATGAATTTCATATTATACATATAATGGAGGGATGTGCATGAAGGAGCAATATAAAATCATTGTTTTAAGTGATGAATTATCAGGGGATAGGATTCGAAATACATTAGACAAAAATAAATGTAAAACAATAGTTCATGTTATAGACGTTTCAGATGTTGTTCGAATAGAAAATTCTTTTCAATATATAGTCATTTGGAGAGTGGACGCAGAAAAACTTACAAATGACTTGATAAATAGGGGCGTGCAAAGTTCAAAAATTATTAATTTAACAAAATACATGTATGAATGGAAGGATAAATTAATTTCTATCTATCAAATAAATCCGGATCTTATGTCTTTATACATTTCTATAAAAAAAGCAAAGAGTGATCCGACGTATGAATTGTTTGCTACCGGTTTGTCTTATCCACATTGTGGCATAAGTACGGAGCTCCTCTCAAAAAAGTCAATAAAATTAACACTTCCATCTCAAGATCTATACTATGATTATTTAATAGCGTCACAAATTCTATCAAACACTCATTCATTTCAATATTGTTTAATAGGAATAGCCTATTTCTCGTTTTACTTTGACATGTCGTTATCCTCTGAAGCATATAGAATTCACAAAGTATATTATCCATTGTTTCAAGATGGTCATCATACTGTAGTTCATTCTCCTCTACCCACTGATGGATTCTTACATCTAAATACTCCGAAACCACTTCTTTCTATTTTTAATTTGCATTTTGAATATATTTTATTAGACGAACTAAAAGATGAATCATTGATACTGCCTTGGATAAACGCTGAATGGAATATCATTCCACTTCACATTCCTTTTGAAGAACACGGGAAAATAAGAGCAGCTTCACATGCTAAATTGGTGTATCCTCATACTTTAGTTGAAAATAAAATGATTTTTAAGAAATATTTAGAATTACTGTTGAAAAACGATATAAAGCCATTAATTGTTGTGTTCCCCGTTACTTCACATTATTTCAATTGTAGTAGTAAGAAATTAAAAGAAGATTTTTATAAAGTTATAAATGAGTTTCAAACTCAATATTCTTTTCAAATCATAGATCTATTTGATTCGCCATTATTTTGTGAAGATGATTTTTATGATAGTGATCATATGAATAAAAAAGGTGCAAATAAAATGTCCGCGTTATTAAATATGTTTATTCAGGAACGAAAAGTATGATATTTTGTTTCGTGTTTGCATAAAAGTATATAGGCTCCATACAGTTAAAGTAATGTGATTTTTGTGTCGCGTATATAAATAATATGCGAAGAGGTGAGAGAGTTAAAATGAGAACTCGTATTGAAAGAACTGAAGAGGTGGTAGAGCAACTTCCATTGGTAAGTGTATTAATTCCTACGTATAATCGTCCTCACTACTTTGAAAAGGCTTTATGTAGTGTGTTAGAACAAACGTACCCTAATATAGAAATTATAGTTGGAGATGACAGCACGAATGACGAAACAGAAAAGATGTTACAAAAATATTTATGTAATCATTCAAATATTATTTATATAAAAAACAGATCAACTCTCGGACAGTTTGAAAATGCGTTAATGTTATTTCATGAAGCGAATGGTGAGTATATAAATTTTTTAATGGATGATGATATATTTCATGTGAATAAAATTGAAAAGATGATGAAGTACTTTTTCAATGATCTAGATAATGAAATTAAGCTAGTAACATCTCATCGTCAAGTAATTGATGATAAAGGGAAAGAACTACGACATATTTATTCAACTGTCCGTTTATTTGAAGAGGATACGATTATAGAGGGGACAGAATTAGGAAATAAGGTAATTGTGGATCAAAAAAATTATATTGGAGAACCGACAACAGTTTTATTTCGTAAAAATGATTTGCAAGAACCGTATGGGATTTTTGATAAGAGGCGGTATTTATGTAACGTAGATATAGCTTCATGGTTATCTTTATTAAGTAAAGGAAAAGCAGTATATATAGCAGAAACACTTAGTTACTTTCGATTACATCCAGATCAACAGTTAAATGAATCTAATAAAATGATGGATGGGTTAGAAGATTTTTCACACAGTATTATAGCAGGAGAACAATATGGTTTCTTATCCACCGAAAAAGAGTTAGACAAAGCGGTAACTAATTTTCTAGATTATGCAAGAAGGATAGTTCCATCATCCATATTATATACATTAGACTATTACCAAAAAATTAGAGCGAAGAAAATAAACATAGAAAAGAAAAAACAACATATAAATAATAATTCTTCTTTACCGAAAGTAAGTATACTTATTCCTGCGTACAATAGACCTTATTACTTGGAATTAGCGCTCAACAGTGCTCTGAATCAAACATATGAAAATATAGAAATTATTATTTCTGACGACAGTACAAATAATGAAGTCAATGCTATGATTCAACCGTACTTACGTGAATATGAGTGTATTACATATGTTAAAAATGAAACGCCGTTAGTTGCCGAAAACTTTAATAAGTGTGTAGAACTTGCGGATGGGAACTATATAAACTTTTTATTAGATGATGATTTATTTCATCATGAAAAGATCGAGAGAATGATGCAATACTTTTTGACGTTAGAAAATATTTCATTTGTGACGTCATATCGTGAACTGATTGATGAGAATGGAGAGATATTACCACCTTCAACATTAAATATGAAAATCGCGAAAGAAACTACACTTTTTGAAGGAAAAGAATTAGGGAATTATATGTTAAAAAACTTGAAAAATGTAGTTGGTGAGCCGACAACTGTTTTGTTTAATCGGAATTTGTTTGACGGGAAGTTTGGATATTTTAAAGGAAAGGCTTATTCTGCTATTAATGACATTGCAACTTGGCTAGATATGATGAGGAAAGGAAAAGTAGTTTATATACAAGAACCTCTTAGTTATTTTAGACAACATAGTGGACAAAATCAAAAACAAATGCATTTTATTTTAATGACAATTGAAGAGTGGATTGAATTAATTATAGATGCATATAATAGTGGATTTTTAAGTTCCGAAAGTGAGTATAAAGAGAGTTTATCTTATTGTTTAGAAAATGCGGGATTTATAGTTAAGGATGCAGTAAGAAATGGCGAACTAGATCAAATTTATAATGAAAAGATAAAAAAAGGATTAAACAAGTTAGTTGCTCATATGTTCGAGAAAGAATCTTGTTATTGTCAATATTGCAATCAACAATTTGAAAAATTTTCACCTTGGCCAGCACATTATGATTTTCCGAAATATAAATTTGAGATGTGGAATAAAGATACAGGGATATGTCCAGTTTGTAATTCGATGGATCGTGAAAGATTGTATCGTGCGTACATTGAAACGGAAACGGACTTGTTAAATAGAAACTATACAATGCTTCATATTGCACCTGAAGCGAAGTTAAGAGATTGGTTTAACGAGTATAAAAATATTACGTATGTATGTGGTGACTTAGAACCAAAGGATCCATTAATGAAGGAAATTGATGTTACAAGGATTACATATGATAGTAATACTTTTGATGTAATATTATGTAGTCATGTGTTAGAACACGTTCCTGATGATGACAAAGCAATGCGAGAGTTATATAGAGTGTTAAAGCCAAATGGATGGGGAATTATTCAAGTACCAATCGTAATGAATGTAGATTTTATTGTAGAGAATGAATTAATTGTAACACCACAATTGAGGAAACTAGCTTTTGGTCAAGAAGATCATGTGAGAATTTATAATCAATCGGGATTTATTCAACGATTAATGAATGCAGGATTTAAGGTAGAATTATATAACATAGCGGAAAAACAAGGAATGAAAAGTGCTAGGAAATTTGGATTATCTGAAACAGATATGCTCTATATTGTCCGAAAATGATAGGAAGGAATAGATAGATATGGAGAATATTCCTTTTTTACGTGCTTCAACTGTACCTGTAAGTGAGTATTTGGACGAATTGAAGGAAATTGATACATCTCACATATATACGAATTATGGACCTATAAATCAACGTTTTGAGGAAACAATTATGTCGGCGTTTTTTCAAAACAGGGGAGCTGTTACAACAGTAGCAAACGCAACGTTAGGGTTAATGGCGGCTATTCAACTAAAGAAAAGAAGAAAGGGAAAGTATGCTCTCATGCCTAGCTTTACATTCCCTGCGACTGCCTTAGCCGCTATTTGGTGTGGATTGGAACCTTACTTTATTGATATTTCAATAGATGATTGGTATATGGATAAAACGGTACTTTTGGATAAGATAGAAGAATTAAAAGAAGAGGTTGCGATTGTTGTCCCGTACGCCACCTTTGGATCATGGATGAACTTAGAAGAATATGAAGAATTAGAGAAGAAGGGGATTCCGGTTGTCGTAGATGCGGCGCCGGGATTTGGATTAATGAATGGAGGGATGCATTACGGTCAAGATTTTAGTGGAATGATCGTATATAGCTTTCATGCAACAAAGCCGTTCGGAATTGGTGAAGGAGGGCTCATATATAGTAAAAACGAAGAAGATATACAACGTATTAAAAGAATGGGGAATTTCGGATTTGATAAAAATCGTGAATGCACGATGATGGGGTTTAATTGTAAAATGTCTGAATACGCAGCAGCTATTGGGATTGCGACTATAAAAAAGTGGGATCAAAAATTAAAAGAACGCACCCGTATTTCTGAATGGTATAAACAGTTGTTACAAAATACTGGGTTAATGAAAAAAGGGTGGAAAGTCCAAAAGACAGAAGCAGTTATTCACCAATTTATGCCTATCATTTGTCCAGAAGAAGTTCGCAACATACAAGTAATAGAAGAACTGAAAAAACAGAAAATAGAAGCTAGATTATACTTTTCACCATCTTGCCACCAACAAGTTCTTTTTAAAAACTATAAGTCTACAGATTTAACAAAAACGAATAAAATAGCAAAACGAATCGTAAGTTTACCTTTATGGGAAGGAATGACGAAAGAACTAGTAGAGCAAATTGTAATCTGTTTAGAGCAGAAGGTGGTGTCGGTAGATGAATAGTTTTTATAGTCAAGAAGAACTAAAGAAAATTGGATTTTTATCTGTTGGGAAAAATGTATTGGTTAGTAAAAAAGCAAGTATATATAATCCGAGTGCTATATCAGTTGGCAATCATGTAAGAATTGATGATTTTTGCATTTTAAGTGGTAAAATCACAATTGGAAGTTATTCGCACATCTCGGCGTATACAGCGTTATATGGAGGGGAAATTGGGATTGAAATGCATGACTTTGCAAACATTTCAGCTAAAACAATCGTATATGCAGTACTTGATGATTTCAGTGGAAATACATTAATGGGGCCAACCGTCCCGAATCAATATAGGAATGTGAAAGTAGGAAAAGTTATTTTTAAAAAACATGTGATTATTGGTGCTAATTCTATTATTTTTCCAAATGTAACTGTAGGAGAAGGTACGGCAGTCGGCGCGATGAGTATGGTAAAAGAGAGTTTAGATGATTGGTATATTTACGCTGGAGTTCCCGTAAGGAAAGTAAAACCTCGTCAAAAAAAGATGCTAGAGTTGGAAATTGATTTTTTAAAAAGCATTCATTCTTAATAAAAAAGAATGAATGCTTTTTATTTTTATCTCGCTATTTGCCGGGCAGTAAGACTTCACCTCAAAATTCAGCGAAAGCAAAGAAATTAGGTGGGAGCTGATTAAAGTTTCACTTTATGATAGAGCAGAGTGTATCTTAACTTATTATGTTTTAAATTTTGCTGACCAAGGCAATACTGAGCCATAGTGAATGTAAAGTTGGAGGGCGAGCGTATATGTTTGATGAGGATGGGATTGTTTTAATTATGGAACCAGCTGATGAAAGAAACTTGAGGAGATTTATTTTTTCAGTGCCACAGTCAGTGTATGAAAAGAAGGGGATTACATTACACTATGGAGCAGCTATAGGACAAGGATATATGGATATAATTGAAGATATTATAAGCGTACATATAGAAATAGATGTTGTAACAATAATAGGGCATGTAAGAGTATGAATAGCTATTTGAAAAAAGGTTGTAAGCAATTTAGCTAGAAGTTATGATAGAGAAAATTACAGACAATGATAAAGACGAAGGGAGTCTAAAATGAAAATAAAATCAATTTTATTAGTATTTATAGTTTCAATTGGTTTAATGGGATGTTCAATAGTGGAAGAAGGAAAGAACTCCATAGATTATGCTCAAAAGGCGACAGACTATGTAAATGAAATAAGTGCATTTGCAAACGATGCACCAGCATTAGCAGAAAAGGCTGTTAATGATAGCGAGGCTCGAAAAGAATTAGAAACGAAGCTTAGTGAAATTAAACAAGATATACCTGGATTCAATGAATTAACGCCACCTGATGTAGCAAAGGATCTTCATCAACAAATCGTCGGATATAACGAAAAGTTAAATACGTTAATTGATACGGCGATGACAAAGATAGAAGAAGGAAAAGTGGATGTAGAGCAATTTAAAAACTCAGAGCTTATGCAGACGGTAGATCAAGTTCGAGATTTGAAAGATAAGGTGCAAAATTTAGGTCAATAACAAAAAGCTCCGTTTGTAACAAACGGAGCTTTTTGTTATTGGATACAATAAACGATTACACCAACGATAATAATCATGTTGCCGATGAGTTTACGTTTCGTTATTTTTTCCCCTAGGAAATACCAACCGAAAATTAATATGATGATATAACTTAAGGATTCTAATGCTGATGCTTGTTTTAATTCCATGCCCTTCATGGCGATTACATTTAATCCAGCATTAAGTACAAATAAAGAGTAACCGATAATAACATAAGGATTCACATATTCTTTTATTCTAGAATCGTATTGTTGTAAAGTAGCTTTTTTTAATAATATTTGTGAGTAATTTGCTAAAATTATCCCGAAAATAAACAATAGTATATAACTATTCATCTTTTGTCACCACCACAATTCCGACGATAATAATAGCTGCACCAAGTAAATGATTCCACTGAATTGTATCTCCAAATAGAAATACTGACCAAAGCATTGACCATAGTATAATAATCCCTCGATGTGAATATGCTTTTGAAATTTCGAAATGTTTAATTACTTGTTGCCATAAAATTGCATATCCGAATAAAAGTATAACAAGTCCGAAATAAGCAACAAAAAATGAGATTGAAGCAATTGGAAATTGAGCTGCCCATTTCATGTAAACCATAATGATAGAATATATCAAAAAAGCTACATGTAAAAATACATAATTTTTAATAGTTGGTTTCATTTATTCACTCTCTTTTACATATAAATATCTATTTATATCTGTTTTTTTAATGATAGATATAGAAATATATTTTGTTTAATCTTTCACATTCCAAATTATATAGTATCATGGCTTTTATTGTAAAACAATAGAAGCCATGCATTCATTTTTTCCAAGATTCTACAATATGTATCGTTTTATTTGTTGCATCCAACTCTACTTGAACACCGAAAGGTATAGTAATCATTGGATGTGTATGACAACAATCGAAGTCAGCTAGAAAAGGAATTCTTTGATTTTGAAGTACTTCCAACAGTATTTCAAAAGGTTTTCGATTTGTACCACAATCATCAAATTGCTCATGTTTTCCAAGAATGATACCTGAAATTTTATCAAATACACCGTTAATTTTAAGGAATGAAAAGCTTCTTTCGATAGTAGCTGCATCTTTTGAACTGTCCTCAATAAAGAGAATATCGCCTTCTTGAATATGTGGCATATAGGGGCTAGCCCAAATTCCTTGTATCGTGTTTAAATTCCCGCCAATAATACGCCCAGTAGCTTTTCCTTCAATTACTGAAATCCAATTGTTTGGTCGAAGTTCTTTCTCCTTCGTCTTTTCTTCCCAATTAATAAATTCATCTGACCAAAATAATGGTTGTTTTATATGATAAGGAAGAGATTGATCATGTAGTAAAGTTTCTGCAAAATATTTGTATGTGCAGTTAACAAAAGGTTCAAATTCGCCAAAGGAAGGGACGAGAGCTGGCCCATAAAATGTAGGGATTCCTGTTTTAGCATAAATTCCTAGTAATAAAGCAGTTGTATCTGAATATCCAATCATTATTTTAGGGTTATTTAGAAAAGCATCATAATCAATATAAGGTAATATTGAATTTGAATTCATCCCACCAATTGTTGACATAATACAAGAAATATTAGGGTTTCTTATCAAGGCATTTAGTTCATCAGCACGCTCTTATATACTACCAGAACGATAAAAATCATATCGACCTGTTAATGAACTTTCTAATATATGAAACCCTTTCTGTTGTAAGTAAGATTTTGCTCGTTCAAATCTTTTTGGAGAAGTGTAGGTTACTGGTGAAGAAGGGGAGTAGATCCCAATTGTGTCTCCATATTTTAATGATTTTGGAAGTAGCATTTGTATGAATCCCTTCTATTAAATAGTTTATTTATAAAATTTTATTGTTGAATATTCTTATATTTCAGTATTATAAGTGTAACATAAACAAATTAAAATAATAATTACTGTATATGAATAAATATACTTTTTACCTTGACTGTATAAAGGAATTGTTGTTAAGGTTAAATGTGAGTGTATAAAAGGTTTGCTAAAGGAGTTTTGAAATGAATCGGTTAAAATGGGGAAGGATGACAGTCCTATTAGTCATTATTTTAGGGATATGTTGGTTCTTATTCCAAGGAAATCAAAAGAGCGTAGCGAATGTAGAAGGACAACCTTTGCAAGTGGCAGAACTACCTAAAGCAGGATTTACTGAAAAAGTAGTCCCGCCAAAGTACATCCCACCAGAAATTAACGCAAAAGCGGCTATGATTATCGATGCGAGTGATGGAGATATTATTTATCAATATAATGAAAATGAAGCTTTTGCACCGGCTAGTATGTCTAAGATGATGACAGCGTATCTCCTACTAGAGAGTATACATAACGGGAAAGTTCGCTGGGAAGATCCAGTTAAAATGAGTGCGAAGGCGGCACAAACAGAGGGAGCGAGAATCCCAGTACAAGTTAATGACACATTAACTGTTAAAGATTTATATCATGCATTAATGATTGAGTCAGCTAATAATTCAGCTGTGGCTTTAGCAGAACATATGGCAAAATCGGAGAAAGATTTCGTTCAGCTTATGGATGCAAAAGCGAAACAGTTAAAAATGTCGGAACATGCTAAATTTGCAAATGCTTCTGGATTACAAGAGCCAGATGGAAGTGAAACAAAAATGACGGCTGCTGATGTCGCACAATTGGCGTATCATCTTATAAAAGATTATCCGGAAATATTAGAAGTGACTCACTTGCGTCAAAGTCAGCTAGCATTTAATAATATTAATGTTATAAGCACAAACGACATGTTAAATAAAAATAATAAAAGTTTATATATAGAAGGAATGGACGGACTAAAAACAGGATTTACAGATAGTGCAGGATATTGTTTTACTGGGACTGCCAAGCAAGGTGATAACAGAATTATTACAGTAGTCATGGGGACCTCAAGTAAAACAAAACGTTTTACAGAGACGAATAAGTTAATGTCGTATGCATTTGGATTAGTTAATTAAGTAAGTAAAATACCAATCTAGATCGCTACATAAGTAAGGCTGTTTGTTGTTACTAATTTCAGATAACAATAAACAGTCTTTTTATTTTAACTTTAAAAAGGAAAAAGATTCTAAATACAAGTGTTATCATTTGAGTTTATTTGTTGCTGTGATATTATAAAGTTATAATCTTATTAATAATAAGTTTGGGGGGCGTAATATGATGTATACATATGAAATAGCCTCAATTGAAAATTGGAGGGAATTATGATGGCAAAAGATTTTTACTCAGCAATTGAAGACAGAAGATCTATTTATGCAATTAGTAAAGAGCAAGTAGTTTCTGATGAGAAAATTCAAGAAGTGATTTATCATGCTGTAAAACATACACCTTCAGCTTTTAATTCTCAAAGTGCTCGTGTTGTTGTTTTATTAGGAGAACAACATGATAAATTATGGGATATTACGAAAGAAACGTTAAGAAAAATTGTACCTGAAAATAACTTTGCACCTACTGAAAAAAAAATGAATGCATTTAAAAGTGGTTATGGGACGGTTTTATATTTTGAAGACAGTGAAGTAGTGGAAGGCCTTCAAGCAAACTTTGCATTATATAAAGATAATTTCCCAACTTGGTCTCAGCAATCATCAGGAATGTTACAATTTGCAATTTGGACAGCTTTAGAAATTGAAGGGTTTGGTGCTACGTTACAGCATTACAATCCGCTAATTGATGAAGAAGTGAGAAAAGAGTGGGATATCCCAGGGAATTGGAAACTAACTGCGCAAATGCCATTTGGTAAACCGGTAGTACAGGCTGGTGAAAAAGAATTCCAACCGTTAGAAAACCGTGTGAAAATTTATAAATAATTTGATAAAGGGTGAACAGGAATATAACCTGTTCACCTTTTATAAGTAGTAAGGGTTTTTTTGTTCGGCATTTTTCATCTGATTCTTTAATTCATTTTTACGTGTTACAATCGCTGATACTTTTTGTAATGTTATCATTGAAACGAATTGAATAAAAGCATAGTATAGCTCTATATTTTTTTGTATTGGATCATCTATTATATTTCTCATAAATATGCCTCCTCTTTTTATTCAAATAAAACTCCGCATTAATGGGCAACCCGAGTGGTGAGGGTTAATAATTAGCGGAGGATGTATAAACCCCTTACTGATTAAAGTTTCATTTTATAAGGGAATGAAACTTTAATCAGTTCGCTAAAATTCTTTTTTATTAAGATATGTATATAATACTATAAACATCCTATAAATTCCATTATCGGAAAAAGAGAACAGTTGATATAGTGTGTGTTTTCTTTAAAGGAGAAATGACTTTTGTGAAATAAATCTTACAATTCGTCAAATTATTTCAAAATTGTAGATAGTATAGAAAATTAGTTTTCTAAAAATATTATACTATTGATAAATAGAGTGATTTTTGTCATGATGAAAGTATACTTCATGTAAGGAGCTTTATAAGGAAATACATAATGTGGTTTGTATTAGGTTAATAGAATTTTTTATAGAAGATAGAAAAGGGATGTTTTATATTGAGATATTAAATGAAATGTCGAATTTTCATGCGATATATAAGAAATTTGAAAAAATCATTGCAAAAACACTATAATTAATGATAAAGTTCACATGAAGTTCACATGGATTTCACTTTGTTCATTTAAAATGAACTCTGTGTGAAAAATAAAACTCTTGCTAAAAAATGGAACTGGATGAATATTTTACTTTGATAATATTGTAAAGTATTAAAGTTTTAAGTTTTTTTTAAGAGGATAGTAGGGAAAGGAAGTAAAGACAACTTATGAAAAAAGTAATTGCAGGTTTAGCAGCAGCTTCTGTAGCTGGCGTTGCAGTTCCAGGAATGGATTCTGCTCATGCACAAGTTTCAAATGAAGCGCTAAAAGAAATTAATGGACAAACTCAAACTCAAACGACTGTAACTGAAACAAAAACTGTAGAAACAACTTCTGAATTAAAATACACAGTAACTGCTGATGTATTAAATGTTCGTTCAGGTGCTGGTACAGGACATAACGTTATTTCTAAAGTGAAATCAGGTCAAGTGCTACAAGTAGTTGGACAAGAAAATGGTTGGTTCAAAGTAAACGTAAATGGTCAAACAGGTTATGTAAGTGGTGACTTCGTAACGACTGGTGGCAAAACAGGAACGACTGTTCAACAAGGAACAGGTACTTACACAGTAAACGTTTCTTCACTTAACGTACGTACAGGCCCAAGTACATCTCATACAGTATTAGGTTCTGTAAACAAAGGTAAAACAGTACAAGTTGTAGGTGAAGTACAAGATTGGTTTAAAATCAACTTCAATGGTGGAACTGGATACGTAAGCAAAGACTTCGTAACAAAAGGTGGTTCTGCTGTATCTAACGAAACACAACAACCAACTACAAACAACAATACTACAACAGTTCAAACTGGTGGTTCTTATGTTGTTAACACTGGTGCTTTAAAAGTACGTACAGGCCCAGCTACATACAACGCTGTAATCGGTGGAGTAACAAATGGTAAAGTATTAAACGTTACTGGTGCTGAAAATGGTTGGTACAAAATTAACCATAACGGCCGCACGGGTTACGTAAGTGCAGACTTCGTTAAGTTTGTAAAAGGTGGAGTAAACAACGTTACAAATAACAATAACAATAACGTTACAAATAACGTTCAACAACCAGGTAAAGATGTACAAAAACCAACAACAGGTGGAGATACATCTTCAATCGCTGGATTCGCTAGATCTTTAAATGGTTCACCATACAGAACTGCTGGTACAACACCTGCTGGTTTTGACTGCAGTGGATTCATTCACTACGTATTAAATCAAACTGGTCATAAAGGCGCTCGTCAAACAGTTGCTGGATACTGGAGCTCTAAAACAAAAACTAGCAATCCACAACCAGGTGATTTAGTATACTTCCAAAATACTTATAAATCAGGTCCTTCTCACATGGGTGTTTACTTAGGAAACGGTCAGTTCATTAGTGCAGAAACAGATGCAACTGGTGTACGTATTAGTTCTGTAAGTAACTCTTACTGGAGCAAGCACCTATTAGGTTACACAAAAGCATACTAAGAAAAAGTAGTTTTATATACTTTTCGTATAGAGAAAAGGCTTTCCAAGGAAACTTGGGAAGCCTTTTTATAGTTGTATAAATTGGAAGTTTAATGGTTTTTATTTTAAATTTCCATTTAAAAATCGATCATATAAGTCATGGAAATAGTTAGGACGAAATAAGTTCGCTGCATGTCCTGCTAAAGGTATTTCCTTATATAGAACGTTAGGTAAAATAGATTTCAAATCAAATAGACAAGATTTATAGAGATAATCATGCTCTCCCATTACCCATAGTATAGGGTGAGGAAGTGATTTTAATTTAGACTTTAAATCGAATTCTAACCGATGTCGTAATGACTGGGCAATAATGGATGAATGTAATTGTAATCCGAAACGGTAGTAAATATTTCTTGAAATGACTGCAAACGGATTTGCTTTTAGTATACCACTTGGAAAAATAGTATTTGCGTATTGAGAGAGCCATTTAGAGTATTCATCCCCTCGCTTCTCCCAAAAATTTTGGAATACGCTATATAAGCGAGAAGGGTTATTGTAATGTCCTCCAATATGACAAATACTTAATACTTTTTCTGGATGCATTTGTGCAAAAATTGTAGAGATGTAACAGCCGTAACTTAGCGCACAAATATGAGCTTTTTTAATACCTTCTTGTTCATATAAGTTTAATAATTGATCTACGAGACGCTGTAATGAAAAGTCGATTGCTTCTCCTTTATCATCACCGTGACCTAATAAGTCATAAGTTATAATGTTGTAGGAGGCAGAAAATCGTTTTTGCTCCTTTTTGAAGGCGCGACGATTGCCAACTAATCCATGAATAAAAATAATTGTTTCCTTTTCAGAATGTATATTTGTTTGCAAAAAGGATACTCCTTTCACTAGCTGGAGATTTATATCGTGTTGTAAATTATTTATCTATAATTTACATAGAATAATATTAAGTACCAGGTAATAATATCAGATGTTTATATCTGTTGTAAAGATGAGTTTTTATGTATATTTTGTAAAAATAGAAAAAGTGTGTTTACATTCAGTTTACATTTGTATCGTATTCTAATTTTAGAAAGAACAGTTTGGTTTAACACGAGGAGATGAACAGGAATGGAAGTTAGAAATGAAATGAAGAAAAAAGGGAGCTGGAGGCAGTTTTTGCGCCTTATTCAAGATACAAATCCTCCGAAAGGAATTTTAGTTTTTGCGTTATTAATGAGTTTGCTTTCTACGGGAGCGAGTTTATTTATTCCTATGCTAACAAAAGGATTAGTAGATAATTTTTCGCTTTCTTCAATTAGTGCAGGACAAATTGTTGGGTTAGTTGCTTTCTTTGTAATGCAAACTATTGCGGCAGGATTGTCTATATATTTACTAAATTATATTGGGCAGAAGATTGTAGCGGGACTAAGAGAACGTTTGTGGAAAAAGGTACTTATCTTGCCGGTATCTTATTACGATCAAAATAGAACAGGTGATACCATTAGCCGTATGACGAATGATACAGGTGTTGTGAAAACGTTAATTTCTGAGCATTTGTCAAACTTATTAACAGGTGGTATTTCAATTGTTGGATCGTTAATTGTATTATTTGTGTTAGATTGGAAAATGACTGCGTTACTTTTAACGGTTATTCCGTTGTCTGTATTAATTTTAGTTCCACTTGGACGAAAAATGTATAAGATTTCAAAAGCGCTTCAAGATGAAACGGCATCTTTTACAAGTGTATTAACGCAAGTGTTATCAGAAATTCGTTTAGTGAAATCTTCAAATACAGAAAAAAGAGAATATGAAACGGGTAATACAGGTATACAAAAGTTATTACAATTTGGTTTGAAAGAAGGAAAAGTGCAAGCATTAATTTCGCCAGTTATGTCGTTTGTTTTAATGGCACTACTTGTTATTATCGTAGGATATGGCGGGATGAGAGTTTCTAGCGGTGCATTAACAACTGGTGAACTTGTAGCGTTTATTTTGTATTTAGTTCAAATTGTAATGCCGATGAGTCAATTATCTATGTTCTTTACACAATTCCAAAAGGCAATTGGTGCAACGGAAAGAATTAGTACGATTTTAGAATATAAAGTAGAAGATCATGAAACTGGTGTGAAAGTGACAAATGCTAAGCAACCGATCGTTCTTGAAAATGTACATTTTGAGTATAACGAAGAAGAGCAAGTTTTGAGAAATATTGATTTCACAATTGAATCTGGAAAAGTGACAGCGATTGTAGGACCAAGTGGTAGTGGGAAAACAACGTTATTCTCATTACTGGAACGTTTTTATGAGCCAACTAGTGGTGCCATTAAATTAGGAAAAGAATCAATTACGAGTTATTCATTACAGTCATGGCGACGTCAAATCGGTTACGTATCACAAGATAGTCCGTTAATCGATGGAACGATTCGTGATAATATTTGTTACGGCGTTGAAGGCGAAGTAACGGATGAAGAAATTGAAAAAGTAGCAGCAATGGCATATGTTGATGCATTTATTCATGACTTACCAAACGGTTATGCAACAGAAGTTGGAGAACGCGGTGTGAAGCTTTCTGGTGGACAAAGACAGCGAATTGCCATTGCCCGAGCGTTACTTCGAAATCCGCAAATTCTTATGCTCGATGAGGCAACTTCAAGCTTAGATAGTAAATCTGAGTCTGTCGTTCAAAAAGCGTTAAATAACTTAATGAAAGGCAGAACAACGTTAGTGATTGCGCATAGACTTTCTACTGTTGTAGATGCAGATAAAATTATCTTTATTGAGAAAGGGAATCTTACAGGTAGTGGTACGCATGATGAATTATTACAGACGCATGATATGTATCGTGAGTTTGCAACGCAACAATTGAAAATTAAAGAGGGTGCATTTTAAAAAAATATATTAGATGCTAAGTAGAAAGGAAATGGTTCCTTTGATACCTAAAATTTTAATAGTAGACGACGATCCACACATTAGGGAACTCGTTTCTGTATTTTTAGAACGAGAAGGTTTTCAAACATATGAGGCAATTGATGGAGTAGATGCACTTCGGAAAATGGATGACGTAAAAGTCGATATGGTTATTCTTGATATTATGATGCCAAATATGGATGGATTTGATGTATGTTTTGAATTAAGAAAATACTATGATATCCCGGTTCTGATGCTAACTGCCAAAGGGGAAACATCACAAAAAGTAAAAGGATTTCACCTTGGGACAGATGATTATCTTGTAAAGCCATTTGACCCTATAGAACTAGTAGTGAGAGTAAAGGCATTATTGAAACGTTACCAAATTACAGTTTCACAATCGATTCAAGTTGGAAATGTATTATTAAATCGTAAAACATTCGAAGTTACATCTGGAGAACAAACGGTTACGTTACCGTTAAAAGAATTTGAGCTGCTCTTTACTTTAGGGTCTAAATCGGGAAGAACTTGTTCGAGGGAGCAATTAATTGAAGAAATATGGGGATATGATTTTGAAGGGAATGAACGTACACTAGACGTTCATATTAATCGGTTACGTGAGAAGTTTCAAGAAGAGCAGTCGAAATTTAGTATTAAAACGATAAGAGGATTAGGGTATCGCTTAGAGGTAAGTAAATGAGAAAAAGAGAACGAATGAGTAAGTTGAAGATGCTGAAAGTATTTGGAGCGGTATTAGCGCTCTTTTCTTTTCTTACTATCATTTGGTCTATCGCATTTTATGTAGCAACTAGTATATTGAATGCTTTTGACGTAAATGTATCGCCATTTGTTGCCTTTCTAATTAGTGATATGGTCGGTTTTGTATTTATTATTCTTATTTGGACATTAATTGGAATATTAATGAGGCCAAAACGAGAGGCAATGATTTGGACTATTATTGAACCGATACAAAAAATTGCAAAAGGAGACTTCTCCGTAAAAATACGAAATGAAGAAAAGTATGATGGAGAAATTGGCGTGCTCGTAAAAAGTATAAATGATATGACAGATGAACTGAATACGATGGAGAAAATGAGACAAGAATTTGTATCGAATGTTTCTCATGAAATACAGTCACCATTAACTTCTATAAAAGGATTTGCTAGAGCACTACAAGACGATAATCTTTCTGAGGAAAAAAGAAAACATTATCTTACCATTATTGAAACTGAAACAACGAGATTATCTAAACTAAGTCAAAACTTATTGAAGCTAACTCTTTTAGAATCAGAAGAGTATATACCAGAAAGAGTGAGTTATCGATTAGATCAGCAGTTAAAGCAAATTGTGTTAAATAGTGAACCGCTCTGGGCTAAAAAAGAAATCGAGTTAGAACTAGATTTAGAAAAAGTATATGTTATTGCTGACCAAGAAAGTATGAGTCAAGTGTGGATTAATTTAATTCATAATAGTATTAAATTTACTCCAAGCGGTGGCACGATTACTATTCAGTTAAAGGAACATGAAACAGTAGTGGAAGTGCGCATCCGTGATTCAGGAATTGGTATATCTGAAGAACAGAAACAACATATTTTTGAGCGTTTTTATAAAGCGGATTCTTCACGAAATCGTGCCTATGGAGGAAGTGGCTTAGGTTTAGCTATTGTAAAAAAAGTACTCGACCTTCATCATGGGGAAATAAAAGTTGAGAGTGAGGAAGGAAAAGGTACTGAATTTATTGTGTGTATGCCGAATCATGAAGAGAAATAGTGTTAGAAAGAGAACATTCTAACACTATTCCTCTTTAAAAATGCATTTACCGTTACTGCAATTATATTGATAAGCTTTTCCTTCGCTATTCATACGATATGAGTAATCGGATTCTTTATCTTTCTTAAAGTCAACGTATGCTTCTGCACCGTTTTTATCGTCATCTATATCAATGAATTGAACGTTTCGTATAGAATAATCTTTCTTTTCTCTTAAACCTCTTCCTTGCAAGTTTGTATGAATACCATCTACTAACTGGTCAAACAACGACCAGTTTAAATTAAGATGTTCAAATGACTCAGTATGTCTTCCTAAAATACCGTTGTCTTGTATTATTTTTTTATTATCATCGTATGTATAAGAGTATGTAAAATATGGTTCGTCTTTATATACTACTGTTGCATAATAGCCAATATTATAAAGGGCAGTATATTTTCCGGTTATGTTTTGTATTTCTTCTTGCTTATAACCTTTTTTAGTATGGAGATAATGGCTAGTATCTTTTTCTATTACTTTATAATTTAGTGGATTACCAAATATAAAGTACAGGGCAAACAATATGATAAATAGTCCGACTGCAGTTAGTAACAAGACCCATTTTTTTCTTTTCATACACATACACTCTCCTATGCTGGATTTGTTTTTATTTTACATGAATAATGGTAAAAACATGAAACTTATAAACAAAAACTTTCTATAGTTACCTATAAGTAACCTACGCACATGAAAGTGCATCATTGCCTTTTTACATAAACATAGATACAATTTTAATATAATACATAACTGAGATGATTAAGGAGTGTTATACTTGGCAGAATTATTACAAGGCAAAAATGCTTTAATTACAGGAGCAGGTAGAGGGATTGGTCGCGCTGTCGCAATCGCATTAGCGAAAGAAGGCGTAAATGTAGGCTTATTAGCTCGTTCAGAAGAAAACTTAAAAGCTGTAGCGAAAGAAGTAGAAGCAGAAGGTGTAAAAGCTGTTATTGCAACTGCTGATGTTTCTTCATACGAAGAAGTGACTACTGCGATTGAAACGTTAAAAAATGGTTTAGGATCTATCGATATTTTAATTAATAACGCTGGTATTTCTAAGTTCGGTAAGTTTTTAGAATTAGATGTTGCTGATTGGGAAAAAATCATTCAAGTAAACTTAATGGGTGTATATTATGCAACTCGTGCTGCTTTACCAAGCATGATTGAACAACAATCTGGTGATATCATTAACATTTCATCTACAGCAGGACAAAAAGGTGCACCTGTAACAAGTGCATATAGTGCTTCTAAATTTGGTGTCCTTGGCCTAACAGAATCGTTAGCGATGGAAGTTCGCAAACATAACATTCGTGTAACAGCTTTAACTCCAAGTACAGTAGCGACTGATATGGCTGTAGATTTAGGATTAACTGATGGAAACCCTGATAAAGTAATGCAAGCAGAAGATATTGCAGAATTTATCGTAGCGCAGCTGAAATTAAATAAACGTACATTTATTAAATCTGCTGGGCTTTGGTCTACTAATCCATAGGAAGTAAATTTAACTTTAAAAGAAGGGATATCTATTCTGTAAGGGGTAGATGTCCCTTCTTTATTTTTTGTATTCGAGACAGAATTTTCGGTATAATCAAAAGTGAATGCTAGAAAGCATTGGAAAATTGAAAGGGGTGATATTTGCATGAGTGGAATTGAGAAATGGACGGCTGTTGATCAATATATGAGTGATGTATTAATACCGAAAGATTCTACATTAGAAGGGGTTCTTCAAACTAATGCTGCAGCTAATTTGCCAGCACATGATGTATCACCAATGCAAGGGAAGTTTTTACAACTATTAGTACAAATTCAAGGGGCTCGTAATGTTTTAGAAATTGGCACGCTAGGCGGGTATAGCACGATATGGCTTGCTAGAGCATTGCCATCTGGAGGCCGAGTTGTTACATTGGAAGCAAGTGAAAAACATGCTGAAATTGCACGTAGCAATATGGAGCGTGCTAATTTGACTGATAAAATTGAAATACGAACAGGATTAGCGTTAGATTCTTTACAACAAATAGAAAACGAGAAGTATGAACCGTTTGATTTTATTTTTATAGATGCTGATAAACAAAATAACCCTGCTTATTTTGAATGGGCACTAAAACTATCACGACCGGGTACTGTAATTATTGGGGATAACGTAGTACGTGAAGGAGAAGTTATTGACAATACTAGTACCGATCCTCGTGTACAAGGGATACGTCGTTTCTATGAATTAATAGCTGCTGAGCCACGTGTTAGTGCTACAGCGCTTCAAACTGTCGGAAGTAAGGGATACGATGGATTTGTAATGGCAATCGTAAAAGAATGAGGTAAGGAGATAGATAGAATGAAAAAGATGTTTGAAAAATTATAACATGTATCTTGTATAACGAGATTAGCTCGTGGGCCTCCGACATACATAACACTATATTATATATCAAAAAATTGGAGGCTATAAGTAGATGAGAACTGAAAAAGAAATGCTAGACTTAATTATTAATACAGCAAAAGAGGATGGAAGAATTCGAGCAGTTATCATGAATGGATCGCGTGTAAATCCAAATGTGAAAAGAGATTGTTTTCAAGACTATGATATTATGTATGTTGTAAATGATATACAATCTTTTACGTCTAATCATAATTGGGTTCATAGATTTGGAGAAATAATGATAGTACAAATGCCAGAAGAAATGTCGTTAGTTCAACCAGATGAAGATGGGAAGTTTCCGTATTTGATGCAGTTCATGGATGGGAATCGGATTGATTTAACGCTAGTTCCAGTTGAGTTAATAAAAAAGTTCGTTGGACAAGATAGTTTAAGTAAATTACTTCTTGATAAAGATAATTGTATGGAAGGATTCCCGCCAGCAAGCGATAAAGATTACTTAATAAAAAAGCCTACAGAAAAAGAGTTTTTGGATTGTTGTAATGAATTTTGGTGGTGTAGTACGAATGTGGCAAAAGGGCTATGGAGAGAAGAGCTTTCTTATGCAAAAGGAATGCTTGAGGGACCAGTGCGAGATATGTTCATCGTAATGCTAGAATGGTATATTGGTATGAAAACAGATTTTACAGTTAATGCAGGGAAGTTTGGAAAGCATTTCGAGCAATATATTGAAAAAGATATGTGGGTGCAATTTAAAAGAACATTTTCTAATGCAGAATATGAAAACATATGGGAGTCATTCTTTGTCATGGGTGATTTATTTAGGGAAGTGGCGAACGAAATCGCTAACAAATATGAATATCAATATCCGCAAGATGATGATGATAAAGTGACGAACTATTTAAAACATGTGAAAGCTTTGCCAAAAGATAGTATATCGATTTATTAATAATAGTAAGCAGTAAGACTGTCCTAATTAAGGACAGTCTTATTTTTGTTTATGAATAACAATTTCTCTAACAAAGTGCAGATGAATCACATATGAAAATTTAGGGAGGTTTTTTATCATGTATTATTTTTATTCGCCAGAAATGTTTGCTCCATATCAATGGGGACTAGAACGAGATGTTTCGTATGCTTATATGCCATATAACTCATTTTATTATGGAGACTATATAAGCGCATTGCCATACGCATATATCCCTCAAAGCTATGAAGTACAAATGAAAGCAGCTGATCGTGGATCGTGGACACCGTTTACATGGGTTGAAAAATATGCGTACGCATTTTCAGGACCGTATAATAAAGCGGAAGTAGCTCTTACATTTGATGATGGACCAGATTCAGAATTCACGCCAAAAATATTAGATAAGTTAAAACAACATAATGTAAAAGCTACTTTTTTCTTACTTGGTGAAAACGCAGAAAAATTTCCGAATGTAGTAAAGCGTATTGCAAATGAAGGGCATGTAATTGGTAATCATACGTACAGTCATCCGAATTTAGCGAAAGTAAATGACGCTGAGTACCGTAATCAAATTATAAAAACGGAAGAAATATTAAAACGTTTAGCCGGCTATGCTCCTAAATTTATACGTCCACCGTATGGTGAAATACTTGAAAATCAATTGAATTGGGCAACTGAGCAAAATTTTATGATTGTACAGTGGAGTGTTGATACAGTTGATTGGAAAGGTGTAAGTGCCGATACGATTACAAATAATGTGTTAGGGAATTCATTTCCAGGTAGTGTCATACTGCAGCATTCTACTCCAGGTGGGCATTTACAAGGATCTGTTGATGCACTAGACAAAATCATTCCGCAGTTAAAAACGAAAGGGGCACGTTTTGTAACACTTCCAAGTATGTTCCAGACATCGAAAGAAAGAAAGTGAATGTGTTATAAATTGGAAAAATAAGGGTTGTGTCGTATAATGAAAGTGTAAGTTAGGGGGGGATATAATTGATTGATGCACTAGTAAACATAGGAATAAGCATATTGATTGGTATTATTTTTATACTTGCGGCAATTATTCTTCAAAAAAATCCACCGACCGATATTAATGCGGCATATGGTTATCGTACGAAACGATCTATGAAAAATAAGGAATTATGGGATGCGGGTAACAGGTATAGTGCAGAAGTGATGAAGCAAAACGGATTTATCATGATGTTAATTGGAAGTGTTATTAGTATACTGTTTAGATATACACATACAATAATAGCGATTATAGTGGTTATGCTGTTATTAATCATTCGTTTATTTATACAAGTAGAGAGTAGATTAAAAATACTTGAACAATAATAAAAAATAGGACTCTACGCAATATTATGCTAGGAGTCCTATTTTATTTATAAACTATTATTTTTTAATAATTCTTTTCCTTGCTCTATAACAAATTCATAGTATGCAAGATCATACGGATAAATATCTTCAAATGTTATCGTAATCGGTGTATTGTTTAAGACTGAAATAGTCGTTAAAGATGAAATCTCTCCTTTTAATAGTTGTAGAAAAGAAGTTGCATGTACTTTCATCACATCGTCTACTTCTTCACCTGGTGCGAATGGAAGTGGATTGATGACGTTGTGAAAATACATATGACAAAACTCGCGATCAGTAAGATTTGAAATTTCATAATCTATTTTAAAGATTCCCTTGTATGTTAAATCATTAGTTTGAAAGGAAAGCCCTAATTCTTCCTCAATTTCACGAAGACCACCAATTTGTACATCTTCATCATGCATAATATGTCCAGCTGAAGTAATATCCCATATACATGGAGCTTCTTTTTTATTTTTAGAGCGTAATTGGAAATATAAAAACATATCTTCATTATCTTTTTCTACAAACCAGCAATGAAATGTTTCGTGCCAATCGCCGTCACGATGCACTTCATCACGTAATTTCTTCCCAAGTGTATTTCTTTCAGAATCAAATATTGTTAACCACTCTGTCATTTTAATTCCCCTTTCCTCAAATTTTATTATACAATATTTGTATTGAATTTTGGGAAAATAAAGAAAAAGGAGTGGTTATAAGTGGGGATCGAGCGTACGGAAATAAAATCGATTATTTCAACAGAGGAAGAGTTACGGAAAATATTGGGGCAACCAAGTGAGCGAGCGTTGAAAAAAGTCATTTCATCATTAGACCACCATTGCGTAGATTTTCTTTCTAAATCTCCTTTTCTAGTATTATCCACTGGAAATAAGTTGGGGGAGTGTGACGCCTCGCCGCGAGGAGATGCACCTGGATTTGTATACGTACTCAATAATAATAAAATTATCATTCCAGAAAGACCAGGAAATCGTCGTATAGACTCCATTTTGAATATTATTTCAAATCCACATGTAGGACTAATCTTTTTTATTCCAGGTCTTGGGGAGACACTCAGAATAAATGGCCGAGCGTATATTACAAACGACGAAGAAATTTTGAAAGAAATGCAGGCGAATGGACGCAATCCGTTGCTTGGAATTGTTGTTGAAATAGAAGAGTGTTATATTCATTGTGCAAAAGCGTTTATTCGTTCTAAGATGTGGGATCCAGAATCTTGGTTAAATAAAAAAGAGTTACCATCAGCAGCAAAAATGTTGCTGGAGCATGCGAAAGTGAATACTTCAGAAGAAGATGTTGCACGTTCTTTAGAAGAAAGTTATACAAAAAGATTGTATTAAAAATTTTATTAATATAGTTTTGTAGAGCGGATATGTACGGGTTTTAGAATGGGGAATTTATATATGAACCGTTGATTTATAAACTGGAGAAATAACAAAATAGGTAAATTGAGTGGCGGTTGCATAATGATATTGTGAAATATAATAAAAAAAATTCTTGAAAATAGTTAGTAAAAATAGGCTTGCTTTTTAAAAAGTTGATAACTATAATAAATTAACAAATAGACATGAACGAAAAAGTAACGATAAGGACAAGAAATCATTTTTACGGTTTACAGAGAGGGAAGCCAAGGGTGTGAGCTTCCTAACACGAGAAATGATTTTACCACCTTTGAACTTCAATAGTGAACGAGTAATCTAGTAATTATTGACGGTATCAGCCGTTATCTGAACTTGAGCAATCTAGGGAGAAATACGTCTAGATTGGAACAAGGGTGGAACCACGAAAACACATTCGTCCCTTTCCTAGGGATGAGTGTGTTTTTTTACGGATTTAGAGATTGAAAATTTAAAATAATTAAAAAATAGTATTGATTTTGTTTTTTATGCGAGTATAATGAGTTAACAAATAAACATGAACGAAAAAGTAACGATAAGGACAAGAAATCATTTTTACGGTTTACAGAGAGGGAAGCCAAGGGTGTGAGCTTCCTAACACGAGAAATGATTTTACCACCTTTGAACTTCAATAGTGAACGAGTAATCTAGTAATTATTGACGGTATCAGCCGTTATCTGAACTTGAGCAATCTAGGGAGAAATACGTCTAGATTGGAACAAGGGTGGAACCACGAAAACACATTCGTCCCTTTCCTAGGGATGGGTGTGTTTTTTTTATTACTTTGAAGGGAGGTGCGGTAACATGAAACTATTTATAAGTACGGAAATAACCACCACCTGCATGACAAAAAAGCAGAGTAAGGTGATTTATAGGTGTAACAATTAAACTTTTAGGAGGAGATTAGAAGATGAATAACGTTATAAATGTTGGGGTATTAGGTTTAGGTACGGTCGGAAGTGGTGTTGTTCATATTTTGAAAGAACATTATAAAAAAATCGCTCTTGATACAGGATACGCAGTGAAAGTGAAAACAGTCGTTGTACGTGATTTGGAAAAAGAACGTGATGTTTGTATTGACGGAATTGCAGTCACAAGTCATGTAGATGAAGTTCTAAATGATTCAAATATTGATATTGTAGTAGAGGTAATGGGCGGAATTGAAGAAGCAAAACAGCATATTGTTAAGGCTTTAGAAAATAAAAAACATGTCGTAACAGCAAATAAAGATTTAATGGCTGTATATGGTGCAGAGCTTCTTCAACTGGCAAACGATAATGATTGTGATTTATGTTATGAAGCGAGCGTAGCAGGCGGTATTCCAGTGTTAAGAGGACTAACTGACGGGCTAGCATCAGATCAAATTGAAAAAATAATGGGAATTGTAAATGGTACAACAAATTATATGTTAACAAAAATGAGTCAAAATGGGTGGTCTTATGAAGAGGCTTTACAGGAAGCGCAAAAATTAGGTTTTGCAGAATCGGATCCGACAGCAGATGTAGATGGACTAGATGCGGCGAGAAAGGTAGCAATTCTTGCAAACTTAGGTTTTTCGATGAATGTTTCATTAGATGATGTGCAAGTAAGAGGGATTCGAAAGGTCGAAAAAGAAGATTTACAAATGGCTGAAAAGTTAGGATTTACTATGAAGTTAATTGGGAAAGCAGAAAAACAAGGATCAGCCATTCATTTAAGTGTAGAACCGACACTTTTACCAAGTCGTCATCCATTATCGAATGTAAATAATGAATTTAATGCAGTATATGTTCACGGTCAAGCGGTAGGAGAAGTAATGTTTTACGGACCTGGAGCTGGAAAGTTGCCAACTGGTTCTGCTGTAGTAAGTGATATTATTTCCATCGTTAAAAATATGAATCAAGTGCCGAAAAATAAAAGTGCGTTAAAAGAACCAGTTCCTTATGAATTACAAGGTGATGAAGAAGTAGTTTCGAAATATTTCTTGCGTATTTCATTACGAGATGAGCCTGGGATGTTACAAAAAATAACAGAATGTTTCGTTAATTATTCTGTGAGTTTAAAAGAAGTTATTCAATTACCTTTAAACCGTGAACTGGCAGAAGTTGTTGTTGTGACACATCGAACTTCCAAGTATCAATTCGAACGAGTTTTAGGAGCGATAGAAGCTGTCGCAAGTGAAATAAACAGTTACTACATTATTGAGGAGGAAAAACAATATGTATAAAGGACTATTGAAACAATATGCTTCTTATTTACCGGTGAATGAAAACACACCTGATGTCAGTTTAATGGAAGGAAATACACCTCTTATTCCGTTATTAAATATATCAAAGCAATTAGGGATTCAGCTATATGGTAAGTACGAAGGAGCGAATCCGACAGGTTCTTTTAAAGATCGTGGTATGGTGATGGCAGTTGCTAAGGCGAAAGAAGAAGGTTCAGAAGCAATCATTTGTGCATCAACAGGTAATACATCAGCATCAGCTGCAGCATATGCGGCACGTCTTGGGATGAAATGTATAATCGTAATCCCTGAAGGAAAGATTGCGCATGGAAAATTAGCGCAAGCGGTCGCTTATGGAGCTGAAATTATTTCAATAGAAGGGAATTTCGATGATGCACTTAAGGCTGTAAGAAATATTGCTGCAGAAGAGCCGATTACATTAGTAAATTCAGTGAATCCTTATCGAATTGAAGGACAAAAAACAGCAGCATTTGAAATTTGTGACCAATTGCAAAATGCACCAGATGTTCTAGCTATCCCTGTTGGGAACGCAGGGAATATTACAGCATATTGGAAAGGCTTCTGTGAATATGAGAAAGAAAAAGGTTATAAGAAGCCAAGAATTCATGGCTTTGAAGCAGAAGGAGCAGCGGCAATTGTAAAAGGGCATGTAATTGAAGAGCCTGAAACAATTGCAACAGCAATTCGCATTGGTAACCCAGCAAGTTGGTCGTATGCAGTAGAGGCTGCCGAGCAGTCTTGTGGTGAAATAGATATGGTATCAGATGAAGAAATTTTACATGCGTATAGGTTATTGGCAAAAACTGAAGGTGTTTTCGCTGAACCGGGATCAAATGCTTCATTAGCTGGCGTAATTAAACATGTTAAATCTGGAAAAATCAAAAAGGGAGAAACAGTTGTTGCAGTATTAACTGGAAATGGTTTGAAGGATCCTGATATCGCTATTTCTTCAAATCAACTAGACATCGCAAGTTTGTCAAATGATATAGAACAGATTAAAGATCATATTAAAGGGGTGATTATGTCGTGATACCACTAAGTGTTCGTGTCCCTGCTAGTACGGCAAATGTTGGTCCTGGATTTGATTCAGTTGGAATAGCTTTGTCATTGTATTTAGATGTGGTGGTTAAAGAAAAAGCTGATAAATGGCAAGTAATCCATTCCTTTGAAGAATCAATTCCGACAGACGATAAAAATTTAATCGTTAGCACGGCATGTAAAGTATGTCCTTCTATATCACCCCATATAATAGAAGTTACTAGTAATATCCCATTAACAAGAGGGCTAGGAAGTAGTGCATCAGCGATTGTAGCTGGGATAGAGCTTGCGAATCAACTAGGCAATTTGAACTTAACTGCTGATCAAAAAGTTCAAATTGCTACAAATTTTGAAGGACATCCTGATAATGTTGCTGCTTCTATATTAGGTGGAACTGTAATCGGAGCACTTGATGGAAAGGATATTTCCGTCGTAAGAATTGAGAGCAAGGAATTAGGGGTAATTTCTCTTATTCCGAATGAAGAATTAAATACAGATGAAAGTCGATCTGTATTACCAAAGATGTTTCCGTTTCATGAGGCAGTTAAAGCTAGTGCGATAAGTAACGTATTAGTAGCTGCATTATGTCAAAAGCGGTGGGAAGTTGTAGGTGAAATGATGGAGAGAGACCATTTTCACGAGCCATATCGTTTAGAACTCGTACCGTTATTACCATCTATTCGTAAATGCGCAAAAGAATTTGGTGCGTACGGCACAGCACTTAGCGGTGCGGGACCATCTATTTTTATATTAACGCCATATGAGAAACGTCAAGAAATCGCTGAGCAATTAGCGAGAGTATTTACAGATATGAAAGTATGTGAGCTTGAAATCGACCATAAAGGTATTATTGTAAATAAGGAAGAGCATATTGGATCGTAAAGAAAGCTGGCATGGCTAGCTTTCTTTACGTTGCAAACCTATTTTAAATTAGGTTTTTTCGGGAAAAAATATAAAACAAATGTTGATTTTGAATAATGTAAGTAAAGAGTGCATTCATTTTGGAGGTGATTAAATGAATAAAGAGTCACCAGAAGAAAAAAGAGAGCGTATGAGACAAAGTGAATTAAAAAGTAATCCTACGGGTTCTTTACATGACGGACTCAATAGAGCGGAAACAGGTAGTCCAGTTGATATAGCAGGCGGTATGAATTGGAAAGGTACAGGGATAATCATTTTAGTACTACTTTTAGGATACATTGTATACACTTGTTTTTTCAGTTAAAGAATGCTTGTTAAAATTTTGATTTGTTTAGTTTCATAATTGTTGAGAAAAAATGCAGTTACTGTATTACATATCTTCTAAGCGAATTATAGTTGTTTATATCAACTTTTAATACTCCAAATAGAGCTAGCAAAATGCTAGCTCTATTATTTTTTTGCCACATTCCTGTAACAAACCACCTGTATATTCATTGGTGGAGGTGCAGAGGATGAAAAAAATGATAGCGATATGTCTTCTAACAACTATGCCATTTTCGACTTTAGTCGGTTGTGACGTAAAAGGTAGTAATGCTGTACAAGAGTCTAAAATAAAGAAATCGACGTATAAAGATTTTACTTATGATGTAAATCCAGAAACATTCACATTAACTGTAGAACATGAGGGGGTAAAGGAACAGGCATCACAACCCCTACCGAAAATGAAGGTATCGAATGTAAAAAAAGAAAAGGATCGTACATCGTGGGAATATCCAGATCAAAAAGTAAAAATAAAATTAGAAAAGAAAAAAGACCACTTAAACATTGAAGTGGAATCGACTGGTGCAGAAAGCTTTACATGGCCGAAAGTAGAAGCTGAAAATTATACACTTCCGTTATGGGAGGGTAAGCAAATTTCGAGCAATGATGAGAATTGGAAGAAGTTTTTAAAGGATGATGCATATTC
Organism: Bacillus cereus group sp. MG20; assembly: GCF_040459885.1. Taxonomy (NCBI): domain Bacteria; kingdom Bacillati; phylum Bacillota; class Bacilli; order Caryophanales; family Bacillaceae; genus Bacillus; species Bacillus cereus group sp. MG20. The sequence goes on from NZ_JARVHF010000001.1 coordinate 4,625,384, forward strand.
ATTTGCTGAATCATTTTCTATGAAGTTTTTCGCATTAAATGGTTCGAAATATGCAATTGTATATATTGCAAACAATATGTTTAATAATGAATTGAAATTTCATTCGGATCCGAAAATAGGATTTGATTTTACACATGAATTTCCGAGCATAAATAAAAATAAAACATATGGATTTCAATTATATGTGACAAATAATGATGCGGTAAGCATTGCTAAACTGTATAAGGATGATATTGTTCGAAAAGGTGAATTTAAAACATTACAAGAAAAGGCTAGAAAAAATAAAGAAATCGAAAAGTTATATGGAGCGGCGCATTTTTATTTTTGGAATCAAAATGGTTTATCAGAAAGTAATATAAATTGGCCAAAACTAAGGGAGCAAATAAATAGCCCGCTGTTTAGTCATATAAAAGAACTTATTCAAAAGAATAGTTCAGAGCCTGGGGAACTGAATGTATTAGATCAAGTAAGTAAACAAGATTTCATTGATAAGTATCAAAAAAATGTTATTTTACGTTATATAAACGAAGTATTATCCATGAAGGAATTTTATAAAGAGGATATTTTTCAAAACGTTGATCAGGAAGCTAGTGTGCTATTAAAGAAAGGTGTAGGTCACTTAACGAACACAGAATTGTATAGCTTAAATAAGCATTTATTAAAGTCGCTACTTGGTGATGCGGTTGAAGAGGTAAGTAAATGGGGTAATGCAGATGGAACAGACATACTAAAGGAAATGAAAGAGGCAGGAATAGAAAAAGCGTGGATTGGTCTGCCGAACTGGGAACAAGGATTTATGCAACCAAATTTCGTGACAAAAGCTAAGGAAATGGGGTATTTAGTTGGTCCGTATGATTCATATCATTCCATTCACGAAAAAAGTGATAAAAATTGGAACACAGCATCCTTTAATGACCCATCATTATACGAAGAGGCTACTGTAACGAAGAAAAACGGAGAAAAGGTGCAAGGCTTTTTAGGCAGAGGTCGCAAGTTAAACCCGACTTTATCGCTGCCTAGTGTAAAGGAACGCATGAATGATATATTACAAAATGGTCCTAAATATAATTCATGGTTTATTGATTGTGATGCGACAGGTGAAATTTACGATGATTATTCAGCGAAACATATAACGACACAAGAGCAAGATTTAAAAGCACGTTTAAAACGAATGGACTACATTGCGCAAGAAAAGGGTATGGTCGTTGGTTCTGAAGGTGGAAATGATTTTGCTAGTAATACGATTGCATTTGCACACGGAATTGAAACACCCGTTATTAAATGGGACGATGAAGATATGAGGAAAAATAAAACAAGTCCGTATTATGTTGGCGGATATTGGTCACCAAATCAAAATGTTCCTGAAAAATATGCAAAACAAGTACCATTGAAGGAAGAATATAAACAAGTATATTTAAATCCAGTATATTCGGTACCATTATATAAATTAGTATACAATGATTCCGTTATTACAACGCATCATTGGGAATGGGGAAGTTTAAAGGTAAAAGATGAAGTTGGAAATCGAATGCTGTCTGAATTATTGTATAATGTTCCTCCGTTGTACCATTTAGATGAAGTAGAGTGGAATAAGCATAAAAAAGAAATTACAGAGCATCTAAAAGTTTGGAATGAAGTTCATGAAAAAGCAGTAAAAGAAGAGATGATGAATTTTGCATATTTGTCAGAAGATAAGCTAGTACAATCTGTTTCTTATGGAAAAGATATTAAAATCATTGTGAACTTCTCAAATGAAGATAGGGAAGTAGAAAAAACGAAAATAAAAGCAAAGTCGGCTTTCATTGATAATCAGGGGAAGAAAAGCGTGTATACGCCGTTTGAGAAATAAGAACGTGAAATATACTGTATTCATAGAGATTTTATATTTAGCTTGACTCTTTATTCATATCGTTTATTAAGAAAAAGATATCCTAATTTCAAATGAAAGAATTAATTAATTTGTAAATTCGCATGTTGCGAAGTGCTAAATTTTTGAAATTGGTAAATAGTGACTTGCCAAAAATAAGTACGAGAGTATAATGTGAAATGGAATACATATTGGGTTTAAGTAGTAACCTTACAAAATTGTAAGGTTACTGAAAGGAAATTCAATATGAAGATAAATAGACTTACATTATACTTGGTAAAGAGAAAGAGAGGCGAATGGGTATGAGCTCTGAATTAGAACAAAATACGAGAAGTAATAAAAAGCGTTCTAAAAGAAAGTCAATAAAATGGTTCATATTAATTCCATTTTTCCTACTTATTTTTGGAGGAGTAGGATATGGTTCGTTTATATATAATAAAGCAAAAGCTGTTGTAAATGATGCGTATGCAAAAATTGATAAGTCATCAAAGCGTGATAAGGAAGTTGAACCTTTAAAGGATAATATTTCAATATTAATCATGGGTGTAGATGGAAGTGAAATGAGAAAAAGCCAATATGGCGAAGCAGTTCGAACAGATGCACTTTTATTAGCAACAATTAATAAAGATGATAAGTCTGTTAAGCTAGTAAGTATTCCACGTGATTCACGTGTTTATATTCCAACTAGAAAAAAATTAGATAAAATTACTCATGCTCACGTATTTGGTGGCGTAGAAAGCACACGCGATACGGTGGAAAGATTTTTGAATGTACCTGTTGATTATTATGTGAAGTTTAACTTTGAATCATTCGTACAAATTGTCGATTCAATTGGTGGTATTGATATTGATGTACCAGTTACTTTCACTGAACAAGATAGTAAAGACCAAGCTGGTATGATCCATTTAGAAAAAGGTTACCAACATTTAAATGGAGAACAAGCTCTTGCACTTGCAAGAACGCGTAAAATTGATAGTGACGCAATGCGTGGACAGAGACAGCAACTTGTAATAGAAGCAATTGCCAAAAAAGCGATGTCTGTTCAATCAATTAGCAAAATGGGCTCTTTACTAGATGCGGTTGATAAAAATATGAAAACGAACTTAACATTTGACGATATGCTTGCCATTACAAAAAATATGGCAGGATCTAATTTGGAAATGGAAAAATTGCAAATAGAAGGTACAGATAAACGTATCGGTGGTATTTATTATTACATTCCAAATGAAAAAAATGTAAAAGATATTTCAAAAAAATTAAATGATCATTTAGGTGTAACGCCAAAATCAGTCCGAAACGAATAATAAAAAAAGATTGGCTTTTGCCAATCTTTTTTTTTGGAATGTATTTGTAACTTTTCTGTAACGATTTTTTAGTTTAGAAAAATTATACTCATATGTATGAGTATAATGGATAGGTAAAAAAGTAAAAGGACATATTCAAAATTTGTGGTAAGGAAAGATATCATATGCAGAAATGGTTAAGCATGATGGGAATTATCTTTATATTGACTGGATGTAAAATGTCTGAAGCTCCAACAAGTCTAATGGAAGCTCCTACAAATGAAAAATGGATTAATGAATTAAAGGAACAAATTGATAAAGATTTACCTGTTAATTATCGCTTACTTACTCCAATGTCTAATAGAGATAAACAGACGACATGGTCAATGAATTTCGAACGAGATAATAAAAAAGAAGCTGTCATCGTATATAAAATACCTAATGAAGATTATCATATATATTTAGCCGTATATGAGAAGAAAAATAATGGATGGAATATGAAGTCAACCTATACATTTGATGGGGAAGAAGTAGATATTGTTGAGGTAGGAGATTTCACAGGGAGTGGAAAAAGGGAACTATTGATAGGAATAACTACCAATCGTGATTTATTAGAAAACACAATGTATGTTTTTTCCAATGAGAGTGACGATATAAAGGAATTTTATAGACAGAAGTATACAAAGTTATTTATAGATGATTTAAACAAAAATGGTTTTAAAGACATAAGCCTTGTTTCGTATATGAAAGATGAACAGTTGAAGGTTCAGTTCATTGAAAAGTTTAAGGTATTGTCAGAGGTTACATTTGATCCGTATATAAATAGTATTCAAAGAATACAAATGGGCCGTATTTCTAAATCATTAAAGGCAGTTGTAATCGATGCGGGAACAGGGGCTCATTCAGGTATAACTTATGTAGCAAAATTTGATCAGGATCATTATGAAGTATTACCTATAGGTGGGAAAGAAGATTTATTTAATGAATATGTTGTAGAAAGTAAAGATGTTAATGAAGACGGCATTATTGAATTTGTTCGTACTGTACGTCCAAAAGGTTGGGAGGATAAATCACATGGTGATAGTCCGCTTTTTGAACGTTACATACAGTGGAGTGAATCTGGAATTAAACCAATTGAAGAACGATATATAGATATAGAAAAAGGGTATTATGTGAAAATTCCTAAAGAGTTAATAGGGAAAATTACAATACCAGATCAGCAAAAAGAATCAAATTCTCAAAAGTTTTTGGATACAAGAACAAATAAAATATGGCTTGAAGTTCATATTTTTAAGCGGAAAGAATGGTTCAATATAAAAGGCTACAGCGCAGCAATTAAAACGGCTTCTCACGTATATGCAGTACCGAAGCAATCAGAATTTGAAAAAGTGAAAGCATATATAAAACCGCTAGCGGATTATCAACAAGAGTAGGAGGTGGGAATTATGTCAAAAATTTTAGTTTTAGAAGATGAATTAACGATCCGTAGCTTTATTGTTTTAAATTTAAAACGTGCTGGATTTTATGTAATAGAAGCTACTACTGGAGAAGAAGCGTTACAGATTTTGAGTGAACAAACTGTTGATATAGCACTGCTGGATGTAATGTTACCGGGGATTGATGGTTTAGAAGTTTGTAAGGCTATCAGGAAAGAAAATAAAAAAATGGGTATTATTATGTTAACCGCACGTGTACAAGATGAAGATAAGGTGCAAGGACTAGGAATAGGTGCAGATGATTATATTGCAAAACCGTTTAGTCCAGTAGTATTAACTGCACGTATACAGTCTTTATTAAGAAGAATAGAAGTACATGAAGAAAAAACGAATATTGTTACGTCAGGTCCATTTTCGTTAAATATTATAGAAGAAAGATTGTATAAAGATGGACAATTAGTCGATTTAACACCTACAGAGTATATGATATTACAGTATTTAATGAATCAGGCTTCAAAGCCAGTTTCGCGTGATGAAATTTTAAATATGATTTGGGGAACCAATTACGTAGGTGAGACGAAAGTAGTAGATGTAAATATGAGACGGTTACGTCAAAAGATAGAATGTAATCCATCAGAACCTGAATTTATTCTTACGGTGTGGGGAAAAGGATATGTGTGGAAGGAAAGTATGAGATGAAACGGAAAGTGACTTTATATTTTATGACGGTCATTACACTTATGCTTGTATTATTTGAAGTTGTATTTTCAGTTTCAATTTATCGATACTATTATAATGGTATTGTGCAATATATAGAGTCTCATGCGAAAACGAGTACACGTTTTTTTTCAGAATACAATTCACTATACTTTATTCGATTACAAGAATATAGTGGTGACATAATTAGTAGCTTTCAATTAGAAGGAACAGAATTACAGTTAATTGATCGTCACGGCTCGGTTATACAATCTTCAAGTGGTGAAAAGGTAGAAGGTAAAGTGAATATTCCACAATCATTATTAGAAGGTGAAATGTATAATCAAGTTACTACGAAAGGTAATAAAAAACAACTAGAGGTGCTAAGCCCACTTATACATCAAGGACAAACTATTGGTGTTTTAAAATATACGACTGTTTTAACAAATGTAAATAAAAAGATTATTGAAATTATTACGTTTACTATTTCTGTAGGTATTGTTATTTCGGGAGTCGCCTTCTTAATTAGTAGACGTTTGGCAAATTCATTTGTTGAGCCAATTGAATCCATTATTCAAGCCTCTTCACAAATTGCAGAAGGCACATTAAAGCAAAAAATTAAAGAAGATTATCCTGGAGAATTAGGGGACTTGGCACATAGTTTAAATTATATGGCCTATAAAATAGATAAGGCTGAGCAGATGAAAAATGAATTCATTGCTTCTATTTCGCACGAAATACGAACGCCTTTAACAGGAATTAAAGGTTGGAGTGAGACGTTAAAAACAGTAGATCATTTAACAGAAGAAGAAATAAAGCAAGGTATGGGCATTATTTCAGGTGAGACAGATAGATTGATTCATTTAGTAGAAGAATTGCTAGATTTTTCAAGATTACAATCAAATCATTTTAATTTATATAAACAAAAGGTGCAGTTGTACGATATACTAGAGGAGACGATTTGGCAATTAACTCCTAAATCGGAAGAGAAGGAAATTCAATTTATTACTACTATAGACCGAATTGAATTGATGGGAGATCGAAATAGGTTAAAGCAAGTTTTCTTGAATATTGTTCAAAATGCAATTAAGTATTCACATAAAAAAAGTACAATACACATTGAAGCGACTAAAATAGAAGGACAAGCAGTGATTAAGGTAAGAGACGAAGGGATTGGAATTGCTAAAGAACATTTACCATATATTGAGCAATCATTTTACCAAATTAATAATCATGCTGCAGGTGCAGGTATTGGTTTAGCTATCGTTAAAAAAATGGTAGAGCTTCATGGCGGTGTGCTTAGTGTTACAAGCAAAGAAGGAATAGGAACAACAATTTTGATAAAACTCCCATTATAATACAAATAAAATCTATTTATATGGTGAAATAAAAATAAATAGATGTATAATTATATTGGGCGATTTATATATAAGATTAATAGGGAGAGGAATTCGATAGAATGGAAAAAGCTTTAAAAATTAAACAAATAGTAGTCGTTTTAATAGCGATTGCCGCAGTAGCTATTGGGTATTACATGTTTCAATCAATTACTTCACCAGCAAAAGCTGTTGCGAAACAAGAAAATGTAGTGCAGCTTGCAAGTGAACAGCCGAAAGTTGAAATGAATAAAACGGCACCAAGTCGTTTTAATGGAAAAGAAAGAAAAGTTGCTTATCTTACATTTGACGATGGGCCAGGGAAATATACGGCTGAATTATTAAATACGCTAAAACAACATGATGCGAAGGCGACGTTCTTTTTAATTGGAGCGAATGTAAAAGAATTTCCTGATTTAGTGAAACGTGAAAATGCTGAGGGTCATTATGTAGGCATGCATAGTATGACACATAATTTCGCAAAGTTATATAAAAATGGCGAGTATGTAAATGAGATGAAAGAAGATCAAGGTTTAATCGCTAATATTATTGGGAAATCACCTAAATTAACACGTCCTCCATATGGTTCGATGCCTGGATTGAATGAAGGTCTTCGAAATAAAGTGGTAGAAGGCGGATTTAAAGTATGGGATTGGACAATTGATTCATTAGATTGGAGATACAATAAAATGCCAGTTGATGCAGCTGCAGCACAAATTGCTCAAAACGTATTAACAAACGCAACAAAACCACAAGAAGTAATTTTAATGCATGATATTCACCCGCAATCAGTTGCTGCTGTGCCAGCAATTTTAAAGGGGCTAAAAGAAAAAGGTTATGAGTTTGAAGCTTATCATGAAGAGAGTCACTTCCCAGTGAACTTCTGGCATGATAACCGTATGTAATGGAGGAATGAACGTTGAAGTATGGAAAAGTAGCAGTAGTTGGAGCATTATCAGTAGGACTTTTAACAGGTTGTTTCGGTGAAAAGCCAGAAGAAAATCTATATACAGCTTTTGAAACAGCAGCAACACAAGAAAAATCTTTAATGGATGAAGCAAAAAAATTAGAGCAGTTAGAGAAACAAGGGCAAGAATTATATGCTCAAATTTTGCAAGAAGGTAAAGATCATAATGAAGCAGTTGTGAAGAAAATAGAGCAAGCTACTGCAAATGTAGATGATCGTGAAAAAGTATTGAAAAGTGAGAAAGAAATGCTAGAAAAAGCACAGAAGGAAACGAAATCTGTTCAAAGTAATATAGAGAAGATTGAAGATAAGAAGTTACAAAAACAAGCAAAAGCAGTAGAAGAGTCGTATAAGAATCGTTATGATGCATTCCAAAAGATGAATGAAAATTACACGAAAGTGTTAGCGACTGAAAAAGAACTGTATGAAAAATTAAAAGTAAAAGAAACGAAATTAAAAGAAATCGGTGAAAAAGTTAAAACTGTTAATGAATTAAATGTGGAAGCACAAAAGTCGAAAGAGCAGTTTAACAAATTTACAAAAGAGTATAATGACAGTAAATTAGCATTCTACAAAGGTGCAGAAATTAAGATTAAAGATCAGAAATAAAGAAGAATCTAAAGTGTAATAAAAAGCCGGAGAAACATAGTTATAAATGTTTTTTCGGTTTTTTACGTTAAATGAATAGAAAAGACTGGAATTGATATCATAAAAGAGTTATAGTGAGTTATTCTAAGGGAAACATTGTAAAGTAAGGAGAATGGGAATATGTCATATGAATTTTTACTCAAATTAGGTTTAGCACTCTTTTTAGGATTATTCATCGGGATAGATAGGCAGCTAAAGAATAAACCACTTGGTGTGAAAACAAGTATGGTTATTTCTGTAGCAAGTTGTTTAATTACGATGGTTTCAATTGAATCTGTGCATGTATATTCTGTTCCAGGACATACAAATATGGATCCGATGCGACTGGCCGCTCAAATTGTTAGTGGAATTGGTTTTCTTGGCGCAGGTGTCATTTTACGAAGAAGTAATGACGTTATTTCTGGATTAACAACAGCTTCTATGGTGTGGGCTGCTTCAGCTTTAGGAATCGCAATTGGTGCGGGATTTTATTTACAAGCGACAGTTGCTATGGTTTTAATTATTTTAGCGATTAATGTACTTCCGCAACTTGTGAAAATTGCAGGACCGTATTCATTAAGACAAAAGGATTTATCTATAAAAATTACTGTTAAAGAGCATCATGAGTTAGATGGTATATTTAAGCAAATTAAAAATTTAGGCATGCATGTGAAACGCGTGAAAATTAAAGATATAGATAGTGGAGCATTTCAGCAACTAGAGATGGTTATTTTAGCTCCAGAAGATTTATATACAACAGAGTTATATAGTTCCCTGAAAGAGATTGATCGAGTAGTTTCAGTTGAAGTGGAAAGTAGATAATTGTGATAAAAAAGAGTGAAGTGAATTCACTCTTTTTTATTTGGATTTTTAAGGAATGAAATTGATATAATGATGAGTAACAAGGGGGAGAAATGATGGGAATACATATTAGAAGAGCAATAAAGGATGATATACCAGGTATAGCAAAGGTGCATGTTGATAGTTGGAAAACAACGTATAAAGGGATATTTGCTGACGAAATTCTAGATAATATAGCATATGAGAAACGAGAAAAACAATGGGAAGATATTTTTCAACAAGAAGGTAATCATCAATTTAGATTTGTAGCAGAGAATTTAAATGGAGACATAGTTGGATTCATCGATGGGGGAGTAGAAAGAACTGGTACATATAATTGTGATGGAGAATTATATGCAATCTACCTTTTACAAGAGTATCAAGGAATGAAAATAGGACAAAAGTTATTTCAAGCTTTATTATCGGATTGTATAAACAATGATATGCAATCACTTTTAGTTTGGGTTGTTACGAATAATCCTTCTAAAAAGTTTTATGAAAAATTTAACCCTGAAAAAATTGATACGAAATTTTTAGAGAGAGTAAGGGTAGAAGAAACAGCGTATTGTTGGAGAGATTTGAATTTGTTATACAAACAGTTATATAGATTTACTTAAATAATATTATTATGTAAACTTTATGTTTGAAAGAGGTATACCAATTAAGGTATACCTCTTTTGTTTAACCATTTTGGATAGATTACTAATGAAAAATAGTAAGTATGTAGTTTGAAACTGAGTATTTTTTTCGTGTATTTTTAACTAGATTAAAGAAAAGAGAGAAAACAAGAAAAATTAAATCAGATAAAAAAATTCTGAAATATACTCTTGAATTGAATATCATTATCAATTAGAATCATAATTGATAACGACATTCAATTATCGTTTATTATATGAAATTTCGATAGCTTTAATATAAAGAGGAGGACCAGTATGCAGCATGCGAAACAAATCGCAGAACATGCAACATTACAAAGCTTTTTAAACTGTTATTTAAGAGAAACGGGGAGTGGAGAATGGATTACAGAGGATGAAAGAATGAAGAGTATCTTCAGTAATACGTTGAATAGAGATACAGTCCCCACATATTTATGTTGTCGGCTATCGGCACAGAACGTTACTTTGTATGGAGAAGTTATATATAAATCATCAACAGATCGTCATTTGTTTGGAGAACAATTGTATTATCAAATTGGAGATAGTAATTCTGTTATTAAAGCAGATTACGTTACAGTTATTACATTTTTAATAAAAGAGATGTCTATCAACTACGGAGAAGGAACGAATCCTGCGGAACTTATGCTTCGAGTTATCTGTAGTTGTCAAAATATTGAGGAATTTACAAAAGAGAGAATAGAAGATACATCCGCATTATACGGTTTCCATACAACTTTTATAGAAGCGGAGCAGTCTTTATTATTTGGGCATTTAACTCATCCTACACCAAAGAGTAGACAGGGGATATTAGATTGGAAAAGTGAAATGTATTCTCCAGAATTAAAAGGAGAATGTCAGCTTCATTATTTTCGGGCCCATAAAAGTATAGTAAATGAAAAATCATTATTATCAGATTCTACAACAACGATTATAAAAGAAGAATTAAGTAATGATGAGATGGTTAGTAAGGAATTTATAGCGAAGTACTGTAAGGAAGATCAATATGCATTAATTCCAATTCATCCGCTTCAGGCAGAATGGCTCTTGCATCAAGCTTACGTACAAGATTGGATAGTTCAAGAATTGCTTGAGTATATTGGACCTGTAGGTAAGTATTATATGGCAACATCATCACTAAGGACACTGTATCATCCCGATTCGAAGTATATGCTTAAGTTTTCATTTCCGGTGAAAGTAACAAATTCAATGCGTATTAATAAACTGAAAGAACTTGAGAGTGGTCTTGAAGGGAAGGAAATGTTAAATACGGCTATTGGTGAAGTACGAGAAAGATTTCCAGGCTTTGATTTTATTTGTGATCCAGCCTATATTACATTAAATTATGGAACACAAGAATCTGGATTTGAAGTGATTATTCGCGAGAACCCTTTTTATAGTGAACATGCAAACGACGCAACATTAATTGCTGGGCTAGTTCAAGACGCTATACCTGGGGAGCGTACGCGGTTATCGAATATTATTCATCGCCTAGCAGATTTAGAAAGTAAAAGCTGTGAAGAAGTAAGCTTAGAGTGGTTTAGACGATATATGAATATTTCTTTAAAGCCAATGGTATGGATGTATTTACAGTATGGTGTTGCATTAGAAGCTCATCAGCAAAATAGCGTTGTTCAGCTAAAAGATGGTTATCCGGTCAAATATTATTTCCGTGATAATCAAGGATTTTATTTCTGTAATTCAATGAAAGAGATGCTTAATAATGAATTAGTTGGTATTGGAGAACGTACTGGAAATTTATATGACGACTATATTGTGGATGAGAGATTTCGTTACTACTTAATTTTCAATCATATGTTTGGTCTCATTAATGGTTTTGGCACAGCAGGATTAATTAAGGAGGAAATTCTTCTCTCGGAATTAAGGTCTGTACTTGAATCATTCCTTCCGTATAACCGGGAACCTTCAACATTTTTAAGAGAATTATTGGACGAAGATAAGTTAGCGTGTAAAGCAAATTTACTAACGAGATTTTTCGATGTCGATGAGTTAAGTAATCCATTAGAGCAAGCAATTTATGTGCAAGTACATAATCCGCTCATTAGAGAAGTGGCTGTTCGTTCATAAATAGCGTTAAAATTTCACGTAATACAAATAATGGTATTTTGTCATAAGGTGGAGGGTTTTATGAGAGTGGACATGTATCATACGAAAGTATTGAAGGCGCTCGAATCAGAAGATTACATTTCAGTACGAAGAAGAGTGCTACGTCAATTAGTAGAATCGTTAATTTATGAGGGGATTATTACACCGGTTCGCATAGAAAAAGAAGAACAAATTCTTTTTATAATACAAGGACTTGATGAAGAAGACAAAAGTGTCACGTACAAATGCTATGGCAGGGAACGGATGACATTTGGACGTATTTCGTTAGACTCATTAATAGTAAGAGTCCAAGATGAACAGCAAGAAATACAATCTGTCTCGCAATTTCTAGAAGAAGTTTTTCGGGTTGCTAGTGTAGAACAAGCTAAATTAGATTCTTTTATGCACGAATTAGAACAAACAATATTTAAAGACACGATTGCACAATATGAAAGAAATAATAAGAAAGAATACACTCAAAAATCTTACGATGAGTTTGAAAGTCATTTAATAGACGGCCATCCATATCATCCTAGTTATAAAGCACGTGTTGGATTTCAATATCGTGACAATTTTCAATATGGATATGAATTTATGCAGCCAATAAAACTCATATGGATTGCAGCGCATAAGAATTATGCGACTGTAGGTTATGAGAATGAAGTGATGTATAACGACCTTTTAAAAGAGGAGATTGGCGATCGTAAATTAGAAGAGTTTATGGAACGAATTCGTAATAGGGGATGTTATCCAAAACAGTACGTGTTTATACCTGTTCACCCATGGCAGTGGGAGAATTTCATCATTTCAAATTATGGGGATCATATACAGGGTAATTTTATTATTTATTTAGGAACATCAGAGGACGATTATTGCGCGCAACAGTCAATGAGAACGTTAAGAAATATTACGAGTCAAAAGAAACCGTACGTTAAATTATCGATGAATTTACTCAACACTTCAACACTCCGTACACTGAAACCATACTCTGTTGTGAGTGCACCAGCAATATCAAATTGGTTAAATGATGTTGTAAGTAATGACGTCTATTTAATGGATGAAGCACGTTTAATCTTGTTAAGCGAGTTTTCAAGTGTAACGTATGACACGAATAAGAAAGCTATATATGGTTCATTAGGATGTATTTGGCGCGAAAGCATTCATAAGTATTTAGATGCACAAGAGGATGCAATTCCTTTTAATGGTTTATACGCTAAAGAGAAAGATGGTACACCAATTATTGATGCGTGGTTGAACAAATATGGAATGAAGGATTGGCTACAATTACTTATTCAAAAAGCGATAATACCAGTTATACATCTTGTTGTAGAGCATGGTATCGCACTGGAATCACATGGACAAAATATGATTCTAGTCCATAAAGAAGGGGTGCCTGTTCGTATTGCGTTAAAGGATTTTCATGAAGGGCTTGAGTTTTATCGTCCATATTTGAAAGAAGTTGACAAATGCCCCGACTTTACTAAAATGCATAAAACATATGCGAATGGAAAAATGAATGATTTCTTTGAAATGGATCGCATCGAATGTTTGCAAGAGATGGTGTTAGATGCACTTTTCCTGTTTAATTTAGGAGAATTAGCATTCGTACTTGCGGATGAGTATGGATTGAAAGAAGAACATTTTTGGATGATGGTTGTTGAAGAAATTGAAGATCATTTAAGAATATATCCACATTTGAAAGGTAGATTTGAAAATATTCAATTATATGCACCTACATTCTATGCTGAACAATTAACGAAACGTCGATTATATATGGATGTGGAATCGCTTGTTCATGAAGTTCCAAATCCATTGTATAGAGTAAGACAACTTATGAAACAAAAATCAGTTGTTACAGGAGGAAATTATGCTAATTGTTAATAAACAAGAGTATAGCAAAAGTGATTTTGAATTGAGATTACAAGTTTATGAGGAAATGGAACAATTTCAAAAAGCAGAAGGAAATAGATTTGCACTTTGTTTGAAAGATCCATTCGATATTATTACGCTTGTGTTTTTCTTAAAAGAAAAGAAATCATCAGTATTACTTATACATGAAGATACGCCAAAAGAAACGGCTATTGAAATGGCAAAGCGTGCAAATTGTGTAGGAGTTTTATATGGAGAATATGGCGATTTTACAAAATTAGAAGTAGGGAACTTTTTACTAGAAGAGCCTTCTTTATTGCAATATAGTTCGGGAACTACGGGAGAACCGAAACTGATTCGTAGAGCATGGATGGAAGTTGATACAGAAATTACTGCCTATAATGAAGCTTTAAACTGTGAAGTAGATGAAGTGCCAATCGTTATGGCTCCTGTTTCACATTCATACGGACTAATATGTGGTACGTTATCAGCAATTACGAGGGGGAGCAAGCCTGTAATCATTACGAACAAAAATCCTAAATTCGCATTAAATGTAGTTCGCAATACAGAAAAACATATTATATATGCAGTACCACTTATGTTACACATTATGGGGAGTTTTCCATTAGGAACGTTTCAGTTTCATAAAATTATGACATCAGGATCGCCTTTGCCAGAAGCACTATTTTATAAACTAAAAGAAATGACAACATATATGATGCAGCAATACGGTTGTTCTGAAGCAGGTTGTATTAGTATATGTCATGATATGAAGAGCCATTTAGATTTAGGAAACCCTCTACCTCATGCGAGTATAAGCATAGGTTCAGATGAAAATGCACCGGAAGAAATCGTCGTGAAAATGAATGATAAGGAAATTTTCACGAAAGATTTAGGGTATAAATCTGAGCGTGGCATTCATTTTATGGGGCGTATGGACGATGTAATTAATGTTTCAGGATTAAAAGTCTTTCCTATAGAGGTAGAAAAAACGATGCTTCGATTGGAAGGTGTGCAAGAGGCAATTGTATATCGAGGGAAACATCCTGTCATGGGCGAAATAGTTAAAGCGAAAGTGATCTCTCATGTTGATCCAGTACAAATAAGAGAATGGTGTATTCAGCACTTACCTTCTTATAAAGTTCCGCATGAAATTGAAAGTGTAAATGAAATTCCTAAAAATAAAACTGGAAAAGTAAGTAGAAAGTTACTAGAGATGGGAGAGGTTACAACATGAGACGGGAAGCGTTAAAGAATGCCGTGTTAAAAATTATGATAGAAAAAATGGAACTGAAAAATGTAACGCATTTAGAAGAAACGATGCGCTTAAATCAAGATTTATATATAGATTCGGTAATGATGTTACAGCTTATTGTATACATAGAAATGGATGTAAAGCTATGCGTTCCAGAGGATGAGGTAGATCCAAAGGCATTTCTTACTGTAGGATCTTTGCTTGATTTTATGGAGGAGTTACAGCCGTTACAGGAAGTAAATGTGAATAACTAACCTTTAGGAAAGTGGATGAGAGTATGACTTCAATTAAAGTGCACTGTTTAGTGAGTTGTTTTTGTGAAATTATAAAAAGGCGTAGCGACATTGATTTTCGTCCATTTTATTTTGGACTATGGGATGGAGATTTTGATATAACAGAAGGCGGAATTATTTCATATCACTCTGAAAACATTAACCATGATCATTATTTACTTTGGTTTGAAAAATTGTACGGTATTAAAGTAAACGAATGGTATGATCATGCAAAAAATAAAGATAGCAATGTAGAAACGTTTTTAGAATTAGTAGAAAACAAGCCGGAAAATCGTTATGTCATTGTAATGGTTGATATGTCTCTATTACCAGAGAGGGAAAATAAATTTCATCAAAAACCGTTTCCACATTATTTAATGATATCAAAAACAGAGAAAGAAGAAGAGTGGTTCATGCTAGATCCTGATTTTCGTTGGGAAGGAAATATGGAAAGAGAAAAAGTACTTCACTCTATTCAAGATAACCCATTTGGTGGAGGTTATTTCATTGATATAGAAGGAATTGGGGAGCCAACGCAAGAAATAGTAGCTAGTTATTTCACAGAAACATTCAAAAAGAACGACAATGAACTGACTATGGAACTGAAAAATTTAATTGTAAAAATGGCAAATGAGGAAGAAGGATATGCGCTTTCTGGACTTGTAGCAGCAGTAAAACAAATACCAGTACTTGCAATTCGTAAATATAGTTATGAGCATGCCTTTGCATACTTCCGTGAAACGTTGCAATATTCGGAGCAAGAATTTGATTATTGGTGTGATCGGGTAGAGGATATTGTACAAGGATTTACAAATGTACAGTATCGTGCAATTAAAATGGCAATGACGAATAATAAAGGTATGCTAGTATCGATTATTGAAAAACTGGATGAAATGAATGCAATTGAACTGCAAATTAAGAAGGAATTAGAGAGACAGTTTCTATCATGGAAAGGTATGAAAACAAATCAATCTGTCGCAACTCTTTAATAAGCTAACTGAATTTAAGATAGGGGAGTTTAATACTATGAAATATTCGCTATGTACCATTTCATTTCGTCATCAATTAATTTCATTTACTGATATTGTTCAATTTGCATATGAAAACGGTTTTGAAGGAATTGAATTATGGGGGACGCATGCACAAAATTTGTACATGCAAGAACGTGAAACGACAGAACGAGAATTGAATTTTCTAAAGGATAAAAACTTAGAAATTACGATGATAAGTGATTACTTAGATATATCATTATCAGCAGATTTTGAAAAAACGATAGAGAAAAGTGAACAACTTGTAGTACTAGCTAATTGGTTTAATACGAATAAAATTCGCACGTTTGCTGGGCAAAAAGGGAGCAAGGACTTCTCGGAACAAGAGAGAAAAGAGTATGTGAAGCGAATACGTAAGATTTGTGATGTGTTTGCTCAGCACAATATGTATGTGCTGTTAGAAACACATCCCAATACACTAACGGACACATTGCCTTCTACTATAGAGTTATTAGAAGAAGTAAATCATCCGAATTTAAAAATAAATCTTGATTTTCTTCATATATGGGAGTCTGGCGCAGATCCAATAGACAGTTTCCAGCGATTAAAGCCGTGGACACTACATTACCATTTTAAGAATATATCTTCAGCGGATTATTTGCATGTGTTTGAACCTAACAATGTATATGCTGCAGCAGGAAGTCGTATTGGTATGGTTCCGTTATTTGAAGGTATTGTAAATTATGATGAGATTATTCAGGAAGTGAGAGGTACGGATCTTTTTGCTTCCTTAGAATGGTTTGGACATAATGCAAAAGAGATATTAAAAGAAGAAATGAAAGTATTAATAAATAGAAAATTAGAAGTAGTAACTTCGTAATGTGAAATGATGTGAGAGTCTCGTTTTAGAGGCTCTTTTTTTATGGTAAAAAATAACCAAAAATTTCCATGTATTTTAATTTGAATTTAACACAATTTATATATAAATAAGGAGGTGATTGGTAATGGCTAGAAATCGTAATTCTAATCAATTAGCATCACATGGAGCACAAGCAGCTTTAGATCAAATGAAATATGAAATTGCACAAGAGTTTGGTGTACAACTTGGCGCTGATACTTCTTCACGTGCAAACGGTTCTGTAGGCGGTGAAATTACAAAACGCCTTGTAGCGATGGCAGAACAACAACTTGGTGGCGGATATACTCGCTAATTGTAGAAGGTTATAGGAGAAAGGAAGGATTCTTCCTTTCTTTTTTTTTCAATTAATTGGTATGGATATATTGTGAACTGGATTCAAAGAATAGGAATAATACTATAATTTCCCCAATTTCTTTTGTTGTGAATGGGAAGTAGTAAAGATGTAATAGCCCTGGTGGAATGAAAAGTTACGTTCCAGCGGGGCTATTATATGGTAAGAAATATATGATGAAAGGTTTCGAAGCCAACATGTTAAAAAAAGAAAACTGTTGTTTAATTGCGCTTGCATCAGTTCCACTTGTTATGACATTAGGGAATTCAATGCTCATCCCAATTCTGCCGACTATTGAAAAGAAATTACATATTTCATCGTTTCAAGTATCCATGATTATTACAATTTACTCTATCGTAGCCATTCTACTTATACCGATTGCTGGTTATTTATCAGATAGATGGGGACGAAAGATGGTAATGGTTCCGAGTTTGCTGATTGCAGCTATAGGAGGAGCGATAACTGGTTGGGTATCTTGGAAAGTTGATAATCCCTACAATTGGATATTGATTGGTAGAGCGATTCAAGGTATTGGTGCTGCTGGTGCAATGCCAGTTGTTATACCGTGTGTTGGTGATTTATACAAAGACGAAAAACAAGTTAGTACAGGTTTAGGAATCATAGAAACATCCAATACATTTGGGAAAGTGCTGAGCCCTATTTTAGGGTCTGCTCTTGCTGCTGTTGTATGGTTCTTACCGTTTTGGGCGATTCCAGTTTTATGCGTAGTATCAATTGTTTTATTACTTGTTCTAGTAAAGGCAAAGAAACAAGAAGGAGAAGTACCACCACTTAAAGAGTTTATAAAATCTATTCTTTCTACGTTTCGAGAAAAAGGAAGATGGTTAATTGCCATTTTTGCATTAGGTGCAATTATTATGCTTATTTTATTCGGAATTCTCTTTTATTTGTCGACTATACTGGAATCAAAGTATGACATTCATGGTATATGGAAAGGGTGTGTGCTTGCTATCCCGTTACTTGTACTGTCAATTAGTTCATATATGGCCGGTAAAAAAATTGGAGATAATCAAAATGTTATGAAGAAGTGTATTTATATTGGTTTTTTAATGGCAGCTGCATCAGTCATCATTCCTTTATTTATAAAAGGGATTTATTTACTACTTCTTTGTCTCGTTATTATGGGGATAGGGATTGGTATGGCTCTCCCATGTTTAGATGCCCTCATTACACAAGGAATTGAAAAGGAGCAGAGGGGAACGGTTACGTCCTTTTATAGTTCAATGCGATTTATCGGTGTAGCAGCTGGACCACCTTTATATTCTTTTTTCATGAAAGGGGCGGACCATGAAGTGTTTTATTTGACTAGTATTTTCGCTGCCATTGGTGCTGTCATAGCAATCATTTGGATTAAACCAGCAAAGGATGCAAAGGCGGTAAAAC
The DNA here is from genome assembly GCF_040459885.1 of Bacillus cereus group sp. MG20. Taxonomy (NCBI): domain Bacteria; kingdom Bacillati; phylum Bacillota; class Bacilli; order Caryophanales; family Bacillaceae; genus Bacillus; species Bacillus cereus group sp. MG20. Next base: position 4,644,274 of record NZ_JARVHF010000001.1, read on the forward strand.
AGAAACCGGAACCTACTTCATAATTTGTAAGAGAATTGCATGATGTTTTGAGTAACATGTAATTCTCTTTCGTTCATTAAGAATAAATAACTTGTTTTAACATATAAAGTGCGACACCCCATATGATGAGACCAGAAAATTTATTTAATAATAAAATTGTCTTTCCGGTTGAGTCTAGTCTTTTTAGAAATTTCCCCGCTAAAGCTAAGCTTATAAACCAAATCCAAGAAACGATAATAGTTGCAAGTGTGAAAGCCCATTTTTCACTTCCTATGTATTGAATAGAATTTGTTCCAATTACACCGATTGTGTCTAAAATAGCATGTGGATTTAATAACGAAACTGATGCTGCGAAAAGGATTTGCTTTTTTAAGGGCATACTTTTTTCTTGTGTTACATCGTTGGAAGGGCTACTTCTCCAAATAACAAAGCCCATGTATAGGAGAAAGAAAAATCCAATTATATATAATGAGTTAGTTAGCCAAGAAAAAGTAAGGAGTACAAGGGAGACACCTTGCACTGCAATCAATATGAGTAACGTATCACATATAGAGGCAGTTAATACTACAGGGGCTGCCCTCCAAATGTTTGGTTGGCTCGCACCTTGGTTAAAGACAAAAACATTTTGTACACCTAATGGAATGATAAGTCCAAATGCAAGAATGATACCATGAATAATTGCTTCACTCATCATATTACCTCCTATTTTAATTCATTATGATAGTGTATATTGTATAGAAGAAATGAAAATTTGTATCCATCCATATGGTTGGGGAGGTTACCAACCAAAAAGAATATAAGGTGATATGATGGAAAGATTCGTTTGGAAACCGGATATGTCTCTAGCGACGCCGCTGTATAAACAAATAGAAACGTATATAAAAGAAAGGATCGTTAATGGAGAATGGACCGTTGGAACGAAATTACCTTCACAAAGAGATTTGGCCCATACATTTGGTGTGAATCGAAGCACAATTGTAATGGCTTTCGATGAACTAGTTGCGAAGGGATATATTGAAGGGAATGGCAGGAAAGGAACAATTGTTGTAAATAATAATGAGAATGCTTCAACTTACGCACCCCCGCCTAATTGGCAGTCTTATGTAGAAACAGGACTTCATTATCCGAATCTCCCAGCTATTCAGGAGATTAATCAAGCTGAATTTTATCCACATGTAATTCGATTAGGAACAGGTGAGCTCGCGCCGAGTCTCTTACCTGAGAAAAAGATGAAAGAAATTATGAATAAGCTTTTAAAGTCAAATGTGACGCTTGGGTATGAAGAGCCGAAAGGAAATCTGTATTTAAGGGAAAAGATTTCCGAATACTTAAAGGGGCATGGTGTATATGTATCTCCTGACTCTATATTAATTGTTTCAGGAGCAATTCAAGCGCTGCAACTTATCTCTATGGGGCTTCTTCCAAAAGGGGCATCCATCTTATTAGAAAAACCATCCTATTTATATTCGCTTAATGTTTTTCAATCCGCAGGAATGCGTTTCATTGGAATACCAATGGATGAGAACGGTTTAAATACATCATATATTACAAAATATAAGAAACAATTTAATGCATCTATTTTATATACAATCCCGTCTTTTCATAATCCAACGAACTTTAGTATGAATGCGAAGAAACGAATAGAAGTGATGGAAATATGTAATGAAATTGGATTACCTATTATAGAGGACGCAGTGTATCAAGACTTATGGTTTGATGCACCTAGTTCGAAACCTTTAAAAGCCTATGATAAAAATGGAATTGTACTATATATTGGAAGCATGTCCAAAGTAATTAGTCCAGGTTTAAGAATTGGATGGATTGTTGGACCCGAGCCAGTAATTCAAAGATTGTCAGACATAAAAATGCAAACAGATTATGGTTCAAGCACTATATCCCAGCAAATTGCAGCAGAGTGGTTTACAAATGGTCTATATGATGAGCATTTGCGATTTGTAAGAAGTGAATTGAAAAAACGAAGAGATTTTATGTTACTAATGTTAGATAAATATCTTCGTGAAATAGCAACTTGGCATGAACCAACAGGGGGATTTTATATATGGGTACATATAAAAGTACCCATTTCATATCGCAGTTTATTTGATAAAGCTCTGCAAGAAAAGGTTTTATTAAACCCAGGTACTTTATATGATAGAAGTGCAAATCAATTTTTGCGCCTATCGTATTCATACGCAACGTTAGAAGAAATTGAAATAGGTATAAAAAAACTTGCACAACTAATGAAAAAGTAAGAGGAGAAAGTAATGAAACAATATGTAATTTGCCAAATGATCAATGGAGAAAAATATTTAGCTGCTTATGCGGAGACGCAGCAAGAAGCAATTGAAAAAGCAGAACTGTTAGGATTAAGAACGGGAAATCGTTACATAGTTATTACTGCAGAAGAAGCCGAAGGGTTATCGTACCCTTAAACAATGTACGAGATTGTATAGGAAGTAAATAAGCCTAGTAATATAAGAAATTACTAGGCTTATTTACTATTAATTTGTCAAACGTTTTTGTATGCAAAATAATAATATTATGAGTCAAGTTGACGAAAAAAACGATTTGTCTTTCGGTCTTGATTTCCTTTTCTATATTCATCAATATATTGCCTAAAGTTCCAAGCTTGTAAAAATTTATTAGCAGAGTTATAACCAGAATTGTAAAGCCATTCTTTTTCTTCCTTTGTCAGTTCAAAATTAGTACTTGTAATCGTTCCTGTTGGAATTGTAATCGTTCTTGCTTTTGATTCCTTATCTAAATGACGTAAATCATGAGCTTGCATCATTGTTTTAAATAGTCCTTTGAACATAGAAATAGGCTCGTTATAGTGAGCAGGGTCAGCTTGAATCTCATCTTTTACAAAATGAAATCCGAAAGTCGGCCAGCGAGGAGTGGTAGGTGAATCGAAGATCCAAATTGGATAATTACTTAGAATTCCTCCATCAACCATATAACAAGGCTGCTTCCATTTTGGAGTTCTCCATTTTACGGGTTCAAAGAAGAAGGGGATTGTACTACTCATTCTTACCGCTTTAGCGATAGAGAAGCGATAATTTAAAAATCCGTAGTTTGGTAAGTCGTCAGGAAAGACAACCATTTTACCATTACTAATATCAGAAGCGATGATTTTGAGTTTGTTTAGATCCGGTAAATCAGTAAATAAATGAACACCTTTTTTTCGAAGTAATTCTTCAATCCATTCTTCTATAAATACATTAGAGTATATACCTAGAGTAGTCCATGCACTTAGTCCTTTTCCGATAAAGGGGATTTTGTCAATAAAGGTTTTCTTCGTAAATTTGTTATAATCGATATCAGTTATAATGGTTTTTAGCTCTGAACAAGAATATCCTGCAGCTAAAAGTGCCGCGATAATTGCACCAGCTGATGTTCCAGCTACACGTTCCCATTCATAACCTTTTTCGGCTAATGCGCAAATCGCTCCAACATGTGCAATACCGCGTACACCGCCTCCTTCAAAAACACCATCGATCTTCATTAAACATACTTCCTTTCAAATAAAAGATTTGGAAATGGCAAAAAAGCACGTATTGTACGTGCTTTTTTACAATGGTTTTTAAGTTTACTAGCAGCCTACAAAGCCGCCCCAACAGCTAGCTCCGATGATGATTAGAAGGATAAATAAAACGATTAATAAAGCGAAACCTCCGTAACCACAACCACCACAGCTACCGCCGTAACCGTAACCGCCGCAACTATATCCGTAACCCATGTGGAATTCCTCCTTATATTAAAAATAAAAATGAACGAGGGGAAAATGTACTGGAAGAACTATAGAACTATCGTGTTTGTAGGAACAATGTATAGTATGCTTTTTTAAACTTGTTCGCGTACGAAGGATAAGCCCGTTTTTTGGAGGCTTGTTGATTTTGTAAAGAATGAAGTATAATCTTTGTACTATGATATAAATAAGTATATAAATGTAAGGAGAATTTATGAATAAAAAAATTGAAGTATTAATTGATAAATATGAACTAACACACTTGAAAGATGAACTTATTAATACTGTATTTCCTTGTATAAAAGTTGTGCCAAAGCAGCAGGAAACTGTTGCGATAGGTAGTTCGAAAATGGGAGGAGTTCCTGATTTACCAGCTTTATTTGAATATCCAAAGCATAAAGGAAATCCACTACAATTTATCGCGCAATTTAACTTAAGTGATTTACAAAACGTTGGTATGGATCACAATCTTCCTAAGACGGGGATGCTGTATTTCTTTTGCATTGAAAATTATTTTGAAGAAAATGTGAAGCTAACAGAGGCTGGGCGTGTACTTTATTATGATGTTCCTGTAGAGCAATTACGAAGAGAAAATGAAGTACAAGCGAAATATAACCAGTGTACAATTACTTTTGAACTGACATACAAATTACCAGAACTTTTCATTGAAGATGAGGCTGATTCAGATCGTTTCTTGCAATTACTTGAAGAGCTAATTCCGGATAACTACGATAACCATCAAATGTTTGGTGAGCCATTCTCTGTACAAGAGGAAGTGTTATATGAGACAGGAGAATATATGGGAGTAGACCCGCAACAAATGACTCTTTTATTCCAAATTGATTCAGATCATAAAAATTGTAATATGGTTTGGGGAGAACTAGGGATGCTATATTTCTGTATTAGTAATGAAGATTTGAAAAATCAACGTTTTGAAAATACATGCTGTGTATTACAAACATGCTAATGAAAAAAGGTTGTTCTTTTAAAAAGAACAACCTTTTTATGTGAATTAGTTAATATGCATAATCTCATATGACCTATACGAAAAAGTATTGTATACTCTGAAACTATACGATACTTTTTCGTATAGTTATAGAATATAAGGAGTGACAAGATGGGAAAGACAAGTAAGTATGTGACAGCTGCCGCACTTTGTTCAACTATAGTAATGGGAGGCTTACAAGCGTCATCTGTATCTTATGCAGCTACAAATCCGACTACGGTGACAGCACAATCAGATGTAAAGTTATTAGATGATTTCAGAAAAGAATTAAAAAAACAGATTGATAATCGAGAAGAAAATATTACAATCACATATAAAACAAAAGATAGAAATGCTAGAAATATTATGGATCAATTGTATGGTGAGTTTAATAAAATTGTAGATGCTGATGAGTATGTAAAATATAATGTAGCGTCTACTAGATATTCTATTAAAGGAATGCCAGGGGACTATACGTTTACACTGCAAGTAAAATACCGTGAATCAAAAGAACAAACTCAATATGTAAAAGCTCAGGCGAAATCAATTGTTGGATCAATTGTAAAACCAGGGATGGATGAGCATGAGAAAGTAAAAGCTATTCACGATTACGTTGTGAAGCATGTGTCTTATGATACGTCTTATCAAGCGTATACAGCATATGAAGCATTAGCGAATCGTTCTGCCGTTTGCCAAGGATATACATTATTAACGTATGAGTTGTTAAAAGAGGCAGGTATTCAAAATCATATTGTAACAGGCACAGGAAATGGACAAGCTCACGCGTGGAATTTAGTGAACATTGAAAACAAATGGTATCACCTAGATACTACATTTGATGATCCAGTACCAGATAAAGCAGGGCGTGTAACTTACTCATATTTTAATATGTCTGACGAACAGTTAAGTAAAGATCATGAATGGGATCGTAGCAAATATCCAGCGGCAACTACAAGTTATTTTGGTGAATTAACAAATAAAATAAAAGCTGGTAGCTCAAAAACTGTTGTATATGAGCAGATGTTAAAAGAAACAAATTTACAATACTTATCTGCAGAATACGGAGCAGAAAATTATAATGAATTTAAGCAAAAGTTGCAGCAACAGTTTGCAGCCAAACCAGAAAAAGTAGAAGTACGATATAAGCAGTCCATGGATGGAACGATGCAAGATATAAAGAAAGTATTAAATGAAATAAATTGGCCAAAAGGTGCAAAGCGTGTGTCTTATCAAGTAGCACCTTATAGTGCATTGGCTGGTTATTCATTGGCGACAATTACATTTACGTATTAAGCAATGAGAAAGAGCATCTGTAAAAGATGCTCTTTTTATATTTGTTGATCACTTTAAAATATTGGGAATTATGTGATAAAATAAAAAGGAGAGGATGTGAATGCTGAATGAACTTGTTCGAAAGTAATATTTTCACATTGATATATACTTGTTTAGTAATCGGACTTATCGTTTTGTTTTTCATATCATTTACTTTGTTTATTAGAAGAGTATTACAAAGCAGCGTTGCAAAGAAACACCACGTGATTAATATGAACCAGAAGCTAGATCGAATTATTGAATTGCTTGAAAAAGATAAGAAATAGCGATAGAAGAAGTATGAAAAGGGGAAAGAGAATGGCGAATTATATAAAAGAATTACGTGAAAAAGTAGGACATGATTATGTTTTCTTAAACTTTGCCGGTGGTTGTGTATTTAATAAAGAAGGGGAAGTATTACTGCAAAAAAGAGGAGACTTTAACGCTTGGGGCTTTCCAGGTGGCGCAATGGAGATAGGAGAATCGGCTGCAGAAACTGCAATCCGAGAAATAAAAGAAGAAACCGGGTATGATGTAGAAATAAATGAGCTTATTGGAGTGTATACAAAATATTTTCAATCATATCCAAATGGAGACAAGGCACAGTCAATTGTGATGTGTTTTTCATGCTCAATAGTTGGGGGCGACAAAAAAGTAGATGGTGATGAAACGTTGGATTTGAAGTTTTTCCCGTTAGACGACATGCCACCGTTATTTTGTAAACAGCATGAAGATTGCCTGCAAGATTTATTGGAGAAAAGAGTAGGGGTATATCGTTAACATATAAAAAAGAAGCTAAATGAGATTAGCTTCTTTTTTATGTTTTATTTATTTCCACCAATCATCAAACATTGACGCTGGTACTTGTCTTTTATGCTCACTCACTGTGTAACGTTTTTCAATTTTCTCTGCAACGTCAGCTGGAACTGCTTTACCTTCTAAATAATCATCTAATTGATCATAAGTAATACCTAACTCTGTTTCGTCAGCTTGACCTGGTTTTTCATCTAATAAATCAGCTGTTGGCATTTTTAAGTAAAGTCGCTCGTCTGCACCTAACTCTTGTAATAATGCACGTCCTTGGCGCTTCGTTAATCCCGTTAATGGTAATAAATCTGCACCACCATCTCCGAATTTTGTAAAGAACCCTGTTACAGCTTCTGCAGCGTGATCTGTTCCGATAACAAGTAGCCCTTTTTGTCCACCAATTGCATATTGAGTAACCATACGGATACGTGCTTTCACGTTACCTTTATTGAAATCTGTTAATGATTCACCCAATAAGTTTTCATATTGATTTGAAAAAGCATCAACAGTTGAAGCAATATCAAATGCAACAGATTGATCTGCTTGAATGAATTGTAATGCTAATTGTGCATCATCTTCATCTTTTTGTACTTTATAAGGAAGACGTACGGCGATAAACGTTACATTACCACCTTCGTTACGAATTTCTTCAACTGCAAGTTGTGCTAAGCGTCCTGCTAATGTAGAGTCTTGGCCGCCGCTAATACCAAGTACAAATCCTTTTGCGCCTGTTTTTTTTACATAATCTTTTAAGAAATCAACTCGTTTACGAATTTCAACTTTTGGATCAATTACAGGCTGAACATGTAATGCTTTCATAATCTGTTCTTGTAATGTCATTATGTTTTCCTCCTATTCATATTAAAGCGGTAAATAAGTTTATATGTATAATGGTACATACTTCTATCCTTTATTATTTCGCAAAACTAACGAATATACAATAGGATGTGTGTATGAATATGAATGTAGTCATTATAAATAAAGTACTACGTATAAGCAATTTTTTAAACCTTTCAAAACTGTAAGGTTTTTGTCATTTGAATCGATGGAAGGTATTTCCGTACTTTACTAATATAAAAACATAGTTAGTAGAAAGAAGGGCGGAGAAGTAATATGAACATTAGAGAACTCGCATATCGGAATGTAACGCGAAATAGACGGACATACTCAGCCTATTTTTTGAGTAGTGCATTTGCTATTATGGCCTTTTTTGTGTATTCATTTTTTGCGTTTCATCCGGCATTAAGTGCAGGAGAATTGGGTCAGTACGTATTCGTAAGTATGTCTTTTGCACAGTCTATTATTTACTTATTTACATTCTTCTTTATTTTATATTCGATGGGAATGTTTTTAAAAACGAGAAAGCGTGAGCTAGGAATTTTAATGATGCTAGGTATGACGAAATATCAATTAAAGCGTCTTATCTTTTTTGAAAATATTATGATTGGAATAGGGGCAATTATTTTTGGTATTCTTTCAGGTATGTTATTTTCAGGGGTATTACTATTTGTCGCCCCGATGATATTAAAACTAGATATCTCCTTATCCTATTACATACCGATGAAAGCAATTGTTGTAACAAGTATTATGTTTTTCATATTATTTATGATCATATCATTGTTTAGTGCAGGAATGATTCGTAAAAATAAAATTATGAAGTTGTTTAGAGGGTCAGCAGAGGCAAAACCAGAACCGAAAGCATCAATCATTTCTTCAATATTAGCAGTAGTATTGCTTAGTGCTGGCTATATAGGAGCTCTTCTATCGCATGGCGCAATGGTATTTATTATGATGATTCCTGTTACAACGGTAGTTATTATTGGGACGTATTTGTTGTACAAGCAGCTGAGTGTCTTTATTATTCGATTATGTAAAAAAAGTAAACGTTTCTATTGGACACAGACTAATATTATTACGTTATCAGATTTAGCGTATCGCATGAGAGATAACGCAAGAATGTTCTTTATTGTAACCATTATTTCTACTGTAGCATTTTCCGCAATAGGGACATTAGTCGGCTTCGCATCCATGACGAAAGGGATAATGGAGAGACCAATTGCGTTTCATTACCATTCTAAGGAAGGGAATAGTAATGAATCACAACATATACAAATGATTGACAAAGGATTAAAGAAACATAATATAGCAGCTTCAAAAACTAATATTTCGACAAAGAAAACGGAGGAACAGTCGTTAAGAAGCGCCACTTTTATAAAAGAATCAGATTATAAGGAATATGCAAAGTTAACAGGAGAACCATTTAATACTGTAGCCAATAAAGAGATTGTATTTTTGTCAGCTGATATACCAGGGCCAGCGATGAAAGAAAGAAAAGAAATTACTTTACCCAATATGAATGAAAGTTTAAAGGTGAAAAAAGTTACTTCATCTTCATTGGGGAAAATATTAAGAGGAAATGTTTATGTAATCTCTAATAATCAATATGATTCATTACAAGATGGATTTATAGAGACAAAAGATTATATGTATAAAACTGAAAGAACGAAAGATGAGATTGAAATTGGTAAAGAGCTTACTCATCAAATTAAACCGTATCAAGAACAGTCAACGTTTAGTGCGGAAGAGTACGAACAAAACCAAAGTTTACAAATTGCAGGACCGATTTTATTTGTAGGTTTCTTTATTGGTATAGTATTTTTCGTTTGCGCAGGAAGTTTCCTTTACTTCCGTTTATTCTCCGATTTGGAGGATGATGTTCGCTTGTTCGAAATGATTCGAAAAGTTGGATTGACGAGTGGGGAATTATCGAAGGTAGTTACAATTCGATTGGCGCTTTTATTCTTCGTTCCAATTGGTGTTGCAACATTACATGGGGCAGTAGCCTTAACTGCGTTAGGGCAAATGTTTGAGTACTCATTGTTTAAAGAAAATACAGTTGTATTAAGTATTTTCATAGGTATTCAAATTGTATACTTCTTACTTATAAGATCCCGTTATGTAAAACAATTGAAAGAGAGATTACGTATGCATTAAATGTGTTTTTTTAACTCGAGTACAAAATTTTCTAAAAAGAGGCAAGTATTGCTAAAAAGTGATAAAATGGAAAAAGCGAGGTGAAAAAATTAATATAGAGTAAGGGGGGAGAAATATGAAAGCAACAGGAGTTATTCGAAAAGTAGACGAATTAGGACGAATTGTTATCCCTAAAGAATTACGCGATGTATTGGGAATACAAATCAAATCACCGCTTGAAATTTTTGTAGAAGCAGATAAAATCATTTTACAAAAATATCAACCTTACAATGCTTGCCAAATCACAGGTGATGTTTCAGAACAGAACATATCATTAGCAAATGGAAATATTACTGTTGGGATAGAGGGAGCGGAATATTTAGTAAAAGAAATAGAAAAGTTTTTAAACAAGAGTGAGGTTTAGTCTTAATTTATATTATTTTTCCAATTACATATCATTCTTTTAAAAGACTGTAAGAGGACCATTAATTGGTTCTCTTATTTTGGTTAGTAGTTGAACGACATGGGGGGTTACTTCCTACAAATCATAGGGAAAATAAAAAAGTAGTATAGAGTTAGTAAATGATGTTGAGAAATATTTGAAAAGAAGGAAAACAAAAAGAATAAAACGAATGTTACATTTACACGTATTCAAAAGTGGTCTGAAATGAAAATAATACATTTTCAGGAGGGATTACGATGAGTAGTACAGTGAATAAACAAAAAGGTATACAATTGATTCCGTTTACCGTAAATAAGGTGGTAGAACAAGTAAATGAAATTCCACCAGGTGTACAAATGATTCACGCTCCGCAAGTATGGGAAAAGAGTGTGAAGGGGCAAGATGTAGTCGTTGCCGTATTAGATACAGGGTGTGATACTAATCATATAGATTTAAAAGATCGTATTATCGACGGAAGAAATTTCACAAAAGATTATGAAGCTGATCCAAATGTGTATCTTGATAATAACGGACATGGTACTCATGTAGCGGGGACGATTGCCGCGACTGAAAATGGTGTCGGTGTATTAGGAGTTGCACCACTTGCTAAAATGTTAGTATTAAAAGTTTTAGCGGGAGATGGTTCTGGAAGTTATGAGCAAATTATTGAGGCAATTCATTATGCTGTAAATTGGAGAGGGCCGAATCAAGAGAAAGTGAGAATTATTTCAATGTCACTTGGTGGTCCGCAAGATGTTCCAGAATTACATGAAGCAATTCAAAATGCGGTAAAGCAGGATGTTCTCGTTGTATGTGCTGCTGGAAATAATGGAGATTGCGATGATGAAACAGAGGAATTAGATTTCCCAGGTGCTTACTCTGAGGTAATTGAAGTTGGTGCTGTTAATTTAGAGCGGAAGATTGCATGTTTTAGTAATTCAAATCAAGAAATTGATCTAGTAGCGCCAGGTGATGAAATATTATCTACGTATCCAGATGGGAAATATGCTGTGTTAAGTGGAACTTCCATGGCGACGCCGCATATTGCTGGGGCGCTCGCCTTGCTCATTAAACAGTGTGAGAAAGAATACGGTCGAAAGTTATCAGAGCCGGAAATATATGCACAACTTATTAAAAGAACTGTACCTTTAGGGTACGAACGTACATCTGAAGGGAATGGATTAATAGATTTATTAAAAGAATAGCCATATTAAAAAACATCTCATATGAATATGAGATGTTTTTTAATATGGCTTTGTCGCATGTAATACAACTTGTAACAAACCTGGGAATCTAGCATTTAAATCTTCTTCACGAATTGAAATGAAACGTTGTGTTCCTTCAAGGCGCGTGTACATAACACCTGACTCACGTAAAACTTTGAAATGGTGAGATAAAGTTGATTTCGCAATAGGGATGTTTAAAGCACCACAAGATTGTTCACTTTTCTCTAGTAACATATTTACAATTTGTAAACGAATTTGATCGCTAAGTGCATATAAGACAGAAGAAAATTGAATTTCTTCTCGATTTGGATGATAGAGTGTACGCATATTTCACCTACTTGTATAAGTTAAGATATTTGCACTATAACATATAGAGTGGTATATTTCTATTGTTCGAAAATATTCGAACAATAGAAATATAGGGGGAGAAAAAATGAAGTATACAAAATTGCAAAAGGCAGGATTAAATATTTCAAAGTTGGGTTTAGGTACAAATGCAGTAGGGGGACATAATTTATATGCTGATGTGAATGAAGAAGAAGGAAAGCGATTAGTAGAAGAAGCTATTCAGCAAAGGATTACATTTTTTGATACAGCAGATTCATATGGTTTCGGTAGATCAGAGGAATTAGTAGGAGAAGTATTAAAGGGAAAACGTCATGAGTTTATACTTGCTACAAAAGGTGGAATTCAACCGTTGTTAAATGGAGAAACTTATATTAACAATGAACCAAGTTATTTAAGAAATGCTGTGGAGAATAGCTTAAGAAGATTACAGACTGATTATATTGATTTATATTATTTACATTTTACAAATCCTGAAACAAGTTACATAGATTCAATCGGAGAGCTTACTCGTTTAAAAGAAGAAGGGAAAATTCGTTCAATTGGAATATCGAACGTAAACATAGAACAATTAAAAGAAGCGAACCAACATGGTCATATAGATGTTGTACAATCTCCGTACAATGTGTTAGAACGTACGGCTGAGGAAGAACTGTTGCCGTATTGTATAGAAGCGGGTATTTCATTTATTCCATATGGGCCTCTTGCTTTTGGAATATTAGGCGGAAAATATACAGAAGATTTTAAATTGAACGAAGTTGATTGGCGCCAAAATGTAAATCTATTTGAAGAAAATACATATAAGAGTAATTTTAAGAAAGTGGAAAAGTTAAAAGGGTTAGCGAAAGAAAATGATATTGAAGTGTCTCATTTAGCGTTAGCATGGTTATTAAATAAAGAAGGAATTGATACAGTTATACCTGGTGGAAAGCGGGCAGAGCAAATAAGAGAAAGTGTGAAAGCGGTAGACGTTTCATTGAATGAAAGAGTCATGAAAGAAATCCAATCTATTTTAGAAGATTAGTGAAACAGAGGGATAGTACCCTCTGTTTATATAAGGAGAAGGTCTAAATGAATAGAGTACTAGCTGTATTTTTCACGATAATGTTTATGATCGGTACAGACACTTTCTTAATTTCACCACTGTTGCCGACATTACAACAGGTGTATCATGTTTCAACCGAGTTGTCAGGATGGATGGTGAGTTCGTATGCTTTAGGGTATGCTGGATTTGCGCTTATTGCTGGTCCTATATCAGATGGATTAAACAGAAAAAAAGTGATGGTACTAGGTATGAGTTTTTTTGCAATAAGTACGTTTTTGTGTGGAATTGCACCGAGTTTTTTATGGATGCTAACATTTAGATTTTTAGCAGGTGTAAGTGCAGCTTTTGTATCTCCACAAGTGTGGGCATCCATTCCGCTCCTTATAGAGAAAAAGCAAATTGTGAAAGCAATTGGGGTTGCAACAGCAGGGTTATCAATCTCTCAAATTTTAGGGCTGCCACTGGGAGCTTATTTAGCAACGATACATTATACAATCCCATTCTATTTCATTGGTATATTATCAGCACTACTTGTTATTCTTATTTATGTTGTATTACCAGAAATACAGTCGGTTCATATAGGTGGAAATAAAAAAGTGATTTTACAGCGTTATAAACAATTACTTACAGATTCAAAGGTTTCACTTTCTTATTTTGCATACTTTGTTTTTCAAACCGGAAATTTTGCTGCATTTTCATTTTTTGGTGTATGGCTTTCCATTCAATTTGGCTTACAGGTTCATGAAGTAGGTACGGCTATGCTTGTACTAGGATTAGGAAATTTAGCTGGTAATATTTTTGGCCCTAGACTTGTAAATAAAATTGGATACAATCTTTCTTTCTATGGTGGAATTGTATTTACGGCAGTGTTATATGTAATACTTCCCTATTTAAAGAATCTTATTTTTGTTGAATTCTTTTTCTTTGTTTTATTTTTTGTGACAGGAATTTTGTTTGTATTAATGATGGGACATTTACAAAACATGTCTACTATAGCACGGGGAACAGGTGCTGCCCTTGCTAACGCCTCGATGTACATTGGCCAAATGATTGGTGCGGTAATAGCAGGAATGTTATTTGCAACATCTCACAATTTTATACTAGTAGGTAGCTTTACAGCGTTATTATATGTTGTAGCTTTATTTCTGTTTAGAAAAGGTGAAAACATTAGTAAAGATAATGAAAAAGGAATTGCATCATAAAGTTTTAGTAAATCAAAAAACAATTTTTCAGGATAAGTTAAAAAGGTGCTTTTTGATTGCATAGTTGCTGTATTTTTAATAATTCGTCGTTGAGCTGTATGATTGAAAAGGATTTGTAATAAAATTATGGGAAAATAAAAAACCCCTATATAGATAGGGGTTTATATATCGGCATATAGCTCCTCGGAAAAGGATATACCTAGTTTAACATATAGGAGTACTTATAATTGTGAAATAGATGTGAAAGTAATGTGAAAAATGTTGTAATAAAAAGCACTGTTTTAGCTAATGTAGCTAAAACAGTGCTTTTCTCTTTGATTGAACAGTTGCAGCATTTTCATCATGTATACCTGCATCTTTAATAATTCGTTGTTTTGCTTTATTTAATAGATGGTTTACTGCTTCACCAAAATAGTTAGCTTCACTTTTTGTGCGGGCTTCTCGTAAACATTTATAGTTTTCTAGCAGTTCCTCTTTTTCGGAGTTTGTTAAGAAATCTTCTATTTTCTTTTTTGTCATACGAAACACCCTTTCTCCTGACAAACGACGCAATAGAAAATATTTATTTCTCATTATAACAATAATTTTAAAAGAAAGTATACACTAACGTCGCAATAATTTGTCAATTTCTTGAATCTTCTCATCAGCTTTCCCAATTTGCGTATTTTTAGCCTGTTCGCCACCAAGAGCTTGATGTAGTAAGAAAGTTTGACCGGAAATAGCAGTTACAATGGATACTTTTATAATTTCTTTTATTGCGGTGACATCGAATAAAACGAGTCCAAGAAGTGCAGCTAGGCTACCGGTAAAAACATCAGTTAAAAATCCAAAGTGAAAAAAAGTTTTCAAACGGCGTGGAAGCAATAACTTACCTTGGTTATTGATTAGATGGGAAACGAAGCCAGTAATGCCACCAACGAGAACAGCGGTTAGCCATTGATACATTTCCATCGAATCCACTCCTTTTAGTGAATAAGATTCGATTATTTTATATTGATTCCTTTTAATATTTCATATAAGCATATTGAGAAAGTTTGTTTGGGTATATTTTGTATTCAATTTAATTATAACAGAAAATTTCGATAGATTTCAGTCTATTATATGAATCATTTTTACAATAATATGAATGCAGAAAGGGGTGCGTCATATGAATATAGATTATCGAATAAGAAGTGTAGATGGTTATACAAAAAAAATAGGGGAATTAGTAAGCATGCTTGAGCATACGAGAGCTGTAACATTAGGCGAAGTAAAAAATTTATCAGTTGAGCAATTAGATTTAATTATGCAGAGCAGCGGAAATTCAATTGGCGCCTTATTAAAGCATATAGCAGCTATTGAAAAAGTTCATCAGCTTATTTCATTTCAAGATCGTGAATTTACAAAAGAAGAATTAGAAATATGGGAAGATGCATTGTATTTAGGGGAAGCAGGTAGAGCGATCTGTGGTCATGAAATACAGTATTATGTACAACTTCTACAAAGTGTTCGAGAAGAATCTCTGAAGTATTTAAGTGAACAAGGTAATGAGTGGCTCATGTCAGAAAGAAAGTGGCCTAACGGTGTAGTATATAACCAGCACTATCTTTGGTTTCATGTGCTAGAAGATGAAATTAGTCACCGAGGACAAATTAGAATGCTCAAAAACGAGTTATTTGAAAATTACGTTAAATGATGTAGCTTTTTATAGGAGAATTCCATATAATGAGAGTAATTAAAATAAGAACGGGGTGATGTATTATGGCGAAAATAACTTATATGAATAATAAACCAAATACAAAGGTGGATGGAAAGGGCGAAACGATATAAGTGAGCGCACTATCCTTCCACTTAGCTTAAACTAGGGAGGATATCAATTTGAATCAAAATATTTTAGAATCGTATGGCTGGGATTCTTTTTTTGAGGAACAAGCTGTAGAGAACTTTGAAGTAGGGCGTATTTTACTTGAGCATAAGCATATATATCGAATTATTTGTAATGATGGTGAATATATGGCAGAACTGTCTGGAAAGTTTCGGCATGAAGCAGTAACGAAGGGAGATTATCCAGCTGTTGGTGATTGGGTGTATATAAAGAAAATAGAGAATGAAAAGAAAGCTATCATTCATCGTATTTTTCCGAGAAGAAGCTCTTTTTCTAGGCAAGAAGCTGGTACTCGAACGGAAGAACAAGTAATAGCAGCAAATGTAGATTATTTATTTTTAGTGAATGCACTTAATCATGATTTTAATGTTAGAAGGATGGAACGTTATTTATTATTAGCGTATGAAAGTGGCGCTATGCCAGTTATTGTTTTAACAAAGAGTAGTATATGTAATGATGTAGAACAGAAAATTGTAGAAACGGAAGCTATAGCAATTGGTGTTCCTATTTTCGTTGTTGATAGTTTAGAGCATACAGGTATTGATTCGTTGAAACAATTCGTTTCTTCAGGGAAAACAATTGCTTTAGTTGGGTCATCAGGGGTAGGAAAGTCAACTTTGTTAAATGCGCTAATAGGAATTGAGGTAGCAAAAACGGGAGATATACGTGAAGAGGATAGTAGGGGGAGGCATACGACAACGCATCGAGAGTTATTTCAATTGCCAAGTGGCGCTCTCGTAATTGATACTCCCGGCATGAGAGAATTGCAACTTTGGGAAGGAAGCGAAGCGATTCAAACAACATTCTCTGATATTGAAAAACTTGCGACAACATGCCGTTTTCGTGATTGTAAGCATGAGGATGAACCAGGATGCGCGGTGCATAGTGCAATTGATAACGGACTTATTACGATAGATCGTTTGAAAAGCTATAAAAAATTACAAAGAGAACTGGCGTATTTTATGAGAAAACAAGATGTAATCCTTGCCAGAGCAGAGCGTGATAAGTGGAAAAAGCTTTCTAAACAACATAAAAAAATGTAAAAACCAAAGGGTGCCCCTTTGGTTTTTTCTATTTGTAAATTTTATAATAATATTATTCATATATATAGACAAAGGGAACTTAATTGTTTAAACTTTACAAAGTATTCATCATAATAGGTTATGAAAATAATAATTAGGGATTGGGAAATATTCATAATTAACTCAATTTAACTTTTAAATTTGAAAATTAGGAGGTTCATAATGGATAAACTATTAAATTTGTTTCGTGATATGAAAGTAGCAAAAAAGCTATTAATTTCATTCTTTGTAATTTTAATTGCGGCTGTGTCTATTATCGGAGGCATGTCTTATCAAACAGCCAAAAAGAATTTTGAATCGCAAATTAAGAGTAGTGCCAACGACAATATAAAAATACTGGATAATTTAATCAATCAAATGATTGATGCAAAATTTAATGATGTAAATAATTTTGCACGGGTGATTCAGGGGAATATGTATCAAGGAGATAATCAGGATGAATTAAGAAAAATGTTATCTCAATATATAAATTTAAATAAAGATGTTGAACAAGTATATGTTGCCGGAAATGATAAAAAATTTGTACAAGAACCAAATATACAAATGGCAGCAGACTATGATCCAACAGAGCGTTCTTGGTATAAAGATGCAGTTGCAAAACAAGGTGGTATTGTTGTTACTGAGCCATATAAGGCAAAAGGAAATGGACATATTGTTGTAACAATCGCAAAACAAACAGAAGATAAAAATGGGGTTGTTGCGCTAGATTTAAGTTTAGATAATTTATTAAAAACATCAAAGTTAATTAATATTGGTAAAAAAGGATATGCCTTCATTTTAGATGGAAAGCAAAAAATAATTGCTCATCCACAAGAAAAATCAGGGGAAAAAGCGGCTGATTCTTGGGCAAAGAAAATTTATGAAGATAATCACGGTGCTTTTTCATATTCTTATGGCGGTAGTGAAAAGAATATGGTATTTGCTACAAATGTAAAAACAGGTTGGAAAATTGGTGGGACTATGTACTCAAGTGAAGTAATTGAAGCTGCTCAACCTGTATTTTATAATATGTTAATTGTTATGCTTATCTCATTAGTAATAGGTGGAGCACTTATTTATTTTGTAACACTTTCAATTACGAAGCCTTTAAAGAGATTAGTTGTTACCTCTAAAGAAATAAGTGAAGGGGATTTAACGCAAACAATTGAAATTCATTCTAATGATGAAATCGGCCAACTTGCTAAAGGATTTAATGAGATGACGAATTCGTTACGGACGTTAATCGGAAGAATTAACGATTCAGCTGGGCATGTTGCAGCGGCATCAGAAGAGCTAACTGCAAGTGTAAGGCAAGCAAGTGAAGCGACTGAGCAAATCACAATCGCAATGGATGAAATATCAAGTGGGGCAACGACGCAAACAACAAGCGTAGAAAATGGCGCTATGTTACTGTTTGATGTAACGGAAGGAATTCAGCATGTAGCAAATAGTTCATCATCTATTAATACGGCTTCTGCACATACTCGTGAAAAAGCAGAAGATGGTGGGAAACTAGTAGGAAGAACAGTAAACCAGATGCAGTCTATTGCAGAATCTGTGTCACAATCAGATGCAGTTATACAATTACTAAATAATAAATCAAAACAAATTGGTGATATTTTAGAAGTAATTCAAAATATTGCAGATCAAACAAACCTTCTAGCTTTAAATGCGGCGATTGAAGCCGCAAGAGCCGGTGAGCATGGAAGAGGTTTCGCAATTGTTGCAGATGAAGTGCGTAAATTGGCAGAGCAGTCTAGCGTATCTTCTAGTGAAATTAGTAAATTAATATGTGAAATACAAGATGATATGGGTAAGACAGTCAAATCTATGAATCATGTAAATGAGGAAGTTCAATCTGGACTTGTTATCGCAAATGAAACGAAGCAAAACTTTGCTGAAATTTTACAATCTACAAATGAAATAGCTAATCAAATTAAGACGATGGTTGAAACGGCTAATGGAATGTCAAAAGGGGCAAATGAAGTATCTATTTCGGTAGGACAAATTGCAATGACAGCGCAAAATAATGCGACAAGCACACAAAACGTTGCGGCTTCAGCTGAAGAACAGCTAGCTTCGATGGAGGAAATTGGATCCGCAGCGGGCACGCTATCTCAAATGGCTGAAGAGTTACAAGGACTAATTGACAGATTTAAAGTTTAATAGAGAACAGACTATCCCCTAGTAGCATTATGCCACTAGAGGGTAGTCTGTTTTATTGTGTAAAATCAAATAGGGATGTAGACTTTCTTTATGACGTTTAAAATGGCATTTTACATAATGTTTGTCGAAAAATAGAGGTATTTGTTAGCTTTGTGTATAATTATTAACGTATAGAATACAAATAAAAGGAGAGTATTATGGGAGTGTATTGGGGGACAAAAAGACATTCTTGGCTTAGTTACGTCTCATTTTGGCTAAGTATTTCATTTTTTATTGTTTTTCTAATTGAAGTGTTTATATTAAAAACACTTTCGAATAGCTCGGTACAAATTGTTAAATATTTTTATTTTATACTTGTACCAGTAAATATTTTTCTTAGTTTAAAGTTACTATTTAAGAAGAATGAAAAGAAAGCGTTACCTATTTTTAGTTTCATTGTCTCATTATTATTTGCAATTTTAATAATCGTATTAGTTTTAGCAGCTATAGGGAAGTTCTTTTAAGGGGAGTGGTATAAGTCACTCTCCTTTTTTATTTGTGGTAGTCTTATTATATGTAAAAGTATGAATGCTGTGAGCTAATAAAAGCGGAGAGTAGACAATATTTGCATGGATTAAAGTCTGACGCTATTTAAACTTGTAAGAGTGTATGGAGTAATGAGGTAATATACATAATAATGGAGATAGAATTAGTTATTTTATAAGTATCTATGAAGCAAATGAATACGGTAAGAACGGTGATATATGGTACAATAGCTATGGATAGTGATAGAGATAAAGGGTATATAAAATACTCATCGTTTTTTAGTAAGAGAGGGGTTATCTTATGCTATACGAGGATTTGGAGACATTATTTCAAACAGCTCCGAAAGAAGATAGAGGCGGATGGAAATATATAATCCAAGAACAAAATGATACATATAAAATTGTTGATGAAATACTGAAAAATCAAATGAGTGTCGAATTGTATTTTAATGAATACGATGAGGTGAAAATCACTTTATATAAAGATGGAATTCCCATTACGACTATACAAAGAATTGTGATTTCAAAAGTTGAATTAGACGAAGATGAAGAGGGTATTCAATTTGTTTTAGAGCGCATGCCTAGTCGAATGATTCGGTTGCAATTAAAGCCATATTTAGCATTAGAAATGGGGCCGTACTGGGAAGTATGTGATGATTGTGAATGAACATAAAAAAGCATCCAATAACATGGATGCTTTTTTATGTTTTTTGAAGTTGTTTAAACGCAATGATTGGAAGTATAACAATACTTACCCATCCGATGATAGGATATAGAATGTGAAGTAAGTCACTGTAACCGATGTAACTAAAGCAATAACTAATTAGTAAAATGAAGAAAATAATATTGTTATTTTTCCACCCGGTAATAGATTGCATCTGTTTTGTCATCCCGAACACATTACCAACTAAAGTTGTGAAAACTTCACCGAAAATAATGAGAACGAAGAAGAAGTGAAAAGTTGCATTAAATCTTCTTATGACTTCAGCCATTGGGATGTTATATTGATAAAATTGATCGACTGATAAGATTGCTAAATGGCTGCATAATAAAATTAAAGAAAGTCCAGCACCACCTAAAATCCCACCCAAAAAAATGGCTTTTCGATCCTTTACTTCACTGGCTAATGGGACGAGAACACTTTGGGCAAGAGAAAGATTTAAGGCGACATATGTAATAGGGCTAGTAATCCATTTCATATTCCAACTCTCTGCAGGAATAGTGTTATTAATGGAAGGTGTACCGTGAAAAAAGGTTGTAATAGCAAGTCCGATAATAAAAATCATCATAATAGGTACGACAAGTGTATTTACTTCAAAAACACCTTGTAATCCGCGGCTACTTATAATGAGACAAGCGATAACTGTAATGAGAATACCGAGTTGTCTTGGTAAGCGAAGTTGCTCTTCAAATACTGCACCAGCCCCTGATAACATAACGCTCGTTACGCCGAATAAAACGAGTAATAATAATGTGTTTACAACATTCCCAAATACATCCCCAAATAAATACTTGTTAAATTCTTGCGCTGAAAATGCCCCGATTTGTGATGAAAGTAACATCATCTTTGTGCCGAGCCAAATAAAAAAAAATCCACTTACACATATGCCAATTGTCCCGTATAATCCATTCACTGTGAAAAATTCAACAATTTCTCGTCCAGTAGCAAATCCAGCTCCAACGACAGTTCCGATATAAGTAGCGGCTACTTTCTTTGCTACTTGCCATTGTTGATTGTCCATGTTATCCCTCTTTCTACTATGATGAGCTTGATGTACTATTATGCATATGTATGAGCTTGGACAATTAGACGTATGAAGTGTTTGAAAAAATACATGAATTAAATGATATTAGGGAAGTATTAAAGGTGTTAAAACTTTGTTACATATAAGCCGATTGTTCGAAAGGAAAGGGAATGTATGGTAAAATGTAATTAGGTTATTAAAAGATAAACATTACAAAATGATAAGAGGAGTGGATTGTATGAGTACGAAAACAAATGTTGTTGAAGTATTAAACAAGCAGGTAGCAAACTGGAATGTGTTATATGTGAAACTACATAATTATCACTGGTATGTGACAGGGCCACACTTCTTTACATTACATGAGAAATTTGAAGAGTTTTATAATGAAGCTGGAACGTATATTGATGAGTTAGCAGAACGTATTTTAGCTTTAGAAGGTAAACCATTAGCGACAATGAAAGAATATCTTGCAACATCTAGTGTCAGCGAAGGGACAAGCAAAGAATCTGCAGAAGAAATGGTGCAAACATTAGTGAATGATTATTCTGCACTTATTCAAGAATTAAAAGAAGGTATGGAAGTTGCGGGCGAAGCTGGCGATGAAACATCAGCTGACATGCTGTTAGCAATTCATACAACATTAGAACAACATGTATGGATGCTAAGTGCATTCTTAAAATAACGATAAAAAATATAAAGAAACCCATTGAAAAATTATTTCAATGGGTTTTTTTATGATTTTTCAGTTTTCTTTTATGCTATAATATAGTAAAAAGGAGGCGATGCGATGTTTCGCTTTTTCAGAACTGGAAAAGAAGAGCGGGAAATTACGAAAGATGAATTAGAACAAGCGATGGCTCAGTTTTTAGAAACGAATGCTAATATCGTTTATACAGTATTAGTAAATGAAGATTATACAGTAAATTATGATTTGTTAAAACCGTATTTACCTGCATTTCCAACAAATGATTTTCTCATAACGAAGGAAACGCTTGAGGTATTTGAACATACAGCAGAAAATTTAAACCTAGTGAAAGAAATTGATGTCGTACAAAAGGCAGTAGATCAATACGTAACAGAAAAAGAAATGTTCCCAATTGTTGAAGGTAGCGAAGATCGCCTCATATGCGGAATGAAACTAGGACCTTACTTAAATCGTAGCTTAAAAAGAGACTTATATATTTCAGAAAAACATTATTTAGTTTCAAGTAAACCAGATAGAAAAAAACAAAAGAGCGGGTAGACGTAATGAAAACAACAATACATATATTGTTGTCTTTTTTTGTTTGTTAAAATATTGACTTTTCAGTTTATTAATATTTATATTAAATGTATTGGATAGGGAAGGATAACTATTAAGTATCATTCGGAGAATAAGATATTGCTAGGGCGAGTTATATAAAATCTTCACAAAGTGGTATAAAGATTCGCAAAATAAATATTATAAAAAGTTTCGGGGGAATTGGTACATGAAAAATAGTATGACTTACATTCAATTATTAAATGAAACGTTACGTTGTTATGCAAATAAAGGAAGTTTTGAAGCGTACAATTATATAATGGAAAACGCTATAGGTGTAATAGGGAATGAGGCGCAAATATATAATTTTAAGTATGCGCTCGCAAGTGCATCAGGACTTGAAAAAGAAGCATTACATTTAATGAGGGAGGCCATTATAGAAAAGGGATTCTGGTATGGAAATGAATATTTAATTTCTGACGAAGATTTAAAATCACTACATAAATTTAAAGAATTTCATACAATGGTGCAATTATGTAAAGAAAGAGAAGAATTAGCACATAAAAAGGAAAGACCAGATGTGAAATATATATATAGCAAGAAAGAGGGGAATCTACTACTTACAATACATGGTGACCAAGAAAATATTCAAATAATAGAGCCATATTGGAAATCAGTTTTGACACAAGATTACACGTTAGCTTTACTACAGTCTTCACAAATTCAGTTTTCAGATGGATTTGTTTGGGATGATTTAGAGAGAGGGAAAGGGGAATTAAAAGAGCATTACAATAAGTTTATAGAAAATCATACAGTAGAAAATGTGATAATTGGTGGTTTTTCTGCAGGGGCAAGAGTAGCTTTATATACGATTTTACAAAAAGATATAGATGTAGATGGTTTTATTTTTATGGCACCATGGCTTCCTGAGATTGAAGAATGGGATGAGTTGCTAAGAGTGCTGCAGGATAAACATATAAAAGGATATATAGTATGCGGGGATCAAGATGAAGATTGTTTCGAATCCACGCAGCAATTTGTACGATTATTAAGAGATAAGAATATAGAACATAAGTATAAAGTTGTGCCTAACTTAGATCATGATTATCCTATTAACTTTGATGAGCTATTAAAAGAAGCTATTGAATATATAGGAAATAAAAACAATAAGTAGTAAGAAAAAGAGATGCATCATATGTGATGCATCTCTTTTTAGAGTTATAAATTAAAAGCATTTGCTAGTAAGCGATAAGACTTTAATTTATGTTCAAATTGATGGGTAATCGTGACAATCATAAATTCGTCAGTATTGTATGATTTGCTTAAGTTTATTATTTTTTCTTTTACAGAAGGCGGATCACCAACAATCATACGTTGACGATTTTCTTTTATACGGAATAAATCATAAGCACTGTATGAATAATTTTGAGCAGTTTCAATAGAAGGTGTACCAGTAGTTCGTTTTCCTTGCTCTAATAATAAGATTGATAAATCTAAACTAGAAGCAATTTTTTCCGCTTCTTCATTTGTTTCTCCGCATATAACAAAGATGGCAACGATTGAATTAGGCTTATCTCCTAAAAATGAAGGCTGATATTGTTCTTGGTAAGCCCTCATAACTTCAGGGCCTCCGAAGCCATTAATAAATTGTGCAAATGCGAAAGAAGCTCCGTTGTTTGCAGCAATT
This sequence comes from Bacillus cereus group sp. MG20, assembly GCF_040459885.1. Taxonomy (NCBI): domain Bacteria; kingdom Bacillati; phylum Bacillota; class Bacilli; order Caryophanales; family Bacillaceae; genus Bacillus; species Bacillus cereus group sp. MG20. The sequence continues at coordinate 4,668,645 of NZ_JARVHF010000001.1, forward strand.
TTAGCGCTCTCTCCGCTAGAACCGAGCATCCACATTTCAGGAGATGTTGGGATAACTGGAGTAGCTTTTAAGTTTGCATAGTGATGGTTTTCTGGTATTTGATCATGTAAGTACATTGCAACGTCTGCAATTTGTTCTGGATATTGATCAAGTGAGACCATTTTTCCTTCTTGAAGTGCGCGAGTTGCTATTGGCATACCACCAGGAGCTCTACCAACACCGAGATCGATGCGGTTCGGATACAGTGCTTCTAGAACACGGAAATTCTCAGCAACTTTATATGGGCTATAATGTGGTAACATAACACCACCTGAACCGACTCTAATACGATCCGTTTTTGCGGCAATATGAGAAATAAGTATTTCTGGACTTGAACCAGCTAAGCTTACGGAATTATGATGTTCGGATACCCAAAAACGTGTGAATCCGAGTTTTTCAACTTCTTGTGCAAGCGTAACTGTATGTGAAAAAGCTTGGGCTGCTGTGCTACCATCTGAAATAGGTGATTGGTCTAATACACTTAACTTGATCATAGAATATACCTCTCAATCTTAATGTACATCCTATTATATATTTACTTATGAAAAATGCGTAGTGAAATGCTCAAAATGAAAAGCGGATAATCCTATTTCCGCTTTTAACGAGAAAATCCGCGTTCATAATGATTCATTTCGACCAGATTTAAAATATATTCATAGTTGTCAATTTCACATTTTAGCTGTTCACGTTCTTTTTCAGATAGTGTCATATTGCTAAGTTTTTTACATAAGTTTTGTTTCTTTAATTCTAAATGCTTTTTTGTAGCGTGGTAATCATAAGTATGTTTCATTTTTTAGTCACTCCTTCGTTGCGGTTGCTATATTATACGAAGCATAAAGAAATATGAAATCTGTCTCTTATGTACTTTTAGTGAATATTCAAATTGCAAGGGTGTTATGTTTATGGAGATTTATGAATAAAATGCACTAAACCACTAACGTCCATTTGATGAAGTAAGGGGTGGAATTGTGCAGAAAGATATAATGTATAACACTGAAATGGATGAAGCGTTAAAAGTTATAGATAAAGGATTGAAGAAGACGATAAATCCAAAACAAATTATTGTAGTGGGAGCTGGTATGGCTGGATTAGTTTCAGCATCTTTATTAAAGGCTGCAGGACATGATGTGAAAATTTTTGAAGCAAACAACCGGGTAGGTGGCCGTATAGAAACGGTTAGAATGGAAGATACCGGATTATATTTAGATGTCGGAGCAATGAGAATTCCGTATTCACATACATTAACGATGGCGTATATAAGAAAATTTGGGCTACAGGTGAGTCCTTTTATTAGTAGAAATGAGACGGATATTATATACGTAAATGGACGGAAAACGACGTTGAAACAATATGAAAAGGATCCAAGTATTTTAAGGTATCCTGTGGAAATGAATGAAGTGGGAAAAACGTCTGAAGAACTATTGTTATTAGCAGTACAGCCGATAATAAATTTTATTAAAAGAAATCCAGAGAAAAATTGGGATGTTGTAGTGAAGGATTTTGGGAGATATTCCACAGGACAATTTTTGAAGTATCACCCTTATCAGTATAATACTTACTTTTCGCCAGTAACAATTGAGATGATTGGTGTTCTATTAGATTTAGAAGGTTTTTTGGAACGATCGTTTGTAGAGACTTTACGCTTTCTATACATTATGCAAGAGGAGAGCGGATTTTGTGAAATTGTGGGCGGGAACGATAGATTGCCAAAGTCATTTTTACCGCAATTAGAAGAGAATATTATATATAATCAAAAATTAATGAAGCTACATCAACACGATAATGGTGTGACAGCTTTCTATCGGAACGAGGAAACTTTTGAATATAGCAGTATTACAGGAGATTTAGTTATTGTTACCATTCCGTTTTCGACAATGCGTTTTGTAGAAGTAGATCCGTTTGATTCTATATCTCATGAAAAATGGAAAGCAATTCGTGAATTACATTATATGCCTGCGACGAAAATAGGAATTCAATTTAAAAGCCGATTTTGGGAAGAACAAGGACAATTAGGTGGCAGAATTATAACAGATTTGCCAATTCGTTATGCCTATTATCCAAGTTATGGAATTGGTGAGAAAGGACCGGCTATGATGTTAGGTAGCTATACATGGTCTTATGACGCATTGTTATGGGATGGTTTATCAAAAGGTGATCGTATTTATTACGCATTACACAACTTAGCAACAATATTAGGTGGTCAAGTGTATGATGAGTTCATATCTGGAATATCAAAAAGCTGGACATTGGATCCGTATGCGCTTGGAGGATTTGCACTTTTTCAAGCAGGTCAAGAATCTGAGCTGCAACCAGCGATTGTCAAACCAGAGGGGAGAATATTCTTCGCTGGAGATCATACAACGCTATATCACGGATGGATTCAAGGTGCGATTGAATCTGGAATTCGTGTAGCGGTGGAAGTGAATGAGTAAAAGGTTTTCAATTCAGAAAATTCTTTACTATATAATTTGAGATGGATATTATTATATATAAAAGAAATATAGGGAGTGTTTACAGTGAATCCGTTATTATTCGATTTTCCTTCTGAATTTTATACTGACAGGCTTTTTATTCGAATGCCGAAACCAGGAGATGGTAAAGTTGTATATGATGCAATTCAGGCTTCAATAGAAGAACTAAAACCTTGGATGGTGTTTGCACAAAAAGAGCAAACAGAGCAAGAAATAGAAGAAAGTATTAGAAAATCACATATTCAATTTTTGCAACGTGAGGATTTAAGATTACTAGTATTTTCGAAAGAAACAGGTGAATTTATTGCTTCAGCCGGATTACATCGTATTAATTGGGATATACCTCAATTTGAAATCGGATATTGGATTGATACAAGGTTTAGCGGAAAAGGCTATATGGTAGAGGCTGCGAAAGGTATAACGGATTACGCTTTTTCTGAATTGAAAGCAAACCGTGTAGAAATTCGTTGTGATTCTTTAAATAAGAAGAGTAGAGCGATACCTGAGAAATTAGGCTTTAAGTTAGAAGGTACGTTAGAAAGTGCGAGTGTTACGGTAGATGGAAACGGATTAAGGGATATGTGTGTATTTGCCATGACTAGAAATACATATGAAAAAGAAGAGCTGTAAGAAAACAGCTCTTCTTTTTATGCATTATGGTACAGGATGTCCATTAGAGCTTTCGAAAATTGTAAACCATTGTTGACGATCTAAGTTAACGTTTGTAGCAAGAGCGGCCGTTTTTACGCGATCTAATTTACCAGAGCCAACGATTGGCATCATATTAGCTGGATGAGCAAGTAACCAAGCATACATAACCGTATCGATACTAGAAACACCTAGCTCAGTAGCAACTTTTTGCATAGTTTCGCGTACACGTACGGCACGTTCGGATTGACCAGTAAAAATTTCCCCACCAGCAAGAGGTGACCAAATCATTGGATTGATTCGTTTTTCTTGGCATAAATCAATTGTCCCTTTTTCAAAATGCTCAAGCTGCAATGCAGAAACTTCAATTTGGTTCGTAATAAGCGGGAAATCTAAGTACGAACTTAACATATTAAATTGTGAAGGTAAGAAGTTAGATACACCGAAGTGACGAACTTTTCCTTCTTGTTTTAATTGTGAAAATGCCTTTGCCACTTCATTTGGATCCATAAAAGGATCGGGACGATGAATAAGTAATACGTCAATATAATCTGTATGTAAATTTTTTAGTGATGCTTCTGCACTTTGAATAATGTGCTCTGCACTAGTATTGTAGTGAGCAACATATCGCTCTGGAAATTTCGGTGATGGGGGAGCGATTCCACACTTTGTAATAATTTGCATGTTTTCTCGTAAGGAAGGCTTTAATTGTAAAGCTTCGCCAAATAACCCTTCACACGTATATCCGCCGTAAATATCAGCGTGATCAAAAGTAGTAATTCCCATATCCATACAATCTTCAATGAAAGAAAGTAATTCTTGTTTTGTCATATTCCATTCTGCTAAACGCCAAAATCCTTGAATAATACGAGAAAATTCTAGCGTTTCAGCCATTTGAACTCGCTCCATTATAAGTACCCCCTTGATGAATAATAATGTTTTGAAAAGGCTTTCTTACTACATATTATTATATAGTTAATTAGGTGTACAAACAATAAATATGTTTTGCTATAAAAACGATTTTTTCTATCATGCCTTTCGAGAGGACTCCCACCTCTAAACGTAAATGAAGGTGGTGAGGTGAATCGAAAGAAATATTTTATTTTCAAGCAAAAAACAGAAACGTATGTTCCGTTTTTGCTATAATATCCTTAACAGGAGGTGAATAAAATGACAAAGGAAAATCCATCAAACTATAAAACTCTTCAAATCTGGATTAAAAAAGGGCATCGTATGTATTCTTATTTTCAAGAATGTTGTCATAACGCTAAGAACATGTACAACACCACAAACTTTTATATACGCCAGGTGTACACTGGATTAACGCAAGAAAAAGAGTTGCAGCCTTTGCAAAAAGAAGTTCTGGATCATATTCATAAAAATATTGGTAAGATGAATGACACACAACGTCTTGCCTATCAGAAGAAATTGGAAAAAGAGAAAGTAAAGCCTAAAGAAGAACAGAAAGAGATTACATGTAATTTGTTTTCAGAACCTAATTTTGAAAAACCTTATGTAGATTACAACTTTCTAGATGCACTATTTAAGGCTATGATTCAAAATGATTATCGAGCTTTGCCTACGCAATGTAGCCAGTCAATCATGAAAGGTTTGTTCCAAAATTGGAAATCTTTTTTTGCTAGTTTAAAAGACTATAAAAAGAATCCAAACAAATATGCTGGACCGCCTAGAATTCCAAAGTATATTCGTTCTTCTGAAAAAGAGATTCTGTATACAAACCAAGATTGCATCATTAAAAACGATAGATTTTTAAAGTTTCCAAAGACGAAATTGCAATTAAATATTGGGAAACTAGGTTTCACTGAGGGTAAACTGAAACAAGTTCGTGTGATTCCAAAATACAATGAATATGTAGTGGAATTGGTAATTGATGTTCCTTCTGAACAACAAATGATTGAAGAGAATGCTCGTTATATGAGTATTGATTTAGGGATTGATAACCTTGCAACCATCGTAACAAACACAGGTATGAAACCTGTCCTTGTTAAGGGCAAACATGTCAAAAGCATAAATCAATATTACAACAAAATGAAGAGTCATTTTACAAGCGTTCTTAGAAATGGAAAACAAACGAATGAAGGGCCTTTTACTTCTAAAAGGATAGAAAAACTTCATCAAAAACGTTACTTGAAAATAAAAGACGTCTTCCATAAAGTTAGTCACCATATCGTAAAACTAGCTCAAGAAGAAGTTTGTAAAATTGTTATTGGTCAAAACAAAAGTTGGAAACAAGAAACGAATATGGGAAAAAGAAATAACCAAACGTTTTGTCATATCCCACATAGTTTATTGATTCAAATGATTACATACAAAGCAAATGCTGTAGGCATTCAAGTTGTTGTAACTGAAGAATCATATACATCGAAAGCAAGTTTTCTGGATAACGACTTCATTCCAACGTATGGAGAAAATGACCAAAATACAACTTTTTCAGGAAAACGAATAGAGCGCGGCATATATCGTTCAGCAAATAAAACTTTAATTAATGCAGATGTAAATGCTGCGGCTAACATTTTACGAAAGGTAATCCCAAATGCATGGACAAATGGGATAGAGGGGTTAGGCGTGAAATAGCTCGCTAATGTGTTAACTCCCCTGACGTTAATCGTCCGTTAGGTCGAAACGTTAGAAACCCCCACTTCAAGATTTGCTAAGTGGGGGAGTGTTCATATGCTATAATGTAGAAACATATAGCTAGAAGGAGATGTACGAAATGATTCCAGTAACAATATTAACTGGTTTTCTTGGATCTGGGAAAACGACATTATTAAATCGTATTTTATCAGAAAATCACGGTAAGAAATTAGCGGTGATTGTAAATGAAATAGGGCAAATTGGCATTGATAATCAGTTGATTATGAATGTGGAAGAAGAAATTATGGAAATGACAAATGGCTGTTTATGCTGTACTGTACGTGAAGATTTACTCGTTGCTTTAAAACAGTTACTGGACGTAAAAGCGGAAGGGAAAATGGATTTTGATGGTTTAGTAATTGAAACGACTGGCCTTGCAAATCCAGGGCCGATTATTCAAACATTCTTTTTAGATCCAGTCATTCAATCTGCATACCAAATTAATGGTGTTGTAACGGTGGTAGATAGTTATCATATACATAAACATTTTGAAAAAGGATTAGAAGCAAAAGAGCAAATTGCGTTTGCTGATGTCGTTTTAGTAAATAAATTAGACTTAATTGAAGAGAGTGAGAAAGAAAATCTTTTGCATGAACTTCAAGGAATTAACCCGACTGCAAAGTTAATTGAGGCGACTAACTGTGAGGTAGATATACCATCTTTATTACAAATCCAAACGTTTAAAACGAAAGATACGTTGCAAATTTACCCTCATAAAGAACATAACCACTTAGAAGGTGTGAAATCATTTGTATTACGTGAAGAACGTCCGCTGGATTTACAAAAGCTTAATGAGTGGATGTCAGCTGTCGTTCAAGAGCTAGGGGAATATTTATATCGTTACAAAGGAATTTTATCGATAGATGGAGTAGATAAACGTATCGTTTTCCAAGGTGTACATACGTTATTTGCTGCTTCGTACGATAGAGAGTGGCAAGAGGGCGAAGAGCGAGTAAGTGAAGTAGTTTTTATCGGAAGAGATATTAATAAAGAGTGGTTCCAAGAACATTTCGAGGAGTGTGTGAAATAAGTCTGTGTAAATCGCAGGCTTATTTTTTATAAGCATTCTATTAGATTGCAAAACAGAATTAAATAAGGGAAAGAAACTAAAAATTGATACATGTATAATAAAAAGCCTGTTTTCACAGGCTTGTATTTTCGTCTATTAGTAACTCCATTACAACACCCACAACTGGACCTTCATCATCAATATCACCATTTAAGCGGAAACCAAATGATTCATACAGTCCCATTGCAAGTTTGTTGTCTGGATGTAAACTTAAGTAAATTATTTTGCATTCAAATTTTTCTTGTAAGAATTGAATGAGTAAGCGAAGGAAACGTTTTGCGTATCCTTTTCCTTGATATTGTTGGTCAATCATAAAGCGATCGAGCCATACACTTTTATGTTTTACTGAATACCATCCATACATTGCATAACCTACAAGTGTTTCTCCATCATATAAACCTACTGACGTTCCGTTTCCTTCATATAATGATTCTGCTAAAGAAAACGCGTTACTTTCAATAAATTGTTGCTGATCTTTTGCGACGTCTAAAGCAACTACTGAACGCCAATTTTTTGCTGTTACTTCACAAATGTGAAGATTCATAATTCCAACTCACCTTCTAAATTAATATAGCTTTAAAGCTAATATGGATAATTTTACTTGTTATTTTGGTCAAGTCAAGGATAAATACATAAAAAGGCAGCTGAATACTAGATTCAGCTGCCTAGAAAATATAATGGATTAGTTTGTTGCTTCTTTCAATGTGTTTACGTTTTCTTCCATTAAAGTGAAGTAATCTTTATTATTTTTTGCATCATCTTCAGAAACAGTAGCTAAGTGATTTAAGCGTAAAACTTTTGTACCAGTTTCTTTTTGAATAACAGATGCTACTTTTGGAGTAGAGAAAGTTTCGAATAAAATATATTTTAGATTATGTTCTTTTACTGTTTTTGTAATGTCAGCAAGCTGTTTTTGAGATGGTTCATCAGAAGCTGAAATTCCAGCGATAGGAATTTGTTTTAGGCCGTATCGTTGTTCCCAGTAACCATAGGCAGCATGAGAAACTAAAATTTCTTTCGTTTTTGCGTTCGCTACAGCTGCCTTAAATTGATCGTCTAAATCAGTAAATTTAGTTTGAAGTGCTGCAAAGTTTTTTTCGAATTCTTTTTTATGTTCAGGTTGTAATTCTACAAGTGCATTTTTAATTTTTTCTGCCTGTTTCATTGCTAGAGTAGGATCTAACCAAACATGTGGGTCTTTATCGTGATGATGTTCATCTTCTTTATGGCCATCTCCATGATCATGATGCTCTTCTTCAGTAGAAGCACGAAGCTCAATACCTTTAGATGCATTTACAATTTTAACATTTTCTTTTTGTAATGTTTTTTCCATTTTTTCAGCAAATGGTTCTAATTCAGCGCCGTTATAAACGAATAAATTGGCTTTTGCAACTTGTACTGTTTGTTTTTGACTTGGTTCAAATGTATGTGAATCTGCACCAGGTGGGTAAATTGCTTCAACATTTACATAGTCGCCACCGATTTTCTTTGCGAAATCAGCAAGTGGGAAAATCGTTGTATAAACTGTTAGCTTTCCATCTTTCTTGGCATTACTTTCTTTTTTATTTGAGCATCCAGCGAAAATTAAGGTAAAAATAAGTAAGAATGAAAATATAGTCAATCTTTTAGGCATGAAGTTCTCCTCTTTTCTTTTTTACGGATATATTTTCCCCAATTATAGAAGAAAAATATCATTTTAATACAAAACGGAATAATTACGTTTTAGTTTGCGAACTTAGTATAATACATCTTTAATAAAGTTGCAATAAATAATAATCATTCCGATTTGTTTTTGTTATAAAGTTGTCAAATATAGGTGTATTATTTTTGCAAATGCATGCATATGTGACAACGCTGTTTTCATATATTGAAAAGGAGGTAAAGAGGGGGATGAGCGCTTGGGTTACTTAATGGAAGCTATTTTATTAATATTAGCGGTAGTATTGCCATTATCTTTCGTATTAATTTTTTTAAGAAGATTAATAAGTAATTTAGGGGACGCTACAACAATAACGAAATTACAAGAGAGAGATGAGAAAAAAGAGTGAGTAAAGCACTATGCGTACGCATAGTGTTTTACTTGTGGTAAAATAAGAGCAGGAAACTCCTAAAGGTTGTATTTTACTGAAGGAGAGAAAAGTAAAATAAGAGGTATATGCATATATGAATAAGCGAACAGCGTTAATACTTGGTGCAAGTGGTTTAGTTGGACAAGAGATAACGCGTCTATTACTTGAATCAGATTACTACGATTCGGTTACTATTTTTGTAAGAGAGCCAATGCGATTGCAACATGAGAAGTTACAGCAGAAACAAGTTGATTTTTCGGTATTAGAGGAATATAAAGAGTTCTTTGCTGTGGATGATGTTTTTAGTTGCTTAGGAACAACAATAAAAAAAGCAAAAACAAAAGCAAATTTTAAAAAAGTAGATTATGAATATACGTTACGAGCTGCTTGTTTAGCTGAAAAACAAGGGGTGCAAAATTTCCTTGTTGTGTCTTCTATGGGAGCGAATCCTAAATCATTTTTCTTTTATTCACAAGTGAAAGGAAAAATGGAAGAAGAATTGCAAAAGTTAGTGATTGGTGGTATTCACATTTTTAGACCATCATTATTAGTAGGAAACCGACAAGAATTTCGTTTCGGCGAACGAATGGCTGAAAAGTTATCTCGTATTATTCCTTTTATTTTTAAAGGGGCTTTCAAAAAGTATAAACCAATTTCAGCTAAAGATGTGGCGAAAGGTATGTATATAACCGCGCTGCGAGAAGAATCGGGTATCCATACTTATAATTCAAATGAAATTACAACGATAGAATAAATAAAACCGAGAAGAATGACTTCTCGGTTTTATTTATTCGTATGAATTTTTCCTGGTGCTCGCTTATATTGGTGAGGTTCTTGCAATTCAAAGCCAAGTTCATTGGCCGCTATTCTTGGGAAGTACGGATTGCGAAGTAATTCACGTCCGATGAAAATTAAATCTGCTTCGTTCTTATTTAAAATTTGCTCTGCTTGTGACCCAGTCGTAATCAATCCAACTGCACCAGTTGCAATCTTAGTATGCTCTTTAATATGTTTGGCGTATTGTACTTGGTAACCAGGATACACATCAATATGTGCTGGTACAACTGCACCAGAACTACAATCGATTAAATCTATTCCCTGTTCTTTCATCCACTTTGTATACTGAACATAATCTTGAACTGTTAGCCCGTCAGGATGATAATCATTTGCTGAAATACGAACAAATATTGGTCCGTCCCAAACTTCATTTACAGAGTCGATGATTTCGCGTAAGAAACGATAACGGTTTTCAGGTGAGCCGCCGTATTCATCCGTTCGTTTATTAGTAAGTGGTGATAGGAATTCATTGATAAGGTAACCGTGAGCGCCATGTAGTTCGATAACATCAAATCCGGCTTGTTTTGAACGTAACGCGGCCTTCTGAAAAGCTAATATAGTCTCTTTGATTTGTTGTATATTCATTTCTACTGGTATTTTCATCGTATCATTAAAAGGAATTGCAGAAGGAGCGAAAGCATTCGTATCTAATTCAGCTTTTCTTCCGGCGTGAGCGAGTTGAATGGCAGCTTTTGCACCGTTATCATGTATAAAAGTAGTCGTTTTATGTAAGCCTTCAATTAGGTTGTCATCCCAAATGCCCAAGTCTTTGTTAGAAATTCGTCCTTCAGCTAACACCGCAGTTGCTTCAACCATAACTAAACCTACTTGGCCAGCAGCGCGAGTTCCATAATGAATGAGATGAAAATTCGTAACGCTGCCATCCTCACTCCCTGATGAATACATACACATAGGCGACATAACGATACGATTTTTTAGTGTAACGTTCTTAATTGTATAAGGTGAAAAAAGCTTGGAATTCATCAAATAGCCTCCTTGATTGAATTTTCTTATATTTTACCATTCTCTTTTTTGTTTCTCTAATAAAACGCTTATACGAAAAATTTTGTATATTCGTGTTACAATGACTAATATGAACTGAATTGGAGGATGGCATATGTACCAGGCTTATTATGAGAGCGAAGTAGGTTTGCTTGAAATTACAGCGAATCAAGAAGGAATTACGTCTGTTATATTTGTTGATGAACGACAAGAAGAAAATAAAAATGAAATGATAGAACAATGTATAAATGAGTTAGATGAATATTTTAAAGGGAAAAGAAAAGAGTTTACGGTCCCGCTGTCTGCAGAGGGAACAGCATTTCAAAAAAATGTATGGGATGCACTTTATACTATTCCATACGGCGTAAGTGCTTCATATTTAGATATTGCAGAGAAAGTTGGAAATATAAAAGCTGTACGGGCAATAGGAGGGGCGAATAGTCGGAATCCAATTTCAATAATTGTTCCATGTCACCGTGTAATAGGAAAGAGTGGAAAGCTTGTTGGATATGCTGGTGGTTTATGGAGGAAAGAGTGGTTATTAAAACACGAAGGTATTTTGAAATGACGTATGGATGGGAAGAGGGATTGTTTTGAAATGTATAAATTGTGGGCAACCTTGCGAGGAGGAACAGTTAAATTGTGCAAGTTGTCAGCGAAACTTGGATAATGAACAAGATGAAGGTAGCTCGTTAATAGATAAAGAACTGGAAGTATATGTAGGGAGACAATATCCGTATTATCAAAGGAAATGGGAGCTTGAGAATAAGCGGATTGCTAGGTGGAGCTGGAATGGTTGGGCTGCTATTTTCAATATAGGCTGGCTAGGATATCGTAAATATTATATACCAGCTGCTTTATTTATGCTGTTATTAGTAGCTTGTGATGCATTTTCGTACTATATGGGATTTAATGTAGCGTTGCCAATCATTAATATGGTGCCTCTGACGTTTTTATTACTCATTTTTATTCTGTTTGGAATGGGGATTTTTGCAAATGGATTATACTATCAATTTGCGGAAAGACGTATATACCGAATAAAAGCAAGAGAAATAAAAGATAAATCAGTTGAAAACTATCTAATCAATGATAGTGGCGGAACGAGCAAAATGGGAGCGACAATTGTTACTATTTTAGCAGTTGCTAGCATATTTTTTAGTCATTTCTTTTTTCCGACTGATCGAGACGTTATTCAAAAGGTTCGTACAAGCTCACTTTATGAATATCCTTTCTTTTCAATAGGTGAATCTTTCGAAAATTATTTTCAAAATTCAGGTTGGATATATTATCGTGGAACGGAAGGGTTAGAATTAGTAGAATTCCAAGGATATAACACCGGAACGCCAAGACAAAAGGTGAAGATTCAATTTGTTGTCGATTATAAATTAGGTGAAGTGGAACCATACTCACTTATGGTTAATGGTGAATCTAAAACTGAAGAAGAGTTTTTGAAGCTGATGGAAGAAATATTTAAAGTTCAAAATCCATTTGATATAGAGGATGGATTACAAGTAAATGCTATTTAAAAAATCGGTTGGAAAGAAATTTCTAACCGCTTTTTTCTATGTTTGTAAAAATAAATATTTAAAATAATCAGAATCTTTTGTATAATAAAATATATTAAATAGGATTTAACTTATACATATAGATTGGGGGAAGGAAGAATGAAGAGAAAGACAACAACAATTGCTGCACTTGCATTAACGACGAGTGTATTGGTTGCGGGATGTGGGAATGGTGAGAAGGCTTCGACAACGAAGAAAGAATCGAATAAGGGAATGGCAGATAAACAAGTTTTAAATTTACTAGAAACAGCTGAAATTCCTTCAATGGATACATCTAAATCAACGGATTCTGTATCTTTCCGTGTATTTGTAAATGCAATGGAAGGTTTATATCGTCTAGATAAAGATAATAAACCAACACCAGGTATGGCAAAAGATGTGAAGATTAGTGAAGATAAAAAGACATATACATTTGAATTACGTGATGCGAAATGGTCAAATGGTGATCCAGTTCGAGCACAAGATTTTGTATATGCATGGCAACGTACATTAGATAAAGCATTAGCGGCAGAATATGCATTCATTTTATTTGATGTGAAAAATGCACAGAAAGTAAATAAAGGTGAATTACCAGCAGATCAATTGGGTGTTAAAGCGAAGGATGATAAAACGTTGGTAGTAGAATTAGAGCAACCAGCACCTTATTTTCTTGAGCTTACGTCGTTCCCTACATTTTTCCCATTAAATGAAAAATATGTGAAAGAGCAAGGAGATAAATACGGATTAGAAGCAGATAAATTATTATATAATGGACCATTTACAATGAGTCAATGGAAACATGAACAAAATTATCAGTTGAAGAAAAATCCTAATTATTGGGATAAAGATACTGTAAAATTAGACGAAATTAATGTAAGTATTGTGAAGGAAACAAGCACAGGAGTAAATTTATATGATAGTGATCAAGCAGATCGAGTTATTTTAACTTCTGAATTTGTTGATAAATATAAAAAGAATAAGCCAGATGAATTTAAAACGAAGTTAGATCCACGCATATATTTCTTGCGTTTTAACCAAAAAAATGCAACATTTAAAAACCAAAAAGTACGTGAAGCGATTGATTTAGCATACGATAAAAAAGGAATTGCTGATGTCATTTTAAATGACGGTTCATTGCCAGCATATTTCTTAGTACCTGAAAAATTTACGACAGGTCCGGATGGAAAAGATTTCCGCTCTGTAAATAAAAACTTCCGTGATAGTAAAGATAATGCAGAGAAAGCAAAAAAATTATGGGAAGAAGCGAAGAAAGAGCTTGGTCAAGATACAATTACGGTTGAATTACTAAACGATGATAACGGTAGCCGTAAAAAAGTGGGCGACTTTATTAAGGAAGAACTAGAGAAAAACTTGCCTGGTATTAAAGTGAATTTGAAACAGCAACCATACAAGCAGAAGCTAGATTTAGAAAAGAAATTCCAATATGAATTCTCATTATCTGCATGGAGCCCTGATTATCCGGATCCAATGACTTATATTGATATGTTTGTTACTGGAAGCTCATTTAATGAAATGGATTATTCTAATCCGAAGTATGATGATTTAGTAGCGAAATCAAAAGGAGAGCTATTAAAAGATGATAAAGCACGCTGGAATGCACTTGCGGAAGCTGAAAAAATCTTAATTGGTCAAGACGCAGCAATTTCTCCTACGTACCAACAAAGTACAGCTTATTTAGAGAAGCCATTTGTAAAAGGTATTGCTAATCATACGTTTGGTGGGGACTTCAGTTATAAATGGGCATATATTACAAAAAAATAGTATAATAAAAGATGAGTGAATTTTCGCTCATCTTTTATTTGTATAAGGAGGAATTATAGTTGTTAAGGGGAATCAATCATATTTGTTTTTCGGTATCTAATTTAGAAAACTCTATTATGTTTTATGAAAAAGTATTAGAAGGAGAATTATTAGTTAAAGGAAGAAAATTGGCTTATTTTAACATATGTGGAGTATGGATAGCGCTTAATGAAGAGACGCATATTCCGAGAAATGAGATTCATCAATCCTATACGCACATTGCATTTTCTGTTGAACGAGAAGACTTTAAATGTTTAATACAGCGATTAGAAGAAAATGATGTTCATATTTTACAAGGAAGAGAACGTGATATCAGAGATTGTGAATCTATATACTTTGTTGATCCTGACGGTCATAAATTTGAGTTTCACTCAGGGACACTGCAAGACCGTTTAAATTATTATAGGGATGAGAAACCTCATATGACATTTTATTAGGGAGGGATAGCATTTGCATGCACTTGTAATTGGTGGAACAGGAATGCTAAAGAAAGTTTCTATGTGGCTTTGTGAGAAAGGATTTTATGTTTCTATTATCGGGCGAGATGAAGTGAATTTAGAAAATGTTAAGCGAATGAGTTCTGCACCAGAAAATATTACATGCCTTTCGTTAGATTATCATAATGATGCAGATGTAAAGCTAGCTATTAAAAGTACAATTAAGAAAAATGGCCCGATTACATTAGTTGTTGCATGGGTACACACAAGTGCAAAGCATGCACTATCAAATATTTGTAAAGAACTAGATTTGTCGTCTAAAACATATAGTTTATTTCATATTTTAGGTAGTAAAGCATCACGTATGCCTGCACAAAAAATAGGAAGTACGCGATGTATTTATTATAGAATTATTTTAGGTTTTATTTTAGAAGATACATATGGGAGATGGCTTACGCATGAAGAGATAGCTGATGGAGTTATAAAAGGGATTGAAAGTAAACGAGCGGAGTGGATTGTAGGGAGAGTTGAACCATGGGAATTACAACCAACATGGTGAGGGGGAGTAAGAAATGAAAACAACTATATATGTAACAAGGCATGGTGAAACAGAGTGGAATGTAGCGAAGCGAATGCAGGGACGGAAAAATTCTGCTTTAACTGAAAATGGTATAGTTCAGGCAAAACAATTAGGGAATCGAATGAAAGATTTACCAATTCATGCGATCTATAGTAGTCCGAGCGAAAGAACACTTGATACGGCAGAGTTAATAAAAGGGGAACGTGATATACCCATTATAGCGGATGAGCATTTCTATGAAATCAACATGGGTATATGGGAAGGACAAACAATCGCGGATATAGAAAAGCAATTTCCAGAAGAAGTACATCTATTTTGGAATGAGCCACATCTTTTTCAGTCAACATCAGGCGAAAATTTCGAGGCCGTTTATGAAAGAGTAATTGAAGGGATGCAGCTTCTTTTAGAGAAGCATAAAGGACAAAACATATTGATTGTTTCTCATGCGGCAGCAGCAAAATTACTTGTAGGGCATTTCGCGGGAATTGAAATAGAAAATGTGTGGGATGATCCATTTATGCATAGTGCCAGTTTGAGCATAATAGAATTTGAAGAGGGTATTGGTAAAGTGAAACAATTTGCAGATATAAGTCACTTTCAATGAATGAAAAAAGGCCGCAAAGCGGCCCTTTTTGGTGGTATAAAACCTAGCAATTACGTTTTTTATACCAGAAGTGATCGAATTTCTTATTTTTGCAAGATGGGAATTTATGTCCGCCTTTGCAATCATTCCATTTGTGTCCGCTATCGTGACAGTCTTTACCATGATCACATGAATCATCGCAAGAGTGACCGTGTCTGTTAGGGAAGAATTCGCATTTTTTACAGAAACTTCGTTTTGTCCAGAAAAATTTCTTTTCAAAGCGTATGCATTTTGTAACGAAAGTGCAATGTTTTCTGCGAGTACGTTTTGTAACTAAAACGCATTCTTTTCTACGCGTTACTTTCGTAACGAACGTCCATTTTTGAACACGTACACGAGTACATTTCGTAACGAATGTCCATTTTTTTACATGTGTACATTTTGTAACGAACGTACAATGTTTCACGCGAGTACATCTTGTTCTTGGACATTTACCCCCAGTTGTACATTTACATCCAGTTGTACAATGATGATGAGTGAATTTATCATCATCGCATTCAAAAGTACTTGGATCTTGGTGTAAGAAATCCTCCATCCCAGCACTTTTGATTTCTTCGACAGCTTTTCTAATATCACGTTTCATAGAAATCCTCCTTATCATGTATTAAAGTGAAAAGGTATTCTTTTTCCTTAACATGATATGTATGTAGGCATCTTTCTGAACAGGACAAGAGTGTAATTTTATATAAATAGATGATTGCGGATGTATGGACAAGACAAGGCGCATACATTGAATGAAGAGAACTGAGAAGGGATGAGAAAACATGCTGCCTTCATATGATTTTTTTGTTCATCCAATGTACTTAGTGGAATTGAAAAAGGACATTTGGTCAGATAGTCCAGTGCCAGCAAAATTAACTTATGGAAAAAAGAAGTATGACATTGATATCGTATACCGTGGGGCTCATATTCGCGAATTTGAGAAAAAGTCTTATCATGTTATGTTTTATAAGCCTAAAAAATTTCAAGGTGCGAAAGAGTTTCATTTAAATTCGGAGTTTATGGATCCGTCTCTCATACGAAATAAATTATCTTTAGATTTTTTTCATGATATTGGTGTACTTTCGCCAAAATCACAACATGTATTTATAAAAATTAATGGTCAAATTCAAGGTGTGTATTTACAGTTAGAATCGGTTGATGAAAATTTTTTGAAAAATAGAGGATTACCGAGTGGTTCTATTTATTATGCGATAGATGATGATGCGAATTTTTCATTAATGAGTGAACGAGATAAAGATGTTAAGACAGAGCTCTTTGCGGGTTATGAATTTAAATATTCGAATAAAAATAGTGAAGAACAACTGAGTGAATTTGTATTTCAAGCGAATACTTTGACGAGGGAAGCCTATGAAAAAGAGATTGGGAAGTTTCTACATGTCGATAAATATTTAAGATGGTTAGCAGGAGTTATTTTTACACAAAACTTTGATGGTTTCGTTCATAACTACGCACTATATCATAATGATGAAACAAATTTATTTGAAGTTATACCGTGGGATTATGATGCGACTTGGGGGCGAGATGTACAAGGAAGACCACTTAATCATGAATATATTCGCATTCAAGGGTATAATACGTTAAGTGCAAGATTGCTAGACATACCTGTATTTAGAAAGCAGTATCGAAGTATTTTAGAAGAAATATTAGAAGATCAATTTACAGTTTCGTTTATGAGGCCGAAAGTAGAAGGGTTGTGTGAATTGATTCGTCCATATTTACTACAAGATCCATACATGAAAGAAAAATTAGAAACATTTGATCAAGAGGCTGATATGATTTATGAATATATAAATAAGAGAAGAAAGTATATACAAGACCACTTACATGAATTGGATTAATTTTGAAAGAGATTGAAACGTTATCAATCTCTTTTTTTTGTATAATAAAGATGTATCAATAAAAATGAAGTAATATATTTGATAGAGAATGGGGATGCGGATATATGACGATTAAATGGATTGATTGGGTAAAACAAATACAATCTATAGCTCAAGCGGGTTTAACGTATTCTAAGGATGTGTATGATATTGAGCGTTTCCAGCAATTACGAGATATTTCTATTTCAATGATGTCACATTACACGAAAACAGATTGGGAAGTCGTAGAGAAATTATTTGCAAGTGAGACAGGCTATCAAACACCTAAAGTTGATATAAGAGCGGTTGTTTTTCAAAATGAAAAGTTATTATTTGTGAAAGAAAAAAGCGATGGGAAATGGGCATTGCCAGGTGGATGGGCTGATGTCGGTTATACGCCAACCGAAGTTGCAGCAAAAGAAGTTTTCGAAGAGACTGGTTATGAGGTAGATCATTTTAAGTTACTAGCTATATTTGATAAAGAAAAACATCAACCATCTCCATCGGCGACGCATGTATATAAGATTTTCATTGGATGCGAGATTATTGGTGGAGAAAAGAAAACTAGCATTGAAACAGAAGAGGTGGAGTTTTTTTGTGAAAATGAATTGCCTAATTTATCAATTGCTAGAAATACAGAAGACCAAATTAAAGAGATGTTTGCCTACATGAAAGACCCACAGAAAGAGAAATTAATAGATTAATCCTGCTTGAATTGTACATATTGTTAAAATGAAGATATTGGCAGATTGCAGCCTTTATGTAATAATGGGATGGTATGTGAAGAAAAAAGGAGATAAAAAAGAACATGTTAGCAAACATAATAGATCAGTTATTGCAATTTTTTGCAAGCTTAGGTTACTTTGGAGTAGCTCTTGCTTTAATGATTGAAGTAATCCCAAGTGAAATTGTACTTTCGTATGCTGGCTTTTTAGTAGCGAATGGTAAAATTAGTTTTGTTGGTGCAGTTATTGCCGGAACGATTGGTGGTACTTTAGCACAAATCTTTTTATACTGGCTTGGATACTACGGAGGGCGTCCGGTTGTAGAGAAATACGGGAAATATCTACTTATTAATAAACATCATTTAGACATAGCAGAAGGTTGGTTTAAACGTTATGGAGCAGGCGTAATATTTTCTGCGCGCTTTATACCAGTAGTACGTCATGCGATCTCTATTCCAGCAGGACTAGCTAAGATGCCATTAAAACTATTTACACTTTATACGGTTGTAGCGATCATTCCGTGGTCAATTCTATTTATATACTTAGGTGAAAAACTTGGTGGGAATTGGCGACAAATTAAAGAGTATGCATCTGATTACACACATTACATAATTATAGGAGCTGTTCTTTTTATTGCTCTATACTTTGGTTTAAAGTATTTCAAAAAGAAAAAAGCTGCGCGTTAAAGTCAATGATTTTTCATTGGCTTTTTTATTTGTTTCCGGTTCTAAAAAAAAGGAGTTGTCCATAATGTGTAATAATAAAGCGTAGCGGAGGAATGTGATGAAAGGGTCACCGTTTATACGTGGAACGATATTTTTAACGATGGCAACGATGATATCAAAAATGTTAGGGTTTATATATGTTATACCATTTACAGCGATGGTCGGTACGAGTGGTTACGTTCTATACACGTATGCATATCGTCCTTATACCATCATGCTCAGCATTGCGACAATGGGATTACCACTTGCAGTTTCAAAAATGGTATCAAAATATGATCAACTGAATGATTATCATACGGTTAAGAGAGTGTTGAAAAGTGGAATCGTGTTTATGTTTATAATGGGAGTCATTTCGTGTTTTACGTTATATATGCTAGCTCCGCATTTAGCTAAGCTTGTCATCGATGGGAATGATCAAACGGGGAATAGTGTAGGAGCGGTTACTACTAATATTCGAATTGTAAGTTTTGCGTTAATACTTGTGCCAGTAATGAGTTTATTAAGGGGCTTCTTTCAAGGATTCCAATCGATGGGGCCTTCTGCATTAAGTGTCGTTGTAGAGCAATTTTTTCGGGTTTTAACCATTTTAATAGGAAGCTTTGTCGTTTTATATATTTTAAAAGCATCTGTCTCGCTAG
The DNA here is from genome assembly GCF_040459885.1 of Bacillus cereus group sp. MG20. Taxonomy (NCBI): domain Bacteria; kingdom Bacillati; phylum Bacillota; class Bacilli; order Caryophanales; family Bacillaceae; genus Bacillus; species Bacillus cereus group sp. MG20. Next base: position 4,688,407 of record NZ_JARVHF010000001.1, read on the forward strand.
CAGTTGGTATTTCAACATTTGGTGCCTTTATGGGAGCGGTTGGTGGATTAACTGTTTTAAGTGCGTATTATATGAGAAGGAGAAGGCACTTAAAGAAAAAAGAAATGGCAAGTATACCACAAACAACGAAATCTTTTTTCTCGCTTTATAAGGAGCTCTTTACATATTCTATTCCTTTTGTTGTGGTGGGCTTAGCAATTCCGTTGTATCAGACGATTGATACATTTACAATTAATAAACTACTTATACAAATAGGGTATATGCAAGGAGAAGCGGAAAAAATTAATGCGATAATTGGTCTTGTTCAAATGGTTGTGCTCATTCCGGTATCCGTTGCGACAGCTTTTAGTATGTCTCTCGTACCAGAGATGACGAAAGCTTACACAGCAGGAAATACGAAGCTATTGTACAAACATTTTACGAGAACAAATGTATTAGTAGTAGCGATTACGGTACCGGCGGCAATTGGAATGATGGTGTTAGCCAAGCCTGTATATACTCTTTTATTCGGTGCTGGAAATGATCCAGAGATGGGGAGAATCATTTTACAGTATTATGCTCCTGCTTGCATATTATTTTCTCTTTTTACAGTAACGGCTGCTATGCTACAAGGAATCAATCAACAGCAGAAGACGGTGCTAGGACTAGTGATTGGAATTATTGTGAAGATAGTTTTAAATATTGTATTGCTTCCGTATTTCGATTATGTAAGTTTTATCATTTCAACATACGCTGGCTATACGATTTCAGTCGGGTTTAACTTGTGGATGCTTTCTAAATATGTTATAAAGGCAACATAAGCTTTTAAGGCAGAGAGCACTCTGTCTTTTTCTATGTTTATCCCGCTTTAACGGGCAGTGAGACCCTCACCTCAAAATTCAGTGAAAGAAAAGAAGTTTGGTTGGGGGCGGGTAGCCCGTAAAAGCCCGATTTGTGAGGGCTAATAATCAGTGGGGGATGAAGCCACCCACTGATTAAAGTTTCACTTTATAATATTTTTCCTATAAAAACGTTTTCAAAATAATTTTTCTATTGAAATTTAAACGTATGTTTCATATGCTGAGAATGGCGGTTTAAAAACTGTGATTTAAGAGAGGTAGATTCCTACATGTAAAAAGAATCGGGGTGATAGTATGTTAAATATATATTTAACAGACCGAAACGGAAAACTACAAGAGATTGAGGAAATGCAAAAGGGGTGCTGGATTAATGTACTTCATCCAACAGAAGAAGAAATTCAATATCTAGTACAAACTTTAAATGTAGACTTAGATTTCATTAAAGACCCTTTGGATGATGAAGAACGCTCTCGTATTGAAAAGGAAGACAATAATACTTTAATTATCGTGGATATTCCGACAGTTAGACATGACGAAGAAGGAAATTCGATTTATGACACGATTCCAATAGGTATGATTGTGATGCCGGATTGTTTTGTTACAATCTGCTTAGAAGAGAATCCAATTTTTGAACGTTTTATTAATCAACGTATTAAAGAATTTTATACGTTTAAAAAGACGCGCTTTGCACTTCAGCTCTTATATACGATTTCTACTTATTATTTAAGATACTTAAAGCAAATAAATCGAAAAACAATTGATTTAGAGCATCAATTAAATCAGTCAATGAAAAATAAAGAGATCTTCACATTATTAGGCCTTGAGAAAAGTTTAGTATACTTTACAACGTCATTAAAGGCTAATAAAATTGTAATTCAAAAGTTAATGCGTAATAGTACATTTTTAAAAATGTATGAAGACGATCAAGATTTATTAGAAGATGTATTAATTGAAAATAAGCAGGCTATTGAAATGGCGGAAATATATAGTCACATTTTAAGTGGAATGATGAATACTTTTAGCTCCGTTATATCAAATAATTTAAATAGTGTTATGAAACTGTTAACGTCAATTACAATCATTTTATCTTTACCGACGATGGTTTCTAGTTTCTTTGGAATGAACGTAAAGGTTCCGTTTGAAGGGGAAGCCCACGGTTTTGTAATTGTACTCATCATATGTGTAACACTATCTTTCACGTTAGCTTTTGTTTTTTGGAAGAAACGTTACTTTTAACGATAAAAAAGCTGCTCTAGCATAGTTATATAACTACGCTAGAGCAGCTTTTTTGCTATGAAATCTCAAATTTTGAATAGAATATAACTTGTACAATGTAATGTATATAAAGGGTATGTATGCCATATAAACCTTGTCCAATTAATGAAATGGGGTTAAAATTACATATTGTTAATGAAAAGTTGGAGGAAATACATCATGGAATTGTTTCAATTACCGAAAGCATTCCTGCAAATGAATACAATTTTTATCTCCATATTGATCGAAGCACTTCCGTTTGTGCTAATTGGTGTATTTATTTCAGGATTCATTCAAATGTTCGTGACAGAAGATATGGTGGCTAAATGGATGCCGAAGAACCGATTTCTGTCTGTTTTATTAGCTACTTTTTTAGGCATGTTGTTTCCAGGTTGTGAATGTGGAATTGTTCCGATTGTAAGACGATTAATCGGAAAAGGCGTTCCACCATACGCAGGGATTGCATTTATGTTAACTGGTCCAATTATTAATCCAGTTGTTTTATTTGCAACATACGTTGCCTTTGGGAGTAGTATGCACATGGTATGGTATCGTTCTATTGTAGCGATTATCGTAGCCATTATCGTTGGAATTATATTATCCTTTATGTTTAAAGAACATCAATTAAGAGATGATCACTTCCCAGAAGTGAATAATAAGCGTCCACTGCGTAAAAAAATGTGGGATGTATGTACACACGCTGTTGAGGAATTCTTCTCAATGGGAAAATATTTAGTACTAGGTGCGTTAATTGCAGCAGCGGTACAAACGTTTGTACAAACTTCAACACTTCTTGCTATTGGACAAGGTCCGTTTTCTTCATCAGCTGTTATGATGGGACTTGCTTATATATTATCACTTTGTTCAGAGGCAGATGCATTTATCGCTTCTTCGTTCCAAAGTACGTTTTCAACAGCTTCACTTGTCGCGTTCCTCGTTTACGGACCGATGGTGGATATTAAAAATATGTTTATGATGCTTGCGACATTTAAAACTAAATTTGTAATTGTTGTTATAGTTACAGTTACTCTTGTTGTTTATGCAAGCTCACTACTCATTTATGCGATGGGGTGGTAGGTTATGTTTCGAGCATATATATTATTAGGTTTTACAATATTAATTGCGCAGCTTCATATTTCCGGTAACATTACGAAGTATATCAATATGAAGTATGCCTATTTATCAACAACAGCAGCAATTATTTTAGGTTTCTTAACGATTATACAAATTATCGTCGTTTTCCAAAAAGAGCACCAAAAGGAAAAAGAGAAAAATGATTGCAGTTGTGACCATAGCCATTGCGGACATGATCATTCAAAAGATGAGAATACATGGTGGAAAAAAGCATTTTCGTACTCCTTGTTTTGTTTTCCAATTATCTCAGGCTTATTTTTCCCGATTGCAACGTTAGATTCAGATATTGTTAAGGCGAAAGGATTTCATTTTCCTGTTGCACAAGCAGAAAGTAAGGATCCATTTATGACAAGACAATTTCTAAGACCTGATACGAGCATTTATTACGGGAAAGAAGGATACCGCGGTGTAATGGAAAAAGGGAAGAAAGAGTTTGTTACGAAAGACAATATTAATTTGAAAGATGAAGACTTCCTAAAGGGTATGGAAACAATTTATAATTATCCTGGCGAGTTTACTGGGAAAAAATTATCTTTTAAAGGGTTTGTTTTTAGAGATGATTCTTCTAAAAAAGAACAATATTTCTTATTCCGTTTCGGTATTATACACTGTGTAGCGGATTCTGGTGTATATGGTATGTTAGTGAAAAAACCAGAAGGCGTAGAGTGGAATAATGATGACTGGATTCAAGTAGAAGGAGAGATAACTACTGAGTTTTATCAGCCGTTTCATGCGAATATTCCTGTATTAGAAGTAACAAAATGGAATAAAGTTGAACAGCCGAAAGAACAATATGTATTTAGAGGAGCCGATTGATAAAATCGGTTCTTTTTTGTGGACTAAAAGTTCTGAATGTTGCTAATATTAAACGTGTAGTTCATTTAGTATAGGGATTATTGAAATATTAGGGATAGATCATTAAAGGGGTGATAACAATGACAGAAGTAAAGGGGAAAACAGCCAATGAGTCAAGGGTGTTCAAAACGAGCCGGGTATTCCCAACAGATTTAAATGATCATAACACGCTATTTGGTGGGAAGATATTAGCGGAGATGGATATGGTTGCTTCTATTTCAGCATCCAGACATTCGAGAAAGGAATGTGTCACAGCATCTATGGACTGGGTTGATTTCTTACATCCTGTTCGTTCTTCAGATTGTGTTAGTTATGAATCTTTCGTAATTTGGACGGGAAGAACTTCGATGGAAGTGTTTGTGAAGGTAGTGGCTGAAGATTTAATTTCAGGTGAGAAGCGTATAGCGGCAACGTCATTCGTTACTTTTGTTGCACTTAGTAAGGGAAATAATCCAGTTCCAGTACCGCGTGTTATCCCTGAAACAGAAGAAGAGAAAGAATTACATCGTATTGCAGTGTTACGTGCAGAGCAGCGTCATATACGTAAGGCAGAGAGTAAGAAAGTAGCCACATTGTTAACCTTTTGAGATAAATGTTTAGCCATTTAAGTTACAATAGCAGGCGGAAATGGTTTTAAAATGAAAAGCGGACACCTAAAAATAGGTGTCCGCTTTTATAGTTTTTTCATCCACATATCATATGACAGTAGCTACTTAGCAGAAGCAAGCAGCACCGACGATGATTAAGAGGATAAATAATACGACTAATAGCGCAAATCCATTACCATGTGCGAAGCCCATTGTTATTTCCTCCTTTTATTTTAAGATACAACATACAATATGCAAATGAGCTATTGTTTGATATGGACATATATCATGCAATGACATATTTTCTTGAATGATAATGTAATAAAAAAGGGAAGATATAGAAATAACAGTAAGTGGAGAAAGGAATTTATCCATGAAGCACTTTTTCGCTATAATCCTTTGTTTAATAGGTGTATTCATTTGGATGAACATCGATGTGGAAATGGGGAAGGAAATGGCTAGTGAATATGAATTAGGACAAGTTCGATTAGGTGAATTTCAACTATATACGAACGGTGAAGAGTTATATAGAAAATTATTTGAGGATATAAACGAAGCAGAAAAGTATATATATATCCATTTTTATATTGTAGGAAAAGATGAAATAAGCGAAGAGTTTTTACAGTTATTAGAGAAAAAAGCATCTAGTGGAGTAGAAGTGAAATTGTCAGTCGATCGGATAGGTGGATATAAGCTGAAGAAAAAGGTAATTAGCCGATTAAAGGAAAACGGTGTGAAGTTTACATTTAGTAAAAAACCGAAACTGAAAAATGTTTTCTATTCTTTGCATCAACGAAATCATAGACGTATTGTTACGATAGATGGAAAGGTATCATACGTCGGTGGTTTTAATATCGGAAAGGAGTACCTTGGACAAGATCCGAAGTTTGGGCCATGGCGTGATTATCACGTGCGCATCCATGGTGAGGGTGCAGCGGATATGGAAAGAAAGTTCGCCGAAGATTGGAAAGAAGATACAGGAGAAAAAATGCCTATACATGAAAGTATACCGACATTAGGGAATGTAAAATATCAATATTTATTTTCAAATGGAAAAGGCTTATGGGAAAAGTATGGGGCACTTTTAAAAAAGGCTAAAAAGTCTTTAATTATCGCTACACCATATTTTGTACCAAGTAAAGAAATGGTGAAAGAGTTAAAAGCTGCATTAAATCGTGGTGTTAATGTGAAAATTCTCGTGCCATTTAAAAGTGATGCCATATTGTTAAAACAAGCTGCCTATCCATATTTGAAAGATATGTTACATGCTGGAGCGGAGATTTATCAATATCGAAATGGATTTTTTCATGGGAAAGTAGCAATCATTGATGGAGAAATTGTTGATATTGGGACAGCGAATTTTGATAATAGAAGTTTTTATTTAAATTGTGAGTCTAACTGTATCATATATGATAAAACAGTTGTTGATGAAGTATGGAGTCGATTAAAGGTAGACTTTCATAAATCAAAACGATTTTCTGAAGAAGATTTTGAGAAAATTAGTAGATGGGATTGGTTTTTAGCAAGAATAGCGAATGTTTTAGCATCATATTTATAACATATAGACCCTAGAGAAGGGAGGCACTTTCATGGATTGTATGAAAGAATTAATGAGATATAGTTATATGCTAATATACAAGGTTGGAGAGTATGCTGGAAAGGTCAGAGACGAAGAATTAAAAAATCTATTACAGCACCATTTACCATATATGTTACAAGCATATAATGAACAAGTAAATTTTCAAGAAGGAGAGAATGTGCAGCATATAACCTGTGAAACAACGGAGTTTGGTTTGCATGAAATGGAAAAGGAAACAGTTAGTAAATATACAGGGGATATTCATATTGCAACATGTTATATTGCGCACTTAAAACGATTAGCTCTAAAGTTTGCTCAAGTTGCAGTGGAAGTTGCTAATCCGGAGTTCCGCTCATTTTTGGAAAATTGTTTCCTGAAAATGAACCGTTACGCTTATAGTGTGTGGCAATATGTTATGAAGAAGGAATATAAGATTACACATCTATATGAAAATGAAAAGTTTGCATGAGAAACTAAGGCGGAATGGTATGCGCCTTAGTTTTTTTATGTCCATTTAGAGAAAAAAATTAGTTTTATTGTGTATCGATTGGAAATGAAATATGTAAATTTAAATTAGTTTTTGTTATCAGAAGATTTACAAAAATTTACCGTATATTTACTGTTTTTCAATCTCTCCTTTAAAAATAGAGAGTAATATGAGGTTGTACATATTCTATCACAGGGAGGAAACGCAAATGAACAAATGGGTTAAATCATTAACTGCTATGGCACTTGCAAGTTCTTTATTAATGGTAGGTTGTAGTAAAGGTGAAGACAAGAAGAAAGAAGACGACACAACAACACAACAAGAGGATAAAAAGGATAAAGAAACAAGCGGAACCGAGAAGTCTACTGATTCTAAAGAGAAAAAATAAAAATAATAAAGCTTCCTCTCATATATGAGGAAGCTTTTTTGTTGTAAATTGATTGATATTATTGAAAAATAGAAAGAGAATGAAAGAGGGGGAAAACAAATGAAAGTATGTATATTGGGAGCAACAGGACGAGTAGGTTCAAACATAATTAATTTAGCATTAAAGGATTCAGCTGAAGTGACTGCATTAGCGCGTGATTTTAATAGAATAGAAATACAACATGAAAGGTTACGAGTGATAGAAGGTAATGTATTGAACGAAAATGATATAAAAAAAGCGATAGAAGGAAGCGATATAGTAATTAGTGCACTTGGAACGGATCAAAATGGAACATTAGCGAAGAGTATGCCACAAATTATTAAGCAAATGGAAGAAGAAGGGGTTCATAAGATCATAACAATAGGAACGGCTGGTATTTTACAAGCAAGAACGGATCTAAATTTATATCGTTTTCAATCAACGGAATCAAAAAGGAAAACGACAACAGCAGCAGAAGATCATTTGGCTGCATATAAGGTACTAAGTAATAGTAATAATTTATGTTGGACAGTTGTTTGTCCGACACATTTAATAGACGGTGAGGCGACAGAGGTATATCGAACTGAAAAAGATATATTGCCAGAAGGTGGATCAAAAATTACAGTGGGTGATACAGCACACTTTGCATGGGATCTATGTAAGAAAAACATATATGAAAATAGTCGAGTAGGTATTGCATATTAAAAAACCATCCCGAAGTCGGGATGGTTAAAATATGATATAACACAAGAAGATGACAATCATAATGATTTGGAGAATTGCTTTCGCTACTGTACTGCTTAAAAAACCAACTACAGTAGCGACTCCAACTAGAAAGGCATCTTTTGGCGCTTTTTTATGCACTAGTTCTGTTATAAATACTGATAAAAACGGTATGATAATAAGTCCGAATGGTGGGAAGAAGAACGATCCGACAATGATAGAAATCATTCCGACACGTTCGCCCCATTTAGAACTACCGTATTTTTTTAAGAAATATCCATTTGCAATAAAATCAGCAACGAAAATGAAAAGAGTGAAAATGACTTGAATAATCCAAAAAAAAGTTGTTAATTCTCCTCCATTTATACCGAAATGGTAAATTAAATATCCAGCCCAGACAGCAAGTATGCCAGGGATAATGGGATAAATAAAGGCGAGAAATGAAACAAGGAAACAGGCAATGATACAAATTGTTAATAAAACAGTCACTTTATAGCTCCTTTTTAATATCTAGTTTATGTACAGCAACTTTTTTGACTTGATGTCCATCAAGTTCTAATACTTTAAATTGAAAACCAGCATATTCAATGGAATAACCAGCTTCAATATTTAAGTCAACTGCTTGAGAGAGAAGCCATCCTCCAATTGTATCTAAATCACTATCATCAATATGGAGGCCAAACATATCATTTACTTCAGAAATGAGCACCTTTCCATCTAAAACAGTAAGCTTAGGTGTACGCTTTTCAATCATAGGTGATTCATCCGCATCGAATTCATCTTGAATTTCTCCAATGATTTCTTCAAGAATATCTTCCATCGTTAAAAGTCCGGCAGTGCCACCATATTCATCCATAACGATTGCCATCTGAACGCGATTTTTTTGAAGATGGACTAACGTTTTACGAATTGGAACTGTTTCAAATACTGTTAAAACAGGATGTATATAAGATTCAAGTGGTTTATAAATACCTTTCGTTTGATCATGGAATACTTCTTTCGTATTAATCATCCCGATGATATCATCTTTATCTTTTTCAATGATTGGATAGCGTGTATATTTTTCAGTTGCGACGATATCCATATTTTCTTCTAACGTATTTTCAGTAGATAAGCAAATCATTTCGGTACGAGGAACCATTATTTCTTTCGCAACTCGATCATCAAATTCAAAAATGTTATTTACATATTTATATTCGGTTTGGTTTATTTCACCGCTTTTAAAACTTTCACCTAAAATGAGTCGCAATTCCTCTTCAGAATGAGCAAGTTCATTTTCTTTGGCAGGTTCTAATCCGAGTAGTTTTGTGAAAAATATAGCTGCACTATTGAGTAACCAAATAAATGGATACATAATTTTATCAAATAAAATAAGAGGTTTTGCAAATTTGAGTGTGATTGCTTCTGCTTTTTGAATTGCGAAAGACTTTGGAACTAACTCACCTAATACAACGTGGAAAAATGTAATAACACTAAAAGCAATAACAAAAGATAAAGTGTTAGCCATTGTTCCAGTAATATTAATTTTTTCAAAGAGCGGTCGTAGTATATGTTCCACAGTCGGTTCACCAAGCCAACCAAGCCCTAAAGAAGTGATCGTAATCCCGAGCTGACAAGCTGATAAATAAACATCTAAATTAGATAGGACGCTTCTTGCAGCTAAAGCTTGTTTATTACCTTCATTTGCAAGTTGGTCAATTCGACTTTTTCGTACTTTTACAACAGCGAATTCTGATGCAACGAAAAAGCCAGAAATAAGAATAAGTACAAAGATGAGAAAAATATTTAATATGTCCAAGTGTGTTCTCCATTCCAAGGTTTGGAATAAAGATGTCACCTCCTGCAATTATGTTATACTTTTATAATAAATCCAAATGAAAAGAATAGTCAAAGGAAAAGGGCAAATATTGGTATGTTTCTGTAATAGTTTTTGAATTTGCTGTTATTTTGTCCGCTATACAAAAGGAATAACCCCCTACTTTTAGATTATAGAGGGTTATTTCAATTAAGGTTTTGGAACACTTCTCGTTAAAGTGTATGACTGTTGCTTGGAGTAGTTTGTGGTCCATAGTGTTTGAAGGAAAGAAAGTATGCTATATGGGATATAGAGTAGTAATAAGCCGATTGTAACAATTATGGGTGAATTTCCGCCAAATTGAACGATAAATTGTAACAGTCCACTTGCATGAAAAACGCATTCCATAAAAACGAATGAAAGAATGATGGAACCTAAAATTGATTTATGGTTCGAAGTAAGCGCCAAAAACAATGTATCCACAAGAAAAGAATCATGTTTTATTTCATATTCATCTGTGTTTTTCAAGAAAGGAATCCATTTTTTTACTGCTTGCATAACGATAATCATGGAAGTACTACATACGATGATAAAAGATGAGTAGTAAGGAAGGTTTATAAATTGTGCGACGTATAGAAGTAGTAATAAGACTGAACATTGTAATACTACAGTGCAAAAAGAGTAAGGTATCCAATTCAATACAGTAGTAAACTTTTTAAACGAGTTAGGTACTTTGAAAAATAAATGGCCGATACCCAAACTTATGAAAAATCCGATCGCAAGGGTAAAAGTAAAACGAACAATCGATATAAAATATATTTCCCATATGTAAGGGAATAATGGTGTTGAATGATTAGAAGTATGTATCATTTGATTTGCTGAGAAAAAGATAGATTCATGCATCCAATCAACCTTTGGAATTGATATAGAAGAAAGCTGTGCGAAGTTTTGAAAAATGCTAATAAATCCATTTTGATAAGAGTAATTATGTGTAATAAAAAGAGCTGGAATAGGACTTATGGCAAAAATAACAATAACACCAATTATAAATTTACATATATGTGAGCGTAATAAGGACATATAAACCACCTACTCTTAGAATATTCAGAAAATTCTTATTCTTATTTTAGCCGTTTTTGGAGCAAGTTACAATATATTTTTCTTCATGTATTGGCATATGGATAATTTAAAATTGTATTTAGAAATCTATTTTATGTGTGGAATATAAAGCAGAAACTGGTATGTAACAGTACAAATACAAAAAGCGTGAACAGTTTTGCATTTTCACGCTTTTTGTGTGGAATGAAGAGAATGTAGGGAAATGTCGAAAGTATTAAATAGATTTTTAAAATTGGAAAGTGATACCATAAAATTAAACGATGTTTAAATCGTTGTTTAACTAATATATTCTAGAGGGGGAGATAAATTGGGAGGGAATGAAAACGTATCAACGAAAAAAAAGATTTTAAATACAACATTGGAATTAATTAAAAAAGAAGGTTTTGAAAAGGTAACGATAAGAAAAATTGCAGCATTGTCAGATGTAAATATAGCGCTAGTAAATTACCATTTTGGTTCAAAAGAAAAGTTAATTAGTGAGACGATTAGAGTTTTATTAATTAGCTTTCAAGGCACTTTTTCTATTTTAGATAATATTACAGTGCCAGCAAAAGAAAGATTAAAAATATTTTTATTGGATTATGTACTAGTAATTCGGCAATATCCGAAGTTAGTTAGGAAGATTATTGCAATGGGAACTACGGTATTTACATCTCAATACGAATATGGGGATTTTTTGAAGAGGCTAGGTTTCAGTAAAGTGAAGAATATTTTGAGCGAGATAACAAATGAAACGGATCAGGAAATTTTAATGATGATGACGGTGCAAATATTTGGATCCATTTTTCTTCCCACATTAATGATGCCAATTCTCGAATCAGGGGCAGATATAAAAGTACCATCTGTAGAAAAACAGATTGATTTCCTATTTGAACGCTATTTTTATAAAAATTGAGATAGTGGGTGATAGAGGTGGCTAGTTTCTTTAGAAAGCATTGGTGTGATATAGGGTTAGTTGTCGCTATTATTGTCGTTGTTTCTTTAGTCGCGAATTTGGGAGAAATGAGTGAAATAAAAGTACTGTTAGGGTTAAGTTTTGTGGCCATTTTAGTGCATCAATTTGAAGAGTATCGTTGGCCAGGTTATTTTGCTGGTCTGTTTAATGTAGTTATATTTAAAAGTGATATACCAGACCGCTATCCATTAAATACGCAATCTGCTATGGTAATAAATATTTTGATTGCGTATGTTTTTTATTTACTCCCGGTTTTTTTTCAAAATATAATATGGCTTGGGTTGGCACCTATTTTAATGGGATTTTTTCAATTCATATGGCATGGTATTTTTGCGAATATAAAAGCTAAAACAATATATAATCCGGGATTAGGTGCGGTTGTATTACTACATGTTCCAATTGGTTATGTATATATGAGGTATATTCTTTTACACAATCTGGCTACAAATTTGGATTGGTTATTTGGGGTGATCTACTTTCTAATAGCTACCTATTTTTTAATTATAAAAGGAAATATGTTAATGAAAAGTAAGGAGACAAATTATTACTTTTCTAAAAAACAATTAGGTCCGTACAATGATACATTGAAGTGATTCAGAATTCAGAGGGAGGGTTTTGGATGCGGAAGAAAGTGCAAGTGAAGGATTCATGAATAAATTATGACAAGAAAATGAATAATTTTCAGAAAAATAAAATAAATTATTTATTTTTTTCTGAAAATATAATATAGTTATGGCACAGAAAGTATTTTAACATAAGGAGGCTTTTTATGAGGATTAAAGGGAATTACGTGCCAAAAAGGGAAGTTTTACTGTGCTCAAGTTCGATTAAGATAGGGGAAGCGTTAGAGCATTTAAATAAAACGGGGTATCGTTGTGTACCAGTTTTAGATGAAAAAAAAGAGAAATTTTTAGGGAATATATATAAAGTAGATATTTTAGAATATAAAGGATCACTTGACGAGAGTGTAATGCAATTATTAAACGATAAAGAGGGATTTGTGAGAGAAGATTCTTCTTTCTTTAAAGTATTTTTTACAATAAAAAAATTGCCTTATTTATCAGTAGTTGACGAAAAAGGGGTTTTCCTTGGAATTTTAACGCATAAAAAAGTTTTTGAGTTATTAGAGGATGCATGGGGCGTTCACTCTAGTAAATACTCTGTCATGATTGGAACGCAAGACTATAATGGAGCAATCCAAAAGTTATCGACAGTTTTAAAGAAATACACTGGTATTCAAAGTTTGATGACTTTTGATAATGATGCCTTATTAGTTCGTAGAATTATGTTTACATTAGGAGAAGAGTTTAACGACGGTGAATTAGAGACATTATTGAAAGATTTAGAAGATCACGGATTTAGAGTTGTATATGTGGAAGAGATGAAAAATCCACGTGAAGTTGAAACGATAGAGTAACATACAAAAGCCATCTAATTATCTTGGATGGCTTTTGTTATGTTACGTGTGTAAAGTTATTTTAAAATAACGACAAGATAATAGGTGAGATTATAACAATATTTGTGTAAGAGAATAAAAAATGTAGATAATTTCGATTTTCAAAAAAATCAATTTGAAAATATGTTTTTATTTTGCAACTAAATATGTTACTATATGTGTGATAAAAACAAAGAGGTCTGACAACTATACTCCACGTAATAACACTCTAATGATTTGAAAATTCAAAAAACTCAAAATTCAAAAATAACAATTGTATTAATGATTAGAGTAAAAATAAGGGGAATGGAGAAATTATGGAGAAAGACACTGCTTTGTAAGGGGCATATTTTATCATCTTGAGCAGAGAGGAGGATGCATAGCATATTGTAAAATATAGAGATAAACAATGAAAAAATGCTATGCAAATGAAGAGCATGAAGGGACGTTTAAGGCCAGGTGATACGGTAGCAATTGGTTTGATGCTATTTGCATTATTTTTAGGAGCAGGAAATTTAATTTTCCCGCCAGTTTTAGGTCAACAAGCAGGAGAGAATGTTTGGATTGCTACAATAGGATTCCTTGTAACGGGAGTCGGATTACCCCTACTAGCTGTAACAGCTGTCGCGTTTGTAGAGGGGGACTTGAAAGCGCTATCTTCTAGAGTCCACCCTATATTTGCGTTTATTTTCCCATTGATTAGTTATTTAGCAATTGGACCATTTTTCGCGATTCCTCGTACTGGAGCTGTTTCGTTTGAAATGGGTATGAAGCCGTTTTTATCAGAGGCAATGGTTTCAGAGTGGTACATGCTATTTCTTTTCACGATAGTTTTCTTCGGAATAACGTGGTATTTATCATTAAATCCATCTAAATTAGTGGATTGGTTTGGGAAGTTTCTTACTCCATTATTAGTATTAATTGTTGCTGTTATTGTCGGAAAGGCAATTATTGATCCAATTGGAGAGCCGGCTGCGCCGTTAGCTGCTTACCAAGAGAATGCTTTCTTTGGTGGATTTATTCAAGGGTATTTAACGATGGATGCAATTAGTGCTCTTGTATTTGGAATTGTCGTTGTACAAGTTATTCGCTCTAAAGGGATAAAAGAGAGTAGCCAAATTGCAAAAATAACAGTCGTATCAGGTATTATTGCTGTACTTGGTTTAACGTTAATCTATTTATCACTTGCTTATCTTGGTTCAACAAGTACATCACTTGGTGTCTCAGAAAACGGTGGTCTTATTTTAACGAATGTTGTAAATGAGCTATATGGGACGAGTGGTAAAGTTTTATTAGGACTTGTTATTATACTCGCTTGTTTAACAACTTCTGTTGGGTTAACATCGGCGTGTGCGGGTTTCTTTACAAACTTATTCCCAAAACTTTCGCATAAAACGATTGTAACAATGGTATGTGTATTTAGTTTAATTGTATCTAACCTAGGTTTAACACAATTAATCGCAGTAACATTACCTGTGTTAATGATCATTTATCCAGTTGCAATTGTATTAATCGTACTTTCGTATTTCCATAAGTGGATTGGGAAGCGTAATACAATTTATATTGGAGCTATTTTAGGTGCATTGTTAATTAGTTTCTTTAACGGTTTAGAAAGTGCGAAAATTAAAATTGACGCGATTTCTAATGTACTACAAATGTTACCGTTATATAACGAAGGAATCGGATGGTTAATTCCATCATGTATTGGCGGGATTCTCGGTTTCTTCTTCTATAAATCAAATGAATCAAGTGAATTACAAAAGAAAGGTGCTTAGGCACCTTTCTTTTTTTGAAGGGGATTTTTGTATTTTGTCTAAGTAATAATTGGGGGGAATGATAAATGGCTAATTTTGAAGATTTTTTAAATTTGGATTTGAGAATTGGAACTGTAATACATGCAGAGGAATTTAAAGAAGCGAGAGTACCAGCAATTAAACTAGCAATAGATTTTGGAGAAATCGGGATAAAGCAGTCAAGTGCCCAAATTACGAAAAGGTACAGTCCAGAAGATTTAGTCGGTCAACAAATCGTTGGGGTTGTAAACTTTCCACCGAAGCGTGTAGCTGGATTCAAATCAGAAGTGCTTGTGCTTGGTGGTGTTCCTGAAACTGATGATGTTGTGTTACTTCAGCCTAATATGGAATTGCCAAATGGAACAAAAATTAGCTAGGGTGAAGGTAGGGGCTAATATGGATATCGGACGAGAATATTTGCAATGTGCGATTTCGAACTTTGAAGCAACAAAGAAACAAGGGGAACGGGCACTTTCTCAATTATCATATGAACAAATACAATGGTCTTCTCATGAAGAAACAAATAGTATAGCGATTATTATTAAGCATCTGCACGGTAATATGCGTTCTAGATGGACGGATTTTTTAACGTCTGATGGTGAAAAAACAGATCGTAATCGAGATGGTGAATTTGAGGGATGCTATCATTCAAAAGAAGAAGCCCTTATAGCTTGGCAAGAAGGATGGAAATATGTTTTTAATACGATGAATACTTTAGCGCCGGAGCACTTATTGAAGACGGTATACATTCGCGGTGAAGCACATACTGTCATGCAAGCAATTGAAAGGCAAATTTCTCATTATGCATTGCATATTGGTCAGATTATTTATATTGGGAAGATGTTAAAAGAAAATGAGTGGGAATGTTTAAGTATTCCGAGAGGTCAGTCTGCACGTTATGTAGAGAAAAAACGTTCCACATAATAATAAGAAAGAAACCGATAAAAAATGGGAAATAAGAAAATCAGCCAAATAATAGATGGTTCTGTAATCATAAGAATGCTGCCAAAAATAAGTCCATACATAATAAGAAAGAAATTGAAAAGTGTATTCACTGGGATAAATCGTGAGAGGAACACTTGCTGTCGTTTAAAACAATCACTGTGAAATAAATAAAAGCGGAAGTACCATGTGGCGGTAATAAGATCTTTCTTTCTCACAATTCTTTTTTTGCATGTATGACAGATAAATGTTGGTTGCATTTCATTACGCTCCATTTTTTATTTTTATAATAATGTGAGACATAAGTAGGTACAACGTGTATGTTCCTATATACGCTCCTGCAATAAGGAAAAATGGATTCAGTAAAATCCCATGAATGCTCGTCATGAAAACTAAATCTTGTATTAAAACATCGTATATATTAATGGAAATAATTGTACCGAGTACATACAGTGCCAAGTACGCAGAAATATGTAGTACAATAGAGATTTTTGGATGCTTAGCGGACAAATAAAAAATGAATGATAGAGCGATTGGTAATATTCCTATTAATAGCTTCAATTCATTTCACCTCATTAACAATATAGCCGAAATTTTAACGGTCTATTCTCTAGGGCTTGTACATAACTTGAAATAGAGAGGTGATAGTATGAATCGGGGCTTTTTTTTTATGAAGTTTACAAGTATGCGTAAGTTAGTTTTATTTGTTATTACTACAGTGCTAGCGACTTTTTTTCTTATTAGTATGATGGTAACCTCTATGAAAGAGACGAAGTCAACGTATTTATATAATTGGTTAAATGAGTTATCGATGAATGGTTACATGTATGTACTTGGAAAAGAGAATCATTATTTTACACAGGAGTATCGAAATTTGAATCAAGATTTTTCAATTTCTTCTTTTCTCTTTTCTATGGCTACAAATATTCGCTTTAATGATGTACGCAGTTTTGTCGGGAAAGAGCTACCCGGGTTTGGTAAGTACGATACAGAAATTGTTATTGCGGGTGAGGGCACAAACTATTCTAACTTACCGATAGAGTCGAGTGTACCTCTTGAAGAAGTAGTGAAAGAACGGACTAGTGGAACTGGACAAGCACCTAAACAAGATACGAATAAAGAGAAGAAACAGCCGTCCAAAACGACCGGGAAAAGACAAGTTGCGTTTATTTATCATACACATAGCTGGGAATCTTATTTACCTTTACTTAACTTAACGAATGATCCGAATCCGAATAAAGCAACGAGTTCTGTATCGAATATTTCTATATTAGGAGATCGTTTCCGTGAACAACTAGAAGGTGAAGGGATTGGAGCTACTAACGATAAGAGTGATGTTGGTCAAAAGTTAATAAGTAAGGGTTTAAACAGTAATAGTTCGTATAAAATGTCACGAGAAATTGTGCAGCAAGCTATGGCTGGAAATAAAGATCTTCAATACTTTTTTGATTTGCATCGTGATAGTGCTCGAAAGAATGTAACGACAAAAACAATTGGAGATAAATCATATGCGAAGCTTGCATTTGTAGTAGGGAAAGGAAATAAAAATTATGAAAAAAACTTACAATTAGCGACAGCTTTACATGAGGCGATTAATAAGAAATATCCAGGAGTGAGTCGTGGGGTCATTCAAAAAGGTTTCCAAACAGGAAATGGAATCTATAATCAAGATTTATCAGGACAAGCGATATTAATAGAAGTTGGCGGTGTAGATAATACGGAGGAAGAATTGAATCGATCAATTGATGCACTTGCTAAAGCATTTGGTGAATATTTTTGGCAGGCAGAAAAAGTGAATGGATAAAGTGAAACTTGAATTAGCCAGGGTATCTATCGATAATTATTAGCTCACTTCAATCTTGGAAAAGCGTAAGTGTAATACTTACGTTTTTTGTGTTGGTTTGAAATGTGGATAGCAAGATGTCACAAAATGGACATGATTAATAATTATTATAGCGATATCGAAATTTGTCTAATTATAATAGGAGAATTAGAAAGGGATTTTTGAAATGGCAGAGAAAATCTTTTTACAAGGAAAATTTTTATATTATGAAATTGATAGGGTGATTTAGGTGATTAGGGAGATCAAAGTAGAAGATGCAGCATCATTTTTGCAATTAAGTAAGCAATTAGATGAAGAAACGAAGTTTATGTTATATGAACCAGGAGAAAGGAAAACTACAGCTGAGCAACAAGAAAAAATGATCCAGCGATTTATAGAAAATGAATATGCAACAATATTTGTAGCAGTTGAAGATGAGAGAATAATAGGTTTTATATTAGTGAATGGAAATAACATTCAAAGAAAGAGGCATGTGGCAAGCATTGTAATTGGTATTTTGCAAGAGTATAACGGGCGAGGTATTGGGACGAGATTGTTTAAAGAGGTTGAGAAGTGGGCAAAATTACATGATGTATGGCGTTTAGAATTAACAGTAATGGCCCACAATACAAGAGCTCAGGCACTATATAAAAAAGCTGGATTTGAGAAGGAAGGTGTCAAAAAAGCTGCTCTTATTATCGATGGAAAGGACATCGATGAGTATGAAATGGCCAAATTATTAAAATAAGAGGTCGTTATATGAAAAAAAGATGGGCACTACTCGGTATCGTAGCTGCAATAATTATTGTTGGAGTAGCAGGAATCAATTATAAAATGTATAAGGATAAGCAGGCGCGGGAAGTAAGTGTAAATAGTATATTTCCGAAAGCGAAAGAAACAATTGCTAATATGGATGGGGATATTGCGGTAATTAATAATCCGAATTCAATGCTTGTACTTGTGAATAAAAGTAGGCGTTTACCAGATGGTTATAGACCGCCAGATTTAGTTATTCCGAAAGTGCGCTACTCTAGTGAAGGTGATCAAGAAAAGAAAAAGATGAGAAAAGAGGCAGCGAGGGCGCTTGAGGAAATGTTCCAGCAAGCTAACAACGAGCGTATTTTCCTTTTTGCAGTTTCTGGATTTAGATCCTTTGATCGACAAAAAGCATTAAATACGATGTATAAAAAACAAGATGGGGAAGCAAAAACAGCAATGTCTAGCGCGGTTCCTGGCACAAGTGAGCATCAAACTGGATTAGCTATGGATATTACGTCTCAATCTGCTAAATTTCAGTTAGAGACGGTTTTTGGGGAAACGAAAGAAGGTCAGTGGCTTTCTGAAAATGCCCATAAATTTGGTTTTGTGATTCGATACACAAAAGCGAAAGAAACGATTACGGGCTATCGGTATGAACCATGGCACGTAAGGTATGTGGGAAATCCACAAGCTACATATTTGTATGATAATCAACTGACGCTTGAAGAAGTAACAGAGTAAATGATTGAGGGGAGAGACGTATAATGACGATGTTATATAAGAAAAAAGTACATGCATATATTACAAGAGAAAAAGAGGGGGTTATGCAATTACTGGTTTTTAAACATCGTGATATACATGAAGCTGGTATTCAAGTGCCAGGGGGAACGGTTGATGAAGGTGAAACGTTAGAAGCGGCTATATTGCGTGAAGTACAGGAAGAATCCGGATTGCGTCATTTATGTATAGAGCGTTTTTTAGCAGATTACATTATACATGTGAAGGAAAAACAGGAATATGAAAAACGTCACTTTTTTCATGTAACTTTACTAACTGATGTAAAAGATACATGGGAACATATAGTAAGTGCTGGTAAGAAAGATCAAGGTTTAGCGTTTAGCTACGAATGGGTTAATATTGCAAAATGCCCTGAATTAGCAGGGAAACAAGGAGAGTTTTTACACTTATTAGATGAGATATATGTAAAGTAATAAAAGAGTCTGAAGCGAAAGTTCATTCGTTTCAGACTCTTTTTATTTTTCGGGAAATTAAAGGCTTTTTGAATAGATAAATTGAATTTCTTTAAAGGAATATTAGTTTGGAATAGTTGGGGTGAAAAGATGAAAAAGTAAGAGTTATACGCAAAAAAGTTGCTATAAGGGAGAATATAAATGGAGATTCAGTTTAATCCAGTATTAAAAAAAGAATTAACAATTCATGATATACAAACCGAAATGGAATCTGGGCAGTTAACTTCAAAGGAATTAGTGATGTATTATCTTCATAGAATCGCAAAGTATGACCAAGACGGACCGGAAATTAATTCTATTTTAGAAATCAATCCAGATGCTATTTTTATCGCAGAAGCGTTAGATTATGAAAGAAAGACAAAAGGTATAAGGGGTCCATTACATGGTATACCTGTTTTGCTTAAAGACAATATTGAAACGAATGACTCCATGCATACAAGTGCAGGTACGATTGCTCTAGAACAAAATATAAGCAGTGAAGATGCATTTCTCGTTACAAAATTACGAGAAGCCGGAGCAGTAATAATAGGAAAAACAAATATGACAGAATTAGCAAATGCAATGTCTTTTGAAATGTGGGCTGGATATAGTGCAAGAGGTGGTCAAACAATCAATCCATACGGAACGGGCAAGGACCATATGTTTGTTGGCGGATCTAGTACAGGATCTGCGATAGCAGTTGCTGCTAACTTTACAGTAGTATCTATTGGGACAGAAACCGATGCTTCTATTTTGAGCCCTGCTGTTCAAAATTCTGTAGTAGGTATTAAACCGACTGTCGGTTTAATTAGTCGTAGAGGAATTATTCCATTTACTTATTCGCAAGATACAGCTGGACCATTTGCAAGAACGGTAACAGATGCTGCTATTTTGCTAGGGAGTTTAATTGGAGTAGATGAGAAAGATGTTGCTACTCATAGAAGTGAAGGTAGGGCAGAGCAAGATTATACAAAATATCTTAATGTTAATGGCTTAAATGGAGCGAAGATTGGTGTGTTTAACGATGCACCAAAAGATTATTACGAAAATGGTGAGTATGATGAAATCTTGTTTAAGGAAACGATCCAAGTATTACGTAATGAAGGAGCGACAGTAGTAGAAAATATTAATATTCCTTCTTTTCATAGAGAATGGAGTTGGGGAGTGCCGCTTTATGAACTGAAGCATAGTTTAGATAACTATCTTTCTAAATTACCTTCTACTATTCCGGTACATTCTATTTCGGAGTTAATGGAGTTTAATAAAAACATAGCAGAAAGAGCTTTAAAATATGGACAAACTAAGTTAGAGGGAAGAAAAGATTTTCCTAATACGTTACGAAATCCAGAATATTTAAATGCAAGATTAGAAGATATATATTTTTCACAAGAACAAGGCATTGATTTTGCATTGGAAAAATATAATCTTGATGCGATACTGTTTCCTTCCTATATAGCTTCTACCATATGTGCGAAAGCGGGTTATCCGTCTATAGCAATACCTGCAGGGTATATGGAAAGCGGGAGACCTTTTGGAATTACGATTGCAAGTACTGCCTTTAGTGAAGGGATATTAATTAAGCTAGCTTACGCTTTTGAACAGGCGCCAAAACATAGAAAAATCCCAAACTTGTCATGAATAGAATAAATAAAAAGGACAGGGAATGCCTGTCCTTTTTGTTTTAGTGATTAAAGTGAAATATCGTTCTGCTCTGTTTTATGATATTTTAATAAACTAAAAGATAAACAAGCGGAACATAAAATAAGAATAGATGCGATGATATAAATTGTACGAACACCGAACATATCAGTAATAATGCCAACGCTAAGCATAGAAAGACCAGAAGCTGTTGAAAGAAGCGCGCCATGTGCTGTATACATTTTTGATAATAAAGAAGGGGTGACACTTGATTGTAAAACAGTCGTTTGAGAAATATCTCTAATTTGATAACATGGTCCCATTAGAACACATAGAAAAAGCGCAATAAATCCGCTGCTTGTCATACCATATAAAAATGTAAGAATGCTAAACATAAGAGAGCCTATCGACATGGAGCGTATTAAATTGTTTTGAATATAGGAACTGATTTTCCATGCCAATAGACCACCGATTAACGTGCCAACATAATAACTTGTATTAATATATCCCCACCATTCCTCGCCTTTATGAAGGATAGTCGTAACATATGCCATCGTAATAGCACCGATCCATATTGTTCCGGCGAAAGTTTCAATTAAGTCCATATATGTAACGGTACGGAGAGAAGGATTTTGAAATAAGAGTTTCCAACCTTCCGATAAAGCAGTACTTTTTGAAGAAGGAGGATCTGCTATTCGTTCAGTATGTATGGTACGTAATGAAAAGTGTAATGCAATACATCCAAAAATCATTAACATGTTATTAATCATGAGTGTAGATGTAGCGCCAATGAGAAGAACGATAACACTCGTAAATGAATAAGCGGCGACTTGCGCAATTTGTGTTGAAAAGGAAAAGATACTATTTACTTTTACTAATTTTTCTTTCGGTGTAAGGCGCGGAAGAATGCTGTATAGTAATGGAGCGCTCCATCCACTACATAATGAAATGAAAAAAATAAAAGTTAATAGAGCTATAATGTTTGTGGATAAGACTGGAAACAAAATCATTAATAATAGTAAAAAGACTGTTTTTAGCCATTGTAGCGTATATAACAACGTATAAGATGGAAAACGATTTATTATTAGTGGTGCAGAGATGTTAGCAATTAGATTTGTGATAACTTGTAATAATGGAAAAAGAGCAGTAATAGTAGCTGATTTAGTTGCTATATAAATATGAGTTGTAATAATCATTACATATACGATGTCAGCGAGAGTAATGCATGTTTTGGAACCTAAGTAGTAGGTTAGTGACAGGTTTCTCAATAAGAATAACACCTCTATAAAAATAGTATTTAGTAATTAGAATAATTGTAATTTAAAAAATGAAATTTTTAAAGAATTTAATTTTTTGTCACTTTTTGAAAGGAATTTTCATGTATAATGAAGAATATATTGATATAGTATTATATTAATAATCATTGTAACAGTGAGTATGTACAATAGCTTGTAGCAAACGCCCAAGTGTAAGAAAGGGCGGATAAACCATTCTTTTCTTCATATACATATAGAAAATGAGAAAGAAAGTGAGGGTTGCATATGACTGCTTGGGTAATTTGGTTTATAATAGCTGGTATTTTATTTATTGCAGAAATGTTGTCGATTACATTTTACATGCTTTGGCTTGGAATTGGAGCTGTTGTCGGAGGTCTTATTGCTTTGTTTGCTCCTGATGCACTACTGTTACAAGTTACTGTTGGCGCAATTATAAGTTTAACTTTGACATTCTTTACGAAAAGAATTTCAAAAAACTTTCGAGAAGCAAAAGGTTTTACGGATACAGTAGATATGCTTGTTGGTAAAAAAGGGATTGTTATGCAAGCGATTACAAATGAAGCGAATGGTATTGTGAAGGTGGATGGAGATACTTGGACAGCTATTGCAGATTCTTCAATTGATGCTGGAGAAAAAGTCGTTGTTATAAAGAGGCATAGTACTATATTACAAGTAAAAAAGGAGAGTGAATAAATATGGTAGCATTAACGTTAACGATTATATTCGCACTAATTGTAGTTACATTTATCGCATTAACAATTAAAATTATTCCTCAGCAAAAAGTTGGGGTTGTTGAAAGATTTGGTAAGTTTCAACGTATAATGCACCCAGGATTAAATATTTTAATCCCAATTGTAGATCGTGTTCGTGTATATCACGACTTACGTATTCAACAAACAAATGTACCACCGCAAAAGGTAATTACGAAAGATAATGTTCAAGTAGAAATAGATACAATTATTTTCTATCAAATTGTTGAACCAGAGCTTGCGACATATGGTATTTCAAACTATGAATATGGTGTTCGTAATATTACTTCAGCAACGATGCGTCAAATCATCGGTAAAATGGAACTGGATGAAACGTTATCTGGTCGTGAAAAAATTTCAACAGAAATCCGCTTAGCGCTTGATGAAGCAACAGAAAAATGGGGCGTACGTATTGAACGTGTCGAAGTTGTTGATATTAACCCGCCAAAAGATGTGCAAGCATCAATGGAAAAACAAATGAAGGCTGAGCGTAATAAACGTGCGATTATTTTAGAAGCTGAAGCAGCAAAACAAGATAAAGTTCTTCGCGCTGAAGGGGAAAAGCAAAGTAAAATCTTGATGGCTGAAGGGGATAAAGAAGCGCGTATTCGCGAAGCTGAAGGTTTAAAAGAAGCAAAAGAATTAGAAGCACAAGGGGAAGCACGAGCAATTGAAGAAATCGCAAAAGCAGAACAAAATCGTATTGAATTGCTTCGTGAAGCGAATTTGGATGAGCGTATCCTTGCTTACAAATCATTCGAATCATTAGCTGAAGTTGCAAAAGGACCAGCAAATAAAGTCTTTATTCCTTCTAATGCAATTGAAACACTTGGTACTCTTGGGGCAATTGGAGAAATATTTAAAGAAAAACAAGCGAAGAAACTACCTTCAAATGATACAGGAAAAGAACAATAAAAGTGAGGAAGAGAAATGGGATACCATTTCTCTTTTTTTGTGCGTATATTCCGAAAAGCTTGTACATATCCATGTATAAAGAAGGTGATGCAGTGAAAAAGTATGCAACTCGAATACATGGGAAGAAACTGATTTCGTTACTCCTTTTATATGCGCTAATAGTAATTATAATAGCGTCGATTTTGACGTCACTTTTACATACAATGAAATCGAATTATGCAAATCAATGGTTTGGAAAAGTATCGATGCAAGGTTTTGTTCAAATGATAGAAAGTGAGAATCACTATTACGGATTTGATTATTTTAAGCAGAATAAAAGAGAGTCAGTTGGGAATTTAATGTTCTCTATTGCGACAGATTTGAAAATTAAAGATTTAAGAACATTCGTCGGTAAAGAAGTACCTGGTATGTCAAAGTATTATTCTAATATTATCGTAGCTGGGGAAGGGACAAACTTGACGAATATCCCAAATGAATCTAGTGTACCGATTGAAGAAGTAACGAAAGAACGGGAAGTAGCAAAAGATAAAGTTACAGAAGCGGAAAAGAATAATCCGGTTCAGAAAAAGAACGGAGCGAAAAAAGGTGAAAGTGCAGTATATATTTATCATACACATAGCTGGGAATCCTTCTTTCCATTATTACCAGGGGCAACTGATCCATCTAGCCCAGATGTAAATGTGTCCTTACTAGGAAAACGTATGAAGGAACAACTTGAGGGGCAAGGAATTCCAGTAATTCACGATAAAACGAATATGGGTGATTTATTAGCGAGTAAAAAGTGGGTATGGTATCAGTCATATAAAGCATCTCATGAATATGTAAAAGGAGCATTAGCACAAAATAATAAAATTGCGTTTCCGATTGATATACATCGTGATGATCAGCGTAAGAAAGTAACAACAAAAGTAATTAATGGAAAATCGTATGCAAGATTATATTTTATTATTGGGATGGAAAATGAAGGCCGTGCTGAAAATGAAAAAATTGCAAGAGCGATCAATAGTTATTTAGATGAAAACTATTACGGATTAAGTAGAGGGATTTTTCCGAAGTATAAAAAAGATGGAAATGGCGTTTATAACCAAGATCTATCGAAAAATGCGATGCTAATTGAAGTTGGTGGTGTTGATAATACGTTAGATGAATTATATAACACAATTGATGTGTTAACAGAAGCGTTTAGTAAATATTATTGGAATGATGCGGAAAAAGTGAATGGATGAGGGACGGAAGACCGTTCCTTTTTATTTTGAAATCTTAAAATATGATATAATAGAATTTTGTGAATGTTAAATAAGGGGAGAGAGAAACATGCAAATACTACAAATACGCCACGGAGAATCAGAAGCTGATATTTTACATGTGCATGAAGGACGAGCTGATTTTGAGTTGACTGACAAAGGGAGACGACAAGTACAAAGACTTGTACAGAAAGTGAAAAAAGATTTTGCACCAGATTTCATTTGGGCAAGCACATTAAAACGCGCTCGCGAAACGGGTGAAACATTAGCAGAAGCAATTGGTTGTCCAATTCAATTAGAAGAGGAATTAATGGAGTTTAATAATGGAATACAAGCTGGTTTATCATTTGAAGAAGCAAAGAAATATCCAGAGCCAAAGTTTCTTCATGACCGTTTTGAAAACGGAGAGTCATTTATTGAGTTTCGAATGAGAATAGAAGGAATCTTTTCTAAAATTATGACAGAGAATACATATGATCGAATTGCAATTGTTGCCCATGGAGGCGTAATTAATAGTCTATTACGTGCATTTTTCAAAATGCCAATTTCAATGGACTACTATTTCAAAATGGGAGATACGGGAATAAGTTTAATTGAAATTGAGGGTGAACAAAAAACGGTGCATTTCATTAATGATACGAATCATTTGGACGGGATGTAAAAACTTATGTACAAAGTTGTATTTTTCGATGTTGACGGTACGTTATTAAGTGAGATTGATAGAAGTATGCACGAAAGTACAAAAGAAGCGATACGAAGGTTAATAGATAATGGAGTTCATGTAGTTGTTACAACAGGGAGACCATATAGTTTATGCTCACAATTTAAGGGACTAGGCATAAAAACGTATATTTCTGCAAATGGTGCACATATAAAATGTGGGGAAAAAGTTATACATAAATCAGTACTTTCAAGCGAAATCGTTCATGATATTTCAAATTTTGCTGAATTACATGGTCACAGTGTTTCTTACTTTACAGAAGAATTTGCAATGAATGATATTGCCTCCAAAGATGAACGTGTCATACGAGCGTTAAATGAAACTTTAAATTTAGAGCGGTATCCTGACAAAGTTAAAAACTTGTCAGATGAGATGTATTGCATATGTCTGTATGCTGATGAAGCAGAAGCTCAAAAATTCATTGAAAGATATCCAGCACTTACGTTTGACCGTTTTCATGGTTACGTTATGAATGTATTGGAAGATAGTAAAGTATCGAAGCTAACTGCAATTCAAAAAGTATTGGAACATTTAAATATTAGTAAATCAGAAGCCATTGCTTTTGGTGATGGTGGAAATGATATTGAGATGTTGCAGTATGTAGGATTAGGAGTTGCGATGGGAAATGGTGGAGAGGAGTTGAAGAGAAGGGCTGATTTCGTTACAACGAAGGCGAGTGAAGGCGGAATTTCTTATGCCTTAAAGAAGTTGCACATTATTTAAAACTGATAGCTAGTCAGTGTGAAAAATCCTGTTTTAATAATAGGATTTTTTTGTTCAACAATGTGCTTGCAATAAAAGGAAAAATATGAGTATAATGAGAAAGTAATTAGGTAAGCTAATTATTTAATGAGAAAGGAGAGTGAAGATGAATGGATTCAAGAAAAGATTCTCTTCCTTTAGGGATTGAGCCGTACGCAGAGTTAATCAAAAAGACAGCATCAGCGGAAACGGATCCAATCGCAGCAAAACTTGGTTTGTTAATGTTATGGACGTCTGATAATGTTCTTGATGCGGTTGACGTAGATTTAGCTCCGCTTGGTATTTCAGAGAGTAAATTAGATTTTTTACTATTGTTTATTTTGCGTGAAATGGAAGCGAATGGGGAAGAGGTGAACATGAGTCCTTCGGATATTGCGAGTCGATTAGGGATTACACGTGCTTCTGTCACTGGCTTATTAGATTGGATGGAGAAACGAGAGTTAATCGTAAGATTCCACCATTCTGAAGATCGAAGAAGATTAAAGGTGAAAATTACTCCGAAAGGAAAAGAACTAGTTACACATTCTTTACCAACTTTTTGGTTATCTTGCGCTTCGTTAGTTGATGGCTTTAATCAAGAAGAGCGTCAAGTTTTAGAAAAGCTATTAAATAAAATGCAAACAACTATGCAGGTGAAATTAGGAGAAGGTAGGTAAATAAGTTGATTATGAAGATCAACTTATTTATTTGGACATATAATTAGCTTACCTTATTATATGCTTAACTAACTTTATGAACGGTGATAATTTTTGCTATGTAATTAAAATAAATAAGAGTTAAAGGAATGCTATTTTAGTAATTTAGAGAGTTTAAACTAATAAAAACAAATCGTAATAAGGGAGAGAGTTTATGATGGAAATAGGAAAGGAAGTAAATAGTGAAAAGAATTATACAATAATGACAGCAGTATTATGTTGGTCGGGTATGGTAGTTATGTCTAGCCTATATGTAACAATACCTTTAATCTCTCTATTTTCAAACATTTTTAATACGTCATTAGCACAATCGGCAGCTACAGGAAGTATATTTTCTGTTGGCTTTGCTATAGGGTGTTTGTTATTTGGGGCAATTTCTGATAAATATGGACGAAAAAAAGTGATTTTTATTGGATTGCTTGCACTGTCGATTGTTTCTTTTTGCTTAGGGTTTGTAGATAGTTTATTTTGGCTTGTTATTTTTAGAGGTATACAAGGGATAGCAGCAGCTACATTTTCTCCAGTAGCGCTAGCCTACGTTGTAGAAATGTTCCCAGTAGAAAGAAGGGTTACAACAATAGGATTTGTTAGTACTGGTTTTTTAGTAGCTGGAATTGTAGGGCAGGTAATAAGTACTGCTGTTAGTCAGCATTTTGGATGGCATATGGTTTTCTTTCTTCTTAGCATTGTCTATATAAGTACTGCTATATGGGTTTATTATTCTCTTCCGAAAGGAGAGACGTCTCAATCCTATACTGATATTTTGGGGCCAATTAAACAGATGGGTAAAGTTTTTACAAATAAAAGCTTAGTATTAAGCTATATAATTGCATTTGTTTTATTAATGGCTTTTGTTAATATGTATACTGTTTTAGGGAATTATTTGAGCTCTCCTACTTACAATTTAACTGCAGAACAAATTCTTTATTTTCGCTTAGCGGGGCTATTTGGTATGTTGCTGTCACCGCTTGCAGGTCGTTTAACGAAGAGGTTTGAAGTAAGAAAAGTTCTTCAGGGAGGATTGTTGATCGCTATTTTTAGTCTAAGTTCAATGGGCTTTGTTTCGTATCTATCTCTACTTGTAATGATGAGTGTCTGTTTTGTAATAGGTATTGCTATATCCGTTCCGTCTTTAGTTTCTCTTGTAGGTCAATTAGGAGGGAAAGCGAGGGGAATAGCAGTATCTATTTATACTTTTATTTTATTTTTAGGTACTAGTATAGGACCTATTATTTCTATTTATCTAATGAAAATAGGAGGGTATGCTCAAACATTTATTTTATTAGGAATGCTACTTTTTATTGGTTTTGTAGCTTCTCTATTTATAATTAATGAATAAGTGGAAAATCACTCAAATAAAGGAATGCGAGGATCTTTCATATGCTCACATAATAAAAGATGAATTTGTCCACGATGATGATAAAAGTGTGCAACGATTTCAAGTAACCATTCAAAGCGCGAATAAGAAATACCCCAATAGGCAGTCATAACTTCTGCTAATTCTATTTGGGAGTAGGAAAGAAATGTTTTGGAGAGAAGGTTGTATCCTTCAATCATCGTTTGTTGCATTTGAGCAACTGTTACGGGCGTATGTTCTATATAAAAGGTATGTAATTCTTTTTCTGGAATACCATTTAAAATGAGCAAATCAGCATGACAAATAAGAGAAAGATGTGTACACATTTCAAATAATGATCGTTTTGAGTGAATCGGTTGTATTTTTAAATCGTTTTCACTATATTGGTTAAGCATATAAATAGAAGTATCAATAGCAACTTTTAGTTGATGTAATGCAGATTGAACAAACATTGTAATTCTCCTCGTCTCCGTATATAATAGTTTCTTGAGGATATTATATCATACTCAAAATTCCGAAAATTCTAGTAGTTTGACTAGCATAATGAAAAGTATTATATTGTAAAAGGTCATATGAAACGTGAAATAGAATGGAATGCAATTATTGAGTTAGGAGTTAGACCAATGAGTTTGAAATATGGAAGAGATACAATTGTAGAAATTGACTTAAATGCTGTAAAACATAATGTAAAAGAATTTAAAAAACATGTAAATGATGAAGAAATTAAGATGATGGCTGCTGTAAAAGCGAATGGGTATGGCCATGGGGCAGTTGAAGTTGCCAAAGCTGCAATTGAAGCTGGAATAAATCAACTTGCAGTTGCATTTGTAGATGAAGCAATAGAATTAAGAGAAGCAGGAATTACTGTGCCGATTTTAATTTTAGGATACACACCAGTAGCGGCTGTAGAAGATGTAATTCAATATGACGTTATGATGACTGTTTATAGAGTAGAAGATTTACATGGTATAAATGAAATTGCAAACAGTCTTCAAAAGAAAGTACAAATTCAAGTGAAAATTGATACAGGAATGAGTCGTATCGGTTTACAAGAAGAAGAAGTTAAACCATTTTTAGAAGAATTAAACCGTATGGAGTATATAGAAGTAGTAGGGATATTTACGCATTACTCTACGGCAGATGAAATCGATAAATCATATACGAATATGCAAACAAGTTTATTTGAAAAAGCTGTTAATACAGCGAAAGAATTAGGAATTCAAATACCATATATTCATAGTTCAAATAGTGCAGGATCAATGGAATTAAGTAACACATTTCAAAATATGGTGCGCGTTGGAATAGGAGTGTACGGTATGTATCCATCAAAAGAGGTGGATCATTCAGTCGTTTCTTTACAGCCTGCGTTGTCGTTAAAATCAAAAGTGGCTCATATTAAACATGCGAAGAAAAATCGTGGTGTAAGTTATGGGAATACGTATGTAACAACTGGTGAAGAATGGATTGCGACTGTACCAATTGGTTATGCTGATGGTTATAATCGTCAATTATCTAATAAAGGCTATGCGTTAATTAACGGGGTTCGAGTACCTGTAATTGGCCGTGTTTGTATGGATCAGTTAATGTTGGATGTTTCAAAAGCGATGCCAGTACAAGTAGGAGACGAAGTAGTATTCTACGGTAAACAAGGTGAAGAAAATATCACAGTAGAAGAAATAGCGGATATGTTAAGTACAATAAACTATGAAGTTACATGTATGCTAGATAGAAGAATTCCGCGTGTTTATAAAGAAAATGACGAAACAACTGCAGTTGTAAATATATTAAGAAAAAACTGAATCATTTAGATTCAGTTTTTTTATTTTTGGCAAGTGAAAAATGCTCTATTTGTACCGTACGATTGAATATTTTTAAAACCTACAGATTGTAATGCATGAGTAATTTCGTCTTTAGTGTAACATGTTTCTTTAAAAGAAAAGTCACTTCTTTTCCAAATATCATTTGTATCACGCGTAAATAATATGAAATTCATTTCTGCTTTTTTGTTTTTATTATCAAATGTAGAATCAATCGTACAAACATATTCTTTCTCTGAAATATGAAACGAAGCAATCCAGTTTTCAAGAAATCCTTTTTCCATATTCATATCAAATGCGAATATACCCTCGTTATGTAATACGGAGTAAACGTTGTGAAACACACTTTTTAGTTCATCTAAATTCATAATATGGTTTAAACTATCACCGGCAGAGATGACGTAGTGGAATTGCTCATTTATATTGAAATAGCGAGCGTCATTGACGAAAAAGGTTGCATCTGGCGCATTTTCACGTGCATATTCAATCATTTGAGTAGAACCATCTATACCAGTTACTACAAAATTGTTATCAAGTAGTTTCCTAGTAAGATGACCAGTCCCGCAACAAAGATCTAAAATATGAGAATGTGGTTGTGCATATTGTAAAACGAGTTTTTCAAAAGCTAGATAGGAGTGTTCGGCAAAATGTCCCCAATGTTTATTATAAATAGATGCGAAAATATCATAATCAGAATAAATAAGTTTTTTAGACATAAATATTCTCCGTGCTATTCATTAAATTATAATAGTCATGCTTCGTTTTAATTTTAAAACCACATTGTGTATATAGTTTTAAAGCATGGTTATTTTTCGTTTCGACGTCTAATTCAATTGTTGAAGTTCCTTCTGTAATAAGGGTATGTACCATATAACTAAGAATATCTTTTCCATATCCTTTACCTTGATAAGAAGGATGAACAGCGAATCCTGATAATGTAGTAGATTGTTCTTGCTCAGTAACTGTAATTGTTCCAATAGCTTTTTCGTTAATAAGAGCACTGTAAACTTTATGAGAAGGTGAAGTCATCATTTTTTGTAACCATGTAGCCGTATTGTCTACTGAATCACCAAAAGCTTTACTAGAAATCTCAATAAGGTCAAGCAGTGATTCTGAAGATGCAAGAGTAAGCTGTATATTATTATCTGTTGTTTTTTGAATTTCGTTTATTTTGAACTCCATACTATATTCACTATATAAATACGGTAACTTCATATGTTTTATAAATTCATTCCCAGAAATAGAATCCCCATTGATAATAAGAAGAGCTTCATCTGTCTCTCTATTTTGTATTTCTTTCATTGCAGTTTGTAAAAGGGTAGTTCCGAAACGTTGTTTTCTAAAATGAGGATGTACAAAGCCTATTAGTTCAAGCTTTGTTGGTCTTTCGAAATCATACATATTTAAAGTGCCAATTAATTGAGTACCGTTATAAAGAAGAAAATCGTTTATATGATCTTCATTTCGATTTTTTAAAAAGTTGATATGTAAATCTGAAGAGTAATCAAGATTGTCTTGTTGCCCGCAAATATAAGCCAAATCCTTCATTTGCTGTATTTCACTTTCTGTTACAGAACGCTTTTTCTGAATATCCATTGTATACTCCCTCTCATTTGTATTTAAAAATAGGATGGGTAACTTAACCATTCCTTTAATTCCACACTACCTTGCACAGATAACAGTCGGTATAAATAACGATATGGTTGTCTACATTCTACAAGATGAGGAATAGGCATAATTGTTTCGTAACCACTTTGAAAGGCATGTGCTTCTTTTTCAGTAAGTACATATTCTAGTCCGATAAAATCAAACTCTCGCGGGGCAACCGCGTAAGCTTCAGTATCTACTAAACCCGTAATAGTTGTACCGTCATATAAAAATTGGGTAGGGTCCATATCAAGTAAGACGAGTGTAGCTTCTTTTGGTACGGACAGGGAAGAAAGCTGTGATTCAAAGGTAGGAAATGCATCTTGTATGCTTTCATCATCGGAATAAAACATATTCACAAGCTCTTTACTCACGTTTAAAATATGTGATTGGAATTCATTTAGTGGAATTTTGAACGTGCCTGACGGATTTCCTATAAAATCGGCTTTAAACTTATGTATTTCTGCAAGTCCTTTTCCTAGGCTAAATAAAATAGAATCTGGTTGCTCGATAAAAGATTGAACTGTGTTACCTACTAACTTTTCGACCACCACAAATTCACGGCCATTTAAAACATGTTTTTCTAATATTGTTGGGATAGGAAGATTCGTATGTTCTTGCAGCAATGTATGTACAGTTTCTAAATGATGGACGTTCCTTGGATCAATTCCAAATAGATTTTTACATCCCCACCAAAAATCATTATTTGGTTCTTCATTCATTTTAGAGGTACGAACGATAACTTCTGTATCTTCTGTTTGAACGAGAAAAACATCACTTGCATGATCTTCATAACCTGGGTGCAAGGCCTGAACGGATAGAATAGGTGAATTGAATAGTTGTTGTAGCATGAAAAGACTCCTTTTTTCTGTAAATTCTATAAATTCATTATATAACAGATGATGTGTTATGAGGATAAAGATAAAAAGATTGAAAGCATACTTACATTTATAGTGAAAGCTCATTAAAAATATTATATTTCTCTATTTTTGTATGAATTGTCTAAAAATAATAGTGGTAATACTTGAATGTAAGACTCGTATCTTTAAATCTATGAAGAGTAAAAGTAAGCATTTATTTATAAGATTGTGAATCACAATAATGTAGACTATAGAAAATATTTCTCAATAATAAAATGAAGAGAAAAGCATGAAGAAGTAGAATGCATTCATTTATAATAGACTTAAATTAATTAATATAATTAATATAATTAATTGTTAATTTTGTTATATTAATTGGATAGGAGAGAATGTTATGGCAAATGTACTCGTAATAAATTTCCCTGGGGAAGGTCATATTAATCCGACTTTAGCTATTGTAAGTCAGTTAATTCAGCGAGGGGAAACAGTTGTTTCTTATTGTATTGAAGATTATAGAAAGAAGGTTGAAGCAACAGGTGCGGAATTCCGAGTGTTTGAGAATTTTCTCTCTCAAATTAATATTATGGAACGAGTAAATGAAGGTGGGAGCCCTTTGATGATGCTATCTCATATGATTGAAGCATCAGAGCGTATTGTTACTCAAATTGTAGAAGAAACAAAAGAGGAAAAATATGATTATTTAATATATGATAATCATTTTCCAGTAGGACGTATTATAGCAAATATTTTACAATTACCAAGCGTTTCATCTTGTACAACGTTTGCTGTTAATCAGTACATTAATTTTCATGATGGGCAAGAATCGAGACAAGTAGACGAAATAAATCCATTATATCAATCTTGTTTAGCGGGAATGGAAAGATGGAATAAGCACTATGGAATGAAATGTAATAGTATGTATGATATTATGAACCATCCTGGTGATATTACGATTGTATATACTTCAAAAGAATATCAGCCGCGTTCAGATTTATTTGATGAATCGTATAAATTTGTAGGTCCATCAATTGCTACTCGAAAAGAAGTGGGGAGTTTTCCTACCGAAGATTTAAAAAATGAAAAAGTGATTTTCATTTCTATGGGAACAGTTTTTAATGAACAACCTGCTTTGTATGAAAAATGTTTTGAAGCGTTTAAAGATGTAGATGCGACAGTCGTATTAGTCGTTGGTAAGAAGATAAATACAAGTCAATTTGAAAATATCCCGAAAAACTTTAAGTTGTATAATTATGTCCCGCAATTAGAAGTTTTACAGCATGCTGATGTATTCGTGACACATGGTGGTATGAATAGTTCGAGTGAAGCGTTATATTACGGTGTTCCATTAGTTGTAATTCCGGTAACAGGAGATCAGCCATTCGTTGCAAAACGATTGACTGAAGTAGGGGCAGGCATAACACTTAATCGTAACGAGTTAACTTCTGAATTGTTACGTGAGACTGTAAAGAAAGTAATGGATGATGTGACGTTTAAGGAAAATAGTCGTAAAGTGGGAGAGTCGCTTAGAAATGCTGGTGGATATCAAAGGGCAGTTGAGGAAATATTTGAATTAAAAATGAAGCCGTACGTAAAGATTAAATAGATGTTAGAAACACACTTACTTTTAATTTGTAAGTGTGTTTCTAGTATTACGTGTTACATAAAAATAGCGATAAAGGTGAAACTTTTTTGTATATAAATCGATACCTTTGAATTAGTAGTAAAATTACGTTAAAATAATACTAAGAAAATATATAAGTTTTGGGGGTAATGAATGAAGAAAGTATTTGAATACGTATTATTAACAATGGGCTCAATTATAGTAGCAGGTTCATTAGAGCTTATTTTAGCACCTAATGGATTAGTAGATGGCGGGGTAACGGCTATTGCTATTATGGCAAATAAAGTCGCAGGATTGCCGCTTTATGGTGTGTTCTTAGGAATTAATATCCCAATTTTATTATTTACTGCAAAAGTAATGGGAAAGAAATTTTTTATCCGTACATCTTATGCGAATGTAGTTACAACACTCGGATTAATTTATTTAAAACCATTTCCAGCAATTACGACTTCTGAGTTATTAATTGTACTTTATGGTGGAGTGCTGTTCGGAATTGGTGTTGGGATTGTTGTTAAAATGGGTGGAGCAATTGACGGTTCGGAAATGTTAGCAGTTTGGATGAATAAACACTTTAATGTACCGATTAGTACATTTTTACTTGCAGTAAATGCAGTTATTTTCATCTTTGTTGCCATTTTATTTTCAATCGAACAAGCGATGTTCTCATTAGCCATTTTCTATATTGTTACGAAAATGATTGATTTTATATTAGATGGTATAAATCAAGGTAAGAGCGTTATGATTATTTCTGGTAAGAATAAAGAAATAGGCGATTTACTTATGAAAGAATTGCAACTATCTGTTACGTATCTACATGGAGAAGGTGGTTTTTTAGGGGAGCATAAGAGAATCATTTATTGCATTACAAACCGATTCATTTATCCGAAAATGAAAGATCTCGTTCTCTCTGTAGATCCAACCGCTATAATTGAAGCTTCTTATTCAACAGAAACGACTGGTGTGAAACGTCCGGGAAGGAAAGCTAGGTCAGGTGAATAACTAGCAGAAGGCTGTCCAAAAAGTTATTTTGGAACAGCCTTCTTTTTTATTTTGTTGAATTGTTAGTATGTTACAAGTTAAACCCACTGTTAACAAGTTTCCTTGCAACTAGGGAACCAAGCGTTTTTCAATAATATAGCCAACGTTTCAATTTTATTTTCTGGAATGCTACCAAAACCGAGTAATACGTATGATTCCTTACGTAAATCATTCACGAAATCATATGGAGAAAGCGGGTATAATTTAACGCTTTGTTTTTTAGCGGATTCAATCAGTTCGTTTTCATTCATACTGTTATTTACACATAAAACAATATGAAGTCCAGACTGTTCGCCAAGAATTTGAACATTAGCCCCCATTTCTTTCATAATGGATTTTACTAACGTATGATGTTTTCTTTTATATAGTGTACGACTCCGGTTAAGATGACGTTCCCAATTCCCGCTTTGTATAAAGTTAGCAAAAGCAAGTTGTTGTATTGTAGCGACTGTTTGTTTAAAAATTCCATGCAGTTCTTGATATATTTTTAAAAGATGTGGTGGTAAAACAACATATCCCATTCGTAAAGAAGGTAAAAAAGATTTTGAGAAAGTCCCCATATAAATAACGCGTTCATTTGAATCAAGACTTTGCAAAGAAGGAATCGGCTTACCAGCGTAGCGAAACTCACCGTCATAGTCATCTTCAATAATGTATCCGCTGCAATCATTAGCCCACTTTAACAATTCTGTTCTTCTAGATAAAGGCATAATAATCCCGAGTGGAAATTGGTGTGATGGTGTAACGTATGCGACATTGGCATTTGTATTATATAAGCTAGAAATATCAATACCTTTTTCATCCAATGGTATGGGATGAATTTGTCTATCACAGCTTTTAATGATTGCGTGTATACGGTGAAATCCAGGGTTTTCAATGCCGTATTCTTTTGTAGGGCCAAGCAGTTGAAGTAGTAGCCAGAGAAGTGGCTGCGTTCCGGCACCGATCACAATTTGATCAGGTGAAGAATGTACACCGCGAGAATGATATAAATATGTTGATATATGCTCTCGAAGAGCGAATTCACCTTGAGGGTCTTCTTTGGCAAATAGTGCATTTTCGTATGTAAGAATGGATTCTTGTAATGCTCGTTTCCAATTTGTAATCGGAAATGTATTTTGATCAATAAGCCCTTGGCTACAATCATATTCGAATTTTTCGTCTATTAAATTGCTCGTCTTCATTGCTGCATTTCGTTTTTTGTTTGGGATAACGTCAATATCGAAATTTGCTACAAAAATACCACGTTTCGGTTTACTTTCTACATAACCTTCAGCTAATAATTGTTGATAAGCTGATTCAACAGTGATGCGGCTAATATTAAGTTGTGATGCTAAATTTCTGTGTGAGGGTAGACGTGTGCCAACAGAAATACTCCCTTGTATAATTTCAGCTTTTATATAGTCGTAAATTTGCAAGTAAATAGGTGTGTTACTTTGTAATTGCAATGGGATAGTAAAATCCATATAAAACTCTCCTTTAAAACTGGCCTTATAAAAAATACTTAAACTGTCACTTAAGTAAAGGGCAGTTACTTTCTATAATAATGATACAACATTTAGAAAATTAAATAAATAGTTAGAGGAGAGTTAAAAATGAATGTTAAAGAAGTAGTAACAGAAGAGCAATTATATGAAGTATTACCTGTTTTACAGCAATTAAGAACGAAACTTTCAAAAGAGGAAACAAGCTCTTTATTTCGAAATATGAAAGAAGAAAATTATAAACTATTTTCGCTGCGTAATGAGGAGGATGAAGTTGTTAGCCTTGCAGGTGTAGCGATTTGTACGAACTTTTATAATAAGAAGCACGTTTTCGTATATGACCTTGTAACGGCAGACGCACATCGTTCAAAAGGACATGGAAATGTATTACTTTCGTATATAGAGAACTGGGGAAAGGAAAACGGATGTGAATTTATCGTCCTCACATCAGCATTTGCAAGAATTGATGCGCATCGTTTTTATGAAAGAGAAGGGTATGATAAAGTGAGTTATTCTTTTCATAAAGAATTATAAAAAATAAGAAGAAGTTGTCCCGCAAAAGTTGGGAACAGCTTCTTCTTATTTTTTAAGTTATTATTAAACCGTAAATAGGTTGTAAGTTATGGTATATGTATTTGAAAAGGTTATATAGTGTATTTTGTCGAATTATTTTAATTTAATAAAGAGAATGATTGGAGCGCTTATACTTGAAGAAAATAAAGAAACTATCAATCCCTAATGATGCTAGAGTTATCGTCATATCTGATATTCATGGAGAATTAAATCTTTTAAAAGAAGCACTACATAAAGTTAACTTTAAAGATGAAGATTATTTAATTATTAATGGAGATCTTTGCGAGAAAGGACGAGATAGCGTAGGCGTAGTAAACTATGTTATGAATCTTGTAAAGAACAATTCAAAGGTTCACGTTGTTGAAGGAAATTGTGAAGTTTTAGTTGATGCTCTTCTAAATGAAAATCCTCGTCTTATTAATTATTTATGTACGAGAAAGCATTCGATTTTTAATGAATGGCTAGAGCAATTGGATTTTTCAGTTCATGAAGGCACTTCAATTCGTGAAGTGAGAGAAGCATTGCAAAGTGAATTTTCACAAGAAATACATTGGCTAACGGAGTTACCGACAGCGATTGAAACAGAAGATTATATTTTTGTGCATGCCGGGCTAGAAGATAGAGTAGATTGGAAAGAAACAGAGCGCAAAAATGCGATAGCAATGCCAGAGTTTTTTTATAAATCACATAAAGCAAATAAGTATGTAATAGTTGGTCATTGGCCTGTCGTGAACTATTCTGAAGAAGCACCGTCTAACAATCCAGTTATTGATGAGGAGAAAAAAATTATTGCAATAGATGGAGGAAATGCAATTAAAGAAGCAGGACAATTAAATGCATTTATCATTCAGAGGAAACAAACGGGCGATACGTTTTCTTATACATATGTAGACTATTTTCCAGGGTACGAAGTAATAGCGGATTTTAATGCGAATTCAGAAATGCAGGGCGGAGTGACATATCCGTATTATTACATAGAGCCTATCGAGAAGATGCAAGATTACACAATATGTAAGCAAAAGGAAACAAATAAATTACTCACTGTAAAAAATGAATACATGAAACAACTTGAGTCAGGTGAATATACAGTGAAAACTGATATTTCTTGTGCGCAAATAAGCGTTAGAAAAGGAGATATCGTTTCTCTCATTGATGGTAGTTGTTCAGGATATGATTTAATTAAAAAAGATGGTGTAGAGGGGTGGATAGAGAAAGGCATTTTGCTTGAGCTGAATAAGAAGGAAAGTAATATATTGAGCTGAAATAGGAGGGATGTAACCTCCTATTTTTTATTCCCTATTAACCTTTTCAATGAGTGGACTGCCTGCTGTCTTTAATAAGTAAATAAATCGTACTTGGTAGAATGATAAGCGTCATTCCTAAAATAATCGCTAGTATGCCATAACCTCTATACGGAGCAGAAACGATAAGTGGAAGCCCCGCTAGGAAAATACCTGCTATCATCATTGAAATACTACTAATATTTGAAGCTCTTTTTTCGAGGTGCTTATCATTCCATTCTAATGAAACGGTTGATTTAGTCGTATCAATTTTGGAACTGAAATAACCTATTAATATAAATAAAAGCCCTAATGCTAAAAATATGAAATGATCAAGAGGAAGTGAAAAGCCAAGAGCGATGAGGGCAATGACAATATCGACAAAAAATAAGAATAGTAACATTGTGTTGCCGATCCAATGGAGAAATTTCTGGTTACTCGCTGCTTTAGATAAAGCTAAAAATACAAAGAATAAGAAGGAACATATAATTATATTTACGATTACAAAAGTGCTTTTATCCATTGTTGATGTAGGCGTTCCATTGAAGTCCCATTTCGTAACAATATTTGATGGTAAGAAGAAATATAGAATAATATTTGTCGTAATAATAGTGAGAAATAAAGCAATACTAAATTGATTATTCATTGAATCACCAGTTTTCTAAATCAATAATTGGTATCTTATAACAAAATTATACAATATAATATATGATATTGGTTTTGATTTTTCTGAAAAAACATTATAATTATATATGAAATAAAGGTGAATGCAGGAGGGAATTATGCAAAACGTTGTATTAAAGGGGAAGAAAGTTACAATTCGTACAATAGAAGAATCGGATATAGAAACATTATGGAATATCATATTTAAAGAAGAAAGCCCAGAGTGGAAGAAATGGGATGCGCCATATTTCCCGTTCTCAATGCAAGAATACTCTTCCTATAAAGAGAAGATGCAAACTCGTTTGAAAGAAGAACCACTGTCAAATTTAATTATAGAAAATAACGGTCAAATCATTGGGACAGTCGGGTTTTATTGGGAATATAAACCGACGCGTTGGTTAGAGATGGGGCTTGTGATTTATGACCCAACATACTGGAATGGTGGATACGGTACAGAAACATTGACATTATATAGAGATTTGCTATTTGAAAAAATGGAGATTGGTAGAGTAGGAATCACGACTTGGTCTGGCAATGAACGAATGATGAAAGTAGCGGAGAAAATAGGAATGAGCTTAGAAGGTAGAATGCGAAAGTGTCGTTATTATAAAGGAACATACTATGATTCTATTCGAATGGGAATGATTCGTGAAGAATGGGAAGCACTATGTGTAACGAAGGGGTGAGAAAGTTTGTACGCTATTATTGCTACATTTGATCGTGTATTTACTAATAAAATTACAGAACTGCAAAATGAATTAACGAATATAATGGGAACAAATCAATTAGCTGGAGTAGAACCTCATATCACGATTGCGGATTATAATGAGTTAGATGTTCATTTGTATACGGAGAAACTAGGGGAGTTTGTAGCTATTCAAGAAAATATGGACGCAGTAACTTTTCCTTCTGTTGGAATTTTTCCTACTAATGGAACGGTCTTTCTAGCACCGATTGTTACCGATGAATTGTTAAAACTTCATCATTCTTATCATGATTATTTTAAAAATTTTCATGACAATCCAAATTCATATTACGTACCGGGAAAATGGGTTCCGCATTGTACGATTGCAAATAGATTACATACAAAGCAGTTTTTAAGTGTAATGGAATATATTTATGAAAAATTTGATTTTGCAACAGCTTCAATTGAGAAATTAAAATTAATTAAGGTGAATTATAAAAATGGTTCTGCCATTTCTTCTAGTATATTAGCAGAATATAATTTAAAGAGAATGGAGACATCGAGATGACATATGTAATTAGAGAAATGAAGCAAGAAGACATTCACGCTGTACAATCAGTAGCAAAAATAGCTTGGCATGATACATATGAAGGCATTATTCCAAGAGAAATTCAAGACAGTTTTTTAGACGAGGCATATTCTGATGAAAAAATGAAATATCGTCTTAAAAATACACATTTATTCGTTGCGGAAGAAGAGGGAGAAGTAATAGGATTTGCTAACTTTTCACCTGTTAGACTACAAAATGAAGCGGAATTAGGTGCTATTTATTTGTTACCAGATCAGCAAGGAAAAGGGATCGGAAGTGCTTTATTACAAAGAGGGATTAAGGAATTAAATGGGATACGTAAATTGTACATACATGTAGAAGCAGCAAATGAAAAAGGAAAACGCTTTTATGAAGCGAAAGGTTTTGCTGAATTAGAGCAATTTGAAGAAGACTTTGAAGGACATATGATGCAGACAGTAAGGATGGTTTTATACGTATAAGGAGGACTAGCAATGAAAATTTTTGATTTTAGTGAAAAAGTAGGAAAGCACATATCAGTATTTCAATCTAATTTCATAATGTCGAAAATAGTAAACCATCAAGGAAATGTACATATCGGTGCTATGCATTTACACGAGAATGGAATCATCGGTAATCATGAAGCAGTTGTATCTCAACTGCTTCTTATTGTGGACGGAGCAGGATATGTATGTGGGGCAAATAAAGAAAAGATAAAGGTAGAGGCGGGACAAGCTGTGTTTTGGGAGAAGGGAGAGCTCCATGAAACAAGTACAGAACAAGGATTAACGGCAATTGTTATGGAAGCGGAGAATCTTGAACAAGGGATAGTAATGCCTATTATTCAAGGGGAGTTGTAAAAAATGATAATTAAGGCGAATCAAGAAGATACCAATGAAATATTAAAATATGCGGCTCAATCGCTTTTTGAAGGGACGAGAGGGAATTGTCAATTAAGTACCGAGAAAGCGATTGAAATTACAAAGCCGATTGTAGAAAAAGGAGCATATTATTTAATCATTAAAGAAGAAAATAAAGTAATGGGATGGATATTAATAGGGGAAAATACAGACTATTTTTCTCGTGAAAAACTTGGATTTATATATGAATTGTACGTTTTCCCAGAATATCGCGGGAGAGGATTATCGCGAGAACTGATGGAAGCTGGTATTAAGGAATTAAAGGAGAAATATTCAGAAATTAGGTTGAATGTATTTGCTGGGAATTTTGCAAAAGAGATGTACGAAGAGTTTGGGTTTTTTGAAAGACAGGTAATTATGACTTTGAAGTGAGTATAATAGTCTGAATGAGGGAAGCGAAAGCATGAGAAAAGAAAATGAGTATGTATAAAAGCCGATTTTAAATCGGCTTTTAATTATCGATACATCGTCTATTCTTATATTTTCTATGTTATTGCCATATAGCCTACCTAAAAAGATTGCTCTTATTACTTTTGTTTTAATTATAGGAGCTATTTCATTGGGGGCGAATAAAGTGGTAGGACGAATACATAACAAATTTAAACAATAATAAAGTTTGAAAAAGGATAGAGGTAATTCAATATTAATTAGGGAAAGAAACGGGATTATACGTTAGAGATGGTTATAGGATAGGTGATACCAATAAATTGAAGGATTAAGAGAGGGGCATATTAATATGCAATCATTTAAGGCCGGAAAATATATTACATATGTTGCAGTTGCGATACTTCTTATATTTTCTATGTTATTGCCATATAGCCTACTTAAAAAGATGGCTCTTATTATTTTTGTTTTAATTTTAGGAGCTATTTCCTTAGGGGCGAATAAAGTGGTAGGACGAATACATAACAAATTTAAACAATAATAAAGTTTGAAAAAGGATAGGGATAATCCACTATTAATTAGGAAAAGAAACGGGATTATACGTTAGAGATGGTTATAGGATAGGTGATACTAATAAATTGAAGGATTAAGAGAGGGGCATATTAATATGCAATCATTTAAGGCCGGAAAATATATTACATATGTTGCAATTGCTATATTACTTGTAGTCGCTATTATGTCTCCTTATGAATTACCTAAAAAGATTGGCTTTATTATAGGTGTTCTTATTTTAGGGGTATGTGCACTTGGTACTAATAAACTTTACGAACGGATATTCCTTATATGGAAGATATAACTGTAACTCAAAAAATGCACGATTTTAGTAGTATTGTAGGTTATGATGAGTATACAGCCAAGGTAGGTGCGGAATATAGTTCGCGCAAGTATGAATTGCTTTTAGAGAAAATTGATGTTCCGGATATTATTCCGTATTTCAGTGATCACGATATAACAATCCGCTTAGAATTGGGAGTAGGGACTTATGGGTATAAGCTTCACATGGGTCAAGAGAAAGGTTTTTATGCATCATACGAAGGTTTTGGAGGAGGTTTTTTCTTGAAACCTGAAAAAAAGGAGTAATCACACATGTTTAAACAAGGACGTATTTTGATGTATATTTTTACCGCGGTTTTATTTTTTTCTTCATTCTTTTTTCCGCAGCCAATGGAAAAAAGGTTTTTAACAGCTATTGCAGCATTGATTATTGGTGGAATAGGTATTGGAATTTCCTATCTATTAGAAATTTTGAGTAACAAGTCGAATATATCTAAAAAGAACGGAGAATGACGATGGAGCTTTTCCCGATTGGTTCAGTTGTGAAGCTAAAAGATCTAAACCAACCTGTTATGATTATTGGAAGAATGGTCATTTCAGCAGATAAACTTGATTTTGATTACGTAGGGGTTCTTTATCCGGTTGGTTATTTAGGCGATGAAAAAGTGTTATGCTTTAATCATGATAAGATTGTAGAGGAAATACATAGAGG
Source organism: Bacillus cereus group sp. MG20 (assembly GCF_040459885.1). NCBI lineage: Bacteria > Bacillati > Bacillota > Bacilli > Caryophanales > Bacillaceae > Bacillus > Bacillus cereus group sp. MG20. The sequence goes on from NZ_JARVHF010000001.1 coordinate 4,732,564, forward strand.
GTATTTGAATGAGAGTGAATTAATTTTACGTGAGAGATTAGTAGAATTGTAAAAATATTGAAAAATACATATTGATTTTAAAAATACGATAGGGGAAACAAAATGGGAAAGATAATGAGAACTATAGTAATCATTGGCATACTTGTTCCTCCAGTGCTGCTGTGGAGTGCACCTGGTATTCCTTTAAATGATAAACTGCTGTTTACAGGTTTACAACTAACTGTAGGATTCACCACAGTAGTAGCGTTAGAGATTATATTTAAAAATCGAAAAAAGAAGAGGGCAAAATAGAGATAGATTGTATGGAATAACAGCTGAAAATATGTAACATGTATTATTAATCGTTTTACTTGGGAGGTGACCTACTGGTTGCCTCTTTTAACGTTATGCTTATAGTTTTATCTGAAAAAGAAAAAAGGAGCAATCAAGCATGTTTAAACAAGGGCATATTTTAATGTGTACTTTTACCGCAGTGCTATTTTTTCTTCCTTCTTCTTTCCACAGCCAATGGGGAAAAAGGTTTTAACAGCTATTGTTGCTCTAATTATTGGTGGAGTAGGTATTGGAATTTCCTATTTATTAGAAAATTTCAGTAGCAAGTCGAAAAATATATCTAAATAAGAAAAGAGAATAACCATAAAGCGTTCCTAATTGGTTTAGTTGAAAAGATAAAAGATTTAAATTGTTTTTTTATGTTATAGAAATTAACAAGCGTTAACAAGTAAATACGTAGTATATCATATAGTAACGGCAAGCGGAGTACATGTGAATAGATATTAGTTAAGAAGAGGCTACTTATAATAGGCAGCCTCTCCTGCGTGTATTATGCATTATTATCGATACATCGTCCACATCCCAATGTCTTTAAACCCTAGTCGTTTATAAATACGTCCAGCAGCTGGATTGTTATAAAACAAACAAAGCGTTCGGCCTTCATTCGTAAAGTCTTGAATCATTTTTTGTAATATGAGCGAAGCGTATCCGCTTCCGCGATAATTCGGATGTGTACATACGCCAACTACCATAGCGGATAATGAATTTTCAGCGGAAGTAGAGGCGGATGCAATAATAGCACCGTCTTTTTCAATATAATATGTGCGTCCTGTATTTGTTTTGAGAGCTTGTCTTAATATTTTCTCTGATTCATTAGCAACTGGAAATTCAGCAATGTTACCTCGCAATTGCATAATTCGCTCTACATCATCTAGTGTGGCAAGTTTAATTGTTTCTTGGATAGGCGTGCTAGGTAAGTTGTTGTCATTTAGACATTCGCAAAAATACATTTCATTTTTGGCGCCTAATTGTAGACTTGGAGAAGTTTCAAACCTTTCTACAATAGTTGACTTGCCAGAGAGTTTAAGCGGTTTATATGCGGAAAGAAGTGCCTCATAATCAAGGGTAACAAAGTCTTCTTTACTATATGGTATAAATGAATCGTGGAATCGGAGTAGAATTGATTTTAATGTCCCATTCTCTTTAAATACTCCCCATAATTCTTGGAAATCTGTGTCATAACCGAAAGCTTCAATATCTCCAATAATAAACAAGTTAATGGCTGCTTCTTCTTTTAGGTAAGCGAATACTTGTTCATGATCTTTCTTTGTTAATTTTCGCATCATAAAGAATCGACCTCTTTTTTTATTTTTCTAAATATTACAACTTAAGTTTTTTGAAATCAATATAAAATTTTATGTTTAGTTCACAAACTTTCGGAAAAACTAGGAAAGATATGACAAAGGAGGTTATGAACGGTGGATCATCCAATTCAAGGGTTAATGAAAGCAGCAATGGAAAATTTAAAAGAAATGGTTGATGTAAATACGATTGTTGGAGAGCCTGTTCAAACGGCTGACGGTGGTGTGGTGTTAACGGTTTCTAAAGTAGCGTTCGGTTTTGGAGCAGGAGGTTCTGATTTCCAAACGAATGATGGACAAAGAGCGAACGGTAACCCTGCATTTGGTGGCGGTAGCGCGGGTGGTGTTTCGATTACACCAGTAGCATTTCTTGTGGTGAATAAAGATGGAGTAAATATTCTTCATTTACAAAATGCGACACATTTAGCAGAAAAAATGATTGAATTAGCTCCACAAACAATTGATAAAATTCAATCGATGTTCCAAAAAGAAGAAAAGAAAGAGGGAAATCATCATCCTCAAAACCCTGATGAAATCCTTTAAAAACGCCTGCTTATGAGCAGGCGTTTTTTCTTGTAATCACTATGTAATAAAACACATGAAATTGTAAATAGTTTTTGAAGTTTTTTCTATGTTTCTAAAATTTTTCATGTTAAAATATGCTATAGAATTGAAACATATAAAACGAAGGTGGCTAGGTGCTTTGTCTGGAGGATCTGACCAAGTAAAGAATATGATATATATTAATGGTAATCGTCGAGGTCATTGTTTTATTACATCAGGAATTACGTTTAAAGAGTTTGCGAGTAACATCCCTTCACCGCTTCATCAAGTGTTGCTTTTGAAGCACAACTTTGAATGGACGGATTTTCATTATCATACTTTATTTGAATATGTTGAGGAAGAAAATATACATAAGTTAATTCAAGCAGAGATTGATGAATTTGATGAATTTTGTTGGGTAGATTTTGATGATGCAAGCGATTTAGATGAATTAGAGCCGAAAGAAATTGCAGAATTATTATATTTGGCTCACAAAAAAGAACCACTTGCAAGAACATTCTTTCCGTTACTGAAAAATAGATTTGTTTATTTTTCACATGATGACGGATGGTACAACAAAGTGTATTATCGTAGAATTGCCGATTTTGTAGGAATGTTAAGTAAAGTCATTCCGTATAAACTCGGTGCTTTCGGTAAGAAACGTTTTTCTTTCTTCCAAAAATCAAAAATTTTCCCAGCAATTTCAAAAGAATTGATTATGGGACTTATTCCACTAATGGAAGATGGTCTTTACATAGATCTAGCAGGGAAGATTGAGTCAAGAAGAGGTCTTGAAATTCCGGTATATGTAGTTGGTTCGTATGAAAGTACGGATGAGGTGCTAGATAATATCGATGAATTGAAAGAGGAAGCAACAGAAACAGGTTGGCTCATTTTTGATAAGAAAGAACAAGAGTGGCAATGGGTTGTTGACTAAGAAAACTTGGCGCATGAAGTCAAGTTTTCTTGTTATTTGAAAGGAGTACAAATGAAGAAATATTATACAATTGTGGGTATTGTAAGTATTATTCTCGTGGCAATATTACTTATAACTTGTCCGAAAGAATCAGATTTTAAAGTGTATGTAGAGGATAAGTATGCGTTGAATTGTAATGAGAGTAGTTTTGAATGCACGCAAAATGTAGATGGTAAAAAAGAAAAACTACAATTTGAAAGTACAGATGCACGAAATGGTGTATTCTTTATGACTGTAAAGCAAACATTTAAAACAGAAGCTGGTGTTTCAAAAGAATATAGCGGAGTAGGAATGTTTGGTACATTTCTTTTTGTTTCAGAGAAGACTTTCTAGTAATAGAAGGTCTTTTTTTTATGCTTATGTTCATATAGATGAAGTAAGACAACCATAGGAGGGATAGCGATGAAGAACACATGTATCGTTTGCGGTGGTGAGGAGTTTTTTTCCTCAACATTATATGCACGTACGAAACAAGATTGGGCATATGCACCAAACATGTATCGGTTTGAAAAAGTATTTATTGAGCATAGGGATGAAGAAAATTATCCAGTGTTTCAAGAAATTACAGCGAAACATTGTTGTGGATGCGGTCATATTATGTTGTATCATGAATGAACACACCAAGTATAACTTGGTGTGTTTTTTTAAAACGCTGACAAAGCAAGCGGATAAAGTAAAGTAAATAAAACAGAAAAACTACCAAAACCAATTGCTGTATATCCAAGTGTTCTTGCTCCGAAATTGACAGCTAATAGGCCAACTAAAATTGCTAGGGAGCCGAGCGTAACTGGATAAAAAGCAATGGAGAATAACGAAAGAAATAAAGCGACATAGCCTACCATTGCGCCGGTATTTGTACCTTCTATCTCATTTGCAATTTCTTTACGCTTATGTCTAATTGGAATGCCAGCTGGTGATATTTCAGCAGCATACTCTTCGTTTTTTTCACCACTTTTAAAATGATGATTTCTCTTTCTTCGCATGTACATCCCTCTCTTTCAATTGGGTGTACCTATAGTATCTTTCATAAAGAGAAGAACATGAGTATGAGTTAAACCCAAGTAAAGCAAAAATTGGAGAATACGTATTCCATCGTTAACATATCCATTTCCTATTGAAGATAAAGTGCGGGATTTTTTCCATCACGACTGATTATCAGCCAGCAACAATTGGATTTTTATAAGCAGTTCTCTTCCATTAACTGGTCCGCATCCATTGAATTCTGAGGTAGGTGTCTTACTGCAAGCGGGATAAAACAGGAATTTTGGAAAATGATGTAGAATGAAATGAATGATAATACGTGAAGGTAGGGGAATGTATGACAACATTTAATTGGCATGAATCAGCAGAGAAGAAATGGGATAGTAGTGCGGAGTTTTGGAATAAAAATAGTCAGGAAATGTGGGATAGCGGGAGTAGGAGCACAATTATTCCGTTTTTTGAACAATACGTAAAGAAAGAAGCACAAGTGCTCGATGTTGGTTGTGGTGATGGGTACGGTACATATAAATTAAGTAGCGCAGGCTATAAAGCAGTGGGAGTAGATTTATCGGAAGTGATGATTCAAAAAGGTAAGGAGCGCGGAGAAGGACCAAATTTATCTTTTATAAAAGGAGATTTTTCTGCATTACCATTTGAAAATGAGCAATTTGAATCAATTATGGCAATTAATTCTTTAGAATGGACGGAAGAGCCATTACGAGCGTTAAATGAAATAAAGCGTGTGTTAAAGAAAGATGGATATGCATGTATTGCAATTTTAGGACCGACAGCAAAGCCACGAGAGAACAGTTATCCTCGCTTGTATGGAAAAGACGTTGTTTGTAATACGATGATGCCTTGGGAATTTGAACAGTTAGCGAAAGAACAAGGTTTTAAAGTTATAGATGGCATCGGCGTATATAAGCGCGGAGTAAATGAGAAGATGTTAGGTCAACTACCTACAGAGTTACAACAATCGTTAACATTCTTATGGGTATTTATGTTAAAAAACGTATAAAGAAATGAAAGAATTTTTAGGAGGTAAATAAGTGCAGAAAATACAAAAAACTGATACAATATCATCAGAACCAATTAAAGGGGGACTAGGGTATATGACAACTACTACAACAGTGAAATCCGATATTGAAATCGCACAAGAAGCGAGTATGAAGAAGATTCAAGAAATTGCAGCTGATTTAAATATTTTAGAAGATGAATTAGAGCCATACGGGCATTATAAAGGTAAGTTATCTCTTGATATTTTTAAGCGCTTACAAGATGAGAAAGACGGTAAAGTTGTTTTAGTAACAGCAATTAACCCAACTCCAGCTGGAGAAGGTAAATCAACAGTAACAGTTGGTTTAGGTCAAGCTTTTAACAAAATTGGTAAGAAAACAGTAATTGCACTTCGTGAACCATCTCTTGGACCGACGATGGGATTAAAGGGTGGAGCAGCAGGTGGCGGTTTTTCACAAGTCGTACCAATGGAAGACATTAACCTTCACTTTACTGGAGATATCCATGCGATCACAACTGCCAATAACGCATTAGCAGCGTTTATTGATAATCATATCCAACAAGGAAACACACTTGGAATTGATACGCGTAAAATTGTTTGGAAACGCTGTGTTGACTTAAATGATCGTGCCCTTCGTAACGTAGTAATTGGTCTTGGTGGACCTGTACAAGGTGTACCACGTGAAGACGGTTTTGACATTACAGTCGCATCTGAAATTATGGCCGTATTCTGCCTTGCAACAGATATTCAAGACTTAAAAGCGCGTCTATCTCGCATCGTAGTTGCTTATAACTTTGCAAATCAACCTGTAACGGTTAAAGATTTAGGTGTAGAAGGTGCGTTAACGCTATTATTAAAAGACGCATTAAAACCAAACTTAGTACAAACATTAGAAAATACACCAGCTATTATTCATGGCGGACCATTTGCGAATATTGCTCACGGTTGTAACAGTGTTATCGCTACGACAATGGCAGCAAAATTAGGTGATTATGTTATTACAGAAGCTGGATTTGGTGCTGATTTAGGCGCTGAGAAGTTTTTAGATATTAAAGCTCGTGCAGCTGGCATTAAACCAGAAGCAGTTGTTATTGTTGCGACGATTCGTGCGCTTAAAATGCATGGTGGCGTAGCAAAAGATCAATTAAAAGAAGAAAATGTAGATGCATTAGCAAAAGGTATGGAAAACTTACAGAAGCATGTTGAAACAATTCAAAGCTTTGGTGTGCCTTTCGTAATTGCAATTAATAAATTCATTACAGATACAGATGCAGAAGTTACATACTTACAAGAGTGGTGTAATGAGCGTGGCTATGCAGTATCCTTAACAGAAGTTTGGGAGAAGGGTGGCCAAGGCGGAGTTGACCTTGCTGAAAAAGTACTAAAAGAAATCGAAAAAGGTGAAAACAACTACGCACCACTTTATGAATTAGAATTACCATTAGAAGAAAAAATTCGTACAATTGCTCAAAAAGTGTATGGCGCAAAAGATATTGAATTTGCTCCGAAAGCACGTAAGCAATTAGCTCAATATGAAGGAGAAGGTTGGAGTAACCTACCAGTTTGTATGGCGAAAACACAATACTCTCTTTCTGACGATGCAACAAAATTAGGTCGTCCATCTGACTTTATCGTTACAATTCGTGAGTTAAAACCATCTATCGGTGCAGGCTTTATCGTTGCGTTAACAGGTACAATGTTAACAATGCCAGGTCTTCCAAAACAACCAGCAGCACTTCAAATGGATGTAAATGAAGATGGAAAAGCAGTAGGTTTATTCTAAAAGGTTGTAATTCATCTCGTTTATCTGTAAACTATATATACATCAAGTGGCGCCTTTCCATCGAAAGGCGCCTGTTTTTTGGAGGAAATTATGTTTGATCCAACTGCTTTTGACAATTTAAAAGTAATCGTAGAAGGTGCTGTGTATGATTTTGATCTACATGGAGATATTCTTGTAACAGATCGAAAAGATATGATGGACCTTGCCTCATTAAGTCGTATATATCATATCTCATTTCAATTAACAGAACCGTTCGAACCATTAGTAGAAGCAACATTTTCATTATCTGTGGATGCAAAGAACTTGTCTGGTGAAATACTAGAAGTGCCTCAGTTTACACCAGGTTGTGAAATGAAGCTAGCATTTTCATTCCCGTTAGAACAACCAGAAGTAGGATGCGAAGAAATTGAAACTTTAATGCGTTCTATATGGGGAAAAGAAAGAATGATTATGCAGAAAGTTTCATACGAATATAATAAGCAAGCGATTTCATATCATAATAAGGTAGAGGTTCTATTTCAAAAAGCGATTACAGAAGACCATGTTGATGATTTAATAGCTGTTATTTCACACATGATAGAAACGGTGCGAACAATACAGCATTTTCTTCAAAAATAGAGATAAAGGAGAAAAACAAATGATAAAAGATATGCAACCATTTTTACAAGAAGCTTGGGAGAAGGCTGGTTTTAAAGAATTAACTGAAATTCAAAAACAAGCGATTCCAACTATTTTAGAAGGACAAGACGTTATAGCTGAATCTCCAACTGGAACAGGAAAAACATTAGCGTACTTATTACCCCTTTTACATAAAATTAATCCTGAAGTAAAACAGCCACAAGTTGTTATTTTAGCTCCAACGCGTGAACTTGTAATGCAAATTCATGAAGAGGTTCAAAAATTTACAGCAGGAACTGAAATTTCAGGTGCATCTTTAATTGGTGGTGCAGATATTAAGCGCCAAGTTGAAAAATTAAAGAAACACCCAAGAGTAATTGTCGGTTCACCAGGCCGTATTTTAGAATTAATTCGTATGAAAAAGCTAAAAATGCATGAAGTAAAAACAATTGTATTTGATGAGTTTGATCAAATTGTAAAGCAAAAAATGATGGGTGCAGTGCAAGATGTAATTAAATCAACGATGCGCGATCGTCAATTAGTATTCTTCTCGGCGACAATGACAAAAGCGGCAGAAGATGCGGCACGTGATTTAGCAGTTGAACCACAATTAGTACGTGTAACACGTGCAGAATCAAAAAGCTTAGTTGAGCATACGTATATCATTTGTGAGCGACGCGAAAAAAATGATTACGTAAGAAGAATTATGCATATGGGCGATGTAAAAGCAGTTGCTTTCTTAAACGATCCATTCCGTTTAGATGAAATTACTCAGAAATTGAAATTCCGTAAAATGAAAGCAGCGGCTCTTCATGCAGAAGCAAGTAAACAAGAGCGTGAAGCAACGATGCGTGCTTTCCGCGGTGGAAAATTAGAAATCCTACTTGCTACTGATATTGCAGCACGTGGAATCGATATTGACGATTTAACACATGTAATTCACTTAGAATTACCAGACACAGTAGACCAATACATTCACCGCTCAGGACGTACTGGACGTATGGGTAAAGAAGGAACTGTCGTATCTCTTGTAACTCTACAAGAAGAGCGCAAATTACTACAATTTGCGAAAAAACTAGGCATCGTATTTACGAAGCAAGAAATGTTCAAAGGAACATTTGTAGAATCGAAGCCACCAGCACCAAAGAAAAAGAAACCAGCATTTACTGGGAAGAAAAAGCCTAGATAAATGATGGAGAAGGCGTAACTATTTGTAGTTACGTCTTTTTTATTTGCAATTGAATAATACAAGGAGTTTTATTAATGATTATTGAAATGTATCTATTATCACTTTTTTAATCAACATATGTACAAGGAAGTAATATAAAAAAAGTCGAATATTAAACTGATGCGAAATGATAAAAAGAAGGTTCATATATGGATAGGAAATTAGGAATGTTTTTGAATACGAAACATATTGAAGTAAACGAAGGAATACAAAAAGCAAGGGAATGGGATTTAGAATATATTCAATTATATGCTATGAATAAAAACTTCAACTTAGCTAATATTCCAGTGGTAGAATGGACTGCTTTAAAGAAAAGCTTATCTTTTAATGGAATAAAGATTCCATCATTAGCAATTAGTTTTGGAGAAAATGGAATTACAGGAACAGAAGTTGACAGTGCAATAGATCAGATTAAATATATTACTGACAGAGGTTTGGAGCTGGGAGCAAAGATCATAACAGCTCATATTGGGAAAGTTCCAGATGATGAAAAAAGTGAGTGCTATGATAAAATGATACGGGTTTGTTATGAGATAGGAGAATTAGCATTCAAATTTGGGGGAGTCTTTGCTATTGAGACAGGATCTGAAAAAGCAATAGTATTAAAACGATTTTTAGAAAATGCAAACTCGAAAGGACTAGCTGTTAACTTTGACCCAGCAAATTTAATAAGTGATGTAAATGAAAATCCGTTAGAAGGTTTATTACTATTAAAAGATTATATAGTACAAACTCATATTAAAGATTGTAAAGAAGTGAAAAGTAATAGTTCAAGTAAGTATATAGAAGTAGCAGTAGGAAATGGTGAAGTGGATTTCGATATATTCTTCAAAGTATTAGATGAAATTGGATTCGACGGATATAACATGATTGAAAGAAACAATTATTTTGACGAACTGGATGGGATGAGTCAGTCGATAAATTTTGCAAAGAAGTACATACCAACTCAAAAGGAATAACGATACCAGCTGTAGAAAGCTACATAGAATGTAAAAAAACAATAGGAGGAATACAAATGATTCATAAAGTAGGACAAATTATGTTATATGTAAATAATCAAGATGAGGCAGTAAATTTTTGGACGGAAAAGGTAGGGTTTCATGTAGTTGCAGAGGAAGATAACAAGCAAGGAATGAGATGGATTGAAATTGCTCCAACTAACGGTGCTGAAACGAGCATTATATTACATAATAAAGAAGTTATTTCGAAAATGAGCCCAGAATTAAATCTTGGTACACCGTCCTTAATGTTCTTCTCAGAAAATCTGGATCAATTATATGCAGGTTTAAAAAATAAAAATGTTACTGTTGGAGAAATGGTAACTATGCCTTCTGGTAAAGTGTTTAACTTTGCTGATAGTGAAGGGAATTATTTTGCGGTTATGGAGAAGAACCAATAATAATATTGCTATGTGAAAATCCCCCTCAAATATATTGAGGGGGATTAAATCTTTGAAGTGGATTTTTCATGAGAGAGTTGTTTAATAAAAAATGCACCTTTTTCAATAGCGGTTTCAATGTAACCGACAATTTGATTAAACGTAAACACCTGTAAGTCTTCATGCAAATGTTGCTCAGGATACAACATATCTTCAAAAAGATACTTTCGAAAAGCTAAAACGTTTTCTTTAGAAACCTCTTCAATATCCACAATGTGAGCCTCTTGATTGAGAAGAGAGAAGAGCTGTTGTTCTTGATCGTAATGATGAAGCAACTTTGCATTTAACAGTTTAAAATCGTTATAGTACAGGGGTGCGATGGTTTCGTCATTCTCTATTCTATTTTTTAGCCATGGTAGAAAAAAGCCACTTAGCCAATTATCATCGGCAATGAGGTGGGTATAATAGCCTAAAATAAAGGGGGAATCTATATGTGCTTCGTATTTATGAAAGAATGAATCATAATCTATTCTTCTCGTATAGTTCTTCGTTGTACCAGCGTAAAAGTGTGAAGTACCTTTTTCTTCTGCTGAATGAACCGCATCAGGGGCTACCCCTCCAAGTAAGAAAGAAGTTTTATCTTGAATACATAGTTTCTCAGCAATACCGTTAGCGATAATAACATGCATAATTCGTGATCCCATGAATGCCACCTCTGTTTCAAGTATTCATTTCAGGAAGAAGACTGAACAGTTAGTATTACTTTCCCTGTACTTTTTCTACTTTCGACCCATTCATGTGCTTTCCCTGCATCTTGAAGGGGAAAAGATTTTGTAGCTTTCATTTGCAAACTTCCGTCACGCAAATAACGGAAAACTTCATTTGCCGTTTCTTGGAGTAGTTCAGGACGTTTTTTCCGTGTAGTGCCAAAGCTAAAGCCTAGTATAGAGCGGCAACTTGCGTGTAAATCTTTCGTTTTGAAATTGCCAATTTTACCGCTTGCATTACCGAAATGAACGAGGCGACCGTAATAAGCTAGGCAGTTTAAACTTCTTTCAGAGACAGTTCCAGAAATAGAGTCCAAAATTATATTCACTCCTTCTCCGTTTGTCAGCTCATTGACTTTCTCTACAAAATCTTCATCTTGATGACAAATAACATAATCAGCTCCAGCATCTAAAGCGATTTCTTTTTTCGTTTCACTTCCGACAGTACCGATAACTGTTCCAGCCCCTAATCGTTTTGCAAGTTGAATCGCGGTAGTACCAATTCCGCCAGCAGCTGCATGAATCAGCACGGATTCATTTTGTTGAAGCCTTGCAACATTCACGAGTAAATTATAGCTTGTGAAAGATACGATCGGACAAGCAGCTGCGGTTTGAAAGTCGACTTCATGGGGTAAAACGAAAGTGAGATTTTCATTTGAAACAACGTACTCTGCGTAAGATCCATTTTGAGGAAAAGCAATGACACGCTGTCCAGGTTGAATATTTTTCACATGAGAACCGACGCGTTCTACAATACCAGTTGCATCTATTCCTGGAATAAAAGGTAGTGCTTTATTTCCTTTTTTGCCATAACGTGATTTAATATCAGCGAAATTTACACTAGTAGCAACAACGCGAATTAAAACTTGATCTTCTGAAATAGCCGGTATATCCAAATCTGTATATTTCATCCCTTCAGGACCACCGAACGACGTTACAACGATAGCTTTCATCATATATCCTCCTAAATTTGACTATATAAATCATTTTAAATCTTTATCAGAAATTGGAAAATTATATAATAGTTATGCGTGGTTATAAGTGAAGCTTATGAACTCATCGGATCATAATATTAATTTATATAAAAAATTTTTTCGGAAAAATCGAACGAAATATGAATTACTTGCCAATATATAGTGTAAGACAAAGGAGGGCTGGAATATGAAGGCTGAAATAGATTACGCACATTTAATTCGATTAACTTTATCAGGAAATAAAGAAGCGTATAGCGAATTGTATGATGTAACGATTCAAGAAGTATATAAAACAGCACATTTTTTAATTGAAGATAAAACGGATGTAGATGATGTCGTTCAAGAAGTATACATACAGCTATATGAATCGCTTCGTAAATATGATAGCGAGAAGCCATTTCGCCCTTGGCTAATTGGGCTTGCGATTAAACAAATTCATTCTTATAGAAGAAAGAGGTGGATGCGACTACGAATTATGAAAAAAGCAGAAGAGCAAAGAAAGCCAGTGCAAATTGATTTTTCTAACGATGTTGTAAGTAAAATATCAAACCAAAAACTAATCGAACTCATTCATAAATTACCGTATAAATTGAAACAAGTTATTATCTTAAGATACTTATACGAATATTCACAAGAAGAAGTAGCACAAATATTACATATTCCAATTGGTACAGTGAAGTCTAGAATTCATGCGGCATTAAAGAAACTACGTCAAAAAGAGCAAGTAGAAGAAATCTTTTTAGGAGAGGTAGGGAATGTGAAATGAGTTTAGATTGTAGAGTTAGAGAATCTATACGAGAAGAAGCGAAGGGGATTGTTGCCCCGCCGGAGTTAAAAGAAAAAGTAATTGTTCAAATCAAAATGAATCGCGGGGGAAATAAGGTGAAGAAACGTTTTATCGCCGGAGTGCTTGCAGCAGCATTTTTAATCCCTACGACCGGTTTTGCATATCAATCTATTATGGCGGATGGTATATACGGATCTTTTGAGAATTTAAAAAAACACGCCGGAGCGATGACGTTAGCAGCGTATATGCGTTTTAATGCAAAGTTATCAGAAGCGAAAGATGAAATGGGCACGAAGGAATATGAGGAGTTTACAAAAGAACTAAAAAAATTAACAAATGCAAAGCTTGCGTACGGAGATTCGAATGGTAATATAGATTATGATGGATTATCACCAGCAAAAAGAGAAGAAATGAAAAAGGTAAGTATGGGCCTTCAACCATACTTTGATAAATTAAATGGTCATAAATCTAGTAAAGAAGTATTAACGCAAGAAGAGTTTGATCGCTATATGGAAGCTTTAATGACACATGAAATAGTACGAGTGAAGACAAAATCAACTGGTGCAATAAAAATAGAAGAAGTACCTGAGGCGTACAAAGAAAGATTTATTAAAGCGGAGCAGTTTATGGAGTATGTAGATGAAAAGGTGAGATAAGTAAAAAAGCTCAAAGCTTTAGTTTTGAGCTTTCTTTATTAAAAGAAAATAGAGCATTCAATTATATTTTTTCATCGTTGCATTGTCCTTTTGTATAAAACAATCTAAAAGGGAATAACCAGCTATTAAACTAATAATCGTAACAAAAGTTGTATTTATTAGAATAATATTAACTAAATAAGGTAGGTATTCGGCAAGTGGTGAAAAGAGTAGTGCTGGGGAAAAGGAAATGAATAGTGTAGGCACTGTAATAGCAATAAATTTATCCGGTTGAAAGCTCCAGTTTTGTTTACTCGTTTCGCGATTAATAGATTGAAGGAATCGTAATAAAATGCCAACTATAAGAGGGAAGAGTGTAAAGTAGAATAATCTTGGATAAACGTTAAAGTTCACTTGTGCATCTGTATCTAAATAAAATTGAATTTTTACTCCTACAAATAATAATAAGACGATAAATAATGTGAAGCAGAGGTATAGCATCACTTTTTGCATTATATTCCACCATCCTTTACTCAAAATATATTCAAAAAAAGAAGAGATATACAATAACTACTGTTGTATATCTCTTCTTTTACTGTTAGTTAATAGTGGAGTTTGCTTTTTCTTGCTTCGTGAAATAATCAATAATGCCCATTGCGCTAATTTCTATATCTAGATGTAAAATATTATAAACGGAATGATCTGATGGAACGTTTAACTTTGTAAGATGAGAAGAGATTTTATCCATTAACAAAGTTTGTAAAGCTTTAGTTGCTTCATCGAAATCATTATACTTTTCAAAGACTTCCTTACCAGTATGAACGAAAATAGGTAGCCAATATTCCAGTTGATTATATACTTCTGTAACATGAGAGGATGCGCCGTAATGACCGAAATAAATAGTATCTACATTCATACTTTGAATGTGATTTTTAGAAGTAATCATCGCATCTGGTTGGAATTGTGAAGGGGACGTTGATGGTAGATATAACTCTACATCAACGTCTGCGAGTTCTCTATAATAAATTCCAATTGTATCGCCAGTAAAAATCCCGTTTGTTAATGAATCATGAATGCTAATATGGTGCTTCGCATGTCCTGGTGTATCATAAAATGTAAGGGTGCGGTCTTTTGCAATTTTTAACGTATCACCATGTTGTACAATATGAACACGTTCTTCTTCAATTGGAAGAATTGGATCAAAGAGTTTATCGAAATCTTCTTTGTAGACAGCTTTTGCACCTAAAATAAGTTTTGTTGGATCAATCATATGACGAGCACCACGAGAATGCACATATAACGTAGCATTTGGGCACTTTTCCATCATTAAACCAGCTGCGCCAGCGTGATCTAAATGCACATGTGTAACGATAATGTTTTTAACATCGTTTAAATCAATATGTAATTGTTGTAAGCCGTCTAAAATATACGGAAGAGAAGGGGCTGCACAAGTTTCAATTAAAGTAATATCGTCACCTAATAAAACGTACGTACCTGTTCGTTCATTATGCTGTAAATCGAAATCATCAATAAGATATAGGTGAGAAGATAATTGCTCTACTTTTTTCATAGTTACCACTCCTTATATACTGCATGTTTTTATTATACGCTAAAATAGAAAAAAGGCAGAAAACGAAGCTCGTCTTCTGCCTTTTTGTAATATTATTATTTCGTTTGTTGTTTATTAATAGACATAATGAACAGTCCAACAATCCCGCCTACTAATGGAAGCATAATCTCTCCTGCTAAATTAAAGTAGGAGCTTAAGAATAAACCATTTACATCGATTACCCAGCCAGTAACATACAATAACATCATATATAGTACGAAATAAAACTCGCGATTTGAAATCGTTTCATGTTGTGCAGTTTTCATAATGAACACCATCCTTTTCTTTTATAATGGAATATAAACTGTCACATTTTGTTCACATTTCAATTGTAAAACTTTCCATCATAAAAGTCTAGTAGTTTGTGTCGAATTTTCGAACAGAAATAAAGCGCTATCATTACAACTTATAAGTACGTAATAAGAGCTGTATATTCACGAATGTAGTATAGTATAAACATAGAATGATAGTGAAGAGAGGGGCAAAGACAATGACAGTTTATGATTTTTCAGCTAAAACAATTACAGGTGAAGAAAAATCGTTAAAAGATTACAAAGGAAAAGCACTTCTTATTGTCAATGTAGCTAGCAAATGTGGTTTCACACCACAATATAAAGGATTACAAGAGGTATATGATAAATATAAAGACCAAGGACTCGAAATACTCGGATTTCCTTGTAACCAATTCGGGGGACAAGAACCAGGTACAGAAGCGGACATTACTAGTTTTTGTGAATTAAACTACGGTGTAAACTTCCCGATGTTTGCAAAGGTTGATGTGAAAGGTGATAAGGCTCACCCTCTATATACATACATGACAGAACAAGCACCAGGTTTACTTGGTATGAAAGCAGTGAAATGGAATTTTACGAAGTTTTTAATCGGAAAAGACGGGAAAGTAGTAGGGCGTTTTGCTCCGCAGACGAAGCCGGTAGATTTAGAGGTTGAGATTGAGAAGGTGCTTGGGGAATAAGTAGGAGTTTCACTTTATTAAAAAACGTCTCAAAGAACAATGTAGTTCTTTGAGACGTTTTCTTTAAACTCAAATTTTCAAGATTAAATAACTGTATCAAAGCCATCTGATTTAGGTGGAGAAGCTGCTTTTTTCATAAGCACTTCCCATAAGTGTACGGATTTCTTCCATTCTACCGTAGCCTGCCCCTGTTGATACATAGCGTTCTCATAACTGGCAGTAAGTTGTTGCATATCGGCCGAGTTGTAAAGTGTATCGATATGGAGAGCGTATTCTCGGAATGTTTGACTTTCACCCCGTGGTATGCCAATTCTCGCAAATTGTTTTAAAAGTGCACCGTAAGCTTTTTGATAAACAGCATCCTCTTTTCGGTATTTATAGAAATGAATAATAAGAAATGTCATCCATTTCATTCTAGTGGTGAAGAGAATGTATCCTATAATACTAATTAGTATCGTAGAGAGGAATACGTACCACCAAGAAAAACTAGTTTTAGAATTTGTGACCTTTTTAGTAGAAGCTTCTTCTGTATTTTCAATTAAACTTTTAAGTTTTGCTTCATTATTTCGTTGTTGTATTTGCTCGATATTAGAATTATTTGCTTCGCTATTTTGTGAAATAGGAGCAGGCGTATTATTTATAAAATTATAGGGATTAGTAAATCCTTTTGTCGGTTCGAATGGAATCCATCCGTATTCTGGGAAATATACTTCGACCCAAGAGTGTGCGTTATCGTTCGTGATTGTATAAACATCCTCACCTTCTGCAGAGGCAAGTGTATTGTCAAGAGTTCCTTCTGTATAGCCTTTCACCCAGCGAGCTGGAATCCCGGCAGAACGAAGTAGTACAATCATAGACGTCGAAAAATTATTACAGTAGCCGCTTTTTGTATCGAAAAGGAATTGATCTACATAATCTTGGCTTTTGGCAGGGAATGAGACATTCGTTGATTCGTATGTAAAAGAGTTGTCTGTGAAGTAATTTTCAATAGCTAATACTTTATCATATCGGTTGTCTTTATCATTTGTAAGATTGATAGCCAAGTCTTTTACGCGCTGTGGTAATGACTCGGGAAGTTGTGTGTACTTTGTCATAAAATAAGGATTTGTTTCTTGACCTTCATTTGTTTTTACAGCTTTCAAGTTTTTTATGGAAAACTCAGGGATCTCATATGTTACTTTATACGAATGTAAAGTAGTAGAAGAGTCGCCATTCATTGTATAAATTTTTTCTGAAAACGGGTCAACACTGTATGATACATCAGAAGAAGCTTCAACTGTTACTAATCCTGCTGGATAGGTAAGGTGAGGGTAACTTTTTTGCATGGTAATTGTTGCCTCTGTAGTTTTCGTTTTTGTATTTTGTTCGTACCAGCTTACGACGTCGTTTTTATTTTTAAAAGAAACCTTTTTCGGATTTTCAGAAACATCCCAGCCTTTTCCGGTATAAAAATCTTTCGTTTCGACTCTCCAATATTGTTTGTTTTGCGTTCGTGCTGTGAAAACAATTGTAGGATCCGCCTTAAAAGGACCACCTAATCGTGAGTCATCTAAACCATACCCAATTGTAGAAACTTTTTTTTCTTTACTTGCTTCAGATGTGTTGAATTTTAAAAAATCCATTGGGTTTGGCCATTGAGGGCCAAATTTTGGAGCAAAGTATGCGATGGTTGCTAATAATACAATAAATATTGTAAGTGGTCTAAGTAATTTTGAGATTTCCCGAGCATAATTTTGTAAGTGTTCACGTTCTTTTATTCGTTCTACTTGAAGAAGACTAAGCATAAAAAAGCCGATGACAACAGTACGAATAATAGCGTAGTTTGCATTGTATAAATGTAAGTTATGAAAAGTTGCGATATAAATAATAGTCAATACAAGAAATAGAAACCCACGTTTTTTATGAATAATCCAAAATGAAGTAAAAGAACTCAAAAACCAAAATGAGAGAAAAAATAAAACCGTCGGAAAAACTGGAGAAATATCTAGTAAATTCCCTTGGAAAAACAGGGAGGAATTTCGAAACATATCAGAAAAGAATGCTGTTAGCCAAGATGGATTTATAAAAGCATTTTTATAATATAGGGAATGAATGATAAATAGGACTGTGACAATTTTTATTGGAATCTGCCACCTCGTTTGAAAAAAAGAGAGAGCGAAGCAAATTCCTATAAATGTTACGAAAATATCTAATCTACCTACATTTGTAATACCTATAAGAGGTCTTAGCCATTCTAGTAAAAGCAGAAATACACATGCATGCATAAAGAATCTGTTCGTATCCCACTTGTATTTTGTTTGTAATGTTATCATTTGCTCACCTCAAAAAACACGTTTGTATACCGGTTTTCATAAACCGTGTTTACAAATATTTGTCGTTTTTTTAGAGTTTCTATTATACTGATTTCTCGGTGTGAAAGTTGATTCGCTTTTTCTTTCACGACAAAAACCATACATTTTCTATTTCTTATAGCAGCACAATCAGCCGCCTTTTGAATATCGGGAGAAAGATTACTGGTCACGAGTATAACCGTGACGGGCTCATAAATTTTTCTTAGTTCCATGTCTACACTCTGGGAGAGCGGGAATACACTGTCTGCTTGCACTTTTGCTAAATGACAAAGGATTTGTTGTAACTGCGTATCTCCATTGTCTAAAGGGAAAATAGTTTGTTCTTTTCCGATAGACACGAATGATGCTGGTGAATTTTGTTTCAAGACAGTCCTTACGATAGAGGCAGTAAATGTGACGACTGATTCGAATAGAGGAGACTCGGTTCTGTCTATGAATATCATGACATTATGGCTGCGCTGTTGTTCAAACTCTTTTGTCATAATAGTGTTTGTTCGTGCAGTTGCTTTCCAATCAATCCATGAAAAGCGATCACCAGGTTTATAGTCTCTGACACCGACAGAGATTGTAGAGTCTTTTGCTGAATTTATATTTGCTGAAAGCGCTCCTTGTTCGAAATGATTTTCCAATTGTCGATATGCTATATCTACATACTGGGGATAGACTAAAAATGTATCTGGAACTGAAAAAGTTACTTCTTTCTCTATCATGCCGAATAAATCGCCAGTTTTTACACGAACGCTTGAAAAAGTGTGCTCGCCTCTAGAGATTGTGTCAATAACATATTGAAACGAAATATTTCGTTTCAATCCTGGGAAGAGTACTACCTTATTCATCTTTGTTTGTTTACAACTTATAAATTGTGGTGGCAGTTCATCTTCTATAACTAAATAAAGTAAGGGAAAAGGAAATTTTCTTTTTATTGTAATCGTGCTTATAAATTGTTCTCCTACTACATATCCATTTTGGTTTGTTATTCGTCTTACTTCAGCGTCCCATAAAGCGTAAAAGGGGAGTAGTAGTGAATAAAGAGCAATGGGAATTGTGCTGTAAAACAAAAACCAACTTACAAACCCTCCTTGAAACATAGCGTACACAAATGTTAAGACTAGACATAAAGGGAGTAGCAATAACTTCGTAACGTGATATAGCGCTCGCAGTATTCGTTTCATCAAGGGTTCATCGTCCTTTGAGTCGGCACAGTAGTTCGTGCAACGATTTTTGCGATAACTTGTTCTCCAGTTATTCCTTCAAATTTTGCTTCCATTTTTAAAATGAGTCTATGTGCTAAAACGTAAGGAGCTAAAAATTTAACATCGTCTGGAATAACATAATTTCTGCCATGGATAAATGCATAAGCTTGTGAAGCTTTCATTAAAGCAATTGAGCCACGTGGACTTGCACCTAGCTGTATAGAACTGTACGTACGAGTCTGATTAACAAGTTTTACAATGTAATGCTTAATTGCTTTGTCCATACTTACTACCCGTACGCTTTGTTGTAAATAAATTAATTCTTCTATTGTAGTAATGGTCTGTAATTGAGAGAGTGGATTTGTTTTTTCCATCCGGTTTAAAATTTCAAATTCTTCTTCTGGTGTAGGATATCCCATTTTTAGTTTCAATAAGAAACGATCGAGCTGAGCTTCTGGTAGAGAATATGTTCCTTCATGTTCGACCGGATTTTGTGTAGCCATGACAAAGAACGGCTTTGGTAAAGGCCTTGTAATGCCATCGATTGTAATATTGCCTTCTTCCATACATTCAAGTAAAGCAGATTGTGTCTTTGGAGATGTACGATTAATTTCATCAGCAAGTACAAAATTCCCCATAATTGGTCCAGGCTTGAACTCAAATTGGAGCTCTTTCGGATTATAAATAGAAACTCCTGTTACATCTGACGGCAATAAATCAGGTGTAAATTGAATTCGCTTATAATCAGCATCAATGGATTTAGAAAGAGCACGTACTAGCATTGTTTTCCCGACACCAGGAACATCTTCTAATAGCACATGACCGTCAGCTAAGAGAGCTGTCAAAGCTAAGATCGTTTCTTTTCGTTTTCCGACCATTATTTTTTCAATATTATTGATTATTTTTTCTACAGTGGGATGTATTGAATCAAGCTGGGGCATCGTAATCCTCCTAATGTTATTATCGTTTTCTAATCTATTTAGTGGACATATTTCTAATTCTATTTGTAGATAGTAAAACTTTTACCTTAAATTCTGAGAATATTCAGATTATTTATTTCGATTACATCTAGTATAATTGTTTCCGTAACTAAGGGCAATACAGTAAATAATGATTTGTAGTTTTATGTAAAATCAGACTCGATATAAAATAATAACATTTGGAAAAAATTTTTTACATACAATTTATACTCTTTTCCTTATGGCAGTTTTGAAATAATATCAAAACTCTTTTTCTTTTGCAAAATAGTCGATACCTCAAAATACCATTCTCCTAATAATTAAGATTAACCATAATCTTCACAACGGAACACAAGATTTTCTCACAAACTTATTTTCTACTGAATTTTTGACAATCTCTTGAACTGTGCGAAATGTCACATCTGTATTTTACAACCTCTCTTATAGTAAGGGTATGTAAGAGAGACGTATTAAAGGAGTGAACAGTATGAAGAAAAAAACTTCAGCACTAATGAGACGTTTAAAATATTTTTCACCAATAGATCGTTATAACGATAATCATACACAAGAAACATATGAAGATCGCGAATGGGAAAATGTGTACAGAAAGCGTTGGCAGCATGATAAAGTAATTCGTTCTACACACGGCGTGAACTGTACTGGTTCATGTAGCTGGAATATATATGTGAAAGATGGAATTGTGACGTGGGAAGGGCAGGAGCTTAACTATCCAACGACAGGTCCTGATATGCCAGATTTTGAACCGCGAGGATGCCCACGTGGAGCAAGTTTTTCTTGGTACATTTATAGTCCACTTCGTGTGAAATATCCGTATGTACGTGGTGTTCTTTGGAGTATGTGGCAAGAGGAACTACAAAATAACGAGTCACCACTAGATGCTTGGAAAAGTATTGTGGAAAACCCTGAAAAAGCACGTAAGTATAAGCAGGCGCGTGGTAAAGGTGGATTTATTCGTGCGAATTGGGATGAAGTATTACAACTCGTTTCAGCTTCTCTACTTTATACAGTAATTAAATACGGGCCAGATCGAAATGTTGGCTTTTCACCAATTCCAGCTATGTCGATGTTAAGTCATGCTGCTGGTAGTCGTTTTATGCAACTTATGGGTGGGCCGATGCTTAGTTTCTATGATTGGTACGCAGATTTACCACCAGCTTCTCCGCAAATTTGGGGCGATCAAACAGATGTACCAGAAAGTAGTGACTGGTATAACTCTGGTTACATTATGACATGGGGTTCAAATGTACCGATGACGAGAACACCCGATGCTCACTTTTTAGCAGAGGTTCGATATAAAGGAACGAAAGTCGTTTCTGTCAGTCCTGACTTCGCTGAATCTACAAAGTTTGCGGATGATTGGATTAGTGTGAAACAAGGTACAGATGGTGCACTTGCGATGGCAATGGGGCATGTGATCTTACAAGAATTTTACGTAGATAATCAAGTGGAATATTTCACAAAGTATGCGAAGCAATATACTGATTTTCCTTTCTTTGTCACATTGAAACAAAAAGGAGATCAATTCGTTGCTGATCGTTTCTTAAACGCTGCTGATATTGGACGCGAAACGAAGTTAGGAGAATGGAAACCTGTTCTTTGGAACGAGAACACGAATGATTTTGCAACACCTCAAGGCACAATGGGCTCACGTTGGGATAACGAAAAGAAATGGAACTTGCGTTTAGAAGATGAAGAAACAGGTGAAAAGATTGATCCACGTCTTTCTTTATTTGGAATGGAAGAAACGATTGGAACGGTACAAATTCCGTACTTCTCTGATGATGGAAACAAAGTATTAGAACGTACAATTCCAGTGAAAAAGGTTATGACAGAAGAAGGCGAAGTGTTCGTTACAACTGTATACGACTTAACGTTAGCAAATTACGGGGTGAATCGAGGGTTTGGCGGACAAGAGCCGAAAGACTTCAATGATGATGTACCGTTTACACCTGCATGGCAAGAGAAAATGACAGGAGTGAAACGAGAACTAATTATTCAAATCGCTCGTGAGTTCGCACAAAATGCCGCTGATACAAATGGTCGCTCGATGATTATTGTTGGAGCTGGTATTAACCATTGGTTTAATTCTGATACGATTTATCGCGCAGTTTTAAATCTTGTTCTTCTAGTTGGGGCACAAGGAGTAAACGGCGGGGGATGGGCGCATTATGTTGGTCAAGAAAAGTTACGACCTGCAGAAGGATGGCAAACAATCGCGATGGCAAAAGATTGGCAAGGGCCACCAAAATTACAAAATGGTACGTCTTTCTTCTATTTCGTAACAGATCAATGGCGCTATGAAGATACACCTGTTGGACATTTAGCATCACCAATTGAAGGTAACTCACGTTATCAACATCACGGTGATTACAATGTATTAGCAGCACGACTCGGCTGGTTACCTTCTTATCCAACATTCGAGAAAAATGGAATTGAATTATATAAAGAAGCTGTTGCTGCTGGTGCAACAACGCAAGAAGAAATCGGAAAATATGTTGCACAAAAATTAAAAGAAAAAGAACTGAAATTTGCGATTGAAGATCCTGATAATAAAAACAACTTCCCGCGCAACTTATTCGTTTGGCGTGCGAATTTAATTTCAAGTTCTGGTAAAGGGCATGAATATTTCTTAAAACATTTATTAGGTACAACAAACGGATTAATGAATGACGATAGTGATTCATTACGACCAGAAGAAATTAAGTGGCATGAAGAAGCACCAGAAGGGAAGCTTGATTTACTCATTAATTTAGATTTCCGTATGGCTGGAACAGCGCTGTATTCTGATATCGTCTTACCTGCTTCAACTTGGTACGAAAAACATGATTTAAGTAGTACAGATATGCATCCATTTGTGCATCCATTTAATCCAGCAATCGGTTCACCGTGGGAAGCACGCTCTGACTGGGATATTTTCACTTCACTTTCTAAAGCTGTGTCAGATTTAGCGAAGAAAATAGATCTTGAACCAATGAAAGAAGTTGTTGCAACACCACTTCTTCATGATACACCGCAAGAATTAGCGCAACCACTTGGCAAGATTAAAGATTGGAGTAAAGGTGAATGTGAACCAATCCCGGGTAAAACGATGCCACAAATTCATGTTGTTGAAAGGGATTATAAAACGATTTATGACAAAATGACAGCACTTGGACCAAATGCCGGAAAACAACCGATTGGTACGAAAGGGATCTCTTGGTCAGCTGAAAAAGAGTATGAGCAATTAAAGAGCAAATTAGGAGTTGTTCGAACGGATACTATTGCGAAAGGTTGCCCAGACATAAAAGAAGCAATCAATGCTGCTGAAGCGGTATTAACGCTTTCTTCTACAACAAACGGTCATATGGCAGTAAAAGCATGGGAAGCACTTGAAAAACAAACAGATCTAAAATTACGTGATTTAGCAGAAGAACGTGAAGAAGAATGCTTTACATTCGAACAAATTACAGCACAACCGAAAACAGTAATTACTTCTCCGGCCTTTACAGGTTCAGAAAAAGGTGGACGACGTTACTCACCGTTTACAACAAATGTGGAACGTCTTATTCCTTGGAGAACGATAACTGGTCGACAATCTTTCTACTTAGACCATGACATGATGAAAGAATTTGGTGAAACGATGGCAACATTTAAACCAATTCTGCAACATAAACCGTTCCGTAAGTCACGCCCTGAAGTAGAAGGGAAAGAGATTACACTAAACTATTTAACACCGCATAATAAGTGGTCGATTCATAGTATGTATTTCGATTCATTACCGATGTTAACGCTGTTTAGAGGTGGTCCAACTGTTTGGATGAATAAAGAGGACGCTGCAGAAGCTGGCGTTGCTGATAATGATTGGATCGAGTGCTTTAACCGTAACGGTGTTGTCGTAGCGCGTGCTGTTGTAACGCACCGTATACCGAGGGGAATGGCATTTATGCACCATGCGCAAGATCGCCACATTAACGTGCCTGGTACGAAATTAACAAGCACCCGTGGGGGAACGCATAATAGTCCAACCCGTATCCATGTTAAACCAACACATATGATTGGTGGATATGGCCAATTAAGCTATGGATTTAACTATTATGGTCCGACTGGGAACCAGCGTGATTTAAATGTTGTAATCCGTAAACTGAAGGAGGTAGATTGGCTTGAAGATTAAAGCGCAAGTCGGAATGGTAATGAACCTAGATAAATGCATCGGCTGTCATACTTGTAGCGTAACGTGCAAAAACACCTGGACAAATCGTCCAGGTGCGGAATATATGTACTTCAATAACGTAGAAACGAAGCCCGGAATTGGTTATCCGAAACAATGGGAAGATCAGGAGAAATATAAAGGCGGCTGGGAATTGAAAAATGGTGAAATTCAGCTGAAATCTGGTTCGAAAATGAAACGTCTTATGAACATTTTCCACAATCCAGATCAACCAACAATTGATGATTACTTTGAACCTTGGAATTATGATTATGAAACATTAACAAATAGCCCGCAGCGTAAGCATCAACCAGTTGCTCGTCCGAAATCAGCAATTACAGGCGAATTTATCGACAAAATTGAATGGGGTCCGAACTGGGAAGATGATTTAGCTGGTGGACATATAACAGGATTACAAGATCCGAACGTAAAGAAAATGGAAGAAGAAATTAAAACAGATTTTGAAAACGTCTTTATGATGTATTTACCACGCATATGTGAACATTGTATGAATCCGTCTTGCGTATCATCTTGTCCATCTGGTGCGATGTATAAACGTGAAGAAGACGGCATTGTTCTTGTAGATCAAAATGCATGTCGTGCTTGGAGGTTCTGCGTATCATCTTGTCCATATAAAAAAGTGTATTTTAACTGGCAAACGAATAAAGCTGAAAAATGTACAATGTGTTTCCCACGTATTGAGGCTGGTATGCCAACAATTTGTTCAGAAACATGTGTGGGACGTATCAGGTATATTGGGGTAATGCTATATGACGCTGATAAAGTAAAAGAAGCAGCTTCTGTTGAAGACGAAAAAGATTTATATGAATCTCAGCTTACTGTTTTCCTAGATCCAAATGATCCAGAAATAGCAGCTGAAGCGAAAAAACAAGGCATTCCTGAAGAATGGATTAAAGCAGCACAACAGTCACCGATCTATAAAATGATTATCGATTGGAAAGTTGCTCTGCCTCTTCATCCAGAGTATCGTACAATGCCGATGGTTTGGTATATTCCGCCGCTTAGCCCAATTATGAATATGGTGGAAGGGAAAGGCAGTAACTGGCAAGCAGAAGAGATTTTCCCTGCTATCGATAATATGCGTATTCCAATTCAATATTTAGCGAATTTACTCACTGCAGGAGATGAATCACACATTCGTCTTACATTGAAGAAAATGGCTGTTATGCGAACGCATATGAGAGCGCTGCAAATTAATAAAGAGCCAAATGAAGCTGTATTAAAAGAACTTGGTTTAACAAAACAGGATGTAGAAGATATGTATCGTCTTCTTGCTATTGCGAAATATAAAGATCGTTTTGTTATCCCGACGTCTCACCGAGAACAAGTTGCAGATTTATATAGTGAACAAGGAAGCTGTGGTTTATCATTCGCAGGTGGCCCAGGCTCTTGTATGACAATTTCTTAAATAAAGGGGGCAGCAAATTATGAAACAAAGTTTACGAACTGCTTTTTCTTGTTCTTCATTCCTTCTCTCCTACCCGGAACTCGGGTGGAGGGAAGCTTTAACTGAATTACTAGAAGAGATGGAAGCGATTGAACAGGACGATGTTAAAGCTTCACTTACAACATTTATAAAACAAGCGCTACATAAAACGAACGATAAACTTATTGATGGTTACGTATATACATTTGATTTTGGTAAAAAGACGAATATGTATTTAACGTATATGAACACTGGTGAACAAAGAGAAAGAGGGATTGAATTACTAGAGTTAAAGCAGCATTATAAAAAATCGGGTTTTGAAGTAACAGATAAAGAACTACCTGATTATTTACCGCTATTACTCGAGTTTTTTGCAAATGCAAATGAGCAAGACAGTGAACCAATTATGAGTAAATACAAGGAGAATATACAAGCATTACACGTTCAGTTAAAAGAAGCAGGTAGTATGTATGAACCAATTCTTGCGGCTGTTCTACTCGCTATCGAAGCATGGGATGTACAGACAAATTAGAAAGGAGAGTTGTTAAAATGATGAATCAATTTCTATGGGTATTGTTTCCCTATATCATTTTTGTAATCTTTATCGGTGGACATATTTTTAGATACAACTATGATCAATTTGGATGGACATCAAAATCTAGTGAACTATTAGAAAAGAAAATGCTCCGAATCGGAAGTCTATTATTCCACTTTGGGATTATGTTCGTAATTGGCGGTCATGTTATGGGGATATTAATTCCAGAAGCTGTATACCGTTCGATAGGTATTTCTGAGCATACGTATCACATAATGGCAATTAGTTTCGGGCTTCCGGCAGGTGTTGCTTCTATCATCGGTTTAATTATATTAACGTACCGCCGCGTAACTGTAAAACGTATCATTGCAACGAGCACAAAGGGAGATTATATTGCGCTTATTTTATTACTTATCGTAATGTTAGCAGGACTTTCTTCAACATTTTTAAATATCGATTCAAAAGGATTTGATTATCGTACAACAATTGGCCCTTGGTTCCGAAGTCTCTTTATTTTCCAACCGAAAGTTGAATATATGACGGAAGTACCAGTATGGTTTAAAATTCATATTCTTGCAGGGATGGGTTTATTCGCAGTGTGGCCATTTACAAGACTAGTACATGTATTTAGTGCCCCAATTAAATATGTAAGCCGTAGTTATGTAATTTACAGAAGACGTATTCCTAATGAGTTGAAAAAATAATACTGCTGTAAACGGATAGGAGTTAGCAGCTAAAACGAAACGAGGTCTCATATGGCAGGCCTCGTTTTTGTTTACATAGGAAATAATCGTTAATAAGTAGTTTAAATTGAAAAAAGATTAGCATCTAAATAAGATGCTAATCAATGCTACAAACAGAAGCAGAGCAATCTTCACAAGCAATTTCACATTTTAAAAATTGTAAATCGTGGATTGTAATCTTTCCTTTATGAATCGAAATTGTACCTTGCTTTTTTAATTCATTTAACATTCGATTTACACTTTCACGTGAAGTTGCACAGAAATTAGCAAGTTCTTGATTTGTTAATGGTAAATCGATGAGAATCCCATTTTCTTTTAATACACCGTAACTATTTGTCATTCGTATAAGAGTAGAGTACAGGGCACCTTTTTTGCCGTGTAATACTAAATCTCGGAACTTCGTTTGCATTCTTCTTAAATGTTCACTAATCCATTTCATAAATTCAAATACAAGTGCTGGTTTTTGGAGTAATGCTTTTTCTAACGCTTCACGCTTTATAACTCCTACTTCAACATCTTCAAGGCATTTTGAATTTAATAAGTATTTCGCATTGTCCGTGAATAATGTTAGTTCTCCAATAATGTCATATTCCGAACAAATTCGAAGTGTCAATTCTTGTCCGTCAGCACTTAATTTACTAATTTGTACTTTTCCTGAGTGGATGATATAGAGCTCTGTTGCCTCCATACCTTCTTGAAAAATAAAACTACCTTTTTTAATTTGCATTTTATATTCAACAGATGCAAGTAATTCTTTTAAATCTTGAGATAATGTCATACTGTTTGCCACAGTGATCACCTTTCTTCTTATAAGCAATACATTTCCTATTTTGAGTGTAAGTATGATGAAAATGCAAGAGCTATTTTAAAAATAAATTGAAATTTCAATGACCGTAAGGGGAAGAAATCTTCAGTTTTTAGTTTGAAAAATTCAATAGACAAAGTGGATGAGATTAAAGATGTGAACAAAATTCGAACGGATTTGTGAAGAATTTTTGAATGGGGAAAGTAATGTGAGAAAAGTCACATTGAATATGTAGCTTCTTTTTTATAATGAAGGCAAATAAAAAAATTGAAAGCTTACTAAGGATTGCAGCAGAAAAGAAGGGATATAGATGCATGAGAACATGAAAGATTCTTTAGAACGGCCACTTCAAGATTTACGTATTTCAGTTATTGATCGTTGTAATTTTAGGTGTACATACTGTATGCCTGCTGAAGTGTTCGGACCTGATTACGCTTTTTTAAAGGAAGAGCTTTTATTAACGTTCGATGAAATAGAAAGATTAGCGAGATTATTTATAAGTATGGGAGTCAATAAAATTAGGCTTACTGGCGGTGAACCTTTATTGCGTAAAGACTTACCGACGTTAATTGCAAGACTTGCAAAGCTAGAAGGCTTAAAAGATATTGGACTCACAACAAACGGTATTCATTTAGCAAAACAAGCAAAGGCGTTAAAAGAAGCGGGATTAAAACGTGTAAATATTAGTTTAGATGCGATAGAGGATTATGTCTTCAAAAAAATTAATGGACGAAATGTAAGCACAAAACCTGTATTAAAAGGAATTGAAGAAGCGAAGAACGCAGGGTTAGAAGTAAAGGTAAATATGGTCGTAAAAAAAGGAATGAATGATAGTCAAATTCTTCATATGGCTCGTTACTTTAAAGAACAAGAAATTCAGCTCCGTTTTATAGAGTTTATGGATGTGGGCAGTACAAACGGCTGGAACTTTGAACAAGTTATTACGAAGGAACAATTAATAGAGAAGATTAATCGTGTATATCCGATTGAGCCTGTTAAACCTCGTTACTTTGGAGAGGTTGCGAAAATGTATCGATATGTAGGGAGCGATGCAGAAGTTGGATTTATTACTTCTGTTTCTGAGTCATTTTGTTCTTCTTGTACGAGAGCCCGTATTTCGGCAGACGGTAAGTTTTTTACATGTTTATTTGGAACAAAAGGAACGGATTTGCGAACGCTTCTTCGAGAAAATATTTCTGACGCCTCATTATTAAAAATTTTACAACATACATGGCGATATAGAACAGATCGATATTCAGATGAAAGAACAGTTGAAAGTACAAGTAAACGTCCAAAAGTTGAAATGTCTTACATTGGTGGATAGTGAAAGGCGGAGTTCTTATGCAAGAGCGTTATGCAAGACAAGTATTGTTTTCTAGAATTGGTGAAATGGGACAAAGAAAAATAAGAGAAAAGCATGTGCTCCTAATCGGTGCGGGTGCACTAGGAGCTGCAAATGCAGAAGCTCTTGTTAGAATGGGAATTGGGAAATTGACAATTGCTGACCGTGACTACGTCGAATGGAGTAATTTACAACGGCAACAGTTATATACAGAAGAAGATGCACAGCAGTGCAAACCGAAAGCAATTGCAGCGGCAGAGCATTTAAGAAAGATTAATTCTGAAGTGGAAATTGTACCAGTAGTATCGGATGTCACACTGCAAGAAATAAAAGAGTTAACAAAAGAAGTGGATCTCATATTAGATGCGACTGACAATTTTGATACGCGCCTACTTATAAATGACATTTCACAAAAAGAAAATATACCTTGGATATACGGTGGATGTATTGGAAGTTACGGTGTAACGTATACAATTCTTCCAGGGAAAACACCATGTTTTCGCTGCTTAATGGATCATCCTATGGGCAGTGCAACATGCGATACAGCAGGAATCATTCAACCAGCTGTACAAATGGTCGTTGCTCATCAAGTAACAGAGGCGATGAAAATATTGGTGGATGATTTCGAGGCGCTAAGAGGAACAATGTTATCATTTGATATTTGGAACAATCAATATCTCTCATTAAAAGTAAATAGACAGAAGAAAAATACATGTCCATCTTGTGGAAATACACGCACGTACCCAAGTTTAACATTTGAAGCACAGATGAAAATGGAAGTGCTATGCGGACGGAATACGGTTCAAATCCGTTCAGGGGTAAAACGTGTTCTTCATTTAGAGGAAGTTCAAAAACGATTACAAAAAAGTGTACTTGTCCAAAAAACGCCTTACTTACTATCATTTCTAATTGATGAATATCGTTTCGTTTTATTTACAGACGGTAGGGCATTTATTCATGGAACAAATGATGTGAAAATAGCAAAACGTTTATACGCAAAATATATAGGATGAACAGAAAGAGAGTTGTCCCTTATTAAAACGAGGTGAAAAAGAATGTTAGAAAAACGTATACCAATTCCAGTGGCAGAAGCAGTTGCACGTGTAATGGAATATGCTTACCAAGGTGAAATAGAAAAGGTTTCTTTTATAGAAAGCTACGGTAGAACACTTGGAGAAGATGTTATTGCAGATCATGATGTCCCGCATTTCAATCGTTCTCCATACGACGGATTTGCGATTCGAGCAGAAGACACAAAAGAAGCAAGTAGCAGTAATCCCATTCTGTTTGAAGTGATTGGTGAAATTGGAGCAGGTTTTGTTTTTACAGAAGATGTGAAAGCATTTCAAGCTGTCCGTATTATGACAGGTGCGGCAATTCCTGCGGGGTGTAATGCAGTAGTTATGTTAGAGCTAACGGAAGGATTTGAAGAAAACGAAAAGACTTATATGAAATTGAAACGCTCCTTTGTTGCTGGGGATAACATTTCTTTTAAAGGAGAAGATGTAAAACAAAATAGCATTCTGGTGAAAAAAGGGACTGTTATTAATCCTGGAGTTGCAGCACTTCTTGCTACGTTTGGTTATAGTACGGTATATGTTGTAAAACAGCCAGTCATTGGAATTGTAACGACAGGAAGTGAACTGCTCGAAGTACATGAACAATTAAAGCCAGGGAAGATTCGAAATAGTAACTCTTATATGATAGCTGCGCAAATTGAACGAGCGGGCGGAGTTGTACGGTATTATGGACAATTCGTTGACGATTTTGAGACGTGTTATAACACTGTAAAAAAAGCGATAAAAGAAGTTGATATATTAATTACAACTGGTGGCGTTTCAGTAGGAGACTATGATTATTTACCGGCTATTTATGAGAGATTACAAGCTAATGTACTTTTTAACAAAATAGCGATGCGACCAGGAAGTGTGACAACTGTAGCTGAGTTAGAGGGAAAACTATTATTTGGTCTATCTGGTAATCCTTCTGCTTGTTATGTCGGATGTGAATTGTATGTTCGACCTGTCATTGGAACATACTTGCATAGGAAAGATCCGCACATATATCGTGCAGAGGCAATTTTACAGAAAGACATTTCGAAAGCAAATCCGTTTACTCGTTTTGTAAGAGGGAGAGTAGAAATTGTAGATGGGCAATTGCAAGTTACACCAGTCGGTTTAGATAAATCTAGCGCAATTTCTTCAATTGCAGAAGCGAATGCATTTATCGTTCTGCCGGGAGGAACGAGAGGATTTGAAACAGGAATAACCGTTTCGGTACTGTTATTAGAATCGAACGTCGGAAGTGAGTGGCCGTGGGAAGAGCCGCTTCGATCATACAAGTAATAGAAAAAGAGATTGCTAACTTATATAAGGATCAGAGGTGCAAGATGACACATACGTATTATGAAGTAATTGATACACCTATTTCAATTGAAGAAGTTACAAACAAAGTAATTCGTCGTGAGTGTGGTGCGGTTACTACTTTTATTGGTACTGTTAGAGAATTTACGAAAGGTCGACGTACACTTTGTTTAGAGTATGTAGCTTATAAGACAATGGCGGAGAACCAGCTTGAGAGAATTGGCACTGAAGTAGGAGAGAAGTGGCCAGGGACATATGTCGCTATTACACATCGCATTGGTACATTACAAATTTCTGATCTTGCTGTTGTTGTCGCTGTTTCTACACCACACCGGAAAGCTGCATATGAGGCGAACGAATATATTATGGAGCGTATTAAACAAATTGTTCCAATTTGGAAGAAAGAGTTTTGGGAAGATGGTGAGTCATGGATAGGTGATCAGTTAGAGAAGGTAACATATGCAAATGGTGAGCCTGGAAAGGAGAGGAGTATATGATTGAAGTACTATTATTTGCACATTTACAAGAAGAAGTAAGTAAGCCGGCATTACACATAGATTGTGAAAATATTACAGTTGCGAAGCTGAAGGAAGTTCTGATTAAGGAATATAATGTAGCAATTTCAAACGAAATTATGGTCGCGATAAATGAAGAGTATGCAAATGAGGATGACATCATTCAAGTTGGCGATGTCGTAGCAATGATTCCGCCAGTAAGTGGTGGTTGATTCTTTTCAGCCTAATCATGTTAGGACGTGATTAGGCTGGAGAGAATGAATATAACTATGCATACATAGGAGGGAACAGGATGAAAAGTCCTAATTTTCAATTAAGTTTACAAACTTCTAATCTAGTTATCGGTTTTATGGTATGGGTCATTTTATCATCATTAATGCCTTATATTAAAGCGGATATTCCATTAACTGCGGGACAAATTTCTATAGTAACAGCAGTACCGGTTATTTTAGGTTCTGTTCTTCGCATTCCAATTGGTTATTGGACAAATCGTTTCGGAGCAAGAAAATTATTCTTTATTAGTTTTATTTTATTATTATTTCCTGTCTTTTATATTAGTGTTGCCAATTCTATGATGGATTTAATTATTGGTGGATTATTTGTCGGAATCGGTGGTGCTGTATTCTCTGTAGGGGTAACTTCTTTACCAAAATACTTTCCGAAAGAGAGTCACGGTTTTGTAAATGGTATTTACGGTGTAGGTAATGCCGGAACAGCCATTACTTCATTTTTAGCGCCTGTTATCGCAACTTCAGTTGGCTGGAGAGCGACAGTACAATGTTATTTGGTTTTACTTGCAGCATTTGCACTTATGAATTTTTTATTAGGCGATCGTAAAGAGAAAAAGGTGAATACACCATTAATGGAACAAATAAAAGGTGTATATAAAAATGAAAAACTTTGGTTTTTATGTATCTTTTACTTTTTAACATTCGGATCATTTGTCGCATTTACCGTATACTTACCAAACTTTTTAGTATCTCACTTCGGATTAGAGAAAGTAGATGCAGGTATGCGGACAGCTGGATTCATCGTACTCGCAACAATTATGCGCCCAATTGGTGGTTGGCTCGGTGATAAGTTTAATCCATTTAAAATATTAATCTTTGTATTTATCGGTTTAACACTTTCAGGTATTATTTTATCATTTATGCCTAGCATGAACGTGTATACATTTGGTTGCCTACTAGTCGCATTTTGTGCAGGTATAGGTAATGGTACAATCTTTAAACTCGTTCCAATGTATTTCTCAGAACAAGCTGGTATTGTAAATGGTCTCGTATCAGCTTTAGGTGGACTAGGAGGATTCTTCCCACCGCTAATTTTAACGTTACTATTCCAATTAACAGGTCATTATGCAATTGGATTTATGGCGTTATCAGAAGTCGCACTTGCTTGTTTAATCATTACAGTATGGATGTATAGCCAAGAGAAATTGTTAGTGATGTTAAAGAATCATTAATAAGGAAAAAGAACTGTCCCAAAGTATTTTGGGATGGTTCTTTTTGTAATAGGCTTCAACATGTTTTTATTGCTATCTCAACAAACGCTCGTTTTCTAAAAGAGTGTGTTTTTAAAATGAAAAACAGAAGGTTTATGGAATTTTATTTTAAAATATAGAAGTCAAAAGTTATTCAATTAAAGGGTAGATTAGTGAAGGAAATCTTAAATCTATTCTAAAGATCGAACTCATTTTTAGAATGCAAATATTTAATTGAATCGGGATGTTTAGATGAAAAAAATATAAGTCCACTCAAGATAAACAAGTATCAAGTATGTTAGGTGTTTTAAGCGACAAGTATGGAATTGATGTAAGTATTCTTCGCATAGTAACTGCAGTATCAGATTTTTCTAGGGCCAGATTTTTTGGTAAGGCTAATGGATATTGTGAAAAAGAATACTTAAAATAAAAAATACCGTTTAGGTTGATAAGATAAAATTATGAATTTGTATAAACAATCCATAATTTTCTTTATGAGTTATATTTGATATGTTAAAGAAAAGAGAGGGGAGGGAAATGAAATAAGAATTTTTGATGAGCATTTTCATATTATTGATTTCAGTTTTCTGATTATTAAGAACTGAGGGTGTTTTCCGATGAATAAAATGTGGTCCATATTTAGTAAAGAGTTTAATCCAACTATAATATATTTGGAATGAGGTTTTACATGTTTGTTTTTATTATATTAGACGTGATATTACCAATATTAATATTGATGCTAATTGGTGCAATCTTACAAAGAAAGTTTCAATTTAACTTAAAGCAGCTATCTACACTTATTACTTATTGCTTGATGCCAGCGGCTGTATTTGTGAATATATATGATATTCGTATAGAAACAGGTTTGTTGCTCCAGATAATATACTATTTAATGCTTTATAGTCTGAGTCTGATCATAGTAAGTCATTTCATTTCAAAAATATTAAAGTTAGAAAAAGGAGAAAGTGCAGCTCTAAAAAATAGCATTTCGTTAATGAATTCCGGTAATTATGGGTTACCAGTAAGTCAATTGATTTTCAGTCACAATCCAGTGGGGGTTTCCATTCAAATTTTTATTGTTATTTTCCAGAATCTTTTAACTTATTCATATGGGATATATAACTTACTATCAGCAACAAAAACAATCGGAGGTATTATTCAATCATTTCTAAGACTGCCTGTATTTCATGCACTCGTATTAGGGGTTTTCTTTCAATCTTTTACAATTCAAATACCTAATTCTATCTTTATTCCTCTTAATCAGCTTGCGAATGGTTTTGTTGCAATAGCACTCATATTGCTAGGGGCACAATTATCCAACATTAAGCTTAATTTTTTCCATCGAGTCATAACATGGGCTTTAATTGGAAGGTTACTGATGGGACCATTATTAGCACTTGCTATGATATATCTACTAAACATGGATGGTATTGTTGCACAATCATTATTTATTGCAAGTTCTTTTCCTACTTCAAGAAATACATCAACCATTGCTATGGAGTATCAAATAGAACCTGAATTACATGCACAAATCGTTTTATTTTCAACACTTTTCAGCATTATTACAGTAACTGTCGTTATTTATTTGTCATATATTTTGTTTTGAATGTACGTGCAAAAAACGAATAGATTTGAGGTGGTAAATGATGGACGGAAATCCCATCGATATGAGAAGAAAACAGTCTTAAATATATTGAGTGTCGTTTACAATTGTACTATGTCTGATAATCAAGTGGCTTAATTCAAAAAAAGGAAACTCATTAGGGGTTATTTCGTATGTAAATCTTTAAAGCATCTACATATAGATTTGCGAAAAAAGACACAATCTCGCTTATAATTGACGTTACATGAGCTTAGGTTGATAGTGATGGGGGAGCGTCAAGTAAGAATTTTATCTTTATTGATTCCATGTAGTTTTTCCGTATTATTGTAAATAAGGGGGATGATTCTAAGTTGAGTAAACAGAATATTAGCACAACGGTTTCGGGAGATATAATTGTTACCCATCTAGTTGGTAATATAAAAACAGATGATGTGTATGAATGGTTTAATGGTTTCGAGCAGGTTTGTCAGCAATTCATTTCCGAAGGGCGGAAATACAAATTGTTGGTGGATAGAAAAGGATACACGCCAAATCATTTTTCTGTTCAAAAAGTATGGAAAGAGAAGTTTTTCAATGAAACCATTTTGAATCACAGTAAGGCAATTGCATTTCTCCTTGAAGAGGGGGAGATAATGGATTATTTACAACAATCTAATACGAAAGAATCTGTGAGATTTTTTGATGAGTATGAATATGCGCTAATTTGGTTGAATGAATATCCAATATAAAACCTGTATTGAAGCAGTTGCTCTCAAGCAACTGTTTTTTATGTCCGTAATTGTTGCCGTTATTTTTCTTCACAGATTCTTATCCAATTGCTTGTCTGAGCCTAAAAAACGAAACTAAAGCAAAAAGAACAAACGCCTCTAAAAACGTTTGTTCAAAGTTAATTACTATTTTAGCTGAGTGATAGATTACAATTTGCGAGTATGAGAAAGTTTTTTTATAAGTTTAGGAAGTATAGATGTTAATTCTTGCTTCATGCGCTTCGTAAACGATGGGTCCTTACCTGAAGTTGAAATAGTGACAACATATTCATCATTTCGAATGACACCAGGTGTGTGAAAAGATGATGCTGTACTACCACTTACAACGTTAACCCACTGGAAATCATGAGCGGCCTGTTTGACCATCATATTTACAGCATGTTGATTTGTAGCTGCATAAATAAGATGAGCATCTTTAATATCATCATTACTAAAAGTTTTTTGCTTCCAAGTAATATAAGAAAGTTCCTTCATTTCCTCGCAAATTTCTGGGCTGACAACAGTGACGAAAGCACCTGTATTTTTTAATCCAGACGCTTTTCGATATGCAATTTTACCTCCACCAATGATAACGACCACTTTATTTTGTAGATTAAACATAAGAGGGTACATGTTATACATATATGCATTCCTCCATTCGTTCTAATAATGTTAACTTCATGTATGTATCAAACTGAAGACAGTTACAAGTCGTAACGTGATCATATTTTTTTGTATGCAATTTAATTTTTTGAAGTAATAATCCGGTAAAGAGAAGGTACGGCATGACATATACATGGGACGCAGTCGATGTTATAGCCTTGAGCTCAGCAGCAAAAGAGGGAGTTCCTTTCGTTAAAAAGGAACAGGATACTGGCATACCAAGTTTTCGTTCGACAGCTGCTCTGATTTGTTGTAATTCATGTATCGGTTGTGGATCACTACTGCCTCGTCCTACGAGTAAAATACTACTATTTTGCATTGACATAGCTTCACGTATTCTTTTCACTACAAGTTCCACCATATGTGGATGTGTACTAAAAGGAGGTACAACTGAAAATGTTATTTGTGGATATTTCTTTTGTAGTTGCTCTATTTCAAAAGGAATATCACGTTTATAGTGAGCTGCTGCAAATAATAAAACAGGTACAATCATTATTTCAGTTACTCCCTCTATTATCGTTTCTGTAACTGCATCCGAAATAGTAGGTGTCGTTAGTTCTAGAAAAGCTATTTTTTGAATTCTTTCGTTTCGCTCTTTCATAACAGATTGAATAAATTGAATGAATTGTTCATTACCTTCCTGTAGCCGGCTCCCATGTCCAACATATACAATTCCTTTCATTGTCTCACCATGTCTTTCTTCATAAGAGTTTCTTGTAATTGATGATCTACGTTATGAAACCCAACTTTATTTGCATAGTGTAAAGTTGGAACGTCGGTATACGAGAATGGGAGAGTAAGAATATTGATAAAGCCAAGGCGTTTTATTTCTGCTAGAAACGTATCAATAGAAGCACGACCTTCAAATACAATGCTATCCCATGAGAATTCAGAAAGAATACGTGAATGAATTTCATCGAAGCGATGATCAATTGTGTACTCATGAGTCATCATATAGGAACCAGCACCAATTTTTTCTTGAATAACAGCAATTCGGTTAATGTTTCGTCCTAAATAAATCGTTGAATTCGAAGAAAATTGCGCAGGTTTACTGAACAATCCATATTGCATGAGCTTTTCTTGAATAGAAAGGTTCATATAGTGAAGTTCTGCCTGTAAGGAACGAATATCTTTATGATATTTACTGCATGATTGCATTAAGATGTCTACACTGTCAGCGGAACAAAATACAAGACGATCAACGTTAAAAATCTTATTGATTTGTTCAGAGGTTAATGTGTATTCTTTCTTTTTGAAAGTTGGAATTTGATATATTTCTGCACCGGACTCTTGTAACATTTGCTTTATTGCGCTTTTTTTATTTGTTGCAGATGCAAATAAAACTTTCTTGCTGTGCAATGGCTTGCGTTCTTTCCAAGAGATTTGATTACGTAAGGAAACGACATCACCAACAATTGTCATAGAAGGATTAGAAATATTTTCGTTTTTGACAATAGAAACAATGGTAGACAGTGTCCCTGTGACAACGCGCTGTTTACCAGTTGTACCCCATTCAATGACTGCTACTGGCGTATCTTCTTTTTTTCCTGCTTGTAGTAAGTTTTCACAAATTGTAGGTAAGTTTTTTATACCCATGTAGTAGGCAATCGTGTCGCTATTGTAAGATGAATTATATTTTCCATGATCGCTTAAAGGACCTTTTGCATGTCCAGTTAATAAAGTGACACTATTACTGTAGTCACGGTGGGTGAGGGGAATACCTGCATAGATACTAGCGGCGATGCTAGATGTAATACCTGGTACAATTTCATATGGAATATTTGCTGATGCTAAAGTTTCTGCTTCTTCACCAACACGGCCAAAAATAGATGGATCTCCGCCTTTTAAGCGGACTACGATTTTTCCTTCTTTCGCAAATTGAAGGAGGTGTGAGTTAATCATTTCTTGACGCATAGTATGATTCTTTGGCATTTTTCCGCAATAAATAAGTTCACATGTTTCTTTTGTATAATTAAGAAAGGAAGGGTTTAATAAGCGGTCATATAAGACGATATCTGCACGATTTAAGCACTCTATCGCTTTTTTTGTAATAAGCCCTTCATCACCTGGTCCTGCACCAACTAAATATACATATCCGTTCATATTCGCACCTCGTCTATTTTTATTTAAAAGGAAGCCAGGGGAGGCTTCCTTTTGTAAATTACATGTATATATAAATATCTCCGTCAATAACTTCTACTTCATACGTTTGAATACAACCGTCATCAGGTTTTTGAACTTCACCTGTTAGTAGTGAAATTTTCCAATCATGTAGTGGACAAAAGACGAATTCTCCAGATACAATACCTTCCGCTAATGGCCCGTTTTTATGAGGACAACGATTTTCTACAGCTCGAATATCGCCATTTGAAAGGCGGAATAGGGCGAAAGACATACCTTTCATTTGCACCTCTTTACCGATTTGAATAGGAAGGTCTTCTGCACGCATAACTTTTATTTTTTCTTTCGTTTGTATCATATAGGTCACAGCTCCTTATTTCACAGTTTCTACTTCATACATCGCTTTTAATGATTTCGTTTCTAGTGCTTGTCCCCATGCTTCTTTATATGTGCCACGAGTTTTTTGGAAACGTTCATTTAACGTAGTAATCATATTTGCATCTTGCAGTATTTCTTTTATGTGATCGAAGCCTAAACGTTCTGTCCAGTAGGCAGTACGCTCTCCGTAAATACCAGTTTCACGATAATATTGCATGTAAGCTGTAGCGATGCGAAGGACA
Organism: Bacillus cereus group sp. MG20; assembly: GCF_040459885.1. Taxonomy (NCBI): domain Bacteria; kingdom Bacillati; phylum Bacillota; class Bacilli; order Caryophanales; family Bacillaceae; genus Bacillus; species Bacillus cereus group sp. MG20. The sequence continues at coordinate 4,772,161 of NZ_JARVHF010000001.1, forward strand.
TCATCTTCAGTAGGGACAATCATTACAAAATCAGCTTCACGTACTTCTGTACCACCATTTCCGCCAATATAAAGTTGATATCCATTTTCGACACAAACAACGCCAAAATCTTTCGTCAGTACTTCCGCACAGTTACGCGGACAACCAGTTACACCCATTTTCATTTTATGAGGTGTATCTACCATTTCTAATGATTGTTCAAGCAACATACCAAGTCCTAATGAATCTTTCGTACCGAAACGGCAAAAACGAGAGCCAACACATGATTTTACATTACGAAGAGATTTTGAATACGCATATCCAGAAGTCATATTTAAGTCAGCCCATACGTTAGGTAAATCTTGTTTCTTGACACCGTATAAGCCAATTCGGCTTGCACCGGTAATTTTCACAAGTGGAACATCATACTTCTTCGCAACTTCAGCAATTTTCATTAAATCATCTGCTGTTGTAACGCCTCCGTACATACGTGGAATAACAGAGAATGTACCATCGTGCTGGATGTTACCATTCATTCTTTCATTAACGAAACGGGACGATTTATCATCTTCATATTCTTCTGGAATCGCCATACGTAAATAGTAGTTTAAAGCAGGGCGGCATTTCGAACAGCCGTCTTCATGTGCAAAACCAAGAACATTTCGTACTTCTTTTGGAGATTTTAAGCCTTTCTCGTAAATGGCCGCTACGACTTCATCACGGGATAAAGGTGTACATCCACACATACCGGCAGATTGCGCTGAGGCATCAAAAGCATCTCCAAGTGTATGAGATAAAACTTGTTCCACAAGCGGACGACATTTACCACAAGACCCTGCGGCTTTCGTACAGCCTTTAACTTCTTCAAAAGTCGTTAACTCTTGTTCTAAAATGGCGTGAACGATTGTACCTTTCGTAACACCATTACATCCGCAAATCGTGTCATCAGCACTCATAGTAGCAACGTTAAGTTCACTTTCTTCACCAGCTTTGTGAAGAAGAGAAGCGGCTGTATATTCTTGTATATCTTCTTCTTTCTTTAACATGCTAAAGAGGCGTGTTCCGTCAGCTGTGTCACCATATAAAACGATACCGATGACTTTATTGTCACGAATTAATACTTTTTTATAGGAACGTTTACATTCATCAAAGATTGATATTGCTTTCGTTTGAGCATCTTCATAAATTTGACCAGCAGAGAATAAATCACAACCTGCAACTTTTAATTGCGTACCGACGATACTGCCCGAATATCCATCAGTTTGTAAATTTGTTATATGTTTTGCTAATATCGCACCTTGTTCATAAAGAGGAGCAACAAGTCCATATGCGATACCGTCATGCTCTGCACATTCTCCAACTGCATAAATGGACTCGTCATTTGTTAGCATATAGTCATTGACTACAATACCGCGATTTACAATTAAACCAGCATCTTTTGCTATTTGCGTATTTGGGCGTATTCCGACAGCCATTACGACTAAATCACAATCTACAACTTCACCATCTTCAAATTGAATGCCCTCAACATGGTCTGTACCAAGAATTTTTACAGTTTTCTTTTCCATTAGAAATTGCATGCCTTGCGCTTCCAAATCTTCGCGTAATAGAGAAGCTGCTTTCGTATCTAGTTGCTGCTCCATTAAGTTTGGCATTAAATGAACAACATGTACGTCCATCTCTAAGTCAATAAGACCTCTTGCAGCTTCTAAACCAAGTAACCCACCACCAATAACAACGGCCTTTTTCTTTTCTTTAGCGGTGTCTATCATAAATTGTGTATCTTCAATTGTTCGAAATCCTGTTACACCAGGAAGAGTAGAACCTTCAACAGGTAAAATAAAAGCACTAGAACCTGTTGCGATAATGAGTTTGTCATATGTAAGAGTACGATTTTTTTCTGTGATAATGATTTTTGCTTCTCGGTTAATACTTTGAACTCTTTCGTTTGTATATAAAGTTATTTCGTTTTCTTCATACCAACTGTATTCATTCATAATGATATCTTGCATATTTGTTTTGCCTTGTAAAACGTGAGAGAGCATAATGCGATTGTAGTTTGGATGCGGTTCATCTCCCAAAATAGTAATCTCATATGAATCACTATTATGTTTTAATATTTCTTCCATACAGCGTATTCCAGCCATACCATTTCCGATCATAACTAAACGTTTTTTCATTTTCGTTTCCCCTTTTTCTGTGAAATGTTGAACAAAGGATTATATTTCTATTATAGAAAATCCAAAAAAGGGGAGATGTGATATTTATCACATTTTTATAATGATTCACAAATTGTTAAAATTCGGATTTATTCGAGAGGGATGTGTATATTCTTTACCAAATGAAAAAACAGGACATAAGTATGTATACTCATGTCCTGCACTTGATTTATACTCTCGTAATTGCACGTGGAAATAAAATGTTATTTTCTAAATGAATATGCTCAAATAAATCAGACTCTAGTGCTTCAAGGCGTTGGTAAACAAGTCGATAAGTGCCGCAAGCTCCTTCTGGAGGAGTAAAGTCATTTGTAACTTTACGAAGCTCTTTAATAATGTTGCCTGCGTGGTTATGTTCATTTTCCAACTTATCTACTACTTTACGTAAATTCACATAGTTTTCTTCATTTGGATTTTGTTCAAATTCTAAAATTAATGGAAAATCTTCTGTTTCTTCTTTAATTAAATGTTGTTCTAATTCCATCTTTAATTCGTGAAATAGCTTATGAATTTGAGCTAAGTGAGGCTGACTTGCTCCGTGGACGCGTAATACTTTCGTCACATACGGACTTAATTGTGGTAATTCTTCATTTAAATAGCGATGATGCTTATTTATAACATAATCAATCAATTCACGATAAGAAGCATTTTTCCAATCAATTTCAGATTCATTTAATCGTTTCGTATTATTATAAAGTGTATTTAATTCTGTAAGTACTTCTGTTGCTGATAAATTTCTTTCATGAATTGCATCAATAAGTGGTTTATTGCCACCACAACAAAAGTCTATTCTATATGATTTAAAAAGATCACTAGCTTTCGGGAATTGTGTAACGATCTCACCGACAATAGAAGTTTCAGTAAATGCATGTTTCATATGAACGCCTCCATAAAGTTTGAATGTAATAACTAAATTAAGAATAGCGATAAATGAAAATCAATGTGGTGATTGAAATCACTTATTATGTGTCAGTTTTAAGGATAATAAAATGAATTTTATAAAAGGAAGTGGGAGGGGAATTCGTCGTAATAGTTTCTGATAATAAAAAAGAAGCTTACTAGAAGCTTCTTTTTTATTACTATTTTTCGCATGCAACTCCATCGCCATCACGATCAAGATGTGAGTCATAACCTGGTTGTCCTTTATGTAAAGGGGCTTTCCCAGCCGCTCTAACTGCAGCACAATTTTTGTAGTATGCACTACTAGTATTTCCTGAAGCGGGTTGTGTTTGAGTTTGCTGTGCTTTTTGCTCTTCTTGTTGTTTACGAGCCTGTTCGTCAGCCTGACGTTTTTGTTCTCCTTGTTGTTTACGAGCTTGTTCATCAGCTTGTCGTTTTTGTTCTTCTTGTTGCTTACGAGCCTGTTCATCAGCTAGACGTTTTTGTTCTTCTTGTTGTTTACGAGCTTGTTCGTCAGCCTGACGTTTTTGTTCTTCTTGTTGTTTACGAGCTTGTTCGTCAGCCTGACGTTTTTCATCTTCTTGCTTACGAGCTTGTTCCTCGGCTTGACGCTTCTCATCTTCTTGCTTTTGAGTTTTTTCGTCCGCCTCTTTCTTTTCTAGCTCTTTTTTCTGTTCACTATCTTTTTGTTCTTCATTGTTAGATGCCACTTTTGTACTAGTTGCTGTCGTTTTTTCAGAAGAAGGAGCTGAAATACCTGATAGCGCAACAAAAATGACAAATAATACGGCTGTAATAATAAATTGTTTTTTCGCTACACCTGTTTTCTTAATTACAGATAAGATTGCTATAACAAGGAAGAATATAAATAGAATGAAAATTAAAGTAGAAAAAAACTCGACGACGGGGTGTTCCGACTTTGTTGTACCGGTCGTTATTAATATAATAGAAATCATAAAAAGAATAACGGTAGGACGTCCATATTGTTTTGCTTTTCCATTTTTCTTAAAGAATGAAATGATACATAAGATTAAAAGAATAAAAGCAATAGAAAATAAAGCTGCACCAATATTACTCAAAATCGCCATTTTCATACCTCCATTTGTAAGATTTTTCTTATTGATTATATAGGAACTTATTGGATATTACACGTTTTATATAAATTTAGAAAATTAATATTTTTACTAGACTTATAAATGATTATTTTGTATATAGGGAAAAATAGATATATTTCCTATTACTTTTTGAAAGATATTTCATAAATTATAGTATATCGATTGAAAGGAGGAGATTTGAATGGAATTTCAATTGTTGGTAACTTGTATATTACAAGAAGGTAATGCTTACTTTTTAGTAACGAAGGTAGACGATGTTATTACGTTAAAAGTACCGATTACTGCGGGAGTAGCAGGCTTATTTTTAGCTTTAGGTGTACCAAGATGTTCTTAATTTAAATCTCTATAGTAGAAGGGGAAGGGACATGCCTTCCTATTTTACTATTACATAATATAATTATGTAAACTTAAATATCATATTTGTGATAGCACGTTTGAAATGGACATGCATATACTATAATGTTTCATTGGATGTTAGCGGTGAAAGGTAGTTTTAATAAGTGCATCCAGTGATGTTTTTAAGCTATGAAAATAAAAGAGGTGCTATTATATATGAAAAGAAAAACATTGGATATTCCAGTTACATTGCGAAGAGAGTGGTTTTTAATAGAGTTAGCTTATTTAACGAAAAAATATGGAATTGAAATTGCAACTAGCAAAATGGATGCTGCACCGTTTTTAAGAGATCAAGTTACGGAGTCAAAGATAGGGGAAGGGCTACAATACGATAAATATGATGATGAGTATATAATTGAAAATTAAAGGGTAACAACAAAATTAAATTAAATTAAATTATAACGAAATATAAAATAAAGCAGATTCTAAATATAGAATCTGCTTTATTATGAAATACTTGTAGTCAACTAGCCTCTTTCTAGTGTTTTTCCTACATATTTCTCTTGCGTTATTCCAAAAGAGTCACGAAGAATGCGAGCATAATCTTTAGATTCTATTGGTAGTTTATTTTTGGTGCCTTTAAAGGTTTCTGTATAATTTTTATTTGTTAATGATATGTGACCATAAGTAGTTAATTTACAAGTGATAGCTCCTTTATTAAAAGGAGATTCTTTATGCTCTACAATCACTTTTTGAATATTATTCACTTTTTTCTCATCTATTGGATCTACAGTGAAAGCATAGCCTATTTTCCATTCGTTTGAAGGTTCAGATTGTAAGAAACTTGTAGATTCTCCGTTAGCTCCTTTTCTCATTTCTAAAATATGCGTACCTTTTCGAGTATTTCGCTTACGAATTCGATATTCTCCTGTTTGAGAGGATATGACTTCTCCGTTAAAAGGTACTGGATGTAAAGGGAGATGAGATGCAAAACCTGCATCCACAACATAATCTTTATCCTCATGACTTAATATGATAATGACATGACCATCATCGGGTTTCCATTTATTATCGTACAGATCATAAACAGTACCGGCTACTTTGTATACTTGAAACCCACAATCAATTAAGAAATAATACAATAAGGAGTTTAATTCATAACAAAGTCCACCTCGTTTTTGAATAAGTAACTTTTCTATTAAGTTATCTTTTGAGATATTTTTAATAGTACCAGCCATAATATCAAGATTTTCATAGGGGAGAATCATTCCCATTTTTAAGAGAATTTCATCTAAATCATCAAATGTTATTTCTTTTGCAGGAATTTTTAAGCGTTTAAAAAACTCTTTTTGTAATTTGGTCATCATAAAGTATTCTCCTTTCTTTTTACAGAATTTTCTTCTGCTCACCGATAGGTTAGTACTTCTAAAAAGTTAATTCAAGTGCACGAAAATTATCATAATATATGTTTCTGGAAATATAACTGTCTATTCGGAAATTTCAGTTTAAATTTTAATCGTAGGAAAGTCTTATAATATAAGCTCCTTTAAAATTAGTTTGTATTTAATGAAAAGAAAGTACATATCTTTATTATATTTTTAAATAACTAACTAGTAATAAAATGTTTTTTTACTAAAATTTTTTCAAGATTTGTATGCTTTATATAAACAATAATGATTAAAAAAATATCTGGGTGTAGCGAAGTTAACAATTATTGAGAAACTTTTTTGTCGTATTCTATCAAAAGGAAGAGGTAGAAACAAAGAGAATAACGAGAGTTAAGGAAGAGGGTATACAACTAGTAACCTTCTAAAAATAGGGCTAACATCTTTTTAAAATAAAAGATTAGCTATTATTAAGGAAGGGAAAATATAAAATATTATAAAGAACACCTTCTTTCAAAAAAATAGGGGGAGTAATATGCGACTGATGAGAAGATGTGTGGCCTTACTAATTGTATTTTTTATCATGGCTCCAACGATTAGCACAAATGTACAGGCAGAAGTTGTAAAAGAGCTTGGAAAGGGGTTTCCTGATACAGAAGTATTCACACCTGGAGAATGGTTTTTAGGCCAAAAACCTGCTAATTATGATGAGAATAAACCGCCAATTCTCTTTGTACAAGGAAGAAATGGTAATGCTGATAGTTGGTATGGAAAGACAGTATATCATGATATAAATGATATGTATGATTATGCTTTAAAAGCAGGCTATCAAACAGTGTTTATACAATTGTATGATGCTGCTGGGAAAGGTTCGGCTAGTCAGTGGGATAACGGAAAATTGTTAGCACAAAAACTTGAAGAAATATATAATCATTTCGGTAAAAAAGTTAATATTGTAGCGCATAGTAAAGGTGGTATTGATACACAAGCCGCATTAGTTGAATATGGTGCGAATCGATTTGTTGGAAATGTTATTACACTTGCTACACCGCATCACGGCTCAAATTTAGCAGATTTATCATATAGTTGGTGGGCAGGGTGGCTTGCTTCTATATTAGGTCAAAAAGATGATGGTACGTATTCGTTACAAATAGGTGAAATGGCAAAGTTTCGTTCAACAATAGATAACAACCCAGCAGCTAAATTAAACCGTTACTATACGGCTACTGGGACTAGCTGGGGGCCAACATTTTCTGCATTATCTATGGGCGGGTTATATTTATCGTCGTACGGTTCAAATGATGGACTAGTAAATGAATGGAGTGCGAAGCTATCGTACGGTACACATTTATTTACAGATTCAAGATTTGATCATGACAATATAAGAAAAGGATCAGCTGTTTTTGCACGAATTGAACCATATTTACGTACGACAAATGTGGGGTTACCAGCTTTAGTAGCATCCAGCACTAGTTCAAATGAAAATCTAGAACAATTAAATACAACTTCAAATCAAAATATTTTAGGAGGCGAATTACCACAAAATCAGTGGATAGAGCAAAGTATTTCTGTTGATAAAAAGGCTGAAGGAATAGTTTCTGTACTAACTGCTTCTTCTGATGTAGAAGTACAAATGGTATCTCCAAAAGGAAAAATCTATGCAAACAAAGATAGTGCTATAACTACTGGTGAAGGCGAATCTTTCTTTAATGGGGCGACAATTAGAACATTCAAGTTTGATAAATTGGAAGTAGGCGAATGGAAAATCAAAATGATGGCGAAGCAGTCGAAAGATGCATATTTAGTTGTAAGCGATTACAAGAATGACGCGCCATTTGTTCTTCAAATGCCTACAAAGGTTAAAGTAAATAAACCTGAGTATAAACTGAAAAAATCACCAGTGGCACCTGAAATGAAAGGGGATCTTTCCATAACAGTAAGAGTCGTTAATAAAGAAGGTAAGTTAGTCTCTGAATTTAATGAATTACAAAATGTTAATACGAATACATTTACAGGTGCTTTGAAAGATATAAAACAACCGGGAGTATATAACGTTACGATGGATATAAAAGGGATGAATAAAGAAGGAAAACCATATAATCGTACGATTGTTAAGTCGGTTTATGTAGAGAAATAAGGAAGAATAAATAAGCATAATATAAAAGTGCAGAAATCTTGTGTTAGAAAGAATTCTGCACTTTTTTTGCGTGATGAGAGATAATAAAAGTCGAAGGAAACTGTTATTCAATAAAAAAAGATGCTGAAATAGCATCTGAATGTGAAGAAATAATATTAACTTAGTTTTGTAACTGTTAATTCAACTGAATTTATACCATTGTCACAAGTTACAATACTTTGACGATTAAAGCCACTATTATTTCTAAGTTGAAGAGTTGAATTAGCTGGCACTGTAACAATCGTTTCGCCAACGAGTTGAAGACATTCGTTATTTGATGAAGTATTCATTTGAATAGCGAAGTCACCTTGACTATTAGCAAGTGGATTGTTATTTAAAAATATAGTTATGACTGGGATATGTGGAAATACAGGATTTAAAGTAGTATTAATACTGGAAATGAACGTAACTCTATAATCACCAGCTTGTCTAAATTGTATAGTAGTAGAGTTTAGTAAGGAAACGCCTCCTGCTAAAGGTCCAACGTGATTAAATGGAAAAGGGTTGCCAAAAGGAACAGTTATAAATTCAGTTTGCCAAAAAGTTCCGTATGCAGGACAGCTTCGTTTATGTGAATGGTCACATGAACATTTTTTATTTGAACTGGAAGAAGATTTACATGAGCATTTTTTATACGAGTTTGAAGAATGATAGTATGAACCCAATATATTACCTCCTATTCTTAATAAATGTAAAACACATAATAGTTTATGAAAATGAATCACAATTGGCGTGTATGCTTGTACTATAAAAGGAGATAGATTTGGAATATAAAGTGCTCAAATGATGAAATATAGTATTGGGGTATTACCTGTAACACTTTTTGAAGATGATAAGGTTCATAATTTGATAGAAAAATGAATGGGATTTCTAAATGGATTAAAGTAACGAGGAAACGTTTATCCCGCTATTTTCCGAGCGGTAAGACCCCACCTCAAAATTCAGTGAAAGCAAAGAAGTTAGTTGGGGGATGAACAAAACCCCCACTGAGTAAAGTTTCACTTTACTATATTAATTTCGTCTGACAAACAGCAATATTATCTTTTGCTGTTTGGATGTTATCGTTTGGTGAAGTTATGATATTTAATCGTATGTATATTAGATTATTTAGTTTATTTTTTTATTTGTGTAGCTGGGCAGGAAGAAGTCAGAAAATATAGAATAAATGTACATATGAAGCATCGTTTATTTTTGGTGTGAATAGTAATTAAAGATACGCTAAAATATTTAAAATTGTAACGAAAGAGAGATTAAATAATAGAAGGAGCAACTTACATGGAAAATATATTAAAGGTATCTTCAAAATCAAGCCCAAATTCAGTCGCGGGTGCAATAGCGGGTGTACTAAGAACAAGTGGTAATGTGGAAATTCAAGCGATTGGGGCTGGAGCTATAAATCAAGCGATTAAAGCAATTGCGATTGCAAGAGGGTTCGTCGCTCCAAGTGGTATTGACTTAGCTTTTGTTCCAGCGTTTCAAGAGATTTCTATCAATAATGAAGAAAGAACAGCGATTAAATTAATTGTAGGCCCTAGAAAGAAAAGGTCTTAAAAGTAATTGTGAATGGTTCGTATCAATACAAAGTTCACAACAGTAAAAGCAAAGCATACTATGTAACTGCTAATCCTGCTTATGTGTATGCAAAATGAAAATTATAAAAGCAGAACTCTCATCAGGTTCTGCTTTTATTTGTTGTAATTAATTATCGCTATCTAGTGTAAATCCCTATATAGTTTTTTTCTCTTCAATTAACTTAACATTTTTTAAGTTTACAGACATTTCATATTCTGATTTGTTAACATTTTTCATACATTGTATTTTTTATCCTTTTTTTAATAAATCAACGGTGTGTTCTAACCATTCTAAAGGTGTTACTTTTAATCCCTCAAAATATATTCCATCTGCAGCTTCTTTTATATATCTATTTTTTTCTTCCTTACTGTAATCACTTTGAATAAATTTAGTTAAGAAAATAATAGCATCTTGTATATATTCTTTGTATTCCTCTTCTATTAGTTCTTGAATTACCTCTTCATAGAAAGAATCTTGATGAAAGTTTCCTGCTAGGAATTGATAAATTTCATCTTCTGGATTGTGTTTTAATAACATATTTATCCTCCTATTTATTAATTTGGATAGCCAGTTAAAATAAATTTTCCATTTGCATCTTTCTTTAAAATAATTTTAGCATTGGTCATTTCCTCAATTGTCGTAGAACCTCTTTGAATTCCTCTACCAATTATTTCATTACCACCTGAGAAAGCCAAATTATCGCCTTTGCTCAATATTTGTCCAGCTTTTGAGAATTTAGCACCTTGCGCTAGCTTGCAGCTTTACTGACTCCTTTATCCCCCCAATAAGACCTAATCCAATTTGTGTTAAAGCATACGATCCCCATCTTGCGCGGGTTTCTGCATCTCCATTTATCACATCTTTCTTAAAAGAATCTGATAACGCATCCCACATAGCAGGTAAAGCTTTATCTAAATGGGTAACAGTGTAGCCCATACCTTTCCAAGTTTCCCAGTCACCTAATGCCTTTGATATAGGAAAGAACAGATGGAAAAATAAAACAGGCCTAATTCATTTAGTTTTATATTTTGTGGGGGCATCCACAACCCCACCCGTAATTTACCCACAAAATAAAAAAAGTGATGAATCACTATGAAATATCATTTTTATAAAAGTTTGATAAATCAACGTTTTTAGCGCACTTTAAAACTTGATGAATTAAGAGGATATATTTAGAACACAAGTTCAACAAATGGAAGGGGAATGTTTATTTATCAAGGGGATCTAATACAGTTTAATTAAAAGGTTATTATTTGCTCACATTTTGCTCACAAATAATATAAAAACATGTGAAAAAATATGAAATACCCTTTTGAAGTAGAATATAATATAACAAATAAAAAGCGTCGCAAATGCTTGTATAACAGGCATTTGCGACGCTTTTATAGTTTTTCTGAACATAAAATAAACAACCTTAAAACTGTTCATTCTTCTCCCAAGATTCTACGATATAATGAGCAATCGTCGGATTGAAGCCTTTACCAACTAAAAACATAATCGCAGCAACTTCTGTTAATGCGTGTTCGTGTGATGTATGTTTTGCTTCATTTAAACCGTAATCTACCCATGGTTTTACGAAATCTAGTACAGGTTTCTTGAAAGGTAAAAACTGTGTACCGACAACTTGTTGAATTTGTTGTTGTGTTGGTTCAGTAATTGGTCCAGGTGGTAAGATTTGTGGTTGTGTAATGTCTAATGTTGGTCCTGGCGGTAAAATTTGTGGCTGCGTTGGATCTATTGTTGGTGGTTTAGGTGGTGAGACACGTGCGTCGTAGTTTGGTTGATACATTTGTTGTTGGTATTGCGGTTGTTGTGGTTGAGTTGTGTATGGGTTTTGTGGTGCTGCATATGGATTTTGTTGATATGGTTGTTCTTGGTTTTGTGGTACCGCATATGGATTTTGAGGATATTCATAATTTGGACGTGTTTCATATGGATTTTGTTGAAATTCAGTTTCTTGATTTTGCGTTGTTGCATATGGGTTTTCGTCATATTGTTGTTTTTGCTGTTGTAACTCTTGTTCTTCGTATTGTTCTGTGTATCTTTGTTCTTGTTGTTGAGGGTAAAATGGTTGCCTTGGATAAGGCGGTTGATTATTATAGAACATATTTATTCCTCCTTCATGATGATGCTTACCACTCAGTGTATGGGCGGACAAGAAAATATGTGATGAAAAAATGTGGGCGTGTTACAATAAGTAACTGGGTGAAGATAAAATGACAAAACAAGAAAAGATTCAAAAAACAATTACTTTTGTAAAACATATTTTAGAAAAAGATGCGAGTGGGCATGATTGGTATCATATTGAACGCGTACATAAACTGGCGATTTCTTTATCCGAGCAAGAAGGGGGAAATCGTTTTATAATTGAAATGGCAGCATTACTTCACGATGTGGCAGATGAGAAGTTAAATGAAAGTGAAGAAGAAGGAATGAAAAAAGTTTCTGATTGGTTAGAAGAGTTACATGTGGAAGAAGAGGAAAGTAAACATGTTCTTCATATCATCGCCAATATGTCTTATAAAGGTGGTCATGGCGGTAAAGTGGATTCACTTGAAGGGAAGCTTGTTCAAGATGCGGATCGCTTAGACGCCCTTGGAGCAATTGGAATAGCTCGCACGTTTGCGTATGGTGGAGCGAAAGGGAGATTAATGTATGATCCAACTATTCCTCCGCGTGAAGTGATGACGAAAGATGAATATAGAAAAAATAACGATCCATCTTTAAATCATTTTTATGAAAAACTTTTGAAATTAAAAGACTTAATGAACACGAACGCAGCAAAACAAGAGGCGGAAGATCGTCATCGTTATATGGAACAGTTTATTGAACAATTTATGAAAGAGTGGAATGCACAAATATGAAAATGTTAACTGTGGAAAACTTATCAAAATCATATGGAGAAAAACCGTTATTTGATGGATTATCATTTAGTATTGCAGAAGGACACCGTGCCGGAATTATCGGTGTAAACGGAACTGGTAAATCGACGTTATTAAAAATTATTGCAGGGGCAGAAATTCCTGATACAGGTGATATGACTCATTCTCGTGGGTATACAATTAGTTATTTATCACAGCAACCAGAGTTTGATGAACAACTAACAGTGCTAGAGCAAGTCTTCCATGGTGATACTCCTTTAATTCGTCTTCTTCGTGAGTATGAAAAGGCGCTATTACATATCGAAAAAGATCCAAGTAATGAAAAAGTACAGGAACAATTATTTGCAGTGCAACAACGTATGGATGCAATGAGTGCATGGGAAGCAAATGCAAATGCGAAATCTCTTTTAACGAAATTAGGAATTACGGACTTCACTGCAACTGTTGGAAATTTATCTGGTGGACAGAAAAAACGTATTGCGATGGCACAATGTTTTATTGAAACACCGGATCTATTAATTTTAGATGAGCCTACGAACCATCTTGATCATGAGACAGTGGAATGGTTAGAGGAATATTTAGCTCGATATAATGGTGCAGTATTACTTGTAACCCATGATCGTTATTTCTTAGATCGTGTGACGAATCGTATTTTCGAATTAGATAATGGAAAACTGTATAGTTATGAAGGGAATTACAGTACGTTTTTAGAAGCGAAAGCACTTCGTGAAGAACAAGAAATTGCGCAAGAATCAAAACGTCAAAACTTATATCGCCGCGAACTAGCATGGATCCGCCGCGGTGCAAAAGCCCGTTCAACAAAGCAAAAGGCACGTATTCAACGATTTGATGAGCTAAAGGGCCAAGAAGGGCCAGCTGCAAAACAGTCAGTTGATATTGCACTTAGCGGTAGCCGTCTTGGGAAAAAAGTAGTTGAGTTAAAAGATGTGACGAAAAAATTTGGTGATAAAACGGTATTAAACAACTTTAATCATATCGTGAAACCAGGCGATCGCATCGGAATTATTGGAGCGAATGGAAGCGGGAAATCTTCGCTATTAAATATGCTTGCAGGTAAGTTATCTCCTGATAGTGGTGAAATTGAAGTTGGGCAAACTGTAAAAGTTGCTTATTATACGCAAGAAAATGAAGAGATGAATTTAAATCAGCGTATGATTGAATACATTAAAGAGATTGCAGAAGTTATTCATACAACAGATGGAAAAGTAATTGGTGCATCTCAAATGTTAGAACGTTTCTTATTCCCGACTCATTCACATGGTACACCGCTTGGTAAACTATCTGGTGGTGAAAGAAGACGTTTATATTTATTACGTATTTTAATGGGAGAACCAAACGTACTTTTACTTGATGAACCTACGAATGATCTAGATACACAAACATTAACAGTACTAGAAGATTATTTAGAAGATTTCCCAGGTGTCGTTTTAACTGTATCGCATGACCGTTACTTCTTAGATAAAGTAGTAGATGAACTGTTCATCTTTACTGGCGGAGGCGAAGTGCGTGAGTTCCTAGGTAGTTATACAGATTATTTAGAAATGGAAAAAACGAGAGAACTTATGGAGAAAGCGGAAGTTCAAAAAGAGAAAAAAGTAGTAGAAGAAGCTCCAAAACAACAACGTAAACGTAAACTTTCATACAATGAGCAGCGTGAATGGGAAACGATTGAAGATACAATTGCCGAACTTGAAGAAAAAATTGAGTCAATTGGAGAAGAACTTGCGAAAGTTGGATCTGACTTCACAAAGGCACAAGAATTATCTGAAGCACAGCAGAAAACAGAAGAAGAGCTAGAAAAAAAGATGGAAAGATGGAGTGAACTATCAGACATCGTTGAAGGATTAAAATAAAAACAAGCTGCATATATTGAAAAGTAAAGAGAAAAACTTTACACTATTGGTAGAACCTATTTTAGGAGGGAAAAAATGAGAACATCTAATCCAATGTTGAAAAAAGAGGCATTCCGTAAAGAGGGAGCAAGCGCTTCTGCGATGACGATTGGCGGAACAGTAGGCAAAACGTTCATTATGCTTATCTTGCTACTTGCAACGTCTGTCTATTCATACATACAGATGATGCAGGGGACGATGAAGATGCCAGTATTAATTGGTGCTTTAATCGTTGCAGCAATCATCGCATTTGCGTCTATGTTCTTCCCGCGTATTTCACCTTTTGGTGCACCAATCTATGCGGCGGTAGAAGGGGTTGTGTTAGGAAGTATTTCAGCAGTTTATACAATGAAATTTGGCGATTCTATCGTTTTAAATGCTGTATTACTAACAATCTCAATTCTATTTGCAATGTTAGTGTTATATGCAACACGCGTAGTAAAAGTAACGGATAAATTCCGTACAGGCGTTATGGCAGCAACACTTGGAATTATGGTTATGTATTTAGTCGTATTCCTACTAAATATGTTTGGTGTAACTGTTCCATACATTCACCAAGGTGGTACAATCGGTATTATTATTAGTGCAGTTGTTATTGTAGTTGCTGCATTAAACTTATTACTAGATTTCGATTTAATCGAAAATGGTGTACGTAGTCAAGCTCCGAAATATATGGAGTGGTACACTGCAATGGGACTAATGCTTACATTAGTTTGGTTATACTTAGAAATTCTTCGTTTCGTTTCTTACTTTACGAAAAATGACTAATAAAAAAACCTGCATGAAAAATGCAGGTTTTTTTTATTTTCAAAGATATATTGAAAGTGTGGTATAATATGGATATTGTCAACTTGAATTTAAGGAGATGGAATATGATGAAAGAGAAGAAGGGGATTATGAAAAAACTATTTTCTAAAAGTTTTTTCATAGAACTAGATGAAGCTTTAACGTATCCATCATCAGAAGTTATTACTTCAGCGATTGAAGGATATGCAACTGAATGCAATGAAAGACTAAAATTTGAGAGTAAAGTTAAACCGATTACTTTCTATTTAGAAAATGTAATGTACCGTGCTGAAATAAAGATGGCTCGCGGAGGATATTACATATCTTGTAGTGAAGTGTAATAAATTTTGAAACCATACATGTTTGAAATATGCATGGTTTCTTTCTTTGTTTTGTAAGATCTAAAATAATACTTTCTACTTACGGATATATCATTTTGTGCTTTTTACCATTCATACATTTCTCCTTACAATGGAGAAAAATATGTGAGGTGGTATAACTTATGATGAATCGAGTTGTATTAATCGGTAGATTGACAAAGGAGCCAGAATTATACTACACAAAACAAGGCGTTGCTTATGCAAGAATATGTATTGCGGTGAATAGAGGATTTCGAAATAGTTTAGGTGAACAACAAGTCGATTTTATTAATTGTGTTATATGGCGAAAATCGGCTGAGAATGTAACTGAATATTGTAAGAAGGGATCACTTGTTGGGATTACAGGGCGTATTCAGACGAGTAATTATGATGATGAACAAGGCAAGAGAATATATAGAACTGAAGTTGTGATTGAGAGTATTACCTTTTTGGAGAGAAGGCGGGAGGGGGCATCGTAATAAAAGGTGATTTTAAGTAATAGCTACGGAAAAAATTGTGGAAAGTATTTTAATAAACTTAAAGAAGGAGTACCGCCAGCTTTTTTGGGAAAACAAGTAAAGAGTATACAAAATTTTATAACGTTTTTCGGCTAATCCAGTAACAATCGAGAACCGTAAAACCCATCACAGTATAGGAATGTATAAAAAGATGCATCGAGTGATAGAAAATAAAAAAGGGATTCCTTCTGAGAGTAAGGAATCCTCCTTTTTATTGTTTCTTGCAAGTGAATTATTTAAATTCTTGTCTATATAATTTAAACGAATAAATAGCTCCAACGAAGAATACAAAGGCTTCAAATAATATAAAGATTTGACGGAAATTCTCAATATCTTTACCAACTAAAGAAATGAATATGCAATTCATTAGAATTTGAGTAGTAAACATACAAGAAATAATTTTAAAATAAATAGGAGTTGTTCTTTCATCTGGTTTACCAATTTTTTTGTAAATAATAATAAGTGCAATTACTGAACCCAAAAATAGAAGTGCTGTAAGTCCTACAACGATATTGAAATTTCCTGTACTTTCTAACATCCATTTATTTAATAAATCAATCATTATTATCTTCCTTTCCTACATAAGAGAATATTTCGTTCTTCTTTTTCACTATAATAAAAAAAGAAAAAGGAAAACATCGAACTTTCTTACAAATACTCGTGTATTCTTACAGTTTTGTCATTCTGCAAATGTATTCATCGCCTTGTCTTGCACTATTTTCTTTGGAAAACATAGTGAATTACGAGAAAGAGCGCTACAAGATCAACTTCCGAGAACGAAAAATATGTAAATAAGCTGTCTATATGGACAGCTTATTATATTTTTTTGCTTAGCGTGTTTTTTCAAAAATACTGGCGGTACCTCAAGAAATGGGTAAAAAAATCATCGGAAACGAAAGCTTTTAAAACCTCATTCCTAATTTGAAATGTAAAAAGAACGAAATAGCATGGTAATGGGAAGAAAGTAGTGAAATTAAGCATCCGAGTAGGAGTATAGAATGATAACATGTTACAATACAGCTAAGAACACGCAATAAAGGAGAGTTTTTTACGTGAAGATTAAAGCAATTGAACCGACGCCAAGTCCAAATACAATGAAAGTTATTTTGAATGAAGTATTACCATCAGGAGCGCGTAATAATTATACAAATGAAAATAAAGAACAAGCACCAATGCAAGTGCAAGAAATTTTGAAAATTGAAGGTATTAAAGGTGTGTATCATGTAGCTGACTTTTTAGCAGTCGAGCGAAATGCAAAGTATGACTGGAAAGTTTTATTACAACAAGTTCGTGCTGTTTTTGGCGAAGAAGTAGTGGAAGAAAGTGAAGAACAACAACTGGCTCATTTTGGAGAAGTGAAAGTGTTTGTTCAAATGTTCTTTACAATTCCAATGCAAGTAAAGTTAACAGATGGAACATCGGAAGAACGTGTTGGCTTACCAGATCGTTTCAAAGAATCAATTATGAAAGTACAAATGTCTGCACCAAACGTTGTAAAAGAGCGTAAATGGGTAGAACAAAGTACACGTTACGGTAATTTTGAAGAAATCGGGAAAGAAGTAGTAGAAGAGATTGTTGCTGCTTATTCAGAAGAACGTGTAAATGAAACGGTTAAAGAATTATTAAATCAAGCAGGTGCTGTTGAAGTAACGGTTCAAAAGCGTGAGCCATATAAAGTAACAGAAGAGATGATGAAAGATGCTGACTGGAAAAAACGTTTTGCTGCATTAGAACAAATGGATCCTACTGAAGAAGATATTCCAGTGTTGAAGATGGCGTTAGATGATGAAAAAGTTTCGATCCGCCGTTTAGCAACAGCGTATTTAGGTATGGTAAAAGGTGATGGAGTATTGCCATTATTATATAAAGCGTTATTAGATCGTTCAGTAAGTGTTCGCCGTACAGCAGGCGATTGCTTATCAGACGTAGGTGATCCAGCGGCGATGTTCGTTATGATTAAATCTCTGAAAGATTCAAGTAAATTAGTACGCTGGCGTGCAGCGATGTTCTTATTTGAGCTTGGAGATGAAAGTGCGATTCCAGCATTAAAAGCAGCGCAAGATGATCCAGAGTTTGAAGTAGCGATGCAAGCGCGTCTAGCATTAGAGCGTATTGAAGGTGGAGAAGAGGCAAAAGGTTCTGTATGGAAACAAATGACGGAGTCTCGTAAAGGGGAATAATGTATGATTGTTTTCTATGATAGTTGGTGTCCGATGTGTACGACGGTTGCAGAACGTACGAAAAAATTAGATAAAAAAGGTAAGATGAAATTTGTTTCATTTCGAAATGAAGATGTAGTTGAGAAGTATGAGCTTTCTCAAGAACTACAAAGTAAGATGGAACAAAGACTGTATATTTTTAAAAATAATAAGTGGTATGACGGTATTCAGAGCATAGATGTAATAGCAAAGGCCGTTCCATCTTATTGGTTTGCAGTTCCTTTTATAAAGCTATCTATCGTACTTGGTTTTGGAAGTAAAGTATACGATTATATCGCTAATAATAGAAAACTTGTTCCAGTGGGACATTGCCGCGGTGGGGTTTGTGAAATCCCTACAAAAAAATGAAATCATCGTTATCTTTCTTTTGCACCTATTAATAGAGCGTGATATGATGAATTTGGAATGAAAGTTGAAGGAGAGATTACAAGATGTCAAATGCTTATGAAGAATACATGCGCCAAATGGTAATCCCAATGCGCCAAGAGTTAGTGCGTTCTGGGTTTGAAGAGTTAACTACAGAAGAAGCTGTAACAGAATTTATGGAAAATACATCAGGTACAACTTTAGTAGTTGTAAACTCTGTTTGTGGTTGTGCAGCTGGTTTAGCACGTCCATCAGCAGGTCAAGCGGTTGTTCGTGCTGAAAAACAACCTGATCATCTTGTAACTGTATTCGCAGGTCAAGATAAAGATGCTACTGCAAAAATGCGTGAATACTTCGGAGAAATTCCTCCATCTTCACCATCTATGGCATTATTAAAAGGAAAAGAAGTTGTTCACTTCATTCACCGTCATGAAATTGAAGGTGCAACTATGGACGAAATTATTACGAACTTAGAGCAAGCTTTCGAAAAGAATTGCTAAAGAAGGGGGAGAGTAAATCTCCCTCTTTTCTTTATATAGAGGTGAAACAATGATCGTAACAACAGCTGGAAGAACAAACAAAGAAATGACAGATTATGCAAACAAGGTAGCAGCAGAATTAAATGCTTCTTTCGTTAAACGTAATGACATACCAGTACATAAGCTGCATGAGCAGTATGAACAAGATGTGCTTGTCGTAGGGAAGAACCGATTAGCTATTTATCCAAAAGGTACGGAAGAACCGTTTTTCTTTCATCCGAACTCAGCGATGTTTCGTGTGAAAAGGTTAATGCGTGGAGAACACGATCCGTTTGTACAAGCCACGCAATTAGAGAGAGGAATGACAGTGTTAGATTGTACGCTCGGGATGGCATCAGATAGTATTGTAGCTAGTTATGTTGTTGGTGAAAGCGGAAAAGTAACAGGACTTGAAGGCAATGAGTATATGGCTTATATTATGGAAAATGGTTTGAAAACATGGTCTTCATCCGTTTCTGAAATTGATGAAGCAATGCAAAGAATCCAAGTAAAGCAAACGGAGCATTTTTCATTTTTAGCGCAATGTGAAGACAATAGTTATGATGTCGTTTACCTTGATCCGATGTTTGAAGAAACTGTCATAGAATCTGACGGAATTAAAGGATTAAAACAATTCGCTTTGTATCATGATATTACTGACGAAACAATTGCGGAGGCAAAACGAGTGGCGAGAAAACGTGTCGTTTTAAAAGATCATTTTCGTAGTTCTAGATTTGAAAAACACAATTTTCATGTATACAAAAGAAAAAGTGCTAAGTTTCACTTTGGTGTAATTGACCCTTGCTAATTGTTTGAAAAGATGTATAATAAGCAATAATTAATTAAATATACTGTCTGTGATGAAGAGAGTAGTCTTTTTTAGAAGGAAAGCGAGCTAGGGATGGTGTGAGCCTAGTACGGAAGAAAAAGATGAAGCGCACTTCGGAGATGCTTCTTGAACGAATAGTAGAGAAAGCCGAGGCCCCCTGTCCTCGTTATAAACGGGAAAGTGGTTCGTAACGAACAACAAGGGTGGTACCACGGGTTAAAACTCGTCTCTTTTTTAGAGACGAGTTTTTTGTGTTTTAAAAAATAAGGAGGTTGTATCATGGATTATAAAATGCAGTTTGCGGAAAGTTTATCTAATATTTTCACGAATGAATTAACGCAAAAACAAATTTTAGATTTAATTGAAACACCGAAACAAGATGAATTTGGAGATGCAGCGTTCCCATGCTTTTCATTAGCGAAGCAATATAAAAAAGCACCAGCTCTTATCGCAAAGGAAGTTGCTGAGAAATTAAATGATCCGTTTTTTACGAAAGTAGAAGCCGTTGGTCCTTATGTAAATGTATTTTTCAATCGTGAAACTGTAAGTGATGCAGTATTAAAAACAGTTTTAGCGGAGAAAGAAGAGTTCGGTCAAAACCACTTTGGCTGTGAAAAAACAGTAGTAATTGATTATTCCTCTCCTAATATCGCGAAACCTTTTTCGATGGGGCATTTACGTTCTACAATGATAGGAAATTCGCTGAAACATATCGCTGAAAAATGTGGCTATGAAGTTGTAGGGATTAATTATATAGGAGATTGGGGAACACAGTTTGGAAAGTTAATTACGGCTTATAAAAAATGGGGAAATGAAGCAGTAGTTAAAGAAGATCCAATACGTGAGCTATTTAAGTTATATGTCCAATTCCATGAAGAGGTAAAAGACGACGAAGAACTAGAAGAAGAAGGACGTGCTTGGTTTAAGAAATTAGAAGAAGGTGATGAAGAAGCGGTAGAGCTTTGGAATTGGTTCCGTCATGAGTCCCTTAAAGAATTTTCGCGCATTTATGAACTTCTCGGCGTAGAATTTACTAATTTTCAGGGAGAAGCATTTTATAATAATTTAATGGAAGATTTTATTGGGATTTTAGAAGAACATGAGTTGCTTGAAGAATCAGAAGGTGCATTAGTCGTTAATTTAGAAGAAGAAGGTATGCCGCCATGTTTAATTAGAAAGTCAGATGGTGCGACGATTTATGCAACGCGTGACTTAACGGCTGCTTTATATCGTCAAAACACTTATGGGTTTGATAAAGCGCTATATGTTGTTGGTCCAGAACAAAGCTTACATTTCAATCAATTTTTCACTGTATTAAAAAAACTTGGCTATACTTGGGTTGATGGTATGGAACACGTACCGTTTGGCTTCATTTTAAAAGATGGTAAGAAAATGTCGACACGTAAAGGAAGAGTTATTTTACTTGAAGAAGTACTTGAGGAAGCAATCGACCTTGCAAAACAAAATATTGAAGAGAAAAATCCAAACTTAAAACAAAAAGAAGTAGTAGCAAAGCAAGTCGGTGTAGGTGCAGTTATTTTCCACGATTTAAAAAATGAGCGTATGCACAATATTGAATTCTCATTAGAAAACATGCTGAAATTTGAAGGAGAAACAGGCCCGTACGTACAGTACACACATGCACGTGCTTGCTCTATTTTAAGAAAAGAAAGTGTAGAATTTGAAACATGTACGTTTGCTTTAAAAGACGATCATAGCTGGAGTGTCGTAAAATTACTAAACAAATTCCCACAAGTAATTGAAGCAGCTTTCAATAAAAATGAGCCATCGATTATTTCGAAATATGTATTAGATGTAGCACAATCGTTCAATAAATATTACGGTAATGTTCGTATATTAGAAGAGAGTGAAGAAAAAGACAGCAGACTCGCATTGGTTTATGCTGTGACGGTTGTATTAAAAGAAGGATTACGTTTACTTGGGGTGGAGGCTCCTGAGGAGATGTAGCATAAAAGGTGTATGTATCATTACAGATATGTATGCCTTTTTATTTGGTATAGGAGTCATGTAAGCAGTAATCTCACCTTATTAAAACCAATTTCTTGGGTAATTGTTAAAAATGTAGGAATGTTTTGTTAAATGGAGAATTGTAAGGGGTGTATATAAAAGGAGGCGTTAGAGGTTGGAAACATACGATTGGAACAGTAAACTAGCGTATTTAAAAAATACGAGAGATTTATATTACAATAGCGATTATGTAAGTTTTCTAGTGAATTCAGTTTGGAAGATTTCTGAGCCAGTCCATGTTGTTGATTATGGTTGTGGATATGGTTATTTAGGCTTATTATTAATGCCTTTACTTCCAGAAGGATCAAAGTATACAGGCATTGATAGTGGAGAAACATTATTAGCTGAAGCGAGAGAGTTGTTTCGTTCACTTCCGTACGAGTCAGAATTTCTGGAGGGAGATGCTATAGAAATTGAATTGAACGATACATACGATATAGCAATTTGTCATGCCTTCTTATTACATATGAGTTCACCAAAAACGATGCTACAAAAAATGATTCATTCAGTTAAAAGTGGCGGGAAAATAATCTGTTTTGAACCACATTGGATATCAAATATGTCTTCATACACTTTGGATGGAGAGAACCAATCGGAAATTATCCAGCTAGGCATTTTGCAGAATTTATTTGAAAGTGACACGCAGAGGAGTGGAAAAGATGGAAATATTGGTATGAAAATACCGATGTATTTAAGTGAATTAGGTGTGAAAAATATTGAGTGTAGAGTAAGTGATAAAGTGAACTTTTTAGATTCTAATATCCACCATAATGATAAACAAAGTTTGTATCATTCATTAAAAGAAGAGGGGATTGCAGGTAATCCGGGTGATAAGCAGCACTTTATAAAACGTTTAATAGACAGAGGATTAACATATGATAATGCGCTAGCTCAATATGAAGCTGAACTACGATTTTTTAAAATATTTCATGTGCATTCTTCTTTAGTGTACGCTCCGAATATGAAAATTACATTTGGTGATATAGTATGTTAAAAGATATGATATATAAGGATTGTTGTTTAATGTCGATAAATCGATATTCGACATATAATCGCCGATAAAATGAAAGAATCGCTGATATATTTGAATTATCGCCGATATAATTTTATGTACTGATTTCAGCTTCTACAAGATAAAAAACCGCATGTTACGTTATTCCATATAATTAAACAAAATACGGAGAAAAACAATCATTTTTACTATATTTTGTTATAAATTTGAATAATATTAATTAATACCATCCATTATAAGAGATTTTAGTTGAATACATACTATATGGTGTGTAAAATCTAAGCAAGTAGCAGTTTAAATATAAATTCGAGGTGAATGCATGCTAGATTTTAAGCAGTTAGAAGCGTGTTTGAAAGATAAGAGATTTGTAGACGGATTACAGGAAATAAATAATGAAATTGCATATATAAAAGAAACGAATACTTTATCCTATGTGAAGAATTGGCTTGCTAATATTCCTTCGCATAAGGAGTTTGACATATTAATTCGCCTTACTGATGAAGGGCTTATGCACCAATACAGTTCATTCCTCATTCGCTACGCTTATAAAAAATTCCCAAATATGAGAACGCTCTCTTTATATTGTGATGAGCTAATTGATGAGCGAAAAATTCTTGAAGCAGAGCAGCTGTTAAAAGAAACTTTAGAAGAGAGTAATAAAGAAGAAATAGATGCAGATTTTTTAGCGAAAACATATTTTACGTTAGTACGATGTCTTTTAGAAATGAAAAGAAATGAAGAAGCGCTAATGTATATGCAAAAAGCAGAGGAGTACAGTACGCGCGTAGTGTTTGATAAATGGGGCTACGTTTATATGCACACAGGCGAATGGGAGAAAGCGGAAGAACAATTTATTGCTGGCATGCAGCATGAAGATTGTGAAGAGTTATCTACCTATTTATTATCACAATTGTATGCGAATAAAGGAGAACAAAAACGTGCGATACAGTTAATTGATGATGCGATTGTAAAGTTCCCACAAGTACCATATTTTCATTTTGAGAAGGTAAAGTATTTATTAGATTTAGAGCAATATGAAGAGATGTTAGCGGTAATAGATAACATAAATACTCAGCTGCCATATCATGCTTATAACACTTACTTTGTACATTTACGTGCAGAAGCGCTGTACAAAATGAATAAATTTGCAGATTTACAAAAGCTATTAAAAGAAGAAAAGAGTTTAAAAGAATCTTTATATCATAATTTAGAAAAAAATCCGGATGGAAAAAAGGTTCACTTGCCGATAGTTCCTATTGTACAAAAGGATAATTATTGTGTTCCGACAAGTTTAGAGATGATGTTGCGTATATGGGGAGAGACATGTACACAAGATGAAATAGCAGAGTTTATTTTTGATATGACAGGATCGAAGTTTTCAGATACTGTTTCTTATTTAGAAGAATTAGGTTATGAATATCGTTATTTTAAAGGGAATGAAGAGAATTATAAGAGACTGATTGATGAAGGAATTCCTGTTTTATTAAGTATAGATATTGAGCATGCTTCACACGTACAAGTTCTATCTGGATATGATGATACATTGCAAGCTTTCTATGTTCAAGATCCAAACTTTATAGAACCAGTTCTTGTAGAATATAGTAAATTACAAGAAAAATATCGTTATACAGGCTGTTTAGCAATCACGTTTGTTCCGAAAGAAAAGAAGGCGCAACTAGCGTTTCTAAGTGAGGAAGAAAATCGTTATTTTAAATCTATTTTTTCTCTTACGGATCATTTAGATGAACATGACAAAGAGGGAATTAGTAACTTAGTACAATTTTTAAAAGAAACGAGCGATAATCCAAATACGTGGCTATATACGATAAAGCACTTAGATGTTGAAGTAGATAAAGAATTTATTTTATATTGTATCGATAAGTTAATGGAAAAGTTTCCGAACTCGGACTTTGTTAAATTGCATGGTGCACAGTGTTTTATTCGTCTTCAGGAAGTAGAGAAAGCGGAGCAAATGCTGACAAGCGTTGAGAAGAAAAATAATCGTGCATTATATCATTTGATAAATGGAAGATATGCTTTTGAGCAGGAAAGTTATATAGAAGCGATTTCAAGCTTTCGTTCATCGTTACAATTAGACGCAGATCAGCCTATTGCTTGGAGTTTTCTCGCTTTATCCTATATGTATATTGATCAATCTGAAAAAGCATTGCAATACTCTCAAGTTGCGTTAGAGCGCAGTCCTGAAAGGTTCACTTTAACGAATCACGGTTTAATATTAATAGATTTAGAAAGATATGAAGAAGCATATGAAATCTTTAATGACTTGTTAAAAGAGTATAAATATGAAGCACATGTATGGTATGAACGAGCGAGATGTGCACATCAACTAGGAAAATTATATTTAGCAATAAAAGGGCTTAAAGTAGCGATTCATTTGGATAGTAATGCACCTTACATTTATACGAAACTTTCGGAAATATACGAATCTGATTTGAAGGATGAGGAAAGTACGAAAGAAATTTTATTAAACGGTATTGAGAATTGTGATGATAAAGCACCTCTTTACGTAAAATTAGGTGACTATCATTTTCAAAATGATAGCTTGGAAGAAGCAGAAGTATTGTATAAGCGTGCTTTAGAAGAAAACGATGAGGATGTTTATTCTCACTTCGGACTTACACAAGTGTATATGGCAAGAGAACAATACAAGGAAGCAAAAGAATACATTCTTGGTCTTGAGAAGCAAATTGAAAAGAGCCAAGATTTCCTCATGAATGCAGGAATGGTTTTATGGGATGCTGAACTTGAACTTGGTGGAAATGAAGAAGGGTTTAAAGTAGCGCTATCTAAGTTAGAAAATGGTATAAAGAAAAGCGATTATAATGTAGCAAGTGCGTTAGATGAATATGTGAATCGAATTAAAGGAACGGAATTTGTACAACGAGGTATAGCGTTTTTAAGAACGTTACACAAAGAAAGTAATGAAGTAAGTGAGTACGGTTGTTATGCAGGTATTTTATATGAATCTATTGGACAGTACGGCCAAGCGATGAAAAGATATAATAAGGCGATAGAACAAAAGGAAACGGCATTACCGTATTACCGAATTGGTGAAACACTTATGGCATTAGGGCAATTGACGGAAGCAAAACAAGCGTATGAAACATGTTTAGAGCTTGATGGGAATTTCGTAGGTGTACATTTACAGCTTGCGGAAATATACGAAAAAGAAGAAAACCGTTCTAAAGAACAAAGTCATATGGTTCAGGCGATGAAGGAAGAGCCATTGCATATTAATATGGAATATTTGGCACAGCTTTCAGTAGATATGAATCTTCAGGAAGAATTGCTGACGGAACTAGAACAATTAGCGGACGAAGTACCTGAAATATGGCGTTTAGATGCGATTGCATATGTGTACGGAGCGATGAATGAAATAGATAAAGAACAAGAACAGATTGAATACGCGCTACAATTAGATGGTGAGCATATAGAAGTTCTATATCATTATGCAAAAGTATTAGTGAAAAAAAGAAATGTAAAAGCAATTGAAGTTGCAATGAAAGTAATACAAAAAGATTTTGATAATGAACGTATATTTGATGTTTATGTAAAAGCAGTAGAGCAACATAAAAAATTGTCTAACATACGAGATTTTCTTCATACGTTAAAGGTGAAAAAAGCAGAAAGAAGTACAGCATTCATGTATGCTGCAGCTGCGGTTACGGAAATATGGATTGAACGCCAGCTGCATGAACAGCCAAAACGATCTATCATTACGAGAGCTTTTTATCGTATGAAAAATCGTGCCAAAGAAATTTCAATGGTTACTATGATAATTGATTTATATGAAATCTCTTTAAAGTTAAATCCGAAAAATAGTATGGCAGCACAGCGATTTGCGCTATTTTATGAGAATGTAGAGATGAATAAAGAAGCAATAGAGATTTTGCACACGTCACTAGAAAATAGATGGGATTATGAAGTAGCGAAGCAACTTGTAAATCTTTTCGTTGAGTGCGAGGAAGAAGATATGTTAAGAGATGCTTTGGAATTAACGAAGCAAATGGTTCGAGAACTACCAGATGATTATGATACTCTTCTTCTGCAAGCACAAGTATTCTTTAAAGCAGGGGAAGAAAGAAAAGCAGAAAAGATTACCTTACAATTAACGGAGCAAACACCGTTCGTAAGTAGAGCATTTCTTGCTTTAGGAGAAATGTATCAAAGTCAAGAAAGGTTTGAAGAGGCAATTCATGTATTAGAAAATGCTTCTATACATCATCCAAATGAAACAGCAATTCTCCTTTCTTTAGCGTCTTCATATCATGGTGCCGGCCAAACACTAAAGGCAGAAAAAATAGCAAATGAAGTATTAACAATGGATGCAAATGATTTGTTAGCAAGATATGATCGTGCTTGTTATTTAGCACAGTTAAATAGAAATGAAGAGGCGAAGGAAGAGCTTGAAATTGTCCTTCGTGAGGATGAATCGGGATTCTTTGCTGAACTTATTGAGGATGATGAAAATTTAGCAGCATTGCGAGAATTTGAAAAGTAATTGTATAAGAATAGGGGAAAAGATAAGGGTATATTTTGAATTAGTTGACAATTAGTTGTCAAATGGCATAAAATAACTTTTAACAAAGTATACAAATCTGAAGACGAGAAAGAGTAAAATAGTGAACTGTTCTCCAGAGAGCCGGTATATTGCTGAAAGCCGGTGGGCAGACGTTATTTGAAAATCATCTCCGAGGAGCCGAGGCTGAAAGTGAGTAAGCCCGGACGGATGTCTACCGTTACAAAGAACACGTATGATAGTACGTTGCTAAGCGCTATTAGTGAAAAAGCTAATAGAATTAGGGTGGTAACGCGGGTAAACCCGTCCCTACTTCATAGGGACGGGTTTTTTGTGTGCTTTTAAAACATTCAAAGGAGTGATTGTAGATGAAGAAAGTAGATGTAAAAGAGTCAGCTGTAGGGAGAGAAACACGTATTCGTAAGCAGTGGAACGAACAAAGCATTTTTGAACAATCAATTCAGAATCGAGAAGGCGCGCAATCGTTTGTGTTTTATGAAGGACCACCAACGGCGAACGGTTTACCACACGTCGGCCATGCACTTGGTCGGGCAATTAAAGATTTAGTAGCAAGATATAAAACGATGGCTGGTTATAAAGTAGTAAGAAAAGCAGGATGGGATACACATGGTTTACCTGTAGAACTAGGTGTTGAGAAGCAACTTGGTATTTCTGGTAAACATGAGATCGAAGAATATGGCATTGAACCATTTATTCAAAAGTGTAAAGAGAGTGTTTTCACATATGAAAAGCAGTGGCGTGAATTCACTGAAAGTATTGGTTATTGGGTAGATATGGATGATCCATATGTAACTTTAAAGAATCCATATATCGAAAGTGTATGGCATATTTTGGGGACAATCCATGAAAAAGGATTGTTATATAAAGGACATAGAGTTTCACCATACTGTCCAAGCTGCCAAACCTCATTGAGCTCACATGAGGTTGCACAAGGGTATAAAACAGTAAAAGATTTAAGTGCAACTGTGAAGTTTAAAGTGAAAGATAGTGAAAATGAGTATTTCTTAGGTTGGACAACAACGCCTTGGACACTTCCAGCAAACGTAGCGCTTGCTGTACATCCAAATATGGAATATGTTAAAGCAAAACAAGAAAGTCATGTATACATTGTTGCGAAAGAACGTGTACAAGAAGTATTAAAAGAAAACTATGAAGTATTATCTGTTCATAAAGGCGAAGAATTATTAAACACATCTTATACAGCGCCATTTCCGATGAAAGAAGTTACAAATGGTTACCGCGTTATCGCAGCAGATTTTGTAACGGCAGATAGTGGTACAGGACTTGTTCATATTGCTCCAGCATATGGAGAGGACGATTATAGAGTTGTTCAAAGTGAAGGATTGTCATTCTTGCACGTTGTAGATGAAAAAGGTGAGTATACAGAAGCGGTACCATTTTTGAAAGGTAAATTTGTAAAAGATTGTGACGTTGACATTGTTCGTTATTTAGCGAAAGAAGGTTTGCTATATCATAAAGAAAAATATGAACATAGCTACCCACATTGCTGGCGTTGTGATTCACCACTACTTTATTATGCAGGAGAAAGTTGGTTAATCCGAACAACTGCAATTAAAGATACATTTTTACAAAATAATGATTCAGTTACTTGGTATCCGGATCATATGAAACATGGACGATTTGGTAAGTTTTTAGAAAATATGGTGGACTGGAATATTAGCCGAAATAGATATTGGGGAACGCCATTAAACGTGTGGGAATGTGAAAGTTGTGATCATCAGTTTGCGCCGAAAAGCATTGCCGAATTAAGAAAGCATAGTACGAAAGAAACACCGGAAGATTTAGAATTGCATAAGCCTTATGTAGATGAAGTTCAAGTCCGCTGCGAAAAATGCGGAGGCACAATGAATCGTACACCAGAAGTAATTGATGTTTGGTTTGATAGTGGTTCCATGCCATTTGCACAATATCATTACCCATTTGAAAATAAAGAGTTATTTGAAGAGCAGTTTCCAGCTGATGTTATTGCAGAAGGAATTGATCAAACACGCGGCTGGTTTTATAGTTTATTAGCAGTATCAGCACTATATACAGGAAAAGTACCGTATAAACGAGTGTTATCACTAGGGCATGTTTTAGATGAAGAAGGGCAGAAAATGTCTAAAAGCAAAGGAAATGCACTAGATCCAGTTGATTTAGTAGATAAGTTTGGTGCAGATGCGCTAAGATGGGCTTTACTTGTTGATAGTGCTCCGTGGAATGCGAAGCGTTTTTCTGAAAGAACCGTACTGGAAGCGAAATCTAAATTTGTAGATACATTAGTCAATGTGTATAGCTTCTACGTTTTATATGCAAATTTAGATGAGTATAACCCGAAAGAAACGTATGATGTAAAGCGTACGAAATTAGACGAATGGGTATTATCAAGATTGCATAGTACAACGAAAAAAGTGAGAACAGCACTTGATGATTATCAATTTACGAATGCAGCTCGTGAAATTGCAGTACTTGTAGATGAAGTGAGTAACTGGTATGTAAGACGCTCACGTAATCGTTTCTGGGAATCTGGTATGAACGCTGAAAAAGCTGCTGCGTATGAGACACTTCATGAAGTACTTGTAACAATTAGTAAATTAATTGCACCATTCACACCGTTTGTCGCGGAAGACATTCATCTTAATTTAGAAGGAAGTAGCGTTCATTTAGCTGATTATCCAGTTGTAAATGAATCACTACTTCAGCCGAAATTAGAAGCGGAAATGGATGCTGTTTTACAAGTTGTTGAACTTGGAAGAAGTAACCGTAATCAGCATTCTTTAAAAGTAAAACAGCCGCTAGCAGAACTTGTATTACTTGAGCATAACGAGAATGATATGGATTGGGAATCTTATCGTGATATCGTTATGGATGAGTTAAATGTAAAAGCGTTCCATGTTGAACTCGATGAAACAAAATACACATCATATCAATTGAAGCTCAATTTTAAAACAGCGGGGCCGAAATTCGGTAAAAATGTGAATGCAGTGAATGGTTGGCTAAAACAATTATCACAAGAAGAAGTACAAAACTTTGTATCAACAGAAAGAGCAGTTTACGAAGCAACACCAGGAGAAGAAGTAGTTGTAACTGCTGAAGATGTGTTAGTTGAGAAAGTTGCAAAATCAGGATTCTCTAACACGACTAACGGACAATATACGGTTATGTTAGATACGAATGTAACGGAAGAATTGTTACAAGAAGGAGTAGCGCGTGAGTTCATTCGTGCGGTTCAAGAATATCGTAAACAGTTGAATTTACCAGTTAATTTACGAGTCGATGTTATTCTCGATACAGAAGAAGAACTACAACGAACGTTAACGAACCATAAAGATTTATTGGAAGAAAACTTACTCGTTAAACAATTTACATTTGGTCACTTAACGAACGAAGACGATGAACTTTCTTTAGGTGAAACAAAATTTAGAATTAAATTAAGTGCAGCTAATTAAAGAAAAAAGGAAGTTGGAATGATTCCAACTTCCTTTTTCGTATGGAGATAAATTAACTAGCTAATTTCCTCATAATCCATTCGATAGGTCCTCTAGAAAATTTCTTTCTCCATAATACGCTAAACAAAATACTGAAAATGAAAAATACAGTAGCAAATAATAAAACGAAAAGTAGTGTTTGATGTTCCATTCTATTGAATAGAATTAATGTCCCGATCCCGATAAATACATGACTTACATAATGAGTTAATGTTAATTGACCTGTTTGTATAATGGAAGTAACAAACCAATTATTTTCATATTTTTCAGTGATATAGAGGCAAAGTATTAATATAGCAATAGCAGATCCTGTTGCAGATAAAATGTACAATACATTTGGTAAAATGGGTCCTGTATTAAACAAAAATGTAGCAGCTGCTTTGCCAATGTGTGGAATGAAGTAGTACGTGAGCCCTTTTGATAAAAGTTCTATCAGTATGGTGAATGTAATACCGAGCAAGAGCAACCTATCTCTAATCTTTTTATTATGAAGATCTAATCTGCCAATTATCATACCGATTAAGAAAAATGAAAACCATGGGAAAAAAGGGTGATAACCATTAAAGAATAAATTGCGAAGAAAACCGTTAACTGTCCAGAAGTCTACATAGTTTATAAATGGAGTAGGGCCTCCCCAACCTTCGAAAGCATTGAAAGTAAGCTGAAGAGATTGTGCCAAGAGTAGGATAATAATAGATAAGAAGAGTAATGCTTTTTTTCGGACTGTAATGAGTAAGGCAGCAACGAAAAGGTAAACACCATAGTAGTGTAATATATCCCCAGTCCACTCCATTACGTATAAAAGTAATCCTAAAATAAATAAGAATAGTGCCCGTTTCCATATGATCTTTCGGCTATTAGAAATTTTTATTTTTTCATTTCTAGCAACAGAGGATCTAGTCATTAAAGATATTCCAATTCCAGCAAGTATAACAAACAAGGCAGAAGCTCTACCTTCAAAAAGTGACATGAAGGTTATTAAAAATGGGGGACCATTTCCTTCTGCACCTGTTATCACCATAAAATTAACAAGCAGCATACCAAACATCGCCAAGGCCCTAGCAAAGTCTAAGCCGATAATTCGTTTTGTAGTATTCAATTCAATTCCTTCTTTCAAAAATACTGTTTACAGCTTCCATCCATATTTGTCTATAATCTATATCCACATGTAACATCATAAAATTCCCGACATTATCAAGCACTAATGCTAACATATGAGCTTTTGAAACTAGATTTTTATTTTCAATTAATTGCAGCTCATTTGCTTTTGTAAGGAGTGATTCAAACCCTTGTAAATATTCTGTTTGCACAGTTAGTAATCGATCTTTGTACATATCATTTCTTGAAGATAGTAATACATATTCTTGCAACACACGATTAAAATAAGGATCGTTCTGCTGTTCATCAATTATTTTGAATCCAATTTCAATGCATTTCTCAATAAAATTTTCTTTCGTAAACTCTTCTGTATGGAAGAAGGAAGAAAACTGCATCGCAGCACATAATTCTGTGAAAATACATTCGATTAATGCATCTTTAGATTTAAAGTAATAATAAATGGACGGTTTAGCAATTCCGACTTCTTCAGCAATCATTGAATAAGTCGTTTTGGTAATACCATGTCCGGCAAACAGTCGATAGCTTGCTTCCATAATTGAAGAGAGTGTTTCTGCACTTTTGCTCATAATAAAGCCTCCTAAAAAAAGGTTATATAAATCGTATCATTCATTAATATTTTTTTCAACCTACCGTTAGGTAAAAAAAGTGGCCTGTTTTTTACAAAGTCATTTAAAAAGTTTAAGAGTTAAGGAATTGCTTTAGAAATATATTTCTAAAATATTGTGTTCACTTTACACATAAATATTGAGAAAATTTCACTTACCCTAAATGGAAAGGTAATAGAAGTGTCCATAGAGAATTACTCGTAGATTCAATTTTTATCCCCCCATTTTGTGGGGAATGATTGCCTAGTGGTAATGGGATAAGGTTGAGCTACTTTATTAGGGGGAGTGGTTCTATGTTTAATCAAAAAATGGTGGCAATGGCAATGACTGTACCATTAGTAATGGGGACGATTTCTACGGTTTCGGCATTGGAAAAACAACAGCAAGTAAAGTTAGAAGCTTATTCGCCACAGAAAAAAGCAACTGAATATTTAAAAGAAAATGCTGCGCAGTATGGATTGAAAACAGACCTTTCAGACTTGCAATATATTTCTACAACAGAAACGTCAGTAGCTTCATATGTTAGGTTCCAACAAGTTGTTAATGGTGCACCTGTATTTTCAAAACAAATTACAGTTACGCTTAACGGAGAGGGAAAGGGAGTACTCGCTGTTTCTGATTATCAGCCTGTTACAGGTGTGAAGGAAGTAACGACAAAAATTAGTGAAAAAGATGCAATACAAAAATCAATGGCGTATGTTGGAGAAGCAAATGAGCAAAATTTATGGGCTCCTACAGATAAAGAGTTCGGATATATTGTTGAAGAAGGAATTGCTCGTCCAGTATATAAAGTTGTAGTCCATTCTAATAATCCATTTGGTGCATGGGAAACATTTATTGATGCAGAAAATGGAAAGTTAATTAAAAAGGTTGATATAAACCGAAAAGCTGAAGGGTCAGGAAAAGTATTTTTACCTAACCCAGTCGTATCTAGCGGTAGTAAAGTAGGCTTAAAAGATAATAACGATGCAGATTCAACAGCTCTAACGAATCAACTGAAAACTGTTACGTTAAAAGGTTTAGATGGAACAGGATTTTTAATTGGAGAATATGTAACGATTTCTTCAAAAGCGAAAACAAAATCTACGAATTTACAATTTAACTATACACGCGCAAATGATAGCTTTGAAGATGTTATGTCGTACTATCATATCGACACATTGCAACGGTACATTCAAAGTCTAGGTTTTAAAAATATTAATAACCGTTCGATAAAAGTGAATGTTAATGGTACAACTGATGATAACTCATTCTATTCTCCATCAACAAAAGCTTTAACTTTCGGTACTGGTGGTGTTGATGATGCAGAAGATGCTGGTATTATCGCACATGAATATGGGCATTCGATTCAAGATAACCAAGTTCCTGGCTTTGGTAGTTCAGCAGAAGGTGGAGCGATGGGAGAAGGATTTGGCGACTTCTTAGGTGCTACATATGAAGATGCAGTATCGACTACTGGATATGGTAAAGCATGTGTTGGAGAATGGGATGCGACAGCTTATTCTAGTTCAGATCCAACATGCTTACGCCGATTAGATACGAATAAAGTATATCCGAAAGATATAACGAATGAAGTGCATGATGATGGTGAAATTTGGGCTCAAGGTCAATACGAAATGGCACAAGCTTTTGGCCGTGATGTAGCAACAAAAATCATTTTACAATCACACTGGTCATTAACACCAAACTCTAAATTCAGTGATGGAGCGAAAGCGATTAAGCAAGCGGATGCTCTTTTATATGGCGGACAACATGCTGCTGATATCGATCGCATTTGGGCAGCGAGAGGCATTAGTACGAATTAATATAAAAAGTCGTGGCATTTATAAGCCACGACTTTTTAATTTGCTTACGAACTGGTACTAGTAAATAAAGCTATATCAATGATAGTGTGAATATATCCGTATCCCATTTACTTTTTAGCTTCTTTAAAAACAAAATGCTCTTTAAATTTTCTAGATTCAACTTTTTGACCATTTCGCATCGATCGGAATGGGTGCTCTTGCCATGTAATAATAACATCAACTTCATCTGTTTTTGTAGCAACAGGTAAATTAGTGTGTTCAAATCCAGTTTTTCCACTTGCTAAACGACTTTTCTTTAGGGAAAAGAGTTCATATTTCGTTTTCTTATTTGGTTCGTTGCGGAATACTTCGACGTTTACGTTATATACCTCACTATTCCCAACATTCTTTACTGAAAAATGATATGTTTGAAATTCATCTTTTTTAGCTTGAAGCATATTCTTGTTTGTTTTTTTCGGTTTATCAATATTCACTTGCCATTGATCAGAGTTTTGAGAGATTGGTAAAGATTTTGGTGAATAGGCGTATGTTTCGTTTACTACAATTAGGCAAAACAATAGGAGAAAGAAACTAATTGCTTTTTGCATATACACACCTCGCTATAAAATTTTTTATTAATATGCGTAAATGAATTGGGTTTTATGTAAAAAATGGAAAAATGTTAGAGGTGTAATTTCGAATTCGATACATAAGAATATGTATTACAAAATTAACTTTTCACACTTTAGAAGAATTTAGGAGTTAGAAAATCAGAATATTTCAAAAAAGGCTTGCATTTTATAAAGTAAGGAGTTAGAATACTCTGTAAATATAAAAAGTGATGATCAGGAAAAGTACATGGTGCAAAGGTCTACAGAGAGCAGCCGGTTGCTGGGAAGGTTGCGATACCGCATGATGGAAAGACACCTGTGAGCGTTGCTTTGAACGTGATTATTAGTAAAAGCAAACGGTACCTACCGTTATCAGGGCTAAGATGGTCAGTATGATAATTTGGGTGGTACCGCGGAAAAAAATCCGTCCCTATTTATAGGGGCGGATTTTTGTATTCTTTGAAAGGGGGTGAGTGACCGTGGATGATGACGATGACAACAATAACGTAAATAAATATAAAATTACTGGAGGGAAAAATAATGGATTCAATAATGAAGCGTTCACTCACAAAAGAATGTACAAAGCAAAGTGGAAAGGTTGTATTACTTCAAGGATGGGTAAAAAAAATTCGGCACCTTGGAAATGTTAGTTTTTTATTATTACGGGACAGAACAGGAGTAATTCAATGTGTATTAGAAAATGAATTGGCCGGATATAAAGTTGATGTAGAAAGTGTTGTCCATGTAATCGGTGAGATAGTCGAGACGTCGAAAACGGAATTGGGTGTTGAAGTACTTGCTCATGAAGTGAAAGTAATAAACGGTGCAGAGCCACTTCCATTTGAAATAAATAAAAAGAAGTTACAAGTTGGCTTAGATCAACTACTTAATGAGCGGGTAATATCATTAAGGCATGAGCGAACTGCAGCGATTTTTAAAGTGAAATCTACACTCGTTCAGAGCTTTAGTGAATTTCTAATAGAGAACGATTTCACACGTATATTTACTCCGAAAATTGTTTCACAAGGGGCAGAAGGAGGAGCAAATGTTTTTAAGCTTCCATACTTCCAAAAAGAAGCTTATTTAGCACAATCACCACAGTTCTACAAACAAATGATGGTAGCGGGTGGACTAGAACGAGTTTTTGAAATTGCACCTGTATATAGAGCGGAACATCATAACTCTTCCCGTCATTTGAATGAATATATCTCGTTAGACGTAGAACTTGGATTTATTCATGATTTTTATGAAGTGATGCAACTAGAAACGGATGTTTTACGATATATATTTCAACAAGTAGCGAAAAAATGTGAAATAGAACTACAACTATTACAAATAGAAGTACCTGTTATTACTGAAATACCTAAAATTACATTGTTAGAAGCACAAGAAATTTTGAAAAGTAAGTATCGTAAAGAATCTCCTGTAGGGGATTTAGATACAGAAGGTGAAAAGTTACTAGGGAAATATGTAAAGGAAACATATAATAGTGAATTTGTTTTCATTACACATTATCCGAAAGAAGCGAGACCGATGTATACGATGCAAAATAAAGAGAATCCAGCTATTACTGATTCATTCGACTTATTATATAAAGGGTTAGAAATAACGTCAGGGGCACAGCGAATTCATAATTATGAAATGTTACTCGCTTCGTTTAAAGAAAAAGGATTACACCCAGAGAAATTTCAATCTTATTTAAATACATTCCGATACGGTTGTCCCCCGCATGGAGGTTTCGGAATTGGGTTAGAAAGGATTGTATATAAACTATTAGAATTAACAAATGTACGAGAGGCGAGTGCTTTTCCGAGAGATTGTACTCGTCTTATACCGTAAAAAGAATCTTCGCGATTATCGCGAAGATTCTTTTTTTATAGTTCGTTTGAAAAGGTGAAAATATAGACTCTTTCTTTTTATAATAAGCTTAGTAAAAGTCAGTTGAAATATGAACCATTTCGACAAAAAAATAATATACCCCTTGACAGTTACAAATATAACAGATATACTTCATATTAATTTCAAAAGAAAATATATTCTAAATATTAAAATGTGTTGAATAGGAGTAGTAAGGTCATGTATTTGTACAGAGAGCTATGGGTTGGTGCGACATAGTCAAATGACATCCTGAACTCGCCTAGGAGCAGTAAGGTGGAACGGAATCACATTCTTAGTAAATCTTAACGGTTAACCTTCGATATTAGGTTTGTAATCAAACGATTACTACTAAGGTGGATTCATAATGGAATCAATAAGGGTGGTACCGCGTTAAGTAAATGGCTTAGCGTCTCTTTATATAGAGATGCTAGGCCATTTTTTTATTATATGGAAGAAGAAATGGAGGGTTTATTTGGATAGGTCTATAAAATTTATTTATTTATATAAAAAGATTTAATTAGGAGGAAAATGAGATGAAACAGACGGAGCAATGGACTTCGAAATTAGGTTTTATAATGGCAGCAGCTGGATCAGCAATTGGACTTGGTGCGATATGGAAGTTTCCTTATATCGCTGGGAAGAGTGGGGGAGGAGCGTTCTTTTTAATCTTTATATTATTTACTGTTTTAATTGGACTACCGCTACTTATAGCTGAATTTATGATTGGACGCAGTACGCAGAAACAAGCAGTTGGAGCATTTAAAAGCATCGCACCAAATACAGGATGGCACTGGATCGGACGCCTTGGCGTTGGAACGTGTTTTATACTACTTTCGTTTTATAGTGTTGTAGGTGGATGGGTATTAATTTATTTATTCAGAGGAATAACTGGACAACTGATTACTCCAGGACAAAATTACGGTGCGTTATTTACTGAAACAATTGGGAATCCCACTTGGGCTATTATGGGACATTTCGCTTTTATGTTCATTACGATATGGATTGTATCAAAAGGTGTACAAAATGGAATTGAAAAAGCAAGTAAATATATGTTACCAGCATTGTTCGTTTTATTTGTCGCTCTTATTATTCGTTCGTTAACACTTGATGATGCAATGAAAGGTGTGAAGTTTTTCTTACAACCAGATTTCTCAAAGATTACTTCGGAAAGTATTTTGTTCGCAATGGGGCAATCATTCTTTGCGATTAGTATCGGGATTTCAATTATGGTTACCTATAGTTCCTATTTAAATAAAAAAGAAAGTTTACCAAAATCAGCAATAACAATTGTTGGGTTGAATTTATTTGTTTCTTTATTTGCGGGTCTTGCTATTTTTCCAGCCGTATTTTCATTAGGAATGGAACCAACAGAAGGACCTGGATTACTATTTATCGTATTACCATCTGTATTTAGTCAAATTCCATTCGGTGGATTTTTCTTAACAGTATTTCTTGCACTATTTACATTTGCGACATTAACATCGGCATTTTCTCTA
The DNA here is from genome assembly GCF_040459885.1 of Bacillus cereus group sp. MG20. Classification (NCBI taxonomy): domain Bacteria; kingdom Bacillati; phylum Bacillota; class Bacilli; order Caryophanales; family Bacillaceae; genus Bacillus; species Bacillus cereus group sp. MG20. The sequence goes on from NZ_JARVHF010000001.1 coordinate 4,810,815, forward strand.
CTAGAGACAGTTGTTTCAGCGTTTGCAAATGGTGAACAAGAAAGAAGAACGAAATTATCATGGATGATTGGTTTCGGTATTTTCTTAGTAGGTATACCATCAGCATTATCATTTGGAGTATGGAGTGATATTACGATTTTCGGAAAGAATATTTTTGATGCAGTAGACTTCTTATCTAGTAATATATTAATGCCACTTGGAGCACTATTTATAAGTATTTTCGTTTCATTCAAAATGGAAAAGAAGGTGCTTGAAGCAGAGTTTTTTGTAGGTGGAAATTATGGGAAGAAAGTATTTATTTGTTGGGCATTCTTACTTCGATTTGTAGCACCACTCGCAATAATCATCGTCTTTTTAAATGTAATAGGGATTATTTAAAATAAAATGTTATAATATTCAGTAAAAAAAGGCGCTGTTTTTTATGACGAATTTGATAGAATCAGGGAAATACATGAACATTAGAGGGAAAAAGCTATACGTTGAAACGCATGGAAATCCTAAAAATAAGCCGGTCTTATACTTGCATGGTGGACCGGGAGAAAGTTGCTATGATTTTTCATTTCATCAAGCGGAACGTTTAAAAGATTCTCTATATGTAATTATGATAGATCAAAGAGGTGTTTGTCGTTCAGAAGTAATTTCAGAAGAAGAACCTTTTGGACTAATTGATTTAGTTGAAGACGCTGAGGAACTAAGAAAAGCATTACAAATTGAAAAGTGGTCTGTAATTGGACATTCTTTCGGTGGCTATTTAGCATTGTTATATGCGTCGATATATCCAAGTTCAATAGAGAAAATAATATTTGAAGGGCCAACTTTCGACTTTGCATTAACAAGTAGAGCTTTGTTGCAAAAGACAGGGCATTTATTAAAAAAGCATGGAAAAGAAGAAGTAGCAAAAGAGTGCTTTGCTTATTCATCTAGCAATGCTAGTTCAAAAGAGTTGTTAGAAGCTTATATAAGACTAAGCAATGAATTAGAAGAAAAAAGAATGGAGATTTACAATAATAAGGAAGATAGGACAGATGAGAGTTTATACAGTGATGAAGAGTGGGAAGTATTTTCAAATCGCTCTCAAATTCATTTTGATAGATTAAAATTAGAGGGCTCATGTCATACGTCATTATTATATAAAATAAAAGAAGTACAGAATCAAATGTTATTAATTGTAGGAAAACATGATGTAGTAACGTGTGAAGAACAAATTAAAACATGTAATAAAGATGCCCGAAACGGCAAGTATATCGTATTTGAAGAGAGCGGTCATTCACCTCATTATGAGGAAGCAGATAGGTTTGCAGAAACAGTCATATATTTTTTGAAATGAAGAAAAGGGTGCTTCTATAAATGAGGGGCACCCTTTCTATATTTCTGGATATGTGATTGTGATGTTAGGCCACTTACTTTGCCAATTCTTTTTTATAACTCTGTTTTTGTACATATGTAATCGTTCTTTCGATTCAAGAAAATGAGCTGTTGGTCTCACTTGTAGTGAAAGTACATCTTCGATTCCGCATGGAGATGCTAATATAATATTGTTTTGGTCATCTAATGTAACTCCTAATGCCGTTGCTGTTTCAGGAAATTTAGAAATAGCATCAACAGAAGAAGAATATGGCGGCATGTTATTCATTACATGCATACGAGCTTGATTTTTTATTGACCAAGGGATAGTGGCATCCATATTCATTAGTTTCGTTTCTAATAACTTTTCATATGTTTCGTCTTTATGTAGACAATCGTAATAAATAACATCTACATCAGGCGTATCTGTTCTTATTTCGTAGTCGTGTAAAGTATCCCAAATTTTAGAACGAACAAAGCCGGCACAAACCCACCAATCAGGTAGCTCTAGTGATTTTGCCATTTGTAATACAGTCATCATCCATTCGTCGTTTTCTATTAAGCGAATGATATCTTGTTCTGTTTGTATAGTCATTTGTTATCTCACCTGCTTTTTTTAGAGTGTGGATTTAATTCATAAGCTTTATAATCCATGTGATCCAGTAAGCACCTGGTATGAATAACAGTTGAGCTAGTAATGTACCAAAAAGTCTAGAAATCATTAGCCAAGCATACATTTTACTCATTGCTTCAGCACCTTCTTCTGATTGAAGAGCTCGCTCTGTTAAAAGAGCAATACGTGGATCTAGTAGCACTGTTAATAAAATAGTAGCAAAGCCATTAATAAGACCAGAAGCTGTAGTGGCTTTTGTTGCGAAAGCTGGAATTAAAAAAGAAGCATATAGTGCGGAAAGAACCCCCGCTGTATAAATTGCAGTAGCGAACATGTTAATAAGCATTATACGCTTTGGAATACCGCCGATACGCAATCTATGAATCATTTCTAACTTTGGAAAGCGGACATATTTTTTTGTGTACTTTAATTTTTGAATGTTATTCGTTTTCATCATTCGAATGAAAGAACCGTCTGTTTCAAAGTTTTGAATGACATATCCAAATAGTTTTGTCAAAGTTGGATACAGTATAATCGCAAGCAATGTACCGATAGAAGCAGATAATAGTACAAGACGTATAATATGCTCTAAATCAATAGAAGGATCTAGTTTTGCTTCGTCAACAATCCCGCCAAGTAAAAAGGCTTGTAGTAAGTTTGATGTTCTTGAAATGAGTAATACGATTCCTACGACGGATAATGCGACAGCAATCTTCTTTAAACGAACCCCGGCTAATCGAATACTATAAGAGCTTGTTTCAACTGCGTGGATCACAATTGTGAAGGCCATTATAAAAATTAACGTAATTGACATTTGTTTCACCAGTTTCTATTAAAATAATTGTAACTTTTTTACTGTATCATATCTATCGTATTTTGTAACTGAAAGTATGTGACATATGGAAATTGATTTTTCGAAAAAATAGATAATGATAGTATAATAGGGAGAAGTGGAAGAGATGTTAGCAGTTATTTATACAGCAAATTAAGTGGAGGAATGAAACATGTATAAAACATTTCTATTTGATTTAGATGGAACTTTAACGGATCCGAAAGAAGGGATTGTAAACTCGGTTTTATATGCATTAAAAAAAGTAGGAATTGAAGAAGTACATGTAAGTGAGTTAGATTCATTTATAGGTCCTCCTATTCAGCAATCATTCATAGAGAGATATAATATGAGTGAAGGAGAGCTTGAACGTGCTGTTTTTTATTTCCGTGAGTATTTAAAGCAGCGTGGATTGTTTGAAAATAATGTATATGAGGGGATTCTGAAGCTCTTGCAACAATTAAAAAGTTCAGGGAATCGCATATTTGTAGCAACTTCAAAGCCCACTGTATTTGCGAAACAAGTTATAGAGCATTTTCAATTGACGAATTATTTCGAAGATATCATTGGAAGTAATTTAGATGGTACAAGAATAAAAAAAGATGAAATAATTGCTCATATTTTACAAACAAATGAAGAACTAAATAAAGAAGAAATGATAATGATCGGTGATAGAAAGCACGATATAATAGGTGCGAATCAGAATGGAATTGCTTCAATTGGTGTTTTATATGGCTATGGCTGTGAGAAAGAACTGACTGAAGTTAGTGCGACTTACATAGTGAAAGATGTTGAAGAACTGTATCATTTTTGTGTAGAAAAAAGTTTAATAAATTAGTAAATATAGATGCTAGCAATCCCTTTATAACGTATGATGAGGAATTGGTTTCTGTTTAAAGGGATTTTTCATATGTAATCGAATATTTATAATTAGACATTTTTAGCATGAAAAAATTGTATGAATAAGAGGAGGGATGTCAGAATTAAAAGATTAGTAGAAGTTTATCAATAAATTTTAGGATATTCTGTTTAATGGAGGGGTAAAATTGGAGTTAGTTATTATATTATTAGCACTAAGTTTACTTATGTTCGTAGCATACAGAGGCTTTTCTGTTATTCTATTCGCACCGATATTTGCATTATTTGCAGTATTTTTGACAGAACCTAGTTATGTATTACCTTTCTTTTCTAATATCTTTATGGAGAAAATGGTTGGATTTATAAAGTTATATTTTCCGGTGTTTTTATTAGGAGCAATATTTGGAAAAGTAGTGGAAATGTCAGGAATTGCGGATTCTATTGCAAAAACGATTATTGAGTTAGTCGGTGAAAAACGTACTATATTAGCGATTGTATTAATGGGGGCTATTTTAACGTATAGTGGTGTTAGTGTGTATGTAGTAGTGTTTGCTGTTTATCCGTTCGCAGCTAAGTTGTTTCGACAAGCTAATATTCCAAAACGTTTAATCCCTGGAACGATTGTTCTTGGAGCAGTAACGTTTACAATGGATGCACTACCTGGATCACCACAAATTCAAAATGTAATACCTACAACATTTTTTAAAACGGATATTTATGCTGCACCGATACTTGGGATTGTAGGAGCAATTTTTGTTCTTACATTAGGTTTACTATATTTAGAGAGTAGACGTAAGAAGGCAAAAGCGGCAGGTGAAGGATATTTTGGTTTTAATGACGGAAATACTGAAATGGCAGCATCTTTGCAATTAGAACAAAAAAATATGCCATTAATTAATAACATTGAAATCACAAGAGCACAACAACTTATTGCATTTATACCACTTATTTTAGTAGGTGTAATGAATAAAGTGTTTACTATTATGATACCGAAGTGGTATCCAAGCGGTTTTGATTTTTCTGCAATTGGTATGAAAGCATTTGGAAAAGTAGAATTAAGTGCAGTAGTAGGAATTTGGTCTGTAGAATTGGCACTTATTATAGGGATCTTAACAACGTTATTATTATATTGGAAGCGAGTAGTAACAGGTTTCCAAGCTGGATTGAATACAAGTATTGGTGGAGCGCTACTTGCAACGATGAATACAGGAGCTGAGTTTGGATTCGGTGGTGTCATTGCAGCACTTCCAGGCTTCGCAATTATGAGAGATGGTATCTCTGCTACTTTCACAAATCCGTTAGTGAATGGTGCAGTAACGACGAATATTTTAGCTGGAATTACAGGCTCTGCATCAGGAGGTATGGGAATAGTATTAAGCGCAATGGGAGATAAATTTATTGCAGCGGCCAATCAATTTGATATTCCATTAGAAGTTATGCACCGTATCGTATCAATGGCATCAGGAGGAATGGATACACTACCGCATAACGGGGCTATTATTACTATTCTTACAGTAACAGGATTAACACATAAACAGTCCTATAAAGATATATTTGCTATCACAATTTTGAAAACGGTTGCTGTATTTTTAGTTATCGCGTTCTATACTTTAACAGGACTCTATTAAACATTCGAATCGTAAAGATTCATCAAATCGATAATTTATATCATAAAATATTAATTAGGATAAGAAGGGGTGGAGTACTTGCAAGAAGTTTCTGAGTTTCGTATGCCAAAGTCGGTATTATATGGAAGGAATTCACTTGAAAAACTGGGGGAACAATCAAAAAAGTTAGGGAAAAGAGCTTTTATAGTTACTGATACAATTATGGAGAAATTAGGATATGTTGAAAAGTGTATACAACAACTAAATAAGAAAAGTATTACTGTTAGTACATATAATAAAGTAGATGCTGAGCCTACAAATATACACGTGTTGGAAGCGTTATCTCTTTGTAAAGAGGAAAAGTGTGATTTTATTATCGGTATTGGTGGTGGAAGTTGTATTGATGCTGCGAAAGCAGTAGCGGTTTTATATACAAATGGTGGAGAAGTTGAGGATTATGTCCAAAAGGATATTGAAATAGAAAACAATCCACTACCACTTATTGCAATTCCAACAACTTCTGGTACTGGATCGGAAGTTACAAGTGTAGCAGTAATAACGAATAAAAAAACAGATGTAAAAATGATGATGAAGCATCCTAGTTTTATACCGAAAGTAGCAATTATAGATCCAGTTTTGACAAGTTCATTACCACCACAAATTACGGCAGCAACAGGAATAGATGCATTATGTCATGCGATTGAAGCGTATATTTCTAAAGTTTCACAACCACTTACAGATGTACTTGCTCTTTCAGCTATTGAAAGTATTATGAAATATTTACGTATAGCATATGAAGATGGACGTAATATGGAGGCAAGAGAAGCGATGATGATTGCTTCCTTACAAGCTGGAATTGCATTTTCTAATGCATCAGTTACATTAGTTCATGGAATGTCAAGGCCAGTGGGAGCATTATTTCATGTACCGCATGGAATATCAAATGCCATACTATTACCTACAGTGTTAGAGTTTACAAAAACAAGTGCAATGAAAAGGTTAGCAAAAATTGGACGTAGTTTAAATAAGGATTTGTATTCGAATTCTGATGAGGAAGTAGCAGACTACACGCTTGGTGAAATAAAAAAACTTTGCTTTGATCTTCGTATTCCAAATTTAAAAGAATACGGAATCGATGAAATTGAATTTGAAAATGCTATTTCTAAAATGGCATCAGATGCAATTGAAAGTGGTAGCCCAGCTAATAACCCACGTGTTCCATCATATGATGAAATCAAAGAGCTGTATCGAGAGTGTTTTAATTATAAGTATAAAGAATTTATAAAAACATCAGATTGTTAATTTCAGAATATTCTATAAAAATTTCCTTGGAAATGAAAGTAGAATTATTCTTTATTATTTCCATATTTCCGTTAAAACAGGACTTTATATTCCAAACTTAAAGTCTTGTTTTATTATGTATAATATACATAATAAACTATTGTTATTAGTTTTATAAAAATAGTTTAGGTAGGTGTTTGTATGAAAACGATAGGTCTTATAGGTGGTATGAGTTGGGAATCAACTTCTGAATATTATCGAATTATTAATGAAGAAATAAAAGAGAGATTAGGAGGGCTACATTCAGCAAAATGTTTGATTAATAGTGTGGACTTTGAAGAGATTGAAAGATTCCATTCTAGAGGAGATTGGGATGGAGCAGGTGAAGTTTTAGCGAATGCGGCGTATTCATTACAGAAGGGAGGAGCAGACTTTATAATCATTTGTACAAATACAATGCATAAGGTAGTTGGAAAAATAAAGGAGAAAATTGATATTCCAGTCTTACATATTGCTGATGCAACTGCAAAAGCAATTAAAAGAAAAGACATTCAAAAGGTTGGTCTGCTTGGAACTAAATATACAATGGAGCAAGATTTCTATAAGTCACGTATTGAAGAGCATGATATAAAAGTAATAGTACCATCAGGAACAAATAGAGAAAAAGTAAACGAAGTAATATATACAGAATTATGTTTAGGAAAAATAGTATTTCAATCTAGAGAGTATTATAAAAGGGTTATAGAAGAATTAGTACAAGAAGGAGCACAAGGAATTATATTAGGTTGTACGGAAATAGGTTTATTAATAAAGCAAGAAAACGTATCAGTCCCGATATTTGATACGACTTATATACATGCAATTGAAGCAGTCAAGGTAGCTTTAGATAAATAGATTATAATTATATTATGTAAACTTAATTCATATATCTGGAAAACATTCAGAAAATATTTTATAATGTAAGTGGTTACATTTAAGGGTGAATGCGTATGTTTTCAGTTTAACCAATCGCATTTGTACATAATGAAAGAAAGGAAATAAAAGATGATGAGTGGGGAGAAGTAAGATCCCGTATAACTTTAACTGAAATGTATGCAGAAGAAAGTATACAAGGGATTGAAGATTTTTCCCATATTGAAGTTGTTTTTTATTTTCATAAAGTAACTGACGAGCAAATTCAGTATTTTGCTAGACATCCTAGAAATAATAAAGATTATCCTGAAGTAGGTATTTTTGCACAGCGCGGAAAAAATCGCCCGAATCGCATAGGTGTAACAATTGTAAAGGTGATCAAAAGAGAAGGTAAATCAATTATTGTTGAGGGATTAGATGCTATTAATGGTACTCCTATATTGGATATAAAACCAATAATGAAAGAGTTTATGCCGAAAGAAGAAATACACCAGCCTAAATGGGCAACGGATATAATGAGACAGTATTGGAAGGGGAATGGAGTAAAATGAGAATATATGAGGCAACAATTGCAGATTTAGATGGACTAGCATCAGTTTTTAATAACTATCGCATGTTTTATAGGCAGGATTCTGATTTAGAAGGTGCAAAAGTATTTTTACGAAATCGAATTGAGAAAAAAGAGTCCGTTATTTTCGTAGCAGTTGAAGACGGCGAATATATTGGGTTCACACAACTATATCCATCATTTTCTTCCATTTCAATGAAAGAATTATGGATTTTAAATGATTTATTTGTACAAGCGGCGAAGCGTGGAGCCGGAACAGGTAAAAAATTATTAGAAGCTGCTAAAGGATACGCATTAGAGAATGGAGCAAAAGGTGTAAAATTGCAAACAGAGATTGATAATTTATCAGCACAACGATTATATGCTGAAAATGGTTATTTGAGAGATAATCGTTATTTCCATTACGAATTAACGTTTTAAAAAATTAAGTTGAAAGAGACATTTTCAAGAAAAAGAATTTCTTTGTAATGAGAAATTCTTTTTTATTTTTGCCTAAATTAAACATAATGAAAACGATATTTATTTATTGTTAAACGATAAACAATATGATAAAATTATGTTATCATTAAAAAAATGAGGTATTGTAAATGAATCTTAAACGAAGTTCAACAACGTTCTTAAAAGTAATTATTTTTCTTGTTGGAATTGCAGTACTTGCTTTATGCATATTTTTAGTGCCGGAAATGGCGAATTTCGCAGCGAATTTGTATCCTAATATTACTCTGATAAAATATCTTGTTTTCATTGTGATGTATGGAGCAGCTGTGCCTTTTTACGTTGCTCTTTATCAGGCTTTCAATCTTTTACAGTACATTGATGAGAACACAGCGTTCTCGGAGTTATCTGTAAAGGCGTTAAAGAATATAAAGCGCTGTGCAGTTACAATCAGTGGTTTGTATGTATTAGGTTTACCACTTTTTCATTTTATAGCGAAAAAAATGGACCCTCCTATTGGGTTAGTGGGACTTATTATCGTTTTTGCTTCGCTCGTTATCACTGTTTTTGCTGCTATTCTTCAACGCCTTCTACAAGAAGCAATTAACATAAAATCAGAAAATGATTTGACGGTCTGAGGTGGCGGATATGACAATTATTATTAATATTGACGTCATGTTAGCAAAACGAAAGATGAGTGTAACGGAGCTTTCGGAGAAGGTTGGAATTACGATGGCGAATCTTTCTATTTTGAAAAATGGGAAAGCAAAAGCGGTTCGTTTTTCAACATTAGAAGCGATATGTAAAGCTTTGGAGTGTCAGCCAGGGGATATTTTGGAGTATAAAAACGATGAGAATACTCAATAAAAAAAGATAACAAATGTAAATAATAGAAGTCAATAAAGAAGGGATAGCCACTAAGCTATTCCTTCTTTACGTTAATTGCTGTTACTAATAAAAAATAAAATTTGAATTGCAATGTTTGCGTATCAAAAGGGAACTTGCTACCTTTTGAGGTGATCCGTTTTATGGAAGACAATTATTTTCCAAAAAGGCTATTTTAACTATGTTTTAAATTATTTTGAGTGAATCAAAATCTTCATTTGTATTATAGTTGATTTAAAACCCAGTTTGTTGCATCTTCAAAGTTATCTGCAATGTAGTTTGGTTCAATATGTGCCCATTTGTCTCGGTACGTATGCAAAGCATCATACCCAGCGCCTGTTCGGACTAGAATTGTTGTCGCATTTACTTTTGCTCCTGCAACAATATCAGTCCAGCGATCACCAACTACAGCACATTGTGTTAAATCAAGCCCATGTTTTTTTGCTGCTTTAAGCAGCATGCCTGTACTTGGTTTACGGCATTCACAATCATCACCGTGTTTATGAGGACATACATAAATATCATCAAAACCGAAGCCTTCTAATTCTTGTACAAAATCGGCTACAGTTGCTATTCCATCTGCGATACCAGGTTGATTTGTGAAAGAGAAAATTTTTATATTTTTAGCTTTTAGTTTTTGCAAGGATGTTTTTGTGAATGGAAATAATGTAAAAGATCCTGGATAATGTATTGTAGTGTCACCACCAATTGTACCGTCACGATCAATGAAAATTGCTTTAATGTTTGTCATAGTTATAGTCCCTTCAATTATAAGTAGTTTAAAAATGTTTTACAAATCGGTAGCCATTTACTTCATATCCTAATTTTTTGTAAAAAGGATGAGCTTCTACTCTTTTTGTTCCACTAACTAGCCATGTGCCAATGCAATTATGTTTCTTTGCTAATTGCTCTGCATAATCCATCAATACTTGTCCAATGCCTTTCCGTCGTATGTTAGAATCGACGCTAATAATTGAAATCTCTCCATAACGTGTTACATCTTCTAAATTTTCACGTATACGAAATCCAAGTAATCCAAATATAGCTTCTTCTTCCTCGTAAACATATAAAAAATCAAACGGACTCATTTGTACGAATTGTAATCGATTGTTCATATCTTCATAGGAAATAGAGGAACCTTTTAATTCTTTCGTTAAAGAACAAAGTGCGTCTATATCATCTATCGTTGCTTCACGAATTTGAAAAGACATATTATCCACCCCAATAAAATGTAATCAAACATTTAATATTCTGTTAAAAAATGTTTTTTCCTGCTATGAAAATAAATATTTTATAATGATATATAGATAAGTTATATGTTATTCTTTTCCTTGATTGTATTGGAAATGGAAAGAGGGGAAATGCATGTTAGAAGTAAATATCCGCTCAGCCGGATATGAAATAGGCGAAAAAACAATTCATGATATAGCTTTTTCTATCGAAAAAGGTGAACTAGTTGCTCTTATTGGAGCAAATGGTGCTGGGAAGAGTACGACGATAAAAACGATGCTCGGATTACTTGTAAATATGGACGGTGAAATATCATTCGGTGAAAAGAAAAATCCGTATGCATACGTGCCAGAACATCCAACATACTATGATTACTTGACGCTCTGGGAACATATTGAATTATTAATGGCTGCTCGTGGAAGTGAAATGGGAAGCTGGGAAGAACGAGCGGAACAATTATTACATACTTTTCGAATGGATAAGCATAAACATGAGTATTTATCAAAGTTTTCAAAAGGTATGAAACAAAAATCGATGCTAATATTGGCGTTTTTAACTGAGCCAGATTTTTATATCATTGATGAACCCTTTATCGGTTTAGATCCAGTAGCTACGAAAGAGTTTTTAAGTTATTTATATAAAGAAAAAGAGCGCGGAGCAGGAATTTTACTTTGTACGCACGTATTGGATACTGCTGAAAAAATTTGTGAAAGATTTTTACTCATTTCACAAGGTACATTAGTCGCAGATGGACATTTAGAATCTATTCAAATGTTAGCGGAAATGCCGGGTAGCTCATTACTAGACTGCTTTGATGTAATCGTAAGGCGTGAACAACATGATTAAACAACAATTTTATAAAAGATTACGCCATGAGCTTCAGCGGAAGTGGAAGTCTATACGTTCGGTAACAGATTGGACAGTCGCATTATATATTATTATACCAGCACTTATATTTATGGGAATCTATTATAGGTCACTATGGATAAATGAATTATCAACGGAAGAGACGATTTATTTCGGATTAGGATTACTCGCATTTTATCTAGTAACATATCCGAGAGGAGTTCGTTCATTTTTTGAGCAAGCGGATAGTTTATTTTTAATTTCGTATGCAACACATATGCAAAAATTAGTCCAGTATGGCATGATGTACACATTTGTTCGAATAGCGATAACGAATATAATATTAGTCGTTATTATGTTACCGGTGTTGATGAAAAGTATCGGAGTAACAGAGATACAAGTCCTATTATTTTGGGTATTCTTTACTATATTTCGATTTATGATGTCGTTGTTAACGAGATTTATTCATGTACATGCGGAGAAACGATGGGTTTTATGGATTGTAAAAAATGTAGTATTTTCTATGAGTGTGTCCTTTTTTGGAATTAGTTTATTTTTTATTTATAAAAATCCATTTTATTCAATTCTATTTATCGGTTTAGTAATTTTCTTAAGTAGTGTATTAGTAAAAGCGAAAATGAATTATAAAAAGTTCTTTTTTAAAGAAATTGAGAAAGAAAAGGAGGAAAGCATGCGCTGGACGAGCGGAATTATGCAAGTTGGTGGTCATGCGGCTAAACCGAGTAGTTCGAATAAAAAACCGTGGATGTTTCCGTACTCTAAAAGACTTTTAGGAAAAAAAGCTGATTCTCGTATTGTCGAATCTTTTTTGAAAGAATTTTTCCGTACAAGTACTGCACGAATATTTTATATTCAAATTGTATGTATCAGTACTGCAAGTATAATTATGACTCCTAGGTGGATTGCAGCTATTGTTCTCGTATTTGCTGTAGTTGCAATTTCTCGCTATGCACGTGATTATTGGAATGAATTTACGAATAAGATGTTTCTTCATTTATATTGTGATGAAGGGAACTTACTTTTGTTAAGATGGAAGGCAAATCGTTATTTACTACTACCAGCAATACTTTTGTATGGAATAGTTATACTTGCCCAGTTTTATTTATTGCCAGCTGTGATTGGTGGCATTATTTTTATTTTATTAATTGTATGGATTGTATTTTTACCATTAAAAAAGAGCCATTGACGGCTCTTTTTCTAGTCTGTAACACATTGATAAATAAAATATACTAAAACGAGTATGCTTGCGGCGGAATACATGACATCTAAAGTCATCTGATCGCCTCCTTATTATTGTTGTATTTTTATTGTATGAAACCTTACAATTTCATATTCAAGTGAAAAATATGTGAACGTTAACAAAATTGTAAAGTGCAAAAATTACAATCATTTTGTATAATAGAAGAAACCACCGTTATATAAAAAAATAATGAGTGAAAGGGGAGGGAACATAAATGCCAAATTGGTTTAGAAAAACCTTAGTCGCATTAATTACCGTATTTACATTTGGTTTAGTGACGCCTCCTTCCATATTACTTGATAATGCCAAAGCTGCGGACAAGCCTACGAGCACAGCTGGGCAACAAAGTTTGGAGAGCACGTCCTATACATATGAAGAAACGAATGACAGGTTAACCACCGATACTTTTATTACTTATGCAATGCAAGAAGCAGAAAAGCAGTCGATGCAAAAGTTTGGTACTAAAATTGGTCCAGTAATTGAAGATGAGTTTAAAGATGTAATATTACCGAAAATTGAAGAGGCAATTGCTGAGCTTGCTAGTGATGTACCAGAAGATTCACTACAATCATTAGCGATTTCTCAAAAACCAGCTGGTGGAAATAATGAAAAGATTTTTCACGTCTACGATACGAAATCAGGAAATGATTTATTGCGTTTCCATGTAAGAAGAGATCATCCGCCGCAAGATGGTTATTATTTTAATTTCCATTATCACCGTTTTGATGATGGATACTCTGGACATCATGAGTTAGGAAATATTTATTGGAATACGAATGTACCGCCGAAATGGTTGTCTTAAAAAGAACAAGAGAAAATCTTGTTCTTTTTTATTTTTATAGAAGGGACAGACAACTATGTTGTTGAATAACATAGGTTTAGAAAAAAGAAGCAAAAGGAGTATGGAGATGCAAAAATATATTGTTTTTGACTTTGATGGCACATTAGTAGATTCACAAAATATATTTGTACCGATTTATAATCAACTTGCTGAAAAACATGGGTATAAAGCAGTAAAGGAAGACGAAATTGAACATTTACGTAAATTAACGATGACAGAGAGATGTAAACAACTCGATGTACCACTGTATAAATTACCGATGTTAGCTTTGGAATTTTATAAATTGTATCAGCCTGCTATAAAAAATCTTGTTTTATTTCATGGGATGAAGGATGTATTAGATGAACTACATAAAACAGGATACGGTATTGCGGTCATATCATCTAACTCAGAAGAGCATATTCGGGCGTTTTTGCACAATAATGGTATCGAAAATATTCAAGAAGTGTATTGTTCTAAAAATTTGTTTGGTAAAGATAAAATGATAAAAAGATTTTTAAAATCGAAAAAGATAACAGAGCAAGATATGTTATACATTGGTGATGAACAGCGAGATGTAGCAGCTTGTAAAAAGGCTGGGGTGAATGTAATTTGGGTATCTTGGGGATATGATGTTATTGAAACAGTGAAAAAAGACGCACCCGATTATATGGTTCATAAGCCGATGGAAATTGTGCAAGTAGTACAAGGAGTGTATTCATCATATTGAATTTTGAGTAGCAAATTTAGAGGAATCCATTTCTTTTTATAGTAAGCTGTTTTCAATAATTGGATGGAGAAGATTAAATGAAGTAGCATATAGCACGGGAGAAAGTGAAATATAATTTAAAGAAGTAGATGAGGAAATCGTAAGGACGTTAGGTCCTAGACATATTTGTTATCAAGCTATTCATAGAGAAGTAGTTGATGAAGTAGTAGATTTTCTTTCTAGTACGAAAGTGAAGGTAATACGTAGTCTAATTGAAATGAATCATTATTCAGAAGGGTACTATACGATTGATTTTTACGATCCGAATGGATTTATTGTAGAAGTAGCCTATACACCAAATGCAGAAATATAAGGGGAATAGATATGAAGATAATTACAGCACGGCAAAACAATATACAAATTGTAAAAGATGCAGCGAATATTGAAGAAATTTCTAAAGGTTTCTCTCCAGATCAGAAATATGTAATTACGAATGCAAATAATGAAAAATATTTATTTCGGACAGGAGATATAAAAGAGTATGAAAGAAAGAAAATAGAGTTTCAAATTTTAAATGAAATGGTAAAACGTAACGTACAGGTACAAAGGCCAATTGAAATAGGTATATTGGAAGAAGGTGTATGCTATAGTATTTTTTCATATTTAGAAGGGGAAGATGCGAAGAAGCTATTGCCTACGTATTCACCAAAAGAACAATATGATATTGGCATAGAGGCAGGAAAAGATTTAGCAAAAATGCATACATATGAAGCTCCTAATGATATACTTCCATGGCATGAAAGAGCAATGAAAAAACATAGTAAATATGTAGAAGCATACAAAACATGCGGAATAAAAATAAAAAATGATGATAAGATTATTAAGTTTATAGATGAAAATGAAATGTATGTAAAGGATCGCCCAAATCGATTTCAACACGATGATTTTCATTTAGAAAATATAATTGTACGGGATGGGAAATATGTAGGTGTAGTTGATTTTAATGGTTATGACTGGGGCGATCCACTGCATGATTTCGTGAAAATTGCACTATTTGCAAGGGACATTAGTATTCCGTATTCAATCGGACAAATAGAAGGATACTTTAATAGGAGAATACCAGAGGAGTTCTGGAAATTATATGCGGTGTACGTTGGCATGACAGTTTTCTCATCAGTTGTCTGGACATTAAGAGCAGCACCACATATGTTGGATGATATGTTAGAGCGTCTTCATATTGTATTGGAAGATCATAAAAACTTTGAGTTATCAAAACCAAGTTGGTTTCAACCAGATAAGATTGATATGAAATAGAAAAGGTAGGTGTGATTCGCACCTACCTTTATTTTTTACCATCAAAATACTTATTTAATTTTCTTAAATGTAAGTGGCTGAGTACTTAATGTGGCTGGTACATGTAACTGAAGGGATGGGAATTCACCTCTTATATTCATTTCATAAGCGAATAATAAACTCATTTTCATTTGGAATAAGTCAACTTTTGCAGAGAAGATGTCGTAATGATGATGCCCTAATTGAATATCCATTTCCATAAATTGTACATATAACGAATCATCGCGTTTGTATACTTGTAATGTTCCATATGCAGGATGTTCAAAAGTACCAGTATAGTCCTCTAACTTGTGCGAAGGTGTAGTCCCTTTAATTTGTTCAGGGAGGGATTCAGTTGCTTCTTTCATCATTTCCTTCATTTTTTCAGTATCTTCTACAGCACGTTTATGCCAATCAATGGATTCAAATTCAAGTAATTCATCATAAATTTGATTAGCCAGATAAGTAGGAAGTAATGTTCCTCCAGCATTCGTTAAAATGACAAGGCCTATGTTTTCTGTTGGTATGAATGAAACAAGCGCTGAAAATCCATCGATATTACCGCCATGATGAATCACTTTTTTACCACGATAAGCGCTAATAAACCAACCAAGGCCGTAACTATTTAATGGAGATTCAGGGAGTGATAAAACCGGTTGGTCTGGAATTGAATTGTGTGGTGTATACATTTGTTGTAATAATTCAGAGGAGATTAATTCATGATCTCCAAATTTTCCTTCATTTAAGTGGAGAAGTACCCAATTTGCCATATCTTCAATTGTAGAATTAATACACCCAGCAGCGCCGACTGTATCGATGTTGCGGAATGGAACTGCTTTTATTTCACCGTCATTTTCAATGTAAGGTAAAGCATAATCATCTGTAGTTTGTGAATCGTTAACAGAGAAGTTTGTATGTCTCATATTTAAAGGTTCTAAAATATGTTCTGTAGTGTATTGCTCCCACGTTTGATTTGTAATGTTTTCAACAATGTAGCTAATTGTTGCATACATTAAGTTGTTATATAGAAATGCAGTCCGGAACGGTGCATCAAGTGGTAAATGTTTTATTTTTTCAACGAGATCTTTTCGAGATAACGAAGAACTGTACCAAAGAGCCTCATGACGACTCACTCCAGTTCGATGAGAAGCTAAATCTCGTCCTGTAACTTGTGAGCTAGCAAGTAGTTCAGATAAAGTAAAGTTAGGTATATAAGACTGGATAGGGGTATCCCAATTAAACTTTTTTTGCTGTGCTAACAAGCTTAATGAAAGTGTGCCAAACGCTTTCGTTGAGGAACCGATTGCGAATCGAGTATTCGGTGTAACAGCCTCTTTTGTTTCTATATTACGATAGCCGAAACCTTCTGAAATAATAACTTCACCGTCTTTTATAACAGCTACAGCAGCACCAGGAACATTTAAATCCTTCATCATTTTTTCAACCGCTGTTTGTAAAGAAGTCATAACAGGCGTTTCAATTTTAGACATACTTCTAACCTCCAAATATAAATTTTGTTCTACCGCACTATACTTTCGGTAATAGAAAATGAAAACCTTTTTAAATTTGGAAAGTTAATAATTTTGTAAGAATTAGCGGAAGAAATTTTATTAATTAGGATTATTAAATTTACCATTTTTCATGTTATGATAAATTGCATATACGATTGAAAGAAGGTTTTCCTACATATGAAACATGCTGAAAATGAATACTTAAATTTATGCCGCCATGTAATGGAACATGGTACGAAGAAAGAAGATCGTACAGGGACAGGAACTGTATCTGTATTTGGATATCAAATGCGTTTTGATTTGAGTAAAGGATTTCCTTTATTAACGACAAAAAGAGTACCATTTCGCCTTGTAGCAAGTGAACTACTTTGGTTTATGAAAGGTGATACAAATATTCGCTATTTATTGCAGCATAATAATAATATTTGGAATGAATGGGCGTTTAAGAGCTGGGTAGAAAGTGATGAGTATACTGGTCCTGACATGACGGATTTTGGTCTTCGCTCACAACAAGATGAAGAATTTAAAGTACAGTACGATGAGCAGATGGAATTGTTTAAAAAGAACGTTTTAGAAGATGATGATTTCTCAAATAAATATGGTTATTTAGGAGACGTTTACGGTAAACAGTGGCGAGCTTGGAAAACGACAGCTGGTGAGACACTTGATCAATTAAAAGATGTAATTGAAATGATTAAAAAAACACCAGACTCACGTCGTTTAATCGTTTCTGCTTGGAATCCTGAAGACGTACCAAGTATGGCATTACCCCCTTGTCATACATTATTCCAGTTTTATGTAGCGGACGGAAAGCTTTCTTGTCAGCTATATCAAAGAAGTGGTGACATATTCCTTGGAATACCATTTAACATCGCAAGTTATTCACTACTAACACATTTAATTGCACACGAATGTGGTCTTGAAGTAGGGGAATTTGTTCATACAATTGGTGATGCACACATTTATACAAATCATTTTGAACAAGTAGAAAAGCAATTGGCACGTGAACCACGTCCGTTCCCGAAACTTACATTAAATCCAGATGTGAAATCTGTTTTCGATTTTGAAATGGAAGATTTAACGATTGAAGGATACGATCCGCATCCAGCAATTAAAGCACCGGTTGCAGTATAATTGTAGAGGAGATGAAAAAATGATTGTTTCATTTATGGTCGCAATGGACGAAAATAGAGTAATTGGTAAAGATAATAATTTACCTTGGCGTTTACCGAGTGAATTACAATACGTGAAGAAAACAACGATGGGTCACCCGCTTATTATGGGAAGAAAGAACTATGAAGCGATTGGTAGACCGCTGCCTGGAAGACGTAATATTATTGTAACACGTAATGAAGGATATCACGTTGAAGGATGTGAAGTTGTTCATTCTGTAGAAGAAGTATTCGAACTATGTAAAAATGAAGAAGAGATTTTTATTTTTGGCGGAGCGCAAATTTACGATCTCTTTTTACCATACGTAGACAAGTTGTATATAACAAAAATTCATTATGCATTTGAAGGAGATACATTCTTCCCAGAAATGGATATGACAAATTGGAAAGAGATTTTTGTAGAAAAAGGTTTAACAGATGAAAAAAACCCGTATACGTATTATTACCACGTATATGAGAAACAACAATAATAAAGAAGATTGATGTGAGAATTCGCATCAATCTTTTTATTTATATTCACCAATATAAGTTTATAGATGAGATTCGATAGTGCTATAATGATAGGTAGCATGTAAAAATGCTAAAATTTTCAAAAGTACTAATATAGAAAGAGGAGGAGAATCGATTGAGAAAGATATGGGGGATTCTTTTTCTTTGCTTAACATTCATGTTAGTTGGATGTGGTAAAGAAGAAAAACCACAAGAAGCGTTTGATACATATGTAAAAGCGTGGAATAAACAAAAATTTGCAGATATGTATGATCAACTATCAAAAAATGCAAAAAAAGATATTTCAAAGAAAGAATTTACTGAGAAATATGAAAAAATTTATTCTGGTATCGAAGTGAAAGACTTAAAGGTAGAAACAGGGGAAGTAAAAGAAGATAAAAAAGATGAAGGCCCTGTTCCTTTTAAAGTAAGCATGGATACAGTTGGTGGTAAAATTACTTTTGGCCATGAAGCAAAAATGGTGAAAGAAAAAGATGGAGATAAAGAATCTTGGAAAATAGATTGGACTCCTGATTTTATTTTCCCTGGCATGACGAAAGATAGTAAAGTGCGTATGCAGACAACACAGCCAAAACGTGGTGAAATATACGATCGTAATGGAAAAGGTCTTGCAACAAATGGGAAAGCTTCTGAAATCGGATTGATTCCTGAAAAGTTAGGCGATACTGCTCCGCAAACGAAAGAAACAGTAGCGAAGTTATTAAATATGTCTGTAGAAGAAATTGATCAAAAATTAGCTGCTAAATGGGTAAAACCAGGGTATCTCGTACCAATTGGAATTTTGCCTGAAGGGGCAACGCAAAATACGTACATTGATTTACCAGGTGTTTCAACAAAACCTGTAAATGTTCGTACATATCCGTTAGGGGAAGCGGCAGCTCATCTGACTGGTTATATTGGAAAGGTAAATGCTGAAGATTTAAAAACGCTACAAAAGAAAGGCTATCAAGCTGATGACCCAGTTGGTAAAGCTGGTTTAGAGCAAGTATTAGAGGAAAAGCTACGCGGTAAAAAAGGTGGCCGTGTCTTTGTAGAAGATGCGCAAGGAAAAGAAATTAAAAACTTGGCAAAAACAGATGCTGTTGATGGAGAAAATGTAACTTTAACTATTGATAGTGCTGTTCAAGAAAAAACGTATAATGAAATGAAGGGCGAAGCTGGTTCAAGTGCAGCAATCAATCCGAAAAGTGGAGAAACAATTGCACTAGTAAGTAGTCCAGCATATGATCCTAATTTAATTGCACGAGGAACATCGAAAGCGCAACGCGAAGCTTGGAATAATGATCCGAAAAAACCGATGACGAATCGCTTTACACAATTATCGGTACCAGGTTCTGTATTTAAACCAATTACAGCTGCAATTGGTCTTGAAACGAAAACAATCGATCCAAAAGAAGAGTTGAAAATTGAAGGATTAAAATGGACAAAAGATTCTTCTTGGGGTAATTATTATGTAACGCGTGTGAAAGATGCAAATCCGATTGATTTTGATAAGGCGATGAAATACTCGGATAATATTTACTTCGCACAAGAAGCTTTGAAAATCGGAAAAGACAAGTTTATGAGTGAAGCGAAAAAATTCGGATTCGATGAGAAACTACCAATTGAATATGGATTCCCTGCTTCTAAAATTGCAAATGACGGTATTAAAAATGATATTCAAATGGCAGATACAGGATATGGACAAGGACAAGTATTAATGACTCCTCTTCATTTAGCTTTAACGTATGCGCCAATTGTAAATGATGGAACGATTCCATCACCGTATATTATTAAAACAGATAAACAACCAAAAGCTTGGAAAGAAAATGTAATTTCTAAAGGAAATCAGGATATATTAAAAACTGCTATGACGAAAGTAATTAATGATCCGGATGGTACAGGGAAAATTGCTAAGATTGATGGAATGACTCTTGCTGGAAAAACAGGTACAGCGGAATTAAAAGTATCTAAAGAAGCCGAAGGAAAAGAACTAGGCTGGTTCGCTGCATTTGATTTGAATTCGCCAGATATGGTCATTACAATGATGATTGAAGATGTAAAAGGTAGAGGTGGAAGTAACATTCCAGCTGAAAAAGTAAAACATGTTTTTCAAAAATAATATGTAATAAAAGGCTATCTCTATAATTTATAGAGGTAGCCTTTTTGTATGAGAAGTCTTAATATCTGTATACTAAATTTTAGAGAAACAAAATAAATCATTAACTTACGAAAAAAAAGTAGCTATTTTTTATTGACATTGAATAAAACTTTTTGTATTATACTTACATAAGGTAAGTTATTAACTTTTAAAAAACAAATCTTGAATTGAAGATAAAAAGAAAAAAGGGAGAGAATACAATGACAAAAGTACTATTTATCACAGCAAATCCAAATTCAGCAGAAGGTTCTTTCGGAATGGCAGTAGGGGAAGCTTTCATCGAGGCTTATAAAAACGAGCATCCACAAGACGAAGTTGTAACAATTGATCTATTCAATACTACTGTACCAGCAATCGATGCAGATGTATTTGCTGCTTGGGGTAAATTTGCAGCAGGTGAAGGCTTTGAAACTTTAACGGAAGCTCAACAACAAAAAGTAGCAGCAATGAACACAAACTTAGAAACATTTATGCATGCAGATCGTTATGTATTCGTAACTCCAATGTGGAACTTTAGCTATCCACCAGTAGTAAAAGCATACTTAGATAACGTAGCAATCGCAGGTAAAACATTCAAATATACTGAAAATGGTCCAGTCGGCTTATTAGAAGGTAAAAAAGCACTTCACATTCAAGCAACAGGTGGCGTATATTCTGAAGGAGCATACGCAGCTGTAGACTTCGGACGCAATCATTTAAAAACTGTATTAGGATTTGTCGGTGTAAATGATACTGATTATATTGCAGTTGAGGGTATGAATGCAAACCCTGAAAAAGCACAAGAAATTAAAGAAGCGGCAATTGCTAATGCTCGTGAATTAGCAAAACGTTTCTAATATAGAATGCTTAAAAAGTCCAAACACTTGCTGTTTGGACTTTTTTTCTTCTTTTTCCTTCGTTTGTCTAGTATAATGAAGGTCGGAATGATAATAGGTGGGGGTTCTGTATGATTCAAACGTTTTTTAAAATCTTTTATTTAATTTTAATTGTAATTGCGATTACACCGAGAATGTGGCGTCTTAAAAGACAAGTAAATACGATGGCGCCAAAAGAAAAAGATAATGCTGTGTATAAAACGACAAATTGGTTTGGTAAGAAAATGGTACGTGTAGCTGGAGGGACAGTAGAAGTGAAAGGGCTTGAAAATGTTCCGAAAGACAAGCCGGTACTAGTTGTAAGTAATCACCAAAGTAATATGGATATCCCTGTTTTACTAGGTTACTTAAATAAACCAATTGGATTCGTGTCAAAGGCAGAGATTAAAAAGTTCCCAGTTGTACCAACTTGGATGGAACTTATGAATTGTGTATTTATGGATCGTAGCGATCGTCGTCAATCTCTTAAAGCAATTAAAGATGGAATCGAACTATTAAAGAATGGACATTCTATCGTAATTTTCCCAGAAGGAACGAGAAGTAAAGGTGGCGAAGTTGGAGAGTTTAAGGCTGGTAGTTTCCATCTTGCAGTAAAATCAGGTGTAGCAATTTTACCTGTAACGTTAGATGGTACATATAAGATGTTTGAAGCGAATGGAAATCGTATGAAGTCAGCTCATGCAACAGTAACAATTTCTAAGCCGATTACACCTGAAGAGTATGCGAATATGGATATTAAAGAATTAACGAAGCATACACAGGAAGTTATCGCATCACAATTACATAAGTAATAAAAAAGGTTTCAGCTTATAGTAAGCTGAAACCTTTTTTATTATGCTGTAGGTAAGACATAAAAGAGTACACAGAAGAACATCATCGTACTACCACCTAAAACGAACAGGTGCCATATGGCATGGTTGAAAGGTAGCTTTTCCCAAAGGAAGAATATAGCTCCGACAGAATATAAAATTCCACCTGCTAAAAGTAGTGAAAAACCATGTCCAGTTAGATTTTCATAAAGTGGTTTAATGGCAACGATTATGAGCCAGCCCATAATGATGTAACATAAAGTTGATGCCTTTATAAAGCGACGTACAAAGAAGATTTTGAAGACGATACCTCCGATTGCAAGTGTCCAAATTATAGCAAGCAACGTCCATCCTAATGGGCCACGAAGTGTAATAAGTAGAAAAGGAGTATACGTGCCAGCAATCAATAAGTAAATGGCTGAATGATCTAAAATAGTAAATATTTTTTCTACTTTAGGATGATGAATGCTATGTAGCAATGTTGAAAACAAGTACAGTAAGAACATGCTTACACCATAAACAGTAAATGCGACTACAGCTGATGCGGTACCGTGCTTAGAAGCATGAATAATCAATATGATTAAGGCAGGGATGCTTAAAATGGCACCGATACCATGTGTAATTGCATTTGCAATTTCTTCTTTTACAAATTGGGTCATTCGTGTCATTTTTTCAGTCATAATGCAAATCCTTTCTACTATCATAAAATAATATGTCATTTCCCTTACCATATCATACACAAGAGCAATAGAAAATGAAATTTGTATAATTGATTATATTTTTGAATTTTTTTGACAAAAGGCAATGGATTTGTTGACGTTTTCAAACTTTTTTGACAAAATAAAATTATGTAATAGTAGGACAAGGAAACTACTAATAAAGGGGATGGGGAAATGTTTTCAAATATTGGCTTTCCAGGGTTAATTTTAATTTTAGTAGCAGTACTCATTTTATTTGGACCTAAAAAATTGCCGGAAATCGGGAAGGCTTTAGGGGAAACGTTAAAAGAGTTTAAAAAATCAACGAAAGAATTGACAGATGACGCATTTCAAGAAAAGGAAAAGAAAGAAAAACTGTAATGTATTTTCCTTGTAATGGATAAATAAAGTGTGGTGAACGAGATGGAAGATCGGGAAATGAGCGTAGTAGAACATATTGTTGAGCTTCGAAAAAGAGTAATATATACGGTGTTATCCTTTGTACTATTTTTAATTATTGGATTTACTTTTACAAAGGATATTTATTTTTGGCTTGTAAAAGATTTACCAATGAAATTAACTGTTCTCGGTCCAAGTGATGTATTGTGGATTTTTTTCTCGATTGCTACAGTATTTGCTATCGTTTGTACAATTCCTTTTGCTGCTATACAAATTTGGTTATTTGTAAAACCGGGTTTACATCCAAATGAACAAAAGATGACAATAATGTATATACCGGTATTGTCTATATTATTTATCGCAGGTTTATGTTTTGGATACTTTATTGTAATGCCGTTTCTATTTCACTTTTTAACTACTATAGGTAATGAAATGTTTAATACGATGTTTACGACAGAAAAGTATTTTCATTTTGTACTTAATTTAACAGTTCCATTTGCTGTGATTTTTGAATTGCCAGTCGTTGTAATGTTTTTAACTAGTATTGGAATACTTACGGCGGAATTTTTAATAACAATAAGAAGGTATGCTTACGTAGCGTTGATTATCATTGCATCTTGCATATCACCGCCTGACTTTTTATCTCATAGTTTAGTTGCGGTGCCGCTTATTTGTATTTATGAAGTAAGTATTGCTTTATCAAAGGTTGTTAGTAAGAGAAAAAAGAAAAGAGAAGAAATGCAGTCGAAAAGTGCCTCGTTATAAAGGCACTTTTTTATTTATTTGTTATACTATAGCTATAAACGTATACAATATATAGAAGAAAAAAATTATAGAATCTCCAAAATTTAGACAAACTTTGCGCTTTTATAAGCTTATACTAAATGTATTAAACAATTGATGGGTAATGAGGTTCCCGTCTCAGGGATATTTAGGACGGGAAGATGGATTAGGTGGAGATGAATAGAGTATAAATCTTCTAGCCATAAGGACTACAGAAATCATATAAGTCTGATTTTACTCCACTTTAAACAACGTCTTACAGCGCAAAGTAGAGGAAGTTCAAAAATCCAATGAAAAAGAGGATTGATATTGTGATTACGAAAAGTTTTTATTTCACTCATTCAACAGGGGATTGTATTAAAATATTTGAAATCCCTGTCCTACAGGCACAGCATCCATTATCGTTTCTAATTCAGTCTCGTCTTCAATTATTTATTGCAAAAATTCAAAAACAAAAACATCCAAGATTTTCATATTCTTTCCGTGAATATTTACAAAATTGTTTGAAGTGGAATGATTATTTAAATGTATATAAAACAAATACTCTTGAAAAAAATGCATGATATAGAGTAGAGACAGGGTTAGGAGCTCTGTCTTTTTCATTTTAGATATAAAAATATAATTAATTTGATGAAATTTCGTTCCAAATTGTTGAAAGCAATGGGAATACTAGTATAATAACAAGGAGAGCGTATTGGAAAGGGAAGAATATAATATGCAAAAAATTAAAATTGTAACAGATTCAACAGCAGATTTATCACAAGAGGTAATCGAGAAGTATGACATTCATGTTCTACCATTATCAATCTCTGTAAATGGACAAACATATTTAGATCGCGTTGATCTACAACCAGATGAATTTATTGAAGAAATGCTTAAATCAGAGGAACTACCAAAAACATCACAACCAGCAATGGGTACATTTGTAGAAATGTATGACAAGTTAGGTGAAGATGGAAGCGAAGTACTTTCCATTCATATGACAAGTGGAATGAGTGGTACTGTAGCAACTGCAAATAGTGCTGCATCAATGACCGATACAAAAGTAACAGTTGTTGATTCTCAATTTATTACACATGCTTTAGCATATCAAGTAATTGAAGCTGCAAAAATGGCAAATGAAGGACGCTCACTAGAAGAAATTTTAAAACGTGTAGATGAAGTAAGAAAGAATACTCGTTTATATGTAGTAGTAGATACATTAGAAAACTTAGTGAAGGGTGGACGTATCGGTAAAGGAAAAGCGTTTATCGGTTCGCTACTTAATATAAAGCCAATTGCTAGTCTTGAAGACGGTGTTTATAATCCTGTAACGAAAGTTCGTAGCCAAGGCCAAATTGTAAAAACATTAGCTAAGTTATTTGAGCAAGATACAGCTGGAAAAGTTGTAAAGGCTGTTGCAATTCCGCATGCGAAAGCAATTCCTTTAGCTGAAAGTATGAAAGCGGCGGTTGAAAAAGTGAGTGGGTTTGCTCAATCAGAAATTTTCTATACTACGCCTATAATTAGTACTCATACAGGTCCAGGTGCAATCGGATTTATGTATTTAGCAGAGTAATAAAAAAGCTACTTGAAAATATATTTCAAGTAGCTTTTTTATGTAAATAGAAAGTAAGAAATAAGAAGAGCTATACAGGCACTACCGCTAATGATATAGCGAGTCTGTAAATATTCATTCATAGATAACACCCTTTATCCTGCTATTTGCGGACAGTAAAACTCCCACCTCAAAATTTAGCTGGAGCAAAGAGGTTAGGTGGCGGGCTGTCCGTAAAAGCCCGATTGGTGAAGGTTAATAATCAGTGGGGATAAAGAAACTCCCACTGATTAAAGTTTCATTATAGGATTTTCTATATTATATGTTGGATATAGAAAATCAGTCGTTACGTTACACATGTAAAGTTTCAATTTTTTCATTTACTTGCTTATCATTTGTTGCGTTACTATAAATAAAAGTTTGGCCTAAAAAGAGTACATGCAGTTGTTCCCATGGTAACATGCGCAAATTCCAATTATTTCGAAGTCTAGTTATTGCTTCACGAGGTGTTTCATCGGCGAGTGCAAAAGCTCCGTAATGCATCGGTATAAAATGCGTAGCGTTTAAATCTAAATAAGCTTGCACAGCTTCTTCGGGTGAAACATGAGATACTTTCATAAACCATTCTGGTTCATAAGCGCCAATGGGCATAAGAGCAATATCAATTAAAAAGCGTTCACCGATTTCTTTGAAACCTTGGAAATAGCCACTGTCGCCACAAAAATATATGGTTTCCATAGTCGTTTCATTATCAATAATCCATCCGCCCCAGTGAGACGTATTCATATCAAATAAGAATCTTCTCGTCCAGTGCTGAGCAGGTACGAAGTGAAAAGAAACTTCGTTAATTATCGTACTTTCCCACCATTTATACTCTTCTACATGTTTAAATTTCTTACGAGTAAATAATTTTTTTAATCCGATAGGTACAAGATATAGAACATCATCATTCAACTGACGAAGAGTTGAAAAATCTAAATGATCATAATGACCATGTGAAATAAGGACAATATCAATTTTAGGCAGTGCTTCTATAGAGAGTCCAGGTTCTGTAAGTCTTGTAACTAGCTTTAATTTATTGGCCCATACTGGATCTGTTAATATATTAAGTCCATTCGTTTGGATAAGAAAAGTAGAATGCCCAATCCATGTGACAGTCGTTTTTTTTACATTACTTTGCAAAAATGCACTTTGTTTAACGGGTGATTGTTCTACTAAGAAAGAAAAATCTTTTTTGTTTTGCTTTCGTTCTTTACGCCAGCGTAAAAAAGAGCGAATTGATTTTTTTGTACTAACATTATCCATATTTTCATAGCGCTTTGCCATGAACATCACCTCATTTACAATCGTTGTATTTGTATTGTACCGAAATGTTGTTAAGGAATACAGTGTAAAACATGGATTAATGTTTAAGGAATTGTTAAAAAATAGGGAGAGGTATTTACAAAAGTAACAATAAAATTAGTTTTATCAATTCTATTTATAGAAATAATAGTAAAAAATATATTTTGTCTAGTAATTCGCTTGAAATAAAGAAGTAACATACGTAAATTCGTACGATTTCGTGAACAAATGTAGTAAACAATTTTCTCGTAGTGTTAACTTTTGTTATTATAAACATAACCTATTTAAATTTAGGATAGAGAAAAGAGGTTTATAAATGAAGCGTTATCAAAAAATAATTGGTCTTATGGTTGTATTTTGTCTCTTTGTACTTGCTGGATGTAGTGAATCAGGTTCAAAGCTTCGTAAACCATTAAATTGGGATTTAGAAACTTTCCAATTTACAAATCAAGATGGAAAGCAATTTGGTACAAAAGATTTAAAAGGGAAAGTTTGGGTTGCAGATTTTATGTTCACAAATTGTCAAACAGTTTGTCCACCAATGACTGCAAATATGGCCAAGCTGCAAAAGATGGCAAAAGAAGAGAAGATAGACGTTCAGTTTGTTTCATTTAGTGTAGATCCAGACCTTGATAAGCCGGAAAATCTGAAAGCTTTTATTCAAAAGTTTACAGAGGATACTAGTAACTGGAATTTATTAACGGGATATTCGTTAGAAGATATTACGAAGTTTTCAAAAGATAATTTCCAATCACTTGTAGATAAGCCGGAGAATGGTCAGGTCATGCATGGTACATCATTTTATTTAATTGATCAAAACGGAAAAGTAATGAAAAAGTATAGTGGCATTAGTAATACGCCATACGAAGACATTATACGTGATATGAAGCGATTAGTGGATTAAAAATAAGGGTGCATAGCACCCTTATTTTTTTTGCATTAGTCTATGGATAAAATGTCATGTTGTTGGGGAAGTTTCGGCGCCCGAATTTCTAATACGCCGTTTTGATAAGAAGCTTTTGCTGCTTTTTTATTAATTGAATACGGCAACTTAATTAATCTTGATGCTTCTGAAATGGAACGTTCCCGGCGATAATAGTTATGGGATGTTTCTTCTTCTTCTTCGAGTATCTCTTCTTTTACAGAGACTTTTAAGTATTCACTTTGTATTTCAATTTGAATTTGCTCTTTTTGTATACCTGGTAGTTCAGCTGTAACAACGAGTTCTTCACCAACTTCATATAAATCTACAGGGAATGTTAATAAACGGTTTCCTTTTTGGAAAAAATGATTTAAATCAGCGATTACATTGCGAAGAGGTGTTTGCTCGAAGAAATCATCAATTTGCTTTAAGTAATTACGAACCGGTGGGCGAGAAGAATCTTTTTTTTCTTCACTCATGGTATTCCCTCCTAGAAATCAATTTGCAATATCATATGACAAAAGCGGAGAAAGGTGAGTGCCTAGTTTTCATGTTTTCATAAAAAATTGTTAAAAATGTGAAATGGAGTGATTTTTTTATAGTTTTTGGTCGCCATATTCAGTTGATTATGCTAGTATAAATAGGGTTGATATAGTAGTATAGAAACAGAATGAAAACCGAAAGAGGGTAAGAAGTATGTGTGGTTTTGTAGGATGTTTATGTGAAAACCCTAGAGAGTTTTCAGAAACAGAAAAACATCAATTTGAAAATATGAACACGATGATTTTCCACCGTGGTCCAGATGACGAAGGATATTTTCGTGATGAACATGTACAATTTGGCTTCCGCCGTTTAAGTATCATTGACTTAGAGGCAGGACATCAGCCGCTAACTTATGAAAATGATCGATATGTAATTATTTTTAATGGTGAAATTTACAACTATGTAGAATTACGTGAAATGTTACTTGAAAAAGGTGCAACGTTTGCAACACAATCTGATACAGAAGTTATCATTGCATTGTATGCACATATGAAAGAAAAATGTGTAGACTATCTTCGTGGTATGTTTGCATTTATGATTTGGGATCGTGAAGAGAAGAAACTTTTCGGTGCACGTGACCACTTCGGTATTAAACCTTTATACGTCGCACAACAAGGTGATACTACATTCTTCGCATCTGAGAAGAAAAGTATTATGCATGTGATGGAAGATAAAGGAGTTAATCCAACGTCACTACAACATTACTTTACGTACCAATATGGTCCAGAGCCAGAAACATTAACAATTGATGTTAATAAAATCGAGCCTGGTCATTATTTCGTAAAAGAAATCGGTAAAGAGATGGAGATCCATCGCTACTGGAAACCTTATTTCAATGCTTCAAGCGCAACGAAAGAGGAGCATATCCAAGCAATTCGTGATGTGTTATACGATTCAGTAAAAGTGCATATGCGCAGTGATGTACCAGTAGGTTCATTCTTATCTGGTGGTATCGATTCATCTATTATCGCTTCTATCGCAAGAGAAATGAATCCAAATCTTTTAACATTCTCTATTGGTTTTGAACAACGTGGTTTCAGTGAAGTTGATGTTGCCAAAGAAACTGCTGAGAAATTAGGCGTTAAAAACCATAACGTATTCATTTCAGCGAAAGAGTTTATGGATGAGTTCCCAAAAATCATTTGGCATATGGATGATCCTTTAGCAGATCCAGCAGCTGTACCATTGTACTTCGTTGCAAAAGAAGCACGTAAGCATGTAACAGTTGTTCTTTCAGGTGAAGGTGCAGACGAGTTATTTGGTGGTTATAACATTTATCGTGAGCCAAACTCACTAAAAATGTTCTCTTACATTCCTAGCCCAGGTAAGAGCGTTCTAAAAGCATTAAGTGGTGCTCTTAAAGAAGGATTTAAAGGTAAGAGCTTCCTAGAGCGTGGATGTACGCCAATTGAAGAGCGTTACTATGGAAACGCGAAAATCTTCCGTGAAGAAGAAAAAGTTGAATTAATGAAGTATTACAATGAAAGTGTTAACTATATGGATATCACGAAACCATTGTATAACGAGATTAAAGATTATGATGATGTAAGCAAAATGCAGTACATTGACATGTTCACATGGTTACGTGGTGACATTTTATTAAAAGCTGATAAAATGACAATGGCAAACTCATTAGAACTTCGTGTACCGTTCTTAGATAAAGAAGTATTCGATGTTGCATCTAAAATTCCAACTGAATTTAAGATTGCTAACGGAACTACGAAAGCTATTTTACGTGAAGCAGCACGCGGAATCGTTCCAGATCACGTATTAGATCGTAAAAAACTTGGATTCCCAGTACCAATTCGTCACTGGTTAAAAGACGAAATGCATGATTGGGCTATCAATATTATAAACGAGAGTAAAACAGAGCATTTAATCGACAAACAGTATGTATTAAACTTACTGGAAGCACATTGTGCAGATAAAGGCGATTATAGCCGTAAAATTTGGACTGTCCTTGCGTTTATGGTATGGCACCAAATTTATGTTGAGCATAAATACGATACGAATAAGTTCCATGAAGAAACAAAACGTGCGTATAGCTTAGTTTAATTAGAAAAACCTTAAGATCGCATACGGTCTTAAGGTTTTTTTCATAAATAGGAAGTATTATTGATACAATAATAGTAAAAGGATGGACAACATATGATTACGTTTGAGAAAGTTACCGTAGAAAATGAAAGCGTTGTTAAAGAAATGTTTAAATCGCATAGTTTAGGTGAGAAAAAGGTACAGTACTGTGTGAAAGTTGATGATACATATATTGGTGTAATAGATTATAGTGTTCAAGAGGAACGAGCTGTTTTATCACAGCTAATTATTCATTTTGATTACCAAGGTTACGGTTATGGTGCAAATACGTATTTTACATTTGAAGAAATGATGAAACAAAGAAATGTGAAAGAAATAAAAGTGCTACAAGAGGAATTAACAGAAAAGGCGAAGTCTTTCATAGAGAGTTTTGGTTTTACTTCAGAAGATGAAGAGTATGTAAAGAAAATATAACGATGATTATTTATGAGATAAAATAAATATAAGGCAGGTGGATGTATGACGATGACTTCTGGTCTTGTATTAATTGGAGGGTGCTTTATAGTAGCAGAATTATGTCATATACTCATTCGGAAAAGAATGAGTAAGAAAAAAAAGCCGTATGAATTACAATACGTCCCTGTCTTTTTCATTATGTTTTGTATGCTTAGTACATTACAAAATCTAATGAACTTTCCACCACTTGTGAATGTTTTTTTTAAGTTCGGTTTACTTTATAGTGGTGCTGGAATAACACTTTTATTTATTTTATTTTGCATACGTTATGTTCACTATCAATCGTATATATTTATTTTAAATTGGTTAAAGTAAGATGATAGAAAACGCCTTACATAAGGCGTTTTTTTTATTTGTAATTGTAACAGAACTTGTACATTTCACATAAAATAGGACGAGTAGCAATGCAAACATATTACAAGAAAGGGGCGGGGCAATAAAATGAAACTTGTTATAGACGCAGGGCACGGTGGATATGATTCTGGTGCTGTTGGTAATGGTTTAGTAGAAAAAAACTTAACACTTCAAATTGCTAGACGCGTTCGAGACATTTTAACGGTAAATTACCCAATTACAATTAAAATGACACGTGATAGTGATGTGTTTATTTCTTTATCGGAACGTGCTAATATTGCCAATGCTTTTGGTGCGGATTATTTTATTTCATTTCATATTAATAGCGGCGGGGGTACAGGTTTTGAAAGCTATATTTATAATGCGTTATCCAACAGCAGCACTGCATATGCAAAGCAACAAAAGATGCATACAGCAGTAAATCCTGTATTAACAAAATACGGTCTTCGTGATCGAGGAGCAAAAAAAGAAAATTATGCGGTATTAAGAGAAACCGCAATGGATGCAATTTTAACTGAGACTGCCTTTATTGATACAACGTTTGATGCAAATTTATTAAAAAATCCACAATTTATTGAAGATCTAAGTCAAGCGTATGCGAATGGAATAGCGGCTATTTTTGGAGTAGCTCCAAATCCACAACCTCCTAACCCACAACCGACACCTCAAACAAAGGGAATCGCTTATATCCTTGGGAAAAATGTAAATTTAAGAAATGGTCCATCAACTTCTTCCTCAGTTATTCGTCAATTAAATTCTCCAGAATCTTACGTTGTATATCAGGAAAGTAACGGATGGTTAGATTTGGGGAATGGACAATGGGTGTATAATGATCCTTCTTACATTAATTTTGTAAAGACAAGTAATAGTGATGGAAGTCCGATTGGGGTTGCATATATACAAGGGATGAATGTAAATTTAAGAAGTGGTCCATCAACTACATCTGCAGTTATCCGCCAATTAAATTCTCCAGAATCTTATTTAGTATATATAAATGAAAATGGTTGGTTAAACCTTGGTGGAAATCAGTGGGTATATAATGATCCATCGCATATTAAGTATACTCAATATTAGCAATTAAAATGATAATGCAATATGGATGCGTATCTTTGTTATGTATAACAAAGATACGCATTTTAATAACAACATTTATTTTCATACTTATGCACTATGTTTTAAAAAGAAACATTAGAAAAGCGGATAGAATCTAAACAGTATATATTAAAAAAGTTTTCTGATATACATTGACAATGTATGTAGGATACATTAATCTTTAATTGTTAATGATAATCGATTTCATCTAGGGAGGACATATGATACATACTAAAAAACTAATTATGTTCTGCATTATGATACTCATGGTTGTAATTGCAGGATGTAGTAAAGAAGAGAAAAAGGAAAATGATATATCAGCGAAAGCAAAAGATTCATATACGGTAAAGCATGCAATGGGCGAAACGACAGTAAATGGTACACCTAAAAAAGTTGTTGTTTTAACAAATGAAGGTGCAGAGGCTCTTCTAGCTGTGGGCGTAACGCCAGTGGGGACTACGAAACCACGTGCTGGTGATGAATGGTATCCTCATGTAGCGAAAGAGTTAAAAAATACGGAAGTTGTAGGAACTGAACGTGATATTAATTTAGAAGCAGTAATGAAGCTTAAGCCAGATTTAATTATCGGAAATAAAATGCGTCACGAAAAAATATATAATCAGCTAAAAGAAATCGCACCAACTGTTTATGCAGAAACATTACGCGGTGATTGGAAAGAAAACTTTACGCTTTATACAAAAGCTGTAAATAAAGAAAAAGAAGGGCAAAAAGCTCTTGATGATTATAAAAAACGTATTGAAGGAATGAAAGAGAAGTTAGGCGATAAATTGAATTCTAAAGTTTCTATTATTCGTTTCGTGCCAGGTGATGTTCGTATTTATCAAAAAAACTCATTCTCGGGAGTTGTTTTAAATGATATTGGATTTAAACGACCACCATTACAAGATAAAGATGATTTTGCGATAAAAGGAATTACAAAAGAGCAAATTCCAAATATGGACGGAGACTACTTATTCTATTTCACGTCTGATAAAGATGCAGATAAGAATAATGAAGGAAATTCGTTAGCAAAGGAATGGACAGAAGATCCACTCTTTAAGCAACTACAGGCTTCTAAAAATAATAAAGTATTCCAAGTAGATGAGGTAATCTGGAATACAGCAGGCGGTATTAAAGCTGCGAACCTTATGTTAGATGATATTGAAAAATATTTCCTTAAATAAATGATAAAATACATCACTTTTACGAAGTGATGTATTTTTTGTTTGTGAAAATACAGAAAATTCCTTCTTTCGAGGTGACATAAGTTGTACAATAAAATCAATCATGTGATAAAGGAGTGGGGAAGAATGAAAGCTACTCATAAAGATTGGATCTTGTTTAATGGGAGAATGATTAATACGAAGGAAGAACAGCCGATGGTCGCATTAGAAGAGCGCGGTTTCCAATTTGGTGATGGTATTTATGAAGTATTTAGACTATACGATGGCAAGCCTCATTTATTAGATTTACATTTAGAACGATTCTTTAACTCTATGGCAGAAATAAAACTAATTCCACCATTTACGAAGGAAGAATTAGTAGAAGAGTTATATCAAATGATTGAAAAAAATCAATTTCAAGAAGATGGGAATGTATATTTACAAATATCAAGAGGTGCACAACCGCGCAATCATGTATATGAATCAGATTTACAACCGACATATTTTGCAAATCTTGTTTCGTTCCCAAGACCAGTTGCTTCAATGGAGGCAGGGATTAAGGTAACAGTAGAAGAGGACATCAGGTGGAAGTTTTGCCATATAAAATCTTTAAACTTGCTTCCTAATATTATGATCAAAAACAAAATAAATGAACAAGGATATCAAGAAGCAATATTAGTACGGGATGGCATTGTGACTGAAGGGTGTCATTCCAATTTCTTTATTGTGAAAAATAATAAGTTAATTACACATCCAGCGGATCATTTCATTTTACATGGTATTACACGTCACTACGTGATTACATTAGCGACAGAGTTACATATCGAAGTAGAAGAACGAGAGTTTTCATTACAAGAAGTATATGAAGCTGATGAGTGCTTCTTTACAGCGACGCCACTTGAAATATTCCCAGTCGTTCAAATTGGTGATGAACAGTTTGGAGCTGGTGAAAGAGGACCAATTACGAAAAAATTACAAGCTGTATATGAAGAGAGTATTCGTTTGTTTAAAGTGACAAATTAATCATGAAGAAAAAAGCTGGTATTCTTCCGGCTTTTTTTCATGATATAATTCAAGCATAGGACAAGTTTTGAAAACGCTGTAAAAAGGGGATTTAATATATGAATTATGAAGATTTTAAAGAAGTAATTCACGGAAGACGAAGTGTTAGAAAGTTTAAAGATCAAGAAGTATCTACTAATGATATAAAAGAAATAATTGATTGTGCGCGTTACGCACCGAGTGATACGAATTCACAAACGTGGGAATTCTTAGTTATCATGAATCGAGAGAAGATTAAAGAAATTGAACAAATGACATGGGATGCATTACATAAACTTGCGGCAAAAGCAGCAGAAAATGGAGAAGAGAAAGCAGGGAAATTACTTACACGTTCTTTCGGACCATATGCAACAGCTTTCTCGGAGGCACCAGTATTAATCGTATGTTTGGCAACACCATATGAATCAAAGTTCCGTGAAAAGATATTTGATCCAATTGCTTTTGTTCCAGATTCAGTTTGGGAAGAAGAAGGGATTAAGAGTAGCTGTTTAGCGGCACAAAACTTAATGTTAGCTGCACATGCAAAGGGACTTGGTACTTGTCCAATGACAGGGCCAGTATTGCTAGCTCAAGATGAACTGCGCCAATATTTACAAATTGAGCCTGAAAAACAAATAAATATGGTTATTTCACTAGGATTTCCGAAAGATAAGCCAAAAAAACTTCCAAGAAAAGAAGTAGAAGAAATCACAACATTTGTTTTTTAAAGTGCTACATAGAAAAGACATTGGACATATCAATGTCTTTTTATTTTTGAGGGGGTATTATATCGATTTGTTGGGCTAAAATGATAAATAAGAAGGAATTACTATTTATTTCATAAAAAAAATTAATGTTCTATTAAGGAAAGTATGATACATTAATCGTGAGCAAGCTTCTATATGTTCATAAAAGTTTTAAAAGTTGTCTTAAAATTTAAAAGTTATTTTTGTATAATAAATTATAATCAAATGACAGGGGGGATGAATTTTGAAAAAATTCATAATCACTGGATTGTCTGTATTGTTATTAGTAGGTTGCGGTGCTCCACAGGAAAAAGAGGACGCGCAATCAAAACAGGAAGAACAAGTTGTAAACGCAAGTGATGAGAATATGGTTGTATTTCCTGAAGGTGCAATGTCAATTGGAGAAGGGAAAGTAAAAGTTATTACTCCAGATGGTACTTCTGAAAATGGCAATATACCGACTGTATTCATTAAAAAGGATACTTTAATTCAGCAAGTTGAATTAGAACTTTCTAATTTTCAAAGTGATAAAGAAACCTTCATATTTGTAGATCAAATGTATACAGATAGACATCAAGTAACTAGTACAACGCAGACAACAGTACAATTAAAAGAAAAGACGCTTGAAACAGGTAGTCATACGATTACTGCAGTTCAGTATGAAAACAATGACCCGAAAGGAAAGGTTATTAGTTTTAATCAAGCAACATTTGAGACAAAGCCTGCGTCTTAATAAGAATAAAAAGTACATTACTTAAAAAAGTAGTGTGCTTTTTTATTTGGACTAGAGTGTGCAAGAGTGAATAACTTGTTTCGTTTTCTAATACGATTAAATAGGAAGAAATCACTTGCTACTACTATGACAGAGAAAGAGGTTGAAGATGTGAATCGGTGTATTCGTATCGTCTTGATTAGTATAATGATGGCAGTAATTTGGTTTACGATACAAGAGGTGATTCAAATTACGTTTAATTACCAAATTCATGACTTAGTAATAGGAGCTAGTTGTTTTACCTTTGTGTATCTATTATATCCCGCATTAATGGGCAGTAAGACCTCGCCTTAAAAATCGGTATATGTGAGGAGATTAGGTGGGAGATCAACTGTCCGATTGGTTTAACTAATAATCATTGGAGATGAACAAACTCTCCAATGATTAAAGTTTCACTTTATGATAAACTCGAATTAAGGTAAGTTTTACAAGAAAAATGTAGGTATTTCATTTGAAATGTCGAATAGTACATACGATGTCGTAATAACAAATTTTCTATTGTTTACTGTGAAACAGAAGAAGGAGAGATAGTAGTTATGAAACGAGCTCTTATTAATATTGATTATACATGTGATTTTGTAGCGGAAAAAGGTGCTTTAACTTGCGGAAAACCAGGTCAAGAAATTGAGAAGGAAATTGTACATATAACGACGCAATATATTGAAAATGGAGATTACGTTGTCTTTGCGATTGATAAACATGAAAAAAATGATGTATATCATCCAGAATCAAAATTATTCCCACCCCATAATATAGCTGGTACAAGTGGAAGAGATTTGTTTGGGGAATTACAAGATGTATACGAAACATATAAAAATGCTGAAAATGTATATTACATGGATAAAACACGATATAGTGCATTTGCAGGAACCGACTTAGAAATGAAGTTAAGAGAAAGAGGAATAGAAGAAGTTCATCTTGTAGGTGTTTGTACTGATATTTGTGTTCTTCACACAGCAGTAGACGCTTATAATAAAGGATTTAAAATTGTTGTTTATGAAAAGGCAGTTGCATCTTTTAATGCGCAAGGGCATGAATTTGCACTTGGACATTTTAAATCTTGTTTACATGCAGAAGTGAAATGAAAAAGAGGCCTTTAAAAAGGTCTCTTTTTTGCGTTTAAACTGAGACGACATTTTGTTCAATTAATTTTTTTATGAATGGGCTAATATTTTGTGGTAGCTCATTTAAATTAAAAAATTGTACATGTAATGATTCGACTCCATCAGCTTTTAGCAAGCCACCTGTAATATCTTTGCAAAGGTAAGCAATTGTTATAGGGTAAAATTCATCTCCGTTCGGTAATTTCACAAAAAATTCTTTACCTGAAAATACAGTTGCTAGCTGAAGTGTACCAATTTCGATTCCGGTTTCTTCAAGTACTTCTCGTTTTCCAGCTGCTTCTATAGATTCACCAAGTTCTACAAAACCTCCTGGAACGCCCCACATGCCATTTCGCCTTTGTTGTAGTAGTATTTGTCCTTGTTCATTGAAAACAGCTACCGCAACGCCTGCTAAATTAAGCGGTCTTGATCCAACAACGTCTCTTAGTTCTTCAATATATCCCATTGCTTGCAACCTCCGTGAGTAATAATATTTTCAAATGAACTATTCGATATTATGTAAATGTTTTCCTTTTATTTGGATGGGTAGTGTAGTCTTAAAGTAAAGTCATAAAAAAATTCAATTGTCAGCTCCCTTTAGGTTATGAAAAAGGGTATATTTATAGAAGAATGTCTAATGAATTTTAAAAATATAGCAGCTTTGTATAGAATTTTTATTAGTTAAGGAAGTGGATGAATGAGCTTATTAACGTATACTGAAGAATTTTTTAATTATGTAAGGGAGTTTTTACTTTTAAGATTTTTACTATTTGCTTTAGTTTTAATCATTATTTCATTTGTAATAAATCGTATTATTGATTGGTTTTTTAGGAAATCAAGCTTTTTTGATGAAGAGGTAGAGCAGACGATTCAAAGTGTAATTCGATCTATTTTTAGATATATCATTATCATCAGTCTTATCATATATTTAATTAGCCAATTTGTAGATATAAAAAGTATTATTGCAGGTGCAGGGATAGCTGGAGTTGTCATCGGTTTTGCAGCACAACAGATGCTAAAAGATGTTATATTAGGCTTTGCAAGATTAGCGGACAAAGAGTTCCGAGTTGGTGATTTTGTAACTTTTAACGGAACAAATTCAGGAACTATTGAAGAGATTAGTATTCGTTTTATGCAAATACGTGAATGGTCAGGAAAACTACTTACCATCCCGCACGGAGAGATTAGAACGATACAAAATTTTAATAAAGGATGGATGCGTGTAATTGAACGCATCACGGTAAGTTATCAGGAAGATCCAACAAGAGTGAAGGAATTGTTAGAAGAAGTATGTGTTATATGCAATGAAAAATTGAATCAAACTCTTTATAGAGTAGAGGATGACGCTGTTGAACCATTTAAATACGTCGGTGTTACAGACTTAAATCCTAACTTGAAATATGTTGGCTATGAATTTTGTATTACAGGTTTAATAAAGCCAGAAGATTATTTTGAAACTTCTAGACAAGTAAGATTTGAATTAATGTCTATGTTTCATAAGAATCAAGTGCAAATGCCAGCAGCGAATATGGTTGTTACTAATGAAGGTTTACAGCATATCCATGGTGGACAATCTTTATCGGAAAGCTAAAGTAGAATCGTTTGTTAACAAAAATTCTGATTCCAACATTGGATAGAATAACAATAATAAAATGATTGATATAAAGAAAGGGCTGAAGGGATTCGGTTCTTTTTTTATTTATAGAATTTAGAAATTTCTTAATGTTATAATTGTAGTTGGTGATGAGAATGAACTTTGAAGAAAAAGAGATGCATCGTTTAGAAGCATTAAAAGAAATTGCTGAATTATTAAATGAAGCAACAAACTTACAGGATATGTTAGAAAAAGTGTTGCATACATTGTTACAAGTAATGAATTTACAAACAGGGTGGATATTCTTTATTGATGAAAGTGGAAAGCATAGCATGCTTGTAGACGAAAATTTACCAGAGGCTCTTACGTGGCAAGAGAAGAAGCCGATGTGTGAAGGAAACTGTTGGTGTGTAGAACGTTTTGTGAATGGGAGATTAGAAAAAGCGACTAATATTATTGAATGTAAGCGAATAGAAGATGCAATTGAATGTAATTGGGGAGAGACAGAAGATGTTACACATCATGCGACAATTCCGCTTAGGTCTGGATCAGAAAAATTTGGTCTACTAAATGTGGCTGCGCCTCATAAGACTCATTTTTCAGAGGAAGAGTTAGCATTATTAGAATCAATTGCATTTCAAATTGGAACGACAATACAACGTATTCAGTTAGTTGAGAAAGAACGTAAATATGTAGTGGTAGCGGAAAGAAATCGACTTGCACGTGATTTACATGATTCAGTAAAACAATTGTTATTTTCTATTATGCTAACAGCGAAAGGTACTTTGAATATGACGCAAGATAGAGAATTGCAAGAGATGTTAAGTTATATTGGAGAATTATCACAAGAAGCATTACAAGAGATGACTCTATTAATTTGGCAATTAAGACCTGAAGGATTAGAGAAAGGGTTAGCAGAAGCAATTCAAAATTACGGGAAGTTATTAGGAGTTCAAGTGGAAGTTCGAATTGATGGGATGGTTTCAATTGGGGATGAAATAGAAGAAGTTTTATGGCGTATTAGCCAAGAGGCGCTACATAATTGTAAAAAGCATGCTTCGTGTGAAAAGGTACATGTTCTTTTGAAAATAGAAAATAACCAGTTACATTTTTACATAGAAGATAATGGAATAGGATTTATACAAGAGCAAGTAAGGGAGTCAGCACTTGGCCTGAAAAGTATGAAGGAACGTATTCAGTTAATGAAGGGGTCGTTTCAAATTATAACAGAGCTGAGAAAGGGTACAAAAATAGAAATTCAATTGCCGATTTGAAGGGGAGAATAAGATTGAAGATTAAATTGCTACTAGTTGAGGATCATCATATCGTTCGAAGAGGACTTGTATTCTTTTTGAAAACGAGAGAAGAATTTGAAATTATTGGGGAAGCGGAAAATGGCGAAGAGGCATTACATTTCGTGCAAAAAGAAAGACCGGATGTAGTACTAATGGATGTATCGATGCCGAAAATGGATGGAATTGAGGCAACAAAACGTCTAAAGCAATACGATGAGACGATAAAGGTACTTATATTAAGTAGTTTTTCAGAGCAAGATTATGTTATACCAGCACTTGAAGCTGGAGCAGATGGTTATCAATTAAAAGAAGTAAAACCTGAGCAACTTGTCGCTTCTATTATTGCAGTACATCAAGGAAATGCGAATTTTCACCCGAAAGTAACACCTGCATTAATGGGGCGTACCGCAGTAAAGAAGGAAATAGAAAATCCTTTTTCAATGTTAACGAAAAGAGAGCAAGAGGTACTTCGCGAAATTGCGAAAGGAAGAAGCAACAAGGAGATTGCAGCAGAACTTCATATTACAGAACAAACTGTGAAAACACACGTTTCAAACGTTTTAGCTAAATTGGAAGTGGATGATCGTACGCAAGCCGCATTATACGCAGTGAAACATGGGGAGGATTATTCATAAGCATGAATAATTCTGTTATATCGTATGACAGAATACATAGGAGCAATAAAATTTATAGTAATCCCTAATATAGGTTTTTCTTCTTTCAATAATTAGGTACAATAAAGTTAAACTAATCGGTTTTTACAGGATAAAGCTACGATAGAAGAGGAGGATAGCTATGCCTGGTACAAGGAGTGGGATTGGAAAGATTCAGGCTTCGTTGAATGGTTTATCACCGAAATTGCGAAGTATTGCCGAACATATTTTGAAACATCCACAAGATGTTGTACATAAATCTATTACAGAATTAGCTGAAGTTACGAGTAGTTCCGAAGCGACGATATTCCGCTTATGTAAACACCTTGGTTTGCAAGGTTTTCAAGATTTAAAGATTACATTAGCTCGTGAAATTGTACATACACCGATGCAAAATATTCATGAAGAGGTATCAGCAGAAGATAGTATGGTAACTGTTGCTAAAAAAGTTTTTCATTCGCATATTACAGGACTGCAAGATACTTTACATTTGCTAAATGAAACAGCACTTGAGCAGGCTGTACGAGCCTTGCAAGAAGCAAGTCGAATTGAGTTTTATGGAAATGGTGGCTCTGGTATTATTGCGATGGATGCGTATCATAAGTTTATGAGAACGGGTATTTCTTGTATCGCTCATACTGATTCGCATTTTCAAATTATGGGAGCAGGTTTACTCTCGGAAGATTCAGTTGTTATTGGCATTTCTCATTCTGGTAGCAATAAAGGGTTACTTGAAGCGTTAGAAGTAGCGAAAGCAAGAGGGGCCAAAATTATTGCGATTACGAGCTATAAGAAATCAGCATTAAGTCAGCTTGCTGATATAACGTTATATACATCAACACGTGAGACTGAATTCCGTACAGAAGCAAGTTCATCACGATTAGCACAGTTAAGCTTATTAGATACTTTGTATGTAGGGTTGTCGTTGCAGCGACAAGAAGAAACACTAAAAAATTTACAAAGTATACGTGAAACGATTTCGATGAAGCGAATATAAAAAAGCTCTTCAAATGAAGAGCTTTCAGATTGTAGACAAACTATTTTTGGAGAGTTCAAATGCTAAAAATAGTTTGTCTCGTATTTTGTGGATAATTTATCCAATTGCATTTATATGTAGTGCTTTCTATATATAATTTACTATAAGTGAGGAAGGTGTCTTATGAAAATATCCGTTTATGTTGCAAGTGCATTTAGCAAGGATCATAAAGGCGGAAATAAAGCAGGAGTGGTATTTATTGAGAATACAAATACATTGACCACTACTCAAAAAATGACAATAGCGAAACAACTGGGTTATGCGGAAACCGCATTTATATCAGAATCTGAAATTGCTGATTATAAATTTGAGTATTTTACTCCAAAAGAAGAAGTTGATTTATGTGGTCATGCCACAATTGGTTCTTTCGCGATACTGATGCATTTAAATAAAATTTTCAAGAATCGCTATACGATTGAAACGAACAGCGGTGTTCTTACTATTACCATAACAGATGACATCATATTCATGGAACAAAATAAACCGATATTCTATGATGTTGTATCTCCAAATGAGTTCACCGACTGTTTTGACATTAAAGATATAGACAATAAATACCCAATCCAAATTGTCTCCACGGGCTTAAAAGATATTTTAATTCCTATAAAAAGCGAAACACAATTACATGCACTGCAACCTAATTTTGAAAAAATTAAAGAAATCAGCAAGTATTATAATGTTGTTGGGATGCATCTATATACTTTTAATGACAATCGAATTATATGCAGAAATTTTGCTCCACTATACGACATTAATGAAGAAGCAGCGACTGGAACTTCAAACGGTGCATTAGCTTGCTACCTTTATGAACAGCACTATTTGCAAAAAGAAGTCTATGTATTTGAACAAGGTTATTCTTTACACTCGCCTTCCGAAATATTAGTTAAATTAGCAACCAATAGCAAAAATAAAATAGAAAAAGTTTATGTTGGCGGTAAAGGCTATTACTGTGAAACTAAGTGTTTAAATATAGAAAATATTGAGTGAAGAGCTTTTTTATCGATGAGAAGTTTGTTACTTTATTTTCTTTTAGAAATGTATGACTTACTTATAGTCAGTGATAAACTCTCATTTTTAAAAATTTAAAATAAAGACCGATTTGTGTAATAATTCAAATATTGTTCATAATTTCACAAGCTGTTTATGAAGTGTCATGTTATGATGAAGATGTAATGATGATTGAACACTTAAATTTGGTACAATAACTAGCCAAAGTAGTGAGGAAAGTAGTTGTGAGATAAACTCATTAAAACGCTAAAACACTAAAGGGGAGATCACATATGAAAGCAGTAGTGGTTAATAAAAACAGCAAAGCAAACATCGAAGTGATTGAAA
Source organism: Bacillus cereus group sp. MG20 (assembly GCF_040459885.1). NCBI lineage: Bacteria > Bacillati > Bacillota > Bacilli > Caryophanales > Bacillaceae > Bacillus > Bacillus cereus group sp. MG20. The sequence goes on from NZ_JARVHF010000001.1 coordinate 4,854,322, forward strand.
AAGAATTACGTCCGTTACGCTCAGGCGAAGCGTTAGTAGATGTAGAGTATTGTGGAGTTTGCCACACTGATTTACACGTTGCGAATCATGATTTTGGTAACACTGATGGCCGTATTCTTGGTCATGAGGGTGTAGGTATTGTTACGAAAATAGCTGATGATGTTAATTCGCTAAAGATAGGTGACCGTGTAAGTATTGCATGGATGTTCCAATCTTGTGGACGTTGTGAATATTGCGTAACTGGTAGAGAAACATTTTGCCGTGAAGTTAAAAACGCAGGTTATTCAGTAGATGGTGGTATGGCTGAACAATGTATCGTTACAGCTGATTATGCGGTAAAAGTACCAGAAGGATTAGATCCTGCTCAAGCATCATCAATTACATGTGCTGGTGTAACTACATATAAAGCTATTAAAGTATCAGATATTAAACCTGGTCAACCTATTGTAATCTATGGCTGCGGTGGATTAGGTAACTTAGCTATCCAATATGCTAAAAATGTATTTGGTGCAAAGGTAATCGCAGTAGACATTAATGACGACAAATTAGCCTTAGCGAAAGAAGTTGGTGCTGATATGACTATCAATCCAATTTCTCAAGGTCCTGCTGATAAAATTGTTCAAGAGGAGCTTGGTGGCGCTTATGCTGCGGTAGTAACAGCAGTCTCTAAAGTAGCCTTTAACTCAGCAGTTGATGCAGTACGTGCTTGCGGTAAAGTAGTTGCAGTAGGGCTACCAGTAGAAACAATGGACTTAAACATCCCGCGACTTGTACTGGATGGAATTGAAGTAGTTGGTTCTCTAGTGGGTACTCGTAAAGATTTGGAAGAGGCGTTTATGTTTGGGGCAGAAGGAAAAGTAGTGCCGGTTGTTCAAACTTGTTCGCTAGATAAAGTACAAAATGTATTCGAAGAAATGGAACAAGGTAGAATTCAAGGGCGTATGGTAATTGATTTTAAAAAACATAATTGTGATTGCAAATAATTCACTTTAAATATAAAAAGCATGAGTCTAGCAAAGGACATGTAAAAAAGTTAGACAGCATAAGAAGATGATCCCTGTATTTAATAGGGATCATCTTCTTTATTTTCTACTAATATCGATGCCAATTAATACTTGATTAATGAGAAATAATTAAAGGTTTACTTTATTTGCAAACGAAAAGGAATCTTTATGTTTAACAAATTTTTTATGATCTGGAACGTTTTGAATTGCTACAATTTGCGAATCTCTTGCTTTCAGTGCATCTTGAATCCCGATGGTCATAAGCTTAATAAATAGAATCGTAATAAAGAATGAAGCGAGAGTATAAAAAATAATCCACCATGAAAGATTCATTTCATTACGATTTAATCCAATAAGACCTGCCCAATCATTAGATAGAGAAACAGGTTTGAGCACTCCGTCATAGAGTTCACGCATTTGTATGCCGCCAATTACAATGTTAAGCAACGCTAAATGGATAACGAGTATGAGTGTTTGGACGATATGTTCCATAAATAATACAAATAAGCGGTCAAGTAATAAGACTCGTAAGTGTTTTTTAATAATATGAAAACGACTAGCCCCCAGTAATTGTGAACTTAAGATGTAATCTTGTTTCATAAATTCATCAACCTCTGAGGATATGTATAAAGAAAGTGTAGGCAGAGCGACGAAAATAAGTACGAGTACTTGATAAAACGTAAATGAAATATTTGGTTCTACCCCATCAGCATTTGATGTGATTATTATATTAACGGGCGTGATGAGTATGAATGCGATAAATAGAGTTGGAATATAATAAAAAACTTCTGAGCATGACTGGAAAAATCTCTTGAGTTTTGGAGCATATAAACTTAAGAGGATTCCTATACATGTTCCGCATAAAATTCGAAAGAAGCTAATTGCTACGGCTAATAAAATAGTGAATTTTGCTCCTTCTACAATTTGTAAGAAAACAGACTCTCCAAAACGATCAGATCCAAAAGGTGGAATTAACGATGGCGGAAAGGGGGCCTTTCCAAGTAATTCGTTATTGTCATTGTAAAGTAACTGAGGAGGTTTTGGGATGTTATCTTTAAAGAACCAACTATAAATAAAACTAGCTGAAATAAGTATGAATAGATAAGTAAAGCCGATTAAAAAGCGTTTTGATTTCCAAATAGATTTCATAATGATACTCCTTTCAATTGCTTTTTCCATCTATTCATCATGAATGAGACTATTTGGAAAATGGCATAAAACGGTAAAATAATCATAACAAGTATGATAAATGCAGCGGGAGGTGAAACAAACGCCTTATTAAATAGAAATTGAATAATGCCTTCCATATTAAAAACAAATTCTAAAATGAATAAATTAGAAAGTAAGAAAACAAAAATCGTTTTTAAATGGTGAAAGAAGTGGATAGATATATTTTTGAATAAATGAATGCAAAGTATATAACTTGATGAAAGGCCTTTTCCATATGCAACCTCTACGTAATGTTTTCCTTCTTCTTCTTTTATGTATAACACCATCATCCGAAACATTTGTAATGTAGGTAAGACAGCTAATGATAAAATAGGGAGTAAATAAGCTCGATTTTCATTAAAAGAAATAATAGTGACAGGAGATTCCCCGAATTTTTGAAGTACCCATATGAAGAATATTTGCAAACAAATCATCATCATCATATCAGGGACAGCTTCTAATATGAACACAATTCGGTTTATCCATTTTTTTATATAATCTTTCGCTAAAAAATAAAAGAATGCCATGCTAGATGATAGAAAGAGAGCAAGAAAAAAGGCTAAAAATAATATAGTAAATGAATATAGGTAAGGTTCTAAAACAGTTGGAAATAATGGTGTTTTTTTGAAATGGCCAAACTTCGGGTCTGATCCTATAATCACTAATGATTCAGGGGAGAAGACCTGTTTTAACATGGTAACGATCTGATTAAAAAAATAAATTGGTTGAAAGGTAAACCCTTGTTGAGTGATAAATAAATAAGGTAAATTTAATAATAGTAAGAGTGATAAAAGAATTGATGAAAGCTTAATTGTGAATTGAGATATTTTATTTAACATTAAATCCCTCCGACATCTTTTTACAACATTATACAATAAATTCTATATTATTGTTTTATTTTTCTGAAAAATAAAAATACTATTAAATTTTATAGTATGTAAGATATATTTACAAGATAAAAAAGTGATAGCAGGGGGGCCGCGCTCTATGTTTATCAAGATAAAAGGACTAGTGAATCTAAAACAATAAACAAGAGCAAAATGCACAGAATTCTCATTCTGCGGGTAGTTACTTTTCTTGGCTTGATGGTTATGTAACGTGATCCCTAAAAATGAATATTGCTTTTCAACGCTTTTTCATGCAAATGAGTAGAACGTATGGAGGACTATGTATGTGTTGTTAATGAGAGGAAAGAGTGTATTGCGTAAAGAATATAACGTAATTTTACCGCACGGAAAAGCTAAATTTAGTATATAAGTGAAATGGAATGAGGGGATTTACTTTTTGTTGTGAAAAAAATTTTCTTTTTATAAATTGATAAATGAAAAAATATTTTATATACTAATTCATGTAAACGGTTTACTAAATCGTATTTTGCTAGAAATGAAGGGAAGATTCGCATGGAAACAAGGGGGAGAGTAATCGGGATTGATATCGGTACCACAAGTACAAAAACGGTTGTGTTCACAGAAAAAGGAAAAGTCATTGCATCACATGCAATCGATTACCCAATTATTCAACCGAATGTAGGATGGGCTGAGCAAGATCCTGATGTAATATGTGCCGCTGTATACAAAAGTGTAAGCGTTGCCATTGAAAAAGGTAATGTATTAGCAGAAGATATTTCTTCAATCGGTATTAGTACAGCTATGCACGCATTAATTGCAGTAGATGAAAATGGTGCGCCATTAACGCGTTCTATCATTTGGGCAGATAATCGAAGTACGAAGCAATCAGAAAAATTATTACAACAAATGAATGGGCATGAAATTTATAGACGTACAGGTACACCGATTCATCCGATGTCACCACTTTCTAAATTGTTATGGATGAAAGAAGAGGAACCAGAGTTATATACAAGTGCCTATAAATTCATTTCCATTAAAGAGTATGTGATTTACCAATTATTTTCACACTACGTAGTTGATTATTCGATTGCTTCTGCTACAGGGTTATTTAATTTAGAAACATTAAACTGGGATGAAGATGTTTTGACTATGTTACATATGTCACCAGAACAATTATCAACCCCTGTACCCACTACATATATTTTATCAGGTATGAAGCCAGAATTAGCACAGAAGATGGGGATAAGTGCAGAAACACCAATTGTCATCGGAGCAAGTGATGGGGTTCTTGCAAATGTAGGAGTTGGTGCGATATCACCGGGTGCGGCTGCAATTACGATTGGAACGAGTGGTGCGGTTCGAACAATCTCATCAAATATAAATACAGATGAGAAAGGGAGAACGTTTTGTTACGCATTAACAGATGAGCACTGGGTAATCGGTGGTCCAACGAATAACGGCGGAATATTACTGAGATGGTTACGTGATGAATTTGGTAGTCCAGAGCAAGAAGTAGCAAGAAAGCTCGGCATTGATCCTTATGATTTATTAATTAAATATGCAGAAAGCGTACCAGCTGGAGCGGATGGGCTATTGTTCTTACCTTTCTTATCTGGAGAACGCGCACCTTACTGGAATGCAAACGCTCGTGGTACATTCTTTGGAATCAATCTTCAACATAAACGAGAACATTTTATACGTGCAGTGATGGAAGGTGTTTGTATGAGTGTATATTCAGTAGCACTCGCAATCAGGGATTGTACAGGGCCACTTACTGAAATACGAGTTTCAGGAGGGTTTGCAAAATCTGCATTTTGGAGACAAATGTTGTCCGATATGATGGGAAAAGAATTGTTTGTACCTGAAAGTCATGAAGCATCTGCGCTTGGGGCAGCGGCAGTTGCTTTATATGCTGTAGGAAAAATTGATTCTCTTGAAGAGGTAAAGGATTGGATTGATATTGTCCATCACCATGTACCGAATAAAGAAAATACGGCTATATATTTAGAAATGTTTTATATGTATGAACGACTTTACAATCGCTTGAAAGAAGAATTTGATTGTATAGCTGCTTTCCAACGTAAACAATAGGGGGATTGGGAGAAATGGTAGTTGGGATCGTACTAGCGGCAGTTGTCATACTACTTTTACTTATTACGGTAGTAAAATGGCATCCATTTGTCGCATTAATTTTAACAGCAATTGGTGTAGGTTTAGCAATGGGAATGCCTTTAATTGGAACTTCACCAAAAGATCCAGGGATTATTGATTCTATTAAACTAGGGCTTGGTAATACGTTAGGCTTTTTAGCGATAGTTTTAGCACTAGGAACGATGCTTGGAAAAATGATGGCCGAATCTGGCGGTGCTGAACGTATCGCTAACACATTAATTAATCGTTTTGGGAAGAAACGAGTTCACTGGGCGATGATGTTCGTTGCATTTTTAGTAGGGATTCCGGTATTTTTCCAAGTTGGATTCGTCCTATTAATTCCGTTAGTATTTACAATTGCGTTAGAAACTGGGGTATCACTTATTACAATCGGTATTCCGCTAGTAGCAGGACTGTCAGTCGTACACGGACTTGTCCCACCGCATCCAGCGGCAATGGCGGCAGTGGGTATTTTTAAAGCAGATGTAGGGAAGACAATTTTATATGCGTTAATTGTCGGACTTCCAACTGCAATTATTTCAGGTCCACTTTACGGGAAATGGATTGGTGCTCGTATACATAAGGAAGTACCATTAGATATAGCGGAGCAATTTATTGAAAGAGATAAGAAGAAAGAACTTCCTAGCTTCGGAAATACATTGTTTACTATTTTACTTCCAGTATTTCTTATGCTTGGTGCATCCATTGCTGAAGTAGCGTTACATAAAACGAGTCAACTTGCACAAGTGTTACACTTTATTGGAGATCCAATAGTCGCTTTATTAATTGCAACGATTTATTCTTTCTTTAGCCTTGGTTATGCAAAAGGATTTTCTAAAGATAAAGTATTACAATTTACAAATGATTGCCTTGGGCCAATTGCAAACATACTGTTAGTAATTGGTGCTGGTGGTGCATTTAATAAGGTATTATTAGATTCTGGAATTGGTACTACAATTGCTGAAATGGCGAAAGAATCACATATTTCACCAATATTACTTGGATGGGGAATTGCTGCACTTATCCGAGTTGCGACAGGATCGGCAACTGTTTCTATGATGACAGCAGCTGGTATTGTTGCGCCGATTGCAGCAAGTACACCAGGTGTAAATGTTGAATTATTAGCACTTGCAACAGGTGCAGGGTCATTAATTTTATCACACGTGAATGATTCAGGATTTTGGATGATTAAAGAGTATTTCGGAATGACTGTGAAAGAAACGTTATTAACATGGACTGCAATGGAGACTATATTATCTGTAGTAGCACTTGGGCTAATTTCGATATTAAATATATTTGTATAGAATAGGAGATTGATTAATATGAAACTAGGATTAATTGGATTAGGAAAAATGGGATTCCCATTAGCTGAACACTTACATGAAGACAAGCATGAAGTAGTTGTATACGATGTAAATAAAGAGCTTGTAGAAAAGGCAGGAAAACTAGGAATTACTGCACGTCATACATTAAAAGAAATGATCGCTGAATTAGAAGCTCCTCGTACGATCTGGGTAATGGTGCCTGCAGGAGAAGTTGTAGAGTCAGTATTAAAAGATGTGTATCCGTTATTAGATGAAGGTGATATCGTTATTGAAGGTGGAAATTCATTCTATAAAGATACGTTACGCCGTGCTGAAGAAGCAAAAAGCTTCGGATTACATTATGTAGATATCGGTACATCTGGCGGTGTAGAAGGAGCTAGATACGGTGCTTGTTTAATGGTTGGTGGAGAAAAAGAAATTTACGACCAATTAGAACCTTTATTTAAAGATTTAGCAGTAGAAAATGGCTATTCTTATGCTGGCCGCGTTGGTAGTGGTCATTTCTTAAAAATGGTTCATAACGGTATTGAATACGGCATGATGCAAGCAATTGCTGAAGGATTTGAAGTACTAGATAAGAGTGACTTTGATTTCAATTATGAAGATGTTGCAAAAGTATGGGCGAACGGATCAGTAATCCGCGGTTGGTTAATGGACTTAACTGAAAAAGCATTTGCAGATGATCCTAAACTTGATGGCATTAAAGGTGTAATGAACTCTTCAGGAGAAGGGAAATGGACTGTTGAAACTGCGCTTGAGTTACAAGCAGCGGCACCAGTAATCGCGATGTCATTATTTATGCGCTATCGTTCTCAGGAAGATGATACATTCCATGGAAAAGTAGTTTCAGCACTACGTAATCAGTTCGGTGGACATGAAGTTGTAAAAAAATAAGGATGTTTTTGAAAAGAAACTTGTGCATAAGCGCAAGTTTCTTTTTTATAGTTTAAGAAATTACTAATTTAAAAATACCAATCAATCATCGTTTTTTTGTCACAAATGACAGCTTCAACATTCATTGATTGAACAATATATTCTATATTTTCTTCTTTAGCTAATAATAAGGTTTTAAAGGAATCGTATATACTCATAAACGCATACTCATTGTCTTCTCCAGTAATAATTAACTCATTATTGCTAATGTCCCAAATATCTAATGGAGTAGTATTATTTACCTGTAATAATCCGTTTGTATCAAGAAGTGGTTCAGAGAAATATAGATTTTTTGCACCTTTAGAACCGAGGAGTTTAAGTAATTTGTGTAATAAAAATATAGACGTATAATCTTCTGTTGGATAATAAAGATTTTTTTTAAAGTTTGAATGTAGCTTTTCAGCTAAATCCTCTCTTTTATATTCTTCTGAAAAGGCACTAATGGAAGTCAAAATGGCCATTGCTAGGTCTGCGTATGAATGTAATCCACTACAAGACATCATTTCTTTCCAAGAAACGGATTTCCCATTGTGAATGATTTCTTCAGCGCTAGGATAGATGTGCTCATATGGTCTTTTTCTCACAGACTTTTCCCATCCTAAAGGCATTTGGACAAATGGATGTAGCAATATAGCTGCAGATTTAAAATTACTTGGTAGTTGTTCTAAAATTGGTGATTTGTCATCTAGCCAAATGTAATCCAACAAAATATAACCTTCTCTTAGACTTTGAAATGTACGGATTCCCGTATTATGTTTTTTTGTATTGATTGTATCAAATATAAAGCGAAGCATGAAATATGTCCCAACATAAAAGTAAGAATAAATAAAATGAAGTTTTCATAAATAGTAAAAGGGTGCTTATGTCATCAGTATAGCTAAAAAATGTTGTTACATATGAGAAGAGCGTGTTAATAAAATATGAGGTGGTTAAATGGGAAATGAGCAAGTGAAGTCTGTAAAGGAAGAAAAAAAGTTATGTCTTTGTATGATTGTCAAAAATGAGTCTAGAATTATGGAAAGATGTTTAAATGCAACAAAATCAATTGTAGATTATGTTTCTATTTGTGATACTGGATCGACGGATAATACGCCTGAAATTATTGAAAATTGGTGTAAGGAAAATGAGATACCTGGGACGGTTCATCATGAGCCGTTTAAAAACTTTGGTTATAACAGAAGTTTAGCTGTTTCATTAGCGCAAAAAACATATCCAGAAGCAGATTATTTATTAATATTAGATGCGGATATGATTTTAGAGGTTGATCCGAATTTCGATAAAACGAGCTTAACGGAAGATCATTATCTTACATTGCAATATGATGTTCATATTAAATATTGGCTTACACGTCTTTTGAAAGCTTCTTTACCATGGAAATCTGTCGGTGTTACTCATGAGTATTGGGATATAGATCGCTCAAAAGTTGGAGCGAATTACAATACGAAGGTAGATCGGTTAGAGACTCTTGTCGTGAATGATCCCGGAGATGGCGGGAGTAAAGCTGATAAATTTGAAAGAGATGAGAGGTTGTTGTTACAAGGAATAAACGACCCAGAAACAACGCCAGATTTGCATATAAGATATTTATTTTATTTAGCTCAGACTTATTTTCATTTAAGTCAATTTGAAGATTCGATTAAATGGTATAAAAAACGAGTGGAAGCAGGGGGTTGGGTTGAAGAGGTATTCTATTCGTTATTGCGAATAGGATTTTGTTATGAGCAGTTAGCAAATCGTTCAGCAAATAAACAAAATGAAGTGACAGATGCTGATGAAATAGAAAATGTTAAAGGGCAAGAAGAGAAATATTTAGCATTAGCTGTTTTTTATTTTCAAAAAGCGTGGGAATATAGACCAACTCGGGCTGAACCATTATACCAACTTGCAAGGTTGTATCGATTACGATCTCAAAACAATATTGCTTTGATGTATGCTCGGCAAGGAAAGGAAATTCCTTTTCCAAAGGATGATCTTTTATTTGTAGATTATCATGTGTATGATTACTTATTTGACTATGAAATTTCTATTAGTGCTTTCTATATACCGCATAAAAAACATTTAGGGGCCGTGTCGCAAAAGTATTTGGAATCGATTAAAGAAAAGATTCCATTTCATATAGCAAATGTAGTAGAGAATAATGCGAAATTTTATTAAATACATTTTCGGTTAAAGGAGTAGTGGAGTAATCATGAAATTAATGCGATGGGCGATTGAACTAGGAGAATCGGTGCATGGAAATACGTATGAAGAATTGATGCCACTACTAGACTATTATTATGATCGTGATCATTTAAAAGCGTATTGTATCGCAAATCTTCTTTTAAACATGGATGTATTAGATGAACATCGTGAAAGAATCGAATTAAGAAGATGCATCGCTGCTTATTATGCTGGATTATATAAAGTAGCAAGAAAACATGCAAATGAGTTAGTACTTAAACATCCGGATGTAGATTTATATAAAAATAATTTAAAATTAATGGAAGCTTATTTGAATAAAGAATATGATTATTGTCTTTTTATATGCCCAAAGACATATGGTAGTTTCATAGATGTTGCGCGAGCTTTAAAGTGGCGGTTGGAGCAGGAGGGAAATACAGTAATTATATCAGAAACAATACTGGAAAATGTAAAGAATACAGTTGTTTTTGGAGCACATACATACGCATATAACCCGAACCTTCTTCCGAAAGATGCAATTGTTTATAATTTAGAACAGCTATACGAAGGAAGTCCATATGCGCACCCCCTTTATTTAATATTATTAAAAGATAGAGTGATTTGGGATTATAGTAAACAAAATATAGAATGGCTTAAACAAAAAGGGGTAGGAAAAGAAATAAAACATGTAGAAATGAACTACGCTCCAACTTTGGAAATAAAAAAAGATGCGTTTGAAGATGAGATTATTGAAGATATTGATATTCTGTTTATAGGTGCTCTTAATCCGAGGCGACAAGCTATTTTTGATCATCTAAAAGCGATTGCCCCGAATTTAAATATAGTTTTTAAAAATAATGCGTGGGGAATTGTTAGAAATGAATTGATTGCTAGAGCTAAAATTATATTAAATATTCATTTTTATTTATCAGGAATTCTTGAAACACCTCGCGTGTCTTATGCAGTCGCAAATAAGAAATTTATTATTTCCGAAAATAGTAATCCAGAAGATGAGGTAGAGTGGCCAGGAATTGTGTTTACTCCGTACGAAAAAATAATTGAAAACGTAATGAAATATATAGAATTACCAGAAGAACGGAAAAGATTAGCGGAAAAAGCATATAATCATTTTGAAGCAAATGAAAGTTTAGGTACATTGAGTCTCAGAGATGAAACGAAGTAATTGTGCGAAACTCATACGAAAGTATGAGTTCTTTTTTGTTTATCATACTATTTTATGAAACAAGTTAACTCTTAATATTGTGTTTTGTATAGAAATTTCTGATAATATATAAGTAGAACTTGAAAACAAAGGGGAGAAATAATCATGAAACTAGTCGTTATTAATGGTACACCAAGAAAATTTGGTAGAACTCGCGTGGTGGCAAAATATATTGCGGATCAATTTGAAGGGGAATTATATGATTTAGCAATTGAGGAGTTACCTTTATACAATGGAGAAGAGTCACAACGTGATTTAGAGGCAGTAAAAAAATTGAAAACGTTAGTGAAAGCTGCGGATGGGGTTGTATTATGTACACCAGAATATCATAATGCGATGAGCGGTGCGCTGAAAAACTCTTTAGATTACTTAAGTAGTAGTGAATTTATTCATAAACCAGTTGCGTTGTTAGCGGTTGCTGGTGGCGGTAAAGGTGGAATAAATGCATTAAACAGCATGCGAACGGTCTCTAGAGGTGTTTATGCAAATGCCATTCCAAAACAAGTTGTGCTTGATGGATTACATGTGCAAGATGGTGAACTTGGGGAAGATGCCAAACCATTAATTCATGATGTAGTTAAAGAATTAAAAGCATATATGAGCGTATATAAAGAGGTGAAAAAGCAACTAGGAGTGGAGTGATATGTCCTCACTTTATCATGATTCTCGCTTGTATTACATTCTAGGTGCCAATAGTCTATCTGCTATTGGTTCCGGAATTGTTATGATAACGATTCCGTGGCTGTTAATTAAAGAGAGTGGAGGAGAGACAACATTTGGTTATGTTTCTATCATTGCAACCCTCATTATGTTTTTATTAACACCATTCATTGGGCAAAGTATTGATCGTTTTTCAAGAAAATCTTTATTGCTATGTAACGAAGGAATCGGAATTGCCGTAATTGGAATAATGGTTATATGGGGATTTGCGGGGCAACCTTATCATTCTATTCACTATATTCTTATTTATATAGCCGGATCATTCTACTATTTATTATTTTATCCTACAATATTTGCGTTCAACCAAGAGATATTTCAAGCGGAACATTATAAAAGTTTAAGTGGAACGATGGAAATACAAGGACAGTTAACACAAGTTATTTCTGGAGCGGCCGCGAGCTTCTTAATTGAAATTGTATCTTTGAAGTGGATTTTGTTAGTAGACATGTTAACTTTTGCTGGAGCATTTTTTCTTTTCTTATGTATACCGTACGTAAAGAAAAAAGAAGTGAAAAGAAAAATAACATTTAAGAAGCAATTGTTTGAAGGAATTCACTTTATGAAAAAACGTCCTAAGCTCTTTTGGTTCTTACTGGCCACTTATATGCCGTTTATAGGTGTTATGATGGCAAATTATTTAATACCAGTTTATATTTCGGATATACTTAAAGCCAATGCCTCTGTATACGCAATAGAGGGGATGATGTACGGTGTTGGAGCGGTTGTTGCAGGAATCTGTATTCCACTCATCATGAAATATGTAAAAACAGAAGTTTCAATCGTTATAACGATGTTCATTTATGTAATTTCAATTACCGCAATGAGTATTGAACCTTCCGTAATTTTCTTATATGGACTTGCAATTTTTCATGCAGTTGGAAATGCGGGTACAAGAGTGGCGAGAAATGTATTGATGATGGAGGAAATTCCAAACGAAGTAATGGGAAGAGTGGATAGTTTATTTCGATTAATTGGTACAGGAATACGAATTGTATTATTAATGCTGTTTACAGTTGGTGTATCTAAAGTCGGAGTCATGCTGCAGTTTTACGTATTAAGCTGCATATTGATCTTCTCATTAGGAATCGCTATTTATTATGTACTATCACAACGTAAAGTAGCGGCGCATGTTTCTAATAAATCAATCGTTTGAAAAAACACTTCTGCCTCCCTTTCTTTTTCTATATAATAACAAGAAAGGGAGTGAATACTTATTTATGAACAAATGGATCTTTCTTATGATTTTATTATTACCGCCACTATACATCATTTATATGACGTTTCGAATGAACAAAGTTGCTCGTGAAAAGTTGAGCTATCACTCTCCGTACGTTCTTATACTGGGTGCAAAGTTATTTGGAGATAGACCGTCTTTATCTCTTCAAAATCGTTTGGATGTAGCGTTGGAGTATTTATTTTCCCATCCTGAAGCGAAAGTAATTGTTTCAGGTGGTCAAGGAGAAGATGAAGATATACCGGAAGCTCATAGCATGAGAAATTATTTAATGGTACACGGTATAGATGAGAGTCGTATTTTAATAGAAGATCAATCTACAAATACGTATGAAAACTTAAAATTTAGTATGGATTTATATAATGTGAAACATGCGGTAGTTGTAAGTAATACATATCATTTATATCGAACGAAAATAATTGCAAAGCGTTTAGGTATGAAGATGGAGGCGCTAGCTGCTGAAACACCAATTCGTTCTAAGAGAAAAATGTATGTTCGCGAATATGCTGCTATTATGAAAACAATATTGTTCGACCGTTAGAGCTCAAATGCGAGCTCTTTTTTAATTTAAAAGCGTATCATTTGAAATGAATGCCATATTCCATCAAAATAAAGGAAACAACAGTAAAGGAGTTGTGTTTGTGATTCAATTTAATCATGTGTCAAAATCGTATGAAGATGGCACGAAAGCAGTGGATTCATTGCATTTAGAAATTAAAAAGGGAGAATTTTTCGTTCTCATCGGTCCGAGTGGTTGCGGGAAAACAACGACAATGAAGATGATTAATCGTTTAATCGAAACGACTGAAGGATCGATTTTAATCGATGGAAAAGATATTCAACAATATAATATAAACGAATTACGTTGGGATATAGGATATGTGTTGCAACAGATTGCATTGTTTCCTCATATGACAATCGCTGAAAATATTGCAGTTGTTCCTGAAATGAGGCAATGGAGCAAAAAGGAAATAAAAGCACGCGTCGATGACTTGTTACATATGGTTGGATTAGATCCGGATATATATCGAGATCGTATGCCTGATGAATTGTCAGGAGGACAAAAACAACGTGTCGGTGTCGTGCGAGCATTAGCCGCAAACCCGAAAATCGTTCTTATGGATGAACCATTTAGTGCGTTAGATCCATTAAGTAGGGAACAGCTTCAGAAGGATATTGTACAGTTGCAAAAAAAGATTCAAAAAACAATCGTGTTCGTAACACATGATATGCAAGAAGCATTATCACTTGGAGATCGCATTTGTATTATGAAAGATGGAAAAGTTGTTCAACTAGATACACCAGAAGGAATTATACATAATCCGAAAAATGAATTTGTAGAGGAGTTCATTGGAAATCGTGGACGAACTTGGTATGAGGAGAAAAGTGTAGCAGATGTATTGCCGCTTGATCAAAGTGTGCAATTAGAAGGGCAGGCACTATCATTACATTCTTCTTTACAAGAAGCGTTAGTTCGTGTGCGTGATGAGGAGATCGTTCCAGTTGAAGAAAACGGTCAATATATTGGAGCGTTAACAAGTCGTCATATCGTCAATTACATTGTTGAACAAATGAAGGAGAGAGGCTAAACAGTGACTAATTTTATACAAACGTTCCAAGAACGAAAAATAGAATTACTAACTGCATTAAGTGAGCACTTACAAATATCGCTTATTTCATTATTTTTTGCAGTAATTATAGCGGTGCCACTTGGCATTTTATTAACAAGAAAAGAACGAATGGCTGAATTTATAATAGGAACTTCTGCAGTAATGCAGACAGTGCCGTCACTTGCATTACTCGGACTATTAATTCCGTTAGTAGGAATCGGAAAACTTCCAGCGATTATTGCATTAGTTGTGTATGCACTATTACCTATTTTACGAAATACATATACAGGAATAAGGGAATTAGATGAATCACTAATAGAAGCCGCGAGAGCTATGGGGATGAATAGTTGGAGAAGGCTGTGGAAGGTAGAGCTTCCGCTTGCATTGCCTATCATTATGGCCGGTATTCGTACAGCGATGGTATTAATTGTTGGAACGGCTACATTAGCAGCTCTCATTGGTGCTGGTGGGCTCGGTAAGCTTATATTATTAGGCATAGATCGAAATGATCATGCACTTATCATTTTAGGGGCCGTACCAGCCGCGTTACTCGCTTTATTCTTTGATATAGTACTTCGCATACTTGAACGACCGAAACGCTCTTCTAAGCATGTTATATTGACGATATGTATAGTTGTAGTAATGATTGCTTCTCCATTTCTTTGGAGTACAGAAAAGAAAGATATTGTTATTGCGGGCAAACTTGGATCAGAACCTGAAATTTTAATTCAAATGTATAAGCAGCTTATTGAACAAGATACCGATTTAAACGTACAATTAAAACCAGGTCTTGGAAAAACAGCATTTGTATTTGAAGCGTTGAAATCCGGGGAAGTAGATATATACCCAGAATTTTCAGGAACAGCTTTATCTACTTTCGTGAAAGAAGAACCAAAGAGCACAAATCGTGATGAAGTATATGATCAGGCTCGCATTGGAATGGAAAAGAAATATAATATGGTTATGTTGAAGCCAATGGAGTATAACAATACATATGCACTAGCCATGCCGAAAAAAATAGCAGATCAAAAGAATATAAATACAATTTCTGATTTAGGGAATGTTGCGCAGGAAGCCAAAGTAGGGTTTACATTGGAATTTGCTGATCGTGAAGATGGTTATAAAGGAATGCAAAAATTATATAACTATAAGTTCTCGAATGTTAAAACGATGGAGCCGAAGCTGCGTTATAGCGCAATTCAATCTGGAGATGTTAACGTAATTGATGCATATTCAACAGATAGTGAATTGGAGCAATACGGACTGAAAGTGCTAAAAGATGATAAAGGGTTATTCCCACCTTATCAAGGAGCACCATTATTAAGAAAAGAAACGTTACAGAAATATCCTGAACTTGAAAAGGTATTAAATAAATTATCTGGAAAGATTACAGATGGAGAAATGCGAAAAATGAATTATGAAGTTAACGTAAATGGTAAAAGTAGTGAAGAAGTCGCAAAACAATTTTTAGAAAAAGAGAATTTACTTCGTTAAATTTACAAGAAATATACAAATTTATATGTTTGAAATGACCGTTCATTACAAAATGAGCGGTTTTTTTGTGCATACTTATACATTTTTTCAAAAAAGTATTCCATTTTTGTTCATTTTCTTTTAGAATAAGTAATGTTTTCCTGAAAAAATATAAGAGAAACGTCTATTAGAGAAAAAGGTGACTTTAATAGTTGAACGAACATAACACCTAGAATGACAGATGGGGTGGTACAAATAGAAAAGAAGTTAGGATTTTTTCCGTTAATCGCATTAGTAGTTGGAACAATGGTTGGTGGCGGTGTTTTTAGTTTACCGCATGATTTAGCAGTAGGAGCAAACAGTGGTGCAATAATAATTGGCTGGTGTATTACAGCGATGGGAATGATTCCACTTGCGCTCGTATATCAAACGTTAGCAAGACAAAAACCGGAACTTGAAGGTGGAATTTATAGTTATGCACGTGCTGGTTTCGGTGAATATATTGGATTTAATAGTGCTTGGGGATATTGGCTAGCAGGAATCTTAGGTAATGTCGCAACAATTATGTTACTGTTTAGTACATTAGGTTATTTCTTTCCAATTTTCAAAGGAGGAAATAATGTTGCATCTATCGTTGGGGCATCACTTTTATTATGGACACTTCATTTTCTAATTTTATTTGGAATCCGTGAAGCTTCTATTATGAATGTTATCGCAACAATAGGGAAGTTAGTTCCAATCGTTTTATTTATTGTTGTAATGGTAACAGCCTTTCGCTGGGACACATTTACACATGATTTTTGGGGAGAAGGAACCTTCTCACTTTCCGCTATACTTGGTCAAGTGAAAAATACAATGCTTGTAACACTTTGGGTTTTCATTGGAGTTGAAGGAGCGGTTGTATTATCCGGAAGAGCGAAGAATAGCCGAGATGTTGGTAAGGCAACAGTAATGGGACTTATTTTAGTAATGTCCATATATATTTTAATTTCTGTTCTGTCAATGGGAGCGATGACAAGAAGCGAACTTTCTGTGCTAGAAACTCCGTCAATGGGACATGTATTAGAGCATGTTGTTGGTCCATGGGGTGCAGTTGCGATTAACATTGGGTTAGTTGCTTCACTTGTCGGTACATTAATTGGCTGGTTTTTACTTGTTTCTGAAATTTCTCATGTAGCCGGAAAAGATGGCGTATTTCCGAAAGTCTTTACGAAAACAAATAAAAAGCAAACACCGCACATGGCATTATGGATTTCAAATGGTGTTGCCCAAATTATATTTATCATCGTTCTGTTTTCAGAATCAACATATCAAATTATGTATTTCATTGCATCAACATCAATTTTATTACCATATTTATTATCAGCGTTATTCCAATTTAAATTAGTCATTACAAACGAGCTAAAAGACGCTAAATTAAAAAATGGAGCGTTAGCTTTAATTGCTTCTATTTACTCTGTATGGCTTCTTTATGCAGCTGGTTTAAAGAATTTACTACTCGTTTCAATTGTGTATGGAATTGGAATTATTGTTTACACGTTTGCAAGAAAAGAACAAGAGAACCGTTGCTTTGCAGGTGCAGAGAAATATGTGATGTGGGCAATTATTATTGCGGCTATCACATCACTGTATATGTTATTAACTGGAAATATAAAAATGTAAAAAGTCCTTTTCATTTAAAGGGCTTTTTTCTTTGTTTAGAGAATATTTACTACATAAGATATTCAGGAGGGATGAGAATGGAAGAAAAAGAACAGCTGTCTAGAATAATTGATTTAGCTAGTGAGTTAAGGAAAGTATTAGTGCAAGAATCTTTTTTTAATCATCATCCTGAGCTGAGAGGAGTCATTGAGAATTTAGCAAGTTCTGTTGAAAATTTGGCGGAATTGCAAAAAAGTAAAGATGAAAATGCTGAAGATCGATTACGTTACGTACTTGCTAAAATGAAAATTGCTCATAATGCAATTTTACAAGAGAAAAAAGCATTTCCTTCTCATTAATATACGTTTTAATTTTGAACCTGGCGGATAACGTCAGGTTTTTTATTTCTAGTTTTTCGTTTCTTTCATACACTAAGAATAGTATGAAAAAAGAAGGTGACTAAGGTGAAATTACATAAAGCTCTTCAGCCAAGTTTTATAAAACGAATGTACTATATGAGATTTTTAGGGAAATTTACAAAAGCTGAAAAAGAGAAGAGTGGAGAGAATTTCTTTGTACAATGCTTATCGCCAATACCATTCACTTTACAGGAACAATTTGCAAATGAACCCTATGTATTTGAAGGATTATGTAGTAATAAAAAGAATGAAAAAATCTTTTTGGAATTAAAGAAGAGGAAATTAGAAAAGCAATTAGTGATGTTTCGTCTTTATTATGAAAGAGGAAATGTATACGTGGAGTTAATATGTACAGAAGAACCGAAAGAAATAGCAAGCAGCTATAAAATGATTCCGGCACCTAAAGTTACAAATAATAAAAAAAGAGAATCTTTAGAACGAAAACTTAGCAACGGTTATTTATCATTTCTTATGCCAAAATTTCCGAAAGACTTTGAGCCTCCCGAATTATTGTGGCACGATGGAAGACTGTATGGAAACATATCCTTAAAGTCATCAATTAGCTCAATCGCATATTTTGAACAGAAACGTGAATGTAAATATATAAACTGCAGTGACTGGACGAAGTATGTAGAAATAGCGGTAGAAGATCAATTATATTTTGTAAGTGATCATGTGTATGAGCAATTAAAAAAACGAATGCATGAAGAAGGTAAGCTAGTTGAAGTAGAGGATATAAAAGTGCAAAAAGATGAATGGGAATGGGATGAGCGTGAATCGTCCTTTTTACAGTATGTACAAAGTATGGTGCATAATAAAGGGCTATATTTGGATGCAACGGATATATATAATTTCCATATAAGTGTAAAAACAAATATGTTAACGATTCTTGGTGGTATACCGGGCGTTGGGAAATCACGTTTTGTGCAAACTTATGCAGAAGCATTAGGATTACAGTATGGGGAAGAATTGGTTTGGATTCCAATTTCACCATCGTATCAAGAACCACATGATTTACTTGGTTACCTTCATCCAAATGGTACTTTTATTGAAAGTGAAACGAAGTTAGTTAGGACGTTAATGAAGGCGAAAGAAAATCCCAATCAACTGTATATAATCGTTTTTGATGAAATGAACATGTCACATATTGAGCATTGGTTTACTCCATTTTTATCTGTTCTTCAACTTGAAACAAAAAATCGTATTTTAAACTTGTATGAGGGTGTTCAGGACATTGAGAATTCAATTCCATCAACAATTGAAATTGGAGAAAATATTATATTTGTAGGTACTGTGAATTTTGATGAAACAACGAAAGAGCTCTCCGATCGATTATTAGACCGAACGAACTTAATAACGTTACAAAAAATTCCGTTTTGTGAGATGGGCATGGAACTGGGGAAAGTCGTATTACACCCACCTTTGAAAGTAACAGCGGGAGAATTTCGGATAAATTGGATGAGAAATAAAGCGATGATTGAAGTGTTTTCTGAAGAAGAATTAGAGCTATTAGATAAGTTGCATGTCGTATTGTCATCACATGATGCGTCTAAGGGAATTTCTTTCCGATGTGCAAACGCAATTGCGACTTATTTGCAAAATATACCGTTCCAAAATAACCATACCTATATGATCAGTAGAGAAGAAGGGTTTGATTTACAAATAAAGCAGCGTGTATTGACGAAAATCAGAGGGACCGAAATGATGGTTGGTTCTTTACTTTCTGAAGAAGCAAAAAGGGGAGCGACCTTAGTACCTCTTTTGCAATCTGCACTTGCAAACAGAGTATCTACATTTGAACACTCTTTAGCATATATACGAGAAAAACGTAGGGAACTGGAGTTGTATGGATATGCAAAATGAAGGGCGTTACGAAACAAAAATCGTTGATACGAATGAAACGCTCCCTTTTGTATTAAAGTTAATCATTGGAAATGAGGGGAAAGGAGATTATATTTTATTAAATCGTCTTTGTACATCTACTACAGCATTAGTTCAATGCATTTATAAAGTACAAGAATTAAAACCGATTAGATTGCAGTACAATTATGAAATCCCAATGAATATTACTTTTATATGGAATAAAGTATATGAGGGACAGAAAAATATAAAAGAGGCTCAATATGAAATAAATGAAAAAAAACAAAGAGTATTAATATATGAACATGGGAAAACAGAATTCTTTTATCCATGGCGCTGTGGTTTATACCATTTTGAAGTGCGTATAGAAGATACAACGTATTATGGTGCTTTTCAAATCGTACCGAAAAATTTTTTTGATGATCAATTTGAAATGATTCAAGACTATGTGAAGTCAATTTTGAATGAGTTGATTTTGGATAGAGGTTATTATAAAAAGACTTTCTCTGCACTTAGCGATATTGAGGATTCTTCTTATTTAGTTTTGCTTAGAAAGTTACCCCAAAAAATGAAGATGATAAAGCAAATCTTTAAGAAAATAGAATCAAGCTCAAAATTTATAAATGCATATAAATGGGAAGGAAAAGAGAGAAAGCCAACAAGAAAAGGAACCATAGTGGCAGAAAGAAAACCTTATGCAAAACATTATAATCGTAAGTTTATGGAACAAAAAAATAGTAAGGAAAATGCATTTCTTAAATATAAATCGATGCAATTTTATCATTATTTAATTGAAGCTAAAAGTTTTTTACGTCAAACAATTGAAATATTAGAAAGAGAAAAAAAGAAAAAATCAGAAGAGTTTCAAGCCGTAAAAACGATTATACAAACAATTGAGCGTAATGGATCAGTAACCGATAGAGAGAAGCAAAAATATAAAAATATACATTTACTAAAAGAAGCCGATTTACGAAAGAGCTCAATGAAAATACAAGAATATAAAATATTGGCGCACATTGTTCATGAAAATGTACAATACTTTCAAATGTTAATGCACTCCTCGTTTTGGAGGGAAGTTACTGAAACAAGTAACATGAACTTACATGATTTACCGATACCACATCAACAATTACTACATCATTTAGAAGTACTCCCGCAATATACGGATCAATCTCCATCGTTATTATTTGTTTATAAGCCAACGTTTTTAGTGTATGAATATTACGCTTTTTTTATCGTTATTTCAATTTTAGAGCAAATTGGTTTTGAGGCTAGAAATTCCATTCGTGAACAAATACAAGAACATTTTTATGTAGATGGATTACAAGATGGAACGACAGTAGTTTTACAACGAGATGATTTAAAGGTACATGTCGCATTTAATGACTTAATTGAAACACATCCTCTTATTGCATTAAGTAAAGGGAGTAATTTTTACAATGGTGAGGATACGAAGAAGCCAGATATTCGCTTAGACTGTTATGTAAAAGAAGATGGGAAATACGTATATAAATCTTCTATTATTATTGAAGTGAAGTATAGTCCAATGTACAATATTTTTCAGCACGTCGGAAATACGAAAGCAACTGAGCAAATGTATAAGTATTGGTCTATAAAGTATGTAGAAGAACAGGATGGAAAGCGAGTCTATTATCGAAGGTCAATTTATGAAGTCATTTGTGTATATCCAGGAAGCCATATGCATAGTAAAAAAATTGAGTCTGGATGCGGTGTTTTCTTGCAGTTATATCCATATAAGACGAAACAAGGGGAAGAGAAATTAGCTGGAAAACATGGGATGGTACAAATTTTTGAAAAGTGGTTAAAAAGCATTGAGAAGTAAAAGAAATCCTTTTTCATAAAGGATTTTTTTAGATTAAGAAGAATTATATGCTGTATGGAAAGAAACATATTGTAAGTTAGATTTGAAAAGTGATACAAATGTGTTATTAAAAGGAATGTGAGCGCGGGATAAAAGTCGATTAAATTGGAATCTAATTCATTTTGCAGAATATAATAAGTAATAAATATTTTTAGTTGCATACGAAGATTTGTTCTTATATGATAGATAGTGAAAGCGTTATCAAAAACAGAGCGACGATGGGAAAGGCGGTTAAATATGTTCCAGCGTGTTCAAACAAAGGAAGAACATTTTGGGTTCGAGCAACTATGGGGAGATTTTTGTGAAGAAAGAAACTTAATGTTCGTAGAACGTAATTTAAATCCATCACGATTTTTATTAATAGAAGATGAACATCCTATTGGTACAGTAGAATGTATTAAGTATACGGTACCTGAACAATCAAATTCTGAGTTTTTCTATCCGTTTTCTAAAAATGATTTAGTAAAAGATTTGAAGAATGTGTATGAAATAGGCAAGTTAAGTATTTCGAAAACGTCTCGTGGGAGAGGACATTTCAAAAGGCTAACAGCTATTTTATTTATACATGCGTTAGAAACAAAAGCTGAATGGTACATTGCAGCAGTAACAAAAAGAATGTATATGTATTTACTTACACTCGGTTTTCCAATTGAACCGATAGATAATCCATTTCAGTTTCATGATACTTTACAAGGTGTACCAGTAAGAATTCATGCTCGAAAAGGGGTTACGCATTTGTATTCTTTAAAAGAATTTCGCGATGTGATTCAAGGGAATGCTCATGCACAGGCATTAATTGCAGAATACAGTAAAAATATTATGTTAACGAAATAAAACGAAGTGAATATGTATAATAAAGAGAATAATATTTTTATAAGATATAACTCTTCATTAAAAAAGACCCTTATTATTTTAATAAGGGTCTAAAAATTATAATCCAAATATACTAAAAATCATTTTGCGGCGCTTTGGTTTCTTTTCTCGTTCGTATGTTGGTTTTGAATCAGGAGTAATATAAATGGGTTCTTCTTTCGTTAGGGCAGCTTCTAATTTTTGAATTCGTTCTAACATTTCCTCCATTTCACGACGGTGTTGTAAAAGTTGGTACGTGACGACATCATTTGCCTTATCTTGCATTTGTTCTTCCATTCGATCGAGTCTTCTCGTCATAGTGTTTAATTGATCAGCTAATTGTTCAAAATCATTCGATGATATGTTTTGAACAATTGTATTGACTTGAGTTTTTAATTCTTCAACCTCATTTGAGGAAGTCTTTTGAGTAGGTTGAGGATTTTGAGACTGCTCTATTTGAAATAGATGGTGTTCTAACATTTGATCGACATCATCTTGTGTGAAAATAAAGTGGCCATATTTGTTTTTTTCTATCGTAAGATTTAATTGTTGCGCGATCCGGACAACAGCCTTTGGGCTAACACCTAATTTTTTTGCGATAAATGGTGTTTTATATTCCAAAATAATCCCTCCTATATATATCCTGTTGAATGATTTCGAGCTATGAAGTAAGTTCCCTTCTAGTGCGACAAAAGAAGTGTGGAATCGGCAAAGAAAGTGTTTTTTCACGAAATTGAGTTGAGAAGAATAGTTCGTTTAAATAAAAATGTTTTATCGTAACATTTAGAATAATTTGACGAGTGTAAATGAATTAGATTATCATAATGATAAATATCTTTTTTATGTATGCATATAATATATAAAAAGGTGGTTGCTAATGTAGAATTTTGTTAGAGTATTAGAATGCTTACTTCACTTGAATAAAATTAAGTAGGAGGTGGCTTCCTTGCTTACAATGTAAGTAAGGAAAAGTATTTGGACATATATAGTATAAGTATAGTGATTGTTTTAATTGCCTTAACGGCATTTTTCGTTGCAGCAGAATTTGCAATTGTTAAAGTGAGAAGTTCACGAATTGACTATTTAATTGCAGAAGGAAATAATCGTGCAACATCGGTCAAAACAGTCATTACAAACTTAGACGAATATTTATCTGCTTGTCAGTTAGGAATTACTGTTACAGCTTTAGGAATTGGGTGGTTTGGTAAACCTGCGTTAAAGCAAATGTTTGATACGCTTTTTGCAAATTGGAATATCTCTACTCAACTAGCAGACATTTTTGCTGTAACTTTAGTATTTTTGTTAATTACTTTTTTACATGTTGTAATAGGGGAATTGGCCCCAAAAACATTTGCAATTCAAAAATCTGAACAAGTGAGTTTGCTTGTTTCTAAGCCGTTAATTTTCTTTTATCGTATTGCATTCCCATTCATTTGGCTATTAAATGGTTCAGCTCGAATCATTACGAAGCTGCTAGGGCTGAAACCGCCGAAGGGGCATGATGAGGTTCATTCAGAAGAAGAATTACGGTTGTTAGTTTCAGAAAGTTATAAAAATGGTGAGATTAATCAATCTGAATATAAATATGTAAATAAAATTTTTGAATTTGATGATCGGATTGCAAAAGAAATAATGGTACCTCGAACTGAAATGAATATTATAAGTAAAGAAATGCCCGCTGAAGAAGCTTTGCAAAAAATGTCTCGCGAAAAATATACAAGGTATCCAGTTGTTGATGGCGACAAAGACCACGTAATAGGTTTTGTGAATTTTAAAGATATTTTTACTGAGTTTGTACAACATAAAGCTGTTAATAAGAAGACAGTAGAGCAATATATGAGACCAATTATTTTAGTTATCGATTCTATTCCAATTCATGATTTGTTTTTAAAAATGCAAAAAGAAAGAACACATATTGCTATATTGATAGATGAATATGGTGGGACATCTGGACTTGTTACTGTTGAAGATATTTTGGAAGAAATTGTTGGAGATATTCAGGATGAGTTTGATACGGATGAGCAGCCAGAAATTCAAAAGGTTAGTGAAACGAAGACGATACTAGAGGGAAAAGTACTTGTTAGTGAAGTGAATACGTTATTTGGTTTAGGGATTGATGATGATGGTGTTGATACAATCGGTGGTTGGATTTTAACGAAGAATATAGAGATTGCTGAAGAGGATTCCATTGAAATTGAAAATTATAAGTTTTGTGTGAAAGAATTAGATGGACATTATATAAAAAGATTAGAAGTTACAAAGATAGTAGAATCGATTGTTATTTTAGAAGATGAAAAACAAATTCCGTTACAAGAGCAAATTAGCTCGTAAACTCTGCTATATAGCAGAGTTTTTTTGAGCATAATGTTTTTTGAGGGATAAGGGCTATGATACAATGACATAAGTTGAACCTTTCACTAGGTGAAGTATTGTTGTATACATATATTTGGAAGGAGAAGAAGTATGAAAAAGCATTTATATATAAACGGAAATTGGAAATCTGTAAACACGTATAAACCATTATACGCACCATATTCTGAAGAAACATTAGCGGAAATTGCACAAGGAACGGAAGAAGATGTAAAAGAGGCTGTTACTGCTGCAAAAAATGCAATGATAAAAATGAATAAATTATCTGCATATGATCGTGCGACTATTTTAGAGAAAGTTGCACAAAAAATGGATGAAAGAAGAGAAGAATTTGCAGAGATTATTGCAAAAGAAGCTGCAAAACCAATACGTGCTGCAAGGGGAGAAGTAGATCGTACTGTTCAAACGTACAAATTTGCAGCTGAAGAAGCGAAGCGTATATATGGTGAGACATTGCCATTAGACGCCGCACCTGGTGCGGATGGGCGTATTGCATATACAATCCGAAAGCCGATTGGGGTTATAGGGGCTATTACACCATTTAATTTCCCGTTAAATTTAGTAGCGCATAAAGTTGGACCAGCAATTGCTGCTGGAAATACAGTTGTATTAAAGCCAGCTGATCAAACGCCATTATCATCTTATGCATTAGTTGAGTTATTTGAAGAGGCAGGATTGCCAAATGGAGCTTTAAATATCATTTCTGGCCCTGGCGCCACGGTTGGTGAGGCAATCGTCAAAAATGATTACGTTGCTTCTATTACTTTTACCGGAAGTCCAAAAGTTGGAATCGGAATAAAACAAAAGGCTGGGCTAAAACGAGTTACGTTAGAACTAGGTTCAAATGCTGCTGTTATTATTGATGAAGATGTAGAGTTAACAGATGAAATAATTGAACGTGTAAAATGGGGAGCATTTGTTAATAATGGGCAAGTTTGTATTTCCGTACAACGTGTTTTTGTACATGAAACGAAAATGCATGAATTTCTCTCGAAGCTACAGAAAGCGATGGAATCAGTTGTTGTTGGTGATCCACTGCTTGAGGAAACGGATGTATCAGCTTTAATTTCAAAAAAAGATGTAGAGCGAATTGATATGTGGGTTCAAGAAGCAATCAAGGAAGGAGCAACTGTTTTATGCGGTGGTAAGAAGCGGGATGCAAGAATTTTTGAACCGACTGTATTAACAAATGTTCCAGATCATGTATCTGTGCAGTGCCAAGAAGTATTCGGTCCACTCATGACAGTAAATACATTTAAAGAATTTGATGAAGCGATTGAGCAAGTAAATAATTCGCGTTACGGCTTACAGGCAGGAGTATTTACAAATAATTTATTTAAAGCAATGCGTGCAATTGATGAGCTAGAGGTTGGTGGTGTCATGATTAATGATATTCCAACGTTCAGAGTAGATCATATGCCTTATGGTGGTGTGAAAGAAAGTGGCACGGGGCGCGAAGGAATTAAATATGCAATAGAAGAAATGACAGAAATGAAATTAGTATGTATTAAAAAATAAAATAGAAAACTTAAAATTTGCGCTAAAAAACGAGTAGGGAATGTGAACTGCACCCCAATTGTTAGACACAGTCTAACAATTGGAGGTGCAGTTTTTCTATGGCTAAATTTACAGCTGATGAAAAAATACAAATCGTTCTACGTTATTTGAACGGAAATGAAAGTTATCGAGAAATAGGTAAAGTCATTGGTATAAGAGACACCGTAATTTTGAATTGGGTAAACCAATATAAGCAGAATGGTGCGGAAGCTTTTCTAAAACGGTATACAAATTACACCCAACAATTTAAACTAGACGTACTAAATTTTATGATTGAAAACGGTACGTCCTTGTTTGAACCGGCAGCTATCTTTAACATCCCTGCCCATTCAACGATTATTGTTTGGAAAAAACAACTCGAAGCATAAGGAATTGATGCCCTTCAATCAAAGAAAAAGGGGCGTCCATCCCTGAACAAAGATTCAAATAAACAATCAAAACAAGCACCAGTTGAAATTTCAGTCGGAGCACTTGAAGCACGTATTAAACAGCTTGAAATGGAAAATGAGTACTTAAAAAAGTTGAATGCCTTAGTTCAAAACAAGGAAAAATCACGAAACAAGATAAAGCGCAAGTAGTCTATGAATTAAGGCATAAATATTCGGTGAAGGCACTCGTGGAGCTAGCTAATATTCCACGAAGCACGTATTATGATTTAGTACAGAAAATGAATCGTCCGGATTTAGATGCGGATTTGAAAGCTGAAATTAAAGCAATTTATGAGGAAAATGAAGGTCGTTATGGCTACCGTCGCATTCGTGATGAGTTAACGAATCGTGGTCAGAAAGTGAATCATAAGAAGGTTCAGCGCATTATGAAAGAGCTTGGATTAAAGTGTGTTGTACGTATAAAAAAATATAAGTCTTATAAGGGGAAATCCGGTAAAATTGCACCAAATATTTTAGCTCGCAATTTTCATGCAGATGCACCGAATCAAAAATGGGTAACAGACATCACAGAGTTTAAATTATTTGGAGAGAAACTTTATTTATCACCTGTATTAGACTTGTATAATGGTGAAATTATTACCTATACAATAGGCTCTAGACCGGTGTATTCACTTGTTTCAGAGATGTTAGAAAAAGCATTAGAACATTTGCCTGAACATCACCAACTAGTGATGCATTCAGATCAAGGATGGCATTATCAAATGAAACAATATGTCCGTACACTTGAATCAAGAGATATTGTGCAGAGTATGTCTCGAAAAGGCAACTGTTACGACAACGCAGTAATGGAGAATTTCTTTGGGATCATGAAATCGGAATTCCTCTACATAAAAGAGTTTGAAAGTGTAGAACATTTTAAAATAGAATTAGAAAAATATATAGAGTATTATAATACGAAACGGATAAAGGCAAAATTAAAAATGAGCCCGGTGCAATACCGGACTCACTTTTATCAAGCTGCCTAATGAAATAACCATGTCTAACTTTTAGGGGTCACTTCAAATGTTTACGATTCCATACTCGTTTTTTTACGCTTTTAGTAACTATTTAATTAAGTGTAACTTTTACTTCATTTCTTGTTTGAAAATAGTATCTTCTACATAAATTTGTTCTTTATCTACAGCAGTAGCATGAGTTAATACTAAACCGATTGGTGTTTCTGTATCTTTATTTTGAACAATTGTAAAAGGAACATTTTTTTCGTTTGCTAATTTAATGTATTTTGATAAATGTGGGTAAGCAATGCTACCATTTAGGAGGAGTTGTAATGATTGAGAAGAGCGCATGCTACCTGCCACTTCAGAGTATACATTACTTTGCATTACTTGACCGATCGTTAAAGCGATTTCTACACGCTCACGTAATGTAGTTAAATACATATTACGTTCTTCTGGTTTGTTTTGCTTTTGGCCGTAAATGCCTTCTTGGAGATAATCTTCCACATTTTTATTTACCATATTTTTCACACCTTTCATTTTCTATTGTACGCAAGAATTAAAAATGATGCAAAAAAAAGTCGTTTTGACTACGGAAATAATGAAAATATGTGAAGGAAAAAGGGAATTTGCATACAATTAGTTAAATAAGAAAGAAAAAATAATTTTATCAACAGAAATTAACAAAATGTGACAAAAATCTATTAACGAATCGTATTTTTTGTGTTAATATTCAAAATATAAAGGGTATTCGTCGTATGGAAATGGAGGGAATGGAGGTTTTTCCAATCGATAAGGATATTAAAGAAATATTTTGTTCACACTTGAAAAACAATAGGCACCAATTCGTAGAGAACTGGAAAAACAAAATGATAATTTCCGAAAAAGATCCATTTAAACTAGAAGTAGTTCAAAATGGAGAGGATTTACTAGAGTTAATTATCGAACTTACTATGGAAGATAAAGATATAAATTATCTTCAACCGTTATGCGAGAAAATTGCTATTGAACGTGCTGGAGCAGATGCGAATATTGGAGATTTTGTTTATAACGCAAACGTGGGAAGAAATGAACTTTTCGAAGCGATGTGTGAATTAGATGTTAGCGCTCGTGAATTGAAACCAATTATGGCAAAAATACATACTTGTTTTGACAAATTAATTTATTATACTGTTTTAAAATACTCGGAAATTATATCGAAGAATTTAGAGGAAAAACAGCAATATATTAACGAAACACATAAAGAAAGACTGACGATTTTAGGACAAATGTCAGCTAGTTTTGTACATGAATTTCGTAATCCGCTTACTTCCATTATGGGGTTTGTCAAATTATTAAAGGCAGATCATCCGAGTTTATCGTATTTAGATATTATTTCGCATGAATTAGATCAATTAAATTTTCGTATTTCGCAATTTTTACTCGTATCGAAAAAAGAAATGTGGAATGAATCGGAACGGTTTTGGCTTAATGACTTGTTTCAAGACATTATACAATTCTTATATCCGAGTTTGGTCAATGCGAATGTTTTGATTGAAAAGAATTTACCGTATCCAATTCCGCTTGTTGGTTATCGAAGTGAAGTGAGACAAGTATTTTTAAACATATTAATGAATTCAATCGATGCTCTTGAATCAATGAAAGAAGAACGAAAAATTATCATTGATGTATTTGAAGAAGATCAAGCTATTCGAATTGTGATAAAAAATAATGGACCAATGATTCCAGCTGAAAATGTAGAAACGATTTTTGAACCATTTGTAACTACTAAAAAGTTAGGAACTGGTATTGGATTATTTGTATGTAAACAAATTGTGGAAAAACATAATGGATCCATTATGTGTCGATCAGATAACGATTGGACAGAATTTCAAATTGCATTTCAAAAATAAACAGTCTACACCAAATGAATGGTGTAGACTGTTTTAATTTGTAAGTATAACGGCTTCTAATTTAGGATCTTTAGTTGAATAACCTACTATTGAAATTGTATAAATAACATTTGGTTCAACATTGAATTTCGGTATAGTCAATAAAACGTTTTTATTATCTGCGAGTGAAATTTCAATATCTGCTGTACCAGGGCTAACTTGTAAAAAATCTGTTATTTGTTTAAAGAGTACATTTTCAAATAAATGATCTCCATCTTTTAAATCTACATTTACAACAGGGGTATCTGGAGAGAAATGTGCAAAGCGTATTTTAGCTTGACCAGCTGGTAAATGTGTATTATCAAGTATAGGTTGTAATTGTAGGTGATTATCACTATTTATTGCAGCAAGAGTATAAGTATGATTTCCCATTATTGGTACCAATGCTGAAAAGATTGGAGTTTCATTTCCGACAGGGACAATATCTATACGGTATTTACCTTGCACTAATGATAAATAAGGGCTGAATTGCTTAAATGAAATACTTTTAATAACCTTTTGTCCGTTTACTAAAATATCAACCGCTGATATATTTGGATCGGCATGAAAAATTCTTATATGTGACGGTAAAGCAGCTTCTTGTGAATCCCTTTTCTCATGCGCCTGTACAAGTTTTGAAAGTGCATCGCAATATTTCATATATAATTCTATATATTTTTTAGGATTACGAAACTGATAGTAACGTGCGAGCTGTTCGTATTGCGTAACTTCTTGTCCATATTTTTCAATTTCAGATTGAGACATGAACATTCCTCCTTTGTCATCATTAAAACTATATGCGAAGCAAGAAAGCGGTTATGCGAAAAAAATAATTTTATAAAGGGAATATTAAAAATTGACAACTAATATGTCGTCATAAAGAGCTGCTGGTGCTTACGAGTATTTGGCAGAGTAAAGCAGTACATATGACTGCACGAAAGTAAAATAAATGCCAAATTGAAACTGCATTTCAATTAACATATTGAGTACATGTCCAGCAATCGCTAGAAAACTAGAGTTTTTTTTAATTATAGGCAAATACACATACAAAGTGATAATTGTCCTACATAAATTATAAAGGAAAGGTAGTTTGAATCTGAGGAAAGGGGTGCCACTTCGGGATAGGGATATCCCGATAGTAATTGTGAATGAAGTTATGAAAAGGTTTTGTCTTATAGGCTGTAGGATGAATTTGTAAACATGATTTTTCTATTTATTTTAGCAATTGACAGTATTAACCCATAAGAGAGCGTCATGACGAACTGATTAGTGTGGTTAATCGGTTCTTTTTTTATAGTTTAAAAATGAAAAGTTTACATATTAAATATGAATCTGAATTGGTTAGTAAGGTGGGGTGTCGAAATTTGTTTTAAAATATGCAATTTAAAGTAGGATATTAGGAAGGAGTTTAACGGGAGTTCCGTCGAAGTGTACAGAATGTCGGCATTTAAGGGCAGCTGGCATTATGCTATAAAAACATTTGGTGATGTAGTCATTTCATATAAAAGGGAGGGTTATTTGGGCGTATAGAAAAGGATTGGTCTTCGCTTTGAGTTCTGAATTTTCTGTTTTATAAATATTTTTAAGCACTCATTTGTATATTTTATAATAGTTTTTTGATAAATTCACTGCTTTTGCAGAGGATTCTTTTTTATGAAAGAAACGTCAATTTTCTTCATATATATATACAAATTGGAGAAATGGGGGAGCGCTATGCGCGATTACTTAATTAAACCACTTGTTGGTCAGCCGTATCCAATGATTTCACATGGAAAAGGTGTTTATTTGTATGATCAAAATGGTAATAAATATTTTGATGGTTCGTCAGGAGCAATTACGGCAGGTATTGGGCATGGCGTAAAGGAGATTGCAGACGTTATTAAAAAGCAAGCTGAGGAGATTGCTTTTGTTTATAGATCACAGTTTACGAGTGAACCAGCTGAAAAATTAGCAAAGAAGTTAAGTGATTTAAGTATAGGAGATTTGAACTGGAGTTTCTTTGTAAATAGTGGTACGGAAGCAAATGAAACAGCTATGAAAATTGCAATTCAGCATTTTCAAGAGCGAGGTATTCAAGGGAAACATAAAATATTATCAAGATGGATGAGTTATCACGGTATTACGATGGGTGCGTTATCGATGTCTGGTCACCCACTACGTAGACAACGTTTCGTATCTATTTTGGAAGATTATCCGACTATACCAGCTCCATATTGTTTCAGATGCCCTGTTCAAAAGGTATATCCAACTTGTCAGCTGGCATGTGCGACTGAACTAGAAAGATCAATTGAAAGAATTGGTGCAGAGCATATTGCTGCTTTTATTGCTGAGCCGATTATCGGAGCAGCTGGAGGTGCGGTTGTTCCGCCGAAAGACTATTATAAAGTCATTAAAGATATTTGCGACCATTACGATATTTTATTTATTGCGGATGAAGTGATGACTGGGCTTGGTCGTACTGGAGCATGGTTTGCAATGGAGCATTGGGGTGTAGAACCGGATATCATGACACTTGGTAAAGGGTTAGGAGCGGGATATACACCGATGGCAGCGACAGTTGTAAGTGATCGTGTTATGGAACCAATATTACGTGGGTCACGTTCAGTAATGAGCGGTCATACGTTAAGTGCCAATCCATTGTCTGCAGCAACGGCTTTAGCTGTTATTGAATATATGGAGAAACATAATCTCCCTGAAAAAACAGCAGAAAAGGGAGAGTATTTAATAAAAGGCTTACAGAAAGTTCAGCAACAATCGACAATCATTGCTGATGTGCGCGGAAAAGGGTTGCTAATCGGAGTAGAATTGCAACCGTTTACAAAAGCGTCGGAGCTTATTTCAGTTGCAGCTAAAAATGGCCTACTTTTATACCAAGCAGTTTCAGGGCAAGCAGGAAAAGAAGATAGTGCACTGCTTGTAGCACCGCCAATGACAACTACATATTCCGAGTTAGATGAATTACTTTCAATTTTCTCTAAAAGTGTGGAAGAGATGATGCAAAAAGGAGGGCATAGTATCGCATGACAACTATTACAAATACATTCGGTAAATTAAAAGAAATTGAGGAAGTAATTTCTTTGTTCCATGATGATATGACATTAATGTTTGGGGGATTTGGAGGGATTGGATCCCCTCCATCTTTAATACAGGCAATTTTAGAAAAAGGCGTTACAAATTTAAATTTGATTGGAAATGACACTGGATTCCCTGATGTAGGTATCGGTCGTCTTGTTACAAATGAAAGAGTTAAATCACTAATTACTTCTCATATTGGCTCCAACCCAAATGCAGGAAGGCAACTAAACGAGGGAAGATTACAAATTGAGTTTTCTCCGCAGGGAACATTAGCAGAGCGCATTCGCGCCGGTGGCGTTGGTCTTGGTGGTGTTTTAGTTGATGTTGGTGTTGATACGATTGTGGAAGAGGGAAAACGAACAGTTGAAATGAATGGTAAGACCTACTTAGTTGAAACAGCATTAACTGCTGAAGTTTCAATTGTATATGCGAAAAAGGCAGATCCGTTTGGGAACCTTGTATTTGACAAAAGTGCACGAAATATGAATCCTCACGTAGCGATGGCTGGGGATATAACAATTGTAGAAGCAGAAGAAATAGTCCCGCTTGGAAGTTTAGATCCAGAGGAAATTGTCGTTCCAGGTGTTTTCGTAAATTATATTGTACCATCGGAAGGAGTGAACTGGAAATGGGTATGGGCGTAGAAGTGAGGGATAAGATTGCTAGGCGAGCGGCGAAAGAAATACAAAATGGCATGATTGTAAATTTAGGTATTGGCATACCATCGCTTGTACCAAATCATTTGCCTAACGATATAAATGTTATGTTTCATGCGGAAAATGGAATCGTCGGTATGGGACCAACGCCAAGTAAAGGGAATGAAGACGAAAATTTGTGTAACGCGGCAGGTTTACCAACTTCTCTTATAACAGGAGCGAGTTATTTCGATAGTTGTACAGCGTTTGGTATGATTCGAAAAGGTTTGCTAGACATAACGATTCTTGGTTCATTACAAGTAAGTGAAAACGGTGATTTAGCAAACTGGATTGTACCTGGAAAACGTGTTCCAGGTATTGGTGGAGCAATGGATTTAGCACAAAAAGCGAAGCGGGTCGTTGTTGTGATGAATCATGTTGATAAGTACGGAAATGCAAAAATTATTTCAGAGTGTACATTGCCATTAACTTCAAAGAAATGTGTAGATTTAATTATTACTGATATGGCGGTCATGGAGGTAACTCCGAGTGGACTTATATTACAAGAATTAATGAGCCCATACACAGTAGAAGATATAAAACGACATACAGAAGCTGATTTTCAAATTAGTTCTAACTTACTAGTAATTGAATGAAGGGAGATGTAATATATGGAGCAATTAAAAAAGCAAGTTTGTGATTATATTGAGAGCCATGAAGAGGAAAGTGTGAAATTTTTAAAACGATTAATTCAAGAAAAGAGCGTATCTGGTGATGAAAGCGGTGCGCAGGCGATTGTGATTGAAAAATTACGTGAATTAGGTTTAGACCTCGATATATGGGAGCCTTCTTTTTCTAAAATGAAAGATCATCCTTATTTTGTATCACCCCGTACAAGTTTTTCAGATAGCCCAAATATTGTAGCAACTTTAAAAGGAAGTGGCGACGGGAAATCTATGATATTAAATGGGCATATTGATGTAGTTCCAGAAGGGGATGTGAATCAGTGGGAACATCATCCTTATAGCGGTGAGAAAATAGGAAATCGTATATATGGCCGTGGAACGACGGATATGAAAGGTGGAAATGTCGCACTCATGCTTGCAATGGAAGCGATTATTGAATCTAGCATTGAATTAAAAGGAGACATCTATTTTCAAAGTGTAATAGAAGAGGAAAGTGGCGGAGCAGGGACATTAGCAACTATATTACGAGGATATAAGGCAGATGGTGTCATTATTCCAGAGCCTACTAATATGAAGTTTTTCCCGAAACAACAAGGTTCCATGTGGTTTCGTTTACGTGTAAAAGGGAAAGCTGCACACGGTGGAACACGTTATGAAGGGGTTAGTGCAATTGAAAAAAGTATGTTTGTTATAGAACATGTAAGAAAGCTAGAGGAGAAAAGAAATAGTCGAATTACAGATCCGTTATTTAAAGGGATTCCGATTCCAATTCCAATTAACATTGGGAAAATTGAAGGAGGGAGTTGGCCAAGTTCTGTTCCAGATGAATTAATTTTAGAAGGAAGATGCGGTGTTGCGCCGAATGAGACTATAGAGGCGGCAAAAGAAGAGTTTGAGAATTGGATTGTTGAATTAAATGATGTGGACAATTGGTTTGTTGAAAATCCAGTAGAAGTAGAGTGGTTTGGAGCGAGATGGGTTCCTGGTGAATTAGAAGAGAATCATGAACTCATTACAACACTTCATCACAACTTTGTTGAAATCGAAGGGAACGAACCAATTATTGAAGCATCTCCGTGGGGGACTGATGGAGGTTTATTTACACAAATTGCAAACGTACCAACAATAGTATTTGGTCCAGGAGAGACGAAAGTAGCACACTATCCAAACGAATATATAGAAGTTGATAAAATGATAGCTGCCGCAAAAATTATTGCATGTACATTACTAGATTGGTGTGAGGTGAGAAAATGAAATACTATGAATCTTTTAGAGAACAGACGAATTGTTATACAGTAGAAGGCGTTTTAGATTATTTTAATAAGCGTATTCGGGTAGATCACTATACAGGAAATGTTGAAAGTATTATACAGACAATTGACGAACTAGCAGAGGAACATTCTTTCACTAAATGTATTATTAAAGGAAAGGGAGAGCATGTTTCAACATGGCTCTCTTTCGGTTTTTTGTTGGAAGCAACGATACCTCATTATTTTCAAGGACACGATGCATACTTTTTTGTGAAATATAATAATGATGAAAGACGAAATAGTATGCATTGGACTGAGGAAGATACTATATTAAGCGGTGTAAAAGGAAAAGAAATAAAAGAAAAAGTAGTTCCAGAGAAATTTTTGCTGAGAAAAGCGACTGAAGAAGATGCAGAAGAATTAGCAACTGTATTCGGAAAAGTATTTGAAGTGTATCCGACACCTTTAAATGAAGCGAGTTATGTATTACAGACGATGAAAGAAGACGATACAATTTACTACGTATATGAATATGAGGGGAAAATTATTAGTACAGCATCTGCAGAAATGAATATAAAAGAAGGGAATGCAGAATTAACGAATTGTGCTACTTTACCTGAATATCGTAAACATGGATTTATGAAAAGTTTACTAATTAAATTAGAGGAAGAGCTTCGAGAAAGATCTATTTTCTGCTCCTATACAATTGCTCGATCGCTTTCTTTCGGAATGAATGCTGCATTTCATCAATTAGGTTATACGTATACAGGAAGACTGGCGAATAATTGCTACATTTTCGATAAGTTGGAAGATATGAATATTTGGGTGAAAGATCTATCTAGCTATTCGAAAGCAGTAAAACTTCCGCCTCAAAATTCGGCTGTAAAGCAAAACAGTTAGGTGGAGCTGGGTGTTCGAAAAGCTGTACTAATTAGAGTTTCGAGTTATCTAATGAAAAAATAAAATTGGTCAAAATTATAGAACGGAATCGTCATGCTTACAATCGCACATAGGTGTGCCTAAAATTCGGCATGTAATTGCTGGATTTTCGGCAAGAGGGGGGATGACATTGCTAGCAGTTTCGACACAAGAAGTCATTGAAGCGATTTTGGGCAGTATTGATGAGGCTATACACGCTGTAGATGAGAATGGAATTACAATATTTTACAATTCTGTAGCTGCAAAACACGATGGATCGAAGATTGAAAAAGTGTTAGGGAAACATCTGTTAGAAGCGTTCCCGTCTTTATCAAGGGAAACGAGTACATTGATGAAAGTACTAGATACAAAAAAACCTATCGTACATCAAGCACAGCATTATCAAAATTTAAATGGTGAAGATGTTTGTACAGTAAATACGACGTTACCTATTTTTATAGATGGGAATATTGCTGGGGCTGTTGAAATTGCAAAGGATTACTCTACAATTCAAAAACTTACTGACACAATTGTTGACTTACAGTCGAAAATAAAGCGATCATCTAGAAAAAAAGTGATTAAAAAGCATGCTGCATTTGAGACGATAGTGACAAATGATACGCGGTTTAAACAGACGAAAGAGTTAGCACAAAAAGTAGCACCAACAGACGCAAATGTTTTAATATATGGTGAAACAGGAACAGGAAAAGAACTGTTCGTACAAGCAATTCATGAAGCTTCTAAAAGAAAAAACAAGCCATTTATTGCACAAAACTGTGCAGCTTTACCAGAGTCGCTATTAGAAAGTTTATTGTTTGGAACGACAAAAGGAAGCTATACAGGAGCGATTGAAAGAGCTGGGCTATTTGAACTTGTTGATGGTGGTACATTATTTTTAGATGAACTGAATTCAATGCCTCTTGATTTGCAGGCAAAAATGTTACGAGTGTTAGAAGATGGAGTCATTAGAAGAATTGGTGATAATAAGACGAGAAAAGTAGATGTTCGTGTTATTACCGCAATGAACCAGCCTCCAGAAATATGTTTACGAGAGAATAAAATTCGCACTGATTTATATTATCGCTTAAACGTATTTTCATTATATATCCCACCGCTTCGTGAAAGAACTGAGGATGTACTATTATTAGCATCTTATTTTTTGAAAGAATATAATAAAAGTTATAAAAAAGGTGTACTTCAAATTGATGAGGAAGCGAAAGATAGACTGCAAGCTTATCAGTGGCCTGGAAATGTCCGAGAGTTAAAACATACGATTGAACATGCTGTTATTATTGCAGAAGGGAATACATTAACAGCCAATTGTTTACCACGTACATTTCGGAAAGAGAATTTTTCGAAGAAGAAGGGTATAATGCCACTTAGAGAAGCACTTCATCAAACAGAAAAAGAATTAATAGATCAAGCGTTGATTGAAACGGAAGGGAATATATTACAAGCCGCAAAAATGTTAGGTATCCCTCGTCAAACGCTTCAATATAAACTGAGCAAGTACGACAAAACCGCCGAATAATCGGCGGTTTTTGTGTGTTTGCACGAATAAAAGAGCGTTTACATATATAAAAAGTAATGAATATGATGTTAAGTATTGATTTCATACAACGCTTAAAAATATTTTTTCGCTTATGTAATAGGATTCTCCGCACATTTACTTATCAACAATGTAAAGTTGGCATAACTATTGCTTATATAAAGGATGAGCGTATAAAAAGGGGGAATAGCAATGTTACATGATGTATACAAACCAAATCGTCACTGGAAGGATATCGAATTATGGAAAGATGTTACTGAAGAGCAATGGAATGATTGGGTTTGGCAATTAACGAATACGATCAAAACGTTAGATGACTTAAGAAAAGTAATTAATTTAACACCTGAAGAAGAAGAGGGCGTTAAAATTTCAACGAAAACGATCCCGTTAAACATTACACCGTACTATGCTTGGCTAATGAATCCTGATGATCCACGCTGTCCGATTCGGATGCAATCAGTACCGATTTCGGAAGAGTTATATAAAACAAAATATGATTTAGAAGATCCGCTTCACGAAGATGAAGATTCACCAGTTCCAGGGCTAACACATCGTTATCCGGACCGTGTACTATTCTTAGTAACAAATCAATGTTCTATGTATTGTCGTTACTGTACACGCCGTCGTTTTAGTGGACAAATTGGAATGGGTGTACCGAAGAAACAATTAGATGATGCGATTGCTTATATTAGTGAAACACCACAAGTACGAGATGTATTAATCTCCGGTGGTGATGGACTTCTAATTAACGATAAAATTTTAGAATATGTATTAAAAAATTTACGAGAGATTCCGCATGTTGAGATTATTCGTATCGGAACGAGAGCACCAGTAGTATTCCCACAACGTATTACAGAAAATTTATGTAACATTATTAAAAAATACCATCCAGTATGGTTAAATACACATTTCAATACATCTATTGAAATTACTGAAGAATCGAAAAAGGCATGTGAAATGTTAGCGAATGCTGGTGTTCCAGTCGGAAACCAAGCAGTAATTTTAGCTGGTATTAACGACAGCGTTCCAATTATGAAAAAACTTATGCATGACTTAGTAAAAATCCGTGTACGTCCATATTACATTTATCAATGTGATTTATCTGAAGGTATCGGTCACTTCCGTGCACCAGTATCTAAAGGTCTTGAAATTATTGAAGGTTTACGTGGACACACATCTGGTTATGCTGTTCCGACATTCGTTGTTGATGCGCCAGGTGGAGGCGGTAAAATTGCACTTCAACCAAACTATTTAATCTCACAAAGTGCAGATAAAGTTGTACTTCGTAACTTTGAAGGTGTTATTACGACGTATCCAGAGCCAGAGAGCTATATTCCAGGAAGAGCGGAAGGATACTTTAAAGAGATTTATCCGAACTACGAAGAAAAACGTTCAGATGTTGGTATCGCAGGTCTTATGAGCGATAAGAAATTTAACCTCGTTCCAGACGACTTACAGCGTATGAACCGTCGTAAAGACTATGAAGATAATGATACTCATGCATCTTTAAAAGATAAACGTGATAAACGTGATCAATTAAAAGATAAAAAATATCAAGCACAAATGGCTAAATTAGAAGAAAACGACAAAAAAACTGAGGGTGATGCAGTATGAATTGTATGTGGTGTGACAGTACAGAAGCGAAAGAAAGCTTGAATACTGTATATTGGGAATTACCAGATGGTACGAAAGCCATTGAAATCCAAAAGACACCATGTATTTCTTGTTCCTCGTGCGGGATGGACTATCAATCAGACCATACAGTAAAAGAAATTGAAGATCAATTATTTTTAATTTACACGAAAGATTTACCAAAACAACTAACGTATGAAGAATTAATGGGAAGACCGCGTCTATTAAAAAGAAATTATTTCGACTTTTAACCAGCTTTTATGCTGGTTTTTTTCTTTTTTGCCTTGTATAATGTACCCAAGTTAGAAAGGTAGGGAATATTTTTGAAAAAGACATTTTACCATTATATGATGAAGCATCGTGCAGCTTTATTTAGAAATGAAATTTCAGATTTAGCAGAGGCGATGTATGATGATTTAAGTTTTCCGAAGCAATCTGAAGACTATGATGAAATTAGTTCATACTTAGAGTTGAGCGGAATGCTAGAAAGTATGTCTATATTTGATGAAGCCTGGGATTTATACATACAAGATAGATAAAAACTATTTGAAAACATACAGAATACATTACTTTGTTTAAAGTGAAGTATTCTGTATGTTTTTTATTATGAAATTTGTTGATTTAAAGCTAGTCTAGTTACTAGCTTTCTTTTGAGTGTAACGTAAATTTTATAAGATTATAATTTTTATTGAAAAAATTTATGAATATAAGCTTCTGTGATAAGCGTTTTTATGTAGGTTGCATATACTGATATCAAAATCACGACGTCAAAAAAAGGAGAGATAGAGATGGCAAGAAAAAAACAACCTAAATACAACGTAGGGGACATAGTCGTGATTACGCTATATGGAACCGTTGGGAAAATCACAAATATGAAGGTTTTAGATGGAGTTTATGTATACGAAGTCAATAATCACGATGGATTTTACGTAGAGCAAACATTGCAGCACGTTACAGAGCAAGATATGAAAAAGGGCGATACGGAGTGGATTGAATTAAATTATAATTTCACGTTTGGTGATCTTGTGCAAGTAACTGGATATGATAAAGATGTTTTCCGTATTGTTGGTTTTCGTACAGAAGTATGGAGATATAAGAATGACGCATGGGAAGATACAATTTATGAATTGTCACGGATTACGGATGGTGAATGGTTAGAAGCGGATGAGTCAGATTTAACGTTACTTGCGAATGCTCAAACGGCAAATGCAATTTTGAAGAAACTGAAACAAGATAAAGCAGGTATGAATAAATTAGATTTAGGTAAGTTAAAGTCAATTAACAACTCGAAAAAAGTGAGTGTTAAGACGAATCGTCAAGAAATCATTGATGGGTTACTTGATATTTATAACGATTATCAATTATTGTTCGATACATTTAAAGATGAAGAATATAAAATTGTAATGGATGTTGTTCATAATTATTTAGTTAAATTGACAGAGAAAAAATAGTTAACTAGAAAGAGAGAATAAATTGAACAACAACATATGCAGTATAAGGTATGCCTACAACTATTAAAAAAATAAAAAGCCACTTTATAAGAGAGTCTGCCCATTGATCTTCATGCATGAACTCTTCTTTTGTTTGTCCTACTTCATATTGATTTTCCATTATTGTTTCCCCCTTTGAATAGCTTGTACTACAATCGTATGCATCTCGTCCAAAGCTTATGACCTATAAAAAAATAAAATCTATTTTTCTAATCTCATATACATAATTTTGAGATTTTTTCATAAAACAGAAATAAAGGAGTGATGCTCATGAAGGAAATTGAAGTCGTGATTGATACGGAAGAGATTGCGGAGTTTTTTTATGAGCAACTAATTGAAAGAGGGTACGTCCCAAAACGAGAAGAAATTGAAGATCTCGCAGATATTACATTTGAGTATTTATTAGAGAAATGTATGATTGATGAAGTTTTTGATGAAGAGGATGAATGAAAGTAACGACGGGCATAACTCGTCGTTTTTTACTCTTTACAAACCTGTCACAAATATAGTCAATAATTATTGGTATAATGAAAAGGAAATTTTACTCAAGAGGTGAAGGAATGTTCAAAAAAATTATTGATTCTTTATTAGGAAAGAAAAAATATCGTTCGTATTCAAGTAGTGATTATCGTCGTAGAGGGCGCTCGTATTCAAGTAGCGATTATAAACGACGTTCATCTGGTTATGGACATCAACATTATAAAAGAAAACGTAAAAGCCGTAGCTTCTTTTCAAGTAGCTGATGAAATGGCGTCGTGTACTAGCTTTATTTGATAGACCACTGCGAAAAAATACAATTGTTGCAGAACGTTATA
Source organism: Bacillus cereus group sp. MG20 (assembly GCF_040459885.1). Lineage (NCBI taxonomy): Bacteria > Bacillati > Bacillota > Bacilli > Caryophanales > Bacillaceae > Bacillus > Bacillus cereus group sp. MG20. The sequence continues at coordinate 4,896,136 of NZ_JARVHF010000001.1, forward strand.
AAATTGAATCAGTAATTGGAATGGGCAGTTATGGGGTTACATATGTCGTTAATGATTTACAAATAAATAGATATAAAGTCTTAAAACAATTAAGACAAAGTAAACAAAGATATGAGTCTGGTAGAAAATCATTTGAACAAGAGAAAATGATTTTACAAACATTGAATCATCATGCAATTCCTAGTCTATATGATCATTTCATATGGGAGAAAAAGAGCTTCTTTGTAATGGAGTACATGCCTGGTAAAAATTTTGAAGATTATATTTTCATAGATGGGTATGTATATACAGAACGTGAAGTTTTTGAGATTTTATATAAAATATTAGAAATTGTATCGGTGTTTCATAGTGAAGGCATTATTCATCGAGATTTACGCATTCCAAACATACTAATGAAAGAAAATCAAATTAGTATTATTGATTTTGGATTGGCTAAATGGAAAGGTGAGGATGATGAGCGAGCTACAACTTACGAAGGTGAACAAGCTTTGATGCGAGAAGTTCACTTTCGTAGTGACTTTTATGCGCTCGGTCATTTCTCATTATTTTTATTATATGCAGGATATGAATCTAATGAAAAAAAGGAAAAACCATGGTACGAAGAATTAACTTTGGAAAATTATAATCGCGAAATGCTTATGCGAATGTTACAAATAAAAACGCCGTACTATGAGAATGTACAAGATTTAAAACAAGATGTAGCTTCTGCTTTAGAGAGGATGGAGACTCCATGTTTCAAAAGTTTTTAGCAAGCGTTGGTATTGGAAGTGCAAAGGTAGATACTGTTCTTGAAAAAGATGAGTATATTGTTGGGGAAGAAATAGTTGGAAAGGTTCATATAACTGGGGGTTCAGTTAGCCAACAAATTGAAAGCATTTACTTAACATTATCGACGTCGTATGTACGAGAAGTGGATGATAAAAAAGTAACAGCAACATATGATTTAGAGCGAGTACGCTTAACAGAACCTTTTTCTGTAGAACCGAATGAAAAAGTTGAAATTCCATTTTCTTTTCCAATGCCAATTGAAGCACCACTTACACTTGGTATGAAAACGGTTTGGATTCATACAGGTCTTGATATTAAACGTAGTATAGACCCAAGTGACCGCGACTACGTTCAAGTGTTACCCAATGCATTATTAAGTAGTGTTTTAAATAGTGTAAATGAATTAGGGTTTAAAGCACGTCATATAGAATGTGAAGAATTACCGCATCGATTACGTAAGCAAGTTCCATTCGCACAAGAATTTGAGTTTATTCCGGTTTCTGGAGAGCATTATGGGAAATTAGATGAATTAGAATTATTAATCTTGCCACGTGCATACGACCGACTAGAAATTATTATGGAAGTAGATAGAAAATCCCGAGGTTTAGCTGGATTATTCGCTGAGGCGCTTGATCTTGATGAGAAGGTGATTCGTTTTACCGTAACAAGAGAAGATATCCCTGAGATGAAGCAAAAAATTAATAATTATATTTTTTAATAAACTATGCATAAAAAAGAAATGGAGAGGAAAACTAAAACAACCGCTCCATTTTTTTGCATAGTGAGGTTATGTATGTGAAACGATATCGACATTTATACTTGCTAAGTTTTACGTTACTCATTTGTTTTGTCGTATTATCACTTTCGTATCATACCGCTTGTATTGAGAATTTTGACAATATAGTCGCACATTTTATTCAAAGCTTTCGAAACGATTATTTGACGACCTATTTTACTTGGGTGTCTTTTATCGGTTCAAAAAGAATATATTTTCCATTACTCATTATTCTTGTAATGTATTTTCTCGTTAGAAAAAAGTTGCTTAGTGCGTTACTTCTAACAATTAATTACTACGGATCTCGTTATTTAAACAGTATGCTTAAACTATGGTACGAACGAGCAAGACCTGATGTCACGCAGCTTGTTACTGCAACTGGATATAGTTTTCCGAGCGGTCATACGATGAATGCTACTGCTTTTTTAGGATTTATTGCATACGTCACAATTACTGAAGATCGTATTTCATTGCATAAAAAATTATTAATTATTCTTATAGCAAGCTTTGTTGTATTATCTATTTCAGTTAGCCGAATATATCTTGGCGTGCACTATCCATCTGACGTATTAGCAGGATGGGCAGCTGGCGGTAGCTGGCTCGTTTTATGTGTTATATTTCATAAAACGTTCATAAAAAAAGAACCTATGTCATAATAGGTTCTTTTTTCATTGGCTCAACATGAATGTGTGCATGGTAAATTCCGAACTTTTTGCGAAGCATAGCCTCGATATTGTCAGTAATACAGTGACTTTCTCCAACATCCATACGAGCATCTACCTCAATTGTAATATCAACGTACGTTTGATTCCCGTACATACGTGCTCGAATATCTACAATGTTTTCCACACCGCCAATATGTTCAATAGCATCAGCGTATTCCTCCATTTTATCAGGATCAATTCCATCTGTTAGCATATGAGAAGATTCTACGAAAATCTCCCATGCAGTTTTACAAATAATAAGACCAACAATTAAAGCGGCAATAGGGTCTAAAATAGGCATTTGGAACTGAGAACCGACAATACCTACTACAGTACCAATACTTACGAGTGCATCTGATAAATTATCCTTTGCAGCGGCTTCTAATGATTTACTTTTTGTTCGTGCTGCAATTTTTTTCGTATACAAATACACGCAGTACATAACGACAGCAGAAAATAGAGCAACCCATGCAGCGAGTACATTAGGTGCTGCTTGTTTCGGATTTAAGAAAGATTGAATGGCACTAATAACAACTTCTAATCCGACTGTTGCCATAATGAAGGACGCAACAAGTGATGCGATTTGTTCGGCCCGCGAATGCCCATACGGATGATCTGGGTCACGAGGTTTACGAGATATTTTTAGACCAATTAATATTGCTAAAGAAGCACCGATATCCGTTAAGTTATTTAAACCGTCAGCACGTAATGCACTAGAGAGGGTAATATAACTGATGATGATTTTCATAGAGGATAAAAATATGTAGGCCATAATGCTGACAATAGCACCTTTATCAGCTTCTTTATGAGAAAGAGTATCCATTGTAATCACTCACCTTTCTTTAAAGGAATTCTTTCTATAAATAGAGTATCAAACGAAAGTCGTGTGGGTCTATACAAACATTGTTGACGTTTTATAGCTTTTTAAGAAGGGGATAACAAAGTTTCGTGAAGGAAAAATATGTTGAAAAGTACAAAGTCAGGGTGTAAACCGAATTGGAGTTTATTTACTAAAGAGATAGGAGGGTAGATGGATGAAGAAACGAATACTTTTCTTACTATGTATTATTCTTATAATGACAAGGTGTAATTCATTAAACGATGAAAAACGTCAAAAGATAAGTATGAAAATAGATGAAAGCCCTCTGAAAAATATTTTCCAGAGGGCTTTTATTTTAGTATGCTTCTAAAAACTCAGTAACTTGCTCTTCAGTTTTTGCGTTAGCACTATGTAAGTGGCCTAACTTCTCACCATTTTGGTATACAAGTAAACTTGGAATACCCATTACTTGATATTCTTCAGCGATACTTGGAAACTCATCTTTATTAATAGAATACCATTCAAATTTATTGAACTCTTCCATTACATCTCCGATAAAGTTGTCCATACGTACGCAATCTGGGCACCATGTAGTAAAGAACTTAACAACTACAGGCTCCTCGCTTGCGATGATGTCTTTGAATTCTTGTTCTGTTTTAATTTCTTTCATAAGTAAAACTCCTTTCAATATCACACGAATTTATATGCAAAATTCGTATTTGCAAACATGTTGCAAACTTATTATTTGTTTTTTAGTTTTGTAGTTCGTTCACACTTATAAAATTGTATGTAACATGACTGCGCTACTAAGTGTGAAAATAACGAAACCTCACTTTTCTTTATAAGCTTTTTCCAGGATTGTGTCAAACTTTTGAATTTTATACAGAAATTAAAGAAGCCCACACTTTGATTGAGTATGGGCAGAGGGACTAAAATTAATCGCTTATTAATTTCGAATAGATATTTAAATCGATAAGCTTTCCAGCTGATTTTTCGCTCTTTCTCAGAGTACCTTCAAAAGTAAAGTTTAATTTTTCTAATACTTTTATGGAATTTACATTTGCAGGTTCAACTTTTGCTTCAACACGATTTAGTTTTAGATGTGTAAAAGCATAATCTAGTAAAGAGGATATTGCTTCAGGTGCATATCCTTTACCCCAAAATGTTTTTGAAATATCATAGCCAATCTCAGTCTTTGAGTTTTCAAAATCTAAGGAATTATAGCCACATGAACCGATAATGTGATTAGATTCTTTTTCAATAATAGTAAAACGTATAGCTTTATTGTTTTGAGCGAGTTCGTTAAGGAATTGAATCATATCTTTTGCCTCGTTCTCATCAGTGAAATTACTTATATTCATGAATTTAGTGACATCAGGATCAGACCATATTTTAAACATCCTTAGTGAATCAGATGCTTTCATTTTCCTTAAATATAATCTCTGTGAGTGTAGTTCTGTAATCAATACTTTTACCTCCGTTATGTTGTAATGATAGGTAGATTAAAAATATTGATATCTGCGCATAATTCAGTCCCTTCTAGATTAATTAACTTTTATTATACAAGAAAATTACTACATTGAACAAAGGCGTTAATTGGAGGTAACGAAATGACAAACTCATCAATTGAATATTGCGTTCAGTGTGATTAAGAAAGTGGTGTATAAAGATGGGACGAGATGAGAGTTACTTCCAAACTAAAAAAAGAGTAGATAATTTAAAAACATTTTACATTCATTTAACCATCTACTTACTAGTCAATCTGATGCTTTTTTTACTTTTTAAGTAGTGAATTAGCTATTTTTTATTTTAATTACAAAAATTGAATAAGGTTAGAAATTATATGGTTGTAATGGGAATTAAGGGATATGAATAAAAAAATTTATCCCGCATTAACGGGCAGTAAGATCCTCACCTCAAAATTCAGCGGAAGCAAAGAAGTTAGGTGGAGTCGGGCTGCCCGTAAAAGCCCGATTGGTGAGGGCTGATTAAAGTTTCACTTTATTAGGGATTTGCCTTAAACATTTATTACAGTCAAGAATATTTATAATAATATGAACTAAAAAAGGTCCAATTTTTGTAATGTTGGAGGGGATTATTGTGGACATAACTCAAAGCGTATCAAGAATAGTGGTTAATGGGAAAGACCTTTCTTTCACTTCAGTTCAAACCTCTGCATGGAATCATGGACCTGTAAATGATTTAATCGTTACGACGAATCAGAGAGTGAATGAGCTTTATCAATTCATGTGGTCACAAGTACCGGTTACGATTTCGGTATATTTCCTTCAAGGAGCGGATTTACTTAGGTTCGTTAGGGTTGCGGGAATTAATGAGCGTGTAACAGGAGAATATGTATATCATGTCATTTGGTAATAAGAAGGAGTCAAAGTAGTCTAGCAGCTACTTTTTTATTTTGTCATTTGAATATAAGCGAGCGGACTAGCTTTATAGTACCCACTGAAATAAAGAATCATAATATAATTTGTAATAACTTATACGGGAAGGGAGCTGAAAATCATGTTTTATTCATATTTTAATTCTGAAACTGGTATGCGACCAGCGTATGGTACATCTATAACGTATAGTGGAGCACAAAGTACAGTCCAAGCTATTCAACAAGCATTGCAAATGCAACAACAATTGCAAATGCAGCAGCAAGGTGTACAACCGTATTATTCATCCGTAGAGTATTTTTACCCAGTACATCATGTTACACCGTACGGAAGTTCTTTTCTTACTATTCCATATGGAACTGTATACAACTTATAACTAATAAGGAATGAAGTGGTGTATATAAATAAGGGTGCAGGTTAATAGCGCCCTTATGAATAATAAAAATAGCTAGTCCAAACCTTATAAATCAATCTTACATAATATGTAGTAATAAGTTTGAAAGGGGAATTAGTATGTCTTGTTATTACTACTGTAAGTATTGTAAGGAGTATAAAAAGAAGCATAATGATTGTTGTAAGAACACTAGTAAGTGCCATGATAACAAGGACAATCTTGTTAGAGCATCCGCATTTAGAGCTAGAAATACAGTAAATCAAAATGTTCCTGCTAATACTTTTGTGAAAGTGTTATTTCAAAATGAACAATTTGATTTAGCGAATGAGTATAATCCAGCAACATCTATTTTTATGCCGAAGACTAAAGGAGTATATTCTATTATTGGAACGATTGGTTTCTTTCCAAATGATCCAACTTTAAATTATAGAGCGCGTGTAGAAATTCGTGTGAATGGAAACGCAGCGATAGCTATAGATAATGACTTTTTTGGTCCAATAAGTTTTGGAAATGTAGTAAGTGTTTCGACGATTGTTCAATTGAATGCAGGGGATGAAGTTGAGATTTATGCACAAAGTAGTATAGATGGAGTTTTAAGTCCTTTAGAAGATGGTGCACATTTTGAAGCAGCTAGATTTCCTTCTCCAATTAAATAAAGTCATTAAACAATGAATTTACAGAAGCTTAAAGGTAAACCCTCACCGAAATGGTGAGGTTTTTTTACTCTATTAAAAATAGTAACAGGTCGTCCAAGCTATTCTAATCTATATAGCATACTATGTAAAAATAAGTGTAAAGGGGGACTAACTATGTCTTATTATTACTGTAAGTATTGTAAAGATTACAAAAAGGAAAGTCATGATTGTTATAGGAAAAGTAGTAAATGTGATAGGAAGTATGTAAAGGTGAAGTGTTGTGATGATAAGAAAGAGGAGCTTGTAAGGGCATCGGCATTTAGAGCTGTGAATACAGTTAATCAACCTGTTCTAGCAAATACTCCTGTTAAAGTATTATTTCAAAATGAACAATTTGATCTAGCGAATGAATATAATCCAGTAACATCCATTTTCACTCCGAAAACTAGAGGGGTATATAATGTATTAGGAAATATAACATTTTCTCCAAATGATTTTAATGTGAATTACAGAGCTAGAGTAGAAATTCGTGTAAATGGAAATCCAGCAATAGCGATAGATAATGATTTCTTTGGAACAGGAGTATTTTTTAATAATGATGTTTCAGTAACTACTATTCTTCAATTAGAAGCAGGAGATTTAGTTGAAGTTTTTGCAGAAAGTAGTATTGCGGGCGTAATTATACAAAATGTTAATGGTTTAAATACGGTTCACTTTGAAGCAGCAAGATTTCCTTCTCCAATTAAATAAAACAGATCATTAAATATTTTTTAGTAGGTTTAGTTAATCCCCTTACCAAATGGTGGGGGATTATTATTGTTTTTCTAAAATATATAAGTAAATAGGTAAAGTATAGTTTAATTTTCAGAGGCTTCAACCTTCTTCAGGTATTGAACAAAATAATATGTAAATAAGTAACATGCTTCTGAAAACTCATTGTTAGTAAGTTTACTAGTTTTCTTATAGAACCAGAAAGACGGAATACATAAAAAATCGTATCATTACGTTTTTTTTACTATATAGAAATTACATATTGAACATAGATTTGTGTAGGCAATGCTAATACACTGAAAAGAATAACATAAAGGCGAGTACACTATATAAAAATAAAATCAATCCTAAGATGAGTAGTATTGGATGCAGCTTGAACATATTTGACCTCCTTGTGTATATAAAGAATTTTAATATATTGTTGGTCAATTTAGAAGGGGGACGGTTACATAAAAAAAGAGCATACATAAAAAGTACGCTCTAAAGAAAGATAGGTTTTATGAGTGGATAATCTCCATACGATAATATATGTTCTTTTAATAAAAACGTGTAAAAAATCAATGAATTATCAATGGAATATCATAAAATGTGTAATTTTAGTTTAGGAATGCATCTATTTTCTTTCTCAGTTATTTTAGGTAACAAATTTGTGAAAATCGTACATTATGCGGACTAACAACGGGATAGCGATCGTACTTCAGTCACATATTTCTTAAAGTCTGGATATTGCGTGATAGTTTGACATCTAGGGGTGCATAGTTGATTAATTATAGACACATTTGTAATTACTTCGTTACAAGGACCGAAAAATGTAACTTTTAGTTTTGAATTTGGTGGGATTTTGAACATGATAGGTTTTTTTTCCATGAAATCAGCTCCTAATATTGAGTATTATAAGTTAAAGGATGTAGAGTCGTATTAGTATAATATGAAACTTCAGTGGATTTGCTTATAATAAAGAATTTCATAGTAGTAAAATTGCTTAAAGATGTAAAGGGGAAATTGAGAATGCGAAATAAAACGTTTAATTAATATAATCAATAAATACGCAAATGGTTAATATAACTAATGCATTTTTTTATTTTCTACATATTATGTTAGTAAGAATTGTATAAGGAGGTAGTATAAAATAGTGGAAGAAAATGTACAAGCTCAGCTTTCGCCACCGTGGATCACATATTTTAATGAATTAAAAAATTCAATAGGTGCTGATCCAACTGTTACAGTTGGGCCGCTTATTCCTGTTGGTGGTAATTATATTATTTTAGTGCATGCGTTAAGTAATGAAAAAGCGAGAGCATTAGCAACGCTTTTAAAATCTTTTGTACAATTTGGGAATGTAAGTGTGACAGTTATTGTAACGAATAATGAGAATGAAATTGTAAATCCATTTCCTTGTCCACTAGATGCATTTGAAATAGCTCATTTATTTCAAGTAGCACTAGAAAATAATCCTTATTTTGAACAAGTTGTGGTACAGCCTCAGTTCCCTGGCGGACCGAATGTTGTCTTTCCGGTTTTCGCCGCGGAAGTCATTCAGTTTTTCAATGACGATATTTCTAACTTATGTCAAACGTTTACAGGTGTTGCTGCCAATGTATTTCGTGATGTAATGAATGATGAGGTTTGTGATAGCCCAATATTATTTTCTACAAGTTGTGTTATGAACAGTGAAAATACACAATTACAAAATAAAGATTTAACACCAAAATTGTTTTATTAGACTATAAAAAGACATTTTCATGAATAGAAAATGTCTTTTTTATGCACCAATAGTGTGCAGATTGGACAATTGTAGGTTAGTAGGAATAATCTTCTGTTAATTAAAAATTTTCTGAATCTCAAATTTCATGGAAAGATAGTAATTTTGACTTAAGAATATATAGAAAATGAGGAATGCTTTATATTAGCTGAAAGGGAATTGATATTGGAAGTTTTAATTTAATAATGTAGGGGGATTTTTTCTAATATCCGTAAAAATGATTGATACCTTGATTGATAGGACGAGATTACATAACAAATGAATAGTAGGGTATATTTCAAATATGAGAATGTTTTATATGGTATATATATTAAAGTTAATAGAAATATTTCTGAAAGAGAATATATTTTTTAAAACAGTAACGATTCTTTTTATTTATATTATAGATAGCTAGTTTTAGAGAGATAAGGCTTACAATAAAACAAGCTATGAATAAGACATTAAAAAGGAGCTGGAATGTATGGGTTATATTGTAGATATTTCAAAATGGAATGGAACTATCAATTGGGATATTGCAGCATCTCAGCTAGATTTAGTGATTGCTAGAGTTCAAGATGGCTCTAATACGGTGGATTTTATGTATCAAAATTATGTTAGTGAAATGAAAAAGTATAGTATCCCATTCGGTAATTATGCTTTTTGCCGTTTTATATCTATTGCTGATGCAAAAAAAGAGGCACAAGATTTTTGGAATCGTGGTGATCAATCAGCTAAGTTTTGGGTGGCGGACGTAGAAGTTCAAACGATGGCAGATATGCAAGGCGGGACACAGGCATTTATTGATGAATTACGCCGTTTAGGTGCGGAAAAAGTAGGATTATATGTAGGGCATCACATGTATTTATCATTTGGAGCACGTAATATTGAAGCTGATTTCGTATGGATCCCTCGTTATGGAGGGAATAAGCCAGCATATCCATGTGATATTTGGCAATATACGGATTCAGGGAATGTTCCTGGGATTGGGAAATGTGATCTGAATCGATTAGTAGGAAATAAGTCACTTTCTTGGTTTATAGATTCGAACAAAGCAAATCAATCTAACATAGTGTATAAACAGCAACCGAATGGCATTGGTATTGCAGTTTCGAAATATCCTGATGGATACGGAATAAATTTATATGAGAATCCCATGAATCCTCAATTTACAGGTGCACTCACTCAGAAAATTCCATATTTAATCTTAACAGGTTATTGGGGAGGCGGTGAGCAAGATATGATTTGTTTAGGGAACGATAAGCAGTGGGCATATTTAAAACATTTTAAGGTGAAATGGTTTTATGCAACTTCGAAATATCCTGTCGGCTACAGAGTAAATTATTATGAAGAGCCTGAATGTATGAATTATAAAGGAAATATAGATGGATCGACATCTTTTCGAGTGTGGGGTAGAGTGGGAAATGCGGTAGATATCGGGCAGAATAGTTGGATACCTGAAGAACATGTAAGTATTAAGTAACTATAGCAGCCGTATTGTTTTTGAGGTGTATGTAAAGAGTCTTCTTACTATACATAATAGTAAGAAGACTCTTTATGTTTAAAAATGGAAATGCATGATACATAGTCAACTCATATGAAATGAATTACATGCAGAAAACACACTGTTTTCACAATGCCTGTGTATAGTTAATTTGCATAATGATAAAAGTGAGGTATTTGAATTGAAAAAGAAAAAAATATTTATTGGAACAATTATTTCATGCGTGATGCTAGCATTATCTGCATGTGGTTCTTCAGACAACGTAGTAACATCAAAAGTAGGAAATGTTACAGAGAAAGAATTAAGTAAAGAATTAAGACAACAATATGGAGAAAGTACTTTATATCAAATGATGTTAAGTAAGGCATTGTTAGATAAATATAAAGTTTCGGATGAGGAAGCAAAAAAGAAAGTAGAAGAAGCAAAAGATAAAATGGGTGAGAACTTTAAATCAACTTTAGAACAACTTGGATTGAAAAATGAAGATGAATTAAAAGAAAAAATGAAGCCAGAAATTGCATTTGAGAAAGCGATTAAAGCAACAGTCACAGAAAAAGATGTGAAAGATAACTATAAACCAGAAATGAAAGTAAGTCACATTTTAGTGAAAGATGAAAAGACAGCTAAAGAAGTAAAGGAGAAAGTAAATAATGGTGAAGATTTTGCTGCCTTAGCAAAACAGTATTCAGAAGATACTGGTTCAAAGGAACAGGGCGGGGAAATATCTGGTTTTGCTCCTGGACAAACAGTGAAAGAATTTGAGGAAGCTGCGTATAAATTAGATGCAGGCCAAGTAAGTGATCCAGTTAAAACAACTTACGGTTACCATATTATTAAAGTGACGGATAAAAAAGAATTGAAGCCATTTGATGAAGTAAAGGAAAAAATTCGTAAAGATTTAGAACAACAAAGACTACAAGATACGACAGGTAAATGGAAACAACAAGTAGTCAATGATTTATTGAAAGATGCTGATATTAAAGTGAATAATAAAGAATTTAAAGATACATTTAAATTTCTAGAAAAGAAATAATGATTGTAATCATAATTAGAAAAGGGAACTCATATAGAGTTCCCTTTTCTAATTAGTGTGTGAGTTATAAATAGATAGTAAGACAATACAATATTACATTTAAATATTAAGAATTACAATGGAAAATAATGGATTATAATTAAAGGTGCTATAACTATTTCAACGAAAGTGGATATTATACGGTTTTCATTATGCAAGTTTGTTACATATATTTATTCTTTAATAATGGATATCGAACATAATTTAAAAAATAATACATATAATGTTTTTGAATAAATATTTAATATGGATAATTAGTAAAAAGCTGAGCATTCGAATGGAAAGGATGTTCTTTTTGGTGTGAAAATTTTAGGATAAATAATGAATCGTATTAAACGCGTCATTTACCACATCAATAAATTAAGGTGGGGAGAATATATGAAAGTAATCTTTCAAGGAGAGGGCGGCGCGAAAATTTTTGAGTCATATGATGAAAATGTAAGTGATTTATTAGCTATATTAAAAGAAACGAAAGGGATTAAAATCGGAATTGTTGAGTATAAAGTGTTAAAGTACGAACTTAATTATTTTCGTCATCCGAAAAAAGCGGATACAGAGAGAGAGTTACATATAATAGTACAACCTAAGTATATGTAATGAAATATAATAATAAAAATCACTGATTCAGTTTTGTAAAGTTTCATAGAGTATGTAAGAAAAGAGAGTGTTGTAAATGCTCTCTTTTCTTATGCTTTGTGAGTTCGTTCATCATAGTATATGTGTTCAGTTATAGATGGTTAATCAACGAAAAAATTTAAAACTTTTTTGTTTAGGCAGGGATTTTATATTTGAGTAAATAAATATACTATGAAGTATTTTTTATACGAATATTGGAGGAGTATAAAATGAGTTTAGCAAGTTACATAGGCTGTAATGTAGAAATTCCGTTAACGGAGCCCGATTCTAATGATGTAATTGTTTTTGGACGATGTTTTGCAGATGAAAGTATGCTTGAAATTGTACAAGAGTATCAATTCCAAAAAAATTACATATATGAGGTTTCAACTAGTTGGGGAATTGAACTTGTCGAGTGGCAAAACGTAAAGGAAAAAAAAGAAGCGAAAGAAAAACTTTTAACTTTATGCAAGATTATGGAAGGTTATTTGGAAGATGGAGACTATTTCGAATTATTCAGTTGTTGGGTTGGTGATGAAGATAAGGAACGAGTAGGGGAATTGAAATTAAAAATAAATCATTTTAATATAGATGAATTATGTATTCCAGAAAGAACATTAGTTAGGATAGAAAAATAAACATTGAAATATTTTTTAAGAAAAGGCGATTTCACTTTGTGTGAAGTCGCCTTTTAGTTGTTATATGCATTTTACATAAGAAATGAGAAGTTTATTTGATAAAGGAAAAAAGTATGGAGATAAATAAAATTATGTTTTTTGTTAAAAAATAATAAGTATGGCTCTCCTCAAAAGAACGTAAGTTCGTGTATAATAAGAACGAATGTTCTTTTTAGAGGTAACCTAATTATAGTTTAGAAGTAAATCCGAGTTTAGTGCGTATTAAAAATAACTAAGGGATAGTATGGCTAAATAAATCTATAAATGATCAAGGAGATAAAAAATGAACGATGTAAAGATACAAAAAGAAGAAAGAGAGTGGGTTCCGTTTACAGTAATATCCGAACAACTTTTAAATATGAGAAAGATTATTGGAGAGAAATTAAAAGTACAAAAACCGCTTTTAACAAACGAAGCAAAAGAGAGAATTTCTGATAAATTATTAACGTCATTACTGTCTGAGAAAGAAATATTGGTAACATATTTTGAAGATGGTTACATACTAACAAACTACATGACTGTTGTACATATCAATCCGGTAAAACAAATTGTAATTTGTACAGACGCCTTTTATAAAACTTACGTATTTAACGCTATGGATATTATTGAAATAACGTAAAAGAAGCTGAATATTAAATGGCAGCCTCTTTTATTTCTGATTTATGAGACAAATAATACAAGAAAAAGCAGCTAGCTTCGTGCTAGCTGCTGAGCCCCAGGGAAAGGGAGAAAAAGATAGGGTACTCCAAAATCAACAAGAGCTGTCAAACAGCCTGATTATAGTATAGACAAATTAAAATTTTCTATACAAAAAGTTGAACATAAGATTAGGCTGTACCCACTTGGTTTTGATCTGCAAGATCAGAATCAAATGTATTGGTCGCGCTAACACCGCTAAAAGTATTAACAACAAAACCAACGTTTGATGCGCCAGAACCATTATAAGCTTTCGTATTTTCTTTTGGAGAAACGTTGTAGAAATCACCTAAGTTAAATGAACCATTACTATTTTGTACAACTAAATTCCCTACAACTGATGGCATAATTTTCACCTGCTTTATAATAAGTTGTTAACATTACTATATGGAGTTATAGTCCAGATGGTTCATATAATAAAAATTGTGGAATAGTAAAACGTTTGGAGCATGGATTTCAATAAAAGTGTGTTAAAATTAATATAATAAAGTTGAGTAATTTTTTTTAAAAATTTGTATAATTGATATATACGAAAATAAAGGAGGCAAAATGTAATGAAAGATATTATGAAAAAAGTTGATTTAACAGATGCCAAATCAAGTAATCTTGTTGCACTAATTTATAGTAATGAAGTTATATTAGTTGAAGACGCATTTTGTCCAAATGAAATAAAATTAAAGTTTAATGAAATTGCAATTTTATCTGCAATTAAAACAGCTCATATTGCGAAAGTGTCTATTAGGAAAGAACTTGAAGCGCTTTTTCATGATACGGGTGTTATATTAGTGAAACAAAATGTTGATTATGGTAGTAGCCAATCTATTACCATGCATTTTGAGCAATTTAAAAAATTGCAATATGAGATTGAATATTTAAATAAAAGTATGTAATAAGGCAGCTAAATAAAGGTTCTATCATAAAGGTGGAATGTGTTGTGTTGAAAAAGTGGTTTGAAAATTATTTGGGTGAATCGCATTGTAAACATAAATATATTTTTATTAAGATGCAGGATAATGAGGATTTTAAAAAAAGGTACATTAGGTGTAGTTTATATTTACCAGTGTGAGAAATGTGGAAAAGAGAAGTTGAAATGTAAAAACGATAATGAAATAAACAATGAATTTTTAGATATATAGCAAAAAGTAACCATGATGGTTACTTTTTTATTTATGTATGCAATATCAAAACCATTACTAAAGTATGAGTTGAGTTGATACTATAGTAAATGGCTGAATAAAAATGAAGAGAGTAAAATATAGGGAAGGAGGATGAGAGAAATGCAGAGAAAAGAAATTGGTAAATCTGTAATTATTACAGGTGTGACACAAGGGTTAGGACGTGCGATGGTTGACCGATTTGATGAATTAGGGTGGAACATATATGGTTGTGGACGTTCAAAAGATAAAATTGAAGAACTAAAAAAACAGTACAGTAAAATACATGATTTTCAAGTAATTGATGTTTCAGATTCTCAGCAAGTTAACAACTGGGCAAATTATATACTTAATAGACATACGGCTCCCGATATGATAATAAATAATGCATCGATTGTAAATCAAAATGCACAACTTTGGAAAATTACGGCTCAAGAATTCGAAAATGTAATGAATGTAAACGTGAATGGTGTAGTGAATGTAATAAGAGCGTTTGTTCCCGCAATGGTAGCTAGGAAAGAAGGAATTATCATTAATATGAGTTCTAGTTGGGGGAGAGAAGGTGAAGCTGAGCTTGCGCCATATTGTGCCTCGAAATTTGCAATTGAAGGTATCACTAAATCTATGGCACTGGAATTACCTCATGGCATGGCTGTAGTTGCTTTAGATCCTGGAGGGAGTATTAGTACTCCAATGCTGAAGTCATGTGCGCCACAATATATAAATGAATCACCTACACCTGAAACTTGGTCACATAAAGCAACTCAATATATATTGAATATAACAATAGATAAAAATGGAGATTCGTTGACATGCCCAGCATGCATATAAAAAGCACCTTAAAGGTGCTTTTTATATTAGTAGCACATTATATCATTCACAAAATTACATTTGAAAAATAAAATAAAAGATTAAGGGTGGAATTTATTTATTCCGCTATTTGCCAATCAGTAAGACCCCCACCTCAAAATTCAGCGAAAGCAAAGAATTTAGGCGGGGGATGAAGAAAACCCCACTGATTAAAGTTTCACTTTATTTTGAAGGGTTTAGAAAATATTTAAATAGGTGATAAAAATGAATCCAAGCGGTTTAAAAGTTACAGGGGCATGGTTTCAAGTAGGAGGGAACCTTACAGCTGCAATTGGAACGACAAGAGGATTTATTGGAGAAGAGAAAGTTGAATCGGATCTTGTTATTGTAGGAAGCTCATTACAAGCCCTCGGGTATATATTACAAATCATTGCGAGCAATTATGATGATGGGGAAGAAAAAAGAGAAAATCAAAATATAGGCTTAGAGAATCAAAGTAAATTACTTGATCAAATAGGAATTGAGCTATTAGCATTAGGGAATATATCAAATGTAATAGGAACATATTTTAATATAAATGAACAATCGAAAGAAAATGATTATCTTATTATTACAGGGAACAGTTTACAATCGATCGGTGCTTTTTTAGGAGTAGAAGCAGCTTTGATGGATATAAATGTACTACAGAAAATTATTATATTAGGTAACTCCATGCAAAGTTTAGGTGCTGGATTACAAGCGTATCAAGGTGTTTCAAATGTATTGAAAGATGAGAGAGAAAATGAAGATAGTATTTTTGATAAGAAGGATGAGAGAATAATTGCACTCATTGGTATTTGGATACAAGCGATAGGAACGTTAATTTCTGCAATTGGAGTAACTGCAATAGAGGAAGAAAATAGGCTAGAAAACAATGAAAAGGTTGAAATACTTATATAAATAGAAGGAGATACATGAATTTTATAGGTACGTTAAGATTAAAATAGTAGTAGGTTTTTTTGCCTATAGATAGAATATATAAAGTAAGAGATGTTATATATACTTAATGAAAATTTATGTAACAACAACATCATAAGGTTTCTTTACGTATGTTTTGAAAAGGGATATATAAAATACAAAATAAGGAGTTTTCAAGGGATGATGTATTTATTAGCAATTTTTCTTCCACCTGTTGCTGTACTATTTTGTGGAAAACCAATTCAGGCAATAATAAATTTCATATTAACATTAATATTTTGGGTTCCAGGAGTTATACATGCAATTCTTGTAGTGCATGATAAAAAAGCTGATCGGCGTTTGAAAAAACAAATTCAAGCATATGATGAAATTAATAAGAGGAATCGAAGATAATTCATCTGTGAAATGTTTTTAAAAGAAAGGAGGATTAACCTCCTTTTTTTAGTGAGTGTTAAGTTTAAATTTTTGTGTGGCGGAAAGAATTTTTAATATAAGTTTTATGATAATAACTTTTAGATTGTGCATGTAATAGGCCAGTATAAATACTTTCTGGTACATTAAAGAAATCGTACATACCGTTCTTTAATTGGATTCGCAAAATCATAGAAAAAGGATTATAGCCAACAGCAACTATATTTTTTGAAATCACGGGAGATAGCTTCATCATTACGCAACTCCTCACTTTTCATTTTTAATAATTTCTTGTATATGTTGAGGTTGTGATGTTGAAATCCTTATAATTTAAGAGGTATTATACTTATATGCAATATATTAAATATTTGTTATACGTAATTATAAGGAAGTTCACACGAAGTACATATCGTTGTGCTATTTTTATTTCACCTTTGATTTATAAATAAGAAAATATTGACCATTTGAAAAAAAGGTATATTATTTATACGAGGTATTAAAAATTCACTTTTTACATTCTATGCTTAAAGGGGCAGCGTTATTAGGAAAAATAGAAGTGAAAATAGTTTGTATAAGAAGTATTCTAAAATTTATAATCTGTGAATTGGGAAAATATTGAATGCTCCAGGTCAATATACTTTCTTAATCAAATGCATTTTAGAAAGTGACCTCAATATTTTTAAGTAAATCAACGGGAGAATTGAAAGGCAGGAGAAAGTAACATGTCAGAAAATTATCGTTCTCGAGAGGAACGACGACAAGTTAAAAAGAAAAAACAACCAGCTTCTAAAACACAAAAACCAAAAGGTAAAACATCATTCTTTCGCAAGTTTTTAATTACTTGTTTATTACTTGGTATTGTTGGTTTAGTGGCGGGGGTTGCTACCTTTTTCGTAATGATTAAGGATGCACCAAAACTTGAGAAAGCAAAACTTGTTAATCCGTTATCCTCAAAAATTTATGATAAAAACGGGGATTTGGTATATGAATATGGAAAAGAAAAAAGGACGAATGTTACGTATGAGCAAATACCTAAATTAGTAGAAAATGCTTTTTTAGCAACAGAAGATTCACGTTTTTATGAGCATAGCGGAGTAGATTTTAAAGGTACTGCGCGTGCTGTTCTAGTAAGTCTTAAGGGAGATTACGGTTCTCAAGGTGGAAGTACGATAACACAGCAAGTTATTAAAAACTACTTCTTATCAATGGACAAAACACCAAAGCGTAAGGCGCAAGAAATATATTTAGCTTATAAGCTAGAACAACAGTATTCAAAACATGAAATATTAGAGATGTACTTAAATAAAATTAACTTAGGAAACCGTTCATATGGGATCGCAACAGCAGCACAAAACTACTATGGTAAAGAATTGAAGGACTTAACATTACCAGAAGTTGCGATGCTGGCAGGTTTACCGAAAGCACCGAATAACTATGATCCAACGAAAAAAGAAAATGTTCAAAAAGCAACAGAAAGAAGAAATGTTGTTCTAAACTTAATGAATCGACATGGATATATAACAAAACAGGAAATGGAAGAAGCATCAAAAGTTGACGTAGAAAAGGGACTCAAGCCTGCAACTCAACTACAAACAATGCCATACCCTGCATTTATGGATGCAGTTGTGAAAGAAGTAGAAAAAGAATTGCCAGATGCTAATATTGGTTCTGATGGTTTAGAAATTTATACAACGTTAGATCCGAAAGCACAGAAACTTGCTGATAATATTTTAAATAATAATATCATTGATTATCCGAACGATAAATTCCAAGGTGCATTTACATTTATGGATACGAAAACAGGAGAAGTTCGTGCTATAGGTAGTGGCCGTGGAGAAAATAAAGCTGTATTTAAAGGGCATAATATGGCAATTGAATTAGATCGTGCAGCTGGTTCAACGATGAAGCCGATTTTCGACTACGCTCCTGCAATTGAATATTTAAAATGGGCTACGTACCATCAAATTGATGACTCTCCATTTAAGTATTCAACGGGACAAGAAGTACGAAATTCAGATAGAAGTCATATGGGCCCTATTACAATGCGTGTAGCATTAGAAAAGTCACGAAATATCCCAGCAATTAAGACTGCGAAAGAAGTTGGAATTAATAAATCAAAAGACTTCTCTGAGAAATTAGGCATTACATTTAATACGGCACCGACTGAATCAACAGCGATTGGTACAAATGAAGTATCACCAACTGAAATAGCGGGCGCTTATGCGGCATTTGGTAATGATGGTAAATATACGAAACCGCATTTTGTTAAGAAAGTCGTTTATCCAGATGGTAAGTCACAAAGTTTTGGACAAAAACCAAAACAAGTTATGACAGATTCTACAGCATATATGATTACAGATATGCTTCGTTCTGTAGTTACATCAGGTACTGGTACATCTGCAAATATAGCATCTTTAGATGTAGCTGGTAAAACGGGTACGACAAACTACTCATCAAAACAATTAGCTCAATATAAAATTCCAGAAAGTGCAACTCGTGATAGTTGGTTTGCTGGATATACACCGCAATATACGATGGCAGTATGGACAGGGTATATGAAAGATGGTAAAGACGAGTATATTAGTAGTAAAAATACGAAAATTGCACAGTTGATCTTTAAAGAAATGATGAGTGAAATGGCTACAGATAAATCACGCTTTAAAATGCCAAGTAGCGTTATTCAAGAAGGTAGTGAGCTACGTATAAAAGGTGAAAAACGTGATTCATCGCCAAATACTAGCGTACCGGATACAACGGAGCAACCAAAACAAGATCAACAGCAAAAAACTGAAGAAGAGAAAAAGCAAGAAGAATTAAAGAAACAAGAAGAACTGAAAAAACAAGAAGAGCAAAAGAAACAAGAGGAACTTAAGAAGCAAGAAGAACAAAAGAAACTAGAAGAGCAAAAGAAACAAGAAGAAGAAAAGAAACAAAATGAACAAAATAACGGAAATGGTCAAGGAACGACACCTCCAGCGAATAACGGAGGAGGCCAAGGAACGACACCTCCAGCAAATAACGGAGGAGGTCAAGGAACGACACCTCCAGCGAATAACGGAGGAGGCCAAGGAACGACACCTCCAGCAAATAACGGAGGAGGCCAAGGAACGACACCTCCAGCGAATAATAATGGAGGTCAAGGAACTCCAACCCCACCTGCAACAGTACAACCAAATAATGGTGGAAATGCAGGAGAGGTTCCTGCCAATAATGGACAATAAGAAAAATTTATAGAAAAGTTTTCAAAAGAGCACTTAAGATTTGTAGGAATTTACAATCTTAAGTGCTTTTTTTATTTTGCTACAGAAAATGTAATGTTAAGGGCTGGATAGAAGAAAAAGAGTGAATTAACGTAAAGAGAGGAAAGTCTATTTGCAAAAGATGGTATGTGTTGGTTATCCCGCAAAGTGACTAACTGTGATGAATCATATAAAGTATTAAATAAGTAAAAATTATATTCAAATCTTTAATAAATATCTTTCTTTAATGGTTACTTTAGTTGGGGGAATAATTTAAAAAGTCGAATTTCTTATTTAGGAAATTCGACTTTTTATGTTGAAACTGGAGTGAGGTTAATCTTTATTGCAATGTAGGGGGAATACAGTGATGGCTATTAAATGTTAAACGTGCCATAAAAATTTTGAAAATAAATTGATGGGAAATGATAAAAGACTTGAGCCTGAGGTGGTGGAGCGTAGCTAGGGTGATAAAAGGTAGTGCTACTTGGATGGGCACCATGATGCCAAAATGAAGGGGTAGCTTGACCTGGTGATTGGTATTGTTGCCAAATTGCTGGAAGTTCAATGCCGACATCGGAACTTGCTGTATGAACGGCGGGGGCATGTATTTCGGGTATCGAAGGAACCGCGACAGTTACTCTTGATGATAATACCCACATAAAATAATCACTCCTAAGTTGTGATAATAAATTAGTATATTCTTTTCACACGTATAAAGGTACATATATAGGACTTTCGTTTAAAACATGCGTACAAAGTCTTAAGACTAATGTAAGCTGATGGTGGACTATTTAATATGAAAAGATACGTCTATTTGCGGAGGGAAAAGAGATCAATAAAATGTACAATGAGGGTGTTAATCGTAATATTTTACGAGTGTATGGAGGTATTTTTATGGAACGATTATGGACGAAATCATTTATTCAAATGACTTTCGCAATGTTATTTTTATTTACAGGATTTTATTTACTTGTTCCAACGCTCCCGCTCTTTATTAAAGAGATAGGTGGCAATGAATCGCAAGTTGGACTCATGATGGGAATGTTTACAATAGCTGCTGTTGTAATACGACCGATTATTGGAGGAATGTTAGATCAATATGGTAGAAGATCCTTTATTATTTTCGGACTCATCTTTTTTGGATTAACGATGTATTCCTATAATATAGCATCGACTATTGTCCTTTTAGCTGTTTTACGTGTTATTCACGGAGTAACATGGGCTGTTTCTACAACAGCTGTTGGAACAGCAATAACGGATATTATTCCAGATTCACGCCGCGGTGAAGGTATGGGTTGGTACGGGATGGCGATGACAATTGCAATGGCGATCGGACCTATGATTGGATTATGGGTTGTGCAAAATTATTCATTTCATGGTCTGTTTTTATTAGCGACGTTGTTATCTTTTATGGCAGTCGTATTATCACTAATAACGAAGATGCCATTTACGCCACAAAAAGAAAAAGGGAAAATTCAGCTATTTGAGAAATCCGTATTAACAATCACGATTGTAGTATTCTTTTTATCGTTTGCATATGGAGGAATAACAACCTTTTTACCGTTATTTGCATCATCAATTCATGTAAACCCGGGAACTTTCTTTCTTGTATATGCAATTGCATTAACAATTGTAAGACCAATTTCAGGGAAACTATTAGATAAGTATGGAGAAGTATTCATCATACTCCCAGCATTATGTATTACTATTTTAGCTATAGTTGTTTTAACTATTTCAAATGGTTTGTTAGGTGTAATTATCGCAGCAACATTATACGGTATTGGATTTGGATCAGCGCAGCCAGCTTTGCAAGCGGCAATGCTTACAATTGTTGATCCGAGTAAAAGAGGAGTTGCAAATGCTTCATTTTTTACAGCGTTTGATTTAGGAATCGGGTTAGGTGCTATTTTACTTGGAGTTGTTTCACAAATGTTTGGTTATCGTATTTTATTTTCAGGGAGTTCAATTTCGGCATTAATAGCCTTAATTATTTTCGTCTTCTTTGTAAAACAACGATTAGGAAAAAAAGAGTTTGCGTAAACTGGAGGAATAAAGATGAAAATTTCAATTGATCGTAAAGCTCTGCAATGGTTCCAGGAAGAATTACGTATAAAGCACGGTGAATCTGTACGTTTTACTGTAAGGTACGGAGGGGATAGTTCAATTCAGCCCGGATATTCTTTAGGGGTTGTTGCTGAGAAACCAGAGGGGGAAATAGTGTCAGTTGAGAAGGAAGGTATTATATTTTTTGTAGATTCTGATGATCTTTGGTATTTTCAAAACTATGATTTATTTGTAAGTTATCATGAGGAGATGGAAGAAATTCAATTTAATTATGTAAAATAATAACTTTATTAAAAATGAATAAGTTTTATATAAAAATTATATTTAAGAGATAGTGAAATAAATATCATATAGTAACGAGCTGTATTTATGTACAGCTCGTTTTTTTTATTTCTCAAATAAAATTAGAATAATTGTATATTTGGCGGTGTTATATGAAAAATCTTTATATCTTGTTTTTGAAAATACGCAAAGAAGTCTATTCTTTCTTTATAAAATATAAGAATTATTTTCAAAAAATTGTATTGTTACAGTAAGAAAAGTGTAGGAAACTTATCATTATAAAATAAATTGAAATCTTCTAAAAACTCTGATACATTGAAATAGAAATGTAGTTTCACAATATTGTAAAGGCTTACAGTTATGTGCACGAAGATCTATTAGGATTGGAGGAAATAATGATGAAAGCTGAAGAAAAATTTTCCCCGGGATTAGATGGTATAGTGGCAGCGGAGACGAAAATCTCGTTTCTTGACACAGTAAAAGGTGAAATTGTAATTCAAGGGTATGACTTAATCGAACTCTCAAAAACAAAAGAGTATTTAGACATTGTGCACCTTTTATTGGAGGAACACCTACCGAATGAAGATGAAAAAGCAACACTTGAAAAGAAATTAAAAGAAGAATATGCAGTACCAGAAGGTGTATTCAACGTACTAAAGGCATTGCCTAAAGAGACGCATCCCATGGATGGATTACGTACAGGTGTGTCAGCGTTAGCTGGTTACGATAATGATATCGAAAACCGCTCGTTAGAAGTGAATAAAAGCCGAGGGTACAAGCTGTTAAGTAAAGTGCCAAACATTGTAGCGAATAGCTATCATATTTTAAATAATGAGGAGCCAATTGAACCTCTTAAAGAATTATCTTATAGTGCGAATTTCTTCTATATGTTAACTGGTAAAAAACCAACTGAACTTGAGGAAAAGATCTTTGATCGTTCCCTTGTTTTATATAGTGAGCATGAAATGCCAAACTCTACATTTACAGCTCGCGTTATTGCATCAACACAATCAGATTTATACGGTGCTTTAACAGGTGCAGTTGCATCTTTAAAAGGAAGTTTACATGGCGGTGCAAATGAAGCGGTTATGTACATGCTTTTAGAAGCTGGTAATGTTGAGAAATTTGAAGAGTTATTACAGAAGAAATTATATAACAAAGAAAAAATTATGGGCTTTGGACACCGTGTTTATATGAAGAAGATGGATCCAAGAGCACTTATGATGAAGGAAGCTTTAAAACAGTTATGTGATGTAAAAGGTGATTATACACTATATGAAATGTGTGAAGCTGGAGAAAAGATTATGGAAAAAGAAAAAGGAATTTATCCAAATCTTGATTATTATGCAGCTCCAGTATATTGGATGCTAGGTATTCCAATTCAACTTTACACACCTATCTTCTTTAGCTCTAGAACAGTGGGATTATGTGCGCACGTTATTGAGCAACATGCAAATAATCGTTTGTTCCGTCCGCGTGTAAATTATATTGGCGAGCGACATGTACTTAGTAAATAAGAACAACTGGGGAGTTGTTAGCACCGCCCGCCAGATGGGTGTTTGACCGACACCCATCATTAATAATAACGAATTTTCGACAGAAAGGGAAGGATAGCATGATTAAAACAAATGAAATTAAGCAAAAAGATGCATTATTAGAAGAGATTACGGATTATGTATTAAATAAAGAGGTTACTAGTGCAGAAGCATTCAGTACAGCTCGTTACGTATTACTTGATACACTTGGATGTGGAATTTTAGCATTACAATATCCAGAATGTACGAAATTACTAGGACCAGTTGTGCCAGGAACAGTCGTGCCAAATGGTACACGTGTACCAGGTACGTCTTATGTACTAGATCCAGTAAAAGGTGCATTTAATATCGGATGTATGATCCGTTGGTTAGACTATAACGATACTTGGCTTGCAGCAGAGTGGGGACATCCATCTGATAACCTAGGCGGAATTTTAGCCGTCGCAGATTATATTAGCCGTGTTCGTATTTCAGAAGGAAAAGAAGCTTTAAAAGTACGTGAAGTATTAGAAATGATGATTAAAGCACATGAAATTCAAGGCGTGCTTGCTTTAGAAAACAGCTTAAACAGAGTTGGTCTTGACCATGTATTATATGTAAAAGTAGCAACAACTGCAGTAGTTGCGAAAATGCTTGGCGGAACACGTGAAGAAATCTTTAATGCATTATCACATGCGTGGATTGATAATTCTAGTCTTCGTACATATCGTCATGCTCCAAATACAGGCTCACGTAAATCATGGGCTGCAGGTGACGCAACGAGCCGCGGTGTTCATCTTGCAATGACTGCTCTAAAAGGTGAAATGGGTTATCCAACAGCATTATCTGCGCCAGGATGGGGATTCCAAGATGTATTATTCAATAAACAAGAATTAAAATTAGCAAGACCACTAGAGTCATATGTAATGGAAAATGTATTATTTAAAGTGTCATATCCAGCAGAATTCCATGCACAAACAGCTGCAGAATGTGCAGTGAAGTTGCATCTGGAAATTAAAGAGAGATTGGATGAAATTGACCGCATTACAATTACAACTCATGAATCAGCAATTCGTATTATTGATAAAGAAGGTCCATTAAATAACCCAGCTGATCGTGATCATTGCTTACAATACATTACGGCAATTGGTTTATTAAAAGGAGATATCGTTGCAGACGATTATGAAGATGCAGTAGCAAACGATCCACGTGTAGACGAATTACGTAATAAGATGGTTGTTGTTGAAAACAAACAGTACAGTTTAGATTACCTTGACCCGAACAAGCGCTCAATCGCCAACGCTGTTCAAGTTCACTTTAAAGATGGCACAGTAACAGAAAATGTGGAATGTGAATATCCACTTGGTCACCGTTTCCGTAGAGACGAAGCAATTCCAAAAGTTGTTCAAAAATTCACTGCAAATATGGCAGGTCATTATTCTAGTAAGCAACAAGAACAAATTCATGAAGTTTGTTTAAATGAAGAAAAGCTAGAAAATATGAATGTAAATGAATTTGTAGATCTATTCTTAATTTAATAATAGGGGGGGAATTTAGAATGGCTTGGGTTGTGAAAAAGCAGTCAACACAAGAGGAGCTTGCGAATCGATTCCGAGCTTTAGTAGAAGCAAATGAAATTTTGCAAATTCCAGGTGCTCATGATGCAATGGCGGCTTTAGTTGCAAAAAATACAGGTTTTTCAGCTCTTTATTTATCAGGAGCTGCTTATACTGCAAGTAAAGGCTTACCAGATTTAGGTATCGTGACGTCTACTGAAGTGGCTGAGAGAGCAAGAGATTTAGTAAGAGCTACAGACTTACCTGTTCTTGTTGACATTGATACAGGATTTGGTGGTGTACTAAATGTAGCGAGAACAGCTGTAGAAATGGTGGAAGCGAAAGTAGCAGCTGTCCAAATTGAAGATCAGCAATTACCAAAAAAATGTGGACATTTAAATGGTAAGAAACTTGTTACTACAGAAGAATTGGTTCAAAAAATTAAAGCGATTAAAGAAGTTGCACCGAGCTTATACATTGTAGCACGTACTGATGCTCGCGGCGTTGAAGGATTAGATGAAGCAATTGAAAGAGCAAATGCATATGTAAAAGCAGGTGCAGATGCAATTTTCCCTGAAGCGCTTCAATCAGAGGAAGAATTCCGTCTATTTAATAGCAAGGTAAATGCACCTTTACTTGCGAATATGACTGAATTCGGAAAAACTCCATATTATAGTGCAGAGGAATTTGCGAATATGGGCTTCCAAATGGTTATTTATCCTGTAACTTCACTTCGCGTTGCAGCGAAAGCGTATGAAAATGTGTTTACTTTAATTAAAGAAACAGGTTCTCAAAAAGATGCACTTTCTAATATGCAAACGAGAAGTGAATTATACGAAACAATTTCGTATCATGACTTTGAAGAGTTAGATACTGGTATTGCAAAAACAGTATTATCAGAAGATCAATAGATAAAGCAGCGAAGGCGATGAAAATACATCTTTGGCAAAATAAAATGCTTGATGTGAAAAATCATCGCCTTCTATTTTCAAAAAAGATATTCCACTCATCGTAGACGAGCATAAGCAAAAAGCTATGAAAGCCGAATGATAGGGGGATACATATGGAGAAAACGAAGTTACCATGGGATGAATTTTTTTCACTCAATAAAGATATAAATCATACTTACTTTACACCAGAAGATTTTTCAGGTGATGAAGATTTAATCGCAAAAACGACAGAACAATTCGTTAAACAAGAAATTGTTCCACAAATGGAGAATATTGAACAACATAACTATAAAGTTTCTCGTCAATTATTTGAGAAAGCTGGGGAACTTGGGTTATTAGGCATTGAGGTACCAGAAGATTATGGCGGGTTCGAGTTAGGAAAGGCTGTCTCAGGTCTTGTAGCAGAGAAAATGGGTTACGCTGGTGCGTTTAGCGTTTCTTTTAATATACACGCTGGTGTCGGTACATTGCCTTACATATATTATGGAACGAAAGAACAGAAAGAAAAATATTTACCGAAAATCGCATCGGGAGAATGGATTGGTGCTTATGCTTTAACTGAGCCAAATGCTGGTTCGGATGCATTAAGTGCAAAAACAAGCGCCGTATTGAATGAAGAGGGAACAGCTTGGAAGTTAAATGGTGAGAAGCAATGGATTACAAATGCTCATATGGCAGATGTATACGTTGTTTTTGCGAAGACAAATAAAGGAATGACAGCGTTTATTGTCGAAAGAACATGTGAAGGTGTATCTATTGGATTAGAAGAAAAGAAAATGGGGATTAAAGGTTCTTCAACAGCGACTCTTATTTTAGAAGATGTTGTCATCCCTGCTGAAAATGTTTTAGGGGAAGTTGGGAAAGGGCATCACGTAGCCCTTAATATTCTTAACTTTGCTAGACTTAAACTTGCTTTTGGAAATATTGGAACAGCAAAACAAGCAATTGGTTTGTCGGTTCAATATGGAAAAGAGCGAAAACAGTTCCAAACGGAATTAGTAGACTTTACGATGATTCAAGAAAAAATTGCAAATATGATCATTGCTACATATGGAGCCGAAAGTGCAGCTTATCGTACGGCAGGTGTAATCGATGAAGCAATTCATGAGAGCGATGAAGATCTTATGAAGAAAATGTCCCAATTTGCAATTGAATGTGCACTGAATAAAGTAAATGCTTCTGAAACACTTGCTTATATCGTAGATGAAGCTGTACAAATTCATGGTGGTTACGGTTATATGCAAGAGTATGAGGTAGAACGATTATATCGTGATGCTAGAATTAGTCGTATTTTTGAAGGAACGAACGAAATTAATAGATTAACAGTTGCCAAAATGTTAATCAAGCAAATCGAACAATTAGAAGATACTGAAGTAGAAAGTGATGTAGCAAATGTAGAAAGAAACCATCGTTACATTTTATTAGCGAAAAAATTGTTGAAACAATCTTTGAAAACGCTCTCTAAAACTCCAGGCCTAAAAATTGACCAAGAACAAGAATATTCACGTGTAATTTCAAATATGTTGACGGACGTGTACGTCATGGAATCAGCGTTTTTACGTACGAGAAAAGCGGTAAGTAAAAATGGTGAGGAAAAAGAACGTACGAAGCAACTCATAACGGATGTTATTTGTGAAGAAGGATACCGTAAAGTAGAAGAAGCAGCGATTTCTGTACTTTCGGCGGCTGTCACAGAAGAACAAGATAGACATGTGATTTTAGCTGAAATCCGTCAATTATTAGTACCTTTATACACGAACGTATTTACGAAGAAGAGAGAAATTGCGAAAGCTATTATAAATCGCGGGAAATATATTGTGTAAATAGGAGGAAAGCGATATGAAAAAGATTGGTTTTATCGGTTTAGGTAACATGGGTCTTCCGATGTCAAAAAATCTAGCTAAATCAGGTTACACAGTATATGGCGTGGACTTAAATAAAGAGGCAGAAGCGTCCTTTGAAAAAGAAGGCGGAATTATCGGTCTATCAATCTCAAAACTAGCAGAAACATGTGATGTAGTTTTTACAAGTTTACCTTCACCTCGCGCTGTTGAAGCGGTATATTTTGGAGCAGAAGGATTATTTGAAAATGGTCACTCGAATGTAGTTTTCATTGATACAAGTACGGTATCGCCGCAGTTAAACAAACAATTAGAGGAAGCTGCAAAGGAAAAGAAAGTAAACTTTTTAGCAGCACCTGTGAGCGGCGGTGTAATTGGAGCCGAAAATCGTACATTAACGTTTATGGTTGGTGGATCAAAAGAGGTATATGAGAAAACGGAATCTATCATGGGCGTTCTAGGCGCGAACATTTTCCATGTTAGTGAGCAGATTGATAGTGGTACAACTGTTAAGTTAATTAATAACTTATTAATTGGTTTTTATACAGCTGGTGTAAGTGAGGCTTTAACATTAGCGAAAAAGAACAATATGGATTTAGATAAAATGTTTGATATTTTAAATGTAAGTTACGGCCAAAGCAGAATTTATGAACGTAATTTTAAAAGTTTTATAGCACCTGAAAACTACGAGCCAGGATTTACTGTGAACTTATTGAAGAAAGATTTAGGGTTTGCAGTTGACTTAGCTAAGGAAAGCGAACTCCATTTACCGGTAAGCGAAATGTTATTAAATGTATATGACGAAGCGAGTCAAGCTGGATATGGTGAAAACGATATGGCTGCTTTATATAAGAAAGTTAGCGAGCAATTAATTTCTAATCAAAAATAAATTATACAAAGGAGAGAATACAATGATTACAACTGAAATTAAACGAGTGAGAAATCACATTAACGGTGAGTGGGTTGAATCGACAGGTACGGAAGTAGAAGCAGTTCCAAATCCAGCGACTGGAAAAATTATCGCTTACGTTCCACTATCTCCAAAAGAGGATGTTGAAAAAGCTGTTGAAGCGGCAAAAGCAGCATTCGAAACATGGTCTAAAGTACCAGTTCCGAATCGTTCAAGAAATTTATATAAATATTTACAGCTATTACAAGAAAACAAAGATGAGCTTGCAAAAATCATTACGCTAGAAAATGGTAAGACGCTAACGGATGCAACAGGTGAAGTACAGCGTGGTATTGAAGCGGTAGAACTTGCAACATCGGCACCTAATTTAATGATGGGACAAGCGCTTCCGAATATTGCTAGCGGAATTGATGGATCAATTTGGCGCTACCCAATCGGAGTTGTTGCTGGTATTACACCGTTCAACTTCCCAATGATGATTCCATTATGGATGTTCCCACTTGCAATTGCTTGCGGTAATACATTCGTATTAAAAACATCGGAAAGAACGCCACTTTTAGCGGAGCGACTTGTAGAATTATTCTATGAAGCAGGTTTCCCAAAAGGCGTATTAAATTTAGTACAAGGCGGAAAAGATGTTGTAAATAGCATTTTAGAAAATAAAGATATTCAAGCTGTTTCGTTCGTTGGCTCTGAGCCGGTAGCTCGTTACGTATATGAAACAGGTACAAAACACGGAAAACGTGTACAAGCGTTAGCAGGTGCGAAAAACCATGCGATTGTAATGCCAGATTGCAATCTTGAGAAAACAGTACAAGGTGTAATTGGATCTGCATTTGCAAGTAGTGGAGAGCGCTGTATGGCATGCTCAGTAGTAGCAGTAGTGGATGAAATTGCTGATGAATTCATTGATGTATTAGTAGCAGAAACGAAAAAATTAAAAGTAGGCGATGGCTTTAACGAAGATAACTATGTTGGACCATTAATCCGTGAATCTCATAAAGAGCGCGTTTTAGGCTATATTAATAGCGGTGTAGCAGATGGGGCAACTTTATTAGTAGATGGCCGTAAAATTAATGAAGAAGTTGGAGAAGGTTACTTTGTAGGTGCGACAATCTTTGATGGCGTGAATCAAGAAATGAAAATTTGGCAAGATGAAATTTTTGCTCCAGTATTAAGCATTGTACGTGTTAAAGATTTAGAAGAAGGTATTAAACTAACAAATCAATCTAAATTTGCAAACGGTGCGGTTATTTATACGTCAAATGGTAAACATGCACAAACATTCCGTGATAACATCGATGCTGGTATGATCGGTGTAAATGTAAACGTTCCAGCACCAATGGCATTCTTCGCATTTGCAGGAAATAAAGCTTCATTCTTTGGTGATTTAGGTACAAATGGTACAGATGGCGTTCAATTCTATACACGTAAAAAAGTTGTAACTGAGCGCTGGTTTTAATATAGAGTAAACAGCCAAATCAGCTATTAAATGAAAACCACCACCACTATTAATAGTGGTGGTGGTTTTCATCTTGTTAATTATTTTTTTCAAAAGCTAGTTTAATACCAAATCCAATTAGGAAGACTCCTGTTAGTCCTTGAATATAACGTTGCGTCTTTGGTTTTTTCATAAAAGCACTAATTTTATCAATTAAAAATATATAAAATGCAAACCAAATGACTGTTAAAACGAGGTAAGTAAGGCCCATTAAAAGAAGTTGAATAAATGTATTATGATTTGGATTTAAAAATTGCGGTAAAAAAGTTAAAAAGAAGACTGCAACTTTAGGATTTAATAAATTTGTAAGAAATCCTTGGCGAAAGCAAGAAGTATGTTCGTTTTCATTATTCAAAGATAGATCATTTGTATCTAAGTTTTCTTTGTTTCTTACTGCTAAAAGGGCTTTAATACCGATATATATTAAATAGAGAGCCCCAACGTACTTGAAAATAGAAAATAAAAGAGCTGACTTTACAATAAGTGCAGAAAGACCAATTACAGCAGCTAAAGTATGAATTAATAGTGCAATACATGTACCAAACACTGTTTTCACTCCACCGATTTTACCAGCAACCAATGTGTTTTTCGTAGCCATTGCTGTATCTGGACCAGGTAAAATGATAAGGCAAATAGACATAATGATGAAAAGAAGATAATTTTCTATCATAGCCGCCCCTCCTTTTTATTTTTAGAATATTTGATTAAAATCAGTGTAGCACAAAAATGGATTTAATAAAATTAAATTTTATTAAAAATTATTAAATAAAAAAGGCTATATAGTAGCTGTAATTACACTACTATATAGCCTCGATTTTATCCAGCTATTTGCGAGTAGTAAGATTTCCACCGCACAAGATTTAGCTGAAGCAAAGAAGTTAGGTGGGGGATGAACAAAACACCCACTCATTACAGTTTCATTTTATGCATTAAGTAAATTAAAGAAACGATTCACATCTTCTTCTGAAACGTCACTTAACTGTTTATATTTATAATTCGGATTTTGATCTTTATCAACGACAACGGAGCGTACTCCTTCGAAGAAATCTTCATGTCTCATGAAGTTTTTAGCAAGTATAAGGTCCGTAGCGAAACATTCTTCAACGGATTTATCTTGTCCATCAATAAAATGTTTTAATGTTACTTTTAGTGAAATAGGTGATTTTGATAACAGTGTTTCTTTCGTTTTTAGAGCAAAGGAGCTTTCATCTTTCTCCAATGAATGGATGATTTCTTCAATTGTATCGTAAGCAAAATGTGAATTAATTACTTCTAATGAAGGAGTCAGCTTGCTTTCTAAGTTTGGAGCAGTTGCGAATGTACGAATAACTTCTTTTAAATTAGTATGTACATCAACTTCTTTATGCCAATTTACACTTTCAAGTTCAGTAAGAAACTCTGGTAATGAATCAGATGTCATAAAGTAATCAGCAGCATTAATAAATAATACGTCAGAAGCTTTTAAAATAGATGCTGTTAAAGCAACGAAGCGTCCTGTATATCCAGGTGCTTTATTTAAGAAATATGCAGCTCCGACGTCTGGGAAGAAGCCGATATTCATCTCTGGCATTGCCCATTTCGTACGTTCAGTTACAATGCGATACTTCGCACCATTTGTAAGACCGACACCACCGCCCATTACAATTCCATCTAAACAAGCAATAATCGGTTTTGTATATTGATAAATATATGTATCAATTTCATACTCTTCTTCAAAAAAACGTTCTGCATGTTGCAATGCCACTTCATTGGAACGCGCTTCATAAAGAGTTTTAATGTCGCCACCTGCACAAAAACCTTTTGTGCCAGCTCCTTTTAACACGATAAGTGCAATACGCTCATCGTGTTCCCACTCTTTAAGTTTTTGTCCGATAGGTTGTAACATGTCATAAGATAAAGAATTAAGTGCTTTTGGACGGTTTAAAGTAATTGTTGCAACGCCGTTTTCACTAACAGAAAATAAAACGTGTTCAGTCATAATGCATCCTCCCTTACATATCTTCTTATTCTTAATTCTTGATATGTACTGAAATGTCCTTTATAAATTTTGTCAAAAGTTGACGGTAAATATTAATTTGGTCACCGCATATTTTGACGAGTTATCTTTGCAGGATTTCAGAGACTGAGGGGGAATATTACAACATTACTGTAAGTGTAATTATTTGAAGTTATAATGATAAAAGCGCTATTATATAGGTGTGAATTGTTCATTATCAATTCTAAAAAGAGTGTTTGAAGAAAAAATGAATCGTACAATTGTAATAAAAAATTTTACACTGAATTAGAAATAGAGAAAGGAGAAATCGGAATGCCAGGACCTTTACTATTGTCGGTTATTATTTTGTCTTCTTTAATGATAGGGATAACGCAGTATTTTCATCATACAGATACGACAGAAGAAGTGAAGGATAAAGTACGTCTCGTATTTCCGATTTTTATAATATCTATTTCATTCTGTATTTTATTAAATAAAGATGGGTACATTGTCGCAGTGTTCTCATTTTTCGTCGCAATCGTTTTAATTACCGTTTTATATTATGTAATGAAAGACTTTATACAAAAATAAAGATGTCACAATAGGCATTTTTATTTTGGAGAAAATATAAAATTTCACATACCGTATTTTATATAAAATACATAAAACATATAACAATAGAAAAGTGTGTACTTTGCTGTGTATGTACTTGTCAATCTTGCATAGCCACTATACTATTAAAATGTAGAGATTATAAAAAGGGGTTGTATCTATCATGAAATTTGAGATGCACACAAAAATTATTTCAAATGAAAAAGAAGTAAGATTACATATTGAAGAAAATATATTTCAATTAATATTGGATGGTTATCACTTATTTACAATTCAAGAAATATTGCCTTTATATAAATCAAATGAAGAAAGAATTGGAAGTGCAACGATATTGAAGCTAGAGTGGGAGAACGGAAAAACTACAATAAACTATCAACTCGTTTCACTAAAATCAGTAAATTAAAAGGAGTAGAAAAATATGAAGTTATTTCATACAGCGGATTGGCATTTAGGTAAGCTTGTTCATGGCGTGTATATGACTGAAGACCAAAAGATTGTATTAGATCAGTTTGTACAGGCTGTTGAAGAAGAAAAACCAGATGCTGTAATTATTGCAGGGGATTTATATGACCGAGCAATTCCACCTACAGAAGCAGTAGACTTATTAAATGATGTGCTGCAAAAAATAGTTATTGATTTACAAACACCAGTTATTGCAGTAGCTGGTAATCATGATAGTCCGGATCGTATCCATTTTGGGAGTAGTTTAATGAAAAAACAGGGATTACATATTGCAGGCCAATTTCAATTCCCGTATGAACCTGTTGTACTAAATGATGAATATGGAGAGGTTCACTTCCATCTAATACCGTATGCAGACCCAAGCATAGTTAGACACGTGTTGAAAAATGAAGATGTACGTTCTCATGATGATGCGATGCGCATTTTTATGAATGAGCTCTCTGAAACAATGGATAAAGAAGCTAGACATGTATTTGTTGGACATGCATTTGTAACTTCTTCAGGAGAAGCGGAGGAGAATACAAGTGATGCAGAACGACCACTTTCAATTGGTGGTGCTGAATATGTAAATAGTCATTATTTTGATAAGTTTCATTACACAGCGCTTGGACATTTACATCAAGCGCATTTCGTACGTAATGAGACCATTAGATATTCAGGTTCACCACTTGCCTATTCAATTTCTGAAGAGAAACATAAAAAAGGTTATTACATTGTAGAACTGAATGAAACTGGTGAAGTAGCAATTGAAAAAAGGTTACTTTCACCACGTCGTAAAATGCGAACAGTAGAAGCGAAAATAGATGAATTATTACAGCACCCAGTAAGTGAAGATTACGTATTTGTAAAATTATTAGATGAAAACCCTGTCTTACAGCCAATGGAGAAAATACGATCTGTATATCCAAATGCAATGCACGTTGAAAGAGCGATGCAAAGGCGAGAACTCACAGATACAAATGAAGTAACGGTTTCAAGACATAAAACGGATGATTTATCTCTTTTAAAGGCTTTCTATAAAGAAATGAAAGGGTTAGATTTATCAGAAGAGAAAGAACGCCTATTTATAGATGTATTACAAACAGTGCAAGAACGGGAAGGTGAACGAGGATGAGACCGATTCAGCTTATTATGACAGCATTCGGGCCATATAAACAGAAAGAAGTAATCGATTTTGAAGATCTTGGAGAACATCGTATTTTCGCTATTTCTGGGAATACGGGAGCTGGAAAAACAACGATTTTTGATGCGATTTGTTATGTGTTATATGGTGAGGCTAGTGGAGAAGAACGTAGTGATACGAGCATGCTTCGAAGTCAATTTGCTGATGATGATGTTTATACAAGTGTAGAACTAACCTTTCAATTAAAAGGGAAACGCTATGAAATAAAAAGACAACTTGGACATAAAAAACAAGGGAATAAGACCATTACAGGACATGCAGTAGAATTATATGAAGTTATTGATGGAGAAAACGTTCCAGCCGTCGATCGTTTTCATGTAACAGACGTAAACAAAAAAGTGGAAGATTTAATTGGGTTAAGTAAACATCAATTTAGTCAAATTGTTATGTTACCACAAGGTGAATTCCGAAAACTATTAACATCTGAGACGGAAAACAAAGAAGAGATTTTACGTCGTATTTTTAAAACGGATCGTTATAAATTAATGCGTGAGTTACTTGATCAAAAGAGAAAACAATGGAAAGATGTTTTACAAGAAAAACAAAAAGAGAGAGAGCTCTATTTCCGTAATGTTTTTAAATTACCAATCCGTGATGGAGCATTATTAGAGACATTAGCGGCACAAGAACATGTAAATACGCATCAAGTAGTAGAAGCGTTAGAACAAGAAACAACAGTGTATAAGGCAGAGGTTGAGCAATTACAAGTAGAACAAGATGTTCAAACGAAGCAATTAAAGGATGCAGAAACACGTTTTCATGCAGCAAAATCTGTAAATGAGAAATTTATAGATTTACAACAAAAGAATGAGAAATATAACACTTTACAAGAGAACCGTGCAGCAATTGAAAGGAAAGAAAAATCCTTTAAACGTGCGGAACAAGCAAAGCGCTTATTACCATTTGAACAATGGTATGAAGAAGCGATGCAAAATGAGCAGAAAGCTGAAAGTTTGTTAAAACAGATAATCGTCAAACAAGAACAGATAATGAACAGCTTTGAACTTGCTCAGGAGAAGTATGAAGTAGTAAAGAATAAAGAAGCTGAACGAGAAGAGGCTAAAAAACTTGTTCAAAGATTAGAAGAGTTACAAGCAATCATTGAATCATTAGCTGAGAGAAAGCTGAATTTACAAAATGCCGAAATTCAAATAGGGAAATTAAAAGAAAGTATGCAAAAGTTGGATCAACAACTAGAAGAGCATACAAGCCAAAAACAGAGAATGTCTGATGAATTGCAGCAATTAGAACAAGCACTTGAGCAATATGTAGCTAAAGTAGAAGAACTAACGAATATGCGAGAAGATGCAAAAGTTTTAAAGCAAGCATATGATGTTTGGCAAGAAAAACAAAAATTCGAGCAAGAAAAAGAAGTGGCAAATAATAAAATGCACGTGGTAGTTCGTGCATATGAAAACATGGAGCGCCGTTGGTTAAGTGAACAAGCTGGTATATTAGCTCTTCATTTACATGACGGTGCATCTTGTCCGGTATGTGGTAGTACGAATCATCCGCAAAAAGCTACAGAGCAAAGTAATGCGATCGATGAAAAAGAGTTAAACGATTTAAGAGATAAGAAGAACATTGCTGAAAAATTACATGTGCAAGTAGAGGAGAAATGGAATTTTTATCGACTACAATATGAACAAGTGATAGAAGAAGTTGTGAAGCGTGGCTATAACTCCGAAAAATTAGTTGAAACATATAGTGTACTTGTTCAAAAAGGAAAACAATTAGCAGCAGACGTTAATACGTTAAAAGCAAGTGAAGAAACACGTAAGCAGATTGCTGCGAACATGAAAAGCGTAGAAGAAAGAATAGAAGAACTTCAGAAACAAAAACGGGAAGTAGAAATAATGCAGCACCGTACAGAAATGGAGTGCATGCAACTTCGTACGTCATATGAACATGATAAACGAAATATTCCAGAAAACTTGCAAACAGTACAAGCTTGGAAAGCACAGTTTGACCAAGCTATGCACGAACTTAGGTTAATGGAGGACGAATGGAAGAAAGTGCAGGAAGCGTATCAACATTGGCAAAATGAAAATATACGTATTCAAGCAGAACAGAAAGGTGCTTCTAATCAATTTGAAAGTGCAAAATTGAAGAAAGAAGAGACTTTCGCACGCTTTATGAAAGAGCTAGAACAAAGCGGATTTACAGATCAATTCACGTATAAAGAAGCCAAATTAAGCGATGCCGAGATGGAGATGTTACAGAAAGAAATTCAAGGTTATTATTCATCTCTTGAAGTGCTTGCAAAACAAATTGAAGAGCTAAACTCAGAATTAAAAGATAAAGAGTATATGGAAATTACATCTTTAGGTGAACACATAAAAGAACTAGAAATTAATCTCGATATAATTAAAGAAAAACGTCAACGTGCGCAAAATGCGGTAACATATATTTCTGATTTACATGAAAACATTAGAAGTATTGACGAACAAATTCACGAGGAAGAAAAAGCCTTCCAAGAACTTGTTGACTTATATGAAGTAATGAAAGGTGATAACGAGAGCCGTATATCATTTGAACGTTACATTTTAATTGAGTATTTAGAACAAATCGTTCAAATCGCAAACGAACGACTACGTAAATTATCAAATGGACAATTTTATTTAAAACGAAGTGAACGAGTTGAAAAAAGAAACCGTCAAAGTGGATTAGGCTTAGATGTATACGATGCATACACTGGCCAAACACGCGATGTAAAAACACTTTCCGGCGGAGAGAAATTTAACGCATCACTTTGCCTAGCGCTAGGGATGGCAGATGTCATTCAAGCATATGAAGGTGGTATTTCCATCGAAACGATGTTCATCGATGAAGGGTTCGGTTCATTAGATGAAGAATCATTAACGAAAGCAGTAGATGCTTTAATTGACTTACAAAAATCAGGCCGATTTATCGGTGTCATTTCACACGTACAAGAATTGAAAAACGCAATGCCAGCTGTATTAGAAGTAACGAAGCAGAAGGATGGGTGTAGTCAGACTAGGTTTGTGGTGAAGTAAGCTTAGAAAATGGAGTAGGGAATCTATCGATACTTTTAGTGTCATATGTATGAATCATAAAACGTCGTCTCTTCATATTGGAGGCGACGTTTTATTTTATAAAATATCTATGAATTATCTGTAGAAGGCGGCGTATTCTCCAACCGATTATAAGCTTTAAAAGCTGAAATTGCCGATATAACCCCGCCTACTAAAAATAATGTCGATCCTCCAACTAAGATGATACGACTGACATATGTTTCCCGTGCTTCTTCGACTTCTTCTTGTAACGCTGTAGGCATATGAATCCCCCTTTATAAAAGTTGTTTTATAAATAGTATATACAAAGGCCTAAAATGTGTTAAAATAACTGATGATTTTATGAAGTGGGTAATTAGATGAGTAGGATGCGAGTGGCTAAATAAATCTTCATCACAAATTTATGCGAACTTCACATAGAGCACATATTAACATTGTATTATGTATATGTACCAAATAAATAAAGTGAATGTAAGTTCTGTTTTCAAAAATTTAAAATCCTTTTATTTCTATATGAAAGTTTTAATCGAGGGTTTTAAAAATTTTGGAAATAGATCTTATAAAAATGGAATTCATATAAAAGGGGAATGTCTTATGACAACATATACAAGTGAAATGAAAAAAACTTTAGTTTCAGAAGAAGATGTAGATATTTTAAAAATTATGGCGCATCCAATCCGACTGCAAATTGTAAATGAATTAAGTACAAGAAAAACTTGTAATGTAACACAATTAACAGAGTTACTGAACATCCCGCAATCTACTGTTTCACAACATTTATCAAAAATGAAGGGTAAAGTGTTACGAGCAGAGAGAAGAGGTTTAGAAATTTATTATCATATTAACAATTTAAAAGCGAGTAAGATTGTTAATGTTTTAGGGTATATAAACTAGTGAAATATTTTTATATAAAATAGCCCCTGCTGTTTAGCAGGGGCTATTTTGTGTTGTTTTATGTATTTGTATTTAAAACTTTATAGTTTTTATGATTTACAATTGTTCGATCAAATTCAAAAGTACCACCGCTTACATTTGTAATTTCAACTAAGACCGATTCAGTATAAAGTTTTAGTACAGATCCTGTAATCTTTAAATTGTTTCGTTGAAAAAGTATAGTATCCCCTACGTTTGCTTTCATAGTACCTCCTCATTAAAGACAGAAATATTTTTTTATTATATATATTAAACCACGGATAGATATATTAGTGAATATTTAGTTTTATTTATTGGAAAAAAATTTGTGATTTTATAAAAAATAAGGTGAATCGAAGTATAAAATTTTTTTCTATTGTATTTAATCAGTAGTTTTTTGTATTTCATCCTTCGTTTTTTGTAACTGATTCCATGTTTTTGACGCTCTATCTTGTAAGTGCTTACATAAACGGAAACATCTTATACAATGAAGGTGTCAAATCAAAAGAGGTGACCAAAATGAACATAAAAAAAGTAAATTTAGCGAATAGCATTGAAATAGAAAGAGGAGGCGGAAAGGTATGAAAAAATCAACTGTTAATCCATGGTTTGTTGTCCTTGGCACAGTCATAGTACAAATGGGGCTTGGGACGATATATACATGGAGTTTATTCAATCAGCCTTTAGTTAGTAAATACGGTTGGAGTCTTAACGCTGTTGCGATAACTTTTTCAATTACTAGTCTTTCTTTAGCATTTTCAACTTTATTTGCGAGTAAATTGCAAGAAAAATGGGGACTTCGTAAACTTATTATGATAGCTGGATTAGCATTAGGACTAGGGTTAATACTTAGCTCACAAGCGTCCTCATTAATATTACTTTATGTACTAGCAGGAGTTGTTGTAGGTTATGCAGATGGTACAGCATATATCACTTCACTATCAAATTTAATAAAGTGTTTTCCAGAGCGTAAAGGTTTAATTGCTGGTATTTCTGTCTCTGCATATGGTTCAGGTAGCTTAATCTTTAAATACGTTAACGCAAAGTTGATTGAATCAGTTGGTGTATCGCAAGCATTTATATACTGGGGTTTAATTGTTACAACTATGATTGTAATTGGTGCTTGTTTAATCCATCAAGCTGCAGATCAAGGAGCAGTTCATGAAACAAAAACTAAGGAATACACAACGAAAGAAATGTTAGGCACAAAACAAGTATACTTATTATTTATCATGTTATTTACATCATGTATGAGTGGCTTATACTTAATTGGTATGGTAAAAGACATTGGTGTTCAACTTGTAGGGCTTAGCGCAGCAACAGCAGCTAATGCGGTGGCTATGGTTGCAATCTTCAATACATTAGGTCGTATCATTTTAGGACCGTTATCGGATAAAATTGGGCGTTTAAAAATCGTTACTGTTACTTTTGTTGTTATGGCGAGTTCAGTCTTAGTTCTAAGTTTTGTAGATTTAAATTATGGTATTTACTTCGTATGTGTAGCAAGTGTAGCGTTTTGCTTTGGTGGAAATATCACTATTTTCCCAGCTATTGTTGGTGATTTCTTCGGTATGAAAAACCATAGTAAGAACTACGGAATTGTGTATCAAGGATTTGGATTTGGGGCGCTTGCAGGTTCCTTTATCGGTGCACTTCTAGGTGGATTCAAACCAACGTTCATGGTGATCGGTGTATTATGTGTCGTGTCATTCATTATCGCAATTTTAATTCAAGCACCTAAACAGAAAAAAGAACAAGAAGAAGAGTATCGCAGCGTAGCATAAGTATACAAATCTTCTATAACACTATGATTACGAAAAAGCATCCTATTCTATTAATTAGGATGCTTTTTTTATGAGTTATTTTAACAAGGTTAAATTACTTTTGTGATTTTTATAGATGTAAAAGTGAGTGGAATACCCATTTGGAATATAATAAATTGATACATCATATTCGAAATATATATTAAATCTTAAATGATAAAGAAGACATTCATTAGTATTTGTAAGATATATTTTCAGAAAAATATTGAGAAAATATATACTTGAGTTTTTCATAAAGCATTGTAAATGAACGTATCTCTAGTTTATCTTCTTCAATTTTAAAAAGAGGAGTTTGAATTTTATTTATAATATAAGTACATTTAATGCGTTTAGGTATGATTTTATTAAGAAGCATTAAAATACTTTATCTGAAAAATAAAAAAAGATTGACAAGTTTATTGAGAAACATTATCATTTCGGTGTAAGATAGTAAATGAAAAACATTATCAATAAAATGGATTTTAAAGTAATGCGCACTTGACCAATTAGTTTAGTAAGTGTATTATTTTTTACAACATGACTGATAATGAAAATCAATATCAGTCATGTTACTTAATGAAATTAATGTTTATGTGAAAGGATAGAGAAAATGAACTTAGGGGAATTTGATGGGCAAACAGTTTTAGTAACAGGTGCAGCACAAGGCATAGGCAGTGTTGTTGCCAAAATGTTTTTAGAAAGAGGAGCCACAGTTATTGCGGTTGATCAAAATGAAGAGGGGTTAAATGTACTCTTAAATCAAAATGAATTAAATAAAACACGTATGAAAACGTTTCGTTTAGATGTGAGTAATAGCGCTGCTGTTGAAGACATGGTAAATCATATTGCAAATGAAATAGCGCCAATAGATATTTTAATAAATGTTGCAGGGGTTTTACGTATGGGACCAATTCATTCGTTAAGTGATGAAGAT
Organism: Bacillus cereus group sp. MG20; assembly: GCF_040459885.1. NCBI lineage: Bacteria > Bacillati > Bacillota > Bacilli > Caryophanales > Bacillaceae > Bacillus > Bacillus cereus group sp. MG20. The sequence goes on from NZ_JARVHF010000001.1 coordinate 4,937,805, forward strand.
TGGAATAAAACATTCTCTGTAAATACTACAGGGGTTTTCAATATGTCCCGAGCGGTAAGTAAAAATATGATGTTAAGAAAATCAGGGGCAATTGTTACAGTCGGTTCAAATGCGGCAAATACGCCGAGAATGGAGATGGCAGCGTATGCTGCGTCAAAGGCTGCAACGACGATGTTTATGAAATGTTTAGGACTAGAGCTTGCGGCATACAATATACGCTGCAACTTAGTTTCTCCAGGTTCTACTGAAACTGAGATGCAAAGATTACTATGGGCTGATGAGAATGGAGCTAAAAATATAATTACTGGTTCTCAAAATACATATAGACTCGGAATTCCATTACAAAAAATTGCACAACCTTCAGAAGTTGCTGAAGCAGTGTTATTTTTAGCCTCAGATAGAGCAAGTCATATTACAATGCACAATTTATGTGTCGATGGCGGTGCTACGTTAGGAGTTTAATAAAAATTCAGGAGGTTATTATATTATGAATGAACATATAGCTGTAAAAGAATTGTCAGAAAAACTTTTAGAAGATTATAAGACTGAATCTTCATTCTTTTTCGCTTCACCAACTCGAACTATATTAGCAGAAGGAGAGTTTACTACAGTAAAGCATCGTGAAATTGAAAATTTCCCAGAGCTTGTGCAAGCGACATTAAGTAATGCGAAACAAGCTGGAAATCCAAATCCTATCGTTGTGGGTGCTTTGCCATTCGATCGTAGAAAAGAAGTCCAACTTATCGTACCAGAATATAGTAGGATTTCTGAGCGTTTACAATTGGATACAACAAATCAGCTTGAAACAAATGAGAACGTAACATTTGAAATGACGCCAGTACCAGACCCTGAAGTTTATATGAATGGTGTGAAGCAAGGAATTAAAAAAATACAGGACGGTGATTTAAAGAAAATCGTTCTATCTAGATCGTTAGATGTTAAATCTTCGGAAAAGATTGATAAGCAAAAACTTCTGCGAGAATTAGCAGAACATAATAAGCATGGTTATACATTTGCTGTGAATTTACCGAAAGATGAAAAAGAGAACAGTAAGACGCTAATTGGAGCAAGTCCTGAATTACTTGTTTCACGTAATGGTATGCAAGTTATTTCTAATCCGTTAGCTGGTTCAAGGCCACGTAGTGAGGACCCAGTAGAAGATAAAAGAAGAGCAGAGGAATTACTTTCTTCTCCAAAAGATTTACATGAACATGCGGTAGTAGTTGAAGCGGTTGCTGCTGCACTTCGTCCGTATTGTCATACATTACATGTTCCAGAAAAGCCATCAGTTATTCATAGTGAAGCGATGTGGCATTTGTCTACAGAAGTGAAAGGTGAACTGAAGAATCCAAATACTTCTTCTTTACAATTAGCAATTGCCCTTCATCCTACGCCAGCAGTTTGCGGAACTCCGATGGAAAAAGCAAGAGAGGCTATACAGCATATTGAGCCATTTGACCGCGAGTTCTTTACAGGAATGCTAGGATGGAGCGATTTAAATGGAGATGGAGAATGGATTGTTACAATTCGTTGTGCTGAAGTACAAGAAAATACACTGCGTTTATATGCAGGAGCTGGAGTTGTTGCTGAGTCAAAACCAGAAGATGAGTTAGCAGAAACATCAGCTAAGTTCCAAACAATGCTAAAAGCTTTAGGGTTAAGAGATAGTTCACTTAATGAAAAATAGGGGGAAGAAAGAATGCTAGTAGGTTATACAGAATGGCCAAAAGAATTTGCCGATCATTATCGAGAAGAAGGATGTTGGCTTGGTGAAACATTTGGAGGAGTGTTAAGAGAGCGGGCTGAGAAATATGGAGATCGAATCGCGGTTGTAAGTGGTAAGAAGCATATAACATATAGTGAACTTGATAAAAATGCAGATCGTTTAGCAGCAGGTTTACTGAATTTAGGAATAAAGAAAGAGGACAGAGTTGTAATCCAGTTACCTAACATTATCGAGTTTTTCGAAATATGTTTTGCACTATTTCGAATTGGAGCGCTTCCTGTCTTTGCACTACCTTCACATCGAAGCAGTGAAATTAGTTATTTTTGTGAGTTTGGCGAGGCGAGCGCTTACGTTATTTCAGATAAGGCTCTCGGTTTTGATTATCGAAAACTAGCAAGAGAAGTGAAAGAGAAAGTGCCAACTTTACAACGTGTAATTGTAGTGGGGGAAGAAGAAGAGTTTGTGAACATAAATGATCTGTATATGGATCCCGTCTCATTACCAGAAGTTCAGCCAAGTGATGTTGCATTTCTCCAATTATCAGGAGGGACAACAGGTCTTTCTAAATTAATTCCTAGAACACATGATGACTATATTTATAGTTTACGTGTAAGCGCTGAAATTTGTAATTTGAATGCAGAAAGCGTCTATATGGCAGTTCTTCCAGTAGCACACAATTACCCAATGAGTTCTCCAGGGACATTTGGAACTTTCTATGCGGGTGGAAAAGTGGTATTGGCAACTGGTGGTAGTCCAGATGAGGCATTTGCTCTTATTGAAAAAGAAAAAGTTACAATTACAGCGCTCGTTCCGCCATTAGCAATGATTTGGCTTGATGCTGCATCTTCTCGTAATACCAATTTATCGAGCCTAGAGGTTATTCAAGTAGGTGGTGCTAAGTTTAGCGCTGAGGTTGCAAGACGTATACGCCCTACATTTGGATGTACGTTACAGCAAGTATTCGGTATGGCGGAAGGATTAGTGAACTATACAAGATTAGACGATCCGGAAGAAATTATTATTCATACACAAGGTAGACCAATGTCTGCACTCGATGAAGTACGAGTTGTTGATGAAAATGACAACGATGTACAACCTGGCGAAGTAGGTAGTTTATTAACAAGAGGTCCATATACAATTCGTGGTTACTATAAAGCTGAAGAGCATAATGCACGATCATTTACAAAGGATGGATTTTATCGCACAGGTGATCTTGTAAAAGTAAATGAACAAGGATACATCATTGTAGAAGGAAGAGATAAAGATCAAATTAACCGTGGTGGTGAGAAAGTTGCTGCGGAAGAAGTTGAAAATCATTTATTAGCACACGATGCGGTCCATGACGTAGCAATTGTATCTATGCCTGACGATTATTTAGGTGAACGCACCTGTGCTTTTGTTATAGCTCGCGGACAAGTTCCGGCAGTAAGTGAATTAAAAATGTTTTTAAGAGAACGTGGTATAGCGGCTTATAAAATTCCAGATCGAATTGAATTTATTGAATCATTCCCGCAAACAGGAGTCGGAAAAGTCAGCAAAAAAGAACTACGTAAAGTCATTGCTGAAAAACTTATTACAGTAAAACAATAATAAAAACCGGAAGGAAGTGATTAGATGGCTATCCCATCTATTTCAGTATATAAAATGCCAATTGAATCAGAACTACCAAAAAATAAAGTGAATTGGACACCAGACCCGAAACGTGCAGTACTTTTAATTCATGACATGCAAGAATATTTTCTTGATGCATATAGCGATAAAGAATCACCAAAAGTAGAACTTATTTCAAATATTAAAATGATAAGAGAAAAATGTAAGGAACTTGGTATACCAGTTGTTTATACAGCACAACCTGGTGGACAAACGTTAGAACAAAGAGGTTTATTACAAGACTTTTGGGGTGACGGTATTCCTGCTGGACCAGATAAAAAGAAAATTGTTGATGAACTTACTCCTGATGAGGATGATATATTCCTAACAAAATGGAGATATAGTGCATTTAAAAAGACAAATCTATTAGAAATTTTAAATGAACAAGGAAGAGATCAACTTATTATTTGCGGTATTTATGCGCATATTGGATGCCTTTTAACAGCTTGTGAAGCATTTATGGATGGTATAGAGCCGTTCTTTGTAGCAGATGCAGTTGCTGATTTTTCACTAGAGCATCATAAACAAGCATTGGAGTATGCATCTAATAGATGTGCAGTAACGACATCAACAAACCTACTGTTAAAAGATTTACAAAGTGTAAAAGGTGATGAGAGTGAAGGAATCATTATACAGGAAGTGCATGAACTAGTTGCACAACTACTTCGTGAGCCAGTAGAGAGTATTGATATTGATGAGGACTTATTAAATAGAGGGCTTGATTCGGTCAGAATTATGAGTTTAGTAGAGAAGTGGCGTCGTGAAGGGAAAGAAATCACTTTTGCAGATTTAGCAGAACGTCCAACTGTTGCAGGTTGGTACAGTTTACTATCTTCACAAACAGCACAGGTGCTGTAACAAATAGACTACATAATAAAGGGGTAGTAAAGAATGCCTAACAGTCAAAAGATTCGTCATTCGTTATCATCTGCGCAGTCTGGTATGTGGTTTGCGCAACAATTAGATCCGCTTAATCCGATATATAATACTGGGGAATATGTAGAAATAAACGGAAATATTTATCAAGACATTTTTGAATTAGCTGTACGTAAAGTTGTAAGGGAAGCAGAGGCACTTCACGTCCGCTTCGAAGAGGATGAAATTGGCCCATGGCAAGTTGTTGAAGAATTACAGTTTCATATGCATTTTATTGACGTTCGTAAAGAAGAAAACCCAGAAGAAGCTGCTAAAGTATGGATGAAAAATGATTTATCTATACCAGTCAATTTGAAAAAAGATACATTATTTACTGAAGCACTTATTCAAGTTGAAAATAATCGTTTCTTTTGGTATCAGCGCATCCATCACATTGTGATGGATGGCTATGGATTTTCACTTCTTAGCCAAAAGGTAGCGAATGAGTATACATCACTTATAGAAGAAACAAACAAGAGTGAAAAGCCATTTGGTTCTCTTGCAAAAGTCGTGCAAGAAGATATCGAGTATCGTGAGTCTAAACAATTTCAGGAAAATCGTACTTTTTGGTTAGAAAAGTTTGCAGATGCCCCAGAAGTTGTAAGTTTGGCAGAACGAGCACCGAGAACATCAAATGGATTTTCACGAGAAACAGCTTATTTATCTAGTTCTAGCACGAAAACTTTACTAGAAGATATCAATATTTCGTTAACAAGTTGGCCGGAATTCATTGTGGCTGTAACAAGTATTTATATGCATAAATTAACAGGTGAAAATGATATTGTTTTAGGTTTACCGATGATGGGACGTCTAGGTTCTGTATCTATTCATACACCAAGTATGGTAATGAATTTAGTTCCACTTCGTATTACAGTAACTCCAAATATAACTCTTGCGGAATTATTGCAGCAAGTTTCTAAAGAAATCCGAGATGTACGTCGCCATTATAAATACCGTCATGAGGAATTAAGAAGAGACTTAAAGTTACTAGGTGAAAATCAAAGGTTGTTTGGACCGTTAGTGAATGTTATGCCTTTTGATTACGGGCTTAATTTTGCTGGAAATCGTGGTATTACGCATAACTTATCAGCAGGACCTGTAGATGATTTATCGATAAATGTATATAAACGTTTTGATCAAAATGAGCTAATGATTCATTTTGATGCGAATCCCGAAGTATATAATGGCGCAGAGCTAGCATTGCATAAAGAAAGATTTATGAATCTATTTGAATTAGTAATAAATAATTATGAGAAAAACGAGCCGATTGGAAAAATAAACATTACTCTGCCTGAAGAAAATCATAAAGTTTTATTGGAATGGAATGAAACGAAGGAAGACGATGAGTTAATCAGTTTACCTATATCATTTGAAAAACAAGTGCAAAAAAATCCAAATAAACTAGCGATTACTTGTGACGGTGTAATCCTTACGTATAAAGAGCTAAATGAACGAGCGAATGAACTAGCACATTATTTAGTAGAAGAAGGAATACGACCAAATCAGTTTGTAGCTTTAGTATTCCCTAGATCAATAGAAATGGTAGTTAGTATGCTAGCAGTCTTAAAGGCTGGTGCAGCGTATTTACCAATAGATCCAGAATACCCAGCAGAAAGAGTTAATTATATAGTAAATGATGCAAAACCAGTTTGTATCATAACACATTCATCTGTTTCATCTAAGTTAGTTATAGAAAAGGATATGAAAAAAATTGTATTAGATGACGAAGAAACGAAACTAGCGTTACATACATATTCTCGTATGAATATAGCATGTAAGAATGATGTATCACTTTTAAACCCAGCCTATACAATATATACTTCAGGCTCAACAGGAAACCCAAAAGGTGTAATTGTTCCTATGAGAGGTTTAAGTAACTTTTTAATGGCTATGCAGCAAAAGTTTTCATTAAATGAAAATGATCATTTATTAGCAGTTACAACGTTTGCGTTTGATATTTCTGCTCTAGAAATTTATTTACCTCTTATTAGTGGTGCAAGTTTAACAATTGCGCAAAAAGAAGACATACAAGAGCCATCAGCATTAACGACACTTTTACAAGAAGAAAGAGTGACAATTATGCAGGCTACACCGACGCTTTGGCAGGCGTTAGTAACTGATTATCCAGAGAAGCTACAAGGGCTAAATATACTTGTTGGTGGTGAAGCTCTCCCAGCGCATTTAGCAAATAAATTAAAAGAATTAGGTTGTTCAATAACTAATTTATATGGACCAACTGAAACGACGATTTGGTCTACTTTCATGAACATTGATGAAGGTGAAAAGGGTATACCACCTATTGGAAAGCCAATTTGCAATACAGAAGTGTATGTATTGGATGCAGGGCTACAACCAGTTCCACCTGGAATTATTGGTGAATTATATATTGCAGGGGAAGGACTTGCAAGCGGATATTTAGGAAAACCTGAGTTAACAGCTGAACGGTTTGTTGCAAATCCTTATGGAGAATCAGGGAAGCGCATGTACCGTACAGGAGATCTTGTGAAATGGCGTAGTGATGGTGCGTTAGAGTACATTAGTCGCGCAGATCATCAAATTAAAATTCGTGGATTCCGAATTGAATTAGCTGAAATTGAAACGGTATTACAACGACATGAAAATATTCAACAAGCGGTAGTAATGGTACGAGAAGATCGTCCAAATGATAAACGCATCATTGCGTATATCGTTGCAGAAGAAAAGGAACCGATTAATCTTTCAGAAATTCGTTCTTATGTTTCAGAAAGTTTAGCGAATTATATGATACCATCGGCATTTGTTGTGCTAGAAGAATTACCATTAACGCCAAATGGTAAGGTTGACAGAAAGAAATTACCTGCTCCTGATTTTAATGGAATGAACAATGAGAGAGTTGCTAGAAATCCGAAAGAAGAAATATTATGTGATTTATTTGCAGAAGTACTAGGTGTTTCTCGAATTAGCATTGATGATAATTTCTTTGAAATGGGTGGACATTCACTTCTCGCATCTCGTTTAATGGCAAGAATTCGTGAAACGTTAAGTGTGGAATTAGGAATCGGGAAACTATTTGAATCACCAACTGTTGCCGAACTGGCGAAACAATTAAACCATGCAAAAAGTGCAAGACCAGCTATTCAGAAAGCAAGTAGGCCAAATGAAATTCCACTTTCATTTGCACAGCGCAGGTTATGGTTCTTAAATTGTTTAGAAGGTCCAAGTCCTACTTATAATATTCCGCTAGTCATTCGTATGAATGGAATATTGAATCGGGAAGCATTACAAGGTGCTTTTTATGATGTAGTTGAGAAACATGAAACACTTAGAACAATTTTCCCTAACGTATTAGGTAGTTCCTATCAGAAAATTTTAGATATGGAAAACTTAAATCTAGAAATGGTAATAACTAATACATGTAAAGATGAATTAGAAAGTGTACTTTCAAAGGCGGTAAGATATAGTTTTAACCTCGATATTGAGCCGGCAGTTCGTTTGCAACTTTTTACAGTGAGTGAAACCGAACATGTATTATTAATTCTATTGCATCATATTGTAGGTGATGGCTGGTCATTACAGCCGTTAACGAGAGATTTTACAGCGGCGTATAAAGCACGATGTCAAGGTGACAGAGTTCAGCTGGAGACACTACCAGTTCAATACGCAGATTATGCACTTTGGCAACAGCAATTGCTAGGTGATGAAACGACACCAGAGAGTCTTATTTCAACACAATTAGATTTTTGGAAAGAAGAACTTAAAGGTTTACCAGACCAAATGGAGTTACCTACAGATTTCCAGCGTCCAATTGAGACGAGTTACCGCGGGGAAACAATTCATTTTCATATAGATGAAGGTATGCATAGTAGGTTAGTAGAGCTTGCACGTAAAAATGGAGTTAGTTTGTTTATGGTATTGCAAGCAGGGCTTAGTGCACTATTTACAAGATTAGGTGCAGGCACTGATATACCAATTGGAAGTCCGATTGCTGGAAGAAATGATGATGTACTTTCAGATATTGTTGGTTTATTTGTAAATACATTAGTGTTACGTACAAATACGTCAGGAGATCCAAGTTTTAAAGAATTATTAAATAGAGTGAAGCAGGTAAATCTTGCAGCTTATGAAAATCAAGATGTTCCATTTGAAAGGCTTGTTGAAGTGTTAAATCCAGTACGTACTCGAAACAGCCACCCGTTGTTTCAAGTTATGTTAGCTTTTCAAAATACACCAGAAGCAACGTTTCATGTACCAGGTTTAGAAGCGAGCCTTGAAATTCAAAGCGTTGGTTCTGCAAAATTTGATTTAACATTTGAAATTAGTGAGAGTAACGAGGTTGATGGTACTCCGAACGGTTTACATGGATTACTAGAGTTTAGTACCGATTTATATAAACGTGAAACGGTTCAAAAACTAATAGAACGATTCATTTTGTTATTAGATGATGCAGCTACAAATCCGGATCAATCAATTGGCAGATTAGAAATATTAACTGTAGCAGAGAAAAATACAGTGTTAGAAAAGTGGAATGGTGGTTTTCAAATTGCACCAGAAATGACATTGCTACAATTGTTTGAAAAGCAGGCTCATATAAATGCAAATTCTATAGCTGTTGTCTTTGAAAATAAGAAATTAACTTATGAAGAGTTAAATAGAAAAGCAAATAAAATTGCTCGATTCCTAATAGCAAAAGGGATTGGTCCTGATCAACTCGTTGCTTTAGCGATGCCAAGATCATTAAACATGGTTGTAAGCTTATTAGCTGTTCTTAAAGCTGGTGCTGGATACCTTCCGTTAGATCCAGATTACCCAGCAGACCGCATTTCATTTATGCTACACGATGCGAAACCATCATGTGTTTTAACGAATTCAGAAGTGGAAATTGAATGTGATGAGACACTAAAAGTTTTAGTTGATGATGTGAAAGTAATAGCAGAAGTTGAGAAATATAGTGATGACAATATTGATGAAGTGGAACGAATTAAGCCATTATCTCCATCACATATTGCTTACGTTATTTATACGTCAGGCTCAACGGGTAGACCGAAAGGCGTTATGATACCTCATCAAAATGTAGTAAGACTTTTAGGAGCAACTGATCATTGGTTCCAGTTTGACGGAAACGATGTTTGGACGATGTTCCATTCATACGCTTTTGATTTCTCGGTTTGGGAAATTTGGGGACCTTTATTATACGGAGGGCGTTTAGTTGTAGTTCCACATACTGTAAGTCGCTCACCGAAAGAATTTTTACAGCTTCTTGTTAAAGAAAAGGTTACGGTTTTAAACCAAACTCCATCAGCGTTCTATCAATTGATGCAAGCAGATCGTGAAAATGAAGAGATTGGCCAAAAATTATCTTTACGATATGTTGTTTTTGGAGGAGAAGCACTTGAGCTAAGTCGCTTAGAAGATTGGTATAGTCGACATCCTCATAACGCACCAAAGCTTATTAATATGTACGGTATTACGGAGACGACAGTACATGTTAGTTATATTGAATTAGATGAAACTATCGTCTCTTTACGAGCAAATAGTTTAATTGGGTGCAGTATACCTGACCTTAAAGTGTATGTGTTAGACAACTATTTACAACCAGTGCCACCTGGAGTAGTTGGAGAAATGTATGTTGCAGGTGCAGGGCTTGCGCGTGGATATTTAGGAAGAGCAGGATTAACGGCTGAACGCTTTATCGCAGATCCATTTGGAAAGCCAGGTACAAGAATGTATCGTACAGGAGACTTAGCTCGCTGGCGTAAAGATGGGACGCTAGATTATATAGGACGTGCAGATCATCAAATAAAAATTCGTGGATTCCGAATTGAATTAGGAGAAATAGAAGCAGTCATAATGAAGCACCCTAAAGTTGAGCAAGTAGCCGTTATTGTACGGGAAGATCAACCAGGGGATAAACGGTTAGTTTCTTATATCGTTGCATCAAATAATGAAGCGATTGATACGAATGAAATGCGTCAGTTTGCTAGTGGTAGTTTACCAGATTATATGGTTCCATACGCTTTTGTAGTAGTAAATGAGTTACCTTTAACTCCAAACGGTAAATTAGATAGAAAGGCATTGCCAGCTCCAGAATTTATCGCATCATCTTCTAGTCGTGGTCCAAGAACACCGCAAGAAGAAATGTTATGTGACTTGTTTACAGAAGTGCTAAGTGTACCTCAAATTGGAATTGATGACGGATTCTTTGATCTTGGTGGCCATTCACTCCTTGCAGTACAGCTTATGAGCCGCATTAAAGAGGCGCTTGGAGTGGAACTAAACATTGGTACTTTATTTGCAGCACCGACTGTTGCAGGGTTAGCTGAAAGACTTGAGATGGGGAATGGTCAAAGTGCACTTGATGTGTTGCTTCCATTACGAGCAAGCGGGGATCAATTACCACTATTTTGTGTACATCCAGCAGGTGGATTAAGTTGGTGCTATGCAGGACTTATGAAATCTTTAGGAACAGATTATCCAATCTATGGTGTACAAGCACGTGGTATTGCTAAAAATGAAGAACTTCCAAAAAGTTTAGAGGAGATGGCGGCGGATTACTTGAAACACGTTCGTGAAGTACAGCCTCATGGACCATATCGTTTATTAGGTTGGTCGCTTGGAGGAAATGTTGTGCATGCAATGGCGGCGCAATTACAAAATGAAGGGGAAGAAGTAGAATTACTCGTTATGCTTGATTCTTACCCTGGACACTTCTTACCGAATACGGAAGCGCCTACTGAAGAGGAAGCGTTAATCGCATTACTTGCTTTAGGCGGATATGACCCAGATAACATGGATGGTAAACCACTTACAATGGAAAGTGCAGTTGAAATCCTTCGTAAAGATGGAAGTGCATTAGCAAGTCTTGAAGAAGAGACTATATTGAACTTGAAAGAAACATATGTAAATTCAGTAGGGTTGTTAGGGAAATATGTACCGAAAGTTTATAATGGAGATATCTTATTCTTTAGATCTACTGTTATACCAGACTGGTTTGATCCTATTTCTCCAAATACGTGGCTAAATTATTTAGACGGGCAAATTGTGCAGCACGATATTGATTGTAGACATAAAGATCTATGTCAGCCAGGTCCGCTTACGGAAATTGGACAAGTATTAGCGAAATATTTGCAGAATAAGAAAGGGGTAAGTAGAGTATGACGAATCCATTTGAAAATGATAATTACACATATAAAGTATTAATAAATGAGGAGGGCCAGTATTCTCTCTGGCCTGCTTTTCTCGATGTACCTATTGGCTGGAATGTCGTATATGAAGAAGCTAGTAGGCAGAGCTGCTTAGAATATGTTGAATATAACTGGAAAGATTTGAATCCAAAAAGTAATCAAGTTCGTGAAAAAACATTAGCAGGAAAACGATAATGAAAGCAAAACTAAATCCAAAAGTAGTCGTAAGTATCGTTTATATAACTGCGATGTTTATGGCTGCGATGGACGCAACGATTGTAAATGTAGCACTACAAACGATAAGTAAAGAACTACAAGTAACTCCATCTGCAATGGGGACGGTTAATGTTGGGTATTTAGTTAGTTTAGCTGTTTTCCTTCCGATTTCTGGTTGGTTAGGAGATCGATTTGGTACGAAAAGAGTGTTTTTAATTGCTCTTTTCGTATTTACAATTGCCTCTGCTTTATGCGGAATGGCTAACGATATTACTTCATTGAATATTTTCCGTATTATTCAAGGTGCTGGTGGAGGGCTTTTAACACCGGTTGGAATGGCAATGTTATTTCGAACATTTTCACCAGAGGAAAGACCGAAGATTTCTCGGTTCATTATACTTCCAATTGCTGTAGCACCAGCAATTGGTCCTATCATCGGTGGTTTCTTTGTAGATCAAATGTCTTGGCGTTGGGCATTTTATATTAATCTACCGTTTGGAATCGTTGCATTGCTCTTTGGACTTCTATTTTTAGCAGAGCATGTTGAAAAATCAGCTGGTCGCTTTGATTCTCTCGGCTTTATTTTATCAGCACCAGGATTTGCGATGCTCATATATGCACTCAGCCAGGGACCATCAAAAGGGTGGATTTCTCCAGAAATTATGAGTACTGGGATAGCTGGGGTTGTATTCATTACATTGTTTATAATCGTAGAACTGAAAGTAAAGCAACCGATGTTAGATTTACGCTTATTAAAAGAACCAGTCTTTAGAAAGATGAGCCTTATATCATTATTTTCATCAGCTGGTTTACTAGGAATGTTATTTGTTTTTCCACTTATGTATCAAAATGTGATAGGAGTTTCCGCGCTGGAATCAGGACTTACGACATTTCCAGAGGCGATTGGATTAATGATTTCTTCACAAATTGTGCCATGGTCATATAAGAAATTAGGAGCTCGAAAGGTAATTTCTATAGGATTAATTTGTACGGCGATTATCTTTGTTTTATTAAGTTTTGTAAATCACGATACGAATCCGTGGCAAATTCGGGCATTATTGTTTGGTATCGGTATTTTCTTAGGTCAATCTGTCGGTGCGGTGCAATTTTCTGCCTTTAACAATATCACGCCGCCTTCCATGGGGAGAGCGACTACTATATTTAATGTGCAAAATCGATTAGGTTCAGCGATAGGAGTAGCTGTTTTAGCTAGTATACTAGCTGGTTTTGGAAGTAATAACGTTCAATCTAATTTTTTACCATATCAAGCAGCATTAATTGGATCAGCAATATTTTTGCTCATAGCACTACTATTTTCTTTACGTATTTCCGATAAAGAGGTAATGTCAAATAAGAAAGAAAAAACATTATCTGTATCAAAAAAAGAGAAAGCACTCGTCAATGAATAACAATATACGTATGCTTTTTTATGAAAATTGATATTCGTTGAATAAAGGAGAGTTTACATGATAGAAAGTAAAGTTGTAGATTCTGTTCCAACTTTGAATGAGAATGATTGTCAAATATGGTGGGCAAGAATTTCAGATTTACAATCATGGCATTACAATTTACTAAATGATATAGAGCGAGAGAAAGCAAATTCGTATCATCATTCGGCAGATCGAGCTCGTTTTATAATAGGTTGCGTAATTAGTAGATTAGTTCTCGGTAAGATACTTTCTATGTCACCAGTCCAAGTACCAATTGATCGAATGTGCTCAGTATGTAAATTGCAACATGGTAGACCACAATTACCAGAAGGTATGCCGCAATTATCCGTTTCACATTCAGGTGAGTGGGTTGTCGTTGCATTTACAAAATCTGCACCTGTTGGCATAGATGTAGAACAAATGAATCCAAATGTAGATGTTATGAAAATGGCAGAAGGTGTATTAACAGACATTGAAATAGCGCAAGTTATGAAACTACCAAATGAACAGAAAATAGAAGGTTTTTTAACATATTGGACTCGAAAAGAAGCGGTGCTGAAAGCGACAGGTGAAGGACTAATGATTCCGCCAGTACATATTACAGTATCAGCTCCAAATGATCCTCCAAACTTGTTGGTTTTTAAGGATAGACAAGAGTTAGCAAGTAATACAATGATGGAAGATGTAAGGCCTAGTTTAGATTATAGGGCCTCTGTTGCAATATTCAGTAAGGAAGTGACTGAAATTACGCAATTAGACGCGGCAGCACTTTTAAATCTTAAATAAAAAAATTATAGAAGAGGTGTTCCTCATGTTAGTAGCGGAAAATAGAAAGAATGAATTCACTTATAACGTACAAGCAATTAAAAATATTTTATTTTCTGGAGATACATCATCCATTCATGCTTTAGAAAAGCTTTTAAATGATACAGTTCAGTTTGATGTTCTTGAACAAGAGGCACTTGGTAGACAGAACATTCCGAAAGAAGCAAAGAATTTCTTTGATAAAGATGGAACATTTCTTTACCGTGTATCTAATGTTAGTTATAAAGGAAAGGTGTTATCTGAAAATCTAATTTTTGCAGACACTTCGTTTTTACCGGACGCAATAAAGAGTGAATTAGAGAGTGGAAATATTCCTGTTGAAAAGCTTATAGAAAAGATGGAAGTAAGAAGAAACGTATTATATGAAGGATATCAGCCATCTGGAAATATTATTGAATTGTTTGATGGATGTTCTGTTACAGCGAATGTGTATCCAACTAGAAAGTATCAAATTGTAAGTAACTGCAAATGTGTATTTTATATTTGTGAAGTGTATCATGCAGAGAATATAAAGCAATTGCTTAAATAAAACCAAGAAACCAGCCTATAAAATGGCTGGTTTCTTGGTTATTTAACAGCTTCTTTTAATTCTTTACCTGCTTTAAATGCAGGAACTTTACCAGCGGCGATTTGAATTTCTTCGCCAGTTTGCGGATTACGTCCTGTACGAGCAGATCTTTCGCGCACTTCAAAAGTTCCAAAACCGATTAGTTGAACTTTATCGCCAGATTGTAATGCATTAGCAATTGTGTCAAATACGGATTGTACAGCTGCAGAAGCGTCCTTTTGAGAAATATCAGCTGATTGAGCTACGTTTTTAATTAATTCTGTTTTGTTCATGTTTTCACCTCATAAAAAAATTTTTGGAATGAATGTTTTAGTATAATAGATAGTAAAGATAAAGCTATCACTATGATTAGATAGAATACTATATAATTATGTTAATTTCGTTGCAAGAGACTGAATCCCTTCTATTATTTAGGGATTAATTAAGAATCGATGCATATAAAAAGCTTTAATATGAGGATGAGGGGGAGTATATGAATGATTTTTCGTGAAAAAAATGAGAAGGAAAGTATATTAATTCGTCAACATGATCATGGTTTTTTAGCTGGAGAGATTGCAAAACATATAAAAGAAGACTTTTTTGAAAGTAAAACATATTTAAAAGAAACAGTTGATGCAATATATGAGCATGACAGAGGATGGATAGAGCTAGATAAAGTACCAATTTTAAATGATGCTAAAAATATCCCATATACATTTATGGATTGTCCAAGCCCATTACGTTTTGTTTTTTATACGATTGGTTTGAAAGAAATTGAAAATTCTAATCCATACGGGGCATTGCTTTGCAGTAAACATTTTTTATCATTTCCACTAAACGAGGAAGATGAAGAGATGATGTCATTTTATAAACATGAATTAGAACGACAAAAAAGAATTTTAAAAACGTTAACAAAGGAACAGTTTGCGATGTTTGATAAACATTATAGATTATTAAAGTTTTGTGATGAACTTTCTTTATACGTATGTATGAATAAGCCTGGTGTAAAAAAGAAAGATGAAATTGATTTATTTAAAGATGGTTTTGAAGGAACAGAAATGTTTAATAGTAAGGATGAGAAACTTATTCAAGCTGAATGGGTGGACGAGGAAACAATTCGGATTACACCATTTCCATTTCAAACGGAATTTTATACGTATGTAAAATATAAAACGATAAATAAGCATGAAATGAAAGAAAAAGGGATTGCAAAGGTTGATAGAGAATCGGAAACGAAGAAACAAATTATTCGTTTCATACAATAGGGAGGTAATATAAATTGAAAGATTATATATTAAAGCAGTTTGATTACCATGCTTGGGCTAATACTAGATTATTCGATCGATTAAAAGAGTTACCAAACTATGAGACAATTTTTAAGGAGCAGATACAGAGTGTATTCCCATCCATTAAGGATACTTTTGTGCATATTTATATTACAGATCAAGTGTGGTTACACATATTGCATGGTAAAAGTATGAATGAAGCAATACAAGACCGAGAAGATTTACGAAAACAAATTGAAACTAAATCGTTACATGAATTAGAAAAAATGTTTGAAAACATGGCAAATCAATATAAAGACTTTTTAATTACAATACAAGATGTGAATGCTGTATTTGTTATTGAGAACCCATATGCAGGGGCATTAGAAACTTCGATTTTAGAATTAGTGCAACATGTCGTAAATCATGGTACATATCATAGAGGAAATATAACAGCGATGATCCGTCAACTTGGTCATTCGTCGACAATGATGGATTTTGTACTGTATTTACATATGGTTAAAAAGCAGGGAGAGTAATATAGTTTGTAAGAAGGAGAGGCTTTAATTATAGAAGTCTCTCCTTCTATTTTATTCCGCATTCATGGTAGATCGACTGATTAAAGTTTTCTTAAGAAGCTTTATTTTCTTGTAATTGCTTAGCGTATTGTACAGCCTTAAATGCATTGACTCTACCATTTTTCCAGTACGTACCTGTACCACTAATTTTATCAGAAGTTGACTCAATAATTTGGCGGATTTGTGTATTGCTATATCCTTGATTTGCTAAAAGGGCAGCGACTCCTGCAACATGAGGTGTTGCCATAGATGTACCACTTAATGATTGATACGTACTTCCTTTATATGTGGAATATATATTTGAACCTGGTGCTGCAACATCTACCCAGCTACCATAAGTAGAGAATGAAGATTTTCTATCTGATTGATCTGTAGAAGCAACTGCAATTACTTCGCTGTAATAAGCAGGGTAATTAGCTTTTGTATTTCCAGCATTTCCAGCAGCTGCAACTATAACAGAGCCTTTATTCCATGCATATTGAACGGCTTGTTGTAATGCAGTACCACCATTTGGAGCTCCTAAACTTAAACTAATTACTTTTGCACCCGAATCAGCAGCTTCTCGAATACCTTGCGCTACAGCATCAAGAGTACCACTTCCTTGATTATCTAATACGCGGACAGCATAAATTGAAGTTTGTGGGGCAACACCAGCAATTCCGACGCTGTTATTCGTAAGTGCTCCAGTAATTCCAGCGCAATGTGTACCATGACCATTACCATCATCAGATGTATTGTCGTTATCAACATAGTCATGCCCGTAAATTACTTTCGAAGCCAAATCAGGGTGTGAGCCTTGAACTCCTGTATCAATAATAGCTACTTTTACACCAGGATCACTTCGTTGGCTATCCCAAGCTTGTGGAGCTTGAATCTTTTGTAATCCATATTGATTATTAAAATATGGGTCGTTTGGAGTCCAAAAGGCGTGAACGTAATAATTCGGTTCTGCATATTCCACATCTGGATTATTTTTATAACTCTTTATTTTTTCTTTTACAGTACCTTTTGAAAATTGTACGACTTCAAAACCTAACTTATCATCTTTAGATAAGACATTAGCTCCGACAGATTTATGAAAAGATTGCACATTACTTAAAGATGTATTTTGTTTGAACTTAACGATTAATTGGTTAGGAACGTAATCAGTAGATGATGTTTCAGCACTTGAAGTATTCGTGTTAAAGAAGAAACCACCAATAATAAATGATAAAACAGATAGGAAAACAATGATTTTGTTTTTCAAAAGATTTTTCCTCCCTTTTCTTGGATGAGTTTTTCAGCGACACTTTAATGTCGCATTCCTTTTCAACTATATAGTTAGACCATACGATTTATGACATTTATGTGAAAAACTTTTGGAGGAATAAAAAGGAGTAAACATTGATATAAATATATTTTTAATGATAGTAATTAAGTAAAAGAGGGGATGAAAAAAGGAATGCTCATCATGTATGAGTCATTCCTTTTTTCATAGATTAACTTGCCTGTTTTTTATTATTTTCTTTCAATTTCTCTGCTTGTAAAAAGCGATTCGTTTCAGCAACAACAATACTACTTAATCCAATTAGACCAATTAAGTTTGGAATGGCCATAAGTCCATTTGCAATATCAGCAAATGTCCATACGATTCCTAGCTTTAAATTAGCACCAATTGCAATCATGAAAATAAAGATTGCTTTATAATATTTAACAGCACTTTCTCCGAATAAATAAGCTACACATTTTTCTCCATAATACGACCAGCCTAAAATAGTAGAGTAGGCAAATAAAATAATTGCGATACCGAGAATCATACTACCAGCAGTACCAAATACAGATTGGAATGCAAGTGTTGTAGCTTCAACACCAGTTTTACCAGATTTCCAAGCACCTGTAGTAATTAATACTAGTCCTGTAATTGTACATACAATAAACGTATCTAGAAAAGTACCAGTCATTGAAACTAAAGCTTGCTTTGCAGGTGAATCAGTTTTTGCAGCCGCCGCCGCAATTGGTGCACTCCCTAAACCAGCTTCATTCGCAAATACACCACGCGCCATTCCGATTTGAATAGCTGATGCAACTGTTGCCCCAATAAAACCACCAGCAGCTGCTGTACCATTAAATGCACCAGAAAAAATAAGTGAAAATGCTTCAGGAATTTGGTCGTAGTGATAGAAAATAATTATAAGACCAGCAATTATATAAAAGAAAGCTTTAATAGGAACGACATATCCCGTCACTTTCCCGATTTTTTTTACACCGCCTAAAATAACAATTGCGATTAAAAATGCCATTAGTATACCAGTTAAAGCAGGAGGGAAAGAGAAATTAATTCGCATTGCCTCTGCAACTGAATTAGATTGCACCATATTACCAATACCGAAAGAAGCAGTTGTACCGAATATAGCGAATAATACTGCTAGCCATTTCTTACCCAAACCACGTTCTAAATAATACATTGGCCCACCTGAATATTCACCATTTTCATTACTAACACGGTATTTCACTGCAAGTATTGCTTCAGCATACTTTGTTGCCATACCGAACAATGCGGTAATCCACATCCAAAATATTGCACCAGGTCCACCTATAGTAACAGCTGTTGCAACACCGGCTATATTTCCCATACCAATCGTTGCGGCCATAGCTGTCATAAGTGCTTGGAAGTGACTAATATCTCCAGAAGAAGAAGTGTCTTCTGATTTTTTAAACGCTAGTTTGTGAGCGTATAATAGTTTACTAAACTGTAAACCTTTCAAACGCACTGTGAGAATGACACCAGTTCCAACGAGTAGCAACAAAGTTGGTAATCCCCACACGTATTGATTTAGTTGTTCTAATACTTTACTTACTGTCTCCATCTTTATTCTCCTTTTTTAGAAAAAATAAAAACCACTTCAAGTAAATGAAATGGTCTCTGGAGAAACAAGGGATAGAAAAATAAACCGATACAATCGGCTTTTTCTTTCGCTTGTCTCTGTCCTTTTACCTGAGAGATTATCCGCTAAAGTAGCGGATTTGCTCCTTCGGTGCTCGTTTTCCTCCGCGCTCTATAAAAGCGAGAGGGAGTCTCTCCAGAGATTCGTCCCCATGCAGTTCTACTTGTAACCAAGACCTGAGAGTTTCAAAGTTGGTATAACAACTTTTTGCCCCGTCGGTAGATCAATAGACCTTCTCCTGAATGGTTCATCCGAATTATAAAATTTACAAACACATTGATTGTAAATCAATAAAAACATTATAGACATACAAATTGTGAATTGCAATCATTTTTTATTTTAAAATAGTAAATAGTTTTATTTTTTTGTAAGTCCTAATTTATCTTCAACTTCATTTAAAGTAGATAAAGCGATGACAATATGTTGATCCGCAAGTCCTAAAGCTTGTTTTGTTTTTTCAATAGTTTCATTGGTTGGAATAGAGTTATTTGTTCCGTCTATAATCAAATTTGCTGCATTTTTCATGAAATTTGATGCGGATTTAAACTGAGTTGTGAATTGAAGGAGTTGTTTTTGTATATCTATATCTGCTATGTTTTCTTCAATTTTAAGTGTGTCTATTTCGTTCATAATTGTTTCATACTGCTTGGAAACAGCATTCATTGTAACTAATAGTTTATTTCGATCTACTGAATCTCCATTCGTGTTAATCTCTTCCCAGGCAGGCAACCAATCTTTTTCGATGATGTCATTATAAGTAGTAGTCAATTCATTAATTTTAGGTTGTAATTTCGTTTTGAAAGTTTTTGTATCCGCTGTTTCTACAGGTGCTTTTTCGTTGTTATTTTTAACATTAGTAACGTAGAAAATTGTACCGAAAATGATGAAAATAGAAATAATAACTGTCCATTTAGTAAAAAATAATTTCTGCAATATGTAACGCCTCCAAAATTTAAAAACTTATAATTATAATATATAACAATAATGTTGTTTAGAGTAGAGAAAATAGGTTGGAAATGATTTAAATTATATCTTTTCTATACATAAATAATTAAAGTTAGTAAAATGATGAAAGTTATATGTGAGAAAAGAGGGTTTTTAGTGAAAATGAATAGAAGAAAACTAGTTTCAAATATTTCAATGGCTATGTTATTAGTTGGTGTAATTGCATTCATATTTATGAATAAAGAATCTAAAATTAAAGGTTTTCCAGTACCAATGTCAGCAATTCATATTAACGATGATAAGGAAGAGGACTATCAATATATAAGTGTAATGCCAATTACAAAGGCGAGTGGATGGGAGAACTTAGGGGAAAACGGGCATACTGTTAGTTTTAAAAAAGGGGAGCGGAAGGTAACTGTATTACATTATCCAGGAGAAATTATGTATTCTATATTTGAAAAATAATTGATGATAAAAAAGATAGGGAGTAGATGATATTGTAGGATTGTTTACTTCCTATCTTTTTTAGTTTTTAATTCTGAATTGTTTGAATTAAATTTATTATGCGTATAGAATAAAATAGTATTTCTTATGAAAATGAGTGGAAAGTTTACCAAGTATAAAAAATAGGATGTTTTATTGAATGATATAGATAATCAGTAAGGTATAATTATGTTATGTAAACTGAAAGTAGAATAAGAAAGCGAAGCAAGAAATTTGAATTTTTATATTCTAGATGTCTTTTTACAAGCTAAGTATTTCGGTAATCAACTTACAGCATTTACGGAGGGGCATCAAACTTCGAGTAAGTAAATGGATCGAATCATAAGGGGGAATTTAAAATGTTACTAAAAACAATCTACTGTAAGGTGGAAGAAGAGAAAAAAGAATTGTTTTCCAGTGCGCAAGAAAAATGGCGTGATATACAGCACCTAGATGGTTTTCATGGACAATTTGGTGGATGGAATGAAGATGAGGCATGTGTATTTACTTTATGGGAAGATAGAAGTGTATATCAATCATTTATGAATGGTGCTCACGATACAATTTATTTAAATAGTAATCAAGAGGATACGTTTCTTTCATGTGAAATTGAATTATTTCAAACGTTGTATGATATAACTGATATGCATTTGAAAGACGTTGTAATAGAGGGAGCATTCGTAAGAGTTGCTATATGTGATGTAAAGTTGGAAAAGGAAAAGCATTTTTCACATAAGCAAGAAACAATTTGGAATAAAGGAATGGAAAAAGCAAAAGGAATGCTAGGTGGAGTAGTTGGGAAGTCTTTGGAAAATGAAAATCGTTACATAGTGTTAACGTATTGGAAAGATGAAATAGCGCACCAACATTATGTGGAAGAGATTTTCCCAGATTTATATAAATTAGCTAATATTCATGAAGATATAGAAAAGATACAAGGAAAACAAGCTGTATGTAAGGAAGAATGGCTTGTATATTAAACGATGAAAAAGTGCATAAATGAATGTATAATAAAGATATTTTCTTATAAACAAGTAATTAATAGAAGACGTTATATACCCTTTCATGTTAATATATTTAAGTTATAATAGGAGGCTTACCCTTTTGTATTGTACGGTAGAAGCAGTGTGAGCTTGAAATTTTTTTTAGAAAAGGATGTGCCTAATTTGCGTATCAATAAATTTATTAGTGAAGCTGGAAAAGCGTCTCGACGTGGAGCGGATAAACTAATTAATGAGAGAAGAGTAATTATTAACGGTAAGGTTGCAAAAATTGGTGACCAAGTGAACCCAGGTGATGATGTACGAGTAAATGGAGAGCAGCTTCGAATTGCTCGAGATCACGTATATATCGCTTTAAATAAACCAGTAGGTATTACATGTACGAGTGAAAAAGCTGTAAAAGGTAATATTATCGATTTAGTGAACCATCCTTTACGAATTAGTCACATTGGACGTCTTGATAAAGACTCAGACGGTTTAATTTTATTAACGAATGATGGTGATATTGTTAATGAAATTTTACGTGCTGAAAACAAACATGAGAAAGAATATATCGTTTCAGTAGATAAGCCAATTACACCTGATTTCTTAGAGAAAATGGCAGCGGGTGTTAAAATTTTAGGAACAAAAACGCTTCCTTGTGAGGTTACACAGTTATCAAAATATGAGTTCCAAATTATTTTAACACAAGGGCTAAATCGTCAAATTCGCCGTATGTGTGAAGCTTTAGGTTATCAAGTATACACTTTAAAACGTACGAGAATTATGAATATTGAATTGAATAATTTACCAGTTGGGCAGTGGAGAGATTTAACGAAGAAAGAGAAAAGACGTCTATTTGCAGACTTAAATTACGAACCACAAGATTGGTAAAATTGAGAAGGGAAACCAAAAATCTATTTTTGGTTTCTTTTTTTATTAAAAAAAAATCATTTTTAAACACTTGCAAAAATAAAATGAATAAGATATAGTAAATAACAATTAATGGATGTACTTTTAAAAGCAAAGAAAAGGACACGAGTTATTTTACCCGGTTATACAGAGAAGGAAGGAAAGCTGAGAACTTCCTAACGCAGAAAAATAACTTACCACCTTAGAGCTGCACTAGGGAAATTAAGTATCTAGTGCCGTGTATGCGACGTTATCGCAAAAGAAGCCATTATGTTTTTTGTGATGGGAATCTGGGTGGAACCACGGATATAAGCATATTCGTCCCTATATTTAGGGATGAATATGCTTTTTTGCATTCAATTTCATAATAAGCGAAGAAAAGGACACGAGTTATTTTACCCGGTTATACAGAGAAGGAAGGAAAGCTGAGAACTTCCTAACGCAGAAAAATAACTTACCACCTTAGAGCTGCACTAGGGAAATTAAGTATCTAGTGCCGTATAAACGACGTTACCGTAAAAGAAGCCATTGCATTTTGTGATGGGAATCTGGGTGGAACCACGGGTATAAGCACGCTCGTCCCTATTTTAGGGATGAGTGTGCTTTTTATTATGAAATGGAGAGATGAAAAATGAAAGAACAAATGATTGAAATTAAATTTCCAGATGGTAGCGTGAAAGAATTTGGAAAAGGAATTACTTTAGAAGAAATTGCGGGATCTATTAGTAGTAGTTTGAAAAAGAAAGCAGTCGCGGGGAAAGTAAATGATGGATTATATGATTTACGCCGAAATATTGAAGAAAATGCGGAAGTAGAAATCATTACTATAGATTCAAATGAAGGTGTAGAAATTGCAAGACACTCTGCGGCACATATTTTAGCGCAAGCTGTAAAAAGAATGTATGGTGATATAAATCTTGGGGTAGGGCCTGTTATTGAAAATGGATTTTATTATGATATGGATCTTCCAAGTAGTGTAAACATAGAAGATTTACGAAAAATCGAAAAAGAAATGAAAAAGATTATAAATGAAAATATAAAGATAGAACGAGTTGAGGTTTCTCGAGAAGAAGCAGCAAAACTGTTTCAAGAAATGAACGATTGCTTGAAATTAGAACTTTTAGAAGCAATTCCTAGTGGGGAAAGTGTAACACTATATAAACAAGGTGAATTTGTAGATTTATGTAGAGGGCCACATTTACCATCAACAGGTTATTTGAAAGCATTTCAATTAACTCATGTTTCCGGTGCATATTGGCGAGGTGATAGTAATAACCAAGTGCTTCAGCGCATATATGGTGTTGCATTCTCTTCTCAAAAAGAATTAGAAGAGTATTTACATTTCGTTGAAGAAGCAGCAAAAAGAAATCATCGTAAGTTAGGCAATGAGCTTGAGTTATTTATGTTTTCTGAAGAGGCTCCGGGAATGCCGTTTTATTTACCGAAAGGACAAATGATTCGTAACGAATTGGAAGCATTTTTAAGAGGAATTCAAAAAGAGTACAATTATCAAGAAGTACGCACTCCGTTCATGATGAACCAAGAAGTATGGGAGAAATCAGGGCACTGGGGACATTATAAAGATAATATGTATTTCTCTGAAGTAGATAATAAAAGTTTTGCATTAAAACCGATGAACTGTCCAGGGCACATGCTTATGTTTAAAAATAAATTGCATTCTTATCGTGAATTACCGATTCGTATGTGTGAATTTGGTCAAGTACATCGCCATGAGTTTAGTGGTGCGTTAAACGGATTATTAAGAGTACGTACTTTCTGCCAAGATGATGCACATTTATTTGTAACTCCAAAACAAATTGAAAATGAAATTAAATCAGTAATGGCGCAGATTGATTACGTATATAAAACTTTTGGATTCGAATATGAAGTAGAACTTTCTACTCGTCCAGAAGATTCAATGGGTGATGATAAATTATGGGAGCAAGCAGAAGCAGCATTAGAAAATGTATTACAATCGCTAAATTATAAATATAGACTAAATGAAGGTGACGGTGCATTTTACGGGCCGAAAATTGATTTTCATATTAAAGATGCTTTAAATAGAAGTCACCAGTGCGGAACAATCCAGCTTGATTTCCAAATGCCAGAGAAATTTGATTTAAATTATATAGATGAAAATAATGAAAAGAAAAGACCAGTTGTTATTCACAGGGCAGTTTTAGGGTCATTAGATCGCTTCTTAGCAATATTGATTGAGCACTTTGGAGGTGCGTTCCCGGCATGGGTGGCACCAGTTCAAGTGAAAGTAATTCCAGTTTCAAATGCAGTACATGAACAATATGCCAATGAGATTGCACTTAAATTAGCACAAGCTGGAGTTCGTGTTGAACAAGATGCACGAGATGAAAAATTAGGATATAAAATAAGAGAAGCACAAATGCAAAAAGTACCGTATGTTCTTGTTATTGGGGATAAGGAAATGGAAAACGGAGCTGTAAATGTACGTAAATATGGAGAAGAGAAGTCAGAAGTTGTTGCGCTAGATGTATTTGTAGCAAGTATTGAAGAAGAAATAAAGAATAGAAAATATTGATTGTAAAGAAAACACACTATTAGAAATTAGTGTGTTTTCTTTTTTATCTTACAAAAATGTAAGGTAAATGTAAGCGAAATCGAGGGAACGAGTTGTAGAAAAATGAGAATATGAAGTAGGAAATAGGTTCATGTTAAGGGTGTAACTCTTATTGGATGAATAATTAAAAAATTCTTAAGAATTTACATGACAAAATAATAAGAAATATGTGAGAAATTGATTTTATACAAAAGGGATGGAGTGAAAGAGATGTCAACAAATGTAGTTACTGTAGAAAGTGTAGAAAAAACGTATGGGAAAAGAAATGAGAATCAGTCAAAAGCATTAAGGGGTGTATCGTTAAGTATTAAAGAAGGAGAATTTGTCGGGATCATGGGACCTTCTGGTTCTGGAAAAACGACATTACTTAATGTGATAAGTACACTTGACCAGGCGACAGGTGGTAGTGTGACGATAGCTGGTACAAATATTACTTCTATGAAAGGTAATGCATTATCAGATTTTCGATCTCAAAAATTAGGTTTTATCTTTCAAGATTTTAACTTACTAGAAAATTTATCGATTTATGAAAATATCGCTTTACCACTTTCTTTGCAAGGCGTACCATCAAGTGAGATTACTGGAAAGGTAAATGACGTTGCGAAGAAATTAGGCATCACTGAAATTTTAACAAAATATCCGACGGCTGTTTCTGGGGGACAAAAGCAAAGAACAGCGGCGGCAAGAGCTTTAGTACATAATCCAGCAATTGTATTAGCAGATGAACCGACAGGAGCGCTTGATAGTAAAAATGCAAAAAGTTTATTAGAAGCGATGCAAGATTTACATGAAAATCATAATGTAAGTATTTTGATGGTTACACACGATGCATTTAGTGCAAGTTATTGTGAGCGTATTTTATTTATTCAAGATGGTCTTCTTTATAAAGAATTAAATCGTCAAGGCACTCGAGAGAATTTCTATCAAGACATTTTAGGTGTGCTCGCTCATATGGGCTCAGCTGCTGAGTCTAAGTAGGGGGGCGAAACTATGTTATTTAAATTATCACGTCATAGTATGAAAAAGATGTTAAAAGATTATATGGTTTTACTTATTGGCCTCGTTATTAGTATTAGTATTTTCTACATGTTCCAAACAATGGCGATGAATAGTGAATTTACGAAAGATAATAGCCTAATTAGTAGTATTAGACTCGTCTTTTGGGTAGGTGCAATACTATTATCTTTCATTACTGTATTTTATATTATATATGCCAACTCTTTCTTACTCACGTTAAGAAGAAAAGAACTCGGTATGTACATGATGCTTGGTGCAAAAAAGAAAAAAGTAGCACAGTTATTATTTATTGAAACATTCGGTATGGGTATTGTCAGTATTATTATCGGTATTTTAGTAGGGATGTTACTTGCAAGTGTAGCAGGAAACTTTTTAATGAATGGAATGGAAATTTCAGCAAAAGGTAGTTATGCATCTGTATACACACCAGCAATTTTAGTTACAGCTATTTTCTTCTTAATACTATTTTTCATTACTGGCTTAATGAACAGTCTCCGATTGTTACGTAAAACTGAACTAGAGTTAATTCGTGAAGATGAAACACTAGATGAAGTAAAGAAAAGTAAAACTCGCATTATTATAATGACAGTACTTGGTGTATTACTAGTAAGTACAGGGTACTATTTTATGATCAATGTAAAAATATATGCTGAATTAGGTTTTATTATAGCAACCATCGTTACAACACTTGGAACATATTTTATCTTTAGTTCATTACTCCCATTTTTTGTGATGAAAATTAAGGGGAATAAAAAACGAAATGAAACGGGCTTAAATAGTTTTACATATGCACAGCTACGCTTTCGAGTAAATAGTTTATCGAGAGTATTAGGTACTGTAGCAATGTTAATTGCATTAGGCGCAGGTGCGATGACGGCAGGTATGGCTTTCCAAAAAAATGTAGGTATTATGACAGACTTTTCTCGTGTATATGATGTTGTAATTCATGATCCGAATGATCAAGACAAAGCTGCCTTAAAAGAAATGGAAATTGTTGAAGAAAGCAAGTACAACTATAAAGTAGATGGAGAAGCGGTTTATTATTTACGTAACGACTTAACTGCGAAACCACCACTTGTTTCAGACCATTTTGATACAAAAACGTTAAAAGAGCCTGTTCGTAAACGTGTGACTGAACCTTTAACTGAACCTGTATATTCAGCTTTAGAGGCTCCTGAATTAGCAAAATTCCCTCAAATGCCAAAGGATTGGGAAGACGCAGTTGTAAGAGAGATACAAATTACGCATAATCAATTTAGCGGAAAACCAGTAAGAATTGCAGACGAAGAGCATTATAAAGGAATTCAAGGAACAGAACACACTGTAACATTAGCAAAAGTAGATGATATGAAAAAATATAAACCGTTATTGATCGAAATAGACAAGAGACAAAAAGCACAAATTGAAAAAGCAACAGGTGAAAAGGTAGACTTATTTACGAAAATGACAATTTATCAGTTTATGAACAGCTTCATGAGCGGAACAATGTTTATGGGATTTTTCCTCGGAATTGCCTTTTTAGCAATGATGGCAAGTTCCCTTATGTTCAAAATATTAACAGGTGCTTCTCGCGACGTACGCCGTTATGAAATGTTACGAAAAATTGGTGTGAGACGTAGTATGTTAACGAAAAGTATATATAAAGAAATTTCATATTTATTTATCTTCCCAGCGATCATTGGCATTTCTCACGTTTTAGTAGGGCTTAACTTATTTAGCTTTATATTAGTTGACCCGTTTGTGAAAGTGTGGGTGCCAATAGGAATTTTCTTAGTCATTTATTTCATTTATTACTGGATAACTGTTCAACTTTATAAAGGTATGGTAATGCCGAAAGAAGAGGTAGCTAAATAGTTTATGAAAAGAGTCCTTGTGTTGAGAATAAGGGCTCTTTTTTTATGTTTTTTATAAAGAAGGAAAAGATTGGATAATGGTCGAAAAATATAATGTAACTTCCAAGAAATGACTAAAATAATACTATTTTGTCGAGAGAAAGGATACGAAGTATGAAAGAAATGCTACAGTTATTTCGCAACAAAGTGTATGCACGTTTTTTTCTAGCAAATATTTTAGAGCGACTCGGTTCTATGATTGCTGGAATTTCTTTAATGTTTTATTTGCTAGATCAATACGGAAAACAACCAGTTTACGCAACGATGACACAAATTATGATTGCATTACCTGCATTAATCTTTTTTCTATTGGTAGGGACAGTAGTGGATCGATTTGATAGACAACGTATATGTACAGTAAGTAACATATGTTGCTCGCTCTGTAATATTGGAATCCTAATTTCGCTTTATTACGGGATGATTATACTTGTCTTTATATTTTTATTTTTGGAAAATGCGTGTATACAATTTTTCTCTCCAGCAGAACAATCGATGATACAGGGAGTAGTTGAATCAGACCAATACGGTGCAGCAGCGGGTATTAATCAAATGGTAAATAGTTTGTATGCTTTGTTTGGTGTAGGAATTGCAACGATGGTGTACTGGACTTTTGGAATTTACGGGAGCATTTTAGTAAATACGCTCACTTTTATTATGAGTGGTATTTTGATTCAAACAATCTCCATTCCAGAAAAAGTTCGTTTACCAAATGGTAGAACAAAATGGAAAGAAGTTAATTTGAAGATGTTAATAACAGAGTTTAAAGAAGGGATTAGGTATATATACCAAAATGAAACTTTAAAAAAATTACTTTTAGGATTTATCGTATTTGGATTATTAAATGGTGTTTTAAGTGTATCCACTACTTACATATTAAAATACAAACTAGCTCCAGAAACGTATGAAAGTTTAGCAATGGTGGGCGGTGTAGTTGGAGGGATTTCATTACTAATTGGAAGCATAGTAGCAACGAGTATAGGTAAGAAATATGCGCCAAAATCTATTATAGTTTTTGGTATGGCAGGCTCAGGAGTCTTCTTTGGTATGTGTTACTTTGTAAATTACGTATGGTCTTTTTATGTATGTATCGCTTTAGCGACATTCTTTTTACCGTTTATTAATGTTGCAATATCAGGATGGATGTATGAGATCGTAGAAGAATCGTTTATGGGGCGTGTTCAAAGTTTGCTAAGTCCATTAACGACAGGGTTTCAATTGTTATCTCTTGGAGCGATAGCTATGTTATTCCCGAAATGGATTGAGGCGGATACTTTGTATATTATTTTATTTGGTTTATTATTTTTTGTTACGTGTTTATACCAAGCTATTTTACCTAGTGGGCAAAAGCGAGTACATGTTGTAGCTAAAGAGATGTGACATATTTAGCTCTTTTTGTTTCTAGATATTCTATCGAATGGTAAGGGGTAATAGTTATGTTCATGCGAACTGCTAAGTGGTGTTGGATTACTTGTTTACAATTATTAGCTGCAATTCTATGTATAATCTGTTTAGGTGCGCTCCCTCGATTATTTAAGGGATTGCAAATTGATTTAATCGGTTTTTGGAACACAATTGTGTTTATTGGAGGAAAGTTACTCCGACCATGGGAAATTACATATGGATTTCGAGACTCAAGAAAATTATTTCCACAAATATGGATTCATTATATTGAAACTATGATTGTATTTCTATCAGCTTTTTTACTATCTTTGCTTATAGCGTATGTACTTGTTGTTTGGGTATTGCAGCGTTCTCATATGAAGCAAAAAATGTGGAATGGAGTTTTTCTTACGCTAGAGAGTATACCGGATATATTACTTATTTTATTATCACAACTTCTTGTCGTAATTGTTTTTCAAAAAACAGGTTTTATGCCAATAAAACTTGCTGGATTAGGAGAAGAGAGAGTACGATTGTTACCGATTATATGTCTTACAATACCAACAACGTTATTATTTATTAAACTATTGTTATTACGTTTTAAAGAAGAAATGGAGAAAGATTATAGTATATTTGCGAAGAGTAAAGGACTAAGTTTGCAGCATATTTTAACACATCACGTTTCAAGGAATGTTTTATTGACGACAATCTACTATGCGAAAACAAACATTTTATTTATGCTATCCAATTTATATATTATCGAATGGATTTTCAATACATATGGAATGTTTGTTTTTGTAAAAGAAAATTCTAAATTAGAAATATTTACAGTGAGTCTAGTTATATTATACGTTCCGCTTTTTATACTATTTCGTATATTACATACGCTTTTACAAAATGTTATAAGGGAGCGTGTGTAACATGTGGCAAGTTGTAAAAAGAGATGTGAGATTTTGGATAGGTGTTACTTTTCTGAGTGTACTAATGATTATTAGTATTGGATATACGTTATTTTTCGATGGGAATGTTCGTGAACTTACGATGATGTATAACGAAAAAGGAGAACTAGAGGCTGCGCCATTTTTGCCATCAAGTAAATTTTGGTTCGGAAGTGATACGAAAGGCCGTGACCTTGTCCAATTAATAATAGAAGGCGCGAAATGGACAGTTGGAGCGAGTATAATTATAGCAACTTTACGAGTTATAGTTGGAGGAGGGATTGGTTTATTTCTTGGTATGTATGGTAAGCGATCATTCCCAGTTATCTCATCCTTTTTTGATCCATTCAGTATCGTACCGATGGTTATGATTTCTTATTTTATGTTAAATGAAGTTTTAACGTTTGATAGTGGAGCGGAAGTTGTGCCGTTGTATTTGCGGGTGACATTTCAAATTATAGTTCTTACATGTCTTGCTGTACCAACAGTTATGTTGTATGTAGCGCAAGAAGTTAAACGTATTAAGAAAGAAGAATTTATGTTGGCAGCCACTGTGCTTGGCGGGAGTAAATGGCAGAGGTTGAAGCGCCATATATGGCCTCATATGTTACCATCATTTCTTTTATTAGTAGCACAACAATTTGTGAGTACTTTATTACTTCTTTTACACCTTGGTTTGTTGCAATTATTTTTTGGTGGAACAATAACCTTCAGTGGAATGGATCCAGATAGTGTAACAAAAGAATGGACAGGATTAATTGGTCAAAACTTCCGGCACTTAACTACTCATACATGGATTGTACTTATACCGATTGCTTTTTATAGTATGACAATCTTAGCTGGAAACCTTATTAGTAATAGCATGCAAGATGCGATTAAGCTAGGAAATGTGAGAAGGTCAAAGCGGGAAGGGAGAGAAGTGCAAGTAGAGAAACAAGTACAACCAACTATGAATGACTTTTCTTTTTATAGGGAGATACAAAAGTAAAGAAAGATAGCTGAAGACAAATCGTTTTCAGCTATCTTTTTTCGCTTAAAGTGGAGGTAAATCAATCTTACCTTCTTCAAATAATTCTTTTATCATATGCTTCGTATAACCAGCGGCTTGACCAAATGTGATTTTTGCTGGCATTGGTGCTTCGTTAGCATCTACAACTACATCAATAATACACGGTTTATTTTGTTTTACTGCATTTTCGAAAGCGGGAAGGAGTTCATCTAAATTCTCAACACGGTATCCAATACCTCCACACGCCTCTGCATATTTTGCAAAATCAGGGTTCGTTAAATCTGTTTCGAATTCGATGTTACCCATAACTTCTTGCTCGAATTTAATCATCGCAATTTTATTATTGTTTAATACGACGACAACGATTGGTAATTTATATTTTACAGCTGTTACGAAGTCATTCATCGTCATTCCAAATCCGCCATCACCACAAACTGCAAATACTTGTTTATCCGGGAATGCAATTTTTCCAGCAAGAGCACCAGGTAAACCGCAACCAAGTGTTGCGAGCCAGCTAGAAATAACAAATTGCTGGTTCGTCATACGGAAGTGCCTTGCGGTCCATACTGTTACATTTCCGACATCGACTGATAGAATTGCGTCATCATGTGCTACTTGCTGCAGAGCATGCATAACGCGTTGTGGTTTAATTGGAATAGAAGAGTCTTCTTCTTGATCGTGTAATTTTTCTTCCCACTTTTTCATCATTTCTTGATGATGTTCTAAGAAAGAATGGTCTGTGTGTTTTTCAACATTTTCAATTAACCATCGTAATGTTTTATCAGCATCACCAGCTAAACCAATATCTGTCGCATAACGTTTTCCGATTTGGGCAGGATCTGTATCGATATGAATTGTTTTTGCTTTTTCAGGTAAGAAACCAGTGAACGGATAAGAAGTACCAACCATAATTAAAGTATCTGCATGTTTCATTGCTTCATAAGAAGGTTTCGTTCCGATTAATCCTAATCCACCGATACAAAGAGGATGCTCATCAGGAATAATTCCTTTAGCAGGTAATGTAAGTACGATTGGAGCACCAATATGTTCTGCCAATGCAAGTAAAGATTCTCTCGCATGTTTTGTTCCTTTTCCAGCTAAAATCACAGGCTTTTTCGCTTCATTTATTGCGAGTTTCGCTCCATCTAAATCTTCTTTTTGTGGAAACAACTCAGGTAAAGTAAAAGAAGTATTTGTAATACGAGCACCATTTTTCACTTCGAATTTCGGGACATCATCTGGAATTGTAAGAACGGATACACCTTTTTTCGTATAAGCCATTCGAATTGCTTGATTCACTACGGCAGGTAGTTGCTCTGCTGACATAATACGCTGGTTATAAACCGCAACATCATCAAACATTCTTTCTAAATTTACTTCTTGGAAAAAGTCCGTTCCAAGTAAATCGGTTTCTACTTGACCTGAAATTGCTAGAACAGGGGCTTTATCGAGTTTCGCATCATATAAACCATTTAATAAATGAATAGCACCAGGTCCTGCAATTGCCATACAAACGCCAAGTTTTCCTGTTAATTTTGCATAGGCAGCCGCTGCTAATGCACCAGCTTCTTCATGGCGAACTTGAATGAATTTAATTTTATCTTGTTTTTTTCTTAAAGCTTCAATGATAGAATTGATGGAATCTCCAGGCATACCGTATATGTGTTCTACTCCCCATTCAATTAATAAATCAACTAATGCTTCACCGGCTGTTTTCCCAAACATAATTGTTCCTCCTTATAATAGGTAGATAACATTATGTTTTGGATAAAAAGGAAAAATATACAAATAAGAAAATTTATCTGGTTATTTGTAATCTAAGAATCAGTGTGGGAGGAACAAAAGTTTCACTTTAGCAACTTTAATGATGACCAGCGAATAAAGTGAACACTGTTATTAGTAAAAAACCACTAGTTGCCCACATTAGAAATGTAAGGAAAGAGAGCTGTTTCTTAGCTTTCCAAAGCATTTCATGAATTGTGACATATCCAAGTGAACCAATAGCACTTCCCATAATGAGTCCTTGCAGGTGAAGAGCTTTTCCTTCCATCAAAATGCCAAAAACTGTGCCAGTACCGAGAATAAGAGAAAGTAATAAAGTCGTTAATAAAAAGGAAATATATTTATGTTTTGTAAAAAGAAATGGAATAATTAAAGCTAATCCTTCTGGAATATGGTGAACGACAATTGCTATTAAAAAGGGAATGGCAGAGTCATTATGATTTATAAAAGCTGTACCTAACGCAAATCCACTCGGTATATTATGAATAAATATAGCGAAAGAGAGAAAAAGGAAGGTTTGCCATGCTTGTTGATCTTTTTTATGTATCATTGGATGGTGACAATAGTTATCTAATAAGCTCATAACTAAAATACCGATAGCTATACCAAGTATAGGCCCAACCATTTCGTAGCTTGAAAATGTTTCAGGAATAATTTCAAGGGATAAAAGCCCAAGTAAAATACCACCACATAATGCGTATAAACGATGCATCTTTTCTTCAATAAGTTGGCGTGTTGCTACTCCAACAGCACCTCCTAAAAGTAATCCACCGAACGAAAAAAATGTTACAATCATTGGAATCCATAAACGTTCCATAGTATCACACTCCGATTCTATTCCCTTATTTTTAGCTTACGAAAAGGAAAGTTAGATTAGTCCAAGTAATTGTGTTTGATTATAGAGAAAAAAGTAGTGATTCGTTATAATTTATATATTAAATTTAAGTGAGAAAATGAAAAGGGGAATTGGTTATGCAACAAATTAAAAAAATAGGAAACTCATTTTGGTATATGACACCTGTTTCTGAAACAGATAGACCTATATTAGGAATGGTTGTTGGACAAGAAAAAACTTTAATGATCGATGCAGGGAATTCAGAGGAGCATGCACAATTATTTTTAGAAATGTTAAAAGAACAAAATGTATCGAATCCAGATTTCGTAGCACTAACCCATTGGCATTGGGATCATATTTTTGGATTGCCTGTACTACAAGATGCATTGTCAATTGCACATTCTGAAACGAAAAAAGAGATGCGTACACTTGTTTCTTATGAATGGACAGATGAAGCTTTGGACGCACGCGTAAAAGAGGGTACTGAAATTGCATTTTGTGCGGATTGCATAAAAAAAGAGTTTGAAGAAAAAGCGAGAAATATTAACATTATTCCTCCGACCTTAACGTTCCAGAATCAAATTGAATTAGATCTTGGTGAAGTGACATGCGTGTTAAAACATGTGGGCGGAGATCATGCACATGATTCAGTTGTTATTTACGTGAAAGAAGAAAAGATATTATTTTTAGGAGACTGTATATATGCAGATATTTTTTCTTCGAAGTGGAACTATACGACGAAAAGAACGTTTAAATTGATAGATGAATTAGA
This sequence comes from Bacillus cereus group sp. MG20, assembly GCF_040459885.1. Lineage (NCBI taxonomy): Bacteria > Bacillati > Bacillota > Bacilli > Caryophanales > Bacillaceae > Bacillus > Bacillus cereus group sp. MG20. The sequence goes on from NZ_JARVHF010000001.1 coordinate 4,972,579, forward strand.
GAAATTTGATGCTGAGACATATATTCTCTCTCATGGGGAAGCGATAAATCGAGAGGAGTTTTTACAAGAGATTCGTATGTTAAAAACAGTAGGAACTTATACAGAAGCTCATATAGGTGATGAAGAGAAGATAAAGGCAGCGTATAAACAAGAACTAGATAGAGAATTAAATGAAGATGAGTTAGAAACAATAACTTATTTTGTCAATGGTTATGAAATGAATAATCAATAAGACACTACATTAATCCAATATAATTAAATTGCACAAAAAGAGTATTGAAATTTAATTCAATACTCTTTTCAATAGTTAAATATGTAGTTTCAACTAAATTCTAAATATAGGGGTTCATCGTCTGAAGTGATTTTATTCTATTTATTTTTCGTATAGATAGTGGTTCAAGTAGAAGCTTTCTTTGCTAATTCAGTAATATATTTAAAGAATACATCACGTTTTACATCATAAACGACATTTACAGGTCGTCCATCAGCAGTTTCCTCTGTACGTCCTTGGCTTGGTCCGTATGTATGAACGATACTATTAATTGTTTCAGTTTTTGCAAGGTTAGTGTTTCCGACAAGCGCGGTAGTTAGTACATCCCATAAATAGTAGGTAGAGTTCGTTGAGAAGTGAACGAGAGGGGGAACCATTGCATAGCATTGACCAAGGAAATCCATACCAATATACTTCCGTTCTTTTGCCCATTGTTCACGTATGTCTATAGTTAACGGAACTTGGTTTGTACTTTCTAGTGTCACTAAGTCGATTTTAATTTTTGCATCCCATACACGAGCTACTGCTTCAGGGTCCCAAAACGAATTCCACTCAGCTGTTCCATCATGCTCTGGTTCATGTACATTGCCTGCTGTAAGAAATGTACCACCCATCCAAACGAGACATTCAATTTTATCTTCAATTATGGGAGCTTCATATAACGCACGAGCAAGGTCAGTTAGGGGCCCGGTAAATAATAAAGTTGTTTTTCCTTCCGTTTGTAGAAGTGTTTCTATTAAATGGTGATGTGCAGGCTTTGCTGCCATGGGTGCTACAACTTTTCCAGACTCATTTAAAATTGGTAAAGCATCTACATAAAATGCATGCATCCGCCAGTCTTTCGGAAATGGGTTTTGCCCGCGAGAGTTTGAAGCGGCTACTGCAATATTATCTTTGCTGAAGCGATCAATAATTTTACGACTTGCAGACATTGCAGGTTCTAAATAGCAGTCTGCTGGGATAACAGATACACCGGTAAGTTCAACGTTTTCCATTTGAAGTAATAAAAATAATGAAATTAAATCATCTACGCCGCCATCATGATTGAAGTATACTTTTTTTTTCATTGTAATCTCCATCCTATATGATTTAGTTAGAAATTAAATATGAATTGAGGAAAAGTCATCAATAATTTCCACCACTTCAATTTCTCCATTAATCAGTAGCTCAGGAAGCTCATTTCTAATATTTCCTTTCCAATACTTTCTAGCTTGTTCGATTTTTTGAGAAAAAGGAATACCATCTTCTTTCGGTAAAAGATTCCCGTCACCTTCAAAAGAACTTCCGATTACTCGTAGTTTAACAATCTGTAAAACTGCTCGATTGTAAGAATCAAATAGCGCTTTCCATTTCAAAGCATCCTCATAGCTCTTAGCAGCATATAAACAAGATAACCTGGAAGGGTATTCAGGGAATTCTTGTAGTCTAACCATTTCTACAATTGTTTCTCTAACTGCTCTAATTGTTTGATTCATATAATTCATAACTACTTTAGCATTTTCATTATTTATATGTAATTCGTCATTTTTATAGTGATTATTTAAAATTTGTATGCCATCTTCACCACTAACATTTAATTGTTCTCTTTCAAAAAAGAAGTTATATAGAGTATTGTGTTGATTTTTTTTAAAAGGAATCATTTGTCCGATATGCATTCTTTTCCTTGTTACGATGTGATATGCGTAAAATTCTGTTTCATTCATGGTTATCCTCCTAGTAATAATGTAATGCAATGTTAAATTTAGTAATTCAACATTGAAATATATAAAACCTTTATAAGTAAAAGTGAGAATTTGAGTTGAAAGTAAAGAAAATACATGAAAACGTTTTAAATTTGTTCACAAAATGTTCACTTACGAAGGGGGTTCCAATGTCGATATAATGACAAAGACTCAAAGAGAGAGGATGATGAAATTTGCCAACAACAAGAAAAGAAAACCTCCAATTTGGCATGATGATGTGCCTTGGAATGGTTATCGTAATGACGTTTTACAATTTACTAATGAATGAAACAGGAGGACCAATTTATATTAAAGAGATTGCATTAGAACTATTAATTGGCTTTATTATTGCGCTATTAATTGAAATATGTATCGTTGGACCTTGTGCGAAAAAAATTGTATTCATGTTGCCATTTGATAAATCTAAGAAAATAAATATTATCGTTGCAATGGCGACAACTATGGTAATCGGAATGGTGTTCTTTATGTCATTTTTCGGTATGGCTATGATGCATTTACATGGTGGGCTACAAGGAGATTCATTTGTTTCAATTTATTTTTCGATTTTTATTAAAAATTTCATAATGGCATATCCATTACAATTAATTATTATGGGACCGCTTGTACGTTTCTTATTTGCAAAGTTTGTTATGAAAAAGAAATCTTTTAATGTAGCGTAATTTTTATTTATAAAACATTATATATAAATAATAAAAACAAATCTCGCATTTTTGAGGTGTGTTTTTTTTCATTCCAAGTTATTTTCCTAGTGATGTGACATTTGTCCTTTTGCCATTATAGGATGATGGTTTTTAATTAAGTCAGAAATAAAGGATGAGGAGATGATTTTTTGAAAGGTATTCTATTTGCTGTTTTTGCGGGGATATTTATAACACTTCAAGGAACCTTTAATGCGAAACTTAGTTCACATATCGGTATATGGTCGACGAGTATTATAACCCATTTAATTGGATTCATTATTGCAACAACTGTATTTTTGTTAAAGAAAGAAGAGAAAGTAACGGATTTAAAGAGTGTAAAAAAAATATATTTAGTAGCGGGTGCATTTGGTGGATTCATTATTTGTGCAGAAACTATGGCGATATATTCACTAGGAGTTACATTGACAGCTGGCACACTAATGGTTGCTCAATTGTTAACGGCAACAGTTATTGAAATGAAAGGACTGTTTCATATAAAAAAGATACAGATGGAGAGATATCATATTGTGGGAACAATAGTAATGATTATAGGTATTGTTGTATTTAATATGTAAATGAAAGGAGGAAATGAATATGGAGAATAGATCAAGTTTAATTACGCATTATTTGAAAATCAATAAAACGCTCGAGGTTTTTTCAGAAATAGATACAGCATATTTTCAATTAAATCATTTTGAAAAAGGCGAGCTTATTTGCAATATAGATGACGAAATGGATCGTTTATATTTTGTTGTTAAAGGTAAAGTAAAAGTTTATACGATTACACCTGAAGGGAAGAAACTAATCCTTCGCTTTATCAATCCACTCGCAATTGTTGGTGATATTGAATTAATTCAAAATAGCAAAGCACATAATGTCGTTGAATCTTGTTCAGATGTTGTAGCGATTTCCATTTCTAATAAGGTTATTAGAAACAAGTTATTACATGATCCTATATTTATGAAATTCTTACTTGAAAACATTGCGAACACGTTAAAAATATCGACTCGTTTTACTGCTCTTAATTTACTTTATCCTGTAGAAGTACGTGTAGCTAGTTATTTACTTTCAATTTCAACAGATAGTAACGGAAATATGTACAAAGGGGATTTGGATACGACTTCGGTAACGAGTATTGCAGACTTTATAGGGGTAAGTTATAGGCACGTAATTCGGGTATTACAAAGATTTTATAATGAAAAATTAATTGAAAAAAGTAATGGAGTTATTGTCATTAAAGATTTTTCTAGAATGAAGGAAGTCGCTAAAGATAATATATATGAGCAATGAAAGGGAGAGGAAGATTTTGATTGGATTTAGTTTAGCTATATTAGCAGGAATATTAATTAGCTTACAATCTGTTTTTAATGCAAAAGTAAATGAAAATGTAGGACAGTGGTTAACGACTACATGTGTCCTTGGAATAGGTCTCATTAGTTCTATTCTATTTTATATCATTACAGAAAACAGTATTAGCATTAAAGTGTATACTGCAAATTATTTGTTTTATGTAAGTGGACTGTTTGGCATCGGGTTAATTATTTGTATAATGGGTGCAATAAAGAGTTTAGGTCCAGCATATACGGTGCTAATTAGTCTTATTACTCAATTGGTCGTTGCGTTATGTATTGATACATTTGGATTATTTGGAATGGAGAGCATTCCATTACAAATAAATAAATTAGTTGGTATAGGTTTATTAATTGTGGGAGTAGGAATTTTTAAAAATATCTTTTCAAACAAGAGAGCTATTCGAATAACCGAGGATGAGATTTAAAGGTTATAAGGATGTTGATAATCAGATTATAGATGTTTATGTAGTGGGAATACATTTCATATATGTCTCTGTTAGTGAAGGGTCTATATATATTCGAAAAAAAACGTGAATTAGCTATTAGTGTAGTTGAAAAGAAGACGTCAATAAGTTGAGGTCTTCTTTATGTATTGTTCTGAAGTTATCAGAACTTAAGTATAAGGGAATGGGAAGTGGTTTAAGTTAAGCAGAATATACCCGAAAATAAAATATTACTTAACATATATAACTAATGAATACAATGTCTTTTTCAGTTATTAAGTTGTAAATCATTTTATGATAAAATCTTTTACATAATTTAATAAAGGGGTAGTTTTCAATGGGTTATTTCTCAAATGGTTTATTAGTTTTATTTGTGCTAATCGTATGCAGTTGTATATTTTTTGGTTGATAATATAATGAGAGTCTTATATAAAAGAAGTTATCTTAAGTGAGATAACTTCTTTTTATTTTATGTTGAGAAGGAATTCTATCTTTCTTATTGAAGTTTGTTCTAGTTATTTTTACATCGATCAGATTTGTGTAATGGGAATTTTATGAAATATAAACAAGCCAGAGAATAGGGAGTATTTACATGGAAAATAGTATACGCTACACAAGTGAACATCCTACAGATTTTAATGGATTATTATTCTTATACGAATCTTTAGGATGGAATTCTCTTAAATTAACAGTTAATGAATTGGAACAAATGTGTAAACATAGTTGGTATGCAATATATGCATTTAAAGAGGAACAATTAATTGGGATGGGGCGTGTTATATCCGATGGAGTAATAACAGGCGTTATTTGTGGTGTATGTGTATTGCCAAAATATCAGTCCATTGGTATTGGGAAAGAAATAGTGGAACGATTAATCCAGCACTGTGAACAAAACAAGGTTATTCCACAACTTATGTGTGTAGAAAAATTGCAATCTTACTATGAATCTATAGGGTTTGAGGCATTCTCTATTGGTATGACAAAACATATTATAAGATAGAGGAGCTTTATCACGCTATTTGCCGGGCAGTAAAACCCCCACTGATTAAAGTTTCACTTTATATTTTCAGTTTACTCGTACATATTTTCAAACTTTAATATAAAGGAGAATGGCTGTATGGAGATCGCTAAAGGGATAGAAATGTTACAACTTGAATTTCAAGAATTTGTTATTCATCCAATTCTTTTATGGGATGATGAAATGGCAGTATTAATAGATACGGGTTTCCCAGGACAAATTGAAGATATACAAGTAGAGATGGAAAAGGTTGGGGTATCATTTGATAAGTTAAAAGTCGTGATTTTGACGCATCAGGATATTGATCATATAGGTAGTCTTCCGGAGTTGTTGCAGCGCTGTCGAAGTAATATTAAAGTTTATGCGCACGAACTAGATAAGCCATATATCGAGGGGGATTTACCTTTATTGAAGGACGGAAATATAGAGAACCGACCAAAAGGAAAAGTGAGTGATACTGTGATTGACGGGCAAGAACTTCCGTATTGCGGTGGAATACTAATTCTTCATACTCCAGGGCATACTCCGGGTCATATTAGTTTATATTTGAAACAAAGTAAAATTCTTATTGCAGGAGACTCTATGTATAGTGTGAATGGGATGTTAGGAGGAATTCACGCCCCAACAACTATAAATATTAAGGAAGCACAGCAGTCTTTGAAGAAGTATTTAAATTTACATATTGAATCTGTAGTTTGTTACCATGGGGGATTTAGTAAGGGGAATATAAATGTTCAACTTCAAAATTTGTAAAAGTTAAAGTGAAATTTTTTGTTAAACAGCATTGAAGTATAATCTGATTATTAGTATATAAATAAATTATAAAAGAGCATGTTTGAAAAAATTCAAACATGCTCTTTTATTAAAGAAAATCAGTTTAATATGAATGACCTAATCCGTTCCAATAAAAAGAAACGATTTCTTGTGATAATTCATCTATATTTGCAAGAATAGGATTGTGATTTTCATCTTTAAAATTCCCAATTGATAATAAAGATACGAAAGCATGAGCCGCAAATTTAGCGTTCCCTTTCGGGATTTCTCCGATGTGCATCGCATTATCGAGTGCTTTTTCTAGTACTTCATACATATTATCTTCAGCATTTTTTAATTCTTTCAATTGTTCTTCAGATAACGACAGTTTTGCATCTCTCATAAAATTTTTCATATCAATATCCATCGTTGCGTGTAAGTAAACTTTAGCGAAGTCTAATAATCTTTCTTCTAACGTTTTGTTTGTAGAGAGTATTTGAGACATATTCTCACGTATACGTACCATCATTTCGATCATAGTAGCGGTAAATAAATCGGCTTTTGTTGAATAGTAATAGTAGACAGTTGCTTTCGTAACCCCACAAACTTTTGCGACCTCATCCATAGAAACGACTTGATAATTTTGTGTAAGAAATAAGCGGGTTGCTACTTCTAAAATGGTTTCTTTTGTAGATTTTGTATTTTTATTTTGACGCGGCCTTCCGAGAGGACGTTGTTTTTGTTCCAAATACATTCGCTCCTGACATTTATGATTGAGATAATTATAACATAATTTTCAATCATTCTTGATTAATTAACCGACCAGTATATATAATTAATAATGGAGGAAAAAAGGAAGGTGGGTTTTTATGAAAAAGCACCCGTTACATATGTTAGGGAGGCTTGTAGCAGGGAGAAATACGCAGTGGATCACTTTATCGGTGTGGATTCTTATTACATTATTACTTTCATTTACGTTACCACAAGTAAACAGTACGAAAGAACCGAATCCGAAAAATTTACCTGAAACAGCTATGTCACAGCAAGCGGAAGCGCTTATGAAAAAAGAGTTTCCGAATAATGCAGGGAATCCGTTGTTAGTAGTATGGTATAGAGATGGTGGATTACAGTCACAGGATTATAAACTCATACAAGATGTTTATAAGGAGTTAAAAGCTAGTCCTTTAAAAGAACAATCAACGTTACCACCATTTGATACAATCCCAGAGCAAGTATTATCAAAAAGTGCATCAAAAGATGGTACATCATTTGTTACACCGGTATTTTTTAATAAATCTGCTGGTACAGATATATTAAAAGGAAATCTTGAAGAGTTTAGAAAAATAGTGAATAGTAAGGTGGATGAAGATCCATTTAAACAAAAAATAAGTGAATCTGGTTTACATGTTCGATTATCAGGACCTGTAGGTATTCAAACGGATGCAGTTAGTTTATTTAGTCAAGCAGATGTGAAATTGTTAGTGGCTACTGTACTACTAGTGTTAGTTTTGTTAATTTTACTGTATCGTTCACCAATTTTAGCGATTTTACCTATACTTGTTGTTGGCTTTGCATACGGTATTATTAGTCCTACACTCGGTTTTTTAGCTGATCACGGATGGATTAAAGTAGATGCCCAAGCGATATCAATTATGACAGTATTATTGTTTGGCGCTGGAACGGACTATTGTCTATTTTTAATTTCGAGATATAGAGAGTACTTGTTAGAAGAAGAAAGTAAATATAAAGCATTACAACTTGCGATTAAAGCTTCTGGCGGTGCAATTATAATGAGTGCATTAACTGTTGTACTTGGATTAGGAACATTACTACTTGCTCATTATGGAGCCTTTCATCGATTTGCAGTACCATTTAGTGTTGCTGTATTTATAATGGGAATCGCTGCTTTAACGATTTTACCAGCACTATTATTAATATTCGGTAGGATTGCATTTTTCCCGTTTATACCGAGAACAACTTCAATGAATGAGGAGTTTGCAAGAAAGAAAAAGAGGGCTGTAAAAGTTGAAAAATCAAAAGGCTCCTTTAGTAAAAAACTTGGAGATATTGTAGTACGAAGACCGTGGACAATAATTATGCTAACTGTATTTGTATTAGGCGGATTGGCTTCATTCGTACCACGTATTCAATACACATATGACTTATTAGAGTCGTTTCCAAAGGATATGCCTTCTCGTGAAGGGTTTACGTTAATTAGTGATCATTTCTCAGCTGGTGAACTAGCACCAATAAAAGTTGTTGTTGATACGAAAGGCAAAGAGCTTCCTATTAAACAAGAACTAGAGAAATTTTCTTTCGTAAATACAGTGAAAGAGCCAAAAGAGGGAAAAGAAAATAAGCAAATACAAATGTATGAAGTTTCTTTAGCGGAAAATCCATACTCAATTGAAGCGTTAGATCAAATTCCTAAATTGAAAAGTAGTATAGAAAAAGTATTAAAAGATGCTGGGATTAGTAATGCTAAAGATCAATTATGGATTGGTGGGGAAACAGCTTCATTATATGATACAAAGCAAATTACGGAACGTGATGAATCAGTAATTATTCCAGTAATGATTAGCATTATCGCTTTACTATTACTTGTTTACTTACGATCGGTTGTTGCGATGATTTATTTAATTGTAACTGTCGTTTTATCATTCTTCTCAGCGTTAGGAGCAGGATGGATATTACTTCATTACGGTATGGGTGCGCCGGCCATTCAAGGTGCGATACCGTTGTACGCATTCGTATTTTTAGTTGCTTTAGGTGAAGATTATAATATCTTTATGGTTTCAGAAATATGGAAAAACAGAAAGACACAAAATCACTTGGATGCAGTAAAAAATGGTGTAATACAAACAGGTAGTGTTATTACATCGGCTGGTTTAATTTTAGCAGGAACTTTTGCAGTGTTAGGTACACTTCCAATTCAAGTATTAGTTCAATTTGGTATTGTAACTGCAATTGGCGTATTACTAGATACGTTTATCGTAAGACCGTTACTTGTACCCGCGATTACAGTAGTTTTAGGCCGATTTGCTTTTTGGCCAGGTAAACTTTCAAGAAAGAGTGAAGAAATACAAAAGGTGGATGCATAGTTAAAAAAGCCAAGGATATTTTCCTTGGCTTTTTTCAATGTAGTTAATTAATTTTTTGAAGTCAAATCATCAGCTGCAGCGTGATCAGCATCTTCAATTGTTGTTTCGGGCATTCCGTATAAGCCGTTCATTGCTTGTTCTTCGATAGTAAGATTTGCAGTATTATTATTTTGAATAGATGTAGTGTTTTCAGTAACATTTTCTTTTTTATTCATATTTTTGTTATTCATGTATGTATCCTCCAAATTTCATTTGATTTATCTATAGTATGTGGATGGATTTCCAGAAATATGTGAATTGATTCTTACATATGTTATATAATTAAATGAATAATTAGGGTGAATTGTAAACTGTTAGGAGTGAACAAGTATGGTGAGAGCAAGGGAATTAGCCTTCTAAAATAAAAAGAAAATTTTAGGAGGCTATTAGAATGAAGTTTCATGTAATTGATAGAGAAGATTGGAATAGAGAGCGGTATTTTGAGCATTATTTAAAGTTGAACTGTACATTTAGTATGACTGTGAATGTTGATATCACGATGTTATTAGAGGAAGTATATCAAAAGGGAATAAAATTTTATCCCGCTTTTATATATTTAATTTCTAGAGTAGTAAATAATCATAAAAAATTTCGAACATGTTTTAACGATGAAGGAGTTTTAGGCTATTGGGAGGAAATGATACCGAGTTATACAATCTTTCATAAAGATGATAAGTCTTTTTCAAGTATATGGACGGATTATTCAAGTGATTTCCGCACTTTCTATAAAAAGTATGAAGATGATATGAGATACTATGCTAGTGTTCATGGTCTTTTCACGAAAGAAAATATTCCGCCTAATGTATTTCCGATTTCTAGCATACCTTGGACTAGTTTTACTGGATTTAATCTTAATATTAATAATGATGAAAATTTTCTATTGCCAATTATAACTTGTGGGAAATATTTTAACGAAGGAAACAAGGTTATGCTACCAGTTTCATTGCAAGTACATCATTCGGTTTGTGATGGATATGATGCGAGTAAATTTATAGAAGATTTACAGCAGTTAAGTAATACTTGCAACGAGTGGCTTAAGTAATATCTAATTTTTAATTATATAAAGTGAAACTTTAATCAGTGGGGGGGGTCAGCCCTCATCAATCGGGATTTTACGGGCAATTGATCCTCCACCTAACTTCTTTGCTTTCGCTGAATTTTGAGGTGGGGGTCTTACTGCCAGGCAAATAGCGGGATAAAATTGAAAATGAATAAAAGAAGAGAACATGTTTATATTACATGGTCTCTTTTTATTATTCATTAATACTAAGTAACTGTGGAAAATATAGGGTGATTTGTAGTTTAATAGTAAAGAGAGTGATTAGTGTTAATTTTCTTAGTTTTTAAAAAGGATATAAATGTTTTAATTGGGGGGAGTAAAGTGAAATTTGTAAGCATTGAAAAAGAGGAGATCCTAATTGGGAATATGGCAAATTTGTATTGTAAATTATTTGAGAAAACAAATTTCAATGAAATGATCAAGCGAATGAATAGGCATATAGAATATACAGGTTTTAAAGGTATAGTAGCAATAAATGATGAAAATGAAGTAGTTGGTTTTACTTATGGTTATCGCTCAATGGAGGGACAGTACTATAATCAATTAATGAGAGAAGCGTTACATCTAGAGCAAGTAGACGAATGGTTGCAAGATTGTTTTGAATTTGTAGAGTTAGCAGTTCACCCACAATATCAAAATAAAGGTCTTGGAACGAAATTACATAATAAATTACTAGAAGGGGTTTCAAATAGAACGAGTGTTTTAACAACACAAATAAACAATGAAAAAGCACGTTCGTTATATGAAAGATTAGATTGGATAAATGTATTGGAGCCATTTCATCCAAGTAAAAATGATGTTCCATATGTAATAATGGGAAAAGCATTAAAAACAAAAGTGAATTGATAATTATGGCATTCACAAAAATTATTGGTTTGTAATAATGAAGGGGAAAACAACAATGATATCTATAGAAAAAGCTACAATTTTAGATGCTGAGAAATTAACAGAAATAATGAAAAGAACATTTGATGCAGAAGCAAAACAATGGCTATACGGCCAAGATGATGTCATTGATTATAACATTCAACCGCCAGGATATTCTTCAGTTGAAATGATGGAATATTCCATTGAAGAATTGAATTCTTTCAAAGTTGTAATGGATAAAGAAATAATTGGAGGGATAATAGTTACGATTTCTGGTAAGTCGTATGGTCGAATTGATCGTATTTTTGTAGATCCTGTTTATCAAGGAAAAGGAATTGGATCACATGTTATGAAATTAATAGAAAAGGAATATCCAAACATAAAGATTTGGGATCTCGAAACATCTAGTAGACAAATTAATAATCATCACTTTTATAAAAAGATGGGCTACCAAATGATTTTTGAATCGGAAGATGAGTATTGTTACGTGAAAAGAATAAAAACAAGCTCAAATAAAGAGAGTGTAGTTACAAATAAAGATATGAAAAATAGTCAATACGAAAACTGTAATTTAGCAAATACAGAGTATTATCAAGTGAATTTAAAAAACAGTTCATTTGTTGGTAGCAATATAATGAATACGAATATGAGTAATTGTAATGTAAGTCAATCAAAGTTTAGAAATATAAATTTTAGATGGTCATCATATGCAGATTTAAATCTTTCTGGTAGTAAATTTAATTTGGTGACTTTAGGTGGAGTGCAATTTAAAAATACAAGTCTCGGAGATGAGAAGGAACCTATTTTATTCGATAAATGTGATTTGGAAGGTAGCACCATAAGTAATAGTAATCTGAAAAATATTGAAATAGAAAATTGTGATATAGTCGGCATGAAACTAAATGGTATTCCAATTGAAAATTTGCTTAATTTATATAATAAAGTGAAAAGTTAACCATATAGATATAGTTGTTAATCTTTTTGGAAATTAAGTATTATATCGAAATAATTATGTAAAAATGACATAAAGAAATACGGACGAGAAGGTCATTCGTGAACGTTTCTAGAATATACCACAAATATATTGTTATTTATATGGAGGAGAGAAAGATGGGGATCAACGTTAGAGCAGTAGAAATACAAGATGCTAGAGCAATTCATCGTATATGTATACAGGATGACGTTTTACCGTATATGGTTTTCTTACCTAGCATGCGTGTAGAAGCTATGGAAAATAGAATTCGAAATTTAGCACCAAATCAATTTGAATTTGTTGCAGAATATGATGGAGAAATTGTTGGGTTTGTAGGTTTAACACAAAGTCCGGGACGAAGATCTCATTCAGGCGATTTATTCATTGGGGTTGATAGTGAATATCATAATAAAGGAATTGGGAAAGCACTTCTTACGAAGATGCTTGATTTGGCTGATAATTGGTTAATGTTAGAGAGAGTAGAACTAGGTGTGTTAGAAACGAATCCAAAAGCAAAAGCTTTATATGAAAAATTTGGATTTGTAGAAGAGGGAGTAAAGATAGGGAATTTGAAAGCTCACGGAAAGTTTATTAATGAAATTATGATGAGTCGTTTTAGACCGGATGGTTTAATTGTACATAATTAGTAGTTAAAAGCATGACAGTATACTGTCATGCTTTTTTATTAGAATTTGGCTGTATTAAAAATAATACTAAACCAATAAAAATAACGGTAATTCCTAGTCCTTGTTGTAAAGAAATGGTCTCATGTAATATAAAGTACGCTAGTATACAAGTGCCAATTGTTTCACCTAAAATACTCATTGAAATTACAGTAGCACTTATCCATTTTAATAACCAATTAAAAATGGTTTGTCCTAAAATTGTAGCAATGAAAGCTAATCCAATAAAGCACAACCAAGTTTGTGTAGAGTAATGGATGAAAGATTCTTGTTGCGTGAAAGCAAATATACCAAGAAAGCCAGCACTACTTCCATAACTAATTACCGAATATGGTATAAGTGCTAAATCTTTACGAACGTGTTGGCTAATGAAAAAATAAGCAGTAATGATACCGGCAGCGATAAATGCTAAAATATCTCCATATAATGCTTCTCCGCTAATTTGGAAATCTTGCCAGCCAATGATGATACTACCTGAAATAGCGATGAGGCAACCAATAACTGCTCCTTTTGTAAACCTCTCCTTAAATAAAAAATAACCACCAATCATTGAGAACAAAGGTTGTAACGTTACGATAACTGTAGAGCTTGCTACAGAAGTATATTGTAATGATTCAAACCATAGTACATAATGTGCAGCCAAAATTAGCCCAGATACGAATCCAAGTGCCCATTGTTTTTTCGTTAAAGTTTTTAGCTCATTTCGACTATTTTTATTAAATAGTAATAACGGTAACAGAATTAGTGTGGCAAAGAATAATCGGTAAAAAGCAATGATTGTCGCAGGAGCATCTGCCAATTTTACAAAAATAGCTGAAGTTGATAAGGCGAATACACCAAAAAATAAGATGCAATATGAAAGAATAGGTGATTTCAAAGTTTGTCCCTCCGATAGAATGTTTATTATAATAAACTTAATACGATATAATGTACAAAGGTAAGTATATAAGTCCCGGAGATAATAGGGAAGGGTTATTTGCCTTTGTTTAGTATGTCAGCACAAAGACAACGAAACATGCATTATGATGGACGAAAGGAAGTTTTACTATGGTACATGATAGGCTTGGGCAAACAGTATTAAGTTATCGTAAGAAAAATAATATGACAATTCGTGAATTCGCTGATTATGCAGGGATTAGTACGTCGTTAATTAGCCAAATTGAAAGAGGACATGCTAATCCTTCTTTAAATGTTTTGGAATTAATTGCAAAAGCATTAAATATACCGCTGTTTACACTTTTTATTAACGATATTGATACAGATTCGCTCATTTCTAAGAAAAAAGATCGAAAAAAAGTATATCGGGAAAACAATGATCACATTGTATATGATGTATTAACACCTGATTTTATGAAAGCACGTATTGAAATGCTAATGATGGATTTAAATAAACAAGCAAACACAACAGAAAGCCATTATTCCCATGAAGATAAGGAAGAGATTGCTGTTATTATGAAAGGGGAAGTGTATGTGGAATTGGAGGGAAAAGAATATTTTTTAGAAGAAGGCGATGTTGTACGTATTCCACCGAATGTGAAGCATCGATTTTTGAATAAAAGTGATGAATCGAATCACATTTTATTTGTCCTGACACCATCTTTAGGATGAAAATATAGTGATTTTTATTAGGGGAGTAAGAAAATGGGAAAAAGTATTTTAAAAGGCGGTCTTTCAATTATTTCTCAATGTAAAAAAGAAACAAATGATATTTGGCATGCACATTTTGGAGCAGCTGCAATTGCTAGTTATTTTTTTATGAAAGATAATCATATTGATGAAGAAACAGCTCGTAATATACATTCGCAAACAAGGATGATGCTAAGCAAGAAAAAAATTGGTGAGATGATTGATGATAAAAAAGAAATAGATTTTCAAATTGCGGAGAATATGATTATAAAATCTTTAGAACAAACGATTGATGAACTTCATTGGGTCGGGCATAACGTCATTTATGCGTCATTAAGCTTATTAGCTATGAAAGAGCTACAAAAATGGGGAGATAATCAAGCAATTGAAGGGATTACTACTCTTATTTTATCATTTCGAAAAACAATTCCAGGTAGATCGTGGATTGGTTATACGATGAAAGAAGTAAAACAATTAAGTTTTGAAGATGAGATACAAAGTGAATTGAGTAATCCAACACAAGTATCTCGATTCGTTTTAAATGAGTTATCGAAATTTAATAGTATTTATCGAGCAGAATCACATCATGATTTAATTGGGCATTTGCTTACATACTCCCACGCAATTAATATAATGTACGATTTAGGACATATAGATCTATTTCAACGAGGGATACGTCCGCTGTTAAAACTAGTATACGTACTAAGAGCTAGCCAAAAGCTCAAGCTGAATACGGAAATAACTTTACACTCACCTATAGATCGATTACCTTTAATTCAATCTAAACGTGCAAATATTTTACCAACTGAAAATATATTTTGGATAAAAGACTATAGTGAATTCGATTGGGATTTTGGTCATGTATTTAAATTCTCATATAGTTATTTTAATCATATAAAGAGAGCTCCAAATTATAAAGATATAACATTAGAAAAATTCCGGTATGTTATTCATTCTTAATGAACGTCAATAATCTGTAAAAGGAAGCTTAATCTAGTTTCTTTTTTTGTTAGTAGTATATTATTTTTTCAAATATGTAAGATTTTACATGCGTATTTTACTTTTACTAATTATGTAAGTAGGCTATACTGAAATACATACATTTTATTTTTGGAGAGATGTAAAACGACATGGAACTAGCGAAATTGGAAAAAGTAATTGAAATAAAAAAAGAAGAACTTTTATATTTAGTATCGGATTATGGAATTCAACATGAAAAAGTATTGGCATTGAGTCAAGAACTAGACAAATTAATCAATTACTTTATGTTTTTAAAATAAAGAGAACTATGACGGGGTTTGTAAATGTTATAGTTCTTTTTTATTAGGTAATTTGAAAATATATTAAAATATATTGTCTAATTTCTTACAGAATGCGCAACTTGCTAGTCGAATATAAGGACTTTTGGTTATAATAAAAAGGAATTATTAATTGTATCGGTTAGGAGCGCAGCACATATGAAAACAGTTGTTGTTATCGGTGGAGGTATAACGGGACTTTCTACTATGTTTTATTTAGAAAAATTAAAAAAGGATTATAATATCGATTTAAATTTAATTCTTATTGAGAAAGAAGAGTATTTAGGTGGTAAAATCCATAGTGTGGAAGAAAAGGATTTCATTATGGAGTCAGGGGCGGATTCAATCGTTGCTCGTAATGAACATGTTATGCCACTTGTAAAAGATTTAAATTTAGAAAATGAAATGGTATATAATGAAACGGGTATTTCTTACATATATTCTGAAAACATGTTACATCCAATTCCTTCTGATACTATATTTGGGATACCGATGAGTGCCCAGTCGTTGTTTAGCAGTACGCTAGTCTCAACGAAGGGGAAAATCGTAGCTTTAAAAGATTTCATAACGAAAAATAAAGAGTTTACGAAAGATACATCACTTGCTCTATTTTTAGAAAGCTTTTTAGGGAAAGAGTTAGTGGAAAGACAAATTGCTCCTGTGCTTTCAGGCGTATATTCTGGTAAATTGAATGAGCTTACAATGGCATCTACATTACCGTATTTACTGGATTATAAAAATAAGTATGGAAGTATTATTAAAGGTTTTGAAGAGAATAAAAAACAATTTCAATCAGCAGGAAATAAAAAATTCGTATCATTTAAGGGTGGACTATCTACGATAATTAATCGCTTAGAAGAAGTGCTGACTGAAACTGTCGTAAAAAAAGGTGCTATAACGACGGCTGTAAGTAAACAAGAAGATCGATATGAGATTTCTTTTGCAAATCATGAAACAATACAAGCTGATTATGTTGTTTTAGCAGCTCCACATGATATAGCGCAAACTTTATTACAGTCTAATGAGTTAAATGAGCAGTTTAATACATTTAAAAACTCATCTCTTATTAGTATTTATTTAGGATTTGACATACTAGATGAACAACTACCAGCTGACGGTACGGGGTTTATTGTAACGGAAAACAGTGATTTACATTGTGATGCTTGTACATGGACAAGTCGAAAGTGGAAACATACATCGGGTAAACAAAAATTATTAGTTAGAATGTTTTATAAGAGTACCAATCCGGTATATGAAACAATCAAGGATTACAGTGAAGAAGAATTAGTACGAGTAGCTTTATATGATATTGAAAAGAGTCTCGGAATTAAAGGTGAACCAGAAGTAGTTGAAGTTACAAATTGGAAAGATTTAATGCCGAAATATCATTTAGAACATAATCAAGCGGTTCAAGCATTGCAAGAAAAAATGACAAATCTTTATCCAAATGTATATTTAGCTGGTGCCTCATATTACGGTGTTGGAATTGGTGCGTGTATTGGAAATGGAAAGAATATTGCCAATGAAATAATGGCTACATTAAATAAATAATACTGTAGAATAAATAAAAACTGTTCCTTCAGCAAAATGAAGGAACAGTTTTTATTTATTTTATTTGAATGGAAATTTTATTGTTTTTTACATTGTTTTCTTTTATTGTTAATGTTATTTCTCCAGATTCTTTAAATGAATACGGTGATAGTTGATAAATATCTTTTATATCATGTTTTTCTTGTAATTTACTTATCGGTATTAATACGATATTTGGCTTCCATGTTTCTTGTTTTCCTGAAGGATATTCTATAAGTATTACCGGATTTTTTAACTGCATTTTTTTCCAAGAGACGAAATATAGTTGAACTTCTGTATCTTTTTTTAATAATTCTTCGGAGAAATAACCGAATTCGCCTACATTACCGAAAACAGTGTAGTTTTGATTTTTTAATTTAATATCTAAATAACTAGGTTGATATGTTACTGCATGATAAGTTCCATATGAAAGTGAGAGCATGGCAGCGATTAAAATACCGATTGAAAATGTCTTAAAGCTATTGCCTTTAAAGTTAGTCATCATGAAAGAGTTTGGTGTGAATTTTTTTGCGAATAAAAAAATAAGTAATATGAGTAAGAGGGATAAGCCGATGAATATATACATAGGAAATTTACACCTCCACAATAAAATAATATATCAACTATATTTTACCATGAATGTATGGGGTAGGGTGGTTGTTTGGAAGGAGAAAATGAAGAAACAATTTTTTTACAGTTCTTGATAATTTGAAATTCGATTTATGGAAATTATAGCGTAATGTTTGAGTAGTAATCAGAAGGTATCCAATTTGTGTATATAGAATAAAGAAGGAATGCGTCATTAGAAATGTTTGATTTATGGAACAATAAGGACTTTACTAATTATAAATATTTTTTCTGATATAATGAATGAGTAGAGAGAAAGGAGTGATCCTATGGCATTTCCTATATTAGAAACAGAACGCTTACGTTTAGTTGAAATAGAACAATCTTATTGTCAAAAAATATATGAAATCTTTTCATTGGATGAAGTAACGTGTTATTACGGTATGAATTCTTTTACGGAGTTTGGACAAGCTTCACGTATGATCGAATCTTTTTCGAAAAATTACTTTGAGAAAAAGGCAATACGATGGGGAATTGTGTTAAAAGAAACGAACGTTTTAATAGGAACAATTGGACTAAACAATTTACAATTATGGAGTAAACGATCTGAGATTGGATATGACCTGCATCCTCGTTATTGGGGAAATGGTTATGCGTCAGAAGCGGCTCGAGAAATTATTGATTATGGGTTTAAAGATTTGGGTTTGTTTAGAATTGGAGCTATTACATATCCTGAAAATGTTACTTCTTGTAGAATGTTATCTAAAATCGGCTTTCAAAAAGAAGGTCTATTGCGCGGATATATTCATCAAGGAAATAAGCAACACGATGCATTATTGTATTCTATAGTGCGAACTGATATTGAAGACATAAATTTATAATAAAAAAAAACCTCTTAAATAAAAGAGGTTTTTTTTTATTATAAATTAACCTAATTTAGGTAATAAACGTTCTCCGCTTTTCATGCTACTTTTACATAAAGGGCATTTAGGCTCTTCTTCAAATGAAAAGTTCTTTCTCATCCATCCTAAACAATCCTCTGATTCACATTCCCAAACAGGGGTTTGTTCTGGTGGTACTTCTGCTACATCGTTCTTTCGATTGCGATACATGTAACCACTCCTTTTATGTAAAAAATTTTAGTTATATATTAAAAAGGTTGTTAACCTTGCTGGTAACAACCTTTTTATTGTTTGAATTATAGCTTTACAACGTTTTTAGCTTGAGGTCCGCGGTTACCGTCTTCAACTTCGAAGCTAACTTCTTGACCTTCGTCAAGAGACTTGAAGCCGTCGCCAGTGATAGCTGAGAAGTGAACGAATACGTCGTTACCGTCTGCAACTTCGATGAAACCGAAACCTTTTTCGCTGTTAAACCATTTTACTTTACCTGTTAATGTCATGGTAATGCCTCCTAAAAGTAGAAAAATTACAATATGATCGGCCTTATTTGAATGAAAATAAAAGTTCACATATTATCAAAAACCCATAAGGAGTAAAAAATGACCCTGATTGATACTTGATAATATGCAAAGAAAATATAGTGTTAAATTGACCTTAATTACTATCTTACAACAAATGGTGGGAAATAGCAAGTGCTGGTAATACCACTGAGTAATCTGGGTGATAATAGTAAAGGCACAAAGGCACCTCTTTTATTTATATATTATTCCTAATTTGGATTTATGCAAAATCATGTAAGAAAAACTTAGAGTAAATATTAATAATGTATTTTTTATGGTAAAATATGGTTGTTACTGTTGGTAGTTAAATATTATAAAAGGAGAAAAGAAAGTGAAAAATAATTCATTTATAATAATTGAAGCAGCAAAAGCAGGGAGAAAAAAGGTCCATCCAGTCTTTGCTGTAATATTAGCCATTATATTTTTGACTTTAGGCGAACTTTTTATGTTATTTATGTTATTTTTACCAAAAGCTGAAACGATATTCATGAAAGGTATTTATGACAATGTTAGAATGGTGTTAACGTTTGGCGGAGCTATATTTATTTTATTTATATGGGTTCGTTTTGTAGAAAAAAGACCTTTTTCATCCATTGGTTTTTGGAAAGAGAAATGGATGAGAAATTATTTAAAAGGTGCGTTAATGGGGTTTGTATTTATTTCAACGCCAGTTATTCTACTATTATTAATGGGGAGTGTGAAATTGCAAGTACAACATATTACCTCAACAGTGATAGTAGGAATAGTAGGATCTCTAGTTGCATTTTTAATACAAGGGGCAACGGAAGAAATTATTGTACGAGGTTGGTTATTCCCGGTTCTTTCTGTTAGAAGTCGTATATGGGTTGGAATAATTGTAACTTCATTTTTATTTGGATTTCTTCATCTACTTAATCCGGGAATTACAATATTATCTATATCGAATATAATATTAGTGGGTGTTTTCGCAGCTTTATACGTATTGAAAGAAGACGGTCTGTGGGGAATATGTGCATGGCACTCAATTTGGAACTGGGCTCAATATAATGTATATGGTTTTGCAGTTAGTGGCACAACTGTATATTCTACTCCAATTTTTAAGTCTATAACAAATGGCCCCGAATTCCTTCATGGAGGCACGTTCGGAATTGAAGGTAGTATCATTACAACAATCATGCTCGCTATTGCTTCAATTGTTTTATGGAGAAAGTTATGGGGAAGAAAAGTGAAACAACGAAATTTTAGTTAATGAAAGAGGGAGAAACTATGGGGATAATAGCATTTGAGGGAGCAAGCGCTGTTGGTAAAAGTACCACGTGCCGTGAATTAGAAAAGAATTATGGTGCTTATATAATACCTGAAGTGAATTCTTTATTTGAAAGGCCAAAAAATGAACATAGAACATGGTATTTTGAAAAACAAGTTGAGCGCTGGAATATAGCTGTTCAGAAGTCAGAGCAATATGAATTAGTAATACTTGATGGTGATATATTTCAGCCACTTAGTTATAATTGGTGTTTTCATTTTGATATATTTAATCAGCCATTATCTTTAATAGAAAATTTTTATAAAGAAAAGATGTTAAATAGGGAAATTGGTTTTCCGGATCAATATTTTTATTTATATACGAACGATGAAGAACTTAGAAAGCGGAAAGTATATGATGAAACGAAAAGAAGGAGAAACTTTGAAAAACATTTACATATATCAAAATCGTTTCAGCGTTATTATGAAAATTTAAATACTGTTACAGATGGGTATTGTAAATTAATTGAGGCGAAAAGTGTAAGAAATAATGAATTAGAAATAGTAAGAAACTCAAAAAATTTGAACGTGTGTGAAGAAAGACGTTTTGATGTTTCGAGGTTAGATGCTATTACGAAGTGGTTAAAAGAAAATCGTGCATAAAGTAAAAACAAAGTGTGTTGTAGAACGCGCTCGTTGTTTTTTTTGCTTCTTTATAAATATAAAGGAAAAATTTGTAGAATACTTTCAATATTTAACAGGATAATCTTTCAATTTTAAAGAAAAAGAAATACAATATGAGAAAGTATATATAAATAATATGATAGGGGATGGGATGCGATATTTTAAATGAAGTAACAGTTTTTATATAAAAAATAATTAGGTAGTCAGAACAGAGATATTTGGGAGGAAACAAGCGCGATGAAAACACTATTTAAAATAATCGGTATTCTAGCTGGTATGGCGGTAATCGGAGTAGGTTTAACATATGGTATGCTGCATTATTTAAATAATAGTAAACCAGCTGCGAAAAAGGCATCACCAGCTGCTCCAGCAGTAGAAGTATTAGCTGATAGTAACGTAAAAGCAGAAGATGCAAAGCTTTTAGAGAATGGCAATTATTCATTGCCAAATAGTGGTTTTAATAAAAATTTTAAATGGACAGATGAGAACATACAGACAGCATTACATGAAATGGCACATCAAAAAGCGAAAGCTGATCAAAAGTGGGGCTATATTTTTATTACACAAGAGCGGATTGAAAGCTTAATTGATATTGTAAAGAGTAATGATCTTGTACAGGGAAGTACATATGTAGAAATTTTAGAACGATGGAAACAAGGAAAATATGAAAAGGTTGATGGGGATCACAATAAGATTTGGAAATTACAAAGTGGGAATTTAGGAGAAGGAAAAGGAGTAATGTCGGAAGCTGAGCAAAAAGAATTAATTAATCAAGTGTTTATGAACAAAGGTACATATTCAGGTAGTAAATTAATTGCAGGTGGCGGACAGACTAATAAATAATATACTAATTAATGTAAGAGAGTAATTGCTTATTAGGCAATTACTCTTTTTATATGTACTTCTTAATATCTTAATCTGGTTCAAGTAAGGAAAGAAACGACTGTAACACCGGGGAAATCCATCTGGATTTATGATAGATTACATGACTTTGAATAACGGATGGAGTTTCGATAGGCTGAAAACATAGTTGTTCTTTTTGACAACTTTCCTGTACAACGATATAAGGAAGAATTGAAATGCCTAACTCACACATGACGGATTGTTTAATGACTTCAACATTGGAAGTTTCAAATGTTTTAGCTGGAATATTTCCGCTTTGACGTAAAAAACGATCTACCATTGTCCTATAGCCGCAACTTTGTTCTGTAAAAATGAACTGAGTTTCCTGTAATAACTGGAATGGATTTGTATGTGCAGCGGAATAAGCTGGTAAAATCCATCCAAATGTTTCATTACTAAAAGTACGCGTAATAAAATCATTATGTTCTATACTTTCTCCAATTATGAAGACAACGTCTGTTTCTCCTTCACGTAATTTTTGTAATGCTTGTTCATTTGTGTTTGTTTCAAGTACGATATTTACTTTCGGATTTTTCTGTTTGTAAGTACGTAATAATTGTGGTAATCGGTATACCGCTAATGATTCATTAGATGTAATACTTAATGTACCTTCTAAATAATCTGTATTTTGGGGGATTTCTTGCGCTTTTTCATATATTGAAAGTAATTCTAATGCATAAGGATGAAATTGATGACCTGCTTTTGTAAGTAGCACTTTTTTCCCTAACCGATCGAAAAGAGGAATATGTAAATCGTTCTCTAAAGCTTTCATATGTGCTGTAACAGTAGATTGCGCATAACCTAGCGCGTGCGCAGCTTTAGAAAAATTACCATACTTCACAATGGCGCAAAATGTTTTAACATGTCTCATTTCCATAAGCGATCCCTCTTTTATTATCATGATTTGTGAATGATTATATCATGTATTTTAATTTTCCAAATGATTAAATTTTGTATAAAATGAAATTGTAGAAATATTCATTCAGGTGATATTGGAGGAGAACAGATGATCAAAAAGGGCTATCATGTAGCTGTTGTTGGGGCTACAGGTGCGGTAGGGCAAAAAATTATTGAACTGTTAGAGAATGAAATGAAGTTTAATATAGTTGAAGTTACATTGCTTTCGTCAAAACGATCCGCTGGTAAGAAAGTAAGATTCAAAGGACGAGAGATAATTATACAAGAGGCAAAAACAACTAGCTTTGAAGGTGTAGATATTGCCTTTTTTAGCGCTGGGGGAGAAGTATCTAGACAATTTGTAACTCATGCAGTTTCTAGTGGTGCGATTGTAATTGATAACACAAGTGAGTACCGAATGGCACAAGGTGTACCGCTCGTTGTTCCGGAAGTGAATGCGCACACTTTAAAACAGCATAAAGGTATCATTGCAGTTCCAAATTGTTCAGCATTACAGATGGTAACAGCACTTCAGCCGATTCGAAAATCATTTGGTTTAGAAAGAATTATCGTTTCAACATATCAAGCTGTATCGGGTTCTGGCATTCATGCGATTCATGAATTACGAGAGCAGGCTAAGTCTATACTTGCAGGTGAAGAAGTGAAGAGTGATATATTACCGGTGAAAAAAGATAAAAAACATTATCCAATAGCATTTAATGTACTGCCTCAAGTAGATATATTTACAGACAATGATTTTACTTTTGAAGAAGTCAAAATGATTCAAGAAACGAAGAAAATATTAGAAGATGAAAACTTGAAAATGGCAGCTATTTGTGTACGTGTTCCAGTTGTATCGGGGCATTCAGAATCGGTTTATATAGAACTGGAAAAAGAAGCAAGCGTTGCGGAAATCAAGGGAATACTAATGGATGCACCAGGTGTTATTTTGCAGGATAACCCTAGTGAACAGCTGTATCCAATGCCATTATATGCAGAAGGGAAAATAGATACATTTGTCGGAAGAATACGTAAAGATCCTGATACGCCAAACGGATTCCACCTCTGGATTGTTTCCGATAACCTATTAAAAGGTGCGGCTTGGAATTCAGTTCAAATCGCAGAGACTTTAGTGGAAAAGGGGATACTTTAATATAGTTTAAAAAACTGGGGAATCGTTAATGATTCCCCAGTTTGTATTTCATAATTGTTTTCTTTATTTCGGCCAACTTTAATTAAAATTAGTCGTTATTGAATTTTTATAAATATCTACTTTATGTGCAGTGAAGCGTAAGGTTTTGGATTCTGCATGAATTGTAAGATTAATAATAATCGATAACGGCATTTCGACCGTTTTCACAATATCTTCTATAGCAATATACTCATTTTTTGCTTCCTTATAATAAACAACAGAACGAATTACGGCCTCGTCACCTTCAATATCAATTTCACACATCATAGGGAATTTTTCACCATTATGTAAGAATAATTCGCCTAGTACGATTGAACCGTTTAATTCTTCTGTGAAATTAGTAGTTGCCGCTGGTTTTACCCATGTTTCGTCATGTTCTTCGTTTTCCTCTTCATCTATTGCCCATTCCCAAATGGGGTTTTGTTTTAGGTCCTCAATAGTTAATTTATCAATTGGTTTGCAACTACTCATACATAAATTCTCCTTTTATTTTGATAAATAAGTTTTTTGATTTCATGAATTAGATGATTGCTTATAAGTGGGTTTAACAAAGTATTTTGCTCATTTGATATCCAAACTACTTTATTTTGAAATAAAGCTATTACAGCAATATTAACAAAACTTTAATTGTCTAGTAAATAATTATTAGTGGAGATATTAAAATGGGATGGTGTTAAAGAAAGATAGTAAAAAACATCAAGGATGAATGAAATCCATTTGGTACGATATGGATATATCCAATGTGAGGGGGAGTTTGATGTATCAAGTAAAGGGGTATTTTTCATCATTAAAAGGAAGTTATTATGAGATTGGAAAGCAACAAGGGGAATTCGTGAAACAAAATCCGTATCTCATCCCGCAATTTATACACGAAGAAAATGTAATATCTAATAACCATTGGACAGAATCGAGAAATATACTAAACAAACATTGTCCAGGCATAAATGAAGAAATTGAGGGGTTTTGTGAAGTGTTAAAAATTCCTTCAAAAAATATGATGTATTACTATCAAACACTATTGAAAGCAGGTTGTAGTCATTGTGCAGTATTACCTAAAAAGACCGATTTAGAGCACACATATGTATTAAGGAATTATGATTTGTCACCAGTAATAGATGATATGCGTTTTTGTTCAACTCATGTTGAAGGTGCGTATGCACATAGTGGCTTTTCTACTCAATATTTTGGCCGAACGGAAGGGATAAACGAGCATGGATTAGCTGTTACATTTTCAGCATGTGGTCAACCAGTAGGAAATATTGCAGGTTTAAGAAAGCCAATGGTGAGTGGTTTACAATGTTTTGCGGTAATTCGATTGTTGTTGGAGAAATGTAAAAATGTGCAGGAAGCTAAGTTACTAATAGAAGAAATCCCAATTGCTAGTAATATTAATTTAATAATAGCTGATCCTTTAAATGCAGCATATATTGAAATATTTGACGGTCATAAATCCACAATAACGATTGATGGTGAAAAACAAGCTTTTATTGTATCAACAAACCATGCAGTTAGTTCATCAATTCAGAAATTAAATAATAGGAAATTAGAACAATCAACAAAGAGATATCACCTTTTACATGAGCATTTAAATAGATGTGAACAAGTAAGCATAGAGTCTTTAAAAAAGTTAGTAGAAGAAGAATATCCTGCTGGACTTACTGTGCATAACTATGAAGAATGGTTTGGAACTTTACATTCTGTATTATTCGATTTACATGATCGTACAATGAAGATTTGTTTCGGATCCCCACTTTTAAACGACTGGTATTCATTGAAAGTTGGAGGAAGTATGCCGTTTTCTGAGGTGAACGTGAACTTTAAAAATAAAACTTATACTGACTTTTGGAAGGAAGATAAGAATGAATTGATACCTAAAAGATAAATGGGATAAGATGGTGATGTAAAGAGTGCATTTATACTGGAGGGATTATCAATACTAAAAGTTATGTTACCATTTGTTCTTATCTTTTTTCTTGTCATTGCGATGTATATTGCTTATCAAAAGAGAAAAAAGTCTGGGATAAAAGGATTGAAAAGTGCGGTAACTTCTATTTGCTTCTTTTCACTTGCAATCTTAAATATGTTTGCATATTGGTTTCATTTTGGCGGTGCTTTTACTTGGTTATTTTCAATTGTATTATTGCTAGTTGGTGCATATTTTACTAAATATATTCCAATATTTAAAAAGGTACATTAAAGTTTATAAGAGTTAAATATAATGTTTACTTTGTTTTGAAAAGAGATTATTCTACTAAATTGTTGTGAAACGGTTTCATAGGATAATCTCTTTTGTTTAGTTTTGGAAAGAACGTACTGTGATTTTTAGTTGCTCAATAAATTCTCGAGTTGCAGCACACATATATTTATCTTTTCTATAAATTAGCCCTATTTCAATTATTGGAGTAGGGTTTTCTATTTTAATAGCTTGAATGTTTTTATTTTGTAAAAAGTCTATATATGGTTTGGGTAACACTGTAATTCCCATTCCTTTGGAAACCATTTGGATTAAAGATTCCATCGTACTAATTTCTAAAATTGGCCTTGGTTTAAAGTTTAACTTTTGACAATGAGATGTAATTAGTTCGGTTAAAAAGAAATTTTTAGGTAAAAGAATTAAAGGGTAGTTCTGTAATTCAGCAATAGATACATGATTACGTTCAGCTAATCGATGACCAGTGGGCACGACCAATGTAAGATCGCTTTTGTATAGAGGGATGGAGATAATCTCTTTATCTTGCACCGGGAGAAATGTAATTCCAATATCTAGTTCGTTTTGTAATAATTTTTCACGAATATCTCCTGTACGAAGCCCTAATACAGAAAGCTCTATATTAGGATATAAATTATTAAAATTTAAAATAGCTGGTGGTAGTAAATAATTTACGACGGTTAACAAAGCCCCTATTGTTAAGGAACCTTGCTGTAATCCGTTTAGGTCTTGAATAGCTGAACGAGCTTGTTCGACTTCATGAAAAATGGTTTTACTATGTGATAATAAAATCTTCCCTGCTTCAGTTAATGATATTTTTTTACCAATTCGATCGAAAAGTGGCATTCCTACTTCATGCTCTAATGCACGTATTTGTTGACTTAGTGAAGGCTGTGAAATATTTAATTTTTCAGCTGCTTTTGTGAAATGTAATTCTTTTGAAACAGCTAAAAAGTATTCAAGTTGTCGTAATTCGATTGGAATCACCTCAAGTATAATGATAGGTTATACCTATCATTATTATATAAATAATTGAATTGAACAATGATTTTAGAGGTTTTATAATCATCTTTATGTAACAGAGAGGGTTGTAAAAATTAATCGAGAGAAAATACATGTAACACCTGTAAAGGAGGAAATAGAATGGCTAATGAATATCAATTATTATCTTTAAATATAGGATTACCAAAAGAGGTTATATACGGCGGAAAAGTAATTCATACAGGCATAAATAAGAAACAAGTAAAGGAACCGGTATATTTATCCTTTGTAAAATTTAATGGAGATGGACAGGCGGACTTAGTTCATCATGGAGGAGTAGATAAAGCAGTTTGTGTTTATACTGGTGATCACTATCCATACTGGGAAAAAGAATTGAATCAAGATCTTGTATATGGGGCTTTCGGAGAAAATATAACAGTTAGTGGTATGCGCGAAGAGGATGTTTGTATTGGTGATACGTTTGAGCTCGGAGAGGCAATCGTACAGGTAACACAACCAAGGCAACCTTGTTTTAAATTAGCAAAAAAATATAATATTCCAAAGTTACCACTATATTTTCAAGAAACAGGATATACAGGATTTTATTTTCGTGTATTAAAAGAAGGATGGGTATCATCAGTCGATACATTAAAAAGTCTACAGTCTGATCCGAAAGGTGTTTCAATAGCGTTTGCTAATCGTATCATGCATAAGGAAAAACAAAATATTGAAGGGGTAAAAAGAATATTAGAAGTAAATGCACTTTCAAGTAGTTGGAGAAAGTCTTTTGAAAAGCGTATAAGTGGAGAAGAAATTAATACGAAGGAAAGACTTGAAGGGATAAAAGAATAAAAATATTTTATTATAAATAGTGTATTTCTATTAGTAAAAGCTAATTAGAAAGCGCTATTTTTATATAATAAACTAATTAATATCCAGAAATCTTAATATTGTTTTATTCGACTTATTTTCAAATAGTCAAAACATAAAATTAATTAGACTTTTTTTTTATGTTTTATGATAGTATATTGATTGGTAAGACCTCTATTTTTAAGAGTAGGTCATATAAGTATATCTAATTTAATGGAATTTAACATTTGGAGGTACAACATGGGGAATGTTGAAAAATTGGCAAGTCTTCTAATAGAAGAACCGAAAAGAGAGCAGTTATTTCCTTTATTTGAAGAAGTGTTTGGAATTACAACTCAAACATTGAATGATTTTTCGGATAAAGGGTATTGGGATGATACATATAAAGCCTTATCATTTTTACAAGAAGATAAAGTGATTGCAAATGTTGCGGCATTTTCACTCCCATTATTAATTAATGGTGAAAAAATAAATGCGGCGGGTATTCAATCAGTCATGACACACCCTAATTTTCGTAGACAAGGGCTAATGACACAATTAATGGATAAAATGATAGAAGAAATCGATAAGAAATGTGAATGTGCATTATTGTTTACGGAAAAACCTGAACTATATACAGCATTTGGGTTTAAAGTTGTGCAGGAATATTTGATGACTATACCATATGATAAAAATATTAATAATAACGATTCACTACTTAAAAAGTTAGATTTCTATAATATAGAGAATAGACAGTTAATACATGAAACTATTGATAGTAGCCAAAGACTTTCAAATAGTTTTTCAACTTTAAACTTCCATCCTTCATTTTATTTGAATATGTATGATTCGGAATGGAATGAGAAATTGTATTATTCAGAGAAACTAGATGCTCTAATCGTTTATGAAGTAGACAATGGAAAGTTGAAATTATTTGGAGTATTTGCGCCAGTACTTCCGGTTTTAGATGAATTATGTGGAGAAATCAATGAAAGGTTTACGGAAATCGAATTTTATTTTTCTCCGGATCAATTAGGGGTTGAGGATGTACAGTTTACAGAATTACAGTCTAGCAAGTATTTAATGGTTCGAAGTGATAAAGAGTTAGATTTTAAAGGTTATAAATTCCCAGTATTAGCGGAGTTTTAAATGACTATATAAATGCTTTATTATGGAGGAGCTATGAATATATCGTATATACCAGAACGTATTGAGCAACTCACTATAATGAATGTACCTGAATACTATAAGATTAATGACAATCATGCGTTTATTGTCCGTTCGAAAGCAGAAACCGATTTTTGGCTTAAAACACATTATGGTTTTGAAGTAATGAATGGTCATGTATTTTATAATGAGATGATGACAGACTTTCAAGCTGAAGTTCAGTTACGTATGAATCCAAATTCAAAATTCGATCAAGCAGGTCTTTTTGTTATGATTTCGGAGAACTGTTGGCTAAAAACATCTTTAGAATATATCCCTGAAGGGCCATCTCACTTAGGTGCTGTCGTAACGAATAATGGATATTCTGACTGGTCAACGCAAGATTATCCAACTGAAGCAGCTAAGCAACAACTTCGTTTTCGAATTATTCGAAAACGCGGTGATTATACAATATATGTGAAAAAGAGCCATCAATGGGAACAAATAAGAATCGCTCATTTAATGGAGGATATAGGGAAGGAGCCTGTTAAAATAGGTTTTTACACGTGTAGTCCTTCTAAAAATAAGGGATTTGAGACTGAGTTTTTACATTTTACAATTGAAGAAATATAGATGAAAAACCGTATTCTTTTCATTAAGAATGCGGTTTTTGTATTTACATAATATAAAGCACATTTATTGACCAGAAAGTCATTAATACTTATCATTTAATAATGTTAAATATTAATTTACATAATATAATAGAAGTAATGAAGAAATTACAAAATTTATCGCTTAAATAAGGAGGGATATGAATTATTCAGTGGTAATTTCATGGGAAAAGGAGATTATGTATGAAATCATTTCGTAAGTTATTACAGTATTTAAAACCATACATGTTCTTCGCTATTATTGGGCCGCTATTTATGGTACTTGAGGTTGCGATGGACTTAATTCAACCGACTATTATGCAACATATCATTGATGTTGGGATTGCAAATCGGGATTTAAATTATGTAATAAAAATGGGGCTTCTTATGATAGGAGCAGCAGCACTCGGTTTAGTTGGAGGGTTTGGGTGTATGATGTATTCTACAAAAGCAGCTGTTAATTTCGCTACAGACATACGAAAAGATGTGTTTGCGAAAATAGAAACATTTTCTAGTAATAATCGTGATTCATTTGGAACAGGTAAATTATTAACGATCGTGACGAATGATATCACTTCCATTCAATCGGCAATGACGATGACATTACGTGTTCTCGTTCGTGGTCCGCTGTTATTTATCGGAAGTATACTTATTGTTTTTGTAACAGCGCGAGAGTTATTTCCAATATTACTTGTAGTTGTTCCGATTTTATTACTTGCGATTATTTTAATTGCAAGTAAAGCAAGTGGTACATTTAAAAAGGTGCAAGAGGCATTGGACAAAGTGAATACAAAGTTACAAGAAAATTTATCTGGTGTGCGTGTTATAAAAGCGTATGTAAGACAAAAATACGAAATCGCTCAATTTGGAAGTGTAAATACAAATTTAACGAAGATAAATATTCGAGCTGTGCAACTTATTTCTTTAATGATGCCAATCATTATGCTAGTTGTAAGTGGCGGGATTGTCGCAACATTATGGATTGGTGGAGAAAAAGTATTCGATGGAACGCTTCAAGTAGGAGCGATTTTGGCATTTATTAATTACTTGAATATCATTTTAATGTCACTTATGTCGATTAGCATGGTATTTATTCAAATTGCGCGAGCTTTTCCATCTGCGGATCGTGTACAGCAAGTGTTAAATACCGAGGTTGATATTATAAGCGAAGCGTATGCGATCGAACCTGAGAAAATTGAAGGAAATATCGAATTTAAAAATGTTAGTTATAGCTATACGAAAAATAATGAATACGTTTTAAAAGATATTTCTTTTAGCATACAAAAAGGTGAAAAAGTAGGGATTATTGGATCAACTGGAAGTGGTAAATCTACCTTAGCGAAACTGTTACCACGTCTATATGATGTGGATCATGGTGAAATATGTATAGATGGAATAGATGTTAAAAAATATGATTTGCAAAAACTCCGTGCTTCAATAGGGTTTGTACCTCAGAAGGCGTTGTTGTTCTCAGGCAGTATAGAAGAAAATTTACGTTATGGTAAAGAAGATGCAACACATGACGAGCTGGAAGTAGCAGCTGCATCAGCTTGTGCGACTGAGTTTATCAATAAGCTGGAAGAATCTTATCAATATAATTTAACACAAGGCGCGACAAATCTATCAGGTGGACAAAAACAACGTGTATCAATTGCAAGGGCACTTGTGAGAAAACCACCGATTCTCATATTAGATGATTCTACATCAGCAGTTGATGCAAAATCAGAGGCTACTATTCAAATAGCTTTAAAAACAAAATATAAAGGCACAACAACTTTATTAATTGCGTCCAAAATTTCTTCCATAATGGATGCGGATAAAATACTTGTATTAGATAATGGTGAATTAGTTGGCAATGGTACACATGAACAATTGTTAGAACAAAGTGAGGTTTATCAGGAAATTTATCTTTCCCAAGGTGGTAATTTGGATAAAGAAGGTGGGGAAGAACATGCGTAATTTTCAAGGGCAATTTGCTAATAAAGGTGGACGAAACACCCCAAAGATGGGAAAAGCTAAAAATGCTCAAGGAACTGTAATGCGGGTATGGAACTATATGGGCTATCAAAAAGCTGCTCTTATGTTTGTTATATTTCTAGTCGTTGTTACTACATTACTTGGATTATTAGGTCCCTATTTTATGGGAGTCATTATAGATCAATATATTGTACCGAAAGATTTAAGTGGTACAGCAAGAATGTGTATATTACTTATCGCGATTTATGGTGTAACTGTACTTTTAACATGGTTACAAACGTTTGTCATGATTAACGTTGCATTAAAAACAATTCAAAAAATACGACAAGATATTTTTGAGAAAATCCAAACGCTTTCTTTACGGTTCTTTGATGTGCGTTCTCAAGGTGATTTAATGAGCCGTGTGACAAATGATATAGATAATTTGAATCAAGCTTTGACACAAAGCGTTGTACAAATTATTTCATCAGCATTAACTTTTATAGGTGTAACGATTGCAATGTTCGCCTTAAATTGGATTTTAGCAATTGTAACTTTAATTACAGTACCTATTATGTTTTACGTTACAAAAAAACTAGTTGCATATAGTGGTAAAAACTTTGCGAAGCGTCAAAAAGATTTAGGTGAATTAAATGGATTTATTGAGGAAGCAATTACAGGTGCGGATGTTACAACGTTGTACGGAAAAGAAAAAGAAACTGTACAAAATTTCAATAAAATTAATGAACAGCTAAGAGTTTCAGCTACGAAGGCTGATACATTTTCAGCTTTTATTTTTCCAAGTATGAACTTTATTAATAACTTAGGTATGGGGCTTGTCATTGGGACTGGATCAGTTATGGTCTTAAACGGAATGACAACAGTAGGAGTTATTGCGGCTTTTATTAATTATTCTCGTCAATTCTCAAGACCGCTAAGTCAATTTGCGACTTTAATGAATACAATTCAAGCGGCAGTTGCTGGTGGAGAACGTGTTTTTGAAATTATGGATGAGGTACCAGAAATTCAAAATAAAAAAGACGCATTCGTTGTACAAAATTTACAAGGGCATGTTGCACTTGAGAATGTTTCATTTGGCTACGCAGAAAATAAAACGATTTTAAAAGAAGTGAGTCTTAAAGCGCAGCCAGGAGAGACAATTGCTTTAGTTGGTCCGACTGGATCAGGGAAAACAACAATCATTAATTTGTTAACTCGCTTTTACGATATACAGCAAGGACAAATTCATATTGATGGAAAAGATATAAAAGATTATGATATTAATTCTTTACGAAGTAAAATAGGAGTAGTTTTACAGGATACGTATTTATTTGCTGGTTCGATTATGGATAATATCCGTTATGGACGCTTAGATGCTAGTGATGAAGAAGTTATCACTGCAGCTAAGGCAGCATCTGCACATTCTTTTATTAAGCATTTGCCAAATCAATATGAAACAGAAATTGCTTCAGAAGGATCGAATTTAAGTCAAGGACAAAAACAACTTCTAGCGATTGCACGAGCAATTTTAGCAGATGCAGATATATTAATTCTCGATGAAGCGACATCAAATATTGATACAAGAACAGAATTACAAATACAAGCAGGACTAAATAATTTAATGAGAGGTCGCACAAGTTTTGTGATCGCTCATCGACTTAAAACAATTGAAAAAGCAGATCAAATTCTTGTTATAAAAGATGGAAATATTTTAGAAAGAGGGAATCATGAATCTCTCATGGAAGATAGAGGGTTTTATTTTGATTTGTATACGAGTCAGTTTAAAATTTAATATAAAAAATGAGGTTTCTCTAGAAAAGAGAAGCCTCATTTTTTATATTTCTAAATTTTATGAATCACTTTTCTAACCCAATTAATTATCCGACCTGAAAAATACTTATACTTGCAGATACATTTGTTAAAGAGCCACCATCACTATTTGAGAGAGTGATAGTACCTGTTGAAGAGGTGTTATTTATTAAAGTCAAGGTTGAAGGAACAATTGTTACGGTAAAAGCAGCAGTACCTTGATTGATTGTATGTGGTGACCCCGTACCAAAACGCCCACCTGGAATTGGTGTACCATTTAGTTCGAGGGAGAATTGGTTTTCGCGAGAAGCTTGTAATTGAAACTCTGCTACATATGTTCCTAGTGTATTAATTATAATATTTCCAGTACCTGTGATGTGACTAAGAGCAGTTCCTGTTATAGGTCCATTTGTGTTAAAAGTAACACTACTTCCCACTGCGATTGATTGGTTAGTAGTATCAAAAACATATAGATAGTTTGTTAATCCTACACTAGCCGCCCCGGTAGGCCCGGTGGAACCGGTAGAGCCAGTATGTCCAGTAGCCCCAGTAGGCCCGGTGGAACCAGTGGAGCCAGTAGAACCGGTAGCCCCAGTAGGCCCGGTGGAACCAGTGGAACCAGTGAAACCGGTGAAACCAATGGAGCCAGTAGCCCCGGTAGGTCCAGTGGAGCCAGTAAGTCCAGTGGAACCAGTAGAACCAGTAGAACCAGTAGAACCAGTAGAACCGGTAGTCCCAGTAGTCCCAGTATGTCCAGTAGGTCCAGTAGGAGAATGTGGGAGAATAATACGGTTAATATCTAAAAGTGAAAAGTTAATGAACATATCTTTGCTTTGATAATCTATCGAAATCACCTCACTAGCATGTTTAAAGAAATAGTAAAGTAATAATTTTTATAGGTATTTCATTTCTATATTATTAATGCAACTTATTTTGGAAACAATAAATAGCTATCATGACTATAGGGTATTAATTTTTAACCTAAATTTTAATAAAACCTTTATTAAAGATAAAGAGCGCTTTTAAAGGCGCTCTGAGACAAGTTTCATGTTGAAAAAGGGAATTGAGGATATTATGTGCATACTGTTTTAGAATGTTGTAAATTTTTAATTAAAAATAAAAAAATCTTATAAAAATTTAAAATCTGTATTATTAGATAGTTACCATACAATAAAATATGCTTGTTTGATATAAATGTGTGTCAAATTTACCAAAATATATTTTGGTATGCATAAGAAAATTAAAATACTTTTTTAGCAAATAATAGCGGCTTCAGTGACAGATGGTAGAAATAATTTACGTGGTATTGTAATAATCTCAAGCGCAATTTGCGTTGAATATAGGAGTATTTGATTTAAATCTAAAGCGAGTGTTAAAAGTATTATGAAGCTTGTAAGAATTACAAAACTACCCCAAAAAAAACTTTTTGAAGTGTTGCGGAAATCTTTTATTAAGGAAAAGAAAGAAAAAGATGCGGTAACAATAAGAATGAAAAATTTATACTTATCAGACATTATAACCCTCCCAAAGTACAGTAGTTTATATTATACTGTATTTTTCAATATTATTATAAAAAGATTTTAAAGTGAATAATAAGAAAAAATAAAGCCATAACTTAAAACATTAGTTTAGGTTCTATTATTTGAATTCTTTGTTTTAGAAGGTATATAATCTGAAATTTAAAATTTTCCAAATGAATTACCATTTTTTATTTCTGATCCAACATCAGGTGCTCAATGAAATGGTATGAAAGATTATAGGCTGGTGATACGATATTAAATAAGAGGAATCTGCGTGCAGCGAGAGTCCTAGCTCGGATTTCTACTAGAGAAACATATTTAGTTGGAGTTGGTATGTTAATAAAAAACGGATGGATGTGGAAACTAAATATTCATGACATTAAGGATAAAGGTCGGGAAATATAATTTGGTATTCTGGGAATAACCGGAGGTCCGTAGTTAAAGTTGCATAGAATTTGTATTTTGTTTCTAATTTTTCAATTGTTGTTAAGTGATGAGAACCTAGTCCACGCTGTACACTGTGTTGAGAAAGAGTCGGTCCAATTTGTAATTTTCGTTTTTTCATTGCATCGTTCCATGGACTATAAAAAAATTTAAAAATAAAAGCAGGTTCTATGTAAATGCTATAAGGATAATGCGAACCATGTCTTCCGACTCTATAGTTCCCGTGCGAATTATTGTGAATTAATCTACCGTTAAGATATAGTTGATTTGGATTAGGGTGAATTATTATGCCGTGATAACGTTGTTTAACAAGCGGAGAACTATATCTTGGATTAGTGTAGCCATGAGTCGGTTCATCAATCATCATAATCATTCTTATGGAAAACATATTGCCGCCCATAGTGTTAAGTGATTTAAAAAATTGTTCTTTATTATAACAGCATAGGAATTCTGTCGTATTTAATACCATTTTCCATCCTGTAAGTTCTCTTTCAATTTCCATAACTTCTTGATCAACTAAATAAGCATCAAATTCGAGTGATTTTGAGTTTCGTATTTCCCAATTAGGAGCGAATATTTTACAGATTTCAACTGACCGATCAGTGGATCCACGGTTAATAAGAATGCCGTGATCAAATAGCTTTGTATGGTGCATTAACCACCATGGAAGTAAATATTCTTCATTGTAAAAATGAGAAATTAGAGTAGTCTTAATCAAAATCACCTCCGTATTTAACCTGCTTCTTATTTAATATGATATGGAAGGAAACCTATTGTTAGAAGGTTTCCACTTAAAAGTTTTAAAACATATAGGGTATGTGGATAGATTAGTATATAAAGTAGTCTGATTGATGAAGAGTGGTATTAAAAAGTGCAAAATCTAAAATGAGCATTGAATTAGTGTATAACGATTGAAACGGCACTGAAAACTAATAAAACGGCCATAATGATGTTAAATAATTGGTTATGTTTCACTAATAATTTTTGGAATATTGAACCAAATAAACTCCAACTAAATGTACTCATTAAACCGACTACACCTAAAAATAATGAAAAAAGTATAAAACTTGAATATGAATTGTAGTAAGGGATTATGAAAGTCGATACTACAGTCAGTCCGAATAATATCCCTTTAGGATTAACGAATTGAAGAGAAATCCCAACTGTGAATAAATTTTTATTATCTTTTTCACCGGGATTCGTACTGCTTTTACTAGTAAGTATTTTAATAGCTAAATATAACATATACGCTACACCTAAAATTTTTAAAGGGAATTCGATTATGGGTAAGATATTAAGTAGTACAACATTAAAGAAACTACATAAAGAAGTGAGGATGAAAAAACCGAAAGATACTCCAAAGCAAAACTTCATGCTCTGTTTTAATCCGTGTTGATTTGCGTATGTCATCGCTAAAAAATTGTTAGGGCCGGGTGTGAAGCTACTTATAAAAACAAATAATAAAAAAGAAAATATAGGCATGTGAAAACCCCCTAATAATTTGTGTATGTTATAATGATCAAAAAGAACAATATAAAGTATGCTTTTTATTATACAAAATGGTCGTTATATTGTATATAGTATGGGAGTGTTTTTTTATGGAAGAAATTCAACTAATACTGGCGAAAAATTTAAAAACTATAAGAGAAAAAGAAAAATTAAGTTTGGAAAAAGTTGCCCAATTAACAGGTGTGAGTAAAACGATGATTGGACAAATTGAAAGAGGAGAATCAAGCCCGACACTAACAACAATATGGAAGATTGCAAATGGCTTGAAAGTTTCTTTTACCTCTTTAATCAACAATCCTCAGCCTGATACGAAAGTGATCTTAAGAAAAGATATTCAAGCATTGTCTGAAGACAATGGAAAATATAAAGTGTATCCTTCTTTTCCTTTTCAAGATGATAGACATTTTGAAATGTATACAGTAGAAATAGAAACAGAAGGGAAATTAAGTTCAGAAGGGCATAAAGAAGGCGCAGAAGAATTTATTACGGTATTTGAAGGTGAATTGACAGTAGAAGTGAATAACTGTCAATATACATTAAATAGTGGAGATTCAATTCGTTTTAAGGCCGATAGATCACACTCTTATCATAATTTAGGAGAATCTTTGACTCGATTAAGCATGACAATTTATTATCCAACTGCATGAGTGTGCATTTATAGTAACAAAAGATAAAACCATCTATAAGAGATGGTTTTTATTTTTTATCACTCACAAAAAAAGACACTCGTCTGAGTGTCAACATAGTATTGCTCTCGCGTATAGGATTGGAGTATGTTTCTCAAATACGTATTGAGATGGTTCGTAAAAGAGAAACTGTCTTCATATTTAATGTAACATCGGTGGAAGTCAGTGTAAATTGATAATATATATACGGAAAATTTAGTATAGATAGTTTCTACTATGAATATAGTGCAATTTGTTCTTTAATGCGTCATCACTTTTATGAAATAATTGGGAAATTATTGTTATGACAGACTTAGTATTTAATAATGTTTATTAGAAAAAGAATGAATCATTTTTTAATCGATTCGTATAATTGTTAGAGAGGCACCTGTTGAACCACCTCCAACCAAATTAACGATGGATAATACGCCGAATAATTGAAGTGAAATTGTATTACCGGCAATTAAATTAGTAATTAAATTATTATTATAATTTGAAGTTGATATAGCGGGAGAAAAAATAGAACCAGGAAGTGGAGTAGAAGCGTTTAATAGTAGTCTTGTTCCAGCGAGTAGAGCAGTTGTCGTATTAACTTGATAGGTTAAATAATATCTTCCGGTTACAGGAATTGTAAATATATCGTTTGAGGCGTTAACTGTAAAATTACCGAGGCTTTGGTTATTAGAAAGAGGAATATTAGTTCCACCTAATATCACAGAGATGGGACCACCTAATGTATTATTAGCGAACATAGAGTTTGTTGTAACTATTGACCCAGTACTTCCGGTAGGTCCAGTACTTCCGGTAGGTCCAGTACTTCCGGTAGGTCCAGTACTTCCGGTAGGTCCAGTACTTCCGGTAGGTCCAGTACTTCCGGTAGGTCCAGTACTTCCAGTAGGTCCAGTAAGTCTGTATGGAAGAATAATTTCAAGAGCTATTGATACTAGTTCTTCTATTCTTTTTTCATTTTTATCTTGAATTTAAATCACCTCATTTTTAAATTAGAATGCAATAAGTTTCGTGTTTTTGGAATGGAACTATCATTTTATTATATTAATAGTAGTAGTTAAAGAAACGGTAAAATGTTTAATAACTGTATGAATCATTTGGAAAGAAAAAAGAATAGTTATGAAAGTATTCCTTAATAATAGACTCATACTTATGTAAGTTAATTAAAAATATGTGGAATGAGGAATTAAATTGAAGCGGAATGATAAATTATCAATAAATAAAGGTAAGATAGCACCTGAGAATATTGGACCTACATTTCCAGCTCTTCCACCAATATATATTCCAACAGGAGCAACAGGAATAACAGGAGTAACAGGAGTAACAGGAGTAACAGGAGCAACAGGAGCAACAGGAGCAACAGGAGCAACAGGAGCAACAGGAGCAACAGGAATAACAGGAGCAACGGGAGTAACAGGAGCAACAGGAGCAACAGGAGCAACAGGAGCAACGGGAGCAACGGGAGTAACGGGAGCAACGGGAGCAACAGGAGCGACAGGAGCAACAGGAGCAACGGGAGCAACGGGAGTAACAGGAGCGACAGGAGCAACGGGGGCAACAGGAATAACAGGAGCAACGGGAGTAACAGGAGCAACGGGGACAACAGGAATAACAGG
The DNA here is from genome assembly GCF_040459885.1 of Bacillus cereus group sp. MG20. Classification (NCBI taxonomy): domain Bacteria; kingdom Bacillati; phylum Bacillota; class Bacilli; order Caryophanales; family Bacillaceae; genus Bacillus; species Bacillus cereus group sp. MG20. The sequence goes on from NZ_JARVHF010000001.1 coordinate 5,012,346, forward strand.
AGCAACGGGAGTAACAGGAGCGACAGGAGCAACGGGGACAACAGGAATAACAGGAGCAACGGGAGTAACAGGAGCGACAGGAGCAACGGGGACAACAGGAATAACAGGAGCAACGGGAGTAACAGGAGCGACAGGAGCAACAGGAGCAACGGGAGCAACAGGAGCAACGGGTGTAACAGGAGCAACGGGTGTAACAGGAGCAACGGGAGTAACAGGAGCGACAGGAGCGACAGGAGCAACAGGAGCAACAGGAGCAACAGGAGCAACGGGAGCAACGGGAGTAACGGGAGCAACGGGAGCAACAGGAGCAACGGGAGTAACAGGAGCAACGGGTGTAACAGGAGCAACGGGAGTAACAGGAGCGACAGGTCCTACCGGGGGGATTGGCCTTATAACAACAAGTAATTTGTTATTTTACACTTTTTCAGATGGAGAGAAACTTATATATACAGATGCAGATGGCATAGCTCAATATGGTACAACGAATATACTTTCACCTAGTGAGGTTTCGTATATAAATTTGTTTATCAATGGAATTTTGCAACCACAACCATTCTATGAAGTTAGTACTGGTAAACTAACTTTATTGGATAACCAACCACCATCGCAAGGTTCTTCAATTATTTTACAATTTATTATTATTAATTAAAAAAGACAGATTCTTAATGAAAAAGGAATCTGTCTTTTTTGTTCTGAATTACATTCGTTAACATTAAGTGACGATAAATTCAATTGTAATTGGAATTCCGCCGTCTAATGCATCCCCACCAGGAATTGTAATAGCACCAGTAGGACCAGTAGTAACACTGGAGTTCACGCTTGGTTGAAGAATACCGTTCACATATAAGTTGTAATACGTGAAAGTCGGAAAAGCGGTTGCAGTAGTACCCGCATCGTTTAAACAAGCTGTGGCAGCAATTGCAAAAGCTGCACCTGTACCTGTGCCGGCTCCTAGTGTAGATGTAAATCTTCTAGATGCCATAAATGGTTGAATGATAGGCAATTAATTTTCACTCCTTACAATATTTTATTAGAACGAAGTATAAAATAACTTGTCCACTATATTGTATGAGAGTTTTTTATAATAGAAACGGCTTCACCTTTATAAGGTGAGCCCAATTTTAGTAAAGAAATGTTCTTTATTTATATGAAAAAATGATGTTATTACTTGCGGAATATATGTTAATCGTAAATTCGGTTTTTTGTATTCAAATTAAAATGTGTCTTTGAACCTAAGAGATAAACGTGGAAAAATAAAATAAACTATTAAGTTTAGGTATTTAATCTAAGCAGTCAATTATTAAAAACATATAATTAATATGTGAGTCATGAACATAATTAAATTACGTTTTCAAGTTTAATTATATTTCATGTTTCCTATTTTAAGCCAATATATAACACATACTCTTTTACAACTTTATGATCCTTATAATAGGAAAAACTCAAATATAAAACAAGTAAGGAGGACATAAATGACAAATAATAATTGTTTTGGTCATAACCACTGCGATAATCCGATTGTTTTCACTCCAGATTGTTGTAAAAATCCACAGTCAGTTCCTATTACTAGGGAACAATTAAGTCAATTAATTACTTTACTAAACTCATTAGTATCAGCTATTTCAGCATTTTTTGCAAATCCAAGTAATGCAAACAGATTGGTGTTACTCGATTTATTTAATCAATTTTTAATTTTCTTAAATTCCTTATTACCTTCTCCAGAAGTTAATTTTTTGAAACAATTAACTCAAAGTATTATAGTTTTATTACAATCTCCAGCACCTAATTTAGGACAATTGTCAACATTATTGCAACAATTTTATAGCGCCCTTGCACAATTCTTCTTCGCTTTAGATCTTATCCCTATATCCTGCAACTCAAATGTTGATCCTGCAACTTTACAACTTCTTTTTAATTTATTAATTCAATTAATCAATGCTACTCCAGGGGCGACAGGTCCAACAGGTCCAACAGGTCCAACAGGTCCAACAGGTCCAGCCGGAACCGGAGCAGGTCCAACGGGAGCAACAGGCCTAACAGGAGCAACAGGAGCAACAGGTCCAACGGGAGCAACAGGTCCAACAGGAGCAACAGGCCTAACAGGAGCAACAGGAGCAACAGGAGCAACAGGAGCAACAGGTCCAACGGGAGCAACAGGCCTAACAGGAGCAACAGGCCCAACAGGAGCAACAGGAGCAACAGGAGCAACAGGAGCAACAGGTCCAACAGGCCCAACAGGAGCAACAGGCTTAACAGGAGCAACAGGCTTAACAGGAGCAACAGGTGCAACTGGTGGCGGAGCTATTATTCCATTTGCTTCAGGTACAACACCATCTGCGTTAGTTAACGCGTTAATAGCTAATACAGGAACTCTTCTTGGATTTGGATTTAGTCAGCCTGGTGTAGCTTTAACTGGTGGAACAAGTATCACATTAGCATTAGGTGTAGGTGATTATGCATTTGTAGCACCACGCGCAGGGGTTATTACGTCATTAGCAGGTTTCTTTAGTGCAACAGCTGCATTAGCTCCAATATCACCTGTTCAAGTGCAAATACAAATATTAACTGCACCTGCAGCAAGCAATACGTTTACAGTACAAGGCGCACCTCTTTTATTAACACCAGCATTTGCCGCAATAGCGATTGGTTCTACAGCATCAGGAATCATTGCTGAAGCTATTCCAGTAGCGGCTGGAGATAAAATACTACTGTATGTTTCATTAACAGCAGCAAGTCCAATAGCTGCAGTTGCTGGATTTGTAAGTGCAGGTATTAATATCGTTTAATTTGTTACAATGTTTAGTAGGAAATTAAACAGGGGTTTGTATATAGTCCTTCCTAATAAATTTAGGAAGGACTATATTTTTTGAGGAAATAAGTAATAAATCAATTGAACAATTACTCTTTATTAAGTTCGTATAAAAAAGTATAATTTACCCTTTCTCATTTAAGGCATAAGTTATGTAACTTTAAAAATTTCCGATCAGCAAAAAAAGATGAATTCTTTTAAAAAAGAATTCATCCATAAAATAAACTATTTATTTTTATTACAGTTACATCCTTTTTTCTTTACATAGCCTTGCTCGGCTAAGTCTCTTTGCGATTGGGAATTGGAAGATTGAGAATTGGAAGATTGAGAGGATGCTGAAGAGCTACTATTTTTATTATAAGAGTAGTTTTTTCGATAGTTATAATTACTCATAGTACTATCACCTCCAATTTAATATATAAATATTATATGTATGTACACTATCAATTGTTACTATTATTAATAGGAAGAGAACATACAATAAAAAAATCTCCTCGGTATTTTCCTAGGAGATAAATGATGATTCTTTTAAAAATTTACAAATTAATAGCCCCAGTAAAGAGGAAAGTAATAAGAATCTTGGGGATACGGATTATGTTGTTGAGGGAGGGGCTGGGTTGGGTAATTTTTCATTCCACGGTTTTGATTGCAGTTTGCCGGAGGGCCAATAACAGTAGTTGATTGAATAGGAGAAACCGCTTGTTTCCATTGTTGTTCATTGAGGCAGTAAGTATGGGCCATCATATGAGCCGGAGTTAATCTTAAAATATCAGAACCGAAAATAACTTCTGGCGCTGGGGCATTGAAAATAGCTAATAAATGAGTATTATCAGCTGTAGCAATTTCATAATGCCACCACGCTTGTGGAATGTTGGCAACTTGCCCCGGTTTTATCGGTAAGTTTAATATTTGATTCGTAAATGGATTAAGTAAAGAAACAACAGCAGACCCTGAAATACAATAAACAAGTTCAGCTGCATTTTGATGAATATGTGGTTCTACAACATTTCCTGTACTTAAATAAATATCTAATAAAGAAGTATTTTCTAAAGTGTTTAATTGTTTAATACCAAGTACATTTATATAATTTTGGGCATCTTTCCGAAAAAAATTACTTTTATTTACATCATAAGTAAAATTGGTTGAGGGGGAGGTATAGTCGATGTTGGCAGTCAATTGTATTACCCGCCTTTCTATAGGTAAGTTAGGTTACAAAATTAGGATATGTGTCTAGTCTTTGTTTTGTGCTGTTGTCGGTAGCTTAATAAATTCACTTATTCCATAAAGAATATAGTATAAAGATTAAACTATATTCGTATTCCCATTCATACTTTGGATTGATGGAAAAAAGTAATGAAAATGTTAATTTAAAAGTACATCAATCATTTATAAGGAGTGAATGTTCATGTCATTTAGTGAAATGATTAGAAATGAGGTACTCAGCTGGGCGGGTGTTTCTGAAAAACCGCATCGATTTGGTGGTATTGAAATAAATTATGGTAAGAAAGAACTTGGCCATCTTCATGGTGATAAATTAGCTGATTTACCATTTCCGAAGTTAAAGCGAGATGAATTAGTGAAGCAAGGATTGGTAAAACCACATCACGTATTACCTGAATCAGGATGGATCAGTTATTATATAAAGAGTGAAGAGGATATTCCATTTGCAATTGAGTTATTTCGTATGCAATATGACCGAATTAAAAAGTAATGAAATAAAGTAGGGTAATAAAAATTTATTCTCATGTCACATCCCTCCTTAATAGTTCGTCTTGTATGTAGAACGATAAGGAGGGATTTTATTATGAAGAAATTTGATGTAGCAATTGTTGGCGGTGGGCTTGCTGGATTAACAGCATCTATATATTTAGCGAAAGCTGGAAAGAAAGTGATTGTATTAGAAAAATCCAGTCAATTCGGTGGACGAGGGATGACTATAAATAAAAATGGAATCTGCATGAATCTTGGTGCACATGCTTTATATAGAGGCGGGGCAGCGTTTATAACTTTTAATGAGCTCGGTTTGAATCTTCCAGGTGGAATACCATCTACAAAAGCACATGGAATATGGAAAGGGGATATATTCACCATCCCAACAGATTTTCGCTCAATTTTATCAACACCACTACTTTCGTGGTCTGCAAAAGTACAATTCTCACGTCTTATGATTCGTTTAGGAAATTTAGATGTAGGAGAAGTTCCGAAAATGAGTCTAACTACATGGGCAGAAAATGAAATAAAAGATCCAATGGTTCGTAATATATTTTATGCGCTATGCCGGACAACAACATATACGTTTGCTCCTACAATACAATTAGCATCATCTGTACTAAAGCAAATACAGCTTTCTATAAAAGAAGGAGTGCTTTATGTAGATGGTGGTTGGGAGACGATAATAACAAAATTAAGAGATTTAGCGAATGATGTCGGAGTGAAATTTTTGGCTAAAAAGCATGTTTTGGAAATAGAGCATTACGAAGATAAACAAAGAATACATTGTGTTGATGATGAGTTTTTTGAAGTAGGTACAGTCATCGTGACGACTCCGCCAAAAGAGGCTTGTAAAATAATAAAAGGTGCAGAAGGAACAAGTTTGCATAGATGGAATGAACAATCGGTACCGGTTACTGTTGCTGCATTAGATATTGGCTTGAGACAATTACCCAATCCTACACATCAATTTGTATTAGGATTAGATCAACCTATATTTTTCACAAATCAATCGAGAGCAGCTAAATTAAGTGAAGATGGATCAATTGCAGTGAGTCTAATTAAGTACCATAATCCTGTGCTAGAGATGAATCACATTCATGAAGATAAAGAACAGTTGGAAAGTACGATGGAGTTGTTACATCCAAATTGGAAAAGAGAAGTTGTTGCACAGCAATATTTACCGAAAATAACAGTAGTACATGATTTTCCTCATATTGACCGTGTTGAAAATCCGGGTCCTAATATACCTGAAATGCCAGGTGTTTATGTTGCAGGAGATTGGGCGGGGCATGATGAAATATTAGCTGATGCTGCGGTAGCAAGCGGGAAACGAGCAGCGTTACACATTTTAAAGCAATATGAAAGTGAGGCAGTTCATCATGGAAACGGAGCAGTTATATGAAGCGTATCAACCATTATTATTTTCGTTAGTATACAGAATCCTTGGGAGTGTTATGGATGCTGAGGATATCGTTCAGGATGTATTTATCTCGCTAAATAATATAGAAGATCCTCAATCTATAGAAAATATGAAAGCATATTTATGTAAGATGGCGACAAATCGTTCAATTGATAAATTACGATCGGCAGCGCATAAACGTAACGTGTATGTAGGGATGTGGTTACCAGAGCCACTTGTAGACGAGAGTGATGAGCTATCAAAGTCATTTATAATGAAAGAATCCCTTTCCACCGCATATTTATTACTTTTACAACAACTATCTGAGGTAGAAAGGATTGTTTTCATATTAAGAGAGGTTTTCAGTTATGAATACGAAGAAATAGCTTCAATTGTTGATAAGAGTAGTGTGAACTGTAGAAAAATCTTTCAACGTGCACGAAAAAGCATGTTGGAGAAACCGAAGCAATCAAAATTAAGCACGGAGAAAATGGCTTCTTATGTTGAAAAGTTTGTAGCATCATTACAGTGTGGGGATACGGAAGGTATGTTGGAAGTATTAAAAACAGATGCTATATTCAAAGCTGATGGTGGCGGTAAAGTTACAACTGCGATCAATCCGATTTATTCTGCAGATCGAATTATTCGCTTGTTCTTTGGGATTGCACAACGATTGGCAGAAGAGTACACTGTTGATTTTAAAATGGTAAATGGTATACCAGGAGTTATAGTTACAATAAATAATAAAGTAACGTATGTTCTTTCGTTTGCATTTGAGGATGAGAAGATTTCAAATATTTATATGATGGTTAATCCTGAAAAACTTATGCATTTAAATGTAAAAATATAAAAAAGCGCATTTCTTTAGAAATGCGTTTTTTTATTATTTTTCTAACATTTCAAGAGGTACATCTTTTTCGCCAGCTACCTCAAATTTAATTTCCCCGTCTTCTTCATAAATACGTGTAATAATCGGTATAGTAATCATTAATTTTTTATGCTGCTTTCGTTTTCGAGCAGCATCTAAGCTAATCACGTTCATTTGTAAGCATCCTTTCTTCTGGAAATATATAAACAAAGAAAATGCGTCCGAAAAGGGCGCTTAATTGAATTTGAAATACCGATTCATTTAAATGGGGTTTATATAATTTAATAACTGCAATTTTAATATGAAATAATATGAATGGAATAATTGCACGTAGAAATTAACTTTACCAAAAAACGAAACAATATGCTATAAAAAATTATAAATCTTTGTCATATAACAGGAAAAAGGTTTTTGTTTCGCATATAATAAAAAATAGACGGGCAGCAAGAGCTTTTTCATCATATTGCTTGGAAAGGCGATGAAAAGAATGGATACAGTAGATTCATTATTATTGCAACTTGAACAATATGGAGAAGAGCATGATCGAAATAAAAAAACAAGGGAAGAAAAACTACGGAATGTTTCTCGTGAGATGGGGCAATTTTTATCAATTTTAGTAAAAGGGTGTAATGCAAAAAATATCTTGGAAATTGGAACTTCTAATGGTTATTCTACATTGTGGTTAGCTAATGCGGTAGAAGAAACAAATGGAAATGTAACAACTGTAGAGCTTTCTTCAGAACGAGTTGGAGAGGCACTTGTCAATTTTGAAAAGGCAAACCTTTTACAAAGGATTGATGTTCACAATCAAGAAGCAGGGGCATTTTTAGATTCACAACTAGATGATTCATTTGATTTTATTTTCCTAGATTCAGAGCGTACGCAATACATGTGGTGGTTTGAGCATATAAAACGTATGTTACAACCAAAAGGTTTTCTTGTTGTTGATAATGCAACTTCTCATGCGAGTGAATTAGATGAGTTTATAAAAATGATTGAAGAAGATGATACGTTTGAAACGGTGTTATTAGCGTTTCAAAAGGGAGCATTTGTAGCTCGCAAAAATAAATAGAAGTGAGTGTAATAGAATTATCACATTGAAAACGGGTGAATGTCAAAAGATTGAGTGTAGCACGATTGAAAGAACGTAAATTATTTAGGAAATATATGAAGAATCCGCCTTCAGCATGTTGTTCTCTAGGTCTTAAGTCTGAGGAAAATTATGTTGATTACAGGTATACTTATAGTAAGAAACAGGGAATGACTGCATAAATAGGCATTTCTAAAAAAGTCGATTTCAAGCAGTCAGAATGTATATGAAATACGATATAATTGATGAAATATAGTGCATATAAATTCGCACATATATATAAAGGAGCGATTTTGTTGACTGAACTCGAGAAAAAAGAACCTGTATCCATTGTGAAAGATAATAATGTAGAAGTAGTAGTTGATACAGTTATAAAAGATGCAGAATTAGAGGAACTAAATAAAGAAGCTGATCTTTATGTACAAAAGTTAAATAGCGAGCAAAATACAGATTTATCAAAAGTATTGTCTCAGCTAGGAGATTTAGGGGATAAAGAGCAACAAGCAGCAGGACAAACGTTATCAGCTTTAAAACGCCCTGTAACAGCGATGATGAATGGGAAAAATGAAGAAATTCCAAATACATTGTTAGAATTAAGAAAAGTGGTATCAGAGCTTGATCCCAATTCACTTAAAGCAAGTGGTATGAAGAAAATTATGTTTAAAGTATTTAAGAAAAATCCACTTGAAACATACGTGCATAAATATCAATCTATAGATAAGCAAATTGAGGAAATTATTAGATCCCTTCTAATTGGTCGTGATAACTTACAAGAGGATACAGTTGGTCTTGAAATGTTAAAGGAACAATCGCACGATAAAATTCATGCTCTTGATAAACAAGTATACTTAGGGAAAAAGCTTGCTGGCATGCTTGAAGCTGAGAAACAAAACCCAGAGCGTCAAAGGGATATTCCGTTAATTAACGATGCATTAGAAAAGATACTTGTACGTACACGTAATATGCAGCAAGCGAAAAGTGTATTATTACAATCTATAGCTTCTGTAGACATCATTAAGAAAAATAATGAAAAATTAACAGAGGCAATACGTAATGCGATTACGATGACACAAAACGTTGTAACAGTTTCAGCTGCTATTCAGCTTGCATTAACGAATCAACGGAAAACAATTGATGCCGTAAATGCGACGAATGAAGCAATTGAATCGATGGTATTAAGTAATTCTCAAGCGTTAAAACAAAATACAGAAGAAACGACGAAATTGCTTGAAAACCCTGCTATTAGCATGGATAAATTACGTGAATCATTCCAAAATGTGTTCGCTGCAATTGAAGCATCTGAAAAATCGTCAGAACGTATTATTGAGTCAAGCAAGAAGTTCGTTATTGAACTAGACACATTTAATGATGAGATGAAGCAGAAACTCATTCAGCGTCCAAGGAAATAACGGATTATTAGAGGAGGTGAACAAATGAGTTTCATTCAAACAGTACTATTACTACTCGGTACATTGCTTTTAATAGCATTTACTGTCGTTGTTTTAGTCGTATACTTCGGGCGGAAACTGTATTTTTCATGGACGAAGCCATATAAAAGAGCGCAAGATTCTCTAGATAAGATATCAAACAAATCAATACCGTTTCTACAAGAATTTACACAACATCCACTGTTTTATCGCTGGATTCGCACCGAAGGAAAGAAAGAACAAAATACATTAAATACTCTATTTTGTGCATCAGGTCAACGTACGAGAGAGCAAGTCTTCTCGATGTTACCGAAAGAAAAGCAGAAAAAAGTGCATGTAATGGCAAAAACTACGAAAAAGCTTACGAATGAAGATATTGATGTGGCTGCGATGAAAGTGAAAGATTTCTTAAGACAAGAAACGCAGCAAACTGTAAAACCGACAGACTTATCATTTTACAAATTGTATTTTTATGACCGTTATCCAGACGCATTAAATACAATTCAAGCGTATAAACGCTCAATAAATCCTTCATTACAAAGAACGGTTGATGATATTACAATTTCAGTATTAAATGCACTTCCGTACTATCAAGAGCAACGCATGTTTGAACAACAACATAAACTTGAAACATTCTTAATGAAAGATTTAACGGCCATGTTATCGTTGGTAGTACAATTACCACCTTCACAAAGACCAGAGAAGGAAGAAGAACTGAAGATCTACTTGGAAAATTTCAAAAAAGAAATGGAAGTAGTAGAGCGAGATATTCGCGACTCGATTGATCACGATTTAAATGTGAAGATGAGAGCAGCGACTGAGAAGTTTAAGAATAAATAACAAAAAGCGCCTTAAAAGCTAAGTATCACAGCTTTAAGGCGCTTTTTTTATGAGGTTTTATTTTGCTCTAACGGTAGTATGACTAGAAGCCACACTTTCATTATGCAATCGATCAACTGCAGTTACGACATACGTATACGTTTCTCCAGAAATAGCGGTTTTATCTACATAAATTTCTCCAAGTTTTGTTTTTCTTACAGTAGTAAGTAAATTTTTTGGGTTTTGTATATCCACTTCATTTTTCCCATTCACGCGGTAAATAGCGTAATAAGCAGAATCATTATCTCTATTGTCAATGATACCGATTGCAATACCTTCATTTCTTGGAATGGCACCTTTTAAAGTCGGTTGTTTTGGTGGATCATGATCAATCCAAGGCATAGGCGGGATTAATGCAGGATGTTTATATATGTCTTTTGAGAGTCTATCTTTAACTCCAAGTGGATTGTTATTAATATCTTTTAAGCTAAAATGCATACTACCTTTTATTTCAGGATATAGCCGGTTTAATGCAATTTGTCTTGGATATTCTTCTGGATCAGACCAAGCAGGGACGGAGTTATTATTAATTTTATAGGCCGCTTGACCAATGTATAGGTGAATCGGTTTGTTATTTGTTTCTTTAACCCACCAATCTACTAATATGTCATATGCAGCTGGGGTGAAACCTATATTCCAATATATTTGCGGTGTAATGTAGTCAATATATCCTTTTTGTATCCACTCACGTGTGTCAGCATAAAGGTCATCATAGTTTCTTTGGCCTGCGGTTGTGTTAGAGCCAGTGGGATCGTCAGCTATATTTCTCCATACGCCGAACGGACTAATGCCAAACTTTACATATGATTTTTCTTGTTTTATAGCAGTATTTAAATCTTTTACAAGTTCATTTACATTGTTACGTCGCCAATCTTCTATATTTGTAAATCTACCGTTATTATATGTTTCGTACGTTTTCTGATCTGGAAATTCTTCACCGGCTACTTTATATGGATAAAAATAATCATCCATATGTAGCGCATCAATATCGTAATTTTGTACGATTTCTAAAGCACCTTCTGTTATAAATTTTTTCACTTCTGGAATACCGGGATTGTAATATAACTTTCCGCCATAAGGGACAACCCAATTGGGATGTTGCCTTGCAGGGTGATAGTTTGATAATCGATTTATATCGGTGTGATTCATCGTTATTCGGTATGGATTAATCCAAGCGTGGAATTCTATATTTCTTTTATGAGCTTCTTCAATCATAAATGCGAGCGGGTCATAACCAGGATCTTTTCCTTGTGTACCCGTAATGTATTCAGACCAAGGACCGTAATTTGAAGGATAGAAAGCATCAGCGGTTGGTTTAATTTGTACAACAACTGTATTCATACCAGTGCTTTTTACATTGTCTAATAACCTTATAAATTCTTGCTTCTGTTTTTCAATAGGTAAGCTAGTTTTTGAGGGCCAATCAATATTCAGAACTGATGCGATCCATACAGCACGTAATTCATGTTTTTTGTACGTAGTATTTACTTCAGCATAAGTAGAGTGAGGGGGAATGAAAGAGAAAGGGATGAACAAGATAACGATACAACATATCATTAATAAACGTTTAACGATCATTTATACGCCTCCCTATCATATGATTATTTAAAATAATATATGAGGCGAGGTTGACCTTGCAATAGAGAAAATTGCATATTGAAACATTAATTTAATAGGAAAAATATTTTTAATGAAATTTACTTTCATTATAACTAAATTCATTTACTACTTCATATGCTTGTTAGTAAAGTGAAACTTCCTTTCATTTGAAGGGTAATAAATTATAAGTATAGGAGGATTAATAAATGAAAGTTTTGTTCGTCTGTTCTGGAGGAATGTCCAGTGCAATTGTTGTAAACGCTTTAAAAAAAGAAGCGGAGAAAAATGGTGTGAACATGGAAGTGCATGCAATTGGAACGAATGAGGTAGAGGAAGAAGTAAAGAATGGCTGGGATGTCGTAATGGTGGCACCTCAAATAAGACACCGATTTGATTCTGTAAAAAAATTTGCAGAGGAGGAATCTATTCCGTGTGGCATCATTCCACCGCAAGCATACACGCCACTTGGAGGCCCGACTTTATTAAAAACTGTAAATGAATTAATCAGTTAGGGGGAAGCGTTATGAATAAGTTTGTCACGTTTCTTGATAAAAACTTATCTGGCCCGATGGCAAGGCTCTCTGAGCAGAGGCATCTACAAGCAATCCGTGATGGAGTTATTTCGGCGTTACCATTTATTATAGTAGGAAGCTTCTTTTTAATAGTAGCATTTCCACCACTGCCGAAAGATAGTTTCATATCGGTTTGGGCATTAAAGAATCAAACAAGTATATTGATACCATATCGTTTAACTATGTTTATTATGTCCTTATATATAGCATTTGGAATAGGATATAATTTAGCGAAAAGTTATAAATTAGATGCTTTATCAGGAGCACAGCTTGCAGTATGTTCACTGCTATTAACATTAACCCCCGAATTAATTGATAAAAAAGGATTTATGCTTCCAATGACAAATCTCGGAGGTCATGGATTATTCGTGACGATGATTGTTTCTATTTTATCCGTAGAGATTTCAAGATTTTGTAAGAAGAAAAATGTAATGATTAAAATGCCAGAACAAGTACCGCCATCTGTGTCGCGTTCATTTGAAGCACTTATACCTGCTGCATTCGTTATTATTATAATGAGTCTAGTAACTGTCGTTTTTAGCATTGATTTACACCATGTTGTTGATAAATTAGCAGCACCATTAGTAAAAGCTGGGGATAGTTACTTCGGTGTAATGATTCCAGTGTTTTTAATTACGTTTTTTTGGTCATTCGGAATCCATGGTGTGTCGGTTGTTGGAACTGTTGCTAGGCCGTTATGGGAAGTATACCTAGGGAAAAATGGTGAAGCTGTTGCTAGTGGAGCAGATCAGTTGCCATTTATTTCACCAGAGCCGTTATATCAATGGTTTATATGGATTGGCGGTTCTGGTGCGACGTTAGGGCTTGTATTAGCTATGATTATATTTGGTCGATCGAAATATTCGAAAGCATTATCAAGAACTTGTATTGTTCCAGGTATTTTTAATATTAATGAACCAGTCATATTCGGATTACCGATTGTACTAAATCCAATTTTAATTATCCCATTTATCATTACACCACTTGTAACAGCAACTGTTGCATATTCAGCAACTGCGATGGGATTTGTAACACCAACGCATATTATGCCGCCATGGACATTACCTGCTCCAATTGGTGCATATTTAGCAACAGGTGGAGATTGGCGTGCGATTGTATTAGTTTTTATAAATATAGCAATATCGTTCCTTATTTATTTACCATTCTTTAAAATGTACGACAAAAATATGCTTGAAATTGAAAAGAATGGTGACGGGGAATCTGTTAATCCTTAATCTGCACGCTGTTATTTTGAGTGATAGACTTTTTGTCTATCACTTCTTTCACATTAAAACTAGAAAGGGGGAAATAGAATGAATATAAAATTTAGTTATAAAGGCGTATTTTTATTATTATTTGGAGTGATTTGTGCAAATTTACTTTTTGTCCCTTTATTAGGCATGCTAAATCTATCACAAATGCATAGTATATGGCTCGTTACAAGTATTGCGGCAAGCGTTTTGCTTACGGTAGTTGTTTCTTTCATTGATGGATCGTTTGCATCAAAAGCTCAGTTGTTTTTTAGATTTATATTGTTTTCGATTGGTTGTACGTTCGTTACTTACATGATTGTTTTTTAGTAAATAGGAGGTCATGCACGTTATGTATATTGCAGGGGTAATGTCTGGTACTTCATTAGATGGAATAGATGTAGCGCTCGTTCATTTAGAAGGAAGTGGTGTAGATTCTAAAATCGAACTCATCCATTTTACTACTGTTCCATTTTGTAATGATATGAAAAATGAGATCCAACAAGCGTTATCAATTGAAAGTTCGAATGTCCAACTTATATGTAGTTTAAATTTTAAACTTGGTTTATGCTTCGCCAATGCTGTAAAGGAAGTTTGTAAAGAGGCCAATTTTCCTTTGAGACAATTAGATTTAATAGGCTCTCACGGACAAACGATTTATCATCAGCCAAAGCAAGAAGGGAATATTATTTCTTCAACATTGCAAATTGGGGAACCAGCAGTAATAGCATATGAAACGAACAAGACGGTTATCTCGAATTTCCGAACGATGGACATGGCGGCAGGGGGACAAGGTGCACCACTTGTACCATATTCAGAGATTATTTTATATCGGCATCAAACTAAAAATAGACTACTGCAAAATATTGGCGGGATTGGTAATGTTACAGTGGTTCCAAGTAAACGAAGTAATGAGAGTGTTATTGCTTTTGATACTGGACCAGGCAACATGGTAATCGATGAAGTATGTCAAAGATTATTTCATGTACCATATGATCAAAATGGTTGGATCGCAAGTCAAGGGGTAGTTGTAGATGAAATTTTAACATACTGTATGAACCATCCATTTTTGAACATGAAACCACCAAAATCAACAGGTAGAGAACAGTTTGGAGAAGCGTTTGTGACTGAATTATTGAATCGATTTAAAAAGCATAGTAAAGAAAATATATTGGCAACTGTCACGATGTTTACAGCATGTTCAATTGTTCATCATTATAAGGCGTTTATTTTGCCGTATTATGACATTGATGAGGTGATTTTAGGTGGTGGTGGAAGTTATAATAATACACTTGTTGAAATGTTACGGAATGGATTAAGAGAAGAGAAATGTAGCATATGTATACAAGAAGATATTGGTCATTCTTCAGCAGCGAAAGAAGCAATTGCATTTGCTATTTTAGCAAACGAAACGTATCATCGTAATCCGAGTAATGTGCCGAGCGCAACAGGTGCTAAGAATTCCATAATTTTAGGGAATATAACATTCCCTCCATACGCAGATGAAAATGAGGCGAACATATGAAGTATATGATTGGAGTAGATGGCGGGGGAACGAAGACCGAGGCAATTGCATTTGATAAAGACGGAAATGAACTTGTAAGAGCTACTAGTGGTTTTGGAAACATATTAATAGATTTTGAAGAAGCTCTTGTGCATATTATGGAAGCAATTAATCAATGCCAGAAGAGTTTAATAAATGGGCATTGTATTTGTGTTTGTTTAGGATTAGCTGGTATAAGCGGAGCGAATACAAATGAATTAACATTACGTTTAAAAAAGAAATACGAAACAAAAATTGAAATTTTTAATGATGCAATGATCGCACATGCAGCTGCTTTAAAAGGTAAGGATGGAATATTAACTATAGGTGGTACAGGTGCAATTTGTATAGGAAAAAAAGGAGAAGTATATCAGTATAGCGGTGGATGGGGACATATTTTAGGAGATGAGGGGAGCGGATATTGGATTGCATTACAAGCTTTAAAGAAAATGGCAATTCAGTTCGATCAAGGAATCAGTCTTTGTCCATTGAGTTTGAATATTCAAAGGCAGTTTCAACTTTTGACACCGTCTCATATAAAAAGCTTAATATATACTTCTTCTAAAGATAAAATTGCAGCAATCGCCCCATTAGTTATTCAGGAAGCGAGAGATGGCAATGATGATGCGCATGAAATTATGATGCAAGCTGGAAAGGAATTAGCAAGAATTACGGTAGATGTTTATAACAAGATGCAATTTAAGCGCTCAACTCCAATTGCAGTAAGTGGCAGTATATTGCGTTTAGTTCCTGAAATATTTGCTGTATTTAAGAAATGCTGTGAAGAAAGTATGAAAGAAATTACATTCGTATCACAAGCAGAAATGGCAGTGAAAGGAACATATTATTTAATGAGGGATATATATTTTTAAAAATAGCGCATGAGAATTTTTGTATGATTTGTAAAAATATGATGTTAAAATGTATAAAGGGATGTATGTTAAAAACGTACAATATACGTAGTAATTGAATATTGTATATGTATTCCTATTTAGAAAGTGAATGATTACATGATTAATAGTATGCAGTTTTTATATTTGGTGGCTTCTTATTTAATTGGAAACATATTGACCGCTTATATAGTAACAAAATTGAGACATAACGTTGATATTAGGGATGAAGGAAGCGGAAATCCTGGCGCAAGAAATATGGGGCGCGTATATGGAAAAGGGTATTTCATCGCTACATTTTTTGGGGATGCGATTAAAGGGGCAATCGTTGCTACTGTTGCAAAATATCTGTTTGAAGACCCTACATTCGTAATGTTAACATTATTGGCCGTTATTATTGGACATATTTACCCAGTTTTATTTAAAGGTAAGGGCGGTAAAGGTATTTCAACATTTATTGGAGGATTAATTGCATTTGATTATTTGATAGCGCTTACCCTCATAGGCATTTTTATTGTATTTTATTTAATATTCAAAGGATTTACGAAGCCAGGACTAATTACGATTGCTTGTTTACCAATTTGTATGATTCTTTATTCTTATTCTGTTGTTACGACTATTTTAAGTGGAATGATTATTGTACTTATTCTATATGTAAATCGAGAATAAAATAAATGTTTAATAAGTGGGGATAATCTCCACTTATCATTTTTTATTAAATAGATAAAGGAGATAAGGCATGGGGTTAATTTATAAAGTTGCTGATCGAGATTGGGAATTTGAAAGTATACATAAATTAAATTATAAAACTTTTGTAGAAGAGATTCCGCAACATGAAGAAACGAAAGACCGGTTTCGTATAGATCGGTTTCATGAAGAAAATACATATTTAATTTGTTTAGATGAGGATAGATTAGTAGGTATGGTCGCGGTGCGGGGAAAACGACCATTCTCGTTAGATTATAAAATTTCAAATTTAGATGTTTATTTGCAAGAGCATGGAGAAAAAGTGTATGAAATTCGTTTACTTTCAGTAGAACGTGAATATAGGAATGGAAGAGCGTTGTTAGGATTAATCCGTTTTCTACATCGTTATTTGCTTCTAAATGGATATGAATTAGCACTCATTTCTGCAACAACACGTGAACTAGCTTTATATGAGCAAATGGGATTCAAAGTTTTCCATACGTTAGTTGGTACAGAAGAAGCGGCCTTCCAGCCAATGTATGTTACCCCTGCTATGTTTGAAGAATCGAGCGTTGGGGGGATTATGACGAAAGAATATACGTTTTTACCTGGTCCAGTAGATATTGAAGAGAACGTTCGAAAGGCATTTTCTACGCGGCCTATTTCGCATCGCTCTAAGTCATTTCAAGTGATGATGGACAATGTGAAAAAACGGTTACTTTACATGACAAAAGCAAAACATGTACAGCTTATGTTAGGAACAGGGACGTTAGCAAATGATGCGATCGCTTTACAGTTACGTTCTTTAAAAGGGAAAGGACTAGTATTAACAAATGGGGAATTTGGTAATAGATTAGTTGGACATGCAAAACGAGCACAGTTACATTTTGATACTTATAAAAAGGAAATGGGAGATCCATTTATTTATACCGAATTAGAAGAAATCATGACAACTGGAAATTATGAATGGCTTTGGTTTGTTCATCATGAAACATCTACTGGAATTTTAAACGATTTAAACGAGCTAAACACTCTTTGTAACGAGAATCAAATAAAACTATGTGTAGATTGCATAAGCTCAATTGGAGCAATACCATTAGACTTAAAGGATGTGTATTTTGCAAGTGGTGTTAGCGGTAAAGCGATTAAATCATATACAGGAATTTCTTTCGTTTTTCATAACCACATTGTAAAAATAAACGAGGCTGTGCCGGCCTATATGGACATTGGTATGTATGAAGAAAATGAAAGCATTCCATACTCACAATCATGGAATTTAATTTATGCATTGCAAGAAGCGTTGAAGAGATTTGAAGATGAAAAGGTATTTGTAAAAATTAAAGAGACATACGAGTATATTGAAGAAGTTATTACTGATATGGGGTTAAAGCTTGTTTCACCTAAAGAACATGCCGCGAAAATTATATTTACAATTCAATTAAGCGAAGGTCAGTCTTCTAAAACGGTAGGTGATGCGTTAGCTTTACAAGGATATATTGTCCATTATGAATCAGCGTATTTACAAAAGAATAACTGGATCCAAATTGCATGCCTGAATCATTATAAAGAACGTGATATGAAGAGGATGTTAAATTGTTTGCAAATGTGTTTATTTCAGAGTGGGGTACATATATAAAGACTTTTTCTTTTCGTATAAAGGAGCTACGACTTACGAAAACTTAGGAATAGAACATTGGAAGAGGTGTAAGTATGATAACTAGAAAACTACCATTACATATAGACGATATTAAAAAAGCTCACAAGATTCTAGATAGAAATGCTCGTAAAACGCCATTAGTAAAATCTTTTTACTTGACTAGTAAAACGGGCGGAGAAATTCATTTGAAATTAGAAAATATGCAATTAACGGGTTCTTTTAAATTTCGTGGCGCATTTAATAAAATGTCGCGGCTCACGGATCAAGAAAAAGAAAAAGGTGTAATTGCATGTTCAGCAGGTAATCATGCACAAGGAGTTGCATTATCTGCTCATTTACTCGGTATTAAGAGTAAAATTGTTATGCCAATTTCTGCACCGCAGGCGAAAGTTGAAGCAACTAGAGGATATGGATCTGAAGTGATTTTACATGGTGAAACCTTTGATGATGCAAAGGCAAAATGTGAAGAAATTATAAGGGAAACAGGTGAGACATACTTACATCCATATGATGATGTAGAGGTAATGGCTGGTCAAGGTACAATTGGATTAGATATTCTTGATGATATGTGGGATGTAGATACTGTTATTGTACCAATAGGTGGAGGCGGAATTATTTCTGGTATTTCTGTAGCATTAAAATCTTTTAATCCATCGATTAATATAATTGGTGTCCAAGCAGATAATGTTCATGGAATGAAGGCATCTTACGATAAAGGAGCAATCGTAGAACATTATGAGGCACCTACTATTGCAGATGGTTGCGCAGTTAAAATACCAGGGGAATTAACATTTGAAATTGTGAAAGAATTAGTAGATGATATTGTAACTGTATCAGAAAAAGAACTGGAAGTAGCGATGAAAGATTTATTACAACGTGGGAAAGCTGTTGTAGAAGGTGCAGGTGCATTAGCAACTGCTGCACTTCTTGCAGGAACAGTTGATAGTTATATAAAAGGGAAAAAAGTAGTAGCTGTTATATCCGGTGGGAACGTGGACTTACAGCGCATATCAAGTGTATGTGAGCACTTTTTTGTCGCCAATGAAGTGAAATAGTTTTATAAAAGAAGAGCTAAGAGAAATGATCTTAGCTCTTACTTTTTGTCTACCGTTTACTGTAAGTATCAATAATTTTGCTGTTTAATGAATTGTTTTATTTAAGCGCCAATTTTTACACATATCTTGAACGTTACAATAATTATTTCAATATTGTCGAAACATAAGCAGAAATTTAATATAATAGTTTTAATGTGCTAATGAGCGGTGAGGAGGGCAGGTCATGAATAAAGAAGAACAGGTCATGAACGGTTTCAGGGAATTATATAATAAGCTGGTTTGGCTTAATAAAGATAAGATGGAAGAAGGTCTTAAAGGTTTTAAGTCTTCTGAAGTTCACTGCATTGAATATATTGAAAACAATGCAGATTCTAACGTGACACAACTCGCAGAGGCTTTTTATGTGACTCGCGGTGCTATAAGTAGAATGACTAAGAAGCTCATACAAAAAGGCCTTATTGAAAGCTACCAAAAGTCAGAAAATAAGAAAGAAATTTATTTTAGGCTTACGGAAGAAGGGAAAGAAATTTATAAAATCCATGAAGATCTGCATAAAGAGTTTCAAGAGCGGGATAAAGCTGTATTTGAGCAAGTAACTGAAGAAGAATTCGACAGTATAATTAGTTTCGTGGAAAAGTATAGTAGACATTTGGATGCAGAAATAAAGAAACAAGGTGTACATATTAAATCGTAATACATTTTAATAATGAAATGGCAGCCTTACTTTAATGAGAATAGGCTGCTTTTTTATCGTGTTTTTGTTGACTAATCAACAAAACGGAGTTATCATTTTGTTGACGAAGCAACAAAATGTTTTAAGGAGAGAAGTTAAATGTCTATATTTAGATCACAAAATGAAAGGAAAACTGAAAAAAACATAGATAAACATGCTTTACTATTCGGACTTATTTCTGTATTTCTTTGTGGTATAGGTTTCAGTATCATCATGCCTGTAGTGCCATTCTTAGTACAGCCATATATAAGTAATCCGGAAGAACAAGCATTAGTTGTTACACTACTAACTTCCGTATATGCGGCTTGCGTGTTTTTAGCTGCCCCAGTACTCGGGGCTTTAAGCGATAAGTATGGCCGTCGTCCATTACTTTTAATATGCTTATTTGGTTCTGCAATTGGGTACTTAGTTTTTGGAATAGGAGGAGCTTTATGGGTACTATTTGCTGGACGCATAATAGAAGGAATAACAGGCGGGAGCATAAGTACTATCTTCGCATATTTTGCAGACATCATTCCAAAAGAACAGAGAACGAAATATTTTGGATGGGTGAGTGCAGTTGTAGGTGCGGGAACTATCATTGGCCCAACCATTGGGGGGATACTTGCCAAGTTTGGTGATACTGTACCTATATATTTTGGTGCAATCATAACGTTAATAAATGTTGTATATGGGATCAAATATATGCCTGAGAGCCTTGAAAAAAATAATAGGTTGAAAGAGATTACTTTTGTAAGGTTAAATCCTTTTGTACAGCTAGCAAACATACTTTCCATGAAAAATTTAAAGTGGTTACTTGTCTCAGCGTTTTTACTTTGGATATCTAACGGATCTTTACAAGCAATTTTCACGCAATTTACAATGGATACTTTCAGTTGGAAACCTGCATTAATCGGACTTATGTTTTCAATTTTGGGCTTTCAAGACATTGTTTCACAAAGTTTTATCATGCCAAAGCTTTTGATCAAGCTTAGTGATAAACAAATAGCAATTCTTGGGATGGTTTCGGAGATTATAGGATACTGTTTTATTGCGGCATCAGCTTTGTTTTCACTCTATCCACTACTTATCGTTGGGATGCTGATGTATGGTTTTGGGGATTCAATTTTCGGACCTTCATTCAACGGGATGCTTTCAAAGTCTGTTAGTTCTAGTGAACAAGGAAGGATTCAAGGTGGAAGCCAATCTATTCAAGCTTTAGCAAGAATGATTGGTCCTATTATTGGAGGGCAAATCTATGTATTGCTTGGTCATGCTGCACCTGCTTTTATGGGTGTGATCCTTATAGTCGCGGCAATAGCAGTTTTGTATAAGGGGACACATGCAACTGTATAACAGATAGAAATAAGAACAAATAAAAGGGTGCCAGAACTTAGGAATAAGTGCTGACACCCTATTTGTTTACGGTTTGAGGACTAAGAGAAATTCTTTTACTGTTTAGGAATTTATTCTGCAATGCTCTCATGGTAAATGACTAGATAGTTTAATTATGCTTGTGCTGAAGTAAATAATGACTCCATCTTTACTTTGCTCTTCTCTCGAATTTCAGCATCTGCGTGTCTCATAACGTATTTATGCGCTACAGCGATTGCTAAAACATCATCTAATAAGCCAATCCCAATAATAGCAGCTATATCTGGAATGAAATCGATTGTTAATACGTAATAAGATAAAGCGGCTAATATTATGAATTTTGCTTTAGTAGGTAATTCTTTCTTTTTCATTGTGTAGAATAAAATAATACTTTCATATACGCTGGATTTACCGAGGTTTACAGAGCTTTTTCTGAACTTTTTCCAAAGTGTCTGTTTCTCCATATAAACACTCCTTTTACAAAAACATAGATTTTTTAAAAGGATGGACAAAGAAGTGAGAGATTAATCAATTTTATTGTTTTTCTTAATTATATATTTCCATAAAAATAGGGGAATACCTGTTCAAAATAATATAATGTGGATTATGCAACGATTCACAGTGTTCCATTACATAGTATATATATTGTAAGATGTATGTGGGTGATTTAGTTATTATTATGCATTTTATAAGCGGTATGGGGGAAGAAAAATGAAAATAATAGAACTACCAATTGAATTCGAATTTAACGGGCAAAAACAATGTATTTATCCAAGTTTAATTATATTACATAATGAATTAACGTTAGTTGATACAGGATATCCAAGTTTTTTACCTTTAATTGAAAATGCAATATTAAAACATGGATATGAGATGAAAAACTTAAAGAATATAATTATTACCCATTATGATGACGATCATATAGGGGCTGTATATGATTTTAAAGTGAAATATCCAAATATTAATGTTATTGCTAGTGAAATTGAATCTAACTATATTAATGGTGATATAAAATCAGAGAGGTTAGTTCAAGCTGAAGAAATGTTAGAACGTATGCCAAATGAAGAAAAAGAATTTGGCAAATGGTTTATACAACAGTTAAAAAATATAAAACATATTTCCGTCGATGAAAAAGTACATGATGGTCAAATGATTTTGAATAATGAATGTCAAGTAGTGGCAACGCCAGGACATACCTCGGGGCATATTTCATTATATTTTCCGAATTTAGACTGTGTAATTACAGGAGATGCAGCGGTTCAAGAGAATCGAGAATTAGTTATAGCTAATCCGAATTTTTGTTTAGATATAGAAAGGGCGGAACAGTCTTTAAATAGGATTAAAAGTCTTAAAGCAGCACAGTATTATTGCTATCATGGAGGAAAACTTACTGTATAAAATAATAAAAAACCAATCTTTTTGATATAGAAAAGATTGGTTTTTTAATTCATAGATTCTGCAATTTGAATTAAATCCTTTACGTTATATTTACCTTGTATATAGCGTTTGTTACCAATTGCAATTGTATATTGAAAACCATTCTGCTGAAAGATAAGCTCATATGCTGAATCAAAATGAGGATTATATAATGCTTTTATATTATTTTTTAAGCTGTAGAACTTAGCTCCACTAGGTACATAGAAGCCTAATTTGTTTTGAACTGGTGAAACAGTGATTTTAAAAATCCCATTAATATCTTCATTGTAGTATTGGAGGTTTAAGTAATCGTTATAAATGTACCCTTGAAATTCGTGGATTTCGAACGGGAATTTTGTAGGAGTAAGTATATGTTCCTTACACTTCATTTCATATTCTTTTACGATAGTAGCTTCTTTCATAAGTGGATTCCCATCATAAATTTGATTGATTTGAGATATTTTATTATTTTTTGTTACTATTTCTAAAATGAAACCGACAGTAAATTCATCATTAGTGCCTTTGAAATAAGAAATAAGAATTGTAGTATCTTCTTTTGGAGATGGTACTATTTTAATTTCATGAATAGGTTTTTCCTTTTGGAAAGTAGGTAGTTCAACTCCTTCTGTTACATATGACTGCATTAATTTTTTATCATTTTTGAGTAAAGCTTGTTTAAATTCACTTATCACATTTGTTCGAGATTTTGCCATAATAATTGAGGTCGACTGAAAATATAGTAAGAAAAATATGCAAAATATCTTTATGAATGTAGTGTTCAATTCCATCACCCTTTAACTATGTTTTCGTAAATTTGAAATATATATGTATAGGAGGGGAGAAGATGAGTTTATTGCTTGATGTAATAATGGATATAATTTTGTTTTATCCTCGAAATGACATGAAATTGAAACACCATATCGCAAAATTAAGTGAATTAGAGTGGTTTCGAAATCTATATGAAGATCCGAAGTATACAAGTTTAATTGGGAGTAATAGAAAAATTAAGAAGTTCATTTTGTCTTCTACTAACATGGAAGCATTAATAAAATCTGAGAAAAAGCAAAAAGAATTTGTTCATCTAGTACAGGATGAATATAAAAAAAGAAGATAAGAATTTTTTTATTTTTCATATTTGGCGAAACAAATGGTACAATGAAAGCTAATGTGAAAAATAAGGAAAAGAAGTGGTCTATTTGAAAAACTTTTTAGAATTAGGAATTAGTGAAACTTTTAATCATACATTACGTGAAAATGGAATTACAGAAGCAACACCAATTCAAGAGAAAGCGATTCCGGTAATACTGTCTGGTAAAGATATAATTGGTCAAGCAAAAACTGGAACAGGTAAAACACTTGCATTCGTGTTACCGATTTTAGAGAAAATCGATCCAGCGTCTAGTGATGTTCAGGCTTTAATTGTTGCACCAACAAGGGAACTAGCACTGCAAATTACAACTGAAATTAAAAAAATGCTTGTTCAAAGAGAAGATATTAATGTACTAGCGATATATGGTGGACAAGATGTTGCGCAACAGTTGAGAAAATTAAAAGGTAATACACATATTGTTGTAGCAACACCGGGACGATTATTAGATCATATACGCCGTGAAACAATTGATTTAAGTAATCTTTCAACAATTGTATTAGATGAAGCGGATCAAATGCTTTATTTTGGTTTCTTATATGATATTGAAGATATTTTAGATGAGACACCAGGTAGTAAACAAACGATGTTATTCTCAGCAACGATGCCAAAAGATATTAAAAAATTGGCGAAGCGTTATATGGATGAACCGCAAATGATTCAAGTACAAAGTGAAGAAGTAACGGTTGATACAATTGAGCAGCGTGTCATTGAGACGACAGACCGTGCAAAGCCAGATGCACTTCGTTTTGTTATGGATCGTGATCAGCCATTTTTAGCTGTTATTTTCTGTCGTACAAAGGTTAGAGCGAGTAAGCTTTATGATAATTTAAAAGGATTAGGTTATAATTGTGCTGAACTTCATGGTGATATACCTCAAGCGAAACGTGAAAGAGTTATGAAGAGTTTCCGCGAAGCTAAAATTCAGTACTTAATCGCAACGGATGTAGCAGCTCGTGGACTTGATGTAGATGGTGTAACGCACGTATTTAACTTTGATATCCCTGAAGATGTAGAAAGTTATATTCACCGCATTGGCCGAACAGGACGTGCAGGTGGATCAGGTCTTGCAATTACGTTCGTTGCAGCGAAAGATGAAAAACATTTAGAAGAAATTGAAAAAACGCTTGGTGCACCAATACAAAGAGAAATAATCGAACAACCGAAGATAAAACGTGTAGATGAAAATGGAAAACCGGTACCAAAGCCGGCTCCGAAGAAATCAGGTCAAAATCGTCAAAGAGATAGCCGTGAAGGTTCAAGAAGTGAATCAAGACGTGATTCGAGAAATAGCTCAAGAAATGATTCAAGAAATAGTTCGAGAAATAGTTCTAGAAATGAAAATAACCGATCATTTAATAAGCCAAGTAATAAAAAAGGTAATACAAAGCAAGGTCAGCAAAGACGTGGTCGTTAAAGTATGAAGTGGTAATTGGGATGAAGAGTTATATCGTTTGTTAATAGAGAAATCGATATATAATAAAAAAACTTGATAAGATTATCAATGTAGAAGGAGTCACAAAATTTGTGGCTCTTTTTGTATTACATGATTAGGTTGGTATGCATTTGCACCATAAGAGTAAAGTTTATAATTTCATTTACCGTATTTAAAGTGATTTAAAAAATAAAGAAAAAATAAAATGTGGTGCTTTTACTAGTCTGAAGGTTCAAATAGTTATAAGATAATTTTCTGACTATTAAAATATGGAGGGGTATTAATGAAAACTGAAATGTTATACACACAAGAAGACATTTTAAAAATGCTTGATTCATTATTAAGACCTGCTGAACCCTTTTGGAATGAGTTTTATGAGAATAGAGAAAAGGATGTTCCGTTTTTTGAAAATGTTCCAGATGAGAATCTAGTTTCGTATATACAAAAAGAGAGGGTTTTAACAGGGAAGGTATTAGAACTTGGATGTGGTCCAGGTAGAAATGCCATTTATTTAGCGACTCAAGGATTTGATGTAACAGCAGTGGATTTATCTGTAGAAGGCATTAACTGGGCAAAAGAGAGGGCATTGGCAAAAGGGGTAGCAATTCATTTTATTTGTGATTCAATTTTTAATTTAGAGGTTCAAAACGAATTTGATTTTGTATATGATTCGGGCTGTTTGCATCACATTCCACCGCATAGAAGAATAAATTATGTGGATTTAATTAAAAACTCATTAAAATCGGGTGGTTATTTTGGATTAACATGTTTTGCGGCAGGCGATTTAGATGAGCGAAATGGATCAGAAATAACAGATTGGGATGTATATAGAGGGTGGAGTCTACAAGGTGGTCTTGCATACTCGGAAGAAAAGTTAAGAGAGATATTTAAAGAATTTGAGGTAATTGAGATTAGAAGGATGAAACAAATGAAACAACCGAATGAAATGTTTGGAGAATCATTTCTTTGGACAGCATTATTTAAGAAGAAATAAGAAAGTAGATAATTGACAAACTCATCGTTTTTATAGACAATATATTCATAGGAATGTACGTTCGGTTTTTGAGTGGCGTATGTTTTACATAAATACATAACAAGGGGCTGTCTCCATATGAGTAACACAAATCAAAAAATTACTACGTTTTTAATGTTTGAGGGCAAAGCTGAGGAAGCGATGAATTTTTATACGTCGCTATTTGATCAATCAGAAATTGTAAGTATTTCTCGCTACGATGAAAATGGACCTGGTAAAGAGGGAACTGTAATTCATGCAACTTTTACGCTAAATGGCCAAGAGTTTATGTGTATTGATAGTTATGTAAATCATAATTTTACATTCACTCCAGCTATGTCTCTTTATGTAACTTGTGAGACAGAAGAAGAAATTGAAACGGTCTTTCATAAACTAGCGCAGGATGGAGCAATTCTTATGCCTTTAGGTTCTTATCCGTTTAGTAAAAAGTTTGGCTGGTTAAATGATAAGTATGGTGTATCTTGGCAGTTAACTCTTGCTGAATAAAAAAGAAAAAGCATAGCTTATTTGTTTAATGGATTTAGTTAAAAGCTTGAAAAATTAAATAACATAAAAAAGCGTTCCAACTGTCAACAGATTTGGAATGCTTTTTTTGTGGAAATGAGTTGTTTAAAACTTACCAATTCTACGATTATTTTAAATGAATGGAATGGATGTGTAATTTTTTGTCTTTTTAGAATTTTTTAGTAATTTTTGCGTTTATCTGTTAATGTAAATATAGACAACTATGTATGAACTATTAGGCAGGTTAATAGAAAAAGGAAAGCATTAAGCTTACACATTGAATACAACTAGATTGCTAGGAGGACTAATCGCAATGGATATTACACAACAAAACAGTAATGCATGGGATAAGAAGGTTGAAGAAGGTTCTAGATACACGCAGCCTGTAAGTAGCGAGATTATTGAGAAAAGCAAATCAGGTGAATGGGAGATTACAGTCACTACGGAAAAGTCAGTTCCTAGAGAGTGGTTTCCAAAGTCATTAGATGGATTAAAGATACTTTGCTTAGCGTCAGGTGGTGGACAACAAGCACCTGTTCTAGCTGCTGCTGGAGCAGATGTAACAGTTACTGATATATCTAAGAAGCAATTGGAACAAGATGAAAAGGTAGCAAAAAGGGATGGTTTGTCTTTAAAAACCGTACAAGGAGATATGTCAGACCTTGGTGATTTTGAGGATGAATATTTTGATATTGTTGTAAATCCTGTCTCTAATTTGTTTGTAAAAGATGTTCATCTTGTATGGAATGAAGTTTCTAGGGTTTTAAAGAATAAAGGTATTCTTATTGCTGGATTTACAAATCCGTTACTATGGATCTTTGATGATAACCAAGAACAAAAAGGTATTCTTGATGTTAAACATTCAATTCCTTCATCAACATTGGATTATTTACCAGAGGATGAAGTTCAAGATTACATCGATTCAAATCAAACAATAGAATATGCGCATACTTTAGAAGACCAAATCCAAGGCCAAATTGAAGCTGGTTTTGCTATAACAGGTTTTTATGAGGATGATTTTGGTGGGACAAGGATATTAGATAAGCATATTAAAACATTTATTGCGACAAAAGCTATAAAGTTAAAGATGGATTAAGAATTTTTGCTTGTCATACGGGGCGTTAGTCGAAGAATGCTCTTAAAATAGAAAAGGATGGTGCTTTCCATCCTTTTCCTTATGTATTTTGAGTGTCGAAACTATTCTCAAAACAAGTTTTATACTACCAATTGTATAATTAGGTTATGCTTTTATATTAAGAATTTTGCTGACCAAATCTTTTCCCGAGTTTAGCTAACAATTCAGGTTGATCGCTTTGGCTCATTATAACTTCAATAAAGATAAGTTGATTCTTATTAAAAGTTATATTTGTTAAGACTTCTGCTAATTCTGCTTCATTTTCTACTTTAAATGTTAGACTTTTTTCTTCTGACCCAAATACCATTGATAGTTTATTGTAATCCCACATTTGTATATCATTATAAGGTTGGTTTTGGCCGTGAATGGCACGTTCAACGGTGTATCCGTTGTTATTGATTAAAAATATAATCGGTTTTAAATTTTGACGTAGTATAGTTGATAACTCTTGGGCAGTTACTTGGAAAGAACCATCACCAATAATTAAAATGTTGCGCCGTGATAAATTGGTGAGCTGTGTACCAAGTAGAGCGGGCAGTGTATATCCGATAGATCCCCATAACGGTTGTCCTACATATGCAGTGTTATTAGGTAGAGGGATAGCAGCACTACCAAAGAAAGGTGTTCCTTGCTCTACAATTAAGACGTCGTTTTCTTGTAAGAAATGGTACATTTGCTGCCAAAAACGTTTTTGTGTGACCATTTGTGCTTTTGGAATGAACTCTTCAGTAAAAGGTGATGATTCTAAAATAAATGGCTTAACGTCAAGGGTATCTTTATTACGATGCTCAATTGAATCACTTAAATGTTGTAAAACATCCTGCATTACAACTGGACCGTATTTTTTATCTATAATTTTCACAGTGTAGGGATGGATTTCTATAACTTGTTCTTTTGTAAAACCTTGTGTGAAGCCGCCTGTAATAGTATCAGTTAACTTCACACCAATACTAATAATACAATCAGATTCATCAATTCTTTTTCTCAAGTACGGAGAACTTACATCACCAGTATAAATCCCTATAAATTGAGGGTGTTTTTCTGGGAATATTCCTTTTCCCATATTTAACGTCGCGATGGGAAACCCAGTTTTTTCTACAAATTGATGTAAATTTTCTTTAGCGTGAAATCGATCTACTTCAAAATCAGCTAAAATTACAGGTTTTTTGGCGTTATTTATTATTGAAGTGGCATGTAGTAGCATTTTATCCAACGCTTCTTTATTACTTAAAATCGGTTTATATAAAATTGGTTCTGTAGGTTTATTAATTGGTTTATTATATACATCAATCGGCAAATTAATATGAACAGGGCGTTTTTCATTCCAACATGCACGTAAAACACGGTCAATTTCCTCAGCAGCATGCTCAGGTTTTACATTTGTTTGTGCCACAGTGATTTCTCGATACATATTGGAAAAGTGATCGAACTTTCCATCTCCTAACGTATGATGGACGATTGCTCCATTTTCCATTACTTTTGTTGGTGGCGTACCCGTGATTTTTATAACTGGCACGTTTTCCGCATATGAGCCAGCAATACCGTTTATAGCGCTTAATTCTCCAACTCCGAAAGTAGTAATAAGAGCAGCGATTCCTTTTATGCGAGCGTACCCATCTGCTGCATATGCAGCATTTAATTCGTTACAATTGCCAATCCACTTTAAATTTTCATGTGCTACCACATCATCTAAAAAGGCAAGATTATAATCACCAGGAACCCCAAATATATGTTCAATTCCTAATTCATGTAGTCTATCCAATAAATATGTACTTACAGTATATTGTTTTTTCAAATGAATCATCTCCTAATTATGCAATGAATGTTTCAATAGACTAAATAAGTTCTAATGCGTTGATTAAAATATTCATTACTAGATTGTGGTATAATTTACATACAGGGGGAAAGTAGATGACACAACATAAAGAAGAACAGATGAATGAGGCATTAGCATTATTTTATTTTGCATATAAAACATTTACTGAAAAGCCAGATGAAATTATAAAAGAATATGGCATTCAACGAGTACATCATCGAATTTTATTTTTTATCGCACGTTTTCCAGGGATAAGTGTAAATGAGTTATTATCACTATTAGAAATAAGTAAACAAGCTCTCCACGGACCGCTACGTCAACTTGTGGAAAAGGGCTTGATTGAGAGTAATGAAGCTATGCATGATCGACGTGTGAAACAGTTGTCTTTAACAGAAAAAGGTACAGATTTAGAGAAAAAACTGAGTGATGTACAAAGACAACAAATGGGTGCTATTTTTTCAAAATTTGGTGAATCATGTGAGGACAATTGGCACCAAGTTATGAATGAAATGGCAAATAGCCGATCAGGTTTTGATGCTTGGATAACGAAACGTGAACTACCAGTCGATCAAAAATAATGAAAAAACTTCTGTTTTTATCGTTTGAAAAAGAACAAATTTTATCCATACATTTGGCAACTATGATTTGGTCATAGAGTGAATGGATAAAAAGATACATTACTAGATACTTTATACGTGTACGCAATGGAACAATAAAATTCACATTTCCGAAAGGGGAATTATAATGATAAAACTTGTACTTATTCGTCACGGACAAAGCTTATGGAATCTTGAAAATCGCTTTACTGGATGGACAGATGTTGATCTATCAGAGAATGGATTAAGTGAAGCGAGAGAAGCAGGAGCAATATTAAAGAAAAACGGATATACTTTTGATGTGGCTTATACATCTGTATTAAAACGCGCAATTCGGACGTTATGGATTGTACTTCATGAGATGGATCTTACTTGGGTCCCAATACATAAATCTTGGAAGCTAAATGAAAGACATTATGGTGCATTGCAAGGGCTGAATAAAGATGAAACTGCTCAAAAATATGGTGAGGAGCAAGTTCATATTTGGAGAAGAAGTGTTGATGTAAGACCACCGGCTCTTACTGAAGACGATTCTCGATATGAAGCGAATGATCCAAGATATAAAACACTCAAAAAAGGTGAATTTCCGTTAACTGAATGTTTAGAGGATACGGAGAAGAGAGTACTTGCTTATTGGCATTCAGAAATTGCGCCGACATTAAAAAGTGGTAATAAAGTAATTATTTCATCACACGGTAACACAATTCGCTCGCTAGTAAAATATTTAGACAACCTTTCAAGTGATGGTGTAGTTTCATTAAATATTCCCACTAGCATTCCGCTTGTTTATGAATTAGACGAAAACTTACGTCCGATTCGTCATTATTATTTAAGTATGGATGGAGAAGTACCTGAAGGGGAAATTCCGAAACATATTTCTTTTTAATACGAAAATTTGAAATGAATGCTTGTCTACATATACAATATAGACTCATGGTAAAGTGAAATTTTAATCAGTGGGGGTCTTACTGCCCACAAATAACAGGATAAAAGAAGTGGTACTTTCTAATGTATATGCGATGTAGCTAATTTTAGAAGCTTGTCCACGTCTTTTGTCATAAAGAGAGCAGCTTGCGCATGTAATGATATCGTGAGTAGTTTTTGAATGGAGGGTGATGTGATTAATGATCTCTAACATTCGAATTGGCTTATTTGTTTTAGCGATTGTCTTTGTAGTCCTTGTTTTCTTTTATTGGAAAAATGAGGAGTTGTACGAGGAGAAAAAGCAACGTATTAGAAAGACTTGGTATGGTTTGTTTATCATATCTGTCACCGTGTATTTCATGATAAAAGGAATTGATTTAACCCTCTGGAAAAATCTTTTAATGTTTACTGCAATGGTTATTTTTGTTGATATTGCGTTCATTTTAACACCTAATATTTCTGAAATATGGGGTGCGAAATTTAGCGATATTGGCAAGACAGTTCAATCAATAAAACGATCATTAATTGCATCTAAAGCGAGAGGAGAAATATACACGACAATTATTCAAAATGTTAATCCAGCAATATTCGGTACGATGGAATGGCATACGGAAGAGGAATATACAAAGAGCTTAAATGCATTTTTAGATTCATATGGGGAAAAGATTGGTGCGAAAATTGTTGTTTTTGAAGCCGCGAAAGAATTAAATACAAACTTTCGTGGTATTCGCTCGCAATTTAGTATTATCGTTCCGTTAGAACATATCGAGCAATTGAATGAGCAGAAAGCGGTGCAAGTAGAAAATGTCGGGATTATACCAGCAAAAATAGTAAGTGACGTTTTCATTGTTATTGATGGAAAGAAAAATAACCTGCAAGATCGGGATTTTGAAAATGTATATAATTTAACAATACATCATAGTTATTTTAGTAAATAAGGACAGAATCTTTTTCTGTCCTTTTCTTCTATACATAAATTAAAAACAAAATCCGACAAAGTTGAATAAAATTGGACAATCATTCCTACACTAGCATGTAGAGGTGATTGTAGTGGTAAAAGATTATGACAATGATTTTTTTAAAGAAGGTAACGAAGATACAACAGATTTCTCTTTAATAAAAGGGGATACGTTGCAGCAAGTAGAAGAATTAGAAGAAGAATTAAAAAGAAAATCATAAGTGTACACTCTTTCTACATTTGCTATATAATATAAATAAAAGGTTGTATCTTTTTGAAAAGGGGGAGAAGAGATGGCTGAAGTCAATGTGCAAAAGTCTTCGTTTTTTAAAGAAAAAAAAGAAGAATCAAATACAGATTTCTCTCTTGTGAAAGGTGCATTAACGGAGAATATAAATCGGTTAGAGAAACTGATGAATAATAGTAGTTCAAAATATATACAGGTGAAAAGAACAAAAGAAAATGCATAGAGCATTTTCTTTTTTTTTATTTAATAGTAAACTTTTCTCTTATTTTTTCAGGCAAATCTGCTTTCTGAATCTCTTCATAGGACTTTACTTCAATTGATGATATTTCATTTTTATTATTATCATCTTGATCTACATAAAGGCGTAAAAACGCGTCTGCATTTAATTTATGATTGTTTTCTTTTTTTGTACTTCTAAATGTAATTTGTTTTTTGACGCCATCTTCATCATATGCGGGCAGCGTATAGTTTCGTAAGTTTCTACCATCTACCTTTTCGATAGTTCCTTCGCCTTTTATCTGCATGTAATATACATCTTTACCAATTCTATTTAGTGACGCTCTCTCACAGCCAATAGTAAAACTAGAAAATAATAAACATAGTGTAATAATTGCTAAAAACTTTTTCATTTTCTTTATCTCCTTTAATGTGTTTCTTTAAAAAGTATACGGCTATTATTAAATGAGAAAAATCGATATAGATTACAATGCCCTTACAATGTTGTAAGAGTGTTTTACATAAAATGAACAATAAAAGTTAAAAGAAAGGTAAAATAATGAATCATGGTATAATGATAAAAGACTTACATACTATTTTTTCATTTTGAAAGGAGCTTGAAAAATGTATTCTACTTTAGAACAATTAACAAAGCACCCTGTATTTTATCATTTTGCAGAAATTTCAAAGATTCCTAGAGGATCAGGTAATGAAAAGGAAATTAGTGATTATTTAGTGGGCTTTGCAAAAGAGCGTAACTTAGAAGTCATTCAAGATGAAGCATTAAATGTCATTATTAAAAAAGAAGCAACAGCTGGTTATGAAAATGTACCAGCTATTATTATTCAAGGTCATATGGATATGGTTTGCGAAAAAAATCAAGCAACAGTACATGATTTTGAAAAAGATCCAATTGAATTAAGAATCATTGGGGATATGTTATATGCAAATCAAACAACTTTAGGTGCTGATAATGGTATTGCAGTTGCGTATGCATTAGCTTTATTAGATTCAAAAGAAATTACGCATCCAGCACTTGAAGTCGTTATCACTACTGAAGAAGAAACGACAATGGGCGGGGCTTTTGCTATTGATCCAAATCATTTTGAAGGAAAGATATTTATAAATATTGATTCTGAAGAAGATCATAAATTACTTGTAAGTAGTGCAGGTGGTGCGAAAGCTGTTGAAACAATTCCCGTAATTTGGGATGAAACGCCAGCGAATATGGATGCATACCGTCTATATGTTGGTGGTCTAAAAGGCGGACATTCTGGTATGGAAATTGATAAACAACGTGGTAATGCGAATAAAGTATTAGGACGAGTATTACGTGATTTATCAGCACATACGGAGTTTAACATAAGTGAAGTTCACGGCGGATTAAAAACGAATGCAATTCCGCGTGAAAGTGTAGCTACACTTTTAATTCGTACAGAAGATGTAGGACAAGTAGAAGAAAAACTAGAATCATGGACACGTGTATTACAAGAAGAAATGCGTGCTGTTGATCCAGATGTTCATGTTACACTGACAAAATTGGATGAAAAAGTTGAAAAAGTATTTGCTAAAGAGACACAAAAGCAGCTTATTTCATCATTATTCTTAATTCCAAATGGCATTCAAAGTATGAGCATGGATATTAAAGGTCTTGTAGAAAGCTCAACAAATTTAGGCGTTATTGAAACGTTGCAAGATGAAATTAAATTACGTAACGAAGTGCGAAGTTCTGTAAGTAGTTTAAAACAACATGTTGCAGAAGAAATCAAATATATTGCTGAATTAGTTGGTGCTACATTTGAAATAGAGTCAGAGTATCCAGAATGGCCATACAATCCAAACTCACAAATTCGTAATTTATTTGAAAAAGTGCATCAAGAAAAATACAATAAAGAAATTGAAATCTTCGCTGTGCATGCGGGGATTGAGTGTAGCGCATTCGTTCAAAAAATGCCTGAATTAGATGCAATTTCATTCGGACCAGACATTTTTAACGTCCACACTCCAGATGAACATATCAGTATCTCTTCTGTAGTGAATAACTGGGGATTCTTCATTGATGTAATGAAGGGTACAAAAGAATTAGCTAAGTAATAACGACGAAATAAAAAGGAGCCTATAAAAATTTATAGGCTCCTTTTTTGTATTGGAATTTATCCCGCTATTTGCAGAGCAGCCCGATTGGTTTAACTAACAATCAGTGGGGGATGAATAAAACCACTACTGATCAAAGTTTCACTTTATGAGAAGTCATTTTTCGTTAGTATGTAATATTAAGCTTGAACAATTAATAAGGATGAATTGTTGATGTTTTTTAGTACTGATGAAGGGGTGGAGAAATGAAGGGAAGAAAGCATTTTATTGTTTGTATGTTTTTATTGTTCTTCACATTTAGTTTTATTGGTGTTCAGAAAATAATAGCAGAGGAAGTTGAATTTACAGGAACAACAGCTCCATTGAATGTAAATGTTAGAGAGGCAAAAAGTTTGAATGCAAATATTGTAGATGTGATTCCCGGAAATACAAAAGTATCTTTTAAAGGATGGGAGTATGGTGAAGCGGTTAAAGATTACTGGACAGGAAATTTAGATAATCGTTGGTTTTATTATTTTAAAGATGGAAAAAAAGTATATGTAACGTCAGCGTATATTAATGGAAATCCTCCAAATACATCAATAGATCGTAAATTATCTGTACCTAACATATTACAAGAAAGATCAAATTGGTGTTGGGCAGGCACTTCGGTTTCAGTTTTAAATTATTTTGGGAAAACTCCTTCACAAGATCAGTACGTTAGGTATGTTAAGGGTGGATCATATAATAATCCTGCAACTTCACGTGAAATACAATATGGATTATCGGGATATAGTGTTAGCTCAGCTATAAGTTCTGGAGCAAAATCGTATGATTGGTTCAAAAGTCAAATTAATAGTAATCAGCCGATGATTGCACTCATTATGTGGCAAAATGGAGCTAACATCGGACACTTTGTAGTACTTGATGGATTTTATAAAGGGACAAATGGAACAGATTATATAACGTACATGGACCCTTGGTATGGTGATCATTATAATTATAATTTCAGTACGTTCCATAACAATAATAATTTTTGGTGGAGTGAAACTGTTTATAATATCCATGCAAACTAATAATATTAAAAGCGGGGGTTCATAAATGGGAAAACTACTTAAGCTTGTGATACCGTGCATGTGTTTAATGACCGTTATTATTTTCGCTAGTAAAATTAGTTATGCATCAAAAAATAAAAGTGAATCGGTACAATCGATCGCATTAAAAGATTATCAATATAGTAAGGGAAGTTCTTCTGAAAATTTAAGCTTTGAAAAAATAACAACATCTCCATTTTCGTTACCAATCTATGAAACAATTCCAGCACAGCAAATTTTAAATAGCTCTGAATTTAAGCATTTACTATTACCAACAAATGAAAAGTTGTGGTTTATTATGAAGGGTGAGCAGCCAGAAGGACTAATTGTTGCGAATGATATTGAACCGATTCGAACGGGCGGAGAAAATAGAAGTAAAGATTTATATGGATTATATACAGCAATAAAGAATAATACAAATGAAACAAAAGATATTAGTTATTTCGAATTTGAAGGACAAGGAATATTGGTAGTAAATCAAAATAATGATCAAGAAATATACCTTAGTAAAGGTGCCGCTGCCATATTAAAACTTCCTGCTGGTCAAAAAGTATTGAGCAGTGAAGTATTACAGAAAATGAAAGAGAGAATTGTAACTGCTTTTGAATAGTTAAATATAAACTGAATAAACAAATTAATAAATGAATGAATATGTATTTAATATGAAATTTCATGTACTGTATTATTTTCGAAAATAATACAGTACATAGTATAAAAAGGATAACAAAAGAAAAGAGTGTAAGATTTTATGAAAAAATGATGATTATAGTAGAAATAGTTGATTCTTACTTGTTTTGTATAAAGTTCGATTCAAATTACACTTTACATTTAAAATATTTAAATAATTCAAATGGAAAAGCTTGACCTTCACACTATGTAAAGGTTTACAGTAAGACAGAAAAGGAGGTTAAGAAATGAAAAAAATAACGAATTTGTGTATGAGTGCTATACTAACCACATCTATTTTCAGTGGTTATGCTCTAGGGAAGGGGATTGAGAAAGTTCAGGCGAAGGAAATTGAAAAAACGCAAAGAAAAGATATGAAGAAAGTAGAGGTGCGAAAACAAATAGGAAAGTATACAATGCCAGATGAAAAAAACAAACATGAAGGAACATGGCTACAATGGCCTCATGAATTTACATATGGGCAAAAATATCAGCAAGAAGTAGAGCCAATTTGGATTCAAATGACAAATGCTTTAAGTAAAGGCGAAAAAGTTCATAGTGTTGCATATGATCAAGAAGAAAAAGAAAGAATTACTGAGGTTTTAATAGATCACGGGGTAAATATGGAGAAAATTGATTTCTTTATCGCACCTACTGACGATGTATGGGCGAGAGATACTGGACCAATTTTTGTTTATGATAATGACAAAAATCTAAAGATATTAGACCCAGGATTTAACGGATGGGGAAAGAAAACACCATATAAGAAAGATGCTCGTCTTCGTGAGAATCTTAGTAAACAGTTAGGAATTGAAAGAATTGATTGGAATAAATTTGTTCTTGAAGGTGGCGCAATTGAATTAGATGGTAATGGAACTGCTTTACTAACTAGAAGTGCTGTAACGAATAAAAATAGAAATGCGAAATTGTCAGAAAAATATATTAGTGACCTTGGGGTAACAAATTTTATTTGGTTAGATGGATTACCTAACTTAGATATTACTGATTTTCATATTGATGGATTTGCAAAATTCCACGATAAATCTACTATTATAACATTAAACAAAAAAGATTTAGCTGAATGGGGAACGTCTGATAAAGATATTAACAAGTTGTTGCAGGCAAAAGATGCTGAGGGGAATAAGTACAAGTATGTATATCTGCCGCTAAGCAAGAATAATGTTACATTAGAAAATGGGAAGCAGCTTGATTATAAAGGTTCATATATTAATTATTATATAGCGAATCAAGTTATCTTAGTTCCTAACTATAATGATCCTAATGATAAAATAGCAAATGAGATGATTCAAAAACTTTATCCTGATCGTAAAGTTGTGGGGATTGATGTAAGAGAGCTTTATAAAAATGGTGGTATGATACATTGTATTACTCAACAACAACCAATTAATTTAAAATAATATATTTATAGTGTTCAGTGGAGTTTTCTATTTCTTATGAAAACCTGTTTATCTATAGGATAGGTAAAGATGCGATGGCATTTTTACCTATTTTATTGTAATTTTTATGAGTTAAGTATACCTTTCCTATAAACTGAAGAAACCCACCCTTTTTGAAAAAAGCTTAATCAAAATGGATGGATTTTCTACATTAAAAGCTATACTTGCTGTTGAAGAAGAAACATTGTCTAAAGGTATGTTTTTACCTTTTAAAAGTCGTTTGAATCCCTTCAATAAAACATCCAAAGAGTCCTCTATTATTGGGGTTTTAAAAGTTTCTGGTACAATCATTCTTACTAAAATATCTAAATACAATCTATATTTGTTCTTTTAGCAAGCCATACATGCCCATCAGCTTCAGAATTACCTTAAATAATAAAAGTTCAGCGACTTTTCTGTTTTTATTTGTAAATGAACACATTATACTTGGCCAATTATTGTGCAACCTTTTCGAATAAATGATTTTCTTTATTTGAAAATAAGGGTGCATCTATAAAACCATAATGATAAACTAAAATACCTAATTCCACTCTAGAATTAATATGCCATTTTTCTTTAATATGATTAATTATCGTTGAAATTCTTCGAGGGGTAACATATATTTTTTTTGAAATTTCTACATCTGTAAATCCTTTTGCTACATAAATAGCCACTTCTAACTCTCTTTCGGTCAACATTCTTTTCATAAAATACGCTCCTTCGAAATTATCTATATAAAAATCAAAAGAAACTATTAAAAGAAATAAAGGTGAAAAACCATATTTATTTTAATCTGGCTATTTGCGGGTAGTAAGACTCCCACCTCAAAATTTAGATGTGGCAAAGAAGTCGGACTCCCTGTAAAAGCCTACCTGGAGTGGACTAATAATCAGTGATGATGAATAAAACTCCCATTGATTATTAGTGAACCATATTTTAATAATTTCTCGTATTGTGATACAAGTTTGTAAAAGAAACTATAAATCCATATAATTAGTAATTGTAACTATATTAATTTTACATTACATTAAAAGTTGGAAAATATTCTTATACTCATAAAGTGTTACATTTGAGGGAGGAAAGATGGAATTCTACAATCTTGGTATTATTATTAAAGAACTTAGAAAGAAAAAAACATGTCACAATCTGAATTATGTCATGGAATATGTTCACAAAGCCAAATTAGTAAGATAGAAAAAGGTATTATTTATCCATCTAGCATATTGTTGTATCAATTATCTGAAAGACTTGGTATTGATCCAAATTATATATTTGCGCTAACGAAAAACAAAAAAATAAAATATATTGAAAATGTAAAATGTGTAATGAGAGATTGTGTGAAACAAAAAGAATATAATGAGCTTTACGAAATAGTGAAAAAAGAGAAAAACGAAAATAATTTCCAATCAAAAGAAGATAAACAATTTCTATTATGGCATGAAGCGATTGCTATATATTATGTAAATGGAGCAACAATTAATGCTTTTGACATTTTAAATAGAGCACTAAAACAAACCTTAAGTAGTAGTAACTTTTTATCAGAAAAAGAAATAAGCATAATGAATTCAATTGCTATAATACATGCAGAAAATGAAGACTATGAGAAAAGCATAAATATATTAAAACAAAGTTTAATTAATTTTAATAAGATAGAATTCCCTAGAGAAAAAGAAATCAAATTAAGACTCATTCATACGTTAACAAAATGTTTACACCTTGCAAATCAATATGAAGAAGCAATAAAGTATAGTGAAATAGGCATAAAATTAGCTATAAATATGAATACTTTATACTTATTAGGTGAATTGTTTTTTGAAAAAGGTGCAATTTTATTAAAAGTTCAGCACTCTAATGAAGTTGGTTTAACATACATAAAAAAGGCATTATTTATATTTGAATTAACAGAAAGAAAACAATATATAAAAATGATCAAGGATAAATATATTAAAAATCAAGAATAAACAAGAAATAATTCTAACATAAGTTATTCCTAATTGGTATTTATTCCTAAAAAAAGTACTGTAATACGAACTATTCCTAATTGTTATTTATTGCTAAAATAAATACCGTAATATTAGATAAATATAAAGGGTGGCATTTTATGAAATCAAGAGGAATTACTCGTAAAGCAGATAGCATGGGGCGTATTGTTATTCCAATGGAAATAAGACGGAGTTTAGGAATTGTAGAAAAAGATTCTCTTGAAATGTTTATAGAAGAGGACCAGATTATTTTACGAAAATATCAATCACCAAGAGCTTGTGCACTTACAGGGGATATTTCAGACAGCAATATTTCGTTAGCGAATGGGAAGATTATTGTAAGTCCAAACGGGATGGAACTGTTAATAAAGAAGTTACAGCAATATCTTTTAAAATAAAAGGTAAGTAAGAAATTTAAAATAGAATATACTTGGAAAAAGGTCCTCTATCACCATTTAGGGGACCTTTTTATTGTTATCAATAAAATTGAGAGGCCGTAGTTGGTTCAATGAAATACGAATTACCTTATGAATAGTCTGACTATTTTTTATAAAAAAACTATTTATTTACATTTTTTGGTTTCGTGTTATATTTTTAGTGTTAATATATTTATCTTGAAAATTCTGATTTTAAACTCAGGAAAACTTTAGAAAATGAATCAGATTTTCAAATTAAATTTGCCAATTTAACGGAGATTCGTGGGGGAAATGTGACTAAGAAGAAATCTCTTATACTCCACGTTTTTTATTTGTAAATTGGTAGTTCTAATAGCTTTGAAGAAAAGCAAAGGAGCAAAAAAGAAGTAGGTAGTTCATTCAATAGAAGATATGGTGTGAAAAAATAAAACAACGGAGGTTTTATAATGAATAAAGGAACACTGCAGATTACAGAAATCGAAGAAATTAGCATTCCTAATGTATTGAAGGATAAAATGAAGAATCTAATAGACCATGAATTAAAAACTCATAATCCTTATACTTGTGATCAAGAAATAGCTGCAAGCTTTTCAAGAGAGTGGCTTAATTGTTTGATTGATTATTTAAAGAAAACTTCGAATTCAGACATGAAAAAACTACTACATATGATAAAAGTTGCGAATTGTGGTGGGAACGTACCACCAACTCTTATTAAAAATATTCCATGTGATCCTATGGAAACCCTATTACCTGGGGAGAATCGCAAAGGTTTTAATTATGGTGAAGACGAAGACGATAGAATGAAAAAATATTTTTATGCAGAATGGGTCACATGGCTATTCGCCACACTTTTTAATTATGATGCTTTAATTCACCCATCCGAACATGCAGGGAAAAATAGATTTCACCTCATTTCCCCTTTGAACAACGATGAAGTTTTGCGAAATGTCGGTGCAAGCACCGGTGGTGGGAACTTTTATCAACATAACGATGCCACAGTGTATACAGATATGAAAGACCAATCAAATATTGAAGCAAGATTGAAAACATTCAATACGAATTTAGAAATTGTATCAAATAGACTTAATAAATCCGTGGAACGAATAGTGTCTGAAATTACTTGTGGAAAATTTACTAGAGTTGATGCTCTTTTATTAAAAGGAGTGTTAAATTTAAAAACTCAAACTCATATTGGAACGCCAAAATTACTTCAAAAGCATCTTGAAGAAAATCACTTCAGTAAAGATGATATATTGGCGATAAGTAAAATGCCTATTGCTCATATCGCAGGAATGGCGGATGGTGAAATATCTGGATTTGTAGGGGAAATAAACCAAATTATATTTTTGGATGATAATGGTGATATTATTGCAACTTGTTTGAATGGAGCAGAAAATAGATTGATTTATGTGGGAGAAAGTGAAGAAGAAAAATTGAAATTTGACATATTTTTAGAACTCTTACGAACAACGCCCACTTATAAGGTTCCACTTACATCTGAAGATTTATTAATTATTCCAAATTCATACTATGATAAACAAACAAATGTAACTCATGGTAGGGAAAGGTTATCTGAGGAAGAATATAAAATCCCGATTGGAGATAATAAGTACGGAAGAAGAATTGTTTGCAGGCAGTACGTTTCCAGCCGATTACGTGATCAGAAAGAAAGTTACTTTACAGATATCATTAACTAGTTTAAAGAGAGGAGGGGCGATGGGGAGGTTTGGGTTATAATAGCTCAAGCCTGCCCCTATTCTTTGTATGGATTTTACTATTGAATTACTCATACTACTATTTTTAGTAGCTGTATTAGCAGGATGGATAGATACAATTGCTGGGGGCGGTGGTATGATAACTATCCCGATAATGTTATTAGTAGGTATGTCTCCTTCTGTAGCGATAGCAACTAATAAACTACAAGGGAGTAGCGGAACCCTCATGGCAACAATGATTTTTATTAAGAAGAAAGAAATTAATCTCAAAGATATGCGTTTGTCCATCTTAATGACCTTTTTGGGATCCGTTTTCGGTGGATGGCTTGTTTTACAGATACGGGCAGAATATCTAATTATGATATTACCTTTTTTACTTATTATTATTGGTCTTTATTTTCTATTATCTCCAAATATAGCAAACGAAGATCGACCGAGAAAAATAAGTATGTTGTTGTTTGCGTTAACAGTGGCTCCGTTACTTGGATTTTATGATGGTTTCTTCGGCCCTGGAACAGGTAGCTTGATTGCTTTAACGTTCATTCTCTTATGTGGATATAGTGCTACACGGGCAACTGCAAATGCTAAGATTTTGAATTTTACAAGTAATTTCGCTGCTTTGTTGTATTTTATTATTTTTGGCCAAATCGATTGGACAATTGGATTGATTATGATGCTTGGTCAAATTATAGGATCATATATTGGGGCGAAGATGGTGCTTACAAAAGGGACGGCATTAATACGACCAATAGTGGTTATTGTTTGCTTTGTCATGGCAATTAAAATTTTTTTACAAAATATAAACTGAATGTAATCAATATATTATTTGGATCAAAGTTAGAGTGTTTTCATGTTCTTATTGCAGTATTACGCTGTTTAAGATGTGTTCAAAATTACACAATTTGACTAGTGTAATGTATTGCGTTATGCTTTTTTTAGTATAAAAGAAAGGCTTGAAGATAATGATTCGTCGTTTGAGAAAGCTAAAAAATGTAGCTGTCGTAGTAAGCTTCTAAGTAAATAGCAAAATATATAATACTTAGAAGCGAGGAATAAAGTTATGAAGTATCCATTATTTAATCATTGGTCAGAAACAAAGTATATAAAAGATATAGTAACAAATCCACTCATTGAAGTGGGAGAGTACTCCTATTATTCAGGCTATTATAGTCATCAAAATTTTGAAGATGGCTGTGTAAGGTATTTGTGGGGGGATGCTAAGTCTCAAGCACTTTTCAATCCAATTGAACAGATGGGATGGCATCTTGATAAACTCATTATTGGGAATTATGTTTGCATTGCAAGTGGAGTAGTCATTTTAATGGGTGGTAACCATAATCATCACTCAGAATGGATTACAGTATATCCATTCGCTGAGCAAATTGAACAATCATATGAACCTAAGGGTGATACAGTCATAAAAAGTGATGCTTGGATTGGAATGAATGCTATAATAATGCCTGGCGTTACTATTGGTGAAGGGGCAATTGTTGCTGCAGGATCTGTCGTAAGTAAAGATGTTCCGCCGTATACAATAGTTGGTGGAAATCCTGCTAAGGAAATAAAGAAACGATTCACTGATACAGAAATAAACATGTTAATGGAAATGCGTTGGTTTGATTGGGATAGGAAATTGATTGAGAAGGCAATTCCGCTGTTATCTAGTCCATCCATCGAACCATTATTTGCTTTTTATAAAAATGAAGTGAAAAATAAATAAATCTGTTAGAAAAACTACATCCAGTATAGGGTGTAGTTTTTTTATTACAAAAAACTAATAGTTTAGACTAAAGAAAATTCATCTCTAATATAAGTCTAACAAATAGCTGAATTGAGTAATTAAAATCCTTGATAGCTAATAAAGCATTAACGGGCAGTAAGACCACAACTGATTAAAGTTTCACTTTATTTTTTGTACATGTGGAACAAATGTATTATTTAGATTGTCTATTAATTGTAATCCTAAAAAATATGAAAGTACGAATCATTTTGAAAAATATAAGGGGATTAAAAATAGTGATATGTGTGGGAATACAAAGTATTAGGGCACCTAAAAGTGTCGGATGAGATGGTCTATATGAAAGCGATTCTAATGTCTTATATGTATATACAATTTGAGAACACTGTCTATTTTTTGAGATTATGTTAGAATAACGCTTTTTTTGAGTATAAAAATATTGGAGGTAACAGAAGTGAAAGGTATGTTTTGCAAGAGATTTATTGCAATAGTAACAGTGCTTACACTATTTTGTAGCATGTTCGTTACATTTGGAAGAGCAGCAGCGGAAACAGTTTCTGCTATAGAGGTTGAAGCAGGATCAGCAATTTTAATAGAAGCAAATTCCGGGAAAATTTTATATGAAAAAAATGCAGATGAATCATTGGCAATTGCTAGTATGACAAAAATGATGAGCGAATACTTAGTTCATGAAGCGGTGGATAAAGGAAAACTTAAATGGGATCAAAAAGTTAAAATCTCTGAATATGCACATAAGATTTCGCAAGATCGCTCATTATCAAACGTTCCATTAGAAAATGGTGGCTCTTATACGGTAAAAGAGTTATATGAGGCAATGGCAATTTACTCTGCAAACGGTGCAACAATTGCTTTAGTTGAAGAGA
This sequence comes from Bacillus cereus group sp. MG20, assembly GCF_040459885.1. Lineage (NCBI taxonomy): Bacteria > Bacillati > Bacillota > Bacilli > Caryophanales > Bacillaceae > Bacillus > Bacillus cereus group sp. MG20. The sequence goes on from NZ_JARVHF010000001.1 coordinate 5,057,301, forward strand.
TTGCTGGTAAAGAAGTCAACTTTGTAAAAATGATGAACGATAAGTCGAAAGAATTTGGAATGAAAGATTATAAATTTGTAAACTCTACAGGCTTAACAAATCACGATTTAAAAGGATATCATCCAGAAGGGACAACTCTAGACGAGAAAAATAAAATGTCTGCAAGGGATTGTGCAATTTTAGCACAACGTCTTATTCAAGATTTCCCCCAAATATTAAATACAGCAAAAATTCCTAAAAAAACATTCCAAGAGGGTGGTAAATATCCAATTGATATGGCGAACTTTAACTGGATGTTAAAAGGTTTAATTAAGCAATATGAAGGTGTAGATGGTTTGAAAACAGGAACGACTCCAGAAGCGGGAGATTGTTTCACTGGTACAGTAGAAAGAAATGGTATGCGCCTAATTTCTGTAGTGATAAAAGCAAAATCTCATACGGCACGTTTTGATGAAACAAAGAAATTATACGATTATGGATTTGCGAATTTTGAAGTGAAGAATGTCTACAGAAAAGATTCAGTAGTAAAAGGGCATGAAACAGTGCGAGTAGCAAATGCAAAAGACAAAGATGTAGTAGTTCAAACGAAGCAAGCTGTTTCACTTCCAATGCCGAAGGGCAATAAAGACATTTATAAAAAAGAATTTAAAGTATTGAATAAAAAACAAGAAGTGCCTATTAAAAAAGGTGTAACAATTAGTAAAATGATTATCTCGCCTAAAGATACTACAGATCCTGGGTTCTTATCAGGTAAATCATTACAAATAGACCTTGTAACAAAATCTGATGTGGAACAAGCAAATTGGTTTACACGTTTTATACGTAAAACAGGATCTTTTTTTAGTGGTATGTGGGATAGTGCGATTGATATAGTAAAAAGCTAATTTTATAGGATACAACTAAATGTTTCACTTTATAAAAATTTAATAAAATCTTTTCTTTGTATTAAATATTTTGTTTTACATTATGTATATAAAGAAATGGAGGTCAAATTAACTTTATACTGCTTATATTAGGAATTTAAAGAAAGAATATGTACAATTCTCCCACTACATTCTTATATTGGCCTTTATGAACAGCAAAATTTACAATTTACAAGGAGAACATTTTATGAGTAAGAGAATAAAAGAATTAGATTCCATACGAGGGTTAGCGGCACTTACTGTGGTATTTGGACATTTTTGCTTAATGCTACCATCGTTGTCTAATTCTATTAAATTTTCCCCGCTTAGGTTTTTATGGGCGGGTGGGGAAGCTGTTATCGTTTTTTATGTACTAAGTGGTTTTGTGTTATCTATGGCACTTTATCATTCAAAAACAAATTATTGGGGATATTTAATTAAGAGATTTGTAAGAATCTATATTCCTTATTATTTTTGGATAATCGTTACCTTTGTTTTATTTATTTTATTTTCGTCGTATGAAGTGGTAGGATTACGGGATTGGTTCTATGATAGGTGGCAAGGGTCTATAACAAAATTAGATATTCTAAACCACTTTGTGCTTCTTAATAACTTTTTTACGGAAAATTATAATCCAGTTATTTGGTCATTGGCTCAAGAAATGCGTATATCTATTGTGTTTCCTTTGTTATTCCTTCTTTTTTATAAACTGAATTGGAAGAAAACGATACTATTTGCATTGAGCTTTTCTTTAATTAGTGTTGTTCTTAATATGTTGCATATTGGGAAAGCTGAAGGATTTTATAATGGTTATGCTGATACACTGCATTTTACATCTATGTTTATGGTTGGAATGTTACTTTTTAAGTATCAGGAAAAACTTATCTACTCATATAGGAACATGAAAAAATTTAAAAAAGGATTTCTTATTGCATTAGGGATTATTCTATATTTATATTCCATTTTAATTTATGGTTTTTCCCGTAATGATACAACTTTCTTATTAAAAGATTGGGGTGTCGTAATGGGGGTTAGTATATTTATTATAATGGCTATGAGTAACCTAAAAGTAAAAGCATTTTTAAATAAGAGTGTATTTGTATATTTAGGAGAAATTTCATACAGTATCTATTTGTGTCATTTTCCAATCATGATGGTATTATTTAAACTTTTGTATACAAAGATACCTATCTTTTTCCTTCTTACTTTGTGCATTGCAATGACACTACTTTTTTCTATAGTTTCATATCATTTAATCGAAAAGAAATGTATCAACTGGGCAAAACAAAGAACAATAAATTTTTTGAAAAAAGTATAATTTCTAGATAGATTTTATCTCTTTAGTAAATATATGAATATGACCGATTCTTAAGTATACTTAGGAATCGGTCAATTTTGGATTCTAAATATAAATATAGTAAAGTGGAATATAATTGAAATCGAAAACCACTTAGAAATAACAATTACGGTGTGAGCTATTGTATAGTATAGATATGGTTAATAATAAAGGGGGAATACATATGTGGAAGCGATTTGTAGCAATTGGCGATAGTTTTACAGAGGGGATAGGGGATGAAGTTGAGGGAATTGCATTAAAAAGCTGGGTAGATCATTTTGTTCAACTGTGTGAAAACGATATAGAATATGCCAATTTTGCAAAGCGTGGGTTAGTAACTAAAGAAATTCGCTCGCAGCAATTGGAAAAAGCGCTAACTTTTAATCCAGATTTGGTTAGTCTCATTGCAGGGGCAAACGATGTTTTAAAAGGACGTTGGAATCACGATGCATATAAGAACGATATGGAATTTATGATAAATACATTAAGTAAAGCAGGGGCTGATATTATTATAGCAAACCTTCCAGATTTTACAGTTAGGCTTCCTTTTGCTTCTGAAAAAAAACAAGTAATAAAAGAACAATTATTAGAGGCAAATGAAGTTATACATTCACTGAGCAGAGAGTATAAGCTTCATCATGTTGATTTTTGGAATCATCATTTAGTTAATGATAATACGCTTTGGTCTAAGGATTTAATTCATCCAAACTCAAAAGGATATGTAAAAGTTGCTGAATTAATTTTTAGTAGTTTGCCTGTACAGAAGATAAAATAATAGTTTGCAATTTAACGAATATGATATTAAGTGTATGAAGTTATGTTTTTTAGTAAATGGAAAGAACTAAACATTTAGCAAACAAAGCGTTTCTACGATATATTTCTACAGTAGTGCACAAATACAGAATCACAAAGAAAGATCACTTATGGAAATAGGTGGTCTTTAAATGTTTTTATAACTAAATTAGTATATACTGTATTACTAACAGTTTCGTACTACATAAAAATTAAGTTCTCTTATAGAAAAACTGATTTTATATTATCTTAAAATATAATAAAACGTTCAAATCATATTTTGGGTATGTATCTTAATTGTGAATGATGTGTAATTTTTTTGAAGTATAAATATCCAATAAATAGAATAGGTAGTAGGTGCAGAAGTATTAATACTATATTATTCAATTCTTGTTATGAGTACATTAGTGATTGGTAATATTATATTTTTGTTATCAACTCTAGTTATTGGAATTAATTTGCATAGAAAATATGTAGGATTAGAAAAAATATACTTTATTGTATATTTTTTTTGTTTAGTTGGATTTACGGTCTCTTTAAACTATTATGTTAATAAAATTAAAAAACTTAATTCTTAATACCCTTATGGTTAAAGCTATCTATAAAATGAAAATATAACTAAATAATAGCTTGTTATGATTTGTGGATTTGGTTTTTTTATCCGAATTTTCTGATTCAAATATTTCAACTTTATGAATATAGTAGGTGAAATATTTGTGTGATAGTATTTGAGATAGAAAAAAGCCAACTTTAAAAAGGATGTGAATTGAATGTGTAAACGACTGTAAAGGGTTATATTAAGGCAACGTTTAGCTGTTATTAGTGTAAGGTAAAGATTTATTTTGTAACAGTTGATATAAAAATGAAGAAATAGGTACGCTTTTGTTTGTCTGACTATTTTAAATATATGAAAAATAAGACTGGTTTGAGTTTTGACGAAGTTAAATTCTAGGTGAGATGTTAATAATAATTAATTAGGTTTAATAAAGGGGTACCTTATACGCAAAAGCGTTTATATTAGTAACTTAAGGAGCTTGCTTTTATGAAAACTACCGATTCAAAAGGCCTATTAGGAAATAGGGTTTATTTACAAGTTTTCTCTGCCTATTCATTGCTTATGCTTGGTGTTTTTATTGATATGTTAGCGATTATGACTATAGTTGGGTTTGAATGGGAAGTAGATCCTACTATGATTGGGTTGATCCCTGTTGCATATGCACTTCCTGGAATTATTTTTGGCTCATGGGCAGGTGTTATTGCGGATCGTTTTAGAAAAATTCCAATTATGATGTTCTGTAATCTAATGGTTGGTCTAATAACAATTGCTCTTTTATTTGTACAAGATATCCACTGGCTCTTAGTGGCATTAATGATTCGTTCCATTTTTATTGTTTTCTATTATCCTGCACAGCAAACACTAACAAGACAGATTGTATCCCCGGACTTGCTTACTAAAGCAGTAAGTATCAACGGAATAGTAGAGCAGGGTACAAAGATAGTAGGCCCACTTATAGGGGGCATGTTGCTGAGCTGGTTTCAACCAGAGTTCTGCCTCATTATAAGAGCTATAAGTTGTTTATTAGCTACCTTAGTTCTGATACCCACAATAAAATTTAAAGAAACTATATCGAAAGAATTTGTTGAAAAGCAAAAACAAAGTACTTGGACCGCTTGGGTACAAGGGTGGGGTTATGTGTTATCTAATCGGATAATATTATCAACCATGATTTTCGTTACAATAGCCATGGCAGTATTACAATTAGTAGACTCACAATTCCCAACTTTATTTAAGAGCTTATTCCCACATGATAAAAGTAAAATGGGATATATCATTTCTATTATTGGTCTTGGTGGAATACTTGGTGCATTACTAACTCAGAAATTAAAACAATTTCAATATGGCTGGGTAGTATGTGGAGGTATGGTTTTAATGGGAATTGGTTTTGGGGGGATTGGTTTGATAACGCCCGGTACGGTCTTCGTTTTAGCTTATTTAATTAGTTTTATCGCTGGTATCGGAAGTGGGCTGATGCTTGTATCTAATCAAGTCATTTTACAAATAGAATCCGATCAAGATCAAGTAGGAAGAGTATTTGGTATACAAAGCAGTTTAACAAACGCAGTTCTAATTATTTCTCCTGCTATGAGTGGTCCATTAGTGCATTTGTTTGGAGTAACTCAACTCTATGTTTATGGAGGGATTGGGCTTGTTATTATTGGAGTAATTGGAGTTTCACTGCAGAAATATTTATGGACTAAACATAAACACGAACCTATAAGAGCAAATAATTTTTGAAGGGAAGATTTTTATGACCAATGAGGAATGCTATCCATTAAGCCATCCGCAGCGAAGAATATGGTATACAGAAGTCGTTCATTCTGATAAAGGAATATGTAATTTAAGATTTTTATTTAAACTTCATCGAAAAATGAATTATTCAAAATTAAACCAAGTTGTGAATCGCGTTATCAGTGAAAATGACGGTCTGTGCATTAGGTTAAAAGAAAATGGGCATCAGGAACCGAAACAATATTTTACTAAACATGAAGAACAAGAATTTGAGTTTTTTGATTTCAGTAATGTGGAGAATACAAATTTGCTTGAGGAATGGATTGAGCAGAAAACAAAAGAAACGTTTACATTATTTAATTCAAATTTATACTATTTCGCTTTAATAAAATTAAACGATAATGAATGTGCAGTCTTTGGAAATGTTCATCATATTATTATGGATGGTTTATCAATTCAAATATTTACTGAGCAGATTGCAAAATATTATTATGACATTCATAACGAGAATGATGAAGGCGAAATTAAAAATTCATATGTTCAATTTCTGACCAACGAACAAACATACTTGAATAGTAGTCGCTTTCAAAAAGATCAAAAGTTTTGGTTAGAGGAATTTAAAACACTGCCATCTGTGACTGGATTGAAGCCTTATAATACGTACCAAGTTAGTACCAAAGCATCACGTGAGACGTTTATATTAACGGAACATTTGAAGAGAAAGATAGAAAAATTTTATGAAGATTACAAAATTAGTTTATATACTCTTTTTGTTGCTGCTTTCTCGTTGTCCATGTATCGGTGGACCTCATCGCTTGATATTGGTTTAGGAATGGCTTACGGCAATCGTATGACTAAAATGGAACGAAAATTGATTGGAATGATGGTGAGTACAGTTCCTTTAAGGATGGATATTGATCCAGAAGAAGAAGTACTTTCATTTATTAGTAGGGTGTCCAGAAAACAAAGTAAATCATTGAGATACCAGAAATATCCATTTGATTTGTTATTAAAGCAGATTAATAAAGAGAATAACAGTAATGTGAGACTTTTCGGAACTACGATTGATTATAGGGATCGTGATGAAAGTGGTGACTCACTATGGATTCCAAACCGTGAAGAAGTACAAGATTTTGCAGTGCATATTGAAAATCTAATTGATATAGACTCTTTACATGTACATATTGATTATCGTGAGGAGCTATTTTCTAAGGAAGAGATAGAACGATTTTTTAACGTTATGCTAGTGATACTAGAAAATACTTTTGAAAACCCAAAGCAGAAGGTGGCTGAAATAGAAATCATTTCTGAGGAAGATAAAAGAAAAAGTTTAGTTGAGTTCAACAATCCTAAACTGGATGTCCCACCTCAAGTAACTATTCATGAAATGTTCGAACGGCAAGCGATGATTTATCCAAATGCTATTGCAGTTACGTATGAAAAAGAAAAAATTACTTATAAGGAGCTTAATGAACGTGCAAACCAGTTAGCTCATTATCTGCAGAAAAAGGGAGTAGGACCTGATACTTTAGTTGGACTGTGCGTTGAACGTTCTCTCGAAATGATTGTAGGTATTTTAGGAATTTTGAAGGCTGGTGGGGCTTATGTTCCACTTGATCCAACATATCCAGAGCAGCGACTTCAATATATTTTAGAAGATGCTAGCATTCAGTTATTCGTAACGCAAGAAAGTTTAAAAGAATTGAACTGGTTACCAGAAAATGTTGAGTCGATTTGCCTGGATCGTGATCAAGATGAGATTGGGAAAGAAAGTAAGACTTTGCCGGTTTCTAGTGTCGGTCCCCAAAATCTGGCATATGTAATCTATACTTCGGGATCAACGGGAAATCCAAAAGGCGTTATGATAGAGCATCACAATATTATACGGTTATTTAAATCGACGGATTGTTTGTATCAGTTTAATGAAAAAGATACTTGGACGCTTTTTCATTCGTATGCATTTGATTTCTCAGTATGGGAAATTTGGGGAGCGTTATTATATGGTGGGAAATTAGTTGTTGTTCCGTACTGGATTAGTCGATCACCTAAGGATTTTTATCAATTATTGGTGGAGGAAGAAGTCACAATTCTAAATCAGACACCTTCCGCATTCCGCCAATTAATACGAGTGTGTGAACAAGAAGATAAGAATAAAAATTTGCAGCTGCGTTACGTGATATTTGGCGGAGAAGCGTTAGAACCTATTGGCTTGTTACCGTGGTTTCAAAGGTATGGGGAGAAAAAACCACAGTTAATTAATATGTATGGAATTACAGAAACTACAGTTCATGTTACATATTATCCAATTACTCAAGATGATGTGCAGCATGCTTCAAGAAGTAATATTGGAAAGCGGATTCCCGATTTAGAAGTGTATATACTAGACGCTTATCAACAACCTGTTCCTATAGGTGTTGATGGTGAACTTTATATTGGTGGAGCAGGATTGGCACGTGGATATTTAAATAGACCTGAATTAACAGCAGAGCGTTTTATATCTCATCCATTTAGTAGTAATCCGAAAGCAAGATTATACCGGACAGGAGACTTAGCGAGGTATTTGCCAGATGGGAATCTAGATTATCGTGGAAGAATTGATCATCAGGTTAAAATACGTGGTTTCAGAATTGAGATTGGGGAAATTGAGTCTACTTTAAATACATATGCATCTGTAACAGAGGCAGTTGTAATTGTAAGAGAAGATCAGCCGGGCGATAAAAGATTAGTAGCATATGTTGTAGGAGATGGAAATGTAGATGCGTGGAGAGAGTATCTTAAAGCGAAACTACCAAGTTATATGGTTCCTTCGGGATTTGTGGCGATGGAAGCTATTCCACTTACAGCTAACGGTAAAGTTGATCGTGAGGCCTTACCTATGCCAGAGGAAAAGCAGATTAATAGTGAATGTGTTGGCCCTCGGAATAGTAACGAACAGATACTGACTACCATTTGGAAGCGAGTATTAGGTGTTAAAAAGGTGGGAATCTATGATAATTTCTTTGAAATTGGTGGCGACTCGATTCTCAGTATTCAAATCATATCTCAAGCAAGTCAAGTGGGGTTAAAACTTACTCCAAAGCAAATGTTTGAATGCCCAACTATCGCTGAGCTGGCACAAGTGGCTATAGAAACGCAGGGAGTACAAGCGGAGCAGGGAATTGTGATAGGTGATGTGCCTCTTACTCCAATTCAGTGCTGGTTCTTCGAGCAAGAACATCCACATACAGAGCATTGGAATCAATCAATGCTTTTAAGAGTAAAAGAAAGATTGAATGTGAAATTACTAGAGGGAGCGATATTAAATTTACTGAAACATCATGATGCTTTACGTTTCCGGTACGAACAGTTACCAAACGGAACGTGGAGGCAGAGAAATGAAGGGACTGATGAGCTGTCAGTACTCCATGTTGTAAAACGTAATCAAGTTAATGAAAAAGAGTGGAATAAAATAATACAAGAAGAGATGAACATTAATCAAGCTAGTTTCAATTTAGTTACTGGTCCGTTAATGAGAGTAGTGTACTTTGAAGATAACTTGAGTGGAAATGATCGAATATTCTGGGTGATTCATCATTTAGTAGTAGATGGAGTGTCATGGAGGATTCTATTGGAAGATTTACAGGTGGTATATAACCAGATGAAACAAGGTCAAGAAGTTCGCTTACCTGCGAAAAGTACATCTTTTAAAGAGTGGTCTGAACGACTCCAGACATACAGTGATTCGGGTATTTCAAAAGAAGTACAAAATTATTGGAATGAACAAGTAGAAAAAGAAACGATGAAAATTCCAATGGACTATCCAATACAAGAAACAACAGAAGAATCGATTGATAAAGTGACGAGGACTCTAGGAATAGAAGAAACACAAACATTGTTACACGAAGTTCTAGTCACTCATAAGACAAGGATTGATGAGGTACTATTAACGGCATTAGGACAAGCTATCGTTGATTGTATAAATCAGCAAACCGTTTCTATTCATCTAGAAGGACACGGAAGAGAAGAGATGATTGAAGGTATTGATTTATCAAGGACAGTGGGCTGGTTCACGAGTATTTATCCCGTTCATCTCAATTTTCAAGGAACTCAGACACCTATTGAAGGATTAAAGGCTGTCAAAGAACAATTACGTCGAATTCCAAATCGCGGAGTTGACTATGGTATTTTACGTTACTTGAATAAAGGATTACTTCCGTTTTATCAGCAAAAGCCTTCAATAAGCTTTAACTATTTGGGCCAATTTGATCAGGTGTTTTCAAGGGACTCTTTGTTTATGCAAGAGACAGGATTTACATTTTTAGATCATGCTCCAGATTCCAAACCATCTCATCTAATTGAAGTTATCGGAATGGTGAAAGATGAAAAGTTACATTTTATTTGGATGTATAGTAGGGAACAGTTTTCTAAATTAAAAATTCAAGTGATAGCAGATGGTATGTTAAGGCATCTCCGTCAACTTATAAATAAACCAACAACAGAGTCTGCTTTTACGGTATCAGATTTTGCTGATGCAGAGGATCTTACGGAAGAAAGCTTAAGCAAAGTATTACTTAAATTAACAAAGAAGAGGGTGTAAAAATGGGAGACGTTATTGATATATATGGTTTATCACCTTTGCAAAAAGGAATACTGTTTCATACTTTATACGATCAAGATGATGAACATTCTTTTTCCTATATTGTACAAGTAGGTTTCTTGCTCGGGGGGCAATTGGATGTTGCTACTTTTGAAAAAGCTTGGGAATATGTTATTCAACGACATGAGGTTCTGCGCTCAGTATTTGTTTGGGAAGAAGTAGAAAAACCTCTACAAGCAGTTTACGAACGTCTTCCTTTTACTATTCATCAAGAGGATTGGAGTACCTATTCGCATGAGGAGAAGGAGAAGAAATTACAACAGTTTTTGACTGCAGATCGTAGGAAAGGATTTTTATTGGATGAAGCACCATTGATGAGAGTCACTGCGATTAAAGAAGCAAAAGAGGAAACGAGAATTATCTGGACACATCATCATATTTTGCTAGATGGATGGAGTGTGTCATTGGTCTTTAGTGAAGTGATGGAAGTTTATCTCAAGATGATAAAGGGAGAATTGTTGAATCTTCCTAAATCTCTTCCTTATAAAAAATATATTCAATGGATAAATAAACAAGATCAAAGTCAAGCAGAGGAATTTTGGAAAGAAGAATTAAAAGGGTTCTATGCACCCACTCCATTAGCAATGGAAAGAAAGGATCAAGGACAAGAGAAGGGTTATGGAGAGTTTGCTTATCAAGTATCTGAGGAACTTACTGAGAGTTTACAAAAGTGGGTACGAAATAGTCGATTAACGTTGAATACGTTAGTACAAGGTGCATGGGCTTATTTGCTGAGTAGGTATAGCGGTGACAGTGACGTCGTATTTGGCGTAACTAGCGCTGGACGTCCTACTGATTTAATAGGAGCAGAGAATATGGTGGGGCTATTTATTAACACATTACCTACCAGAATTCGATTAACGGATAATGCATCAGTAGTAGATTGGCTTCGTAAAATACAAATGAAAGAAATGGAACGAAGACAGTATGAGTATAATTCGTTGATAGATATTCAAGGCTGGAGTGAGGTTCCGCGAAATTGCTCCTTATTTCATACCTTGTATGTGTTTGAAAATTATCCAATTCAAGGTGAGAGAAATGATGATTTAAGATTACTAGATGTTAAAAGCACGGAACAAACAAATTATCCTTTAACACTCATTGTAATGCCTGGTAAGAAAATTACTTTAAAGTTGATGTATGATCGAAGCTATTTTAATGAAGAAACAATAAATCTGATTCAGAATCACTTATTGCAAATATTAATTCAGATGACGAAGAGCCTAGATTCAAAACTATTTGAAATTACTCATTTAACAGAAGAAGAACAAATACAGTTACTAGAGGAATGGAATCATACTCAAGTTAATTATTCGGCTGAAGACATGATTCATACGATGTTTGAGGAGCAAGTAAAAAAAACACCGGAAGCAATCGCGGCTAGTTACGAAAATGAACAAATTACCTATAAAGAGTTGGAGAAGCGTGCAAATCAGTTAGCTCATTATTTACAAAAGCATGGTGTAGGCCCAGAGTCTCTAGTTGGGGTATATATGGAACGTTCATTACAAATGATGATAGCGTTATTAGGTATTCTAAAATCAGGAGCAGCGTATGTTCCACTTGACCCTACTTATCCAGAGAGTCGACTTCGATATATATTAGAGGATGCTGGAATCGAAGTACTAGTGACGGAAGAGAATTCTAAAAATTTGTTTGTATCTGAAAATATAGAAACGATTTGTATGAATAAAGATTACACTGCAATTGAAAAAGAAGAAACAACCCCATGTATAAGTGGTGTAACAGGAGAAAATTTAGCGTATGTTATGTATACTTCAGGATCTACAGGGAATCCAAAGGGAGTAATGATTGAGCATCATTCAGTAATTAATTATCTAGAATGGATGCAACATAAATATCCGCTTTCTGAAAAAGATGTGGTCTTGCAGAAAACGCCATTCTCATTTGATGTCTCTGTTTGGGAATTGTTTTGGGGCATTCATGTTGGTGCAAGTGTATCTTTCCTACCTCCAGGTGGAGAAAAAGATCCTTCTATTATAGCTGAAGTGATTAAACAACATCAGGTTACTATAGTTCAATTTGTACCTTCGATGTTATCTGTTTTCTTAGATTACTTCAATCATATTGAATTGAACATGAATTGTTCGTCCGTACGCCATGTATTTTCTGGTGGAGAAGAACTAAGTTCAGGGTTAGTTAGACGTTTTCAACAGAAATGGGATTATAGTGGACAAGTGAAATTAACCAACTTTTATGGGCCAACTGAAGCCACTATTTATGTCAATGCATTTGATATTCAGCCTAATCAAGAATTTGTTTCTATTGGGCAGCCAATACAGAACACGCAATTATATGTATTAGACCAAAATCAACGCTTGCAATCAATAGGAATTGAGGGTGAGTTATATATTGGTGGTGCTGGTTTAGCACGTGGATACTTAAATCGTCCGAATCTTACTGCTGAAAAATTCGTTTCGCACCCATTTCGATTGGGGGAACGACTATATCGAACAGGAGATTCAGTAAGATATCTAACTGATGGAAATATAGAATTTATAGGTAGAATGGATCATCAAGTCAAAATGCGTGGTTTTAGGATTGAATTAGGTGAAATTGAAGCCACTTTAGAAAAATGTTCGTTTATTAAAGAGGCTGTCGTATTAGTTAGAGAAGATCGTCCAGATGATCAACGATTGGTTGCATATGTAATAAGCGATGGAAATACCCAAGAGTGGAGAGAGTATTTACAAAACCAATTACCGAATCATATGATTCCAGCGCACTTTATAGAGTTAGAACACTTCCCGCTTACTCCGAATGGGAAAATTGACCGAAAGGCCTTGCCAGCACCTGATGAGCAAGCTATTGAAGATTTAAATGCGCTACCTCGGACGCCATCGGAAGAGCTTATTGCCTCGGTTTGGAGTCAAGTGTTAGGAACAGAAAATATTGGTATTCAAGATTCCTTCTTTGAACGTGGTGGGCACTCACTACTTGCTACTCAAATCGTCTCTAGATTGCAAGAACTGTTCCAAATTAAAATTCCATTACGTGAACTTTTCAAGCACGATACAGTGGAAGCATTGGCGAAACGAGTAGATCAGTTACGAAAAGAAGATAAAAAACGAGAGGTTGCCCCTCTTGTACCTATGAAACGAGAAGAAGTTATCCCACTTTCCTATGCGCAGAAACGTCTATGGTTTATTGATCAATTAATGCCAAATAGTGCTATGTACAATATTCATGCAGCGTGTCGCTTAACAGGTAAATGGTCAATTGAAGCATTGGAGGTCGGATGGAATCAATTGTTGGAGCGTCATGAATCATTAAGGACGACAATTCTAGAACAAGAGGGTGAACCTTTTCAACAGGTTCAATCTCATGTGTTCAGACATATTCCTCAAACGAATCTAACAGATCTTTCTTTGGAAGATAGGGAAAGAGAAATGAAACGCCTTATTCAAAACGAGGCGGAGGAACCATTTCATTTTGGACAAGATCCTCTGATTCGAACACGAATATTGAAAGTGGACAGGGAAGAATGGGTTCTCATTTGTACGATGCATCATATTATTTCAGATGGATGGTCAATGGGAATCTTACTTGAAGAATGGATGGCTTTTTATGAAGGAGCACTAACCGGAAAACCAGTGGAATTGAAGGAGTTATCTATCCAATATGCAGATTTTGTCATGTGGCAGAAGGAATGGCAAAAAGAGGAGAATTTGAATCAGCACCTTCAATATTGGAAGGAAGAATTATCTGGGGAACTACCGGTTTTACAATTACCGATGGATCGTCCTCGACCTGCAGTTCAAACCCATCGTGGTGCAAGTCAGTCCTTAATAGTGGCGAATTCCCTACAGGAAAAGCTCAAAGATTTAAGTTTGCAAGAAGGATGCACTTTATTTATGACATTGATGGCAGCGTATCAAAGCTTCCTTTCTCGTTATACAGGACAGGACGACATTATAGTTGGAAGCCCAATCGCTAATCGAAATGTGAAAGAGATTGAGGGATTAATAGGATTCTTTGCAAACACGTTGGTTTATCGAGCTGATTTCAGTGGGAATCCGACGTTCCAAGAACTATTGTCGCAGGTAAGAAAAAAAGCGCTAAAAGCATACGAGTATCAGGACATCCCATTTGAGAAAGTGGTAGAATTCGTAAAACCTGAACGGAATACAAGTCATTCACCAATATTCCAAACTATGTTTACTTTACAGAATAAGAAACAAGAATTTCTTCAGCTATCTAAAAGACAAATGGAACTCATGGAAAGCCATGCTTCTGTTGCCAAATTTGATTTGAGTTTATTTGCTTCTGAGACGGAAGAAGGATTATCACTAACCTTTGAATATAATACTGATTTGTTTAATGATACAACCATTGAACGTATGGCAAGTCATTTTAAACATTGGTTAAATCAAATTGTCTCTCATCCAAAATGTGTATTATCAGAACTGAATATGTTATCGAAAGTAGAATATAAGCAACTACTAGAGGGATGGAATAAATCGCGTTTTATAGATATGGAAGAAAGTACGATTCATACAATGTTTGAAGAACAGGTGAAAAAAACACCAGAAGCAATTGCAGTAGTGTGCGAAGATGAAGAACTAACATATCGAGAGTTGGACGAACGCTCGAATCAGTTGGCACATTATTTACAAAAAAATGGTGTAACATGCGAATCATTAGTTGGGATTTGCGTTACACGTTCATCTGAGATGATTGTCGGTCTCTTAGGAATTATGAAGGCGGGAGGAGCATATGTCCCAATTGATCCAGCGTATCCGGAAAGTCGACTGCAGTACATTTTAGAAGATGCTCAAATAAAGGTACTGGTGACACAGGAAAAGTTACAACAAAAAATGGTTATACCTAAATTCGTCAACGTGATTTGTATTGATCGTAATCGAGCAGAAATAGAACAAGAAGTAACTACAGTATGTACGAGTGAAGTGACGGGCGATAACTTAGCCTATATTATCTATACTTCAGGTTCCACTGGAAATCCAAAGGGAGTAATGATTGAGCACAGGAATACAGTAACAATGATTCATTGGGCGCATCACACGTATTCTCGAAAGGAATTAGCGGGAGTGTTAGCTTCAACTTCGCTATCTTTTGATTTATCTGTTTTTGAAGTGTTTGTTCCCTTAACGATGGGTGGTAAGGTGATTGTCACTGAAAATGCTCTACATCTAGAGAAGTTGTCTACCAAAGGTGTGACTTTGGTTAATACTGTACCATCGGCAGCGAAGGAACTGGTTCGAGCAAAAACAATCCCTTCTTCGGTAAAGGTGATGAATTTGGCTGGAGAACCATTGCCATATTCGCTTGTTCAAGATTTATACGAGAGAAGTACGATCGAAAAGGTGTACAACCTATATGGACCGTCCGAAGATACTACGTATTCCACGTATATGGAATTAGAAAAGTGTGACATGCATAGGGTACCACAAATTGGTAAACCAATATTCAATACAGAAGTATATGTACTGAGTGCCGAACAAAAAATGGTTCCAATTGGTGTAGTTGGTGAGCTATACATTGGTGGATCAGGGTTAGCGCGTGGATATTTAAACCGCCCTGACTTAACGCAAGATCGTTTTATACCGCATCCGTTTAAAGAAGGAGAGCGAGTATACCGGACTGGAGATCTAGTAAGGTATTTACCAGATGGAAATTTGGAGTATGTTGGACGAATTGATCATCAAGTGAAAATTCGTGGGTTCCGGATTGAACTAGGAGAAATTGAAGCGACATTACAAAGGCATACACTAGTTAACGAAGTTATTGTGATGGTGCGGGAAGATTATCCTGGCGATCCGCGTTTGATCGCCTATGTTGTAGGAGACGGGGATGCTCAAAAGTGGCGTGATTATCTCAAGGATCAACTACCAAATTATATGATTCCAGCCTATTTTGTTGGATTAAATGCATTTCCACTCACTCCTAATGGGAAAATTGATAGGAAGGCCTTACCAGCGCCAGAGAGACAGGAGATAGCAAGTGGTTATATTGCTCCTCGTACGTCTACGGAAAAAACAATCGTTTCGATATGGCATGAAGTTTTAGGTATGGAAAACATCGGAATTCAAGATTCGTTTTTTGAAATTGGTGGCCATTCACTACTCGCTACGCAAGCTGTTTCCAATCTTAAAGAGGCTTTTGAAATCGAGATACCATTGCATGATTTATTTATGTTTCATACGGTGCAGCAATTGGCAGAACAGATTGATCAATTGCTCTATAACAAAAATCAAGAAATGCAGAATGATATTAAGGAGAATGTAAGTCTTCAAGACTATATTCAAAAAGAAGCAGCAGTCAGTAATGATGAAGAATTACTAGAACTGCTTAAGCAATTAGAAGAGCTATCAGAGGAAGAAGCACATGGGATATTCGAGAGTAATTTGATTGAGGAAGGGGTAAAAAAATGAGAAGTGATTTACTTGCAAAGCTGAGTTCACTTTCTCCTGAGAAGAGAGCATGGCTTCAGAAGCAAATGCAAAAAAAGGAGAATAAAGAAGCACTCCCGTTGTCTTATGCGCAACAACGTTTGTGGTTTATGGACAGATTTAACCCAAACAGTTCTTTATATAATATTCCAACAGTATGGCATCTAAAAGGAAATTGGATACCTGAAGCATTAGAGAAGGGATTCAATCGACTCATTGAACGTCATGAATCATTACGAACTGTTTTTAAAGAAGTAGGAGAACAGCCTGTACAACAAATTCTCGAATTTCTTCCTAGAGCATTACCTGTAAGGGATTACTCTCGACTTCCTCTAAAAGTAAAAGAAAAAGAGGTAGATAGTTTAATTGCGAGAGAAGCGCAAGAACCATTTGATTTAATGAATGGTCCTTTAATTCGTAATCAGCTTGTTCAATTAGAGAAGGATGAATGGTTATTACTGTGTACGATGCATCATATTATTTCTGATGCTTGGTCCATTGATATATTCATGAATGAATTACTTGCTTTCTATGAAGAAGAAATGGGTGGAAATCCTGCTAAATTAAGTTCATTATCCATTCAATATGCAGACTTTGCGAAGTGGCAAAAGGAGTGGTTGCAAGGTGATGTGCTAAATCGTCAGCTTACGTATTGGCAGGAAGAATTGTCTGGGGAGCTTCCTATCTTACAACTGCCAGTGGATCGACCTCGGCCGGTTAAGCAGACTTACTCTGGGGCTACGCATCATGTGATTTTTCCTTATAAATTGCTCAGTCAATTGAAGGATATAAGTCGACAAGAAGGATCTACTTTATTTATGACTTTAATGGCCGCATACCAGAGCTTTCTTGCTCGTTATACGGGACAAAAAGATATTCTAGTTGGTAGCCCGATTGCAAATCGGAACCATAAGGGAGTAGAAGGATTAATTGGTTTCTTTGTTAATACGTTGGTTTATCGATCAGATTTGAGTGGCACCCCTACTTTTCGGGAGATTTTGAACCAAACAAAGAAAAAGGCGTTAAAAGCATACGAATATCAAGATATCCCATTTGAAAAAGTGGTAGAAGCTGTGCAACCTGAACGAAGCATGAGTCATTCCCCTATATTTCAGACCATGTTTACGCTACAGAATATAAAACAAGAACGACTAGATTTGCCTGATAGAAGTATTGAAATGGTAGAAAGTAATATGTCTATTGCTAAATTTGATTTGAGCTTAACTGCCTATGAAGTGGAAGAAGGTCTATTCGTCTCATTTGAATACAACACGGATTTATTTGATAGTAGTACCATTGCGCGTATGGCAGTACATTTTGAGAACTGGCTAAATGAAATCACGTATCATCCAGATGAATCATATACAAAGCTGTCAATGTTATCGGATACTGAGCAAAAACAACTCCTAGAAGAATGGAATGATACGGACGTAGTTTATAGTCATGATTGTGTGATTCATGAGCTATTTGAGCAGCAAGTTGCACGGACACCTGATGCAGTGGCGGTAGTTTATGAGGGTGGAAAGCTAACGTATCAAGAACTGAATGAAAAATCGAATCAATTGGCACATTTTCTACAAAAACGAGGTATCGGACCTGAATCATTGGTTGGTATATGTATTGAACGTTCTCCTGATATGATTATTGGTCTCTTTGGGATTTTGAAGGCAGGTGGGGCTTATGTCCCACTGGACCCAAGTTATCCCGAAAACCGCCTAAGATATATTTTGGAGAATTCACAAATTCAAGTGCTGTTAACAAAAGAAACACTACAGGACTGGTTACCTAAAGATATTCAAGCAATTTGTTTAGACCGGGATCAAGTGATGATTTCTAAAGAGAGTAATTTAGCTCCGGTAAGTGGAGTAACAGCAAATAACTTAGCCTATATCATATACACTTCGGGTTCGACAGGAAATCCAAAGGGGGTAATGATTGAACATCATTCCGTTATCAATCGCCTACAGTGGATGCAGAAAAAATATCCATTGTCCGAGGAGGATACAATCCTACAAAAGACACCGTTTTCGTTCGATGTTTCTGTCTGGGAATTATTTTGGTGGTCATTTGTAGGAGCACGTGTTTGTTTACTTCCACCAGGAGGAGAGAAAGATCCTGCGGTGATTGAGGAGTATATTGAACGATACCGTGTATCCACCATGCACTTTGTTCCGTCGATGTTATCTACTTTCTTAGATTATATGGAACTATATAATTCGAAAAGGGATGTCTCGTCTTTAATTCAAGTTTTTACTAGTGGAGAAGCGTTAAACACTGAGCAGGTTCGCCGGTTTAAGGGGATCTTTTACAATGCTCAGCAAACAAAGTTAATTAACTTGTATGGTCCTACTGAAGCAACTGTGGATGTGACTTATTACGATTGTGATTTAGAAAAAGAACCAATGCTTATTCCGATTGGTCGTCCGATTAATAATACAGAGTTGTATGTGTTAGATCAATATCAACAAGTGGTCCCGATTGGTGTGGCAGGGGAACTTTACCTTGGAGGAGTAGGATTAGCACGTGGCTACTTCAATCGACCGGATTTAACTACTGAACGTTTTATTCCGCATCCCTTTAAGGACGGGGAACGATTATATCGAACGGGTGACTTGGTGAGATATATGAATGATCGTAACTTAGAATATATTGGAAGAATAGATAACCAAGTTAAAATTAGAGGATTCCGAATTGAATTGGGAGAAATTGAAGCAGCTTTACATGATCACTCATCTGTAAAAGAGGCAGTCGTGTTGGTGAAGGAAGATCGACCAGGAGATAAGCAGTTAATAGCTTATGTAGTGGGTGAAGGCGATACTGGGGAGTGGCGTGAATATCTCAAGAAGCAACTGCCACATTATATGGTTCCGGCATACTTTTTCAAAATTGAAGGTATGCCACTCACTCCAAATGGTAAGGTGAATCGGAAAGCCTTACTGGAATTAGAAGAACAGTTCATAAGTGAAGATATTACTTCATCACGAACACCAGTGGAGGAGCTTATCGTTTCCGTTTGGAGCCAAGTGTTAGGAATAAAAAATATTAATGTTCAGGATTCCTTTTTTGAAATCGGTGGTCATTCACTACTAGCTACTCAAGTAGTTTCACGTTTACAGGGAATTTTTCAAATCGAATTACCAGTACGTGAACTATTTGAATATACAACGGTGGAGTCACTGGCAAAGCGACTAGATCAGTTACGTAAAGGAGATAAAAAACGAGAGATTCCGCCGCTAATACCAATGAAACGAGGAGAAGCTATCCCACTATCTTATGCCCAACAACGCTTATGGTTCATTGATCAATTTACACCTAATAGTGCCCTTTACAATATGCCAATGGTATGCCGCCTTACAGGGAATTGGCTACTTGAAGCATTGGAAACGGGATGGAATCAACTAATAGAACGTCATGAATCACTGCGGACGGTCTTTCACGAAGTGAACGGTCAACCCGTACAGCAAATTGAACCGTATGCTTTTCAATCAATTCCGAAAACGGATTTAACTATGCTTTCTTCTGAAGATCAAGAAGAAGAAGTTAAACGTTTAATTCAACAAGAAACAGAAGTGCCATTTGATTTAACAGAAGGTCCATTAATCAGGACAAGTATTTTGCATGTGGGAGAGGAAGAATGGATACTCCTTTGTACTCTACATCATATCATTTCAGATGGATGGTCAATGGGAATCCTACTTGAAGAATGGATGGCATTTTATGAGAAAGCAACGGATGGAAAGGTAGCGGAACTTGAACCATTACCGGTTCAATATGCTGACTTTGCTCAGTGGCAAAAAGGATGGCTAAAGGAGGAGGTGCTTGATCAACAACTCCAATATTGGAGGGAAGAATTGTCTGGGGAGCTTCCTGTACTCCAACTTCCTATGGATCGCCCGCGCCCCGCAATACAAACTCATCACGGGTCGACATACACTCTGGTTCTGCCAGGCACGCTACATGATAAATTGAATGAACTTAGTCGAAAAGAAGGGGCTACACTCTTCATGACGCTTTTAGCTGCATATCAAAGTTTTCTATCTCGTTATACGGGACAAGAAGATATCCTGGTCGGAAGCCCAATTGCGAATCGGAATTATAGAGAAATTGAAGGACTAATTGGTTTCTTCGTTAACACGCTGGTTTATCGAGCTAATTTAAGTGGTAGACCGACATTTCAAGATGTACTATATCAGGTTCGTCAAAAGGCATTGAAGGCGTATGAATATCAAGATATTCCATTTGAAAAAATTGTAGAAGTTGTGCAACCGGAACGAAGTACAAGTCATTCGCCAATCTTCCAGACTATGTTCATCTTGCAAAATATGAAACAAGAGTTTCCGATGTTATCTAGTAGAAGTATTGAAATGATAGAAAGCCATAGTCCAATTGCAAAGTTTGATTTAAGTGTAATGGCAACTGAGACGGAAGAGGGATTACTTTTTACTTTTGAGTACAATAAGGATTTATTCAATGCTACTACTATTGAACGGATGGCAGGACACTTTGAGAAATGGCTACATGAAGTTTCTCATCGCCCACAAAATCCGTTGCATGACCTGAGCATGCTATCAGAACCCGAACGTACTTTGTTATTAGAAACATGGAATGACACTGTAATGGAAATGTCTCATCAGGGTCTTATTTGCGACAGATTTGAGGAGCAAGTAGCAAGGCGTCCGGATGCGATTGCGGTAGTTGATCAAACAAAACAGTGGACTTATGGTGAACTGGATACACAAGCAAATCAGTTGGCAAATGTTTTACGGCGAAAGGGAGTAGCCCCAGAGTCAGTGGTAGGAGTTTATCTTCCGAGGTCAGCTGAGCTAATGGCAAGTTTACTAGGCATTTTAAAAGCTGGTGGAGCTTATGTTGTTTTAGATCCGTTATATCCAAAATCAAGGTTAGAATACATGATTGAAGATGCAGGAATTCAATTTGTAGTGACGGCGGAAGGACAAGAAGGACATTTCGCACACATCGAAATGGTGAGGTTAGAAGAACTAACAGTGGAAAGCGTAATCGCACCTACACGTCAAATAAATCCAGAGAACTTAGCCTATATTGTTTATACCTCTGGTTCTACAGGAAAACCGAAGGGGGTCATGGTTGAAAATCGCTCATTAATGAATATGGTTTCTTGGCATCAAGAAGTTTATCATATTTCAGCAGAGGATCGTGCGACTCAGATTGCAGGGGTTGCTTTTGATTCGGCTGTCCAGGAGATTTGGCCGTATCTAACTGCTGGCGCAGCACTCTACTTGTCAACAGAGGAACTGAGAATTAATCCAGAAGCGCTAAGGGACTGGCTCATCGATTCACAAATAACAGTTAGTTTTGCACCTACGCCTATTCTGGAAAGACTATTGAAATTATCTTGGCCAGATAAAACGGAGCTTCGTTTTATCATTACTGGTGGGGATCAATTAACGCAGTATCCATCTAACGATATTCCTTTTGCGGTAATTAATCAGTATGGTCCATCGGAAAATACCGTTGTTACCACAGATTGTTACGTACCTGTAGGAGTGACAACAGGTACGCCATCGATTGGTCGACCGATTGCGAATACAGAAGTTTATGTGTTAGATTCTCATCTTCAGCTAGTACCAATTGGTGTAATTGGAGATCTCTATATTGGAGGGAAGAGCCTTGCACGTGGATATGCTAATCGTCCGGATCTTACAAAGGAAAAATTTATTCCACATCCTTTCAAGTCAGGAGAACGTCTCTATTATACAGGAGACAAAGCAAGTTATCTTTCTGATGGTAATCTCCAGTTCCATGGACGTATAGATGACCAAGTGAAAATTCGTGGTTTCCGGATTGAATTGGGAGAAATAGAAGCTGTTTTGCAGGCGCATTCTTCTGTGAAAGAAGCTGTTGTATTGGCGCGAGAGGATAATCAAGGTGATAAGAGATTAGTAGCTTATGTAGTTGGTGAAGGAAGTGTCCATGAATGGCGAGAACATCTACAAACACATTTACCTAATTACATGGTTCCAACAAACTTTATTGAGATGGAATTTTTACCACTTACACCGAATGGAAAGCTTGATTTGAAGGCATTGCCTATACTTAGTGAACAATCCGCTGAAAATACTGTATACCCAAGAACTCCGCTGGAAGAACTTATTGCTTCAGTATGGAGTCAAGTGCTAGGAATAAGAGACATTGATGTTCAGGATTCTTTCTTTGAGCTTGGTGGTCACTCTCTACTTGCTACACAAGTGGTCTCACGCTTACAGGAAGTCTTTCAAATCAAATTGCCAGTACGTGAACTGTTCGAATATTCAACGGTCGAGGCATTATCGAAACGAATAGATCAGTTACGTAAGGGGAGCGAAAAACGAGAAATTCCACCATTGATGCCGATGGAACGAGGGGGAAATATTCCACTGTCTTATGCCCAACAGCGCTTATGGTTTATTGATCAATTTGCACCTAATAGTGCACTTTATAATATGCCAATGGCATGCCGTCTTACAGGGAATTGGTTACCTGAGGCATTGGAGTTGGGATGGAATCAGTTGATAGAGCGTCATGAATCTTTGCGGACTGTATTTTATGAAGAGGATGGCCATCCTATGCAGCGGATTCAACCGTCCGTTTTCCGTCCGCTTCTGCAAATGGACTTAACTAAGCTTTCATTAGAGGAGCGAGAAAGAAAGTTGGAGCAATGGATTCAAACTGAAGTCGAATCTCCATTTGATTTAGAAAAAGGGCCATTGTTCCGTGGGAAACTCATAAGAATTTCAGAAGAAGAATGGGTTCTTCTATGTAATATGCATCATATTATCTCAGATGGATGGTCGATGGAAATCTTGCTTCAAGAATGGATGGCATTTTATGAGAATGCGATTGGTGAAAAACAAGCAGAGCTGGAACCACTACCAGTTCAATATGCCGATTTTGCTCAGTGGCAAAGAGAATGGTTGAAAGATGAAGTACTATATCAACAACTTGCGTATTGGCAGGAAGAATTATCCGGTGAGTTACCAGTCTTAATGTTGCCAATGGATCGTCCGCGTCCGCCAGTGCAAACCCACCATGGATTAACTCATAATGTTTTGTTATCGCGCTCATTACTGGATAAATTAAACGAACTAAGTCGTCAAGAAGGGGCCACACTTTTCATGACCTTATTGGCATCGTATCAAAGTTTCCTTGCTCGTTATACGGGACAAACGGATATTATTGTTGGCAGCCCAATTGCAAATCGAAATTATCGAGAAATTGAAGGGCTGATTGGTTTCTTTGTCAATACATTGGTTTATCGAGCTGATTTAAGTAATGCACCGGCATTTCAAGAGTTGTTGTCTCAAGTGAGGATAAAAGCATTGAAGGCGTATGAGTATCAAGATGTTCCGTTTGAGAAAATTGTAGAGGTTATCCAACCTGAACGAAATACAAGCCATTCTCCGATTTTCCAAACCATGTTTACTTTGCAAAATACGGGACAGAAGCTACCAGAACTACATGGAAGAAATATAGAAGTAATGGAAAGTAATGCTCCTATCGCTAAGTTTGATTTAAGTTTAACTGCTGCAGAAGTGGAAGAGGGTTTATTACTTACTTTTGTTTATAGAACTGATTTATTTGACAGCTTAACTATTGAATCCATGGCTGAACATTTTGGGAACTGGTTGAATGTAATCGTGGAGAATCCTGATAAATCATTAGCTAAGTTGCCTATATTGTCAGGATTACAGCAAAAACAGTTGGAGGAGTGGAATAATGATGCTGTAGCATATCCACAGGAAAGTACGATTCATCAGCTGTTTAAAGAGCAAGTAAATCGTACACCTGATGCGGTAGCAGTGGTAGATGAAAAACAGAAGTTAACGTATCGAGAGCTGAATGAAAAAGCTAATCAATTGGCCCACTATCTTCAGCAATGCGGAATTGGGAATGAATCATTGGTTGGACTTTGCTTTGAGCGTTCAGTTGAGATGATTGTTAGTATTATGGGGATTTGGAAGGCTGGAGCAGCCTATGTTCCATTAGACCCATCATATCCAGAAAGTCGTCTACGATATATTTTGGAGGACACTGGAATTCAAGTATTAGTTACGAACGAGTCATTGGAAGACTGGATACCTAAAGAAATCAAGATAGTTTGTCTAGATAGGGATCAAGCAATGATTTCACAAGAAAGCATTCTTTCACCAAAATGTGAAGTAACAGGAGAAAACTTAGCGTATGTTATCTATACTTCAGGATCAACGGGTAATCCAAAGGGTGTCTTGATACAGCATCATTCTGTACTAAACTTGTCGCATGGTTTACAAAAAGAGGTTTTCGAACATGAGATACCATCTAACATGCATGTCGGTTTAAATGCGTCAATTGCCTTTGATGCATCTATCCAGCAATTACAAATGCTGCTTTATGGTTCAAGTTTGTATATTATTCCGAATGAAGTACGAAGTGATCCGGAGCAGTTTGTAGCCTATATTAGGGAGAACAAGTTAGAAATCTTTGATATAACACCTTCATTGCTTCAATTACTTATAGATGCCGGATTGTTAGAAACGTGCGATGGCGTTCATGTTCCAAGTAAGGTACTGGTTGGTGGTGAAGCAATTATGCCGTCATTATGGGAACAGCTAGTAGAGACTGATAAAATACAGTTTTATAATATATATGGTCCTACAGAATGTACGGTTGATGCAACATGCTATCATATCGAAAAAGATAGTAAGAGAGTAACAATTGGGCGTCCATTGCCTAACGTCCAAACTTATGTATTAGATAGTAATAGGTTGCCAGTTCCAGTTGGTGTGATGGGGGAACTTTATATCGGAGGAGCAGGTCTAGCAAAGGGGTACTTGAATCGTCCAGAGTTAACATCCGAACAATTTATTTCTCATCCATTCAAAGAAGGCGAGAGGTTATATAGAACAGGCGATCTTGTGAGATATCTTCCTGATGGTAATATAGACTACTTAGGAAGAATGGATAATCAAGTGAAGATTAGAGGATTTCGAATCGAACTTGGGGAGATTGAGTCGACTTTACAAGAGCATGACTTGGTAAAAGAGGTAGTTGTAATAGTTAGGGAAAATCAGTCGGGAGATAAGAGGTTAGTAGCTTATGTAGTGGGCGAAGGTAGTGTAGAAGAATGGCGAGAGTATCTTAAAACAAAACTGCCAATCCATATGATACCTTCTTACTTTGTCGAAATGAAAGAATTACCGCTAACCATAAATGGAAAGGTTGATCGGAAATCGTTACCTATACCAGATTATCAAGGAATACAAGAAGGCTACGCGGCCCCAAGAAATGAACGTGAACATAAGCTTTCTATCATTTGGGAACGTGTGCTAGGTTCAAAACGTATTGGTATTTATGATAACTTTTTTGAAATTGGTGGAGATTCAATTCTTAGCATTCAGATTGTCTCTCGCGCAAAGCAAGCTGGTTTACAGTTGACACCAAAACAACTATTTGAACACCAAACAATTGCTGAGTTAGCGCAAGTAGTCAAAGAAGAACAAGGTGTACAAGCTGAACAAGGAATTATAACTGGAGAGACGATACTTACACCTATTCAGCAAAGGTTTTTTGCACAAAATCATCCTAATCCACATCATTGGAATCAATCCATGTTCTTTAGAACGAAAGAAAAATTGGACATAGGATCATTGGAAAAGGCAGCGCGTAACCTTCTACTTCATCATGATGCCCTGCGTTTAAGATATGAACGTTTACCTAATGGGACTTGGGAACAGTGGAATGAAGGAATTGAAGAACAATTGATGCTGACTGTCATTTCATTAGACGAAGTGCCGGAAGCGGATTGGCATGAAGTTATTCAAAAAGAGATTAATGTTGCACAAGAAAGATTGAATTTACATGATGGTCCTTTAATGAGAATGGTGTATTTTGATGAAGGTGAGGAGACTGGTCGATTATTTTGGACAATTCATCACTTAGCCGTGGATGGTGTTTCTTGGCGAATTTTATTGGAAGATTTGCAAACAGCATATACGCAAGCGGTCCAAGGGCAAAAAATTCAATTACCTATGAAGAGTACATCTTTTAAAGAATGGTCGGAGAAATTACAACATTACGCTCAAACTGGAATATCAAAAGAAGTGCTACATTACTGGGAGCAGCAGGTTGAACAAGACGTAGTTATACTACCAGTAGATGGTACTATAAGTAATCCAGTAAGCGCAGTAACTGAGGAAATTACTGTGGTGTTAAACGAGAATGAGACCCGTATGTTATTGCAAGAGACTTTAAGCACTCACCGTGTCCAAATCAATGAAGTATTATTAGCAGCATTGGTACAAGCTACAGCAGCATGTACGGGGCAGCCGATATTAAGCGTAGATTTAGAGGGACATGGTCGAGAAGAGATTATTGAAGATGTTGATTTATCGAGAACCGTGGGATGGTTTACAAGTATTTACCCAGTTCATTTAAATATTACTAATGCTAATACGCCAATTGCAGCATTAAAAGCAGTTAAAGAACAAGTTCGCAAAATTCCTAATAAGGGTGTTGATTATGGGGTGTTGCGTTACATGAACACAACAATGTGTGAGCCATTAAGCTCCCAATATACACCGTCTATTAGTTTTAACTATCTTGGACAATTTGACCAAATGTTTTCTAGCGATGCAATGTTTATTCCAGAGAACGAATTTAAGCGTTTAGATCATGCTGCCGGTTCCAAGCGATCGCATGTAATTGATGTAATTGGGGTTGTAACGGATGGAAAACTTCAGTTCACTTGGGTATACAATGTTGGACAATTTGCCAAATCAACGATTCAAAGTATTGCACAGAATATGCTATATCAACTGAGTAGATTGATTCAATCTTCAGATAGAGAATCTGCACTGACCATTTCGGATTTTGCAATGGCTAATATTAGCCAAGAAGGTTTGACAAATGTACTAAATAAAATGCATCGTGGAAAGAAAAATCAGATTACTGATTTATATCCACTATCACCTTTGCAAGAAGGTATGATTTTCCACACATTGCATGATCAAGGGGATGAACATGTTGCACCGTATATAGTGCAATTGAGTTTTATGATTCAAGGGGAAATGGATATTCCTACTTTTGAGCAGGCGTGGAAATCTGTAATTCAGCGGCATGAAATTTTTCGTACAGCATTTGTATGGGACGAAATTGAAGAACCTGTACAAGTGGTGTATGAAAATATCCCATTTAAAGTGAACAAAGAAGACTGGAGTACAATGACAAGTGAAGAGATAGAAGAAAAAAGAAAAGTCTTTTTGGAATTAGATCGAAAACAAGCCTTCCAATTTGATGAAGCACCATTGATGCGGGTAACGGTCATTCAAGAAGGTGAGGAAGAATATCGGGTTGTTTGGACACATCACCATATTTTACTGGATGGATGGAGTTTACCATTGGTCTTTAATGAATTACTTACAGTCTATCAGAAGAGAATGAATGGAGAAGCTGTAAAGTTACCTAAATCCTCACCATATAAGAAATATATCCAATGGCTCAGAGAACAAGATAAGGAGCAGGCGGAACAATTCTGGAGAGAGAAGCTAAAAGGTTTTACTGCACCAACTTTACTGGGCTTAGAAAATAAAGAGGAAGAAAAAGGTTACACAGAGAAGGTTACGTATTTATCAGAAGAACAGACTCAAGAGTTACAAGGATGGGCGAAACGAAATAAACTTACTTTGAGTACAGTAATTCAAGGTGCATGGGCATATCTCATGAGCCGATATAGTGGAGAAAATGACATTGTCTTTGGTGTAACAAGCTCAGGGCGTTCTACGGAGATTATTGGTGTTGAAAACATCGTAGGTCCTTTCATTACAACGTCACCGACGCGAATTCAATTGATGGATGATATAAAAGTAATAGATTGGTTGCAGAAGTTACAAGAGGAAGAGATAGAAAGAAGACAATATGAGTATGCTTCTTTGACAGAGATTCAGGGGTGGAGTGAGGTTCCTAGAGGTACACCACTGTTCAATTGTTTATATGTGTTTGAAAATTATCCAGTGAAAGAAGAATCTTCAGAAAATCTGGAAATTGGTGAATTGAAAGGGGTAGAACAAACCCACTATCCATTAGGATTGGCTGTAGTTCCAGGAATTCAGTTATCGTTAAAGTTAATGTATGACCGTAGTAAGTTTAATAGAGTAACCATTGAACGAATGCTGGGTCATTTACACAAAGTGTTAATGCAAATGCTCAAAAACATTGATCAAAATCTATCGGAGCTAGTATATATTACGGAGGCTGAACAAAGAAAGCTATTGGAAGAATGGAATAATAATGCTATATCCTATCCACGTGAGAATGTAATTCATCAACTATTCGAAGAGCAAGTAAATCGTACACCTGACGCGGTGGCAGTGGTAGATGAAAAACAGCAACTAACGTATCGAGAGCTGAATGAAAGAGCTAATCAATTAGCCCATCATTTACAGAAATGTGGAATTGGGACAGAGTCATTAGTTGGCCTCTGCTTTGATCGATCAGTTGAGATGATTGTTGGTCTCATGGGAATTTGGAAGGCTGGAGCAGCCTATGTTCCATTGGATCCATCGAATCCGGAAAGCCGCCTGCAATATATTTTACAAGACACGGGAATTAAAGTGTTAGTTACAAATGAGGTATTACTAGGATGGATACCTAAAGACATCAAGACAGTTTGCCTAGATAGGGACCAAGCAATGCTTTCTCAAGAAAGCAAACTTTCACCAATATGTGAGGTAACAGGGGAAAACTTAGCGTATGTTATCTATACTTCTGGTTCGACAGGGAATCCAAAGGGGGCTTTAGTACAGCACCATTCTGTAATAAACCTATCCTATGGTTTACAAAAAGAAGTTTTCTCACATGACATACCTAGTAATATGCGCGTCGGTTTGAATGCGTCAATTGCCTTTGATGTATCTATTCAGCAATTACAAATGTTGCTTTATGGTTCAAGTTTATATATTATCCCAAGTGAAGTTCGCACTAATCCGGAACAATTTGTGTCCTATATTAGGGAGAATAAATTGGAAATGTTTGATATGACACCTTCATTACTTCAATTACTTATAGATGGAGGGTTGCTAGAAATAAGTGCTGATGTTCATGTACCAAGTAAGATATTAGTCGGTGGTGAAGCAATCATGCCGTCATTATGGGAACAGCTAGTAGAGACCGAAAAAATTGATTTTTATAACGTATACGGTCCTACAGAATGTACGGTTGATGCAACGTGTTATCATATTCAAACAGATAGTAAGAGAGTTACGATTGGACGTCCGTTGCCGAACGTTCAAACTTATGTATTGGATAAAAATTTGCTACCTGTTCCAGTTGGTGTAACAGGTGAGCTATATATCGGTGGTGCAGGTATAGCGAGAGGATACTTGAATCGTCCAGAATTAACAGCAGAGCGATTTATCCGTCATCCATTTAATGAAGAAGAGCGTTTATATCGTACGGGAGATTTGGTTCGTTATTTACCTGATGGTAATTTAGATTACTTGAGAAGAATTGATAATCAAGTGAAAATTAGGGGCTTTCGTATTGAACTTGAAGAGATTGAAGCGAATCTAGAGGGGCATCCATTGGTAAAAGAAGCAGTAGTTTTGGTAACAGAGGATAAATTAGGAGAGCAGAGATTGGTTGCTTATGTAGTTGGAGATGGAAGTATGCATGATTGGCGTGAATATCTCAAGAGACAAGTACCGAATTATATGGTTCCTGCACACTTTATTAAGGTAGACGAGATGCCTCTTACAACGAATGGAAAAGTTGATCGAAAGGCATTGAACAATTTAACTATTCAAAGAGAAAATAACTTCTCTACACCAATCATTCCAAGGGATGAAATTGAATATCAGTTGATTAAAATCTGGCAGGATGTGTTACAGATAGAAGATGTCTATGTAAATGATGATTTCTTTAATAGAGGGGGACACTCTCTCCTTGTAATTAAACTAGTTTCAAAAATTAGGGAGAAGTTTGGAAAAGAGATTAAGGTGTCTACATTGGTTAAGAATCCAACAGTGGAAGGAATCGCATGCCTTATTCGTGATAAGTATGATATGACGAAATCAGTATCAGCGCTGGTTCCACTGCAAGAATCAGAAAAAAGACCGTTCTTCTGCATTCATCCGTTTATGGGGAATGTATTCTGTTACATTCAACTAGCAAGATTACTTAAGAACCATTGTTCATTTTATGGTTTACAGAATCCTCTTATAGAAAAGAAAGAAATTGACGAGTTGACCTTGCCGGAAGTAATTCAATTTTACATCGAAGAAATAAAAAGTGTTCAGCCAGAAGGTCCATATCGTCTTGGAGGATGGTCTTTGGGCGGTGCAATTGCTTATAAAGTCGCAACTGTACTAAGGAGTCAAGGTGAGGAAGTTGAGTTGTTGGTACTAATGGATACAAAAGTACCATCAGAGCAGGATTATAAAACAAGAGAAGAAATGCTCTCATATATATATGAGCATTTCATTCCTAGAGATTTTACTGAGCAGGAAGAAGGCCTCATCCATAAACAAGATATGCTTGTGGAGCGATTAATTATGGAAGGAGTACTCCCGCCAGATGCAGATCTTATGAATTTAAAGCAAGTTATCAATGCTCATAGGAAATGCCTGAACTTAATGGCAGAGAATGATTTGATACCATACTCTGGAGAAGTTCTCTACTTTAGTGCTGAGGAAGGAAAAGAGTTGTTTACAGATTGGGGACCTTTATTAAAAGGTAGAGTAAATAGGTATTCAGTCCCTGGATCACATGAGGAAATAGTAGATTCACCTGCAGTTGAAAAAATAGCTATGTATCTACTAAATGAATTTGAAGGAATAAAAGAGAAGTCCATTTTATTAACGGAAAAGTAGAGAGTATAAAAGATGCAAAGCAATGAACGAAAAGGGGAGACCAATACCTGCATATCAAGTGTAGGGAATAATGAATATATTAAGAGCATTACTTTTTAAGGGGATAATGTAAAAAGTAATTGGTAGAGACATAGAAATCTTTGTAATAGAAGCGAATGCCTGATGATATTACTGAGGGAAGGTGCATATTTTCATTGATATGTAAATATGCACCTTTTCTATTGTATATGCAATTTAATAAAGTTAATTTGAGTTTCTGTAACGTTCATATATGAAGCCATTCTTTAAAAAAGGACGTGATTTATCATACAAATTCACGCTGTGAAAATACCAAAGAATATTGAAAGTCATTTGTTTAAGAAACTTAGTAACTTGGTTTCAAATGGGAAGAAAGAGCGAATGAAGCGATTATTAAATTCATGCGACATTAATAGGACCCTGATAGGGGATTTACTAATCCGATCTCTAATCTGCCAAAAGTATAAAATTAATAATGAAGAAATTAGATTTATATATAATGAGTATGGAAAACCTTTTGTTGAAAACTTTTCTGACTTTCATTTTAATGTGTCTCATTCAGGAGAATGGGTGGTTTGTACTACTGCTAATTTTAATGTGGGTATTGATATAGAAAAAGTTTCAGAAATAGAGGCTTTTAAATTAGCAAAAGAATTTTTTTCAGCGGAAGAATTTTATGATATATCTAATATGAATTCTGATGAACAAATTAATTATTTTTATGATTTATGGACATTAAAAGAAAGCTATATAAAAACGATTGGAAAAGGGCTTTATACCCCATTAAATTCATTCTCTATAAAAAAAGAATCACGAACTTCAATTTCATACAAGCATATACCTAAAAACTTTTACTTTAAACAATATAACATTGATTCAAATTATAAGTTATCTGCTTGTGCAACAAGAGATGAATTTCCGCAAGAGATAATAATTAAAGACATTTATACAATTTGCCAAACTATATACAAATTTGAAAGTAAGGAGAAAATCAATGCAGAAGACTAAACTTTTTTGCTTTCCACATGCTGGGGGATCTGCGTTTAACTACGCAAAATGGAAAAATTACTTTAATCCATATATTGAAGTAGTCCCGATAGAATTAGCTGGCAGAGGATATAGAATTGAAGAAAGCTTGTACCAAGGTATGGAAGAGGCCGTAAATGATGCCTACACTAGTATAGTTAAGCAAATAGATGCTTCGCCGTACATTCTATTCGGGCATAGCATGGGGAGTTTGATTGCCTATGAAGTAGCCAGGAAAATACAGGATTCTAATAACGAATTACCTGAATTTCTTGTTTTGTCCGGTAGAAACCATCCAAATAGTAAAATAAAAAATATCCGATATAATCTTCCTAATGAACAATTTAAAAGAGAAGTTATTGCAATGGGAGGTACACCATCTGGGGTACTTCAATCAGAAGAATTAATGGAGATTTTTCTCCCTATTTTAAGAGCAGATTTTAAGATTGTCGAGACATACATTCATGATAATAATATACAACCATGTGATATTGATTTTCTTATATTTAATGGGAAAAATGATGAATTTACTACATATGATCAAGTAATAAAATGGAAGCAATATACAAGTAAAACGTGTACTTTTCATTCTTTTGAAGGTAGTCATTTCTTTCTAAATGAAAATATTGAAGAAATAGCAAAGAGTATTATAGGAAAGTTAAATTCTAAAAGATTATCAACTAGTTTTTAGAGGTTTTCTTTCATCATCAGACAGTCGTTGGATAACTGGTGAGTTAATTGATGCAATTTGTGGATCTTGCTTATAATGCTAATTGTAAGTATTATGTACTTTAAAACCAAAACTTTCTCAATTTAATGTTGAGAAAGTTTTGGTTTTTATTATTCTAGTAGTAATCACTTTTTAAAGTTATAGAAATTTAAAAATAAAGTATTGTATACATGTAAGTATGATTAAAAATGAAAAGTTGTAAATGCTAAATTTAATTAAATACGCCTTACTCTCTTTAACATTGGCCTGAATGAATAGTTTATAGGAGATTACACTGGCTAAAGATGCGATAATTGTTCCAAGCCCTCCAATATTTACTCCTAGTAATAAAGCTTTCCAATCAGAAGTAAAGTTTGATAGAAGAATTGAAGTAGGAAAATTGCTAATCAATTGACTCAAAAATATGGAACTAAAGAAGACTGAAGTATCTCCTCTTAAATTAGCGCGAGCAAATGTCTCCAGCGCATCCGAATGGGAAATGTTTCCGATAAAAATAAAAAAACCGACAAAGGTTATTAGAAGAAAGTAATCGATCTTAAAAAGTAAGTTTCTATCTAACGTAAATGCAGCTATCAATGTGACTATTAGCGCAATGTAATAATTAATGACACCAAAAATAGATGCAATGATAGTGATAAGTATCAAAATCCAGACGGTAGCTTTTTTTCGATTTTTCACGGTAATTACAGGTAGTTCTATTTTCAAATCTGTTTTTTGAAGTTTTTGAGTAAATATAAATAACAAACTGATTCCAAGTACAGCTAAAAGCAGGATTGAACCTAAAAATGGGATGAGCTTAATTCCATAGTAAGAATATAGATATAAATTTTGTGGGTTTCCCATAGGCATCAAGCTACTGCCGATGTTTGCCGCAATTGTCTGCAGGATGATTGTATCCATCATGTTCATTTTTGTTTGTTTACTAATGACAAGTGTTATTGGTACAAAAGTGAGGAGGGCGACATCATTTGTTACAACCATGGAGCAAATAAAGCATAACAAAATTAGAATAATAGATATTGACCTGCTGTTATTGCATTTATTTAAAATTACAACGGCAAGTTTGTCTAATATCTTTAGCTGTTCAAAGGCCTTAATGGCCACCATTAGATTAAATAAGCTAATTAACACTTCAAAGTTAATATATTCGATCTTTGGTGAATGTATTAAGCAGCTTACAATTGCTAGTATCAGTGAAATGGTAAGTATTAAATCCTTTTTTAAAAATTTGAATTTCATAAGGAGTCTTTTTTTATTTTGAACGAATACTATTTCTTTCACAATACACCACCTGTAATCTATGTTAGTAGAATGAAAAGCAAAGGAAATATACATTTAATGATAGATATTCAACAAATCCTCTTATATTGCAATAAAATTAATAGCTTTTCTTATCAATTGGTTGTTCTAAAATTTGAAACTTAAATGGAATCATATTAATAACGTTTTCAAAAAAATAATAATATGAGTAGTTTTTTATTTGTGGAGCTGTCAAAATCATATTTTTGGATAACTCGATATTGCTAGAAAAGAGGATGACATAAGGTTCTAAATAAGAGTTTTGTAATGTTTCATCCCTTCAACAAAATCCTTTTTTGCTAAGTGTCTGTAATGTTGTAAATATGTGCAATATAGAGGAATCCCACTAGGGGGATTAATTGATAAAACAAATGTTTTTTGTATGATACCATAAATAAATTAAATGTTTTATTTTTTGAATATTCTTATAACATTTCGTTGATTCTTGATTTCAAATCCTTTATATGAACTTCTAAAAGAGAAAAGTATGCATGTTTTTATGAAGAAAATAGAGGCTTGTCAAAGGTTAGGTAGAACGGAATCTGCGACGTTTGGATACTGTATAAAATTCACAAAATCTCAGTGTTTTTTAGATGAAAAAAGACTTAAAATATTTTTTGTTTTTATAAAAATCTGTACTTTTTCGTAACATTCTGTACTTTTAATTATAAATTAAAGACAAGGTTTTCTTAGTTGAATAGTGAAAGCGCTTTATAGATTTTTCGCGAAGTTTTTACCTAGCCTATTTTTGAGATTAGTAGTGAGAAAGGAGATATTTCCATGTTCTTGAGACAATTAACAAAAAAACACTTAATCACTATTGATTATTATGATTTAAATCACCGGTAAACGAAACAAACATAATAGTACAACAATGTTAGTGGATAAAAATATTAGTTTGCAGAAAGGGGTAGAGCATCCGTTTGTATAAGCGTTAAGTACTTCAAAATTTCAGTTTTACGGTTACATGTTGTGATGTTTGCTTAAACAGGCCAATCCGATTAATATAGAAAATTTTTATCCTTGTTGTATTTGAATATGAAAGAGGTATTTGTACCAGGAAATATAGGTGATTTTATATAGATTATGATATACAAATTTTTGCATGGAGTGATGGTATGGAAAGGCTTTTTGTAGACTTAGTCGGATCAACAAATGATTTTTTATGGTCTAAATTGTTAATTATTATGCTTGTTATTTGCGGAATTTATTTTACATTTAAATTGAATTTTGTACAGTTTCGAATGTTAAAAGAGATGGTCCGTGTATTAATGGAGGGGAAAAGTGGTTCTAAAGATCAAATCTCTCCTTTTCAAGCGTTTTGTATTGGTATGGCAGCCCGCGTTGGAACAGGGAATATCACAGGAATTGCGATTGCAATTGCATTAGGTGGTCCTGGAGCTGTATTTTGGATGTGGATTATTTCTATTATTAGCTCGGCCTCCAGTTTTGTCGAAAGCACATTAGCACAGATATATAAAGTAAAAGATAAAACTGGTTTCCGCGGTGGTCCATCCTATTATATGGAAAAAGGGTTGAATAAACGTTGGATGGGAGTATTATTCTCTATTTTAATCACAATTACTTTTGGTCTTGTATTCAATTCAGTACAATCAAATACAGTTACAATTGCTTTTCAAAACTCATTTGGTACAGATCGTCTAACAGTTGGGATAATCATGGCCATTGCTTTCGCTGCGATTATTTTTGGTGGTGTACAACGTATTGCAAAAATGGCTGAATACAAGGTGGTATTTTTAGCGGTATTATACATTGGAGTTGCATTATTTGTTGTAGTTACCAACATATCAAAAATGCCGGAAGTTCTTTCTCTTATTGTTCAAAACGCATTTGGTTTTAAACAAATAGCAGGCGGTTCAATTGGTGCAGCACTTATGAATGGAGTTAAACGTGGTTTATTTTCAAATGAAGCTGGTATGGGAAGTGCACCAAACGTTGCCGCAACAGCAACAACAAGTCATCCGGTGAAACAAGGACTGATTCAAGCATTTGGTGTATTAACGGATACACTGATCATTTGTACTAGCACTGCCTTTATTATTTTGCTGTCTGATGCATATAAACAACCGGGGTTAAATGGTATTGCACTTACACAAGCAGCATTAAGTGAACACATAGGTCCTTGGGCATCGGGTTGTCTTGCTATCTTTGTTTTTTTATTTGGATTTGGTGCGTTAATTGGCAACTATTATTATGGTGAAACAAATATTCGCTTCTTACATACAAGTAAAGTGTGGTTAATGATATACAGAATAAGTGTGTTGGCTATGATTGTATTTGGTTCTGTTGCAAAGATTCAAATTGTATGGGATTTAGCGGACTTATTTATGGGCTTTATGGTTATTATTAATTTAATTGCTATTACCTTACTTTCAAAAGTAGCATTTGCGGCGTTACAAGATTATATAAACCAGAAAAAAGCTGGTAAAGATCCTATTTTTTATAAAGAAAACATTAAAGGACTTGAAAATATTGAATGTTGGGATAGTTATGAGAAAACTTCAAAAAAGAAAAGTGTGTAATAAGAAGGATATTCAGACTGCAATATGTCTGAATATTTTTCTTGGTTCTAGTGCAAATAGTATTGATTATAGTAAAGAAAAAATCATTCTATATAAAGTTAATAGTACGGGGGAATATGATTAAATGATAAAGGATTCTAGCGTTCAAGTTGAGGGTCAAGAAAAAGTTTGCTTAGATAAATGGGTAGCTCATTATCGAACGTATGCAGCTAAGGGACGAAGCGCCAGTTATATTCCTGCTCTGGGGGAAATAAATGTATCGCAGTTAGGTATTTGTATAGTAAAGCCAGATGGAACAATGATAAAATCAGGAGATTGGGAGATACCTTTCACATTACAAAGTATATCAAAAGTAATCGGTTTTATAGCCGCTTGTTTAAGTCGCGGTATTTCTTATGTATTAGAACGAGTTGACGTAGAGCCAACTGGAGATGCCTTTAATTCAATTATTCGTTTAGAGATACATAAACCAGGAAAACCTTTTAATCCTATGATTAATGCTGGAGCAATTACGATAGCTTCACTTTTGCCAGGGACATCGGTGCAAGAAAAATTAGAATCTCTATACGTATTAATTGAAAAAATGATAGAGAAGCGTCCTGCTATTAATGAAATAGTATTTCAATCAGAATGGGAAACGGCTCATCGTAATAGAGCATTAGCATACTATTTAAAGGAGAATGGTTTTCTAGAATCAGATGTGGAGGAGACACTAGAGGTTTACCTAAAACAATGTTCGATTGAAATAAATACAGAAGATATTGCCTTAATAGGGCTTATACTAGCACATGATGGATATCATCCTATTCGCAAAGAACAAGTGCTCCCTAAAGAAGTAGCTAGGTTAACAAAAGCTTTAATGCTTACTTGTGGAATGTACAATGCTTCCGGAAAATTTGCTGCTTTCATTGGATTACCAGCTAAGAGTGGGGTATCCGGCGGAATTATGACACTTGTTCCCTCAAAATCTAGGAAGGATTTATCGTTTCAAGATGGATGTGGTATTGGTATTTACGGACCAGCCATTGATGAGTATGGGAATAGTTTACCAGGAATTATGTTGTTAGAACATATTGCAAAAGAATGGGATTTAAGTATATTTTAACAAGGAGCACAGATATTTTGGTGTTAGAGCGAGTCCAAAAGTGTTCAGACCTTATATTGTGTCTGAACATTTTTGAGTTATAAAGTATCTTTCTAAAGTAGAAGAGTGTAATGAATACTCACAATCTATAATGCTTTCGTTTATAACTTATTTATCAGTTTTTGAAAAAAATAGAGTAAGTATTGTATTAATGCAAATAGGTTTGTATACTGACTGTTAGGCGAAAGTGAGAAGTGATTATTTTGAATCTTAGTAATTTAGTAAAAAAAGACATCTATATTCTCGTTTTAATGATACTTACAGTACCCTTAGTAGGTGAAATAAAGTCATTTCCCTTAAATGAAACATTTAGAATGAGCTTTGGTGCACCAACATTTTTCTTTTTTTTGTTATTGTTTCGACGAGTTCCAGCATTTTTACCGGGTTTTTTAACAGCGATAGTCGTGGTAGTATTTCGTATCTCAATGGATGTCATTATAAAGGAAAATATGGATTGGCTAGCCGCTTTTCATACTCACTATCCTAGTTTTTTCTTTTATTTTACTTATTCGTATCTCTTTCATTTAGCAAAAATCAAACGTTTTTATCATCAACCACTAATGATTGGTTTTATTGGTTGCATGATTGAGATACTGTCAGACTGTGTGGAATTAATGATTCAATATTTCGTATTAAAAACATCGATCACATCCGAGGCAATAAATGAGATCATTGTTATCGCATGTTCCCATAGTTTTATAGTTCTAAGCTTTTTCAATATGATGAAATTGTATGAAGCACAATCAAGGGAGCGACATATAAAGAAACAAAATGAACATATGCTCATGCTCATCTCTAATTTATATGAAGATGCTGTTCATTTAAAAAAAACATTACAAGATGCTGAGAATATAACAAAAAAATCCTATGATTTATATAAAACTTTGGACTCTTTTGAGCATAAACAGATGGATTTTCAGTTTGAGGATTTAAGGCAACAGGCATTACAAATTGCTGGTGAGGTCCATGACGTTAAAAAGGATAACCAACGTATTTTTGCGGGACTTTCAAAATTAATTTCAGATGAAAGTTTTACAGATTATATGTCTGTACATGAACTAGTAAATATCATTATACGGGCAAATACGAAATATGCACAGTTGTTAGAGAAAGATATCCAATTTGTGTATAAAATTGATGGTGTGCATCCTCATTATCATATTTATACAATCTTATCTATTATAAATAATATCGTTACAAACGCTGTAGAAGCTATCCAAGGTATGGGAACCATCACAATTGACATTAATAAAGACCACCATTTTGTTGAATTTCAAATAGGCGATAATGGTCCTGGTATTTCTTCAAAATATAAAGATTCAATTTTTGAGCCTGGGTTTACTTCTAAATATGATGATTTAGGCAATCCATCGACAGGTATCGGATTATCGTATGTTAAAGAAATGGTCGCACAACTTGAAGGTGATGTTACGCTTGAGGACAGAACCGAAGGAAAAGGATCAATTTTTATAATTAAATTAGGGATTGATCATATAATTTCGAAAGGGTGATTCTATGTATTTTTATATAGTAGATGATGAAAAAGCGGTTCGCTCAATGTTGGCTCAAATTATCGAGGATGAAGATCTTGGGGAGGTTATAGGAGAAGCTGAGGATGGTTTATCTTTAGAGCAACAAATGGTAATCCTTAAAAATATAGACATTTTATTTATCGATTTGTTAATGCCGAATCAAGATGGAATAAAAACAATTCGTCAAATAAAGCCTTCGTTTAAAGGGAAAATCATCATGGTCTCTCAAGTAGAATCAAAAGAATTAATTGCTGAAGCTTATTCGCTTGGTGTTGAATACTATATTATTAAGCCAATTAACCGGATTGAAGTATTAACAGTTGTTCGGAAAGTCATTGAACGAATTCGTTTGGAAAAATCAATAAAAAACATTCAAGAATCGCTTAATATGGTACTAAAATTGGATAGTAATTCAAGTGTGCAAGAAAAATACCGTAATGAAAAACATTTAAATACTTTCAATCATTTTCAAAATTCCATTCATTTTCTTTTGTCTGAATTAGGAATAGCCAGTGAAAGTGGAAGTAAAGATTTAATGGATATGCTAGATTATTTATATAAATATGAACAAGATAACACGTTGGAACAAGGCTTTCCCTCACTAAAAGAGATTTTTATGAATTTGGCTCAAAAAAAACTTGGGGATTCAGCTGAAGATGCCGAATTAAAAAGGTTCATAGAAGCTTCCAAACAACGGATTCGGAGAGCAATTTATCAATCATTAAACCATTTAGCATCCCTTGGACTTACTGATTTTTTAAACCCGAAGTTCGAAAATTATGCTTCTAGATTTTTTGATTTTACTACCGTAAGGAGAAAGATGACAGAATTGAATAATGAACCAACATTACCTGCTCGTATTGATACGAAAAAATTTATTCAAGTTCTTTATTTTGAAGCAAAACGAATACACCTGGAGTTAAGATGATAAACTCTTGCTAATAATTATTTTCAATTGATAGATTGATAATAATTTTTCTTTTTATTCTCTTTTATTTCATATTAGTTTTAAAATCAGAAAATTCCGTATCGATTCGGTAGAAGTGTATGAACTTAGAACAAAAGAATATGTATTTTTTATTTTTTTAAACATTAATATTCATTAAAAAAAACGAGTATTTTCACAATAAAATATAAATACATAGTAAGTTGAATTTAAAAAAAGATGCTATCTTCTAGCATCTTTTTTTCTTTAAGAGGAAATATCATTGATCCTTATATTATTTGAAATTCAAATGCGGGCATATAAATAAGGGAAAAGGAGATAATATTTAACAAATTATAATTGGAAATGGTATTTTAGGTCAGAAATGTTTTTATACTAATTAGGTTATTGGTACTAAATAAGCATAATGTCTCGCTTTTCTGCTCTTTAATCTTATAGTTATTTTTTATTAAGTACATATCGTTTTTTAGAAATCTCAATCCTAGCAGAGTATATAAATTGGGTGATAAAAATGTGGAACGTAATTACTTCTTATCTTCCAGATTGGAAAGTCTTTGTACAAGCTTTTATCTTGTTTTTAATTCCGTATACTATCTCAAGATTTTTTCATTGGGTTCGTATGGCAGAGAAAGAGTGGGAAGAATGAGTTGGTCGAAGTCAAGAGACAAACAAGTGAAAAAAATAATATTCAAAGTAAAACGAAACAAGATCATAAACCATCTCAAAATGCAAACGTTCATTTCACAAATGATTTTGCCTCTAACTTAGAACTTATAAAGCAACAAATCGGACATAATTCTGATGTTCGCTTTCGGAAGTTTAATATTGGACGCACAGATATTCAAGCTGGGATCGTTTTTGTTGATGGTCTATCAGATAAAGAGATAATTGACAAACATATTATGAAATTATTAATGGATGATTTTTCTGATGAATATAAAAATGAATCTTCTTATGTGGAGGGGACTGTTTCAAAAGAATATATTAAAAATAAAGTTCTTACAATTAGTGAAGTAGCAGAAGTCCATTACATAAAAGATTTAATACCCAAAGTATTGATAGGTTCAACAGCTCTTTTAATTGATGGTTTAGCAGATGTGTTTATTCTTGGTACAACAAAAGCAAATAAACGAAACATTGAAGAACCAGTATCGGAGGCATTAGTCAGAGGGCCACGGGTCGGTTTTACTGAAGTATTAAGTGATAATACCTCACTTTTGCGACGACACTGTGCGGATGAGAGCTTATCATTAGTAAAGCTACCAGTAGGAGAACGTGCAAAGAAAGAGTTAGTCGTCGCATTTATTAAAGATCTTGCTAGTACAGAATTGGTGGATGAAATAAAAAACAGAATTCAGAAAATTGACATAGACAGTGTACTCGAATCTGGTTATATAGAGCAACTCATTGAAGATAATTATCTCAGTCCCTTTCCGCAGATTCAAAATACAGAACGACCTGATCGTGTTATTAGTGCTTTGATGGAAGGTCGAGTAGCTATTTTGTTAGATGGAACACCATTTGTTTTAATTGCTCCAGTTACATTTAGTATGCTGCTGCAATCACCAGAAGATTATTATGAAAGGTGGCTTCCTGGTACGCTTCTCCGCTTATTACGCTTCATGACAGCTTTTGTTTCATTATTTGCTCCAGCACTGTATATTTCTTTTATTTCATTTCATCCAGGATTAATTCCCACTAAGCTCGCTATTTCTATTATCGGATCGCGAGAAGGAGTTCCTTTTCCCGCTTTAATAGAAGCGTTAATTATGGAAGTAGCTATCGAAGTTTTGCGAGAAGCAGGTTTACGTCTGCCTAAACCGATTGGACCTGCAATGGGAATTGTGGGCGGTTTAATAATTGGTCAGGCTGCCGTAGAAGCAGGAATTGTTAGTCCAATAATGGTTATCGTTGTTGCGGTAACAGCAATTTCTTCTTTTACTATTCCGCAATATAGTGTGGGAATTACGTTACGCATTCTTCGTTTTGTAGCTATGTTTTGTGCTGCGATATTTGGCTTGTATGGTGTTATTCTCTTCTTTCTTTTACTTTGCAGTCATTTAGTGAAACTGAAAAGTTTTGGCGTTCCTTATACTAGCCCTGCTGTTCCGTATCGATTTAGTGACTGGAAAGATTTTATGGTTCGCATGCCATTAAAAATAATGAGACGTCGACCGAAAATAATGCATACCAAAAAAACTATCCGCAAAAGGTAGCTGATGACGAAAGGAAGTGGCCTTCAGTGATTACGAAACCTAAAGACCGAATAACAACTTCGCAAGCAGTTGTTATTATTGTAAATTACATACTTGGGACAGGAATTCTCACTTTGCCTAGAGCATCTGTGGAAAAAGTGAAAACACCAGATGTATGGCTAAGTGTTATATTAGGTGGGATACTCGCAATGGTTTCAGGAGTAATTATGGTCAAATTAAGTCAGCAGTTTCCAAATAAAACATTTTATCAATACAGTCAAGATATTGTAGGGAAATGGATAGGCAGGTTGCTTAGTTTTCTTATTATAGGGTATTTTCTTACAACTTCAGCATTTCAAATTCGTTCAATGGCAGAAGTAATAAGCTTTTTTTTGCTAGAAGGAACCCCCACATGGGCTATTGTTATGCCTTTTATGTGGATAGGTCTCTATT
Organism: Bacillus cereus group sp. MG20; assembly: GCF_040459885.1. Taxonomy (NCBI): domain Bacteria; kingdom Bacillati; phylum Bacillota; class Bacilli; order Caryophanales; family Bacillaceae; genus Bacillus; species Bacillus cereus group sp. MG20. The sequence goes on from NZ_JARVHF010000001.1 coordinate 5,100,435, forward strand.
TGATTATGAGTGGTATTAATTCAATTGCACGGATGTTTGAAATAATATTTCCTATTACTGTTTTTATTTTTTTAATCATTTCCTTTATGAGTATCGGAATATTCGAGATAGATAATCTCCGTCCCGTATTAGGTTTGGGAATTAAACCAGTATTAGATGGGATAAAAACAACGTCTCTCGCATATACAGGTCCTGAAATTATGTTAATTCTTTTGGTATTTATGGAACAACGAAATAAAGCAGTAAAAGCTATTTTAGTTGGAATTTCTATTCCGTTAATCTTTTATGTAATAACTGTTGTAATGGTCATTGGTGCATTATCAATTGATGGAGTTGTAACAAGAACATGGCCGACAATTGACCTTATGCGCAGTTTTGAAATTTCTGGATTGATATTTGAACGTTTTGAATCTTTACTGCTTGTAATATGGATTATGCAAATATTTGCTACCTATACGATTAGTTATTATGCAGCTGCATTAGGATTAGCACAACTCTTTAAAAAGGGTATTCATCCGTTTATTTTTGCTTTAATTCCAATCATTTACATCATTGCTATGACTTCGAAAAATATAAATGACTTGCTTAAATTGGGGGATATGCTCGGTAATGCTGCTTTATTTTTATTTGGTTTACTGCCACTGCTTCTTCTTATTATTACGCGATTAAAAGGAGGAGTAGTGTGAAACATAAATTTAATTATATGCGGTTCTATTTGGCTTTGTTATGGACGCTTTTGCTTCTATTTTTAACAGGATGTTGGAGCAGTAAAGAAGTAGAAGAGTTGAGCTTAACTGCAGGTATAGCACTAGATAAAGGGAAGGATTCAACAATTGAGAAAGAGGATGAGGAAGGAGGTTATCCTAAAAGAAATCTTATAACAGCTACGTATCAAATTGTTAGTTCGCAAGCACAAAGTAAAGGAAATGGACAACAAAAACGTTATATAAATGTTTCTGAGACCGGTGATTCCATTCATCAAATTGTTCGTGAGTTTTCTTTGAAAAGAGAGAGCACAATGTTCAGCCCACATTTAAAAAACATTGTTATTAGTGATAGTCTTGTACGTACATACAGTTTAGAACAATTACTTGAACAGTATCTCCGTGACAATGAAGTTCGGCTTAGCTGTATGCTCTTAATTAGCAAGGGTCTAGCGAAGGAGGTACTGGAATCAAACAAAAAAGGAGAAATCCCAGCATTTCGTTTGTCTGGAATTGCAGATAATAGAAATAGAACAACAAGGATTTTACCTCCTGTATCGCTCGCTAAATTGGAAGGAAAGATGCGGTCAGGGTCCAGTTTTCTTTTGCAAAATGTAATCTCGATAAAAGGAGAAACAAAATTTGCAGGAGCTGCTGTAATTAAAGGAAAGACAAAAAAGTTGATGGGCTTTTTAAATGAACAGGAATTGGAAGGAGTAGTATGGATAAACGGAAAAAGGAATGGTGGTGTGGTAAAAACTTTTGATAAAGAATCAAAGAAACTCATTATATACGAAATAAAGTTAATAAAAAGCAAAATCATACCACATGTTAACGGAAATAATATTTCCTTTGATGTAAACATTGAATCAGAAGGGCGTTTGTCTGAAAATTGGATGCAATCAGGAAAAGATTTTGAAAATGAATTTTTAAAAAGGGAAGAAAAAGCTATTGAAAAAGAAGTAAAGCACTTAGTACATCATGTTACAAAAAAAATACAAAAAGAATACCAAGTCGATATTGCGGGTTTTGGCAACCAATTAAGAATTAAACACCCGAGAACATGGGAGAAAGTCAAAAAAAATTGGGATCAAACATTTAGTAAGGTACCGATTAAATATCATATAAATGTAACTATACAAGATTATGGAGCGTCAAGTTTAAAACGGTGAGATACCTTAATTAATATTATATTTGCATCAAAACAAAAAGTTATAAAAGTTTTAATTTGAAAATTTTTGTAACTTTTTGTTTTTTTATGTCCTTCTTATTATAGATTAAAGAAATGATTTTATCCGGCTATTTGCCGGGCAGTAAGACCCCCACCTCAAAATTCAGCGAAAGCAAAGAAGTTATTAGAGGTATATGTAAGCTCTATATAGGAAGGAGAATTTTGAAATTCTATTGATAAACCCAGTAATTGTAATAGCCCTTATTTAGAATAATAATTTCAAAATCAATAAAATTTAGAGTAGAAGGAGCAAGAGCAAATTATTATGAATAAACAAATAGGATTCATCGGATGTGGAAACATGGGTATCGCTATGATAGGTGGGATGATAAAAAAAAATATAGTTTCTCCAGATCAAATAATTTGTTCAGATTTAAACGTCATTAATTTAAAAAATGCTAGTAATGAATATGGCATAACTATAACTACTAACAATAATGAAGTCGCTAAAAGTGCTGATATTTTAATTTTATCAATCAAACCAGATTTATACTCATCGGTAATTAACCAAATAAAAGATCAAATAAAAAATGATGTAATCGTTGTAACTATTGCTGCAGGAAAAAGTATTAAGAGCACTGAGAATGAATTTGGTAGAAAGTTAAAGGTTGTTAGAGTAATGCCTAATACACCGGCACTTGTTGGAGAAGGAATGTCTGCGTTATGTTTTAATGAAATGGTTACAGAAAAAGATATAAAAGAGGTACTTAACATATTTAATATTTTCGGCCAGACGGAGGTCGTAAATGAAAAACTAATGGATGTTGTTACATCTATTAGTGGTTCTTCTCCAGCATATGTGTATATGTTTATAGAAGCCATGGCAGATGCTGCTGTACTTGGCGGTATGCCGAGAAAACAAGCTTATAAATTTGCGGCTCAGGCTGTATTAGGTTCTGCAAAAATGGTATTGGAAACAGGAATACATCCAGGTGAATTGAAGGATATGGTTTGTTCTTCAGGTGGAACGACGATAGAAGCTGTAGTAACGCTAGAAGAAAAAGGTTTAAGAACAGCTATCATTTCAGCTATGAAACGTTGTACGCAAAAATCTATGGAAATGTCTAGTTTAACTAGTAAGTGAGAAGCGAATTTATATAATATTTCAAATCTATTTAATGTAAAAGAAATATTATGAGGCTAGTTAATAACTAAGTAAATTTATATACAACACTAAAGAGAAAAACAAACCTTATTTTAAAGGGGATACAGAAAATATGAGTAATTTACTAAAAAAGAAATCCGTTACACAATTGTTAGAGCATAATCAAAGCAAGACTTTAACGAAAACATTAGGAGCATTTGATTTAATTATGTTAGGGATAGGCTCGATAGTTGGAACAGGGGTACTTGTGTTAACTGGATTAGTAGCAGCAAGAGATGCTGGTCCAGCAGTTATTTTTTCATTTGTACTTGCAGCAATTATATGTGGATTTATAGCATTATGTTACGCAGAAATTGCTTCCACACTCCCGGCATCTGGTAGTGTATATACGTACTCATATGCAACAATTGGTGAGTTTGTTGCTCATCTAGTAGGTTGGTCATTGCTGTTAATATATATCGTGGCAACAGCGGCTGTCGCTGCTGGATGGACAGGCTATTTCCACAATTTAATAAAGGGGTTTGGATTAGAGATACCTAAAGCTCTAGTAACGATTCCTTCGCATGGTGGTATTGTGAATCTACCAGCAGTAATCATTACATTGATATTAGCATGGATGTTATCCCGTGGTACGAGGGAAAGCAAACGAATCAATAATATAATGGTATTGATTAAAATTGGAATGATTTTGTTGTTTATTACGGTTGGTATATTCTATGTAAAACCAATGAACTGGATACCAATTGCACCATACGGTTTAAGTGGAGTTTTTACGGGTGGAGCAGCTATTTTATTCGCTTTTACGGGTTTTGATATATTAGCAACTTCAGCAGAAGAAGTAAAAAATCCGAAACGTAATCTTCCGATCGGTATTATTGCATCATTAATCATATGTACAATTATTTATGTTATGGTATGCCTTGTTATGACAGGAATGGTTTCCTATAAAGAATTAAATGTTCCTGAGGCGATGGCTTATGTAATGGAAGTTGTAGGACAAGGAAAAGTCGCTGGTGCAATTGCTGCAGGTGCTGTAATTGGCCTTATGGCTGTTATTTTTTCCAATATGTATGCGGCAACACGAGTATTCTTTGCAATGAGTCGTGATGGATTGTTACCGAAATCATTTGCGAAAGTTAATAAGAAAACTGGAGCACCCACTTTTATAACTGGATTAGCAGGAATAGGGAGCTCTATAATAGCTGGGTTTATTGATTTGAAAGAATTAGTTAATTTAGTTAATATCGGTAGTTTGGTGACATTTGCGTTAGTTTGTCTATCAGTTATTATCCTTCGTAAATCACACCCAAATTTAAAACGTGGATTTATGGTACCTTTTGTACCTGTATTACCATGCGTTGCAATTGTATGCTGTGTGTTTTTAATGCTAAATTTACCGTTAAGGACATGGGTGTACTTTAGTATTTGGATTACTATTGGGGTAGTAATATATTTCCTTTATTCGATAAAACACAGTAATTTAAATGAGGAAACGATCTCGAAATTACATGATAAAATTGCGAGATAATAACGATTGAAAATTTTATTAATAATCATATTGATAGTTGAGTAACATAGAAACAGTTTTTTGACATTTAGCAAGAGATAAAATAAGAGATGCTAGGGCAGCTAAGTACTTTTTTAGAAACCTTGCTTGTTTTTTACGATTTAAAACTGCTAAGGAGAGAGAAGTATGAGTGAATTGCATTTTATGAGTATAGAAGAATTGGATAATAAATTAAAAAAATCTGAAAGTGGTATTTATTTCATTAAAGATTATAATGACAATATTATTTATGTAGGCAAGGCTTTTAGTATAAAAAGTAGAGTATTAGCTCATTTTAATAGTTATTCCAATATTGAGGAATATGTACATTTATTTTATAAAGTAGCGTATCTTATTGAAGATAGTTTGTTAAAACGCTCTTTGTTACAAGTTACTTATATGATTAAATATAAACCAGTATTAAACAAAGAAGTACAAAAAGAATTCCCAGAGTTGTATACTCAATACATTAAGCAGACAAATAAAAAATCTATGTTGTTAGAAATTGATGAAGCTAAAGAAAAAAGGGATGAGTTAAAGAATAAATTAGTAAAATTAGTGGGTGGAAAAACTATGTTTTATGACATAATTTCTCTGTTAAACAATGGATATAACTATCATGTCCTCGCAAAAGTATTGAGCATAGAACTTCAAACTTTAATTATAATAAAAGAACACCGAAATAAATTCCCGATACCACATAATTATAAGAGGACAATAAAACATCAAGATATAATGTATGCTTTATCTGGAAAAAAGAATTTAAGTACTTAAAGGTTAAACACTTAACTTTAAAATAGTAAATTCGTTGCTTTTGTAGCTTTTATTGTTATATTGAAATGCAATGTACATTTGTGTTTCAAATTTAATTGGTGGAATAAGGGGAGGGAAAGGGTTCCTATAAAAACACTGGAATAAATTAGGTTACTCATGCGAAAGTAATACAAATGAAATTCTTATTTCTGCTACTACAAGTACTATTGAGCAAATGAAGTATGAAAGTGCTTTTGAACTAGGGGTCACACTGGGACCTGATACATCACATCATCTGCAAATGGTTCGGATCGTTGGAGAGATTACAAAACGCTTAGTTTGAATGGCTGAAAAACAGTTAACAGGTCAATACAGACTACACTAAGAAAATAATCCGTATATATACGGATTATTTTTCCTTTAATTTACAAAAAATAAATTTCTAAATTGAAAAAACCTCTCAGATTCCTTTGTAATAATCTTTTTTAGTTGTGCTAATGACATAGGTATCGAAAGGTGGTAAATTCGATACGAACGATGTATAAGCCTTTAAAAGAGTTTTGGTGTTAATTATAATTCCATAATACTTAAGCCGATATAATAAAATGTTTTATGTCTAAATCGATATAAAGGAATAGTTTTTAAGTGATATTTCTTTTTTATAGAATAAGCAAAACCTGATATTGTAGTAATTATTGTTTTGAGGTCAATTTACTGTGCACCTTGGTTATTGAAGTTTTTTATTGATTAACAACTATTGTATTTGGAAATTAATAATAAGTTTATCTCGCTGTTTGCTGGGCAGTAAGACCCCCACCTCAAAATTCAGCGGAAGCAAAGAAGTTAGGTGGGGGATCAACTGTCCGTAAAAGCCCGATTGGTGTGGGCTAATAATCAGTGGGGATGAACAAAACCCCCACTGATTAAAGTTTCACTTTATGTGATGCGGTAATAAAACTATCTAGTTTGCTATTTTTAGTATTTGTAAAGTCTATATATTTTCCTCTTTTGTGGAAAGTAAAACTAATGTTGCGACCAGTAATATAGTGTCATTTTTTTGAATATTCCATTCGTTTTTTTATGTTTAGTTGAGTACTTGAATTTCCTCCACCTTGTACTTTTCAAAGCATAGTGCTTCAAAAATAACCGTATCGCTTTCATCTGTTTCCAATTTCACAACTTCTTTATTATCTTTTTTTAAAATTTGGAGCAAAATAGTTTTTCAGTTTCATATTTAAATTAGCAGTATTTATTTTTTTGAATTCAATTTGTATAAGTGATTGAATTGGAACTTTGACTGTTGTTTCTTGCGGTGGTACAGTATCTCCTGTTACTTTCGCTGTATTTTAAATCTTTTTCCAGCTTGGTCCTCGCATTGACTACCACTGTATTTTGTAGTACTTCACTGTTTTCTCAAGTTCAATAATTATATCTTGTAGAATTAAGAAAAGAACTTAACTTATTTCATTTACTTATCTACTCTGATGTTTAGATGCTAACTACAATTAAATAATATATGATTTTTATAAAAAAGATATAGTAATATTTTGTTGTGAATTGTACTAATTTGATATTTTATAGTATTATTTGTCGTGAATTATATCTAACAGAATATATTTTATGGATCTATAAAGGAGAATGTAATGAATACTTCTATCGATATACAACACTTGTGTGATCTTGCACATAAAGCATTTAATGCCCCTGTACATATTTTATCTGCAGACAGAAAAATTTTATATCATTCTACATCTGATAATGTTTGTAGTCCTTTTTATTCTTCAAAAGAAGAACATCTTAGTGATATTTATCAAGAAAACGATCCCTTTAACTTGCCACTTTTTCGAAGTAACAACTATCTTGAAAATTTTGTTCTAATTCATATAGAAAATCATGATGATATTAAAGGGACTATTATAATCGGTCCTACTATACATCCAAAAGATTCAGATGATATGATCATAAAATTTCAGAAAGAATTTAAATCAAATGATAACATTCAAGAAAGACTTGCCTATTATCAGTGTTTATCTGAGATCAAAAAAACTACATTAATTGATATGGGAATTTTATTACATTACATGATTTTCAATGAAAAGTTAGATGTAGATATTGTCTTGGAAAAAAATAAAGTACTAGAGGAAATTCCTAATAAAAATGTGAAACCTGATTTATATATTTTAAAACGCCGACAAAACAAACCTAAAACGCACAATATGGCATTAGTAAATGATTTCTTTTCGACTATTAAAGAAGGCAATAAAAAAAAGTTAATACAGTATATGTATGCGGTTTCGCAAGAAGATGTTGAACTTATGCTAATAGAGGATCCGCTCAGGAATCAAAAAAACCTTGGAATTATTGCGATTACCTTAGCCACTCGATATGCAATAGAAGGAAACCTGCCACCAGATATTGCTTTTGCTCATAGTATTTTATATATACAAACCCTGGAACAATTAGATAATGTAGAATCTGTAAAGCGATTGTCAGGGGATGCTTTACGTACTTTTGCAGATCGTGTGAAAGAATACAATGCAAAAAAGTATTCTTACGCGGTTACTACATGTATAAAACATATTAATAAAAATGTTTACGATGGAATATCTCTGAATGAACTTGCTAATCATTTAGAAATTACGCCTACTTATCTGTCTAAACTATTTAAAAAAGAAATGGGAATTACTTTAAGCGAATATATTCAAAGGGAACGAGTGGAAGAAGCAAAAAAATTATTAACACTCACTACTTATTCGTTATCAGATATCTGTGCGTGGCTTAACTTTAATGACCAAAGTTATTTTATAAGAGTTTTCAAAAAAATCACTAGCATGACTCCCAGGCAGTACCGTGAAAAATATACAGTAATATAAGCTTGTTATCTGCTGTCTCCAATGTAAAGACTTAAACATGGGTATAAGTATCCCAAAAAATGAAAATTCACTAACCATTATTTTGCTAAAGGAAACAAAAAGATAGAAGGCTGCAAAGTGCTCCAAGGAAACTTTGTAGCTTTTTTGTCATTTAAAACCTACGTTTATAACGAAGATAAGTTTATAGACTAATATCTTCATATTAGATATTTATTAATAATGATATTAGGATGTTTTGTGAAAAGATCAATAATATAACATATATTACTAAATATATCTACATTTTATGCAATTATACATAACTAAATAAAGGTAAAAAAGTATAAAAAGACCTATTATATTATTCTATAAGTATTTTTTCTAAAATAAAATTTCTTGGTTGAGCGAAAATAGTTATTTTTAACCGTATACACATTAATTTGTAATCATTACAATTACAGAAATGAAATTTACGAATAACTATATTTATATAATTTTTTTGGGGCCTATTTTTATTTAACAGTAAATTATCGAGCTTAATCGACAAAATTTTTCTATTTACGCATTAAAAATTTAATGTTTTAATGAACAACATAACTGGTATGACCAGACAGAAAGGAGAAGGTTACGCTAATAGGAATTATAGTGAAGTTGTAAGTAACATTATGTCGTTGATAATATTCTAAATAGTAAATTTATTCACAAGAGGTCAAGAATCAAATTTGTAATAAACGTGTTCTAAGTTTCTGCATAACAAAAGTGAAGTTATTCCGCAATAAAAGTATAAGCGATGTACAGTATAATTTTACCTTTTGTAGTCTAGTATGGAGTTTGCTGATAAAACTAAGAGTAATATTATTAAATTTAAATTAAACAATGTTATAGCAAGATTAACTGTAAGCATTGGTTTATTGATTCTCGCGGTTCTGTAAGTTAAACCGCAATTCTAGGGAAGAATTACACATTTACTATTCATAGGGTGCTTGATTCAAATATAGTTAATAAATTTTTGTTATTTATATTTGAAAAAATAGAGTATCGAAGTGAGAGGTAAGTAAAATCCTTACATTCTATTAGAAGTAAAAAATAACGATATTATCCTATCTGAAAGATTTCTCCTTCTTAATCAGTTTACAAAGAGAGAGGTCATACAAGTTATATGAATTAAGTTATAAAAACAATGGTAAAGGAGTGTACGGAATGAAAACTAAAATAATTACAGGATTATTAGTCACATCCATTGTAACTGGAGCAAATATTCCTATCAATACTCTTGCAACACCAATCGTTCAAGCGGAAACTCAACAGGAAGGCATGGATATTTCCTCTTCATTACGAAAATTAGGTGCGCAATCTAAATTAATCCAAACGTATATTGATCAATCTTTAATGAGTCCTAATGTACAGTTAGAGGAAGTCACAGCTTTAAATACAAATCAATTCCTAATCAAACAAGATATGAAGGAATGGTCATCGGAACTCTATCCACAGTTAATTCTATTAAATTCAAAAAGTAAAGGATTTGTAACAAAATTTAATAGCTATTACCCGACATTAAAATCGTTTGTAGACAATAAAGAAGATAGAGAAGGGTTTTCGGATAGACTTGAAGTACTTCAAGAAATGGCTATGACGAATCAAGAAAATACGCAACGGCAAATCAATGAATTAACAGATCTTAAATTACAGCTTGATAAAAAATTAAAAGATTTTGATACCAATGTGGCAACTGCGCAAGGCATACTAAGTACAGATGGAACAGGAAAAATAGACCAGTTAAAAAATGAAATATTAAATACCAAAAAAGCAATTCAAAATGATTTACAGCAAATTGCCTTAATACCAGGGGCTTTAAATGAACAGGGATTTGCTATATTCAAAGAAGTTTATAGTCTTTCAAAAGAAATTATTGAACCAGCTGCGCAAGCAGGGGTGGCAGCGTATAACAAAGGAAAAGAAATTAACAACTCTATTCTAGAAGCTGAGAAAAAAGCAGTGCAAGAAGCAACAGAGCAAGGTAAAACTGCTCTAGAGATTGAATCAGCAAAAAAAGCAGCTCGTGAAGCAATTGAGAAAAGCAAACAAGGTGAAATAGCAGCCGCAGCCGCAGCAAAAACACAAGAGTATGACCTGATGAAGGTCATTGATACCGAAAAGATTAAGAAAACATTTGGCGTTTTTGCTGAAGTAAATAAATTAACAGCAGAACAGCGAGCATATTTAGATGATTTAGAGAAACAAAATCAAAAAATATATGATTTAACAACGAAATTATCAATAGCTGATTTACAAAAATCAATGCTTCTTCTTACACAAAATGATTTGCATACGTTTGCAAATCAAGTAGATGTAGAACTTGATCTACTAAAGCGCTATAAAGAAGATTTAAATCTAATAAAAAATAGCATTACAAAATTATCTACTAATGTTGATACAACTAACGAGCAGTCTCAAAAAGATACATTAAGACAATTGAAAAATGTAATAAGTTACCTTGAAGAACAAGTATATAAATTTTAATATTGCGTTTTTTCGGAATTCATAAAGATTATAAGCATTTAGCGAAAGAAGGAGAATAGTCATGAAAAAATTTCCATTCAAAGTACTAACTTTAGCTACATTAGCAACTGTTATAACTGCTACTACCGGTAACACTATTCATGCATTTGCACAAGAAACGACCGCTCAAGAACAAAAAGTAGGCAATTATGCATTAGGCCCCGAAGGACTGAAGAAAGCATTAGCTGAAACAGGGTCTCATATTCTAGTAATGGATTTATACGCAAAAACAATGATTAAGCAACCAAATGTAAATTTATCTAATATTGATTTAGGCTCAGAGGGGGGAGAGTTGCTCAAAAATATTCACCTTAATCAAGAGCTATCACGAATCAATGCGAATTACTGGTTAGATACAGCGAAGCCACAGATTCAAAAAACTGCTCGTAATATTGTAAATTACGATGAACAATTTCAAAATTATTACGACACATTAGTAGAAACTGTACAAAAGAAAGATAAGGCAGGTCTAAAAGAGGGTATAAATGATTTAATTACTACAATCAATACAAATTCAAAAGAAGTTACAGATGTGATTAAGATGCTACAAGACTTCAAAGGGAAACTATATCAAAATTCTACAGATTTTAAAAATAATGTTGGTGGTCCAGATGGGAAAGGTGGATTAACTGCAATATTAGCAGGTCAACAGGCAACGATCCCACAACTTCAAGCTGAAATTGAGCAACTTCGTTCTACTCAGAAAAAACATTTTGATGATGTATTAGCATGGTCAATTGGTGGTGGATTGGGAGCAGCTATTTTAGTTATTGCAGCTATTGGAGGAGCGGTAGTTATTGTTGTAACTGGCGGTACAGCAACACCGGCTGTTGTTGGTGGACTCTCGGCTCTTGGCGCAGCTGGTATCGGTCTAGGAACTGCGGCTGGTGTCACAGCATCTAAGCATATGGACTCCTATAATGAAATTTCTAACAAAATCGGAGAATTAAGTATGAAAGCAGATCGTGCTAATCAAGCAGTTCTTTCGCTTACTAACGCGAAAGAAACATTGGCATATTTATATCAGACTGTAGATCAAGCGATATTGTCTCTAACAAATATTCAAAAGCAATGGAATACAATGGGCGCAAATTATACAGATTTACTGGATAATATCGATTCTATGCAAGACCACAAATTCTCTTTAATACCAGATGATTTAAAAGCCGCTAAAGAAAGTTGGAATGATATTCATAAAGATGCAGAATTCATTTCAAAAGATATTGCTTTTAAACAGGAGTAGAACTGAAATTTAAAACCTAAATTGGAGGAAAATGAAATGATAAAAAAAATCCCTTATAAATTACTAGCTGTATCGACGCTATTAACTATTACAACTGCTAATGTAGTTTCACCAGTAACAACTTTTGCAAGTGAAATTGAACAAACGAACAATGGAGATACGGCTCTTTCTGCAAATGAAGCAAGAATGAAAGAGACCTTGCAAAAGGCTGGATTATTTGCAAAATCTATGAATGCCTATTCTTATATGTTAATTAAGAATCCTGATGTGAATTTTGAGGGAATTACCATTAATGGATATGTAGATTTACCTGGTAGAATCGTACAAGATCAAAAGAATGCAAGGGCACATGCTGTTACTTGGGATACGAAAGTAAAAAAACAGCTTTTAGATACATTGAATGGTATTGTTGAATACGATACAACATTTGACAATTATTATGAAACAATGATTGAGGCGATTAATACAGGGGATGGAGAAACTTTAAAAGAAGGGATTACAGATTTGCGAGGTGAAATTCAACAAAATCAAAAGTATGCACAACAACTAATAGAAGAATTAACTAAATTAAGAGACTCTATTGGACATGATGTTAGAGCTTTTGGAAGTAATAAAGAGCTCTTGCAGTCAATTTTAAAAAATCAAGGTGCAGATGTTGATGCCGATCAAAAGCGTCTAGAAGAAGTATTAGGATCAGTAAACTATTATAAACAATTAGAATCTGATGGGTTTAATGTAATGAAGGGTGCTATTTTGGGTCTACCAATAATTGGCGGTATTATAGTGGGAGTAGCAAGGGATAATTTAGGTAAGTTAGAGCCTTTATTAGCAGAATTACGTCAGACCGTGGATTATAAAGTAACCTTAAATCGTGTAGTTGGAGTTGCTTACAGTAATATTAATGAAATGCACAAGGCGCTTGATGATGCTATTAACGCTCTTACTTATATGTCCACGCAGTGGCATGATTTAGATTCTCAATATTCGGGCGTTCTAGGGCATATTGAGAATGCAGCTCAAAAAGCCGATCAAAATAAATTTAAATTCTTAAAACCTAATTTAAATGCAGCGAAAGACAGTTGGAAAACATTACGAACAGATGCTGTTACATTAAAAGAAGGAATAAAGGAATTAAAAGTGGAAACTGTTACTCCACAAAAATAGGGAAATATTAATTCTGTTGTAAAGTGAACTAAAACATAGAAAGTCTATGATTACACTGTTAAACAGAAAAGTAATAATTAATAAATCCTTATATACCAGAAAGGCGGAGTCTCATTAAAGACTTCGCCTTTCAATTATATATAAGTATGATTCGAATAAAAAATAACCTTGTAGTTTAATTGCTTTTTTAAAATTTGCAACAGAATCGGTTAATTTGAAGCAGATTATATACATTTTCTTTAATACTTAATGATTTGAAGGCTGCTAAAGAAAGTTCAAACGATACTGATAAAAGATGTAGAACTCATTTTGAAAGACATCGCTTTTTAATAAGATTAGAACTTGAAACCATACCTTATATAGGAGGAATACGAAATGATGAAAAAAATCCCTAATAAACTACTCGCTGTATCAGCGTTTTTAACTATAACAACTACTTATGCAGTCATACCACTAGAAACTTTTGCGATTGAAATTGAACAAACGAACAATGAAAATATATCTCTTTCAGCAAATGAAGAACAGATGAAAAAAGCTTTGCAAGATGCTGGTTTATTTGCAAAAGCTATGAATGAATATTCTTATTTGCTAATTAATAATCCAGATGTGAGTTTTGAAGGAATAACTATTAATGGAAATGCAGATTTACCTAGTAAAATTGTACAAGATCAAAAGAATGCAAGAGCACATGCTGTTACATGGAATACACAAGTAAAAAAACAGCTTTTTGATACATTGACAGGCATTATAGAATACGATACAAAATTTGAAAATTATTATGAAACATTAGTAGAGGCGATTAATAATGGAAATGGAGATACTTTAAAAAAAGGGATTACAGATTTACAGGGGGGAATTCAACAAAATCAAAAGTCTGCAAAAGCATTAATAGAAGAATTAATTCAATTAAAAAATGCTATTGGAGAAGATGTTAGAACATTTGGAAGTCATAAAGAGACATTGCAATCGATTTTAAAAAACCAAGGTGCTGATGTGGAGGCTGACCAAAAGCGTCTAGAGGACCTTTTAGGACAAGTAAAATATCAGAAAGACATAGAATCTAAGGGATTAGACATGGTGAAAATCCCCTTTATTCCAACCTTGATTGCTGGTGGCATCATGATAGGTGATGCAAGAGGTAAGTTAGGTTGGCTAGAACCTGAATTAGCAAAATTGCGTCAGACTGTAGATTATAAAATAACATTGAATCGTGTAGTTGGAGTTGCATTTCATAATATTAGTGATATGCATAGTATGCTTGATAGTGCTATCACTGCTCTTACTTATATGTCTACGCAATGGGAGGATTTAGATTCTCAATATTCGGGTGTACTGGGACATATTGATAAAGCTGATCAAAAAGCTGATCAAAATAAATATAAATTCTTAATCCCTAGCTTGAATGCAGCGAAAAACAGTTGGAAAACATTAAAAACAGATGTTGTCACTTTGCAAGAAGGGATAAAAATTGCAGAGAAAAAAGAACAGGATTTTTTGAATCAGCTTCGTCCATCAAACGTTTTCTACTTTTATAAAAAAATTCATAACGCATACACTTTTGAAATAAAGACTGGAACAAATGCGCCAAAAGCGTCTTATAAAGTTATGAATTTAACTAAAAACACTGTTCATAATATGTGGAGTGGAGGGGCTAATACTAACATGTGGGCTGATTGGCTTTCATTCAATCCAAATGATGAATTTGCGGTAGTAGCAGTAGTGGACGGTAAAGAATATGTTGTGTATAAAGACAAAGTACAAAATATAATGAACTGAATCTGAAAAGTAACGAAGTAATTAAAGCTGGACAATAAACTAGACACCAAGTTAATTGAAAAATCTCCTTATATCCTAGAATATTTTGCTCAAGAAAAAGAATTTGTTCAGCGAAAAAGTAAATATTGAACCAAGGAGTTAGTCGTATTATGTGTATGGTTTTACCGAAAGGTTTCAAGTACATTACTCATACAATTATGTAGTTATCCTGAAGCATCTACAGGTGTTCTTATCGACCTTGAAGAACTACTTAGCTTCCTAAGTGGAGTGACTTTATGCAAAATTAAGTGAACGTTTTTGTACATAGATTAGTTGACATTTATATAGATTTTTTTCATTTTCAAAGATAGTTTTGTTTTTTGTGTTATTTTTAAAAAATTACGGTTGAAGTTTCTATATTCATGACTCAGCATATAATCATTGTTTGATGAAATGACATACCACGTCCCTTAGAGTTTCATACGTATTACGATAACTTAAAGAAAAAAGATAATAGTAGTCAACGGTTACTATTATCTTTTTTGAACTATTTTTCATTAAAATATCTCATCTGCTGTGCTCCTTATTTACTTTTCCAGATTTTATCCTAGTTTAAAATTTATGCATTTGAACTGTTTATACAATTTGTAGGATTTTTAGCTTTTTTGTCGAATACACTTAATGCAAGGAGGGACATTACATGATTATTAAAGATTATTTCATCAACCTTTCTATTTTTTCTTTATTAGTTAGCGCAGCAATATTTATTCAAGTGTTTACAATTAATTCTAGTCGATATTTCGAAAAGCTCTATGGAGGGATTATTGCAGTTACGTTAATGTTCTTTTCTTTTCCATACATGGGATTTTCCTACGATCTTCGAATTGTTCCTCTTATTCTATCTTTTATTTACTTTGGCCGTATTGCTGGTTGGATTACGTTAATTAGCATAATTTTAATGCGTATCTTTTACATTGGAGGGTATTGGGAACCTCCTGTGATTGCTTATTTATGTATGGGAATTCTATTTTCTAATTTTAAAACTTATTTTAAAAAACTACATCCTTTTAAAAGTGCATCTTTATATTTTTCTGTTTTTATTGGAATAAAGTGGTTAGTTGGCGTATTATTTAATATTACATTACTTTACACAGGAGGCTTATTATATATAGCGTTAGGACTTTTAATTGGGCTATTTCTTATGGAAGCCTACCAGAGATTGTATTATTTAACACGGGACTTATCTAAAATGAATCGAGAATTAAAAAAATCGAAGCAAGAACTTACAGATACCGTACATGAGCTTCAAGGAGGAATTTTTAAATTTAAAAAAGTGGGTAAGCACTTTATACACACTTTATGTGATGGACAGTTTTATTATCAAAACGGATTTTATTCTGAACAGGTGGTAGGAAAAAGCTTACGTACTATTGATGCTTCTATTGTTCCTCCACATTTAGTTCCACAATTGATGAAGTACTATCTTAAGGCATGGGAAGGAAAAGAAATTATATTTGAATTACCTTGGCCAAATGATAAAACTATTATTCTTATTGCGCTTAGGCCGATTAAAAGAAATGGACAAGTTATTGAAGTTGTTGGTTCTACAGTTGATATAACCGAAAGGAAAAAGGTAGAATCAGAATTAAGCGCTACCAAAGAATTATTAGAATCATTTATAAAGCACAATCTAGATGCTATTACCATTTCTGATCGAGAAGGGCATATTTTACAAGCCAATAAAGCTTATGAAAAGATATTTGGGTGGTCATCACAAGAAATCATAGGTAAGAGATTACCTTGTGTACCAGATTTTTTAATGGAAGAATCGCTCGAAAATATTCAGAAAATTCTAACAGGAGAATCGGTGGTTACTAGATTAGAAACTGTTAGACAACGGAGTGATGGGAGTCTTCTTGATATCAGTCTGACAGTTTCTCCTATACTAGATGTAAGAGGAAATGTGATAGCTTTATCAGCAATATGTAGAGACATCTCTGAAAGAAAACAAGCAGAAAGAGAACGGCATCGATTACACCAGCAATTAAGAGATAGTGAAATGAAGTACCGTGCACTAATCGAACAAGCAACTGATGCGGTATATGTAGTAGAGCTGAATGAAGATAATGCTCCAAGTCGATTTATTGAGGTAAACCCTGTTGGGTGTAGAAGATTTGGATATAGTAGAGAAGAGTTGCTCTCATTATCATTTTCAAATATAGTACCACAAGATTCTCAAATAATCGTAAGGTTATTAGAAAAAATTAAAAAAGGACAAACTTTCTTCACTTTGCAAGATGAATATGTTTTTCCAACAGGAAAAGTAATAACAACTGAGTTTAGTGTTCGTGTTTTTAACTTAAATGGTAAAAAAGTTTTTCTAAGTATTTCTCGTGATATCACTGAACGGCTAAAAACAGAAGAATTATTACGAAAATCTGAAAAACTTGCTGTTGTAGGACAATTAGCGACTGTAATGGCTCATGAGATTAATAATCCATTAACTGCAATGAAAGGGTTCATGCAATTACTAAAATCAACGGAAAATGAGAATAATCAGGGTTATATTAATATAGTATCATCAGAGATTGAGCGTATAGAGAGCATAACAACTGAATTTATGGCGGTAGCCAAACCACAGGTAGTAAAAATGCAACCTAATAACATTAGTGTGCTAATGGATCAAGTTTTAATGCTACTACAACCTCAAGCAATGATGCATAATATAAAATTTAGAATCGATCTTAACCCTGGTATTCCATTGATTTCATGTGAAGGAAATCAATTAAAACAAGTATTTGTTAATATATTAAAAAATGCAATTGAATCTATGCCGATGGGAGGGGAAATTCTGATTCAAATAAATATACTTGATAATAATCAAGTAAGCATTCGTTTTATCGATCAAGGGTGTGGGATTCCAAAAGAACGTATACCATACCTCGGAGAACCTTTTTATAGTATTAAAGAAGAGGGGATTGGCTTAGGGTTAATGATTTGTTATAAAATCATTGAAACACATCAGGGAAAGGTATTTATTGAGAGTGAAGTGAATAAGGGGACTATAGTTGAAGTCACTCTCCCTATTTGCACACTTCAAAATTAATATATTCTTTTTACTGAAATTTTTTAAGAAACAATACAAAATGTAATGTTATTGACACTTTATGAAATAATAAAGAGAAGAACACTGGTAAATGTACCCTATAGAATAGACACTTGAAAAATCCTGTTATAAAAACAACCTTTCTTTAGTACTAATACCAAAAGAAAGGTTGTTTTTAATATCGTAATTCCACTTAAAACATTTCTAATTTTTACTTGTAATACATTTTTTAACTAATTTTGGTTAAGTTATTTTCAAAGGCTTTATTATTAATTCAATAAGTATATTTATATATCACCATCCCTAATTTTAAAAATAGCAATTTCCTGAAAACTATATATAGTTTCTTTCTGAAAGGAAGGGTATTATCAATTGAAACCACATGAAAGAATATCTCTTTACTCTATAGAATCTTTGCAGGATTTAATGAAATTACTAAAAAATCTAAAGATTTTATAACGTTGGAAATTGCTTCTAATAATTCCGCTATAGTCATTTCATATTTTAGAACATTAATCGATGTAAATATATTTCATGAAGAGGTTTTGACTTATATAAAAGAGAAGAGCTTCGATTCGTTACAAGATATTCAGTCTGTATTACCCTTTGAGAATTCAAAAATAACAAATCAAATGGAAGATATTCAGGATAGTATTTTAAATGGCTATATACTTATTCAGTTCGATACAGATAAATTAAATTGTTTGTTAGTAAATGTGTCAAAGAAAGAAAAAAGAGATATTACAAAAGCTGAAATTGAATACAATATTGTGGGTCCGCAAATCGCATTTGTCCAAGATTTAGATGTAAATTTAAATTTAGTACGTAGAAAGCTTCCAACAACTTATTTACAAATGAAGGAATTGAAAGTAGGATCTCTCTCTAACACAACTGTTGCGATTGTATACGTAACGCGAATTTCATGAATCATTATTTGTAGTCGAACTGGTCCTTAGGGCAATGTAGAGTAGACTTGAAACAGCATAGATTCTCTTAAACTGAATATCTTATTGTAGAGGCAATCTTTATTACATGGGGGAGTCTGCATGGGATACTTAATACCTGTTGAATCTGATGTAAGAATTTTTGTAGAAGATATAAATCCGAAAGGTAAGAAAACAATACTTTTTATACATGGTTGGCCATTAAACCATAAGCAATTCGAATATCAGTACAATGTACTTCCAGCAATGGGATATCGATGTATAGGCATTGATTGGAGGGGGTACGGCAATTCAGACAAACCATACAGTGGATACAATTTTGATAGATTGGCAGATGATATAGCAGTAGTAATTAAAGCGTTACAGCTTAAAGATGTCACACTAGCAGGACACTCCACAGGTGGTGCAATTTCAATTCGTTATATGGCTCGTTATCAAGGATTTGGAGTATCCAAATTAGTCCTAATTGGTGCTGCATCTCCAACTAGTGTGGAAAAAGGGATTGCGAATAAGTTCATTACAGACACACTGAACGATCGCCCTAATATGTTGCAGGGTGTAACAGATCAATTTTTCTTTCAGAAAATCACTGGACCATTTTTCGAATGGTTTCTACAGTTAGGATTGGAAGCGGCTAGTTGGTCGACAGCTGCGATTATGAGAACATTGAGAGATGAAAATGTGTATAGCGATCTTGGTAAAATAAATGTACAGACGCTAATTATTCACGGTATTCACGATAAAATTGTTCCATTTACTAAGGGAGAAGAGACGCAAAAATTATTGGGAAATGCACAACTTGTACCTTTTCAATTCAGTGGTCACGGCACATTCTGGGAAGAGCGGGAAAAGTTTAACCAGGTTTTAATCCAATTTATTGGATAAAAAATACACTATGTAATATGTACGTAGGCTAAATAGTAAGTAATAAAAGGAACGCACTTGATTAAAAACTTTATTCTGAGAGTTCCTTTTATTTTCAGCTATTCACTTCATCCAAAGTTGTATGAGAAGGCGATAAGCCTTATCGATACACAATTACTAAAGGTATAAAGGAACAATAAAGGATAAGTATGGCATATTGTTCTGCTTTATCCACGAATGGCTCTAGTTTTGAACCAAATAGCGAGGCGTTAAGATGATGGAATTGATTATATTATTTTGATATATTGAAGAACAGACACGTAAAGAATTAGCAGGTACAATGGCGTACGATAAAATTGAGTATGAACTATCCAAAAAGTATCAGCGGTTTACTAAGGATTATGAACAGTATAGATTACAAAACCCCTGTATTAAGGGGATTTTGTTTTTTTACATGACGAAATGCTTAAAAACATAATATAAAATAAACATGTTTGATTTTCATTCATGTTTAATTTTTATAAACATCCATTACTTTAAACGTTTGACAAACGAGCATTAAGTCTGGAGTAAAAGTAAGTCCATACCGACTTAATTCCCAAGTGAAAAATTTAACGTGCTCACTATACCAATAATCATAGCTTAAATCGCCTTCACCCTCAGATCTTGCAAAATTACTTGTTACTTCATTCATTTTTAGTAAATCGATCTTTGTATATTTTATAATTGCTAATGGATTATTGTCTCCATCCAATACAATATCGTACTGACCAACTTTTTGAATTTCTTCCCCTTCAAGCTCATAAACACAATGTGCAGCGCATGTTCCTGTTTTGATTCCTTTAACTACTAAACTTCCTAATTCATCTCCCATTTCTTTGGAACCATCTCCAAACATCCATGCATCTGGAACACTCATGTTTAACTCATTTTCTTTAGAGTACATATACCAATATTCTTCTATCTTATTAACTGACATCTGTCACTCATCTCCTTAATATTTAAATATTTTGAATTTAACACACGGCATATTATCTGTCAATATTTTAGAAGAACTTGCAATACAACTACATCGATAAATTTTTTTGTAAAATAAAACTCTTCATAATCATATTTCACATTCTGTAAACTCATGCAAATAAAGAAAACTGGTACTGTTATTATGCTGAAATTGTAATGGGAAAGTAAAATGGTTGAAAGTACACGTTATAAATGGATTTATTTACTAATAATATTTTCTTTGTTTCGTAGCATATTAAACGTACAGGAGGTGATATGTGATGGCAAACAATCGTAACAACTCTTTAGTGGTTGCAGGTGCAGAAAGCGCACTGGATCAAATGAAATATGAAATTGCACAAGAATTCGGCGTACAATTAGGTGCGGATTCAACTGCAAGAGCGAACGGCTCTGTAGGTGGAGAAATCACAAAACGTCTCGTTGCTATGGCAGAACAGCAACTTGGTGGATATAACAAATAATGCTAGGTATAAAGTAGAAAAAGGAGAGATTATTTCTCTCCTTTTTTGTTTTGTATTCGATTATAAATAGTATATTTGTTATCTTTCTTGTCTCTCATTATTTGTTTCTTCCAGCCACTTAGAAACGGATTCTTGCATACGAGATTCTAATGATTGTATTATTTTATTTGATATAGCAAGTGCTTGATCCGCATACTTATTCGGGAACATGTTGCGCAAAGTAGGTTCATTTTCAGCACCATCTTCTGGTTCACGGTAATCTTCAATGATGTAATCATCCCCATTTTTTGTGACTGTCACACGGACTGGAAGTAAATGTCCTGCTTGAGGAACTGTCTGTGTTTCGCGGTTATATCCTTGCATGAGGGAATGGAGGTAGACATACATTTTTTCATCCTTCATCTCAGTTCCATAGATTACATGCGTCTCAAATTGTTTTTCTGTATGATTTAATTTGTCTTGATTCCAGGCAATGATACTTTCTGAAATAAGGGAATCTAGTTTGCTGTTAAGCGGAATATCCGTTACATCCTTTGCCTCATTTTGGACAGAATCACACCCTGTTGCAATGAAAACGAGTATGACAATACTTACGGTAATTATTATCTTTCTCAAAATCTTATTTTCATATGTTAATGCAAAACGTCTGCTCATCAATTCACTCCATTTCTCTTTGTGCTAATCATCCACTGACATAACTCTTTTATATGACAATAGTAAAATCGTCTTCAAACTAAAAACTTATTCTATCCAAGGAAATATATTGAATTATATAATACATACTATACATTCTTACACATAACGGGAGAGACTCTATGAGAAAAGTTATAATGTATTGCGGGATCTTTATTATGATTCTTTTAAGCGGTTGTATCCGATTCGGAAAAGACATTACAGATACAATCTATCTCATTCCTGAAGCATACGAAGGAGACCTTTTGGTTATATACAATGTTCCAGGAGCTGAGTTGTTGCCAGAAGAAGATGGATTTCGTGTCGTCACTTTTTCTGCAGACGGGACCGCAGTTACATCTACAGCCGATATGAAATATGGGGAAGTCAATGACACGTATTACACGGTTAACAAGGAAGGTAAGCGCACCAAACTTGATGAAAGCTGTATACGCGTTGGTTCAAATGGAGGCACTACTGAAAACATTGGTAAAGAAAATGAGCATACATTCTCATACGCGAAATTGGCAGTTACAACTAGTGCTTGCTCACAAAGCTTCTCATCATACGGGAGAGAAGTACCAGAAAATCAAGAACATCCTGTAGAGAAGAAACTGAGGGAATTATTGGTGCTCGTAAAAGAGCAGTATATGAAAGTGAAATACTAAATTTTCAAAAGGGTGAATGGATGATGTTAGGAATAGGGTTGATTGTAGTAGGCGTTTTACTTGTCAGCGTTGTATCTTACCGAGAAATAAAGAAAGCAGGGGGCGTAACCTGGATTGAAATTCTAGTATATCCCTTTTTATTATTAATAGGCGCGTTACTCGAACATTTTGATCTGCCAGAGTTTTTAATATTTTTAGGTTTGGTATGTATTGTTTTTGGTAGCTGTATGGTCATGGGCGTCAATATTCTATAACATTAAGAGCAAAGCATCTAGTTCAGATGCTTTTTTATTTTGTAATTTTTATTTTTAATGTCTATCACACTAGTTACCCAGACATACAGGGTTCCAAGTGCTGGTAAAAAACTTAGCAAGTTGAATGTATTCTCTATAATATAGAATGAAATAAAAATGGAGGAAAAATAAATAGACAATGGAAGAAAAATGTATACGTCACGTTTTAAAGATTTTAAACTTTGCACTTTATTCACCTCAGCTTTTCTGGCATTATGTTTTAAATAAGAACCCGTAAATTTGCAGATTCTCCTGGTGATGATTTTAAAATATGTAACTTAGTTTTAATCATAGAATGTATTGAATCACTATAAAAATCAAATATTAATTTTCTAAAGAATCCTATACAAACCTTATTGCGTTAGAAATACAGACCTAATTATAACCGTTGTAAATGGATCCAATTAGATTTCGGCCATCCCAATATCCGCATCATAACTAGTAACACATCCTGTCATCCCTTTTAAAATACCAACATGGATTGTTGCATCCGCATTAACTGTTACAATTTTCATCACATTCAGCTCCGTTTCGATAATATGCTTTGACTTCCCGCGTGATCATTTATTCGTTAGATAACAAAAACGCACCGTAACCCAGTGCGTTTCAGACAAATATACCTATATGTTTTACTTTGTAATTTGGAAGGAGCCACCATAATAATATGAATTGTCTACTTTTAGTACTGCCACATATGTACCTGGTGTGTAAACCGTTGTAATTGGTGTTTTGAACCTAGAATAGTAGTGGTGTCCAGCCTCACCTGCAGAAATGGTTTTGTAGCGTTGCAATTTACCTTCTCCGTTCAATCGATAAATCTTTACAACACCTACATCTTTTCCGCCTATATATACCGTCGTATCAAACGTATCACCTTGTTTTAACGTACCAGGGGCTAATTCTTGTAGATAGTCCACGTTGTGATGCAATAAGAAATACGTCTGCCATGGCCAATCATCCACAACAGCTGAAGCTTGCTTAATCGTATTTACTTCAGCGCGCGCTTTATCAGGTAGCGTACTGTCTAAAACGATAAAACCCGAAAAGGTTAAGGCACCGATTAAAGCAAATGAACATAATTTTTTCATATTAAATTCCTCCCGTTTATCTGACATTGTCATAGTCCACTTACAGGTATCAGGTTGTCATCCATTAATTGGATTATTATTCTAAAATCAATGTATCATTTTCTTTTAATTTAATCAAATTAGAATTTTCTAACAAGTGATGAGGATAGATAAAATTCCATCTTTCTCCGTTTTTTCTATCATACAGAAAAAAGAACAGAGGCGATAAAGAAATTTTATTCCGCTCTCTTTTCAAATTAACAACATTTCCCGTTTATACGGTACGAGACTATATTAAACATAAAATAGACACGAAAGGGGATTGGAATTAGCGAATATTTACATGGAATCTAGGAGATGCAAGCTCAACATTTCATAACGGATCGATGGTTCCATTTCAACAGACTCCGAATCCGATAGTAATTTTGTTCTGTTTATTCATGAGGTAACGGAAGAGAATTTAGAAAAACTTGCTACAATTGCTCATCAGTATATAGAGGCGACCATTCATTGTTACAATCACGGCATTGTAGAAGAAATAGGTTAAAAGAATAAAACATACTGTTCCAAATTAATATCCCGTGTGTTTTTTGAACATATATCCTTTGTTTTATGTATATATTGAATATATAAATATATTGTGTTATAATATGAATTAGAAACTCGCGTGTTTCAAATACAACATTTTTATCTTCTTGATGACCTCTTATCTTTCCGTAAGAGGTCTTTTTTTATCCCTTCGTATTGCATAGCCGTTAAAATACTTGAGACTACTACACTGTGATATTCTCTAGTATTTTTTCTTTATCCATATTATCTATTGTTGGGTAAACGATGAATTATTACTTTTTGTATAATTTTCATACATCCTGTAAATACGTTATTTTTTAGTAGGCAATTAAAATTTACATACATATGTAGCAAGTTTTTTTATTAACGTACGAAATTCTTGTTATGCATCACTATCAACTTAAGATTATGTATCTTAGGATGAAAATAATTCTATCTCTCTATTCATTTATTCGAAGATTCTTAAAACTCTTGCGATAAAATGTGAATGTATTTATAATTATAGTTAGTTAAGCTAACTAATTGTAATTAGTTTTTCAACACAGGAATAGTTCAATAAAAAACAAGAATCTGAAGCAAATTTGTCAATCTATAGAACGATTACCCAAAGAATAGAGCTGTACGCAGAATGAATTAAAAAAAACGGCAGCAAAGGAAACTGATTAAATGGCAGCTAAGCTTGGTTTATTTATGTTATGAGTATCTGATAATGCAGGAGACAAAGAAATGGTATGTCGCTAATTACTTACTTTCTGTGCTTCTTGTGCATCATTAATTGAGGAGTAAAGTATTGGAAAGTTATTGAATAAAATACATGTAAGTATAAAAGATAAAGTTGGAGAAGGTAGATAAATACGTTGGATTATTAAATTCAACGTATTTTTACGGAATAAAAGTTAGTCTAGCTTATTATAAGTTAAACTAATTTAAATGAAAGGAGGTGAAAATTGTTTATAATTTGTCTTAGTAATAATACAAATTACTTAAATATGCTGATTTCTATGGAACTTAAGAAATTTGGAACAAATAACAAGGAGGGTTTAATTAATGAATATTTCTAAAGAAAATAATCCTATTTTGGCAGTCGTTAGCTCCAGCGGTAATCAAATCCATTTCTTCAATGCGAAAAATTTTGAAAGAATAGGGGTTATAGATTCTCCAGTTACAGAACCTCATGAATTATGTTTCGATTCTAAGCGTCAATTGTTATATGTAAGTATTACTTATCGCTCAGGTTTTTATAGAAATAATCCGGAAAAAAGCCATGAAATTTTAGTTATCGATATGGATCAATTTAAAGTAATTGATATCATTGATATCTCGCCGGAATTTGCACCACATGGTTTAGTTTATAATGAAAAAAAAGACTTATTGTATGTAAGTGTTGAATCTGGTGAAGGAGGAATTTTAATTATTAATCCTAACACGAGAAAAGTGCTAGATAGAATCTCTACAGAAGCAGCTGGTCCACATTGGTTTGTTACGAATCCAGATGGTACAAAAGGATATTCCTCTAATAAAGAGGCGCCCTTTATATCGGTTTTAGATACACATGGTAAGGAATTAATTGGAAAATTATTTATGCCCTATGGTAGTGAAGAACTAGCTATTTCTCCTAAAGGTAATCGAGTTTATATCCCTTCACCATGTTTACTTGGAGACTACAAAGAGGAGCAACCTACACTTAGCATCATTAATACAGAAACCGATAAAATTATAAAGACAAAATCATTTTCAGATTTAATTACTCCGGTTCATGTAACGAATGATGGGAAAGTATTGGTAGGACATACGCGTTTTCAGAATAAGAATGGAGAGAGAACAAGAAATATGTTTTCTCCAGCACCAGGGTATGTTTCTGTTCTTGATGGAGAATCGTTAAATGTGTTAGGTACAATAGAAGTGGATTTACTCCCAATTACAATGCGTTCTTCTACGGACGGAACGGTTGGATATGTTTCTAACCTTAGATCAGGGACAATAAGTGTATTAGATTTAGTTAATTACAAGAATGTTCATACCATTGAAGTTGATCCAGGAGATCGAAATGCAGATCCTTCTGTAAATCAAGGAGCTCACGGTATAGCATATATAGAAAGATAAAATAAGAAAACGCTATTCTTTTTGTAGAAATTTACAGAAAGTATGGCGTTTTTTTGTATCTATTAATTTCTGATGAATTCCAATTAGGTCTATTTTTTTAAAATATGGAACAATGTCATTACTTACACTGTCTATTAAGCGTTAAAACATTTTCTATTAAATAAATTAAGAAAGGAATCATCATTTTTAAATAAGGGAGAAGATTGAATTGAAAAAATTATGGATGCTGCTTTTCGTTTGTGTTGCAGTTATGTTGGTAGGATGTAATAAAAACGAACCGCCAAAACAAGCATTTGAAGAATATATCAATTTATGGAATGATAAAAAATTTGCAAATATGTATGATCATTTATCAGATCATGCAAAAAAATCGATTTCTAAAAAAGAATTCACAGAAAAATATCAAAAAATCTATGAGGGGATTGGAGCTAAGAATTTAAAAGTTAAAATGAAAGGAGAGAATACGAAAGATAAAGAGCTTTTTCTTTTTGAAGTTAAGATGGATACGGATGTAGGACCAGTTTCATTTATCCACGAAGCAAAACTTGTGAAAGATAAAGAATCTTGGAAAATAGATTGGACACCAGACTTCATTTTCCCAGGTATGAAAAAAGATTACAAAGTACGTATGCAAATAGAGCAAGGAAAACGCGGAGAAATATATGATCGCAATGGAAAAGGGCTTGCAACGAATGGTAAAGCAACTGAGGTTGGAATTATTCCAGAGAAACTAGGCGAAACAGCAGCGCAAACGAAAGAAATAGTAGCACAATTACTTGATATGTCTATAGAAGAGGTCGAACAAAAGCTCACAGCAAAATGGATAAAACCAGACTCCTTTGTACCAATTGGTATTTTAAAAGAGGGAACTAGACAGAATGATTATATTGAATTAGAAGGAGTTTCATCTCACCCAGTAAATATTCGTACGTATCCATTAGGTGAAGCAGCGGCACACTTAACTGGATATATAGGAAAGGTGAATGCGGAGGAGTTAAAATCACTTCAAAAACAAGGTTATCAAGCGGATGATTTAGTAGGTAAGACCGGTTTAGAGAAAGTGTTAGAAAATAAATTGCGTGGTGAAAAGGGTGGACGCGTATTTATAGAAGATGAGAATGGGAAAGAGATTAAAAACGTAGCAAAAAAAGAAGCAAAAGAAGGAGAAAATGTTACGTTAACAATTGATGCTGCAATTCAAGAAAAAATCTTTAATGAGATGAAAAATGAAGCAGGGTCTAGTGCAGCGGTCAATCCTAAAACAGGTGAAACAATCGCACTTGTAAGTAGCCCTGCTTATAATCCAAATATAATAGTTAGAGGAGCATCGAAAGCCCAACGAGAAGCATGGAGTAACGACTCGAAACTACCAATGACGAATCGCTTTACACAAGCATTTGTACCAGGTTCCGTATTTAAAACGATCACAGGTGCAATTGGTTTGGAAACAAACACAATAAATCCGAAGGAAGAATTTAAAATTCAAGGATTGAAGTGGACAAAAGATTCGTCTTGGGGAAATTACTATGTAACGCGTGTAAAGGATGCAAGTCCAATTGATTTTGATAAGGCAATGAAGTACTCTGATAATATTTATTTTGCTCAACAAGCTTTGAAAATGGGAAAAGATCAGTATGTAAAGGAATTTAAAAAGTACGGATTTCATGAAAAATTACCAATCGAATACGAATTTCCTATTTCAATCATTGCAAAAGATGGGATAAAAAACGATATTCAACTAGCAGACACGGGCTATGGACAAGGACAAGTATTAATGACGCCACTTCATTTAGCATTAACATATGCACCGATTGTGAATGAAGGGAATATTCCGTCGCCACATCTTTTAAAAGAAGCAAAAGTAGCAGGGAATTGGAAAGAAAATGTGGTTTCTAAAAAGAATCAAGAGATATTAAAGAGTGCATTAATCAAAGTCATTAATGACCCTGATGGTGCAGGGAGAATTGCAAAGGTTGATGGTGTAACGCTTGCTGGTAAAACTGGTACAGCAGAACTGAAAGAGTCGAAAGAAGCAGACGGAAAAGAACTGGGATGGTTCGCAGCTTTCGATGCAAATGCGCCAGACATGATTGTTACAATGATGATTGAAGATGTAAAAGGAAGAGGAGGAAGTAACGTTCCAGGTGAAAAAGTAAAACATGTATTTCAGAAATAATACTTAATTATAAGGTGAATTTTTTGACTAAATTTATTACATGTTTGCTTAACTCAAAGATATAAATTGGGGAAAATATAGAACAATTAAATTTCAAAAAAGCATTCTTTCTAATCGAGAATGCTTTTTTGCTGCGACTCTAGAAAGTTAATACCTTATCTTAATTTTCATTTCTAAAAAGTTGGCATTGCTAATGGTAAATAGAAGAGTATAGCAAATTGAAATGGACAAGTGGAGTGTTACGTTAAATTCAAAAAACAGATTTTCATGAGTAGAATTTTATCATTGTATGCTTTACTTGTTTTTTAGTAGTATTATTCTGCTTGAAAAAAGATAAACAATGGAACAAATGAAACTTGTATCTTGTCTATATATTGAAACCATAATAAAAGTGAGGGCAGTTTTTATGTTTATTCAAATAAGTTTGAGGTGTGGAAATGGAACAGACGTTTATTGAAAAGTGTAATCATGATGAGCTGGATTATGTTATAAAAGACTATTGGCAAGATGTATGGAATTATTCATTTATTATTACGAAAGATCCACACTTATCAGATGATATCACACAAGATGTATTTATAAAGGTGTTTAAAAATTGGAATTCATTTCGAAAGGAGTCATCTGTTAAAACGTGGATATTAAAAATCACAAGAAATACGGCAATAAACTATTTGAAATCCTCCTATTTTAAAAGGATATCTTTAATAGGATTTTTTAGTGACGATAAGCAATCCCTGTCAGCAGAACAAGAATTTTTTAACCAAGAAGAGATGAATGAGGTGTGGAAGGTTGTATTAAAACTACCTAAAAAGCACCGTGAAATAATTATATTGGACGCAAAATATGAATTATCATATGAAGAAATGGCTGAAACATTAGGAGTATCCATTGGAACTGTAAAATCGAGATTAAGTAGAGCGAGAAGTAAGGTTTCAAAACTAATAGGGGAGGGTAGTAGTGATGAACAATAAACAAAATCCTGACTGGTATAGTAAATTGAAAAAAGGCCCAATGAAGCATCGGAAAGATGAAGAAGAATTTATTTATAAAATAAAGCAATCGGTATATCAAAATAGTGAAGTGGATTCTGTAACAAATAAGAGACCATTTCGTAAAAAAGTATTGCCTGTTGTAGTTGTGTTGGTTTGTACAATGTTATTTTTTATTGTTCAACAACCTTGGCCTGATGATAATAAATCACCAGTACAAAGTAGTACTCAAATTAAGTCGAAAACAAAAGATGAATCTGCTCAAGATCCATCATTAAAACAATTTATGAATGATTTATATCAAAGCACAAATTCAAAAAATGAAAATGACCTGTATAAAGCGTTAAATGATGAAGTTCTATTTAAAGGGAAGAGTTATAAGAAGGATGAATTGAAGTTTGATGAAGATATTTTTCATGAGTTGCAAGTCGCCCTTGCAATGGGGGGAGAGTTTGCAAATGATACAAAAAAAGTATACAAAGTACCAAGTGGATTGACAGAAAGTAACCAACCAAAGCAAGCGCATTTTATATATGCAACTGTTACTGGAAACAAAACGAAAATTTTAGCTGAACCAAACCGAGAATCAAAAGTTTTATATGAAGTATCTAATGAAATGGTAAAAGCTTGGATCCCGGAAAAAGTGCAGAATGATGGATATATAAAAATATCGACTATTAACGGTGATACTACTGGATATGTACAAAAAAAGTATATTTTAACTGATATTAAATATTCTTTCATGTTCGAAAAGAATCATGAAGGTATATGGGAAATAACGAATATAGAATCTATATGGTAAAAGAGGAAGGTTCACTTTAATGAACCTTCCTCTTTATCTTTATCCTTCTTTTGAAGTATATTCCAAGACTTTAAAACTTCTGATGTAACGAGAGCAGCGATGTTTTTTTCTGAATTACTACCAGGAATAACGACAGAAACGGCAATTTGTGGATCTTCAGTAGGAGCATAAGCAATGAAAAGAGAATGATTTATCATTCTTTCTTGCTCATTTGGAAAACCTGTAATACCTGTTTTACCTGCGACGTCAAAGGGCAACTTTTTAATTTCCTCTATATTTTGACTCATTCCACCTTGCACGACACTCCAAAAGTTCATCGGATAACGATTTGAACTTTCTAAAATTGGTTTAAACTTTTTTGTTTCCTTACCATCTTGATCAATAATGGCACTTACGATTTGAGGTTTATATTTATCACCTTTACTTGCCAATGTTGCTGCATATTGAGCGAGTTGAAGAGGGGTATGCACTTCATTTCCTCCCCAAGAGGCGTTTAATAAAGCGGAGATTCCATTTTCAAACTTATTAGATGGATGGAATTCATATTGTCCGTCTTCTTCAAAGGGTAAATCAATCCCGGTTTTAGAACGTAGGCCGAATTGCATTAAATAATCTGTCCATATATGTGCCACTTTTTCTATATTCCCATTATTTTGGTTGAATAGGGGCAGAGCTACTTTTGCTGTCATAAATGTGTTAGATGAATTAATGATAGCCTGCCTCGGTGTAATCTCCCCTGTTGGCGTTCCAGGTGCATTCGTAATGTTATTTTGATTATCATACTGAAAAGTCCCTTTATCTAAATAAGTATCTTCGGGTTGGAAAAGCTTTTCGTTTAATCCAATTAAAATAGTGAGTGGTTTTATAGTAGAAGCCATATTTACATAAGATTCACCATACTTTAATTTTTGAATTGCTTTATTTTGCGAAAGAGAGTTAATGTTTTCTTTTCTAGAAGATACACGTGTATTTAATATATTTGGATCAAAAACTGCCGTGTTGGCCATAGTTAAAATTGCGCCAGTTTTTGCATCGCTTACTACAGCATAACCAGCTTTAGCATCAGGTGTTTTCTTAATTTGAGATCTTAATGCTTCTTCTGCCTTTTGCTGCAACTCAGAGTCTAAAGCTAGCCGTACATCTTTACCTTTTTGTACTTTTTGAATATTCCATAAGAATTTTTTATTATTCAATTTAAAAATAAGAGTTTTACCTGGTTTTCCTTTTAAATCATTTTCATATTGCAGCTCAATCCCGCTTTTTCCAACAGCCTTATGCTTTGAATTAAGGTCATTTTCTACATACCCAATTACTTGTGAACCAATTTCGTGTTTAGGATAATATCGAATCCATTCATCTTTAATTATTACATTATTGGGTTTGTTTTTGTTTATGAATGCAAGTTCATTCTCAGTTATATCAGAGTATAACGGTATATCATTCATAGTCTGCTTTTTACAAGATTGTTGTAATTGAGATTTTATGTTCTCTGTAGAAATATCATGTTGAAACTCGCTTGAAAATTGATTAAAAAAAGCTAATGTGTTTGATGTATCTTGTTTCGATAGCTTTTCGTCATTAGAAGTGCAATATAGAGACTTAACTTTTTTATTTGTAGCTAGTATTACACCATTTTGATCAAAAATCTTTCCTCTTTCAGCTGAAGAAGTTGCGATAGTAATTGAAATGAAGTTGATTTTTAATAAAATTAGTAAAATCAAACCTACGATAGAAAAAACCGCAAAAAATCTCCATCTTTTTATATGTAACATATAACCCTCCCTTATGTAGCCTATTTCATCTTATATTTAATTATTTTTTTTGTAAATGTGGAACAACTTTATTGTTTAGGTTGTCTATTAAGTATTACAGCATGAAGAAAGGAATAATTAGCATGAAAATTTACTAGCAAGTTTATATGTAAGTTTAATAAGAGTCATTATACAGTTTAGCACTTCTCATGCAAGTGGCAAAAAAATAGAGAGAAAACAGGAAGGGAGAGTTATTAATTCCGTAGCTAAACGAAAAGGAATGGTTGCTTACAAGGATTAAGCAAAAAATTGAGGCGATATTTATAACCGATTATCGGTATCTAATATATAAGGAATGCTTTTAGTATTTGTAGCAATTTCTGAAAGGATTAAATGGAGGATTTATGAAAGAACAAAAAGGCAAGAAGCAGAAGACATATATATCTATTCGATTAAATATAATGTTCCTTTGCATATTTGTACTATTCTCAGCTATTATTATGCAGCTAGGAAAGGTACAAATCGTTGAGGGAGAGGCTTATAAGAACCAAGTGGAAAGTAGTCAAAATGCAATAACTAGTATTCCAGTTCCACGTGGACAAATTTTAGATCGAGAAGGGAAAACAGTTGTTAATAATAAATCTCTTCGCACAATTACGTATACAAGGGTGAAGGGAATTACGAGTGAAGATATTTTAAAAACAGCAAAAGACTTGGCGAAAGTACTTGAAATGCCTGAACAAGATATAAATAAATTAACAGATATCGATAAAAAAGATTTTTGGATGCAGTTGAATTCGAAACGTGCGGAGACAAAGATTACTAAGAAAGATATAGAAAAGTTTAAAGAAAAGGGTATAGAGGGAAAAGAGTTAGATAAAAAAATAGAAGACTTAAGACGAGGTCGTGTTACAGAGGTAGAATTAGCAGAATTAACAGCACAAGATTTAAAGGTGTTAGCTATTAAAAGTAAAATGAGTTCAGGTTATCAACTAACACCACAAATCATTAAAAAAGATGTAACAGATGAAGAGTATGCGCGGATAAGCGAAAATCTTGCGAATTTTCCAGGAGTAGATGCAACTGTTGATTGGGAACGTAATTATGTAAACGGTAATTTATTTCGTTCTGTATTAGGAAATATTACGAGTAGTGAAGAAGGATTACCGAAAGAAAATTTAGATTCTTATTTAGTACGTGGATATAACCGTAATGATCGTGTTGGAAAAAGTTATATTGAACAACGATATGAAGATGTATTACACGGCACAAAAGAAGAAGTGAAAAATATTACTGATAAATCAGGAAACATTGTTAGCACAGAAATAATCTCTAAAGGAAAAAGTGGTAATAGTTTAACATTAACGATTGATATGGAATTACAAAAGAAAGTGGAAGAAAGTATAGAGAAAAACTTGAGAGCTTTTAAGAGTTCAGAGCCACTGCTCGATCGAGCTTTTGTTGTCATGACGAATCCAAATAACGGACAAATTTTATCAATGGCAGGCAAAAAGATTGTAGAAAAAGAAGGGGAAATAGAGGTTGAGGATTTGGCATTAGGAAACATGACAACTTCGTATGAGCTAGGGTCAGCTGTAAAAGGTGCTACTTTATTAACTGGATATGAGACAGGCGCAATACATCCAGGAGATCAATTTTATGACGCGCCGATGAAATTTAAAGGTACACAAGCTAAGAAATCGTGGAATGTATCCGGATTTGGTAATATTAATGATTTACGGGCTTTACAAGTATCTTCAAATGTATACATGTTCCAGACAGCTTTAAAAATTGCGGGAGTTAATTACGTACCAAATGGCTCATTGGATATTAAACAAGGTGCATTTGATACGATGCGCTATTATTTCAAGCAATTTGGTTTAGGTGTCCCAACAGGTATTGATTTACCGAATGAAATAATTGGACAAACGAGAAAAGTAGATAGTCAACCTGGATTTTTACTAGATTTTTCTATCGGTCAGTATGATACGTATACGCCGTTGCAATTAGCGCAATATATTTCAACGATTGCGAATGGTGGTTATAGAATGCAACCTCAAATTGTACAAGAAATACGAGAACAATCAATAAAAGAAGAGGTTGGCAAAGTTATACGTTCCATAGAGCCTGTCGTATTAAATCGAATTGATATGAAGAAAGAACATATTGATCGGATAAAAGAAGGGTTTAGATGGGTATTCCAAGAAGGTGATGGAACTGGCGTGAAATATTTCAAAAACGCGCCATATAAACCAGCAGGAAAGACAGGAACAGCCCAAACTGTATATGGTGGAGATGACCCGATTGGTAGAAATGCAAAAGGAGAACGTATGGAATGTTACAACTTAACGTTAGTTGGATATGCTCCATATGATAATCCAGAAGTAGCATTTTCCGTAGTAGTTCCATGGCTTCATGATGATAAAAATGGAATTAATTCTATAATCGGAAAGGAAGTATTAGATGTATACTTTGATTTAAAACAGCAACGTATACATGGTGAAGCTACTAGTACAGGTAGTTCTAAGCAAAATTAGAGTACTTTTCTCAGGGAAAGACCCTGTTCATATAAAGCCATTTATAAGTAAAAAAATGAAATATGAAATAGGAGATAGAGGCGTCGTAGCTACTATCTCTTATTTTGTTAATAACTCTCATACTAGCTATAATTTTTTTAGTTTATGGAACAAATTTGGTTCGGTGATTGTCTATTATGTGTACGTATAAAAAGGTGCTAAAAATTTGGAAGGAATGATGATTTTGAAAAATAAGAGGATGCTAAAAATAGGAATATGCGTTGGTATATTAGGTTTAAGTATTACAAGCCTAGAAGCTTTTACAGGAGGGGCACTGCAAGTTGAAGCGAAAGAAAAGACTGGACAAGTGAAACATAAAAATCAGGCGACGCATAAAGAGTTCTCTCAACTTGAGAAAAAATTTGATGCTCGGGTAGGTGTATATGCGATTGATACTGGTACAAATCAAACAATTTCTTATCGATCTAACGAAAGATTTGCCTTCGCATCAACCTACAAGGCTTTAGCAGCAGGAGTATTACTACAGCAAAACTCAATTGATACATTAAATGAAGTAATCACATTTACGAAAGAAGACTTAGTGGATTATTCACCTGTTACAGAGAAACATGTAGATACTGGAATGAAACTAGGAGAAATTGCTGAGGCTGCTGTTCGTTCAAGTGATAATACTGCAGGGAACATTTTATTTAATAAAATAGGCGGACCTAAAGGATATGAAAAAGCGCTTAGAAAGATGGGGGATCGGGTTACTATGTCTGATCGCTTTGAAACAGAATTAAACGAAGCTATTCCAGGAGACATTCGTGACACTAGTACAGCGAAAGCAATTGCTACGAATCTTAAAGCTTTTACGGTCGGAAATGCACTTCCAGCTGAAAAACGTAAAATTCTTACAGAGTGGATGAAAGGAAATGCTACAGGGGACAAACTTATTCGTGCAGGCGTACCAACTGACTGGGTAGTTGGAGATAAATCAGGTGCTGGCAGTTACGGGACAAGAAATGATATTGCTATCGTTTGGCCTCCGAATAGAGCACCAATTATCATCGCAATTTTATCTAGTAAAGATGAGAAAGAGGCTAGCTATGATAATCAACTCATTGCAGAGGCAACGGAAGTTATAGTTAAGGCTCTTAAGTAATAATCTTTCAATTCTTTATGTAATATAATTAAAAATAAGAACTTGGAAAGCGATTCTTTTTAATGTGAAAAGAATCGCTTTTTTATAAGCATGTAAACTATTTATACCTATGTATTATAAAGATATAATTAATGTAGAAAAGAGGGTGAATAGTTATGGAGAATGACAATCAAGTCTTTTGGAGAACAGATTGTCTTGTTTTGAGAAGGTTTAGTATGGATGACACTAACTACTTTCATTTTTATCGTTCTAATCCAGAAGTGGCTAAATTCCAGTCATGGGTTAATTATCAATATCATGAGGCTAAAACGTTTGTAAATGAACAAGTTAAAAATAATCCTAATCTACCAGGTACTTGGTTCCAGTTCGCAATTGCTTTGGCTGAAAATAACAAAATAATTGGAGATTGTGCACTTCACACACTTGTAAATGAACCTCGCATCGTAGAAATTGGATTTACTCTTTCTCCAGAATATCAGGGGAAAGGCTATGCAACTGAAGCTGTTTGTGCCTTACTGAATTACATATTTCATTCATTACGGAAACATAAAGTGATTGCATTTTCGGACGTTCGAAATAATAAGTCTATTTCTGTACTAGAACGAGTGGGGTTGAGGAGAGAAGGTCATTTATTACAGAATTACATGCTAAAAGGGCAGTGGATTGATGAATATCAATATTCAATATTGAAGTCTGAATGGAATGACGCTACATAATTTTAAAATTTAGAAACAATGAAGGAACTTATTCATGAAATTGATGAAAATGCCTTTGTCACTGTATATGATGTTGCGGAAGTACAAGGCGGAAACTTTAAAAAGCATGATATTCATTAAGGGTATTAACTAAGTTAAATGTTTTATACATAGTTGATTATTGAAAAAGATAAAAAACTCACCACATATAGAGAGACAACTGGTATGTACTAAGATGTA
Organism: Bacillus cereus group sp. MG20; assembly: GCF_040459885.1. Taxonomy (NCBI): domain Bacteria; kingdom Bacillati; phylum Bacillota; class Bacilli; order Caryophanales; family Bacillaceae; genus Bacillus; species Bacillus cereus group sp. MG20. The sequence goes on from NZ_JARVHF010000001.1 coordinate 5,137,449, forward strand.
CAACGGCAAGATACATAGAACTAAAACTAAGATATTCATACGAACTCAAAAAGCTGAAATTCCTTAACTTGGGAATTTCGGCTTTAATGTTATATGATAGAGTTACGATTAGAACAGAACCGGGCATGTTTACTTCAACAGAGTGATATAAGTTCTTCAGTTCCTAAAATTAGAAACTTGTACTTGATTATCGTAGTTAAATCGATTTCACTTTAAAAGAGAACCGTTAGATAAAAAGAATAATCTATTGAAATGTTTTTGAGAATTGTAGTATTGATGAAGATTTTAGGAGGGAATATGAGCAAGAAGATTAAAAGAAGTATATTACTTATTGCTACATTAGTAGGTTGTAGTATCTTTTTATATTTACAGAACAATTTAATAAGTATAACTGAGGTTAAAATAACCTCTAGTAAAATAACCTCTAGTAAAATACCATCCTCTTTTAAAGGGTATAAAATTCTACAAATTTCAGACTTACACAATAAAAAATTTGGCGATAATCAAGATGTGTTAATTCAAAAAATAAAAAGTATAGACCCAGATATTATTGCGATTACGGGTGATTTAATTGACAGTAAATCATACGATGCAGAAGTTAGTATGCAATTAATACGAGAAATTGTAAAGAAATATCCTGTATATTTTGTGACAGGAAACCATGAACAATGGTCTGGAAAGTATAACAATTTAGAAAAAGAGTTGAAGAAATATGATGTCAATGTTTTAAGGAATGAACATGTAGGCATTCGAAAGGGTGAGCAAGAAATAAACTTGCTAGGTATTGATGATCCAGAGTTTGTTACTGGAAACCGTGATGAAGGAAATATTATAATAGATGAAATTAAAAAAGCGAAAATTGAAATGCAGCCAGATAAATATAATGTATTATTATCCCATCGGCCTGAATTTATAAAGGAATATACGAATGAGAGGTTGGATTTGGTTTTATCGGGACATGCTCATGGAGGGCAAGTTAGATTGCCATTTATCGGAGGATTAGTTGCGCCAAATCAAGGTGTTTTACCTAAATATACAGCGGGTTTATATGTAGAACAAAATACATCAATGGTAGTGAGTAGAGGATTAGGAAATAGTATCATTCCGCAAAGGATTTTGAATAGGCCAGAAATTGTAGTCGTGCAGCTAAATTAAGCTGTACGATTTTTTTTATACAAAAATGAGTAAAGGGGCTTTCTGTATTTTGCAGGAGTAAACATTACAATTTTGTTAAAAATTTTCTACGTTACATAAAGTAACAAAATTTGACCCTCAGTGTTTGTTATAGTGTAAATAATCAAAAAACTTAAAATTTGTCGAGTGAAAATTGTGATAAGTAATTCATATAAAAAACTTAAAGGGGTGTACACATGCATAAAGAATATGAAATTGAAGAATACACGGCGATTGAGGAACAAATCCATTATTATTGTAAATGTTTATTAGTAAGTCATCCTGATCAAATAATAAAGTATTTAGAAAAAAGGTTAGAAAAATATGCAGAAACATTACAATATGCACATTTATATCCTGACACAGTTATTTTACCGTTACAGCAATTAGTTATCGAATATTCTTTAGACGTTGCTAGAATTCGGAAGTATATGAATTTAAAAACGTAAAGTGAAATTTATAGTTTAAATGAAACAGAGTCGACTTTAGGAAATGAAATTCTAATGTCGACTCTGTTTCATTGTTTAATATCGGTGATTGAACATACATACTAATCAACGAAGTTTGACATATAATTAAGCAAGAGTAAAATAAAAGTGAGTACTCACTCATTTTTATTGGAAAAGGAGGATGAAACGTGCAACAACCTTCAATTATTTTACGGACTGTATCAAAAAGTTTTGGAAAAAAAGAAGTGTTACACAATCTTTCATTGCAAGTTGAAAAAGCAGAGATTTTTGGTTTTGTTGGACCTTCTGGATCGGGGAAAACAACGCTCATTAAAATGATTGCAGGTATTAATGAGGCAACGAAAGGTGAAGTGCTTGTTAATAATACTAATATGCCTAATTTAAATGCAATGAAACGAATTGGTTATATGGCCCAGGCGGATGCATTATATGAAGAATTGTCAGCATATGAAAATGCAGATTTTATAGCAACGATGTATGGATTAAAGGGAAAAAGTAAAAAGACAAGAATTGCAGAGGTTTTTGAACTTGTACAATTGTCACAGTATATGAAAAAGCAAGTACAACAATTTTCAGGTGGAATGAAAAAACGCTTATCATTAGCAATAGCACTCCTCCATGAACCAGAAATATTAATTTTAGATGAGCCTACAGTGGGGATAGATCCGCTTCTTAGGAAAACGATTTGGGAAAAATTTTATGATCTTAAAAAGAAAGGCACAACGATTATTGTAACGACGCACATTATGGATGAAGCTGAATTTTGTGAGCGTCTAGGATTAATTAGAGAAGGGAAACTAGTTGCGGTTGGAACAACTGAAGAATTGAAAAAACGCGTGTCATCTGGACGGATTGAAGATGTCTTTTTGTTGGAAGAGGTGGTGTCATCATGAGAGTTACTGGTGTAATCATTCGTATTATTCGCCAATTTTTTCGAGATAAGCGTTCGTTAGCGATGATGTTTGGGGCACCAATGTTATTACTTTGGCTATTATCGCTAGTGTTTACACAAAAAGACTATATACCGCAAATTGCTGTTGTTGATATGCCCGCTCAAATAGTAAAAGTGATGAAAAATCAAGAAGCGTCAATTTATGAATACAGTAAAGAAAACGCGATTTCTGAGTTAGAAAAACAAAAGGTAGATGCAATACTTCGAATAGAGAATGGAAAAATGAAACTTCTGTTGGAAGGTAGTGATTCGTCAAAAAATCGTGCTGTACTTCAAGTATTGCAAAAAAGCACAGAGAAGAATGATGTATCGATTATGAAACCTGAAGTAAATTTTTTACATGGCTCTAAAGACTTTACGATGTTTGATGGGCTTGGTCCTGTATTAATTGGTTTCTTTACATTTTTCTTTGTATTTATATTATCAGGTGTATCCTTCGTAAGAGAACGTTTAAGTGGTACGCTAGAAAGGTTATTATCTACCCCAATAAGAAGATGGGAAATAGTCGCAGGTTATATTATTGGTTTTGGAATCTTTGCCTTTATACAATCCATAATTATCGTAAGTTTTTCCGTTTATATTTTAGATTTATACGTAGCTGGCTCTATATGGCTAACGCTACTTATTACATGTATGCTCTCTTTAACTGCACTAACATTAGGTACGTTTTTATCGGCATACGCAAATAATGAATTTCAAATGATTCAATTTATACCGCTTGTTATTGTGCCACAAATCTTCTTTTCTGGATTGTTTCCAATGGAATCTATGAACAAGTGGCTACAAATGTTAGGGAAAGTATTTCCACTCACATACGGCGCTGACGCAATGAGACAAGTGATGATTCGGAATCAAGGGTTTACAGAGATTGCATTAGATCTTACTGTATTATTCCTTTTTTCAATATTATTTGCAGTAGGAAATGTATTTGCTTTAAAGAAACATCGCAAAATATAATAATGACAAAAAGGAGCTTTATAAATGCAGAAGGATTGGCTGGAGGAATTAATAGCTGCAACTAATACGGATAAAAAAAATGAACGTCAAATGCGAATATTAGAGGCGGCTGTTGATATGTTTGGAGAAAAAGGATACGCTTCAACTTCAACAAGTGAAATTGCAAAACGGGCTGGTGTAGCGGAAGGAACAATCTTCCGCTACTATAAGACGAAAAAAGATTTATTACTAGCGGTCGTAATGCCAACTTTAACTAAGTTCGCTGCACCATTTTTCGTACAAACCTTTGCAAAAGAAATATTTAAATCGGAGTATGAATCATATGAAAGACTTTTAAGGGTTGTAATTCATAATAGGTTTAAATTTGCTCAAAAACACTTTCCTATGATAAAAATATTAATTCAAGAGGTGCCATTCCAACCAGAACTGAAAAATGAAATACAGCAATTAGTAGAAACAGAACTGTTTTCACATTTCAAAAAGTTGATTGTGAAATTTCAAGAAGTAGGGGAAATTATTGAGATACCACCATCTTCCGTACTACGTCTTACTTTATCAGCTGTATTAGGTTTATTATTAACACGATTTTTATTATTGCCTGAAGAAAAATGGAATGATGAAGCGGAAATTGAAAATACGATTCAATTTATATTGTATGGATTAACTCCACGATTTTAATCGTTGAAGTGTGAATTACATACATTACTTTTAAGTAAAAATAAATCGCCTTTAAAAAGGCGATTTATTTTCATTATATATTTTTGATAAATAAGTACTTGTTTACTAAAAACATTCTAAATCAGCGTGTTTCTTTGTCTCTTCTTCTAAGACCTAATAATCCTGCTAGTCCTAATAAACCAAGCCAAGCCCAATTATTATTTTTATCACGATTATCATTTAAATCATTTGTTGTATTTACATTTCGAGTTCTTACATCATTATTAACTCTGTCTAAGTTATTGTCATTTACTCGAGTTGAAATATCAGTGTTATTAACTCTATTCATATTATTTCCATCGTATTCAGCTTGTGTAGATGTACCTAAAAACATAATAGATAGTGCTAAAACACTTAAAATAGATGATAATTTCTTTTTCATAACAATCCCTCCTTTCTTAATCATTAATTTCTCCGAAGCAAGTGTGTATTATTCATTTCACAATATCTAAACCCTCATTAATAAGGCGCACATTTATAGAAAATAGAGTTGAATGATTGTTAATATATCATTGGATATATATTTCTCATAAAAATAAATGAATCAAACTTTGCTTAAAATGTTAATCTTAGTACAATTTATATTATACGGGCTAGCACTAAGGAGGTAATAAGATGCGACAATTTGCAAAACCAACAATCGTCGTAAGTAAATGTTTAGAATTTGATGCTTGTCGTTATAATGGAGAGATGATTCCAGATGTAACAATACGAAATTTGCAGCCATTTGTTACATTTATACCTGTTTGTCCAGAAGTCGAGATTGGATTGGGGACTCCTCGTGAAACGATACGAATTGTAGAAGAAAATGGTGAGAATAGACTTGTGCAACCGTCGACACGAGAAGATGTAACTGAAAAAATGGAGCAGTTTTCAAATGACTTTTTACAAACGATACCGGATGTGGATGGTTTTATTTTAAAGAATCGTTCACCAAGTTGTGGTACGCGTGATGTGAAAATTTATTCTGGTTTTGAAAAAGCGCCAGCAAAGGGAAAAGGATCGGGCTTATTTGGCGGAGCAGTAGTAAAAAAATTTTCGCATCTTCCTATTGAAGAGGAAGGCAGATTGTCGAATTTTATTATTAGAGAGCATTTCTTTACAAGGCTATTTACAATCGCATATTACAAAATGATTAAACATAGTAAAAATATAAAAGACCTTGTATCGTTTCAGTCGGACAATAAATATTTATTTATGGCATATAATCAGGTGAAACAAAAGGAATTAGGGCGTATAATTGCAAATCAAAAAAATGAAAAGATTGAAGTGGTATTTGAAAACTATGAGAAGACTTTATATGAATTATTTATGCGTGCGCCCCGTTATACATCGAATGTAAATGTATGCGAGCACATTTTTGGATATTTTAAAACAAAGTTAAAAAAACAAGAAAAAGATCATTTTATAGAACTGTTACAAAAGTATGCAGAAAAGAAAATACCACTTAGTAGTTTACTTACAATTTTAAAATCATGGGCTATTCGATTTGATGAAAAGTATTTATTAAGACAAACATATTTCGAACCATACCCTGAAGCATTAGTAGAAATTTCTGATTCCGGAAAAGGTAGAGATTATTAAACAATAAATTACATAATTCGACACAAAACCTCCTATGTTGTTGTAGAACAATGTAGGAATTTTTTTGTGCATTAGTACAGAATCTGTTTTAAAATTAAGTTATGACAGAATTGTAGCAATTGTCTAACTAATATTCTTGTCTTTTAAGTTGTTATGTTTGTAGTAGAAACTCGCACGCTGTCGAAACTCAATATTCGATAAGGGGTGTGTAGCGGAATGGAATTTACTCTAACTCGCGAAAAACAAATGATTAAAGAAATGGTACGTGACTTTGCTGAAAAGGAAATCGCACCGAAAGCTGTATATTATGACAAAACTGCAGAGTTTCCATATGAAACATTTCAAAAAATGGGCGAACTAGGATTATTAGGCATCCCATTCCCAGAAGAGTATGGAGGTTCAGGTGGCGATACGGTATCGTATGCGTTAGCAGTTGAAGAAATTGGTCGCGCTTGTGGTGGCACCGGTTTAAGCTATGCTGCAACAATTTCATTAGGTGCTTCTCCAATTTATTATTTCGGTACAGAAGAACAAAAACAAAAGTATTTAGTTCCAATGGCGTCAGGTAAAACATTAGGTGCCTTCGGATTAACGGAGCCGAATGCTGGATCAGATGCAGGTGGTACTCAAACGAAAGCGGTATTAGATGGTGATGAGTATGTAATCAGTGGTGAGAAGTGTTGGATTACAAACGCAGAGTATGCAAATACAATTATTGTAACCGCTGTCAACGGTGTTGAAGAGAATGGTAGAAAACGTATTTCTGCATTTATCGTGCCTACTACTAGTGAAGGATTAACGATTTCAAGTCCTTACGATAAGATGGGTGTTCGTGCTTCTAATACTTGTGAAATCGTACTTGATGGTGTGCGTGTACCGAAAGAAAATATTCTTGGTGATGTAAATAAAGGTTTTAAACAATTTTTATATACACTTGATGGAGGGCGTATTTCAATCGCAGCATTGGCAGTTGGTATTGCGCAATCAGCCTTTGAACGTGCATTGCAATATGCGAAAGAACGTCAACAATTTGGAAAGTCAATCTCTAATTTCCAAGCGATTCAATTTAAATTAGCTGATATGGCGACTGAAGTAGAGCTAGCACGCAATTTAGTACATAAAGCAGCTTGGTTAAAAGATAACGATAAACCTTTCGGCAAAGAAGCGGCAATGGCAAAACTATTTGCATCGGAAGCAGCAAGCCGTATTGCGAATCAAGCAGTACAGATTCATGGTGGATATGGTTATATGCGTGAATATGAAGTTGAACGACATATTCGTGATGCGAAACTATTAGAAATTGGTGAAGGAACTTCTGAAATTCAACGTCTCGTAATTGCTAGACATTTAGGATGTAGATAAAAGGGAGGAATCACTATGTTCCAAAAAATATTAATTGCGAATCGCGGGGAAATTGCTGTTCGTATTATGAAAACTTGTCAAAAACTTGGCATACGCACTGTTGCTATTTATTCTGAAGCAGATGAAAATGCCCTTCATGTGAAGATGGCAAATGAAGCTTACTTAGTAGGTGGACCGCGTGTTCAAGAAAGTTATTTAAACCTTGAAAAAATTATTGAAATAGCTAAGAAGACAAATGCAGAAGCGATTCATCCGGGTTATGGTTTATTATCAGAGAATCCGTCTTTTCCGGTTCGTTGCAAAGAGGAAGGAATCGTATTTATCGGTCCTTCAGAAGAAATCATTACGAAGATGGGAAGTAAAATCGAATCACGTATCGCAATGCAAGCAGCAGATGTCCCAGTAGTCCCAGGTATTACTACAAATATTGAAACTGCTGAAGAAGCAATTGAAATTGCAAAACAAATTGGTTATCCCTTAATGCTTAAGGCATCCGCAGGCGGCGGAGGCATTGGTATGCAGTTGATGGAAACTGAGCAAACGCTCACCAAAGCGTTTGAAAGTAATAAAACAAGAGCGCAAAACTTCTTTGGTAACGGAGAAATGTATTTAGAGCGATATATAGCAGATGCGCATCATATTGAAATTCAGCTTTTAGCAGATACACATGGTAACACAGTGTATTTATGGGAGCGTGAATGTTCGGTACAGCGCCGAAATCAAAAAGTAATCGAAGAAGCACCTTCACCATTTTTAGATGAAGGTACACGAAAGGCGATGGGAGAAGTTGCTGTACAAGCTGCCAAAGCACTTGGCTATACAAATGCAGGTACAGTTGAGTTTCTTGTAGATGATCAGAAGAACTTCTATTTCTTAGAGATGAATACGAGATTACAAGTAGAGCATCCAGTGACAGAAGAAATTACGGGATTAGACCTTGTAGAACAGCAACTCCTTATCGCAAGTGGAGAGAAACTATCATTTACTCAGGATGATGTAAAACGCAGTGGTCATGCCATTGAAGCTCGTATTTATGCAGAGGATCCGAAAACATTCTTCCCATCACCTGGGAAAATTACAGATTTAACATTACCGTCAAATGTACGGATTGATCACTTCTTAGAAAATCATGTAACGATTACACCTTTCTATGATCCAATGATTGCGAAAGTCATTGCACATGGCGAGACTCGTGAAGAAGCAATTTCGAAATTACATGATGCTCTAGAAGAATTAAAAGTAGAAGGTATTAAAACGAACACGCCAATGCTACTGCAAGTTTTGGAAGACGAAGTGTTCAAAGAGGGTATTTATACAACGGGGTTTGTAACGAAACAACTCGTTAAAAAATAAGATTTAACAATATTAAGGGGGAAAAAATGATGACGAAAGTATACGCATCGATGGCAGGAAACGTTTGGAAGATTGTTGTAGGAGTAGGAGATACAGTAGAGGAAGAGCAGGATGTCGTCATTTTGGAATCTATGAAAATGGAAATTCCAATCATTTCAGAAGAAGCTGGCACAGTTATGAAAATTAATGTGCAAGAAGGCGATTTTGTAAATGAAGGAGATGTATTATTAGAAATTGAATAGGGAGATATAGGGGGAAGCGAATTGAAACTACCTAATTTTGCTGTCATTAAAGAAGTCGGGCCACGTGATGGCTTACAAAATGAAAAAAAGATTGTTGGCACAAAAGATAAAGTAAAATGGATTCAACTACTTACAGAAGCAGGATTGTCGTATGTTGAAGTTTCCTCATTCGTTCACCCAAAATGGGTCCCTGCATTAGCAGATGCAAATGATGTATTTTCTGAGCTGAAAAGGGATCCAAATGTTACATATGCTGCGCTTGTTCCGAATCAAAATGGTTTGGAACGAGCTTTTTTGCAAAATGTAGATGAGGTGAATGTTTTTTTATCAGCAAGTGAATCTCATAATAAAAGTAATATTAATAAATCGATTAAAGAAGCATTAGTTGTAATTGAAGATATAACAAAACAGGCATTATTCGAAGGAAAAAAGGTAAGAGGCTATGTTTCTACTGTATTTGGATGTCCTTATGAAGGGGATATAAGTGTTACAGCAGTTGACGAATTATGTAATCAACTATTTTCATACGGCATTTATGAAGTTTCTCTTGGGGATACAATCGGTGTAGCGAATCCATTACAAGTAGAACAAGTATTAGAACATCTATTAAAGAAGTATGATGCTTCGCAGTTTGCAATGCATTTTCATAATACGTATGGAATGGCTCTAGCGAATGTAGTTAAATCATTAGAATACGGTATTACAACGTTTGATAGTTCTTGTGGTGGACTCGGGGGCTGCCCTTATGCACCAGGAGCATCAGGTAATGTTGCTACTGATGACCTAGTACATATGCTCCATAAATTAGGAGTTCAAACGAATATAGACGAAGAAAAGTTATTGCGAGCTAGTCAATTTATTCAAAGTAAGCTAAATATCCAATTACCGAGTCATGTGTATAGAGCGCTTCAACATAAAACGATAAGTAGGTGAGTAGATGCTACAATTACAAAACATTTCCGTTGATTACGTAACACCTCACGTAGTAAAGATTTCGTTAAATCGTGCAAGACAAGCAAACTCATTATCTTTAGCATTATTAGATGAATTACAAACTATATTAACTCAAATAAGTGAAGATTCAAACGCGCGTGTAGTTATTTTGACTGGTGCTGGTGAAAAAGCATTTTGTGCTGGTGCAGATTTAAAAGAGCGTGCCGATATGAATGAAGAACAAGTTCGCCATGCTGTTAGTATGATTCGCACTACTATGGAGATGGTTGAACAATTACCACAGCCAGTTATTGCTGCAATAAATGGAATCGCACTTGGTGGTGGTACGGAATTAAGTTTAGCTTGTGATTTTAGAATTGCTGCTGAATGTGCAAGTCTTGGTCTTACTGAAACGACACTTGCAATTATACCAGGAGCAGGTGGTACACAGCGCTTACCGAGATTAATTGGAGTTGGTAGAGCGAAAGAATTAATTTATACAGGTAGACGTATTTCAGCGCAAGAAGCAAAAGAATATGGTTTAGTAGAATTTGTTGTACCAGCTAATTTACTTGAAGAGAAAGCGATTGAAATAGCAGAGAAAATTGCTAGTAATGGACCTATTGCTGTTCGATTAGCAAAAGAAGCGATTTCAAACGGTATTCAAGTTGATTTACATACCGGATTACAAATGGAAAAACAAGCGTATGAAGGTGTAATCCATACGAAAGATAGATTAGAAGGATTACAAGCATTCAAGGAAAAACGCACACCAACGTATAAGGGGGAGTAAATATGTTAGATCAAAAACAACAATCAAATACATTTGAAGAACGAGTTGAAACGATTAAACAAGGCGGCGCACCAAAATATCATGAACAAAATAAAGCAAAAGGAAAATTATTTGTTCGAGATCGTTTAGCGCTTCTATTTGATAATGGCGAATATGTAGAAGATGCATTATTTGCTAACTGTGAACAAACAGGCTTACCTGCGGACGGCGTTGTAACGGCAACGGGTAAAATACATGGTCGTACTGCATGTGTAATGGCCAATGATTCTACTGTAAAAGCTGGATCGTGGGGATCACGCACAGTTGAAAAGATTTTACGTATTCAAGAAACAGCTGAAAAACTACGTGTTCCGTTATTTTATTTAGTCGACTCTGCTGGAGCACGTATTACAGATCAAGTAGAAATGTTCCCAGGGCGCCGTGGTGCAGGAAGAATCTTCTATAATCAAGTGAAATTATCAGGTAAAGTTCCTCAAGTATGCTTATTATTTGGACCTTCTGCAGCTGGTGGTGCCTATATTCCAGCCTTTTGCGACGTTGTAATGATGGTAGAAGGAAATGCATCTATGTATTTAGGATCTCCTCGTATGGCTGAGATGGTTATCGGTGAGAAGGTAACTTTAGAAGAGATGGGCGGAGCTCGTATGCATTGCTCTGTATCAGGATGCGGAGATGTTTTATGTAAGACAGAAGAAGATGCGATTACACAAGCAAGACAATACATTTCATATTTTCCAAATAACTACTTAGAAAAGACTCCATTGGTTACACCTCAAGAACCGAAACAATTCGATAAAACGTTAGAACAAATCATTCCAGAAAATCAAAATGCTCCTTTCAATATGAAAGATCTCATTAATAGAGTTATTGATGAAGGTTCATTCTATGAAGTAAAAAAATTATTTGCTCAAGAGCTAATTACAGGCTTAGCACGTATTGATGGTAAGCCAGTTGGTATTATTGCAAATCAGCCGCGTATGAAGGGCGGCGTATTATTCCATGATTCAGCTGATAAAGCTGCTAAGTTTATTAATTTATGCGACGCATATCATATTCCATTATTATTCCTTGCGGATGTACCAGGATTTATGATCGGTACAAAAGTAGAGCGTGCTGGTATTATTCGCCACGGTGCAAAAATGATTTCTGCAATGAGTGAAGCAACTGTACCGAAGATTTCTATCGTTGTTCGTAAAGCATATGGTGCTGGTTTATATGCGATGGCAGGTCCAGCATTTGAACCAGATTGCTGCCTGGCATTACCGACAGCCTCTATTGCGGTAATGGGTCCAGAAGCTGCGGTCAATGCTGTATATGCAAATAAAATTGCAGCTTTACCAGAAGAAGAGCGTGCTAGCTTTATTGCTGAAAAACGTGAAGAGTATAAGAAAGATATTGATATATACCACTTAGCATCAGAGATGGTGATTGATGGTATTGTTCATCCAAACAATTTACGTGAAGAGTTAAAAGGACGTTTCGAAATGTATATGAGTAAATATCAAGTATTCACGGATCGTAAACATCCTGTATATCCAGTTTAAAAGCCCTATTTAGGGCTTTCTTGCTCAAAAAGTTAAGGAGGGGAAAATATTGAAACAAGCAGTTTGGTTTCCAACAGAAGAGTACAAGGAAAAAACACGTTTATATAGTTGGATGAAATCATTGGGATATGAAGACTATGAAACTTTTTATAATAAATCTATTGAGGAAACAGCTTGGCTTTGGGGAGAGGCAGAAAAAGCAGTTGGCTATCAATGGATGAAACCTTATACAGAAGTGTTAGATTTAGAAAATGGTACACCGTTTGCACAGTGGTATAATGGCGGAACATGTAACGTTGTAGAATCAGCTTTATCCCGCTGGCTTGCGGATGAAGAGACAAGAATACAGCCAGCACTTCAGTACGAAGGAGAAAATGGAACTTCAAAATCATTTACATATGAAGAGCTTGATAACTGGGTAAGCCGTGTTGCCAATGGTTTGAAACACGCGGGTATTGAAAAAGGTGACCGTGTAACAATTTATATGCCGATGATTCCAGAAACAGTTGTTGCGATGCTAGCTGTAATGAAAATTGGAGCAATTATTTCACCAATATTCTCAGGCTTTGCGTCTGATGCAGTTATGACACGTGTGCAAGCGGCGGGTTCAAAAATGATTATTACTGCAGATGGATTTTCACGCCGCGGTAAAATTGTTTCTTTAAAAGATGAAGTAGATAAAGCTTGTGAACATTGCCCAACTGTTGAAAAAGTTGTTATCGTTCGTCATGCAGGAAATGATTTTACACCACATAACTATGACTTTTCGTGGAGTACGCTAGAAAAAGAAAAACCATTCATACATGCCGAGGAAATGCAAAGTGATGATCCATTAATGCTCATTTATACATCAGGAACGACTGGTAAGCCGAAAGGAACAGTACACACGCATGCAGGATTTCCTTTGAAAGCAGCTTTTGATGCAGGATTTGGAATGAATATTAAACAAGGTGATCGTGTATTATGGGTAACTGATATGGGCTGGATGATGGGGCCGTTTCTATTATTCGGTTCACTCATTAATGGAGCAACGATGGTTATGTACGAAGGTGTTCCAGACTTCCCAGAAGCAGACCGGTTATGGGAGACAGTTGATAAATATGAAATTACTCATCTAGGTATTTCGCCAACGTTAATCCGAGCATTAATGGCAAAAGGTGATGAGTATGTCAATAAACATTCTTTAAAGAGTTTGGAAGTATTCGCATCAACAGGAGAACCTTGGAATCCTGATCCATGGATGTGGCTGTTTGAAACAGTTGGAAAAGGAAATGTTCCAATCTGTAACTACTCAGGTGGAACTGAAATCTCTGGTGGGATTTTCGGTAATGTTCTTATTAAGCCAATCGCACCGATTAGTTTTAACGCATCTTTACCAGGAATGGCAGCTGTCGTGCTGGATGATCAAGGTAAACCAATTCGAGATGAAGTCGGAGAATTATGCTTAGAGAAACCTTGGGTAGGTATGACGAAAAGCTTCTGGGAAGATGATGAACGTTACGTGAACACATATTGGTCGCGTTTTGAAAATAAATGGGTCCACGGTGACTGGGTCATTTACGATGGTGAACAATATATCATCACAGGGCGTTCAGACGATACGTTAAATATTGCAGGTAAACGTATTGGACCTGCTGAATATGAATCTATTCTTGTGAAACATAATGATGTAATCGAAGCTGCTGCAATTGGTGTACCTGACGAAGTAAAAGGTGAAGTTTGTCATTGTTTTGTAGTGTTAAGAGATCATGTAACATTCACAGGAGAATTAAAGAAAGAATTAATGAGTTTAGTAAACTCTCATATTGGAAAAGCGTTGTGTCCTAAAGACATCCACGTTGTAGAAGATTTACCGAAAACACGTAATTCTAAAGTAATGCGCCGTGTTATTAAAGCAGCTTACTTAGGAAAAGAATTAGGTGATTTATCATCGCTTGTAAATCCTGAAGTAGTTCCGTTTATTCAGGGGTTACAGTCTAGTAAATTATAAAGTTAGCAAGGAGTTCTATATAAATAGAGCTCCTTTTTTATGTTTATAAAAAGAGAAGAAGTGAAGTTGATGAAGAAGAAAAATTCTACTATTGGTGTTAAGTATGTCTGTTTTATAATTTTTATTAAAATACGATACTGTGGCATCTTTATTCATTGGAGTAATTAAATTTTGTTAAGGATGAAATTCAATAAAAGCGTTATTTTAATAGATTGTTACGAAATTTAATTTGAAAGGCACATCCAAATGATAAAAAAAGAGCACTATAAAATCAGTGCTCTTTTTATTAGAAATTGCTTAGTTCTTAAAAATAAAATTATTACGGACAATTCACAATGGTAATAATGACGCTAGCCATTGTTCCAGGAGAATCAAGAAGTGAAGCAGTAACGGTTACTGTTCCAGGCCCATTAGCGGCCAGAAATACAGCGGTAAAGTTACCTGAGGCATTGGTAATGACAGCAAGAGGAACCATGAAAGCAAGAAATGGGTTACTAAATGAAAAACTGACCACTACCCCTGGAGTAGGACTACCGTTTACTAATACTTGACCCGAAAAAAATAAAGTATTATTTCCTTGAGTGGATACACATGCTGTGGTTTCGTTAGAAGTCAAGGTAATAGATGCAGGTCCAGCAGGAAGATTAAATCCAGTTGGCCCAGTTGGCCCAGTTGATCCGGTTGATCCGGTTGATCCGGTTGGTCCAGTTGATCCGGTTGATCCGGTTGGTCCAGTTGATCCGGTTGATCCGGTTGATCCGGTTGGTCCAGTTGATCCGGTTGATCCGGTTGGTCCAGTTGATCCGGTTGATCCGGTTGATCCGGTTGGTCCAGTTGATCCGGTTGATCCGGTTGGCCCAGTCGGTCCAGTTGATCCGGTTAATCCAGTAGCTCCTGTAGAACCGGTGGGACCGGTAGGGAATTGAAAAGGTTGAACAGGTGGAAGTGTAGGTCCAATAGAACCCGGATTAAGTGCAGCAAAAGATAAAAATTCGTCCATTATTTATCACCTCTAAAAATCGTATTACTAATAGTAAATGTAATGATAGAGCAAAGTGAAACAGACAAGCGGTTGTATTTTAACAAATTAAACAAAGTAGTTATATGATAGAAAGAGAGATTAGTATGATTCCTTTAGAAATTAAATATAAAAAGGCGATTATCTTCAAATCGCCTTTTAGGTAATGCCGTGTAATTTTATTCAGTTATTTGAAATATAGTTTCATTTTGTTTGGAAAATCCATACAGTTTCCTTGCGAATTTTAAAATTTCTTCTTCACTACTTGTTAAAGCCTTGACATCCTTGTTAAGGGAATGACCATCCTTCTTTACAGAAGATAATTTTTGTTGTTCCATATTAAGTGTGATTTGTTTTTCTTTAATCATTTCTTGTTGGTTATTCAGAGAATATTGGAGGACAAAAATTATAGGCAATATAAAAGCCAAAGTAGTTATAATACGGCGTCTTGTTTTTTTAATACTACCTTGTTGGGTAGTATGATTCACTTGCTGTGAGGGTATATTAGGATTTGATTGGTGTGATGATACTTTTGGGATGTTTCCCATTAAAATGCCTCCATTACTGATTGTCGAATTTAAACCTTTTAAAAGTATTATAAATGTTCAATAGGGATTTTAGAAGATATTTTAATATAGGAGAGTTTGTAAAATTTAAAAAATCTTTATTTAAATAAAAGAAACCCCGATTATCTGTGGGGCTCCTGAAGATAATGAAAGTACTCGACTAATTAAAGAATCCATGAATTTTTTGGTGAAAATGCCGGTAAATTCGTCTGAATTAATGAGAGCATCTAAAGCTTTATACGTACGTGAAGTAATTAAAAATCGATTTATAAGAGTTAGCTTGTCTTTTCTTAATACCCCACTTAATCAGTAAATATATATGTCTGTTGAAATCTTTACGTGTTCATTGACAAAAAGCTGACTATATTCAGTCAGCTTTTTGTATAATACATTCTAGTATTTATTGGTTCCAAAAGATATATTCTTTCCTTTAAGTTGACATCAAAAATATTACCAATTTTTTCTTTTACAATGGCAACAAATAAAGAAAAATTTACAACGACACTTATTTCGTTTAAAACTCCAATCATCATCACGATGACACTTTTCTTTAGATTTCCACCAATCATCATTACAATGTTTTTCCTGAGAACTCCAATCGTCATCACAATGACACTTTTCTTTAGATTTCCACCAATCATCATTACAATGCTTTTTCTGAGAACTCCAATCATCATCACAATGATGCTTTTCTTTAGATTTCCACCAATCATCACAACAATGCTTTTTCTGAGAACTCCAGCAATCATTTTTCCAAGACATTCATTTCTACCTCCTTTCAATAGTGTTCATATTATTCTATGTTTTAATAAAAAAATGGCTTGTTTATTAACCTACTATTTTATCTTTATATGATAGAGTGTTTTCTACTCGATATAGAGTTCATACAAACTATGCTAATTTTTAAGAGATAGTGGAGAGAACTACTACTAGTTATGGTGTTTTCCAATAAACATTTGTTGAAGAAAGCGTTCTGATTACATATAATATCTTATTTTCGAGTACGCTTTTTTAAATGTATATTTCACAATGAAAAATGGGAAATCCACAAATAAAGTCTATGTATATGTGAGTTAATGGGAAAATCTAGTGTGTTTTTAAGGGGCATCTTATTAAAAGAAAAAGATTTGTTTTAGAAAGTGGTGTCCAAACATTAAATGGAGTAGGACTAAATTCACGGCCGCTCATTAAACAAGATTTTAATTAGGAGAAGTCTGTTTTTATAATGAATAATGAAAAGAAGGTTTGGTACAATTGTTTGTTTTTTTCTTTTTATGTGTTTGCCTCGTACCCTTTTAAGCTAGTGGACATACTTTACTAATAGAAAGGATTAGGGGGTGAGGTATTGGGTTCTCGATTTAATAATTGTAAAAAGAAGTGTACATGTAAACAAGATGATTGTTGGGAAGTATTCGAAGAGTGTAAAAAAGAACAGCATGAGAAATGTGATAATTCTTGTGTACAAGGAATTAGAGATGAACTTAAGAAATTAATTAATCGAACAGTTCAAATTAATACAGAGGGACGTACTTATGTAGGTACTGTTTCGTCTGTAAGTTGTGATGTAGTTAGGCTTGCGGCTATTCCTGGATCGGTTGGAGTAATTATTTCCATTTGTAAAATTGAAGCAATTTTCCCACCTGTTACAACGGTTACTGCTGACTTTGATTTTAATGGTATTGATGTAGCAAACAAAGCATAATTATGCTGCTTTTTTGTAAAGCCATTCACATGAATGGCTTTATTTTAATTTCATATAAAAGGAGAATATATTCTTTATATAGAAATAAGTTTGAGGTTATAAAGTATGATGTACGAAAGGAGCATGGAATTGATTAAACTAAAAACCTTTAAAAAATCTGATTTTAAACAATTAATAAATTGGATTAATTCTGAAGAATTTCTAATACAATGGTCAGGAAATGCCTTCACATTTCCCTTAGACGAACAGCAATTAGAGAAGTATATAGAAAGTGCAAATACACTCGCTTTCAAAGTGGTAGATGAAGAGACTTCAGACGTTATTGGTCACATTTCGCTTGGGCAAATAGATAATATTAATAATTCGGCTAGAATTGGAAAAGTATTAGTTGGTAATACGAAGATGCGAGGACATTCTATAGGAAAACATATGATGAAAGCAGTACTTCATATTGCTTTTAAAGAATTAAAACTACATAGAGTAACTCTTGGTGTGTATGATTTTAATACATCGGCCATTTCATGTTACGAAAAAATAGGGTTTGTAAAAGAAGGCTTATTAAGAGAGTCAAAAAGAGTAGGAGAAACGTATTGGAATTTATGGGAAATGAGTATGTTAGAATATGAATGGAAGAAGTAGCAACTATAGTATTTTATAATTATATTATGTTAACAAAAGGGGCTTGGTGGGTATAGTGGATAATAAAACAAAAATAATCTCAATTGCAGCTGTTTCGGGGGGAGGTAAAACTACAATTACAGAAAGATTAAAGCATAAGTTTAAAAACTCAAAAGCTCTATATTTTGATAGTTACACATTTGATAAATCTCCTGCTGATATTTGTAAATGGATTGATGATGGGGCGAATTACGACGAGTGGGTATTAACACCATTAATTCATGATATTGAGCAACTTATACAAAATAATACCTTAGACTATATTATTGTAGATTATCCTTTTGCATACTTAAATAGTGAGATGCGAAAATTCATTGATGTAACTATATTTATTGATACGCCTTTAGATATTGCGATGGCTAGAAGGATTTTGCGAGATTTTAAGGAAGGTACAATAGATGAAATACATAATGATTTGGAACATTACATGACATATGCGAGAAAAGCTTATTTAGAGGCAATTCATACTGTTAAGCCGAATTCAGATATCATATTAGATGGTTCTTTATCTGTAAGTGAAATAATTAATCACGCTGTCGAGGAACTTGGCCGAAGAGAAGTGATTGTCAATGGTTAAATGTATAACAGATGCTGTTAGGTAGATAATTAAATTAAGGGAGAGATAAATGTGTACACTTTATTTCAATATAATTGGCAAGTAAGAGATGATTGGTTTAAGTGGTGTGAACAACTTTCAGAGGAAGATTTACTTAGCAAACTAGGGGTATGTTAAAAACATGATTTCATATTGTAGATGTAGAGTATAGTTGGATTAGTGCTCTTCAAGGATAAGAAGATAGAGAACCGCAATTTAAAGATTATCAATCGATTCAAAAAGTGAAAGCGTGATCTGATTTATATAAACGAGAACTTGAAGTTTTTTTGCAGTCATGATCATCTAGCCTAGAATGCTAGCACACTTAAAATAAGCCGTATAAAAAGTTAATCATTGGTGCTTTGATTCTATAACGTCGGCGAAATAAATAGTGTGAAGGACAGATATTCTAACAAGTATTTTATGTAACGTTCGTATATTTAAATTTTCTTGTAATTAACCGAATTCTAATTTTTTAGAAACGGATAATGAGGTAGGGGTGTTGATCTTTTTTATTGAATAAAATGGATTGATTTTTCGGATTTTCATTACAAAATAAAAATTTAAATTTTGTTAGTTGTTAAAAAAAAGATGAGAAGAAAATAGAAAAAGAGGGCTAATGCCCGCTTTTTCTTTTAATTTGGTAATTAATCACAGATTGGTATCCCAAGCACTCTTAGAGCTAATGCTACTTGAAGGGAAATCTCTAATCTAGCAATTTCAATACCAGCTACTGAAAGAACTAAAAAAGGTTGTCCGTTTACAAATACAACGCAACTATCCATAGTTAAACCTCCTTTCTAGTAATCTACTATAGTATATGAATAGAACTTTAAAATGTAATAGTTAAATTGTTGGATTTAATAGAATTAATAGATTAACCCATTTAAACTAAACAAACGAATACAACGAAAGGAAAGAGAGATGGATGTATGCCTCAAAAAACATAGGTTTTAAGACATGTAATCGTACATGAAATCCATCATATTGGTCAGCTATCTATATGGGCGAGGGAGTTAAACTTGCAACCAGTTTCAGCAAATTTGATTGGAAGAGGATGATAGAATTAGAAACCGACTTGCATCTCAAGCGCAAGTCGGTTTTTATATATAAGAAGATTTCTTAATTGAAATCCTCGGATTTTTTCTGACGTATATGTAAAAACATTAAGGTGGTAATGATTAAGAAAATCATTATAGTTTGTATAATTAAGTTTTTAAACTGAAGCAATATTGTCCAAGATGTAAGGGTGTCTTTAAAAGCTTGGAGTGCAGAGTACGAGGAAGGATCAAAACCATACTGTAGCAACTTTTTTGTTTCAATAAATGAGATGTTTTCTTCATCTGCATCTAATATTACTGAAATTAGTCTAGTATCTCCTAGTTTTGCTGTACTGACAAAACTATAATTACCGTTAGTTGAAAAACTAGTTTGTAAGCCATCAACACCTTGAAGTTTAATGTTTTCATTAAGGGAATATATCATTTTATTCGTATTGAAAACCTGGGAATCTTTGAAGGTAAATTGGTAAGAGGTTAGTTTCGTAATATTCAATACATCTGGAAAATCTTTTACTAATCGTGCAGCTAGTTTAGCTGCGTCTATTGCTGTTGTAGTTGATTGTTTATTTGTATCATGATTAATTCCAGTAGAGTTTAGAAATGGAGATGGTTGTAATAACTGTAGTTCTTTTGCTTTTTTATTCATTAATATTGTAAAGTTATCTTCAGTTCCAGCAATGTGTTCTGCTAGAGCGAGTGCAGAACGATTATTCCCTGCCAGTAGCAATGCATGAAGTAAATCACGAACCGTTGTTTTATCATTCGATGTTACTTGTATAGGGCTTGTTTCTACTCGGAAAACTTCGTTACTTATTTGTACGAAGTCATCTAACTGTATTTTTCTATCATTTAGTTGTTCCAATACGATATATTCCGTCATTAATTTAGATAAAGTAGCTGATTGTTGTACTGGGGTTTCTTCATTTTTTTTATAAACAATTTCACCTGAATTAGCATTTATTAAAATAGCTGATTTAGCTTGAATAATCGGACCATTTACATAAAGGTAAAAATATAAAACGATAAGTGCAGTAATGAAAAAAGATAATAATAAAATAGCGAATTTTTTTAAGAATTGCATAAGTGATCCTCCTATTATGACATCAATAATAGTATTGTAAAAAGGAATGCTTAATTAGGAAGAAAGAAAAGGTAAAGAATTTCTAAAGAATTATAAAGGATTATTAAATTTAGGGAAATAATAGAAAAAGTTCAATTTCTTATATGATAAGAAATTGAACTTTTTATTTGTAATATTAACATTTGTATGGAAGTAGTTTTACAGTGAATGTTGTTTTTTCGTCATCACTATATACTTCAATTGTTCCTTTATGCAACTCGACTATACTTTTTGCAATTGCTAATCCAAGTCCAGATCCACCAGTGTTTGTAGAGCGAGATTTCTCAACGCGGTAAAAACGTTCAAAAATATGAGGTAAATCCGTACTAGGAATAGGTTGTCCGTAATTTGTTATATCAATTGTAATCATATTATTGCTTTCATAAGCAGTAAGGTCAATATAGCGACCTTCGCTTCCATAAGCGATAGCGTTTATAATAAGATTTTCAAACACACGCACTAATTTGTCACCATCAGCTAATACCATAAGCTTTTGAGACGGGAAAGAAGGCCGACATTCTATATTAGCTTCTTGAACCTGTATGCGGAATTGAACAGTTAATTGTCCAAGTAACTCTACAATATCAATAGGAACAGAATACAAGCTTAATTCTTTATTTTGAACACGTGTATATTCGAACAAGTCATTCATTAATGCATTAAGACGAGTTACTTTATCGTAAATGACTTGAATATAGTATCGCAATTCCACTTCATCTCTATAATTATCATGATGGATTAAATTTACGTATCCAACTATAGAAGTAAGGGGGGTGCGTAAGTCATGTGATACATTTGTAATAAGTTCACTTTTTGCTTGTTCCGCTTGTCTTTCTTCATCAATTGAGACTTTTAATTGTTCAACAATTTCATTGACCCCGATTGCTAATTCTTCTAGATAATTATGATTTACAATAGAAACTTTATGATTGAAGTTTCCATTTGCAATATAACGAATTTCTTCTATCATTTTTTTTATACAAGTTTCATAATAAAGTTTTTTCTCGTGACGATAAAAAATGTAAAGATAGGATGAAAAAATAGAAAATAAAAACAAATAAGATACAATCATCATCCATAAAGACTCTTTAATCCCTTTATACTTTTCATAACCAAAAATTCGAATGAATTCTTTACCGAGTTCAGTTAGAGTAAGTGAACTCTCAATTACACTCGTAACGAGGCGATAAATAATTAGTTCAGTAATAGGAGTGAGTGTGATAGCTAATAAAAGCCAAAAAATAAGTTTCCATTTAGGAATATCTTTTAATATATCAAATGCTTCATTTCTCAATTTTATAGCCAACTCCCCAAACAGTATGAATCAATTTTTCTCCATTCATTACTGTTTCAAGTTTATCTCGTAAGTTGCTAATATGGACCATTACCGTCTTATTTGAACCATAACCATCTTCATTCCAAACGCGTTCGAAAATTTCTTCTGAACTAAATACTCTTCCTGTATTACTCGCAAGTAAATATAAAATATCGAATTCAATAGAGGTTAGTTTAATATACTCTCCATTTACTTTAACAGTATGATTATGTTTGTGTATTTCAACAGAGCGAATACGAATAATACCATCTTCATTCTTTTGCGAAGTAGCATTTTGGAAATAGGATCTTCGTAATAAAGCTTTCACTCTAGCTACTAATTCTAATGGATTGAATGGTTTGATCATATAATCATCGGCACCTGTCATAAGGCCTAATATTTTATCCATATCTTCTGCTTTTGCACTAAGCATTAGAATTGGTACAGTATTATTTTCACGTACTTCCTGACAAACTTCTAATCCGTTTCGTTTTGGCATCATAATATCCAAAATCATAAGGTCAACTTCATATGTAGAAACCTTTTGCAATGCTTCATCGCCATCATAAGCTTTATAAATGTTATAGCCTTCATTTCGCAAATAAACAGCAAGTAATTCAACAATTTCTTTATCATCATCAATAATTAATATGTTTTTATTCATTGTGTAGTTCCTTTCCTTACAAATCATCAACATTACTATAATATCAAACATTTATGTACTTGTAGCGATGATTCTGTATAAAATTTCATGTAACGTATTAAAAAGGAGTAAAAAGATTAATATCGAATATAAAATAAAAAGGATATTTAGATTCTACATTATAATGGAAGTTAGTTATAAGGGGGATTTTCTATGTTATGTAATGATATATATTTATTTACTCCAACTGGAAAAATAGACAATGATATTAAAGCTTTTCTACTAAAATATAATAAAGAGTTTACATATAAACATTCAATTCGTGTGGCAAATGAGGCAAAAAAGATTGCAGAAAAGTTTCACGTAGATAAAGAAAAAGCAGCAATTGCAGGATATTTACATGATATTAGTGGAATTTTTCCGAACGAGGAGCGGATTGCAGTTGCTGAAGAATTTGGGGTAGAAATAGTGGAAGCAGAAAGAAAATTTCCTATGATTATTCATCAAAAATTATCGAGAGTAATCGCAAAAGAAATATTTAAAGTAGAAGATGAAGAAATTTTAAATGCAATTTGTTGCCATACAACGTTGCGTAAACATGCAACGAAAATGGATTTAGTATTATTTGTTGCAGATAAAATAGAATGGGATCAAAAGGGGACACCACCATATTTAATAGAAATAAAAAAAGGATTGGAAAAATCTTTGGAAAAAGCAGCTTTTGTATATATTTCATATTTGTGGGAAAGGAAAGATACATTGAAAGTTATACACCCGTGGCTAGAAGAAGCATATTGGGATTTAAAAAGAATTGTACAGTAGAAAGGACAAGGAAATGCAATTAAAAGAATATATGAATCAAGCATTTCCAGGAGTTACATTAGGACCCTACTTATTATCTCAGTGGGAAAATCATTTACATTTTGATTTCGGAAAAGATAAAAATCAAATTGTAAAAGGAACCGACGATTTAAATATGGAATACTTTTCTCAACTATATACATATAATAAATTCTTATTTGAAGACATATTTTCAAAAGAAGATGTAGTATTTGTAGTGACAAATGTTTATAGATTTAAAAAGGAAAACATAAAAACTCCACAGAAAATAAATGTATACAATAAATATATTAAGAAAAGAGATTTAAGATTTCATATAAGACAAGAAACATTACCGTTTCTATTTGAAGATGAAGAAGCAGATTTATCCCGCATTAACGGGCAGTAAGACCCCCACCTCAAAATTCAGCGAAAGCAAAGAAGGTAGGTGGGAATCAACTGCCCCTAAAAGCCCGATTGGTTCAACTAATAATCAGTGGGGATGAACAAAACCCCCACTGATTAAAGTTTCACTTTATATTGTACATATCATTTTTCTTTAAAATGTCTTGCGAAGATATTAAGTATGAATTGCTTATACAAGCTGCTAATCACGAGGATTTCTCTGCTCTGTATCCTCGATTTGGACGAAAAAAAGAAATTTCTTATCCAGATGTATTTCTCATAAATGAAACGAAAGATATTGTCATGTTTATGTATGATGATAGAGGATGTGAAGTAATTGCGAAGAATAAAGAAATAATACGAGATTTATATAAGAAATACAAAGAATGGATTCCAGATTATGAACGAGAAAGTATAGATAACTTATTTAAATGACAATAGGGGAAGTGAAGCGTGTAATGAAACGTATTGCAATTGTATCTGCATGGGAACCAGAACTGACGTATTTGCATCAACATTATCCGAGTGAACGTGTTGAAAAAAGAGCAGCTTGGGAATTTCATTTTCATACTATTAATGAGCTGGAAATTATATCAGTTGTTACTGGTGTCGGTAAAGTAAGCTGCGCTAGTTGTGTACAATTGTTAATTAGTGAGTTTCAGCCAGATGAGTTGTTTATGACAGGAATATGCGGAAGTTTATCAAACAAGGTGCAAAACGGTCATATTGTAGTGGCACTAAGCGCAATACAACACGATGTTACTGCTGCTGGTTCAGGGGAAGATGTTTTTAATTTATATAACGGTAGAACAGCACCTATTGAAACAACAAAATCACTTGTAAGAAGAATAAAAAAAATACGATCGTATGATCCGATACATTTCGGCACATTTTTATCAGGAGATCAACGTATTCGTAGTTCGGAAATGAGATATTTACTCCATACCGTATATGGAGCATTGGCAGTTGATCAAGAAGTAGCAGCTTTCGCCTATGTGTGTCAAATAAATAAAAAACCATTTCTATGTTTAAAAGCTGCTTCAGATCAGGCTAATGATAAAACGAAAGAGGAACAAAAAATCTTTAAAATGCTAGCATGTGAAAGAGCATGTGAGCATTTAATTGCTTTTTTACGTGTTTATGAGATTAATGTAGTAAATAATAGATAGTTAGAGGGTTTTAAGCTTGGAAACTACAAATAAAATAGCTATTTTGGGTGCGAATGGAAAAGTCGGGAAATTCCTCATAAATGAAGCGGTAGAACAGGGATTTCAAGTGAAAATATTAACGAGAAATTCTAAAAATATGCCGATAAATAATGAGAATATAGAGGTTATCATTGGAGATGCCCGTGATTTTTCTTCAATCCAGGAATTACTTCAAGGTTGTAGAGCTGTGATTAATGCTGTCGGTCAACCGAAAAATGAATCTTATATTTTTAGTACAGTTACAAAGCATATTTTAAAAGTAATGAAGGAATATGAAATAAAACGTTATATTCTTATTTCTGGTGGCTCTATAAATGTTGTTGGAGATCAGAAAGGGATTGTAAATAAAATGGGGGCTAACTTGTTTAAATTATTTTTACCAAAAATGATGCAAGATAAATATAAAGAGTTACAAATTCTCCAAAGTAGTGATGTAGATTGGACGGTTGTTAGATTACCATTTGTTATAGAGGGGAATGGTATAGGAAATATAAAAGAGAGTTTAGTGGATATGCCAGGAATTAAAATTCAAAATGGAGATATTGCACTGTTTGTTATAAAACAAATTAATAGTAAGTTATATGTAGGGAAATGTCCGTTCATTTCAAATTAAGAGCTGAATTTATAATAGATGGAATATATTATATGGGTACATGTTGAGGTTATTACAAGCAATTGGAGGGCAATTTTATATGATTCAATATAAAAGGTGTAGTGAAGTGAATATTGATTTAGTATATGAAGCTTTTAAAGATGGATTTTCCGATTATATTATTAAGATGGAGGTTTCAAAAGAGGATTTTATACAACGTTTTTTGGGACCAGAAGGTAATTTGCTAGAACATTCTTTTCTTGCTTTAGACGGTGACAAATCTGTTGGCGTAATACTAGGTGGTATAAAGGATTATGAAAGTATAAAGACTATGCGCTGTGGAACATTAGCGGTTCATCCTAATTACCGCGGTATTGGTGTGAGTCAAAAATTATTTGAACTGCATAAAGAAGAGGCGATTCAACATGGATGTAAGCAACTTTTTCTCGAAGTCATTGTAGGAAACGACCGAGCGATTCATTTTTATAATAAGTTGGGCTATGAAAAAGTTTACGATCTTTCTTATTATAATTTAAATGATTTGACTAAAATAATGAATAAAGATTGTAAGGATATTGAAGTAAAACAATTAGAATTTCCAACTTTTAAAGATGAAATTCAGAAATGGTTAAACTTCCATATAAATTGGCAAAATGATGTTGATTATATCGAAAAAACAAATAATGTATTTTATGGTGCATATGTCACTAATGACTTAAAAGGCTCTCTATGTGTAAATGAACAAGGTAAAATTAGTTTTATTTTCGTAGATAAAGATTATAGAAATATTGGTGTTGGGATGAAATTATTAGAAGTAGCAAGAGAAGAATTACATTTATCAAGTTTATCAATTGGGTTTCCTAACAATAATTTACTGGAGGGTTTTTTAAAGAAATGTAGATTTGAAAAGAATTCTTTAGCACAATATGAAATGTATTTATTACTCTAAGAGCGGAAAGATTTATTCTTTTCGCTTTTTATTTTGCTGTTATGTTGGTAAATGCTCCGTAACTATAATTTATAATGCGAGGGAGTTTGTTTATCCTTAAGTTATTTTTTAATTGTCAATTTCATACTAATAATTTTCTTTGTATAATATTCTAATTTTATGTAGAATAGATACGATGGGAGGGGATGAAATGAATAATGGATTAAAGTTTAAGATTTTTGAATTGCATTGTCTCGTTCAAAAGACTTATTCTGATATTAAAATGGCATGTGATATTGCTATTTATCAAGAAAATACTTCTAAATATTTAATTTCATTAGGATTTTTAAATAAATCATATATGACTTATATAGAAGCAAAAAGATTCTATCGCGAAAATGAAGAGCTTGTAAGTGTAGAATTTGATAATTTCTTTGATATGTATGATAAATTAGAAAACGAATTAAAACAAGTTATTTCAACTGAAGATAAAAATCCTTCATCGCTACATAGCAGACTTGATCAGTTTCAGCAGAAAGTTGAAAATATAAATGACCTAATAAAAGTATTGCAAAATGCTCGTTAATGAATGCTTTTTTCTTTTTGTATAGAAATTATGTATTAAAAACATTTTAGGGATATTACATATTGAAGAGGTGGCTTTTGTAGATTACAAAAGTCATCTTTTTATGTTAGGAATAGATTGTATACATTTTAGCAGTTTCATATAAATAATAGAAATTTATACGAGGTAAATATCATGGGAAATAAAAAAGAAATAGCTATAGTTGCATTAACAACAGGATTCGTCTTAACAAGTGTAACATCATATGGAGTAGGTCATGCAGAGGAACCTGGTCAAATGCAAGTTGAAATTCAAGAGGATTCGTTCCGTACAGGTGATCTTACACAACCATCAAAAAAGGCACCAGAGAATGTAGTGAAAGATGCACTTAAGGAAAATACGGAGCATGCTTTGTCTCCAAAACAAGTTAGTGCAGAAACAGGAGTAGATTACAAGGTTCTTCAAAAACGTGGTTCTTATGATGGAACTACACTTGTGCGCATGCAACAAATTTATGAAGGAAAAGAAGTATATGGCCACCAGTTGACTGCTCACGTAGATAAAAAAGGTATTATTAAAAGCATTTCAGGAGCTAGCGCACAAAATTTAACACAAGAAGATTTAAAGAAACCTATTAATTTATCAAAAGAAGAAGCAAAACAATATATTTATAAAAAGTACGGAAACGATACTAAATTTATTTCAGAGCCAGAAGTTAAGGCAGTTATTTTTGTTGATGAAAATCATGGGCAGGCTAGCAACGCATATCAAGTTACATTTGCTGCTACAACACCAAATTATGTATCTGGAACTTATTTAGTGAATGCTCATAATGGTGATATGTTAAAAGATATGGTACAAGAATCAAGTTTGAAAATAAGTGAAGAGTATGTTGAATCCGTTAAGGAAAATAAAACTAACAATTTCACATCATTAACTGGAACAGGAAACGATGATTTAGGCGTAACTCGTACATTTGGTATTTCTAAACAGACTAATGGGAATTATGCGCTTGCTGATTACACAAGAGGACAAGGAATTGAGACATATGATGTAAATTATAGAGATATTACAAATGAAGAAAGTTATTATCCTGGTATACTAGCAACTAGCGTTTCAACAACATTTAATGATCCAAAGGCGGTAAGCGCTCATTTCTTAGCAACAAAGGTATACGATTTTTATAAAGAAAAATATAAGCGTAATAGTTTTGATAATAAAGGAAAAAAAGTAGTTTCAGTTGTACATGCATGGGATTCTGGAGGAACAAATGATCCTGAAAATTGGGAGAATGCATTTAGTACTAATATTAATAACATTAGTATGCTTTTATATGGAGATCCTATGGTAAAAGCATTCGATATAGCGGGTCATGAATTTACACATGCAGTTACATCAAGCGAATCTAACCTTGAATTTTCAGGAGAATCTGGGGCGATTAACGAGGCATTATCTGATATTATGGGAACGGCTATAGAGAAATACATAAATAATGGGGAATTTAACTGGACAATAGGAGAACAAACTGGATCGACTTTTCGTAATATGAAAAATCCAACTGCAATTAATTTTTCAGAAGGACTACCGTATCCTGATGATTATAGTAAATATAATGATTTAAATGGAGAGGATTATGGAGGCGTTCATTTTAACTCAAGTATTATTAATAAAGTTGCGTATTTAATTGCACAAGGTGGTACTCATAACGGTGTAAATGTAAATGGTATTGGTGAAGATAAAATGTTTGATATTTTCTATTATGCAAATACTGATGAATTAAACATGACTTCTAATTTCTCTGAATTGAGATTGGCATGCCTTACAGTTGCAACTAATAAATATGGAACGAACTCAATTGAAGTTCAAGCAATCCAAAATGCTTTTGATGCGGCAAAAATTACAGGAACAGTGAAAGAAAACGAAAAAACAGTAGAAAACCAAGCTCCAGAGTTAACTGTACCGATTACCATTACACTACGTGTAGGAGATACGTTTGATCCAATGAGAAATGTAAAAGCTGTTGATAAGGAAGATGGTGATTTAACAAATAAAGTAAAGCATAAAGGCGATGTAGATACTTCAAAATCAGGTACATACATTATGGAATACATGGTTGTTGATTCTCAAGGGCGGAATGCAACGGCAACACAGACTGTAATTGTAGAGAAAAATGGAGAAACATCAGATTTAGAACCTGAATTAACAGTGCCTGTTAGAGCGACAATTCATGTAGGAGATTCATTTGTTCCAATGGCAGAAGTATTAGCTATCGATAAAGAAGACGGTGATCTCACTTCTAAAATCAAAGTTGATGGTGAAGTAGATACATCTAAAGCCGGTACTTACATATTAACGTACACGGTTACAGATTCTAACGGTCATGAAGTAACGGCAAAGCAAACTGTAACGGTCAAAGTTAGAGAAGAAGTTAAAAATGATAAACCAATACTAAAAGTACCTGCTACAACTTCAATTACTGAGGGTGATCAATTTGATCCGTTGGTAGGAGTATCAGCTACTGACAAAGAAGACGGTGACCTTACTTCTAAAGTAGCGTATGAAGGAACTATAGATGCAACTAAAGCTGGTACTTATGAAATAATATATAGTGTAAGAGATTCCGAGGGTAATGAGGTAAATACAATACAAAAAGTATTAGTGAAAGATAAAGAAACTAGCAAACCTAATGGTCTTGCTAATAAGACAAATAACAATAATATCTCAAATAACAGTAATACCGATAAAAAAGAATATACATATAAGGAGCTGCCAAAGACGGGTGTAAGTACAACTAACAGTGCAGCAATCGGCATATTGATGATTATTGCAGGTACAGTACTCACTTTGATTCGCAAATTTAGAAAGATACAAAAATAATAGTAGGGATTATTCGTTTGAAGAAAAGAGTTGAGTATTCAAAAGAAATAAAGTAGAAAGTAAATAAAACGAAATATGGATTTTTTACTTATTAAGATTTTAATAGTTAAGCGGTACATTTGGCTTTTATAAAAATTGCAGTTGGATACTATTCTGTCTACAGAACTATATTACATATAAAACACGTTACTATTCTCATTAAAATAAAAGAATAGTAACGTGTTTTTTGATTTGAAAATAGCATAAATCCTATAGCTCATGAATATAGGAGTACTTCTAATTTGCCATTGATAAGTTACTGAAAACACTTTGTTTTAATGGAAGTGTCACTCTAAATGACAACATGAGATTTTCGGTATTTACCAGGTGTTTCATTGGTGAATTTTTTAAAAATTTTAGTGAAATAACTTTGATCGCTAAAATTAAGCGAAGCGCATATGTCTGATAAGGGATAGGTGGTGAAAGTTAATAATTTCTTTGCTTCTTCGATTCGTTCACGTTGAATGTACTCAATTAATGAAATACCGACTTCTTTTTTAAATAATATAGATAAATAATCTGAATTCACATTTGCAAATTTAGCAAGTTTTTTAACGGATATTGGATTGTAAATGTTTTTAAAAATGTAGTTTTTGCAAATAGCAATAGTCTGTGAATGTTGCTGTGTTTTTTGTGCCTTTACACGGTCTGCAAAGGTACAAAAAGCATTTTTTAATAAATCCCAAACAGATTCTTTGTCTTTTAAATCTTCTGTTCTTTGAATATGTAAATCATAAATTTTGTAAGCAATCCCAGATGGAAGTCCCCCTTTTATCGCATATCTAGTAGCGAGCGTGATGGATGAAATACAAATGTTTTTATGACGTCTTAATTGATGGAATGAAGATAAAGATGAAAGAGTCTCTTGTTGGAATTCGTAATAATATTTGAGTACGGTTTCTTTATCCCCGTTTTCTATAGAACCAAGCAGTTGCTGCTCTATATATAAATTATGATAAACGGATTCGTCTTTTTGCATTGAAATATATACATCTTCGTTTAAGATTCTGCTATGACTTATATGAAGTGAGTCACTGTTATTTGAAAAGGTGCTTACATCTGAAATTTTTTTATAGAAAATGTTATAGAACAATATTGCCATATTTACAAAGAAATTTTGATCTTTGACTGACAATGAAAAATAATGGTTTCTTGTTCTTTTATAATTTGGAATGAAATTAAGGTTACTATCCGTTTTACTTGTAGAAAAATTTACATGTGCCAAGGGCCCAATAATAACAGTACCGTTCACCATATAATCGCTCTTTATGTGAATTAAAATAAAGTGCCCTAGATGTTCGTGAGTTCTGAAGATGGGGGAATTATATGTATCATTTCTCTGAAAAAGCACATGTAACTGTTCTATTTTTGATGTATACAACGAGTGTGAATCATTTTTTGATGTGAATTCTAAAAGAATATTTTTGTTACAATCTAAAAAACAAACTGGAATTTCAAAAGATTGGAAAAACATATTGCAAATGTACTCTATCTCAACTAGACTGAGCTTTTTAGTCATATTCTTCCTCCTTACAGTTATGCGTAATAGTTAAATAAACATATATTCCTTTTTTCATAAGTAGAAACGGAAAATCTTTATTAATAAAAAATATAAATAAAAGTTATAAACTTCTAAGAATAATACCATAATTTAACATGAATAGCACATATTATTTGAATATACAGGTAATAGTTTTGGACAGTAGCGTAAAATATGAATCGTCACACTTATTTGTTGGTTATTACTTATATGTATTAAAAATGATTAAGGTTGGATTTTAAATAGGGATAGGAAGTGAGAAATTAATAGATTGACAGTAAGTGACTAGTCGAAATTAGCAGTGAAAGCTATTATGTAACAAATGTAATGATTTTTGAAGTAGAGATATAAGTGTAATTTAGGGGAGAAAATTATATATATCATGTGGAGAGACAACGTAATAATAGAAGATAAGAAAAGTGAATAAGTGATTGTAAACAATGGATTGTTGGACGACTATGTTTTATGTTATTCGTTTAAATCTGATACTTGGCACACTATTGCTTTTAAGAAGGTAATAGTAATAAAGAGATTTTTAAAATGATAGAAGTAGTAAAGGGGATAAGAGAAATGAAAAAAATATTTAGTGTGCTTTTAGTGTTATTCTTAACATTTTCTACATGGTCTAGTGTATTAGTAAAGGCAGATTCACCATCTAAAGGTACTTTAACGATTCATAAGTATGAACAAGAAAAAGATGGAGCGCAGGGACTAGAAGGTGACGGTTCTGCAAATCAAGAGGTGCCAAAAGATGCGAAACCATTAAAAGGTGTAACGTTTGAAGTGAAAAAGGTTGCGTCTTTTGAGAATATTTCAAACGATGGGAAAATCGTGAAAGAAGATGTGAAACCTGTAATGGGAGCAACTCCAACGCAAGTAGTAACAGATGATAACGGACAAGCTGTATTAAAAGATCTTCCGCTAGGACGTTATGAGGTGAAAGAAGTGGCAGGACCTCCACATGTTAATCTAAATCCCAATACGTATACAGTGGATATCCCATTAACGAATAAAGAGGGTAAGGTGCTAAACTATGATGTTCACATGTATCCTAAAAATGAGGTTAAACGTGGTGCAGTGGATTTAATAAAAACTGGTGTAAATGAAAAAGCATTAGCAGGTGCAGTATTCTCTTTATTTAAAAAAGACGGTACAGAAGTGAAAAAAGAGTTAGTAACAGATGCTAATGGTCATATTCGCGTGCAAGGATTGGTGTATGGAGAATACTATTTCCAAGAAACAAAAGCTCCGAAAGGCTATGTAATAGATCCAACTAAACGTGAGTTTTTTGTTAAGAACTCCGGAACAATTAATGAAGATGGAACTATTACTTCTGGTACAGTAGTTAAATTAGAAGTGAAAAACTATGAAGAACCAATAATTGATAAAAAGATTAACGGAAAATTGGAAGCGTTACCAATCAATCCGTTAACTAATTATAATTATGATA
Source organism: Bacillus cereus group sp. MG20 (assembly GCF_040459885.1). Lineage (NCBI taxonomy): Bacteria > Bacillati > Bacillota > Bacilli > Caryophanales > Bacillaceae > Bacillus > Bacillus cereus group sp. MG20. Next base: position 5,170,640 of record NZ_JARVHF010000001.1, read on the forward strand.
TTAAAATATTAATTCCAGAAGACATTAAGGAATACAAAAAATATGTGGTAACAGATACTTTGGATAATCGTTTAGTGATTCAAGGAAAGCCAATCGTGAAAATTGATGGAGCAGAAGTAAATGCAAGCATTGTAGAGGTAGCTATAGAAGGTCAAAAAGTAACAGCTACAGTAAAAGATTTCACAAAATTAGATGGTAAAAAAGAATTTCATTTGCAAATTAAATCTCAAGTAAAAGAAGGAGTACCATCTGGTTCGGAAATTTTAAATACAGCAAAAATTGATTTTACAAATAAAAATGACGTAATTGGAGAAAAGGAATCTAAACCTGTAGTTGTTGTTCCGACAACTGGAATAATTGAGTTAACAAAAATTGATGGTGCTAATAAGAATAAATTAAAAGGTGCAGAGTTTGTACTTAAAGATAAAAATGGAAAAATAGTTGTTGTAGCAGGAAAAGAAGTAACAGGTGTATCAGATGAAAATGGTGTTATTAAATGGTCTAACATTCCATATGGAGACTATCAAATTTTTGAAACGAAAGCACCAACATATACAAAAGAAGATGGTACAAAAGCTTCTTATCAATTATTAAAAGATCCCATTGATGTAAAGATTAGCGAAAATAATCAAACGGTTAAATTAACGATTGAAAATAATAAAAGTGGATGGGTTCTTCCGGTAACGGGTGGCATAGGAACGACTCTTTTTACTGTAATAGGCCTTACGTTAATGGTTACAGCGGCATTTGTTTTCTTTAGAAAAAAGTTTGCTAATAATTAAGATTTTAGGAACATGTAACTATGGGAAAAGGGGAGAAGCAAAATGCTTCCCTCTTTTCGATATTTAAGCATATACAGAGGTGGAAATATGAAACGAAATCTTGTTTTGGGAGGTATTTTTTTATTTGGATTAGGTGTTTTTTTATATCCTACTATTAGTAATTGGTTGGCGACTCGTGCACATTATTCTGAGATTAGCTCTTACGATAAGAAGATCAAAGCGCTACAAAAGAAAGAAGTCGAACGTAGGGAAAAAGAAGCAGCCGAATATAATAAACAAGTTCACACTTCCACGAAAACATTTACTGATCCATTTTCTGAAAAAAAAAGTAATCATCAAGCATATGCTGATGCGTTAAATTTAGGAGATGTAATGGGGTATATTGAAATATCGAAAATCAATATAAAACTGCCAATCTATCAAGGGACATCTGAGGAAGTATTGAGCCGCGGGATAGGTCATTTAGATTTTTCTTCGCTCCCGATAGGTGGAGAAAATACGCACACTATTTTAACAGGGCATCGTGGTTTACCATCAGCAAAATTATTTACAGATTTAGATAAGTTGAGTGAAGGAGATCTTTTTTATATTCATTCTTTAGACAAAGTTCTTGCTTATAAAGTAGATCAAATTAAAGTAGTGTTACCACACGAAACGGACGATCTACAAATTGTAGAAAATAAAGATTATACAACTTTAATTACGTGTACGCCTTATGGAGTAAACACCAATAGATTGCTAGTTCGAGGTGTGCGTGTGGAGTTAAACGAGAAAGAAAAACAAAAAGTGAGTACAGAGATATTTATATTTAATAAGTGGACTGTAATAGTTCCAATCCTATTGTTATGTGTGTTTCTAGTCGTAATTTATAAGAAAAGGTTAACTCGATAGAATGTATTTATTTATCCTGCATTAATGGACATTGGGACCGGAAATTCAGAGATAAGTAAAGAAGGTATATAGGGAATGAAGTAAATCCTCATTGATAAACATGTCATTTTATTCAACTATAGAAAAAATACGGTAAAGGTGGGAACAAAGGAATTGAGGCTACGATTAAAGCTGGTAAGTATTCATTGTATTGTTTTGTTAATGTTAAGTGTAAGTTTTGTCGTATATGTACCACAAGAAGCATATGGATCCACGACAAACTTAGAAGGTCTAGGTGATATATCGCGTTATAATGCAGTTGTCTTTGGTAACCATAAAGCAATAGGTGGCGACATTGAAGGAGCAATTGCAGTTCAAGGTGATATGGATGCATCGGGGTATACAATTGTAGGTGCTGCAGCGGGAACATCTAATATAGTAGGTGAAAAATGGGTTGATGAGGGATATCCGTCCTTGTTATTGTCTGGAAAATTTAAGAAATCAAGAGAAGAATCTTTTATCATTCAAAACGGAATAGTCGTAATGACAAAAGAGAGTGATCCAGATCGCATCATACAATCTTCTTATGATCATATCGTTTATAAAGAAAAACTAGAAATTGACGCGAAATTTAATGAATTTCGCAATATAGTGAACCAAGTCAGTAAAAATGCAGGTCAATATAAAACAAATACCCCAATTCCAAATATGAGTCATGGAATCGGAAAAGATATAAACAATCCTAATATTTATGTTTCATCAGAATTGACAGGGAAAATTAATTTAGATATAAGAGATGTATTTTTACCAAATGCTAAGGACAAAGATTTTATTGTTATGTATTCGGATGCAACAGAGGTTACATTTAAAAATGGATCTATTCTATATGACACGAACAATATTGGAAGGGCTACAGATATAGTTCCTACATCACAACCATATTCTCCTAATTCCCCGTTTACTGAGCTATACGGGAAAGTGATTTGGGTTTTTCCAAATGCGAAAAAAATTACAACAGAGGGATATGGTGTCGTTGGGAGTGTGTTTGCCCCAAATGCTGTATTAGAAACAAAAGGCGGCTCGATTAATGGACAAGCATTTGTCGGCGCGGTACAACAAACTGGTGGATTTGAATTTCACAATTTCAAATTTAACTGGCAACATTGGAACAAGCCTAGTACTGGAAAAGTAAAAATAAAAAAAGTTGATAGTAATAATGATAATAAAAAATTGGTGGGAGCAAAGTTTCATATAGAAGATTCAAAAGGAAAAATAGTTGGAGAACTAGTAACAAATAAAGAAGGAGAAGCGATATCAAAAGACTTACCAAAAGGAAACTATACCCTTGTAGAAATAGAAGCGCCAAAAGACTATGAATTATTAAAAGATAAAATAGCTGTAAAAGTAGAAAAAGATGCAGTAGTAGAAATTAAAATAGGAAATAAGAAATTGCCAGATCCAATGGGAAAAATGAAGTTAGTGAAAGTAGACATAAGTGATAAAAATAAAAAGCTAGCAGGGGCAAAGTTTCATATAGAAGATTCAAAAGGAAAAATAGTTGGAGAACTAGTAACAAATGAAGAAGGAGAAGTACTATCAAAAGACTTACCAATAGGAAACTATACCTTAGTGGAAGTAGAAGCACCTAAAGGTTACGAATTATTAAAAGAAAAAATAACTGTAAAAATAGAAAAAGATGCAGTAGTAGAAATTAAAATAGGAAATAAGAAATTGCCAGATCCAATGGGGAAAATGAAGCTTGTGAAAGTAGACATAAGTGATAAAAATAAAAAACTAGCAGGGGCAAAGTTTCATATAGAAGATTCAAAAGGAAAAATAGTTGGAGAACTAGTGACAAATGAAGAAGGAGAAGTAGTATCAAAAGACTTACCAATAGGAAACTATACCTTAGTGGAAGTAGAAGCACCTAAAGGTTACGAATTATTAAAAGAAAAAATAACTGTAAAAGTAGAAAAAGATGCAGTAGTAGAAATTAAAATAGGAAATAAGAAATTACCAGATCCGACTGGACAATTTGAAATTGAGAAAGTTGATGATAAGGATATCAATTTAAAACTACAAGGCGCTATATTTCAAGTCTTAGATAAAGAGGGTAAAGAAGTGGCTAGATTAACAACGGATGAAAAAGGAAAGGTGATTTCCAGTCAATTAGTACTTGGAAAATATACGATAAAAGAAATAAAAGCGCCAAACGGATATATGTTACTTAGGGATCCAATAGAAATAGAAATTACAGAAGCAGTAAAGACACAAAAAATAACAGTGAAAAATGCGAAGAATAATTGGGTAATTCCTAATACTGGTGGGAGCGGAACAACAATTTTTTACGTAATTGGTATTATGCTAATGTTTGGTGTGCTATATTTCTGTAAGAAAAATCGTATATTATGAACTAATTTTATAGAGTTAGACAGCTCGTTACGTTAGAGAGTTTTTAGGACATGAGTTCGGTATTGTACTGGACTCATGGTACTAAATTTGTTAAAGGAGGAAGGATAATAGTAAACATAGAATATATTAATGAATTAAAATATTTAAGAGGTGAACATGGTGGCAATAAAACAAGACGAAATTAAAATAGTTGTCGGAGCTGGAGTGTTTAATAATAATCCAGGTTGGATTCAAACGCAAGAAGATGAACTTAACTTACTAGATAAAGCTACGTGGGAAGAAAGATTTGAATACAACTCTATTTCAGCTATTTTAGCTGAGCATGTATGGGAACACCTTACTTTTGAAGAAGGTGTAAGAGCAGCTGAAATTTGTTATGAATTTTTAAAACCATCTGGTTATATTCGGTGCGGAGTCCCTGATGCATTCTTTCAGGATGAGGCATATCAAAATATAGTTCAAATAGGGGGCCCCGGTCCGAAAGATCATCCAGCAGCAAGTCATAAAATCGTTCATAATTATATAACATTAACGAAAATGTTTGAAACTGCTGGATTCGAGGTAGTTTTACTTGAATATTGTGATGAAAATGGTCGGTTTTATTACAACGAATGGGATGCAAACGACGGTCTTATTTTCCGTTCGAAAAGGTATGATTCTAGAAATAAAGGCGATAAACTTGGTTTTCCATCGCTAATTGTCGATGCGATTAAGCGCTAATCATTCAACAAAAAAAGGAGTTAATCCTATGATTTCATAAGTCGCAAATGCGGCTTTTTTATTTGTACATAAATCTATATTTAATTTTCAATATTATATAACTCGATTTAGAAAATATTTAAGTTTTTCTCAGCACCATTCACTTTAAATTAACACTTCGTTGACATAAATATTTATTTTATATTTATATTCGTGTAAAATGAAATGGGAACATATATTCTATATAAGGAGACAATCAAAATGATAGCTGAAATTAGGAAACTAACTGATGGATATATTGTAAAATTTGAACGCCAATTTCCATATACGGCAGAAGAAGTTTGGTCTGTATTAACAGAAAACAGTAAGCTGAAAAAATGGATGCCCAATTTACAGATTGAAAGCCTTAAAACTGCTGGAATAATAAAGTTCGACATGATGGACGGTTCATTCATAAATATTGATATTTTAGAGTGTCAACTAAACTCAGTACTTGAATTTACTTGGGATAAAGACCGTGTCAGATTTGAAATACATAATGAGGAAAATGGTACTCTTTTACTTCTTAAAGAGTACATTCATGAATTAACAGATCATACACCGAGAGATGTAGCTGGTTGGCATATTTGTTTAAATCTTTTTTCTTTCGTTTTAGAAGGAGAAGAGAAAGAATTTTCTAAAGATGAATGGCAACAGTGGTTTGAAATATACAAGGATAAGATTCATGAAGTGAGAGGATAATTGCATAATAGGTAATATTCATTATGTAATTATTATATTGTAAAAATGCTTTTGTGAATAAATAAGAATAGAGGTTAATATGAAAGTAAATCAATTAATTGCTAATAACATAAATAAATTAGATGCAACTATACCGTTTAATAAATCGTTTGGAATTGCTGGTTTATCTGGATCGGGTAAAACAACTTTTTGCCAAACAATTGGTGAAGAATCAAAAAAACGATTAGTTTCTTTATTACCAAAGGCTGAATATCAATATTTATTTCCTAACATTATGGAAACAAATTTTAGTGCCATTAAGATGGAAGAAATGCCTTTAGTACTTTTTCTAGGGAAATCATCGATTTCGTCTAATCCGCGTTCAACGATTGGTACTCATACTGGTGTTTTTACAGAGGTTCGGGAAAAACTTGCTGAAGTTTTTAATCTTTCTCCAGAGGTCTTTTCATTTAATAATCAATTAGGCTGGTGCACTGGTTGTAAAGGCCGTGGTACTACAAAAAATGTTGAGTGTAAAAAATGTAAGGGAAAACGTTATAGTGAAGAAATTGAACAACATGAAATTGATTTGTTGGCCAAGCCACATTCAATTTCAAATATTAATGATTTAAGTGTTGAATCTATTCTTTCACTAGCAAAAGAATTAAATATTAGTGAAGAAAAACAGCATATACTGCAAAATATTATTAATATGAACATTGGTTATTTAACATTAAATCGAATTATGGGTACGTTGTCAGGTGGAGAGTTAACACGACTTTATTTGGCTGAATTCATGGCAGTAAGTGAAAATGCTGTAATTATTATTGATGAGATTTCAGTTGGACTTGATCATGAAACATTATTACAAATTTTAGAAGAGATAAAACGATTAGGGTGTAAAAATCAAATTTGGCTTATTGATCATTCAGATACGGTACTAGATACAACTGATGAGCAATTGTTCTTTGGACCTGGTAGCGGAAAATATGGCGGGAAAATTGTGAAAGAATCACCAAGACCAAAGTCAATACTGTGGGATCGAAATAAAGAAATACCAACAGAATATTATACATTCTATGATTTATATTGCCGTAATATCCAAATGGAGGAGTTTCAAATTCCTAAAAACAGGCTTGTAACGGTTACAGGAGAATCAGGATGTGGGAAATCTACACTTGTCAATGAATGTCTAGCTACAGATTTCTTGAAAAGATATCCAAAAGATAAATTAGTTATGGTGGGACAAGACCGAAATCAATCAATTACAAGTCGATCAACTGTAGCAACTTTCCTAGATATTAAAAAGAAACTGACAAAGTATAGTGAAGACATTGATGATATTTTTGAGCGCTCGATTGAGGATATTATTGATGAACTTCCAAATGAAGATATCGCTTATAAACGTTTGAGCCTACTAATTAAATTAGGGCTTGGCTATTTAACATTAGAGAGAAAAACACAAACATTATCGACAGGTGAGTTTCAATGTGTTCATTTAGTTTCGGAATTATTTGCAAACACTAGAAATCCACATACATTATTTATTTTTGATGAGCCTTCAAAAGGTTTATCACAAAATATTTTAAATCAATTTATCGATAGTATTAGAGGTATTCTGCAAGATGAATCAGTTTCGATCATTATGATTGAGCATAATCGTTACATGTTAGAAAGCTCTGATTATATAGTTGATTTTGGAAAAAGGCAGAATGAATCTATAGAGCATTTGGATGTTGTCAATCATGAGGATTACTATCGTCAAAAAAGTAATGTGAATAGCACAGAGAAAATACACATCTCTTCAATGCTTAAGCAGAAAAAAGGGGTTCACTATTTAGAAGAAAATCATATTAACTATTTTAAAAATGCCGAAAATATTTATAAGGGCGGTATTTTAAAAAGTTTATCATCAATGGCTAGGTTAATTTATGGTGAATATGAATCTAATACAATCGCACCTGTTATTGCTATTGATCTTGAAAGACATTTATATAGTCAATATAGTTTCTTATATGAGATTGGTGGATTAATTAATCATATTGTAGCTGCTCATCCAATTAATAAAGATACGAGAAGTTTTGATTTCTATTCACAGGACAATCATTGTCCATCTTGTTCTGGACGTCTTCAAATTGAAGTTTTTGATAAAGATATTGCCATTCAAGATAAAAGTGTTCCATTTTGGGATGGGCTATTCGATCCAGAAATCATGAAGGTATTAAAATTTTATCAGCATGAAAAAATAGAATTTCTATTCGAAGAAATAAAAAATGAGCTTGGTCACGATTTGTCAAAGAGCTATAATGATATGTCAGAAGAAGAAAAGCATACGTTTTGGTACGGATATTTTGAAAAATCATTTTATGATAAAAAAGGAAAGACACGCAGAACATGGGTAGGGTTTAATACAATTATTGGTGGATATATTGTTATTTCAAAAGCACCTATTAAAGAAGAAATTAAGAGTTCAAAAAAAATGATGAAATGTCCAATTTGTGAGGGGACGGTTTTAAATCATCATAAACCACTTAAATTTGGTAACGTAGATATTCGTGAAATAATCAATCAGCCTATTAATAAAGTATTGAAAACAGTTGGTGATTTACCGGCACTTGTTAAATTGAAGTCTATTGTTGGTGGCGATATGGTATTGACAGAAGATGTTTCTTTATTGTCAAGAAAAGCACAAGTTGCATTGAAAATGTTTGAATTAGAACAAGCAAGCTTTTCAAACTATGAAATGGTGTTACAAAATGTCTTACCATTCTGGGGCGAAATAAAAGGAAATATCGAATCCATTAGTGTTAATAATCAGGTAACTGTTTGTGATTTCCCTAATGTTTATGAAACGAGAGAAACCATTATAGATAAGTATTTCACAAATGGTAAATATAAAAAACTTACGTATGTATACGAAGCATTTGGTTACAAAAAATTAGTTACCCAAATTAATAAAATTAAAAAAAGTAATCCATGTCCATTTTGTAAAGGTAAGAAAGTGATAACCGAAGATAATCTACATGATGGTGTCTTTAAACTAACAATTCCATGTGTAACTTGTAATGCAAGTGGTATTAATGACGAAGGGTTAAAAGAAGTTGTTGAGGGCGTGGATGTACAAACGTGGTTAACTGGAAAAGTAAGTGATGTTGTGAATGAAAGCTTATTAACAGAAGCTGTTGCGCAAATACCAATTTTTAATCGCATACGTGAGTTGGATAAACGAGATATGATGGTGGTTTATGAATGTCTTGAGAAAAATAACTAGTGATGGATTGTCAATTCCAGTAGTCATAAAAACAGGAATATAGGTTTTTAATTATATAAATATAACATGTTAAATTGTTATTTAAATCGTTAAAAACAGTTGACTCTCACACAATGTCATTGTTTAAGATAAAGTTGAGCTTCAAAGTAGATGTAACTTATAGGAGGAAATCATGTTTAAAATAGGGGATTTTTCTAAACTATCTTCCATTAGCATACGTATGTTGAGACACTACGATAAAGTGGAATTATTACAACCAGTAAAAGTCGATGAGCAGAGTGGATATCGATTTTATTCAGCTGACCAATTAAAAAAGGTAAATCAAATTCAAACATTAAAAGCTATGGGGTTTAATATTGCTACCATCAAAGAAATAATAGAATGCGATAATATAGATAGCATAAAAGAGCAATTTTTAAATCGTAGTGCTCAAATTAAAGAAGACATGAATAACCTCCAAAAACAATTACGTCTCCTCGAAGACTCAATGAAAACGATGAGAGAGGATGTTGTTGAGATGAATTATCATGTTTCAATAAAAGAAATTCCAGAAAGAACTGTAGCTAGTGTTAGAAAGATTATTCCATCGTATAATTGCGAAGGTGATTTATGGAGTGTATTAATGCAAGAAATTCAAATGAAAAATATTAGTATTGCCCAACCGAGTTATAGTATTGCGGTTTTCCATGATCGTGAATACAAAGAAAATGATGTAGATATAGAAATACAGCTAAGTATTCTAGGTAAGCACGAAAATACAAAAGATGTTACATTTAAAAATATGGAATCGACTAATGTAGCTTCTATAACAGTTAATGGAAGTTATGAACAGATGACAGCTGTAAATGAGGCTGCAGCAAAGTGGATTGAGACAGAAGGTTACAAATTAGCAGGCCCGATGTTTAATATTTATCATGTGAGCCCAGCGATGGAATCGAATCCTAATAAGTGGGTTACAGAAGTTTGTTATCCAGTTAAATGATGATAAAGAAAAAAGGCATTAATTATATGCCTTTTTTCTTTGTAAACTTATCCATAAATATCAAGACAAATTACTTCGAGATTCGATTCGTCAACTACTAGAACAATTTTATTTGCAAATGTACAAAATGAGCGGATTGTAATGAATCATCTAAAAACCAACCAGTTGGTACTAAAGTAATGTAATCATCTATTTGGAAATTTCAGCAATGTTTAAATGAGCAACAAAAGCCACCGTAATAAGGGGCTTTTGTCTTAAATAATTTAATGATATGTGTATCCTCCATCAGGAAACAATACATTACCCGTAGTAAAACTATTTTGCATTAAATATAGGACAGTATGTGCAATTTCATTATTATGGCCAGGCCTTTTTACAAGAGAAAGAGATTTATAAGATTCATAAGCAGCTAGTCTATTTTCGTTTTGTTCATTCTCTCTTTGTATCGTTCCAGGAGAAACAACATTAACTCTTATAGGAGCTAATTCAACAGCTAAAGCTTTCCCTAAACTTTCAATAGCACCATTGCAAGCTCCATAAGCAGGTGCGCCTTTAAGTGGTCTTTGACTAAATGCACCAGACATTAACACAATCGATCCAGAGTTTGAAAGAAAAGGAATTGCATATTTTACGGCATAATATTGAGGCCAAAACTTTCCGATGAAGCTACTTTCAGCAATTTCCTCTGTAGAGGTAATTGGTCCAAGTGTGTAAGAGGCTCCCGGTGTGAATAAATGATCAAAGTTCCCAACTGTCTTGAAAAAATTTTGTAATTGCTCTTTATTTTGATTATCCAATATATAAGTTTGAAGATGATTGTTATTTATTACTTCTCGAGCAACTTTTAATTTTTCTTCCGAGCGTCCGGCAATAATAACATGTGCGCCTTGTTTAATTGCTTGTGTTGCTGTTGCTAATCCAATACCAGAACTCCCGCCAATGATAACAATACGGCTATTTTTTAATGTAGTAATAGACATATTTTAGCCACTCCTTTAATAAAAAATTTAGAATATAACTAACTGTGCTATGCTTTTATTATTCGCTAAAAGGGAGCAAGTGAAAAGTACGCACTTTATATGTACATAGTCGCAAATTTCGTACTAATTGCTATATATGCGGATAAGTAATAGGAAAAGTTTCTAAATATGGTTTATCCCGCATTAACGGGCAGTAAAACTCTCACCTCAAAGTTAGGTAAGAGATCAATTGCCCGTAAAAGCCCGATTGGTTCAACTAATAATCAGTGTGGGATGAACAAAACCCCCACTGATTAAAGTTTCACTTTATGATATCTGAGGAGAGGTGAGAAAAATGGATTTACAAGAACCGAAGTTAAAAGGGGTAATAGCAACATTACAAATAATCGGTGGGAAATGGAAGCCACTCATTTTGTTTATTTTGCTAACAGATGGAATGAAACGTTTTGGTGAATTAAAGCGATTGATACCAGATATATCTCAAGGGACGTTAGCGAAGCAATTACGTGAATTAGAGCAAGATCAACTAATAAAACGCGAAATTTATCAAGAAATACCACCTAAAGTAGAATATAGCTTAACTGAACATGGAAAAACAGTTAGTACTGTTTTGGATAGTATGTGTAGTTGGGGAAGAGGGCATTTAGAATATATAGATAAAGATAAACCATAAAAATGTTATGTAAACTTATTGTAGTGTGAAGGGAAATGTTGTTTTAATAATTTGTATTTTATAATATATAATTAAGGAGTGTCGTAGGTTATTATACATATTTAATTTATTTTTACAAAGGGGAAGTAATAAGATGAACGAATTAGAGTATAAAAGCTTCTATGATAAAGTAGGAAGATTAAATGGATGGGATTTTAGCAAAATAAAATGTGAAACTGTAGGAGATACATGGGACTTTTATAGTGAGGTAAAAGAAAGGTGTAAACCATCATATATTTTACTTGATGTTGGTACAGGCGGAGGAGAAAATGTACTTAACATAGCATCATCAGCTAAATTGTTGATTGGAATTGATAATTCTAACGGCATGATTGCAACGGCACATTCTAACTTGAAAAAATCAGGTGTACAAAATGTTGAGTTTCTTCAAATGGGTTCTGAAGCTTTAACATTTCCACATGTACATTTTGATATTGCTTCAAGTTGTCATGCCCCGTTTCTGGCATCTGAGTTAGCGAAAGTAATGAAAAAGGGTGCCTTTTTCTTAACACAACAAGTAAGTGAGAATGATAAATTAAACCTGAAAGAAGCATTTGGTAGAGGACAATGCTTAGGTGAACGGGATGGTACTTTAAAAGAAAAGTATATGAATGAACTTATTAGTGCAGGATTTGATCTCGTGCAAGTACGTGAATATGATGTTACTGATTATTACAGTAGGTCTGAAGATCTCATTTTCTTATTAAAACATACCCCTATTATTCCTAGATTCGGAGAACAGGAAGAGGATTTTACTATTTTACAAAAGTTCATTGATACGTATAGTTCTGAAAAAGGGATTCGTACTAATTCAAAAAGATTTATGATTATTGCTGTTAAATTATAATGTATTTTAGTGTAAAAGCTGCTTTTCATTTAAAGAAAAGCAGCTTTTTGTGTGGAAAAGAATACAGGAAATACTTGAAAATAATAGAAATAAATAAAGTGTAAATTAAAAAATCAAAATATGGAGGATAAATGTTTTGAAACGTTACTATATTAGCAATGAAAAAATAAATGTACATATTACTGAATGGGGGAATAATGACAAGCCCGTTATCTTTTGTTTACATGGATTAGGTAGTACGAGTTTAAGTTTTATAGAAATTGCTGAGGAATTAAAAGAAGAGTATAGATTTATCTCCGTTGATGCACCTGGACATGGTAAAACACCCCCATTTGAAAGAACAGAAGATTATGAGATGCACAATTTAGCAAATTGGTTAAATGAAATAATAAATGAATTGAGAATCGAATACTTCTATTTTCTATCACATTCATGGGGAAGTTTTGTAGCGTTATTTTATTTGTTAAATCATCCAGAAAAAGTACAAGGAAGTATTCTTATTGATGGTGGATATCAAACAAAAAGGCTTCGAGAAGAAACGTTGGAAGAAGAAATTGCTTATTATGAAAAGGACTTTGATGAATACGTTTTTAATAATTGGGACGAATTTTTCAAAAGTGAAAAAGAAGCTTATACTAGGTGGTCTTCATTGTTAGAAGTTGCTGTAAAGGATCTAGGGATCGAAATGGATAATAAAGTATGGTGGCATGCCAGGGGGAATACAGCTAGTAATATAATAAGAGGTATGCATAAAGATGAAACAATAGATATATATGAGAAGCTACCGGCTAATATTGTATTACTTCGAGCTACAGTCCCACAAGTTTGGGCGGATTATAGAGATAAGACAGTAAATGTTTTTAAAGAGAAAACGGACAGTATAGTAAAAGTAATTCCTGATACTACCCACATGTTGCACTGGGATAAACCAGAAATTGTTATAGCGGAAATAAAAAATAATTGGAGCTAACATATTCATACTAAAGTTGTAGTTTCTATATGAAAAATCCATCCTTCCGTTTGATTTTATCTATTTATAAGTGTAATACAATACGAATAGATAATAAGAAATGAGGGGGAATGTAAAGTGATTACACATATATCAGATATAAAACTACAAACGGTTTCCATAGAAGGGGTAAAACAAGTTTATAAGGACATATTATCTTTTCCAATAAAAAAAGAAACAGCATCCTTCATTCAATTTGAAGTAACACCTTATACAACAATTAGTTTTCAAGAAGTGTATGAACCAATCGCACCTGCACATTTTGCTTTTGAAATCCCATATTCAAAATTCCATGAAACAGCAAAATGGTTAAAGGACTCTGGATTACTCATTGTAAAATGGCAAAATGGAAATGTAATTGGTGAAGAGAATGGTCTATTCAATTTATACTTTAAAGACGGAGATGGAAATCTACTCGAAATTATCGCACATAGTTATGTTAAAGAGGATGTATTAGTACCACACTCACCTTTAAACATTTTATACGTAAGGGAAATTGGTCTTCCTGTTAAAAGTGTACCTATTTTTACGGAATGGTTAAAATCAAATCTAAATATGAAAACGATGGAAGATGGGGATATTTTTAACTTTGTTATAGGTGGCACTGCATATATCGTCGCGACTTGGTGGCAGCGACCTTGGATTCCAATCGCGATGAAAGCTCTATCACCGAAAGTATACGTTTCTTTCGGAACACCAGACGTCGCATTTTTACAGCGAATCCAAAATAACTTTAAGAAAAATAGTGTATCATTTGAATGTAAACGTAATGAAGTATCATTTATTGAGCAAGGATATACATTTTCAATTGTGCATACATCAGAGTTTCATTCGGATATTCCTAAACAATTAAACTTACCGCTTTCTATTTAAGGATGGAAAGCGGTAAGTTTTTTGTATATTCGTGAAGAAGGTTTTAGCTAGGATTATAGTGAATTTAAAGAGAAGTATAAGGTGTTATTCTAATTTATGTTAAGGGGGGAAATAAAGTGGTTTTAGGTAATCCAATTGCAAAAGGGAATACAGCAGAAATTTATTTAACTGATGATAAGGTTGTAAAATTATTTAAAGATTACCTCCCAGATACAGAGTCTATGAATGAAGCAAAAAAACAAAAATATGCGTATTCATGTGGGTTGCCAGTTCCAAACGTATTTGAAGTGAAAAAGATACAAAATAGACAGGCAATTATTATGGAACATGTAAAAGGGGACAACATTGGTGATCTTCTGCTTAATAATTTAAATGAGGCAGAGCGTTATATCAGCCTTTGTGTTAATGAGCAAAAAAAGATCCATGCTATACATGTGAATACAGATGAAATGGAGTTAATGAGGGAAAGGTTAGAGCGTCAAATTAAATCTGTGCATAAATTGGATGAACGCAAAAAGAAGGATATATTACAAAAATTAGATTTTATTACATTTGATTTTAGGCTATGTCATGGAGATTTTCATCCATTTAATTTGATTTTGAGTAAGGAAGAGAAAGTGAAAGTTATAGATTGGGTAGATGCTAGTTCAGGTGATATTCGCGCAGATGTATTTCGAACATACTTGTTGTACTCACAATCTTCGGTAGAATTAGCTGAGATGTATTTACATATATATTGCAGTCGTACCGGCATATCAAGAGATGAAGTTTTTCAATGGGCTCCTATTATTATTGCAGCTAGATTTTCTGAAAAAGTATCACCGCAAAATGAAGTGTATTTGAGAAGATTATTGAATCAGTATTTATAAGTCATAAAAAAGGTTGTCAGCTAATTAATAAATGCTGTTGTTTAACCAAAGTTTCCTTGCAGTTAAACAACGGCATTCTTAAATATTGATATAGGTATTCTTATTTTCGATCTTCATCCTATAAAGGTTCATAATCCGTACTTGTTCCTCCGTTAATTCTTCTTTATCCCAATACATATGCATTAAGCTATATTCAAAAATCTCCTTTAATTTAATAAATAACGGAAACTTGTCTTTCATCTCTTTTGGTAGCTCATTTTCCTCTTGGTAGCCTTCAAATAGTGCTTTTGTAATAGAATACTCATAGTCAACGATATTCCCATTTCCAGCAAATGAATATTCTATCGCACTATAAATAGGAACGGCTAAATCGAATATGTAAAAATGTTTTTCGCAGTCTTGAAAATCTATCATTGTTAAGTTTGAATTATTTTCGACTAAAATGTTTTCTAACCATAAATCTCCGTGTATTAAGCCGTAATTTGAAGGGGATTTTGGTAGCTCTTTTATGGAAGTTAAAACGTCAGATGCAATTTCTCTTATTGTATTTTCTTCTTTAGGGATATATTTAAGAAAATTATATTCTTCATTTTCATACCAATCGTTTATATGTTTTACTGGTTTAATCTTTTCAAAGCTTTTAGATATACGATGTAATTTTCCAATTTGTTTACCAAGTTTTTTAAATATATTAGAATTCCATTCAGACCTTGGTAAATGTATACCAGGAGCAGCTTTATATAATACAGAAAAAATCTCCTTGTCTAATGTGAATTTTTCTACAAAATTCCCTTGTAATGAAGGGATTATTGGTGGAACACCTAAACCATTTTGATATAAAAAATTTGTATATAAAACTTCCTCTATCTGTTCTTCATATGTTTTGTAGTTTGTAATTCTACTGAAGTATGTACCTTGTTCTGTAAGACATTCATACATCTCATTTGTTATTGGCTTAATGTTAATAAAATTCAACGGATACTGTTCATTTATGAATTGAAGTATTTCTTTTTCTAGCTTGTTCATTGAAACGTCCTTTCCAAACCTTAATTTTTTAACTTGGGAATTAAAAGAATTTTATTTTATAAAATTCGTGTTTAATTTTTGAAATCCTTTAAAATGAAATATGATGTAAATTGACCTTTAATAATTAGTAAGGTGTTGCCAACATACTCATTAACGCTAAATTGAAAAATGAATAGAAGGTATGACAAAATAAGATAGATGAAAAAATATAAAATTAATACTTATATATAGATTATAAAGACTTTAGAGAAAGGCTCATGTTATAAAACACAAGAAATATCAAAAGAAAGAAACGCACTTCTCCTATACTTTTAAATAAGGAGTGAAGGAAATGAATGAACATATACAGCAGATGATTAATTGGATTGAGAGCAATTTAAAAAAGAGATTTTCATTAGATGAATTATCTCGTTACATGGGGTATTCTCCTTATTATTGCTCTTTTAAATTTCATCAAGTAACGGGTTTCAGTATTAGACGTTATATTCTTCTTAGAAGGTTGTATTTATCTACAGAAGATTTAAAGAATGGTAGGAAGATAATTGAGGTAGCGTTGGATTACGATTACTCTTCCAAAGAGGCTTATAGTAGAGCTTTCAAAAATGTCTTTGGAATGAATCCAAGAGAATACCAACTTAACAAAATGCCTATTCAATCATTTGATAAACTAAATTTAAATAAAGAAGGGGCGTTTAAAATGAATATTTCTAGAAAAATAGAGGTTGAACAGTTACGAGATAGGAAGAGTGAGCTATTTGATAAAGAGGTACTTAACATATTAAATGGTCAAGTTATGTATGAAGAATTTAAAAACGAAAAGCTAATGGGTGATTCTGATTATGCACCATTTAATGAGGCAATGTGTGTGAACTCGGCTACTACTCAAGTTTTTAATGAAGAGTTTATTAAAACAAGAGCGAAAGGACATAACAGTTCAGTAGATAGTTATATAAAAAAGGTTATAGATCCGTTAGAAAACCTTTTTACGAAAAAGTATAAATGTATTGTTCTATGGTTTGGTGAAGATATGTTTTGCCAAATGAACCTACTTACCATACTTTCTCACCTTGAACAGTCTGCTTATGAAGGGAAGGTATACTTAAATAGCTTTAGAGAGGATGAATTTAAAGTAAATCAAATTGAACTTGAATTGGGGAATTATTCTTCTATATACAATGAAGTATTAGTAAACCATAAAAAGACCTCTCATAAGGTACCACCTGTAATGTATCAGGCTATAGACTTATTTTTAGAAATGTTAACAGAAGATAATGCAGTAATGAAATTCATCTCTAAAAATAAAGATTTATCAACTCGTGAATTATTAATAAAGTTGTTTTATCTTTTTCCAACAATCGGATATGGAGATACTCAGTACATAGAGCTGATTAATAAAATAAAGAAGAAAGCTACACCAAAAATATAGGTGCAGCTTTCTTCTTATAATTGCTCAAGTAATTCTAATTCTTTTTCTACAAATAGCATTAGTTCTTTAATTGTTTCACCAGAAAAATCAAAACGAATACCGGCTGCATCATACACTTCTTTTATAGATTGCGAGCTTCCTAGTGATAATGCCTTTTTATAATTTTCTAGCGCTTGCTTAGGATCCTCTTTATATTGTTTATACATTTGTAATGCACCAAGTTGGGCGATCGCATATTCAATATAATAAAATGGTACTTCAAAAATATGGAGTACAGGTAGCCAACTCGTTGCTATCCAGTTTTCGTAGCCATCAATATGTATGACGCTAGACTGATAATGTTTTTGAAGTTGTAAGTATTTTTCATTTCTTTCTTCAGAAGTATGACTTGGATTTTCATACAGCCAGTGTTGAAATTGATCGACAATAAGCATAATAGGTAAATATGAAATAACATCTTTAAAGAAGTTAATTTTTGCTTGTTTTAAATCTTTTTTGTCTGTATAGAAGGTATCCCAATAATTAAGCGAGAATAACTCCATTGTCATACTGGCTAGCTCAGCTGTTTCAGCTGGAATTTCTATATACTGTCGTAATTTTAATGGTTTTATGAGTTCGTTATGAATACTATGACCCATTTCATGTATAAAAGTGACAATATCATCTTGTGTATAATTTAAGTTCATAAAAATATAAGATAATTGTGAAGCTGGTAAGTACTCACAAAAGCCACCAGCTGCTTTTCCTTTGCGGCTTGTTAAATCAAGACAATTGTGTTTATACATTCGGTTTAAAAGTGCTGAAAATTCAACATCTAGTTTATTAAAGATATGAGTGCTCTTTTCAATTAAATCATTTTCATTTGCAATAGGTTTAAGTACTTTTTGATCTGGAGTTACAGCTGATACATCCCACGGGCGAAGCGTATCAACTTGCAGTTTATCTTTTTTCTCTAGCAATATTTTATCTTTAAGAGGCACAACATACTTACGTATGGATTCAGCTAGTTCATAGCAATCTTTCGCTGAATAATCAAAACGCTCGTATTTTTTGAACATATAATCGCGATAATTCTCTAGTTGAATATTTTTTGCTTTTTGATGGCGAATTTCAATTAATTGATTTAATATGTTTTGGAGTTCTTTTTCAACAGATAAAAATTGTTCAGAAATAATGGTTTTTGCCTTTTTACGGGTGTCACGATTCGAATCTTGTAAATAGGATTGTAATTCTGTTATCGTTTTTTCTTCTCCGTCCCAAATTCCACTTAATCCTCCAGTGATTTTAAAGTACTCTGTGATTAATTTGTCTTCCTTTATTTCTAATTCGATATTTTCCTCACAAAATAACTTTTGAGCATTTTTTATTTTTGTATCTAATAAACCATACACATTAGAATCTAATTCCATTCGAAAAGGTGACTCTAAATATTTATTATCCAATAAATTTTGGTACCGCTTTAAAAGTGGCTTTACAAATTGTTGATCATGTTCAAAAGTATCCTTTATTTCTTCATCATCCGTATTACATTGAAAGGCGATGTAATGTGATCTTAATTGTTCTTCGATGTCCCAAATTACTTTTGACTGCTCTTTTAACCAATTTTCAAGGTCTAGTTTTGAAGAAATCATTTTATTTAATAAAGTCGAAAGAGTTTTTTCCAATTGTAGTACATTACTAATATCAATCGTATTTACACGTTGCATTATATATCCCTCACTTTTTATTTATTCATAGAGATATTCTATTTATTAATTGTAATTCCCTTGTTAAATGGGGGAAATGTGAAATAATGTTAAATTTAATAATTAAAGAAGGTATTTATATGTCAAAGTAAAAAGTTTATCGTAAATGAAAATATATGGAGGGGTGCTACATGAGAAAGGGAAAGAAGTTACTTGTATTTTTATTTCCACTTGCTTTATTATGTGCCTGTGAGAATGACATTGAAGATGCTAAAAGTGAAGAGTCTATAGTGATGGATATTGCTACAGCCGCGGTAAAGGAGGAATCTTTTTTTAGTGCTGCTATAAGAGATGAAAAAGAAAGAATATTAGATTTAGAGATTGCTGATAGCGAAGATAGTAACGAAATAAAAAATGATATTAATAAAAGATTGGTGATACAAGGTGTAACGTCTTATAAAATCAATATAACTCAAAGAAATAGAGAAGTTGTAAAGGCAGAGAGTAGATGGAATCAAGTTTTTGGACATATATTTGATGACGTATTCAGAAAAAATGGAAATGAAGGGTTTGGTATTCAGCAAATAAATTATATAAAGAATCAACCTGTTACCATTGATATAAAAACTAAGATTAGCGATGATGAAGTAGGGGTGAGAGAACTTGGACAGAAAATAGAAAAAGAAGTTGAAGGTGTACTTAAAACAGAAGCAGTAAAGAAATGGATTGAAAATGATTCATATGCTATTGGGATTTACGATATAGATGATCGGAAAATTAACTAATTGAGGAATGAATGCTATATGAATGAAAAATCGATATAATTAAATATGGAATTACTGAAGGAGGTGTAAGATGTATAAGTATTTAAATATTTTAAACGACATAGAAAATATGATTCAAAATGGAGAAATAAGAGAAGGAAAGAAATTACCGTCTATACGGTCACTCGTTACACAATATGAATGTAATAAGGCAACAGTTATACGTGCTCTTCATGAATTAGAAAAGCGTCACATTATATATTCTGTCCCTCAAAGTGGATACTACGTTGTTAAAAAATCAGAGAATACTATAGAAAATAACGAGATAATTGATTTTGCTTCCTCAGCACCAGATCCAGATGTTTTTCCGTATTTAGATTTTCAACATTGTATTAATAAGGCTATTGATACGTATAAAAATGATTTGTTTGTATATGGAACGCCGAAAGGGTTACCATCTTTAATACCAGTTATTCAAAAACAACTAGCAAATTATCAAGTCTTTACAAAAGAAGAAAATATTTTTATAACGTCAGGTGTTCAGCAGGCGCTTGCTATATTAACTTCTATACCATTTCCGAATGGAAATGAAACTGTATTAATTGAACAGCCAACATATCATCTATATATTGATTATCTAGAAATAAATAAAGTTCCTGTAATCGGTATTAAACGTAAGAATGAAGGTATCGATTTGAATGAATTGGAGCAATTATTTCAAACTGGAAAAATAAAATTTTTCTATACGATACCGAGATATCATCATCCGCTTGGAACGTCTTATTCTAAAGAGGAGAAAGAAAAAATCGCACTATTGGCTAAGAAATACAATGTATTTATAGTGGAAGATGATTATTTAGCAGATTTAGAAACTGATTCAAAAGCAGATCCGTTATATAGCTTGGATAATTGTAGTCATGTCATATATTTGAAAAGTTATTCGAAGATTATTTTTCCTGGTTTACGGGTTGGAGTTGCGGTCATTCCACCATCCATTGCAAATGCTTTCTATACATACAAAAAGATACTAGATATTGATAGTCCGATGATTTCTCAAGCGGCTTTAGAAATTTATATAAAGAGCGGTATGTTTGAACGTCATAAAAGTAAAATTAATTCTTCCTACTACAATAGATCAATAAAACTAGCAGAAACATTAGAAAAAGTGCAAAATGAAGATCAATCATTATTTACATATAATAGACAAAACACATTTGGAATACACACTTGTTTAGAAATGCAGAAAAACACAGTTACAGAAACACTTATACAAAAATTAGGTGACATGCAAATAAGTGTCGATACTATTGATAAGAATTATATGAGGAATTTTCCTAAAGAAAAACTGTTAAAGTTAAATGTTTCGAATGTAAAAGAAGATAAGATTGAAGAAGGTATTCGTAAAGTAATTGAGGAAATTAAGCAATCAGGGTGTTTAGATTTTCAATTTAAAAAAGAATAATACGTATAGGAAGGTTTATTGTGAGACGAAAAATAATAACCTTGTTTGTAGCTATTGCTATAGTAATTGGAGCGTTGGTAGTTACGAAATATTATAAAGAAGATGATTAATGCATAGCAATTATTAAGTATTCAAAAGGTATTATCGTAGATTAAAAATAAGATGCATAGTATTTCACATGAAAAGATGAATTTGAAATTGCAGATGGTGTTTGTGGTGAGATTTCGTTGCAATTAATTACTCCAAATAAAACAATCTACACAAGGAAATATGAAAGAGAACATATACCAAAAGTTATACAGTTGAATTATAAAAATGAGGCTGGATAAAATGAAACCATTACAAAGGGAAGTAACAGTTGTGACCGGGGTAACAGATACGCTGGAAAAACAGTAGTAGCGTTAGAAAATGAACGAAATATTGGGGGTAATTATTTTGAGGAGAATGTTTTGAATCAAAATTAATATTTTTAAGAGCACTCTAGAGCCGAGTGCTCTATTTTTTATACTGTACATAAATAATGAAGCTCTCTTAAATATTAAAATAGTTATTTGAAAAGCATTGGTAAAAATGAAATACAATCAAAAATAAAGTGGCAAATCCAACTTACCCAAACACTTTTTGAATTTTTCCATATATAATTTAGTGCTAATCTAACTGGGATTATAGTTATTAATAATTGCATTGGCACAAAACCGTAAGCTGGAATATGCCATAAAGCGAACATTAAACTACATATTACGGATGCTGTACTAAATTTCAATCCTAATTTTTGTAATGCAATAATTACATTAGTACAAATCAATTCTTCACCCATTAACATAAATGGTATACGGAATAAAATCATATAAATACTTATTACTTCAGCAACAGAATTTTTAGTTGCAGGTTCAAAAATGTAACTGAATATTAAACTGGAACCCATACCTACGATAATAGTTAAAGGCACACCCCAAAGTAAAGTTTTAAAACGAAAATGTTTAAATTGCTCTAATGATATTTTTCCTAAAAAATAGTATCCTATAATTCCACATAATACAAGGTTCCATAAAGCTTCAAGAAGTATTCCTAACAATTGGGGTAGATTCGCCCCTAGATAAACCGCAAAAATTTGATATACAATCCCGGTAGTAATTAATAAACCAAAAGCCAAAAGAGATTTCGAATCAATTTTTTTCTCTGTTTCCAAAATCTTTGTTTCCACAACAACCCCTTCTTTCTTATTATTTGTTAATTATAAATATATAATAGCACATTAATTACCTAAATAATGGTAAGTGGTATAGGTATTAAAATACTTTTTTAATCAGTAAGTTCAATAAATAATAAAATGATTGGATTGAGTATGAACTGCTGAGAATTCAACGTTAATAGGTAAATTATAAAATTATGATTAGGAAATTGTTTATTTCCACATAGTCGTATACATTTTTTAATTCCGCTAAACTAATGGTAATATTTTACTGGTAGATGGTATCATTAAATTATAATTTTTATTTTGAATAGGAGGGAGATCGAGTCTATGGCGGTACGTATAGTCGATAATCTACAGCAATTATCATTGTTACTTATGTTTTTAAGTACATTCATATTTTACAGATACTTAAAGAAGGTTAAACGAGAGAGAAAATTGACTGGCTTTGAATGGACAATGTATTTTGTCACTCAATTTGCGACATTAATTTGGGCAATTACTTATTTTATTAAACACTTAGCTGAATCGTAAATACTAATCATTCAATCTAGTTTACTGTTATCTATTTGGGGTATAAATATAGTCCGTATCTAAATCAATGACAACATTGCTTATGACGTCCTCTTGTAGTAACTTTGGAATTTTTTTGTAATGATAGCGTACACAAAATAAGCTTAGCAGATCCTCATTAGATATCTCTTCATTTTTTACATTTAAATACATCGTTATTAATTCGTTAATAGAACAGTTACGGCCAATAACATACTCGTTTATTCCATATCCATCAAATTCAATTATCATGTTATCACTGTTGGGTGCTAGCCAACGCTATAGCTTTAATTTTGGATGAATCTATTATACATTGTTTGAAATTTAGTGAGAATATATTTTTATAAAGTGAGAGGATACGAATGGAACATTATAAGTTATTTTTAAAAGGGCCTAAACAACTTGAGTGGGAAACAAATGAAATTAAGGACATACAGGACGATGAAATTATCGTTAAAACAATCGCAGGAGCGATAAGCATTGGGGCCGAGCTACCACAGTATAATGGATCCGATGTTACAGATACGAATCCTTTTTATCCAAGAAAAACTGGATATGAAAGTTATGGTGAAGTGATTCAAGTTGGTAATAAAGTAACACATGTAAACGTAGGCGATAAAGTAGTTTCTTTTTATGGACATGAAACGATAGGGATAGTTAAGGGTTATAAAGTAATTCGAGTGCCTAGTTCTATACAACCTAAAGTTGCTTTATTATCTATTCTTTCGTGTGATGCCGCTAAAGGAGTATTGAAACTAAACCCGCGACAGGATGAAAAAGTACTTATAACTGGAATGGGAGTTATTGGTTTACTCGCTTGTTATTTCTTAAAATACTATGTAGGCGTTGAGCACGTGGATGTTGTTGAGCCTAATAAAAATAGAAAAGATTTTGCAAAGAATTTTGGTGTGAAAAACATATATGATTCAGAAGAGAAAATAATAGAAACATATAATTATGGTTTCGAATGTTCTGCTACAAATAGTGGGTTCCATACTTTGCAAAAAGCTCTTAAAACTAATGGTGAAATATGTATACTGTCTGATGGTAATATAGAAGAACTAACATTAATTGCTAACTTTTATCAGAAAGAATTGCAAATCATTGGATCAAGTGACGGATACCATTATCAAAAGCATGCAGATTGGTTTTTTAAAGAAATAGGAAAAACACCATTTATAGAAGAGATCTTTCAACATGAAATACATTATACTTCACTCATAGAATGCTTTGATGAATTGAGTTTAGGGATAATTAAACCATTAAAAGTATATGTTTCATATGAATAACGAAAAAAATAAGCAAATATTTGTCACATACCTTACAAATGTTTCGTCACATTTATGATTACTAAATGAGGAGGAACATATATGAAAATATTTGTAGCAGGTGCAACTGGTGTAATAGGACGTTCTTTATTGCCAATGTTAATAAAAAATGGGCATACAGTTTTTGCGATGATCCGTAATACTTCGCAAGTAGAAGCAATGAAAAAGATTGGTGCCATACCAGTAATAGCTGATGTATTTAATAGAAAGGCTGTATTTTCTGTATTAGAAGAAACAAATCCCGATGTAGTTATTCATCAATTAACGTCATTGTCTTCATGGAATTTTGAGGATAATGCAAAAATTAGAACAAAAGGCACTCGTAACCTTGTCGATGCCGCTAAAAATGTAGGGGTACAGAAAATAATCGCTCAAAGTATTTCATGGGCGTATGAATCAGGGGATACATTTGCGACTGAAAAAGACTCACTACATATTACTGCTTCTATGCCTCGGCAAGTCACTGTTAATGGCATATTGAAATTAGAAAAAGCTGTTACTGAGTTACCTGAATCGGTTATACTTCGTTACGGCACATTATACGGACCAGGAACATGGTATGCGGAAAACGGATTAATAGCAAGTCAAGTTCGTAATAATGAAATTATCGCATCAGACGGGATAAGCTCGTTTATACATGTTGAAGATGCTGCAAGAGCTACTATGCTAGCCCTTAATTGGCCTTCAGGAATCGTAAATATTGTAGATAATTATCCAGCAACTAGTAAAGAATGGTTACCAATATATGCAGCAACGATAGGGGCACCTAAGCCTAAAGTTCAAGATGGGAAAAATAGTTGGGAAAGAGGAGCTTCCAATAATAAGGCACGTAAAGAGTATGGATGGACACCTTTATTTCCATCATGGTCTGAAGGATTTAACAACTTAATAGGTAAGTAAAACACACCTTTGATGGGAATGATAGTAAAATACACCATTAAAGGATTGGGTAGTTATGAATATAATTTTGGAAAGTATTATATTAACTTTTACTGGAATAATTGTTTTGAAAATGACAGGTAGTACATCTGTGAGCCAAATGACAAGAGCTGAAATCATTATAGTTGTATCAATTGGCCGTATTATTGTAGAACCTGTATTAAGTAGAAAAGTAGTCCCATCTATATTCGCGGCTATCATATTTGCAAGCATATTACTTATCATTCATTTCTTTGAATTGAAATCAAGGAAGGTGGAACAATTTTTAAATGGAAGTAGCATTATAATTGTTGAAAACGGAGAGATTGTAAAAGAGAATTTGATGCAGGCAAAAATGTCGGAACAACAACTTTATATGCAATTAAGAGAAAAAGGGATTCATGATGTAAAGAGTTTACAGCAAGTTACAGCGGAACCGAATGGTCGTATTGGTTATCAATTAATAAAAGAAGCACAACCAATAACTTTAGAAATGTTAGAAAAAGTATTAGATCGGTACAATATAAAAAGATAATTTCTCGTGAGAAAAAGCCAATACTACCATAAAAATATTGGCTGTTTTTTTATTTTCTATAAACGTAAGGATTAATAAAATAGGGTAGATTTTTCACCAATCTTTATATTAGATATAGGCTTATTATTATGCTATATTCAATGGAGCTACGATGACTAAGGTAAGTGGTATGAGTAGAAGAAAAAACTGTATGGCAAATACAAAAATGCTTTTAATTTGATACTAAAAATGGATTGGAAATAAGGAGATAGATACATAATGGAATTTTGGGAATCAAGTTTTATTGAAAAACAAACGATGTGGGGATTTGAACCTACAGAATCTGCAATTTTTACAAAAGATTTTTTCCTTGAAAAGAACGTTAAGGATATATTAGTTCCGGGTATTGGATATGGAAGAAATGCAAAGGTTTTTATCGATAATGGTATAAATGTAACAGGTATTGAAATTTCAAAAACAGCCATTGATTTAGCAAAGCAACATGGACTAGAAGATATTAGCATTTATCACGGTTCGGTAAATGAGATGCCTTTTAATAACAAACTGTATGATGGTATATATAGTCATGCACTTCTACATTTGTTGAATAAGCAGGAGAGAGAGCAATTTATTAAAGATTGTTATAATCAGCTAAAACCAGGTGGATATATGGTTTTCACAACTGTTTCTCAAAAAGCCCCAATGTTTGGCAAGGGGAAACAATTGGATAAAGACTATTTCGAAATAATGGAAGGCGTAAAAATGTTCTTCTATAATTCTGAATCTATAAAACGAGATTTTAATAAATATGGACTAGTACAAGTTTCCGAAATTGATGAACCAAATAAGCACATGGAAAATAAACCTTCAATCAATTTCTTAATGATAAAATGCCAGAAGGAACTATAAATAAAAGTTTTTAAACATTTCTAAAGATATTTATATATTGATCATGCACAAATAAAAAGGACAAGCATATAGTATAAATACCTCTTAACTTTAAGTAACCTTAACTTTCGTTAATAGGGTATCTCAAAATCCCCGAAAAGAGCACTTGCGGAAACAAGTGCTCTTTTATTTGGAATTTTACACCATAAATATTGTATAAAATGTTAAACTAAAAAGAACAATTGTTTTAATTAAGAGTGTAGCATATGAATGGAGTGTTATTGAATGCAAACAAGAAAAGCCTATCTATATGTATTTGACACAATGTCTGATTGGGAATACGGACATTTAATTGCTGAACTTAATACAGGGAGATATTTCAAAAAAGATGTAGCGCCTTTTAAAGTAGTAACAGTTGGAATAAATAAAGAAACGATTATTTCAATGGGGGGCTTGAACATAAAGCCGGATATTACCCTAGATGAATGTATCCTTGAGAATAACGATTTATTAATTTTACCTGGAGGGAATAATTGGAGTGAAGAAATACATAAACCTATTTTGAGAAAAGTTGATGAAGCTTTAAAACTTGGTACAATTGTAGCAGCAATTTGCGGTGCAACTATAGGTCTTGCAAATTACGGTTACTTGGATTCTATAAATCACACAAGTAATAGTTTAGAGTATATGAAAATGGTTTGTCCTACTTATAAAGGAGAAAATTTTTATAAAGTGGGACCTGTAGCATCTAGTAGAAACCTTATTACTGCATCGGGTGTAGCGCCTCTAGAATTTGCCATGGAAGTACTGAAAAAATTAGATGTATTTGCGCCGGATACACTTCATTCATGGTATAAATTGAATGAGACTCATGAAGCAGAATATTTCTTCCAGTTAATGAATTCAATTAATAGCTGAGTAGTATGTCGAATGAAAATTATATTTTAAATGATGCGAAAACTAATAACAAAATAATTTTATGAAAATAAAAGGTAAGGGTATTCCTATGAATATATGAGGAAATATCCTTACTTTTTATAGTATTATTTCTGAATGACAAATGTAATGGCATTTGTTTTTAATCGAATGTGTCTTTCATTACGAACTATATTATAAGCTAATTCTTTTATTTCAACTTTTAGTTCTTTCCATTCTTTATAAATGCTTTTTAAAGTACTTATCATTTCTTCGGTTGAAAGATTAATTTCAATTAAAGCTTCTAATTCTTCATTCGTTATTGAATCAATTTCTTGTATGTTAGAGTTAATAATTAAACAATTAATACCACCGTTTTTTGTACCTCTTTTCATAGATTGGAGCACGTTTTTTAAATCTTCTTCTGATTTAACATGCTCTAAACTTGATACTGCAACGATATAGTCATAAGTATTAGGTCTAATATGATAGTTTTCAATTGCTGCTTGTTCTGTTTTAATAACCTCGAATACGTCATGTTCTTTGCTATAAATTTGTAGCTTTGTTAAAGCGGAATTAAGTAAATCAACACATGTAACAGTTCCGCTAGCATTTTTAATCTTTTGTGCAATTGGAATGCTATTTCTACCGACGCCAGAGCCAAGGTCAAGCACTTGTAATTTGTTTTTCTCTTCAAAGTAGTCCATTAAATCCATAACTGTTTTAACCGGCTTGTGAAGCCAAGATCCAGTTTCAAATAGTTTATATTGTTCATAGCAAAGATCGTGATAGTTCTTTTCTTCTTGTCTTATGTAATCGATACGGTTCATATTGTTTCAGCTCCAATATTTTTATTACAAAATGAATAGGTGGGGCAGCCTTTAACATTTGTTTGAATTCGAAAAATACCACCAGCATGTGGATACTCTTTTAATTCGTCATCCGTCATTCTTGTTCTGGCTGTTGTAACATATAAATCAGTTAAGTTAGGTCCACCAAATGTACATGATGTTACATATAACGCAGGAATTGGAATACTTAATATTTGTTCTCCAGTAGAGGGATTCCATCTAGTTATTTTTGAACCTCCCCAATGTGCAATCCATAAACAACCTTCTTCGTCAATTGTCATACCATCAGGTAGACCATCATTTTCAGAGAAAATGATTACATCACTTGGATTATGAATGTCTCCAGTACGTATATTATATTGATAGCGAACCACTTTTTTAGTAGGTGTATCTATAAAGTAAAGGTATGTATTATCAGGTGACCAAGCGATTCCGTTTGAAGTATTTACATGTGAAACTTTTTTCTCTACACTCAAATTATTATGTAAACAATATAAGGAACCTGCAGCATTCATACCGTATGTATCTGTAGTACCTGCCCAGAAACGACCAGCTGGATCACATTTTCCATCATTAAAACGATTTTCTATTAAATGAGGTTCGGGGTCAAAAATATGTGTCAGTTTTTCTGTATTTACATTAATAGAATAAAAGCCGTTTTCCATAGCTAAGAGTAATATGTCCTCTAAATATGGAACAACATAGCCAATTTGTTGATTGAGAGCGATTACTCGGTTCGTATTGGTAGTAGGATTATATATGCATAATTTTTTCTCCATAATATCAACCCAATATAAAAGTTGCTTTTTTTCATTCCAACATGGTCCTTCAGCTAAACTTGCTTTAACATTTAAAACTAAGTCTATATTACTGAACAAGATGTTCACCTCGCGTTATAAGATATTAATATAATTCGATAAGAATAGAGGTAAACCTTTTAGTCAGAGGATATTATGATTTGTGCTCTAGAAAACTAATCTTCTCAAGTGATTAAAAGGTTTATAAACACGGAGAGGAAAATGCATATGATGTTTTATGAAATTGTTTGCTTTTCTTGTAAGAATATATTTCGTGTTTACGAAGGTAGTGAAAAATATAAGCGATTTAAAGAGAAACCAAAAGGGGCATATTGTTGTGATGAGTGTAGCCACAAAATTCAATTAGAAGCGATAAAGAATTTTTTTAGATAATTTTACGATTTCGATTCGGAAAAGTTTGACAATAAAAGTGTTATAAATTATCATATTAAAAACTAATATTTAAGGCATAGAAGAGAAGAGTAGTTAAGAAAGAATACGTACAGAGAGCTCTGGTAGCTGAGAAAGAGCGGTATACATCTTAATGAAAAAAGACTTGGAGCTGCGCAAGGAACTAATTTATTTAGGGATGGTGCGACGGGTTCTCCCGTTATAGAGATAGGGTATAAGCATATTTTGCCGTACCTGAAGAGGTTAATATGGTGACATATTAACAAACTGAGGTGGTACCGCGAAGCTAACAACTCTCGTCCTCAAGATGAATAATCTTGGGGGTGGGAGTTTTTTTGTTGCATAAAACTGGAAATGAGAAACAAAAAATAATTGAGGTGAGTAATATATGCATTGGGCGTATGAAGTAGCACATGAATTAATTAGGAAACATCCAAATAAAGAAATGTTTGTTTGTGCATCTGGAATTAGTCCGTCAGGTTCTGTTCATATTGGGAACTTTCGTGAAATCGTAACGACTTATTTCGTAGTAAGAGCACTTCAAGATTTAGGGAAAAAGACTCGTTTTATATTTTCGTGGGATGATTATGATAGGTTTAGAAAAGTTCCAAAAAATATTGATCCATCTTTTGCAAAGTATATTGGTATGCCATACTGTGATATTCCAGATCCGTATGGATGTCATAACTCGTATGCGGAGCATTTTGAAAAAGAGTTTGAAAAATCGCTTCAAGCATCTGGAATTGAAGTAGAATTTATTTATAAACATGATGAATATAGAAGCGGAAGGTATAACGAAAATATATTAGAGGCCTTGTATAAACGAAAAGAAATATATGATATTTTAATGGGTTTTAAAACTAGAGAGTGTAGTGAAGAAGAGCGAGAGAGCTTTTATCCAGCTACATTATTTTGTGAGAGATGCGGAAAAGATACAACAACTATTACACATTTTGATGAAGTATTAAAAACAGTCCGGTATGAATGTGAATGCGGAAATGAAAAAGAGTTATCCGTATTAAATACAAATAAAATGAAACTAAACTGGAAAATCGATTGGCCGATGAGATGGATGATAGAGGATGTTATTTTTGAACCGGGCGGTAGAGATCATTCATCAGAAACGGGTAGTTATAATGTATCAAAAGAAATTGCAAGGAAAATATTCAATCGAGAAGCGCCTCATTACGTTGCTTACGATTTTATTGGTATTAAAGGGAATCATGAAAAAATGTCTAGTTCTTCAGGGAATAGTATTACACCAAGCAATTTATTGAAAGTGTATATACCAGAAGTAATTCTCTTTATGTTTGCAAAATACAAACCAGGCGCTGCTTTTCATATTGGGTTGGATGAAGATGTGATTCGTAATTATACAGAGTATGAGCGATTGAAAGATAGTTCTGAAAATAAAACGCTCAAAAATGAAGATTTATTTGATGCAATTAAAATCTCTAGAGTTGATAGTGAGATTAAAGAATATCCGAAATTTAATCAAGTAGCAGGAACGTTACCATTATTAAATTTTGATTCAACTATTTTACAGGGGATATTAAAGAAAATAGATAGGAGCTATGCATTAGATGAAATGAGAGCGATAAGTAATCGCGCAGAGTATTGGATAAGAAACTTTCAATCTGAAAAATTAATCGCGGTAAATGAGGAGAAAAATGCAGAGTTTTACTACACATTAGATGAAAGGCAGAAAGAATGGCTAGTAGAAGTTTGTAAAATACTTCGTTCTAATAAAGATTACTCTAACTTAATGGAGCAATTATATGCGATTTGTCATCATGAAAATAAAAAAATAATGAAAGAAAATCAAAAACAATTATTCACTATTATATATAAGCTCATTATGAATCAATCAAATGGTCCTCGTATACCATTATTAATACATGTAGTAGGCATAGAAAATTTCATCACACTATTAGATTTCTAAAACACAGTTAAAAGCAACGCAAGTACCAAAATTTCTAAGTACTTGCGTTGCAAATTTTACTATCGTGAATACATTTTCGGACATTCATCACCACTTGGTTCATAAAAACAATGGCTTTTAAACTGTCCTACAAATGGCTGATTATACCATTCAGGCGGACAAGCTCCAACTGGACGGAAATACCAAAGAGCCCATCGTGCAGGCCAGCGCCATTGACCTTGTAAAACTTTTCGTGCGATTTCTTTTTCTGATTCACGAGCGCGTTGATAAAAATATCCATATTGTACTGCTTCAAATCCGCCGGGGCTTTGATATACAGCGTCTCGTACGGTACGGAGTTGTTTAAAATCTAAGCAATCACAAAATACACGGTTTACTACAACGCATCCAACTAACTCCTCACCTTGGCGACCTTCGCCTTCAGCTTCAGCACGAATTAATCGAGCTAGTAAATCAACATCACTTTCGTTGTATGGAATAAGGGGCATAGTGATACCACCTTTCTGTTATAGTAAAGAGTGTATGTTATAAAACAATCTGCGTGCTTTTTTACATAAAAATAACATTTAATTTTAAGAGGAGCTTGTATAAAAAAAGCTAATTAGTAATAGTAGATAAATATAAAAGGGAGAGGTATTATGTATCGAATTCATAAAGACCATATCATTTACTCAATGTCACCAGAAAATAAGCCGTGTATGGAAGTAGAAATTGGGAGCAGTCTTGTATTTGAAACATATGATTGCTTTGAAAATCAAATCGATTCTGAAGATGTTGTGTTACAAGAATTAGATTGGAACCGAATTAATCCAGCGACTGGACCTGTATATGTTAAAGGAGCAGAACCTGGCGATATATTAGTCGTAACGATTGAAAAAATTGAAATTGCAGAGCAGGGCGTTTTAACTACAGGTGCAAACCTTGGTGTAATGGGTGATGAGTTAAATGAAAATACAGTGAAAATTGTCCCAATACATAATGAATATGTTTTGTTTTCAAGTGAACTACAAATCCCGATTAATCCAATGATTGGGGTAATTGGTACTGCACCGAAAGAAGAGAGCATTTCATGTGGCACACCGCATGATCACGGCGGGAATATGGACTGTAAAGAAATTAAAGAAGGAACAACATTACTACTACCAGTTAATGTCCCAGGAGCACTATTAGCATTAGGTGATTTACACGCAGCAATGGGTGATGGTGAAATTGGTGTTAGTGGTGTAGAGGTTGCTGGTGAGGTAACGGTAACAGTTCAAATTATAAAAGGAAAACAATGGCCATTACCAATGGCTATTCAAAAAGAAAAAATGATGACGATTGCTTCAGAGAAATTGTTAGATGATGCAGCAAATCGTGCTGTACGTAATATGGTGACATTTTTACATGAAGAATTAGCAATGTCTAAAACTGATGCAACGCTTTTATTATCGGCAGCAGGTAATTTAAAAGTTTGCCAAGTTGTGGATCCGCTGAAAACAGCGCGTATGGAACTAGGAATGGATTATGTGGAGAAACTAGGATTTACTTTTAGTAAATTTCATATTAAATAGATAAGGGACGAAAAAGGATACTTTTGTATAAAAGCCTCCTTTTTTTAATTTACGGATTTTGTGAAAAGAGGTAGTATTTATTTTATATAAGTATATTTGAGATTGTGGATTAAAAAGGAGTTCAATAATGGTCAAAATTATGATTGTAGAAGACGATATGAAAATTGCAGAACTATTATCAACATATGTTGCGAAATATGGTTATCAAGGAGTTATTGTATCGGACTTTCAAAATGTATTAGACATTTTTTTAGATGAACAACCAGAGTTAGTTTTATTAGATATTAATTTACCGAGTTTTGATGGTTACTTTTGGTGTCGTCAAATTCGTGGTGTTTCTACATGTCCGATATTATTTATATCGGCTCGTGAAGGCACGATGGATCAAGTTATGGCGTTAGAAAATGGTGGCGATGATTTTATTCCGAAGCCTTTTCATTATGAAGTTGTAGTAGCGAAAATTCGTAGTCATTTAAGACGTGCATATGGAGATTATGCACCGAAACTAGAAGAGCGAATGGTTGAGCAACAAGGTCTTTGTTTATATCCTGAAAGACTTGTATTGAAACTTAGAAATGACGAGATTGATATAACGAGAAACGAAGCTATTTTATTAGAGACATTAATGAAAAATTATCCGCGTGTTGTGAGTAGAGAAGTGTTACTTAATAAATTATGGGATAGTGAATCTTATGTTGATGATAATACATTAAGTGTAAATACAACACGTGTGCGTAAAAAGTTACAAACGTTACATATAGAAGGTGCGATTGAAACGATTCGTAGTGTTGGATATAGATTGCATATTACTTGGGATACTGGTATAGAAAAATGATAAGGTTGTTTATACGTGATCATATACCACTTATTTGCTTTACCATAATTCAACTACTAGCTATATTTCTCGTATATTGGTTTGATGGGCATAATCATATTACAACGGCGTTATATGCAATGTTTCTAGGTGTTTTCTTTATGGGAAGTTATTTAGTGTTTCGTTATTTTACACATCGTTCTTTTTATGAGCGCCTAGCAAACCCGATGCAATCTTTGGATGAATCTGTTCAAAAATCTGATTTTGCAGCTGTATCGGCTGCTCTTCAAGAACTACTTGAGGTGCAATATAGACATTATCAAAATCAGCTGCAAATGCAAGAGAGAAAAAATAATGACCATTTAACCTTTATGAATCAGTGGATCCATCAAATGAAAACACCTTTATCTGTAATAGAATTAATTACACAGGATGAAGTAGATTCACGTTTTGAAAGTATAAATGAGGAAACTGATCGATTAAAAAAGGGATTAGAAATGGCTCTGTATGTCGCACGTTTAGAAGCGTTTACACAAGACTTTTATGTAGAAAGGGTACAACTACATAAAATAGTGAATGATTCGGTACATGAACATAAACGATTCTTTATCCGGAATTTTGTATATCCAGAGCTTGAAATTGATAAGGACATTACTGTAGAAAGTGATGTGAAATGGTTACAATTTTTAATCGGACAAATACTATCGAATGCGATTAAGTATTCATCAGGTAGTAGAGAAAAGATTAAAGTGAAAGCTTGTAAGGAAGATAATACCGTTATACTTGAAATTGCTGATAATGGCGTAGGTATACCGAAGCAAGATTTACCAAGAGTATTCAAACCTTTCTTTACAGGAGAAAACGGTAGAGATTTTAAAGAATCAACAGGAATGGGGCTATATCTTGTATATGAAATTACAAAACAATTAGGGCATAGTGTAGAGATTCATTCAGAAGTTGGTAAAGGTACCGTTGTACGAATTAAATTTTTTAATGTGTAGATAATTGATCTAGGCTAAAGAACTTTGGAGATAAGTTTTTTTAGCCTTATTTTATAGCAATTATATGAAATAGTAAAAGGTCATCTTAGTATGTATAATGACACGTTAATAAATACGGGTGTTAAATTAGAAGGATTTAATAATAAATTGATAAATAGATTTTGTAAGAAAAAAGCTACCCCTTTGAAAGAGGTAGCTTTATGTATCCATCCTATGAATAAGTGTATTAATATGAATAAGTATAATGTTCAAATTCGTGATATTTTTTGTGGATTATAATAGAATTAGTCTTTTATTTTTTCATGATACAGTATTGTAATTAAACAAACAAACTTAATAATTTATATCCAATTAACCCTAAAATAGTGATAGGAACCATCATTAAGAAAGAAGAAATTCGATTAGCATTAGAGCGTTCTAATACAAGAATCAAGATAATCCCGACTATGACTTCGGTATATCCAACAGGTAACATGTGACTATAGTGTTCAAAATTTAAAAGAATGTGAAGTCCATCCGTTACAAAAACTCCACTTAAAAGTGCGCTTCCGAATTTATGAAGTGGATTTGTAGTATCTTTCCATAGAAAACCTGCAATTCCAAAGATAGTTCCTCCTATACATGCACATACAATCCATACAGATATAAAATAAATAGAGTGAGCTACATTTTTAATAACTATTGCATAACCATAGTAGCCTAATACCATACCGAGTAGTGCAAGGATACCAGAAAGTATAGCTGAACGCTTAGAATAACTAAAGCTAGCCACAAAAAAGGATGGAACTAACCAAACGCTTCCTAGATTAGCTAATGAATTCCAGTGTCCAGGAAGTATACTTTGCCCCAATTTAGTTAGTATACCAACAATAATCCCTACTATAATCGGGATGAGAAAAATCCTTAAAAACATATTTAACTTTGTGATTTTTAATGTCCTGTCCATAAATTCAATCCTTACATTATTATTTTCTGTAAAGATATAATAGCTTATCACAAGGGAATA
The DNA here is from genome assembly GCF_040459885.1 of Bacillus cereus group sp. MG20. NCBI lineage: Bacteria > Bacillati > Bacillota > Bacilli > Caryophanales > Bacillaceae > Bacillus > Bacillus cereus group sp. MG20. The sequence continues at coordinate 5,206,711 of NZ_JARVHF010000001.1, forward strand.
ATCAATAAAAATTTATCGAAAAACAATAAGTGGTTATTGGGTAACGAATAACATTTTGTTTTTATATAAAATTTATATAAGAGAGAGTGCTTAGAAGTTTACTACTGGGGAAATCTAAAGGACGTATTACAATCAATGTAATTTGTGCTTGTTCAATATGAAGCTAAGAAATGATAAATAAGCCTAAAAGAAAGCGATCTTTTTAACAGCACAAATAATTGCATTTACTCATACAGTACTAGTATGGTACAATATGGTTATTAATGACGGAAAGGAATGATGGGTGGACGATGATTAACTAATCTTATTTTTAAATGTTGAAATGAAATAAATTTCAATTTATAAAAATTAGGATTAGTCTGCCCAATTCCAAACAACGGTATTGCTATTTGATTTGCGTAATAGCTTATTTGGGTATAAATAATGTAACGACTAATCCTGCCAAAATTACTTTGGGAGGATTTTTTTGTTCTCCCTTAATGAAAGGGATCGGTAATATGAAAGAAATTTTAAAATTAAATGATGTTTACGTTGAAATAATGGAAAATACTTTGTTAGAAAAAATGAATGTAGCAGTGAAACAAGGGGATGTTATCGGATTAATTGGTAAAAATGGTGCTGGTAAATCAACGTTACTTCAATTAATAAATGGAAAGATTGAGCCTTCAAAAGGGATTGTTGAATGGCAGCAAATGAATATGAAAACCGCATATGTTGAGCAAGAAATAGAATCTTTTATTAGTAATGATGTGATTTCGCAAGAAGCAGAACTTCTTGCGAAATGGGGCGTGCCAACGAACGATTTTCATACTTTAAGTGGTGGTGAAAAGCTGAAAATTCGATTAGCAAAAGGATTTGCCGAAAATCCTAATGTCTTAATATTAGACGAACCGACAAATCATTTAGATGAGATCAGTACGGGATTTCTCATTAAACAAATAAAAAAGATGAAAGGTACTGTTATTGTTGTATCGCATGACCGATATTTTTTAGATGTTGTCGCAACAAAAATATGGTCAATTGAGGAAAAAAAATTAATTGAGCATAGTGGTAATTATACGAGCTACATGAAAGTACGTGAGCAAAGAAGGAAGTCGCAGCAGCGTGAATATGAAAAGCAGCAAAAAAAGATAGAACAAGTAGAAACACATATAAAAGAATTGAGTTCACGGTCACAAAAGGCACATGCGCAGTCTACAAAACAAGAAGGTGTGAAAGAATTCTATCGTGTAAAAGCGAAGCGAATGGATGCACAAGTGAAGTCAAAACGAAAACGACTCGAAAAAGAGCTGGAGAAAACGAAAGTAGAACGTGTGAAAGAAGAATATTCAGTTGAGTTTTCTATTCAAGCGAACAAAAAAGTAGGAAAACGCTTTTTAGAAGTGAAGCAATTAAAAAAAGACTTTCATGGGAAAGTATTATTTGAAAACGTTAATTTTACAATTCAGCACGGTGAGAAAGTTGCGATTGTTGGACCAAACGGTAGTGGGAAAACAACATTACTGAAGATGATTATGGGAAACGAAACTGCTGAAGGAGAAATATGGATTTCACCATCTGCAAACATCGGCTATTTAACACAAGAAGTTTTTGATTTACCGCTTGATAAAACACCAGAAAATTTATTTTTTAAAGAGACGTTTGAAGAAAGAGGAAAAGTCCAAAATTTAATGAAACATTTAGGATTCCAAGCGTCTCAATGGAAAGAGCCGATTGAGCATATGAGTATGGGAGAAAGAGTAAAATGTAAGCTAATGGCTTATATTTTAGATGAAAAAGATGTACTCATTTTAGACGAACCGACGAATCACTTGGATCTACCTTCACGTGAACAACTTGAAAATACATTAGCTGAGTATAACGGAACATTAGTAATTGTATCTCACGATCGATATTTTCTGGAGAAAACAACTAACACAAAACTCGTGTTTTCAAACAATACGATACAAAAGCAGCTAGAAGAACCTACTAAAACAAGAGATGATATTGAAGAGCTACGTTTAACGTTAGAAACAGAGAGACAAGAAGTATTAGGAAAATTAAGCTTTTTAACTTCTAACGACAAAGAATATAAAGAACTTGATGAACGATTTATAGAACTTACGAAGCAGATTAAGGCGCTATAACGTAAGTAAGGGGGATTAATATGGGAGAAGAGAGTTTGACTAAGTTATTTAGAATAGATTGTGGAGATATATACTTGCAAGAGTTTATGGTCAAAGATGCAGAGAGTATTTATAAAATAGCAAATCAACCGGAAATAGAAAAGTTTTTACCAGACTGGAAATCAACAAAAGAACAAAGGATGGATTGGATTGCAAATTACGAAATACCAGCAAACCAAGCATTTCTTGAGACAGTGAAAACTACGAACAACATAGATAATCATATGTTAAAGCTAGGAATATTTAAGAAAGCTACAAATGAATGCATTGGATGGTGCTGCACAGGCATGAAAGAAGAACTTCCTTCACCAAACAGAGAGATAATGTATGCTATCTCAAATGAACATCAAAATCATGGCTATGCTACAAAAGCGACTAAAGGTTTAATTGACTATTTGTTTAAAGAAACAAATTTAAATGTCCTCAACGCAATTGCTTTAATTAACAATGTACCATCAAATAAAGTTATTAAAAAATGTAGGTTTACTTATTTGATTGAACAGAAGATAGAAGATCAAATATATAATCATTATGTATTGAGTAAATCTGAATGGATAAAAAATATTTCTCTGTAAAAGGAATTAAAACGAAATCATAAAAAAGCTTAGAGCTAAAACTCTAAGCTTTTTTATATTCATTTTATCCCGCATTACCGGGCAGTAAAACCCCCACTGATTAAAGTTTCACTTTATACCTGCTAACATATGAAAGGTACAATTGTAATGACTTCTTGATGGAATTGCTTTTCAACAAAATATGGAAATCAAGCTGTACAGGAGATAATCAGTTGAAAAATTATTCATGAAAAAGGGTGTTGGAAGATTTTGTCGAATTTATGTATCAATGATAATACAAATTTCTTACTCAAATCATTCTACAGATGAATTACTTGAAAAATGGAAGGGAAAAGAGAAGTGGGCGGTATAAAGAAGCATTTAGTCTTAGTCAACAAAAATTGCTGGTAAGTCTATTAAAGAGCTACATATAAAACTTACGGTTGAGTGCTAGTAGATTAAATCTTTAAGCCAGGAATTAGTTTAAATGAGGGAGGGGAACACATATTATAATTTGGTTTCGTCACTTGCCACAAATAAGTATGGATTTTTCAGAATGGACTCCTTTTATACAGAATAATTGGTACCGAAAACATTATATGAAGTTTGTATATATACTCCAGATAATTATTTTTCTAATACCTTATTTCTTTGAAACAGGTTTCACTCATATTAATATATTTTATCTTATCATAATAGGTATCTTAGTCTTCATCATTCACGAATGTCTACACATTTTAGTAATAAGTAAAAAAGGGGATATTAGCTTAACATTTAGTAAAAGATTTTTTTGGTTAAATACAAATGCAGTCTTATCTAAAACGAGATTTTGGGTCTTTATGAGCTTGCCTATTATTGTATTATCAGTAGTTCCTGCCATGATGTCATTCTTTGTATCAGGAAATATTAAATCAATTTTATTATTTATATGTTGGATAAACACATTCATTTCCGCCTCAGATATTTACAATTCGTTTTTGATTGCAATGAAACCGAAGCGCTCATTTTTTTGCAGAGGTTATTATAAAGTGAAATAGTATTTAATAGGTAACTCAAATATGCTTCAACTACATACAACAGTTAAAATATAATATTTGAAAGTAAAAAGACCGATAAAAAAATCGGTCTTTTCATATTAATAAAATAAAGATTAGAAAATAGCATTGTAATTCAAACCAATATGCAAATATTATAAGATAGATATACTTTGTTTATAGATTGAAAATAGGTTTGTTATCAGTTTTTTTAGAAATCTTACAAGCGTGTAAGATAAATGAAAGATGAATCAATATGAGCTGTAAGACAATTCATTTACACTCTATAGTGAGCAGTGGAAATGAAGGGAGAATATAAATGGAAATTTTGCAGGCAAATAGTATTAGTAAAGTATATAAAGGGAAAGTACCTTATAAAGCATTAGTAGATATTGATTTATCAATTCAAGAAGGTGAATTTGTAGGAATTATGGGCCCGTCAGGTAGTGGGAAAACAACGTTATTAAATATGGTATCTACTATTGATTCTCCATCATCGGGAGAAATATTTATTAATGGCACAAATCCTTTTCAATTATCATCAGAAGAATTAGCGTTATTCCGCAGAAAACAATTAGGATTTGTATTTCAATCATTTAATCTTCTTAGCACACTTACTGTAAAAGAAAACATCGTATTGCCGATGACTTTAGATGGTGTTTCCGTCCGAGAAATGAATAAACGAGTGGAAGAGATTGCAGAGAAGTTAAACATTACTGATATATTGAGTAAAAGAACGTTTGAAATATCAGGAGGACAAGCTCAAAGAACAGCAATCGCTCGCGCAATCGTTCATAAGCCGCAATTATTACTTGCAGATGAACCTACAGGGAATTTAGACTCTAAATCTTCAAATGATGTAATGGAGATGCTTGATACTCTAAATAAAGAAGAAAAAGCTACGATGATGTTAGTTACTCATGATCCGTATGCAGCGAGTTTTTGCAGCCGAGTAATCTTTATTAAAGATGGTCAACTATATAACGAAATTTATTGCGGTGAAAGCAGGCAAGCGTTTTATCAAAAGATTATGGATGTCCTTTCTTTGTTAGGAGGGAAAAGGCATGACTTTTCGTCAGTTCGCATTTAATAATATTTTTCGTAATAAGCGTACATATGCAGGTCATTTTTTAAGTAGTGCATTTTCAATTATGATTTTCTTTACGTATGCACTTTTATTATTTCATCCCGATCTACAAGGGGAGTTGAAATCGACAAGTACAACAATCAGTGCATTTGGTACATTAGGATTTAAAGTTTCACAAGGGTTGATATTTGTATTTTCATTTTTCTTCATTTTATATTCAGTTAGTTCATTTTTAAAAACGCGTAAGAAAGAATTTGGCATTTTAATGATGCAAGGTATGTCAATGAGACAGCTTAAGAAGTTATTGTTAATTGAAAATATGTTAATTGGAATTGGTTCAATTTGTATAGGTATTCTTATTGGACTCATTTTTTCTAAACTAGTTTTATTAATAAGCGCCAGTGTATTAATGATTAGCAATGGATTACCTTTTTATATACCAGTACAGGCTGTATTATTAACAGTCATTACATTTCTGTTCTTATTTTTAATTGTTTCGCTAGTAACATTTAAAATGATAAAAGTTACAGAGCTTGTGGAACTGATTCAAGCAGGGGAAAAGCCAAAACCTGAACCAAAATCGTCAATTTTATTATCAATTTTTTCTTTATTTAGTATAGGGTATGGCTATATTTTAGTATTTCGCTTTATCCCAAATCATAGTTTTATTGTGCTCGGAATAGGAGTGTTTCTAGTAATTATTGGAACGTACTTTTTATATACACAGTGTAGCGTGTATATATTGCATCTTGCTAAAAGGAGAGAAAATTTCTTTTTAAAGAGAACGAATATATTAACATTTTCAGAATTAATTTATCGTATGAAGGATAATGCAACGATGTTTTTTATAGTATCTATTATTTCAGCAGTTGCTTTTACAGCAATTGGCACGACAGCTGCTCTTGGAAATAAAGATTTAGTAAGGATGACGAATCCGTATACATTACTATACATGGCTCCTGAAAACAACAAAATAGTGGATAAACATCTCTCTATTATAAAAAACCATCTGGCTGATGCTAATATTCCGTATCGAATGGCTTCATCTTCATATATATATACAGAAAGTAATGTATATGTAATGAAATTAAGTGAATATAACGAACTTGCGAGAGCGCTAGGGTATCAACAAGAAACGATTGAAAAAGAAGATGAAATGTTATTAATTCCTGGAATGGTATCACAAAAACAAGAATTTAAAAATGGTGATTATAAGAAGAATATTGAAGTCATTCAAGGCGATTGGACAAAGACATTTCATGTGAAAAAAACTGTCGATAATTTAGTTTTACCTCATGATACGGAAGGAATATATATTGCTATTCAAGATCATGTATATGATGGAATTCCACTGAATAGTGGTCCAGATAATGAAGATATTATTCAATATCGTACTTACGGATTTGTTGTAGATGATTGGATAAAAACGAAAGAGGTTTCAAACCAATTAAATAATATATTTAATCAAGATCCTAGAGATATACATTTTGAATTTAGAGCTCTAACTATAGAGTTGTTAAGTGCAAAACAAACGAATGGATTATTACTTATGGCTAGTGTTTTAGTCGGAATTGTTTTCTTCACATTTGCTGCTAGTTTTATTTATTTTCGATTATATACTGATTTGGACCGCGATCAACAGCAGTATAAAATGATTTCGAAAATGGGGTTAAGTAAACGGGAGTTAAAGAAAGTCGTAACGAGACAGTTATTATTAATGTTTTTCTTACCGATTGTCGTTGCAGTAATACATACTGTAGTCGCTTATATGGCATTACAACAATTAGTCGATTTTTCTATTCTAAATAGCTCTATCGTCATTTTAATTTCATTTATGTGTATACAAGTTTTATATTTCTTTATAACTCGTTGGCGTTATTTACAAAAGCTTTATAAAACGATGGAACAGTAGAGAATATGAGCAAGTATGCTTGCAGAAAAGCATGTATAAACCAATTTGAGTTATGAAAGGAACTGTGATGAAAAAACAATTATCTATTTTCATATTAAGTATATTAGTGTTATTAAGTGTAGGTGCATGCTCTAAAAATGAAAACAGATTTCCAGCTAACGGTGTATTAATCATTGGAGATGAGAATCATACTGGAGCAATTATGAATCGTTATAAGGAAAACACGAAAGAACAGGAAGCTTTTGCAGTGAAAACAGGTAGATTCGACCAAAAAAGGGTTCTGATAATAAATGAATCTACTGCACAAGAGATGATGAATGCAAAGATTTTTCGTAAACGTGATCAATCATCCCTTTCTAAAACGTTAGATACGTTGCCGGATTTTCCAAAAGAAAGTTCCCTATTATTTATAAATGAAGAAGAAAAGAATATAAAAAGTATTGATATAGAAGGAAGCAAGATACCTGTTACATATGGTAATGATGCTTGGCTTGGCAATAAACGTGACTATGGAGCACTATGGTATATTATTGTGGCGAGAAATAGTGTGTATAAAGAAATAAGGGCAACTGAAACGAATATGCAACTTCTACACTTGAAAAAGTCATTAGGTGATGAAAACCCTAAAATATCGACAGATAATACGTTGATTAATGAAAAAGTAAAAATAAGAAAGTTAATTGAAGGTTTTAAAGGGGAAGGATCAGTTCAGTTTGTAACGATTGGAGGCAAATCTTAAAAAAGAGTTCAAAGTTGATAATGGTTCTATCAACTTTGAACTCTTTTTAGTTTATCCCACTATTTGTGAGGAGTGGTGCTTGTCTTATAAAACATTCATATAACAAGATTACATTACTTCATTTAATCGAGTATCACTCGTTTCCTCAATCCCATTTGAATTTTGAACTGAATTATTTTGGGCTTCTTTTTCTTTACGAGCCTTTTGTAGCATTTCAAGGATGATCCATAAAGGAACGCCTTTATCCTTTAACATCTTCCATAAATCTAATTCATTAAATTTATGCTCAGGCTGTTTCATTTCTTTTTCAGATGAACGAATATCAAACTTGATAGGATCATTTACTTTCGTACTTTCAAGTTTAGTAGAAGAGATAGTATTATGCTCAAGAGTAGATGGAGTTATTTTAGTAGGTTGAGATAATGTATGAATATTTGTTCCGATTTGCATGCTTTTTCCTCCTTTTTGAAGCAATGAGATTAGTTTTCTTATGGTTTTTAAATTTTTTTAACATGAGGAAACTATATCTAATTATAAATTCAAATAAACAGATTTACAAGTTATATTGTAAAAAGTAAATGTTCACTTGAATTAATATTTATCAACATTTGTATGTGTTTTCTATATATACAACGTATATAAAATACTTTACATTATGTTTAAGTTGTTAAATTATTCTGTTAATTTTTCAAAAAGAAAAATGTAAACGTTTTATTAGGGGGGAGAAAGTATGGGGAAGTTATTTTTAAAAATATGTTTTTTCGCATTAGTGACCGTATGTTCATTCGCAGCGAAAATATCATACGCTGAAGAAAGGCAACAAAATAATTATCCTATCATATTGGTGAATGGATTTGCTGGATGGGGTAGGGAAGAAATGCTGGGCGTAAAATATTGGGGTGGTGTTCATGATATACAGGAAGATTTGAAAAGAAATGGTTATATGGTACATACCGCAGCTGTTGGACCTGTTTCTAGTAACTGGGATCGTGCATGTGAATTGTATGCACAAATTAACGGTGGGACAGTAGACTATGGTGCCGTACATGCTGAGAAACATGGACATAATCGTTTTGGCAGAACTTATAGTGGTTTTGCACCGAATTGGACTGAAACAAATAAAGTTCATTTAGTTGGACATAGCATGGGTGGACAAACGATTAGAACATTAGTACAGCTATTAAAAGAAGGTAGTTTTGAAGAAAATAATTATGTGAAAAATCACCCAGACACCAAAATATCACCACTATTTGAAGGCGGAAAATCATATGTTCATAGTGTTACAACATTAGCAACCCCTCACAACGGTACAACACTTGCGGATGGGAGTCTTCTACTGCCGTTCGTTAAAGATTTACTCATTACAGCTGCAAGCTTTGGAGGAAACAATAATTTATCATTATATGATTTTAAATTGGATCAATGGGGTATAAAGAAGAATGCTGGAGAGTCCTTTTTCCAATATAGTAATCGTATTCTAAATAGTTCACTTTGGAAAAATACAAAAGATATAAGTCAGTGGGATTTAAGTACAGATGGTGCAAAGGAGTTAAATAATTGGGTAAAGACGCAACCAGATGTGTATTATTTATCCTATAGTGGACATGCATCACAAGCAGCACCTATAACAGGTTTACATTTGCCTCATATAACGATGAATAAAGTGTTAATGGGAAATGCATTTTTCTTAGGTTCTTATGCGAGATATGAAGAAAACCGTCCGCTAGTTGATACTTCTTGGTGGCAAAATGATGGTGTAGTAAATACAAATTCCATGATTGCACCATCTTCTAATGTTGCTGTAAATAATAATGAGTCATTACAGGTTGGAAAATGGAATCATATCGAAACGAAAGCGAATTGGGACCATCTCGACATGGTAGGGTTAAGTGTTTCAGACTCGTTAGGTTTTTCTAGCATTCAAGAGTTTTATAGAACAATTGCTGAAAAGCTATCACGTTTACCGAAATAGGTAATAATAAAGCGCTCTCGATGGAATTCGAGAGCGCTTTATATTATATTGAAAGAGGGATTTGGTAGAAAAATATGGGGGGATATTATGAAAATTCAAGTTGTATTATCAGGATACGGAACAGTAGGCAGAGAGTTTATAAAATTATTAAATGAAAAATATTCATATATATATGAAACATATGGGATTCAATTAATTGTAAGCGGCGTATTAGGGAGAAATATTGCAATACATAATGAAGACGGCTTATCACTTCATCATTTATTAATGTATGGTGGCGGTACCGCTGCAATTGAAAAATATTTAGAATATCATCCGAAGGAACGTGCAACAACTAGCATAAGTGGTACTGTATTGGTAGAATCAACAGTTACAAATCTTAAAGATGGAAATCCAGGGAAACAATATATGAAACAAGCGATTGAGAAACAGATGGATATAGTAGCAATTTCTAAAGGTGCGCTCGTTACAAACTGGAGAGAAATAAATGAAGCAGCAAGAGGCGCAAATGTACGAATTCGATATAGCGGTGCAACAGCCGCTGCACTACCGACACTAGATATTGGACAATTTAGTTTAGCTGGTTGCAGTATTGATAAAATAGAAGGAATATTAAATGGAACAACTAATTATATTCTTACGAAAATGTATGAGGAAGATATGACATTTGAAGAAGCGCTGAAAGAAGCACAAAATAAAGGGATTGCTGAGACAAACCCTATATTAGATATAAGTGGTTCAGATAGTGCGTGTAAATTGTTACTTTTGACTAACAGCTTAATGGAAACAGAGAAAACACTTACTGATATACATATAAAAGGAATTGAGCACGTTACAAAACAGCAAATACAAAATGCTAAGAAACAACATAAAATTATTAAATTAATAGCATCAATATATAAGGATGAGGGTGGCAATGTGAATTTAAATGTTGAACCGTGCGAAATAGAAAAAGATCATCCGTTAGCAAATGTAAATGGGACCGAAAAAGGAATTACATTCTTTACAGATACGATGGGACAAGTTACTACAATTGGTGGGGCTTCTAATCCACGAGGCGCTGCAGCTGCAGCTTTAAAAGATGTAATTAACTTATATCGAAAAGATTTGTAAGACCGTACCGCCCTTTATAAAAAATACATATGTCGTGGACCTTTTGAGAATGAAATAAATATGCAAAAATGATTGCAGGGGGTAAGGAATTGTTTAAGGATTTTAAAGTTGTTAAAGATCGTCCCGTTTATATTCAATTAAAAGACTATTTGAAAAAGATGATTATGAAAGGGCATTTGCTCGGGGATCAAAAAATCCCATCAACAAGGGAACTAAGTGAATTACTAAGTGTGAGTAGAAACACTGTACTCGCTGCTTATGCAGATTTAGAGCAAGAAGGACTCATTTATGCAGTTAAAGGAAAAGGGAACTTTGTTGCGAAGGTGGATATATCTAACACTTCGTCTGTTGAAATAGATTGGAAAAATAAACTTAATACAGTGACCGCATTAGCGGATGAATTAGATTTAATGAAACATGGTGTTCGTTGGGAAAAGGGAATGATTGTTTTTAATAGTATAGCCCCGGATGAGAAGCTATTTGATGTTGAAAATTTCAAAAGAGCTTTTCTTACTCGTATGTCCATTGAAGGGGACATCGTATTGAACTACGGATATGCAAAGGGATATAGACCGTTAATGAATTATTTACTTCATTACATGGAAATGAAAGGTGTAGACATTTCGAATAAAGATATTCTAATTACAAATGGATTTACAGAAGGGTTGGATATTGTACTCTCTTCTTTATCAAAAAAATCCGGGCGTGTCATTTGTGAGAATCCAACTCACCACGCTGCACGTAAGCTTTTCCGTTTACATGGACTTGAAGTTCATGGGATTGATATGCATGAGGATGGTATTGATACGAATGAAGTTAAAAAAAGTTTGCGTGAAAAAGATTTTGATTTTGCTTATTTAATTCCTTCTTATCATAATCCAACCGGTATTGTTACGAGTTCAGAGAAAAGAACGGAATTGATGAGGTTATTCTCAAAATACAAGGTTCCTATTATAGAGGACGGATTTAATGAAGAATTACGTTATTCAGGTTCACATTTAGCTCCATTATTAACTTTTGCGGGAGCTGGCAATAATGTGATTTATATTAGTAGCTTTTCAAAGGTACTTTTCCCTGGTTTACGTGTAGGCTGGATTATTGCAGATAAAGAGCTAATTCATTATTTAGAAAGCGTAAAAAGAGCAAGAACGATTCACACATCTACGCTAGATCAAGCTGTTCTGTTTCAATATTTACATGAGGGATATTTTGAAAAATATTTAAAAAAGGCAAGATCTGTTTATAAGAAAAAATATGAGTTAGCTGTCGGGGCATGTAACCAGTACATTCCTTTCAAAAGAATGACTGGAGATGGTGGACTGCATTTATTTATAGAGCTAGAAGAGCATATGAACGCCCGCACACTTTTACAAAAGTGTTATGAGAAAGGCGTTACGTTTTCACCTGGAGATGTTTTTTACTCTGATGGAGAAGGAGCGAACACTTTCCGATTAGGGTTTTCGCGCTTGAAAGAAGAAGAAATAGTTCGGGGAATTAAAATAATTGGTGATACATTAAAAAATGAAAATTGGAGTTGAGAAAATGAAAATCGGTGTTATTATGGGCGGGGTATCGTCTGAAAAACAAGTTTCAATTATGACCGGGAATGAAATGATTGCTCATTTAGATAAAAATAAGTATGAAATAGTCCCAATTACATTAAATGAAAAAATGGATTTAATTGAAAAAGCGAAAGACATTGACTTTGCATTGCTCGCATTACACGGAAAATACGGAGAAGATGGGACAGTTCAAGGAACACTGGAGAGTTTAGGGATTCCTTATAGCGGAAGTAATATGTTATCTAGTAGTATATGTATGGATAAAAATATTTCGAAAAAGATTTTACGTTATGAAGGTGTAGAAACACCAGATTGGATTGAACTTACAAAAATGGAGGATCTAAATCTTGATGAGTTAGATAAGTTAGGATTTCCATTAGTGGTAAAACCAAACTCCGGCGGATCGAGTGTCGGGGTGAAAATCGTTTACAATAAAAATGAATTGATCTCAATGCTAGAAACTGTATTCGAATGGGATTCTGAAGTAGTAATTGAGAAGTATATAAAAGGTGATGAAATTACATGTTCTATTCTGGATGGAAAACAGTTACCTATAGTTTCAATTCGACATGCAGCCGAGTTTTTTGATTACAATGCAAAATATGATGATACTAGTACAGTTGAGGAAGTTATCGAACTTCCAGCAGAAATTAATGAACGTGTAAACAAAGCTTCACTGGCTTGTTATAAAGCATTAAAATGTAGTGTTTATGCAAGAGTTGATATGATGGTGAAGGACGGAATTCCATATGTAATGGAAATTAATACATTACCAGGGATGACACAATCAAGCCTATTGCCCAAAAGTGCAGAAGCAGCGGGAATTAGTTATAGCAAACTATTAGATATGATTATTGAAACATCATTAAAAGTTAGAAATGAAGAAGGGTTTTAAGGAGATTATATAACTAATTCTTTTGACAGTTTCACGAAGTATGCTATGATGAATACATTATAAAAACAAAATATTTATCCACTAGGGGAGCTTTTTATAGGCTGAGATCAAATGTGATTTTGAGACTCTTAGTACCTGATCTGGTTAATGCCAGCGTAGGGAAGTGGAAAAGACGTTGCTATTTAATGAGTAAATAAATACTGTCAATTTCACTTTCTTTACGCCTGTAAAGAAAGTTTTTTTATTTTACAGCTTTAATAATTGTGGATAAATACTTATATTTTATACATTATTGGAGGGATTTAAATGACTTTTTCACAATCATTACGTAAAGAAGTAGATTCAATTTGGGAAGCGAGTTTTAACCATCCTTTTGTAAAAAAACTTGGTGAAGGAACATTAGATTTAGCTAGTTTTCGCTATTATGTGCTTCAAGATTCATATTATTTGAGTCATTTTGCTAGAGTACAAACTTTAGGAGCTGCAAAAGCTCTTGAATTAGAGACGACAGCTCGTATGGCACATCATGCTCAAAATACATATGAGGCCGAGTTATCTTTACATGAGAATTTTGCTAAAAAGCTAGGGATAACAAAAGAAGAAAAAGATAATTTTATTCCTGCGCCAACTGCATATGCGTATACTTCACATATGTATCGTGCTGCGTATGAAGGGCATTTAGGAGATATCATTGCAGCAATTTTACCTTGCTATTGGTTGTATTATGAAATTGGCGAACGCTTAAAAGAGTGCCAGCCGGAAGAGCCAATTTATAACGAATGGATTTCTGCTTATGGATCTGATTGGTTCCGTACGCTAGTTGAAGAACAAATTACACGTTTAGATACTATCGCTGAAAAAGTAACAGAGGTAGACCTCAAACGTATGAAACAGCATTTTATTATTAGCAGTCAATATGAATATTCATTTTGGGAAATGGCTTATACATTAGAAAAGTGGCCAGTGGATACAGACGTAAAAGACGTAATTGGATAAAGAATAGAAATAATGTTATAGATAGGTATGGATCATACCTATCTATATATTTTTTCTTGTCAAATTTGCGTAAAGTCATTAGTGCTACGGATATGGCGAAATAAAATATCGATAATTTAGCTCATTTACTTGTCTACGCATTAACTGGATAAACTTCTGTCACATTTATTTTACAATCAAAGAACGTAAATGTTGGTGGTATGAAGTTAAATAAGAAAAGAAACCCGAGCTGTTAGCTGTAACGGAGTTGTTTTTTCTTTGCAGGAATTTCTAAATTATCATGGAGTGTTGTTAATACGATATGCAAATATGCATATCGTATTTTTTTGAGTTCTTTATGTGTTAAAATTAGATATAAAGATATGGAAATATAAAGAAGCAAAAGCAGGAATATCCAATGAATTTTGAGAGGTGTTATATGTTTACAAATAAGAAATTAATTCGATTTGGTTTATCGTTGTTTGTATTTTTAGGGATAATTAATTTTACAATCAGCTATTTCCAAACATATCTTGAAACAGCAGCAGATATTAAATGGGTAATTCCAGAAATTTGGAAAACTATTTTGCTAGATGTTCCTCAAGGTATACTTGTTCTTTTAGGCGCAATTGCTTTATATGATTTCACAAAAGAGGCATCACAAAAAGACGCATCAATCTAAGTGTGTCTTTTTTCTATTAGGAATTTCATAGAGAGTTTTGCTGGAGAAATAGAATGAAAAGCCCTAATAAGGGCTTTTTTCTTTGTAGGAATTTCTTATCCGTCATAGAAACCGGTTACTTGGAGGTGTTATAGCGAAAGGCATTTACAGTACAGAAAAATCTAAGCGGCAGACGGAAATATATAGGATATGGCAACATAATTATTGAGAAATTAATTGAATTTAGTAGGTATGAAGATATGACGCTAGAATTCATATTTTTTAATTTTTATTTATCCCGCATTAACGGGCTGTTCGTAAAAGCCTGATTGGTGAGGGCTAATAATCAGCGGGGGATGAACTCCCCCCCACTGATTAAAGTTTCACTTTATAAAAATGAGCCCATAGCAAAAATAGGTATATGAACAAGGTGCATCATTTAGTGATAAGTCATACTTTGTTGGTGTACGTATTGAACTTAGTTTATAGCGCTATTTTTACTTAGATGTAACGAACAGAAATATAGGGAAGCATCAATGAGGTTGTATTTTATAAACGGAGGTTATGAAAATGAATCAGTTTCAACAAGAACTACAAGCGTTAAGTCTTAATGATTACCGGTCTGGAAATATTGTCTATTGGGACCAGCAAAACCAATATCCATATTACTATATTGAAGATGCTGCTCGTCGCTGTGGCGGTTGTGGTCGTTGTGGTGGTTGTGGTGGAGGTCGTTGTGGCGGATTCCGTTGTGGTGGATTCCGTTGTATTGGTTGCTTCGGTTGTTTTGGTTGCGGAGGTTGCGGAGGTTGTGGAGGTTGTGGTGGTTGCTCTAACTGTTTTGATGGTTTTAGTGGTACTACTGATACTACTGGTACTATTATAACGTATGAATATTGATTGCATTTATCCTGCTATTTGCAGGGCAGTAAGACCCTAAAAAAATTCAGCGGGAGCAAAGAGAAGTTAGGTGGCGGACTACCCATAAAAGCCCAATTGGTGAGGGCTAATTAAAGTTTCACCTTATCAATTAAAAAACATTAGTTTTATATATGTACGTGCCGACAAAGAATATAGCCATTATTAATGGATATATTCAATCATTCAAGTGAAAGAGTAACAATAAGATATATAGGTGTAATCAAGAGGTGATGGATAAAGCAATGACTAGATTTAAAATCTAATCATTGCTTTTTTCTTATGGTTTTATCATCAAATATCTGTCTGGTTTAGGGATTGATTCCTTCTAGCTAATGAATTCATTACAACTTTGTAAGGTTAATGTAATGTTAATCGATAGTAAGTGAAGATGCTTGAGTGTAATTTAAATAAGATTAAAAAGTACTGTTTATCTATAAAATAATTGGGTAAATAATATGTAATTAGGAAGTGTATGAATATGATTGAACTAAAATCTATTATCCATTCGTATAAACTAAAGAGAAAAATAGCTAAAGATTTATACGGAAAAAGAGATGAATTGACACTGTTATTAAATGAATTTAATAAAATGAAATGTACAGTAACATCTGAAAAGAAGAAAAACAATATATTATCTCGTTTGCAACTAATTTATCAAAATATGAAATTAGATAAGCAGTATCCTCTATCAGTTGCTTTTGATAGTAAATTATTGGAGCGATTAGAAAAAGAACCTCTACATACTATTGAGGATGGTGTAACATGTTTACATCTAATGTTAGATGTGAATTATGAGAAAATAAAACAATATGGTTCGAGTACAAGTAGGTCATTTGTTCCATTATCGCAGTCTTCTATTTGTCTTGCTGATTGTATTTGTTTAACAGGAGTTGTAGTAGGTTTACTAGGAGCAATTTCATTTGGGGGATTACTGTTATCTATATGTTCAATTACATAAAGGTTGATATTTGTAAAAAGGGCACCGAATTAAGGTGTTCTTTTTTGGTTTTTTTGTAAAGATATTGTAAATGATAAGTACAATGCATTAAGTGTAATGTATAATTCGAATGTATCGAAATTCAAATATAATAGAGGTGTTATACATGATAATTACTTTGAATTTTTAAAAGAGTCGGTTCGATAATAATTTATGTAGATAAACAGTTTTTACGTTTCTTTTAAATACTTGGTTTAAATGGATTAGCTTAAGTAACTATTGTTCTAGCTTTTTGATAATCAAGACAACTGAAGAAAGGAAGGAATCATTTTATGAAAAAATTAAGGCTGCTAACATTTGAAAATATAGTAGAACCCCTTTTAAATGAAAAGGTATCATTTATATATTTTCCTATTGAATGGCTGGACATCGTAGAGATACATTATAAGACATTTTTATTAACGAGTAAGTTGAAACGTTTGAATGAAAGATTGTATGATATGTTTTCGGATATATTGTTTATTCAGCATAACCCGTACGTATTAAATGAAAATACACCATGGATTGTATCGAAAGAACCTATTAGACAAGAGCAGCTCGATTATATTTTTCAAAGTTGGTATGAGATTATTCATGATTGGAAACCAAATAGATTAGTAGAACCACCAAAATATGAATGGCAATCCGATTTGATTTCTAATTTGCCAGTACTACATGATAATGAAACGTATTCTAAGTGGGTGCCCGCTTTAATCTCACATATTTTTTGTGAGCGTCCTATATATTTAGAAAATACAAATGAAGAAGAAATCTATTTTTCCCCTCTTAGATCACAAAATATTTGTGAGGCGATGTCAGGGCCGATAAAAGATGAAAAAACACAAGATTTTTTCTCCTATGTATATCGATTCGAATGCATAACCCGCGGTGGTGAGAACGCTCCATTATTAAATATTTCAATAGGAATTCGGAGATTTTATCAAGAATATAAGATGATAGGTCAAACAAACCTTGATATGACAACGTTTGTTTGACTTTTTTTGATAAAATGCAAACATTTTGCAAACATAGGTTATCCAAAGATACTTTTACCGAAGTTTTTAACTGCTTCTTCCTGCATATTCGGTAAAACATGAGAATAGACACTTAATGTCATTGAAATATCTGTATGACCTAATCGCTCACTGATGATTTTAGGGTTAACTCCTTGTTTCAATAGTAGAGTTGCGTGTGTATGTCTTAAATCATGGAATTTAATTTCTTTTATACCTACTTTGTGTGTCATCCTAATGAAACTTTTTCTGAAATGTGCTCTTTTTATGATTCTTCCAAACTCATTACAATTTATTAAATCTTGATCTAGATAAGCAGAACCAAACCTTAATTTCTCTTTATTGATTAAAATTTTATGTTTTTTTAAGGCTGCTATTGTTTCATTAGGTACAGGAATTGTGCGTTTTGACGAATTTGTTTTTGCAGTTTTTTTGATCTTATTGTCATGACCAGATGTTTGATTTATTGTAACAGTATGTTTTTCAAAATCAATGTCCTGCCATCGTAAACCTAGAACTTCTCCTAGACGCATACCTGTAGTTATTGCAAGTAGATACCCAATGTGATATCGTGATTCTTGTGAATGAGCTAAAAACTTTTTTACTTCTTCCTCTGTCCAAGTCTGGATAGGGGTTTTTTCTTTTTTAGGTATCTCAGCAAAATCTGCTGGATTTCGAGAAATAATATTTTGTTTTACGGCTAGGTTTAAAGCGCTCTTTAAAATTCTATGCATAAGCAGAATAGAATTGTTTGCAATCCCTTTATCTATCGCAGTCTTATAACATTTTTGAATGTGTATAACATTTAATTTATGGAGCGCAACCATTCCTATACTAGGTATAACATGTTGGTTGATAAATGCCTTATAACCAGCAAAGGTACTCTTTTCTATGCTCATACTTTTAATTTCTAGCCAATGATTTAGATAATCTTTTAACCTAACTTTAGATGGTTCTATAAAAGTTCCTTCATTCAACTCTGTAATCTTCTTTGCCACATCGGCCTGTGCTTCTTTTTTTGTCTTATATCCAGAAAACCATTTCTGTCTTCTTTTTCCTGTCTCTGGATCAGGACCGATATCAATAACGATGCAATATTTATTTCCTCTTTTTCGAATATGTCCTTTCACTTAAAACACTCCTTCATTTTGTTTTGAATCATGTTGTATAAGTCTGGTTGTAATTTTGCTGCTATGAAAATTACATGTTTGGACATATCAGCGATGGGTATATTTTACCATATATGAGCAAATTCAGTTATAGGATATGATTTTCATCCATTGTAAAAAATAGTAAAATATTTATAGAATTAGATAAAGGGGGAGAAAAGACTATGAAAGAATTCACAAATGACCCTGGCGGGCACAAAGTAAGTGATTCTGGTGGCTGGAAGGAAGAATTAGACCCAGGAACAGGCATATAGTACATAAGTGGAGCTTAACGGCTCTTTTTTTATTGTAGAAAAAAAGCCGTTAAGCTCCCTTGAGAAACGTTGATATATAACGATTTTAAAACTTTCTCAATAAGAATCAGATAACTATACGACTGAATTTTGGAAAAAATGTGATATTATGAAAATAATAAAATAAACGGACGTGAAAAAGACCTACGACTGTGCAAGTAGTGCTCGCAACACCCTTACACCGTCCTCCCTAAACGCGCTAGGGAAAACACTTGTCATAAGTCTCAAACATAATTATAACACACAACCTAGATATAATGGCACGTTTTCCTGTAAATATAAGACATCTAGGGTAACGTGTCTTTTTTGTCCATAAGGAGGGCAAGGATTGTGCAAGTTTTATTGGATTTAAATGACATGCAGGAGTGTCTAAAATCAAACGGTTATACAAATCGTAAATTGGCAACACGTTTTAAAGTAACGCATACAACAGTAAATAGTTATTTTAAGAAGCAAAGTAAATTTGATTTTATGCACTTGGTTGATGCGCTGAAGCTATATAAGCCTAAAAATGTTGATTTTAGAAGGGAATGCATCAAAGAGTGTATACCCACACTATCACATAAAAATTTGAAATTAGCATTAGAAGTATTAGATATGTTTGGAGAATATGATCTTCAAGACCTAGTAATTCAACGAATAATGAGTTTTAAAACTAATAAAAATAAAAGCGAAGAAGAAAAGAAAAAAGGTAATTCAAAAACTGTGAGGATAAATTTAAATTTGGTTCCGTTATACAAAACATTAAGAGAAAGGAGTGAAAGTACAACTACTCCTAAGAGGTTCTTTGAGAAAGTTGAGAAAATGAGAAAAAATCAAAAATACTCAGATAACGAGCTGGTAATAATATCTGTTTTAAATACAATTTACTCTTTTTTTGATTTAGGTAATTATAAGATGGTTAATGAACATATTCAGCAATTATTGCCGGACATCTTGGGAATTAAATGTCATACATTAAGGGATTCTCTTTTATTAAGAATAAAAGAAATGGAAGTTTTCGTTGCACTTCACGAAAATAAATTAGACGAATCGCGTGAATTATGTTTTGAAATTATAAATGATCAAAGTAATTGCTATGTCAGTACAAAGGCAGTAGCATATTGTAAAATTGGAGAAAGTTATGTTTTCTCTGATTATCAAAATGCTAAAGAGTACATGGAGAAATCATTAAATATAATTGGCGTTCCAGTGAATAAAAAATTAGAAGTAAGAAGAGAAAAAGTACTTAATACACTATTATTTTTAAGAATATATCATGAAAAAGATTTACATACCATTAACCCAGAAAATCTAGATTATGCTGAAAAAGCATTCTTATATGTAAGGCTAGGTGAAAAGCAAAAAGCGATTAAAATTTTACAAGCTTTACAAAATACAAATGGATATCTTAGTAGTTTTCAATTGTACTATATGGGGCTTGCGGTCGGAGGAGAAGAAGGGAAGAAATACCTAGAAATGTCCATAGAAAGTTTTTCTAAATCAGGTGATTATTTCTATGTATTCCTACCAAAGACAGCATTGAAATGTTATAATTGAATTATACAAAAAGGGTGGTGAAACGCTTGAAAAATAAGCTTGTGAAAATAGTTTTAACTATTACTACTGTAGCTTGTCTTTCTATTACAGCTTTTCAGGTGACGGAAAAAGATAAGGTGCAAAGTGCTAAAGAACAAAAAACAACTTTATATATGATTGATCCAGGCCCAGGAGGCGGTTAATTAATATAATATTAGAAATGACACTATCAAATTGATAGTGTCATTTCTGCTTTATAGGGAATGGAAACATTTTGACTGAAACGACAAAAACTTTCCACTTTAAGACGGTTAATATATAAAACAGGATGTAAGGGGAGAATTAAGGATGACGAAAGAGGAAATTGTAATCCTATTTTTAGATACTGTGAAAGAATGTGCACCAGATCAATTAGAAGAATATATAGCAGAAATTAAAAAAATAGCCGTTCCTAATTAGGGGGCTATTTTTCTGTTTTGTTATGGTGTTTGTTAAGAGCTTGAGCGATAGCTAGCATTTGTTCTAACGCCATATCTTCTTTATCCTTTGGTAGCGGTTCTAGCCATTCCATGATTTCCTTGAATTTTTTATATTTATCATCACTAGAGTCGTCACCTTTATTTTCTCCGTACAAATAATTTACAGGTACATTAAATCTCTTCGCTATCTTTTCTATAGTTTCACGACTTGGGAATGCTTTTCCATTTTCAAACTTTGAAACAGTCCCCTTAGTTAGATCCACTTCTTTCCCGAATTGTTCTTGATTCATTTTGTTATCTATTCGAATTTGTTTAATTCTATCCTTCATTTCCATACTTAAATACTCCCCTTTTTACGATATATCGTAAATTACATTAATTACATTATAAAGTTTCCTAGCAAGAAACGTAAAGAGTTAAAAAAGTTTCCTTCTATGAAATTTTTTATAAAAAACACTTGAAGTTTCACGTGATGAAACTTATAATGAGTTTGTAAGCATCAGAAGGGAGTGATCAGATGCAAAATCAAAAACAACTAACGGCACTTCAAAAAGCTTTTGAAGATTCTGGTCTTAAATATCATGAATTAGCTAATATGGTTGGTATATCAAAGTCTTACTGCTATAAAATTATTAATTATAATCTAAGAGTTTATTATGATGTAGCTGTTAAAATATCAAATGTTTTAGGTAAAGAAAGCGACATTCTATTTAATGAACAAGAAAAAAATTTTGAACATAAAGTTTCATTCAGTGAAACGAGAGGGGGTGAAAAAAATGAGCCAATTACAAGTTTTGCAACATCCAGTAAGTGAGTTTGTTTTTATGGCAGGGAATCAAGTTGTTCATGATAGTGGAAAGAAACTTTTCGCAGCAGCTTGGAGAGACGTAAAATCAGTGTTTGCAGTAAACAGTTATTGCAACATTTTACAGAAAGATTTCAATGAGGAGATATCATACATAAAAGCATGGCGACCAAGATTAGTATGATTATCCATCGTTAATATAATTTTGGAAGGAGAAAAAAGAAATGGGATTAGATCAAATCATTAAAGAATCAATCCGAGAAGTTGTTCGAGAGGAGATACAAGCTGCTTTAGCGCAGTTCCAACAACAATCACAACCAAACAAAGTAATGAGGGTGAAAGAAGCAGCGGATTATCTCAATATCGCTGTTTGTAGAATGTATGAATTAGCAAGTCATCCACAGTTTCCAGTGATTAGGGAAGGGCGCAAATTACTTTTCCTACAAAAGGATTTAGAAGCTTGGCTTGAAACACAAAAGGAGGTGATCTAGTGGAAGATACGACATCGTTAGTTATATTCGCAATGTTTATCGCGTGCAGCGCATTGTTACTTTACATTACTTATGAGCCAATAAAACAGTGGGCTTGGAGTGACGTAAAACAAAATAAAAAGACCCATGGCAGTGGGTCCTTTAAGAAAAAACAGTTGTTATAAGTATATCACGGAAAGTAGGGGAATAGTACATGCGTTTAACTGAATATCAAGTGCTATTACCTAATAAGTTTTGGAACTTAGCAAAGAGCAAGGATGAATTAAAGCAAATGATTGACCAGTATTTCAAGGCTGGTTATCCGCATTATGAAATTCAACGAATTATCAAAAGTGGACAAGCATATGTGGCGGTTTGTACAAGGAGGTAAATAAATGGCAACATTTCGAGTTAATAAAAGTAAAAATTACACAACCATTAATAATACAGGTCTTCGAGATGAACGTTTAAGTTGGAAAGCAAAAGGGATATTGGCTTACATTTTATCGTTACCAGATGATTGGGTGTTTTACATGGAGGAAATATCTACTCATGCGAAAGATGGAATTGATAGTTTAAGGGTAGGAATGAAAGAACTAAAAAAATTCGGTTATGTTAGAAGGTTTCCTGTAAAAAACGAAAAGGGAAAGATAACTAACTGGGAGACAATTATTTATGAAATTCCACAAGTGGAGAATCCACATATGGAAAATCCACAAGTGGAAAAACCACAAATGGAAGTTCCATTTATGGAAAATCCAACGCTACTAAGTACTAATAAACAAAATACTAATATACAAAGTAGTAGTAGCATCTTCTCTTTCTACGAAAATAATTTCGGTATTTTAAATTCATTCATAGCCGAAAGTATTTCACAATGGGTAAACGATACAAGCGAAGAACTTGTACAAGCAGCTATGGAGCGTGCTTTGAAACAGCAGAAGAAATGGAATTATGCTGAGGGGATTTTAAAACATTGGGTTAATAAAAACATTCGTACTTTAGCTGATGTTAATTCGGCAGAAATAGAGTTTAAAAACAAAGGTAAAAAAGGAGCGAATAGAAATGGCAACACCAATGAAAAAACTGGCAGAATCCCTGGAATCGAAGGTGAATTACCATTCTGATCAATGTATGAATCACTCTTATGAAATAGGTGGACAAACAATCATTAAGCCAGTTCAAATGATTATTTATCAAGGTAAGCCTGTTTGTCCAAGATGTGTTGTTGAGCAAAACAATAAGGTTTTGGAAGAACAAGCTAACACTCATTATAAGAAGATTAGCCGTTTACAGAAATTCAACATGCTGGAAAAGGCTAGTGTTATTACAAATAAGAAAATTCCTCTTTCAAGATTATCTGATTACAGAACCGGGTGTGATGAAACGATTAGTCACAAGAAAGCTGTAGAAGAAACTTTGGAGGATTTAAAGAACGGAGAAATTAGAAAAGTTGTATTTACAGGAAATCAAGGGACGGCAAAAAGTTTCCTAGCATACAGTATGCTTCATGAATTAAATCAATATTTCTGGGATATCAGTCAGGGAGAAGAAAACTATTATCTTATGAAAAGTTGTTTATATGTGGAATTAGAAGCAATAACAAGGATGATTATGGATTCTTTCGATGATAAGAGCAGTAAATATACACTTCAATATTTCGTTCAATTAATTGGACAAGCTGATTTTGTAGTATTAGATGATCTTGGGGCAGAAAGTGGTTCAACGGATTCAAATAGACAGGCATCTGATTTCATACAACGCCTGTTATATGCGGTATCAAATGCTAGACAGGGAATGAGTACATTTACCACAACAAACTTTACTGGAAAACAACTTTTTAATAAATACGATGCTAAGACCGTTAGTCGTTTATTAGGTGATTCAAAGGTATTGAAATTTGCGACAGCTGATCAAAGGCTTGCAAACTTAGGTTTCTAATAAGGAGGAATAAGCATGTGTGTATTATGTCATGATACAGGAATTATTCGTAAAGAAACTTATCCAGGTGTGATTGAAACAAAAGGTTGTAATTGTGAAGTGGCAATACAGCAGCAAGAAGAAAACGATAAGCGTTGGCAAGCATGGTTAATAAAATTTGAATCAATGAAACAAGAGTTGAAACGGAATCAACAACAAAAAGTTAGTTAACAAGGGGGAGCAAGGAATGAAAAACACAGGTGTTTCAAGAAAAGTGGACGAGCTAGGGCGTGTGGTAATTCCAATAGAGTTACGTAGAACTTTAGGAATTGCTGAAGGTACAGTGTTAGGCTTTCATGTTGAAGGGGAAAACATTGTTTTAAGAAAACACGAAAAGTCATGCTTTGTAACGGGTGAAGTTTCTGAAACCAACATAGAGTTGCTAGGTGGCCGAATGTTTTTAAGCAAGGAAGGGGCAAGTGAATTACTGAATTTTATTCAGAAGAGTGGGCTGGCAGATGCCTAAGCAACTAAACATTTTTGATGTAGAGCCAGCAATTTGTGAGTTCGATGTAATGAAGGCAAATGTGAAGAGAGGAACTGGACGCACTACATACGCTGACGTACGCGTCCAGGTTCCAACGAATGCAAAGTGTACGGATGAATTACCACGCACAACTAAACAAGATGATCGCTATGATATTTTTGAACAATATGTAATGGCAATTTGGAGATTTCAACGAGCTGTAGATAAGTTCTTTAGTTGGGAAACAGCGGAAGAGTTATGTAAGGCAGCAAGGGATAAAAAAGAAATAATTCCGATAAGGGTTTATTTAGGAAGTGGCTTTAAACCTGATGTTGTTGAGTACATGAGGTAGTAAAAGGGAGATGGACATATGAAAAAAGTAGAAATTGATGTTAGTAACAACAAGCTTTTAATAGTAAAGGATGGAAATGTTACAGCATTCAATCCACCGGAGAGTGGTTTTGGTGAACAAATTGCTGTTTGGATAAACGGTAAAGTTGATCGTGTAGATACTAAGTTTACTGAAAAGATAAAATAATCATTTTAAGAAAGTAGGTTCGCTTATGAGTGTAGCGAGAAATCATAAAGTGATGAAGGAATCACGGTTGAAGGTATACATCGCTTTAGAAGAAGCTAACTTCATTTGGGATGAAAGAGATGTAATTCGTTTTCGTGAAATGTGGAGTCAAGGCATGAGTTTACCAAAGATGGAAAAAGCGTTAAGGAGACATCAAGCAGAGGTTGCTCTCCTGGTAATAGATCAGGCTGATAAGTATTTAATTGAAAATCGTCCGATAGGATTAGGAATTTGCTAAATAGGAAGGGGAAAGCAAAAATGAACATTATGGAAAATGGTGTATTCGAAGCAACTAAATTAATGAGTGAAGCAAAAAATGAGGATCAAGTTATAAATGAAGCTACAGTTTTACAGATTGCAAGTATCTTATCGATTGATGAATTAAATGATTATCAGGAAGCAACTTTACGAACTTGGAATAACAAAACTGATTTTGGAGGACGAGTTTCAAATGCAGCTTTAGGACTTACAGGCGAAGTTGGTGAAGTTGCCGATATTGTTAAAAAAGCAATTTATCACGGATATGGTTTTCAACCATCGCATTGTCCAGGAGAAGAAGACGGAAACACTTATAAGTTAGCCTTAGAGCTTGGAGATATTCTTTATTATTTATCAATTATGGCGCATGAACTGGGATATACGTTACAAGATATTGCGGAAATGAATATTGCAAAATTAGCTAAAAGATATCCAGATGGTTTTAGTCGAGAAGCAAGTCAAGCACGTGTAGATGTAAAGTAAGACAAAATTTGAATTTTGTATAAAAATGGAGGAATTAAAATGTCAAAACCAGTTATCTTAGAAGAATTTGATTCAGAAATACATTGTGTAAAGTGCAATACGGTTACTGTACACAAAATGCAGACAATTGATGAAGACGGTGGAGGTAAATTTATTGGCCACTACGGAGAATGTGATGTTTGTGGAAATGTTTCGGATTTCAATGAAGAGGATTTTTTAGATAAGTAGGGAGCGGTCAAAATGGCATATGAGGTGTTTTATAAAGTTGGTGAGTATGAAGAATCTATTGTTGTTACAGGTGAATCTTTAGAACAAATTAGAATGAAAACACGGCAAGAGTTAGAAAGAAGAAATGCAACTTATAGATATTCTAATTGGCTAAATGACTGAAGAAGTTTTGTAATAAAAGCGTTATTTTAATCGGAAATGGCAGGTAATTGACCAAATCACCTGCCATGTGCCTAAACAGTCCGGAGGGGTAAAACTCCGTTTTGAAAGAGTGTAGCTGACTCGTAGATAGTATGTGTAATGTAAAAAAGATTATTCGTAAAGGGGAATGGAAAATGAATTACAACGAAAAAGCAATTGAGGTAATTAAAAAAAGATGGTTTAAGGATCATGTAGCTGAAATAACAGGCGAAGAGGGCTTACAAGTTATTCAGTGGGGGAAACCTGGAACAAACATGTATCGTACAAAATATGTATTATCCGGTGCGAATGTATTTATCTCTGGTGATATTGGTGAAGCGGTCTATAGTTTAACTTGCTTAGCGACTTTAGAAAACATCAATGACTTTGGTTTACATTACTTCACAAAAAAATTAACAGCATTCTGTAATGATCGATGGGATTTTGATAATAGCGCAGCAAGACGGGATTTAAAAGAAAACTGGAATGATTACGAGATGGATAATATGGAAGACAGCAAGGATGTTTACAATCAAATCACATCCGTAATAAGAGAGAGTGCGAATGTCAGAGAATATCAACGCGGAATAATGGATGTTTACGAAAATACATCTTTAGAAACAGATGATATGGAATGGCTATACGATTTAGGACAGGTTATGCCATATAGATTAATTGCTTACTGGGTTGGATTACAAATGGCAATTGAACAATTAACAAAAAATAAACCTGCAGTAGAAGCGGTTACTTTATAACAAAATAGTTATTTTAATAAAAAACGGGGAAATGAGGGGAGTGAAAGGAAAAGAACCCTTTATATAAAGAGTTCTTCCGGTGATTTAATCTATTAGTTGCACTCGTGGTAATATTCATCACATGAATCGTTATTATTGTTACAGCAGATACAAAATGTTTTTTGAACAAATAAACTAACTGCACTAGCAGGACCTTCTTGCTTTGTAAGAGTAAGACTTTGAAAATCTTCAACTTGAAATATTTTTGTTTGAACGGGTTGTAATGTAGTAGTAATTGGTATGCTAGATCTTCTTGTTAGAATAGTTACTTGAACGGGTGCACTCATACCGACAACGAATAACTGAATTAATGTTTTATTGTGATTGTTGGTGAAATCTTCAAATACTGTTTGTGGAGTGGTATTTAGGAGGTCAATAGATATAGGTATATTTCCATTTAAATTTTCTCCTGAACCACTAATTGTATGAGTCTCAACAAAACAGTTATTTTTTTGGTGGTCCGTATGCGATTGGTTTTTATAATACTTTTTACCATCTTTATAAAAGTAATCAGCCATATGAATTTAAAGCTCCCTTCTTTTAGATGTCTATATAGTCTATTTAATAAAGCGAAGTAGTGCTTGTACAACATAATAAAATCCGCTCTCGTAATTATTTGAAAATTAAAGAGCGCCATTCAAGGCGCTCTCGGATAAAAAATAATATTGAAAAAGAATACCACATTATATTTTATGCATGTTCTGAATAAATGTGCAGTTTTTTAACAAAATTCTTATTGTATGAGCAAAAATAAAAGAACCCGTTTGTTATAAACGGATTCTTCCCACAAGGTGTGCAAGAAATTCAAGGTAACTGGACCAGAGCCACCTGTGGAATTCCTTGTGATAATACTGTATGCAAAGGAATCAATAAGGTTAATGAAATTTAAACAAAATCCTTATTTAATTAAAAGAGCAGCTAGCAAAAGCTAACTGCTTGTTGAAAAAAGAATCCACCCCAGATTATTTACTGGCAGAGTTTCAAGAAATAAATGATTAAATTAATTTAATTTTTCAATTACAATCGAAGCATTTATATTTGTTTGTGTTCCACCCGCCAAAGTTTGCAAAGTAACTGCAGCAGCGGAAGTATGATTATTAAGGGTAATAATATCACCTGCTGCTAAAGTGAGAATTGTTTGCCCATTGTTTTGTTGAGTACCTGCACCTGATCCATAAATGGAGTTGGTAACGGGAGCCCCATTTAAAAAGAGGGCAAATTGATTAGGTTCAACTCCTGATATAGAAAAAGAAATTTTATAATCTCCAGCATTAATAACTGTCATCTGAGAAGTTCCGAGCGTATGAGTAAAACCGGATGTGATTCTACCGTGTGAATTAAAAAGAATAGGTGCTTCTAAGGCAACAACTTGAGCTGCTGTATTGAAAACATAAGCATACTGGGATAAACCAGATACTGTAAGACCGATAGGCCCAGTAGGTCCGGTAGCTCCAGCGGTTCCTGGTAATCCAGTAGGCCCAGGAATGCCTTGGATGCCTTGGATGCCTTGAATACCTTGAAGCCCAGTTGGGCCAGTCGGGCCGATAGGTCCAATAAGTCCTGGATTACCTTGAATACCTTGGATACCCTGAATTCCAGTCGCCCCAGTTATTCCAGTGGGTCCAATAGGACCAATAGGCCCCGGATTACCTTGAATCCCCTGAATCCCTTGACTTCCTTGAGGTCCAGTGGGGCCAGGAATGCCTTGGATACCTTGAAGTCCGGTTGGTCCTGGTGACCCAGTTGGTCCAGTGGGGCCAGTCACTCCGGTAGGTCCTGGTGGTCCCCCGGAAGGTCCAGTCGGTCCCGTTGGTCCTGGCGGTCCCCCGGAAGGGCCGGTCGGGCCAACAGCTCCAGAAGGTCCAGTGGGGCCTGCAGAACCAGGAATCCCTTGAATGCCTTGAATGCCAGGAATCCCTTGAATGCCTTGAATCCCTTGAATTCCAGTGACCCCCGTTATTCCAGTGGGTCCAATAGGACCTTGAATGCCAGGAATGCCTTGGATGCCTTGGATACCTTGAATTCCAGAAGGTCCAGTTGGACCAATAGATCCAGAAATCCCAGGAATCCCTTGAGGTCCAGAAATACCTTGAGGCCCAGTAGGTCCCAGGTTACCTTGAATTCCGGTAGGTCCCGTAGGTCCTGGAGGTCCACCAGAAGGCCCAGTTGCTCCAGTTATTCCGGTAGGTCCCGTAGGTCCTGGAGGTCCACCAGAAGGTCCTGTCGCTCCGGTTATTCCGGTAGGTCCAGAAGGTCCTGTCGCTCCAGTTATTCCAGTAGGCCCTATTTGAGGTAAAGGAAAGGGTATGTGACAACAATGCTTTTTAAATTTACTCATTTTTACACCTCCCTTATAAATTAACTATCAATTTATATTTATACTTTAACAACTTATGAGTAAACAGACACACGGGTGTAAGGAAAAAACCTATGAAAATTACATAATAGGTTTTAAGAGCAAGTCTCTATTTTAAATTCCATACCAAAAAGAGCACCATATATAAGTGCTCTTCGGACCAAAACTCTTAATGTAAAAGGGTACGTGATATCATATGTAATTTTTTCATGGGCGTGAAGTATTTGAACAAAAACGCTATTTTGTAGAGCTTTAATTCCATGGGAAAAGAGCACTTCGTAAAAGTGCTCTTCTGACCCAAATCCATTTTGTAAAAGAGAGGAATACGTAATATCATATGAATTTATTTTTAAATGTGTTTAAAATCGTATAAAAACTTCATTTTATACAATAAAACAGCTAGCGCGATTAGCTAGCTGTACTGTTAAGAAAAGAAAACGGTGCTTATCAAATGTTGCAGTTGTAATTGCGAATTACAACTATAGTATGAACAGAGTTGTAAATGTTATGCGAAAATAATCTAATAAAAATTTCATTTTATAGAAATAAGGAAACTAAAAAAGAGCCCCATGCATCAGTGCTCTTTAAGATAGGAGGTAACACTTTGAGCTGGATGGTTAGGTTAAAAGTATATGATATAGAAAAGGAATAAGACCTAAATTTTATTATTAACTCAATATTAAAGAGCAATTAGCTTTTGCTAACTGCTCGGCCCAAGGTAATAGACATAGAGTGGGTATTAATAAAATTGGCTATTCACGAGCCTGTTTACAGTGTAACCAAGATTTTTAAATGTATTCCCTCTTTAAAGACCTTCTTCAAACGACGCCCTTTAAAGAGGGACTGGAGTAATGAAAAAGAATACTTTTCCTTTAATACAAAATCATATTTTGATTCTCAATAATATATGAGTATTAAGACAAAAACGTGCAATTAAAAGAGCAGCTAGCAAAAGCTAACTGCTCTCTGAAAAAACGTTAAGAAGGAAGTTCAGAACTCAAGTGTATTTATAGTATGGACAAGGTTTATGGATTTATTCAAGGGGGGATGGATAATGTGCACTTATTGGGAAAACGCAGTTAAAGAATTCTTTAAGAAGCAAGAGCAAGAACGAAATAAAAGAGCAGCTAGCAAAAGCTAACTGCTCGGTTCTCCAAGGGGGAACAAGGAGAAAGTAACTTAATGGGTTGTCTACAGTATTGACGGAATATTGAGTTTTATTTAGGGTTGGTTCCAAAAAAGCGACATACCGCCAAAATATAAAATTATTAAAAGGAAAATTACTATGAAAGCAGTTAAAGAAACTTTCTTCCAGGGATTTTTCATTAGTAGACCTCCTTTATGAAGAATATTAACACTTTATAAGAAACTGAACAAAATAATCCTTTGAGTAGAAAGTGAGGTTAGGAGAATGGCTAATTTAAAGAAACGGAAAACAAGAAAAGCGATTGCTCGTCGTGCGAAAGACGTAGATAAATACCAAGTTAATAAAGCTTGGAGGAACATATTTGTACAAGCAGGTATTATCAAGTAAATGAAAATCGAATATCGTCCGGCTAGAAAACTAGAGGACACCAATTCATTAAAGCAGCAATTCAAGCTGTTTTAGGAATAGGTGTCCTTTTTATTTTGAAAAGGGAGATGGGGAAATGAAGGGATTAAAGAATCAGTTACGTGAATGGAAAAAGCAATCAAATCACGTAAAGAAGAAAAAGAAGAAAAAAAGAAAAGAGAAATTTTGCACTCGTGAAATTGAAGAGTTAATGGGAGTTCATGGACCACGTTATGAACGCAGACGTGGAGCGTTAAGACAAAAATAATTAAAAATAAAAGGGAGTGGTCTTACATGACTAAACAATTATCTTTCTTACCAAAAATCGATAGAACAGCAACACAAGAGGAATTAGAACGTGTGTTGGAAAGTATACGTATACATAGACAATTTGGGATGATGCGTAAAGAAATGAAAGTCACTCCTTCTTATGAAATACGTGAGCATGGTCCTACACATACAGTTGGAAAACCATTGGAAGATGTTGCTATAGCAAATATTCAACAAAGCAAACGAGAAGAGTGGCTTGAAAAAATGTCATTAAGTATTGATCAGTTTCTAAATCGATTAGGAAACGGACGTGCAGGAAGTATTCAAAGAGATATTATTTATAAACGTTATTTAGAAGAAGAGGATGTGTGTGACTACATGGTTTATAACGAGATAGGGATGTCAGAGCGCACTTATCGACGTTGGAAGTCTAAAGCGTTTTATAAACTTGCTTTTGCACTAGGATTAGAAGTTTATGAGACAGAAGAAACTGGAGGTAATAAATAATGAATTTTGTTCAACCGATACGTGATTCAGAGCAAATACAACAAATTAAAGAATATCTAAAAGAAAAGAATGAACGCAATTATATTTTGTTTGTAATAGGAATTAATACAGGGCTACGTATTAGTGATATTTTAAAACTGAAGGTTGGAGATTTAAATGGCAGCCATATATCAATGCGTGAAATGAAGACAGGTAAGCAGAAACGTATTCACATTACTGCAGCATTAAGAAGAGAGTTAAAGTGTTACATTGAAGATATGGAAGACTATGAGTATATAATTAAGAGCAGACAAGGAAAGAATCGACCAATCGGAAGAAGCATGGCATATAAAATACTTAGTACCACAGCAGCAAAGTTTGGTTTAGAAGAGATTGGGACACATACATTACGTAAGACATTTGGATATCATATGTACATGCAAACAAAGAACATAGCTTTGCTGATGGAGATATTCAATCATTCAAGTGAGCGAGTAACGTTAAGATATATAGGAGTAAACCAAGATGCAATGGATAAAGCAATGACTAGGTTTAAAATCTAATCATTGCTTTTTTGTTCAAGGATAGCAACACATGCTTATCGACTTAAGAACTGAAACTTACGTTTGAACATAAAATCAAATTTAGATGAGCAAAGCTATTTCAAGTGAATAGAATCCACTCTTTAAGAATACATAAAAAATATATATACAAGCGTAGTCTAATCACTACATCATTGGCGAAAGTAGAATTCTATAAATTTTGGAGGAAGAGATATGCAAAAAAAGGTTCTCCTGTTTACAGATTTGGGGATTGATGATGCGTTTGCTATACTGTACACCTTTTTTCGTAAAGACATTCAACTTGTAGGAATTGTGGCCGATTATGGAAATGTATCAAGAGAAAATGTAATAAGAAATATTAACTATTTAAAGTACATTGCGGGAAGAGAAGAAATACCTGTATTCCTTGGTGCTTCTGTACCGTTGACAGGTATATTAATTCAGTATTTCCCTGAGGTACATGGAAAAGTTGGATTAGGACCTATTATTCCACCTGAAATTTCATATCCAGTTTATCCTTTAAATGATATTTATCAAATTATAGAATCAAATTTAGAAGATCTTACCATTATTAATTTAGGAAGACTTTCTTCGCTAGCTACGACTTTTGTATTAAATTTAGAAACAATGCGAAATGTAAGAGAATGCATTTGCATGGGGGGAGCTTTTTTCTATCCAGGTAACGTAACTGCTGTGGCTGAAGCTAATTTTCACGCAGACCCTTATGCAGCAAACTTAATTCTGCAACATGCAAAGAACTTGACAATTATCCCTTTAAATGTGACCCAACATGCGATTGTTACAACCGAAATGGTCGAGCAAATCGATGCATTTCATCGGAATACACAGGATCTTGCAGGACTCATCATTAAACCTATGTTAGATTATTATTATAATTTTTACTCCAAGTCTAATCCAGGTATAAGTGGAAGTCCTATGCATGATTTTGTAACAGTGTGGTATTTGCTAAATAGAGAGGCTGTTAGCCTTTCGAGAGTACCCATTAAAGTAATTCCTGATCAAGGGGAAGGGTTTGGTCAAAGCATTGCAGACTTTCGTTTTGTTACTAATCCAGGTTATAAAACGCATAATGTAGCTTTTCAGTTTGATTATGAAAGATTCAGGAAGGATATTATGGAAACGTTCTTAAAGAAGAGAGTGTAAAAGACTTTATTAACTTCAGATAATACGGATTATATGAATGAAATATCACTGCACTTCACGTACAAGAATTCGACTTTTTTAGGTTAAAATTCGTCTAACATACATAGCTTCCGAAATGTTGGCTGTACCCTATCGCTATCAAGCTAACAGAATAAAATATTCCTGATTTCTGGTATATTAAAACTTTAAGTTGATGACCATGTGGTGCTCCCCCACATCCATCAACTTAAGAAAAGTAAACACCCAAAAAACAAAAAATGAGCTGACTTCTCAAAATAACTAACTATAGAGAAAGAGAAATTTCATTTAGTGGGTACTTCAAAACCTTAGCTTGATTGCGATGGGGTCACCATATCAAAAAAGAAAATTGTGCGTTTAGACATATTTTTCAACCGCTTCCTGTACGTTAAGGGACTCGTTATTTTTTTACAGTTTTTTATTATGAAATTCAAAATAACTAATTATAATAGATGAAAAAAACGATTAATAGTTGGGGTACGGAAAGGATTCGAATTTACATTCTTTCTCAATACATATCATGGATAAATAAAGTAAAATATGGGTTGGGGCTATGTCTCATGTTGTGTTAATCCTAACAATAACTAAGGGTACATAATATGCTTTCATACCTTTGAATAATTTTGTTATAGAAGGGATGGAGATTTAACTGGCTCAAATTGTTGGTATTGATAGATACCTTTGTACTGGGGCTTTAATCTATATGCGTGAGGGCCTTTCCCTAAGTCTTTTCAGGAAGTAAGGATCCGTAAGCAAACACTTATACAATATGAATAGAGGAGAGGAATGCCTTATGAAAATACGTAGTCAAATTACATGTGCAAGTCTGGCCCTTTTAATAGCTGGAAGTTCCCTGTTATATACAACACCAACCTCAATTGTAAAAGCAGAGCCTACTCAAAATGTATCTAGTTCGTTACAAACAAATACTCAACGAGATCGTACTTCCGTCAAGCAAGCAATGCGAGATACATTGCAATTTGGATACCCGGGGATACTTGCTAAAACTTCTGAGGGTGGAAAAACGTGGGGGTATGCCGCTGGAATAGCGGATCTGAGAACCAAGAAACCAATGAAAACAGATTTTCGCTTTCGCATTGGGAGTGTGACGAAGACGTTCACCGCAACAGTTGTACTTCAATTAGTTGGAGAGAATCGCCTGAAGCTAGACGACCACATCGAAGACTGGTTGCCTGGTGTCATTCAAGGAAATGGATATGATGGTAACAAGATTACTATCCGGGAGATATTGAACCATACAAGTGGTATCGCTGAATACTCAAGGTCAAAAGACGTTGATTTTACGGATACAAAAAAATCGTATACGGCTGAAGAGTTAGTGAAGATGGGGATTTCTTTTCCCCCAGACTTTGCTCCAGGAAAGGGCTGGTCTTATTCAAACACAGGATACGTATTACTGGGTATCCTTATTGAAAAAGTAACTGGAAACAGCTATGCGGAAGAGGTTGAAAATCGAATTATTGAACCACTTGAATTGTCGAATACATTCCTACCAGGCAATTCAAGCGTTATTCCAGGCACTAACCATGCACGTGGATATGTCCAACCAGACGGAGCAAGTGAGCTAAAAGACGTTACTTATTATAACCCAAGTGCAGGTAGCTCTGCTGGAGATATGATTTCTACTGCTGACGACTTAAACAAATTTTTCTCTTACTTGCTCGGTGGCAAATTACTGAAAGAACAGCAACTAAAACAAATGCTTACTACAGTTCCTACAGGAAAAGAAGGAATCGATGGATATGGTCTTGGAATCTATGAAACTAAGCTTCCAAGCGGTGTCTCGATATGGGGACACACAGGTGGCATTCTAGGGTTTACAACTCTTGTTGGAGGTAAACTTGGAGGCAAGCATACGTTGGTCGTCAATTGGAATAGTTTGGGTAGAACTGACAGTCCTAATCCTTTTAAAAAAATTTTACTTGCTGAATTTAGCAAGTAGGAAAAAAGGAAAAATTTATCGTATTTTTCATAGTTAAAAATATACTTTTCTGTTTCAAAAGCCCCAACTTATTTTCAAGAAAAATTTGGGGCTTTTTTTGTTTTGGTAGCGTTTATTCTCCTTAAGTTGATGGATGTGTGGTGCTACCCTATTCTATACAGTTACTCATTTTTATTGTGTTGTGTAACTCAAAAGAGAAAGTGCTATGAAGCTATTGATATCAAGGGCTGTAGCGTTTAGATTAGTTACACACAATATAAGATATGGGTAAGTGAATTAAGATTTAATGGTATTATGTAATTTATATACTGTGTTTTTATTAAACAAAGGGAGGATTCAAATGAATAAGCAAAATGTAGAACCGAAATTTTTATTGGATGTATTTCAGTGTCCACATTGTAAAAGTAAAACGAGACATAAATGGTATATAGCAATTGAATCTGGTGACGAAAAAGAACCTGCGTTAGAGGAGGCTACATATTTCTATAAAATTCGTATACAAGGAGGAGTACATGAATCATGGTTAGCTTTATCTGGTGAAGAGATTAAGGAAGTACCAGAAGACGAGAAATATCTAGTGTTTGCACCAGGAGAGTGGCATGTAGATATGAGTATTTGTACTATATGTTCGGAGTATTTAATTTGGAAGGACAATAAGATTGTCTATCCAAATTGCCATACAATAGAAGATCCACATGAAGATATGCCAGGAGAGGTTAAAAAGTTATACAGTGAGGCAAGAGAAGTTGTAAATCTATCTCCTAGGTCAGCGTGTGCATTGTTGAGGTTAGCAGTCGAAAAATTACTTATAGAAGGATTGAAATGTCCTAAGGATAAATCAATATATGAAAATATCAAACTATTAAATAACCAAGGTAAACTTTCAAAGCCTATAAACGATGCACTTCATGCAGTAAGATTAGTTGGAAATGCGGCGGTTCATCCGGGGGAAATAAAAGTAGATGATAAGTCAAAATATGCATACCAGTTGTTTGAACTATTAAACTATGCAGTTGAAGAACTTATTTCTAGACCGGCTAGAGCAGAAGCTTTTATAAAAAAAATAAAATTATAAAAAAGTGGCAGAGTCGTGACCGCTTTTTGGCAGTGAATGTGCCGGTTGTTTTGGAATCAACGTGATATATTTGTATTGTGAGAAGTGGCGGAAAACACAACTCATAAAGATTCCTTTATAATCTATATGTTGTCTAGACGGTTTCATAATGGTGCATATAAAATACGAAACCAGCAGATGGTAACGATTGAATGGTACCGTTATTAAGGAGAGCTTTTGCTCTTCTTCCAGTTACTTAATATTGATGATGAATATCAGCAGATCATTATTAAGTAACTGGAAGAATTTTAAAACTTCACGTACCGTAATTGAATTAATAATATAAATCAAAGCATCCATTTGGGTGCTTTTTTATTTTGGAGAGGATGGTTTATATGACGGCATACCATAGGCCGGTTTTAACAGAAAAAGTGGATACACATACAGCAGTTTGGGTGAAAGGGTATTCTATTGACAATCCGACTATAGGAACCGAAATGAAAAGTCAGTTCAATCTTGAACTGACTTTTATGAGTAATGATTATTCGCCAAATAAGTACAAGATATTTTTAGAAGAATTTGAACGGTTTCTAAGTAAACACGGGTACTTAAATGGTGAACATAGTTAAGATAATCCTATAAAACCAGTTGTCACTTTTACAGCTGTTGCTGAAAGTACGCTTAAAGGAACACTAGATAACTTTTTAGTAAGTTCTTTTGTTTTAGCCCAAACTTTTGAGTCTCTAATAGTATCTAGGAATTCATGCCCTGAAAAAGTAA
Organism: Bacillus cereus group sp. MG20; assembly: GCF_040459885.1. Taxonomy (NCBI): domain Bacteria; kingdom Bacillati; phylum Bacillota; class Bacilli; order Caryophanales; family Bacillaceae; genus Bacillus; species Bacillus cereus group sp. MG20. Next base: position 5,244,196 of record NZ_JARVHF010000001.1, read on the forward strand.
TCGATCCTATTCCTAGAGCATAAATTTCATCTCCATCAAACTGGTAAGAGCCGTTTATGTATCTAGCTTCTATAAGTTTTAAAATGGCGTATATAGATTCGTTTTCACCGTATTTATTAAAAGTATTAAATTCTTTTAATTGATGAAGATGAATGTGTTGACCTAGGTTTAATTTTTCTTCTAGTTCCAAAAGAACAGAACGAATACAATCTTGATTTAATTTCATGTTATCACCTCCTTACACTCTACAAATTCGACAAAAAAGAAGGTAATCCTACAAATTATAGAATAGGAAAACACTTGGTAATCAAAGCGTTTAATTAGAAATTTTTATTTTGAAGGAGGATGAATAATGGAAGGTAAAACAATGACACTTAAACCTTTAAAGCAATATAAGATTGTTCCAAATAAAATCCAATCATTAGATGATGTAATTACTATTTTTAGAAATGTGATGATATGCTTGAATGGTGGAGAAGCGTTAGAAGGTCTGGAGCATTTAATCGAAAAGGGTGACGAATAATGAAACTAACAAAACAAGAGCAAGCGGTTGCAATTGGTACATTCATTTCAATGTTAGGACAGGACCTTGTAAATGAATGTATTGATAAACAGAAGTTAGAAAGTGTAATTCCAATCTTTAATGAGTTGGAAGATAATACAACACCAAAGCAAAAGAGAGAAGCGATGATCAGTTTGTTAAGTAAGGCAATGGATGAATTTGTTTAGAATAGGGAGTGATGATAGATGCAAGTCTATTGTTCTAACTGTAATAAGGATTACGATATGCAACCACAAGTAGAGCAACTTCCAAAAAGAATTGAGAAATGTTTCTTTATTTGTCCTCATTGTAAAAATGAACATGTTGCTGCATATGTGAACGATAAGGTTCGTAAGCATCAAGCTGACATTACAAAGTGTCACGAACGGATTAATAAAAATAATCTGATAATCGAGGATGAAATGAAACGGTTGAGGAAGAGGATGGAAGGTGCCAAGTAAACCATTCAAGCCGTGTAAGTCGTTAGGTTGCAACGAACTAACACGGGATAAGTATTGTGCTAAACATATTAAAAAGGAAAAAGAAACAGTAAAATATTATGACAAACATATTCGAAATAAAAGCTCACGTTCATTCTACAACTCAAGATTGTGGAAGGATATGCGTGAGCTTATTTATCGTAGAGATCATGGCTTATGTGTTCAATGTAGAAGCAAGGACATCATTAAGATAGGTGATGTAGTCGATCATATCATTCCTATCCGTGTTAATTGGTCGAAACGATTAGAACCATCTAATTTACAAACACTTTGCCATGCTTGCCATAACAAGAAAACAAAAGAAGATGAGAAGAAAAACAAAAAATAATTCGAAAGAAAAAAATCATAAGCATCCCCCCACTATAAAAAAGCAAAAGGCGACTTCCTGGAGACCGCCGCCTAGCTTTCCGTGCAAAAAGTTCGTTTTATTCCATAAAAGGGGGTTCAGCCGAGGGAGGTGGTTCACATAGGAAGGAAAGCGAAACCGATTCATTTGCATTTATTAGAAGGTAATACAAATCGATTGACAAAAGATGAAATTGAGCAGCGATTAAAAGCCGAAAAACAGTTACAAGCAAAAAAGGACAAGGTAAAACCACCAACGTGGTTAGATTCAATTGCTAAGAAAGAATTTAGACGGATTGCTGGTGAATTACTAGAGCTAGATGTTATTACAAACATAGATGTGAATGCATTAGCAACGTATTGCGATGCTTACTCTGACTATGTTGAATGCACCAAAATTATACGAGAAGAAGGACTTCTTGTTGAATATACAAATAAGGCAGCTGAAACCAATAAAGTTCCCCATCCACTACTTACAAAGAAGAAGCAATTGCATGAACAAATGAAGGCTTTGGCTGTTGAGTTTGGTCTTACACCGAGTGCAAGAGCGAAAATTGTCATTCCAAATATAAAACAAGGCCCTAAAACAAACGTAGAGAAGGAGTTTGACGTATAAC
>NZ_JARVHF010000002.1:0-12691 GCF_040459885.1 Bacillus cereus group sp. MG20
AATAGGTACATAAAATTATTGGAAAGGCTATAAAGAATGTAATACCTTCTAGAAAAGTTAATGTAATTAGGGAGCTTATTGAAATTATACCTAATATTATATATGAGATATTCCTTTTATATGTAATAGTTTCAAATAAATATGTCCCAATTATATTACATATTTGAAATATGAAATATACGTATCCGAAATATGTAATCGAAATGTGTTTATTTTCGTATAATACTTGCCAGTATTGAAAGAAAGGTTGAAGAAATAGAGAAAGAAGTGTAAATAAAATAATTATTTCTGTTAACACTGAATTTCTAGAAAAGTATAATATATCTTTTTTAATATCTTTAAAAGAAAAAGGCTTCTTTTTAATTTTTTTGGTTTGTACTTTTTCTTTTTTGATGGAGAAAATACTTGAAAATATAATACTTAAGAAAAACAGTATAAATGAAATTAGATAAATATTTTGATGTATTCTCTCATAGAATAGGCTTCCAATAATTGCTCCTATACTTGAAGAAATGCTTAACAAATATGAATCCCACACTGAAAACTTTTTAATACTTTTATTTTCTTTATTAATTTGATTGACTAGCTCACTTTCTAAACTACCTGATTTTGCAGCAGTACTTGTACCATATAGAAACCAACTAATCATTAATAGATAAAAATTACCCTCAGATACATATATAATGAAATATGAAATTAAAATCAAGATAATAGAAATGATAAACATTCCTTTTCTTGACCAATAATCACTCATTATACCACTTGGGAATTCTAATAACATTACTGCTATCATATAAACTATTTGTAAAAAAGCTATTTTTTCAAGTGATAATCCTAAATCAATTAGGAGAATTGTTAGAATAGCATGTGGTATAGTTCTACCTAAGTTCCAGAAGAAATTGGAACTTAGGTAGCTAATTGTGTTTTTTTTTAAGTTAATATGTGTGTTGGTTGTCATGAATGTACTCCTGTAATACATTTTCTAGTACAATATTTTGTTCTATTTTTTTAAAAGAAAAGTAGTAATCTAAAAAGTCAACGAATTTATCAGGGAAATATTGTTTAGGTAAATCCGTTTTTAGTTTTTCTAATATTTTTGAAGTTTGTTCAGTTGAAATTATATTATGATCCATATTGAAGGTTTCTAAAAAGTTATTTTTTAACATCATAAGTTCTTCATTTGAAAATTCTTCGACTTTTATAACACTAAATCTTCTTTTAAATGCTTCATCTTTCATTAAAATATCTGATTCTTTTTTAGTAGTAGCACCAATAAATTTGATTTTGTTACTAGAAAGGTAGGGTTTTAGAATATCGGTTATTGACATTCCTCCTAAGGAATTCCCTAAATCTATTAAGGAATGTAGTTCATCAAAAAATAAAATTAATTTTTCTTTGATTGCGAAATCTATTATATCTACTACTCTTTGTTCGAACTGTCCTCTGTATTGACTATCCCCAACTAGTTTGGCTGTTTCAACAACAAACATATTTTGAATTTTATTTCTTTTTGTGAATTGTTCTACTATTGTAGTTTTTCCTGACCCTGGATGGCCAACTAATAAAATATTATTCTTTAGAGTTTTGTTTAATACAATTTTCATTCTTTTTTCTACTGAATCTCTAGGTATATACATTTTTGTGATATTATCTGTTTCTTCAGGATTTATAATATATCCTATATTACTAAGAATTTTTGGTAGTTCTTTTTTCTTCTCTATTTTTCGTTGAATCATAGTAGAGTAAATTCCGTCTTCAGATTTAATAAATTCTAAAAATTTATCTATATTGTTTTCTGATTTTCCATATATTTGTTTTATTTTTAATGATTCTGAATCAGTATTGGAATTTGATAGTTTATTTTTTTTTGTTTGGACAATGAAATATTTTTTGCTTAGATCTTTTTCTGAGATAAGTTCTAATATTTCAGAAAAAGAAGTTTTAGAATTTACAATTTCTTTTAGTTGCATTGATATTCCCTCTCTTCAATTTTCCAGTTATCTGTGTCTATAATGAATCTTTTTTCAAGTATTGATACTGGAGCATAACCAGTTAAAAACTTTAATACTTCTACTGCTGCCATTTTCGAAGCAAGTCCATTAAATGGATCTACTATTGCTGCATAAAAATTCTCATTAATAGTTTCAGTTCTAGGGTCTTCTATAACTAGGCTTGGGGGGAATAATTCAGAATAAGTTTTTGTTTTTCCAGGAATAAATAATGGTCCCATTACAACTTTTGAATGATGGTATGGACCGTAAGCAAACCATGGAATAGATAATTTGTTAGCAGCTTCATCCATTAAATCTTGAATTTTTCCACGTGGAGTGTCTGCGCACAATATAATTAAATCTGCATCTTTATGTTCTTCTAAGAAATCAAAATCGTTGAGTTCGGTAATATATCTTGAATATTTATATACTTCTAGGTTTTTATTGTATTTTTTTAATTTTTTTTCTGCCACGTTAATTTTCATTTCACCAATATCTGATTCATCGTAGAGAACTTGACGAGAAGTATTGCTTAATTCTATTTCATCTTTATCTACAATAACTAGTTTTTCTACACCAATAGAAGCTAAAGATAGAGCAAGATAACTACCTGTTCCGCCTACTCCAATTACAACAATTTTGGAATTTTGAATTTTCTTTTGCATTTCTATAGCTTTGTCTAAGTCAACTCCAGTGATAGATAAAAATGATTTGATTTGTCTGTCATATTTTTGTATATGATAATTTGTGAAGTTTTCTTCTTCTTGTATGCTATTAGTATGTATTTTTAAAATATTATTTTTTTTGGAGAATTCTATTAGTTCATCAAAATTTTTAGAACTTACGTAAAAACTTTGATTAAGTAGGTTATAAGCGTTGTCGTAAGAGGTAGGATTATTAAAAATATTTAAAAGTTCTAGGTATTCATCAATACCTTCACTAATAAGTAAAAAACCTATGTCTGGGGTATTAATTACTAGTCCATCTTCTGTTAAGTAGCATCTTGTTGATCTATTAAGTACATAATTCATTTTTATGTTCCTCCTGATGTTATTATTTTATATATTAGGAGAGAGGGTGTATGAAATTTTACATACACCCTCTCTTATAAACAATTAGTTACCTACATTAATAAAAGCTAAACGATCTTGAATTTTAGTGTTTACTTTAGTTTCAACTTTGATCATTGTTTTCACCTCTTTTTTGCATATAAAATATTTAATATTAGGAATAATAGATTACATTGTTATTACTTCTTAACATTGTGAAATAATAGCAATTAGTTACCTACATTAATAAAAGCTAGACGATCTTGAATTTTAGTGTTTACTTTAGTTTCAACTTTGATCATTGTTTCCACCTCTTTTTCGCATATAAAATATTTAATATTAGGAATAATAGATTACATTGTTATTACTTCTTAACATTGTGAAATAATAACAATTAGTTACCTACATTAATAAAAGCTAGACGATCTTGAATTTTAGTGTTTACTTTAGTTTCAACTTTGATCATTGTTTCCACCCCTTTTTTCGCATTGAAAATACTTAATATTTTAAAAAATTAATATCTTCTAAAGTATCTTAACATAGCAAAAAAACAATTTCAATAGAATTTTCTAAAAAAACCAAATTATGAAAAAGTGCATATTTTTTACAAAATAATAACAATAAAAGCCAATTACTAAGATGTAATTGGCTTTTATTGTTATTATTTTTAATGAATTATATATATTGTATTTTGAGAGATAAAAGAATAATTATTTTAAAAATTTATTTTTATTTTATAGATTTAAGGGTATAGACGATTAAGAAGACGTGGAAAAGGCACTGTTTCTCTTACATGGTCTATACCTGTAATCCATGCTACTGTGCGTTCAAGTCCTAATCCAAAACCACTGTGAGGAACAGATCCGAATTTTCTTAGATCAAGATACCAATCGTAAGCATTATCTTGATCTAAATCGTTATCTTTTATTTTTTGCAATAATTTCTCGTAATCATCTTCACGTTGTGAGCCACCTATAATTTCTCCGTATCCTTCAGGAGCAATTAAATCGGCACATAAAACAAAACGATCATCAGCTGGATCTTCTTTCATATAAAATGGCTTGATTTCTTTTGGCCAATGAGTAATAAAGACTGGTTTTTTAAATGAATTTGCAATGGCTGTTTCGTGTGGTGATCCGAAATCATCGCCAAATTCAATATCATTAAATCCTTGTTCTTTTAACAATTTAATTGCTTCTGTATAACGAATACGAGGGAATGGCGTTTTGATCTCTTTTAGCGTTGAAATATTACGTTCTAGTGTTTCAAGTTCTATTTGGCAATTAGTTATCACAGAATTTATTAGATGTACTATATATTTTTCTTGTATTTCTAGATTCATTTCATGATCTGTAAATGCCATTTCAGGTTCTATCATCCAAAATTCAGTTAAATGTCTGCGGGTTTTAGATTTTTCTGCTCGGAATATTGGTCCAAATGAAAATACTTTTCCAAAGGCCATAGCTGCAGCTTCCATGTATAATTGTCCTGTTTGTGAAAGGTAAGCGTCTTTGTCAAAATATTTAGTCTGAAAAAGTTCTGTTGTACCTTCAGGTGCGCTTCCAGTTAAGATTGGTGAATCAATTTTTATAAATCCTTCTTTATTGAAGAAATTATAAGTAGCACTAATTAGTTCATTTCTAATTTTCATAATGGCATGTTGACGTTTTGATCGTAACCATAGATGACGATTATCCATTAAGAAATCTGTCCCATGATTTTTAGGAGTAATTGGATAATCATTTGCTTCTTGTATAATTTTAAATTCTGTTATTTCCAATTCATATCCAATTTTTGTTCTTCCGTTGTCGTTTTTTACAACTCCTGTAACCCATAAGGATGATTCTTGTGTTAATCCTTTTCCTTTTAAGAATAATTCTTCTCCAACAGATTCTTTGATAATTACCCCTTGCATGAATCCAGTTCCATCACGTAGCTGTAAGAATATAATTTTACCACTTGAACGTTTATTATTAATCCAGCATCCAATAGTAACTTTTTTTTCTTCATACTTATGTAATTGATTAATAGAAATATTAGAGATCGTGGATTTGTTTTCTTGTAATGTAGAGCTCAAATTATTCTCCCCCTTTGTAATTTTATTCTCTCAATATATCAATAAAAAAATTTTAAATCAATTTTTTATTGATAGTGATTGGGTTGTATATAATTCCGCTTTAATGTAGAAAATTGTGGTAAAATAACTTCAATGTAGAAAATTGTAGTAAAATAAAAAAGAGAAACCTTGCGCCAACAAGGTTTCTCTAGTTAAAAGTTCCTGGTCAGGAAATAAATTGTCTATATACATTTTATCATTATTTATTACATTTGTGAATGTGAATTAAATGTATTTGCTTTTCCTGTTCTTGGGAGTAGGGGGAGAACATGAGAAAAATTATAAATATTGATAGCTCAGAACGGAAGGCAAGAATAACTGAAAATAAGGTAGAGGACTTTTTAGAACAAGTTAATATAGGTTTGTCAGCAGAACAACAGCAAGTGTTATTAAAGATTTTACATAGTACCACAGGTGACGATTATTTTATTGGTAAAAAGAAAAAACGAACTGATGGGGTGAAGTTCGTGCAAATGATTACAGAGAATATTGATTATCTGTGCGAAATTGGTTATTTAACTCAACCAGAAAAAGCTTTTTTATTTGAGCTTTCAAGATTTTTAGAGTTTAAATCAAATGTTATTGTTGAAAAGAATGGTGAGGGAATTAAACCAAATGCAGCTTCTCCAAGTTATTTAGCCAAGAAATTAGGAAAAACAAGAACTTCTATTTCTAATATCATGAATGATTTACTTGTTAAAGGAATTTTAGGGGTTGCAGAGACTGGGATAATTACTGAAGATGGAAGACCTTGTTCATCTCGAACTTGGTTTGTTAATCCTAATATATTATGTAATGCACCAAAAGATGATATTGATAGAGCTACACAACAAATTTTTGCAAAATCATTAAGAAATATTCAACTTGAAGGCAGTAAAAAGAAGCATAAACTTCCAATATATTTATTTTAAAAAAAGTGTAATTAGATATTGCACTTTTTTTTGTTTTTGTTCTTGTAAAAATATAGGTGTTAAAAAAAATTAACACAGGTGTTAATTTTTTTTAACACCCCGAACACTTTAACCCCTTGATATTATTGGGTTTAAATATTTTTCTTATCTCACTCTATATATAGTTAAAAGTTCCAATAGATGTTTTATCTTATTTTTTGATACGAAATAAAAAAATATGTAACATTTTATTAGTATAAGAATATTTTTAACTTTTAATCTAATGTAAAATTAATATAGTTTTTATTTATTGTATTAGTAATTTTTAAGGGGCTAACTTTATGAGAAAGTTTATTAATTTAGAACAAGCTGAAAAGAATTCAAGATTGAGAGATATCGAGAACTCAAAGATATTGTCAGACGAAGAACTATACATAGCAAATGAGCTTCAAGCAAAAGCTAGTTTAAGGGGAATGAAATTAGTTCCTGAACGTAAAATAAAAAATAAAGCAAAGTTTGTTCAAATTATTCAACAAAATATCCAATATTTATTTGAAATTGATTATTTAACAAATGCTGAAAAAGTATTTTTATTAGATATTTCAATGTGTGTAGGTTTTTTAAGTAATTGTTTAGTTAATGATATTAATTCAAAAGAACAAATCCCATTAACTCAGCGAGAATTAGCTAAAAAAATTGGAAGACATGAAACTAAAGTTAGTCCGTTAGTTAGGAAGTTAATTGATAAAGGCATTATAGCTCGTTCAGAGAGTGGTGTTGATGATAATAATGTTAGAGCATATGCATTATTTATAAATCCTCACATCATGTTTTCAGGGAATAGAGATGAAGTTAATCCGACACTTAAAGCAATGTTTAGAAAGGTTCCAAAACAACTTAAAAATTTACCTATTAAATTATTTTAAGTCTACTTATTAAAGTAGACTTTTTTTAAAAATTTCGTACTTACCAAAAACGGTAAGTTTACTTACCAAAAACGGTAAGTACGAAAAATCCTGAAACCCTTGATAATACTGGGTATTTTCTACTTTAGTATCTTTGTCCCTTCTTACTCTATATAGAAATAGCTAAAAGTTCCGCAAGGAACAGGTAGTATTTTTAAGCAAACCCAGCTTAAAAATCTCCACCTTTGTTAGAAAAAAGTCGCCTCGTTAATCCTCGGCTAAAGTCGAAGACTTTTCTTTTTTCTAACATCCTTGCGGAACTTTTTTTGGCTCGTTTGCTTCCATCGCCAAGCCGATAAACTCAAAAGTGGGATTTAGGCATATCGGCTTGAGCTATTCATTATACGAGCCAAATCGCTTGATCTAACGTTCCTTAATTAGTTCTTACTCTATTTTTAGATACGCAATACGTGGGGTCTCCCCACCCCCCGGCCAGCCTCTACCTCAAAAGTAGGGGAAAGATCAAAAAAACGCTTACTTATTATAAGTGCTTACTGTGGAAGTGGTTTTTCTCTCTGAGATTCATAGGAGTCGTTGAAATTTAAACGTCTAAATAAATTTGTATTTCGGATTTTAATGTTTTTTGGATCAATCATAGATTGCCAAGGTTGTAAGTTCTTTTTATTTTTTCTAATTTTAGTAATTCTACTTATAACATTGTTTAACTCACGTTCATGATCTTGATTCATCAAAATAAAAGTAAAGCTTGTTATAACTGTTGGGAAGCAAATCCTTAATAAAAATTCAATATGATAAATATCAGAGATTAAGTTATTAATTGTGATATAAGATGTTCCTGGTATTGGGATAATATTTGCTACGATTTGTAAAGATTCTCTTTGATCATTAATAAGTAATTTAAGAGAACAACGTGTAGTGAGGATTTTAAAGAGTTCATCGATAAATGTAATGAGTACATGAAGTTGCGTTTCAGGTGTCTCTTCATTGATGAACCACAATCCTCTATTTTTTTGTTTTGTTTTTATGAGAAAGTCTGTTACAAATTCCATATCAAGATTTTTAGGTGTTTTGTTGTTTGGAAAGTATTCTCCAAAGTAACGTGTATCTTTCTCTTGTATTGGTTGAATTGGGAAAAATGGTTCTGTATGTAATAGATAATAATGCTCGTGAGAGCAAAGTAATGCGATTAATAATGTTGGATCTGTATAGTGTTTATTTAATTCTAGATAGTCTTCCATACGAGTAAAATGGCGGAAGAGTACATTCTCTCCTGGTGCAATTGGTAGCACCTTTTTTTCTTGGCCAAAATAATAGTAAGCTCGATAAGATAAATAAATATATTCCGCACCATAAAAGGATTTAGAACCAATTAAGAGTTTATCTTCTAACTCTTTTAATTTGGCGTAACCAAGTGTTCTAGACTTATTCTTTTTTCCTTTTTGATAGCCAAATAGGTCCAAGAATTGTGATTTTAACATGTAAGGTTGATGGTGAAGCATAAATGTAAATAGATTATGATAATGTTTCATGATGAATAAATGTAATTCATCACTTAATTTTCTCTTATGTGGATCTTCCTGAATGTCATATAAGTTTAAGATATAGGGTGAATTCGTATTATTCATAATTTCATGTACTGTATAAAAAGTAGGTGGAACGATAAATGTTGGTTGTATTGCCATGTTTTCTCCTCCTATAGTTGTTCATATCCGGATAAAAATGTCTTCGCAAATTCTTGTTTTTGTTGAATATCAATCTCCTTATAGTTACGTGTTGTCACTTCTATGGCAATGTAACCGCCATGCGCTTCACTATAGACGGCTCCATCGGGCGTTGGTTGGAATTTTCCTTGTGGATGGGACTCTACTATTCTTTTTTTGAAATCGTCGTATCTGAGGTCTTTCTGGGCCTCAGAATGCAATTGTTTTTCTGTTTTCCATGTTTCTCTTATTTCTTTTGGTAAAGAGATGTATTTTTCAGAGAGACGAATATCATGTTTGGCGTTATTTATACCGGTTTTATATTGATACTCCTTTCCCTCTTTTTTAAACTTTTCTATCCCTTTTTCTCCTAGAACAATTTTTCCTGTACGTTCTTCTAAATATCCGCTATGACAAAGTTTTTTTAGGCGATCTCCTTTGATGTTATATTCTCTTTCCATTTGCTCTCTGGTAGCTGTTCCAGTTTTCCAAAGCATATCCATGCCTTCGATTTCTTTTGTTTTTAGAATTCTTATATGTTTTCGTGGCGCGGCCATAGGAATGCCTCCTGTCTTTGCTATATTTGTGCATTTAATTATTTGGTAATCCATAGCGAAGCTATTTGTTTTCGCTATGAATTGTGTGTAAATGTAGACATGTGGACATTTACACATGATTTGTTTTTATTAAATAAACATGATTAAACAAATGTTTATTTAATTTCATTCAAAAAAGCGAAAGCTGACTTTGAATGAACCAATCTAATAGCGAAAGCTATAGATTGGAGAATACAAAATGTGATGCGAAGCATGACATTTTGATCAAACAAATAAAAATGCCGAATGGCGATTTTATTTGTCTTTTTCTAAGAAGCGTGAGCTGATTTAGAAAAAGACTCTGGACAGATGCGAAGCATTCTGGCCAGGAAGTCCCGCAGGGCAAAATACGCCTGAAGACCATTCACTCGGCTTGCCGAGCTTGTTTTTGATTTAAGCGCAGCGAGAATCAAAAATGAATGCGTCTGACCGCAGGCATGGAAAAGCGTTAGCTTTTATCATGCCAAGGCAGGCGTATTTTGCCCTGCTTGAAGAATGGGGGACACAGGACACCATTCTGATGAGTGGAATGCTCTTGAACTTTCCGATTTTACGCCGTTATGGCGGACAAATCGGGCTCCCCGAAGGGGAGAATATGTACTTGATTCTATGTGGTACCACATAGAATCTGATTTAACTATATTATACAATATAGTTAAATCAGATATGAGAGATTTTGTAATAGGAATACATGGGAGAATAACTAGAGGAGGGTTTATCATTGAGTCCGTAACGTTTATGCCGCGAAAGTCACTTGACCATGAGGGGCACCCTCATGCAAACTCACCAGAGGTGGCCCCAGAAGGGCGGTTTTTGCCCGCTGGGGTTATCTTTGGGAGTTTGAGGGTGTAGAGGCTCGTGGTCAAGTGAACCGTGGAATAAAAAGTGTAGGACGGGACCCCAGAAAAGGGCAAAAACCAGGTGGGAATAGCATGATAAAAGACTTTTACACCTTAGAATCACGTTATTATAAAGAAATTTGGTAGTCTTTAATTAGTCTTTAATTTAACCTCAAACTTAAGGGAGATGTATAGATGAACATTGGTAAACAAATACAATATTTTCGTAAACGGGATAATATGTCTCAAGAGAAGTTAGCAGAAAAAATTCATGTTTCTAGGCAATCTATTTCGAACTGGGAAAATGAAAGGAACTATCCAGATATTCATAATTTACTAATGATGAGTATTCTCTTTAATGTCTCCCTTGATGATTTAGTTAAAGGAGATGTAAAGATCATGAAAGAAGAACTTCAAAAATCAATTTTCTTGAAGTGGAGTTACATCATGTTAGCATTAATGGTTATAATTCCTATTTCTACAGCACCTGTATTTTATTTTTTGGGTTATTATGGTCTTATAATACCTGTGGTACTTGTGATTTTGCTTATGCTTTCATCATCGAAGCTTGAAAACTTGAAAAAAGAGCATAATTTAAAAACGTATCGTCAAATAGTTGATTTTATAGAGGGAAAACCTATAAGTGAAGTAAAGCCGAATATAAAAGACAAATTATTAAAAATAAGTTTGATGCTTGCAAGTGCTTTAATTAGTTATAGTTTGATCTATTTAGGATTGAGTGTATTTGGAAGATAACTTAGAAAACTATTAAAAGTCCTCCCGATTGTTTAACTGGAGGATCTTTAATAGTTTTTTTGTTATACCCACTTATAAGTACATTTGTAAATATACTTGCAAGTGTATTTATAAGTGGATATAGATTCTTTTTTTTAATGTTGGAACAAGCTATGAATACTTATTCATGGTTGGTTAACATAACGTCCTATTATCGGTAGCAACTTTTTTCATAGAATCCTTGTTTTTATAAGGTTTCTTGTCTTTCTGTCTATATATATCTTATACATGATTTTATACATCGTTGATATAGGGGGAATCAGTGGCATCCTCTTTACTTTTTTTTGCATAAAATCTTGTATAAATAAAAAAGATTTTGATGTGGATATCGAGAAGTAATGAGTATTAGTGTTAAAATCGAAATGTATTTCGAAATTAATTCGATTTTAAAATCGGTTGTGATATCAGTTGTGAGTGAATTCCGATTTTGATTAAAATATTGATTTAGTAATGTTTATGAGTGAAAAATGTATTCGGTTTTTAAAGGAGGAATGAAAGTTGGAATTAAAATCGGAAATGTATACACCGAAAATTGTTGCGGATCGTTTAGGGATGACTCCGGATTTATTAAAAGTATGGTCAAATGAATTTAACATACAAACGGAACGAAGCCCAGGTGGGCATCGTAGGTATACTAAGGAAAATATAGAAGAATTAACAGCAATTAAAGAAAAAATACAGTTACAAAAGTGGTCTTATGATCAGGTTCGGGCATGGCGGAATGGGGAACTTGATTTATTTGTTTCAAAAGAAGAAAAATCGGAATTAGAAAAGAAATTGGATGAAGTTTTAGAAAATCAGCAATTACAAAATCAATTCAATCAAGTGCTTGTTCAAAAATTACAGGAAATTACGGATGAATTAGTTACGACAAAAGAGCATTTGGTTAATACAGAGAAAAAATTAGTGGAAGTTGAAAGTAAAAATAGTGAATTAGAAGTTTTTATAGAGGAGAAGTTAGAAAAAAGAGATCAATTATTGCTTGAAAATATTAGAGATATGCAAAAGCAAAATCAGAAACAAAAACGGAAAGGTTTTTTCAGTTTGTTTAAAAATTAAATGTAGTTGCTGTTCTTTATAAGGTTCTAATGTCGGAAAAAGAAGAATAGAAATATAGCATACATAGAATAAGGGAATGCAGTATAAATCAGTCTACAAGCATTCCCTTGTTATTATTATGTTATATGTTTTAAGAGTTAAAAAATGGGGATTGAAAGATGTGAAAATATTTTTATATCAGTGTAGTTATGATAAGTAAAAAGTGTATTTTATTGTTTTTTTTGTAAGAGAAAAGATGAAAGATTATTGACGTTTAGTTTATTTTTTATTTTTATAGATTAGCAACGACATAATCTTTAAATTGATATATAATGTTTATGGTTATCTTTTTCTTCAGTTATGTAAAAAGGAACAACTTGTATAGCTAATCAGCTATTAAAAGTTGTTCCTTTTTGTGTATGATGTCGATTAAAAAAAAGAGATTTCTCTCATTAATTATTATATCATATTATAAAGAATAATTATATATTGGATGTCTTTGTATTTTTTTGTTTTATGGGCATTTTTTTTGTATTTAATATTAGTATTGAGATTGATAATACTGAAAAAGCTAAGAATAGGGAGTTATACATAGTTTCTATTGAAAAATATTTTAAAATAACAGATATTATTAGTAATACAATTATTGATGAAATATTCATCATTGTTCCAATTAATGAATTTAGGGTGCTAATACTATCTTCTGGGCTATTTTCTCTTAATTCTACTAGTAGGTATTGATAGTAAATAT
>NZ_JARVHF010000003.1:0-37927 GCF_040459885.1 Bacillus cereus group sp. MG20
AACGCTATTGTTGTTATAGCATTACATCTATAAATGTTTAAAAAATAATTAGTTCTATTAGTAGTGAATTTTAAGTTAATGATTGAGAGAAAACTAAATTATTTATGGGGTAAGAAGTATAGAACTAAAGCCTTTTCTATGCTTCTTTTTTATGTAAATTTATATTTAAAAGTTTACATTTGAATCAAGTATGTATTCCTTGTTTTTTTGTTCTTATTAATATTTAAAATAATGTAGGAATATCGTAAAAGAATTATAGCGTCAAGAGAGAAGAAAAAGCCGTGATGGAAGTTCTGGTGGGTGTTACTAGATAAATTACGCATAAGTAGAAAAGTATACTTTTCTACTTATGATAATAGGGATATTTCTATATTTTTCATATCTCTGTTAAGAGCTTGAATTTTCTTTTCTGCTCAGGTGTTAGCTCGTTTTCTACATAACGATCTATAAGTAAGTCTATTATTTCATAAGCGAATTTTGTATTTGTAAGTTTCATTAATACTTCAAGTTCTTCTTTTGATTGATTAGAAATTTTAATACTACCTTGCTGATTTTTAAATTCCTTTTTTGTTTTAGTTTTTTCGTTTCTTTTTGCTTTTCGAGTTACTTGTTTTTCTTCTGTCTTAGGTTGAGAAGGAGCAGTTGCTTCAGCGTTATTGTCAATCGCAGCTTGTCCTTGCTTTGGTACATAAGGCTCAGTTGGCTCAAAGTTCCTTTTCTTTCTACCTAACAAACCAGGAGTTTTCGCCATATTACACACCAACCTTCATTTTTTCAAACATATCGATACGAGATAATAATTCATCACTAATCGTTTCGTATAATTCAATTACATTCATATCATGTCTATCTTTTTCAGTAATACCATTTACATCAAATCTTTTAATACGCTCCATTTGAGGGACGACATTTTTAAATAGGTTCTCTTCACCAAAGATTTCACGAGCGTTTTCCATGATGTATTCATCAACTTTACCATTATTTTTTAATAAGACAGGAAGAATACCAACTACTTCAATATCAAGATCATATTGTTCTTTCAACTTGATGAGTTCATTAACGTAGTTCTCTGCACCAGTTAGAGAACGTTCTTGTGTTTGTAAAGCAATTAGAACATAATCAGAGGCCACAACGGCGTTCTTCGTAACTTCTAGTGACATAGGAGGAACATCAATAAATATGTAGTCATATTTATGTTTTATCTTTTCAAGTAATCCTTTAAAGTAGTGATCTTCCTCTTTTTCAGAAGTGCAAGTCTTATAAAGGAACTTTGCGAAATCTTGAAAATCAACATAAGAAGGAATTAAATATAAGTTCTCCATGATTTCCACTTCTAAACCATCTAAATTCCCTTCTTGTATCCCCTTCATTAATGTTTTTTCAACAGTTACAATTTCATCTGGATTAAGAATGGATTTTGTTAACATTAAAGACTTCGTTGCATTACTCTGCGGATCAAGGTCAACGAGTAACGTTCGCTTTCCTTTTTTCGCAACTTCATAAGAGTTTAATACAGCATTTGTGGTTTTACCAACGCCACCTTTGTAATTCCCAACCGTAATTGTAATAGCCATTTTTAACACTCCAGTAATATTTTTTAAAATTTCCCTATATCCCTTTATAGAAATAGGGAAAAATAGAAATAGGGAAATAGGGATATTTCTAATTATAGAAATAGGGATATTTCTATATTATTAAATGAATTATAACAATGATGTTCTGTATATGCAATAGAATGATAGAGTTAATAATTTATAACAAAAACGTTGATTTAAAAGGGAAATTTTAATTCGAGTTGGGTTTAAAAATTAAGTGAGAGTGGAGATTTTCAAGGAGAGGTTTAAAGAGAAAAAAAACTAAAAAATAGGGAAATAGGGAAATAAGGTAATAGGGAAATATCCCTATAGGGAAATAGGGAAAAATAGAAATAGGGAAATAGGGATATTATTTAAATCACGCGTAATTTCACTGTTTACAAACAAAAAAACTTGCTGTAATGTAAGAATTAGCAAGTTTTTCAACAAAAAGTGATTTAATTTGATACTGTACATAAAGAGCTTATTAGATAAATAAATGGTAAAAAAATAAATAAAAAAAGAACGGCTGTCTAATTGAGATTTCTGAGGTCACAATTTGACAGAACAAGTAGAGTTACTGACAATAACTTTACTCTCCGGTGAATACACGTTGCAGTCAACAACTTGTATTCCATTTACACACTGCAAGACCAGTATGTAAAATTCTCCGTCCGTTCTAGTTAACTATGTTATTAGAGATATAAAAATATCTGTATTTAGTATAGTTAATTAGAGCTAGATTGTAAAGATAGAAATCCGTATTTAAGTTTGTTTGAATATGGAGAAAAGTCTGTCTTTTATCCACTTTCCGGAGAATTTTTGAGGTGAGCAGTGTTATAACTGCTCACCTTTTTTATTGTCAAAAATCTAGTGGAAAGGAGATTTAACATGGATAAAGCGCAACAAGCAATCGAATTGATTTTACATGATGGGTTACGAAAATATAAATATAAAAACTCAAGAGCTAGCATATCCATGTTAGATTCTCAGGATTCTAGTATCAAAATGGATGACAGATTTGTATTTATTACACGTACAAAAGAAGATTTAACGAACTCATATGGTACAAAGGGGGTTGTATTGACTTCTCAAGAAACAGTACTGGACCATATTGGACAAGCTACACATTGGACTCCGAATATTTTTAGAGTGGGAACGTACATAGATAGAAACAGAAAAATCATTAAAGGGCATGAAGAACGAAATCTAAAACAAATTAATTGTTTTACTGTTGATATTGATACAAAAGACCTTACTCCAGGGGAAATCGTACTTGCAGCAATGGACAAGCAGTTAGGAATGCCTACAGTTATTGTTGAAAGTGTGAAGGGATACCAGGCTTATTTTGTGTTGGATAATCCATTATTTATTTCGAATAAGAACGATTTCCGGGGATTACGTAGTGCAAAAAGAATCAGTGAGAACATCAGAAAAGCTCTAAGCGATCTTTTACCTGGTGTTGATTTGACATGTAATGATTTTGGATTCTTCCGTATGCCAAACGAAGATAACATTGTATGGTTTGATGCAAACAGTACATGTAATTTATCTCATTTAATTGAATGGTCTAAAGATCAAGATATCGGCCATCGTAGAAGTTTATTTACGGTTATTTCAAATAAGCAAATTAAAACTACGCAAATTACTGAAGGATGGGTGCAAAAGGTATTAGCATGCACACATATCAGAGGGCAAAAAGGTGTATTTGGACGTGATAACGCTGTATTTACGCTCGCGTTAGCATGCTATTCTTCAAGAATGACTCAAGACGAGGCATATAATTTACTGGATGAATTTAATACAATCCTAAAAAGCCCTTTGAAAAATTCAAGTATTCAAAAGGCTATTCGTAGTGCTTTTTCAGGTAAATATAAAGGCGCAAACAAAGAGTACATCAATCAAATTTTAGAAATTTGGTCAGATAGTAAGGCAACATTTTCAAGTCTAGTACCATCACAGTATTGGTATAAACATAAGAAAGCACGCAAGGATCGTGTGCGTAGTCATTGGTATGAGTGGGAACACGATATCATTGACTTCTTAAACGCGCAAAAAAATACCGAAAAAGGATTCGTATATTTTACTCAAAAAGAAATATGTGAAGCGTTGCAAATCCCAAGAAGTACGTTAAACAACGTGCTAAAGAAATCGAGACAAATATATATACATGTAATCGGTAAAGGTAGTCAACGACAAACAGGACTTTCTACTTTGTTGTTGCTTTTTAATAATGCTATTGGTCGTACAACAGAACAAAAAGAGTTGTACTTAGAGTTTATTCAATCAATCATCCCTGGAGTTGCAGAGCGATTATATGATCTACTCCCAAGGGATAACAGTGATTCTAGCACACTAAATACGGGCTAATCTGGTGCTTTGTCCACTCTGCCAATACATATATCTATTATAGTTTTTTGTTCTCTGGGTTTTCTATATATACTACAGTACGTGAAATTATTTTCTGGCTTTCTATTGTGTTCGTAGGATGCTTAGATTTTATTTTTGTGATTTATTGTTCGCTCTTTAACAGGGGTATTAGTATTGTTACTACAGTACGTTCTTTTTGAATTAATGGAATCTTTTTATTAGAGCGTTCTATTAAATCATTTGTACTAGGGAAAAATTGGATGTTTTTAAATACATGGTGAGGTGCGAGAGGTTACTCTAAGTTCTGATGGTTATTTTTGTTATTTGTTAGAAATGTTTTTTAACATTGGTTTAAATAATAATGAGGAAATTGATAAAGTCTTGTTGGGGTTGAAAGATTTATTATTTAGATGCAATGTGCTGAAAAAGAGTGAAATAAACAAAAGTAACTCTAAAATATACAATAAAAGTTGATTTTGGAGTTACTTTATGTTTACTTTTCTTATTTTTCTTTTGGAAGAACAATGCCTTTATACAATTGAACTGTAATGAAGTAGTAAATTGAGTAAATGACTATGAAAATTATTATTGGAAGCCAAATACGGAAATATGGATCGATTAGGATGAACGAAAAGATGTTCATACCAACTAATACGTGTGCAATCCCTACAATCGCTGGGAATAGGAATATTAAGAATAATTCTTTATAAATCGATTTTGTTAATAATTCACGGCGCACACCGATTTTACGAAGCATTTGATAACGCGTAATATCGTTTGATGCACCAGATAGAATTTTAAACATTAAACAGCTTGCCATCATTGCTAAGAAAGCAATTCCTAAGAAGAAGCCCATAAATACTGTCCCGCTCGAAATGCCGTAAAAACCAGTATATATCGCGTATTTACTTGGTATATCATCAATTTTTAGATTTTCATATTTGGTTAACTGTAACTCGTCAATTTTTTTCCATTCTTTTGTGTATGTTAAGAAATTATCTGTTTTTCCAATGAATACAGTACCTTCTGTATCTTTTAAGCTATCATATATTTTTTGATCGACAATTTTAATTTTTTGATCGGGATGCACATAAGAGGGCTCCAGCGTTCCAAAGGCATCCTTCCACTCTGCTGAAATTAAATTATCGGTATTTTTTGAAATCTCTTCTGTTGGTAGTTTTTCAGAAGCTCTTTTTTTCACCTTAGCAGGATCTTTTACTCCTTCTTTAATATATTTAACATTCTTTACGAAAGGACGATTTTTCTCTAAATCTTCTTTTACATAATAAACGTATTTATTATCTGTTTTATAGCGATATTGGCTGTTCTCTTTAAATGTAATACCATTTAAGATTTTCTTTTCTTCAGTCGTTGGATTATGAATCGTAACATCATAAATTGCAAGAGTATCTACATTCATCATAACGTTATTTTTAAATGCCATACCACCTGAGATTGCCCCCGCTCCAAGCGCAACTAACATCGTTACTGTCGCTAGTACTTTTGCTAAGTTGTTAATACGGAAGTTTAACTGTGCAAATGTAAAAGCATTAAGTCCTTTTTCAGTACGTTTTTTATTACTTTTCATCTTTTTAATAATAATAGGTAGGAACGTTCCAAATAACATGTAAGTTCCAGACGTTACAGTAATTAAAGCAATAAAAATCCCAGATAGCCTTAACTTATCCATGTAAATCATAGAAGCATAGCCAATTGTTAATAAAATAATCCCCAATACTGCAAAGATAACAGTCTTCGCTCCTTTTACAGAAACACGATCTGTTTTTGAATCTGCATGTACAAGTTGTAGAACTGTAATACGTGATAGTTTAATACTATTCATAATTGCTGATAATACAAATAGCACAAAGAAGAAACCACAAGTAACAATTATGGAAGAAACATAAAACGCTTCATAACCACCTGAAGTAAAATCTAGTTGTTGCATTAGTAGTTTACCAATTACTTGTGCAAGCCCTATACCTACTGCAATCCCGATTACAAGGGAGGCCGCACCTAATACAATTGTTTCGATGAACATAAGAAATGTAACCTTATGTTTTTTTGCTCCTAACATCATATACATACCTAATTCTTTTTGACGAAGCGATAATAAGAATGAGTTTGCATATATAATATAGAAGAATGTAATAATTGCTAATAAGATTGAACCAGCTTGGAATACTATTCCAATTTCACTAATAATAGAGTTTGCCTTAAGAAAGGCCTCGTTTAACGCTAATGTTTGAAACATATAAAAAATTGAAATGGACATGACAAGACCAATAAGTAAGATGATATAGTCCTTTAGCTTACTTTTTAGTCCTGACATAGAAAGTTTAAATAACATGCCTGAACCTTCTTTCTTATGCTTTTTGTGTACCTAAGTCTGCAAGTACATCTAAAATCTCTTTATAAAATACTTCACGTGCATCAGTGCGGTGGAGTTCTTTATATAACTCTCCGTCTTGAATGAATAAAATACGCTGACAGTAACTTGCACTATATGGATCATGTGTAACCATCATGATTGATACGTCTTGTTCTTTATTTAAGTCTGTCATTGCATCTAAAAGACTTGTTGCATTTTTAGAATCAAGCGCTCCTGTTGGCTCGTCTCCTAAAATGATAGCTGGTTCATGCACAAGCGCGCGCGCTGCTGCTGAACGTTGTTTCTGTCCACCAGATACTTCAGATGGATATTTTTGAAGAATAGCTGAAATTCCTAACATATTCGCTACTTTCTCTACTTTCGGTCCAATCTTACGTGATGGAACACCTTGAAGCGAAAGTGGAAGTGCAATGTTTTCATAAATAGATAAGTTCTCTAATAAGTTAAAGTCTTGGAAAATGAACCCTAATTTTTGTGAACGGAAATCAGAAAGTTCACCCTGTTTCATCTTTGTAATATCCGCACCGGAAATTTCAACAGCACCGCCTGTTGCTTTATCTAATGTTGAAATTACATTTAGTAACGTTGTTTTCCCTGAACCAGATGGTCCCATAATTCCAACAAATTCCCCCTCTTGAATCGAGAACGAAACCCCTTTTAATGCGTGTGATTGGTTTTCCCCCTTTTTACCGTATACTTTTTGGACGTCTTTAACGACTACAACTGGTTTGTTCATATATATCCCCCTACACTCTCTTTTTTCTTATTCTGTATTTTTTCACATACTTTACTGTGGATTTACCTTACATTTGCTTAACGCTTTTGCAAGGTAAACGAAACGGATCGATATGTTATTTTAAATTATCTCAAAAGACGATATTAAAGATATGTAATTTTTCCAACACTCGCATTTGAATCTGGATCTAAAAATGTTGTAGATACAACTCTTACCGTTACACTAACTGGTATCCTAACTTCCAAGATTAATAATAATATTTCTATGATATTTCAAGCAGGTAATTGTATTTTATTAAAAGTAACTATAGGAAGTTCTAATGCTACAACAGATAATGTAGTACAAGTTGATATTTTTTAATGTTCTATAGTATCTAAATAAGCGAGAATTTGTACGCTATATAAAACAGTAAAATAAATATCCGATCCTTAGCGTACAAGGAACCGGATATTTTGTGTCTAAATTGTATCCACATGTACAGTTTTTTTCTTTGATATGGTGCCACCTATTAGTTTATCTTTTGACTATAAAAGCGGTTTAATTGTTATATTTTCAGTTACATAATCACAATTGATAGAGATATCTTTAAACTTACGGTAAATCTAAATTTAATACGGAAGGAATATCCGGGTTATTTAAACGCAACAATTCAAAGCCTATACCTGAGGTTCCAATCATGAATCCTAAGATATTTGTATCACCGTTTTGATCGAAATTCCATTTCCCATTTTCTTCTTTTTGTTTTAATACATATTCCCCAATCTCCCTTGAGATATCTATATATTCATTATTTTTTGTCATTTTAGCGTAAGTCAGAAGAAAATCAAGATTTCCAAAGTCACCATGACATAAGGTGTGAGTAGTACCAAATCCTTTATTCATTAGTATATGCACGGATTTTTGCAAATCATCATTAATAGTAGCATTTTCAATAAATTGGGACATCATTAATCTACTTATTCCTATTCCGCCGGCCCCATGACACCAAAATGCTGGGGCTTCCAGATTTTTCTCTCCCCTTAAATCTAACCAATTGTCTTGAGTATCATTTACTTTACTATTTTCATAATTTAATATTGCCAATATATCATTTAGTAAGTGGGTTTGGTCCATTTTATAAGCGTATTCTAATAATGGCCAAGCATATCCAGAGGCACCGTGTGCTAATCCAGTGAGTAAGGTATTAGTTTTTATTTGATGAGAAGTCTGCTTTAATAATTTTTGAGCAATTAAATCACAAATAGGTTTTAATTCAGTAAAGTTAAATTTTTCATATAGTCTAATTAATACAAGCAGTGAACCACTTAATCCACCTATAAAATCATACATAGTCTCATCTTCAATTAATAGCGAATCTATTTTATTTATATATTCCCTAGATTTATCAATGAGTTTTCGATCATTCCAAATTTCTCCTAAATAAGCGCATACATATGAAATAGAGCTATATCCTGAGAATGCTGAAGTTGAATGTAATTTCGTATGTTTTACTTTTTCTTCAACATGATTCAATCCAGCGATAGCATACTTTTTATATTTTTCATCATTAGTTTCTTTTGCTAGAACACCAAGGAATAGAACTATTCCTTGGCTACCGTTATATAAATCAGTGCCTATAGGAGACAATTTAAATTGCTCATTATTATCTAAATTAAGACCAAACCACAAAGCATCTTTGAAATTTTCACCGACAATAGCAAGATCTATTATTTCATCACCGATTTTTTTGGCTTCATTCAAAAACTGATCTTTGTGATTGGTTTTTGTATCTAAAAGATTTTTTTCTACCTCTTTAAAGCCATAAGGGTTATATGTTTTTTGTTCGTTTGTAGCAATTGCACTAAGTGAAAGTTTTATAAATTCTATTTGGCGGTCATGATCTTTGTTACTTAATTTAGTTAGCTTTTCGTGTATTATATCTATTGAATTTTTATCAAAAAAATCCTTGATTTCAATTTTATCTGCACTAAATAAACTTGTTGAACCAACTTTGAAAGTAAAATAAGGTATATCAGCCCTTAAAAGGTCTTGTATTTCATACTTTGTAATTCGGCTAAATTTCGGTTGGAGGTTAACACCATGCCATAGATAATAGAATAAGCTTTCTCTATCAACGCCATTTTTTAAGTAATCAGGATGAATACTTGCCGCTACAAATCTTGCATAAGCTTCAGTTGGTCTAAAAACCTGTCTGGCGAAAGTATCTTTAAAAGCGTATAACGGGCCGTTTTCTAATATAAATTCATGTTTATTATTTAATATTAGTTTATACATATCCGTGAATCCATTAATAATCTTTTGAATGTATTCACTAGCATTTGTTTTCTTTTGTTTAATACGTGGGGTATTATTGAATTCTTGTAACTTAATTTTTTGTTTAACCATTTTAATTTGATCACTATATACATTATCTAGGGCATTTACTGCTGAAGGTTCTACTTCTAGTTCCCCACTTATTCCTAAACCGCTTAAATCATAATCAATAAGAGGATCATCACTGAATTTTACAGGCAGCATTAACGATTGAAAAACAGAGTCCTTAATATCTAATGATAGTTGGATAGAAGCGCTTTTAGTATCTATTAGCTTATCACTCAATTCAATTGTATTACTAAATAATGTTTCTAAGTCTATAAATATAGGATACTCACCATCAGCAATAATATTTTCATGATGGAAATCTGTTGAATTTAGTATATAAAATAAAGCTATATATCCACCTTGTCTGTAGTAGAAGTTTTCTACTTCCTGCGATGTATTACACTCACTTCCTGTAATAAACTCTTGATAGCCATATTCATCTCTGTTTAATACTGTTAAGTTTTTCAGTGGTTTTTTAAATCCTTTTTTATTAATCCAAGTTAATAATTCATTAAATAATTCATCTGTTTTTAACGAACGAGGTTTATATACTAATTTGCCTTTATTATTAAAGTTTAGCATAGCTACAGTTCTTCCATTTTGGTGAGTGTCACCGGCTTCCAAATCAATTGATGTTAAAGTGTTGAAATCCTTACCAAAAAGTTCAATTAGTTGATCTCGATCTTCTGTATAATGATAGACGATCTCAAACATTGCATCTACAGTACTATGTATAGTTTCTACCATTAGTCTAATCATTACAGGATAGGAATTAAATAAGCTCAGGATATATTCTTTGTCCTGAAGAAAATCATTCATAAAACTATCATATCTTTCCTTTTCATTCTCGCCACTTAGTAAATCACCGGTTCTCGCCATATTAATTTCTGTTATTAATACTTTTAATCCAATTCGGCTAATTCTATCAGCTACAGTTGATAAAATATTTTTCTTAAGGTTTTCCATATTAATATAGGACCTTTTTTCTTCAGGTATACCCTTTAATTTATTTGATATTACTTCTAAACTATAGTTAAAAAACGGTACATAAAATGCATAAAACAGAATGTTTTTAAAATCACCTGAATATTCAATGTCTTTATCGTGATATGTATCATTATTTATTAATTTATTGACAATAGCGATCCATTCTAAAGAAGTTGTTAACTCTGGATGCTCCTTGTTAGATAATACAGTTTTGAAATGTTCTAACTCCATATTATTTTCCAGAATTAGAGTATTAATAGTTGATTCATTTAGCCCGGTCTTACTTACCCATTTTTGATAAAGCTCTTCATCAAATGCATTTTTTGTATTTTCTCTTTCTAATAAATATGTACCGTGTTGTAAAGTCATATAGCATTCTCCTTTAGTGTATTTGTATAATATGTTTTTAAAATAAAAAACATTGAAATTTATGAAAATGTATCAATAAGAATAAATAGACTAACTAAATTGATGGCTTGTTGAGATATTTGACTGTTTATAAACATGATATGGTTTATCATATTTATAGAATTTTTTTCTGAAATTAGAGTAACTATCTTCTAACTAATTAAATTTCTATACCTAAAATATACGTGTTAATTTATGTTAATAACAATTAGTAAAATTTAATTAAAAAATTGTGAGTTTTTTATGTTTTTTTCTGTATAGTTTTACATGTCTCGTGATTTGAGATAGTTTCCGTAACATATAAGGGCCTTTAATTATTTTCTCGTTTTTTAATAGAAGACTTTTATTTTAAAGATCTAAAGGTATAAAAGATAAATTTTCTTAGGCGTAATTATGAGGTGATTGGTATAATATATTAATACGAATGAAAGAGAGGAGATAACTAATATTAGTAAATCGGGTATGCAAATTCCATACGCATCCCAATAAATATTAATAATTACAGTAATTCTTTACAGTTGCGTTGTATTCAATGTTTTCTTTACAGTTGGATTGATATGAATAAGGAAATATATAATGTTATTTTTTGTTTAGCTATCAAACAATACGCATATTATGATAGAGAATACTTATACAATATTGTTCCAAAATATTCATTTAGAGTAAGGAGAAGGAAAATGAACGTTGGTGAAAGAATTAGGCAAATACGTATACACAAAGAATTTACGCAAGGAGAATTAGTATCTGGGATATGTTCTATAACGTATCTAAGCAGAATTGAAAATGGACAAATTAAACCGTCCGCTTCTTTTTTAGAAAAGGTCGCCAAAAAGATGGAAGTTGATTACAATTTTCTTGTAGGAGCAGATTATGAGGATATAGAACCTAAGCTTCTTGAAATATGTAATAGGTATAAAAACGAAAATATTATGAGTGAAAAAGACTTATCTTCTTTAGAACTGTATGTTCGGGATATAGACTCTAGTACCTTATTGTTAAAGGCTTATGGTGTCTTAATATATTATCATTCCCGAAATAATAATTTAACGTATGTAGCCCCAATCATAGAACAAGCCTCGCAAGTAATTCCAAGCCAAGTAGAGAACCAGTATACCGAGGATTATATATATTATTTAATGGCCCGTGGACATTATTTTTTTAATAAACAAGACTTCGTTGCAGCACATGAAATCTATGTAAAAGCAGATAGTTTACTTGGTATTGAAGAAACTAGGCAACACGCTGATATATATTATAATTTAAGCTTAATAAACCAAAGTCTTTATAAAGATCAAAGTATTAGTCGCTTGTATGCTAAAAAAGCCTATGCATTATATAAAAAGTTAAAAATAGAAAATCAGGTAATAAACATTCTTATAATCATTGCACTACAATATGAATTAGATCATATGTCTGAGAAGGCCCTTGAATCTTTAAAACAAGCAGAAATTGGTGCAAAGGCTAGTAATAATTCTATGTATCTACCATTGATTGCGTACAATTACGGAAAAATATATCAAGGATTGAATGATTATACTAATGCTATTAATTATTATGAAAAAAGTTTACAACTTAGCGAACTTTATCCACAACAGACAGAGAAGATATACTCATTAAGAAGCATGATAGAAATTTATATGGAATTTAAAGACTGGAAAAATGTTAATAACCTTATGGAGGATGCATTTAAGATATTATCGATTCAAGATGTACCTTATGCACATGTACAACTATATGGCTTTAAAGCCAAGATATGTAGCATACGAGGGGATTATTATGGGTATGAGAAAAATATGCAAAAAGCAATTGAAATGGGATTAGAAAAAAAACAGTATACATTAGTTCGTGAATTAGCTTATGAACTAGGAAACTATTTTAATGATAATCGTGCTTATAAAATGTCGGCAAAATATTTTAAAATATCGATTGAAAATTCTGGATTTTAAAAAATATGAATGTGTAATAAAGGTTTAGAATTTTAATTAGTTAAATTTATAACTTTAGTACTAGAAAAATTTAGATTCTAAATTGAAAATTTTTACTTATTCTTTTTAACCAAGCATCTCCATTAATATTTAAAGTAACAAAACACTTATTAATGGAGGTTCACTTATGAAGATAAAAAAGGTATTTTCAATTATTGCAATGTCTATTATATTTTCTTGTTTTTCTTTATCTACTAATATCAGTTCTGCGGATACCCCGAAAAATATAACTCCTCAAACTTATGCCATCGATACGCCTCCAGTCTATAGTGACTGGAGACCTCCTCAAGTTTAATACATATTTACATAATAAAGTGGCCCCCCACTTAAATGAAGTATTTAGGTGGGGGGCCTATATATTGGTTTTATAGACAATTAAGTTATAAATAATTAGTTAAATTTATAACTTTAGTACTAGAAAAATTTAGATTCTAAATTGAAAATTTTTACTTATTCTTTTTAACCAAGCACCTCCATTAATATTTAAAGTAACAAAACACTTATTAATGGAGGTTCACTCATGAAGATAAAAAAGGTATTTTCAATTATTACAATGTCTATTATATTTTCTTGTTTTTCTTTATCTACTAATATCAGTTCTGCGGATACCCCGAAAAATATAACTCCTCAAACTTATGCCATCGATACGCCTCCAGTCTATAGTGACTGGAGACCCCCTCAAGTTTAATACATATTTACATAATAAAGTATATATAGGCCCCCCACTTAAATGAAGTATTTAGGTGGGGGGCCTTATATATTAGTTTTATAGACAATTAAGTTATAAATAATTAGTTAAATTTATAACTTTAGTACTAGAAAAATTTAGATTCTAAATTGAAAATTTTTACTTATTCTTTTTAACCAAGCACCTCCATTAATATTTAAAGTAACAAAACACTTATTAATGGAGGTTCACTCATGAAGATAAAAAAGGTATTTTCAATTATTACAATGTCTATTATATTTTCTTGTTTTTCTTTATCTTTATCTACTAATATCAGTTCTGCGGATACCCCGAAAAATATAACTCCTCAAACTTATGCCATCGATACGCCTCCAGTCTATAGTGACTGGAGACCCCCTCAAGTTTAATACATATTTACATAATAAAGTATAAATAAGGCCCCCACTTAAATGGAGTATTTAGGTGGGGGTCTTTATATATTGGCTTTATAAACAATTAAAGAAAGTAAAGATGATACTTTTCTCTTTTTATAAAATAAGAAAAAAGTGTGTTATATGTATTGGCATTATAATCGCCCAGTGTCTAATAGATAATTGAATTTTTCTCGCATTTCAAAATATGTAAAATAACAAGTTTAAATATAGTCGTAACTTATAATATTTTTCATTAAATTTTACTAATTGTTATTAACATAAATTAACACGTATATTTTAGGTACAGAAAGTTAGATAGCAAGGAGGTAGTTAATCTGATGCTAGAGACAAAAAATTCTATAGATATGATAAACAATATAAATTATCATTTGGATCTTGGTAGGGAAAATAATCAACGTTTACAAGACTTTTCGAATGAACAAGACGTATTGCCATATCATGTTTACAAACAACTATTGAATAAACAAGCATCCCAAAAAGAATCGATTAGTCTAGCTCAACCATTTATTCATATTGATACTTTAGCACAAATTCTATATGAAGCATTTCATAATCAAACATTTACAGCTTTAGTACCTATTCTATTTGTTTTCCAACCGAATATTGTAACTGGTCTATCTACTCCAGGTGCTTATGCAATAGATTTTCATAATGATCATTTTATTCATTTAAAGGCCATCAATATTCAAGAATTTAAAACAGGAATAGGTGAGAAAAAAGGGCCTATAGCTATTGGATATATGATCAACCAAAGTACAAGCATTCATCATTCAAAAGAATTTTTGTATCCAAGGTTACAGGGCCAAACTACAGAGTGCATGTTAGCCTTACAAAAGCAATTACACATACATGGAGAGTTAGAAGATCAAATTCAGCTATCATTTGATTTCAAGAAAATAATGATGCCTTTAATAGTCTTACAATGGATTAAACAGACAACTTTATATTAAAGGAATAAAAAAGGTTGGTGATGCTGGAGACAGAGGGAAACATAAATTACCTTCTATAACATCTAAACTTGCCACCAACCGTTATTAATAAAAATTGAAGTACTCTAAAATTTATTTTCTGAATGTTGAAAAAGGTGGTTGCTATGTCTAAAAATGAAAAATTAAACAAATTACGTAATCAAGATCTAGATACAAAGGAATTGATTGGTTTAATCGATGAAAATGAATTAAAAAAGATAGCGGGTGCGGGAGATGTGAATCCAGAAACAGCACCAACGCCGCACACAGTTACAACCATAAAGTTTACTACAGTGTGCCCGATTACACATCCGCTAGTTTGATACAAAAGAATTGATTGGTTTAGTCGATGAAGATGAATTGAAAAAAATAGTGGGTGCCGAGTAGATGTGCCTCCAGAACTTAATCCTGTTATTGCAAATATGACCAAAAAACTTTGTTCGACAATGCCTTGTACAACGAGATGCTTATAATGCTAATCAATAGTTAAAAAGGGGATGAAGTTAAATATGTCAAAAAATGAAAAACTAAATAAATTACGTAATCAAGAGTTTGATACAAAAGAATTGATTGGTTTAGTCGATGAAAATGAACTAAAGAAAGTAGCGGGTGCCGGAGATGTGAATCCAGAAACAATGCCAGGTCCGGTAACAGTTACAATTGTAATTCCAGTTTTCACTAATAAACTTTGCCCGACAGTACCTTGTACAAGACAAGTAAGTACTAATCAATAGTTAAAAAAGAGAGGAAGTTAAACATGTCTAAAAACGAAAAATTAAATAAATTACGAGATCAAGAGTTTGATACAAAAGAATTAATTGGAACAGTGGATGAAAATGATTTGAAACAAGTAGCGGGTGCGGGAGATGTAAATCCAGAAACGACGCCAGCGACACCTACAATTGTGGCAGTAAGTCTTGGGATTTGCCCAACTACAAAATGTACAAGCAAGTGCTAATCAATAACTAAAAAAAGAGAGGAAGTTAAACATGTCTAAAAACGAAAAATTAAATAAATTACGAGATCAAGAGTTTGATACAAAAGAATTAATTGGAACAGTGGATGAAAATGATTTGAAACAAGTAGCGGGTGCGGGAGATGTAAATCCAGAAACGACGCCAGCGACACCTACAATTGTGGCAGTAAGTCTTGGGATTTGCCCAACTACAAAATGTACAAGCAAGTGCTAATCAATAACTAAAAAAAGAGAGGAAGTTAAACATGTCTAAAAACGAAAAATTAAATAAATTACGAGATCAAGAGTTTGATACAAAAGAATTAATTGGAACAGTGGATGAAAATGATTTGAAACAAGTAGCGGGTGCGGGAGATGTAAATCCAGAAACGACGCCAGCGACACCTACAATTGTGGCAGTAAGTCTTGGGATTTGCCCAACTACAAAATGTACAAGCAAGTGCTAATCAATAACTAAAAAAAGAGAGGAAGTTAAACATGTCTAAAAACGAAAAATTAAATAAATTACGAGATCAAGAGTTTGATACAAAAGAATTAATTGGAACAGTGGATGAAAATGATTTGAAACAAGTAGCGGGTGCGGGAGATGTAAATCCAGAAACGACACCAGCGACACCTACAATTGTGGCAGTAAGTGTGAAACTTTGCCCAACTGGTGTATGTACAAAAAGCTGTTAATAAACAACCTAAAAAAGAGAGGAAGTTAAATATGTCTAAAAACGAAAAATTAAATAAATTACGAGATCAAGAGTTTGATACAAAAGAATTAATTGGAACAGTGGATGAAAATGATTTGAAACAAGTAGCGGGTGCGGGAGATGTAAATCCAGAAACGACGCCAGCGACACCTACAATTGTGGCAGTAAGTCTTGGGATTTGTCCAACTACAAAATGTACAAGCAAGTGCTAATTTCTATATCAATAATTAACGTAATTTGACTAAAGGTATATTTTTCTTGCAACTAATTATCTTTATAAAAAAATAAATTAATAGGAGTGTTGAAAATGTCATCAAAAAAAGTAGTAGAATCTTGGAAAAACCCGGTATTACGTTCTAAAAATGAGGATGCGCCAAGTCATCCTGCAGGTGAAGTTGATTCTAAAGAAATTAAAGAGCTATTTGGTGCAGGTGATGTAACACCTGAAGGTTTAAGTAGCTGGTTAGGTAATAAAGGTGGATACTGTACGTTAACTAAAGAATGTATGCCTTCTTGTAACTAATTATTTATATAAAAAAATAAACTAATGGGAGTGTTAAAAATGTCATCAAAAAAAGTAGTAGAATCTTGGAAAAACCCGGTATTACGTTCTAAAAATGAGGATGCGCCAAGTCATCCTGCAGGTGAAGTTGATTCTAAAGAAATTAAAGAGCTATTTGGTGCAGGTGATGTAACACCTGAAGGTTTAAGTAGCTGGTTAGGTAATAAAGGTGGATACTGTACGTTAACTAAAGAATGTATGCCTTCTTGTAACTAATTATTTATATAAAAAAATAAACTAATGGGAGTGTTAAAAATGTCATCAAAAAAAGTAGTAGAATCTTGGAAAAACCCGGTATTACGTTCTAAAAATGAGGATGCGCCAAGTCATCCTGCAGGTGAAGTTGATTCTAAAGAAATTAAAGAGCTATTTGGTGCAGGTGATGTAACACCTGAAGGTTTAAGTAGCTGGTTAGGTAATAAAGGTGGATACTGTACGTTAACTAAAGAATGTATGCCTTCTTGTAACTAATTATTTATGTTGAATAAACCTATTAGAGAGGCGGGGAATCTGCTTCTCTAATTAATGAAAGGAGCAGTAACATGCCGGTAAAACATAGTGCATTTATTGATGAAATAAAAATTAATGATCATACAGTTCCAGATTCTATAGATTACATAAATTATTGGAAAAATACATTTGAAAACAGTGAAAATAAATTTGAAGAGATCTTAAAGGATCTTTCAGGTATTCAGGTATCGACTCTATCTCAATTAGAACATGATGAATACAGTATAGATAAAGTAGATGCACTGCTATCATTAACCTTCTCAGAGTTTGACAGTTTCCAAACATATGAATTTTCCCCAACAATCGAAGAGCATTTATCAAAAACAACTTTTTACGGTTTTTTTAAAAAATTTATGAGTTACTCATTTTCTAAAATTCATAAATCATTGAATACATATTCGTTCTTTGAAGAGTCACAATTATTGGCACCCCTAGAATATATGTATAAAAGATTATATGAATTATCCCACAAGACATTAATATTAGAACTTAATATTCAACGCGTTCTTGAAAACTTAACAGGAGAAACCCCAGAAGAACGTTACACTCATTTTTGTTCTTATATTAGTACAAATGAATTTTTAGTTTATTTTAAGGATACATATTCTGCATTATATAGAACGATGTTAACTACATTAATCCATTGGTCAAATAATATTACTACCCTTTATTATAATCTTGAACAAGATAAGGAACAAATCCAAGAGACCTTTAATATTGATATCCAGGCGAATAAACTAATTACAGTTACATTGGGACTTGGCGATGAGCATAATGATGGCAAAACAGTTTCATTACTTGAATTCCTTCCTAACATGAAACTTATTTATAAACCTCGATCAATTGGTGTCGAAGCAGCATTCAATGATTTAACTTCTTGGATAAATAATCAAGTTAATGATAAAGCTCAACTGTATTCACCAAAAATCATCGATAAACATTCTTATGGTTGGGTTGAATATATTGAGAATATAGAATGTCAAACGGAAGAACAACTTGAATCATTTTATTTTAAAATGGGAAGTCTTTTAGGAGTTTTATATAGTTTAAATGCTGTGGATTTTCACTATGAGAATATTATAGCTATGGGACAGTATCCTGTTCCAATCGATCTTGAATCTTTATTCCATCATGCGAAAATATTGGAAGAAAAAGCTGATTCTGCTCATAATAAGGCCCTCAATTTAATTAATAGATCTGTTCGATCCACTGGGATTATTCCATTTCTTGCGTTCAATAGCGATAATCCTAACTATAAAGGTCTTGATTTAAGTGGCCTTAGTGACAAAAACGATCAATTATACCCATTAAAAGTTCCTTCCATAGAATCAAAAAATACTGATGTTATGCATGTAGATGCAAAATATACATTTGTTAAAGTAAATGAATTTGAGAAAAATAAACCTATTTTTAAAGGGGAAAAAGTTTCATATAAAGATCATGTAGACATTATAATAGATGGTTTTGAATATATTTATAACTGGATTTTAAGTAATAAACAACAGTATAGCAATTATATATCAGATAAATTTAAAAATACGATAGTAAGAATGATTCTACGACCTACCGCCGTATACGGTGAGTTACTAAGAAAAAGTAAACATCCTGATTTTTTACAAAAAGGATATAATCGAGATATTTATTTCCATACTCTGGCATTGGAATCCGAGAACAAACCAAAAGAAATTATTAAATCTGAAAAAACTGATTTACTCAATGATGATATTCCATATTTTTATACAACAGTGAGTAGTAATCATTTATATCATAGAGAGCAAATTTGTATTCAAAACTATTTTGAGTCATCTCCTTTAGAAGCTGTAATAAAGAAGATTGATGATCTTAATATTGTAGATTGCTCACAACAAATTCGAATTATGCGAATGAGCTTTTTAGCACATTCAGCTACATTTGGTGCAAATGAACAAGCTATTGATCCATATCGTAAGGTCCATATTCATACTAATAAATCTAAGGAATTTTTAATTGAGGCACGTCATATAGGGGATTATTTAATTGCTAATGCTATAGAGGGAAATGATCAGTCGGATCTTTGTTGGATTAGTACCGTAATATCTGCCTCTAATGAATATAAATGGGATATTTATCCTGTTGATTTAGATTTATATAATGGCTTAAGCGGTATTTCTCTATTCTTTAGTTATTTATATCATTTGACGGGAAGAAACGATTATAAATTAACGGCTGAGAAGTCTATTTATCCTGTAATTAATTCACTCCAAGGATTACCTGAGCAAAGAATGTTTAATATTGGTACTTTTAGTGGCGTTAGTGGTTCAATTTATGCTTTAAATCATATTAATCAATTATCACATACTAAACAGTATGAACAACTCATACTCGATTCTATGAAAATTATTGTTAGTAAATTATCGCAAGATAAAGTATTTGATATTATTGATGGAACTGCTGGGGTAATCGGGGTACTAATAGCCCTTTATAAAGATAGTGGTAATAAGGAATATCTAAAACTTCTCAAACAAGCGAGTGAATACTTAATAAATGCTGCATATCATCATCCTGGAAAAGAGGGGCATGTCTCTTGGAAACAAAGAGACGATATTTCATGGATTGGATATTCTCATGGAACGGCAGGTATTATTACCGCTTTGGTGGCAGCCAATCAATATATAAATAATCCCAATATTTTAGAACTAGCAGATAAAGTTTTATCCTATGAAAATAGTTTCTATGATTCAAAGCATAAAAATTGGAAACTTCCTTCTAAGGATAATCATTCTGTTGCTTGGTGTCATGGGGCACCAGGGATCTTATTAAGTAGGCTAATGTTAAAAGAAAGTAATTATGAAAATAGTATACTCGATCAAAATATATATGCGGCTTTAGATACAACTATTGATAAATCGTTTGGTCATAATCGTTCACTATGTCATGGAGATTTTGGAAATTTAGATATTCTTTTGTATGCAGCAAAAGTGTTACAAGATAAAACATCTTACGAACGAGCAAATTCTATTGGTATACAACTGTTAGAGTATTCTAAAACGCATAATTGGAAAAAAGGGGTCAGTACGGGAACTGAATCGTTTGGTTTAATGACAGGCCTTAGTGGGATTGGGGTAGGTCTTTTACAACAATCTGACTATAATTCAATTCCTTCTATTTTAAGGTTAGAAGAGGCTAAATTATAAAAGGGGACGGATACATGAAACGGCTAAAAATTCTTATGACTATACTTTCCGTATTCTTGTTAAGTTTAGTTACACAACCGGTAAAAGCAGAAGAAATAGAGAAAACGGATAATTATAAATTTATTCTTTTGGATAACGAAATTCAAAAGAATAACAAAGAAAATATTATAAACTTTTTAGAGGAAAATAATGCAATTGAGATTAAATATACTCCAGAAATCCAAATGATTTCATATAAAGAAACTAATAGTAATATTCAATCCGATTTAGATAGTAAAATACGTACTAAGTTTAAAGCATCTATAGAAAATGTTGCTAATAGTGCTAAATTAACTTTACAAGATCCAAAGATTTTAAATCCAAATGAGCAGTTTGCAAATAATAAGTTAAAATATAATTTATCTTCGAAACGAACATTGAATTCCATTACTATTAATGAACCTGTCTCGAATGTTTCGCCACCTTGGCAAATTGCCAAGGTAACTGATAATTATAAATCTCACGAGATAACTTTAGGAGAAAAAAATGTAAACATCGCTTTAGTTGATAGTGGCGTAGATTATAACCACCCTGAACTTAAAAATAGTATTAAGTATTTAGAAGGGAAATCCTATGTTCCCAGTGAACCGGATCTGTTAGATCAAAATGGCCATGGTACTCAGGTTGCAGGAATTATTGCAGCTCATGATAAATTAAAAGGGATTGTTCCAAATATAACCATTACTCCATATAAAGTTATAGGGAAAAAAGATGGTGAATCAGTTTGGACTATACAGGCTATTATTGATGCAGCAAATAACGGAGCAGACGTAATAAACTTAAGTTTAGGAACATATAAGGCTATAAATTTGGACGATGAAAACGCAATTATAAAGGCATATGAAAGGGCTATTCAATATGCGAAAGAAAAAAATTCTATTGTAGTTGCTTCAGCAGGCAATGAAGGAATAAACTTGGATAAACCATTTGAAAAAGTAGATGATGAGAAAGGTGTATTGTATAAAATTCATGTACCTGGTGGATTAAGTAATGTATTAACGGTATCGGGAACAGACAAGAACGATGAATTTGTAAATTACTCCAACTTTGGTCCAGAGGTAGACTTTAGTGCACCAAGTGGTTCATATGGAACAATTATTGATAATCAATTCAAATTTGATCCATCCTATTTAATTGGTACTACCTATCCAACTTATTTAGAACCCACTATGTTGGATGCTCAACTAAATACACCGAAGGGCTACACGCTAAACCTAGGGACTAGCTTATCTGCACCATCAGTATCTGGTACATTAGGAGCTATTATCTCAAGGTATTATGAGCTTCATTCTACAAAACCTTCGGCAGATATAACTATCAAGTATTTAAAAGATGGTGCTACCGATTTAGGTGCAACTGGTAAAGATGATCAATATGGATATGGATTAGTTAATAGTTATAAAAGTACAAGTAGCGTTAAATAATTGTATTCTTAATAAATCTATTTCGATGATATTTTCAAATTACACTCACTATTATTTTAAAATAGGATGATAGTGAGTGTAGTATTAAATAAAAAATTGATTACAGAGTGTAATGGGGCATTGGCCAAATGTCTCGATATATAGACTGAAAATTCAGATGAAAAAATATCAATTTTTTGTTATGCTTTGCCATCCTTTTTACAAAGCATAATAAACAATTGATATCCAGGAAATATAAGGATAAAATTAATTGATTGAAAATTATGACGTTAGGTGGTTGATTTCGTGAATAATCAAATTCTAAACATTAAAGGATTACATAAAAACTATAAAGAGAAACAGGTTCTAAAGGGAATTGATTTAACTATAGAAAAGGGTGAGATATTTGGATTGTTAGGCCCGAATGGAGCTGGTAAATCTACATTTTTTAAAATTATTTTAGGGTTGATAGAGGCTGATGAGGGAACTGTAGAAGTATTGGGAATGGATATACAAAAGAATAGAATAGAAATCTTATCTAAAACAGGTTCATTAATTGAAGCGCCAACTTTTTATGAGCACTTGTCCGGATATGAAAACTTATTAATTGCTTCTAAAATGAAACATGTTCATGATAAAGAACATATAAAAGAACTTTTGAATTTATTCAAACTATATGAGGATCGAAATCGTGCTTTTAAAAAATATTCTCTGGGTATGAAACAACGTTTAGGATTAGCTGCTGCTTTCATCAATAATCCTGAACTATTAATATTGGATGAACCTACTAATGGATTAGATCCACAGGGGGTTTATGAAGTGAAAGAATTAATAAAAAAAGCTCCAAAAATGTTTAATTCTACTATAATCCTTTCAAGTCATATTTTAAGTGAAGTGGAACAAATGGCTGATCATATCGGGATTATTCATCATGGAGAAATAAAGTACCAAGGTTTATTATCTTCCCTACAAAATAAACAATCATTAAATATTGTTGAAGTTAGTGTTAATAATATAGCTCTGACTGATAAATTACTTAAACAATCCAATTATACATTCAATGTAAATAATAACATCTTTAGTATTGAATATTATGATGAAAAATCACTGAATGATATTCAACAACTATTAGTAACGAATCAGATTTTTATTCAATCTTTCCAAACTAAAAAGCAGAATTTAGAGGAAGCATATTTAGATATTGTTGAACAAGGTGCTGTAAGTGTATGAGAAATGTATTAGCCACTGAGTATATAAAATATAGAAAAAGTCATTTTTGGTTTTTGGTTATCTTAGGACCTATTATACTTGCATTAGGTGAATTTGCTGGACTAAATTACTATAGTAATTCTCATACTATTAAATTAGAAACTATATTTGGTATAAATTTGCAAATTTTAAAATACATATTAAATTTTTTTATGGTGTTTATTATAGCTAGTGTAAACAATGTTGAATATAAAAATTCGACGTGGAAAAGAACATTTACGTATCCAGTACAGAAATTTAGTGTGTATATAAATAAGTTCTTTGTTGTTATGGTTGCTCTTATTATTACAACCGTAATACATATGACTTGTACAGTGTTATTACTTCCGGGGTTAGGTATTTCTTTAGATACGGTTTCCATGCAGCATGTGTTTGTCTTTACGTTATATCCATTTCTTATTAGCATTCCATTTTGCGCTTTGGCATTCATTATATCTATTAATGTATCAAATCAATCAGTGATCGTTGCACTAGCTCTAGCTTCGTATCTTTTTGGCGATATATTAAGTTCAACTAAGCTTTGGTGGTTTCCTATTTCATATCAGATCTTATATTTTCCAATCAATTTTGTGAATAATCTAGATGTTTTTAATACATTATGGTCATACGATAAATGGTACATGCTAGCAGGAATTCCTATTACCATTCTCATTTTAGGAATTGGATACATTTTATTTATTAAAATGAATAATAAAAACTAACAAAGGAGATCTCAAATGATAAATTTAATTTATTCCGATTGGATAAAAATAAGAAAACACCCACAACAAATTGTATTATTCGTCCTAGCACTTTTTCCGATTATATATTCAATGATTATGTATACTAAATTTGTAGTAGGCAAGTATAATCATGGTTTGGATAATGATTGGATGGGCGTATGGATGTTGGCATCTTTCTTCTATGTTGGTTTTTTTCTTCCTGTTATTTCGGGGATGGTAACGGCCTTCCTGTGTCAGTTTGAAAACAAAACGAATTGGAAAATAATGCATCTATCTCCAAATACTAATTTTAAAATTGTTTTATCTAAACTTGTATCCAGTGTATTATTATTTTCTGCACTACACTTAATAGTTTTAGTAAGCTTATATTTATTTGGAATGTATTTTGATTTTACAGATCCATTTCCTTTAGTATTTATGATTAAAGTATTTTTACTTTCTGTAGTTTCCACAATTCCACTTATTACAGTGCAACTCTTATTATTCTTATTTATTAAAACATCTATCACTTTTACATTTATTAATATAATCTTATCTTTAATCGGCTTATTTCTTTTTTCAGAAGTAAAGTGGGGATTTGGATATATATGGTCTTTACCATTCAAGTCTACAGAATTAGCTGATCAGGGTGTATTATCTATTGGTATATTATTGGTATCAATAGTTGCATTTACTCTTGGTATGATTTTAATTACAGTACGTTATGTAAAATCATTGAGAAAGACAGTATAGAAAGAGAAAAGGTCCATAGAGAGACCCGATATTATCCTATTCAGGAAAACAGTTAAAAGAGTCCATATGTGGTTGGTGGACTCTTTTTTCTATTTATCTGGGTATTTTTTTATAGCGAAAAAAGGCTAATCTTTTCAAACATATACAGAAAAATTGACACTCCCACCTTTAAAAGGACAATCTGGTTAACGCCCAGTAGGCTTCTTGTTATCAAAGACGACGTTTATCTCTGATAGCACTGACGTGTAAGATTGCCATCATTCTCACAAAATACCATTATAGGCTCGTGAGCTACGATCCTATGACCATATTGTACAGCTAGTTGAGTGTTCGAATGTTTTAGCATCTCGTTCGTGTCTATAGTTGAATTAAATCCCAAAAAAACAAGTACTTTTCTACGAAAAAACGATGTTTTCATCCTATGCCTAAAGGCGAACTAAAGTCTCTCATGGATTTTACCTTATCGCGAAATCTGTAAAGCGCAGCAAACATAGCTACTTGTTAGTTTCGGATCTAGTGTTACTTCCTCCATGCCCATCCCATATCCATATTATAAAATAGATATATAACAATTTTTTCCTGTTAATACTGCCCTTAAC
The DNA here is from genome assembly GCF_040459885.1 of Bacillus cereus group sp. MG20. Taxonomy (NCBI): domain Bacteria; kingdom Bacillati; phylum Bacillota; class Bacilli; order Caryophanales; family Bacillaceae; genus Bacillus; species Bacillus cereus group sp. MG20. The sequence continues at coordinate 25,587 of NZ_JARVHF010000003.1, forward strand.
ATTATTTTAGGACATGTAACGAAACTTATACAGAAAAAGCTATTTCCTATGAGATTTGTATATAAGTTGCTTTTCGTTATAAGTAACTACAATTTCAGTTAAATAAGTTAATACTTACTATATTAATATCTCTGAGAAGAGAATTTTCAAAGTAATGATTGGATATATAATGTTGAACTTATGTTAGTACTTCTATTACTCAAAGCCACATCTAGAAGGGTTTTAGCCCTTAACCTCTTTTGTAGTAGTAAAAAAATAATGAAAAAACAAACGATAATTTGCTTTTTTTTTGATACTTTTTTACTAATTGTTATTAACATCAGGGAACGTATATATTTTAAGTACAATAAAATATATAGAAAGGAGCCTAGTTGATGTTTAAGAAGAAGGTACCATTTATAGAACAAGCTCAACAGACTGAATGTGGTTTTTGTTGTATAGCGATGATTACCGAATATCATAATAGTACCGTATCTTTTCATGACATGTATGAAAGGATTGGTAATGGAAGAGACGGAACATCACTATTTCATTTGAAGAATCTGGCAGAGGGGCTAGGATATGAAGCAAATTGTTTTAAAATTCAAGAATATGATGAATTATATAAACTCCCACTCCCTTGCATTATTTATTGGAAAGAAAAACATTATGTAGTACTAGAGGAAATATCTGAACATGGAGCAACAATTGTTGACCCAGCCGTAGGAAGAACGAAAGTAAAAAAGGAAGAATTCGAAAGGGATTTTTCAAAATATGTTATGACATGCGTACCAGGTACAAGCTTTGTTAAAAAGAAACGGAAAAGCTTGTGGTTACCATATATTAATATACTGAGAGAACGACCATCCCTGATAATTAATTTAATTTTATTATCTTTTGTTTTACAGTTATTTACTTTAGGTATACCTCTTCTAATCCAATATTTAATAGATAGTGTCATTTCACCTCAAAATTTTAATTTATTAAATATATTTTTAATATCAATAGTATTTGTTGTGGGATTCCAATTTCTATTCAATATAGTTAGAGGTAAGGTTTTAATCGTATTGGAAAACTTTTTAGATAAACAAATGATGAGTAAATTTATTAATCATTTACTTCATTTACCTTATCATTTTTTCCTCTTAAGAAAATTTGGAGATCTTCTATTCAGAGTAAATAGTCTAAGAATGATTCGAGATATGATTGGGTCAAATCTTATTAAGGGTATATTAGATGTTGGATTACTAATTGTAATATTCGTTTTCATGATTATTAAATCGCCACTTTTGACTTTATCTGTTTTAGCGTTCACAGCTATTAATGCGGTAGTATTAATTGCTACACGCTCAAGAGTAAAAGAAGTTAGCCAAGAAGAAATTATTGCTAATACTGAAGTGCAAAGTATTCAAACTGAAACATTGTATGGAATATTCAATGTTAAAACAGCTGGAATCGAGGATAAAATATTTACTCGATGGAAAAAGAGTTTTAACAAATTATTAAAAGCTTATCGAAAGAAGGAAAACCTTAATAATTACGTTCAATCAGTAAGTAGCTCTATCGGGAATTTAGCCCCCTTAGTTACTCTTTGGCTTGGTGGTTATTTAATATTAAACAATCAGTTAACATTAGGAAATTTAGTAGCTTTTCACGCTATTTCCAATCAATTTTTTGGATTAAGCCAGTCGATTGTCCAAATGTTTAATTCTTTCTTTGTAACTGGTACGTATTTAAGAAGGGTACAAGATGTATTAGATGCACCGATAGAAGAAAAGAACACAGATATGAAAGAGATAACTAATCTCGAAGGCCGTATACGTTTTGAAGATGTAAGTTATCAATATACAAAATATAGCCCTATGTCTGTTGAAAATATTAATTTAGAAATTAAACCGGGTCAAAAAGTGGCGATTATTGGAGAATCTGGCGCTGGAAAAAGTACCATGTCTCGTCTACTATTGGGATTGCATAATCCGAGTGAGGGGAAAATATATTACGATGGTTTCGACTTAAATAATATCGAAAAATCATCATTGAGACGTCAAATTGGTGTAGTTCCTCAGGACGTTACACTTTTTAATAAGACCATTTTTGAAAATATTGCAATTTACGATAAAGATATATCGATAGAAGAAGTTGTCGAAGCCGCTAAGATAGCACAAATACATGATGACATTATGAAGATGCCTATGCAGTATAATACGTTCATATCTGAGATGGGATTCAATATATCTGGAGGACAGCGACAACGTATTGCACTTGCGAGAGCTTTAGTTCATAAACCATCAATTTTAGTGTTAGATGAAGCAACAAGTTCATTAGATCATCTGAATGAGAAGAAGGTAGATGATTATCTCAATGGAATAAAATGCACAAGGGTTGTAATTGCACATAGACTTACTACAGTAATGAATGCAGATTTAATAATTGTAATGGATAAAGGGACTATTATAGAAGCGGGTACTCATAAAGAGTTAATGTTAAAAGCAGGTTATTACTCTTCCTTCTTCAAAGATATAGAACCTGAGCACAAATTACTAGCAAATTAAGTGAATATATTTATGAATTTAATAACAAGAACTGTATTACTTTAAGAAAAAGAAAATTTAATTAATAAGAAAGAGGGATAAATATGGATATTCAAAGAAAAAAAACAGGAACTATGCGAAAAGTAGCAAGATATACCGGTGCAATAGCAATCCTTTTATTAGTGGTATCTTTTGTATACCAATGGAATAAAGGTTTAGAGATTGATAATACCGAACAATTAAGTCTAGCATTAGCTGCTGCATTTTTCCTTTCTAGTTTTATTCCCGAAAGAAAAAGAGATAGTAACTAACTTAATAAGCACTTGAGATCTATTTCTCAAGTGCGATTTTCTAAAAATATATATGTAAAACAAAAATTATATAGAGGAATTATAAATAATCATTCATACCGATACAAACTATAAATTTAACATTTTGGCTTTAAAAATAAAAAAATCTAGCAATTTAAAAGAGAAACAACTTAAATGTTTTCTACGTATTTAAATTCAAACTAAAAAATTATAAAAAAGGGTGGATATCAAATGTTTAGAAGAAAAAAATCAGATGAAATGCGAAAACAAAAATGGAATACTGGTGGATTGATTAGTGTAGTTGATGAAAATGAATTAAAACAGGTTGTAACGGGTGCTGGTTCAGACGATATTTATATAGAGACAGTTCCAGCTGCTATAGCTGCTTTTTTACCAAATCAGATGGTTACAAATCCAAACACATATCCTAATCCAATGAACATGCCTAAATATAGATAACGAAGGACTTAAAATTAAAAAAGAGAACATATTAACACTAAAAGATTTATACTTGAATCCAAGTTGTCATAGGTATAGTTTATTACACTGATCCTATAGCATTTAAAGAAAAGCTATTTGATAGAAAAGGTATTGCGTGTTATCAAGGTACAAAATTATTTTATTAGATATTCATTCTATATTTAGGGTGTATATCTGTTGACCTAAAAATAGGAATCTAAAATCCTTGAATATGCTAAATAAAAAACTTTAGTTTAGAGAATTAGATGATTTACAACAATATTGGACTATCCCTATCTATAGGGGTAGGAGAATCCTGTAATATCTATTTTCTGTTCACTATTTTAGTAGGATCAACTCATGGTGCATATAATAAAAAACATATTTGTACGTTGAAGTCACATGCCGCTTCTCTTATTTGTCTAGGGGGGCTATGAAATTTCAATAGGCACAGAAGACAAAATGTCGAAGGCTTTCTATAAATGATGGTTATATTTGAAAAATCAGTAATTTTATTTACTAAATTAAATAAACAATGTTATAATGTGGTGTGAAATCTGTTTATTCAGAAATAATAGTTAAATTATATGATATTTAACATTGTTTTAATCGTAAAACAAAGTGTTAATTCTCTTTTATAGAGAATTATATGGCGGCATAGCCAAGTGGTAAGGCCCAGGTCTGCAAAACCTGTATCATCGGTTCAAATCCGATTGTCGCCTTTTATTTTAGTATATCAATATTTTTCACATGGTGGCATGCCAATAAGGAATGGTACAAGGTTAGCATACCCTTTTATGTTGGTTCGAATCCAACTGTCACCTTATATCCCAATACCCTTTGGGAATGGTTGCTTATGATATCTTTCAATAAATCATATTTATTTGAAATGATAAAGTAAAAAAGAAAACTTTTCTTTTTTACTCTTCAGTCGTTTATATATTATACCAATTGCTCGAACAACCACACTTCATTCTACTACACCTATAATTCCAACATGATTGATTTATTTCATGGGAAGACTCCAAAATAATAATTTTTGCAATGGTCATGAATAATGTATGTTATTAAGCATGGTTAATTTTATTATGTAAATTTATCCTATTAAAATTTTGAATCCTTACTAATGCAATTGAATAGGCTCCTACGGCATAAATGTATTAATCATAGTATGCGCAACAAAATAGTTGAACAAGAATTATGCTAAATTTCACAACTAATTTTCTTAATATTCAGATTTATCTTTGTGTGGTTATTATATAAGTTAAATATTTTAAAGGAGGTGATTTTATGAAGAGTAAAGGAGTATTAATATCCTTCCTGGTTTTAGTTACATTTTTAGGATTTTTACCAATAGAGAAGGCAAGTGCATCCGTATCATCTAATTCAGTAAACGAAGTAGAAGATAGGATTGATACAAGTAAAAATTATTATATAGTTCCAGCAGTTTCACCAACAAGAGGATTAGAGGCTCACCCGTCTTTTAATCATCTCCCGTTTTTAGTAGTTAGTTCAAGGGGTAACACAGTGGAAAATCCTGTAGCAGCTCCTATGAAATTATATTTTTCTGAAGAAAACAAGAAATATCGTATTGGGGTGCCTTATCAGTTCCCTAAGATAGGATTGTATTATTATTGGATAGATAATGGTTTAGGGTTTAGTCCATCTGAAAAAGACGCGATTTATTGGACGATAACTTCTGTAGAAGGAGGATATACACTGCAAGCCGAAGGAGGGTACCTTGATTATAAAGAGATTGATTCACTATATGGTCTTATTACACGTGCCTGTTTAGATAAAGAAAAAGTTGTGTGGAAATTAGTACCTACGTCTTAAAGTTTATATAAGTTTTAAATATAACTTGTTTAAATGATAATACGTGAATAAGTAATTAATAATAAGCTAGTAAGCTTTTATGTTCTCAAAATGTTTTTATCTCTATAATATTTAAATATGAAAGGACGTGTTTTTGTGAAATTTAAAGGATTATTACTATCCTTTCTGGTTTTAGTTACATTGTTAGGATTTCCCCCAATAGAGAAAGCAAGTGCATCTACCCCATCCGATTCGGTAGTAGATCGAATTGACACAAGTAAAAATTATTATATAGTTCCAGCAGATTTACCAACAAGAGGATTAGGTTCTCATCGGTCTTTTAATTTTTCACCATCTTTAGTAGTTGCTCCTTCACTAGGCAATACAGTGGAAAAACCTAATGGAGCTCGTATGAAATTGGTTTTTTCTGAAGAAAAAAAGACATACCATATTGGGATGCCTTATCCGATGCCTGGGATAGGACTTGTTGATCACTTTATAGATAATTATGGTGGGGGTGGTTTATATATTAGTTTGGGTGAACAATACGCGGTTGATTGGATAATAACTTCTGTAGAAGGAGGATATACCCTGCAATCAGAAGGTGGATATCTTAATTATGAAGATATCGAAGTAACAAATGGTCCTATTACAAGAGCCTACTTAGGTAAAGAAAAAGTTGTGTGGAAATTAGTACCTGTACTTTAAATTTCATATAAGATTTATAGGATACATTTAATGGAAAAAATAGTTTACTAAACAATTTTTAACTATAGCAGGTGTAAAAAATAATAGATAAGTAAGCAACAGTACAAAGCATTTTAACTTGCGATATGTACTGTTTTTTGATAGTGTTCCATACTCATTGATCTAAAACCTATTCAAGCGTAAAGATTATTAGCTTCAACTATTCTTATTAATGGTCAGGTCGTACTCGCGTTACAATCTGTGTTTTCGTAATTTGATGAAAATAATAGGAGAAAGAGGATTATCAATTACTCACACAACAATTACGCGCCACGTTTATTGCCCTAAATTTGTTAGTATACAAGTTAAACCGTTAATAATTTCATTTACCGTATGGATAGATATAATACACAGGGGTTAGACTCAAAAGAGGGAGTCAGTCCCTATTCTAAAAGTCAACGAAAATCAATGGAATCTATACCTAACTTATGTTAAATTTAATGTAGATTTACTTTTCTTTTCTTTTTTATTTCTTTTAAACATTCAAGAGCCGTTTCGCGGTTCAGATTCAGACACTTATTTTGTGTCTATGACTCTGATTCCGGAACGGCTCTTTTTATATATAATTATTTATTTTTAATGAAATCATGAAAATGAACAAATGTGTTTTGGGATTAAACAATATAAAAAAGGAGTGAGGACCGGAAGGTACGAAAGAAGCATGGCTATAGCCATGCCGTTGCGAAGATAAGTGGATTTGCTAAGGAAAACGTGGATATAACAGTTGCTCTCCACGCTAAATATGGAGCGATAGGCTTAGGCTTAAATTGGAGTTTTACAGATACATATGGAGTAGCAAATTGACACCTTATGGTGTGCGGCGCATTTGCCGCGCACCATAAGGTGGATTATGCCCGTTTGAGCGTAAGCGAAAACGGGCCGACCGAAGGGCGGCGGGAATATGGGAAGACGGCGAGGATCTTCAAAAGTATCCCTTGTAAGGCAAATTGAAAATGCAATAAAAGAAATTATTTGTATTGGGCAATCAAAATATGAGGCGAAAAAAGAAGGGCAGCATACGAGGGGGCTATATTCTTTTAAACATATTCAAAATACAATATCGGTTTCAATTGATTTTGCACGTTTTTGTAGGGAACAGTATGGAATTACACGAATCATTTATTTTAAAGAAGAATATTATTATGCTTATTTACAGTATAAAGAACAAGAAGGGGTGTCCCACGGACACCTAATGAATATTGAGACGTGCTTAAGGAAGTTACAAATAGCTATGCACAAACAAGCAGAGAAATTTCAAAAGGACCCGGTGAGCTTTTGTTCTGAAAAAAGAGTGTTTAGCTATAACAACCCAAAAAATAAGAAAGCTCCTGAGAATCGCTCTATGAGCTTGAGAGACGCGAATAGATTAATAGAGAATATCCCCTCTATCCATGTTCGGAATGCATTTCAATTACAGTTATATTTGGGACTTCGTACGAGGGAAGTTATCAATCTGACTTTAGAACATTTTGATTTGAAGAATGGTGTTTTAAAGATTAAGAATGGAAAAGGAATTACAAAAGGTGGACGGAGACGTGAAATTCAGATACCTGAAAGATTGCAAGAAAAAATCTATGAAATAATTAAAGATAAAAAGTTACATGAAAAAGTCATTCCAGTTAAAGATAATACTTTGCGGGCAGCTCTATTAAAAGCTGGAAGGACAACTGGGATTCCTACGAATGGAACGCATATGTTCCGTCATACGTTCGCGAGGGAACGTTTTAAAGAATTATTAGGGGAATCCTATGAGCAAGGACAGAAAGTATTGGCTTATATACTTAAAAATTATGAGCGAGGAAAACGCGCGGATTATGGGATTCGTCAAGAGTTTAAAACTACCTATCGGCAAGTACAAGATGCGATGAATATAGTTCATGAAGAATTAGGTCACGGAAGAGGAAGAGTAGATTTAGCTCAAGTTTATTTAAAATGCTAAGATAGAGGAGTTATAACCGTTATAACGAATTTGAAATACTAAAAAGGAGGTTATGACTATTATGACTCCTATAATTTATGAAAATGTATCCCAAGTTGCTAAAAGATTAAAAGTATCACCGTCTACGATTAAAAAATATTATTTATTAATTGAGAGTTATAACTGTTATGCTTTTAAAAGAGATGAACGAGAACGGGTTATTTTTGATGATTATGATATCGGATTATTACAAAGGTTAGTAGAATTAAAAAGTATGCCCCAAGTTACATTGGAAGATGCTTGTAAATTACTTTTAGAAGAAGAAGGGTTAACAGTTCAGAATATAAATATGACTGTTATAACACCTAAATCAGATGATTTAAAAGAATTATTGCAAGAATTAAAAGGTACAGTGGAGCTACAACAAAAACAATTACAGAATCAAAATGAACAAATAGCTCAATTAACAAACTTATTGGAATCGCAACAAAAATTATTAACTCACTCCGATACTGTAGAGAAACAACAAGTTGCTGATCGTGATAAAGCTGTTATGACTGTTATGCGAGAGCTTCAAGAAGTAAAACAGATGGTTGCGGCAAGTAATGAAAAGAAATGGTATCAATTTTGGAAGTAATCTACTGATTCCTATGTGTTTATGCCGCGAAAGTCACTTGACTATGAGGGGAAGAGGCTCGTAGTCAAGTGAATCGTGGAGTGAAAAGCATAGGACAGATGCCCCAGTATTAAAGGGAAAAAACCAATGTCTTCGCCAAAATTCGTGGTTATACTGTTAGAAAAAGGCGAATAAGAATATAGCATACATACAATAAGGGAATGCAGTATAGATCAGTCTACAAGCATTCCCTTGCTATATTGATGTTAATAATATTTTAATGCTGTTGTTACTATATATGCCATGTATAGCAACGATAAAAAGATAAATATATCTAATGTTAAAAATATGTATAATATTATTTTTATTTTTTTAGATGTATCATTTTTAATCATATATATAATAAATAGCATTGTAGTGGATTGAAATAGCATAGTGAAAATTAAAAATGTAATGGCAAATACCATATTCCCTGGTGTAAATCCAGTATTCATAATGAGTAGAGAACTAATTATATTAAGAATAAGCGTAGTTAGTATAAAAAAATATTTGTAAATGTTTTTAATTTTGATCACCTACTTTAATTTTTTGTTTGATAATATAGTTGTTTGTTTTTATGGTTATATATAAGTATTTTGTTATTGTTTTCGTCTACAATGTAAACATCTTTTTCTTGCCAATCTATCCCGTGAGCTATATCTTTTTCGATTGAAAATAAAACATCTTTATTTCTAAATGGAATTGAATTTTGATTAGCATGAATGTTTATTTCATGTTCTTTTGTTTGAATGCTATAATCTCCTGAATAATTGGAGAAAAACGGTGTTAATTTACTATAAATATATAGAATTTCTTTTTTATCGCTTTCTTGATAAAAGTGGGAATTAATAACGTTTAGATCTGATGTTTTTATGTCTTTTGGTATAAGTAAAAAAGCAATGAGACAATAAAATATAACAACAATAGTAATTAAAGAATATATGTAGAGAGCGGCTATTAATAAATATCTTTTATAATTGCTTTGTTTTATTATCTGATTTTGCAAATTTGAATCCTCCTTTAATAAAGAATCAATTGAAACATTAAATAGATTGCTTAAGGCTAATAAATTGGTTAGATCAGGAAGACTTTTTCCTAGTTCCCATTTAGATATAACTTGTCTTGAAATAAATAATTGGCTGGCTACATCTTCTTGTGTCATGTTATTTATTAATCTTAAATGTTTTATTTTTTTTCCAATGTCCATATATGTACCTCCTTTGATTACTTTAATTATTCTAATGTTAAATAGTAAGGAACGCATCGTAGCGTTATAAAAAAGGCATGCAATGATCTGTTGCAAGATGGATTTCAGACTAAAAATATGTATTTATAATATTTAAATATAAAAATACAAAAAGCTAAGAAAAAGGATTTAGTAAAAAACTAGATCTTTTTTCTTAGCTTTTTATTTAAAATATTATTTGTTTTTTTTCTGATCTTTACTTATTCGTGAAAAACCCCAGAATCCTAAAATTAAAATTAAAATAAGGCCAATGACATCAATTAGAGCATTGATTTTCTCATCATTAACAATAAAGTTTGCGATAAAGGTAATGATAGAGATTAGTATAATTCCAGGTAAAATGTATTTATTCATGTGGAAAACCTCCTTAGTAAATTTAAATTAGGTATGGACTATATTTTAATATATGTTACCATATTATTGAAGTATGCGCATATATTTGAATAAATGTAAAATCAAGGGAGAGGTTTTTGTATGTCAAAAAGATTTTTAAGGTTAGGTATTCTTTTTTGTTCGTTTTTAATGTTTTCTACAATCTTTAGTTTTCCGGTAGCAAATGCAGAAGTTAAAACAACTAAGAATGAAGCTAAACAGATAGAATCAGAAATTGAAGACTATGAAGCTTTATCTCCACTTTTAGAATTAGTAGAAAAAATGCCAGATGCTGTTGCGAATTCAGGAATTGATTCTGGGGTTGAATGGTTAAACGAAAATAAAGGATCTGAGTTTGCTGGATATACTTTTATAGCAGATGGTGATAATTTAACAGCTGTAGCGGATAATCTTAATGGATCACTTCGTGGTGTTAGTTGGGATTGTATTTCTAGTGCTGGAAAAGCGATTGCTGTAAATGCTCTTCCATGGGCAAAAATTTTAAAGGTTAAACAAGCGGCTAAGTTAATGGGTGGTATTAACTCTATGACTAAGACCATTGTAACAGCATATAAGCATCAACGTAATCTTGGTTATGGTAGAGGTAATGCTATTAAGAGAGCGGTAAGTGTATCTACTAGAGCTTTACCGGGTGAAACACAAAAAGCTGTTTTGGAGTTTTTTGAACTAGGTGATGTAATTAAAAATTGTTTTTAGAGTTGAAAAATTTAATGGATTAATCTATTGAATTAAAAAACCTTAGGTGTTTTTAATTACCTAAGGTTTTTTGTATTTCTTAGAGAAACATCCTATTAATCTGGTCTTTTTATCTTTACATCGCTAAATTTGCAATGTAATATCCAAATTCATAGCCTATTTTTATAATTCCGGCACCTAATATTATGTAAAGGGAATATTTGATAAATTGGTTTTCATTTAGGAATTTATTTAGATTATTTATGATGAACACTCCTTTTAATATTATATATTCAATATATTAAAATTAACAAAAATAAGAAAGTTTAGATTTGAAATGTATCAAGGATATTATCTTTTTCTTCTTTATTGATCCCGATATATTTAAGTGTAATTTGTGGTGTACTGTGATTTAAAATTTCTTGCAGCATAGCTACATCTTTAGTTTGTTTATAAAACCAATAACCGAAGGTTTTGCGCATAGTGTGTGTTCCGATAGATTCTACACTGGCAAAATCTCCGGCTTTTTGCAATTGTCGATACGCTTGGATCTTACTAATGGGTTGACCTCCTTTTCGGGAAGGGAATAACCAGGTATTATCTAGGGTTTGAGCATAAGAGTATACCTCATCAAAAATGGAAGTAAGGTTAATCATGCGTTCTTTCTTTGTTTTTCCTTCTTTGATTTTGAATTCTTTTCTCTTTTTTCGTTTTAACTTTATTATGGTTTGTGTTTCGAGTTGGAGTAGATCACTCACGCGTAATCCGGTATGGATGCCGATAAGAAACAGAATATAGTCTCGTTTGGAACAATGACGTTTAAGAGCCCATTTCATATCTTCGATCTGTTCTTTGCTACGAATGGGTTGGACATCAATAAGATGTGGATTTTTATTCATGGATTTATGCCCTCTTTATTTATAGTGTTTTGAATGTATACTTTTATTATATAAATTAAGGATATCAGGGTTTTTGGTTAGAAGTCAATGATTAAGGGGAATTGAATGTAAACTAATATTCAAAAGTTTACATTGATGGAATAGGGAAGAAGATAGAGAATTTACTATTTAGTACTATTTGTGTTGATTTAATTCTATTACTTATTGTATTAACATAATTTTAATATATAATTTTATTGATATGAGAAGGAATAGGAGAAAGATATATGCTGGAAAAATTTAATAAATTTATGTTTGCTTTACCTGTAATTTGGTTTGTATTACTTATTGTATTGGGATCGTTTTTACTTGTGATGCCGTTAGATTTATTTTTGCCACCGATAAAACAACATCCGATAAAGGAAGAACTCGCTATTATACAGATTTTAGTAGGAGTATTTGCGGCACCAGTATATGAAACAGTAATTTTTCAGGTATTTTTATTTTGGGTATTAAGTTGTATTTCTTTTATTAAAGATCGTGTTTATCTTATTATTTTAATAGCATCAATTATATTCGGATTAAGTCATTCAGATGGTATTACTTATATAGTTGCTACAGCAATAATTGGAATATTATATAACTATGCTTATTGGGTATATCAAAAAAAGAATGAAAAAGTTGAAGTTACAATATCTGCTTTTTGGATTGTTGTTTTGATTCACTTACTACAT